>NZ_CP158257.1:0-2937616 GCF_040955415.1 Castellaniella ginsengisoli | reverse complement strand
GCCGGGCGAACCGGCGGATTTCGGGGCAGGATGGGTACGGATGATCGTGGACAAATCATTGTCAACAATTTGTGTTGACGATTCTGTCTTGATACACAATAATTGTCAACAATTTTCGTCCTCAATCCAACCTGTCGTTTTCACCTATGGCCATGCTCCGATTGAAGCCTGTCCGCGCCACCCAGGATCTGAAGGCGCCTCGCGCCTCGACTTTGCGCGGTCCCCTGCCGGCCGGCGCTCCCTCGGACGTGGATCGTGTCTACGGGGAAATCTTCGACGCGGCCATGGATCGCCGCCTGTTGCCGGGCGCCAAACTGACCGAATCCGCGCTGTGCGCGGCCTTCGATTGCTCGCGCGGCACGGTGCGGGCGGCGCTGGCCCGGCTGGCGCACGACAAACTCGTGGCGATCGAACCCAATCGCGGCGCCACTGTCTGGCAGGCCACGCCCAAAGAGGTGCACGACGTGTTCGCCATGCGCCGCGCGCTGGAGGGCGTCGTGATCGACATGCTGACGGCGCTGGACGACGTGGCCGACCGCCTGGCGCCTCTGCGCGAAATGGTGGACCGCGAGCAGCGCGCTTTCGAGCAGGGCGACCGCATCAGTTGGCTGCGCTTGTCCAACGCCTTTCACGTCGAGCTTGCCCGCCTGCTGGACAACCACGTGCTGACGGAAATGCTGGCCGGCCTGTGCGCCCGCACGACGTTGATCATCGCCCTGGGGGATGCCCCCGAGGACAGCACCTGCTCGTATCTGGAGCACCGCGATATTCTGGACTGCATCGCGGGCCGCGACGCCCCGGGCGCGCGCGACGCCATGGATCACCACCTCAAGGACTGCGAGCAACGGATGGATGCCGTACCGGACACCGGCGCCGGGCTTCGGCACCCGCGCCGGCACCACGCCTTGACCCCTTCGATCTGATTTCATTCCTCAGGAGACACCGCATGACCGACAAGCACTATCCCCGTGATCTGGCCGGCTATGGCCGCACGCCGCCACAGGCCAACTGGCCGGGTCAGGCCCGCGTGGCGGTGCAGTTCGTCGTCAACTATGAGGAAGGCGGCGAGAATTGCGTGCTGCACGGCGATCAGGGCTCGGAGCAGTTCCTGTCCGAGATCATCGGCGCGGCGGCTTATCCCGAGCGTCACCTGTCGATGGAGTCCATCTACGAGTACGGTTCCCGCGCGGGCGTCTGGCGCATCCTGCGCGAATTCGAGCGCCGCGGCCTGCCGCTGACGGTCTTCGGCGTGGGCATGGCGCTGGAGCGCAATCCCGAAGTGGCGCGCGCTTTCGTCGAGCTGGGCCATGAGATCGCCTGCCACGGCTACCGCTGGATCCATTATCAGTCCGTGCCCGAGGACATCGAGCGCGAACATTTCCAGCGTTGCGTGGAGATCGTCACGAAACTGCTGGGCCGCCATCCCGACGGCTGGTACACCGGGCGCGACAGCCCCAACACCCTGCGCATCGTCGCGGAAGAAGGCCAGTTTCTGTACGACGCCGACTACTACGGCGACGACCTGCCGTTCTGGACCGAGGTGGACCTGGGCAACGGCAAGATTCATCCGCAGCTCATCGTGCCCTACACCCTGGACACGAACGACATGCGCTTCGCCTCGCCGCAGGGCTTTAACACCGCCGATCATTTCTTCACCTATCTGCGCGATGCCTTCGACGTACTCTACGCCGAAGGCGAGACCGCGCCCAAGATGATGTCGGTCGGCCTGCACTGCCGCCTGATCGGACGGCCGGGCCGCTTCGCCGGCCTGCAGCGCTTCCTGGATCACGTCCAGAAGCATGATCGTGTCTGGATCGCCACCCGCGCCGACATTGCCCGGCACTGGGTCAAGGAACACCCCTACAAGCCCGCCTGATCCCTATTATCTGGAATTATTGATCCCCATGGCCTCTCTCAACCTGCCTGTCGGCACCGTCATCGACGCCCCGGCGGTCGATCTGCCCGTCTTTGCCACCCGCCACCTGAATCTCGCCAGCGAAAGCCTGGGCGCCCAGGTATTGTCCTGCTCGGACGAGTTCTTCGCCCCGGCGCAGCGCATGCTGCAGGATGCGGAGCCCGTCTTCATCGTCGGCAAGTTCGACGACCACGGCAAGTGGATGGACGGCTGGGAAACCCGGCGCCGCCGCAACGGCGGCCATGACCATGCCATCGTCAAGCTCGGCCTGCCGGGCACGATCAAGGGCCTGGACATCAACACGAGCCACTTCACCGGCAACTTTCCGCCCGCCGCGTCCATCCAGGCCGCGTTCTGCGCCGGCGATCCCGACGCCGGCACCGAGTGGATCGAACTCGTCGCCGCACGGTCGCTGCAGGGCAATGCGCATCATTTCGTCGAGATCGACGACGACCGTGTCTGGACCCATCTGCGCGTGAACATCTTTCCGGACGGCGGGGTGGCCCGCCTGCGCGTCTACGGCCAGCCGGCCTGCGACTGGAACCGGCGCGACCCGGATGCGCTCTACGAAGTGTCGGGACTGGCCAGCGGCGGGCGCGTGGTCGCCTACAGCGACGCGCACTTCGGCATGCCCACCAGCGTGATCAAGGCGGGCCGCGGCGTCAACATGGGCGACGGCTGGGAAACCCGCCGCCGCCGCGAGCCCGGCTACGACTGGCTGATCCTGGAACTCGGCCATCCTGTCGTCGTCGAGAAGATCGAGATCGACACGGCGCACTTCAAGGGCAACTATCCCGATCGCGTATCGGTGCAGGGGGCCCTGGTGACCGAATCGACCGATCAGTCCCTGGTGACCCAGGCCATGTTCTGGCCCGAATTGCTGGGCGAGCAGAAGACCGAAATGGACAAGCAGCATTTCTTCGAAGGCGCGGCCATCCGGCCGGTGGGTCCGGTCTCGCACGTGCGCGTCAATATGTTTCCCGACGGCGGCATCAGCCGTGTGCGCATCTGGGGGCGCCTGGCGCGTTGACGATGCCCCGGTCTGCCTCCTCTTCCGCTTTGTATGCCGCCCTGCATGCCTGGGTGGACGAGCACTTCGACGAACAGGTGGCGTTGTTGCAGCGCCTGGTCGCCGTGCCCACCGACACGCCGCCGGGCGACAACGCGCCGCACGCCGAGATCGTGGCCACCCTTCTTGAAGGCTGGGGTTGGGAGGTCGAGCGCCATGCCGTACCGGAAGCGGAAATGCGGGCCTACGGAATGCGCAGCATCACCAATCTGATCGTGCGCCGCCGCTATGGCGCGGACGGCCCCGTGCTGGCCCTCAACGCGCATGGCGATGTGGTGCCGCCGGGCGACGGCTGGAGCCGCGATCCTTATGGTGGAGAAGTCTCCGGCGGGCGCCTCTATGGCCGCGCCTCGGCCGTGTCCAAGAGCGATTTCACGACCTATCTGCATGCCGTGCGCGCGCTGGAGGCCAGCGGCGCCCCCCTGCGGGGCGCCGTCGAGCTGCATTTCACCTACGATGAGGAATTCGGCGGGCTCAAGGGCCCGGGCTGGCTGCTGGAACGCGGCCTGACGAAGCCGGACTTCGCGGTCTGCGCCGGCTTCAGCTACGCCGTGATCACGGCGCACAACGGCTGCCTGCAATTCGAGCTCATCGTCAACGGCCGGGCCACGCATGGCTCGGCGCCCAAGACCGGGCATGACGCGCTTAGGGCGGCCAGCCGCATCCTGGATGAGATCTATCGCCGGGCCGATGCGCTCGACGGCATCGAGTCGGGGATCGCCGGCATTACTCATCCGACCATGATCGTGGGCCGCATCGACGGCGGCACCAACACCAATGTGGTGCCGGGCAGGGTGGTGTTGAAGATGGACCGCCGCCTGATCCCGGAGGAAGACCCGGCAGCCGTCGAGGCCGAGGTGCGGGGTTTCGTCGCAGCCGCCGTGGACGGCCTGCCGGGGATCTCCGTCGATATCCGGCGCATCCTGCTGGCGCGCGCCCTGCGGCCGCTGCCTGGGCATGAGAAACTGGCGGCCAGTCTCCAGGCGCATGCCCGTGCGGTGTTCGGCGAAGACATCCCGGCCGTGGGCACGCCCCTGTATGCCGATGCGCGACTGTACGCCGAGCATGGCGTGCCCACCGTCATGTACGGCGCGGGCCCGCGCACCGTCATGGAATCGCGCGCCAAGCAGGCCGATGAACACGTTATGCTGGAGGACTTGCGCGGCGCCACCCGGGTCGTGGCCGGCCTGCTGGCCGATTTCCTGGCCCGGGGCGCCGCCTGAGCTCCGCAACCAAGACAGGACACCGAACGATGGAAGAAGCCGGCACTGATCCCGCCACGCTGGAAAAGCGCATGATCGATCTGGAGGTCAAGTCGGCGTATGCCGACGATCTGCTGGATCAGTTGAACCGGACGGTTTTTCGCCAGCAGCAGCAGATCGAATCCCTGGCGCGCGAGCTGCTGGCCTTGCGCCAGCAACTCGCCGCCGGCGCAACCCCGGGTCTGGACGCGGCCGCCGATGAGCGGCCGCCACACTACTAGGCCCGGTTTGCCCAGGCCCGGCTTGCGGGCGAAGGCTCAGGCGCGTTTGGCGATGAACCCGTACACGCCCAGCACGATCAATGCGCCGATGATGGAACCGATCCAGCCCGCGCCCTGGCCGGCCTCGTAAAAGCCCAGCGCCGCCCCCAGGTAGCCGGCCACGATGGAGCCGATGATCCCCAGGATCGTGGTCAGGATGAAGCCCAGCTTCTGGTCGCCGGGCATGACTGCGCGCGCGATCAGGCCGACGATGAACCCGACGACAATCATGCTGATGATGCCCATCCGCTTCTCCTTTGAAGGTTCAATCATTCCGGCCCATCATAGGGCCGGAACCCTGTGTTCGTCCAGCATTCCCGCTTTGGGCGTGGCCCGCGGCCGGGAAGGTTCACAGCGCCGGCCGATGCTGGTACCGTAGACACTTTTGCCTTCCTCTCAGGAGCATGCAGCATGAGTCAGACGCCCGAATACCAGCCGCCCAAGGTCTGGACCTGGGATCAGCCCAGCGGCGGCCGGTTCGCCAACATCAACCGCCCCGTATCGGGGCCGACGCACGAGCGCGAGTTGCCCGTCGGGCGCCATCCGCTGCAGCTTTATTCCCAGGGGACGCCCAATGGGGTCAAAGTCACCATCCTGCTGGAAGAACTGCTCGCGCAGGGGCATGCCGGGGCGGAATATGACGCCTGGCTGATCCGTATCGGCGAAGGCGACCAGTTCGGCAGCGGCTTCGTCGACGTCAATCCCAATTCCAAGATTCCCGCGCTGATGGACCGTAGCGGCCCGGCGCCCGTCCGCGTTTTCGAGTCGGGCGCGATCCTGACTTACTTGGCGGAAAAATTCGGCGCGTTTCTGCCCGCCGACCCGGCGGCCCGCGCCGAATGCCTGTCCTGGCTGTTCTGGCAAGTGGGCAGTGCGCCTTACGTGGGAGGAGGTTTCGGCCATTTCTACGCCTATGCCCCCGTGAAGATCGAGTACGCCATCAATCGTTTCGCCATGGAAACCAAACGCCAGTTGGATGTGCTCGACAAGCGCCTGGCTGAGCATGAATTCGTGGCGGGATCGGACTACACCATTGCCGATATGGCGATCTGGCCCTGGTATGGCGGGTTGCTGCTGAACCATGTCTATGGGGCGGCGGAGTTTCTGTCAGCCGCAGACTACCGCCACGTATTGCGCTGGGCGTGCGCCGTTGGCGAGCGCCCGGCGGTGCGGCGCGGACGGATGGTGAACCGGACGTCGGGAGATCCCGCCGAACAGCTTTGGGAGCGTCACGACGCGTCGGACTTCGACACCCGCACTCAGGACAAGATTCAGGGCTGATGATCCACGTCGCGCCTTGCAAGGCGCTCCGATTCGTCAGGCACCGATCAGTCCGCAGGGGACTGATCGGTGTCCGGACTCATCCATACCGACAGGCCTAGGGTTGCCAGGCCGGCCAGCGCCAGGCCGGTGCCGACCCAGCCGGGCGAGGTCCATCCGTAGCCGTGGGCAATGGCCATGCCGCCCAGCAGCGGCCCCAGCGCGTTGGCGAAATTGAAGGCGGAATGGTTCAGCGCGGCGGCCAGTCCCTGGGCGTGCCGCGCGACATCCATCAGCCGGGTCTGCAGAATCGTGCCCAGCGCACCGCTGAAGCCGATGAAAAAGACGTTGGCCGACAGGGTCCAGACGTTTCCGGCGGCCAGGGGGAAAAGCGCCGTCATGGCGGCGCTCCAGAGCAGCAGCCCCGCCGCCGTCGGCATCGGGGCCCGGTCGGCCAGCCAGGGCACCAGGATGTTGCCCACGGTCAGGCCGACGCCGAAGACCGCCAGCACCGGCGGAACCGCGTCGGGGGCCACACCGGTGACTTCCAGCAGCACATCGGCCAGATAGGTGTAGACGGCGAACAGGCCGCCAAAGCCGATGGCGCCCACCGCCAGGGTCAGCCAGACCTGCGGTTGACGCAGGGCGCCGAGTTCGCGCCAGGGACTGGCCCCCGATTCGGGCGGACTGTACGGCGCCAGCCAGGCGACCAGCCCCATGGTCAGCAGGCCGGCAAGGCTCACCAACGCGAAGCCCCAGCGCCAGTCCAGCGCATGGCCCAGCCAGTTGGCGAAAGGCACGCCGACGATGGTGGCCACCGTCAGCCCCAGGAACATGCGGCCCACCGCCTGATTGCGTTTGTCGTGCGGCACCAGCGACACAGCCATCAGCGCGCCGATGCCGAAGTAGGCGCCATGGGGCAGGCCGCTCAGAAAGCGCAGCGCCAGCAGCCACTCATAGCTGGGGGCGAAGGCGCACAGGCCGTTGAATAGTGCAAACACGCCCATCAACGCCACCAGCAGGGTGCGCCGCGCCATGCGCGCCGCCAATACGGTCAGCAACGGGGCGCCCACCACCACACCCAGGGCGTAGGCGCTGATGACGCGCCCCGCCGTGGGTGCGTCGATTCCCAGATCCTGCGCGAAATAGGGCAGCAGGCTCATGGTGGCGAACTCTGTGGTGCCGATGGCGAAGGCGCCGATCGCCAGGGCGAAGATCACCAGGCCGGCGCCGGCGCGGACGGAGCCGGAGATGGGTGCTTGAGGCATGAAAGGTTTGAAGGGGGGGAATCCGGTATTGTAGTCAGGGGAACCCCTGGATAGAGATCCCTGGACCGGCACCGGCCGCACGGCCGGTGCCGCGTCACAGCAACATGCCGCCCGAGGCCTCGATCCGCTGGCCGTTGATCCAGGCGCTGCCCGGCGCCAGCAACGCCGCGACGGCGCCGCCGATATCGTCCGCCTCGCCGACCCGGCCCAGGGCCGTGCTGCCGGCAATGGCAGCGCCGACTTGCGGGTCGTCGCGCACGATGCCGCCGCCGAAGTCGGTGGCGATGGCGCCCGGAGCCAGGACATTGACGCGGATGCCTCGCGAGCCCAGTTCTTTGGCCAGATAGCGCGTCAGCACTTCGACTCCGCCCTTCATCACGGCGTAGGCCGCCTTGCCGGGAAACGTGAACCGGGTCAGGCCGCTGGATACGTTGAGAATGCGGGCGCCGTCGGCCAGCAGCGGCGCCAGCGCCTGTGTCAGGAAGAACACGCCTTTCAGGTGCTCGTTCATCATCTGGTCAAACTGCGCTTCGGTCGTGTCCAGGAATGCCGCGTCGGCGCCTGTGCCGGCATTGTTCACCAGCGCGTCGAGGCGGTCCCGGCCGAAAGTATCGTGCAGCAGGCCCGGGAGAGAGGCGGCCAGGGCGGGAAATCCGGCCGTCCGGCGGGTGTCCAGCGGCAGGGCGGCCGCCTTGCGGCCCAGCGCTTGGATTTCCGTGACGACTTCTCGGGCCAGATCCTCGCGGGACCGGTAGCTCAGGATGATGTCCCATCCTGCCCGGGCCAGGTGCAGGGCCGAGGCGCGCCCCAGGCCCCGGCTGCCGCCGGTGATGAAAGCGAGGGGATGAGTCGTGGAGGGGGGCGTTGTCGAGGGATTCATGCGGTTCTCCGTTTAGAGGAAGAGGAGGCGGGCACAGCCTTTCGCGCTGCGGACGCCGTCCGGGTCTTGTCAGCCGGGCGAGGACACTATATTGTTTTAAAAATATTGTATAAATAGGTTTTATTCAACATTACATGTCGAACGAATCGATCAATGGCGGCTCTTCCGGCCCCCGTTCCGAGGAGCATGTCCGGTTTTGGGAAGCGAGGGCCGCCGGCATCGATGCGGCGGCGTCCGTGCCCGCCTATACGCCGACCGCCGAGGATTTGCGGATTTTCGTCCGGGTCGCCGCCTTGGGCAGTTTTACCCAGGCGGCGGAACAGCTCCGCTTGCCGCGCGCCACAGTGTCCACGGCGGTCCAGCGTCTGGAAAAAAGGCTGGGTGCCCGGCTTCTGCAGCGAACGACGCGGCGGGTCGGTCTGACCGGAGACGGACGGGCTTTCCTGGAGCGGTGCGTGCCTGTGCTCGACAGCCTGGATGAACTGGGCGGTTTCTTCCACCGTCCGGACGGCCCGCTGGACGGACGCCTGCGGGTCGGCATGCCCTTGGGCATGTCCGCAGGCGCGGTGATGGCGCGGCTGCCAGAGTTCCTGGCGTGCCATCCCGCCTTGCTGATCGAGATCTCCAGTTCGGACCGACGCGCCGACATGATCGCCGAAGGGCTCGACTGCATCATCCGGGTCGGCGCGGTGGTCGATGAATCGCTCGCCTGCCGCCCCCTGGGCGCACTGCGGCTGGGAAATTTCGCCAGCCGCGACTACGTGCGCGCGTACGGCAGCCCGGGCAGCCCTGACGACCTGGCGCGGCATTGGCTGGTGGACTACCGCCCCAATCCGTCCGACGGGCCGGCGCAGTTCGAGTACCTGGACGCCGGCGCCGGCCGCACCGTCCGGGTGTCGATGCGATCCCGGATCACCGTGGACAACAGCGCCGCCTATCAGGCCGCTTGCCGGGCGGGGCTTGGCCTGATCCAGGCGCCGCCGTCGGTGGTCCGGCGTTCGTCAGACCTGGTGGCCGTCCTGCCGGACTTCCTGCCCCCGCCGATGCCGGTTAATCTGTTGTTCCCCCACTTCCGTCATCCGCCCCGGCGCGTGCGCGTCTTCGCGGACTGGGTGATGGAGGTGCTGAGTCCTTGAATATGTTTTCTGCGAACGGATCGATCATGCAATTCACCACGATCGGCGCGGCGATCGTCGACATCGTCGTATCCCGCGTCCTGCCCATGCGCGCCGCCAAACAGGACGTGGATCACATCGGCCTGTACGCGGGCGGCGGCGCGGTGAACGCCGCACTGAACATGGCGGCGCGCGGCGCCCGCGTGACCATCCATGCGTGCGTCGGCCGCGACCTGGAGGGCGATCTGCTGCGCGACTTGTTGCGGCGCCATGGCATTCAGACCGCCATTCCCGATCATGCGCTGCCGACCGGCAAGGCCGTGGTGATGGTCGATGAGACCGGCGCGGCGCGCGCCTACGCGCAGCGCGGCGCCAGCGCCTGGGTCGGAGAACAAGGTTTTCCGGGGCTGGAGATGGCCGATGTGGTCTACGTCACGGGCCTTTCCCTGGAGTCCCAGGCCTGGCTGGAGCTCGCGCTGGCGCGCATGGCCGCTTCGCGCCCCCGGCTGGTGGTGACGCCCGGAGCGCGCCAGTTGGCGGATCCCCAGGCTTTGCGCGGCCTGTGGGATCGGGCCGATCTCTTGTGCGTCAATGCGCGCGAGGCCGCCCGGTTGTGCGGGGATGCGGCACTGGATACCGATGCGCCCGCGCTCGATGTGGCCCGGGACCTCGCCCGCAGGCTGTTGCGCCGGCCTGGTCAATCCGTTCTGGTGACGCTGGGGCAGGGCGGCGCCCTGTTCCATGACGGAGAACACGCCCATTTCCATCCCGCGCGGATCGTGGCGCCGCAGTCCACCATCGGCGCGGGCGATGCGTTTGCCTCCGCCTTCGTCCATGCCTGGGCCGGGGGTGCCGCGCCCATGGAAGCCCTGGCCGCCGCAACCGACAGCGCCGCCCGGGTGATCCAGGTCATTCCCGCCAATCTGGCGGGGCCGCTGCGGGCCTGAAGCCGGGCCGGCGGCGGCCGCGCCGGGCATTCTATATAACGGCAGGTTTTATAAGAATCGCCGGCCGGTCGAACAAATCTGGGAGAATGAACAGTCGCCACATCGCATTCACTCAGAGGCATCGCCATGAAATTCTTGTCCGCCCGCCTGGGGGTCTTTTTCCTCGCTTTCGGCGCATCCGCCGCCGCCTGGTCGGCCCAGCCTTTGCTGACGCCCGCCGAGCTCGACGCCGCGCGCCAGCAACCCGCCGTGCGGGTGATCGATATCCGTCCGCCGGACGCCTACGTCGCCGGGCACATCCCCGGCGCGGTCTCGGCGCCCTACGCCCGGTGGCGCGGTCCGGCAAATAATCCCGGCCAGTTGCCGCCGCTGGATACGCTGACGCAATTGGTGCGCAGTCTCGGTGTCGACCGGGGCACCCATGCGGTGGTGGTTTCTTCGGGGGCGGACGGCACCGATTTCGGCGCGTCGGCGCGGGTGTACTGGACTTTGAAATACCTGGGCCTGGAAAACCTGTCCATCCTGAATGGCGGGGTGAAGGCCTGGGCCGACGCCGGCCTGCCGCAGGATCAGGCGGCGCCGACAGTGGCCGCCACGGCCTTCGAGCCGACGCTGGACGACGCCATCATCGCCACCACCGAGCAGGTGGCCGCGCAGGTCGGCAATCCCCAAGTCCAACTGGTGGATGCCCGTCCGCTGGATTTCTACCTGGGCAAAGTCAAGGCGCCGACGGCCCAGGTGCCCGGGACGATCCAGGGCGCGGTCAACGTGGAGAACGGCCGTTGGTTCAAGCCCGGCACCTCGATCTTCGTCTCGGCGGACGAGGCTCGCAAGATCGCGGCCGAACTCCTGCCCGATGCGAAATCCGAGACGATCTCGTTTTGCAACACCGGCCATTGGGCCGCCACCGACTGGTTCGCGCTGTCGGAAATCGTCGGCCAGAAAAATGTCCGGCTCTATCCTGAGTCGATGGCCGAGTGGTCCCAGAATCCAGATCTGCCGATGGAACATGTCCCGGGCCGGGGCAGCCAGATCCTGGACAAGCTGAAGGGCGTGTTCGGTTGAACTGATCCATGAAACGATTTCCGCTCGCGGTCCTGATGGCCGCCTTCTGCCTGTTTCTTGCCTGGTCGGTCGCCTTGCGCCAGGCGCTGCTGTTCCTGGTCGGCATCGGTCTGGGCGCGGTGCTGGCGGGCGCACGCTTCGGCTTCACCACCGGCTGGCGGCGGCTGATCGAGCAGCGCGACCCATCCGGGGTGCTGGCGCAACTGGTCTTGCTGGCGATTGCGGCGGCCGTCTCCATGCCCCTGCTGGCCGCCTATCCGACCGATCTCGGGGCCGCCCTGGGGCCGCCCAGCATCAGCCTGATCGTGGGCGCCTTCGTTTTCGGCGCCTGCATGCAGGTTGCCGATGGCTGCGGCTCGGGCACGCTGTACAAGGCAGGTCTGGGCATTCCCCTCAATATGGCGATCCTGCCGCTGTTCGCCATCGGCAGCTTCCTGGGCTCGGCCACACTGGATCGCTGGCTGGCCCTGGGCGCCTTGCCGCCCTATGGCCTGGTGACGCATTTCGGCGCGCCCGCCGCGCTGCTGCTGACGCTGGCGGGCCTGGCCTTGGTCGGGATCGGCGTGGTGCGTTGGACAGGGCGCGCGGCGCCGTTGTGGAACCGCAAGCTGCTGTGGGGCGCCGTGCTGCTGGCGGCGCTGGCAGCGCTGAACCTGGTGATTGCCGGCCAGCCCTGGGGCATTGTCTATGGCTTTGGCCTGTGGGCGGCCAAGCTGGCCTCGGCCGCTCATCTGTTCGATCCTGCGGCCAATGCGTTCTGGAGCGAACCGGTCAACGCGGCGACGCTGGCGCAATCGGTCTTCCTGGACGTGACCTCGATCACCAACATCGGCATCCTGGCGGGCGCCCTGTGGATCGCAGCGGGCAAGCCGGCCGCCGCCGCCAAACCCATGACCGGCACGCAGTGGGCCGTGGGCCTGACGGCGGGTCTGTTGCTGGGCTACAGTTCGCGGCTGGCTTTTGGCTGCAACATCGGCGCCATGGTCAGCGGCATCTCCACCGGCAGTCTGCACGGCTGGATCTGGGTGCCCATGGCCTTCCTGGGTTCGCTGATCGGCGTGCGCGTGCGCCGCCGCTACGCTTTCTAAGGAGCCGCCATGCGTTTTCGCTTTCTGGCCGTCTGCTTCTGGGTTGCGTTCGCGGCCTTTTTCGCCTGGGACTGGATGCACAGCGCGCCGATCAATGTGCGCGCCGAGCCGCCCCTGATTGCGGCGGGCTCGGGCGTGGCCCCCAGCGGCGGGCATTGCGCCTCGACATTCTGATCGGATAAGGCGAGGCCTTTTCGCGCCCGCTCCGGTCCGGTCTCCTTCGCCACAGCCCTCTCGGGTCAGCGCCCCCGCGTTGTTCCTGGGGGGCTGTCTTGCTTAGTAATTCAGTAAAAGCTAAATTAGTAAATGATGATATAAAACAAGGAACCGCCTTGCCGAAAATGCTAAAAGAAGAGCAGATGCAGGATTTCATGCAGGCGGGTGCGGCCCGCGCGGCGGGGTTGCTGCGGGCGGTGGGCAATGCGCACCGGCTGCTGATCCTGTGCCTGCTGATCGAATGGGGAGAACTGCCCGTAGGGGCTTTGCGGGAGCGGTTGCCGCTTAGCCAATCGGCGCTGTCCCAGCATTTGGCCCGCATGCGCGACGAAGGTCTGGTGGCCTACCGGCGCGAGTCGCAGACCTTGTATTACCGCATCGCCAATCCCGACGTGGAGCGGCTGATCGCGACCCTGAAGCAGATTTTCTGCCCCTGACGCAGGTTTTGCGGAGACGAAGCATGAATATCCATATCCTGACCCCCGAAGCCGTACGCGAGCGCCTGGCGCAAGGCGTCATCCTGGTCGATGTCCGTTCGTCGGATGAGTTCGCCCGGGAGCGTATTGCGCAGGCCTGCAGCATTCCGCTGGAACGCCTGGCCAGGGGCGACCGCACCGGGTTGCCGCCCAAGGGAGCCGTGATGTTTTATTGCCGCTCGGGGAATCGCACCCGCCTGGGGGCGGCGACGCTTGCGGCGTGCGCGGCGGGCGAAGCCTATATCCTCGACGGTGGCCTGGATGCCTGGAAGCGCGCCGGGCTGCCTGTTCAGGCCGATCCTGGCCAGCCCCTGGAACTGTCCCGCCAGGTGCAGATCGTGGCGGGCGGCCTGGTGCTCGCGGGAACGGCCGCCGGGGCGTGGCTGTCGCCGTGGTTTCTGCTGCTGCCGGGCTTCGTCGGCGGCGGCCTGATCTTCGCGGGGCTGTCCGGATTTTGCGGCCTGGCCCGCGTTCTGATGCGCATGCCCTGGAACCGCCGGTTCCGGGATGCTGTTTCCGCCGCGTCCGCGCGGCCCCCCCTGACGAAGGAGCCTTCATGAAAATCAACATCGGCACGATCGACCGTATCGTGCGCCTCATCCTCGGCCTCGTTCTCATCGTGCTGGCCGCCAACGGCACGATCGGCTGGTGGGGGTGGCTGGGCCTGGTGGCCGTGGCCACGTCCCTGTTCCGCTTCTGCCCGCTGTACGCCGTGCTGGGCATCAATACCTGCCCGCTGAAATCCCGGGGCTGAGCGAACCCCCGGGCGCGGCTTTCCAGGTTGCCGCGCCCGGGATTCCGGGCGCCGGCCTCTTACAGCTTCCGCCGCTGCGCCCGGACGCGTTCCAGCGTTTCGCCGAACTGGGCCAGGCGCGCCTTTTCCTGTTCGACCACCGCCGCCGGGGCGCGTTCGACGAAACTGGCGTTCGACAGCTTGCCGGAGGCCTTGGCGATTTCCTTCTCCAGCCGGTCGATTTCCTTGTCCAGGCGGGCGCGTTCGGCGTCCAGGTCGATTTCCACGTGCAGCATCAACTGCGTGGTGCCGACGACCTGAACGGGGGCGCCCAGATCCGGCAGTTGATCCACGGCCTGGACGCTTTCCAGGCGCGCCAGCGCCATCAAGTAGGGGGTCAGCTCGTCCAGCCCTGGCTCTGAGCCCTGGATCAGCAGCGGTACGCGCTGCCCTGGGGCCAGGCTCATTTCACCGCGCAGGGCGCGGATCGCGTCGGTCAGCGATTTCAGCGTGGCCATGCGCTCGGTCGCAGCCGCATCGCGCAGGTCGTCGCGGGCGACCGGCCAGGGTTGCACACTGATGCTGGCAGGCGCATCGGCGGCGCGCACGCCGGCAGCCACCGAGACTTTTTGCCAGAGTTCTTCGGTGATGAAGGGCATGATCGGGTGGATCAGGCGCAGCAGGGTCTCCAGCACGTGGATCAGGGTGCGGCGGGTGGCGGCCTGCTGCACGGCGTCGTCCGACTGCAGGCGGACCTTGGCCAGTTCCACGTACCAGTCGCAGTATTCGTCCCAGATGAAGTGATACAGGCGGTCCGCCACCTGGTCGAAGCGGTATTGCGCAAAACCGGCGTCGACTTCGTCGATCAGGCGCTGCAGGCCGTCGATGATCCAGCGGTCGGCGAAGGACAGATCCCCGGGGCGCGCTTGGCCCAGGTCTTGACCTTCCACGTTCATCAGCACGAAACGCGTGGCGTTCCAGAGTTTGTTGCAGAAATTCCGGTAGCCTTCGCAGCGTTTCAGGTCGAAGTTGATGTTGCGCCCCAGCGTGGCGTAGGCCGCCATGGTGAAGCGCAGGGCGTCGGCGCCGTAGGCGGGGATGCCGTCGGGATAGTCCTTGCGGGTGCGCTTGCGGATCGCATCGGCCTGCTTCGGGTTCATCAGGCCGGCGGTGCGCTTGGCGACCAGCGGGTCCAGGGCGATGCCGTCGATCAGGTCGACTGGATCGATGGTATTGCCCTTGGACTTGGACATCTTCTTGCCTTCCATGTCGCAGACCAGGCCATGGACGTAGACCGTGCGGAAGGGCACCTCGCCGGTGTGGTGCATGCTCATCATGATCATGCGCGCCACCCAGAAGAAGATGATGTCGAAGCCCGTGACCAGCACGCCCGAGGGCAGGTAGCGCGCGAGATCGGGGGTCTTGTCGGGCCAGCCCAGATCGGTGAAGGGCACCAGGGCCGAGGAGAACCAGGTGTCGAGCACGTCCGGGTCGCGCACAAGCGGCCCGTCCACGCCGGCGGCGCGCGCCTGGCGTTCGGCGTCCTGTGCGCTGCGGGCGACGAAAATGCGGCCATCGGGCGCGTGCCATGCGGGGATCTGGTGACCCCACCAAAGCTGGCGGGAAATGCACCAGTCCTGGATCTTTTCCAGCCACTGGTTGTAGGTGGTGGTCCAGTTTTCAGGAACGAACTTCACGCGGCCGTCGGCCACCACGTCCAGCGCCACCTGGGTGATGCTCTGGCCGGGATGCAGGCTGTCAGCGGGCGCGGGCTTGCTCATCGCCACGAACCACTGGTCGGTGAGCATCGGTTCGATGACGCTATTGGTGCGGTCGCCGCGCGGCACCATGAGCTTGTGGGCGCGCACCTGCTGCAGCAGGCCTTGCGATTCCAGGTCGGCGACGATGCGCTTGCGGGCCTCGAAACGGTCCAGGCCCCGGTAGGCCTCGGGCGCCTCGCCGCTGATCTTCGCGTCCAGCGTCAGCACGCTGATCATGTCCAAGCCATGGCGCTGGCCGACGGCATAGTCGTTGAAATCGTGCGCGGGCGTGACCTTGACCACGCCGGTGCCGAATGCGCGGTCCACGTAGTCGTCGGCGATGACGGGGATCTCCCGACCCACCAGGGGCAGGATGACGCTGCGGCCGATCAGGTGGGCGTAGCGCTCGTCTTCGGGATGCACCATCACGGCGACGTCGCCCAGCATGGTTTCCGGCCGGGTGGTGGCCACGACCAGGTGCGTCAGCCCGCCTTCTGGCGCCGCCAGCGGATAGCGGATTTCCCACATGTGGCCGTCTTCCTCGGTGCTGACGACCTCCAGGTCGGACACGGCCGTCCCCAGGACCGGATCCCAGTTCACCAGACGCTTGCCTCGGTAAATCAGGCCCTGCTCGTACAGGCGTACGAAGACCTCGACCACGCCGCGCGACAGGCGTTCATCCATGGTGAAGTATTCGCGCGTCCAGTCGCAGGACGAACCCAGGCGGCGGAACTGGCCGGTGATGGTGCTGCCGGATTGCTCCTTCCAGGCCCAGACCCGCTCCAGGAACTTCTCGCGCCCCAGGTCGTGGCGCGAAATGCCTTCGGCATCCAGTTGGCGTTCCACGACGATCTGGGTGGCGATCCCCGCATGATCCGTGCCGGGGATGAAGACCGTGTCGTCGCCGCGCATGCGGTGGTGGCGGATCAGGCCGTCCATGATCGTCTGGTTGAAGGCGTGCCCCATATGCAGGGTGCCGGTAACGTTGGGCGGTGGGAACTGGATGGCGAAGGGCGCTGTTTGCCGGCCCTCGGCGGGCTCGACATGCCGGCCTGCGGCGAACAGGCCGCGGCGATTCCACTCGTCATACCAGCGTGACTCGATATCCTGGGGTTCGAAACTTTTGGGCAGGGAAGGGGAGGCGGAATCGCTCATGGGGTTTTCTGGGATTGAAAAGAAGGCTGACGGCCAAAAGACGACCATTTTAGGCGCTTGGGACGAAAACTGCGCATGGTAAAATGCACGGTTGACCACAAGACCCAATTGCCGGCCCGGTTTTCGGGACGGCTGCGGCGGTGTCATTCTACATTTACATCGGAAAACCCCGTTTTCCATTCCTACCGGAAATTTCCATGGCTATTGAACGCACCCTCTCCATCATCAAGCCCGATGCTGTCGCCAAGAACGTCATCGGCCAGATCGTCGCCCGCTTCGAAAATGCCGGCCTGACCGTCGTGGCCGCTCAACTGCGCCAGCTTTCCCGCGGCGACGCCGAACGCTTCTATGCCGTGCACAAAGAGCGTCCTTTCTTCAAGGATCTGGTCGAGTTCATGATTTCGGGCCCGGTGTTCGTCCAGGTGCTGGAAGGCGAATCGGCCATCGCCAAGAACCGCGAGCTGATGGGCGCGACCGACCCCAAGAAGGCCGAGCCGGGCACGATCCGCGCCGACTTCGCCGAGAGCATCGACGCCAATGCGGTGCACGGCTCCGACGCGCCGGAAACGGCTGCCGTCGAGATCGCCTTCTTCTTTCCCGAAAGCAACATCCACAGCCGCTGATCGCGGCGCGGCCCCGGCTCAGGCCGGGCCGCCACAGGTTGAACTTCCCCATGTCTGGCGCCGAAACCATCAACGTCCTGGGTCTGGACCCGGCCTCCCTCGAATCGCTCGTGGCGCAATGGGGCGGCAAGCCGTTTCGCGCGCGCCAGCTTTCACAGTGGGTGCATCAGCGCGGCGTCGACCGGTTCCAGGACATGAGCGATCTGGCCAAGGATTTCCGTGCCAGCCTGCAGAGCCATTGCGTCGTCCAGGCGCCTCCCCTGAATCTCGAAAAGCGCTCCGCCGACGGCACGCGCAAGTGGCTGTTCGACATGGGGCTGGGCAATGCCATCGAAACCGTGTTCATCCCGGAAGACGACCGTGGCACGTTGTGCATTTCCAGCCAGGCCGGCTGCACCGTGGCCTGTCCGTTCTGCTCCACGGGCTACCAAGGCTTCAGCCGCAACCTGACCACCGCTGAAATCGTCGGCCAGCTCTGGTACGCCAATCGCGCGCTGCGCGACGACCCGGCGGCCGCGCGGCTGGGCGCCCCGGCTGGCGAAGCCGACCGGGCCGTCAGCAACGTGGTCATGATGGGCATGGGCGAACCCTTGCTGAACTACGACCAGGTCCTGGGCGCCCTGCGCCTGATGCTGGACGACCACGCCTATGGTTTGTCGCGCCGCCGCGTGACCGTTTCCACGTCCGGCGTGGTGCCCATGATGGACCGGCTGTCTCAAGACTGCCCGGTGGCGCTGGCGGTCTCGCTGCATGCGCCCAACGATGAGCTGCGCGACCGCCTGGTGCCGCTGAACCGCAAGCATCCGCTCGACGAATTGCTGGACGCCTGCAACCGCTACCTGGAACACGCGCCGCGGGATTTCATCACCTTCGAATATATTATGCTCGACGGTGTGAACGATGCCGACGAGCACGCGCGCCAGTTGATCGAAGTGGCGAAGCGGGTGCGCTGCAAGTTCAATCTGATCCCCTTCAACCCCTTCCCGCAGTCCGGCCTGCGGCGCTCTCCTGCGGCACGCATCCGCCTGTTTTCCCAGCGGCTGATCGATGCGGGGCTGGTGGTGACGGTACGCAAGACGCGCGGCGACGATATCGACGCCGCTTGCGGCCAGTTGGCGGGGGAAGTCCGCGACCGGACTCGCATCACCGAACGCCTGCCCGACCGGGCCAGGATCGTCATACGCAAAAAGGAGCATGGATGAGCGAAACCTTCCCCGATGGGCTGCGGCGTCAGGATGCGGCCCAAGGCCAGGAGCTGACGCTGGGCGATGCGCTGAAAGCCATGCGCGAGACGCGCGGCCTGTCGCTGTCCGAAGTTTCCGCGCGCATCAAGTACTCCGCCGTCCAGTTGGGGCATCTCGAAGCCTGCGACTGGTCGCGGCTGCCGGAGGGCGTGCCGCTGCGGGGGCTGGTGCGCAACTACGCCCGCTTTCTGGAAACCGACGTCGATGCCGCCCTGAAGCTGCTCGACGATGCGGTCGGCCCGACCCGACCCCGGCCGGCCGTCACCTCTCTGGGCGCCCGGCGCGCCCTGCAACAGGCCGACATGACACCCAAGGGCGAGCCGGCCCACCGCACCTGGGCCTGGCTGTTGCTGATCCTGCTGCTTTTCTGCGTGATCGGCGTGTATGCGATCAACCGGGGTTGGGTGCCTGAAGAATGGCTGCGATTCGATTGGCTGAAGGCTTTGCGTCAATGACTCCCGGTTCCGTGAATTCCGTTCCGGCCGCCGCGCCCCGCCGGCCGACCCGCGCCGTCGCCGTGCGCTGGGGGGGGCATGTGGTGCGGGTGGGCGCAGGCGCCCCGGTCGTGGTTCAGTCCATGACCAACACCGACACGGCCGACCCGCAGGCCACCGCGCGGCAGGTGCGCGAGCTTTGGCAGGCCGGCTCCGAACTGGTGCGCATCACCGTCAATACCCCTGAGGCCGCCGCCCAGGTCGCCGCGCTGCGCGAGGCGCTGGACCGCATGAACGTGCCGGTGCCTCTGGTGGGGGACTTCCACTACAACGGGCACAAGCTGCTGACCCAATTTCCGGACTGCGCCCAGGCCTTGTCGAAATACCGCATCAATCCCGGCAACATGGGGGGCGGCAAGCGCCGCGACGACAATTTCGCGCAGATGATCGAGGTGGCCTGCCGCTACGACAAGCCGATCCGCATCGGCGTGAACTGGGGCAGCCTGGACCACGAATTGCTGGCGCGGATGATGGACGAGAACGCCTCGCGGCCCGACCCTCTGGCGGCCAACGCCGTGATGCGCGAGGCGCTGGTGGTTTCGGCCATCAGCAACGCCGAACGCGCCCAGGAGCTGGGCCTGCGCGGCGACGCCATCGTGTTGTCCTGCAAGGTCAGCCACGTCCAGGATCTGATCGCCGTCTATCGGGATCTGTCGCGCCGCTGCGATTACCCGCTGCACCTGGGCCTGACCGAGGCCGGCATGGGCTCCAAGGGGATCGTAGCCTCCACGGCCGCCCTGGCGGTGCTGCTCCAGGAAGGGATCGGCGATACGATCCGCATTTCGCTGACGCCCGAGCCCGGCGGCGACCGCAGCCGCGAGGTCGTCGTCGCCCAGGAAATCCTGCAAACCATGGGCCTGCGGGCCTTCACGCCCATGGTGGTGGCCTGCCCGGGCTGCGGGCGTACCAGCAGCACGGTATTTCAGGAACTGGCCGCCAGCATCCAGGCCTTCCTGCGCGCACAGATGCCGGTCTGGAAGACGCAATACCCGGGGGTCGAGAACATGCACGTGGCCGTCATGGGCTGCGTCGTCAACGGCCCCGGCGAGAGTCGCCACGCCGACATCGGCATCAGCCTGCCGGGCACGGGCGAGGTTCCATCCGCGCCCGTCTATGTGGATGGCCAGCGGACGGTGACGCTCAAGGGCGACGCCATCGCCGAAGAATTCCAGGCCATCGTCGAAAATTACGTTGCCCGCCGCTACGGGCGGGAGCAGGGCGCCGAGCCCGCGCGCCGGCCCGGTGTCGTGGCGCGCCATACCCACTGAGATCCATGTCCGAATTCAAGAAAGTCGCCGGCCTGACCGGCATGAAGGATGCCTTGCCGCCGGAGACGGCGCGCTGGGAGCGGCTCGAATCCATCGTGCGCGACTGGCTGGCCGGTTACGGCTATCAGAACCTGCGCACCCCGGTGCTGGAACACACCCGGCTGTTCGCGCGCGGTATCGGCGAGGTCACCGACATCGTCGAAAAAGAAATGTATTCTTTCGTCGATCCGCTGAATGACGAACGCCTGACGATGCGGCCCGAGTTCACCGCCGGCATCGTGCGTTCGGCCATCGAGCACAATTTTCTCTATGACCGGCCGCGCCGCGTCTACGCCATGGGGCCGGTGTTCCGGCACGAGCGTCCCCAGCGCGGCCGCTATCGCCAGTTCCACCAGATCGACGTCGAAGCCCTGGGCTTCCCCGGGCCGGACGTCGACGCCGAGCTGATCCTGATGCTGGCGCGCCTGTGGCGCCTGCTTGGATTGAAGGATATCCGCCTGGAACTCAATTCCCTGGGTCAGGCGCACGAGCGCGCCGCCCACCGCGCTGCCCTCATCGCGCACCTGGAAAAGCACGTCGACGTCCTCGATGAAGAAGCCCGCCGCCGCATGCACACCAATCCGCTGCGCGTGCTGGACACCAAGAATCCCGCCATGCAGGACATGGCCAACAGTGCGCCGCGCCTGTTCGATTTCCTGGGCGAGGCGTCGCTGGCCCACTACCGCGGTCTGTGCGACCGTCTGGACGATGCCGGAATCGCCTACACTCTGAACCCGCGCTTGGTGCGCGGGCTGGACTATTACAACCTGACGGTCTTCGAGTGGGTCACGGACCGGCTGGGGGCCCAGGGGACTGTCTGCGGCGGCGGCCGCTACGACGGCCTGATCGAACTGCTGGGCGGCAAGCCCGCGCCGGCGGTGGGTTTCGCCATCGGCATGGAACGCCTGCTCGATCTCTGGCAGCAGGATGCGCCGGGCCAGGCCCCGGCCGAATGCCAGGTCTATCTGGTTCACCAGGGCGATGCCGCGCAGCGGCGTGCGGCGCAGCTCGCCGAGGCGTTGCGCGATGCCGGGCTGCGGGCACTTGTCCACGCCGGTTCGGCTGGGTTTAAATCACAGTTTCGCCGGGCCGACGCCAGCGGTGCCGTGGCCGCCGTCGTCATCGGCGAAGACGAACTGGCGTCGGGCCGGGCCAGCGTGAAATGGCTGCGCTCGGGCGCAGCCGGGGACGGACAGCAGGAATCGGTCGCTTTTGACCAGTTGGCCGCACAACTCCAACAAAGGATCTGAATACAGGCATGGCATACGATCTCGAAGAACAGGAAAAAATCGACGCGCTGAAGGCCTGGTGGGAGCGCTACGGCACGCTTACCATGGCCCTGATCTTCGCCGTGATGGCCGCCTTTGCCGGTTGGCGCGGCTGGCAGTGGTACCAGACGCATCAGGCCAGCCAGGCCATGGGCTACTACGAAGCCCTCGAATCCGCCGCCGCCCAGCCGGGCGAAGACGCCGTGGCCCGCATCAAGGCGGCCAGCGAAGCATTGCGGGACGGCTATGCCGGCTCGGGCTATGCCTCGCGCGGCGTGCTGGTGGCGGCCTGGGCTTTGCAGGAGCGCAAGGATCTGGACGGTGCGCGCGAGCAGCTTGAATGGCTGGCGGGCAACCAATCGGCGCCGGCGCTGCAGGCCGTGGCCCGCCTGCGCCTGGCGGGCGTGCTTCTGGCCCAGCAGCAGTACGAACCCGCCCTGGCCCAGCTCGAGGGCACGCCGCCCGCCGGTTTCGACGGCCTGTATGCAGACCGGCGCGGCGACATCCTCGCCGCCCAGGGTCGGCACGAACAGGCCGTCCAGGCCTGGAAAGAAGCGCTCACGTCTCTGGGCGCAGATCCCGCCGCCCAGATCGTCCAGTTGAAAATCGATGCCCTGAACGGAGCCTGACCCCTATGCGATCCTCCTCCCGCCTGTTTCGCGCGGCGCTCATCGGCCTGCTCGCCGCCGGCTTGTCCGGCTGCGGCCTGTTTTCTCAAACCGACGCCCGCTTCGATCCCGCGCCGCTGACCGACTACACGCCCTCGCTGGCGGTGTCGGCACGCTGGTCGGCCTCGATCGGCAGCGGAGGCGGTTACGGCTTTTCTCCCGAACTGGTGGGCGATACTTTGTATGCGGCGACCCCCTCGGGCACCGTGGCGGCGCTGGACGCCGCCTCGGGCGCGCTGCGCTGGCGCGTCGATGCGGGCCCGTTGTCGGCCGGCGCCGGCAGCGATGGGCGCGTGGTTGCCGTAGCCACCCAGTCCGGCGGGGTCGTGGCCTACGACGCCCAGGGCCGCGAGCTCTGGCGCAGCCAGGCGGCCAGCGCCATCAATGTGCCGCCTGCCGTGGGCAACGGCATCGTCGCGGTGCGCACCACTGATTATCGTATTCAGGCTTTCGATGCGGCCACCGGCAAGCTGCGCTGGAATGTGCAGCGCCCCGGCCCCGCCCTGGCGCTGCGCACCAGCATCCGCATGCTGTCGGTGCCCAATCTGCTGATCGCCGGCATGCCCAACGGCCGCCTGATGGTAATCGATGCGGCCTCCGGCGCCGTGCGCTGGGAAGGCTCCGTCTCCACCTCGCGCGGTGCGTCCGACCTCGAACGCATCACCGACGTGGTGGGCGCGCCCGTGATCGTCGGCCCCCTGCTGTGCGGTGTCAGCTACCAGGGCCGCACGACCTGCTTCGATGTGTCCCAGGGCGGCCGCGCCGTCTGGTCCCAGGAAGTGTCCTCCGCGACCGGCATGAACACCGATGGCCAGCGCCTCTATCTGGCGGATGCGCGCGACACGGTCCGTGCGCTGGACCTGCGGGACGGCCATGAGGCCTGGAAGCAGGCGGCGCTGCTGAACCGGCGCCTGGGCGCCCCCGTGCCGGTGGGCAACGCCGTGGCCGTGGGCGACCATGAAGGCTACGTGCACTTCCTGTCGCGCGCCGATGGCGCCTTGATGGCCCGACTGCAGGTGGGCGGGGGGGCGGTCGTGTCCGCCCTGGTGCCCACCGCGCGCGGCGTGATCGTCCAGACGGGCGATGGCAAGCTGATCCTGGTGGGTGTCGGTGGCTGATACGCGCTTCAAGCCGGTCGTGGCCCTGGTCGGGCGCACGAACGTCGGCAAATCGACCCTGTTCAACCGCCTGACGCGTTCACGCGCGGCGCTGGTGGCGAACATCTCCGGGCTGACCCGCGACCGCCATTATGGCGAGGGGCGGGTGGGCGACTACCCCTACATCGTGGTGGATACCGGCGGTTTCGAGCCTGTCGCCACACGCGGGATCCTGGTCGAGATGGCGCGCCAGACGGCCCAGGCCATCGCCGAATCCGACGTCGTGATCTTCCTGGTGGACGGGCGCGAGGGCATCAATGCCCACGACCACGAAATCGCCCGCCTGCTGCGCAAGTCGGGTCAGCGCGTGCTGCTGGCCGTCAACAAGGCCGAGGGCATGCGCGATCATGCCGGGCTGGCCCAATTCCATGAGTTGGGGCTGGGCGAGCCGCATCCGATCTCGGCGGCGCACGGCGACGGCGTGTCGGCGCTGGCCGACGAGGCGCTCGCTCCGCTGCTGGCCGAGCAGGCCGCCGAAGCGGACGGTCCGGATTCCGGCGCGGCGGGCGAAGAGGGGGCGCCCGACCATCGCATCAAGCTCGCCATTGCCGGCCGGCCGAACGTCGGCAAATCCACGCTCATCAACACGCTTGTGGGTGAAGAGCGCGTCATTGCCTACGATCTGCCAGGCACCACGCGCGATGCGATCGAGATCGAATTCGAGCGCGGTGATCGCCGCTACACGCTGATCGACACCGCCGGCCTGCGCCGCCGCGGCAAGGTCTTCGAGACGGTGGAGAAATTCTCGGTCATCAAGACGCTGCAGGCCATCGAGGCCGCCAATGTCGTGCTGCTGTTGATCGATGCCAGCGACGGCATTTCCGACCAGGATGCGCACATCGCCGGCTTCATCACCGAGACGGGTCGCGCCCTGGTGGTGGGCTTGAACAAATGGGACGCGATAGACCGCGAGCAGCGTGAGTGGGTGCAGCGTGAATACGAACGCAAGCTGCGTTTTCTGTCGTTCGCCCGTGTGCTGAACCTATCCGCCCTGAAAGGGCAGGGGGTCGGCCCCGTGCTCAAGGCCGTGGATGCCGCGCACGCCGCGGCCTTTGCCAAACTCTCCACGCCCAAACTGACCCGCACGCTGCAAGCGGCCGTCGAGCAGCAGCCGCCGCCGCGCAAGGGGATCTTCCGGCCCAAGATGCGCTATGCTCACCAGGGCGGGCAGAATCCGCCGCGCATCATCATCCACGGCAACGCCCTGGACGCCGTGCCGGACTCCTATCGCCGCTATCTCGAAGGGCAGTTCCGCGAGGCCTTCAAGCTGGCCGGAACGCCCCTCTCGGTGGAATTCAAAACCTCGCACAACCCCTATCTGAAGGACGAGTCGTGAGCACGCTCTGGAGCGATCACATCGCCGGTCTGGTGCCTTATGTGCCGGGCGAGCAGGCCCACATTCCGAACCTGCTGAAGCTCAACACCAACGAAAACCCGTATGGGCCTTCGCCCCGGGCGATCGAGGCCATGCGCGCCGCCCTGACCGACGACATGCGCCTGTATCCCGACTACCAGGCGCTGGCGCTGCGCGGCACGATCGCAGGCCGTTTCGGCCTGGCGGCCGATCAGGTGTTCCTGGGCAACGGCTCCGACGAAATCCTGGCGCATGTCTTCAACGGGCTGTTCCTGCGGGGCGGCCGGCCCCTGTGGCTGCCCGACGTCACCTATAGTTTCTACAAGACCTACTGCCGCCTGTACGACGTGCCGCACCGGCTGATTCCGTTGGACGAAGCCTTCATCCTGCGCGTGGCGGACTACACCGGCCCGGCCGATCCCGAACCCGCCGGGATCATCTTCGCCAATCCGAACGCTCCCACCGGCCGCGTGCTGTCCCTGGACGAGATCGCCGCCATCGCGCAGGCGCGGCCCGACAGCGCCGTGGTGGTGGACGAAGCCTACGTCGATTTCGGCGCTGAATCGGCGGCGGCCCTCATCGGCCGGTTTCCCAATATCCTGGTGATCCATACCCTGTCCAAATCCCGCTCGCTGGCCGGCCTGCGGGTAGGCTACGCATTGGGCCACGCCGATCTGATCGCCGGCCTGGTGCGCGTCAAAGACAGTTTCAACTCCTATCCCATGGACCGCGTGGCCCTGGCGGGCGCCCAGGCGGCCATCGAAGACGACGCCTGGTTCGACCGTACCCGGCAGGCCGTCATCGACGCCCGCGAGCAACTGGCGCTGGATCTGCGGGCCTTGGGCTTTCACGTGCTGCCTTCGCGGACCAATTTCGTCTTTGCACGCCATCCGGACCATGATGCCGCGCGCATTGCGGCCGGCTTGCGCGAGAGCGGCATCCTGGTGCGGCATTTCCGCGCGCCGCGTATCGATCAGTACCTGCGCATCACCGTCGGCACGCCAGAGCAATGCCGGCGTCTGTGCGATGCGTTGGGCGCGCTGCTGCGGGCCTGAGCCAGCGGCGGCGGCGCTGCAATGCATCCATATCGAAACGCATTAAAATAGACCCTCCACCATAACTTCAATAACCGGAGCCCCGTCCATGAGCAACAAAGGGCAAATTCTCCAAGACCCCTTCCTGAACGCCTTGCGCAAGGATCACGTGCCCGTATCGATCTATCTGGTCAACGGGATCAAGCTGCAGGGCCAGGTCGAGTCCTTCGACCAATATGTCGTGCTGCTGCGCAACACGGTCACCCAGATGGTCTACAAGCACGCCATCTCTACCGTCGTCCCGGCGCGTCCGGTTTCCTTCCAGGTGGATGACTCTGCCGAATAAGCCGTTGCTGCCTCTTTTACCGGCCCGCCGCGCGCCCTGCCGCGGCGGGCATTCGTTTTGTGGCCTGCGCCTCGTGACGGGCACGATGCCATGAAAGCGCTCGTCATCAGCGTCGACCTGGGCGAGCCCGACTACGCCGCACACGCCGAAGAGTTCCTCATGCTCGCCAGCGGAGCGGGGGCCGACATCGTTGAAGTTCTCACCGCCCGGCGCAGCCGTCCGGATGCCGCCGGTTTCATCGGTTCGGGCAAGGTCGAGGAAGCCGCCGCCCTGGTCAAGGCCACGGGGGCGGAAGTCGTGCTCTTCGATCAGGCGCTGACGCCCGCCCAGCAGCGCAACCTGGAGCGCCAGTTCGAGGTTCGCGTCGTCGACCGGGTTGCGCTGATCCTCGACATCTTTGCCTTGCGCGCCAAAAGCCACGAGGGCAAGCTCCAGGTCGAACTGGCGCAGTTGCAGCACTTGTCCACCCGCTTGACCCGGATGTGGACCCACCTGGAGCGCCAGCGCGGCGGCATCGGCGTGCGCGGCCCGGGCGAATCGCAACTGGAAACCGACCGGCGCCTGATCGGCGTGCGCGTGCGCGCCCTGAAAGAACGCCTGGAGCGCGTCCAGCGCCAGCGCCTGACCCAGCGGCGCGCCCGGGTGCGCGGCAAGACTTTGTCGGTTTCTCTGGTCGGTTATACCAACGCGGGCAAATCCACGTTGTTCAATGCGTTGACCCGCGCCGACGCCTACGCGGCCAACCAGTTGTTCGCCACGCTGGACACCACGACCCGCCGCGTCTGGATCGAGGGCGCCGGCCAGGTCGTCGTGTCCGACACCGTGGGTTTCATCCGGTCGTTGCCGCCGATGCTGATCGCGGCGTTCAGGGCGACCCTGGAGGAAACCGTCCATGCCGATCTGCTGCTTCACGTGATCGACGCGGCCAGCCCGCAGCGCGACGAACAGGCCGCGGCGGTCAATCAAGTCCTGCGCGACATCGACGCGCACGAAATACCGCAGATCCTGGTCTACAACAAAATCGACACGGCGGGATATGAGCCCCGGGTCGAGCGAAATGAACATGGTACGATTGCGCGAGTCTTCGTCAGCGCGCTGCAACGCAGCGGGCTGGACGGTTTGCGGCGGTCGATCGTTGAATTTGGTGGGGAGCCTACGGGAAACAATGCGTTTGATGAAACTGTTCAACCTGAATGATCCGGGCTGGGGACGGGGCAACCAGAACCAGAACGACGACCCTCGCGGCAATAAGCCCGACTCTTCCTCGGGGCCTCCCGATCTGGATGAGGTCTGGCGCGATTTCAGCAAGCGCCTGAACGGCCTGTTCGGCCGTCGGGGGGGCGGACGCGGTCCGCGCCCGCCCTCGGGCGGCGGCATGCCTTCGTTGCCCGGCCCCTCGCCCCGCTTCCTGCTGCTGCTGGTGGTGGCGGCCATCCTGCTGTGGCTGGCCAGCGGCTTCATGATCGTCCAGGAAGGCCAGGTCTCCGTCGTGACCCGGTTCGGGCAATACGTCAAGACGCTCAACCCGGGCCTGCAATGGCGCCTGCCGTATCCCATCGAAGCCTCGCAAGCGGTCAATATCTCTCAGTTGCGTACTTTCGAGGTCGGCTTCCGGGGGTCGTCGCGCAACAAAGTCCTGTCCGAATCGCTGATGCTCACCAACGACGAGAACATCGTCGACGTGCAGTTCGTGGTGCAGTACCGGCTGCTGCCCGACGGCGCGCCCGCCTATCTGTTCAACACCAGCCAGCCCGACGAATCCGTGCGCCAGGCGGCTGAAACCGCCATGCGTGAAATCGTCGGCCGCAAACCCATGGACTTCGTTCTGTATTCGGGCCGGACCGAGGTCGCCTCCGAGGTTCAGGCTCTGGCGCAGTCCATCCTCGACCGCTACGAGACCGGCATCCAGATTTCCACCGTGGCCATCCAGAACGTGCAGCCGCCCGAGCAGGTGCAGGCCGCGTTCGACGATGCCGTCAAGGCCGGGCAAGACCGCGAGCGCCAGGTTAACGAAGGCAATGCCTATGCCAGCAAGGTCCTCCCCGAGGCCGAAGGGCAGGCGGCCCGCATGATCCAGGAATCCGAAGGCTACAGCGCCCGGGTCATCGGCCAGGCTCAGGGCGATACCTCGCGCTTCGACAGCATTGTCGCCGAATACGAGAAGGCGCCCGGCGTCACCCGCGAACGCCTGTATCTGGAAACGATGCAGGACATCCTGAGCGACAGCGCCAAGGTCATGATCGATGCGGCGGTGGGCAACAATATGCTCTACCTTCCGCTCGACAAGATCATGGGCCAGGCCGCGCGCTCGGCCGCAGGCGCCTCCTCGTCGGCGGCGCATGATGCGGCGGGCGGGTCGGCTCCGGCCGCCGCGGGCGCCGCGCAGGCCGCCCAGGGAACGTCCTCCGGCGGCGGCGCCCAGCAGCGGGGCGTGCCGTCCGGCCTGGACGGCCTGATGACCAGCCCGTATTCCAACTAGGAGCCCAAGATGCAACGCTTTTTTCCTGCCCTGGTCGGTCTGGTCCTGCTGGTCGCGGTGCTGTCCTCGTGCATGTTCGTCGTGCGGGAGCGCGACTCCGCGCTTCTGTTCGCTCTGGGCGAGGTCCGCGAGACCATTACCGAACCGGGGCTGTACTTCAAGCTCCCGCCGCCTTTCGAAAACGTCGTCTACCTCGACAAGCGCCTGCAGACCATTGAATCGCGCGATCCGGAGCGCATCCAGACCGCCGAAAAGAAAAACCTGCTGATCGACTCCTTCGTCAAGTGGCGCATCGCCGACCCGCGCCAGTACTACGTCACTTTCGGCGCCAACAGCAATGCGGCGGTCGAACGCCTCCAGGCGCAGATTCGCGATGCCCTGAATGCCGCCGTCAACGTGCGTACCGTCAAGCAGGTCGTCTCCAGCGACCGCGACACCATCATGCGGGAAATCCAGACGGCCGTGGCGCGTCGCGCTCAGCCGCTGGGCGTGGACGTGGTCGACGTGCGCCTGCGGCGCATCGATTTCGCCCCCGAGATTTCCGAATCCGTCTACCGCCGCATGGAAGCCGAGCGCAAGCAGGAAGCCAACCGGCTGCGGGCCAGCGGCGCGGCCGACAGCGAACGCATCCGCGCCGAGGCCGACCGCAAGCGCCAGGAAATCCTCGCCAGGGCCTATGCCGAATCCCAGGCCAAGCGCGGCGAGGGCGATGCCACGGCGGCGGCCATCTATGCCAAGTCCTATGGACAGAATCCCGAGTTCTACAGCTTCTATAGAAGCCTCGACGCCTATCGTTCGGCCTTCGAAGGCCAGGGCAACACGCTGGTGCTGAGCCCGGATTCGGACTTCTTCCGTTTCTGGGACCGCGCCCAGGGCGACAAGCCCGCCGCCCGCTGAACGAGGAACGACAGACCATGATGTCAAGCTGGCTGCTGCCGGAAAATCTGTCGGACGTTCTGCCCGCCGAAGCGCGCCGCATCGAAGAGTTGCGCCGCGAGCTACTCGACCTGTACCGCACCTACGGTTTCGAGCTCGTGGCGCCGCCCATGGTGGAATACCTGGATTCCCTCATGCCCGCCGACGACGAAGCCCTGCGGCTGCGCACCTGCAAGCTGGTCGACCAGCTTTCGGGCGTGACCATGGGTGTGCGCGCCGACATGACCATCCAGGTCTCTCGCATCGACGCGCACCTGCTCAATCGCGAGGGCGTCACCCGGCTGTGCTACTGCGGGCCCGTGGTGCATGCGCGGCCGGCGGGCCTGATGTCGGATCGCGAGCTGCTGCAGATCGGCGCGGAAATCTTCGGCCATGCGGGCGTCCAGGCCGATATCGAATCGATCCGCCTGGCGCTCGAATCCGTGCGCCGGGCGGGCGTGCGCGAGCCGCGCCTGGATTTGAATCATCCCGGCGTGGGGCGGGCGCTGGTGGACGACGATCCGGCGCTGGCCGACGTCGCGGAGGCCATCTTCGAGCTGCTCAGCGCCAAAGACGTCCCCGGCCTGGCGGCGCTGTGCGCCGAGGTCGACGCGCGTCCCGGCAGCCTGACGGCGTTGCGCACCCTGACCGGCCTGTATGGCGATCTGTCGGTGCTGGACCGCGCCCGCGCCAGCCTGCCCGACCTGCCGGCCGTGCGGGCCGCCCTGGAGGCGCTGCAGACCTTGTGCGCCGCCTTGCCCGATGCCCCCATCGCGCTGGATCTGGCGGATATGGGGGGCGGCTACGGCTATCACTCGGGCGCCGTGTTCGCCATCTATGCGGCGGGCTGGCACGACGCGCTGGTGCGCGGTGGCCGCTACGACGGCATCGGCCGCAAGTTCGGCCGCGCTCGCCCGGCCACCGGTTTCAGTCTTGATTTGCGCAAACTGTCGGCTGGCTTGCCGGACGCACGGCCCGTCCAGGCCATCCGCGCCCCCTGGTCGGAGGATCCCGCCCTGGCCGAGACCATCCGCGCTTTGAGAGGCCAGGGGCGCATCGTGATCCAGGCGCTGCCGGGCGAACGCCAGTGTCCGGACGAATTCTTCGTGGATCAGGAGTTGGTCGCGATCGGCGGCGGCTGGGAGCTGCGGCCCCTGGATGGCGCCGCCTGAGGTGCGGCGTTCGTCGCACATTGCTACTGATGGTATAAACTAACCCGTTTCCCATGGCGGCATTCCGCCGCCTATCGCAAGGCTTATGAGCAAGAACATCGTCGTGATCGGCACCCAGTGGGGTGACGAAGGCAAGGGCAAGATCGTCGACTGGCTGGCCGAGTCGGCCCAGGGCGTCGTGCGCTTCCAGGGCGGGCACAATGCCGGTCATACTCTGTGGATCAATGGCCGCAAGACCATCTTGCGCCTGATTCCGTCGGGCATCATGCATCCGCACGTCACCTGCTACATCGGCAATGGCGTCGTGCTTTCGCCCGAGGCCCTGCTCGCCGAGATCGGCGAACTCGAGGCCGCCGGGCTGGATGTGCGCTCGCGCCTGCAGATTTCCGCCGCCTGCCCGCTGATCCTGCCCTATCACGTGGCCCTGGATCAGGCCCGCGAGGCCCGCAAGGGCGAGGGCAAGATCGGCACCACGGGCCGGGGCATCGGCCCGGCCTACGAAGACAAGGTCGCGCGCCGCGCCTTGCGCGTCCAGGATTTGTACGATCCGGCCATCTTCGACGAAAAGCTGGCCGAAGTCCTCGATTACCATAACTTCGTGCTCACCCGGTACCTGGGCGCCAAGCCGGTGGACGCCGCCCAGGTGCGCGACCTCGTCATGGCCCTGGCGCCGCAACTGGAGCCGATGGTGGCCGATGTCTCCAGCAATCTGCACATCGCGCGCCGCGCGGGCCACAACCTGCTCTTCGAAGGCGCGCAGGGCACCTTGCTGGATATCGACCACGGCACCTATCCCTTCGTCACCAGCAGCAACTGCGTGGCGGGCGCCGCGTCGGCGGGTTCGGGCGTCGGCCCCCAGGCCCTGGACTACGTCCTGGGCATTGCCAAGGCCTACACCACGCGCGTGGGTTCAGGGCCGTTTCCGACCGAGCTGCTGGACGACACCGGCCTGCGCCTGGCGACGGTGGGCAAGGAGTTCGGCTCGGTCACGGGGCGTCCGCGCCGTTGCGGCTGGTTTGATGGCGCCGCCATGAAGCGCTCGGTCATGATCAACGGCCTGACGGGCCTGTGCATCACCAAGCTGGATGTGCTGGACGGCGTCGAGCAACTCAAGATTGGCGTGGGTTACCGCTACAAAGGTGAATTCCTCGACGTGCTGCCCTATGGCGCCCATGCTGCCGCCGAAGCGGAGCCCGTGCTCGAGGAAATGGCCGGCTGGTCGGAATCGACGGTGGGCATCACCGAATACGACAAGCTGCCCGTCAATGCACGCCGCTATCTCGAACGCATCGCCGAAGTCTGCGATGTGCCGATCGACATGGTCTCGACCGGCCCCGACCGGCTGGAAACCATCGTCCTGCGCAACCCTCTCCAGGGTTGATACGCCAGAAAGAAATCAGAACCGCAAGCCCGCTTGCGGTTTTTTCATCACCGATTTCAATATCCTTCACTCGAACGGGGAACACCGATGAGCATGCCGCCAAGCACGGAACGCGACCTATGGGTCAGTTGGGAACAATATCACGGTCTGATCGAACGCCTGGCCCTGCAAGTGCATGAGTCTGGCTGGGCTTTCGACAAGATCCTTTGCCTGGCGCGCGGCGGGGTGAGGGTGGGTGACGTGCTGTCGCGCATCTTCGACCTGCCGCTGGGCATCCTGGCGACGAGCAGCTACCGTGAGGCGGCCGGAACGGTCCAGGGCCAGCTCGACATCGCCCAGTTCATCACCATCACGCGCGGCACGCTGGACGGCCGTGTGCTGCTGGTGGACGACATGGTCGATACGGGCCTGACGTTCACCCGGGTGCGCGACCATCTGGTCAGGCAGTTTCCCGGCATCACGGAGCTGCGCACGGCGGTGCTCTGGGTCAAGGGGCACTCCCAGGTGCAGCCGGACTATCATGTCGAGCACCTGCCGACCAATCCCTGGATTCATCAGCCTTTCGAGGATTATGACAGCCTGAGGCCGCATCAGCTCGAATCCTGGATCCGCAAGGGCGTGCGCACGGCGTATCCCGATTCAGAGTGAGCCTGCGCCGGCCGGCGGCCTGGTTGCCGGCTTCGAAAACATGGCTACGGCCATGAATTCATGCTAGAATCTTTCGTCTAACCAGGGATTTTTTAAGATTCCTTGGGGTTTTCCAATCTCAACCATGCGCGCACCGATTGCTTTTGCTTTCGACGCCCATGAATTTACAGGCTTTCAAGGATTTACATGCCGATTGTCCGCCTCAAAGAAAACGAGCCTTTCGAGGCTGCCCTGCGGCGCTTCAAGCGCACGATTGAAAAGACCGGTCTGCTGACCGAGTTGCGTTCGCGCGAGTTTTACGAAAAGCCCACGGCCGAGCGCAAGCGCAAGCATGCCGCCGCCGTCAAGCGTCACTACAAGCGCATCCGCAGCCAACAACTGCCGCCGCGACTCTATTGATTGATTCCTGAATCCTTCATTCAGGAACTGCTTGCGCGCGTCGATATCGTCGACGTGGTCGGCCGGTACGTCAAGCTGCGCAAAGGGGGCGCAAACCTGCTGGGTTTGTGCCCTTTTCACAATGAAAAGACGCCGTCGTTCACGGTCAGCCCGTCCAAGCAGTTCTACCATTGCTTCGGCTGCGGTGCGCACGGCACGGCGCTGCGGTTCTTGAGCGAGCATACCGGGGCGCCGTTCCCGGAGGCCGTGCGCAGCCTGGCGGCCAGTGTCGGCATGACGGTGCCCGAAGAGCCCCGCAGCCCTCGTCAACGCGCAGCCGATCGCGAGCGGCGCGAAGAAGGTTCGCGCCAGCAGCGCATCCTGGATCAAGCGCAGGCGCATTATCGCGCCGCCCTGAAGCAGACGCCGGAAGCCATCGAGTACCTGAAGCGCCGGGGGTTGAGCGGCGAGGTCGCCGCCAGGTTCGGCCTGGGTTGGGCCAGCCGCGACCGGCGAGGCCTGGCGGCGGTCTTCGACCACTACGAGGATCCCGCGCTGCTCGAATCGGGGCTGGTCATCGAATCCGAGGATGGACGGCGCCACGATCGCTTTCGCGGCCGGGTCATGTTTCCGATCCATAACCAGCGCGGCCAACTGATCGGCTTCGGCGGCCGGCTGATCGAGCCGGGCGAGCCGAAATACCTGAATTCCCCCGAGACCAGCCTGTTTTCCAAAGGCCATGAACTCTACGGGCTGCATGAGGCGCGCGCCGGCATTCGCGCCGAAGGCTGCGTGCTCGTGGTGGAAGGCTACATGGACGTGGTCGCCCTGGCCCAGTACGGGCTGAACAACGCCGTGGCGACTCTGGGCACGTCCACCACGCCGGAGCACCTGCGCAAGCTGCGCCGCGCCAGCGACCGCATCGTGTTCAGTTTCGATGGCGACGGCGCCGGGCGCAAGGCCGCCTGGCGGGCGTTGCAGGCCTGCCTGCCCTGGGTGGCCGAAGACATCTCGATGCGCTTCCTGTTCCTGCCGGAAAGCCAAGACCCGGATTCCTATGTGAGGGCGTACGGGGTCCAGGCCTTGCGCGCCTACCTGGATGAAGCCATGCCCCTGTCGCGCTTCATGCTCGACGAGTTGGCGGCCCGCCATGATCTGAACGAAGCCGAGGGCAGGGCGTCCTGCGTGCATGAGGCCCGTCCTTTGTTCGCGCAGATGCCCGAGGGGGGATTTCGCCTGCAGATGGAGCGCGAGTTCGCCCGCCAGGTCCGCCTGACCCCGGAAGAACTGGCGCAGCTTCTGGGCGCCGCGGGGCCGGGGCCGGGCCATGCGGGGCCGATCGCCGGGGCGGGGCAGCGTCCGTCCGGGCAGGGCGTCGCTCCAGGCACCGGCCTGGCGGGAAGGGGCGGCCCCTTTGCGTCGGAGGGCGGGTACGCGCCGGAGCCGGAGGGCGCTCCGTGGCCGGGCAGCGAGAACCCCGGGGCGGGCATGGATCTTGAGGCGGCGCCGCCCTGGCAGGATGCGGCATTGCATGGCTCCGGACGGGCGCGCCGGCGAGGCGGCGGCTCGCGCCAGGTCACCCCCATGGCGCGCCGGCTGCTGCGGCTTTTGCTGGCCCATCCCGCCCTGGTATCGGGCCTGGGGGACCAGCAGCTTGAATTGTTGGCCCATCATCCCCATCTGGGTCTGGTGAGGCAGTTGATCGGTCTGGCCAGTACGTGCGGTGCCGCCCATGCGGGCGCTCTGTTGCAGGCGGCCGATCCCGAATCCGATCTCGCGCGGGCGATCAAGGATTTGTCCACCGAGCTGATGGCTCAGGATCTGCCCGATCCGCAAGCCGAATGGGACGATGCTCTCAGGACCATCGAACGCCAGACGGTGCAGGAGCAGTGCGACAGGCTGATCGAGTCCGGCTTGGCGACGGACGAAGACCGCCGTCGATACCAGGAGCTCAGCCGTCGGCTGGCCCGGCTGAAGGCCGGGGCGGGGTGATTCTTCCCCGCAAGTGCAGTAAACTATATGGTTTTCAATAAGTTGTCGCGTCTACGGAACCCACACATGACCCAAGGAACTGGCAAGGCCCCTGCGGCCGCCAAAAAAACGGCTGTCAAGAAAACCAAGGCGGCGGGCGTTGCGCCCGAAGCCGAGGTGAAGTCGGCCAGGGCGGCTGCGGTGCCCGAAGCTGCGGCAGCGAAAAAGACTGCTCGCAAGGCCACGGCCGTCAAGACGGCGGCCGAGAAGCCGGTCGTTGAAAAGGCGGCAGCCGGAAAAACGGCGGCAAAGACGGCAGCCGCGAAGACGGTGGCCGCGAAGGCCACGGCTGAAAAGCCCGCCGCCAAGAAGGCCGCCGCGGCCAAGCCGCGCGCCGCCAAGGCGGTGCCGTCGGGGCGCAAGCCCGGCCGGCCGGCCAAGAATGCCGGCGGCGATGGGGGCGACTATGTGAACGATGACGCCGAGGACGGCGAGGTCATCCCTGACCTCAAGCCGTTGCCCAAGCGGGGCGGCAAGCGTGCCAAGGGCGAAAAGGACAGTCCTTCGCGCAGCCAGATGACGCCCGAGGAGCAAGAAGCCCGGCGCAATCGCCTGAAGATCCTGATCAAGCTCGGCAAGGATCGCGGCTACCTCACCTACGGCGAGATCAACGATCACCTGCCCGACGATCTCGTCGATGCCGAAGCCATCGACGGCATCATCAGCACCTTCAGCGACATGGGGATCTCGGTCTACGACCAGGCTCCGGACGCCGAAACCCTGCTGATGAGCGACAACGTGCCCTCGGCGGCCAGCGACGACGACGTCGAGGACGAGGCCGAGGCCGCCCTGACCACCGTGGATTCGGATTTCGGCCGCACCACCGATCCCGTGCGCATGTACATGCGCGAAATGGGGACGGTCGAACTCCTGACCCGCGAAGGCGAAATTGAAATCGCCAAGCGCATCGAGGATGGCCTCAAGCACATGGTCATGGCCATCGCGGCCTGCCCGACGACCGTCAACGAGATCCTGGAGCACGTGCGCCGCGTACGCGAGGGCTCCGCCCAGATCGACGAGGTCGTGGACGGCCTGGTCGACGAGGAAGGCGAAGACTACGCCGGTTCCGGCGTGGCCTCGGACGAGGACGATGGTCCGGCCGGCGGCATGAGCAGCAAACAACTGGAATACCTGCGCACCAAGGCCCTCAAGATTTTCGACGAAGTCGAGTCCTGGTTCGACAAGATGCGCCTCGCCTTCGAGGCCGAAGGCTATCGTTCGACGGCCTACGTCCAGGCGCGCGAGGCGATCCACGCCCAATTGATGGGCGTGCGTTTCACGGCCAAGATGGTTGAGCGCCTGGCCGACGCCTTGCGTGCCCAGGTCGCCGAAGTCCGCGCCCAGGAGCGCGCGGCCATGACGTTGTGCGTCACGCGCGCCGGTATGCCGCGCACCCATTTCATCAAGTCCTTCCCCGGCAACGAGACCAATCTCGACTGGGTGGAGGCCGAAATCGCGGCCGGTCATCCGTATTCCGAAACCTTGGCGCGTCATGCGCCGGCCATTCAGGAAGTCCAACAGAAGCTGATCGAGCTGCAGCGCAACGTGGTCCTGCCGCTCAAGGATCTCAAGGACGTCAACAAGCGCATGGCCACCGGCGAGGCCAAGGCCCGCAAGGCCAAGCGTGAAATGACCGAGGCCAACCTGCGCCTGGTGATTTCCATTGCCAAGAAATACACCAACCGCGGCCTGCAGTTCCTGGATCTGATCCAGGAAGGCAACATCGGCCTGATGAAGGCCGTGGACAAGTTCGAATACCGGCGCGGCTACAAGTTCTCCACCTACGCCACGTGGTGGATCCGTCAGGCCATCACCCGTTCGATCGCCGATCAGGCCCGCACCATCCGCATCCCGGTGCACATGATCGAAACGATCAACAAGATGAACCGGATCAACCGCCAGATCCTGCAGGAAACCGGCGCCGAGCCCGATCCCGCCACGCTGGCGCAAAAGATGGACATGCCGGAAGACAAGGTCCGCAAGATCCTCAAGATCGCCAAGGAACCGATTTCGATGGAAACCCCCATCGGAGACGACGATGATTCCCATCTGGGCGATTTCATCGAGGATACCGGCACGGTGTCGCCGTCGGATTCGGCACTGCATGGCTCCATGCGCGACGTCGTCAAGGAAGTCCTGGATTCGCTCACCCCGCGCGAGGCCAAGGTTCTGCGCATGCGCTTCGGCATCGAGATGAGCACCGATCAGACCCTTGAAGAAGTCGGCAAGCAGTTCGACGTCACCCGCGAACGCATCCGCCAGATCGAGGCCAAGGCCCTGCGCAAGCTGCGTCATCCCAGCCGCGCGGACAAGCTCAAGTCCTTCCTCGAAGGGCAGTAGCGGCCTGCGCGGCCGCAGACCGCGCAGCGTGGGGGCCGCCTTTTCCGCCGGGCCGCCCCAAGGAAAAAACGCCCTCTCGGGGGGCAGCAAGCGGCCGCAGGCCGCGCAGCGTGGGGGCCGCTTTCAGCGGCCCCCGCGTCATTTCAGCTTGCGGTACAGCGTGCTGCGATGAATCCCCAGGCGGCGCGCGGCACGGCTGACGTTGCCCTGGCAGGCTTGCAGGGCCTGTTCGATCGCATGGCGCTCGAGCGCGCGCAAGCCGGTGCCCGGATTGGGCCGCGCGCCGGGCGGATGATCCGGCTCGGCGGCGTGGCCCGGGCCGTCCGCCGGCGCGGTCGGCGCCGCGTCGGCCGGCTGCCCGATGTCCACGGGAAGGCTGCCGGCCATCACCGGCACAGGCTCTGGATGCTGGCAGCGCAGCCGCCGCAGCACGCTGAAGAGCTCGCGGTAATTGCCGGGCCAGTTGTGGCGGGCCAGCGCATGCCGGGCGTCGGCCGCCAGGCGGCCGCCCAAGGCCCCGTAAGCTTCGTCGATGAAGGCAGCCAGGTCGTGACGGTCGCGCAACGGCGGCAGTTGCAAGGGCATGTCCTGCAGCCGGTAGTACAGGTCGGCGCGGAAACGCCCCTGGGCCACCAGCGCCTTCAGGTTCTGGTGGCTGGCGCTGACCAGGCCGAATGACAAGGGAACGCGTTTGTCCGACCCCAGGGGCTGCACTTCGCGTTCTTGGAGGACGCGCAGCAGCCGGGTCTGCAGCGCCAGCGGCATGTCGCCGATCTCGTCCAGAAACAACACCCCGCCTTGCGCCTGCCGCAGCAGCCCGCGCGCGCCCTCGCGCCGCGCGCCGGTGAAGGCGCCCGGCTCGTAGCCGAAAAGCTCGGACTCGACCAAGTGTTCAGGCAGGGCGGCGCAGTTGATGGCGACGAAGGGGCCGTCGCGCCAGGTGCTGCGAGCATGGATATGCCGCGACAGGACCTCTTTCCCCGTGCCGGTTTCCCCGCATAGCAGCACGGCCAGGCCCGCATCCAGGGCGCGCACGGCCTGGTCCAGCAAAGGCGCGCTGACGGCGTCGGGCGCGGGCAGGGGGCGTGCTTCGGGGCGCAGGCTGGCCGAAGGCGCCGGCCTGGGGGCGGGCGGGGCGGACGCCGGGCGCGCCGGCATGCGGGGCGGCGCGATGAGACGGCCCGTCAGGGGGCGGCCGTCGTGCCGGTGCAGCGGGGCGTCGCGGGTATGCAGCGGCCCGTCGATCCACTGTGCGCACGGCGTACCGATCAGCCGCTCCCAGTCGGCGTCCAGCGCGTGCAGGGCGGCCTCGTTGGCGCCCGCGATGCGGGCGTCGTCGTCCAGCAGCAGCAGGGCATGCCCGCCGTCCTCCGGCCCCTGGCCGAGGCGGAAGTCCAGTCGGCGCAGCGGGCTCTCGCCGAGGATCTGGTCGGCGATGCCCCGCGCCATGCGCTGCACCAAGGCCAGGACGTAGTCGCGCATGGCGTCGGCCGGGCCGGAGAGGTCGAGAATGCCGAGGATCTCGCCCGTGGCGGAAAAGATGGGCGCGGCATGGCAACTGAGGATGCTGTTGCAGGCCAAGAAGTGCTCCGCGCCGTGGATGCGCACGGCGCGGCCGTCGTGCAGGGCCGTGCCGATGGCGTTGGTGCCGCGCAGAGGCTCGGCCCAACTGACGCCGGGCTGCAGCGCCACGCGGCGCGCCTTGTCCTGAAAGCTGCGGCTGCCGCGCTCGTGCAGGATCAGGCCGCTGGCGTCGGCCAGCAGCACGACGTTGTGCGCCGCGTCCGCCAGGGCTCCCAGCGCCTCAAGGCTGGGCTCGGCGGCATGCAGCAGATGCCGGTGGGCTTCGCGCCGCACGTCCAGATCCGCGCGGGGCAGGGGATTGGGGTCGGCGAGCAGGGCGGGGTCGAGGTCGGCGCAGCGCGCCCAGGACTGGTGGATGCGTGTCGCCGCCTGCGGGCGGGGACCCATCGTCAAATGGATCGAGGGCGGTGTCTGCATGGAATCCTCCGTCCGGGCGACGCGGACTTGTTGCAGTTCGCGCCTCAGGCTGTCGCCGGTTGCGGCGAGACTTGTCGCAAAATGCGACAAGTCCATGTTTTGAAAGCCGTTTCGGGTCCAGTATGCCACCGCTGCACGGTCTTTGAAAGCGGCAGGCGGACAGCCGCGCGCTGCGTGCCGGAGCGCCCGCCGGAGGTCGTCCGCCCGCGCCGGGACGTGCGCTCTTCCGTGAGCGGAAAGCAGGTTGGCACGCTCTTTGCTTGAAGAGAAGAGCGCGCCGCCGCGCCGTGCGGCGGCGCTCCCGGCTCCCGCTCGTGCGGGAGCGGCTCATCGACCCAGGAGACAGACATGAACATGACCGACCTGAAGCACTTTGGCATCGATATCGGCTTTCCCTACAAGAAGCACTACGAGAATTACATTGGCGGACGTTGGGTGGCGCCGGTTTCGGGGCAGTATTTCGACAATCTGTCGCCCATCACCGGGCAGGTATTCTGCGAGGTGCCCCGTTCGGATGCCGCCGATGTCGAGGCCGCGCTGGATGCCGCCCATGCGGCGCGCAAGGCCTGGGGGGAAACCTCTGCGGCGGAACGCGCAGGCGTACTGCTGCGCATCGCCGACCGCATGGAGCAGAACCTGCGCCTGCTGGCGGTGGCCGAGACCATCGACAATGGCAAGCCGCTGCGCGAAACCATGGCGGCGGACCTGCCGCTGGCCATTGATCACCTGCGCTATTTCGCCGGCTGCATCCGCGCCCAGGAGGGCGGGATTTCCGAAATCGACAAGACCACGGTGGCCTACCATTTCCACGAGCCCATGGGCGTCGTGGGGCAGATCATCCCCTGGAACTTCCCGTTGCTGATGGCTGCCTGGAAGCTCGGCCCGGCGCTGGCCGCGGGCAATTGCGTGGTGCTCAAGCCCGCCGAGCAGACCCCGGCCTCGATCCTGGTGCTGATGGAACTGGTCGGCGACCTGTTGCCGCCGGGCGTGCTGAACATCGTCAACGGCTTCGGCAAGGAAGCCGGCGCGGCGCTGGCCTCCAGCAAGCGCATCGCCAAGATCGCCTTCACCGGCTCGACACCGACGGGCAAGCACATCCTGCACGCCGCCGCCGACAGCCTGATTCCCAGCACGGTGGAACTCGGCGGCAAGAGCCCCAATATCTTCTTTGCCAATGTGATGGACCAGGACGACGCCTTCTTCGACAAGACCCTGGAAGGCCTGAGCATGTTCGCTCTGAACCAGGGCGAAGTCTGCACCTGCCCCTCGCGCATCCTGATCCAGGAATCCATCTACGAGCGCTTCATCGAGCGCGCCATCAAGCGGGTCGAATCCATGAAGACCGGCCACCCCCTGGATTCCAGCACCATGCTGGGCGCCCAGGTCTCCAAGGCGCAGATGGACAAGATTCTCGGCTATATCGACATCGGTCGCGAGGAAGGCGCGCGCTGCCTGACGGGCGGCGCCCGGAACGCCCCCGGCGCGGGCCTGGACGAGGGCTTCTACGTCAAGCCCACGCTGCTGTTCGGCGACAACGACATGCGCGTCTTCCAGGAAGAAATCTTCGGCCCGGTGGCCTCGGTGATGACTTTCAAGGACGAGGACGAGGCCATCGCCATCGCCAACGATACCGACTACGGCCTGGGCGCCGGGGTGTGGACGCGTGACGGCTCGCAGGCCTATCGCGTCGGACGCCAGGTCCAGGCCGGCCGGGTCTGGACCAACTGCTACCACCTGTACCCGGCGCATGCGGCCTTCGGCGGCTACAAGCAGTCGGGCATCGGCCGCGAGAACCACAAGATGGCCTTGAACGCCTATCAGCAGACCAAGTGCCTGCTGGTCAGCTACAGCCCCGACGCGCTGGGTTTCTTCTGATGTCGTGAGGCCGTCGGACGGTCATCGGCAATTCCGGCCTTCGGGCCGGCGTTTTTTTTCCGGGGACAGGGCAGCGTGCGGGCGCCGCCTGGGTCAGGCGGCCTGCGCCTGGCCTTCGACTTCGGCCGGAAGGGACGGGTGGACGTCGGTGCCCGGTTCCAACGGCATTTCGCCTGAAGCCAGAGTCGCATCCAGCCGGCGCTTGTCCAGTTCGCCTTCCCAGCGGGCCACGACCACAGCGGCTGTGGCGTTGCCCACCAGATTGGTCAGGGCGCGGCATTCGGACATGAAGCGGTCCACGCCCAGGATCAGGGCTATGCCGGCCACCGGCACCGAGGGGATGACCGACAGTGTGGCCGCCAGCGTGATGAAGCCCGCGCCGGTGACGCCGGCCGCGCCCTTGGAGCTGAGCATGGCCACCAGCAACAGCAGGATCTGGTCGCCCAGGCTCAGGGGGATGTCGCAGGCCTGGGCGATGAACAGGGCCGTCATGGTCATGTAGATGTTGGTGCCGTCCAGGTTGAAGGAGTAGCCCGTAGGGATCACCAGGCCCACAACCGACTTCGAACAGCCGGCGCCTTCCATCTTCTGCATCAGGGTCGGCAGGGCGGCTTCCGACGAACTCGTACCCAGTACCAGCAGCAGTTCTTCGCGGATGTAGCGCGCCAGTTTCAGGATCGAGAAGCCGTTGTAGCGGGCCACGGCTCCCAGCACGAACAGCACGAACAGCACGGCCGTGACGTAGAAGGTGCCCACCAGCAGCGCCAGATTGAGCACCGAACCGATGCCGTACTTGCCGATGGTGAAGGCCATGGCGCCGAAGGCACCGATGGGTGCGGCCTTCATCAGGATTTCCACGATCTTGAAGACTGGGGCGGCCAGGGCGGTGAGCAGGTCCAGCACTGGCTTGGCGCGTTCTCCGATGATGGCCAGGGCGATGCCCGACAGCACGGCGATGAACAGAACCTGGAGGATGTCGCCGCTGACGAAGGGACTGAGCATCGTGTCCGGGATGATGTTCATCAGGAAGCCGCTGATGGTCGAGTCGTGGGCTTTGGACACGTAGGTAGCCACGGCGCCCTGGTCCAGGGTTGAGGGATCGATGTGCATGCCGGCGCCGGGCTGCACGACGTGGCTGACGATCATGCCGATGATCAGGGCCAGGGTCGAGAACGTCAGGAAATACAGCATGGCCTTGCCTGTGACGCGGCCGACTTTCTTCAGGTCGCTCATGGCGGCGATGCCGGTCGTCACGGTCAGGAAGATCACGGGGGCGATGATCATCTTGACGAGCTTGATGAAGCCGTCGCCCAGGGGCTTCATGGCTTCTCCCAGGCCGGGCGCGTAGTGGCCGAGCAGGATGCCGACCGCGATGGCGAACAGCACCTGGACGTAGAGGATCCGGTAGAACGGCAGTGCGCGCGGGGGAGCGGCATGGGGCGGGATGTCGATCATGGTCTGTGTCTCCAGACAAGGCCGGGCGAAAGCCTGCGCAGTCATCGGTCCGGCATTTCTTTGAAAGGGCGGTGGCGCCGGTTTACCGGTGTGCCGGGAAGGATCAAAGCAAACGACATGCCAGTTTTCTTCCGTCCCAGTATTTCTCCTTTATCTATTTGATCTGAAAAGTTATTTCATATCTGTGCGCCGAGCTCTCCGGGGGCTGATGCCATTTTTGTGCGAAATATCGCACAGAGGTGCGTTAAAATGTCCGAAATTCCGCTCATTTTTCTCATGCGCCTGCCCGACCCTTCCGCTTCTTCACGCACCGCGCGACGCCGCGCGCTTGCCTGGGCGGCGCGCTGGCTGCTGGCCGCGGCCGGAGCCGCCCTGCTGGCGGGGGCGCTCTGGGGCGCCGGCCATTGGGCGCGAGAGCGCGCTTTGCGGGATATCGAAGCCCAGGCGCGCGCCTCGGCCCAACTGAGCCTGACCGCGCTCAATCACAAGCTCGACAAGTACTGCGCCATTCCACGTGTGCTGGCGCAGGACACGGCCCTGGCGGGCGTGCTCGAGTCCCCCGAGCCGCGCGCTCTGGAAGACCTGAGCCGCCGGCTGGAAGTTCTGGGGCGGGATCTGGGGCCGGCCATCGTCTATGTGCTGGATGTGACCGGCTGGACGGTGGCGGCCAGCAACTGGCGCGCACCCGATTCCTTCGTCGGCCATGATTACCGCTTCCGGCCCTATTTCACGGAGGCCATGGCGGGTCGGGATGCCGCGCATTTCGCTCTCGGGGTGGTGAGCCACGAGGCGGGCCTGTATCTGTCGCGCCGGATCGATGGCGCGCACGGGCCGCTGGGTGTGGTCGTGCTCAAGATCGGTTTCCGCGATCTGGAATCGGCCTGGGCCCGTAGCGGCATGCCGCAGTTCGTGACCGACAGCCGCCAAGTGGTGCTGCTGGGTTATCCGGACGATTGGCATTACCGGGTGGCGCAGCCGATGTCTCCGGAGGAGGACGACCGGGTTCGGGCCAGCCTGCAGTTCGGCGCGGCGCCGATGGACCTGCTGCCCCTGTCTTCGATGCTGGTGGACGAGGATTGGTCCTCGGCGCCCCTGTGGCGTCTGACGCGCGCGGCGGCCGGCCTGGAAAAGGGCACGCGCGTTCTGCACATCGAACAGCCGGTGGCGCGCATGGACGGCTGGCGCCTGCACCTGCTCAGCCCCGTGTCGGCCGCGCTCACCCAGGCTGTGCTGGCCGCCCAGGCGTTGACCCTGCTGATGCTGGCCGTCCTGTTCATGGCGGGGTGGTGGGCCGCGCAGCGGCGCCGCCGGGCCCGGGCGTTACTGGCCGCGCGCGATGCGCTCGAGGCCGAGGTCCGCACGCGCACCGACGAGTTGCGGCATGCCAACGAACGGTTGCGAGACGAGATCGAGGAACGCCGCCGGGCCGAGGCGTGCCTGCATGAAATGCAGGACGAACTGGTCCAGGCCAACAAGCTCTCGCTGCTGGGGCAGGTGGTGGCCGGCGTGGCCCACGAGATCAACCAGCCGGTCGGCGCGATCCGGGCCTATGCCGACAATGCCGGTGAATTCCTGCGGCGAGGCCGGCCGGACCGCGCGCATGAGAACCTGTCGACGATCGCCCGCCTGACCGAACGGATCGGCAGCATCACCCAGGAACTGCGGGCGTTTTCACGCAAGCGGGCCGCTTGTGTCGAGGCCGTGGATCTCGACGCGGCGCTGGATGGTGCGCTGATGCTGGTCGGCCCGCGCCTGGGCCGGCAGGGCGTGCACCTGGAGGACCGGCGCACCGGGCCGTCGCCCCGGGTGCGGGCGGACGCCATGCGCCTGGAACAGGTTTTCGTCAATCTGCTGCACAACGCGCTGGAGGCGCTGGCGGACACCGGACAGCCGCGCATCTGTCTGAGCGTCGAGCGTGGCGGCGGACGGGTCCGGGTGCGGATCGAGGACAATGGGCCGGGCATCGCCCCGGAGGTGCGCGAACACCTGTTCACACCGTTCTTCACCACCCGCCCGCAGGGCGTGGGTCTGGGGCTGGTGATTTCGCGCGACATTCTCGTCGAGTTCGGCGGCTCGCTCGGTGCGCTGGACGTCTCTTTGGGGGCGGCGTTCGAGGTGGTGCTGGAGCCGATGGAGGAAGCGGCATGAGTCCGATGAATGTGGTGTTCGTGGACGACGACGCGGACGTGCGCCATGCCAATGCGCAGGCGCTCGATCTGCAGGGGGTGTCCGTACAGGCCTGCGCGGGCGCGCGCGAAGCGCTGGACATCCTCACCGACACTTTCCCGGGCGTCCTGGTCACGGATGTGCGCATGGCCGACATGGACGGCCTGGCGCTGTTCAGGCACGTGCGGCGGCTCGATCCCGAAATCCCCGTGATTCTCATCACCGGCCATGGCGACATCGAGATGGCTGTGGGTGCCATGCGCGAGGGCGCCTACGATTTCCTGTCCAAGCCGTATGCGCCCGAACGGCTGCTGGCCGCCATCCGGCACGGCACGGCGCAGCGGCGGCTGGTCCTGGAAAACCGCCGGCTGCAGGCGCAGGCCTCGGGCGCGGGCGGGGCCGATGCCGCCGAATCGATGCTGATCGGCGATGCCCCGGCCATGGTGCGGATCCGCGAACTGCTGCGCCATGTGGCCGATGCCGATGTGGACGTCCTGATCCATGGTGAGACCGGCAGCGGCAAAGAAGTCGTGGCCCAGGTTCTGCACCGGCTCAGCCGTCGGCGGGATGCGCCTTTCGTCGCCATCAATTGCGGCGCGCTGCCCGAATCGGTGGTCGAGAGCGAGCTGTTCGGTCATGAGGCCGGTGCGTTCACCGGCGCGCAAAAGCGCCGCGTGGGCCGCATCGAACATGCGCACGGCGGCACCCTGTTCCTCGACGAAATCGAGAGCATGTCCGCTGCGATGCAGGTGCGGCTGCTGCGGGTGCTGGAAACGCGCCAGGTCGCGCCGCTGGGCACCAACGAGCAGCGGACCGTGGATTTGCGGGTGGTGGCCGCTACCAAGGCCGACCTGGGCGATCCGGCGCTGCGCGCGCAGTTTCGAGAGGACCTGTACTACCGGCTCAATGTCGTGACGGTGAACATCCCGCCCCTGCGTGAACGCCGCGAGGACATCCCGCTGCTGTTCACTCATTTTGCGGCCCTGGCCGCCCGGCGCTTCGGCTGTCCGGCGCCGCAGCCCGATCCCGCGCTGTGGCGTCGCCTGATGGCGCACGACTGGCCCGGCAATGTGCGCGAACTGGCGCATGTCGCGGATCGCTGCGTGCTGGGCGTGCAGCCGATGCCGGCTGGTGCTTCCTGCACAACGGCGCCGGATGCGGGCAGCCTGCCCGAGCGGATCGAGCGCTACGAGGCCGAACTGATCCGCGAGGCCCTGGCCGCGCACGACGGTGACATCCGGGGCGCGCTGGCCGCCCTGGGGCTGCCGCGCAAGACGTTCTACGACAAGCTGCGCCGTTACGGCATCGACCGGCGGGCTTATGTGCGCGGCGAGCCCCGGACCGGGGCCGCCTCGGGCGGCACCTCGTCCTGATCCCAGGCGTGCTGGCGGAACGCCCGGGGCGATTCCCCGGCCGCCTTGCGAAAGAACCGCGTGAAATGGGCTGGCTCTGAAAATCCCAGGGCATCCGAGATCTCGCCGATGGTCATGGATGTGTAGATCAGGCTGCGTCCGGCTTCCAGCGCCAGCCGCTCGTGGATCAGTTGCAGCGGAGATTTTCCGGCGTGGGCGCGGGTGATCACGTTCAGGTGGGCGGCGGTCATGCCCAGCCGGGCGGCGTACCAGGCCACGTCGTGATGCACAGCGTACGAGGCCTCCAGCAGTTCGCCGAAGCGCGTGTGATGTTCCAGGCCCCGGGCCCGGCGCGGGCCTTCGGGATCTGCGCCAGGATGGCGGCTGCGCAGCCGCGCATAGATCAGGGTCAGCCAGGCCTCGATGCGCGCGTCGCGGAAATCGTCGCGGGACAGATACTGGGCGTTCAGGTGCGCGAAGGCGGCGCGCAGGCCGGCGCCGTCATGGCGGTCGAGGGTGTGGATGACCGGCTGGGAGGGCGGGACGGCGCGCGGCCCGAGCAGGTGGATCAAGTGTTGCAGCAGGGGGTAGGCGATCGTGACGACGTGGCCGGCGCAGTCCTCGTCGAACTCGAAGCCATGCACGAAAGCCTGCGGGATTTCGACCCACGCCGGCCCCTGCACGGCGTGCCGCGCCTCGTCCAGGCAGACCACGGCGCGGCCCCGGTGCAGATAAAGGATCTGGTAGAGCCCGGCGTGCCGGTGCGGGCGGATATGCCAATGATGCAAGCGGCTGCGCGAAGCAATGGTTTCGCAATGCACCCGTTCGGACCGGGACCACTCGTCCCGGCCGCCATAGAGCTTGAAGATCGGGGCCTGATCAAAATATTTCATATTGGCAAGTTTAATCCTCAAAAGTCCATTCAAAAAACGGCCGGACCGGTGCACTATCTCTCGCATGCCCGATTCCCGGGGATCCGCAGCGCCGGATCCGGCCTGCGGAGCCTGCGCCTCCCCGGAAGGCCGGGAGCCCTCATCTGAAACAAGCACGGAGAAGACATGAACATCAAGACACAAGTCGCCATCATCGGCGCCGGCCCTTCGGGGCTGCTGCTGGGTCAACTGCTGCATCGCTGCGGCATCGACAATGTCATCCTGGAGCGCCATACCCCCGAATACGTGCTGGGCCGCATCCGCGCCGGCGTGCTGGAATACGGCTTCGTCGATCTGATGCGCGAGGCTGGCGTGTCCGAGCGCATGGATCGTGAAGGCCTGGTGCACGACGGCTTCAATCTGGTCTTCCAGGGACGGCGCCAGCATGTCGACATGAAGGCGCTCACCGGGCAGTCGGTGCTGGTTTATGGGCAGACTGAAGTCACGCGCGATCTGATGGATGCTCGCAAGGCCAGCGGTGCGCCCATCTACTACGAAGCCGATGATGTGCAACTGCACGATTTCCTGGAGGGCAAACCGCGCGTCACCTTCACCCATCAGGGCCAGAAAAAGACGCTGGAATGCGATTACATCGCGGGCTGCGACGGTTTCCATGGCGTATCGCGCAAATCGGCGCCCAAGGACAAGATCAAGGAATTCGAGCGCGTGTACCCCTTTGGCTGGCTGGGCCTGATGTCCGATACGCCGCCCGTCGAGGAAGAACTGATCTACGTCCACAATCCGCGCGGGTTTGCGTTGTGCAGCATGCGCTCGCCCACGCGCAGCCGGTACTACATCCAGTGCAGTCTGGCGGAGCATGTCGATGAATGGTCGGACGACCGGTTCTGGGCGGAGCTGTCGGCCCGCCTGCCCGAGGACGTCGCCGGCAAGCTGGTGACCGGCCCTTCTCTCGAAAAGAGCATTGCGCCGTTGCGCAGTTTCGTGGCCGAGCCGATGAAGTTCGGCAATCTGTTCCTGGTGGGCGATGCCGCCCATATCGTGCCGCCCACCGGCGCCAAGGGACTGAATCTGGCCTCCAGCGACGTATACACGCTCTATCACGCCTTGCGCGGGGCCTGCCTGGACGGGCGTCCCGAGTTGTTGGACCGCTATTCGGAAATCGCCTTGCGCCGCGTCTGGAAGGCCGAACGCTTCTCCTGGTGGATGAGCATGCTGTTGCATACCTTCGATGACGATGCGTTCAGCCAGCGCATCCAGAAGGCCGAGCAAGACTACTACACCAGTACCCGCGCCGGCCTGACCACGATTGCGGAGAACTACGTCGGCCTGCCCTACGAACCGGTGGTCTGATCGTCGCCGGGCGTCAGCGCCCGGCGACGGAAATCCTTGGGCGAAACGCCCGTCAGCCGCTTGAAGAACCGCGTGAAATAGCCCGGGTCCGCGAACCCGAGCGAATCGGAGATCGCGCCGATGGTGCGCGGGGTGTAGATCAGTTCGCGGCGGGCTTCCAGCAGCAGCCGCTCGTGGATCAATTCAAGCGCCGATTTGCCCGCCAGGGCCTGAACGATGGTGTTCAGGTGGGCGGGCGTCACGCCGATGCGCTGCGCATACCAGGCCACCCGGTGCTGGTGCGCATGGTGCTCCTCGATCATCCGGGCGTAGCGCGCCAGGTGCTGGCTGCCGGGATCGGAGCCCGTGGCCGCCGTATCGGCCGGATAGCCTCGCCGATGGATCCAGACCAGGATGCCCGCCAGCAGCGACTCCAGCAGCGGCCCGCGTTGCGGACTGTGCAAGCTGCGGTATTCACGGTCCAGTTGATGGAAGCTCAGGGCGGCGTGCCGGCCTGAATCGTCTTCGTCCATGGCCAGCACGGCGGGATCGGTGGCGGCGCTCAGGGCCAATCCGAAGCGCATGCACAACGCATGCAGCAGCGCGTAGGTCAGCGTCAGGATGTAGCCGCCGGAGCCGGGGCGGAAAATGAACTCGTGGACGACCCGCTGCGGAACCAGCACCAGCCGTCCCGGCCCCAGCGTGCTGGCTTGCCCATCCAGGATCACCGTGACTGCGCCGGATTCCAGGAACAGCACCTGGAACAGGTCCGTGTGCTTGTGGGCCGACACATGCCAATTGTGCAATTTTTCTTGTGCCGCGATGGTTTCGCAATAGAGCGGGTCCGAGGTCGTCCAGACGTTGCCGTAGCCATATAACTTGTAGATGGGGATGGCGGTATGGTCGCGGGCCGGGGGCGCCGGAGTCAGGGATTCCATGGAGGCCTCCGGTTGGTAGGGCGGTTATCTGCGAAATGTACATTTTTAAAAATCAAAAGTCCATTCTCCAGTTTCTCGTCCTGGGTCACCATGAATCCGTCCGTACCCGCCGCGATACCGGCGCGGCGGCACCCTTCTCAAGGAGACACTCATGACAACATCCATCCGCGCGCGCCGGCGCCAGATCCCCGGCACCGTGATCTTCGACGGCGACCTGGCCCGCATCGGGTACGCCCTGAACCGCATGTGCTTCAGCTTCAATGCGGCTGAATGCCGCAAAGCCTTCCTGCAGGACGAAGAAGCCTACATGACGCGCTATCACCTGACGGAAGCACAAAAAGAAGCCGTCCGCAGCCGCCAGGTCCTGCGCATGATGGCCGCTGGCGGACATCCGTACTATCTGGCCAAGCTGGCCGGCATCTTCGGTCTGGACATGCAGGATATCGGCGCGCAGCAGACCGGCGTCACCAAAGAGGCCTTCCAGGCCAAACTCGTTGCAGCAGGAGCTTGATCATGGCACACATCATCGGCAGCATCAGCACATCCCACGTTCCGGCCATCGGCGGCGCGCTGGCCCGCCAGAAGCAGCAGGACCCGTACTGGAAACCCTTTTTCGACGCCTATGGCAAGGCGCGCGAGTGGCTGGGGCGCGAACGGCCGGACGTCGTGGTCGTCGTGCACAACGACCACGGCTTGAATTTCTTCCTCGACAAGATGCCGACTTTCGCAGTGGGCGCTGCGGACGTCTACCGCAACGCCGACGAAGGCTGGGGCATTCCGCCGCTGGCGGCCGCGCGCGGCTGCGTGGATCTATCCTGGCATATCGTCGAGACCCTGGTGGCCGACGAGTTCGACATCACCACTTGCCAGGAAGCCCTGGTCGACCATTCGGTCTCGCTGCCGCTGGCATTGCTCTGGCCGGAAGACAAGGAGGCCGGGGAGTGGCCGGTGGAAATCGTGCCGGTGTGCATCAACACCGTTCTGGCGCCGTATCCCTCGGCGGCGCGCTGCTACCGGCTGGGGCAGTCGCTGCGCCGTGCGATCGAGTCCTGGGACGATGACCGGCGCGTGCTCATCATCGCCAGCGGCGGCCTGTCGCACCAGCTCGACGGCGAACGTGCCGGTTTCATCAACAAACCTTTCGACCTGCAGTTCATGGACAGCCTGGTGGATGATCCCACCTGGATCACCCAGTATTCCAACGAGGATCTGGTCGAACTGACCGGAACACAAGGCATCGAGCTGCTGATGTGGGTGGCGGCGCGCGGCGCGCTGGATGATACGCCGGTCAGGCAGCACCATGCGCACTATCACGTACCGATCTCCAACACCGCTACCGGGCTGCTGGTGCTCGAGCCGGCCTGATCCGGGAAACTCAGCCGGCCAGCCGCCGCCGCGCCAGCCAGCGGGTGATCGCGGACAGGCAGGTCGCCGGCGCCTCGAAGGGCGCCATGTGGCCGGCCCCTTCGATGGCCTCGAGCGCCGCGTCCGGCACCCTGGAGGCCATCTCCGCATGGCGATCGAGCGGGCTCCACCGGTCTTCGGTCCCGCTCATCAACAGCACGGGGCAGGCGAGCCGCCCCAACAGTTCGGTCGCGTCGCGGCGTTCAATCAGCGCCTGGATCTGGCCGGCAAACGAGGCCGGCGTCGAACGCAGGATCATGGCGCGCATCCTGCCCAGCAGGGCCGCGTCGTTGCGGGTCCGGGGCGCGATCATGCCGTCGAGCCACGGTTCGGCGATGGCCTGGATGCCTCCAGCCTGGGCGGTGCGCACCAGGTCCATTCGTTTTTCGGTTTCGCCTTCGCCCAGTCCCTGATAGCCCGTGTTCATCAGGATCAGGGCGCGGCAGCGCTGCGGCGCCTGGCGCGCCATTTCCAGGGCGATGCGTCCGCCCATCGAGTGTCCCGCCACGATCAGGGGGCCCGTCGTGCGGGCCAGCACGTCGCGCGCGGCATCGTGCAAGGCGCCGATGCCGCTCAGGTCGGCGGCCAGGACGTGGCCCAGGCGCGAGAGCGGGCCGATGAAATCGGCCCAGGTGTCCGCGTCGCACAGCAGACCGTGCAACAGGACGAAGGTGGGGCGTTCGTGGTTCATGGAGGGGCTCCTGAAGGCGGGAAAAAGGGCTGGCGCGCGCCGGCGGGTTCGCGCGCGCGGCCCGGTCTGAACGATAATCGAATGCGGGCGCGGGGGTGGCGCCCGCCGGTTTTCTTTTTTGGGTCGCGTGCCCGGCGGCCCCAGGCGAGATGCCCGCATGCCCGATCCGATCTTGCAAGAACCTCTTTATATCCAGCCCGGCCATTTGCTGCGTCGCGCTCAGCAGATTTCCGCGTCGATTTTCCACGATGAGATCGGCAGCCAGGTCACGCCCATGCAGTATGCCGTGTTGTGCGTGCTGCTGGACAACCCGGGGGTCGATCAGGTGTCCGTGGCAGGGCTGGCGGCGATCGATACGTCCACGGCGGCCAGCGTGGCGATGCGGCTGGAGGAAAAAGGCCTGCTCTCCCGGCAGGTGGATCCGGCGAACCGCCGCCAGCGGATCCTGACCTTGACTGGGCAGGGGCGGGATTTGCTGCGGTCGCTCAACGACGCGATCGCCCGCCTGCACCGGCGCATTTTCGAGAAGTTCTCCCCCGAGGAAGAAACCCAGTTCATGACTTTGCTGCAGAAGCTCGTGGATGTGAACAATCACCAGAGCCGGGCGCCGCTGACGACGGCGCGGTCCAGGCTTGCCGCGGAGGCCGCGAAAAACCCTGTTCCAGACAAGGTCTAAGGGAAAGCACCGATAGGGCATCGTGAGATGGGGAAATAAGATACTTCTAAATATTCAGTGTACTGAATGTTGTCTTGAACGAAAGTCCGGGCCGCGCGATCGCAGCCGGCCCGCCAGGAGATCGACGATGTTCCCCAAGAATGCCTGGTACGTGGCCTGTACCCCCGATGAGATTGCCGAAAAGCCTCTGGGCCGCACGATCTGCGGTCTCCCCGTCGCGCTCTATCGGGGCGCGGAGGGCAAGGCCGCGGCGCTGGAGGATTTCTGCCCCCACCGGGGCGCCGCCCTGTCGTTGGGCGTCGTCGTGGACGGCCACCTGATGTGCGGCTATCACGGCCTGGTCATGGGCTGCGACGGCAAGGCCGTCTCCATGCCCAGGCAGCGGGTGAACGGGTTTCCCTGCATCCGCAGCTACCCGGTGGTGGAGCGGCACGGCTTCGTCTGGATCTGGCCAGGCGATCCCGAACGGGCCGACGAAGCATCCATCCCCGAACTGTTCTGGGCCGATCATCCGGAGTGGGCCTATGGCGGAGGGCTTTATCATATCGGCTGCGACTATCGGCTGATGATCGACAATCTGATGGACCTGACCCACGAGGCCTATGTCCATGCCGACAGCATCGGCCAGGGAGAGATCGACGAAGCGCCGGTCGTGACCCGGATGGAAGACGGCCATGTCGTCACCAGCCGTGTCATGGAAGGCATCGTGGCGCCGCCTTTCTGGCAGGCGGCCATGCGCGCCAACGGCCTGGACGACCAGGCGCTTGTCGACCGCTGGCAAGTGTCGCGGTTTTCCGCGCCGGGCCACGTGCTGATCGATGTGGGCGTGGCGCTGGCGGGCAAGGGCGGCATGGAAGCCGATCCCCGCGACAAGGTTTCGGCGATCGTCGTCGATTTCATGACGCCCGAGACCGAGTCCTCGCATTGGTATTTCTGGGGCATGGCCCGTCATTTCAAGCCCGACGACGCCGCCCTGACCCATGCGATCCGCGAGGGTCAGGGCCGCATCTTCAGCCAGGATCTGGCCGTGCTGGAGGCGCAGCAGCGCAATCAGCAGAATTTTCCCGGCCGCCGGCTGCTGGCCTTGAACATCGATGCCGGCGGCGTGCGGGCGCGCCGGGTGCTGGATGAACTGATCCAGGCCGAAGCCGCGGTCGCAACCCGTTGAGGGCTTGATGGCAGGCCCGGCTTGCGCCGGACCGATTGGAAAGAGAAAGACATGATCACCGAATCCCTGTCCGTGCGGGTCGCCGGCAAATACCAGGTGGCTGAGGATGTCGTCGGCCTTGAGCTTGTGGATCCCGACGGCGGCCTGCTGCCGGAGTTCTCCCCCGGCGCGCACATCGATGTGCACCTGCCGGGCGGCTTCATCCGCCAGTATTCCCTGCTCAACGATTGCCTGCAGCGTGCCCATTTCCTGATCGGTGTGCTGCGCGAGCCGCAGTCGCGGGGGGGCTCGGCCGCCGTGCACGATCAGGTGCGGGTGGGGGATCTGTTGCGCATCAGCTCGCCGCGCAACCGTTTTCCGCTGGTGCCGGCCGCGCGCAGCCTGCTGTTCGCGGGCGGGATCGGCATCACGCCCCTGCTGTGCATGGCGCGCCGTCTCCTGGCGACCGGCGCCGCCTTCGATCTGCACTACAGTTGCCGCACCCGCGAGCGGGCCGCCTTCCTGGACGAGATCCAGGGCACGGCCCTGGCGGCCCATGCCCGCGTGCATTTCGACGACGAACCTCAAACCGCTCTGGATGCGCGGGCCGTCCTGGCGGGGGCCGGTGCGGATACGCACGTCTACGTCTGCGGGCCATCGGGCTATATCGATTTCATTCTCGGCCAGGCCCGCGGCGCGGGTGTGGATGAAGCCCGCCTCCATTTCGAGCGTTTCGCCCTGGACGAGGATCAGCGCCCCGCCGCCCCGGCCGAGGGAGACACGGCGTTTCAGGTCAGGCTGGCCAGCACCGGCGAGGTCTTCGACATTCCGGCCGACGAGACCATCACATCGGCGCTGGACCGGCAGGGCGTGTTCATCCCGGTGTCGTGCGAGGAAGGTATCTGCGGCACCTGCCTGACAGGGGTGCAAGAGGGCATCCCCGATCATCGGGACACCTATCTCACGGACGCCGAACACGCGGCCAATGATCAGTTCACGCCGTGCTGCTCGCGTGCGCGAACCCCCATGCTGGTGCTGGATCTCTAGATGCGGGACCGGCGCCTTCGGCAGTGCACGCTTTTCACGATGACAAGACAAGGAGACAACCGTGAAGCATATGATCGGTAAATTGCTGGCCGCCTGCGTCTTTGCGGCCGGCGGGCTGGGCGCGGCCCAGGCCCAGGTCCGGGATCTGAAGGTCGGCATGATCCTGCCGCTCTCCGGGCCATTCGCCTCGACGGGGCAGCAGATGGTCAACGGCGCCCGGCTGTACCTGAAAGAGCACGGCGACACGGTGGCGGGCCGCCGGATCGTATTGATCGAGAAGGACGACACCGGGGTATCGCCGTCGATCAGCAAGCGCCAGGCGCAGAACCTGCTCATCCAGGACAAGGTCGAAGTGCTGGCCGGCTTCGGCCTGACCCCGGGCGCGTTTTCCGTGGCGCCTCTGGCGACGGAGGCCAAGGTGCCGATGGTGGTGCTGAACGCAGCCACATCCTCGATCACCGAGAAATCGCCCTACATCGTGCGCACCTCCATGACCTTGCCGCAGGTGGCTGCGCCGATGGCGAGCTGGGCGGCGGCCAACGGTATCCACAAGGTGTACGTCGCCGTGGCCGACTACGGGCCGGGGCATGATGCGGCGGCCCAGTTCAAGAAGACCTTTGCCGAGGCGGGCGGCGAGGTGATCGGCGAAGTGCATACCCCGCTCACCAGCCCGGACTTCGCCCCGTTCCTGCAAAAGATCAAGGATGCCAAGCCCGACGCAATCTTCCTGTTCGTACCCAACGGCGAGCAAGGCGTGGCTTTTGCCAAAAGCTACACCGAGCGAGCGCTTGCCGATGCCGGCATCCGGCTTCTGGCCACGGGCGACGTGGTCACCGAAGACGTGCTCGCGGCCATGGGCGACAATGCGCTGGGCATGATCACTTCGTTTCACTATTCCCAGGCGCATGATTCGGCGGAAAATGCGGCTTTCGTCAAGGCCTATGCCCGGGCCTATCCCGGCACGCGCCCCAATATGGTGGCTGTGGCGGCCTACGATGGCATGCGGCTGATCAGCGCAGCGTTGGAAAAGACCGGGGGTGACGCCGGAGGCGATGCCTTCATGGCGGCGGTCAAGGGCTTGGCGTGGGCCAGCCCGCGCGGGCCGGTCGAAATCGATTCGCGGACCCGCGACATCATCCAGAACGTCTACATCCGCAAGGTGGAGCGCGTGGACGGCCTCTTGCAGAATGTCGAGTTCGACACGATCGAGGCGGTCAAGGATCCGGGTAAGCAATAACGAAAGGATTGAGTCGGCTTCCATCGCAATCCGGCATAGCTGCTAGTCGGGCGTCAGGCCTTACCGGGCCGGGCGGATACAGGGATAATCGGGTCATGACGACGATCACGACGACACGCGTGCTGGCCGGCCGCCCGATTTTTTCCATTGGCCTGGGCTGCATGAGCCTGAGCCACGGCTACGGCCCGGCGGCCGATGCGGCCGCCGCCGAGGCTCTGCTGCTCGGGGCGCTGGACCGGGGGGTGACGCTGTTCGACACGGCGGCGCTTTACGGCTTCGGCCACAACGAAGAACTGCTGGGCCGGGTGCTGGCCCCGCATCGCAGCCGATTCATGCTGGCGAGCAAATGCGGGATTTTCCGCGAGAACGGCCAGCGCCGCATCGATGGCCGGCCCGACACGCTTCGACAGACGTGCGAAGACGCCTTGCGCCGTCTGCGTACCGACGTGATCGACTTGTACTACCTGCACCGCTGGGACAAGTCGGTGCCGATCGAAGACAGCGTCGGCGCTCTGTCGGATCTGGTTCGGGCGGGCAAGATCCGGCACATCGGTCTGTCCGAAGTTTCCGCCGCCACATTGCGCCGGGCGCACGCCGTCCATCCGGTCGCCGCCGTGCAAAGCGAGTATTCCCTGTGGTCGCGCGAGGTCGAAATCGCCGTCCTGCAAGCCTGCCGTGAACTGGGTGCGGCGTTGGTCGCCTTCAGCCCGCTGGGGCGGGCATTCCTGGCCGATGGCGTGCCGGATGCGGCCGCGCTGGACGCCGCCGATCTACGGCGGCGCATGCCGCGTTTTCAGCCCGGCGCCTTCGAGCACAACCAGGCGCTCCTGACGCCGCTGAGGCAGATGGCCCGCGAGCGGGGCTGCACGCCGGCCCAACTGGCGCTGGCCTGGCTGCTGCACCAGGGCGAACACATCATTCCCATTCCCGGCACCACCCGGCTGGCGCACCTGGACGAGAATCTCGCGGCGGCTGGCGTGCAACTGGACGCCGAGACCTGCGGCGTGCTGGCGCGGCTGTTCAGCCGCGACCGGGTCGCCGGCGCGCGCTACGCAGCCGCGACCCAGGCGGAAATCGATACGGAACAATTCCCGGCGTCCTGATGACGCTTCGCGGTCCGCCGCTTGCGCCGGGCCAGTTTCTGACTCATTGAATGGAGCATCGAGCGCTATGCAAGAAACCCGATTGGGCCTGATCGGCTACGGCGAGGTCGGCGGTATTTTCTGCGGCGGCCTCAAGGCGCAGGTGGGCAGCGTCCACGCCTGGGACATCAAACTGGCCGATGCGGCCATCGCGGCCCCGCTGCGCGAGCGTGCGGCGCACGATGGCGTCGTCCTGTGCGATTCTGCGGCGGCATTATGCGCCGCCGCCGACCTGGTCGTTTCCGCCGTCACGGCGTCGAACACCGTGGCGGTGGCGCGCGAGGCGGCCGCGCACTTGCAGCCGGGCACGGTCTTTCTGGACTTGAATTCCGCTTCGCCGGGGGCCAAACGCCAGGCCGCCGAACTGATCGAAGCGGCGGGCGGCCACTACGTCGAGGCGGGCGTGATGACCTCTGTGCCGCCCTACGGCATCCGGGTGCCGATGCTGCTGGGCGGGCCGCATGCCGAGGCGCTGGCCGGAAGGCTGCGCGCCTTTGGCATGGACGCCACGGCCGTGTCTCCCGAACTGGGCGTGGCTTCGGCCATCAAAATGTGCCGCAGCGTGATGATCAAGGGGCTGGAAGCCCTGGTGATCGAAAGCTATACGGCGGCGCGCGCCTACGGCGTCGAGGACTACGTGCTGCCCACGCTGCAGGAAACCTTCCCCTCGATCGACTGGACGGAACAAGGCCGCTACTTCTACAGCCGCGTCGTGCAGCATGGCCGCCGTCGCGCCGAGGAAATGCGCGAGGTCGCCAATACCGTGCGCGAAGCCGGGTTCGAACCCTGGATGGCCGCCGCGACCGCTGAAAAGCAGGACTGGGTGGCCGGGCTGGCCTCCCGGGGGCTGTTCGCGGATGTCGAAGCCGAGGAGGGGTGGCAAGCCTATGCGGACCGCCTGATCGCCCAGGCGCGCCACTGACGGGGCGCGCGGGCGGGGGCGGACGAGGAGGCCGCCATCCATGACAGAACAGATTCATGTCACGGGGCGCGAGCGTGCCCTGGCGGTATCCGACCGTATCGTCCTGGCAACGGACCTGGACGGCCGCATCACCTACGTCAACCAGGATTTCCTGCGGATCAGCGGCCATGAGCCGCATGAGGTTCTGGGCGCCTCCCAGGCCATCCTGCGCCATCCCGACATGCCGCGCGAACCCTTCGCCGATCTGATGCGCACGGTGCGCGCCGGCCGCACCTGGTCCGGCCTGATGAAGAACCGCTGCCGGGATGGCGATCACTACTGGGTCCGCATCGATGCGGCCCCATTGTTCCGCGACGGGCGGGTTGCGGGCTTCACTTCGATCCGGACGCGGCCGGCTCGCGCGGAAATCGAGCACGCGGACCGCGCCTACCGGGCGCTGGCCCAGGGCGCCGGCAAAGTGCGCATCCACGAGGGGCGCATTCGCGAGGGCGCTGACCGCCTGCGTCGGCCCTGGTCCCTGCGCGCACGGCTGGTCCTTTATGTGGCCGGCGTGCTGGCGGCCCTGGTTGCGCAGGCCGGGTCCGTCCGGACGGACGGATTTTCCGCCTGGCTGCCGGCGGTGGCCGGCGGGCTTTGGGCGGTGCTGGGCGGTTTTGCGCTGCACAGGGCCACGGTCGGGCCTTTGCGCATGATGCGGGTTGAAATCGAGCGCATCGGCGCGGGCGATCTGTCGCGCCGCCTGCCGGTGGACCAGCCGGAAGAGCTTGCGAATCTTGCGCATGGGCTGCGGATCCTGCAACTCAATATGAAGCTTCTGCTGGTGCGCATTCTGGAGTCCACCGACATCGTGGTGGCGGGGGTGCGCGATATCGCGCGCGGCAACGACGATCTGGCGGGACGCACCGACGCCCAGGCCGGTTCGCTGGAGCAGACCGCGGCTTCGATCGAGGAGCTGGCGGGCACGGTGCAACAGAATGCCGGCCATGCGCGCCAAGCGGCGGAACTGGCGGACGGGCTGGAGGGTTTGGTGGGGCGGGGCGAGGCATCCATGGGCGACGTGGCGCGCACCATGGAAGGCATCCAGGGCGAAGCGGGCCGGATCGCGGACATCTCGGGGGTCATCAACAGCATTGCGTTCCAGACCAACATCCTGGCGCTGAATGCGTCGGTCGAGGCGGCGCGCGCGGGTGAACGGGGCAGGGGATTCGCCGTGGTGGCCGGCGAAGTGCGCAGTCTGGCGCAGCGCACCGGCGAGGCGGCGCGCGAGATCGAGGCGCTGGTGGCCGCCTCGATGCGGGCCATCGGCGCCGGCACCGGGCAGGTGGCACAAGCGGGCCGCGTGTCGGCCGGCATCCGCGAGTCGGCCGAGCGGTTCGCCGCGCTGGTGCGCGAAATCGCGCATGCCAGCCGGGAGCAGGAATTGGGCATCGGCCAGGCCAGCCAGGCGGTGGGGCAGATCGACCAGGCGACCCGCGCCAATGTCGCGCTGGTCGCGCAGGCCGCCCAGGCGGCGGATCACATTCGCAGCCAGGCCGAGGCGCTCGGCGTGCTGGTGGATTCCTTCAAGCTGTTTGAGTCATCGACGCGGGATACATCTGCCGCACTGTCTCGCGGATCAGGTCCAGCATCGCTTTCTGCGTCAGGGTCGTGATCCGGCCCGAAGCCGTGGCCAGGTACAGGCGGCTCGGCAGTTCGGGTTGAACGATCGGACGGATATGGTAGCGGTCCGGCTGGGCCGAGGTCAGCACCGCGTGTTCCGTCAGGATGGCATAGCCTTCGCCGTCGGCCACCAGGTCCAGGATGGCGGGCACCCCGTCGATTTCCAGGCGGATGTTCGGTTTGCAGCCGATGAGGGCCATTTGGGATTCCAGCAGCATGCGCACCGTATGCGGGCGGTTGGGGATCACCAGCGGGATGTGGACCAGCGAGCGCAGCGGCATCGGCTGGTTTGAGGGATGCGGCCCCCGGGGGCCGACCAGATACAGCAATTCGCTGGTCAGGGGGCTGAGATCCAGGTCCGCGGATGCGGAAGGGTTGTAGAGCAGGGCGATGTCCAGCCGGCCCGCCAGCAGCCATTCCTGCATCACCAGCGACAGGCCTTCGCTGATCGAAAGCGTGGCGTTGGGCAACTGCTTGCGGAACTGCCGCGTGAGCCGTACGGTCATCATCTTCGAGGCGCTGGGCGCGATGCCCAGCGCCACCCGGCCGGCCAGCGCGCCCTGGACGCGGCCCATGTCTTCTTTGGCGCGCTCCACCTGGTGCAGGATGCCCCGGCAGTGCTCCAGCAGCAGTTTGCCGGCCTCGGTGGTGGTCACGCCGCGTCCGTTGCGATTCAGCAGGTTCTGCCGCAGCTCGACTTCCAGCATGCGGACCTGGCGGCTGAGGGCGGGTTGGGCGATATTCAGCGCGTGCGATGCCTGAGTGAAGCTGCCCAGTTCGGCCACGCGCATGAAGTATTCCAATTGCTTGAGATCCATCCTGGGGTTTACCCTAGTTTTGTGATTGCGCGATCCATATCATAGCATTTCGGCATAGCTGATAGTGGACGTATGCCCTTATGTATTGCATTGCGCCCGTCCATAATGAGCCTCATCAAGCACAGCATGGTGATGTGATGCAGAAGCCCATTCCAGCCTTGTTCATGCGCGGCGGCACGTCGCGCGGGCCGTTTTTCCTGGAATCCGACCTGCCGTCGGACCCGGCGGTGCGTGATCGCGTGCTGCTGTCGGTGATGGGTTCGCCGGACCGGCGCCAGATCGACGGCCTGGGCGGCGCGCACCCGCTCACCAGCAAGGTCGGGATCGTGCGGCCCGGCACGGTGCCGGGCGTGGATCTGGAGTTCCTGTTCGCGCAATTGCAGCCCGACCGCGACACGGTCGACACCACGGCCAATTGCGGCAACATGCTGGCGGCGGTCGTGCCCTTCGCGCTGGAGCGCGGCCTGATCCAGGCCCAGGGCGACGAAACTACCGCCCGCGTGCTGACCCGGAACACCGGCATGCAATGCGACATTACCGTGCTGACCCCGATGACGCCCGAAGGGCGCCGGGTGTCCTACGAGGGCGACGCGCGCATCGACGGCGTGCCCGGCCGTTCTGCGCCGATCACCATCAATTTTCTCGATACCGCCGGCTCGGTGTGCGCAGGATTGCTGCCCACCGGGCAGGTGCGCGACCGGGTGCGCGTCGAGCCGCCCGCCGGCGCCGCTTTCGACGCCTTCGAGATCGAAGTCACCTGCATCGACAACGGCATGCCTCTGGTGCTGTTCCGGGCCGGCGACATGGGTTGCACCGGCCGCGAGACTCCGGCCGAGCTCAACGCCGACGAGGCGCTGAAGGCCCGCATCGAAGCCTTGCGCCTGCTCACGGGCAAGCTGATGGGCCTGGGCGATGTGTCGACGCGCAATTATCCCAAGATGACCCTGGTGTCGGAACCTTCCGAGGGCGGGGCGATCAGTACCCGCTGTTTCATCCCGCACGTCTGCCATGAGGCCATCGGCGTGCTGGCGGCCGTCACGGTAGGCACGGCTTGCGTCCTGGAAGGCTCGGTGCCGCACGATCTGGCGCGCTTGCCCGCCGGCGCCGTCAAGACGGTGTCCATCGAACATCCCAGCGGCGAATTCACGGTCGAGTTGGCGCTCGATCCCCAGGACCCCCAGAAGGTCGAACGGGCAGCGCTGCTGCGCACCGCGCGGCTCATCATGCGCGGAGAAGCCATGGTGCCGGCTTCGGTCTGGTCCCAGGCGCGCTGACCCCTCCGGGCCAGGCGCGACATCGAAAGGTAGAAAAGGAAGCGTACGACATGAGCAGAAAACCCCTGATCATCGATTGCCACGGTCACTATACGACGGCGCCCCAGGCGCTGGCGGACTGGCGCGACCGGCAGATCGCCGGCATCAAGGATCCCGCGCTGATGCCCAGCCCCTCGGATCTGCGCATCAGCGACGATGAATTGCGCGAGAGCATCGAGACCAACCAGTTGCGCCTGATGCGCGAGCGCGGCTCGGATCTGACGATCTTCTCGCCGCGCGCCAGCTTCATGGCGCATCACATCGGTGATTTCCAGGTGTCCAGCACCTGGTCGGCGATCTGCAACGAGCTCTGCCACCGGGTATCGACGTTGTTTCCCGACGAGTTCGCCATGGCCGCCATGCTGCCCCAGTCGCCGGGCGTGGACCCGGCCACCTGCATCCCCGAACTGGAAAAGTGCGTCAGGGAGTACGGTGCGGTCGGCATCAATCTGAATCCGGATCCCTCGGGAGGGCACTGGAGTGCGCCGCCGCTGTCGGACCGTTCCTGGTATCCCATCTACGAAAAGATGGTGGAATACGACATCCCGGCGATGGTCCACGTATCCACCAGTTGCAATCCCTGCTTTCACACCACGGGCGCCCACTACCTGAATGCCGATACCACGGCGTTCATGCAGTGCCTGACCTCGGACCTGTTCAAGGATTTCCCGACCCTGCGCCTCGTGATCCCGCATGGCGGCGGCGCCGCGCCCTATCACTGGGGGCGTTTCCGCGGCCTGGCGCAGGCGCTCAAGAAACCCCTGCTCGACGAGCACCTGCTGAACAACGTGTTTTTCGATACCTGCGTCTACCACCAGCCGGGCATCGATCTGCTGACCCGTGTGATTCCGGTCAAGAACGTGCTGTTCGCCTCCGAAATGATCGGCGCGGTGCGCGGCATCGACCCCGAGACCGGTCATTATTTCGACGACACCAAGCGCTATATCGAAGCCGCTTCGACGCTCAGCGACGCCGACCGCTTCCAGATCTATGAGGGCAATGCGCGCCGCGTCTACCCGCGCCTGGACGCCGCCCTGAAGGCCAAGGGCCTGTAACGTCTCACAAGGAAACATCGACATGAGTACTCCCCTCAACCAGCTCGGCATCGTTCATCGCACGATCAAGCGCGCCGATGCGGCCGCCGTCGAACAACTGTCGCATTTCGGCGTCGCGACCATTCACGAGGCCCTGGGCCGCGTCGGTCTGATGAAGCCCTACATGCGTCCGATCTGGCGCGGCGCGCGGATGTGCGGCACGGCCGTCACGGTGCTGCTGCAGCCGGGCGATAACTGGATGCTGCATGTCGCGGCGGAGCAGATCCAGCCCGGCGACGTGGTCGTGGCCGGTTGCACCGCGGACAGCACCGACGGCTTCTTCGGTGACCTGCTGGCGACCTCGTTCAAGGCGCGCGGCGCGCGCGGCCTGGTGATCGACGGCGGCGTGCGCGATGTGGATACGCTGGAATCCATGGATTTCCCGGTATTCAGCCGCGCCATCAGCGCCAAGGGCACCATCAAGGCCACCCTGGGATCGGTCAACATCCCCGTGGTGTGCGCCGGCGCGCAAGTGAACCCGGGCGACGTGGTCGTGGCCGATGCCGACGGTGTGGTGGTGGTGCCCGCCGCCGCCGCCGCCGCCGTCGCCGCCAAGGCGCAGGCCCGCGAGGACAACGAAGGCGCCAAGCGCGACATCTTCGCCTCGGGCGTACTGGGCCTGGATTACTACAAGATGCGCGAAGGCCTGGAAAAGGCCGGTCTGAAGTACATCGACTGAGGAGCCACGATGACGACCGCCGAAACGTTCACCAAGACACCCGGCTGGCTGGATTACTACGACGGTCCGAGCCGTCCGCGTTTTCGCCTGCCCGCCGGGGCGGTGGATGCGCATTGCCACGTCTTTGGCCCCGCCGCGGTGTTTCCCTACGCGCCGGAGCGCAAGTACACCCCTTGCGATGCGCCCAAGGAGGCCCTGTTCGCCTTGCGCGACCACCTCGGGTTCGAGAAGAACGTGATCGTGCAGGCGACCTGCCACGGCACCGACAATCGCGCGCTGGTCGATGCGCTGCGCGCCGCCGGCGGCCGGGCGCGCGGCGTGGCGACCGTCTCGCGGGACGTATCCGACGCCGAGCTGCGCGACATGCACGAGGCCGGGGTGCGCGGCACGCGGTTCAATTTCGTCAAGCGCCTGGCCGATTTCACGCCGCGCGAAGTGCTGGCCGATATCGCCGCGCGCATCGCCCCCCTGGGCTGGCACGTGGTCGTTTATTTCGAGGCGCAGGATCTGCCCGAACTGTATGATTTCTTCACCACCCTGCCGACCACGGTGGTGGTCGACCACATGGGCCGGCCCGACGTGGCCCAGCCCGTGGACGGCCCGGAATTCGGTCTGTTCGTGCGGATGATGCAAGAGCACCCGAACATCTGGAGCAAAGTCAGTTGCCCCGAACGCCTGAGCCGGTCCGGTCCGCCGGCGCTCAATGGCGAGCAGGCGGCGTACCGCGACGTCGTGCCCTTCTCCCGGCGCCTGGTGGAAACTTTCCCCGACCGCGTCCTGTGGGGCACCGACTGGCCGCACCCGAATCTGAAGGACCACATGCCCGACGACGGCCTGCTGGTGGACACGATTCCCCACATTGCGCCGACGCCCGAACTGCAGCGCAAGCTGCTGGTCGACAACCCGAACCGCTTGTACTGGAGTTGAGCCATGTCTCTGAACAAGCCCTATACCGATGTGCCAGGCACAACCATTTTCGACGCTGATCAATCCCGCAAGGGATACCACCTGAACCAGTTCTGCATGTCGCTGATGAAGGCCGAGAACCGTGAACGGTTCCGCGCCGATGAGCGCGCCTACCTGGACGAGTGGCCCATGACCGAAGCGCAGAAGCAAGCCGTGCTGGCGCGCGACCTGAACCGCTGTCTGGAATTGGGCGGCAACATTTATTTCCTGGCCAAGGTCGGCGCGACCGACGGGCGCTCCTTCCAGTACATGGCTGCCAGCATGACCGGCATGTCCCAGGAAGAATACGCCGCGATGATGCTGGCCGGCGGCCGAGGGATCGAAGGCAACCGACGCACCGGAGAGAAGAAATGAATCAGACGCATGCCCGCATCACCGCGAGTGTCTATACCTCGCACGTGCCTGCGATCGGCGCCGCCATCGACCTGGGCAAGACCGGCAACGATTACTGGTCGCCCCTGTTCAAGGGCTATGAGCCGTCCAAGCAGTGGATGAAGGACAACCGCCCCGACGTCATCTTTCTGGTCTACAACGACCACGCCACGGCGTTCAGCCTGGACTTGATCCCGACCTTCGCGATCGGCTGCGCGGAACGCTTCAATCCGGCCGACGAAGGATGGGGCGCCCGTCCGGTGCCGCCCGTGATCGGCCATCCGGAACTGGCCGCGCACATCGCCCAATCGGTGATCCAGCAGGATTTCGACCTGACCATCGTCAACAAGATGGACGTGGATCACGGCCTGACGGTGCCGCTGTCGCTGTTGTGCGGCCAGCCCGACGCCTGGCCTTGCCCGATCATCCCCTTTGCGGTCAACGTGGTGCAGTATCCCGTGCCGTCGGGCCGCCGCTGCTTCGAGCTTGGCCGCGCCATCCGCCGCGCGGTCGAGAGCTTCGACCAGCCCCTGAACGTGCAGATCTGGGGCACCGGAGGCATGAGCCACCAGTTGCAGGGGCCGCGCGCCGGCCTGATCAATCGTGAGTTCGACAATGCCTTCCTGGACCGGCTGATCGCCGATCCGGCCGGCCTGTCGCAGATGCCGCACATCGATTACGTGCGCGAGGCGGGTTCCGAGGGCATCGAACTCGTCATGTGGCTGATCGCCCGCGGCGCCATGGCCGATGCGGCGGGCGGCCCGGCCCCGCGTGTTGCGCACCGCTTCTACCACGTGCCGGCTTCGAACACGGCCGTGGGCCACCTGATTCTGGAGGAACAATCGTGACGGAACGCACCCTGAAAGTCGCGCTGGCCGGCGCCGGCGCCTTCGGCATCAAGCATCTGGACGGCATCGCCCGCATCGACGGCGTGGAGGTCGTCTCGCTGGTCAGCCGCGATCTTGCCAAGACTCGCGAAGTCGCGCAGAAATACGGCATCGGCCACGCCACCACCGAACTGGATGAAGCGCTGGCGCGCCCCGAGGTCGATGCCGTCATCCTGTGCACGCCGACGCAAATGCACGCCTCGCAAGCCATGGCCTGCCTGCGCGCGGGCAAGCACGTTCAGGTTGAAATCCCGATGGCGGATTCCCTGGCGGATGCCGAGGCGCTGGTCGCTCTGGCGAGGGAAACCGGCAAGACCGCCATGTGCGGCCATACGCGCCGCTTCAATCCCAGCCACCAGTACGTGCACCAGCGTGTCGAACGCGGTGAATTCCACATCCAGCAGATGGATGTGCAAACGTATTTCTTTCGCCGCACCAACACGAACGCGCTGGGCGAGCCGCGCAGTTGGACCGATCATCTGCTGTGGCACCACGCGGCGCATACGGTGGACTTGTTCGCCTACCAGTGCGCCAGCCCCATCGTGCGCGCGCATGCGGTGCAAGGCCCGCCCCATCCGGAACTGGGCATCGCCATGGACATGTCCATCCAGCTTCAGGCGGCCAATGGCGCCATCTGCACCTTGTCGCTCAGCTTCAACAATGATGGCCCGCTGGGCACGTTCTTTCGCTACATCGGCGATACGGCGACCTATATCGCCCGCTACGACGATCTGTTCACCGGCCGCGACGAGGCCATCGATGTCAGCCGCGTGGCCGTGTCGATGAACGGCATCGAACTGCAGGACCGCGAATTTTTCGCAGCCATCCGCGAAGGGCGGGAACCCAATGCCAGCGTGGCCCAGGTTCTGCCGTGCTACCGGGTGCTGCATGACCTCGAGCAACAATTGTCCGCCCAGTCCGGCCGGACGTGATAGACCTTTCATCCCTATAAACAGGAGCGAGACCATGAAATTCAGCAAAACCCTGATGGCGTCTGCCTTGGCCTTCGGCCTGACCACGGCCTTCGGCGCGGCTCAGGCCGCCGATCTGAAGATCGGCGTCGTGATGCCGATGTCCGGGCCGTTCGCCGCCCACGGCAAGCAGATCAAGAACGGCATCGACGTATTCCTGGCCGAGCACGGCGACACGGTCGCCGGCCGCAAGGTCAAGATCATCATCAAGGACGACACCGGCATCGCGCCGGCGGTGGCCAAGCGCCAGGCCCAGGAACTGCTGATCAAGGACAAGGTCGACATTCTGGCCGGCTTCACGCTGACGCCCAATGCCTTCTCGGTCGCCCCCCTGGCGACGGAGGCCAAGGTGCCGATGGTGGTGTTGAACGCCGCCACGTCTTCGATCACCGAGAAGTCCCCCAACATCGTGCGGGTGTCCATGACCCTGCCGCAGGTCACCGCGCCGATGGCGCAGTGGGCCTATGCCAACGGCATCCACTCCGTCTACACCCTGGTGTCCGACTACGGCCCGGGCCATGACGCCGAGCAGCAATTCCAGAAGACCTTCACCAGCCTGGGCGGCAAGATCACCGGCGAGGTGCGCACCCCCGTCAACACGCCCGACTACGCGCCGTTCCTGCAACGCGTGAAGGACGCCAAGCCCGATGCCGTGTTCCTGTTCGTGCCCAATGGCGAGCAAGGTGTGGCGCTGGCCAAGGGCTACAAGGAACGGGGGCTGGACGAAGCCGGGGTCAAGGAACTGGCCACGGGCGACGTGACCGACGAGGACGTGCTCGACGCCATGGGCGACGCGGCCATCGGCATGATCACCTCCTTCCACTACTCGGCTGCGCACGATTCGCCGGAAAACAAAGCCTTTGTGAGCGCCTACCACAAGGCCTTCCCCAACGACCGCCCCAATTTCGTCGCGGTCGCCGGCTATGACGGCATGTCCATGATCTACCAGGCGCTGGAAAAGACCAACGGCGATGCCGGCGCGGACGCCTTCATGGCGGCCGTCAAGGGCATGCAGTGGACCAGCCCGCGCGGTCCGGTGCAGATCGATCCCGAAACGCGCGACATCGTCCAGAACGTCTACATCCGCAAGGTGGAGCGTGTGGACGGCGTGTTGCAAAACGTCGAGTTCGACAAGATCGAGGCCGTCAAGGATCCCGGCAAGCAGAAGTAATCGCCGGCCCGGACGCGCGCCCCCGCCCGCCAGGGCGGGGGCGCGCGCCCCGGCTGTCCGGAACCGGAACTTTCCCAGTCCTGGAATCAATCATGACCATTATTTTCGACGGCATTGCCGCAGGCATGCTGCTGTTTCTGATCAGTGTCGGCCTGTCGGTCACGCTGGGCCTGATGAATTTCGTCAACCTGGCACATGGCGCCTTCGCCATGCTGGGCGGCTACTCCTGCGTCATCCTGCTCAACAGCTACGGCGTGCCGTTCCTGGCCACGCTGCCGGCGGCCATCCTCGTTCCCGCCCTGGCCGGGATCGTGCTGGAACGCACCCTGTACCGCCGCCTGTACGCGGCTTCCGAACTCGACCAAGTGTTGTTTTCCATCGGCCTGGTGTTCATGTCCGTGGCGGCCGCCCATTACTTCTTCGGCGCGCAGCAGCAGCCGCTGCATCTGCCCGAATTCCTGACCGGACAGATTCATCTGCCCGGCGTGGACATCGGCGTCTATCGCCTGTTTCTGATCGTCGCCGGCCTGGCGGTGGCCCTGCTGCTGCAATGGTCCGTGATCCGGACGTCCTTCGGCGCGCGCCTGCGGGCGGCCGTGGACAACCAGCGTGTCGCGCGCGGCATGGGCATCGACGTCAATCGCGTCTTCAGCCTGACCTTCGCCCTGGGTTCCGCCCTGGCGGGCCTGGGCGGGGCGCTGGGGGTCGAGATGCTGGGCCTGGATCCCGAATTTCCCGTGAAGTACATGGTGTATTTCCTCATCGTCGTTTCGGTGGGGGGCAGCGGCAATATTCTCGGGTCGCTGTATGCCGCCATCCTGCTCGGCGTGGCCGATGTGGCCGGCAAATACTACGTGCCGCAGATCGGCGCCTTCATCATTTATGCCGTCATGGTGGCGACGCTGATCTACCGCCCCCATGGCCTGTTCGGCCGCTCCCATAAATAGGCCCCGACATGACGACTTCTACCTCGATCGGGACCCCGTCCCATCCGCACCCCGGCGCGGCGGACGCCTTGGCCCGCTATCGCCGCTCGGCCCGCTGGAAGCCGCTGGAGTACCTGTTCTGGTGCCTGCCGGTCCTGGCGTACTTCGCCTTTCCCGGCAATTACCTGTTGCTCAGCCAGATTGCGATCACCAGCCTGTTCGCCTTGTCGCTGGATTTGATTTTCGGTTATGCGGGCATCATTTCCCTGGGCCATGCCGCCTTCTTCGGCGTGGGCGCCTATACCGTGGGCCTGCTGGGCTCGCACGGCCTTGGGGATCCGTTGCTGGGCCTGGCCCTGGCGGCTGTGATCGCCGCCGTGGTGGGCTTTCTCAGCAGTTTCCTGTTGCTGCGCGGCAATGATCTGTCGCGCCTGATGGTGACGCTGGGCGTCGCCCTGATGCTCTACGAGCTGGCCAATAAATTCACCAGCGTCACCGGCGGGGTGGATGGCATGCCGGGCGTCGAGGTCAAGCCGATCCTGGGCATGTTCAGCTTCGACATGTACGGCCGCGTCGGCTATGTCTACTCGGTCATCGTGCTCTTCGTGCTGTTCTGGTTCGCCCGCCGCATGGTGCATTCGCCCTTCGGCCAGAGCCTGCGCGGCATCCACATGAACGCCTTGCGCATGCCGGCGCTGGGCGTGCCCGTGAACCGCCGGCTGGTCATTGTCTATACCATCGGCGCGGGCTATGCCGGCGTGGCCGGCGCCCTGCTAGCGCAGACGAACTCCTTCGTCTCGCTGGACGTGCTCAGCTTCCAGCGTTCCGCCGATCTGCTGCTGATCCTGATTCTCGGCGGGGCGGGGCACCTGTACGGCGGGCTGCTGGGATCCATCGCCTTCGTGGTGGCCCACTATCTGCTGTCCGATATGAATCCCCAATACTGGCAATTCTGGCTGGGCCTGATCCTGGTGCTGGTCGTGCTGTTCGCCCGGGGCGGCATCCTGGGAACCGCCCGGAAGTGGATCGAATCTTCCCGCCATCGCGCCGAGTCGCGCGCCCGCTCGGAGACCCCGTCATGAGCCCCGTTCTGCAGACCCACGGCCTGGTGCGCCGCTTCGGCGGCTTCGTGGCCACCGACCACGTCGACTTGTCGGTTGCGCCCGGCGCACGGCATGCCCTGATCGGCCCCAATGGGGCCGGCAAGACCACGCTGATCAACCTGTTGACCGGCTACCTGGAACCCAGCGCCGGCCGCGTCGAACTGATGGGCCGCGACGTCACGCGCATGCCGCAGCACGAGCGCGTCCAGCAGGGGTTGGTGCGCACGTTCCAGATCAATCAGTTGTTCATGGACATGACCGTGCTGGAATCCGTCGCCCTGGCCGTCAGCGAACGCCGGGGTCTGGGCACGCGCTGGTGGCAGCCTCTGGCCACCCAAGGTGAAGTCATCGACGAGGCCGCCGCGATCCTGGAGCGCCTGAAGCTGCTGCCCGACGCGCACGAAACCACGCGCAACCTCGCCTATGGCCGCCAGCGTCTGATCGAGATCGCCCTGGCCCTGGCGCTGCAGCCCAAGGTCCTGCTGCTCGACGAACCGGCGGCCGGCGTGCCGACGGGCGAAAGCCAGGAACTGTTCGAGACCATCGCCCAGTTGCCGCGCGACGTCACCATCCTGCTGATCGAACACGACATGAATCTGGTTTTCCGTTTTGCCGAACGCATTTCCGTCCTTGTGTCGGGCGCGCTGCTGCTTGAGGACACCCCCGAGGTGATCGCGCATCATCCGCGTGTCAAGGAAGTCTATTTGGGAGAAGCCCATGTCTGAGCTCTTGCGTTTGGAAAACGTCTGGGCGGGCTATGGCGACGCCGTCGTCCTGGAAGACTTGTCCCTGACCCTGGAGTCCGGCGAGAGCCTGGCGCTGCTGGGGCGTAACGGCATGGGCAAGACGACGCTCCTGGCCACGCTGATGGGCGTCACCCGGTTGCGGCGCGGCAGCATCATCTTTCAGGATCAGGACATCGCCCAGGTACCCAGCCACCGCCGCGCACAGGCCGGCCTGGGCTGGGTGCCCCAGGAGCGCGACATTTTCCGTTCGCTGACCGTCGAAGAAAACTTGAGCGTGGTCGCCCGTCCCGGAGAATGGACGCTGGAACGGGTCTATGCAATGTTTCCCCGGCTGAAAGAACGCCGCGCCAATCTGGGCAGCCAGTTGTCGGGCGGCGAGCAGCAGATGCTGGCCATGGGGCGGGCGCTGATGCTCAACCCCAAGATCCTGCTGCTGGACGAGCCGCTCGAGGGCCTGGCGCCCCTGATTGCCCAGGAGTTGCTGCACATCATCGACCGCATGGTGTCCGAAGGCCGCATGGCCGTGATCCTGGTCGAACAGCACGCCCGGCAGATCCTGCCGATCACGCGGCGGGCCCTGATCCTGGAGCGCGGCAAGGTGGTCTATGCCGGCGAGAGCGCCGAACTCTTGCGCGATGGCTCCGTGCTGGACCGCTGGCTGGGCGCCGGCGCGACCGACCAGGCCGATGGCGCGGCGCCGCGCAAGGCGCCGGCCGAACGCATCCCCGCCATCGAGGCCATTCAGGACGAGCATCGGGCCCTCGCGGCCATCCTCAACGGCCTTTCGCACATCGTGCAGGAAATCGAGGAAGGCCGGCTGGAGCCGGACTACACGCTGCTGGCCAGCATGATCGAGTACATTGCCGAGATGCCCGACAAGCTGCATCACCCCAAGGAAGACCGGATCTTCGCCTTGCTGCGCGGCAAGACGCAGGAAGTCGACGCACACCTGGACAAGCTGGAAGCCGAGCACCTGGACACGACCCACGCCACCGCGCGGCTGGATCGCGCCCTGGTCAGCTACGTGCAGGGCGGCGCGGCGAATTTCCCGGGATTCCGGGATGCGGTGCGCGCCTACATTGCCGATGAGTGGGTACACCTGGGCACCGAAGAGCGCTACATTCTGCCTGCGGCCCGCCGCTTGTTCAGCGCGGACGAATGGGAAGCCATCAATGCGGATTTCATCCGCAACGGGGATCCCTGGTCCGGTCCGGGCAATCGCTATGCCGATCTGTTCCGGAAGATCACCAGCCTGGCGCCGGCGCCCGTCGGGGTGGGCGGGGCGCCGGCCCGCTGAGCGCCTATTTTGCGTGCGCCTGGCGCGGGTCCGGCTCAGTGGCGGCGGCCCAGCGCCAGGTGGCAGGCGCCGCCCAACACCAGCCCCCAGAACGCACTGCCGATGCCCAGGAGGCTCATGCCCGAGGCCGTCACCAGGAAAGTCACCAGCGCGGCATCGCGACCTCCGGGCGCCTGCAGCGCATCATGGATGCCGCTGCCCAGTGTGCCCAGCAGGGCAAGTCCGGCGATGGCGGCGACCAGCTCGTGCGGGAAGGCGGCGAACAGGGCGACGACCGTGGCGCCGAAGATCCCCGTAAGCAGGTAGAACACCCCGGCCCAGACCGAGGCCTTGTAGCGTTGCGAGGCGTCGGGGTCGGCGTCCGGACTCATGCAGATGGCGGCCGTGATGGCGGCCAGGTTGAAGGCGAAGCCGCCAAAGGGTGCGAGCACCATGCCCGTGGCGCCGGTCCAGGAGATCAGCGGCGAGGCGGGCACCCGGGCGTAGCCGTTGGCCTGCAGCACGGCCAGGCCCGGCACATTCTGCGAGGTCATGGTGACGATGAACAGCGGCAGGGCCACGCCCACGAAGGCCGGAAACGAGAATTCGGGCGGCATCCAGACCGGCCGGGCGGGCGCCCAGTCGAGCCCGCCCAGGGGCAGTCCGCCCTGCGCGGCGGCGCAGGCAATCCCGGCGGTCAGCGCCAGTGGGACGGCGTAGCGCGGCAGGACGCGTCTGGCCAGCAGAAAGGCGGCCAGCATGATGCCCACCAGCAGGGGGCGGCCCTGCATGGAGACGAACAGATCCATGCCGAAGCGCAGCAGAATGCCGGCCAGCATGGCCGAGGCCAGATGCCGGGGAACCCAATCCATGATCTTCTGGAACCCGCCGGTGAGCCCGCACAATGTGATCAGGGCCGAGCAGGCCAGGAATGCGCCGATGGCCTGGGCCAGGCCGATGTCGCCCAGGCTCGTGGCCAGCAGGGCGGCGCCCGGGGTGGACCAGGCCGTCAGGACGGGGGCGCGCCAGGCCAAGGCCAAGCCAATGCAGGTGAGGCCCATCCCGATGCCCAGCGCCCACATCCACGAGGCCAACTGGACGCCTTGCGCGCCGGCGGCCGCCGCGGCCTGGAATACGATCGCGACGGAACTGGTATAGCCGACCAGGACGGCGATGAAGCCGGCCGAGATGTGCGACACCCGCAGCCAGCCGGCGATGCCTCCGGCGGCTGCGCGTGCGCTCATTGCGCGGCCTGAGTGATGCTGTGCGCCCAGGTGAACGCCTGCTGGACGAGCGGGTCGAGCTGTTCGGCGGTGATGCCCAGCTCCCGCAGCAGGGGGGCGGGGTTTTCCTCGACGTCGCGATCCGAGGGAAAGATCAGTGTGGCCAGCCGCAGGTCAGGTCCCAGGAGGCCTTCATGCCGCAGCAGCGCCTCGCGCACAGGCACGTCGACCTGAACTTGCGACAGCAGATCCTGCATGGTGCCTTGGAACAATTGATCCATGATGGACAGGATGCCCGTGGTGAAGGCGGTCTCCGCGCGCACGGTCTGCTCGGGATGAAGCAGAGTGGACATGGCCTCCATCAGATGCGCGCGCGCGCTGGCCTGCAGCAAAGAGGGCGAGAGGTAGCCGGCCGGCCGGCCGGCTTCGGTGTACATCAGGACCTGGATCCAGCGCTGCAACTGCCGGCGGCCCAGCAGCATGATGGCCTGGCTCAGGGATTCGACTTCCTGGCTCAGGCCGAAGGCCGGCGTATTGACCATGTCGAGCAGTGTCTTGACCAGCTCATCGTCCTGCTGCAGGCAGGCCTGGATTTCGGGGGCCTCGCCTTCGCCCATGATCAGCGTCATCAGACGCAGCAGTGTTTTCTGGCGTGCCGAAAGGGCCGCCGGGGCGACCAGATCCCTGGGCCAACTGCCTTGAAACAGCGTGAAGCCCAGCAGCATGAAGTTGTCGTGGGTGGCCTTGTCGGGCGTATCCACGGCCATCAATTGCCGGCCGGCCTGCTTGTGCTGGAAGCTCTGGCGGAAAATATCCGCCTTGCTGCTGAGCTTGGGATCGAAGCGCACCACTTTGCAGAAAGGCAGCAACGCCTCGCGTTCGGGCTGGACCGCGAGATCGCCGCGAATGGAGAACTTCGTGCCGCCGTGGGCCAGGCTCTGCAACGACTGGATCAGTTCCGGCGTGATTTCGAGCGCTTCCGGGAATTCGATGTAGATGCGGTTGCGCGGCAGCATATGCGTAAAGGTGTTCTGCAGTAGGCTCGCCGTGCCGTCGATCCAGTGCGGGGCGTAGGCAAAAAAGGCGCTGGCGCCGTGCGCGCGCGCGGTTTCGATCAGGGCTGCGCCGGTGTCCGTCTCGGGCTCTTGTGGTTCGGCCCAGAGCACGCGCAGCCGGTAGCCGGCCAGGCCGCGGTTCTGATCCAGGATCGGCTCCCGGCGGATCAGGCGGGGGGGCGGGGGCGCCGCCGCGTCGGTTGCGGCATCCGCGGACGAATCGGTCGTCAGGTGGGGTTCCATCGAGTCTCCTTGTTGCGGCGCTGGCAGCCCGTCCCGCGTGAGGACGTTCTTGTGCTGGGGCAGTCCCGTTATCTCTTGCAAATCGGTTTTGGTCTTGCTGCGTGAGTGCGTTCGTTATTGTTGTGCTGCGTCCGGCTCCGGCCGGTGAATTCTACGTGCCGGGCGCCGCCAGCATTGTACTGTGACTGAGGCGCCCGGTCAGCATCCGGCTGTGTCGTTGCCGGCACGCCCCGGACGGCTGCCCCCCCCCATGCGGGGGTGGACTACAATCTGGGCGTCATTTTGCCGGAGAAAGCCATGTCTGGATTGTTGCCCGACGTCGACCCCGATGGGCTGCTGGAATACTCGGTGGTCTACACCGACCGCGCCCTGAACCATATGTCCTCGTCGTTTCAGCAGGTGATGCGCGATATCTCGCGCACCCTCAAGTCGGTGTATGGGGCGCATTCGGCCATCGTCATCCCGGGCAGCGGCACTTTCGGCATGGAGGCCGTGGCGCGCCAGTTCGCCACCGGCCGGCGCTGTCTGGTGATTCGCAACGGCTGGTTCAGCTACCGCTGGAGCCAGATCTTCGAGGCCGGCGGCATCCCGTCCGAAGAACGCGTGCTCAAGGCGCGCGCCATCGAAGCCGGCGATCAGCCTTTCTTCGAGCCGCCCCCGGTCGCCGAGGTTGTTGCGGCGATCCGCGACTTCAAGCCCGACGTCGTCTTTGCCGCGCATGTGGAAACCGCCTCGGGCATCATGCTGCCGGATGACTACATCCGCCAGGTCGCCGATGCCGTGCATGCCGAGGGTGGCTTGTTCGTGCTGGATTGCATCGCTTCGGGCACGATCTGGGTCAATATGCAAAACGTGCGCGCGGACGTGCTGATCTCGGCGCCGCAAAAGGGCTGGACCTCGTCGGCCTGCTGCGGCCTGGTCATGCTGGGCGAAGCCGCCCGCGAGCACATCGAGACTACGCAGAGCACCAGCTTCGCCTGCGATCTGCGCAAATGGCTGGGCATCATGGAAGCCTACGAAAAGGGCGGCCACGCCTACTACACCACGCTGCCCACGGATTCGCTGAGCGTGCTGCGCGACGTAATGGCCGAAACCGAGGCCTACGGCTATGACCGGGTCAAGGACGAGCAGCAGCAACTGGGTCAGGCCGTGCGCGCGCTGCTGCGCGAGCGCGGCTTCAAGAGCGTCGCCGCCCCCGGGTTCGAGGCGCCGGGCGTGGTGGTGAGCTACACCACCGACGACGGCATCCACACGACGCGCAAGTTTGCCGAGGCGGGGCTGCAGGCCGCCGCCGGCGTGCCACTGGCCTGTGACGAGCCCGCGGGTTTCAAGACTTTCCGCCTTGGTTTGTTCGGCCTGGATAAACTGCACCACATCGAGCGCACCGTGGCGACTCTGGCCCGGGCGCTGGACCGGATCCAAGCATAGCCCCGCGCAGCGCCGTCTTCAGGCGCCGTCCAGCCCCATCTGCCAGAAGTCGATCTCGAGACGGGTGGCGTCGCGAAACGTCGCCGCCAGCCCGTCCAGGCGCTCTTGGGTCTGGCCGGCCAGCCGCGCGTTCAGCCAGTCGCGCTCGGCTTGCGCCGCTGCCTGGAATGCTTCGCTGGCGTACATCGCGATCCAGGCTTCGTAGGGGTTGGCCGAGCCGCGCACCGTGAACGGCTGGGCTTCGATCCAGCGGGCGATATCCGCGTAGCCGACCAGGCAGGGCGCCAGCGCCACGTGCAGGTCGAGCAGGTCGCCGCGGTGGCCGGCATCCAGCACATAGCGGGTGTAGGCCATGGTTTCGCGGGCTTCCGGCAGCGTTTCCAGTTCGGCCTGCGCAATGCCCCACAGGGCGCAATAGTCCACGTGCAGGCCCATTTCCAGATCCACGATGGCTTTCAGGCTGTCCAGTCCCTGGCGCAGTTCCGCGAGGTTGCGGCTCTTATAGACCGCCAGCCCCCAGGCGCGGGCGAAGTGCACCAGGAACAGGTAGTCCTGGCGCAGATAATGGCGGAAAGCCCCGGCGGGCAGAGTGCCATCGGCCAGGCCGCGCACGAACGCATGCTGGCAATAGGCTTTCCATTCGGGGGCGCAGCGGGCCAGCAGGGCAGCGAAGGGCGTCGAATCGGGTTTGGACGTCACGGGAGCCTCCTGAAAGTCTGAAAACAGAGAATCGCGGCCCCGAGTGTAGCCCACGCGGAACGTCATCGGCCGGCCTGCGCGGGCCGCCTACGGTACGATAGCGTGGACGGCGGGGGACGCACCCGCCAGGCGGAAAAGAACGCATGCGCTCCAGCATCACCTTCAAGTTGTTCCTGGCCATTCTTGCGACCTGCATCGTCGTGGCGATCGCGATGGGGGCGGCCGTGCGCTACAGCTTCGACAGCGGTTTCGACGATTACATCCGTGAGCGCGAGAGCCAGCGGCTGGAGAATCTGGCGCAGGCGCTGGCGGCCGACTACCTCGAAGCCGGCGGCTGGGGATTTCTGTCGGAGAGCGGCGACCGCTGGGAGCGCAGCCTGCGCCTGTCGCGCTACCGTCGCGACACGCGTCCGTCCCATCGTGATCGCGAAGGCGGTCCGCCGCCGGGGCCGCCCCCGCGCGTGACGCTGCTGGATGCCGAAGGCGGTTGGCTTGCGGGTCCGCGCGTGGGCGGCGAATCCGGCCTGACGCGCCACCCCGTGACCGTCGAGGGCCGCTCCGTGGGCTGGCTTCTCAGTCCGCCGCCCAGGGCCGTGGCCGTCAATGACGAAATAGACCGCCGTTTCCAGGCCCGCCAACTGCGTGCCACCTGGGTGATCGTCGGCCTGTCCGTGCTGCTGGCCGCCGTGGTCAGCCTGTTGCTGGCGCGGCTGTTGCTGGTGCCGGTGCGGCGCATTGCCCGGGCCACGCGCCGGCTGGCCGATGGCGATTTCGACATCCGGGTGCGGGTCGGAGCGCCCGACGAGCTTGGGCGTCTGGCGCGCGATTTCAACCGCCTGGCGCACAGCCTGGCACGCAATGCCCGCCTGCGCCGGGAACTGATGGCCGACGTGTCTCACGAATTGCGAACCCCGCTGGCGGTGCTGCGAGGTGAGATCGAAGCCTTGCAGGATGGGTTGCGGACGCCGGATGAGGCGGCCCTGGCTTCGCTGGCGCACGAGATCGGGCGATTGAACCGGCTGGTGGATGATCTGCGCGAGTTGTCGCTGGCCGATGCCGGGGCCCTGGATTACCGCATGCGGCCGCTGGATTTGTCGGCGCTCGCTGCGCGGGCGCTCGACGCGGTGCAAGACCGGTATGCCCGGGCCGGCCTGCTGCTGGAGCGGGACATCGAGCCCGGCCTGCGCCTGTCCGGCGATGAGCGCCGCCTGGAGCAACTGCTGGCGAACCTGCTGGAAAACAGTCTGCGTTACACGGACGCCCCGGGGCGCGTCCGCCTGGCCGCCGGCCGGCGCGGCGACGGCATCGTGCTGGAAATCGCCGATACCGCGCCGGGTGTCGCGCCCGGGCAGTTGCCCCGCCTGTTCGATCGCCTGTACCGGGGGGAGCCCTCTCGCAGCCGGCTTCATGGCGGTTCGGGGCTGGGCCTGGCGATCTGCCGCTCCATTGTCCAGGCCCATGGCGGCGAAATCTCGGCCTCGCCGTCCGGCCTGGGCGGGCTGGCGATCCGGATCGAATGGCCCCTGGCGAACAGCCGCGCGGCGGATGCGGCGAGTGATTTTCCTGCGATGGACAAGGAGTGAGGCATGCGGATTCTGGTGGTCGAGGATGAGCCCAAGCTGGCCGAGGTGCTGCGGACTTACCTGCTGGCAGCCGGCTACGAGGCGCGCTGCGAGGGCGACGGCCTGGCGGTCATGCCCCTGATCTCCGAGTGGTCGCCCGACCTGGTGCTGCTGGACCTGATGCTGCCTGGCCGAGACGGCCTGGAACTGTGCCGCGATATCCGCAGCCGGACTTCGATTCCCGTCATCATGGTGACCGCCCGGACGGAAGAGATCGACCGGCTGCTGGGCCTGGAACTGGGCGCCGACGACTACATCTGCAAGCCCTACAGTCCGCGCGAGGTGGTCGCCCGCGTCAAAGCGGTCTTGCGCCGAAGCGCAGCGGATCAGGCGCCGGCCCGGATGCGCGAGGCCGGCGGGCTGGAGATCGACGAGGGCGCCTGGAGCGCCCGGCTGGACGGCGTGCCGCTGGATCTGACGCCGGTGGAGTTCCGTCTGCTGGCGCTGCTGGCCGGACAGCCGGGGCGCATTTTTTCCCGGGATCAAGTGCTCGACGGCCTGTACGACGACCGTCGTGTGGTCACCGATCGCGCCGTGGACAGTCATGTGAAGAATCTCCGGCGCAAACTGGCGGCGGTGCGCCCCGACGAAGAACTGATCCGCTCCGTCTACGGGGTGGGCTATCGTCTGGATCTTGGCCCCTCCTGAGGGGCGCGTGCGCAGGATCCGCTGACGCTTCTTCACGAAGTCTCCACGATTCAGCCATTTTTGCGCCGCAGTCGGTCCTTAATCTGTCCTCATCGCGGCTCCATCGGGGGGTCGCCGCAAAAAAGGAAGACCGACATGAACTTCAGCCACGTCACCCGCACCCGCTCTCTTTCCGCCCTGGCTTTGGCCGCCGCCCTGGCGGCCGCGCCGCTGGCCGCCTCCGCCGCGCCCGGCATGCCGGACGACGGCGGATCCAGGCACCACCAGAAGGGGGGCCATGAGTTCAGCCGGCATCATGGGGGTTTCGGCCATCACGGAGGGGACCACGGCTTCCGCGCCCTGGACCTCACCCAGGATCAGCAGGACAGGATCTTCAAGATCCGCCATGAGCAGGCGCAGGCCGTTTACGACCAGAAAAAGGCGGTGCGCGCTGCGCGCACCGCTTTGCGCGATGTCGCTCGCGCCGACGCCTTTGACGAGGCCAAGGCCAAGCAGGCGGCCGACGCCCTGGGCCAGGCGCAGTCGCAACTGGCGCTGCTGCGCACCCAGACCCAGGCGCGGATCCATGCGGTGCTCACGCCCGAGCAGCGTCAGAAGCTGGCGCAGATGCGCGCGGCCCGGCATGCCGGAAAGCCCGCCAAGTCCTGACCGTTTCCAGGCATGAAAGCAGCCCGCCGTATCGGCGGGCTGCTTTCATTGCGTCTCTCAGCGGGCGAACAGCGTGCCCACCGACTGGAAATGGCGCCGGTAATAGGGATTGTCCAGCCGGTCGATGCGGACCTGGCCGCCGGTGGACGGCGCATTGATGAAGCGCCCGTCTCCCAGGTAGATGCCCATATGCGAATTCGGCCGGCCCAGTGTATTGAAGAACACCAGATCGCCCGCCTGCAGGTCGCGGCGCGGCACGGGCCGGCTCATGCGGGCGATCTGCTCGGTATTGTGGGGCAGGGCGGTGCCGGTCGCGGCGTTGAAGACGTATTTCACCAGGCCGCTGCAATCGAAGCCCTGCTGGGCTTGCGATCCGCCGTAGCGGTAGCGGGTATCCAGCAGGCTCAGGGCCGTCATCACCACTTCGGTGCGCTGGGCCGGATCGATCCGCGGCCCGGAGACGGACGGCCCGCGGCTGCCCGGGGCGGCGCAGGCCGCCAGCCACAGGCACAGCAGACAGGCGGCTAAGGCGCGCACGAGCCGCCCGCTTTCGCGCCTTCGGGCCAGTAGTGGCTGTCGGGCAGGGCGCGGGCGCCAAAGATCGCCTGTCCGACGCGCACGGTGGTGGCGCCTTCTTCGATGGCCCACTCGAAATCTCCGGACATGCCCATGGACAGTTCGGCGAAATCCGCTCCTTGGGGCGCCTCCTGGCGCAACTGGTCGCGCAGGGCGCGCAGCAACTGGAAGCAGGGGCGCACGTGAGCCTCGTCGGTGGAAAACAGCGCCAGCGTCATCAGGCCGCGTACCCGCAGCGCGCCGTAGGCGGGCAGGGCGCGGGCGAAGTCCATCACCGCATCGGGCGCCAGGCCGAACTTGCTGGCCTCGCCCGAGGTATTCACTTGAACGAAGACGTCCAGGCTGCGGCCTTCTTCCTGCAGGCGGCGGTCCAGCGCCTCGGCCACGCGCAGATTGTCCAGGGCCTGAAATTCCCGGGCGAAGCGGGCGACGAACTTGGCCTTGTTGGTCTGCAAGTGGCCGATCACGGCCCAGTCCAGATCGGCCAGGTCGGCCATGGCTTCCCATTTGCCGTAGGCTTCCTGGACCTTGTTCTCGCCCAGCAGGCGGCAGCCGGCGGCGTGGGCCATGCGGATGCGGCGCTCGTCCACCGTCTTGCTGACGGGCAACAGGCGGACTTCGGCCGGGTCGCGGCCGGCACGGGCGCAGGCCGCGTCGATGCGGGCGCGGATATCGGCCAGGTTGGCCTGGATTTCCTCCAGGGTGGCGGCCGTCCGGTAGGCGGGCCTGGCGGGGGATGGCACAGCGTTCATTGCGACGTTCTCGGACAAGGTCAGGGATGGATCATCGGAGTCCCCTAGGATAACCCTAATGCGCGACAATCCCAACGCGCGGCGGCCGGGCGCCCGCCTGACGCGAGGGCGCAAAGCCTTTTATGATGCGGAGTGATCAAAAGAAGGAGAAGGCGTGGCGGAAATCACTCCGGGGCTGATGCTGGTTCACGGCAATCGGGCGGAACAACTGCGCGAAGTGCTGGTCGCGTGGCTGCGCCATTCGCCGCTCGATCCCCTGGAAAACGAGTGCCTGCTGGTGCACAGCAACGGCATCGCGCAGTGGCTGCGGCTGGCCCTGGCCGACCCCGAGCAAGGGTGCGGCATCGCGGCGGCGCTGGATTTTCTGCTGCCTTCGCGCTTCATGTGGCAGGCCTACCGCGCCGTGCTGGGCGCCGACGCAGTGCCCGAGTTGTCGCCCTTGGACAAGGATCCCCTGGCCTGGCGCCTGATGCGGCTGCTGCCGACGCTGGCCAGCCAGCCCGGTTTCGAGCCGGTGGCGCGCTTCCTCGCCGAGGATGCCGACGTGCGCAAGCGCCATCAGTTGGCCCGCCGGCTGGCGGATCTGTTCGACCAGTACCAGGTCTACCGGGCCGACTGGCTGGACGCCTGGAGCCGTGGCGAAACTGTCCTGCCCGACGCCTTCGGCCGCGATGCCGCGGCCCTGCCCGAGGCCCATGCCTGGCAGGCCCGCTTGTGGCATGCCCTGCTCGACGACCTGGGCGGGGCCGGCGGGGCGCCAGTCGGGCGCGCCGCCGTGCACGCCGCCTTCATGGCGCGGATCCGGGCGCCGGGCGATGTCCCGCGCCCGGCCGGGCTGCCGCGCCGCTTGCTGGTCTTCGGCATTTCCGCCATGCCGCGCCAGACGCTGGAGGCGCTGTCGGGCCTGTCGCGCTGGGTTCAGATTCTGGTGTGCGTGAACAATCCTTGCGCGCATTATTGGGCCGACATCCTGGGCGACCGCGATCTGCTGCGGGCGCGCTTTCGGCGCCAGGCGCGCCGGCCGGGGCTGCCGGAAATGCTCGACGATGATGCGCTGCACCAGCAGACGCATCCCCTGCTGGCTTCTTGGGGGCGCCAGGGGCGCGATTTCATCGGCCTGCTCGACGATATCGACGATCCGGCGCATCGGGCGCGCTGCGGACTGGCCTTCGAGGCGCTGCATCGGCGCATCGATGTCTTTGAGGCCCTGCCCGGAGCGACGTTGCTGGAGCAATTGCAGGACGATATCCGTGACTTGCGCCCCCTGGCTGAAACGCGCGCGCGCTGGCCGGCGGTGGACCCCGCGCGCGATGAGTCCTTGCGCTTTCATGTCGCCCACAGCGCCCAGCGCGAGGTCGAGATCTTGCACGATCAATTGCTGGCGGCCTTTGCCGCCGATCCCGGTCTGCAGCCGCGCGACGTGATCGTGATGGTGCCTGACATCGAGGCCTACGCGCCGCACGTGCAGGCCGTCTTCGGCCTGCACGGCCCCCGGGATCCACGCCGCATCCCCTATGCTTTGGCGGATCGCGGCCAGCGCCGCGCCGATCCGCTGGTCATCGTTCTGGAACAGCTTTTGTCCCTGCCGCGCCTGCGCCTGGGCGTTCAGGAAGTGCTGGAGTGGCTGGACGTTCCTGCGCTGAGAGCGCGCTTCGGTATCGAAGCCGCCGATCTGCCGCTGTTGCAGACCTGGGCGCGCGAGGCCGAGGTGCGCTGGGGCTTGCATGCCGAGCATCGCGACGCCTTCGGCCTGGCGCAGATGCCCGAGGCGGCGCATGGGCATACCTGGTGCTTCGGCCTGGAACGCATGCTGCTGGGCTACGCGGCGGGCGCCGACGCGCCGGCCTGGGAGGGGATCGAACCCTACGGCGAGACGGGCGGCCTGCAGGCTCAGGTGCTGGGCGCGCTGGCCCGCTTGCTGGATACGCTGGATCATTACTGGCGGCTGCTGCGTCGGGATGCCGCGCCGGCGCAGTGGGTGTCAGACCTTCTGGCGCTGCTCGACGATTGTTTTCTGCCGGAATCGGACGTTGATGAACACACGCTGGCGCGGTTCCGCGAAATCCTCCAGGATTGGGCCGTGTTGTGCGAGGCGGCCGGGGTGGCGCAAGCCTTGCCGGTGTCCATCGTCGCCGAGCATTGCCTCGGACAATTGGATCAGGCGGGCTTGTCGCAACGGTTTTTTGCCGGCGCGGTGACCTTCGCCACGCTCATGCCCATGCGGGCCATCCCGTTCCGGCGCGTGTGCCTGCTGGGCATGCAGGACGGCGCCTTCCCCCGTCAGCGCGTGCCGGTCGATTTCGATCTGATGGCGCTGCATCCGCGTCCCGGCGACCGTTCCCGGCGCGAGGATGACCGCTATCTGTTCCTGGAAGCCTTGCTGTCCGCGCGCGACCAGTTGTATCTGTCCTGGGTCGGGCACAGCATCCATGACAACACGCCGCAACCGCCTTCCGTGCTGGTGTCCCAGTTGATGGACCACCTGGACCGGGGCTGGCGGTCCTCGGACGGGGCCGGATCCCTGTCCCGGGCCTTGAGCCTGTACCACCCGCTGCAGCCGTTCAGCCGCCGCTATTTTCCCTTGCAGCCCCAGTCCGGTCCGGGCGCGCTGTATACCTACGCGGCCGAATGGCGTAGCGCCCGCGGGCCGGCAGCCGACACGCTCGCGTCCGGGCCCTTGCCGCCGATGCACCGGGACGGCGCCCTGCGGCTGGATGTCTTGCGCCAGTTTCTGCGGCATCCCGTGCGCGCTTTCTTCCAACAGCGCCTGCAGGTGTTCTTCGAGACGCCGTCGCCCGATCTGGATGAAGGGGAGCCCTACGTCCGGGACGGCCTGGCGCAATGGCGGTTGCGCGCCGAATTGCTCGATGCCTTGCAGCGGACGTCCGGGCCGGCCGAGGCCGACGCGGCGTTCCGGGATGGCCTGGACCGCATGCGCAGGCGCGGCGCCCTGGTGGCCGGCAGCCTGGGCGAGGTGGCGGCCCGGGGGCTGTACGACAGCGTTCAGGAGGCCGTCGAACCCTACCGGCAGGCCTGCCGCGACTGGCCGCAGGTGGACGCACAGGCGCTGCGCATGGAAAGTGCCGTGCCGGGCAGCGGCTGGGCGTTCGAGGATACGCTTGCCGGTTGGCGCTGCAACGGCCTGGGCGAGCGGGGGCGGATCGTGCTGCTCGCCAGCCACCTGGTGCGCGACAATCGCTACCGCCTCGCGCCCATGATTCCCGCCTGGCTGGATCACGTGGCGGCGCACGCGCATGGCCGGCCCTTGACGACTGTGCTCGTCAGCCCCCAAGGTTGCGTGCGCTTCGAGCCGTTGGACCAGACGCTGGCCGCCGAGCAGTGGGAGGCTTTGTGGGCGGCATGGCAGGCGGGCATGTGCGCTGCGCTGCCGGTGGAAATCGAGGCGGCGGGCGCCTGGCTGCGGGCGGGCGCCGATCCCGATCCCGGCAGCAAAGCCTGGCGGGAAGCCCAGGCCGCCTACGCCCGGCAAGTCCAGGAAGACCTGTATTTGCAGCGCGGCTATCCCGACTTCGGCGATGTGTGCGCGGACGGTGGCTTCTTTCATTGGGCGCAGGCGCTGTACGGCGCGGCGGCGCGGGCCATCCAGCCTTATCCGATCGCGAAGGAGGGCGGGTCATGAGTGTGGTGCCCGTCATCCCCCAGGTGGATCCGCTGCGCTTTCCCTTGCAGGGCAGCCATCTGATCGAAGCCAGCGCCGGGACCGGCAAGACCTGGACGATCGCTGCGTTGTACGTTCGCCTGGTGCTGGGGCATGGCGGACAGGCGCCGCGCCTGCCCACGGAAATCCTCGTCCTGACCTTCACCGAAGCCGCCGCCCAGGAATTGCGCGACCGGATCCGCAGCCGGCTGGCCGAGGCCGCCGTCTGGTTCGCCCAGGAGGCGGCGGATCGCCCGGGCGATCCGTTCCTGGAGTCTCTGCGGCAAGACTATCCGCAGGCCCGGCGGGCTGGGTGCGCCCGCACGCTCGATCTGGCGGCGCAATCCATGGACGAGGCGGCGATTTCCACCATCCATGCCTGGTGCGCGCGGGTGCTGCAGGAGCACGCCTTCGACAGCGGCAGCCTGTTCGAGCAGCGGCTGGAACCGGATCTGGGCGCCGAAATCCGGCAGGCGGCCTGGGATTACTGGCGCGCGCATGTGGCGCCGCTGGCTCCCGATCTGCTGGCCGAAACGCTGGCCATCTGGCCCGGGCCCGATGCCCTGCTGGGGCTGTCCGGCCTGCTGACGCGCGAATCCTTGCCCGCTGCGGCCGATGAGAGCCTGGCCGCCGTCCTGGCGCACCATCTGGCGCGGCGGCAGGCGCGCCTGGCGGCGCTCAAGGCGCCCTGGGCGGAACAAGCGGACGCGCTGGAAGACTGGCTGCTTTCGTTGGGGAAAAACCTCAAGGTCCGGCCTTCGGATCTGCGCCGCTGGACGCAGGCGCTGCGGGATTGGGCGCAGGATCCCGGCGTGATCCAGCCGGACTTGAAGGCCGGCTGGGACCGCTTGACGCCATCGGGAATCGAGGAGAAGTGGCAGGGTGACGGCCCGGCGCCGTCGCATCCGGCCAGCGCCGCGCTGGCGGGCCTGCGCGCCGAACTGGACAGCCTGCCCGCCGCGCGCCCGCCGCTGCTGCGCCACGCCCTGGGCTGGATGGCCGCGCGTTTGCGCCAGGCCATGTCCAGTGCCGCGTTGCTGGGTTTCGACGGCCTGCTCGTGAATCTGGACGCTGCCCTGGAGGGGGCGGCCGGCATCCGGTTCGCACAGACGTTGCGGCGGCAGTTTCCGGTGGTGCTGATCGACGAATTCCAGGATACCGATCCGGTGCAATACCGGATCTTCGACCGCGTCTACCGGGTGGCAGGCAACGACCCGGACACCACGCTCGTCTTCATCGGCGATCCCAAACAGTCCATCTACGGTTTTCGGGGCGCCGACGTGCACACCTACCTGCGGGCCGCGAGGGCCTGCGCAGGCCGGGTGCAGACGCTGGGCCGCAATTACCGCTCGTCCGAAGCCATGGTCGAGGCGGTCAACCGGCTCTTCAGCCTGGAAGACCGCCCGGCTTTTCCGACCGGGATGCCGGCCGTCGAGATTCCCTTCCATCCCGTCCAGGCCCAGGGGCGCTCCGAGCGGTGGGAAGTGCTCGGCCGCCAGGCCCCGGCCATGAGCGCTTGCTGGATCGAACCGACCGCGCCGGGCAAACCCCTGTCCGCCTCCCAGTACGAACAGGAGGCCGCCGAGCTGTGCGCCCGGCGCGTGGCGCAGACCCTGGCACAGGGCTTGTGCGGCGAGGCCGGCCTGCGCGATGCGGATCGATGGGTGCCGGTGCGCCCGGCCGACATCGCCATCCTGGTCAACACCCATGCCGAGGCGCGCAGCGTGCGCCAGGCGCTGGCCCGGGTCGAGGTGCGCAGCGTCTACCTGTCCGAGCGGGACTCGGTCTATGAATCGCCCCAGGCGGCGGAACTGGCCTTGTGGCTGGGCGCCTGCGCCCGCCCCGAGGACGAGCGCGCCGTGCGTGCGGCCCTGGCCACGTCGGCGCTGGGCCTGGGCTGGCAAACCCTGGACCGGCTGGTGGGGGACGAGCGCGCCTGGGATCGCCAGGTGGAACGCTTCCAGGCCTACCGCCAGATCTGGCAGCAGCGCGGCGTATTGCCGATGCTGCGCCGGCTGCTGCACGATTTCGAGGTGCCGGCCCGGTTGCTGGCCGATGGCTACGAGGGCGAACGGCGCCTGACCGATTTTCTGCATCTGGCCGAGCTGCTGCAGCAGGCAGCCGCCCATCTGGACGGCGAGCAGGCCGTGCTGCGGTACCTGCACCGGCAGATCCAGGCGCCGCAAGGCGAGGACGGCCGTCGCCTGCGGCTGGAAAGCGACGAAGGCCTGGTGCGGGTCGTGACGGTGCACAAATCCAAGGGGCTGGAGTACCCCCTGGTCTTCCTGCCCTTCGTCTGCAAAGCGCGCCCGATCGAGCCGGGCAAAGGGCCATATCTGCTGCCCGGGGAAACGGGGCGGGAGTGGGTCATGGAGGCGGATGCCGGCCAGTTGCTGCGGCTGGACGGCGAGCGTCTGGGAGAGGATGTGCGCAAGCTGTACGTCGCGTTGACGCGGGCGCGCCATGCCGTCTGGATGGCGCTGGGGCCGCTGCGCGCCGGCAGCGGCATCGGCCATGTGCTGGGCGCGGACCCCCATGCCGCCTGGACGCGATTGACGCAGTGGCATCCCGGCCTGATGGCCTGGGACGACACGCCCCGAGCGGATGACGCCGGCACGACGCCGTTTTCCGGCGACACGATGGGTGCTTCCGAGGCGCTGGGCGATGCCCGGCACCTGTCGGCGCCGGCGGTCGGACAGGCTTGGTGGATTTCCAGCTACTCCGCCTTGTGTCTGGCCGGGGCCGCCGCGCCCGACACGGCCATCGAGGATGTGCTGCGCGAGAGCCGGCAGGCCGATCCGGAGCCGGTGGACCGGACCATCGAGCCGCTTTACGCTCCGATCAAATCGGGCCTGGCGGATTTTCCGCGTGGCAGCGAGGCGGGCACCTTTCTGCATGGCTTGCTGGAATGGGCGGCGCGGCGCGGTTTCCGCGATCTGGGCGAGGCGCGCGACCTGATCGCGCGGCGCTGCGCCGTGCGCGGCTGGGAAGCGCATATCGACGCACTGCACGGCTGGCTGCTGCGCTTCGCGCAGACGGCGTGGCACCCGGATTTGCCCGACACCCCCGTGCTGCGCCTGGATCGTCTGCAGGCCAGCTTGCCTGAAATGGAGTTCTGGCTGCCGGCGCAGCAAGTCGACATTGAACGCCTGGACGCGCTGCTGCGTCGGGGCGCCTTCGGCGGCGCGACCCGCCCGGCGCTGGCGGCGGGCAGATTGAATGGCATGTTCAAGGGGTTCATCGATCTGATCCTGCAGACTGACGGCCGCTATTACCTGATCGATTACAAGTCCAACGATCTGGGGCCTCGCGAAGCCGACTACGCGCCCGCGGCGCTGGCGGCGGCCATGTGCGCATCCCGCTACGATGCGCAGATGCTGATGTACGTGCTGGCGTTGCACCGGCAGTTGCGCGCCCGGCGGCCGGATTACGATTACGCGCGTCACATGGGCGGCGCGCTTTACCTGTTTCTGCGCGGCCAGGACGCGCCCGGGCAGGGGCTGGTGGCGCTGCGGCCCGCGCAGGATCTGATCGAGGCGCTGGATGCATTGTTCGATGGCGCGGGTGGAGAGGCGGGCGATGACTGAATTCCCCGATTGGCTGGCATTCGGGCAGTCCGAGGAGGGCGTGCGCGACCTGGACGCAGCCTTTGGCCGCCTGCTGTGGCGACGGTCGCCGCAGGCTGGCGAACTGGCGCTGCGCCTGGCAATCCTGTGCAGCGCGCGGCTGGCGCACGGCCATCCCTGCCTGGATCTCGCGGCGCTGTGCGCGCCCGGAGAAGACGCCCCGGCGGCCGGCGCGGCGGCCGATGACCGGTCGGGCCCGCCCGCCTGGGCCGCCGGCGGCCTGGACGACTGCCTGGCGGCGCTGCAAGCCGCCGATTTCGTCGGCGGAGGCGATGGGCCGCAGCCGCTGGTCCTGCACGGCCATCGCCTGTATCTGGCCCGCTACTGGCGAGCCGGACGGCGCATCCGCGAGGACATCGCCCGGCGCCTGGCCTGGGCGCCTGAGCCGGCGCGCGAACCGGCGCGGATCCGGCAATGGCTGGATGCGGTGTTCACCGGTCCCGCCGCCGAGACGCCGGATTGGCAGAAGATCGCCTGCGCCACCGCCTTATTGCACGGCTTCAGCATCGTGACGGGGGGGCCGGGTACGGGCAAGACCACCACGGTCGTGCGCCTGCTGGCGGTTTTGCAGGGGCTGGCCGGCGCGCCCGGCTTGCGCATCCGCCTGGCGGCGCCGACGGGCAAGGCGGCGGCGCGGCTGAGCGAATCCATCGCCGGCGCGCTGGAACATCTCAGGGACGGAGCGGGGGGGGCGCTGGGCGGCGCGCTCGCCCGCGTGCCGTCCGAGGTGGTGACCCTGCATCGTCTGCTGGGCAGCCGGCCCGACACCCGCCGTCTGAAATTCCATGCCGGCAATCCGCTGGATCTGGACGTGCTGGTGGTGGATGAAGCCTCGATGATGGATATCGAGATGATGGACGCCGTGCTGGCCGCGCTGCCCGCCGATGCGCGCCTGGTGCTGCTGGGGGACAAGGACCAGCTCGCCTCGGTCGAGGCTGGAGCGGTGCTGGGCGAGCTGTGCGCGCGCGCGGAAGAGGGCCACTACACTCCGGCGCAATGCCGGCGTCTGCTCGAGTGTTGCGGCGAAGCGGTGCCCGACATCCGGCAGGATGCCGCCGGCACCGCGCTGGATCAGGCTGTGGTCATGCTGCGTCACAGCCACCGGTTCCAGGCCGACAGCGGCATCGGCCGGTTCGCCGCCGCCGTGAACCGGGGCGATGCCCCGGCTGTGGCCGCGCTGCTGCGCGACCCGCCGCCGGGCTTGAGCCTGGTGCGGGCCGGGTCGCACGCCGCTTCCGAAGACGCCTGGCTGCGGGGCAGCGGCATCTTGAGCGATACCGGCTGCCCCGCGCTGTTCCGCGTCTTGCGCGCGGGCCCGCCCGAGCCGCATGCGCCGCAACCGGTCTGGGACCGCTGGGCCCGCGAGGTATTGTCGCAGCAGGGGCGTTTCCAGGTGCTGTGCGCCTTGCGCGACGGGCCTTGGGGCGCGCGCGGGCTCAATCGGCGCATCGAGTCTCATTTGCGGGCCGAGGGCTGGATTCCCGCGTCGGCGGGCGCCTGGTATCCCGGCCGGCCAGTGCTGGTGCTGCGCAATCAGCCCGCCTTGGGGCTGGCCAACGGCGACATCGGCGTGGCGCTGCCGGTGCCCGACCCCGAGCGGGACGGGCCTGCGGTCATCCGGGTGGCTTTCGCCGGCGCCACCCGGGGCGCCGTGCGCTGGGTGTCGCCGGCCCGCCTGCCGGATATCGAGACGGTCTACGCGTTGACCGTGCACAAGTCCCAAGGCTCGGAATTCGACCGCGTGGCACTGGTGCTGCCTGATCGCGACGTGCTGCTGCTGACGCGGGAACTGCTCTATACCGGCGCTACGCGCGCGCGCCACGCCCTGGCGCTGGTGCTGCCGGGAACGGATGAGCTGTTGCGCCGGGCCGTGGTGCGCCGGACGGCGCGCGCGGGCGGCATCTGGAATCCCTGATCCAGACGTGAAGGCGGGCCTGCTTGCGCGCAGCCCCGCTAAAATGAGCGCTAAGGAGGCGGCCGCCGCGGCCGCGCCGGAAGCCCTTCGATCCGCAGGATGGAGACCCGCATGACCTCGATATACGAGCAGGATTTGCCTCAGACTCCGGCCAACTTCGCCCCTCTGACGCCTTTGCTGTACCTGGAACGGGCTGCCGAAGTCCACCCCGACCGGCCGGCGGTCGTGCACGGCAGCGGCGCCGGCGCCATTCGCCGGTCCTGGGCCGAACTGTACCGGCGCTGCCGCCGCCTGGCGGGCGCGCTGGCCGCGCATGGCATCGGCAGGGGGGATACGGTGGCCGTGATGCTGCCGAATGTGCCCGCCATGGTCGAGGCGCATTTCGGCATTCCCATGAGCGGGGCCGTCCTCAACACCTTGAACACGCGGCTGGACCCTGCCACCATCGCCTTCATGCTCGATCACGGCGAGGCGCGCGCTCTTTTCGTCGACCGGGAATTCTCCCGCATCGTCAGCCAGGCGCTGGCGCTGCGCACGCGCGCCGAGCCCATCCTGGTGGTGGATGTGGACGATCCCTTGTACGACGGCCCGGGCGACGCCATCGGGACACTGGACTACGAAGCGCTGCTGGCCGGGGGCGATCCCGGCTTCGCCTGGCGGATGCCGGAAACCGAATGGGATGCGATTTCTCTGAACTACACCAGCGGCACCACCGGCAACCCCAAGGGGGTGGTCTATCACCACCGGGGGGCCGCCCTCAACGCCGTGTCGAACATTCTTGAATGGGACATGCCCAGGCATGCGGTCTATCTGTGGACGCTGCCCATGTTCCATTGCAACGGCTGGTGCTTTCCCTGGACCGTGGCGGCGCGCGCCGGGCTCAACGTCTGCCTGAGGCGAGTGGATGCGGCCACCATGATCGCGCTGATGCGCGAGCACGGCGTCACCCATTATTGCGGCGCGCCCATCGTCCAGAGCATGCTGGTCAATGCGCCGCCAGCCCTGCGCGCCACCATCCCGGCGGGTATCCGCGCCATGGTGGCGGGCGCCGCGCCGCCGGCCTCGATGATCGAGGGCATGGAGGCCCTGGGCATCGACCTGACGCACGTCTATGGACTGACCGAGGTCTACGGGCCGGCCACGGTATGCGTCAAGGACGCCGCCTGGGACGCCCTGGACATCGGCAAGTGGGCCGAACTCAACGCCCGGCAGGGCGTGCGCTACCACCTGCAGAAAGCTGCGGCGGTGCTGGATCCGGAAACCCTGCGGCCGGTGCCGGCCGACGGCGAGAGCATGGGCGAGATCATGTTCCAGGGCAATATCTGCATGAAGGGCTACCTGAAGAACCCGCAGGCGACGCAGGCGGCTTTCGCGGGCGGCTGGTTCCACAGCGGCGATCTGGCGGTCGTCCATCCGGACGGCTACATCAAGATCAAGGACCGCAGCAAGGACATCATCATTTCGGGCGGTGAAAACATCTCTTCCATCGAAGTCGAGGACGTGCTCTACCGCCACCCGGCCGTGCTGGCGGCCGCCGTGGTCGCGCGGCCCGACGAACGCTGGGGCGAGACCCCGTGCGCCTTTGTCGAGCTCAAGCCCGACGCCCAGATCGGGGCGGAGGACCTTATCGCCCATTGCAAAGCCCATCTGGCGGGCTACAAGGTGCCGCGCCATATCGTGTTCGGGGAATTGCCCAAGACCTCCACCGGCAAGATCCAGAAGTTCGAGCTGCGTCAGCGCGCAGCGCAGTCTGACTGAGGCTGGCCGTGTCCGCCCGGCATTCCGTTCCCGAACCGTCCGGCCGTGCGGGGGATACCCCCCCGCGGGCCGGCGCGCCGGCCCGCCTGTCGCCGCATGCGTTGCTGAGTCCGGCGCAGATGGCCGCCGCGGACCGGGCCGCGCCGGCGGCGGGCGTGTCCGGCGCGCGGCTCATGGCGGCCGCCGGCGCCGCCGTGGCCCGCGAGATCCGCGCACGCTGGAGGCCGAGGCCCGTCGTGGTGCTGTGCGGTCCGGGCAACAACGGCGGCGACGGCTTCGTCGTCGCGCGCCTGCTGCGCGGCGACGGCTGGCCGGTGCGGGTGGCCTTGTGGGGCGCGCGCGACGCCTTGCGCGCAGACGCGGCCGATGCGGCCGATGCCTGGAGCGGGCCGGTCGAGCCGGCGGGCCCCGGGTGCCTGGCCGGAGCCGGCCTGATCGTCGATGCCTTGCTGGGCGCGGGGCTGAGCCGGGCTCCGGACGAAACCCTGCGGGCGCTGATCCATGCCGTCAATGAGGCCGGGGCGCCGGTGTGCGCCATCGACGTGCCGACGGGTCTGGACGGCGCCGACGGCCGCTGCCCCAGAGCGGCCGTGCAGGCCGACCTGACGGTCACTTTCTGCCGCCGCAAGCCGGGTCACCTGCTGCTGCCGGGCCGCGCGCTGTGCGGTGCGCTGGTCTGCGCCGACATCGGCATGCCCGCCGCCGCGCTGGAGCGCCTGGTTCCCGAGGTCCATGCCAACCATCCCGATCTCTGGTCGGATGTGTTTCCCTGGCCGAGGGCCGATGGCCACAAATATCGCCGGGGCCATGCGTTGGTCGTGGGCGGCGACCGCATGCTGGGCGCCAGCCGCCTGGCCTGCCTGGCGGCCGCGCGCATCGGCGCCGGGCTGGTGACGCTGGCAACGCCGCCGGCCGCCTGGGCGATCCAGGCCGGTGCGCTGACCTCGGTCATGGTCGAGGCGCTGCCGCCCGACGGCGCGCTGGACCAGGCCCTGGCGGATCCGCGCCGCAATGCGCTGCTGATCGGGCCCGGGCTGGGCCGCGCGCCCGGGGGGCGCGGCCAGGTTCTGGCCCTGCTGGCGGCGGGCCGGGCCTGCGTGCTGGACGCCGATGCGCTCAGCGTCTTTGCCGACCGGCCCGCCGCTTTGCTCGATGCCCTGCACGGGCGCTGCGTGCTGACCCCGCACGAGGGCGAGTTTGCGCGCCTTTTCAACCCCGGTCCAGACGCGGCGGGGACCGCCGGCGATAAACGGCACCGGGCGTGCGCGGCGGCCCGGCGCGGCGGCGCGGTCGTGGTGCTCAAGGGCGCCGATACCGTGATTGCGGCGCCCGATGGCCGCTGCGTCATCAACGACAACGCGCCGGCGACCCTGGCGACCGCCGGGTCGGGGGACGTGCTGGCGGGCGGCATCGCCGGCCTGCTGGCCGCCGGGATGCCGCCCTTCGAAGCCGCTTGCGCCGCCGTCTGGCTGCACGGCCTGGCGGCCGGGCGGCTGGGGCCGGGGCTGCTGGCCGAGGATCTGCCAGGCGCTTTGCCTGGCGCGCTGGCCGCCTTGGCCGGGCTGATCAGAACATAGAGAATACTGATGGCGGACGTGATTGCACTGGTCTTCGATTTCGACGATACCCTGGCGCCGGACAGCACGTCGGGCTTTCTTCAGGATATCGGCGTGGATGTCCCGGCCTTCTGGCACGGCGAAGTCGATCCGCTGCTCAATGGCGAGGACTGGGACCCCGTCCCGGCCTATCTGTACCGGATGCTGGCCTTGTCCCGTTCGGGCCGCCACGGCCCCATCACCCGAGACCGCTTGCGCGACTGGGGGCGCCGGCTGCCGCTGCACGAGGGCGTGACGACGCTGTTCGAGCGCTTGCGCACGCGGCTGCATCAAGCCCATCCCACCGTGCAGCTCGAGTTCTACCTGATTTCCAGCGGCATCGGCGACGTGCTGCGCGACACGCCCATCGCAGGCTGGTTCTCCGACATCTGGGCCTCCGAATTCCATTACGGCGATGACGGCGCCATCGACTTCCCGCGCCGTGTGGTCAGCTTCACCGACAAGACCCGCTATCTGTTCCACATCCAGAAGGGCATCATCGGCGCCGAGTCGCGCAACAAACCCTTCGAGGTCAACCGCAAGGTCGATCCCGACAAGCTGCGCGTGCCGTTCGAACAGATGATCTTCGTCGGCGACGGCTACACCGACATCCCCTGCTTTTCCCTGATTCGCCGCTCGGGCGGCGTCGCCTTCGGCGTCTGGGATCCGCGCCACAAAGAGAAACGCAGCCGCGCCTGGGGGTTCATCGAGGACGGCCGGGTGTCCAACCTGAACCATGCCCGTTTCGATGAGGACGCCGAGCTGTATCAAATGCTGGAGGCCGCCGTCGAAAGCCTGGCCTCGAAGATCGTCCTGCGTGCGCGGATGTATCGTGGCTGAGTTTCTGGACGACGACGGCGCGATGGCGCTGGCGCTCGAGCTGGCCCGCCAGGCGGCGGCCCTGGGCGAGGTGCCCGTGGGCGCCGTGGTGCTGGATGCGGCAGGACGCCTGCTGGCGACCGGCCACAACCGCACGATCCTGGATCGCGACCCCACTGCGCATGCCGAAGTCGTGGCGCTGCGCGCCGCCGCCCGGCTGCTGGACAATTACCGCCTGACCGGCGTCCGCCTGTTCGTGACGCTGGAACCCTGCGCCATGTGCCTGGGCGCCATGTTTCACGCGCGGTTGTCGGAAATCGTGTACGGCGCGTCCGATCCCAAAACCGGCGCCTGCGGCGGCGTGGTCGATCTCTCGGTCCAGCCGCGCCTGAATCATCACACCCATGTGCGCGGCGGGGTTCAGGCGCAGGCCTGCGGCGATCTGCTGCGCGAATTTTTCCGGGCGCGGCGCGACGCCGCCCGCGCCGCGCGGGGCCGAACGCCGGCCGCATCCCCTTCCGGTGGCCCAGCGGCCCTCCCTTCCATTTTTCAGGATGATCCTTCCATGTCCAAGCAGAAACCCGCCTCCGCCTTGCCCGACCAGCCAGCCCCGCGGTCCGGCGGCGAGCATACGCATCTGGTCTGCGCCGATCCCGATTGCAACGTGCATGGCGTGCACGAACAACCTTCGGGGATCTACCTGATCTCGCCCTCGGGCGCCGTGGCCGATCCCGCCGCGCTGGACCTGGCCGTCGAGCGGCTGCGCGCCATGGGTTTTCGCGTGGCGGCGGACCGCACGGCCCTGGCCATGCACGAGCGCTTCGCCGGTACCGATAAACAGCGCCTGGCCGCCATCCGGCGCGCGCTCAAGCAAAAGCATCCGGTCGTCATGGCGACCCGGGGCGGCTACGGCTTGAGCCGTCTGCTGCCGCACATCGACTGGCAAGCCGTGGCCGACAGTGGCAAGACCTTCATCGGCCAGAGCGATTTCACCGCCTTCAATCTGGCGCTGCTGGCGCGCACCGGCGCGGTCAGCCTGGCCGGCCCCACGGCGATTTTTGATTTCGGCGGCAAGAAGGTGGATGATCTGACCCAGGCCCTGTTCCAGGAGACCTTGTCGGGCGAACTGGAAATCCTGAGCTTCGAATCCCCCGGCGCCGACCCCGTGGACGCGCGCGGCATCCTGTGGGGCGGCAATCTGGCCATGGTGGCCTCGCTGGCGGGCACGCCCTATCTGCCCGACGTGAAGGGCGGCATCCTGTTCCTTGAAGACGTGTCCGAACACCCGTTTCGGATCGAGCGCATGCTGACCCAGCTATGGCATGCCGGCGTGCTGGAAAAACAGCACGCCATCGTGCTGGGCCAGTTCACCGATTATCGCCTGGCGCCGCACGACAATGGCTACGACCTGGATGCCGTGGTGCGCTGGCTGCGCAAGACGGTGCGCGTGCCGGTCGTGACGGGCTTGCCCTATGGCCACGTGAAGGTCAAGGCCACCTTGCCGGTGGGGGCGCGCGTGGGCATCGCCACGGAGGACGGCATGGCGCACCTGGTGCTGCGGGAGCATGGGCATTGACCTGCCTGCTAAACTAGCAGGTTGTTTTGACTTCATTTTTTTCCTCCGCCACCGTGATATCCACCAACAACCTCACCATCCAGTTCGGCGCCAAGCCCTTGTTCGAGAACGTCAGCGTCAAGTTTGGCGATGGCAACCGTTACGGCCTCATCGGCGCCAACGGCTCGGGCAAGTCCACCCTGATGAAGATCATCGGTGGCGACCTGGAACCGACCTCGGGCAACGTCGCGCTGGAACCCGGCCTGCGGCTGGGCAAACTGCGCCAGGATCAGTTCGCCTTCGAGGATGTGCGGGTGCTGGATGTGGTGCTGATGGGCCATGCCGAGATGTGGCAGGCCATGGCGGACCGGGACGCCATCTATGCCAACCCGGAGGCGACCGAAGACGACTACATGCGCGCCGCCGAGCTGGAAGGCAAGTTCGCCGAGTACGACGGCTATACGGCCGAAGCCCGCGCCGGCGAACTGCTGCTGGGTCTGGAAATCCCCGTCGAACAGCACCAGTCGCCGATGAGCGAGATCGCGCCCGGCTGGAAACTGCGCGTCCTGCTGGCGCAGGCGCTGTTTTCCAATCCCGACGTGCTGTTGCTCGACGAGCCCACCAACAACCTGGACATCAATACCATCCGCTGGCTGGAAACCGTGTTGAACGGCTACGACAGCACGATGATCATCATCAGCCACGATCGCCACTTCCTGAACGAAGTCTGCACCCACATGGCCGATCTGGACTACGGTGAATTGCGCGTGTATCCGGGCAACTACGACGACTACATGCTGGCCTCCACCCAGGCGCGCGAGCGTCAGGTGGCCGCCAATGCGCGCGCCAAGGAGCGCGTCAGCGAACTGCAGGACTTCGTGCGCCGCTTCGCGGCCAACAAGTCCAAGTCGCGCCAGGCCACGTCCCGCCTGAAACAGATCGATCGCATCAAGGCCGATACCGTCCAGGTCAAGCCCTCCTCGCGGCAGAATCCCTACATCCGCTTCGAGGTCAACAAGGTTCTGCACCGCCAGGCCGCGCACATCGAGGATCTGTCCAAGTCCTACGACCGGCCCATCATCAAGGGGCTGTCCACCATGATCGAGGCGGGCCAGAAGGTCGCCATCATCGGCGCCAACGGCGTGGGGAAGACAACCCTGCTGCGGCTGCTGGCCGGCAATCTGCCCCCCGATGAAGGCACCGTGCGCTGGTCGGAAAACGCCGATATCGGCTACATGGCCCAAGACGTCTCCGACCAGTTCGATTCCGACCGCGATCTGTTCGACTGGATGACGGATTACCGCCAGCCGGGCGACGAAGACCAATCGATCCGTTCCGTGCTGGGCCGGCTGCTGTTTTCGGGGGATGAGATCGGCAAGGCCGTGCGCGTGCTGTCGGGCGGGGAAAAGAACCGCATGAGCTTCGGCCGCCTGATGCTGGGGCGCCACAACGTCATGCTGATGGACGAGCCCACCAACCACCTGGACATGGAGTCCATCGAATCCCTGCAGTACGCGCTGGAACAATACCAGGGCACGCTGGTGTTCGTTTCGCATGATCGCCAGTTCGTGTCGGGCGTGGCGACGCGGGTGATCGAGATCCTGCCCGATGGACGCCTGAACGACTATCCGGGCACCTACGAAGAATACCTGGCGTCCCAGGGCATCGAGGCCTGACCCATGGCGGGGCGCCGGCCGCAAGCGGCCTGTGGCGCGGTCGATGGGCCGGTCCGCAAGCCGGAGCGCGCATGCCGCATACGCTGACCGCCGTTGCCCGGCACGAGGCCGAGGTCCGCAAGAGCCGATTCCTGGCCCTGGCTGCGCCCATCGATTCGCCCGAGGCCGCGCAGGCGTTCCTGGATGCGTACCGCGCCCCCCAGGCGACGCACAATTGCTGGGCCTGGCGCTTTGGCGCGCGGTATCGTTTCCATGACGACGGCGAGCCCGGCGGGACGGCGGGCCGTCCGATCCTGCAAGCGATCGAAGCCCAGGGCTACGACCGCGTGGCCGTGCTGGTGGTGCGCTGGTTCGGCGGCATCAAGCTGGGTACGGGTGGGCTGGCGCGGGCCTACGGCGGTGCCGCCGCCGAGTGCCTGCGCCTGGCGGACCGGGTGGAATTGCGCGAAGAGTGCCGGGTGCTGTGCACTTGCCCCTATGCGGACATGGACCTCGTGCAGGCGCGCCTGCTGGCGGCGGGCGCGCGGATCGAACAGGCGGCGTTCGATGGCGAGGGCGTGCGCTGGCACCTGGTCCTGGCGCGCGCCGAAGCGGGCGCACTGGAAGCGCTGTATACCGATCAGACCCGGGGGCAGGGCGCCTGGCGCATCCTGGAGCCCGGCGACGGTCCGGGGCCGGCGGGTTGATCCCTCACCCTTCGAGGCCGGACCGACGCGCTCGCTGATCCTTGAGCGCGACCTGCAACGCGGCCAGGATGACCGCCGCGATGACCCCGAACCCGGCCATCGTCGCCGTTGGCCATGAGGCCATGCCCAAGGTCCAGAAGACGACGGCCGTGATCATGGCAATGCCCACGGAGGTGCCGATCCGCTGGCCTGTCTGCATGATGGCTCCCGAACTGCCCGCATAATCCAGCGGTACATCCATCAGCGTCAGGGCCTGGTTGGGGCTGACCACCAGGCCCTGGGCCAGTCCGATGAACGAAAGGGTCAGCAGCAGCCACCAGGCGCTTGCCAGGCCCAGAGCCTGCAGCAGGATCACCCCGGCGCTCAAAATCAGCCCGGCCAGGGCCAGCAGCAATCCGGCGACGACAATCCTGCGGCCATGGGGAATCACCCTGCGGCCCGCCCAGTTGGCCGCCCAGGAGGACAGCAGGGCGGCGGGGATGCCGAACAGGCCGGAAAGCAGGGCCGACATGCCCAGACCTTCCTGGACATACAGGGCGACCAGCACCCAGATGCTGGTCATTCCCAGGAAATACAACGCCATGATCAGTACGCCGTTGCTGAAGCTGCCCGTGGAAAAAATCCGCAGATCGACCATGGGGCTTCCGCCCCGGCGTGTCGTGCGGCGTTCCCAAGCGATCCAGGCCGCCGTCAGGCACAGGCTCAGCGGCAGCAGCAGCCAGGTCATGGGCGCGGTGCGGGATTCGACGAATGGGTAGAGAAAGGACAGGACCGCCAGGCCCAGCAGCAGGGAGCCGACCGGATCCAGAGAGCGCCAGTCCGTACGGGCCGCCGCCCCGGCAGCGGCGGGTGCCATCGCGCCGATCCGCCGGATCAACGGCCGGGGAAACCATTTGAGGCCAAGCACGATGACGGCAATCCCGATGGGGACATTGACCAGGAATGTCAGCCGCCAGCCGATCTGCTGGCCGCCCAGTTCGATCAGCAGCCCGCCGAGAACCGGGCCGATGGCCACGGAAAATCCCACGACGGTGCCGAGGTAGCCGAAGGCGCGGCCGCGCTCCGCTCCCCGGAAATATTGCTGGATCATGCCCAGGCCCTGCGGGTTGAGCAGGCCGGATCCCACGCCTTGCACGAAGCGCGCGCCGTTGAGCCATGTCGCATCCGGCGCCAGGCCCGCCGCGACGGAGGCGAGCGTAAACAGGGCGACGCCGATCAGGAACAGGGCGCCGCGCCCCATCAGATCGCCGGCGCGGCCGGCCGCCACCAGCACGACGCCGAAGGTCAGGGCGTAGCCGGACAGCACCCATTGCAGATCCGATCGCGTGGCGTCGAGCGCGGTATGGATAGAGGGCAGGGCGACGTTGACGATGCTGACCCCGATCAGAGACATGAAGATCGTGGTCAGCAGGACGGCCAGGATGCGCCACCGGCCCGGATCGGGCCGGTGGGCTTGTGAAGCAGGGGGGATGGAAAGAGGGGTCAATGCGTGGTGGACGAGGCCTTTTCCTGGGCGGCGATTTCAGCGTGGACCGCGGTCATGTCCACGGCCTTGACCTGGGTCAGGAGCTCCTCCAGTTGCGAGGCGGACAGTGCGCCGGCCTGCTGGAACAGAAGCACATTTTCGCGGAAGACCATCAGGGTCGGGATGGAGCGGATGCGCAGGGCGGCGGCCAGTTCCTGCTGTTCCTCGGTGTTGATCTTGGCGAAGGTGACGTCCGGGTGCTTTTCAGCGGCGGCCTCGAAGGTCGGGCCGAATTGGCGGCAGGGGCCGCACCAGGGGGCCCAGAAATCAATGATCAGGGGTTGATCGGCCTGGGTGGCGGCCTGGAAGGTGTCTTGGGTGAGTTCGATGACGCTCATGGGGGCTCCGGGGCGGGACGGGGCGGCAGGATGCCGCCCCGGTTACGGTACATATGGGGATGATGGGGGTGATTGCAAGCCGCTCGGATTCGCCTGGCTGTGAATGGTCCGCAGGGGACCATTCACAGTCCTGGCTCATCCCGGGAACAGGGCGTATTTGATGACGAACAGCACGGCGACCAGCAGGGTGGCCGGGTGGATGTCGCGGAAGCGGCCCGACAGCGCCTTGATCGCCACATAGCTGATGAAACCAAAGGCCAGGCCGTTGGCGATGGAATAGGTGAGCGGCATGGCGATGGCGGCGATGGCGGCGGGGATGGATTCCGTGATGTCGTCCCAATCCACATCCACCAGTTCGCGCAGCATCAGGCAGGCCACATACAGCAGGGCCGGAGCCGTGGCGTAGGCCGGGACGATGGCGGCCAGCGGGGACAGGAACAGCGCCAGCAGGAACAGCACGGCGATGGTCAGGGCCGTCAGGCCGGTGCGCCCGCCCGCCTGTACGCCCGAGGCGCTTTCGACGTAGGCGGTGGTGCTGCTGGTGCCCAGCATCGAACCGGCCACGATGGCGCTGCTGTCGGACAGCAGCGCGCGGCCCAGGCGGCCGGGATTGCCCGGACGGATCAGGCCCGCGCGCGTGGCCACGCCGATCATGGTGCCGGTGGCGTCGAAGACCTCGACCAGCACGAACACCAGGATCACGTGGAAAAAGCCGGTGTTCAGCGCTCCCATGATGTCCAGTTGGAAGAAGGTGGGCGCCAGGCTGGGCGGAGCTGAGAAGATGCCCTGGAACTGAGTGTGGCCGGTGATGATCGACAGGACGGTAATGGCCAGGATGCCGATCAGGATGGCACCCCGGACTTTCAGTGCGCCCAGCGCGGCGATGATGAAGAAGCCGAGGATGGCGAACAGGGTGGGGGCGTGGGTCAGGTCGCCCAGACCGATCTTGGTGGCCGGATTGGCGACCACGATGCCCGCCGAACCCAGGGCGATGATGCCCAGGAACAGCCCGATGCCGGCGGCGATGGCGGATCGCAGAGAAGCCGGGATCCCGGCCACCAGCCATTCGCGAGCGCCGGTCACCGTCAGGATCACGAATACCACGCCGGAAATGAAAACCGCCCCCAGGGCCTGCTGCCAGGTGTAACCCATCTGGGCGACGACCGTGAAGGCGAAAAAGGCATTCAGGCCCATGCCCGGGGCCATCCCGATAGGCCAGTTGGCCAGAAAAGCCATGATCAGGGAGCCCAGGGCGGCGGCCAGGCAGGTGGCGACGAAGACCGAGCCTCTGTCCATGCCGGTGCTCGACAGAATGTCTGGATTCACGAAGACGATGTAGGACATCGTCAGGAAGGTGGTCAATCCCGCCAGCACTTCCGTGCGGATCGAGGTGTCGTGGTCCTTGAGCTTGAAGAGCTGTTCCAGCATGGTGTCTCCTCTCGGATGGATATTGGTATTCGCCATGTGTGTCGGCCGCCCGTCCGCATCGGGGCGGGCCGCGAGGCGGACGCCCGCCGAGGACGCGGCACGGGAACATTCTGATGACCGCATCATTCTAAAGCCCTTTCGGGATCGGTTGTACACTGGCGCCCTATGCTGATCATCGGATTCGAGAGCTCCTGCGACGAGACCGGCGTGGCCGTGGCATGCACCGAGCGCGGCCTGCTGGCGCACGCCCTGCACAGCCAGATCGCCATGCACCGGGATTACGGCGGCGTGGTGCCGGAACTGGCTTCGCGCGACCATATCCGCCGCATCGTGCCGCTGACGCGCCAGGTGTTGGGCGAGGCCGGCGTGCGGGCCCGCGATCTCGATGCGGTCGCCTACACGGCCGGCCCCGGCCTGGCCGGGGCCCTGCTGGTGGGAGCGAGCTTTGCCCGGGCGTTCGCCTGGGGGCGGGATCTACCCGCGATCCCCATCCACCACCTCGAAGGCCATCTGCTGTCGCCCCTGCTGGCTGACGAGACACCCGATTTCCCTTTCGTGGCGCTGCTGGTGTCCGGCGGCCATACGCAGTTGATGCGGGTCGACGGCGTGGGGCGCTACGAGCTGCTCGGCGAAACCCTGGACGATGCGGCCGGCGAGGCCTTCGACAAGAGCGCCAAGCTGATGGGCCTGGGGTATCCGGGCGGCCCGGAGCTGTCGCGTCTGGCCGAGGAGGGCGACCCGCGGGCGCATGCGTTGCCGCGCCCGATGTTGTACAGCGGCGATCTGGATTTCAGTTTCAGCGGCCTGAAAACAGCGGTGCTGACCCGCATGCGCGCCCTGCAGGATGCGGGCCGCGCGAATGATCGCGCCGCCCGCGCCGACCTGGCGGCCTCGACCGAGGCCGCCATCGTCGATGTGCTGGCCGCGAAGTCCCTGCAGGCTTTGCGCCGTACCGGGCTGAAGACCCTGGTGGTTGCGGGCGGCGTAGGCGCCAACCGGCATCTGCGCGCGCACCTGTCGGATGCGCTCGACGCGTTGCGCGGGCGGGTGTATTTCCCCCCGCTGCATCTGTGCACCGACAATGGCGCGATGATCGCCTGGGCGGCCATGCTGCGGGCGCGCGCCGGGCTGGTCGACTTGCCGTCCCTGCGCGGCAATGCCGCCTTTGACGTGCGGCCCCGCTGGGACTTGCAGGACGTTTGCGTCTCCTGAAACGCCCACGGCCGGGCCGGCCGCGCGCGTTTGCCCCGCTTATTTCTTCCTGGCGCCGATCCGGCTTTCCTTGCCGGCGAGCAAGCGGGCGATGTTTTCCCGGTGGCGCGTCAGCAGCAGGACGCTGATGAGCACGATCGCGGAGAGCGTCAAGGCATCGGCGCGCCAGGCGACCTTGTCGCCCAGGATGGCATAGCAGGGGGCGAAGACCGCCGCCAGGATCGCAGCCAGGGACGAATAGCGCGTCACCAGCGCCACGATCAGCCAGGTCGCGGCAGTCGCCAGGGCCAGCCAGGGCAGCAATCCCAGCAGCACGCCCAGGGCCGTGGCGACGCCCTTGCCGCCGCGAAAGCCCAGGAACAGCGGGTACAGGTGCCCCAGGAAAGCCCCCAGACCGGCCAGGGGGATCGCGGATTCCGGCAGCAGGCCGCGCTGCGCTGCCCAGGCGGCCAGCGTCACGGCCAGCCAGCCCTTGGCCGCGTCGCCCAGCAGGGTGAGGGCGGCGGCCGCTTTGTTGCCGCCGCGCAGCACGTTGGTCGCCCCGGGATTGCCCGAACCGAAGCTGCGGGGATCCTTCAGGCCCATGGCCCGGCTGACCACGACGGCAAAGGGCACGGAGCCCATCAGGTAGCCGATGAACAGGGCGGCGGCTACGCCGAGGACGGCAACGAAAGGAGTCATGGCAGGCGGCGGCGCGAAGGCGCGCAATGGATGGATGATGGGCGCCATTCTAAAGCGCGGCGGGGCGCGGGTACAATTCGCACCATCCGGTTTCAGGCGGGAACGAAGAAAATGCGCATCCTGGTGTCCAACGACGATGGCTACAATGCGGCGGGAATCGAGGCGCTGGTGGCGGCGCTGCGGCCCTTGGGCGAGATCACGGTGGTCGCGCCCGAGACCAATTGCAGCGGCGCGTCCAATTCCCTGACCCTGCGGCGTCCCCTGACGGTGCGCCAGGCGGCCAACGGCTTCCATTTCGTCAATGGCACGCCTTCGGATTGCGTCCACGTGGCGCTGACCGGTCTGCTGGGCTTTCGGCCCGACCTGCTGGTCTCGGGCATCAACAACGGCGCCAACATGGGCGAAGATACGCTGTATTCGGGCACGGTGGCGGCCGCCATGGAAGGTTATCTGTTCGGCGTGCCGTCCATGGCGCTTTCACTGCTGGACCGCGAATGGCGCCATCTGGACTGCGCCGCCCAGGTGGCGCACGCCCTGGTGTCGCGGTTCCGCGACCGGCCCTGGACCGAACCGATGCTGCTGAACGTCAATATCCCGGCGGTGCCTTATCGTGATCTGGCGGGTTTTCGCACCACCCGCCTGGGGCGCCGCCATCCGGCCGAACCCGTGATCCGCAGCACCACGCCCTATGGCGATACCGTGTACTGGATCGGTCCGGTGGGACGGGCGCTCGACGGCGGCCCGGAAACGGATTTCGGCGCCGTCGAGGCGCATGCCGTGTCGATGACCCCTTTGCGCGTCGACCTCACGGACCATGCGCGCACCGAAGCGGTCGCTGCCTGGATGGAAGATCGATGAAGACCCCGGAGGCCCGATGAACAAGCCGCGTCATCCGCTGGACAAACCCTCGCGCAGCGCACGCAGTGTGTCCGCGGGCTCTGCGCTGGGGCCCGGCTATTCGGCTGCCAACAGCAACACGCGCATCCATGGGCCGCGCCCGTTCACCCTGCCATCGAATTCCGCCAAGTCGCCGGCCGCGCCCGCCACCGTGAACCTGGGGCTGAATTCCGATCGCCTGCGTCTGCAGATGGTGCAGCGCCTGCGCGAGCAGGGCATCACCGACGAGCGGGTGCTGTCGGCGATGCAGGCGGTGCCGCGCCACGTATTCGTGGACCAGGGGCTGGCCAGCCGGGCCTATGAGGATGCCGCCCTGCCGATCGGCTACGGGCAGACGATTTCCCAGCCCTGGGTGGTGGCGCATATGCTGGCCGTCATGAGCGATGGCCGCGCACCGGAGCGGGTGCTGGAGATCGGCGCGGGCTGCGGCTACCAGGCTGCCGTCCTGGCCCAGTTCGTCCCCGAGGTCTACGCGATCGAACGCGTACGCGGCCTCTACGAGCAGGCGCGCCTGAACCTGGCCCAAGGCCGGGCCCGGGGGCGGGTGCGCCTGACTTTCGGCGACGGGATGCAGGGCCTGGAACACCGCGCGCCCTTCGATGGCATTGTGGTCGCCGCTGCGGGGGTTAAAATCCCCGAAGTCTTGTTGCATCAGCTGGCTGTGGGTGCGCGCCTGATCGCTCCGGAGGGCGCCGCGCACCAAAGGCTGATCTTGATCGAGCGCACCGGTCCGTCATCCTGGCACCGGCTCGAGCTCGAAGATGTCCGATTCGTACCGCTGCGTCCTGGCACGCAGACCTAAGTAGGAGAACCACATGCTCGATGGGACGCTGGTGACAGATGCTCCGTTCACCCAATCGCCGCGCACCGGGCGTTTTGCAACGCAATGGCCGGGTCGTCCCATGGCAAGAACGGCCTTGCTGCTGGCCGTTCTGCTGTCGGCCGCCGTCCTGTCGGGTTGCGCCTCGCGCTCCGCGCGCGCGCCGGTTGCCGATCACTCCAACCGCAGCGCCTCCGCCGCGACCGCCCAGGCCTCGGGCACCTATGTCGTGCGGGCCGGCGACACGCTCTACAAGATTGCCCAAAGCCACGGCATGGAAGTCTCCCGCCTGGCGCAACTGAACAACATCACCGATCCGACCCAGTTGTCCATCGGCCAGGTCCTGCGCCTGGACGGCAACACGCCCATGCCGGCGGGCGGGGCAACGGCCACGACCTCGCCGGTCAAGACCTCGCCCGCCAGTGGCGGGAGTGCCGGCGCGGCCGCCGGCGAGGCCGCCGCGCCGGTCTCGACTTCGGCGTCCCGCGCCAGCGATGCGGGGCTGATTTCCTGGGGCTGGCCCAGCGGCGGCAAGATCATCCAGGGCTTCAATTCCACCACCAAGGGCATTGACATCGAAGGCGCGGTCGGGGCGCCCGTGACGGCCGCTGCCGACGGCAAGGTCATGTACGCGGGCAATGGCGTGCGCGGCCTGGGCAACCTGATTCTGCTGGGCCACAGCAACGGTTTCATCACGGCCTATGCCCACAACCAGTCCCTGCTGGTCAAGACCGGCGAAACCGTCAAAAAGGGCGCGAAGATCGCCACGCTGGGCCAGAGCGATACCACCTCGCCGCGCCTGCACTTCGAGATCCGGCGCCGCGGCACCCCCGTGAATCCTCTGTCCTACCTGCCGGCGCGATGATTCCGACGCTGGTCTTCGACCTGGAAACGATTCCCGACGCGGACGGCCTGCGGCGCTTGAATCCGCAGTGGGCCGATCTGGCCGACGCCGATCTGATCGAAGCCGCGCTCGCCCAGCGGCGAGAGACGCACGGCAACGATTTTCTGCCCCTGCATCTGCAGAAGATCGCCGTCATCGGCTGCGTGTTCCGAGACGACCAGGGCTTTCGCGTGCGCACGCTGGGCCAGCCCGACGATCCCGAAAAAACGCTGATTGCCGGATTTTTCAAAACCATCGGCCACTACACGCCCACCCTGGTCAGTTGGAACGGCTCGGGCTTCGATCTGCCGGTGCTGCACTATCGCAGCCTGATCCACGGCGTGGCCGCGCCGCGCTACTGGGACACCGGGGACGACGATCGTGATTTCCGCTTCAACAACTACCTGAACCGCTACCATACCCGCCATGTCGATCTGATGGACGTGCTGGCAAAGTTCAACGGCCGCGCCAACGCGCCGCTGGACCAATTGGCCAAGCTGTGCGGTTTTCCCGGCAAGCTCGACATGGATGGCGGCCAGGTCTGGCAGGTCTGGCACGCGGGCGACCGGGATCACGTGCGCAACTACTGCGAGACCGATGTGCTCAACACCTGGCTGGTGTATTGCCGCTACCGCCTCATCAAGGGCGAGCTGGACGCCGAATCCTATGCGGCCGAACTCGCGCTGGTGCGCGACACCCTGACGGCGCTCGATGCGCCGCACTGGAAAGAATTCCTCTCCGCCTGGCACCATGGTTGAACCCATTCTGTTGTCCTTGGACATCGAGTCGCTGGATCTCGAAGGCCAGGGGATTGCCCATCATGAGGGCAAAGTCGTCTTTGTCGAGGGCGCACTGCCCGGAGAACGGGTTCTCGCCCGCGTGACGCGGCGCAAACCTTCCTACGACAAAGCCCGCGCCGAGCGCATCTTGAGCGCTTCCTCGCAGCGCACCCGGCCCCCATGCCCGCATTTCGGCGTCTGCGGGGGCTGCGCCATGCAGCACCTGGAGCCGGCCGCGCAGATGGCCGTCAAGCAGCGTGCCCTGGAAGATGCGCTGGAGCATATCGGCAAGGTCCGGCCGCAGCAGATTCTGCCCGCGCTTCAGGGGCCGGCCTTCGGCTACCGCCACCGCGCCCGGCTGTCGGTCCGCCTGGTGCCGAAAAAGGGCGGCATGCTGGTGGGTTTCCGCGAACGCGCCAGCAGCTACGTGGCCGACATGCAATCCTGCCTGGTGCTGCCGCCGCATGTTTCGGCCCTGCTGATGCCTTTGCGCGCACTGATCGGCGGGCTGTCGCGGCCTGACCGCATGCCGCAGATCGAAGTGGCCGTGGGTGACGAGTCCACCGTCTTCTGCCTGCGGCACCTGGAGCCCCTCACGCCGTCCGACCTGGACAGCCTGCGCGCGTTCGGCGACCGTCACCGCATCGACTGGTGGCTGCAGCCCAAGGGGCCCGAGACGGCTCATCCGCTGGATCCGGCCCGCGCCGATGCGCTGGCCTATGCGTTGCCGGCCTACGGCTTGCGCATGCACTACCGGCCGACCGACTTCACCCAGGTCAACCCGCAGATCAACCAGGCCCTGGTGGCGCGCGCCTTGAGCCTGCTGGACGTCCAGCCGGATGATCGCGTGGCCGACCTGTTCTGCGGCCTGGGCAATTTCAGCCTGCCGCTGGCCACGCAAAGCCGCGCGGTCGTGGGCATCGAAGGCAGCGCCACGCTGGTGGGCCGCGCGCGCGAGGACGCCATCCGCCAGGGGCTGGCGGACAAGGCCGGGTTCACCGAACTGAATCTGTTCGAGGTCGATGCCGGCTGGCTGCGCGGCCTGGGCCGTTTCGACCGCATGCTGATCGATCCGCCGCGCGAGGGAGCCCTGGCTGTCGCGCAGGCGCTGGCCGATCTGGCGCCGGCCGAGCGTCCGCGCCGCGTCGTCTATGTTTCCTGCAACCCGGCCACTCTGGCGCGCGATGCGGGGGTGCTGCATCACGTGGGCGGATGGACCTTGAAGGCCGCCGGCGCGGTCAATATGTTCCCGCACACGGCGCACGTGGAATCGATCGCCGTCTTTGAACCCTGAAGGAAAGCGCATGAGCCACGGGCGCCGCTCGCCAGGCGGCAGCGGCCGGCGCGCCATCCCGCGCACGGTATGGATGCTGGGCCTGGTCAGCCTGTTCATGGATCTTTCGTCGGAGCTGATCCACAGCCTGCTGCCGATTTTCCTGGTTTCGGGCCTGGGCGCCAGCGTGCTCGCAGTCGGCGTCATCGAGGGCGTGGCCGAGGCCACCGCCCTGATCGTCAAGATTTTCTCCGGTGCGATCAGCGACTATCTGGGCCGCCGCAAGGGTCTTCTGCTGGCGGGATACGGTCTGGCGGCGTTGAGCAAGCCCTTGTTCCCCTTGGCGCATTCGGTCGGCACGGTGTTCATTGCCCGTTTCATCGACCGGATCGGCAAAGGCATCCGGGGCGCGCCGCGCGACGCCCTGGTCGCCGACGTCACGCCACCGGAAATCCGGGGCGCGGCTTTCGGACTGCGCCAGTCCCTGGATACCGTGGGCGCGGTCCTGGGGCCCGGCCTGGCGGTCGGATTGATGCTGGTGCTCACGGACATCCGGCATGTGCTGTGGTTTGCCGTCGTCCCGGGCGTCGTGGCCATGGGGCTGCTGTGGTGGGGCGTGCGCGAGACGCGTCCGCCGCCGGACGAGGCCCGGCCGCTGCGCTCGCCCATCCGCTGGCGCGCGGCGGGCGATTTCGAAGCCGCCTACTGGCGCGTGGTGCTGATCGGCGCCGTGTTCACCCTGGCTCGATTCAGCGAAGCCTTCCTGATCCTGCGCGCGCAGGACATGGGCCTGGCCATGGCCTGGGCCCCTGCCGTGTTGATCGTGATGTCGCTGTTCTTCACCTTGTCCGCCTACCCCGCCGGCTGGCTGTCGGACCGCATGCCGCGCACGGCGGTGCTGGCCGTCGGCCTGGTCCTGCTGCTGCTGGCAGACCTGACCCTGGCGCTGACGGGCGGCGGCGTCTGGCTCTTGCTGGCGGGCGCGGCGCTGTGGGGACTGCACATGGGGTTCAGCCAGGGGATTCTGGCTGCCATGGTGGCGGATACGACGCCGGCGGGTCTGAAGGGGACGGCTTTTGGGATTTTCAATCTGGCCAGCGGCGTGTGCATGCTGCTGGCCAGCGTTCTGGCCGGCGGGCTGTGGCAAGCGTGGGGGCCGTCGGCGACGTTCCTGGCGGGCGCTGGATTCGCGGGCGCGGCACTGCTGGGTCTGGCCGTCCCCGCCGCCGGCCGCCGTCGCCCGCACACCTGATCGGATACAGTATGGGTTTCTTGCCGATCTGGATTGGAATCGCCATGCCGCCCACGCCGAATGCCTTGAGCACCCCGCTGGAAGTCTGGGTGGACACCTGGATTCTGCCCTGGGTGCCGCAGGAGCCCTGGGCGCAGGCCCTGGTGGGCATGCTGGTGCTGGCGGGCGTGGTGTGGCTGGCGGGGCTGCTGGCCTCGCGCGGGTTGGCGCTGGTCCTGGGGCGCGCCCTGCAGGCGCTGGGCCGGGACGACTGGAGCCAGGCGGTGGCGCGGCGCGGCGTCTACCGCCACTTGGGCCATGCCGTCTCCCTGCTGTTGATCGCCGCCAACATCCGCCTGCTCTTCGTGGGCGAGGCCCTCGGCGACTCCCTCGAGCGCCTGATCCAGGCGCTGGCCCTGGTGTATGTCTTTCTGGCCTTCAACCGGCTGTTGCGCGCCTGGCAGGACGTCAACATGCTGGGGGTGCAGCAAGGGCGGGGGCGTCCCATCAAGGGTTATCTCGAAGTCGCGCAACTGGCCGTCTGGGCGCTGTGCGTGGTGCTGGTGGTATCCGTGCTGCTGGATCAATCGCCCCTGCTGATGCTCTCCGGCCTGGGCGCCTTGTCCGCCGTGCTGCTGCTGGTCTTCAAAGACACGCTGTTGTCGCTGGTGGCCAGCACGCAGATGAACACCAACGACATGCTGCGCATCGGGGACTGGATCGAAATGCCTCAGGCGGGCGCCGACGGCTTCGTGATCGATATGGCGCTGCATACCGTGAAGGTGCAGAACTGGGACAAGACCGTCACCACCATTCCCACCTACAAGCTCTTTTCGGAAAGCTACCGGAATTGGCGCCAGATGTTCGAGTCGGGCGGACGGCGCATCAAGCGCACCTTGCGCATCGATGCCGAGTCGGTCCGGTTTCTGGACGATGATGAAATCCAGGCGCTGAGCCGCTACCGTTTGCTGAGCGACTACCTGGCGGCCAAGCAATCCGCGTTGCAGGCCTCCAACCAGGCGCTGCAGGAGACTGCCGCCGTGCCCGCCAACCGGAGACGCCTGACCAATTTGGGCACTTTTCGGGCCTATGCCCTGGCCTACCTGAAGCAGAATCCGAACATCCGCCAGGACATGCTCATGATCGTGCGCGCGCTGGAGCCCGACAGCCAGGGCGTTCCGGTGGAGGTCTATTGTTTTTCACGCCTGACGGCCTGGGTCGATTACGAGCAGGTCCAGGGAGACCTCTTCGATCATCTGCTGGCCATTCTGCCCGAGCTGTCGCTGCGGGTGTACCAAGCCCCTTCCGGGCATGTGTTTTCGCGCCTGGCCGGCGGCGCCGAGCGCGATTAGCGCCGCGCCGGCCAGGCTGGGGGCTGCGCTAGGCCTGCTCCGCCCCGTCCAGTATCCGCCGCGCTTCGATCCGCACGCGTTCGGGGGCGGTACCGCCGATGTGCTTGCGGGCGGCGACCGAGCCTTCCAGCGTCAGCACCTGGAACACGTCGTCCTGGATGTCCGCATGAAAACCGCGCAGTTCATCCAATGAAAGATCGGCCAGATCGCAGCCGCGCTCTTCGCAGGAACGCACCGCCAGCGCCACGGTCTCGTGAGCATCGCGAAAGGGCACGCCGCGCTTGACCAGGTAGTCGGCCAGATCGGTGGCGGTGGCATAGCCCTGCAGGGCGGCGGCGCGCATCGCCTCGGCCTTGACGCGCACCCCGCCGATCATGTCGACGAAGATCGTCAGCGTGTCGCGGATCGTGTCGGCGGTGTCGAACAGGCCTTCCTTGTCTTCCTGATTGTCTTTGTTATAGGCCAAGGGCTGGCCTTTCATCAGGGTCAGCAGCGCGACCAGGTGGCCGTGCACGCGGCCGGTCTTGCCGCGGGCCAGTTCGGGCACGTCCGGATTTTTCTTTTGCGGCATGATCGAACTGCCGGTGCAGAAACGGTCGGCCAGATCGATGAAACCCACGCGCGGGCTCATCCACAGGACGAGTTCTTCGGACAGGCGCGAGATATGCGTCATGATGAGCGCCGCCGCCGCGCAGAACTCGATGGCGAAATCGCGGTCGGAGACGGCATCCAGAGAATTGCGGCACACCTCGTCGAAGCCCAGAGAGCGGGCGACCCGCTCGCGATCGATGGGGTAGGACGTGCCCGCCAGGGCGGCGGCGCCCAGGGGCAGGCGGTTGGTGCGGCGGCGGCAGTCGGCCAGGCGCTCGGCGTCGCGGCCGAACATTTCGGCATAGGCCAGCAGGTGGTGGCCGAAAGTGACCGGCTGGGCGACTTGCAGATGGGTGAATCCCGGCAGGATGGTGTCGGCGTGTTCCAGGGCCAGGGCGGCCAGGCGGTGGCGCAGTTGCCCCAGCAGTTCGATGGCGAGGTCGATTTCGTGGCGCAGCCACAGGCGGATGTCGGTGGCCACCTGGTCGTTGCGGGAACGGCCCGTATGCAGGCGCTTGCCGGCGTCGCCGATCAGTTCGACCAGGCGTTTTTCGATGTTCAGATGGACGTCTTCGAGGTCTAGGGACCAGACAAAGCCGCCGGCGCGGATTTCTTCCAGGATCTGCGCCATGCCGCGCTGGATGTCGGCGAGGTCGGCGGCGCCGATCACGCCCACGGCCGCCAGCATGTCGGCGTGGGCCAGCGAGCCCTGGATGTCGAAGGCCGCCATGCGCTGGTCGAAGTTGACCGAGGCGGTATAGCGCTTGACCAGATCGGAGACGGGCTCGGAGAAACGGGCGGACCAGGCTTGCGACTTGTTGTCGAACTGATTGTGTGCGGACGGGGTATTGGACATAGTGGGCGCATTATAAAGGAGGGGCCGTCAGCCTCGGCAGTCAGGCTGGACGGCGCCGTCTGCGCTATATTAAAAGCTTTTCAGCGGAACCCCGATACCATGGCGCACCCCGACATGAAGCAGATCACCGCGATCGTCAAACCCTTCAAGCTCGACGAGGTGCGCGAAGCCTTGTCGGAACTGGGCGTCAATGGCCTGACCGTCACCGAGGTCAAGGGCTTTGGCCGCCAGAAAGGCCACACCGAGCTGTATCGCGGCGCCGAGTATGTGGTGGATTTCCTGCCCAAGATCCGCATCGACGTGGTGGTGGCGGCCGATCAGGCCGAAGGCGTGATCGAAGCCGTCATCCGCGCCGCGCGCACCGGCAAGATCGGCGACGGCAAGATTTTCGTCACGCCGGTCGAGCAGGCTGTGCGGATCCGCACGGGGGAAAGCGGCGTCGAAGCCCTGTAGGGGCGGCGGGCGCCTGGCCTCAGCGCGGCTGCGCAATCGCCCAGAAGGACGGCAGGAAATATTCCGCCACCAGCAGGGGTTGTCCCAGGCGCACGAACACCGAGTGCCGGGCCAGGATCAGCGACCCGGCGGTTGCATCGGCCCAGGCGCCGTCCGCGTCCCTGACGCGTATCCGGCCGAAGCGAAAGCCGCTGCGCGCGATGCGCGGATCCCGGTACAGGATGTCGGCCAGCGGACGCTGGCCCAGGCCGCGCATGGCTTGCCAAACGCCCAGGCTGGCGCGGCGCGGCGTGAAGCTGCAGGCCTGGATGGCGGGCACGCCGTTGATCGTCATCAGGATTTCGCGCCACCAGACCGGGCTGCCGGCCGGCAGCCCGGCTTCGGCGGCCCAGCCGGAAGGCAAGGCTTCAACGGCTTCGCGGCGCACGGCCAGCCGTACCTCTCCGAGGAGGCGCAGGCCGGCGGTGAGGGCGCCGGGCCGTCGCAGCCAGGCCTGCCGCGTCCGGTCCAGTCCGGGTGCGGGGGCGTGGCGCCAGGGGCGGGGCAGGGCGGTGTCCGGGGTCATGGAAAGCAGTGGATCGAGGGGCCACACGATAGCATGGCCGCTTCGGTCCGGCGCGGGGCGCCCGGGGAATCCTATAAAATGCCCGGCATCATGGAACCAGTCCGAATTTCAAAACTCATGGCCCAGCGCGGCCTGTGCTCGCGGCGCGAAGCCGATGCCTACATCGAACGCGGCTGGGTGCGCGTGGACGGCCGCATCGTCAGCGAGTTGGGCACCAAGGCCTTGCCCAGCGCCCGCATCACACTCGAGCGCCAGGCGGCGCGGCGCCAGACCGACAAGGTCACCCTCATTCTGAACAAGCCGGTGGGCTACGTGTCGCACCAGTCCGACAAGGGCTACCGCCTGGCGGCATCCCTGATCCAGGCGCGCACCCAGCACCGGGCGGGCCGCGGCGGCCCTGCCTTCGATCCCGCGCATCTGCGCGGGCTGGCGCCCGCCGGACGCCTGGACATCGACTCCCAGGGGCTGCTGGTCCTGACCCAGGATGGGCGTATCGCCCGTCAGCTCATCAGCGATGATTCTTCGATCGAAAAGGAATACCTGGTGCGCGTCGAAGGCCGGCTGTCGGCCGGCGGGCTTGCCTTGCTGAACCACGGCCTGACGCTCGATGGCCAGGCCCTGCGGCCGGCGCGGGTGCAGTGGCAGAACGAGGACCAACTGCATTTCATCCTGCGCGAGGGCCGCAAACGCCAGATTCGCCGCATGTGCGAACAGGTCGGGTTGAAGGTCGTGGGCCTGAAGCGTGTGCGCATGGGCCACGTCGTGCTGGGCGATCTGCCCGTGGGCCAGTGGCGTTACTTGCGGGATGGCGAGCGCTTCTGAGCCGGGACGGGGCTGTCGGCCGGTCTGTGTGGCTTGAGCCCGGCCTTGGCGGACGGCGACGGCGTGCCGGAGGGGCCGGTGCGCTGGGCGCTGGTTTCCAGCGTATGCCGGGCGTGCGCATCCTGGGCGAGTATCCGGGTCAGCCAGGGCAGGGCCGCCCGTAATTCCTCGCGCAGCGTCCAGGGCGGGTTGATGATGAACATGCCGCTGCCATGCAGCCCCAGTCCGTCGGGCGCCGGTTTACGCACCGTCAGGGTGGCGTGCAGCCATTCCACGGGCAGCCGTTCCAGCGCGCGGGCCATTTCGTGCGCCTGGACGCGCTGCACCAGGGGATACCAGACCGCAAAACAGCCGGAGGCGAAACGCTCCAGGCCGGCGTGCACCGCCTGCAGCGTGTGGCGGTAGTCCTGCTTGTCTTCATAGGACGGATCGATCAGGACGAGGCCTCGCCGGGTGGGCGGCGGCAGCAGCCGTCTCAGCCCGGCGAATCCGTCCTCGCGGGCGATGGTCACCTGGCGGCGCGGGGCGTCCAGTTGCCGCAGGGTGTCTTCCAGCACTTCGATTTCGGTGGGATGCAGCTCGAACAGCCGCAGCTTGTCGGATGCGCGCAAGGCGTGCAGGGTGAGCGCGGGCGAGCCGGGGTAGCGGTTGGCGACCCCGTCGGGATTGAAGTCCTGGATCGCGCGCAGATAGCGTGCCACCAGTTCGGGCGGCTGGGGGGCGCCCAGCAGCCGGTCGAGCCCGTCGACGACCTCGCCGCTCTGGCCGGCCCATTCGCCGTCCAGGGCGTAGAGGCCCGCGCCGGCGTGGGTGTCGATCACCCAGTAGGGCGCGTCCTTGCGATTGAAATAATCCAGGATCTGGACAAGGATGGCGTGCTTGAGCACGTCGGCGTGATTGCCGGCGTGGAAGGCATGACGGTAGCTGAACATGGCGAAACCTATCGGGAGACCAGGCCGGGCGCATCCGCCCGGACGAGATGCAATTCATCGGTGAATACCGCCTGGCATCCCCAGCCGAGCAGCGTACGGGCGCGGGCGGGGTCGTTGACGGTCCAAACCGCCACGGCGGCGCCACGGCCCAGGATGTCGCGCACTGCGGCTTGCTCGGCGTGCTGCGTGTCGATGTGCAGGCCGATGCAGCCCAGGCCCTGCAGGCGGGCGTGCCAGTCTGCCGGAACCGGCCCCTCGATGAGCAGCGCGCGGGGCAGGCCGGGTGCGGCTGCCCGGGCGGCTTCCAGGGCGGTTTCGGAAAACGATGACAGCAGCGGCGGCAACTCGGCGCCGGCCCACAGGCGGGCCGCCGCGCGGGCCACGGCCGCGCCGGTGGCGGTTTCCTGGCCGGCGGCCGGCTTGATCTCGATATTGCTGTGCAGGTTGCGGGCCCGGGTGCAGCGCGCCACGGCATACAGGGACGGCGCCGGCTCGCCGGCGAAATCCGGCCCGTGCCAACTGCCGAAGTCCATTTCTCCCAGTGCGCGCCAATCCAGCTCATGGGCCGGGCCGCGGCCGTTCGAGGTCCGGTCCACGGTGTCGTCGTGCAGCAGAAAGGGCAGGCCGTCCGCGCTGAGTTTGACGTCGAATTCCACCATCCTGAATCCGGCGTCCGCGCCTGTGCGTATGGCCGCCAGAGTGTTTTCGGGCGCCAGCCGGCCGCCGCCGCGATGGGCGATGAAAGCCGGCCAGGGCCAGGCGGGGAGGGATAAGGTCATGGCAAGTCGGCGCGCCGGAGAAGGACAAACCGCATTTTAGCCAGCAGAGGCGCCACCGGCCAGGAAAGCCCGCGGCCGCCCGCATTCGGAGGGTCGGCCGGGGTGCCGCTTTGGCAAGGGGGCCGGTCGCGGTGGTAAACTGCGGGACATTTCGTTCGCGCGGCCCTGGGGCCGTCAGTCTCCAGCAGGTGAGCCGTTCATGTTCGATTTCATTCGTACGCATCAACGCCTGATGCAGTTGATTCTTCTGATTCTCGTGGTGCCGTCTTTCGTGTTCCTCGGGATCAGCGGCTATTCATTCGTCACCGCCGACCCGGCCATTGTCGAAATCGGCCGGGCGACGGTCACCCGCGAGGAATTCGTCCAGGCACAGCGCAACCAGTTGCAGCAGATGCAGGAAAGCAGCCAGGGCCGCTTCGACCCCGCCCTGCTGGACAATCCCCAGGCCCGCCAGGCGCTGCTGGATCAGCTCATTGATCGCAAGCTGCAGATCGCGGTGGCGACGCAGAATCATTTCAGCGTATCCGACGGCGCCCTGCGCCGCGCCATCTCGGCCATGCCGCAATTGCAGGTCGACGGCCAGTTCTCGCCCGACCGCTATCACGAAGTCCTTACCTCCTATGGCCTGACCCCGCGTGACTTCGAGGCGGGCCAGCGTGCCGAACTGGCCCTGGACCGCGTGCTCGGCCCGGTGCGCGACACGGCGCTTCTGCCGGCGCCCGTGCTCGACGGCCTCAAACGCGCCCTGACGGAAGAGCGTACCGTCCGTCTGCGGGTCTTCAAGGCCGAGGATCATGTCAAGGAAGTCCAGGTGACCGACCAGGACATCCAGGCCTGGTACGACGGCCACCAGGATGCGCTGCGCCTGCCCGAGCAGGTCTCGGCCGATTACCTGGTGCTGGACGAGGCGGCCGCCCTGGCCAGCGTGCCTGCTCTCGAAGAATCCCAGTTGAAGGATTATTACGAGCAGAACAAGGCGCTCTACGTGGTGCCGGCGCGTGTCAACGTCAGCCACATTCTGATCAAGCTGCCGGCCGGTGCATCCGACGACGTGGTCAAGACCGCGCAGACCAAGGCCGCGGAGATCGTCACGCGCTTGCGCGCGGAGCCTTCCAAGTTCGCGGAACTGGCCCGCAAGGAATCCCAGGATGCCGGCACGTCGCGCGATGGCGGCCGCCTGGGCTGGATCCAGCGCGGCACGCTGCCGCTGACCATGGAGCAGGCCGTATTCGCGCTCAAGCAGGGCGAGATTTCCGATCCCGTGAAGGGGCCCGAAGGCTATCACGTCTTCATGGCCGACGAGGTCCAGCCCGAGCAAGGCGAAACCTTCGAGCAGGCGCGTCCCAAGGTCGAAGAAGAGGTTCGCCGTCAATTGGCGGCCGACCGATACGCCGACATGGCGACCAAACTCACCAGCCTGGTCTACGACAATCCCGCCAGCCTGGATCCCGCCGCCAAGGAACTGGGCCTGCAGATCCGCCATGCCGGTGGAATCGCGCGCGAGCGCCTGCTGAGCGTGGACGAAGCGGGCAAGGACGCGGCCTCCGCTTCGGGCGATTCGGCCATCCTGGGCGACGTGCGCGTGCGACAGGCCCTGTTCAGCTCCCAGGTACTGACCGATAAGCAGAATTCGGGGGTGATCGAGATTTCTCCCGACACCATGACGGTGGTGCGCGTGCGCGATGTGACGCCGTCGCATGTGCCGCCGCTGGATCAGGTGCGGGATCATATCCGCGCGCAACTGACCGACGAGCGCGCACGAGCCGCCGCCGTGGCCGAAGGTGAAAAGGCGCTGGCCGAGCTTCAGGCGCAGCCCGCTTCCGAGGGCTTCGGCGAACCGGCGAAGATCAGCCGCCTGAACCCTGCGGGCTTGTCCAAAGAGGTGCTGGACGCCGCGTTCTCCATCGAGGCGGACAAGACCCCGGCCTTCGGTGGCGTGACTTTGCCGCGGGCCTACGCGATCATCCTGATCGACGAGATCAAGCCCGGCATGACGGATACGCCTGCGCTCGATGGCCTGGGCTTGCAGATGGCCAGGGTCTGGGGGGGCGTGGAGCAGCAGGCCGTGCTGGCCGAACTGCGACAGCAGTTGGGCGTGAAGATGACGGACGAGGGCCGCCGGCTGATCGAGCAGGGGGACAGCGGGCCGAATTGATTCCACGCCCCTGGGTTCGAATAAAAAGCTCCGGTGATTCCAGGCACCGGAGCTTTTTTGTTTCGGATCCGGCAGGCAGGAGGATGTCTTGGTGTGCGGCAGCCCTCCGCCTCGCCGCCCGCAGGCGGCTCGGATTCGGCAGGCACAGGACAGTCCGCAGGGGACTGTCCCGTGTCCTGCCTCATCCCTTCGCTCTGACGATCTTTTGGACCTGGGGGACGTGCCGGATGGCGCGGATGACCTGGGCGAGATGCTTGCGGCTGTCGACCTGGACCACGATATTGAGCAGAGCCGTGGAAGCGGCCTCGTCGGGCATGGTGAGCTGGATGATGTTGGAATCGGCTTCGGTGATTTCCGCCGCCAGGCGGCCCAGCACGCCGCGTTCGTTCAGGACGGTCAGCTCCAGGCGCGTGGTCAGGTGCCGGGCGGTTGTGGTGTCCCAGATCACCGGAATCCAGCGTTCAGGCTCGCGCGCCTGCTGGCGCATGGCCACCGGGCAATCGTTCATGTGCACCACCAGCCCGTGGCCCAGGCGGATGCCGCCGATGATGGCGTCGCCCGGCAGCGGGCCGCAGCAAGGGGCCAACTGGACGGCCTGGCCTTCGTTGCCGTGGATCACGATGGGCGCGCTGGTGACGGAAGTGAATTCGTCCACGGCCATCGCCGTGGTTTCCAGCATGGCGTTTTCAGGGGCGAAGCGGCGCGCCACCACGGCGGCCAGGCGCTTGCCCAGGCCGATGTCGGCCAGGATCTCGGTGCGCGAGGCGCCGCCCGAACCCTTCGACAGGCGCTCCCATTGCGGATCGTCGTCCTTGGGATAGGGAATAGAAAGCTGGTCGAAGGCCTGATTCAGCAGCCGGCGGCCGAAAGCCACGGATTCTCCGTAGCGCTCGTTGCGCAGGTAATGGCGGATTTCCGAGCGTGCGCGTCCCGTGCGCACGTAATTCAGCCATTGGGCGCTGGGGCGCGAAGCCGACGATGTGATGATTTCCACCGCATCGCCGCTGTGCAGCTCCGTGCGCAAGGGCGAGAAATCGCCGTTGATCTTGCAGGCGACGGTATGGTTGCCGATGTCCGTGTGGATTGCATAGGCGAAGTCGACCGGCGTGGCGCCGCGCGGCAGCGACAGGATTTTGCCTCGGGGCGTGAACACGTAGACCGCGTCGGGGAAGAGATCGACCTTGACGTGCTCCAGGAATTCTCCCGAGTCGCCGGTCTGGCTCTGGATGTCCAGCAGCGATTGCAGCCATTGATGGGTGCGCTTCTGCAGGTCGTTGAGCGAGGTGCCTTGCTCTTTGTACAGCCAGTGGGAGGCCACGCCTTCTTCGGCCACATGGTCCATGTCGTGGGTGCGGAACTGGAACTCCACCGGTGTGCCGTAAGGGCCGATCAGGGTCGTGTGCAGGGATTGGTAGCCATTGATCTTCGGGATGGCGATGTAGTCCTTGAACTTGCCGGGCACCGGCCGGTACAACTGGTGCAACGTGCCCAGGGCCAGGTAGCATTCAGGCAGCGTGTGGACGATGATGCGAAAACCGTAGATGTCGAGGACGTCGGAAAACGATTTCTTCTGCTCGACCATCTTTTTATAGATGCCGTAGAGCGATTTTTCCCGGCCGCTGACTTCGGCGTCCAGGCCGGCGGCGGGCAGCGCGGCGCGGACGGCTTCGGCGATTTTCGAAATGACTTCGCGCCGGTTGCCGCGCGCGGCCATCATCGCCTTGTGCAGCACGAGATAGCGGTTCGGATGTATGGCCTTGAAGCAGCGGTCCTGCAATTCTCGGAACAGCGCGTTGAGCCCGAGCCGGTGAGCGATCGGCGTGTAGATGTCCAGGGTCTCGCTGGCCACGCGGCGGCGTTTTTCGGGTTTGACCGCGTCCAGCGTGCGCATGTTGTGCAGCCGGTCCGCGAGCTTGATCAGAATGACGCGGACGTCGCGCGCCATGGCCAGCAGCATCTTGCGGAAGGATTCCGCCTGCTGTTCGGCCTTGGTGGCGTATTCCAGGCGTTCGAGCTTGGTGAGACCATCGACGATCTCGGCGACCTCGACGCCGAATTTCTCGGCCAGCTCCTGTTTGCTGACGCCCTGGTCCTCGATCACGTCGTGCAACAGGGCGGCCATCAGGGAATCGGCGTCGAGCTTCCAGCCGGCGCAGATTTCGGTGACGGCGATAGGGTGGGAGATGTACGGCTCGCCGCTGGCGCGGAACTGCCCGAGGTGGGCGTTGTCGGCGAAGCGGTAGGCTTCGCGAATCCGTTCGATGTCGCGCGGACTCAGATATCCCGAGACGATCTGGTTGAGCCCGGCCAGCGATGCGATCGGGCTGGGGGCGGCCCCGGATTGCGGGGCAGGGGCGGTGTGCGGCTTGCGCCGCCGCAGGCGGGGGCCTTTGCGTAGAACGGCGAGCAGCCCGGAGGATGCGCCGCGCAAGCCGGAAAATGCCATGGCCCGCCCCCCCGGAATCAGGTGGGGACTTTGCGCAGCATCTCGGTGCCGACCAGGCCCTGTGCGATTTCACGCAACGCGGTGACCGTGGGTTTGTTGTGGCTCTGGATGCGGGCTTCGTGTCCCTGGGCCAGTTCGCGGGCGCGGTAGGTCGCGACCAGGGTCAGGTCGAAGCGGTTGGGGACTTGTTCGAGGCAGTCTTCTACGGTGATGCGGGCCATATGTATCCTGGTTCAGGAAGCGGTTGAAAGCGGTTTGCGGATACCCAACTGGGTGAACAGCTCGGCGTGCCGGACGGATTGCGCAGTGTAGCGCAATCGGGCCGCGCAGATCACTTGGCGGAGTTGTTCCAGTGCGACGCTAAATTCTTGATTAATAATAACATATTCGCAATCCGAAGCATGCGCCATCTCGCCGCCTGCCGCAAGCAGCCGGCGGGCGATGACCTGGGGGGCATCCTGGCCGCGATTTTTCAGGCGGCTCTCCAGGGCTTCGATCGAGGGCGGCAGGATGAAGATGCCGATCGCCTGGGGGTAGTGGCGGCGCACCTGGAGGGCCCCCTGCCAGTCGATTTCCAGGATGATGTCGGTGCCGGCGCTCAGGGCCTGTTCGACCCGGTCGCGGGGCGTGCCGTAGAAATTGCCGTGGACTTCCGCCCATTCGAGCATGTCGCCCTGGTCGCGCAGGGCCTGGAAGGTTTCCATGGACACGAAGCGATAGTGCTTTTTGTCTTCTTCGCCGGGCCGGGGCGTGCGGGTGGTGCAGGAAATGGATAAGGCCAGGCTGGGGTCTTTTTCCAGCAGGGCGTTGACCAGGCTGGATTTGCCCGCCCCGCTCGGGGCGACCACCATGAAGATATTGCCGGAGGACTGCGTCATGTCAGGTTCGTGTCAGCGGTCGGAGGTGCCGGATCGTCGCCGGACTGGCCGAGTTCGGCCAGTGTCTCGGCGTAGGCCTGCGGGCCTGTGCACAGGAAGACGATGGCATCGCCCGGATTGAGATTGAAGAGCACATCCTGGATCTGCTCGGAGGCGTCGTCGCCGTCGTGGATCGCGGCGACGTGGACGTCCCCGTCTCCCTGGAACTGTTCGGCGGGGACCAGCCCGGTCACCTGCTCGACATCCGCCTCGCGCTGGGCCACGTAAACCCGGAAAGGCAGGTCTTCCAGAGTGATGTCCAGGACCATCCCCCGGTCCAGATGAGCGATCAGTCGGCTGTCGAGCGGCATGGGCGTGAGGAAAGTGGGATGAGCCCTGGATTATAGACGCTTTGCCGGGCCGCTCGCCGCATGGACGCCCGTCAGGCGGTGAGGAATGTCGCCACGACCGGCGCGTGGTCCGACGGTTTCTCCCAGCCGCGCGGCGTCTTGTCCACCGTGCATTCCCGGCAGCGGGCCGCCAGATCCTGTGTGGCCAGGATGTGGTCGATGCGCAGGCCGGCGTTGCGCCGGAAACCCAGGCGGCGGTAGTCCCACCAACTGAACGTGCGCGGCGGCTGATCGAACAGGCGGAACGTATCCTGGAAACCGAGTTCCAGCAAGTCGCGGAACGCCTGGCGCTCGGGATCGGAGACCAGGATGCCGCCGGCCCAGGCCTCGGGGTCGTGCACGTCCTCATCGGCCGGGGCGACGTTGTAGTCCCCCAGGATCGCCAGGTCCGGATGGCGGGCGATCTCTTCGTCCAGCCATTGGCGCAGCGCCTGGAACCAGTCGAGCTTGTAGGCGTATTTGTCGCTGCCCACCGCCTGCCCGTTGGGGCAGTAGGCGCTGACGACGCGCACGGGCTTGCCGTCGGGGCCGGTCAGCGTGGCGGCGATGATGCGCTGCTGTTCGTCTTCATAGCCCGGGATGTTGCGTTGTATGTCCAGCGGGGGCGTCTTGCTCAGGATCGCCACGCCGTTGTAGGTCTTTTGTCCCGCCCAGCAGGCATGGTAGCCGGCCGCCCGCAGGACTTCGTGCGGGAATTTGTCGTCCGGCAGTTTCAGTTCCTGAAGACACAGCGCGTCGACCGGATTGGCCTGCAGCCAGTCCAGGACGTGTCCCAGGCGGACGTTCAGAGAATTGACATTCCAGGTGGCGAGTTTCATGGTGCGGAAATTTTGTTTTTGTTTCGGTGGATTGGCGTGGATGTTGAGACCGTTTTCATGATTGGTTGCCTATCCGGCGATCCACTTCTTGGCCGTTGTGCGTGTCGCGTAAAGAGGCCACTATGGTATCAGCAGGCCGTCCGGGTTCGTTCGCTCCGGACGGCAAGGCTGGCCGCGATGCTGGAAGGCATGCAGGAAACATTGGCGCAGATGCCGGAGGCGCAAAGAAAACAGATGGAGCAGATGATGGCGCAGTCGGGCGCGAGCTTCACGCAGCCCAACGTGCTCCGTCAGTGCCTGACGGTGGAAGCCGCCAAGGGCGAATTCAAGCCCACGGTCGATGATGCCGGCATGCAATGCTCGGAGGTTGATTGGCACGGTTCGCGTACGGAAGGACGGTATTCAATGAACTGTACCAACGCAGACGGCGAGTGGAAGATCGATGGCCGCATCTGGGATGCGACGTCGAAAAGCTACAAGAGCGAAATGACCCTGCATGGCGTCGTGGACAATCAGCCGGTGAGCATCGAAATGTCCCAGGCAGCCCGCTGGGTGGGCGCGGACTGCCAGGGCATCCAGCCGCTGCAGTGACCCCTGGCGTCTGCCCCCGCTTCAACCCTTCTCGTACTCCAGTCTGGGCGCCATGGCCGATGTTGGCAGGGCGGCGGGCTGCCCTGCGGCGTGGCCGCCCTGATCCCTCAGCCGGAAGGTGGCCACCAGGCGCGCCAGGGTGTCGGCCTGCTCTTGCAGGCTGCCGGCCGCGGCGGCCGATTCCTCGACCAGACTGGCGTTCTGGCGGGTAACGTCGTCCATCTGCGTGATGGCGGCATTGATCTCTTCGATGCCGGTGGTCTGCTCGCGGCTGGCCGCGCTGATCTCGCCCATGATGTCGGTGACGCGGTGGATGCTGTCGACGATGTCCTGCATCGTGGCCCCGGCGCGCGCGGCCTGCTCGTTACCCTTGGCGGTCGATTCCACCGAGGTGTCGATGAGGCCCTTGATCTCTTTGGCGGCGCCCGCCGAGCGCTGGGCCAGCGCCCGGACTTCGGCGGCCACCACGGCGAAGCCGCGGCCCTGTTCGCCTGCGCGGGCGGCCTCGACGGCGGCGTTCAGCGCCAGGATGTTGGTCTGGAAGGCGATGCTGTCGATCACGCCGATGATGTCGGCGACCTGCTGGGACTTGGTGTTGATCTCGCTCATGGTGGAGACCAGTTCGGCGACGATGGCGCCGCCGTCGGTGGCGGTCCTGGCGGCCGAGGCGGCCAGGGTGTTGGCCTGCTGGGCGTTGTCGGCGTTCTGGCGCACGGTGGCGGTGATCTGCTCGGTGGTGGCGGCGGTCTCGGCCAGGGAGCTGGCCTGCTGCTCGGTGCGCGAGGACAGGTCCAGGTTGCCGGCGCTGATCTGCGCCGAGGCCGAGGCGATGGCATCCGAGCCGCTGCGGATTTCGCTCACGGCATTGCGCAGGTCGTTCGCCATGTTGAGCAGCGCCTGCTCCAGAGAGGTGACCTCGTCCTTGCCCTGGGGCTGGATGTTGTGGCTGAGATCGCGGCGGGCGACGAAACCGGCCAGCGCCACGGCCTGCCCCAGGGGATGGGCGATGGAACGGCTGATGCGCCAGGCCAGCAGGGTGCCGCAGGCCAGCGCCAGGATGGCGATCAAGCCCAGAACGAGCAGCATGCGCTGGCCAGCCTCCTGGCCCGCGGCGAACAAGCGCTTTTCATTCTCTTGCTGGAAGGAGAAGAGCGCGTCGATCGATCCCTGGTAGGCGCTGATCAGGCCTGGCATGTCTTCCAGGAAGAACTTGTTGGCCTTGTCGATGTCCCCTTTCTGTTGATCCTCGATGGCGATCCTGCGTTGGCCGGTGTAGCGCTTGCGCGCCTCCAGCACCTTTGCGTACAGGGCTTTGGATTCGGGAGTGATGAGGCGTTCACCGATCTGATCCTGCAGGGCGGTGATGTGCTTTGAAGTCTCCGCCATTTTCTTCTGGATGGCCTCGCGGGCGGCGGGTTCGGGCATGTGGATCAGCGCGAGTGTGCGTTCGCCGTTGACCTCGACCGCGCGCGCCCATTGCTGGATCTTGACGTTGATTTCACTGCGGATCTGGACGATCTCGTTATCGTCCAGGCCACTTTGGGTTTGCCAGGCGCCCAGCCCGGCCAGCAGTGCGGCGATGAGGATCAGAATGCCGAATCCGAGTGTGAGTCGTGTGCTGATTTTGATGCTGCGCATGTTCATGGGGTTCTCTGCGGTCGAATGGAAACGGCGCGATGGGATTCTGCTTATGCGAAAACAGAATGAAATAACAGCATCTTTAACATGGGGGTGTCCTGGCGATTGGGCCGAAATAGCCCAGGGAAGCCGGGCAATTGTCATTAAGGAAGCGGGGCGCGCTCGGGGGGAGGGCACTGGAGCGCCTTGGGTGCCCTATACTTCTTTCGCATGAACCCCTCCACGCCGCGCCGGCCGCTTCGGGCCGTGAGCCTGTCCTGGGCTTGGGCCCTGTGCCTGGCCCTGGCCTTGCGTGCGCTGGTGCCGGCCGGAACCATGCTGGATTTCGAGGGCAGAGGGGGAGTCTTTCCCGGGCTGATCCTGTGCCAGGTCCAGAATCCGGCTCTGCCGGTGGGCGGCCATCATCACACGGATGACTTGCCGCAATCCCATGCGAGCCCTTTATGCCTGTTGACCCAGCACGCCGGAGGCCCGCCGCTGGCGATGGCGGCGCCCGCGCTGATTCCGGCTGTGGCCGCAGGCGCCGTCGCGATGCTGGTCACGGTTGTTGTGGCGCCCATGCAACGTGTGCGCGGGGCGCCTGTCGGCTCCAGGGCGCCGCCCCCGCTTTTCATCTGATCGTCCGTTTGTTCGCTTACGCATCATTTGAAAGGCATTTTCATGAAAATTTTTCTTGCTGCAGGCCTGACGGCCTTGCTCGGCCTGTCGCCGGTCGCCCAGGCTCATGTCACGTTGGAAACCACCCAGGCTGCCGCCGGCAGCTATTACAAGGCGGTGCTGCGCGTCGGCCATGGCTGCGAAGGGGCCGACACCACGCGAATGCGGGTGCGCATTCCCGATGGCGTGCTCGCGGTCAAGCCTCAGCCCAAGGCGGGCTGGACTCTCGACATGACCCAGGGCAAGTATGCGCAACCTCAGACCCTTCACGGGGCGCCGGTGGACAGCGGCGTGCGCGAACTCAGTTGGAGCGGCGTGCTGCCGGACGCGTACTACGAGGAATTCGTGTTTCGCGCCTATCTTTCGGATGCGCTCAAGCCCGGCCAGACCGTCTATTTCCCGGTTGTCCAGGAATGCGGCCAGGGCGTTTCGCGCTGGATCGACACCTCGGGTAACCCGGATGCGCAAGGCCCCGCGCCCGGGGTAAAGATCGTGGCGCCCGCCCACCCGGAGGGCGGTCACGGCCACCACCATTGAGGGCCGCGCGCGTATTGGCTGCCTGCCTGCTGATGTGGGGGCAGGCGGTCTGGGGGCATGCCGCGCTGGTGTCGGCCGATCCGGCGCCCGGCGCCGCGCTCGACCATGCGCCGGAGGCAGTGACGCTGATCTTCAATGAGCCGGTCAGTGTCACTGCCCTGCGGCTGCTCGATCCCCAGGGTGTGATTGCGGACCTTGCGCCGGCGGACGCCGGCGGACTCAGGATCCGTGTGCCGCTGCCCGGCGGCGCGGGACAGGGCGCCTATTTGCTCAGTTGGCGGGTCGTCTCGGCGGATGGGCATCCTGTGGGCGGGGCGGTGGACTATGCGGTCGGCTCATCCCCGACTCCGGGCGGGGCCGCTCCAGGCGCTGCGTCTGGCGGCCGCCAGGCGGCGATCTGGCTGGGCCGCTGGCTGGGCTACGCATGCCTGTTCGCCTGCGTGGGCGCGGCCCTGTTTCGGGCGCGCAGGCCCGCGGCCCCGCAGACCTGGGCATTGCCCGTGGCTGTGCTGGGCCTGAGCCTGTTGCCTGTGAATCTGGGGCTGCAAGGGCTGGATCTGCTGGATCTGCCTGGCGCGGCCTTGCTCGGATGGCAAGCCTGGGCCGCCGCACTGGAGAGCCGCTATGCCTGGACCCTGGGCCTGATCGCCCTGGCCTTGTGTTGCTCGGCGGGCGCCCTGCGCACGCGTAAAGCCTGGGCGATGCGCAGCGGCGCGGGCCTGGGCCTGGCGCTGGCGGGCATGGCGCTCGCCGCCAGCGGCCATGCGGGTACGGCGCCGCCCCAGTGGCTGTCGCGCCCGCTGGTCGTCCTGCACGCGGTGGCGGCGGCCGCCTGGCTGGGGGCGCTGGTGCCGCTGGTCCGTCTGCTGCGCGCCGGCAGCGGGCCGGCGGGCCTGCTGCCGCTGGCCTGGTTTTCCCGCTGGATCGCGCCGGCCGTGACGCTGCTGATTGCCAGCGGGGTGGGGTTGTCGTTGCTGCAGTTGGATCGCCCCGAGGATTTATGGCGCACAGACTATGGCGCCGTGCTGAGCGTGAAACTGGCTCTGGTGTGCGGTCTGCTCGGTATTGCCGCATTCAATCGCTGGTGTTGTACCGCGCCTGCCCTGGCGGGCGAAGCCGCGGCCCGCATCCGCCTGCGGCGCAGCATCGGAGCGGAAATCGCCGTTGCCTTCATTTTGCTGGGTGTGGTGTCGCTCTGGCGTTTTACGCCGCCGCCGCGCAGCCTGGAGGCCGCGTCCCTCCAGAAAGCAGACGTTTTCATGCTGGCGAACGCCCAGGTGCGCGCCCAGGTGACGCGTACGTCGGGCGCGTGGCGCATCGTGCTGAGCGATCCGTCCGGCCAGCCCTTGTCCGCGCAGGCATTGAGTCTGGCGCTGCTCAATCCGCAGGCGGGCGTCGAGCCCTTGCGCCGCGAGGCACGCCGTCTGCCCGACGGGCGCTGGCGCGCCGAGCTGGGCGTGCCGCCGCCTTCGGGCGATGGACGCTGGCAGGTGCGTCTGGACATCCTGGTCGACGATTTCGAGCAGATGACGCTGGAAGGGGTGCTGCCGCCTCGGTGAGGCAGAAAGACCGGGGCGGCGGACGGCCGCGCCGCCCGGGTTTCGTTCCGGGATGCCAAAACCTATCCGCCTTGGTTTAATGTGTCATGGGAGCGACGGACCGAAGGGGGCGGGCATCCGGTGCCGGGTATATTCTCGGCCCGGGGCTGCATGACGCGGCGGCGCCCTTTAGAATCTCCGGTTCGGAGATCCCGCATCCAAGAAAAGGCCTGACATGAGCTCACTCCAGAAAGAAGTCGATGAACGCACCAACCTGACCGGCACGAACCGGTTTGAACTGCTGTTGTTCCGCCTGGGCACGGATGCCGCCCTGGGCAAATCCGAGCTCTTCGGCATCAATGTGCTGAAGGTCCGGGAAATCGTGACCATGCCCGCCATCACGCCGATCGCGGGGGCGCCGAAATTCTCGCTCGGCGTCGTGCAACTGCGCGACCAGGTGATTCCTGTCTACGATCTGCCTGCGATCATCGGCTGCAAGCTGTCGGCCGCGCCGACCCTGATGCTGGTCACGGAATACTCCCGCACCACGCAGGCGTTCACGGTCGAATCGGTCGAAGACATCGTGCGGCTGGATTGGAACCAGGTCATTTCCGCCGAAAACACCGGCACGGGCCCCAGCCTGATCACCAGCATCGCCCGCCTTGCCGAAGGCGGCGACGATGGGGCGCGCCTGGCCCAGGTGCTGGACGTCGAGGCCATTCTGCAGGCGATCACTCCTGAAGAAAACCGCCACCAGGTCGATGCCCGGGAGGTCGGTGACAAATTCACCCTGAAGCCTGGCACCGTGGTGCTGGTGGCCGACGATTCTTTCGTGGCCCGCGCTCTCATGGAGCAGACCCTCAAGGCGATGGAGATTCCCTATGAAATGACCAAGTCCGGCCAGGAGGCCTGGGACCGTCTGAATACGCTGGCCGCCGCCGCCGAGGCCGAGGGCAAGACCATCCACGACAAGGTCTGCATGATGCTGACCGATCTGGAAATGCCCGAGATGGATGGTTTTACGCTGACGCGCAACATCAAGCAGGACGCCCGGTTCAGCGCCATGCCGGTGGTGATCCATTCGTCGCTGTCGGGTTCGGCCAACGAAAATCACGTGCGCAGCGTCGGCGCCAACGGCTACGTGCCCAAATTTTCCGCCGAGGAACTGTCCTCCGCCATCCGCAAGGCGCTGGGGCGCTGATTCTCATCATCTGGAGTCGAACATGCAAGACATCGTCATCGTTGAAGCCTGCCGCACCGCCGTCGGGGATTTCGGCGGAGGATTGAAGGATACCGCCCCTTGCGAGTTGGGGGCGCTCGTGGTGCGCAGCGTGCTGGAGCGCGCTGGCGTGGCGGCGGCCGAGGTCGGTCACGTCGTGTTCGGCCATGTCATCAACACCGAGCCGCGCGACATGTACTTGTCGCGCGTCGCCGCGCTGAACGCCGGCATTCCCGAGGCTGTTCCCGCCTTCAACGTCAACCGCCTGTGCGGTTCGGGGTTGCAGGCCATCGTGTCCGCCGCCCAGGTTCTGATGCTGGGCGATGCCGAGATCGCCATCGGCGCCGGGGCCGAGAGCATGAGCCGCGCGCCTTACCTGGCGATCGGGCAGCGCTGGGGATCGCGCATGGGCGACTCGCGTCTGGTGGACATGATGACCGGCGCCTTGTCATGTCCGTTCGAGAAGTACCACATGGGCGTGACGGCCGAGAACGTGGCGCAGAAATACGGCATCAGCCGCGAGGATCAGGATGCCCTGGCGCTGGAATCCCACCGGCGCGCCGCCCGGGCCATCGAACAGGGCTACTTCAAGTCGCAGATCGTGCCCGTCGTGCAAAAGACCCGCAAGGGCGAGGCCGTGTTCGACCAGGACGAGCATGTGCGCTTCGATGCCAGCCCCGAGAGTTTCAGCAAGCTCAAGCCCGTCTTTGCCAAGGAAAACGGTACCGTGACGGCGGGCAACGCATCCGGTCTGAACGACGGTGCCGCCGCCGTGCTGCTGATGACCGCGCAGGCTGCCCAGGCCCGGGGGCTGACGCCCATGGCCCGCCTGGTATCCTACGGCCACGCCGGCGTGGATCCGCAGTATATGGGCATCGGCCCCGTGCCGGCCACGCGCAATGCCCTGGCGCGCGCGGGCCTCACTCTGGACCAGATCGACGTGATCGAGGCCAACGAGGCCTTTGCAGCCCAGGCATGCGCCGTGTCGCGCGAACTGGGTTTCGACCCGGCGAAGGTCAACCCCAACGGCAGCGGCATCGGGCTGGGGCATCCGATCGGCGCCACGGGCGCCCTGATCACGGTCAAGGCCCTGCATGAATTGCAGCGCGTCGGGGGCCGCCATGCGCTGGTCACCATGTGCATTGGCGGCGGGCAGGGCATCGCCGCCATCTTCGAGCGCGTGTAGGCATGGCGCGATCCACGCGGCGGCAGGCCTTCGAGGCCGACCTCCCGACCTTGTCCGAAGAAGACGGCATCCGCTACCTGCACTTCAATTCCGAATGGATCCAGGGGGCGATGCGCATCGCCCGGCCGTCCGAGCTGGTGCTGGCCTATACCCAGCAAATGATGGCCTGGCTGCTGTTTGTCACGGCGGGCGCGCGGGATCGCATCGGCATCCTGGGGTTGGGCGCCGGCTCGCTGCTGCGGTTCACGTTGCGGCATACCCGCGCCCCGGTGGAGTCCGTCGAGCGCAACCCCGCCGTCACGGCCCTGTGCCGGGCGTTCTTTCGCCTGCCGGGCAGCGCGCGATCCGTGATCGATCATGCCGACGCCCGGGACTGGGTGGCTGAGCCAGGCAGGGCGGGGCGCTACCGGGTGCTGATGGTGGATCTGTACGACAGCCGGGCCGAAGGCCCCGTGTGCGGCGATCCCGCTTTTTATCGGGATTGCTGCCGGGTGCTGGACGAGCCCGGCGTGATGAGCGTGAATCTGTTCGGCCGGCATGAGAGCTTCGAGGAAAATCTGCGGGGGATTCGCGCCGCCTTCGGCGGCCGCGTGCTTTGCCTGCCGGAAATCGACGAAGGCAATACGGTGGTGCTGGCCTTCAAGGGCGATGCGCTGGATCTGTCGCGCCAGGATCTTCTGGACCGGGCGGCGCAGCTCGAATCGCGCACCGGCCTGCCGGCGCGGCGCTGGGCACGCTCCCTGCTGATCGGAGGCCGAAGCAGGGCGGCCGCCGAGGATCGCGGACGGTTTGACAGCTTTTGAAATTCTCCCTAAAATTGCGTTCTTTCTTGGAGGCGGTTAGCTCAGTTGGTTAGAGCGCTACGTTGACATCGTAGAGGTCGCTGGTTCGAATCCAGTACTGCCTACCAGAATTTCCGCACCGGCCTATGCCGTGCCGCGAAAGCCGCCCAGCCGTCATGGCGAGGCGGCTTTTTGTTGTTCTTGGCTATTTTGCAACGGTCCTGATCCCCGGCAGATGCCGCACTGCTCTGAAACCGGCAGGCCCGTTGTCCAAAATTGATTGTTGCCCGCCTGATTGCTACACTTGATTAATTCCCTCCTGCATAGCAAATCCGGGCTTTTTATCGACGCGGCGCAGGCCGCGTTTCGCATTTTCAGGACACGCATACATGGTTTGCATCACCCTTCCCGACGGTTCGCAGCGCGAATTCGACCATCCTGTGACCGTGCACGAGGTCGCGCGCTCCATCGGGACCGGGCTGGGCAAGGCGGCGCTGGCGGGCAAGCTGGCCGTGGATGGCCAGCCGGCGCGCCTGGTGGATGCCAGCCACGTGATCGATCATGATGCGAGCCTGAGCATCATCACCGACAAAGACCCCGAGGGTCTCGACCTGATCCGCCATTCGACGGCCCACCTGCTGGCCTACGCGGTCAAAACCCTGTTTCCCGATGCCCAGGTCACCATCGGTCCGGTGATCGAAAACGGCTTCTATTACGATTTTTCGTACAAGCGCCCCTTTACGCCCGAAGACCTTGAGGCCATTGAAAAGAAGATGGCCGAACTGGCGCGCCGGGACGAGGTCGTGACGCGCGAGGAATGGGAGCGCGACGAAGCCGTGAAATTCTTCCGCGGCATCGGCGAAGCCTACAAGGCCGAGATCATCGCCTCGATCCCGTCCAACGAAAAGATCAGCCTGTACCGCGAGGGCGATTTCATCGATCTGTGCCGCGGCCCGCACGTGCCCTCCACCGGCCGCCTGCGGGTGTTCAAGCTGATGAAAGTCGCCGGGGCCTATTGGCGTGGCGACAGCAACAACGAAATGTTGCAGCGCATTTACGGCACTGCCTGGGCTCGCAAGGAAGACCAGGACGCCTACCTGCACATGCTCGAACAGGCCGAATTGCGCGACCATCGCCGCATCGGCCGCGAACTGGACCTGTTCCACTTCCAGGACGAGGCGCCCGGCCTGATTTTCTGGCACCCCAAGGGCTGGACGGTCTGGCAGCAGGTCGAGCAGTACATGCGTCAGGTGTACCAGGACAACGGCTACCAGGAGGTCAAGGCGCCGCAGATCCTGGATCTGTCTCTGTGGAAGAAAACCGGCCACTGGGACAACTACAAAGAAAACATGTTCACGACGGAGTCCGAGAACCGCGTGTACGGCTTGAAGCCCATGAACTGCCCGGGCCATGTGCAGATCTTCAACGCCGGCCTGCATTCCTACCGCGAACTGCCCCTGCGCTACGGCGAGTTCGGCCAGTGCCACCGCAACGAGCCCTCCGGCTCGCTGCATGGCATGATGCGCGTGCGCGGCTTCACCCAGGATGATGGCCACATCTTCTGTACCGAGGATCAGCTCCAGGCCGAGTGCGCCGCCTTCACCCGGCTGCTGCAGAAAGTCTATGCCGATTTCGGCTTTACCGAAATCCTCTACAAGGTCGCCACCCGCCCCGAAAAGCGCATCGGCGCCGACGAGGTCTGGGACAAGGCCGAACAGGCCCTCAAGGACAGCCTGGACCTGTCCCACTGCGAATACGAAGTCTCGGAAGGCGAGGGCGCCTTCTATGGCCCGAAGATCGAATACACCCTGAAGGACGCCATCGGCCGCCATTGGCAGTGCGGCACCATCCAGGTGGATTTTTCCATGCCGCAGCGCCTGGGCGCCGAGTACGTCGATGCCCAGGACCAGCGCCGCACGCCGGTGATGCTGCACCGGGCCATCCTGGGTTCGCTGGAGCGCTTCATCGGCATGCTGATCGAAAACCATGCCGGGGCGCTGCCTGCCTGGCTGGCGCCGCAGCATGCCGTGGTCTGCTGCATTTCCGACAGCTCCGCCGATTATGCCGAGCAGGTCGCCCGGGATCTCAGGCAGCGGGGCCTGCGCGTGTTCTCCGACGTGCGGGGAGAGAAAATCACCCGTAAAATCCGTGAACATAGCCTGCAGAAAATCCCGTATATTCTGGTCGTCGGCGATAAGGAACGCGAGTCCGGCGCCGTTTCAGTGCGCGGGCGCGGCAACCTCGATCTGGGCGCGATGCCGGTGGCGGATTTCACCGCCCGGCTGACGCACGAGATCGCGACCCGCCAGCAGGGGACCGAACCGGCGCAGGCCTGATTCCTCCCTTTTTCATCAACTCACAGGAGTTTTCGACATCGCAACCGAAAAGAAACACCGCGTCAACGGTGATATCCGTATCAATGAAGTCCGCCTGATCGGCGTGGATGGCGAACAACTGGGCATTGTCCGCACGTCCGAAGCCATGGCCATGGCCGAGCAGAACGACGTCGATCTGGTTGAAATCGCCCCCACGGCCAGCCCTCCGGTCTGCCGCCTGATGGACTACGGCAAGTTCAAGTACCAGGAACAAAAACGCCAGCAGGAAGCGCGCGCGCGCCAGAAGATCATCCAGGTCAAGGAAGTCAAGTTCCGGCCGGGGACCGATGAAGGCGACTACCAGGTCAAGCTGCGCAATCTGCGCCGCTTCATCGAAGACGGCGACAAGGCCAAGGTCACGCTGCGCTTCCGGGGCCGCGAAATGGCTCACCAGGAACTCGGCATGCGCGTCCTCGAGCGGGTGCGCGACGATCTCGGCGAAACCGTTCTGGTCGAGGCCATGCCCAAGCTCGAAGGGCGTCAGATGGTGATGGTGCTGGCACCGCGCAAGAAGCCCGGCAAGCAGGGCGATGCGGTCTGATTCCGGCCGCTGACCGGAGGCCTCCCGTGCCGCGGGCGGTATCCGGTCGTCATACCGGCGCTCCCGGGCACCAGAGGTATCCATGCATTTTCTGTTCGTCCTCGATCCATTGCCGGCCCTGAAGGCCTGGAAAGACTCGTCCGTCGCCATGATGCGCAGCCTGGCGAAGCAAGGGCATGACTTCAGTTTCGCCACGATGGGCGATCTGTATGTCCAGGAGGGCCGTGTTCAGGTCGCGGCCACGGCGATGCGCTTGCGCGCCGACCCCGACTGGCACGGACACGACTGGTGGACGCAGGACGCCGCGCCGCGCGAATGCGCCCTGGCGCAGTTCGATGCCGTCCTGATGCGCAAGGATCCGCCTTTCGACATGGAATACGTCTACGCGACGCATCTGTTCGATTACGCGGTGGCGCAAGGCGCGCGCGTGTTCAACGCCGGTGCGGCCATCCGCAACCACCCGGAAAAGCTCGCCATCACCGAGTTCGCGCAGTACACGGCGCCTACGCTGGTCAGCCGCGACATGGCGCGCCTGCGGGCTTTCCATGCGCAATACGGCGACGTCATCGTCAAACCGCTGGACGGCATGGGCGGCAGCGGCATCTTCCGCCTGCGGCCCGACGAGCCGAACCTGGGCGCGATCCTGGAAGCCTTGACCGGGATGGGCGAACGCACCATCATGGCCCAGCGCTACATCCCGGAAATCCGCGACGGCGACAAGCGGATCCTGATCATCGGCGGCGAACCGGTGCCGTTCGCGCTGGCGCGCGTCCCGCTCCAGGGCGAGACCCGCGGCAACCTGGCCGCCGGCGGGCGCGGCCGGGCCCAGCCGCTGTCGGCGCGCGATCTCGAACTGGCCCGGGCCGTCGGCCGGACGCTGGGCGAACGCGGCCTGCTGCTGATCGGCCTGGACGTGATCGGCGACTACATCACCGAGATCAACGTCACCAGCCCCACCTGTTTCGTCGAAATCACCGAGCAGACGGGTTTCGACGTCGCCGGCCGTTTCGTCGAGGCCCTCGTTCAGGCCGTAGGCGCCGGCGCATGAGCACGCCATGAGCACCCGCATCGCCCTGGTCATGCACGACCCCCTGGGTGCGGCATTCCAGGCCTGCGCCCGGCACGTGCTGGGCCGCCGGCCGGACTTGACGGTCTTCGATATCGTGCCCGATGCCGATCCGGCGGACCAGGCCGCGCGCATACTCGACTGGGTGCGCGCAGACGGCGCGCAAGAGCCAGTCCTGATGCTGTGCGACCTGTACGGGGCGACGCCGTTCAACATCGCCGTCCAGGCACGGCGCCAGGCGCTGGAAAACGGCTACATGGTGCATTTGCTGACCGGCACCAATGCGTGCATGGTTCTCAAAGCCTTGACAGACCAGCAGGAAAACCCCGAATCTTTCAGCGAACGCGTGCGCCAGGGGGCGTTGCGCGGTATCGTGAATGCAGAACCCCCGTGTGATTGCTAGGAACACATCTTCATGCCTTCCATCGATCTGGTGATTTCGAACAAACTGGGATTGCATGCGCGTGCGGCGGCCAAGCTGACTCAGCTCGCAGGGCGGTATCGCAGCGACATCTTCATTTCGCGGGGGGCTCAGCGCGTCAACGCCAAGAGCATCATGGGCGTGATGATGCTGGCTGCGGGCTTGGGCGTCACTGTCCGGATCGATGCCCAGGGCGAAGACGAAGCCCAGGCCTTGTCCGACATTCGGGCGTTGTTCGAGAGCCGCTTCGGAGAAACCGAGTAAGCCAGGCCGCATCCCGCATGAATCCGCCGGAACCCGCTACGCCCACGCTCTCTTCCACCTTGTGCCTGTACGGGCAGGGCGTGGTGCGCGGCTATGCCATCGGCCGGGCCGTCGTCATGAGCGCGGCCTCGCTGGAGGTCGCTCACTACCGCATTGCCGAAGAAGACATCGAGTCCGAGCAGCAGCGTTTCACGCAGGCTGTGGAGGCCACTGTGCGCGACCTGGGGCAGATGGCCGAGGATCTCCCGGCCGATGCGCCGCGCGAGCTCGGCGTCTTGCTTTCCGTGCACGCCATGCTGCTGCAGGATCCCATGCTGGTGCAGTCGGTCTGCCAGCTCATCGCGGAGCGCCAGTACAACGCCGAGTGGGCGTTGACGGCCCAGGGCCATATATTGGTCGAGCAATTCTCTCTGATGGAGGATGCCTATCTGCGGGAGCGGGGCGCCGATGTGCGCCAGGTGATCGAGCGCGTCCTGCGGGTGCTGTCCGGTTCCGTGCACTGGCTTCCGAATCTCGATGCGGTGGCCGCCGACGGCAGTCTGATCGTGGTGGCGCGCGATATCTCGCCGGCCGATATGATGCGGTTGCGCGGGGGGCGCTTCGGGGCCTTTCTGACCGACCTGGGCGGCGCCACCTCGCATACGGCCATCGTGGCGCGCAGCATGAATGTTCCGGCCGTGGTCGGCATGGGGCTGGTGCGCACGCTGGTGCGCGATGGCGACCAACTGGTCGTCGATGGGCTGAATGGGCACGTCCTGGTGAATCCCTCGGAATCCGTGCTGCGGGAATACCAGACGCGGCAGGCCGCTTTCCTGCGCGAGCGTGACGAGCTCAAGGCGCTGCGTTTCGCGCCGGCCGTGACGCTCGACGGGGTCCGTATCCGCATGGAGGCCAATATCGAGCTGCCGGACGAAGCCGCCGATGCGCTGGCGGCCGGAGCCGAGGGTATCGGGCTGTTCCGCAGTGAATTTCTGTTCATGGGGCGGCCAGACCTGCCCGGCGAGGAAGAGCAGTACCAAGCCTATGCCTCGGTCGTGCGCGCCATGGCGGGCAGGCCGGTGACCATCCGCACACTGGATATCGGCGCCGACAAGACACTGGATGGCGAAGCGACCGTGGCCACCAACCCGGCGCTGGGTCTGCGCGCGATCCGTTATTGTCTGGCCAATCCGGACATGTTCAATACGCAATTGCGGGCGTTGCTGCGCGCCGCCGCGCACGGGCCGATCCGGGTGCTGTTTCCCATGGTGTCCCACATGCACGAGATCCACGCCGCCCGCCGCGCACTGGCGAGGGCCGCCGCCGAACTCAGCGCGGAGGGCCTGCCGCATGATGCCGGCGTGCAGGTGGGCGCCATGGTCGAGATTCCCGCCATCGCCATCGCCATCGAACCTTTTGCCGAGGCGTTGGATTTCCTGTCCATCGGCACCAATGATCTGATCCAGTACGTCCTGGCGATCGACCGGGGGGACAGCGAGGTCGCTTCTCTGTACGATCCCATGCATCCGGCGGTGCTGCGCCTGATTGCGCATACCATCAATGCCGGCGAACGGGTGGGCAAGCCCGTGTCGATCTGCGGCGAGATGGCGGGCGACGTCCGCGTCACCCGCATGCTGCTGGGGCTTGGGTTGACCGGATTCTCCATGCATCCACAGCAGTTGCCGGACGTCAAGAAAGAAATCCGCAAGGCGCATTCCAATGCCCTTCGCGTCAAGGTCGCGTCCGCCCTGAATCGCGCCGAGCGTATCGATTTGTCCACGCTGGACGCCTGAAAAGCCTTTGGAATCTTTCCGGGTATCCGGTCTGGCGGTTCGTTGGTAGAATCATCCGGCGGCAATACCCCGGTTTCCGACCCCGATATTCCCAGGCCTCTCCTTGCGACTCAATCTTCTTCCCCGTACCGTTCGGCAGAAGGCCCTGGTGGCTTTAAGCTTGGTCATCCTGCTGGCCATCGGCAACGTTTCCATCGTTCAGTTCTTGCTGCGGGAAAGCGACGGCACGGCCGCCACGTTGAACGTCGCGGGCAAGATGCGCATGCTCAGCCAGCGTATCAGCCTTGAGGCGCTGGCCGGGCATCGGGATCCGGCGCCGGGGGATTCCGCCACGGAGACCCTGGCGGGGGCCTTCGAAGCGGTGCACGAGGCGCTGCGCCTCGGCGGCCATGTCTTCGATCTGGACATCCCGCCGGTGCCGGCGGCGCTGGCGCCGCAGTTGCAAAACGTGCATCGGGCCTGGGTGAGCCATCGCGGCGCCGTGACGGCTTTGGCCGCGGCTCCGGCAGACGACGGCGCCGCCGTGGCGAGGTTGATGCGGACCGGCGCCGATCTGTTGATGCACGCCGAGGCGTTCATGGACGGACTGGTTTCCGAGGCCCGGCTCAGCCAACAGCGGGCGCTCTACGGCGCCTACGCCTTGTTTCTTCTGGATCTCTTGCTGCTGGCGCTGGCCGGCTGGGTCGTGTCCCGGCAGATTCTGAGGCCCATTCAAGGGCTGGTGCGACAGTGCCGTTCCCTGGCGGTGGGCGACTATGCCGCCCGCTCGGCCTTGCCGCCCGGAGACGAACTGGGCGAACTGGGCCGGGCCTTGAACGATTCGGCGGCGCACATCGAGCAACTGCTGCGGGATATCGAGAAAGAGCATGCGGCGCTGGCCGATGCGCAGTCCATGTTCAAGGGCCTGTCGGACAATACGGTGGCCGGTATTTTCATGCTGGATGAGAACCTGCGTTTCATTCACGCCAATGCGCGGATGGCGGACATGCTGGGGTATTCGCAGGCCGAACTGGTGGGCGGGCTTGCTCTGGATCGGGTCTTTGCCGGCGAAGCCTACGAAACCGTCAAGGCGCGGGTGCAGGACCGGTTCTCGGGATTTGCGGCCCGGGCGCGGCATGAGGCCTCGGCGCAGCGCGGCGACGGTTCCGTGATCGAACTGGAACTATTCGGCTCGCTGATGTCCCTGCACGGCCGCCCGGCGCTCATTGGGCTCATGTTCGACATTACCGAGCGCAAGCGCGCCGAGGCTTCGGCACGGCGGGCCTCGCTGGTCTATGCCAATACCAGCGAGGCCATGGTCGTCACCGACGCCGATGGCGTCATCCAGGACATCAATCCCGCCTTCACGGCGGTGACGGGCTACAGTGCGCAAGAAGTGGTCGGGCGCACCATGAGCGTGCTCAGCTCCGGTCGTCACGGCGAGGACTTCTACCGGGCAATGTGGGCCCGGCTGGTCGAAACCGGCCGCTGGAGCGGCGATATCCACAACCGGCGCAAATCGGGCGAGGAGTACGTCGAACGCCTGTCGATCAATACCTCTTACAACGCGGACGGCACCGTGAATTGCCGCATCGGCCTGTTTTCCGACGTCACGGAAAAGCGGCGCCGCGAGGCCTCGATCTGGCATCAGGCGCATTATGATCTCCTGACCCAACTGCCCAACCGCCAGATGTTCCAGGAAAACCTGCGCCTCAGCATTGAGCAGTCCCGCTCGGGTGGTCTGCCGTTCGGCCTGGTGTTCCTGGATCTGGATTACTTCAAAGAGGTCAACGACACATGGGGCCACGAGGCCGGCGATCAATTGTTGCGCCTGGTCGCCAGGCGGCTGAGCGAGTGTGTGCGCAGTTCGGATCTGGTGGCGCGCCTGGGCGGCGATGAATTCACGCTCATCATCCGAGACATCCAGGATCCGGATGATCTCTTCCCGGTCGCCGATAAAATCCTGGAGTCCCTGTCCCAGCCTTTCGCACTGGGGGATCGCACGGTCCGGATTTCCGCCAGCATGGGAGCGGCCTTCTACCCGCGTGACGGCCAGAGCGACGGCGAACTGTTGCGGGCCGCCGATCTGGCCATGTATGCCGCCAAGGAAGAGGGTCGCAATCATTTCCGGATCTATTCGGCGGGGATGCGCGAGCCCTCGGCGGGAAGCGATGCGCCTCAGTCCGGATAGGCGGTCTCGCCATGCTCCGAGGCGTCCAGGCCCTGGCGTTCTTCGTCAGGCGCGGCCCGCAGTCCAACCAGGAGATCCACCAGCCAGGCGCAGATCACGGCGCTGATCGCAGCCCAGGCCATGCTGACCAGGACGGCCTCGACCTGCAGCCAGGTCTGATGCAGCAGCGCCGCCAGGCCGGCGGGGCCGGGGCCGCCGAGATCGGCGCAATAGAAAACGCCTGTCAGGATCGCGCCGACGATACCGCCCACCGCATGGATGCCGAAGACGTCGAAGGCGTCATCGATGCCCAGACGGCGCTTGAGACTGCCCACGCCGTAGAAGGCGGCCCAGGAAGCCAGCACGCCAATGACGAGCGAGGCGCCCGGGGCGACCAGGCCTGCGGCCGGCGTGATGCCTACCAGCCCCGCGATGGCGCCGGAGGCGGCGCCCAGCAGCGAGGCCCGGCCCTTCAGCATCCGTTCGGCCAGCGCCCAGGCCAATACACCGCTGGCGGCGGCCAGCAGCGTGTTGGCCACGGCCAGGACGGCTTGCTCATTGGCGGCCAGCGCCGATCCGCCGTTGAAGCCAAACCAGCCGATCCACAGCAGCGCGGCGCCGGTCAGGTTCATCGGCAGGCTGTGGGGCAGCATGGCCTCCCGGCCGTAGCCCAGGCGGGGGCCGACCCAGCGCGCGCCCACCAGGCCGGCCACGCCGGCGCTGATGTGAACCACGGTGCCGCCGGCGAAGTCGAGGGCGCCGCGCAGATGCAGCCAGCCGTCGCCGGCCCAGACCATGTGTGCGATCGGCATGTAGCCCAGCGTGAACCACAGGCCGGCGAAGGCCAGCGCCGCACCGAACCGGGTGCGCTCGGCCATGCTGCCGGTGATCAGGCCGCAGGTAATGGCCGCGAACGTCGCCTGGAACAGAGCGAACAGCAATTCGGGGATCGTGCCGAGCAGAGGCAGCGCGCTTTCCGCGCCCGCCTGGTGCAGTCCGGCCAGCCCCAGACGCGTCCACCCGCCCAGTCCGCCGAAGCCTTCGGTGAACACCAGGGAATAGCCGTAGGCGAACCACAGCACGATCACCAGCGTGCAGACGCCCAGCGTCTGGGTCATGACGGACAGCGCATAACGCTTGCGCGCCAGGCCTCCGTAAAACAGTGCCAGGCCGGGCACGCACATCAGCCAGACCAGCAGGGTCGAGGTCATGGTCCAGACCAGATCGCTCTTGTCCATGTCGGGAACTCCTTTTTTGAGGGTCAGAGGGCGGCTTCGCCGGTTTCGCCGGTGCGGATGCGCACGACGTGCTCGAGGGGCGTGACGAAAATCTTGCCGTCGCCGATCTTGCCGGTGCGGGCTGCCTGGCTCAGGCATTCCACGGTCATTTCGACCAGGGCATCCGGCACTGCGACCTGGATCTGCAGCTTGGGCAGGAAGTCGACCTGGTATTCCGCCCCCCGGTAGAGTTCGGTGTGCCCTTTCTGGCGGCCGAATCCCTTGGCTTCCGTGACCGTCATGCCTTGGATGCCGGCCGCTTCCAGGGCGGCATGGGTTTCCTCCAGTTTGAAGGGCTTGATGAGTGCGGTGACGAGCTTCATGAATACTCCTTTGCAGTGTGCAGGCAGGGGAAATAAAGCAAAAGCCATGCCAACTGCGGCAGGAAGGGGTATCGGGCGGGGAGGGAAGCGGGGCGAGGCGGGTGCGGACGGGATGCACCGCGTCGGTGCAGGCATGCCCCGAAAGAGGGCTTTTGTGTCCAGTTGTTGACCGCGCGACGCACGGCAACGCCCCTGTTTGAAGCGGTTTTCCCTGTGGATGGATGAGGGCAGGGGATGAGGATGTCTGTTGTTGCGCGGACATCAGTCATTACATGTCAGGGTTTACCCCCTATCCCAGGCCGCTAGAATTGTAACCAAGCCGGTTGTAACAAGCCGGCCTTCGACAATGATCCGCCATTTCATACAGCGGAATTTTGCATAGGGAAGATCATGAATATGACGCGTAAAACGCTGACTCTGGCCGCCATGGTGGCATCGCTGAGCCTGCTGGCCGCTTGCTCCAAGAGCGATGATGCTTCTGCGCCGCCTCCGGCGGCTCCCGCGCCTTCGACGGCGCCGACCCCGGCTCCCGTGCCTCCCGTCGCACCCGCGCCGCAAGAAGAGCAGAGTGCTCCGGCTGATCAGCAATCCATGCAGGACAAAATCAAGGATTCGGCCGAAGCGGTCAAGGAAAAGGCCGACGAACTGGCCAAGGATGCCGGCGAAGCCGCCGAAAGCGCCCGCGAATCCGTGAAGGAGGGCGCGGCCAAGGCCGACGCCGCCATTCAGGGCGCCATCGGCAACTCGGGTGGCGAGTCGAAGTAAGGCCATTTGATCGGGCTCCGGCGCGTGGGGCGAATTCATCCCGCAAGCCGCCCGCGCGACCTTCTCCGCCCCTATAGTGGGGGCGGAGTAGCGCGCCCGGGAGGAGCCGATGTCGCTTGCCGTTCTGTCCAGCCGGACCTTGTTTGGATTGCAGGTCCGGCCCGTGCAGGTCGAAGTCCACGTGGGCTGCGGCCTGCCTTCTTTTTCCATTGTCGGCTTGCCGGGTGCGGGCGTGCGCGAAAGCCGCGAACGGGTCCGGTCGGCGTTGCTCAGCAGCGGCTTCGAGTTTCCCGCCGGGCGCATCACGGCCAACCTGGCGCCCGCTGATCTTCCGAAGGATTCTGGCCGTTTCGATCTGCCGATCGCGCTGGGCGTGCTGCTGGCCTCGGGCCAGATCGCCGATGCACGGGGGCAGGTGCCCGAGGTGCGGCACTATGTGCTGGCGGGCGAATTATCCCTGACTGGAAGCATCATGCCCGCGGATGCCGCACTGGCGATCGCGCTGTCGGTGGCCCGGGATGACCCGCAGGCCATTCTCATCATGGCGCCGGCGGCGGCCGGTGTTGCCGCCCGGGTGCCCGGCTTGCGGGTGCTGTCGGCCGGAGGGCTGAGCGAAGTCGTGGCGCATTTCACCGATCGGGCGATGCTGCCCAGCGCCACGCCGGCAGGCCATGAGCCGGCGGACGAAGCGCCGGCGCCGTGCCTGTCCGATGTGCGGGGGCAGTCGGCCGCCCGGCGCGCTTTGGAACTGGCGGCCGCCGGTGGGCACGGGCTGCTGCTCAGCGGCTGTCCCGGTGTGGGCAAAAGCATGCTGGCCCGGCGTCTGCCCGGCCTGCTGCCTCCTTTGACCCCCGACCAGGCCTTGGAGGTGGCCGCAGTGCACGGTCTGGCGAGGTCCCGTCCCGCATGGTCCCGGGTGCCGCCATTCCGTGCCCCGCATCATGGGGCATCCATGCCGGCGCTGGTGGGAGGGGGCGCCCGTCCCCGGCCTGGGGAAATCAGCCTGGCACATCACGGGGTGCTGTTTCTGGATGAACTGCCCGAATTCGGCCGACAGGCCCTGGAGGCCCTGCGCGAACCCCTGGAGACCGGCCACGTCACAGTGGCCCGGGCGGCCGGCAGTTGTACCTTTCCCGCCCGTTTCCAATTGGTGGCCGCGATGAATCCGTGTCCTTGCGGCTGGCACGGGCATCCTCATCCGCGTCGCGACTGCCGCTGTTCCCGGGAGGCGGTGGCGCGATACCGGGCGCGGATTTCAGGACCTCTGCTGGACCGGATCGACCTGCATGTCGGTTTGAGCGTGGAATCCGCTTGGCTGGAGGCGCCGCCGGGAGAGCCTTCCGCCCCGGTCCGGGCGCGCGTACTGGCTGCCCGGAACCGGCAACTGTCGCGCCAAGGCTGCTTGAACGCCGAGCTGGACGGCGTCTTCCTGGACCGTCACGGCGAGCCCGATGCCGGTGGCCGTGCGTTGCTGATGCGCGCCGTCGCGACCTGGGGCTGGTCGGCGCGCGCCGCGCGGCGGTCGCTGCGCGTGGCGCGGACGCTGGCCGACCTGGACGGCTGCGACCGGGTCGAAGCCGCCCATATGGCTCAGGCGATCCAGTACCGCCCGGAAGAATCGGCGTGAACCGGGCGTCCCGCAATCCGGTCCGTACCGCGTGCCGGTCCGGGCGCAGCCGATGGGGCGGGTAGAATGATGAATTCACCATTTCATGGCAGGAGGCCGCGATGATCGCTCCCAACCAATTGTTCGACGACTTCCAGAAGAACATGTCGGAGTTCCTGGCCAAGACGCCGGCCGCCGACATCGAACGCAACATGAAAGCCTTCATGATGCAGGCTTTTGCCCGCATGGATCTGGTCACGCGGGAAGAATTCGACATCCAGGCCGATCTTCTGGCCCGTGCGCTGGAACGTGTCGAATCTCTTGAGGCGCGTCTTCAGGCGCTGGAGACGAATCCGGACGGGGAGTAGCCGGCTGGACAAGTCTTGATAATTCGCCCTATAATCAAGGGCTTTTCTCAATGGGGGAAAACCCATTGTGGAATCAGGGTTCGCGCATGCAGGTTGCGCATGCCGGATCCGAACCGTTTTGCAAATACCAGGTTTGACAAGCGCCCGGATCCCGGGCCACCTGGATTTGCCAAGTCAACAGAGTATCGTCATGCCCAAGATGAAGAGCAAAAAAGGCGCCTCCAAGCGCTTTAAGGTGCGCGGCAGTGGTTCCATCAAGCGCGGCCAGGCTTTCAAGCGTCATATCCTGACCAAGAAAACCACGAAAAACAAACGTCAGCTGCGCGGTTCGACTGCTGTCCATGAATCGGATGTCGCCTCGGTGAAGGCGATGCTGCCTTTCGCCTGATCGGAGAATACACATGCCTCGCGTCAAACGCGGCGTCACTGCTCGTGCACGCCATAAAAAAGTCATCAAGGCCGCCAAGGGCTACCGCGGCCGCCGCGGCAACGTCTTCCGGATCGCCAAGCAGGCGGTCATGCGCGCCGGCCAATACGCCTATCGCGACCGCCGCAACAAGAAACGCACCTTCCGCGCCCTGTGGATCACTCGCATCAATGCGGGCTGCCGCGAATTGGGCGTGACCTACAGCGTCTTCATCGCCGGCCTCAAGAAGGCTTCGATCGAACTCGACCGCAAGGTCCTCGCCGACATGGCCGTGCGCGACAAGGCTGGCTTCGCAGCCATCGTGGCCCAGGCGAAATCCGCGCTGGCCGCCTGACCGACACAGTTTCGTTTCCGATTCTGTATCATCGCAAACGGAGCTCCATCGGGCTCCGTTTGCGTTTTGGAATGCACCATGGACTCATCGCTCGACGAATTGATTGCCCAGGCCCGCGACCGCTTCGCCCAGGCCGGGGACGCCGCCACGCTGGAAAACGAAAAAGCCGCTTTCCTCGGCAAGCAGGGTTCCCTGACGGCGCTGCTCAAGGGGCTCGCGTCCCTGCAAGGTGAGGAAAAACGCACGCGCGGCGCGCAGATCAATCTGGCCAAGCAGCAGGTTGAATCCCTGCTGAACGCGCGGCGATCCGAACTGGCCCAGGCCGTGCTGGATCAACGCCTGGCGGCTGAGACCATCGATGTCACCCTGCCGGGCCGGGGGCGCGGCGCGGGCGGCATCCATCCGGTCATCCGCACGTGGCAGCGCGTCGAGCAGATCTTCCGCTCCATCGGCTTCGATGTGGCCGACGGCCCGGAAATCGAAAACGATTGGACCAACTTCACGGCGTTGAACAATCCGGAGAATCACCCGGCGCGCTCCATGCAGGACACGTTCTACGTGGACATGAAGGATGCGGACGGGCTGCCGCTGGTGCTGCGCACCCACACCAGCCCCATGCAGGTGCGCTATGCGCGCATGAACAAGCCTCCCATCAAGGTCATCGCCCCGGGGCGCACCTACCGCGTCGACAGCGATGCCACACATTCGCCGATGTTTCACCAGGTCGAGGGCCTGTGGATCGCCGAGAATATCTCCTTTGCCGACCTCAAGGGCGTCTACACGAATTTCCTGCGGGCCTTCTTCGAGACCGATGACCTGACTCTGCGCTTCCGGCCCTCGTTCTTTCCGTTCACCGAACCCTCGGCCGAGATCGACATGATGTTCACCTCGGGCCCCAATCGGGGCCGCTGGCTCGAAATCTCCGGCTCGGGCCAGGTGCACCCCCAGGTCGTGCGCAATTTCGGGCTGGACCCGGAACGCTACATCGGCTTCGCTTTCGGCTCGGGGCTGGAGCGCCTGACCATGTTGCGCTACGGCGTGAACGACCTGCGCCAGTTCTTCGAGGGCGACCTGCGCTTCCTGCGCCAGTTCAACGACTAGGCCCGCCAGGCCTCAGCGACACGGAATCCGAATCATGCAATTTCCCGAATCATGGCTGCGCGCCTGGGCCGACCCCGACATCGACGGCCAGGAACTCGCCCATCGGCTGACCATGGCCGGCCTCGAAGTCGAGGACGCCGATCCGTACGCGCCGCCGTGCTCCGACGTGGTGGTCGCGCGCATCGAGTCGATCGAGCCGCACCCCAACGCCGACAAGCTGCGCGTCTGCCAGGTCGATGACGGCTCGGGCGAACGGCAGCAGATCGTCTGCGGTGCCCCCAATGCGGCGGCGGGGCTGGTTGTGCCCCTGGCGCGCATCGGCGCCGAACTGCCCGGCGGCCTGCGCATCGGCCCCGTAAAAATGCGCGGCGTCGAGTCGAGCGGCATGCTGTGTTCGGCCCGTGAGCTGGGCCTGTCCCAGGATCATTCCGGCCTGCTCGAACTGGCCGCCGAACTGCAGCCAGGCCAGGATCTGCGCCAGGCGCTGAACCTGGACGACACGATCTATACGCTCAAGCTCACTCCCAATCGGGCCGATTGTCTGTCCATCCTGGGGGTGGCGCGCGAAGTCGCGGCGCTCACCGGCTGCGCGCTGCGCCTCCCGCAGGCGCCCCGGGTGGCGGTGACCATTGACGACCGCCTGCCCGTGAACGTGCAGGCGCCGGATTTGTGCGGCCGTTTCGCCGGTCGCATCGTGCGCGGCGTCAATGCGCGCGCCGCCACGCCCGACTGGATCAAGTCGCGCCTGGAACGCGCCGGTCAGCGGCCCGTGTCGGCGCTGGTGGATATTTCCAACTACGTCATGCTGGAATTGGGCCGCCCCACCCACGTCTTCGATCTCAAGCGGATCGAAGGCGGCCTGACGGTGCGTTGGGCACGGGACGGCGAGTCGCTGACGCTGCTCAACGACCAGACCGTCGAGCTGTCGGCCGATGTCGGCGTGATCGAGGCCGGCGGGACGCTGGAAAGCATGGCCGGCATCATGGGCGGGCAGGCCTCGGCCGTGACGCTGGACACGACCGACGTCTACCTGGAGGCGGCCTTCTGGTGGCCGGAGGCCATCATGGGCCGCCCGCGCCGCTACAAGCTCAATTCCGAGGCGGGCCATCGCTTCGAGCGGGGCGTGGATTTCTCCACCATTCCCGAGCATCTGGACCTCATGACGGCCCTGATTCTGGACATCTGCGGCGGCCGGGCCGGTCCGCTGGACGACCAGATCGTGAACCTGCCCGCGCGCGAACCGGTGCGCATGCGCCTTGAGCGCTGCGCCCGTGTCCTGGGCATCCGTCTGGACAGCGAGGAAGTCGGTGCCGTCTTTGCGCGCCTGGGCTTCGTCTACGAGCGGCAGGGCGACGATTTCATCGTGACGCCGCCCGCCGCCCGCTTCGATCTGATGATCGAGGAAGACCTGATCGAAGAGGTCGCCCGTATCCATGGCTTCGACCGCATTCCCGACCGGCCGCCGCTGGCGCCGGCCCTCATGCGGGTGCCGCCTGAAACGCTGTACGGTCCGCATGCGCTGCGCGCCGCCCTGGCCGCGTGCGATTACCAGGAAGTCATCAATTTTTCCTTCGTCGAGGAAGCCTGGGAACGGGACTACTGCGGCAATGCCGATCCCATCCGCCTGCTCAACCCCATCGCCAGCCAATTGGCGGTGATGCGCTCCAGCCTGATGGGCGGCCTGCTGGCCAACATCGCCCACAATGCCAAGCACCGCCAGACGCGCGTCCGGGTTTTCGAGCTGGGCCGCGTGTTCGCCCGAGATCCTTCGGTGACCGATGGCGGCCTGGCCGTGGCGGGCGTGGACCAGCCGACCCGCCTGGCTGCGGCGGCCTGGGGGCCGGCCTTGGCCGAGCAGTGGGGCGAGCAGACCCGTCCGGTGGATTTCTTCGACGTCAAGCGCGACCTCGAGACTTTGCTGGGCGCCCGCGCGGCCGGCCTGCGTTGCGAGGCCGCCGGGCATCCCGCGCTGCATCCGGGCCGCAGCGCCCGCCTGCGGCTGGACGGCCGCGCGATCGGCTGGCTGGGCGAGATCCATCCGCGTTGGGCCCAGGCCCTCGATCTGCCGCATGCGCCCGTCGTATTCGAACTCGATGCCCAGGCCGTCTCCGAGCGTGTCTTCCCCGCGCCTCAAGAGCAATCCCGCCAGCCCGTGGTGGTGCGGGATCTGGCGATCTGGGTGGACGCGGGCGTGCCCTGGCAGTCGCTGCTTGATACACTGAAACAGCGGATTGCGGCCGATGATGCCCTCTCCGTGGTCAAAGACATTAAACTGTTCGATATCTGGCGCGAAGCCGCGACCGCCCAGCAGCGCAGCTTGGCGTTGCGCCTCTGGTTCCAGGGCCGCGATGCGACGCTGGAAGACCGCCAGGTCGAGCATTGCGTGCAAAGCCTGCTCGACGCCCTGACCCAGGAACACGGCGCGCGCCTGCGCTCATAGGAGAAATCGCCGGTGAATACGGATCGGACGCTCACCAAAGCCCACCTGGCCGAACTGCTGTTCGAGCGCGTGGGTCTGAACAAGCGGGAAGCCAAGGACATCGTGGATACGTTCTTTTCCGAAGTCCGCGACGCCCTGGTCCAGGGCACCGAAGTCAAATTGTCGGGTTTCGGCAGCTTTCAGGTGCGCAACAAGCCGCCGCGGCCGGGCCGCAATCCCAAGACCGGCGAGGTCATTCCCATCGCCGCCCGCCGGGTGGTCACGTTCCATGCCAGCCAGAAGCTCAAGGACGGCGTGGTCGCCGACGGAGGCGCCGCATGACGTCCGCCACGCCTGCGGTGGCGCTGCCGCCGATCCCCGCCAAGCGCTACTTCACCATTGGCGAGGTCTCCGAGCTGTGCGGGGTCAAGCCGCATATCCTGCGCTACTGGGAACAAGAATTCGCCCAGCTCAAGCCGGTCAAGCGGCGGGGCAACCGCCGCTACTACCAGCATCATGAAGTCCTGCTGGTGCGCCGCATCCGCGATCTGCTCTACGAGCAGGGCTTCACCATCGCCGGGGCGCGCAACCGTCTGGGCGACAGCAACGACGCACCGCACGATCAGGATGCCGCCGTGCGCCTGAGCGGCGCCGAACTGCAGGCGTTGCGCGCCGACCTGGTGGCCGCGCGGGATCGCCTGGCGCAGGCGCTGGAGGGCAATCACCAGGCCCATCAGGCGGCGGGGCTGCTGGACCTCTGACGTCGCCCGGGTCTGGCCCGGGATCGCAAAACACCAGGCGCGAGACGCCGGCTTGCATGCCCCGCAGCCGGCGTTTTTCATGTGTCGCCAGCCCCGTTCAGTGACGGTCCAGGTGTACGGGTTGCTGGATGATCGTGCCGGTGGGCGGCGGCTGCAGGCTTGCCCAGAGCGCCAGGGCAGCCAGGCACAACGCCACGCCGATCCCGGCCGCCAGGGCCACTCGCCCGCGTCTGAGCCGTCGCGGGCCCGGCCGGGTCCGGTGGCGCGGCTGATTGTCGGCGGGGTCGGCATGCGGGTTGTCGCCGGCCGGCCGGGCCTCGCTCACGACGGGCGGTTCTTCCGCGTCCATGCCCAGGCTCTGGCGGATGCGGTCCAGCACCGCGTCGGGCGGCGGCTGGACGGGCAGGGCGTCGACGATGCCCAGGAAATAGGCTTCCCACTTCAGGGCGCGCGCCGCCGCCGCGTCATCGTGGGCCAGGCGCGCCTGGATGTCCGCCGTGCGCTCGGGCATGTCCAGCCCCAGCACATAGCGGGCGATCTCGTGGTCGGAGTAGGAGCGGTGTCTGGTCATGCGCACACGGCCTTGTCGATGTGCGCCAGGGCGGCATCCAGAGAGGCTTCGATATCGGGCTCGGAGCGATCCAGGCGGGCGGCGATGCGGGCCGGATCGCCGCCATGCAGGTAGGCCTGCAACAGGGCGTCGAGCTGCGGTCCGGGCAGGCTGGCCAGCGCGCCGGCGACCGAGCCGGGCGGGGCATCCGCCGGCAGGCGCAGTTGCGGCAAAGGCGTGTTTTCCGCCGGATGGCGGCCTTCGGAGCGCATCTGCCGCGCATGGGCCGACGCACGGTAACGCAGGATGCTGTAGAGCCAGGCGCGCGCGGTTCCGATCGCCGGGCTGTAGCCGGCCGCATTGCGCCAGATCAGGACGAATGTTTCGTGCAGCACGGCGTCGGCCGCGCCGGGGTCGTCCAGCATGGCCAGCGCCAGGGCGCGCATGGCGGGGGATTCCTGGCGGTACAGCGCCAGGAAAGCGGCGCGGTCGCCCGCTGCGCAGGCACCCAGCTCCGCCTCGAAATCAAAAACAGAAACAGTCATACAATCTTTTCCGTTCACCGGGTCTCGGGACGCATCGGCCAGGGCGCGCGTCCTCCAGGGATAGCATCATTGTATGCGGACCCGCCGAAATGCTTCCCGGCATTTGCCGCTCGCCTGTTTTCCGGATGTTTCCATGCGCTTCTCTCATACCGGCCCCGCGCCCGCGCGGCGCGACGACTGGCTGACCCTCAAGACCCTGTGGCCGTATGTCTGGGCCTTCCGGGGCCGGGTCACACTGGCCTTTGTGTGCCTGGTCGCGGCCAAGGTCGCCAATGTCGTCACGCCGGTCTGGCTCAAGGATATTGTCGATGCGCTGGGCGTCGCACCGACCGTGCTGGCCGTGCCGCTGGCGGCGCTGTTGGGCTACGGCCTGTCGCGGCTCGCCACATCGATCTTCGGCGAACTGAGGGACGCCTTGTTCGCGCGCGTCACTCAGGGCGCCATCCAGCGGGTCGCCAGCCAGGTCTTCCGCCATTTGCTGGCCCTGTCGCTGCGCTTTCACATGGGGCGGCGCACCGGCGGCCTCACGCGCGACATCGAGCGCGGCACCAAGGGCATTGGGTTTCTGCTCAATTTCATGGTCTTCAACATCGTTCCCACGCTGCTGGAGATCGCCATGGTGACGGGCGTGCTGCTTTGGCGCTACGACTGGATCTTTGCCGCATTGACCCTGGGCACCATCGCCGCCTATGTGCTGTTCACATTGAAGGTCACCGAACGCCGCATGGTGTACCGCCGCACCATGAATTCCCTGGACAGCCAGGCCAATGGCCGGGCGGTCGATGCGCTGCTGAACTATGAAACCGTCAAGTACTTCGGCAACGAAGGGTACGAAAGCCGTCGTTATGACGCCGACATGACGCGCTGGGTGGATTCGGCCGTGCGCAACCAGGTGTCGCTGAACCTGCTGAACATGGGGCAGGGTGTCATCATCACCCTGGGCATGACCGCGCTGCTGTGGCAGTCGGCGCGCGGTGTGGTCCATGGCCAGATGACCGTGGGCGACGTGGTGCTGGTCTCGGCCTATCTGACCCAGTTGTACGCGCCGCTGAATTTCCTGGGCTTCGTGTATCGTGAGATCAAGCACGCCCTGGCCGACATGGAACGCATGTTCGATCTGCTGGCCAACCGCCAGGAAGTGGCTGATCGTCCCGGCGCCATCGAACTGCGGGCGGACCGGGCCAGCGTGGATTTCGAGGCGGTGGATTTCGCCTACCAACCCGATCGCCAGATTCTGCACAAAGTGAGTTTCAGCGTGCCGGCGGGCGGTTCCCTGGCGGTCGTGGGGGCCTCGGGGGCCGGTAAATCGACCTTGTCGCGCCTGTTGTTCCGTTTTTACGACCCGACGGGGGGCGGTATCCGGGTGAACGGCCGCGACATACGCGACTATACCCAGGCCAGCCTGCGCGCTCATATCGGCATCGTGCCGCAGGATACGGTGCTGTTCAACGATACCATTGGCTACAACATCGGCTATGGTCGGCCCGATGCCACCCAGGAAGACATCGAGCAGGCGGCACGGGCCGCCCACATCCACGACTTCATCGCATCGCTGCCGCAGGGCTACGACACGCCGGTCGGCGAGCGTGGGTTAAAATTGTCCGGCGGCGAAAAACAGCGCGTCGCGATTGCCCGCGCGCTGCTCAAGTCGCCCCCGATCCTGGTTTTCGACGAAGCGACCAGCGCGCTGGATACCCGCACCGAACGCGCCATTCAATCGCAACTGGAGCGCATCGCCCAAGGGCGCACCACGCTGATCATCGCGCATCGCCTCTCCACGATCGTTCATGCCGATCTCATCCTGGTGATGGAAGCCGGCAGGGTGGTGGAGCAGGGCACCCATGCGGCGCTCCTGGCTCAAGACGGGCGTTATGCCCGCATGTGGCATCTGCAGCAATCCAGGGCAAGTCCTGACGACGCCATCCAGCCCCCGCGGGCGGACTGATGCCGGGCGAATCCGGGCCCGTCTGTACGCGGCGAGACCAATAAGCAATGCGGGTTTGACCTATATGGTACCAAAGAGGTACTATTTGGTTTTCAACGCCCACCTTTGGAACAGCCGATGCTGCGGATCAGCAAGATCGTCGATTACGGAATCCTCGTGCTCACGCACATGGCTTCCCGTCCGGCGCATGTCTGCAGCGCAGCCGAATTGGCAGGCGACCTGGGCCTGGGCCAGCCCGTGGTCAGCAAAGTCCTGAAGCTGCTTGCCCAGCGGGGCCTGGTCGCCAGCACGCGGGGTGCGCGCGGCGGTTATCGCCTGGGGCGCGATCCGGGGCAGATCAATGTCGCCGAAATCATCGACGCGCTCGAAGAGCAGCCTTTCGGCCTGACCGAATGCACCGCGCTCCCGGGCGCCTGCAGCGTCGAGGACGCCTGTCACATCCGCTCCCACTGGCAACGCATCAATCGTATCGTGCGCCGCACGCTGGAATCCGTCACCGTGGCCGACATGCTCGACGGCGAAGACGCCGGCGCGCCGCGCTCGCCCGCTTCCCCGGTCCTGGTGCCCGCGCCCGAACCCGGCTCCCGCAGGGCCATTCCGAATATCACGAACTGGAGTCTGTCCAAATGAGTACCGTCAACGACAAGCTCGATTCCTTTCTCGACCGCGACTACGAGGCAGGCTTCGTCACGCAGATCGAGTCCGAGACCTTTCCCAAGGGGCTCGACGAGGATGTGATTCGCCGCCTGTCCGCCATCAAGCGCGAGCCCGAATTCATGCTCGAATGGCGCTTGAAAGCGTATCGAGAATGGCTCAAGATGAGTCTGCCCAAATGGGCCAAGGTCCATTATCCGGATCCCGATTTCCAGGACATCAGCTACTACTCGGCGCCCAAGTCCAAGAAGGACGGCCCCAAGAGCCTGGATGAGGTCGACCCCGAGCTCCTGCGCACCTACGAAAAGCTGGGCGTGCCGCTGCACGAGCGCGCCAAGCTGGCCGGGGTGGCCGTGGATGCGGTGTTCGACTCGGTGTCCGTGGCCACCACGTTTCGCAAGCAACTGGCCGACGTCGGCATCATCTTCTGTTCTTTCTCCGAGGCGGTGCGCTCGCATCCGGACCTGGTGCAGAAATACATGGGCACGGTCGTGCCGCCCGGCGACAACTTCTACGCCGCATTGAATTCCGCGGTGTTCTCCGACGGCTCTTTCGTCTACATCCCCAAGGGCGTGAAATGCCCGATGGAGTTGTCCACGTATTTCCGCATCAACAACGCCGATACCGGCCAGTTCGAACGCACCCTGATCATTGCCGACGAAGGCGCCAGCGTCAGCTATCTGGAAGGCTGTACGGCGCCCATGCGCGATGAAAACCAGTTGCACGCCGCCGTGGTGGAGCTGGTCGCGCTGGACGATGCCAAGATCAAGTATTCCACGGTGCAGAACTGGTACCCCGGCGACGAGAACGGCGTGGGGGGCATCTTCAATTTCGTCACCAAGCGCGGCGACTGCCGCGGGGCGCGTTCGCGGATTTCCTGGACCCAGGTGGAGACCGGTTCGGCCATCACCTGGAAATATCCCAGCGTGATCCTGCGCGGCGATGATTCCACCGGCGAGTTCTATTCCGTGGCGCTGTCCAATCACCGCCAGCAGGCCGACACCGGCACCAAGATGATCCACATGGGGCGCAATACGCGCAGCACCATCATCTCCAAGGGGATTTCCGCCGGCCACGGCAGCAACACTTTCCGCAGCCTGGTGCGCATGACGCCCAAGGCCGAGGACGCGCGCAACTACACGCAGTGCGACTCGCTGCTGATCGGCAGCAAGTGCGCCGCGCATACCTTCCCCACCATGGAAGTCCAGCACCCCAGCGCCAGCGTCGAGCACGAGGCCACGGCTTCGCGCATTGCCGAAGACCAGTTGTTCTATGCGATGCAGCGCGGCGTGTCGGCCGAGGATGCGGTATCGATGATCGTCAATGGCTTCTGCAAAGAAGTCTTCAAGGAATTGCCCATGGAGTTCGCCGTCGAAGCACAGAATCTGCTCGGCGTGAGCCTGGAAGGCAGCGTAGGTTAAGGAGCCCTCTCATGCTGAAAATCGACAATCTGTACGCCTCGATCGAGGACAAGGAAATCCTCAAGGGCCTGAGCCTGGACGTCAAGCCGGGCGAGGTTCACGCCATCATGGGGCCCAACGGCGCCGGCAAAAGCACGTTGTCCCAGGTGCTGACCGGCCGCGAGGCCTACAAGGTCACCGCCGGCACCGTCGAGTTCGAGGGCCGCGATCTGCTGGAGCTCAACGTCGAGGAACGCGCCCGCGCCGGCATTTTCCTGGCCTTCCAGTACCCCATCGAAATCCCGGGCGTCTCCAATGCCTACTTCATGCGCGCCTCGGTCAACGCCATGCGTCGCGAACGCGGCCTGCCCGAACTCGACGCCATGGATTTCGTGAAGAAAGCCAAGGCCGAGATGAAGCTCGTCGGCATGCGCGACGAATTCCTGTACCGCTCGGTCAACGAAGGCTTTTCGGGCGGCGAAAAGAAGCGCAATGAAATCCTGCAGATGGCGCTGCTCGAACCCAAGCTGGCCATCCTGGACGAAACCGACTCCGGCTTGGACATCGACGCCCTGAAGACAGTGGCCGATGGCGTCAACCGCCTGCGTTCCCCGGAGCGCTCCATGATCGTCATCACCCACTATCAGCGCTTGCTCGACTACATCGTGCCCGACTACGTGCATGTGCTGGCCCATGGCCGCATCGTCCGTTCGGGCGGGCGCGAGCTCGCTCTGGAGCTCGAAGAAAAGGGCTACGGCTGGATCGAGGGCGCCAGGCCCGCCGGCGCCAAGCCCGCCGCCCGGGGGGCTGCGGCATGAGTGCGGATCTGCAAGCCTGGGCCGATACGTTCGGCCGGCGCGCCGGCGGTCTGCCTGGCGCCGGGGTGCCCTGGCTGGCCGAGGCCCGCCGCCAGGCACTGGACCGCTTCATGAGCGAAGGCTGGCCCACGCCGCGCATCGAAGCCTGGCGCCATACCTCGCTGGCGCCGCTGGCCGCCGCCGCGTTTGAAGACGGCGGCGTCCAATCCGTGGCTGAACGCATCGCCGCGCTCAAAGCTGGCGAAACGGGGCACTGGCTGGTATTCGTCGATGGCGCCTTCGACGCAGACTTGTCCGACGTCGGCGCTTTGCCGGGCGGGGCTACGGTCCTGCCTCTGTCGCAGGCCTGGAGCGAGCACGCCGAGGCCATCCGTTGCGCTTACGGCGATGCGGCCGACGGCCACAGCACCAGCGCCCTGAATCTGGCCCTGGCCAGCGACGGCGCCTGGATCCACCTGGTTCGCGGCGTCGCGGTCGAGCAGCCCATCCATCTGGTCTGCGCGGCGGCTTCGCCGCGCGCGGCGCACTTTCTGCGCCACCTGATTCAGGCCGGGGCCGGGTCCCAGGCGACGGTGGTCGAGCATTACGTCGGCGTGCCTGATGCGGCAAACTTCCGCCATGCGGCCACGCGGCTGCGGCTCGACCGGGACGCGCGCATCACCCACCTGAAACTGCAGCAGGAATCCGGGCAGGCCTGGCACCTGGGCGACATCGACGCCACTCAAGGGCGCGGTTCGATATTCACCTCGCACTCGGTGTCCCTGGGCGCGCGGCTGGCGCGCCACGATATCGCCACGCATTTCGCCGACGAGCGTTGCGAAACCCTGCTGAACGGTTTGTATTATGTGGACCAGCGCCGCCACGTCGACCACCACACGCTGATCGGACACGAAAAACCGCACTGCGTCAGCCATGAATCCTATCGCGGCATCATGGCCGACGCTGCGCACGGCGTCTTCACCGGGCGCATTCTGGTGGCGCCGGGCGCTGACGGCACGGATGCCATCCAGCGCAACGACAGCCTGCTGCTCTCGCGCCTGGCAAAATCCGATGCGCGGCCCGAACTGGAGATCTATGCCGACGACGTGAAGTGCGCCCATGGCGCCACCGTCGGCCGACTCGACGCCGACAGCCTGTTTTATCTGCGCTCGCGCGGCCTGGACGAGGTCCATGCCCGCGACATCCTGATTTATGCCTTCGCCGCCGCCAGCGTGGCAAAGATCGAATCCGAGCCCTTGCGCCGGCGGGTCGAGCTCGCCGTGCGTGCACTGCTGCCGGGCGGCGCCGCCCTGGAGGAAGCCGCATGAATGCGCCGCTGACCTCTCAACACAGCGCCCAATTGGCGGCCGACTCCGGTGGCGATTCTCCCCTGGCTTCGCCTTGGGCCGGCGATTTTCCGATCCTGGCACGGCCTGTGCGCAAGCGCCGTCTGGCCTATCTGGACAATGGCGCCACAACGCAGAAGCCGGGCGCCGTCATCCAGGCGCTGGAAGCGTTCTATGAGCAGTCCAACGCCAACATCCATCGCGGCGTGCATTGGCTGTCCCAGCATGCGACCGACCTGTACGAAGAGGCCCGCGAGCGCGTGCGCGTGCTGCTGAACGCTCCCGACAGCCAGGACGTGGTCTTCACGCGCGGCACCACCGAGGCCATCAATCTGGTCGCTCAGTCCTGGGGCCAGAATGTCTTGCGCGCCGGTGATGAAATCCTGGTGACGGGCATGGAGCACCACTCCAATATCGTGCCCTGGCAGCTCTTGTGCGCGCGCACGGGCGCCGTGCTGCGCCATGCGCGTATCACCGATACCGGCGAGCTGGATCTGGACGACTTTCGCGCCCAGTTGAACCCACGCACGCGCCTGGTGGGCATCGCCCATGTGTCCAATGCCCTGGGCACGGTCAATCCGGTGGCCGAACTGGTGCGCCTGGCGCATGAGGCCGGCGCCCTGGTGCTGGTCGATGGCGCCCAGGCTGTGGCCCATGCCCCAGTGGACGTGCAAGCCCTGGATTGCGATTTCTACGCCTTTTCAGGCCATAAACTCTACGGCCCCACCGGCATCGGCGCCCTCTACGTGCGTGGCGCGATCCTGGCCGGGATGCCGCCCTGGCAGGGCGGCGGCGACATGATCCGCACGGTCAGTTTCGAAGGCAGCACCTGGGCGGCCGGCCCGCAGCGCTTCGAGGCGGGCACGCCCAATATCGGCGGCTCGGTGGCCCTGGGCGCCGCCATCGACTACGTCCTGTCCATCGGCCTGGAGCGCATCGCCGCGCACGAGGCTGCGTTGCTGGCTGAGGCCACCGAGCGCCTGCGGGCGCTGCCGGGTGTGCGCCTGGTCGGCACGGCCGCGCACAAGGCGGGCATTCTGTCGTTCCTGGTGGACGGCATCCATCCGCACGACTTGGGCACGATCCTGGATACCGAGGGTGTGGCCATTCGTGCCGGCCATCATTGCGCCATGCCCCTGATGTCGCATTTCGGCATTCCAGGCACGGCACGCGCATCTTTTGCTCTGTACAACGACGGGCGCGACATCGACGCCTTGGTCGCGGGCGTGCGCAAGGCACAAAAACTGTTTGGGGTATAGCCGATGAGGGACAACGACGACGGCCTGCGCGATCTCTACCAGGAGGTCATCTTCGATCACAACCGCAAGCCGCGCAATTTCCATGCGATGGACGATGCCTCGCATCGCGCCGACGGGCACAACCCGCTGTGCGGCGATCAGTTGACCGTCTATGCCCGTGTCGGCGGCGGCATCGTCCAGGAAGTGAGTTTCATCGGCCATGGCTGTGCCATTTCGACCGCGTCCGCATCGCTGATGACCGAGGCCGTGCGCGGCCAGCCGGTCGAGCAGGTCGAGGCGCTGTTTCGCAACATCCACGCCATGCTGACCGAGGCCCACCCGGATTGCGATCTGGGCAAGCTCGAAGTCTTGTCGGGGGTGCGTGAGTTTCCCTCGCGGGTGAAATGCGCCACGCTGGCCTGGCATACGCTGCATAACGCCATCACCCGGGCGGGCGACACGGCCGTCACCGAATAACGCGATGAATCAAAGGTAACATCATGAGCTTCAATCGTCAGGAAGTGATCGTCAATCGGGACTGCCCGGCGGTCACCGTCCCTTACGGCTCGCCCGTCACCATCGAGGCGGGCTGCGAGGCCGTCATCACCCAGCAGCTAGGGGGCACCTATACCGTTATGGTCGAGGGCAACCTCTATCGCATCGAGGGCAAAGACGGCGACGCCCTGGGCTTCGAGCCGACGGAAGAAGTCAAACACGTCCACGAGGGGCCCGCCACCGCCGAGTCCGTCGAGGATGCCGCCTGGGCCATGCTGTCCACCTGTTACGACCCGGAAATCCCCGTGGACATCGTCAACCTGGGCCTGGTGTACGAATGCAACGTCATGCCGGCCAGCACCCAGGACCGCTTCCGCATCGAGGTCAAGATGACCCTGACGGCGGCCGGCTGCGGCATGGGCACCATGATTGCCGACGAGGCCCGCAACAAGCTGCTCAACATCGAAGGCGTCGATGAAGCCACGGTCGACCTGGTCTGGGATCCGCCCTGGAGCCGTGAGATGATCAGCGAGCCTGCGCGGCTGCAATTGGGCCTTTTGTAGTGTGCCCCACGGCGCAGCCGGGCGAGGGCGGGCGCCGAGCGGCCTGGCAAAGCCCGAAAGCTTGATTTACTGCAGCATGGCCGCGCACGGGGTCATCCTCTTGTCATGAATCTCATTTAAGGTATGGCATTGCCGCGTGCTTTTTGTCGCCTTTCATGTCATTTGACCTGGATCCCGTGTGGTGCGAGCCCCCCATGATCGATCAAGCGCATCCCGAAGGACTGGATGATGTCTCCGAGCTGCTGCTTCGCGCAGAGCTGAGCGCCGTTTTCCAGCCTATCCTCTGGATGCACGACGACATGCTGCTGGGGTACGAGGGGCTTATCAGGGGGCCGCAGGGCAGCCCGTTGCGGACGCCGGACCGCCTGTTCGAGGCCGCCCGCGCCCGCAGCCTGGACATCCAGGTTGAACACCGCGCCTGCCAGGTCGTGATCCAGCGCTTTGCGGCGTTGAATCTGCCGGGCCGCCTGTTTCTGAACGTCAGCCCGATGGCCTTGCTGCATGCGGCCGACGGTGCGCTGGACCTGATTGCGCTGCTGGCCGAAACCGGGCTGAATCCCGATCGCCTGGTGATCGAGATCACCGAGCAGGACCACGGCGGATTCTGGGCCGATCTGCCGCCAGCCGTCACCCGGCTGCGAGCCAAGGGCGTGCAATTCGCCATCGACGACCTGGGATCGGGTTTTTCGAACCTGGGGCGCTGGCTGGATTTGAGACCGGAGTTCATCAAGACCGACAAGATGTTCACTGCCGGCATCCAGGACGACCTTCTGCGCCAGCAGATTTTGCGTTCGATTTGCGACATCGCCATCATTGCCGGCGCCGTCGTCGTCGCCGAAGGCGTCGAAACCCTGGACGAACTGGCCTGTGTCGCCGATCTGGGCGTGGCGTGCGCCCAGGGCTACTACATCGAGCGGCCTGTGGCGCAACCCCATCGGACCCACTGGTCGGAGCTCTCGGCCCGTCTGGCCGAGCGCCGGTTGGCCGATACGCAAGAAGGGCTGGAGCCCGGCGGCGCATGCGACGGAACCGAGGGGCGGGCCTTGCGCCTGTTGCGGCGCACCCCCTGCGTGGCGCCGTCCGTCTCGAACGAGGCGGTATTCGAGCTCTTTCGCCAGCATCCGGAACTGCACACCATTCCGGTCGTGGACGACGATGTTCCGGTGGGCGCGCTGACCCGCTCGAACTTGATCGAGCGCTTTTCCCTCCCGTATCAGCGCGAACTGTATGGCGCCAAGCCTTGCCGCCTGTTCATGAATGCCGCGCCGCTGATCATCGACATGCATACGCCATTGATGACGCTCAGCCGCTGGTTGGCCGAGTCGGAGGGCCATGGACTGGTCCATGACTTCATCATCACAGGGCAGGGGCGGTATTTGGGCATCGGTACCAGCCAGGATCTGTTGCAGGCGCTCAACCTCTTGCAGCAGCGTGCCGCCCAGCATGCGAACCCGCTGACGCAGTTGCCGGGCAATGTGCCCATCGATCGGCAAGTCAAGCGGTTCCTGGCCGATGGCCAGCCGTTTGCCGTTTGCTATGCCGACCTGGACGACTTCAAGCCTTTCAACGACGCGTTCGGCTATCGCCGCGGCGACGACGTCATCCGGCTGCTGGGCCGGACCCTGTCGGCCTATGCCGAGGCTGGTCAGGATTTCCTGGGCCACATCGGTGGAGACGACTTCATCCTGCTGTTCCGCAGTCGCGACTGGCGGGAGCGGTGCCGGCGGATTCTGGATGACTTTTCCAAGGGAATGATCCAATTGCTGGCCGAGCAAGGGCAGGCGGCCGATGGAGGCTACGAAGCCCAGGATCGACGGGGCGAGCGCAGGCGCTACGGCCTGCCGACTCTGTCGCTGGGTGCTGTCCAGGTCGAGCCCGGCGTTTACCAATCACATCACCAGATCGCCCAGGCCGCCAGTGAGGCCAAGGCCCAGGCCAAGAAGCAGGCCGGGCCGTGTTTGTACGTCGAGCGCCGCCAGCCGGAACAGCAGCCAGCAACGCAAGCGGCATGAAAATTTCTATGCTAGAATTTCGTTCTTTCGGGGCGTAGCGCAGCCTGGTAGCGCACTTGCATGGGGTGCAAGGGGTCGCGAGTTCGAATCCCGCCGTCCCGACCACGAAAAAAGCAGTAAAGACAAGGGCCTACATACTTCGGTGTGTGTAGGCCCTTGTCCTTTGTTGCGGAAGTGAATTCATTTTTGCCCCGCTGAGTTTTTTCGCCCTTGCCTTGCTCTGACTCGCGTTGACACCCCTCGGCCTTCCCTTTAAATTTCAATATCTTTTGTCATAAGAATACATATTGGTATAAGAATACATATTGGTGGGGGAAGAGATGATGAAGATGCTTGCCGCAGCGGCATGTTTGGCCCTGCTGACTGCCTGTGCAGCCCCGCAGCCGTCGCGGGCGCCCTCCGAGACGCAGTCGGGTTTTTTGCATGACTACAGCTTGTTGATGCCTGATCCGCAGGAGCCGGGGTTTCGGCACTACACTGCGCCGGATCTCCGTCCGGGGCAGTATCGCAGCTTCCTCGTCGAAGATCTGTCATTCATCATCAATACCGGCCAGGACTACCAGGCGCTCGATACCGCTCGTTTGAGAGAGCTGTCCGACTATTACACGTCTCAAATGACGGCGATGCTGCAAGCTCGGCAGTACAAGATCGTCAAGGCCGCTGGGCCGGGCGTCGCACGCCTGAGGGTGGCCGTAGTGGGGCTGGCTCAGGTGGCGCCGCAGTTCAAGGTGACGGACCTGGTCCCGGCGAAAATGCTGTTCAATGTCGCGCGGATGGCCACTGACACGAGTCCGCACATATTGCGGATGTCGATCGAGGGCGAGGTGCTGGACAGCGTTTCTGGCCGGCTACTGGGAGCGACGATCGATGGCCGTGAAAGCGGCGCGACCGTTGCAGGACGTACCGCCGCGCCCTCCGCCGACCAGGTGCATGAGCTCATCGATTTTTGGGTGTCGCGCTTCGGTGAGCGTCTGGACCGCGTTGCAATGCGTTAAGGAGGCTGGCGCGCCCCCGACGGGGGCGTAGGGGGGGGCTACTGTTCCGACCAGCCTTGCCAAGGGCCTGCAGAGCGCGCTCTGTGGGCCCCTTGTTCTTTTGCGGGGGATCTGTCCCGGCGTTTTCAGGCAGGAGACGAAGCACTGGGACCATGCCGGCCCAAAAGACGGCAGGCGGGGAAATAGGGTCTTTGGAAGTGTTGCCGTCGCAGTTTGCTACCATCGCCGTGTTTATGAAAAGCACCGGGCGCGCCGTCGTGACGGCTCGGTCGCCCAGGGTGTGCGAATCGATGGGATTTCTGCCAATGGAAGATCTGAATAGCCGCTACGGCCTGAACCAGGCCCACAGCGAAGTCGTGAAGGCATGTGAAATCATCGCGCCGTGCGATGCGTTCGACATGGGGTGCTCGAGCGGGCGCAATGCCCTGTATCTCAGCCAGCAGGGTTTCAAGGTTACCGCCGTCGACGCAAATCCCCAGGCCATCGCCACGCTGCAGTCCATCATCCGCCAGGAAGGCATCGGCACGATCACGCCCCGGGTCTACGACATCCAGCAAGCCCGCATCGAAGCGGATTACGGCCTGATCGTCTGCACCGTGACGCTGATGTTCATCGACCCGTCGCGCGTGGAGGCGGTGCTGTCCGACATGCGCCGGCGCACGCTTCCGGGCGGCTACAACCTGATCGTCTGCGCAATGGACACGGCAGATTATCCGTGTCCCATGAATTTCCCGTTCACCTTGGCGTCGGGCGAACTCAGCACGCACTACCGGGATTGGGATCTCGTCAATTACAACGAAGACCTGGGCACCATGCACAATGGGGCGCAACTGCAGTTCGCCACCATGCTGGCGCGCAAGCCTGGATAAGGCAGGGCTCGGGGCAGAAGGGCGGGGTCGATCGGATCGACCGTGGTTTCCGGCCGCGCGGCAGGCTGGGTTTTGTGCCCATGTGGTGCCGTGCGGCGCAGAAGCGGCTGGCTGCCGGGCACGGACACGCGCAAGGGCCGGGTGCGCTCCGTGCCGGCGCCCGAATCCCAGGCGTAGCGCGCCGACCCCCGTTTTGCTGAAAAACGACGCCCGGTCTTTGTTGTAAGTTTGGTGTAAGAAACGAATGCTATCAATAGCAGTGTGGGGTATTTCGACCAGATTTTTTATATATACTTTTTGATTATCTCGCGGGGTTTGCGGCATATTGCCGGAGACCGCCGTATTTCATATGCTTTCCCTTGATCGCGCGCCTCTTTCGGCGGCGCCCGGTATTTCCTTAAGGCTTGCAAGATTTTGTCTTGCAAGCCTTTTTTCTTGCGCCTTTCGCACATTTTGGTGTTTTCCCTAGCCGGCCTCAAAAAGTCATAAACGAGTGTTTTCGTGTCAGAAACGAGGCGGTTTTTAAAAATCCGCTTTGATAATCTACGACTGCATTTTTGAGTTTCAAATAATTAGAATCTCCGGCCCGGAAAATAGAAATAACAGCGGTTTTATTTCTATTTTTTGGTTTCGGAGCAATATGGCGGCTTGTTTGGATATCGAATATTCATATTCGCCATTCATCACGATCCGCACCCTTGTTTTACCCCGCCCATCATAGGAAACAGGAGACATCATCGTGAAACACCAGGATCGACGCATCGAAACGCCATACTCGGCCAAACGCCGCAGTTTTCTCAAGACTTCCGCCGGCGCCGCCGGCGCTCTGGCCGTCCCGGCTTTTTATGGCAAGGCGGCTCTGGCCCAGCAAAAGGATTATCCGAAGCTCGGAAACTATCCGGACGGCGTGGCCGGGGATACCGTGACCGCCGGCCTCACCCTGGATTTGACGGGGCCGTATTCGGCCGAGGGCAATGGCCAGAAACGCGGCTTCGAACTGGCCGCCGAGTTGATCAACAACGGCGATCCGCGCGTGCGCAAGATTTCCCCGTTGACCAAGCAGGGCATCCTGGGCAAGAAACTGGTGCTGGCCATCGGCGATGCCGAAACCAAGCCCAACAGCGCCGTGCAGGCGGCCACGCGTTTCATCCGCCAGGACAAGGCCATGATGATCGCGGGCAGCGTCAGCAGCTCGGTGGCGATTGCGCTGCAGAACACCTGCGACCGCGCCAAGACCTTGTACTTTCCCATCATCAGCGGCTCCAGCGACACGACCGGCAAGGATTGCCGCCGCTACGGCTTTCGCCTGTGCCATCACGCCTACACGGCTTCCAAGGCGATCGCGCCGGTGCTGGCCGAAGCCTACGGCAAGAACATGAAAGCCATCCACCTGGTGCCGGACTACAACTACGGCCACTCCATCCACGAGTTCATGAAGAAATTCACCGAGGAGCAAGGCTGGACGACCATCGATACCCCCCAGATCCATCCCCTGGGGGCGACCGACTACAGCGCCTACATGCTGAACATCGCCAATAGCGGCGCCGACATCCTGATCAATCACGACTACGGGGCGGACGCCGTCAATTCGGCCAAGCAGGCGCACCAGTTCGGCGTGCTCAAGAACATGAAGATGTGCGTGCCCTACATGCCCGCCTACATGCTCGAGGAAGTCGGTCCCGAGATCATGGAGGGGGTCTACGGCACGATGGTGTTCTGGCATGCCTATTCAGAGCAGAACGAAATCGCGCGCGATTTCGTCGAGGCCTACGAGGCGAAGTTCGGCGCCAAACCCCGCGACCCGGAGCACAACGCCTACATGACCACCTTGCTGTGGGCCGATGCCATCGAGCGCGCGGGCACCTTCCACCCGGCCGAAGTCGTCAAGGCGCTCGAGGACAGCATCAACCACAAGCGCCCGTACACCATGGGCGGAGAGGCGTACTTCCGCGCCGAGGATCATGACGGCGCTGCCAACTTCACCATTGTGCGCGGCAAGAAACCTTCGGACATCAAGGACAAGGACGATCTGGTCGACATCGTGGCCATCGCCGACGGGGTCGCGACCCTGCCGCCGGTCGGCTATGCCGGCTGCAAGATGACCGACTACACCTAGGCGCCGTTGCGCGGCACCCAGGCCGGGAAGGCGTGGGTGCCGGCTCCATTCAATTGTGAAAAGGGGGGAATATGCCTGGACTCGGCTTGTTCATGTCTCAGGTCTTCAATGGGCTGGCGCTGGGGATATTGCTCGCCCTGATCGCCGCCGGCCTGACCATCATCTATGGCACTTTGGGCCTGATCAACTTCGCGCATGGCGCGTTGTTCGTCGTCGGCGCGTACGCCGGATTCTCGACGTACCTGGCAACGGAATCCTTCGTCCTGAGCATTGCCGCAGGCGCATTGGCGGCCATGGTCGTGGGGCTGGTGCTCGAACGCGGCCTGATCCGCAAATTCTATAGCCGGCCGGTCGAGGATCAGATCCTCGTGACCTTCGGCATCAGCATCGTCGTGGTCGAGATCATCCGCGCCATCTACGGCGGCATTGGCCAGCGCGTGCCGGTGCCGTCCTGGGGCGAAGGCGTCGTGGACATGGGATTCGTGACCTATCCCCTGTACCGGATCGAGATTCTGCTGATTGCCGCCGTGGCGCTGGGCCTGTGCTGGCTGGTGCTCTACCGCACCCGCCTGGGGCTGATCGTGCGTTCGGGCATCGAGGATGCGCTGATGGTGCGGCTGCTGGGCATCAATATCCAGCGCGCCTTTCTGGTGGTATTCGGCGTGGGGGCGGCGGCGGCCGGCTTCGCCGGCATGATCTATGCGCCGATCGTCTCGATCGTGCCCGACATGGGTTTTCGGGTCCTGATCCAATCCTTCGTGGTGGTGGTGTTGGGCGGTGTCGGTTCGTTTCCGGGCGCGGTGCTGGGCGGCCTGGTGGCGGGCCAGATTCTCAGCCTGACGTCGCTGTTCAATCCCGTTTATTCCGATGTCATGCTGTTCGCGGCCATGGCATTGATCCTGATCGTTCGGCCTCAAGGGCTGCTGGGTGTGGAGGGCAGGGCATGAGCAGGCATGATGATTCCGTGGCGATCCAGCCGGGCGCGGTGGCGACCCAAGACGGCGGGCCGGCCGTGCATCCCGCAGCGGGTGTGCGGCGCCGCTACAAGGCTGAGAGTCTGACCATTGCAGTGCTGGCCGTGGCGCCGTTTCTCGCGCCGCTGGTGGGCGCCGGGCCCGATCTCCTGGGCCGGGTGCTGATCTGGGGCCTGTTCGGCCTGGGGTTCGACCTGTTGTTCGGCTATGCGGGGCTGCTGTCCTTCGGGCAGGCCGCCTTCTACGGCACGGGCGCGTTCGTGACGGCCTACCTGATGACCAGCGGCATCGTCGAGAACATGCTGCTGGCGCTGATCCTGTCGGTGGCGGTGGCCGCCGTGCTGGGCCTGGCGATCGGATACCTCACGCTCAGGCGCAGCGGCATCTATTTCGCGATGAGTACGCTGGCCTTCGCCGAGATGATCTATTTCCTGGAGTTCGGCCCGTTGCGCGACTGGACGGGGGGCGAGAACGGGATTCCGGGGATTCCGGAGGCCTCGATCGACCTGGGCTTCTTCAGCTATGTCATCGCGCCGGGCTGGCCCATGTACACCTTCCTGGCTGTCATGTTCTTCATCGGCTTCGTGCTCGCCCGGCGGATTTCGTTCTCTCCGTTCGGGGTGATTCTGACGGCGATCCGAGACAATCCCCAGCGCGCCATGGCCGTGGGACACAGCATTCAGTCCTACAAGCTGGCGATCTTTGTGGTCGCGGCCGGCTACGGCGGCATTGCCGGCGGCCTGCTCGGGTTGTTCCAGGGGTACATGCCGCCTGACGCCTTCAACATCCATACGTCCGCCGAGGTGGTCATCCAGACTGTGATGGGCGGCGCGGGGACGTTGTTCGGCCCGCTGCTGGGCGCCCTGATCTGGCTGTACCTGTTCGAGGTGCTTCAGTTCGTGGAGGCGGTGGGCTCGTATTGGCGCCTGATCCTGGGGGTGATCTTTGTGGTGCTGGTGACGGTGTTCCGTCGCGGGATCTGCGGCGAGTTCATCGCCTGGCAGGCCCGGCGGGCCGCCCGGCGGGTGGCCGCGGCCGTCGGTTCGACCGGCGCCGCCACCGGGTCGTCCGCGCGCTCGGGCCGCCATCCGTTGCTCATGCGTGAATCGGCGCCCCTGCCCGAAGGCAGGCCGATCCTGCGCGCGGACAACATCGCCAAGCATTACGGCGGCCTGAAGGCGGTCAAGGGCGTATCGATCGAAGTCCAGGAAGGCGAGCTGCGCGGCCTGATCGGTCCCAATGGCGCGGGCAAATCGACGTTCTTCCGCATGCTGGCGGGTGAAATCCAGCCCACCTCCGGTTCCGTATATCTGCGCGAGTCCGAGATCACCGGCGCCGGCGTCACCCGGGTCTGCCAATTGGGCATGAGCAAGTCCTACCAGGTCAATGAGCTGTTCGATGCCCTGACGGTGCGCCAGAACATCCTGATGTCGGTCCTCGGGCAGAAGCGCGGTCCGTTCCGCTTCGATGCGCTGGCGACGATCGAGGGGGTGAAAGGATGCCATGAGCAGGTCGAGGCGGCCATCGAGATGGTCGAGCTCACCGCGCGGGCCGACATCCCCATCCATGAGCTGTCCTATGGGGAAAAGCGCCGCGTCGAGATCGGCCTGGCCCTGGCCACGGGCGCCAATGTGCTGCTGCTCGATGAGCCGCTGGCGGGCATGAGCCCCGAAGAGCGCGTGCATGCGGTGGCCTTGCTCAAGACCATCCGCAAGGGCCGCACGGTGCTCATCGTCGAGCACGACATGGACGCCATGTTCGAACTGGCCGATCGCATCACGGTGCTGTACGACGGCAATTTCCTGGCCGAAGGCACGCCCGAGGAAATCAAGGCCAACACGTCCGTGCAGGACGCCTACCTGGGAGGATTCGGACAATGAGCCTGCTGAGCGCTGAGCGCATCAATACCTACTATGGGGATTCCCACATCCTCTTCGATGTGTCGGTCGAAATCCATGAAAACGAGGTCGTGGCCCTGCTGGGACGCAACGGCGCAGGCAAATCGACCCTGCTCAAGACGCTTGCGGGCGCCTTGAGCCCGAAATCGGGTTCGATCGAGTTCGCGGGTATGCCCATCCACGACAAACCCGCCCACGAGATCGCCCGGCAGGGCCTGCAGCTCGTCCCCGAAGAGCGCCGCGTCATCGGGGGGATCACGGTGCACGAGAACCTCAAGCTCGCCACCATGACGGCCGCCAAGCCGTTGAGCTACGAGGAAATCTACCGCACCTTTCCGCGCCTGTACGAGCGGCGCAACAACAAGGGGCGCGAACTGTCCGGCGGCGAGCAGCAGATGGTGGCGATTGCCAGGGCGATGATCCGCGATGCGCGGCTCATTCTCCTGGACGAGCCTTTCGAGGGGCTGGCGCCTCTGATCGTGCGCGACCTGATGCAGGTCTGCCAGGAACTGGCCAAGCAAGGCCGCACGATTCTGGTGGTCGAGCAGAACGTCGCGGCAGCCTTGTCGATGGCCAGCCGCTGCTACCTGCTCAATACCGGGCATATCGTCTTTGGCGGGACCAGCGAAGAGCTGCGTGCCCGTCCCGAGATCATGAACCGGTATCTGGGGGTCGCCGCCTGAACGGCGCCCCGGCGGGCGTGCCGGAGCCGACGGCCCGGCACGCACCCACTCATGCCTACGATCAAAGGAGGTCGGCAATGTCAGGAGCGATCGATTCCATCCTCGTGGAAAAGCGGGTGTTCGACCCCGCGCCGGAATTCAAGGCCGCAGCGGCGGTTTCGGGCATGGAGGCCTATCAGGCCTTGCGTGAGCGGGCCCGGCGCGACCCGGACGCGTTCTGGGGAGAGGCGGCCCGCGACATGCTGGTATGGCGCAAGCCTTTCACGCGGGTGCTCGATGAATCCGATGCGCCGTTCTACCGCTGGTTCGACGACGGCGAACTGAATGTCTCGGAAAACTGCCTCGATGTCCATTTGAGCAATGGCAATGCGGACAAGCCGGCCATCGTGTTCGAAGCCGACGACGGCCGGGTGCAGACGGTCAGCTTCCGCGAGCTGCATGCGCGCGTCTGCCGCATCGCCAATGGAATCGCGGGCCTGGGCTACCGCAAGGGAGACCGCGCCATTCTCTACATGCCGATGTCCATCGAAGCCATCGCCTGCATGCAGGCGTGCGCCCGACTGGGCATCACGCACTCGGTCGTGTTCGGCGGTTTTTCGACCAAGAGCCTGCATCAGCGCATTGTCGATGTGCAGGCGAGCCTGGTGATCACCGCGGACGAGCAGATGCGCGGGGGGCGGGCCATCCCCTTGAAGGCGGCGGTGGACGAGGCGCTGGCCGGGCCCGATACGGAACGGGTGCGCCAAGTGATCGTCTACCGCCGCAGCGGCGGGCGCGTGGACTGGCGCGACGGCCGCGACCACTGGCTGCACGAGATCGAGGACGGCCAGGCCGACACCTGCGCGCCGGTATCGGTGGAGGCCGAGCACCCCTTGTTCATCCTCTACACCTCGGGCTCCACGGGCAAACCCAAGGGGGTCCAGCACAGCTCGGCGGGCTATCTGCTGTGGGCGAAAATGAGCGCGCAATGGGTGTTCGACGCCAAGCCCGATGATGTGTTCTGGTGCACGGCGGACATCGGCTGGGTGACCGGCCACAGCTACATCGTCTATGGCACCATGGCGGCTGGCCTGACGCAGATCGTCTTCGAGGGCGTGCCCACCTATCCGGATGCCGGGCGGTTCTGGGACATGATCCAGCGCCACAAGGTCACGATTTTCTATACGGCGCCGACCGCCATTCGTTCACTGATCAAGGCCTCCAGCGCGGCGCCGGAGACGGCGCCGGCGAACTACGACTTGTCCAGCCTGCGGCTGCTGGGTTCGGTGGGAGAGCCCATCAACCCCGAGGCCTGGGTCTGGTACCACCAGCAAGTCGGCGGCGGGCGCTGCCCGGTGGTCGATACCTGGTGGCAGACCGAGACCGGTGGGCATATCCTCGCTCCGCTGCCCGGCGCGACGCCGCTCAAGCCGGGTTCCTGCACCTTGCCGCTGCCGGGCATCGAGATCGACGTGGTCGATGAGGCCGGTCGCGGTCTGCCCGAAGGCAAGGGCGGCTATCTGGTCATCACCCGTCCCTGGCCCGCCATGATCCGCACGGTATGGGGCGACGCTGAGCGCTACGTCAAGAGCTATTTTCCGCCGGAACTCGGCGGTGCCTACCTGTCGGGAGACAGCGCCCAGCTCGACTCCGACGGCTATTGCTGGATCATGGGACGCACCGACGATGTGTTGAGCGTGTCGGGGCATCGCCTGGGAGGCACCGAGATCGAATCCACCCTGGTGGCCCATGAAGCGGTCGCGGAGGCGGCGGTGGTGGGACGGCCCGATCCGGTCACCGGCGAGGCCGTGGTGGCCTTCGTGGTGCCCAAGGACGAGTTGCCCGGCGAGGCCGATGCGCCCGCTCTGGCGGGGGCTTTGAGAGACTGGGTCATGCGCGAGGTCGGGCCGATCGCCAAGCCGCGCGAGATCTGGTTCGGCCATGCCATGCCCAAAACGCGATCAGGAAAGATCATGCGGCGTTTGTTGCGCATCGTCGCTGAAAACGGGGAGATCACGCAAGATACGTCAACGCTGGAAAACCCCGACGCTTTAAATCGCCTGCATGGGCCATACTGAGCTCAGGCAGTTCCGTTCAAGGTGGGATGCACGCCGCATTCGCGGCGCCGATTTTACGTTGAGGGCTGTGCCATGCGATTCGATCCAGGTGCTCATTTCATGTTGAGTAGTGCCGTCCAGACCTTTCCGGATGCGGCCGTGGTCACCGACCCGGAGTGCGGCCGCTCGCGCCTGATCTTCCCGGTCACCGGCGTCCTGCTGGCGTCCGGGGCGGACGGCCATTGGGTGGTGTCTTCGTCGTGCGCCCTCTGGCTGGCGGGCGGCGGTCGCCGCCACCATATCCGCGCTCTGGGCAACGTGCGGATGAAATCCTTCGAGTTCGAGGCGCATGGCCCTCTCAATCTGCCCGAACGCAGTTGCATGCTGCACGTCACGCCGCTGCTGCGCGAGGTCATGCGTTCACTGACGCGCTATGGCCCACAGCCTCCCGCCAGCCGCAAGGTCGCCCTGCTCAAGGAATTGCTGCTTGAAAAGATCATCGACCGCCCGGATGTGCCGATCGAGTTGCCCGAACCCCGCGATCGGCGCCTGGCCGCCATTTGCGCGCATATCCAGTTGCATCCGGATGACGCCACCACGCTGGGCCAGTTCGCAGCCGAGATGGGGTGCAGCGAGCGCACGCTGCATCGCCTGTTCCTGCAGGAAACAGGTATCAGCTTCACGGTCTGGCGCCATCATGCCAAGCTGCGCCTGGCGCTCGCGTGGCTCGAGCAAGGCCGCTCGATCCTGGACATCGCCCTGGACCTCGGCTACCAGAACCAGGGGGCTTTCACCGCGATGTTCCGCAAATACCTCGGGGTGGCGCCCAGCCAGTACGCCCGGCCGGCGCTCGAACCCCTGGCCGTCTGAGCGGGCGGCAGGGTACGGGCGGTCCTTGAAGCATGAAAAGTCTTGCGCGGTCTGTGTACAAAAGGCACACTTGAGCAGCATTCCTTTACATCCGGCCCGCCGCTGATCGGGCGCGGCGGGCAGTGAGCTTTTTGCGCCAGGGGACCGGATCATGCGATGGCGGCACTTGTGGGGGGCATTCGGCGTTGCGGCGATTGTCCTTGCGGGCGTTGGCGGGCCGTCTCGCGCACCTGCCCAGACGGCCAATTTCCATCCCTGCAATGCCCAACCGGCCTTGCCGATCTGCCAGCATGGCTACGGGCGGCGCGTCGCGGCGGCACGCTGGGGAGCGGCGCCCGCGCCGCTGGATCCGGATGCCTCCGCCCAAGCGCCGCTGGTCACGCGGGATCCGGCCAAGGAAATCGAGAAGCTCAAGTCCGCCGCAATTTTCGTGAAAGACATGGATACGTCAGACGTCCTCTTCGCCCGGGGCGAGGATGTCGTGCGGCCGATCGCCTCCATCGTCAAGTTGATGACGGCGCTGGTGGTGGTCGACGCGGGCCTGACCATGGACGAGCTGATCGCCATCGATGCCGGCGACGTCGACGTGCCCAGCGAACTGCCATCGCGCCTGGCCGTTGGCGCACGCTTGAGCCGGGCCGACCTGCTGCACCTGGCGCTGACCTCGTCCGAGAACAGCGCGGCCCATGCGTTGGGGCGCACCTACCCGGGCGGCATGGAAGCGTTCGTCGAGGCGATGAATGCGCAGGCGAAGGCGCTGGGCATGGAGGATTCCCGCTTCGTCGAGCCTATCGGCTTGTCCAATGAGAATGTTTCGTCGGCCCGGGATCTGGCCCGGTTGATTCATGCGGCGTCCGGGCGGGCGCTGATCCGGGCGTTCACCACCGATGCCCGGTACAGTATCGAGGGCCGGACGTTTCGCAACACCAACATGCTGGTGGGCAGGCCTCACTGGGAGATTCTGGCTTCCAAGACGGGCACGACGCGCGAGGCCGGCGACTGCCTGGTGATGATGGTCCGGCTCGGCGGCCGCAACCTGGCCATGGTGCTGCTCGATGCGCAGGGCATGAGCGGTGCGCGCTTCGGCGATGCGGTGCGCCTGCGGCGCGTCCTTGATAGCCGGATGGCGGCGAAATAGGGCGGCCGGTGCGGCGGTATCGGTCAGCGCCCGGCGTGCCGGCCCGCTACCGGGGCTGGAATGCGATCAGGCCCATGCCGGCCAGTGTGACGGCGGCGCCGCCGATGTCTCAGGCGGTGGGTCGTACGCCATCCACCATCCACAGCCAGAGAATGGCGGCGCCGATGTACACCCCGCCGTAGGCGGCATAGACGCGGCCTGAAGCGGCTTCGTGCAACGTCAGCAACCAGGCGAAGGCCGCCAGACAGAGGGCGGCGGGCAGCAATAGCCAGGCCGAACCGCCCTGGCGCAGCCAAAGCCACGGCAGGTAGCAGCCCGCGATTTCCGCGAATGCCGTGGCCAGATAGAGCAGAAAGGTCTTCATGCCTCGCCCGCCACGATCTTGCCCAACTGTTCGTTCGATTCCATGCGGGCAATGGCGTCCTGCAGTTCGTCGAAGGGGTATGTCCGGTCGATTGCGGGCGTCAGCCTGCCGCTGGCATACAGCGGCAGGATCCGGTCGGCGACGCCCTGGACGATGCGCCGGCGCTGTTCCGGCCCGTAGCCCTTGCTGGAAACACCGAAGATCATCAGGCGCCTGGCGTGTAGGGCGGCGAGGTCGAGCCGGGCCTCCCGCACGCCGTCCAGAGCGCCGACCGCCGCCAGGCGGCCTTCGAAGGCCAATGAACGGAGGCATTCGCCGAAGACCGATCCGCCGGCGATGTCGACGATCAGGTCGGCGCCGCGGCCGCCGGTTGCGGCCATGACGGCCTCGTGGAAGTCGGGCGCCCGGGTGTGCAGCCCCGCATCCAGGCCGAGCCGCTCCAGCGCCGCCAGTTTCCGCGTGGAGCCCGAGGTGCCGATGACCCGTGCGCCCAAAGTCTTGGCCAATTGCAAGGCGGTCACGCCCACCCCCGAGGAAATCCCCGTGATCAGCAGCCATTCTCCGGCGGCCAGGCGGCCCTGGCCGATCAGCATGTCGTAGACAACCATGGCGGCGATGGGAAGCGCGGCGGCCTGCGGCCAGGACAGGCGCTCGGGGACTGCCATGGCGTCGTGCGCGTCCAGCAGCGCATAGTCGGCAAAGGCGGCGCGGCAGCGTCCCATGACCCGGTCGCCTGCCCGAAAGGGCCGGGCATCGGCTCCGGCCCGGACGACTTCTCCGGCCGCCTCGATGCCGAGAACAACCGGCTCTCCGGGCAGCTGCTGGCGCAGCGACAGGATTTCGCCCCGGTTCAGGCCGGCGGCGTGTACGCGAACCAGCAGTTGCCCGGGCCCCGGCTCGGGCAGGGGGATGTCCTGCGTCTCGATCAGGATGCGGTCATCAACGAGCCGGGCTGTGTGGGCGCGCATGCGGGCAGTCTTGCAAAGTGGGAGAGGAGAATACGGTAGCATGCGCGGCGCGCGGCTTCATGCCGTCCGTGCCTTCGTGCGCTACAGTGGTGCCTGTGGAGGGGTATCTGCATGACGGGTAAAACGATCAATATCGCATTCACATCCGACGACTGGCGCGGGGTGGCGCTGTCCAATTTCAGCCTGTCGCCGTTTCGGTTGGATGGGGTGACACTGGCGTCCGTAGAGGGTTTCATCCAGGGCATCAAATTTCCGCCCGCGCATCCGGCCCGGGGCCGCGCCTTCGAGTCGTGGGCCTGGGAGGCCAAGCAATGCGGCCAGGGAGCGGACAAGCGCTGGGCCTACTGGGGTGAAACCCGCATCGAGTTCGGCTCTCCGGACCATCACCGTCTGGTCGAACGGGCCCTCCGGGCGCGTTTCGCCCAGAATGAAGGGCTGCGCGGCGTGCTGCGCGCCACGCGGGGATTCGATCTCGTGCATCGGACGGGCGAAGGGCCTGAGCCCGAGCGCACGTCGCTGCCGGCGGCTCTGTTCTGCCGCATCCTGAGCGATATCCGCGATATGCCCGCCGCGCCGGATCTGGCTGAGCGGATCATCGAGCAAACGACCGATGCCCTCATCTACGCGGACCGGACTGGCCGGATCGTGCGTTGGAACCAGGCGGCCGGCCGCTTGTTCGGCTTTTCCGGAGACGAGGCGCTGGGCGCCAGCCTGGATCTGATCATTCCCGAGCATTTGCGCACCGCCCATTGGGCCGGCTACGATGCCGCGCTGGCCAGCGGCCGCACGAAACTCGAAGGCCGCCCGACCCTGACGCGGGGCGTGAAGAAGGACGGCGGCAAATGCTATGTGGAAATGACCTTTGCGCTGGTCAAGGACGAGACTGGCGCGGCCATCGGCTCGGTCGCCATGGCGCGCGACGTGACGGCGCGGGTCGAGGCAGAGCGCGCGCGGCGCGCCGGCGCGCAATGAACGTTCAGCCCGGGGGCCTGGGTTCGCCCGCGAACACCATGGCCTTGCATGCCAGGTGCACCATCTCCAGGCCGTCCAGCCTGAAAAAGCCCGCCTCCCAGGGGTTCTTGAGCACGAAGGCGGTGCGGACCTGCTCATAGACCGGCGAGGCCGGCGGAACCCTGTGCGCCCGGGTTTCCAGAATGGTGTAGTTCCACTCGATGGCTTGCTCGAAGGTGAACTTGGCGCGTTCGTCGATGATGAAGAAGCAGCGCGGATCGCGCTGAAGCAACTGCATCTTGAATGTGTCGGGCGTCGAAATGACGAAGACGTCGTCCGCCTCCGTGTTCAGGAAGGCCAACACCGTGGTGTGGGGCTGGTCCCGGGCCATCGTGGTGAGGATGCCGACCTTGTTGTGGTGCTCTTTTTCCTGGATCGGACCGAGCTGCTCGAGCGGGGAGTCCGGCAGGCGGACGGCCGCACGCGTGTCGGAGGGGAATTCGTAGCCGGGTGCGCGCCGCTCGTCCACGACCCTGCTGCCGTGGATGAGCATGTATTCGATGGGTTCGAGGGTGATCCAGCTTTCGTCGCTGTGGATGACCCTGCCTTTGTAGGATGTCCGGTACACGCGCAGGTCGGCGTCGATTTCGTCCACGCCGGTGCGGTTGTCCAGGTGCAGCGTCACCCGCGAACCGGGCCCCAGCGTGTGGCCCTTGGGAATGAAGACCTGCAACTGGTCGCCCCGGCGCGGATAGACGACGCCGATATGGTGGACGATGCCTTTGGGCTGATCGGGCGCTTCCATTGGGGGAGGCGTCCCGGCCCGGTGCCTGATCAGCCGGCCTTTTTCATGAGCGGGCAGGTCGAGTCTTGAGGACGGGTGAAGGCCTCCTCGCCGGGAATCGTGGCGACCGTTTTCATGTAATCCCAGGGGCCTTTGGACTCCTCGGGCGTCTTCACCTGCATCAGGTACATGTCGTGCACGTAGCGGCCGTCCGCGCGGATGAAGCCTTTGCTGTACATGTCATCGAGCTTCATGCTCTTGAGCTGCGCCATGACCTTGTCGGCGTCGGTCGTTCCAGCCGCCTGCACCGCCTTCAGGTAGGTGGTCGTGGCCGAGTAGGCCGCTGCCTGGTGCGTACTCGGCATTTTGTGCATGGCCTGCTCGAAACGCCGGGCAAAGGCGCGGGTGGCGTCGTTCTTGTCCCAATACCAACTGTCGGTCATCAGCAGCTTCTGGGCGACGGGCAGGCCCAGGCCGTGGATGTCATTGATGGTCATCAGCAGGCCGACCAGTTTCATCTTGTCCGCCAGGCCGAAGTCGTTGGCGGCCTTGATCGAGTTGATGGTGTCGGCTCCGGCATTCGCCAGACCCAGAACCTGGGCGCCCGAAGAAGCCGCCTGCAAGATGTAGGAGGACATGTCGGGCGAGGTGGGCGGATGCTTGACCGAACCGATCACGGTGCCGCCGTTCGCTTTGATGACCGCGCTGGTGTCGGCTTCCAGGGAATGGCCGAAGGCGTAGTCCGCCACGAGGAAATACCAGGATTTCCCGCCCTGTTTGACCACGGCGGATCCGGTGCCCTTGGCCAGGGCGACGGTGTCGTATTCGTAATGGACCGTATAGGGGGTGCAATCTTCGTTGGTGAGCCGCGCGGTGGCCGCGCCGATATTGATGTAGGGGACGCGCTTTTCGTTGATGATCCCGTTCATCGCCAGGCCGGCAGCCGAGTTGACGCCGCCGATCAGCATGGAAAGGCTCTGCTGGTCGATCCATTCCCGGGCGCGCGCGGAGGCGATTTCGGGTTTGTTCTGGTGGTCGGCCGAGAGGATTTCGATTTTCTTTCCGAGGATGGTGCCGCCGGCGTCCTGCACGGCCATGCGGATGGCTTCGAGACCGCCGGGGCCGTCCGTGTCGGCGTAGGGGCCGGACATGTCGGTGATGAAGCCGATGCGGACGACGTCCGGATCGGTCGCCGCCTGGGCCGCACCGGCAGCGATCAGGCCGAGCAGGGCGGTGGCGATGAGCGTGTGGCGGGGAATGCCTGTTTTCATGAGTCGTCTCCTGGTTGATGGTATGCCCGGCTCGCCGGCCGGTTGTGTTGTTGTGATGATCAATCGGCCGGGGCGGAGGCGCGCCGTTCCTGCAGCAATTTGCGGGCGAGGTCCGCGCGCACGTCGCCGGCCTCGACCATCCGGGCGCTCACCCAGGCGATCTCATCGCCTCGGGCGCCCGCGTTCAAAGCGATGTTGCGGGCATGCAGGGACATATGGCCGCGTTGAATGCCCTCGGTCGCAAGGGCGCGCAGCGCCGCCATATTCTGCGCCAGACCCACGGCGACGATGATTTCTCCCAATGCCTGGGCCGTGCGCACGCCCAGAATCCTGAGCGAAAGCTGGGCGAGCGGATGGGTCTTGGTGGCGCCGCCGACCAGGCCGACGGGCATGGGCATCTCGAGCGTGCCGACCAGGTCGCCGTTGGCGGCGATCTCCCAGTTCGACAATGAGGTGTAGCGCCCCTGGCGGCAGGCGTAGGCATGCGCGCCGGCTTCGACGGCGCGCCAATCGTTTCCCGTGGCCACGACGACCGGATCGATGCCGTTCATGATGCCTTTGTTGTGCGTGGCCGCCCGGTAGGAATCGACGGCGGCGAATTCGCACGCGTCGACGATCCCCTCGACCACATCCTTGCCCGGCTGGCCGGGGCGCTCGAACGCCAGGGCGGGGATCCGTACGCTGGCGCGGGAAAGGCGCAGGTCGGCCAGGTTCGACAGGATGCGTAGCCGGACCTGGCCGCCGCTGATCCGTTCAATGCGGCTCGCGACGGCCTCGGCCATGGTGTTGACGGTATTGGCCCCCATGGCGTCGCGCACGTCCACCAGCAGATGGACGATGACCATGGCGCCGCGCGCCGTGTCCGGGAATACGTGCACTTCGATGTCCTTGCAGCCGCCGCCCAGCCCCGTCAGGATGTAGTCGCGGCTGTTGGCGTGATCGATGATCTCCTGGCGATGCTGCAGGATGGCGTGGCGCGCGCCGTAGGGATCGGAGACTCCCAGGACCTGAACCTGCGCCCGCATGATGGGCCCTGTGCTGGAGGTCTGAAAGCCGCCGTGCCCTCGTGCGATCTTGGCCATGTGCGAGGCCGCCGCCACGACGGAGGGCTCCTCGACCGCCATGGGGACGAGCACGTCCGCGCCATTGACCTGGAAATAGCCCGCGACCGCGTAGGGCAGTTCGAAGGTTCCGAGCACGTTCTCGATCATGCCGTCGGCGGTTTCGAGGGGCAGGGCGCCCGGCCGGGCCAGACGGTGGACATCGCCGGCGTCCAGGCCGGCCTTGAGGGCCACGGCCTCCAGGCGCTGCGCCGGAGTGAATGAACGGAAATCGGGAATCTGGGAATCCATGCCGCTGTGTCCTGGAAGGGGGCGATGAAGGCCGGCGGGGGAAAAAGCCGGGGCGATGAAAGAAGTGTATAGACCAGCGGACAGTCGATATATAGTTGAATAAAACATTTATGGATTTAATTCATGTTCTGTTCGTCCACTTCATTTCATGATGGATAGTACGGCCGAGCGATCCGCCGGCGCCCGCGAGGCGGGCGCCGGGGCGCGCTCCGAGCCCGGTGATCCGCGCGCGCTCGAAGGCGAGGTGGTCCGCCTTCTGCATCGGGATGCAGAGCGCCAGGCGCTGGAGGCTTTGCGCGATCGTCTGACCGGGATGCCGGACGGGGCGGACAAGGTCCGCGCGTCGGAGACCTTGTCCATGGGGTTGACGGTCAAGGACCGTCTCGAGCAGCACCAGCAGCGCGAGCGCGGCCTGATGGCGGTCATCGAGACCGCGCAGGATCTGACCCGGATCGTCGATATCGATGAGGTATTGCGGGTCATCGTGAGGCGGGCCAGGGCCTTGCTGGGGTGCGACGTCGGCTACTTGTCCGTCTACGATCCGGAACGCCGTGATTTTTACGTGCGGGCCACCGATGGTGCGTTTTCCGAACGGTTTTGCACGATCCGCGTCGGCCTGGATACCGGTGTGTGCGGCTATGTGGCGCGGCACCGCAGCCCTTATTCTTCCTCGGATTATGCGGGCGATGGCCGCTTCAACCATTCCAGATTCATCGACGACGCCATGCGCGGCGAGAACATCGCCTCGATCCTGGGCGTGCCGCTGCTGAGCGCCGACGAAGTTTCCGGCGTGCTGTTCGTGGGCGACCGCTATGTGCGTGCGTACACGGCCTGGGAAATCTCGATCTTGTCGACCCTGGGCGCCCAGGCCTGCGTGGCCATCGGCAATGCGCGCCTGTTCGAGCAGGCGCGGGATGCGCTGGCGCGGGCCGAAGAAACCAACGAGCGGTTGTCCCAGCAGACGGCCAATACGCGTGCGGCTGCCGAGGCCCATGAACAACTGACCGCGCTCGTGGCGCGTGGCGGGGATCTGTCGGATCTCTGCGAAATGCTGGCGCGCCGCCTGGGAGGCAGGGTCGCCGTCTGCGATGAGGGAGGCCGGGAAATCGTGGCGGCCCATGCCGAGCGGGGCGTCGAGGCGCCGGCGCCGGAGGGGCGCTGGATCGAGGATGCGGCGTATGCCGCCTTGGGGGAAAGCCGGCGCACCGGGCGCTCGGTGACGTACCGGAAGCTGCGCACTGTCTGCGCCATCGTCGGCGGCGAGGGGCCGCTGGGCGGGCTGGTGCTGCACACGCCCCGGCCCCTGAGCGAGGTGGCCGCCCGCATCTTCGAGCGCGGCGCCATGGTGACAGGCGTCGTGCTGCTGCTCAAGGCGCAGCGTACCCTGTCCCTGATGTCCGACGCGCCGGCCGTGCTGCACGGCTTGGTCCACGAGCCTCGAGGCCGGTCCGAGCGGTTTGCGCAGCAAGCGGAAAAGTACGGTGTCGACATCCACCGGCCGATGACCCTGCTGCTGGTCCGGACGGGAAAGGACGGTTGCGCCTCTTTATGCCGGCAGTTGACGGACCGCCTGGGGACGTCGAGCGCCTTGTTCGACGAGGCCGGGGACTCTCTCATCGTGCTGGCCAACACCTTGCGGATGGAGCCGGTCCGGGCGGCGCTTCAGGCTTGCCTGCGCCGTCATCGCGAGACGTTCGTGGGAGTCGTGGGCGATGCCGTCGGGCACGCCGACGGTCTGCCGAAGTCGTTCGAGCGCGCGCAGTGCTGCCTGGACCTGCTCGATGCGCTGGGCCGGCGCGGCGAACTCTTCGACGAAAGCCGGCTCGCCTTGTACGTCCCGCTCTTCAATCGCGCCGATGCAGCCGCCATCGAAGGGTTTTTCACGGCCACGCTGGGAAAGTTGTATGCCGGCCCGGCCACGCACGACACGCGCCGCACGATATTGGCCGGCACGCTGCTGGCTTACCTGGATTGCGGCTATAACGCGGCCGAAGCCGCGAGAAGCCTTTCCCTGCACATCAATACGCTGCGCCAGCGCCTGGAGGCGATCCATGCGCTGTTGGCGGATTGGCGCGAGGCGGGGCGTGCATTGGAGATCCACGTGGCTTTGCGCCTGTGGCGGCTGCGCGATCCACAGCGGTTCGCCGCCCTGGACACCCAGGCTGTGAAGGAGCGGGAGCCTTTCGACAAGCACGCCGCGCCCGGCAGGTAGGCGGCGGGGCGCTTTGCCTTTCTGGCATACTGGTGTCGTTCACAAAACGGAGGCTCGCATGTCGGAAGCTCTGGACAGAATCAAAGAAAGCAGACTCAGCAAGAAGCATCGTGCGCGCGCGGCAAACGTCGTCGGGCAGTTTCTCGCGATCAGGGACGGCCTGAAGGCAGCCGAGGCGGAGGGCGGCAAGATCGACGACCTGGATGAGGTTGCCGCCCAGCTCACCGTCGCCGCTTTCAAACCCGCAAAGCGATAGGGAAGGGCCGAATCCGGTTCTTGTCGGCCCCGTTTTGAAACCTCCGTTGTAGGAGGCGGCAGCGTTCAGACCCAGTGTGGTTTTCTACCTCGGTCAGAAAGGCGCCTTCAAATTTTTCGGTGATGCCGGACAGCTTGTTGAATGTGGCGCCGATACCGGCCGTTGTCCCGAATCTGACACGCTTGACAACGCCTCCCCCTTCAAAACCTCCGCCATTCCAGCAGGTGTATTGAACAGCGGATGATCATGTCGCCTCTTGAGGGTGCATTGAAACGGGCCGCACAGGCCCAGGCCGGCACAGGCGGGGATGCGCCGATCGGCGGCGCGTGCGCCCCGACGCCTGAAGCCCGCGATGGATCCAAGGTAATCCTCATGATCCGCCCCATCAATCCGGGTTTCTCAGAAGCCAGAGCCGGCCTCGCAAGCGGAGCGGCCCGGGCGGTTACAAATCTCGTCCGAAACCACGGAACTAAAAATGAGGCTTGGCGGTCAACCTTACTTCTACCTGAACAGCAGAAGGATGACCTATGAAGTGCCCTGTATGCAAAGACATGGATCTGACAATGTCATCGCGTCAGAACATCGAGATCGATTATTGTCCTCAGTGTCGCGGGGTGTGGCTGGACCGTGGGGAACTCGATAAGTTGATCGAGCGTAGCGCCCAAGAAGTCTCGCCGGCGCCCCAACCTCAGCAGCCGTCATACCCGGCTCGCGACTACGACAGATCCTATTCCGGTTACGACAAACGGTACAAAAAGAAATCGTTCTGGCATGAAATCTTTGATTGACGCAAGCGCCCGGTGAGCGATCCGGGCGGCCGATGGCCCACATGCAGGTCAACGGGCCCCGCATCATCAACCGTGTCTGGTGAATGCCCGTCCCCCGTTTGTGGGGTAGAGCCCACCGTACTTGATGAGTGCCCTTCCCCCGATTATGGGGAAGAGCCCAAAGATGGTGGGCCCAGCAGGACTTGAACCTGCAACCAACGGATTATGAGTCCGCTGCTCTAACCAATTGAGCTATAGGCCCTTTTTGCTTTTTTGATGGGGCGGAAGGGTGGCCGCCCCGCTCAATTCTGCCTCGCCGATCTGGCCTCGATCAGTGGATTATGAGTCCACTGCTCTAACCAGGCATGAGCTAGAGGCCCGCTTCGGGCACGGGCATGTGGTCGCCTGGCGCCGGAAGACCCGGATTATCGCATAGCGCGCTTCACATGGGCACGGTGCCGGTCCGCACCCCGGGCGGCATGATGGTCGCGTCTGCGCGTGAATGGTAATCTGGCTCCCGGGCATCACAACAGCCATGATCCGGGGGGATTCTTCATGCGGTCTCGTCTCTTGCGCATCGCCACAGCGGCGCTGGTTCTGTGCGGCCCGACGGCTGCATCGGCCTTGTCGGTGACGCATTTTTCCCCTGAAGGCATGATGGCCCGGATCGCCCGGGTGCAGGCGGATTTCGATGTCCCCGCCGTGGCGCTGGGCGATGGGGCGGCCGATCCCTTCCTGATCGCTTGCGAGGGCGGGACGGCCAAGGGCTCGGGCCGCTGGACCGACCCGCAACACTGGGTCTATACCTTCGACAAACCTCTGTCCGGGGCCGTGTCGTGCCAAGCGCAGCCCAATCCGGATTTTCGCGATCTGCAGGGCCAGCCTCTGGTTGGCGATGTGCGCCGTTTCGCCACCGGCGGGCCGCGTGCCCGGCTGGTCCGGCCCTGGAGCCGCACCATTTCCGAAGATCAGGTCTTCGTGCTGCGCTTCAACGCTTCGCCGGATACGCAATCCTTGCTGGACCATGCTCATTGCGAGATCGAAGGCCTGGGCGAGGCTGTGCCTGTTCGCCTGGTGACCGGCCCGGACCGTGCGCAGATTCTCAAGGCGGTGGCTGGCGTCAACGAGGCGGATGGCTGGGACGATGCCCGTCTGTTGCAATGCAAGCGGTTGCTGCCGCCCAAGGCGCGCGTGCGGCTGGTGGTGTCGCCCGGCGTGCGCTCCGCAGGGCAGGCGGGCCGGCCAGGCGTGCCATCGTCCGTGGGCTTGGCCGAAGACTTCGAAGTCCGCACGGCGTTCAACGCGGTCATGAGCTGCACGCGCACGCACGCTCAAGCGCCGTGCTCGCCCTTGTTTCCCATCCTGGTCGCGTTTTCCCGGCCCGTTCCCCGGGATCTGGCGGCGCGCGTCACGCTGGAGTCTTCCCAGGGGCTGCGCACGGCCCGGCAGTTCGGGCCCGAGGCGGATGATCCGTCGGGCGATGCGATCGAGACCTTGCAATTCGACCCGCCCTTTGATGAGCGATCGGCGCTGACGCTGTCCTTTCCTGAAACGCTGCGCGACGATATGGGGCTGCCGCTGGCCAACGCGGATCGTTTTCCCTTGACGATCCAGATGGATGCCATGCCGCCGCTGGTGAAGTTCGCCTCTGGCGAATTCGGCATCGTCGAGCGTTTTGCCGAGGGCGCCCCCGGCGAGGATCGGCCCGTCCTCGCACCGCTTGCCTTGCGGCGGGTCGAGCCCGGATTGCAGACCCGGGATCTCGTGCTGTCCGCCGGACGGGTCCGCGACCAGGTGATCACGGACGATGTCCAGGCGCTTCAGTGGTATGCGCGCGTGCGCAACCTTCAGGAAGGGTCGTTGACGGCCGGGCAGTTCGCTGATCGGCTGGCGCTGCGTGCGCCGCGTGAGGCCCGGGAAGGCGAGCCGCGCATCGACGTGCGGTCGCGTTCCGTGTTCGGGCCCGAGGATCCGGTCCGGATGCTGGATCTGCCCGGGCTTCAGGATACAGAGGGTCAGCATATCGAGATGGTCGGGATTCCCCTGGACGAGCCCGGCCTGCATGTGCTGGAAGTCGCCTCGCCCCGGCTGGGGGCTGCCCTGCTGAAGCGCGCCGGCGCGACGGCGGACGAGCAGGTCATGCATGTGCGGTCGGCGGTGCTGGTCACGAATCTGGCGGTTCATCTGAAGGCCGGGCGCGACGATACCCTGGTCTGGGTGACGACGCTGGACCGGGGCGTGCCGGTGGCCGGCGCCCGGGTGTCGGTGCTCGATTGCAACGGCCGGCGCCTGCTGGGCGGTGAAACCGACGCGCAGGGTCTGTGGCATGCGGATACGCCCGTGCCCACGGATGCGTACTGCGAGGGCGTGGAGCAGTCGGGCGTGTTCGTCACGGCGCGGATCGCCGCCGATCACGCCTTGGCCCATGGAAAGGCGGATTTCTCCTTTGCATGGTCCAGTTGGAGCCGGGGCATCGAGCCTTGGCGTTTCGATGTGCCGGCAAGCCGGTCCCGGGATCCCGATCTGGCGGCTCACGCCGTGCTGGACCGCACGCTGCTGCGGGTGGGAGAGACGGTCTCCATGAAGTTGTTTCTGCGCCGCCTGAGCCGCCACGGTGTGGAAAACCTGCCTGCCGACCGCTTGCCCGCCCAGGTGCGTCTGTCGCATGACGGCTCGGGAGAAGCGCAGACCCTGCCTCTGGCATGGAGGACCACCCCCAGCGGAGGGCAGTACGCCTTGCTTGACTACACGATACCGCGCAAGGCCCGCCTTGGCCGGTATTCGATCGAGTTGCAGCCGGTGGGGGGCGCGGAAGATGACTGGGCCCCCTGGCTGTACGCCGGCGATTTCCGGGTCGAATCCTTCAAGCTGCCGCTGTTGGCCGGATCGTTGAAGATTGCCGCCGATGGGGCGCCGGCCGCCGGCCCCTTGGTGGCGCCGCAGGGGGTGCAGGCCGACCTGCAGTTGTCCTGGATTTCGGGCGGTCCGGCGCGCGATCTGCCCGCCACGCTCTCGGCGGTGGCGCGGCCCCTGACGCCCAGTTTTTCCGCCTACGGGGATTTCAGCTTCGGTCTCCAGGGCGTGACCGATGAGAGTCCGCAGTCCGGTGAGGCCGAATCCGCCGGACTGCGGCGGCTGATTCTGGACCGGCACGCCTTGCGCCTGGATGCGCACGGCGGGGCGCGGGTGAACCTGAGCGATCTGCCGCGCCCGTCAGAGCCCCAATCATGGCTGTTTGAGGCTTCCTTTGCCGATCCCGCCGGCGAAATTCAGACCCTGGCCCAGACGGCGCAGGTCTGGCCCGCGGCGGTGGTGGTGGGCCTGCGCACGGGGCGCTGGATGTCGCGCGGCGAGCAGTCGACGGTCACGTTGCTGGCGCTGGATACGGCCGGGCGGCCGCAGGCGGGCGTGCCGGTTCAGTTGGATGGGCGCGTGCGCACGACCTACAGTACCCGCAAGCGCCTGGTGGGCGGGTTCTACGCCTACGATTCTCATGAGCAGGTGGCCTCTCTGGGCACGCTGTGCCAGGGCGAAACCGATGCCGAAGGCATGCTGGAGTGCACGGTCAGCCTCGATCGGGACGGCCAGATCGAATGGTTCGCGCAAGCCTGGGATGCCCAGGCGCGTGTGTCGCGCGCTTCGGCCTCGATCTGGGTCTGGGGGGATGAAGCCTGGTTCGGCGAGGGCAACGACGACCGGATCGACGTGATTCCCGCCAAAGCCGATTACAAACCCGGTGAAACCGCCGAATTCACGGTGCGCATGCCGTTTCGCCAGGCCCGTGCGCTGGTGGCGGTGGAGCGCGAGGGTGTGCTGGAGACGCACGTGGTCGAGTTGGATGGCGACGAGCCTGTCGTGCGTCTGCCTGTGCAAGCGGGGTGGGGGCCGAACGTCTACGTCTCGGTGCTGGCCGTGCGCGGCCGGATTCGCCAGGTGCCCTGGACTTCGTTCTTCGATTGGGGCTGGCGCCATCCGCTGAACTGGGTCAAGGCGCGCGCCGTGCAGTCCGGCGAGGCTCCGACGCCTTCCGGGCGGGTGGATCTGGCCAAGCCGGCATTCCGCTTTGGCTTGGCGAGAATCCGGGTGCAGAGCGAAGCCGACCGGCTGCAGGTCCGGGTCGAGGCTGACCGGGATACGTATCAGGTGCGCCAGCACGCCCGGGTCCGTATCCAGGCGGCGTTGCCCGACGGGCGGCCCGCGGCCGGCGCCGGGGTGGCCTTTATCGCTGTGGATGAGGCCTTGCTGGAGCTGCGCGACAACGACAGTTGGGATCTGTTGCGGGCCATGCGGATGGAGCGCGACTACGGCGTGGAGACCGCCACCGGCCAGGGCGAGGTCGTCGGCCGGCGGCATTATGGCCGCAAGGCCGTGGCGGCAGGCGGTGGCGGCGGCTTCAACGCCACGCGGGAATTGTTCGACACGCGCTTGTTGTGGCGTGGAGACCTGACGCTGGATGCGCAGGGCCAGGCCACGCTGGAGGTGCCGTTGAACGACTCCTTGACGCGCTTTCGCCTGGTGGCCGTGGTTGACCAGGGCGAGGGGCGCTTCGGCACGGGCTTTGCCAGCATCGTCAGTACCCAGGACTTGCAAGTGGTGTCGGGACTGCCGCTCGTGGCGCGCGAAGGGGACCGCTATGAGGCCCGGGCGACCGTGCGCAACCGCACATCCCGGCCGATGGTGCTGTCCTTGTCGGCCGGCGTGACTGCAGCCGATGGCGCCAGGGTGTCTTTGCCTGGGCAGGCGTTGCTGCTGGAGCCAGGCGCGGCGCACACGGCCGCCTGGCCGGTGAGCGTGCCGCTCTTGTCCGGCGGGGCGGACACCGAGACGCTGCGCTGGCATTTCGAGGCGCGGACGACCGAAGGCGAGGCGGCTTCGGACCGGATCGCTGTGGAACAGACGCTGCTGCCCGCCGTGCCGATCACGGTGCGCCAGGCGACGCTGCTGCAGGTTCCGGACGGCGTGCCGCAACGCGTGCCGGTGGACGCCTCGGCGCGGGCGTTGCTCGATGCCGAGGGCGTGCCGCGAGGCGGAGTGCGGGTCAGCCTGCAGTCCAGCCTGGCGGGTTCCCTGCCGGGCGTCAGCGCCTGGCTGCAGGCCTATCCCTATACCTGCATCGAGCAGCTCAGCGCCAAGGCGCTGGGAGGACGCGATCCCGTCGCGTGGCAGGCCCTGATGCACCGCCTGCCCGACTACCAGGCCGAGTCCGGGCTGTTGTCCTATTTCCCGGGCGGGCGCGGCAGCGTGGCCCTGACGGCGCATTTGCTGGAAATTTCCGTGCGCTCGCAAGAGGCCGGCGCAGGCTACGCCCTGCCGGGCGAACCCCGTGAACGGATGCTGGCGGCGCTGCAGGACTACGTCTTCGGGCGCCTGACCGAGGATGGCTGGGCGCCTGTGCGGGATGAGTTCTGGCGCAAGCTGATCGCGATCGATGCGCTGGCGCTGGCGGGCGCCTGGCAGCCAGGCATGCTGGACAGCTTTGCGCAGGATGTCAGCGATTGGCCGACGCCCGCAGTGGTGACCTGGTTGTCGATCCTGCGGCATGCCCCCGGCCTGGCCGATCGGGAAGCCTTGTCGGGCCAGGCCGAGGCCGTCTTGCGTGCCCGGCTGTCCCGGCAGGGCGCCTCTCTGACGCTGGCCGACGATACGGTCGATTCAGGCTGGTGGTTGATGAGCAGCCCCGCGACCGCCCAGGCCCGCCTGTTGATGACGGTATTGGATCGGCCCGCTTGGCGCGCCGACCTGCCGCGCCTGTTGGCCGGCCTGCTGTCGATGCAGCGGGACGGCGCCTGGCCCACGACCACGGCCAATGTTCTGGGCGTGCTGGCGGTGGACCGGTTCGCCCGCCGGGCCGAAGCCCACGCGGGCGAAGGCGCAGTGCGCATCGCATTGCCGCCGGAAGCGCCGGCCGAGCTGCGCTGGGCCGGCATGCCGCAAACCGGCGATGGCGTCCATCGCGAGGTCCTGGATCTGCCCTGGCCGCGCGGCCGCCAGGGCGTGCTGGAAATCGCCCAGCAGGGGCGGGGCGGCGGCTGGGCCACGGTCGCTGCGCGTGCCGCCGTGCCGGCGCTGCGCGCCGTCGACGCCGGCCTGCAGGTCGAACGCACGGTGATTCCGGTTTTCCAGGCATACGCCGACCGCTGGTCGGCAGGCGATGTCTATCGCGTCCGCTTGCGCATCCGGGCGCGGGAAACGCTGGCCTGGTCCGTGGTCAGCGATCCGGTGCCGGCGGGGGCTTCGATCCTGGGAGGCGGCCTGGGCCGGGATTCCAGCTTGGCCGCATCGGGCGGGAATCAGGAAGCGTGGTGGCATCAGCCCAGTTTCGTCGAGCGCCGCGCGGGCCTGTTCCGGGCGTACTACGAGGTCATGGAGCCGGGCGAGCGGACGTTGGAATACACAGTGCGGCTGAATGTGCCGGGGGATTATCAGTTGCCGCCGACGCGCGCCGAGGCTTTGTACCAGCCAGACGTGTTCGGTGAGGCGCCCAACCGGCCCTTGCGCGTGGAGCCGCTGCCCTGATGGCGATTGCGGGCCGATGCCTCGGGGGCGCCGTGCTGGCGGCGGGGCTGTGGCTGGCCCCGGCGGCCTGCGCGCAGTCTGCCGCCGATGTGAGCGGCCACACCTTGGCATCCGTGGGCTTTCCGCCGGAGTATGCGGCTGTCAGGGCGGCCTGGCGCCCTTCGGATGTGCGCGTGCTGGCCGCGGACGGGCAGGAGCTGCAGCGTCTGCGCGCGGATTTTTCCGCGCGGCGCGGTGACTGGCTGCCTCTGGCCGAGGTGTCGGCGGCCTTGCAACGGGCCGTGGTGATGTCGGAGGACCGGCGCTTCTATGCGCATGACGGGATCGACTGGCTGGCGAGCGCCTCGGCGGCCTGGGCGTCCGTCTGGAACCCCGGGGCCCGACGGGGCGCTTCCACGCTGAGCATGCAACTGGCGGCCTTGCTGGACCCGGCGCTCAGGCGCGGGCCGGGCGGGCGCGGCATCCTGCAGAAGTTCGACCAGATGCAGGCGGCCCGGGCGCTCGAAGCCCGCTGGAGCAAATCCGAGATTCTGGAAGCCTATCTGAACCTGGCCGCCTGGCGCGGCGAACTGGTCGGGGTCGATGCGTTGTCGCGCGTGCTGTTCCAGAAGCACGCCTCGGGCCTGACGCTGCGCGAGGCCGCCCTGGCCGCCGTGTTGCTGCGCGGGCCGAATGCGCCGGTGCCGGCGCTGGTCCAGCGCGGCTGCGCCCTGCTGCAGGCGCTGGGCCGGCCCGGTGAGTGCCAGGGCCTGCGCGATTTCACGCAAGCGGCGCTGTCGCGCACCCGGGAAGTGCGTTTCGATGCGCCGGCGTTGGCGCCTCATTGGGCGCGTGTGTTGTGGGATGCGGGCCTGGCCGATGGACATGGCGAGATCCGTTCGACGGTGGATCGCGGATTGCAGGAGGCGACGGTGCGTGCCGTGCGGCGTCGTCTGAGCGAATTGCGCGGCACGGGCGTGACCGATGCGGCCGTGGTGGTGCTGGACAATCGCAGCGGCGCCGTGCTGGCCTACGTGGGATCATCCGGCGTCTTGTCCGAAGCCGCCGACGTGGATCACGCGCGCGCCCTGCGCCAGGCGGGTTCGACGCTCAAACCCTTTCTGTACGGTCTGGCGCTGGATCAGCGGCGCCTGACGGCCGGTTCGCTGCTGGACGACAGCCCGGTGGACCTGGACGGGGGGGGCGGGCTCTATGTGCCCGACAACTATGATCACCGGTTTGGCGGTTGGGTCAGCGCCCGTACGGCGCTTGCGTCCTCCTTGAATGTGCCCGCGGTGCGCACCCTGATGCTGGTCGGCACCGATGCGTTCGCCAGCCGGCTGGTCGAGCTGGGCCTGCCCTTGACCCAGGGCGGGGATTACTATGGCTACAGTCTGGCGCTGGGCTCGGCGGACGTGACGCTGCTGTCCCTGAGCAATGCTTATCGGGCGCTGGCGCGCGGCGGTGATTACGCGCCGGTCAATCTGCGCGCGCAGCCGGGCGCTCCGGCCCAGGCAGGCACTCGCGCGTATTCGTCCGGAGCCGCCTGGATCGTGGGCGACATGCTGGCCGACCGTCCGGCGCGCGCCCGGACTTTCGGCCTGGACAGCCCGCTGACCACGCGTTTCTGGACGGCGGTTAAGACCGGCACCAGCCGCGATATGCGCGACAACTGGTGCGTGGGCTGGTCGGCCGACTATACGGTGGGCGTCTGGGTGGGCAACAGCGCCGGCGCCAGCATGCGGCACGTTTCGGGCGTCAGCGGCGCCGGCCCCATCTGGCACGATGTTTTCGATTGGCTGTACCGGAACCATGCCCCCGCGTCGCCGCCCAGGCCTGCCGAGGTCGAGGCGCGGACGGTCGTTTTCGGCGATGGGCTGGAGCCGGCCCGGACCGAATATTTTCTGGGCGACACGGCTCAGGCGCGCTTCTCGCCGCCCGATGCCCGGGCGGATCCGGGCCGGCCGCGCATCGCCGAGCCCGTGGACGGCACCGTTTTGGCCCTGGATCCCGACATCCCGCAGGGCCGGCAGCGCCTGCGTCTGCGTGCGGTGGATGCCGGCGGCCGGATGGTCCTCGACGCGCGCTGGTTTCTGGATGGTCGGCCCTACGATGCGGGCGGCGAGCCGGATTGGGCTCCCGAGCCGGGCGCGCACGTGTTCGAATTGCGTGACGCCCAGGGCGTGGCGCTGGATCGGGTCAGGGTCATCGTCCAGGCGGGACGGTTCGTTGCCGGGGAGGCGGGGCCCGGCGCTTCCGCTGGCCCGAAGGGCGGGAACCATCCTGTTCCTCAGGGTCAACATTGATTACCTGGAAATGTGCCATCATTCAGGCATGAGTGGGAAGAAAAGGAGTCGGTGCATGCGCAAACCGAACTTTCAAATCAATATCCGGATGAAGGCCCTGACAGGGGCCGCGCTGATGGTTCTGGCGGGTTGCCAGGCCGTGCCCGGGGCAAAAAATGCGGGAAACGAGACGGCCGCCGCCGCACCTGAACGGCCGCAAATGCAGACCACCCATCCCCGGCATGTCATCGCCGAAAATCGGCAAGCGCTGGATCTGCGGCTGTTTCTGGCCGATACGCAGCCCCGGCCGGGCTGGACGCCCGTCAGCCTCAAGCCGTCCGGCATGCTGTATGTGCGGCCCGACGAGGTAATCGGCCGCGACGATCTGATCGGCATCCAGGCGGCGACCGACCAGAAGGGCGAGGGCATCCTGGTCCTGATCCTGGGCGACGAGGGCTTGCGCAAGCTGCGTGCGGCCACGGCGGCCAATCCGGGGCTGCGTCTGGCCCTGGTCGTGGGCCACACCATGCTGGCCGCGCCCGGCTATGCCGCGCCGATTTCTCAGCAGCAGCTTGCCTTCGGCGTGGGTTCGGCGCGCAACGCCGAGCTGGCCGCCCGCTCGGTGGCGGGGGTGGATGCCGCGCCGCCTGCGGGCGGGTTCTGAACTGCCGGTCCGCACTTCCTGACGGCCGTTCGCCATGTTCAAGCCTCCAGCGGCATCCTTCGGGGCGGCGGCGCCCCGCAACTGGTTCGATCAGGGCGGTAAGGCCTACGCACGCTTTCGTCCGGAATATCCGCCGGAGCTGGCGCAGTTCCTGGCGTCCGCGGCGCCGGGCACGGCGTTGGCGGTCGACGCGGGCTGTGGCAATGGCCAACTGACCGTCCATTTGGCCGCGCATTTCCACCGGGTACAGGGGGCGGACCCCAGCGCGGACCAGATTGCCCACGCCGTGGCGCACCCCCGCGTGGCATACGCCTGCGCCCCGGCGGAAGCACTGCCCGTCGCCGATCATGAGGCCCAGCTCATCACGGCCGCCCAGGCCGCGCACTGGTTCGATCTGCCGCGCTTCTACGCGGAGGTGCGCCGCATCGGTGCGCCGCGCGCCGTGCTGGCGCTGATCAGCTACGGCGTCCCGCAACTGGATCCGGCGCTCAATCCGCGTTTCAGCCGTTTCTACTGCGATGAAATCGGCCCTTTCTGGCCTGCGGAACGCGCGCTCGTCGATACGGGCTATGCAGATCTGCCGTTCCCTTTTGAAGAACAGAGCGTACCGGCCCTGGGCATTTGCAAGACGTGGAATCTGGAGGCGCTGCTGGGCTATCTGTCCACCTGGTCCGCCGTGCGCAGCGTGCGCGAGGCGGCGCGCGAAGACATTCTGCAGTGCTTCGCCGCCGACCTGACGGCGCTGTGGGGCGATCCGGCGCAAAGCCGGGAGATACGCTGGCCCATCAACATGCGCGTGGGAACCTTGTGAGCCGGCGCCATTCATGCGGTCTTCGCGCCCGGCTGACCCGGGGGCGGCCGCGCTTTCAGAGAGGGGGCCCCAGTGCCTGTGGCGAGAATGTCGCGAAACGGCATGTTTTTCTTGCACGGTGGGCGCTGAATCAGTAAAAATATGCGCATTGCGTATATTGGATCTGCTCATGGCGATTTCCCAACAAGTCTTCCTGCGCGACGCGATGCGTCGCCTGAACCTGACCCGCGATGTGTTTGCGGCCCGCATCGGCGTCAAACGTCGCGCGTTGGATACGTGGCTGCTTCCCGAGGGCTCCCAGGAAGCCCGCTCGATGCCGGAAGTTGTTTCCCGTTTCGTCACTGAGATCGTGGAAAACAGCACGCTGATGGAAAAATATGCGCAAAGCGCACAATCCGGCCCCTTGCGCGACCGAATCGCGGCCGACAATAAACATCAGCTCTTGTCCGTGGATCAGTTCACGCGTGAGTCCGTGGAGGAATTGTTTCGCGTGGCCGACCAGATGCAACCTATTGCTCGCCGGCAGAAAGTGTCCCGCGTCCTGGAAGGTGCGGTGTTGGGCAACCTGTTCTTCGAAGCCAGCACCCGCACACGGGTCAGCTTCGGCGCGGCCTTCTGCCGCCTGGGCGGTTCGGTGTGCGACACCACCGGCTTCACTTTTTCGTCCATGGCCAAAGGCGAATCCATCTACGACACCAGCCGCGTGATGAGCGGCTACGTGGATGCCATGGTGATCCGCCATCCCGAAAAAGGTTCCGTGGCCGAATTCGCGGCGGCGACCAATATTCCCGTGGTCAACGGCGGCGATGGCGCGGGCGAGCATCCCAGCCAGGCGCTGCTGGATCTCTACACCATTCTGACGGAGTTCTCGCGCCTGGGCAAACTCTTGGATGGTGCGCACATCGTCATGGCCGGCGACTTGAAATACGGCCGCACGGTGCATTCGCTGATCAAGCTGCTGGCCTTGTATCGCGGCATGAAATTCACCTTGGTATCCCCGCCGGGTCTGGAAATGCCGGACTACCTGCTGGAGCAGGCCAGCCGCAACGGCCACGTCATCGAGCAGACCCACGACCTGGCGGCGGGTCTGAAAGGCGCCGACGTGGTCTACGCCACCCGGGTGCAGAAAGAACGTTTCTCAGGCGAAAACCTGGAGGGGTATACGGCCGATTTCCAGGTCAACCGCGCCATCGTCGATGCCTGCTGCGGCCCGGACACGATCGTGATGCACCCGCTGCCGCGCGACAGCCGCGAAGGCGCCAATGATCTCAGTACCGATCTGAATCACGATCCCCGTCTGGCGATCTTCCGCCAGACGGACAACGGCATTCCGGTGCGCATGGCGATCTTTGCCGTGCTGATGGGCGTCGAGAGTCTGGTGCAGCATTCGCTGCGCGACGTCACCTGGATGCCGCCATCCCATATCGGGCCGGACGACAGCGTGTTTCACGGGATCGACTGAGGCGCCTTCCGTCTTCCGCTTCGCGGCGCGCAAGCCGCCCGGAGCGCGCCGGCGCCGAGCCGTCCGCGGGCGGCAGGCTACTTGGTGTCCGAGCGCATCCCGCCCAGCGCGGCGACCAGGTCGTCGAGCATGCGCGCCAGTTCGCCCGCCATCAGGGCGAAGTCGGCCTCGAACTGCTCGGCCTCGTTGGCGGCCTGGGCGTCCTGGTGCTCTTTGAGCACATCCAGCGGCGCGACGCGCTTGATGTCCAGGTTGTCGGTCAGCACGAAGGACACGCGGTCATTCCAGGTCATGGCCAGGCGCGTGCACTGCTTGCCCGCCTGGATGTGGCGGCGGACTTCGTCCAGTTCGACCGTCTGGCGCACGTAGCGCACGGTGGCGCGCGACTCCCCGGTGGAGCGCAGCTCGGTGTCCTGGTCGATCGTGAAACCGGCGGGGGCCTCGTCTTCCGACAGCCACAGCGTCATGGCGGCGGCGGGCGACATCTCCACGTGCAGCGGCACGATGGGAAAGGGCGTAAGCGTCTTGGCGAGCAGGCCCAGAACCTCGTCGCTGCGCGCGGCGGCCGCGGCGTCGATCGCCACCCAGCGGTTCACGGTGTCGATCCAGACGCGCGTGTCGTGGGCGATGACGAAGGCGCGCGGCAGCAGCTCCATCGTCATCTGCTCCTTGATCTCCTTCATCTGCTTGCGGCCGGGCTTGTAGCCCTGCTGCTCCTCCATCTGCAGGGCGCGCGCGCGGCTGGCCTGGTTGACGACCGTGGCCGGCAACAGTTTCTTCTCCGTTTGCAGGCGCAGCAGGATCTGGCCGTGCTGCGCGTAGGCCAGGCCGCTGTCCTCGCGCGGCGGCAGCCATCCCGACACCTGGCTGTCCTGGCTGCCGCCGGGCTGGAAGGCGAGGGGCTCCAGGGCCGCTTCAAGGTCGGCGGCGGTCAGAGAGGCGTTAGGGGCGAGACGATAGAGTTTGAGATTCTTGAACCACATGGTCTTGTCAGGCGGGCCGGCGACGGCGGTGAAAAAGGGATTTGATTGTACGCGGTAAAAATTCGATCGCTCAGCGCGCCTGTGCCCGCGCCCATTCCCGCAGTCCCGGGTGTCTCCGGTCTTTGTCCGACAGGATGGGGGCTTCGATCGGCCAGGGGATCGCCAGTTCAGGGCAGTTCCAGGCCAGGCCGCCCTCATCGGCGGGATCGTAGTAGTCGGTGCATTTGTACTGGAAAATCGCGGTGTCGCTGGTGACGCAGAAGCCGTGCGCGTAACCGGGCGGAATCCAGATCTGGCGATGGTTGTCGGCCGACAGTTCCACCGCCACGTGTTGCCCGAAGGTGGCGGATTGGGGATCGATGTCCACCGCCACGTCGAAGACCGCGCCTTCGACCACCTGTATCAGCTTGCCTTGCGGGCGCGTGCGCTGGAAATGCAGGCCGCGCAGCACGCCGCGCGCGGAACGGGAGACGTTGTCCTGAACGAAATCGGATTCGATGCCGGCCGCTTCACGGTAACGGCGGGCGCTGAACGATTCCAGGAAAAAGCCGCGCGCGTCGCCGAAGACCTGCGGCTCGATGATGCGTACGCCCGGCAGGGCGGTGTCGATGACCTTCATGACCTGCCGTCTTCGCCGGCCAGGGCCAGCAGATAGCGCCCGTAGTCGGTCTTGGCCAGCCGCATGCCGCGCGTTTCGAGTTCGGCGCGATCCAGCCAGCCGTTGTTGAAGGCGATTTCCTCCAGGCAGGCGACTTTCTGCCCCTGGCGATGTTCGATAGTCTGCACGTAGGTGCCGGCCTCCAGCAGGCTTGCGTGCGTGCCGGTGTCCAGCCAGGCGAAACCCCGGCCCAAGCGCTGGACGTGCAGGTCGTTGCGTTGCAGGTAGGCGTTGTTCACGTCGGTGATTTCCAGTTCGCCGCGCGCCGAGGGGCGCACCCGGCGCGCGATGTCCACCACGTCGTTGTCGTAGAAGTACAGGCCGGTGACGGCGTAGGGGGATTTGGGGTGCGCCGGCTTTTCTTCGATGGAGACGGCACGCCCGGCGGCGTCGAATTCCACCACGCCGAAGCGTTGCGGATCGGCCACCCGGTAGCCGAAGATCGTAGCGCCCGAGGATCGCTGGGCCGCCTCGCGCAGCATGCCGCTGAAGCCGTAGCCGTAGAAGATATTGTCTCCCAGCACCAGGCAGACGCGGTCGTCGCCGATGAAGTGCTCGCCGATCAGGAAAGCCTGGGCCAGGCCGTCGGGCGAGGGCTGCTCGGCGTAGGACAGCGCGATGCCGAAATCGGATCCATCGCCCAGCAGGCGCCGGAAGCCTGGCAGATCATCGGGCGTGGAGATCACCAGCACGTCGCGGATGCCGGCCAGCATCAGCACCGACAGCGGGTAGTAGATCATCGGCTTATCGTAGATGGGCAGCAGTTGCTTGGACACGCCGCGCGTGATGGGGTGCAGCCGCGTACCCGAGCCGCCGGCAAGGATGATGCCTTTCATGGATGACGGGGAAGGACTTGGACAGACGCCAGTGTAGCGGGGAACGCGGGGATGCGATGCGGAGAGCTGGCGGCGGTTTCCGGGAGACGGGACGGATCGGCGGCCGCCGTCGCGGGGCACGCTCAGGCTTTCCGGGCCGGGAGGGTGATGGATCAGGAAGCGCAGGATGTCCCCCGCGCCCTGCCCGGCATGGGGGTCAGGGCGCGTCCAGATCGTTGTGCCGGGTTTCCTTGACGAACAGCAGGCCGATGACCAGCGTCATCGCGCATACCGCGATCGGATACCACAGGCCATCGTACATGTTGCCGGTGGTGGCGACCGTGGCGAAGGCCACCGGGGGCAGGAAACCGCCGAACCAGCCGTTGCCGATGTGGTAAGGCACGCTCATGGAGGTGTAGCGGATGCGTGTCGGGAACATTTCCACCAGCATGGCGGCGATTGGGCCGTAGACCATGGTCACCTGGAAGACCAGGAAGAACAGCAGCAGGAGCACCATGGTGAAATTGATCTGGGACGGATCGGCATAGGCGGGATAGCCGTGGTCCCGCACCGCCTGGCGCAGCGCGTCCTGCAGCGCGGCGTTGCGGTGGGCGAATTCGGCGCGTGGCAGCGCCGTGCCGTCGAAGGAATCGATGCGTTGATCGCCCACCAGCGCGTAGGCCACGATGCCTTCGGGCGCGGGCTGGTTGGTGTAATGGACCGAATGGCTCGCCATGAACGCCTTGAGCAGGTCGCAGGCGCTGGTAAAGGATGCAATGCCCACCGGGTTGAACTGCAGCGAACAATCGTTCGGGTTGGAGACGACGTAGACGGGAGCCTGGGTCTGGGCGCGTTCCAGCGCCGGGTTGGCGTAGTGGGTCAGGCCTTTGAAGACGGGAAAATAGCTCAGGGCGGCGATCAGGCAGCCGGCCATGATGATGGGCTTGCGGCCGATCCGGTCCGAGAGCGCGCCGAACACCAGGAAGAAGGGGCAGGCCAGCAGCAGGGCCAGGGCCACCAGGATGTTGGCGATATTGGCTTCGACCCCCAGGGTTTCGGTCAAGAAATACAGGGCATAGAACTGGCCGGTGTACCAGACTACGGCCTGGCCGGCCGTCAGGCCGATCAGGGCCAGCAGGATCAAGCGCAGGTTCTTCCAGCGGCCGAATGCTTCCTTGATGGGGGCGCGCGAGATCAGGCCCTCGCTTTTCATGCGTGTGAAGGCGGGCGATTCATGCAGGCGCAGACGGATCCAGACCGAGATCACCAGCAGCAGCACGGAGATCAGGAAAGGCACCCGCCAGCCCCAGGCGTCGAAGGCCTCCTGGCCCAGCGTGGCGCGGGTGCCCAGGACGACGACCAGCGACAGGAACATGCCGGTGGTGGCGGTGGTCTGGATCCAACTGGTGAAGAAGCCGCGCCGGCCTTGCGGCGCATGCTCGGCCACGTAGACGGCGGCGCCGCCGTATTCGCCGCCCAGGGCCAGGCCCTGCAGCAGGCGCAACAGCAGCAGGATCATGGGCGCGGCCGTGCCGATCGAAGCCGAGGACGGCAGCACGCCCACCAGGAAAGTGGACAATCCCATCACCAGGATTGAAATCACGAAGGCGTACTTGCGGCCGACCATGTCGCCGAGCCGGCCGAACACCAGGGCGCCGAAAGGCCGCACGGCGAAACCCGCCGCAAAAGTCAGCAGGGCGAAGATGAAGCCGGCCGTGGGGTTCAGGCCGGAGAAAAAATGCTGGGCGATGACGGCCGCCAGGGAGCCGTAGATGTAGAAGTCATACCATTCGAAGACGGTGCCCATGGAAGACGCCAGAATGACGCGGCGCTCTTCGTGAGTCATGGGACGGTGGGCTTCGTCCATCGGATCGTGCGGCATGGGTCGGGCTCGGTTCATGAACGGGTCCTCGGCGCATCGTCGCGGGGGAATGAAACACGCAGCCGGGTGCCGGCGCTGACCGGGTCCCGGTGGTTGCCGGGCGGCAGGAACGCAATGGTGGCGTGGTGGTGCTCGGCCACCTCGCGTACGATCGCCAGGCCCAGGCCGCTGCCCTCGGCGCCATGGCCAAGGATCCGGTAAAAGCGGTCGAACACGCGGGATTGTTCCTCGGGGGGGATGCCTGGGCCGGAATCCTGGACTTCCAGGCAGACCCGGTCGCCCTCGGGCAGGGCGCGCACGGTGACCCGGCCGCCCCGGGGCGTGTAGAGCAGCGCATTGTCGATCAGGTTGTTCAACAGTTCGCGGACCATCACCGCATTGCCGAAGATCGGCAATGCTTCGCCGGGCGACTCAAAGCCCAGGTCGATGTGTCGTTGCAGGGCGGTTTCGACCCATTCGAGGGTACAGGACTCGGCCAGGCGCAACAGATCCAGCAGCTCGGTGGTGCGGGACTGGGTGGGATCGAGAGACTCCGCCTGAGCCAGCAACAGCAACTGGTTGACCAGACGGGTGGCGCGCTGGGAGCCAGTGATGAGCTGCTGCAGGCTGTCGCGCATGCGTTCGGGCTCTTGTTCGCGCAAGGCCAGCTCGCATTGCGTGCGGATGCCGGCCAGCGGGGTTTTGAGCTGGTGGGCGGCGTTGGCGACAAAGCGCCGCTGAGATTCGATGGAGTCGGACAGGCGCTGCAGCACGTTGTTCATGGACGCGATCAGCGGCACGATTTCGGCCGGGGCGAGGTCGTCGCGCAGGGGGGACAGATCGCTGGGCTTTCGGCGGCGCATGTGCTCCTGGAGCAGGCTGAGGGGCTCGAGGCCCTGGGTCAGGCCCAGTCCGGCCAGCATCGCGGCCAGGGGCAGGATGATGAGTTGGGGCGTCAGCATGCCGGTCAGGATCTCCTGCTGCAGCGTGGCGCGCGCCTCGGCGGGTTCGGCCACGACCGTCAGGAAGCCGGTGCCATCCTGATCGCGTCCGCCCCAGACGTAGGCCATGCGGATGGCCTGATGATCCAGGGATGCGTTGCGAAAGCGGATCTGATCGATGTCGTAGCCCCAGTTTTCCGGCGTGGGGATGCTGGGGTCGCCAGCCAGCAGATTGCCGTTCGCATCCAGGATCTGCCAACTGGTGGAGGGCTCGTCCGCGCTGCCCGCCAGCACCGTGCGAGCGGATTCGGACAGCGCCACGCTGCTGGCCAGCCGCTGTTGCTCGACCTCGTGGCGCAGCAGGCGCAGGTGGCTTGCCAGTGTCCGGTCGTAGGGCGAATTGGCGATGTTGAGAGAAATGAAGTAGGTGATGACGATGCCGATCGACCACAGGACGAACAGCGGCACGATCATCCACAGCAGGATGCGGCCCAGCAGGGTTGCGCGGCGGCGGGCTCTGCGCGGGGCCGGATTCGAGAACATGTCTGGCGAGCCGTCAGCCAACGGCGGCCGTATCGGCGGACATGGCGCGACTATCGGGTTCCAGGCAGTATCCCAGGCCGCGCACGGTCAGGATGTGGACGCCCGCGGGCTCGATCTTTTTGCGCAGCCGGTGGATGTAGACTTCGATGGCGTTGGTGGTGACCTCTTCGCCCCATTCGCACAGCAGGTCGACCAACTGATGCTTGCTGATCATGCGGCCGCTGCGCGACAGGAAGATTTCCAGCAGGCTGGTTTCGCGGGCGGACAGTTCGACGGTGGCTTCGTCGATGGAGGCGACCCGTCCGTTGAGATCGAAGGAGAGGCGGCCATGATGCAGCACGGATGCGCGGCCGCCGCCGTGCCGGCGGATCAGGGCGCGCACGCGGGCCTCCAGTTCGCTGAGGGCGAACGGCTTGGACATGTAGTCGTCGGCGCCCAGATCCAGGCCTTCGACGCGCTGTTCGACGGAGTCGGCGGCGGTCAGGATCAGGACGGGCAGCGGTGTGCCGCGCTGGCGAAGCTTGCGCAGCACGGACAGGCCATCAAGGCGCGGCAGGCCCAGATCCAGGATCAGGAGGTCGAAGGTCTGCAGTTGCAGGGCGGAATCGGCGCTGGAGCCGTCACTCACGACATCCACGGCATAGCCTTCGTAGCGCAGTGATCGGGACAGCCCGTCCGCGAGAATGCTGTCGTCCTCGGCAATCAGGATACGCATGGCGGAATTGACGTTCAGGAGGAAGCGGGCGCCGGAGCGCCCGGACTGCTGCCATTGTGGCACGCGCGCCCTGGCCCGGTCATTTAGGGTAAACGATGGGCGAGGCAGGGTCGGCTGCGATGGAATCAACACATCTGTATTTTCATACAGTATAATTTAATGCCATAATTTCTCGAATCCCGCCGCAGGCGGCCCGGCCGACCCGCGGCCGCGGTCCCGACGGCTCATCAATCACGATAGGAACTTCCCCCATGGATGAACGCTCCGGCAAGGCCAACCCCGAACGCGCCAAGGCGCTGGCTGCCGCGCTGTCTCAGATCGAAAAGCAGTTCGGCAAGGGTTCCGTCATGCGCTATGGCGACAACCAGATCGAACACGACATCCAGGTCGTCTCCACCGGTTCGCTGGGGCTGGACATCGCCCTGGGCGTCGGCGGCCTGCCGCGCGGCCGGGTGGTCGAAGTCTACGGGCCCGAATCCTCCGGCAAGACCACGCTCACGCTGCAGGTCATCGCCGAAATGCAGAAAATTGGCGGCACCTGCGCCTTCATTGACGCCGAGCATGCGCTCGACGTCCAGTACGCCTCGCGCCTGGGGGTCAACCTCGAAGACCTGCTGATCTCCCAGCCCGATACGGGCGAGCAGGCCCTGGAAATCACCGATGCCCTGGTGCGCTCGGGGTCGGTCGACCTGATCGTCATCGACTCGGTCGCCGCGCTGGTGCCCAAGGCTGAAATCGAAGGCGACATGGGCGATTCGCTGCCCGGCCTGCAAGCCCGCCTCATGAGCCAGGCCTTGCGCAAGCTCACCGCTACGATCAAGCGCGCCAACTGCATGGTGATCTTCATCAATCAGATCCGCATGAAGATCGGCGTCATGTTCGGCAACCCCGAGACCACCACGGGCGGCAACGCGCTCAAGTTCTATTCCTCCGTGCGCCTGGACATCCGCCGCATCGGCTCGATCAAGAAGGGCGACGAGGTCGTCGGCAATGAAACCCGGGTCAAGATCGTCAAGAACAAAGTCGCGCCGCCGTTCAAGCAGGTCGAATTCGACATCATGTACGGCGCCGGCATTTCCCGCGAGGGTGAAATCATCGATCTGGGCGTCCAGGCCGGCGTGGTCGACAAATCCGGCGCCTGGTACAGCTACAACGGCGAGCGCATCGGCCAGGGCAAGGACAACGTCCGCGAGTACCTGAAAGAACATCAGGACATGGCCTTCGAGATCGAGAACCGCGTGCGCGAGCAACTGGGCATCACCGCCCGGGCCGTACCCGCCGCTTCGGCCGCCCCCGCTGCCGATGGGGAATGACGCCGCCGACGCGACCGATCCGCCGTCCGGCGGCAACGGCCCGTCCGGGCGCAGGCCCGGCCTCAGCCTGAAGGCCCGGGCCGTCGCTTATCTGTCCAGGCGCGAACATTCCCGCCAGGAACTGCGCCGCAAGCTCTCGGCCTGGTGCGATGATCCCGCCACCATCGAGGCGGTGCTCGATGACCTGGCGCGAGAGCACTGGCAATCCGACCAGCGCTATGCCCAGGCGTACGCCCATCGCGCTGCGAGCCGCCAGGGCGCGCAACGCATTCTCGGCGCCCTGCGCCAGCAGGGGCTGGCCGATGAACAACTGGCCGATCTGCGGGAAACCCTGCGCGCCACTGAAGCGGATCGTGCGCTCGCCGTCTGGCAGCGCAAGTTCGGCCGTCCTCCCGCCGACCCGCGCGACTACGCGCGGCAGTATCGTTTCATGGCGGGCAGGGGGTTTTCCGCTGACTGCATCCGGCGGCTATTGAGCGCGCGGACGGATGCCGGGGACGCATCGACGCCCGATTCCGAATAGCGCCTACCCTGGGGCGCGGATGCCCGGCAGGGCTTCGAAGCAGGTGCGCCGGGCCTGCTCCAGGAACGCCTGCACGTAGGCGGTTTCAGCATCTTCGGCACGGATGCCGGCTTGCAGCGTGCGCCAGATTCCCACTCCCAACCGGCAGATTCTCAGCCCCGGCAGGTTCTTGTACTCATCCAGCGCCCAACTGGGCAGTGCCGCCACGCCCCGACCGCTGGCGACCAGTTGCACGATCATGGGGGTCAGCTCCGCCGTGCGCACGGCGACGGGTTCCACGCCGGCCGGATCCAGGAACGCGGTGTAGACGTCCAGCCGGGCCCGGTCGACGGGGTAGGTAATCAGAACCTGATCGGCCAGGTCTTCCGGCTGGATCGGGCCGGCGGCGCCGAGCGGTCCCCGGCTGGCCACCGCCAGGACCAGTTCGTAGGCAAACAGCGGGGTGTAGCGCACCGTTTCCAATGGTTCGGGATCCGATGTGATGACCACATCCAGGTCGCCGCGGGCCAGGGCGGGCAGGGGGGCGAAGGAAAAAGCCGCTGTCAGATCCAGGGAGACTTCCGGCCAATCTTTGCGGAATGCGTCCAGCGTCGGCATCAGCCACTGGAAGCAGGAATGACAGTCGATGGCGACGTGCAGGCGGCCGGCGCGGCCGGCCGCCAGGCGGCGCAGTTCCTGTTCCGCCGCGCGCACGCGCGGCAATACGTCTTCGGCCAGCGCCACCAGACGCAGGCCCGCCGTCGTCAAGCGCGCGGGCCGGGTGCGACGGTTCAGCAGCGGGGTCTTCAACCGTACTTCCAGGTCGCGAAGCTGGTGCGAGAGGGCCGACTGCGTCAGATGCAGGCGTTCGGCGGCTTCCTGCAGGCTGCCGCCTTCGCGGATGGCCAGCAAGGTTTCCAGGTGGCGTAACTCAATCATGAATTTTTCTCATATTATGGGTGCAGGATTTGATTTTTTATTTCTGTTTCTCCCAGGCAGAATGTCGTTCATTGAATAATTTTAATGTTATCAGGATTAATCATGACGATCATTCATAATTTGGGATTCCCCCGGATCGGCGCGGATCGCGAACTGAAGCGGGCCCAGGAAGCCTATTGGGCCGGCAAGAACAGTCTGGACGGCCTGCTGGCGACGGGCCAAGCGTTGCGGGCCAGGCATTGGGCGATCCAGGCCGAAGCCGGCGCGCACTGGGTGCCGGTCGGCGATTTTGCCTGGTATGACCATATCCTGGAATGGACCACGCTGCTGGGCGCCGTGCCCGCGCGTTTCGGCCAGGCTGAGGATGCCCCGGTCGAACTGGATACGCTGTTTCGCATGGCCCGTGGCCGAGCTCCGTCGGGCACGCCGGCGGCGGCTTGCGAAATGACCAAGTGGTTCGATACCAACTATCACTACATCGTGCCCGAACTCCACCCCGGCCAGACTTACCGGATTGCGCGGGAATCACTGTTCGAGCAGGTGGCCGAGGCCCAGGCGCTGGGTCACCGCGCCCGGCCGGTGATCCCCGGACCGCTGACTTGGCTGTGGCTGGGCAAGGGAGACGCCTATACGGGCGGTGCAGCCGACGCAGCCAAGCTGGATCTGCTGCCCGGCCTGCTGGCGGTCTATGAGCAGGTGCTGCAACGTCTGGCCGCGCAAGGCGTGGAATGGGTGCAGATCGACGAACCCATCCTGGTGCTGGATTTGCCGCCGGCGTGGCGTGAGGCGCTGGCCGGCGTTTACGCCCGGCTGGCGGAGCAGGGGCTCAAAGTGCTGCTGGCCACGTACTTCGGCGGCGTCGAGCACCATCTGGACGAGATCCGGCGCCTGCCGGTTCAGGGGTTGCACGTGGACCTGGTGCGTGCGCCCGGCCAGCAGGCGGCCGTGTTGGCTGCGTTGCGCGACGATCAGGTGCTGTCCCTGGGCGTGATCGATGGGCGCAACGTATGGCGCGCCGATCTGGATCGTGTGCATGAGCAGGTGCGCGCGGCTGCCCAGCGCCTGGGCGGGCGGCTGTGGCTGGCGCCTTCGTGCTCGTTATTGCATGTGCCCATCGACCTCGGCTTGGAAACCGACTTGGATAATGAACTGCGTAGCTGGCTGTCGTTTGCCGTACAGAAGCTCGACGAGTTGCGCCTGCTCCGGGCCCTGGCGGATGACAAGGCGGATGAGGCCGATCAGCGCGCCTTGGCCGCGGCCCGCCAGGCCGTGCGCAGCCGCGCCGCGTCGAGCCGCATCCATCGCCGCGACGTGGCCGAGCGCTTGACGCTCTCGGATGCGGTGCGCCGCGAACGCACGCCGTTTGGCGAGCGCATCGCCGCCCAGCAGGCGCGCTTGGGGTTGCCGCGCTATCCCACCACCACCATCGGTTCTTTTCCGCAGACGCCGGAGATCCGCGCCTTGCGCCACGACTGGCGCACCGGGGCGCTGGGGGATGCCGCCTACGAAAAGGCGATTCGCCAGGAAATCGAGCGTGTCGTGCGCTTCCAGGAGGAAGTCGGACTGGACGTGCTGGTGCACGGCGAGCCCGAGCGCAACGATATGGTCGAGTATTTCGGCGAACTGCTGGCTGGCTTCGCCTTCACCGCGTACGGTTGGGTGCAGAGCTACGGTTCGCGTTGCGTCAAGCCGCCCCTGATCTACGGCGACGTGGCGCGCCTGGCCCCCATGACCGTGGCTTGGTCGTCCTATGCGCAGTCCCTGACGGACAGGCCGGTCAAGGGCATGCTGACCGGACCGGTGACGATTCTGCAGTGGTCGTTCGTGCGCGATGATCAACCGCGCGAGCAGACCTGCCGCCAGATCGCCCTGGCCTTGCGCGACGAGGTCCAGGATCTGGAGCAGGCCGGCGTGACTGTGATCCAGATCGACGAGCCTGCCTTTCGCGAAGGCCTGCCGCTGCGGCGCGGCGACTGGGCCGCCTATCTGGACTGGGCGGTGGACAGTTTCCGCCTGTCCACTGGCGGGGTGCGAGACGATACGCAGATCCACACCCACATGTGCTATTCGGAATTCAACGATATCATCGAGGCGATCGCGGCGATGGATGCGGACGTGATCACCATCGAGACCTCGCGCTCCAATATGGAACTGCTGGGCGCCTTCGAAGCCTTCTCCTATCCGAACGACATCGGCCCGGGCGTCTACGACATCCATTCGCCCAATGTGCCGCGCGAAGATTGGATGGTGGATCTGATGCGGTGCGCTGCCACGCGCCTGCCAGCGGAGCGGCTCTGGGTGAACCCGGACTGCGGCCTGAAGACCCGCGGCTGGCCCGAAACCCGCGCCGCGCTGCAATCCATGGTGCAAGCGGCCCGGGTGCTGCGAGAAGCCGCCTGACCGCCGGAGGCGGACCGCAGAGGGGTATAAGCCGCCGATATAATCGGGGGCTTATACACGGTATATAATCGAAAGGTTTCACGAATTCCGGCCTTTCCGTCCCCCTCATGCCTTTGTCCGATCCGGCGAGTCCACGCCGTCCCGTTCACACGCGCTCCATTCGCGTCGAATCCTATGCTCGGGATGACGGGCTATGGGATCTCGAGGCCGAACTCGTCGACACCAAGGCGTATGACTTTCCGATTCGCGGGGGCGGGCATCATCCGGCGGGCGCGCCGGTGCATCACATGCGGCTGCGCGTCACCATCGACGACCGCTTCAACATCACGGCCTCCGAGGCCGTCTACGAGGCCGCCCCCTATGGCGAGTTTTGCAGCGCCATCGCGCCTGAATACGGCCGGCTGGCAGGCCTGAATCTGCTCAATCAATTCCGCAGACATGTGCGCGAACGTTTCGGCCGCACGGCCGGCTGCACTCATGTGACGGAACTGACCAACGTATTGCCCACCGTGGCGATCCAGACCATGGCTGGTCGCCAGGCCCAGACCCAGTCCGGCCACGGCGAGCGGCCGTTTCAACTGGATGGCTGCCATGCCCTGCGCGTGGACGGCCCCGTGGTGCGTGCGCATTATTCACCCTGGTATGTCCCCGCCGAGGCGTCCGCCAATGAAAGCTAGCGCTCTTCGGACCGCCGGCCGGATGGCGGCTCCCGGGCAGGCTCGTCGAAACGGCAGGCCGGCGGCTTTCTTTTTCCTTCACTGACAGGTAACTCATGAAAATTCACGAATATCAAGGCAAGGAATTGCTGAAGAAGTTTGGCGTGACTGTCCCGCGCGGCATTCCCGCGTTCTCGGTCGAAGAGGCCGTGGCGGCAGCCGAAAAACTGGGGGGTCCTGTCTGGGTCGTCAAGGCGCAGATCCACGCTGGCGGGCGCGGCAAGGGCGGCGGCGTGAAAGTCGCCAAGTCGCTGGACGACGTCAAGGCGCTGGCCGGCCAGATCCTGGGCATGCAACTGGTCACGCATCAGACCGGCCCCGAAGGCCAGAAGGTGCGCCGCCTGTACATCGAAGACGGCGCCGACATCCAGAAGGAATACTACCTGTCCGTCGTGACTGACCGCGCCACGCAGAAAGTGGCTTTCATCGCGTCAAGCGAAGGCGGCATGGACATCGAGGAAGTCGCCCATTCGACGCCCGAAAAAATCATCACCGTGCAGATTGACCCCCTCAAGGGATTTTCCCAGGCCGACGGCGAGACGCTGGCCAAGGGTGTGGCCATGCCGGCGGATTCCGTGGCCCAGTTCATCGACGTGTGCCAGAAGCTGTATACCTGCTACATGGAAACCGACGCCTCGCTGGTCGAGATCAACCCCCTGAACCGGGACAGCAAGGGCAATATCGTCGCCCTGGACGCGAAGTTCAACTTCGATTCCAACGCACTGTTCCGCCACCCCGAAATCGTCGCCTACCGCGACCTGGATGAAGAAGATCCCGCTGAAATCGAAGCCAGCAAGTTCGACCTGGCCTACATCCAGCTCGACGGCAACATCGGCTGCCTGGTGAACGGCGCCGGTCTGGCCATGGCGACGATGGACACCATCAAGCTGTTTGGCGGCGAACCGGCCAACTTCCTGGACGTCGGCGGCGGCGCCACCGCGGAAAAGGTCACCGAAGCCTTCAAGATCATGCTCAAGAACGACGGCGTGAAGGCCATTCTGGTCAACATCTTCGGCGGCATCATGCGCTGCGACGTGATTGCCGAAGGCGTGATCGCCGCCTGCAAGGCCGTCAACCTCAGCGTGCCGCTGGTGGTCCGCATGCGCGGCACCAACGAAGCACAGGGCAAGCAGATGCTGGCGGCCTCGGGCCTGCCCATCATCAGCGCCGACACCATGGCCGAGGCCGCGACCGCCGCCGTCGCCGCCGCGAAATAAGCATCTCAGGGAATAAACATGTCGATTCTGATCAATAAGGACACCAAGGTCATCACCCAGGGGATCACCGGCAAGACCGGTCAATTCCACACCCGCATGTGCCGCGAATACGCCAATGGCCAGGCCGCCTTCGTCGCCGGGGTGCATCCGAAGAAAGCCGGCCAGGATTTCGAAGGCATTCCCATCTACGCCTCCGTCAAAGAGGCCAAGGAGGCGACCGGCGCCACCGTGTCGGTGATCTATGTGCCGCCCGCAGGCGCGGCCGCCGCCATCTGGGAGGCCGTCGAGGCCGAGGTGGACCTGGCCATCTGCATCACCGAAGGCATCCCCGTGCGCGATATGCTCGAAGTCCGCAACCGCATGCGCGCCGAAAACCGCAAGACTTTGCTGCTGGGCCCCAACTGCCCGGGCCTGATCACGCCGGATGAAATCAAGATCGGCATCATGCCGGGGCATATCCACCGCAAGGGCCGCATCGGCGTGGTCAGCCGCTCCGGCACCCTGACCTACGAAGCCGTGGCGCAAGTCACGGAACTGGGCCTGGGCCAGTCCAGCGCGGTCGGTATCGGCGGCGATCCGATCAACGGCCTGAAGCACATCGATGTGCTGAAGATGTTCAATGACGATCCCGACACCGACGCCGTCATCATGATCGGCGAGATCGGCGGCCCCGACGAAGTCAACGCCGCGCAGTGGGCCAAGGACAACATGAAAAAGCCGGTGGTCGGCTTCATCGCCGGCGTCACCGCCCCGGCGGGCAAGCGCATGGGTCATGCGGGCGCCCTGATCTCGGGCGGCGCCGACACGGCCGACGCCAAGCTGGAAATCATGGAAGCCTGCGGGATTCGCACCACGCGCAATCCTTCGGAAATGGGCAAGCTGCTCAAAACCGTGCTGTAATGACTGACCGGCGCGGGGGTCGCACCTGCGCGCCGCTCGGCCAGGCCCCCGGCGTGGGGGTTTTTTTTCGTTTTTTCGTTTCGCTGCATTGATCGGGGGGTAGGCGCGGCATGTTCGAATGGCTCGGACAGATGCATTGGGGCGCGGTCTTCCAGATCGTCCTGATCGACATTCTGCTGGGCGGCGACAACGCCGTCGTCATCGCGCTGGCCTGCCGCCGGCTGGAGCGCCGCCGGCGCCTGCAGGGCATCCTGTGGGGTACGGCGGGCGCCATCGCCATGCGGGTGATCCTGATCGCCTTCGCGCTGACGCTGCTGACCTTTCCCGGGCTGAAAATCGTCGGCGCGCTGCTGCTGCTGTGGATCGGCATCAAACTGCTGTTGCCCGAAAAAGGCGCGCAAGACGAAATCCAGAGCGCCAGATCCGTGTGGGCCGCCGTGCGCACCATCATCATTGCCGATTTCGTCATGAGCCTGGACAATGTCATCGCCATTGCGGGTGCGGCCCAGAACACCATCCCCGATCACCGGCTGGCCTATGTCGTCTTCGGGCTGCTGCTGAGCGTGCCCATCATCATCTGGGGCAGCACACTGGTGCTGAAACTGATCGATCGCTATCCCCTGGTCGTGACGCTGGGCGCAGGCCTGCTGGGATGGATCGCCGGAGGGATGCTGGTCACCGACGCCGCCCTGGCCGCCTGGCTGGGCGCTTTGCCCGAATCCGTCCGCCTGTTTGCCGAGATCTTCGGCGCGCTGTTCGTCATGGGCCTGGGCACCTGGCTGGGCCGCCGCGCATCGACCGACACACGGACCATGCCATGAAATTGAAACGTCCCACCCTGCTGCAAGGCCTGGCCATTCTGGCTGCACTGGGCCTGTTGCTTCGCCTGTTGCTATCGAGGTATACCGCATGACCGCCGCTTCGGCTCCCCAACACCTTGTGATCGCCACCCGGGCCAGCCGCCTGGCGTTGTGGCAGGCGCGCCACGTGCAGTCGCGCCTCCAGGCCCTGTATCCCGGCTGCCGCGTGGAACTGCTGGAAATGACCACGCGCGGCGACCAGATCCTCGATCGCACGCTGTCCAAGGTCGGCGGCAAGGGGCTGTTCGTCAAAGAACTCGAAACGGCGCTGCTGGACGGCCGTGCGGATTTCGCCGTGCATTCTCTCAAGGATGTGCCGGTTGATCTTACACGGCCATTCGCCTTGTCCACCATCCTGGAGCGGGCCGATCCCTGCGACGCCCTGGTGTCCAACGAGGCGGCCTCGCTGGACGAACTGGCCGCCGGCGCCGTCGTCGGTACTTCCAGCCTGCGCCGCGAGGCCCAGTTGCGCGCCCGCTATCCCCATCTGGTGATCAAGCCCTTGCGCGGCAATCTGGACACCCGCTTGTCCAAACTCGACCGAGGCGACTACGCCGCCATCGTGCTGGCCGCCGCCGGTCTGCGCCGCCTGGATCTGGCCGCGCGAATTCGCGCCGTCCTGCCGGCGGAGCTCAGCCTGCCGGCAGCGGGGCAGGGCGCCCTGGGCATCGAGATCCTCGCCGACCGGACTGAACTGCGCGACTGGCTGGCCCCGCTGGCCTGCGCTGAAACCACCGCCTGCGCGCTGGCCGAACGCGCCGTATCGCGTGCGCTCGGGGGGTCTTGCCAGGTTCCCCTGGCGGCGTATGCGATTCAGAAAAACGGCGTGCTGAGTCTGCGCGCCCTGGTGGCCGAACCGGACGGTAGCCGCATCCTGCGCGCGCATGCCGAAGGCGGATCCGAGGCGGCCGAGGCGCTGGGGGCTGCCGTGGCCCAGGATCTGCTCGGCCAGGGCGCGGATGCGATCCTGGCCCGGTTGTCCGATCCCGCCGCTTCCTGACGCCCTGCGGATGGACCCGCGGACTCCGGTCATGCTCACGCGCCCTGCGGGGCGCAATGAGTCCCTGGCCCGCGCCTTGCGCGCGGCCGGTCTGGCCGTGATCGAGGCGCCGGCCCTGGCGATCGAGCGCCTGGACGCCGCCGTTCCCGCCCTCCAGGCGGGCGACCTCTGCGTCTTCGTCAGCCGCCAGGCGGTGGAGGCCTATTTTTCCGGCTCCCCGGCCGCCTCATGGCCGGCCGCCGTTCATGCGGCGGCCGTGGGGGCGGCGACCGCCCGGGCGTTGCGCGCGCACGTGCCGGCGGACTGGATCCTGTCGCCGGCCGACGGCCAGCCCCCTGATTCCGAATCCTTGCTGGCCGTCATCGAAGCCGCGAATCTGGCGCCGGGCCGTGCACATGTTTTCCGGGCGCAGCGCGGCCGGGACTGGCTCGCGCGGCAACTCCAGGCGCGCGGCTGGCGCGTCGCCTGCCATGCCGTCTATCGGCGCGGTCCCATCGTCTGGGATCGCGACACGTGCGCCTTCCTGGCCGGCTCGTCCGCCTGCACAGTGCTGCTGACCAGCCTGGAAGCCGTCGACGCCGTGGATGACAGCCTGCGCCTGCACGCGCTGGATTGGCCGGAGGTCCTGCGGGCCGTCACACTGCACGAACGGATCGCGCGACGTTTACAATACATCTACGCCGACCGGCCCGAAGGAGCGCTCGCCGTGCGCTTGAGCGCGCCCGATGAGGACGCCTTGTTTCAGGCTATATTGGCATCTGCGAGATCAGCCTAGAAGGACCCGTACGCCACCATGACCGATATCGACCACAGTTCGTCCGCCCCGGCTCCAGAATCGGCGACGCCCGCTTCGGCGCTGGCCTCGGCCCAGGCAGGATCAGAGCGGTCGCGGTCGCGGGGGCCGGTTCTTGCGGTCGTCCTGCTGGTTCTGCTCGCCCTGGTCCTTGCGGGGGCGCTGTATTATCAGAACCGCCAGTATCGCGCCATGCGCGCCGATTTGCAGCAACAGCATGCGCAAAGCGTCCAGTTGGTCCAGGAAACCCGTGCCCAGGCCGGCCAGGCCCTGGCGCTGATCCAGGAGCAGGCCGCCCGCCTCGATGAACTGAAAGGCGCCCTGGATGCCACCTCCGCCCAGCTCCAGGAGCTCGACCAGGCATTGCAGATGATGACCGACAGCGGCTCGGATCTGCTCTTGCTCAACGATATCGACCATCTGGTCACCATCGCCCAGCAGCAGCTCGCATTGGGCGGCAACGTCGCCAACGCCATCATTTCCCTCGAAGCCGCGCAGGCCCAGTTGGCACGCGCCAATCGCCCCGGGCTGGCGGCCCTGCAGCAATCGATCAATGGCGACCTGGATCGCCTGCGCGCCGTGGCGACCATCGACATGACGGCCTTGTCGGCGCGTGTCGACCGCCTGTCCGACCTGGTCGGAACCGCTCCGCTGCTGGTGCCGGATGCCGCCGCGCAACACCCGCTCGATCAGCCTGCGGCCTCGCCGGCCGCCCAGGCTTCGTCCACGCATCGGGCGCCGGCGGCGACGGCGCCCGAAGGCTGGCGCGCTGCGGCTGACGAGGCCTGGCAATGGGCGCGCGACGCGGCGGGCCTGGTGTTGCAGGATCTGCGCAGCCTGTTCGACGTGCGCCGGGTGGACGATGCCGCTGCGTTGCTGATGTCGCCCGACCAGGCCCTGCGCTTTCGCGAAGTGCTCAAGCAGCGGGCCGTGACGGCCCAGTTGGCCCTGATGATGCGCCAGTCGCGCATCTGGCGGGCCGAACTCGATCAACTGTCCCAGGCCATCGACCAGCGCTACGACATGCGCGCGGAGTCCTCCCGCGAGGCGCTCAGGATCGCTCGCGAGCTGCGCGACACCCCGATCGAGGTCGCGCTGCCGACAGTGGCCAACAGCCTGTCGGCGATCGCGGCGGCCCGGGATGCCGCCGCCGAGGAAGACGCGCAGGATGACGGGATGCCCGGCGATTCCGGCCCGGATCTCCCCCCGGCGGTGCAGTCTCCCGTCGCGGCCCCCGCCGCCGGTTCGGTCTAAGGAGAGCGCGCGATGCGATCCTGGATCTGGACCCTGGTTTTATTCGTTGCCGCCGTGGCGCTGGCCCTGGTGTTGCGTGAACATGGCGGCAACGTCCTCATCATCGCCCAGCCGTGGCGCATCGAGCTGTCCCTGTCGCTGGCCGTCGTGCTCGCGCTCGTGGCATTTCTGGCTCTGCACTGGCTGCTGCGCGCGCTGAACTGGCTCGGAAGCAGTCCTGGCCGGCTGCGGGCCTGGCGCGGACGCCGCGCCCAGCGGCGCGACGTCGAACTGCTCGAACGCGGCTGGATCAACGTCCTCGAGGGGCATTACGTCCAGGCTGAAAAAGACCTGTCCAACCTGATGTCGCGCACCCGGTCGGCCGATCGCAAGGTGCTCGCCGGGCTCAGCGCCGCGCGCGCCTTGCATCTCCTGGGGGAAACCGCGCGGCGCGACCAGGCGCTGCGGCTAGCCCAGGAAGGCGCCGGCCAGGATGCCCGTCTGCGCCAGGCCGTCGATACCGTGACGGCGGAAATGTATCTGGACCAGAACCGCGCCGAGGAAGCCCTGGCGTTGCTCGAACCGTTGCAGGACGCCTCGGCGCGCTTTCTGCATGGCACCCGCCTGTTGCTGCGCGCCCACCGCCAGTTGGGCCACGCGGATCGCGTATACGAACTCACGCGCCTGTTGCTGCGTCGCGGCGCGCTCGACGAAACCCAGGCCCGCCAGTTCATCCGCGAGTCCACGGCGCAGCGCCTGGCGCAAGTCGAGGAATCCGGCTGGAATGCCGTCTGGGGCGATCTCAGCGCCGATGAACGGCTTGATTCGGATGTGGCGCTGGCCGGCGCCCAGGCGCGGGCCCGCCTGGGCCAACCGGCCGAGTCCGCGCGCATCCTGGAGGCCTCTCTCGGCCGCCGGCTGGACGACCGCTTGTTGCGTCTCTATGCCCAGTGCGATGCGGCGCAGGCTGGCCAGCGCCTCGGTCATGCCGAACTCTGGCTGAAATCCAACCCCGACCATCCGGGCCTGCTGGCCGCACTGGGTCAGATCTGCCTGGCCGCCCAACTCTGGGGGCAGGGCGAGCACTACCTGGAGCGCAGCCTGGCTCTGCGCGCCGATACCCACATCCATGCCTTGCTGGGCAACTTGCACGATGCGCTGGGGCATCCCGATCAAGCACTGCGCAATTGGCGATTGGCCTGTCAGGCGGCGGACACCGACGTCCCCGTGATCAGTCGCCTGCTGCCGGCGGCCGACACGCGCGGCGATCCCCGTTTCGAGGAAACCGATGCGGTGGATGAGCCGGCGCCGCCTTCCGCACCCCATGCCGTGAGCGGCGTCTACGTCCAGGGCGAGACCGATGCCGACGCCATACCCGTCGCCGCCCCGGCTCCCGAACCGCCCGCCTCCACACCGCTCGCATCCGGCTCCGCATCCGCCGAGGATGACTACTTCGACACCGCCCCCATTCCCGGGGTGGACATGTCCCAGACCTCGGATCACGGCGCGCGCTAAGATTTTTCTGTCTGACCTATCCAAGGAACTCCATGAGCCTAGATCGAGTGCCGGCCGGCGACAAGCTGCCCGAAGAATTCAATGTTGTGATCGAGATCCCGATGAATGCGGATCCGGTCAAGTACGAAGTCGACAAGGCCAGCGGCGCCGTGTTCGTGGACCGCTTCATGCTGACCGCCATGCATTACCCCTGCAACTACGGCTACATTCCCCAGACCTTGTCGGAAGACGGCGATCCGGTGGATGTGCTGGTCGTCGCGCCGTTCCCTGTGCAGGTCGGCTCGGTCATCCGCTGCCGCGCGTTGGGCGTCATGAACATGGAGGATGAGGCCGGCAAGGATGCCAAGCTGCTGGCCCGCCCGGTCGACAAACTCTATCCGCCGTATCGTCAGATCGAGTCCACGGCAGACCTGCCGGCCGAAGAACTGCAGCGCATCCAGCACTTCTTCGAGCACTACAAAGACCTGGAACGAGGCAAGTGGGTCAAGGTTCAGGGCTGGTCGGGCCTGGATGCCGCCAAGCAAGAGATCCGCTCCTCCGTCGAGCGCTACGAGCAGACCAAGAAGGCCTAGGCACTGTGATGGATGAGACCGTGATTCCCCGCCCGGAGGCGGCCAGCGTAGCCGTGCGGGGCACTTCGGCCCGCTTTCCCGTGCGGCGCATCTACTGCGTCGGGCGCAACTACGCGGAACACGCGCGGGAAATGGGCGACACGGGGCGTGAGCCGCCGTTCTTCTTCGCCAAGCCCGCCGACGCCGTCCTGAGCGTGGCCGAGGGTGACGAGGGCGTGTTGCCGTACCCGCCGCTCACTCAGAACCTGCACCACGAGGTCGAACTCGTCGCCGCGCTGGGTTCGGGCGGCCGCGACCTGACGTCCGAGCAGGCGGCCGCCTGCGTCTGGGGTTATGCCATCGGCCTGGACATGACGCGCCGCGATTTGCAGGGCGCCGCCAAAAAAGCCGGGCGCCCCTGGGAAACCGGCAAGGCCTTCGATCACAGCGCGCCCATCGGGCCGCTGCGCCCGGCAGCCTCCACCGGCGCGATGGCGAAGGGGGCGATCACCTTGGCGGTCAACGGGCAGCCGCGCCAGTCGGGCGATCTGTCGGACATGATCTGGCCGGTGCCGGAAGCCATCGCCTACCTGTCCACGCTGTTCGAATTGCGCGCCGGAGATCTGATCTATACCGGCACGCCGGCCGGCGTCGGGGCTGTCGTGCCCGGCGATCGGCTCGAGGCCGCCATCGAAGGGCTGGGTACACTGCGCCTGCGCATCGGCTGAACGGCCGGGCCGCTGGCTCAGCCGGGCAACGGTCGCCGCCTTTTCGCAGGGCCAACCGTGCTTGCGCGTAGGCATCGCCCCGGTGCGGGATTTCGCCTGGCTGTCCGTGGGCAGGCGAGACACTTCGGGCCAGGACGGGAAGTGCGAATAGGCGGACGGGCGGAGGCGGGGCACACTGGGCTCCACCTACGTTCCGGAGCCCGCCATGTCCGCCTTCCTTCGCCTGCCTCGCCGCGTCCGTCCACGGGCTCCTTTCGGCCATCTCCGCCGGGTCTTTCCGGGAGCCCCTTCCGTGGGCGCCGTGCGCGCACCGAATGCCACCGGCACGCCGGTCATGCCGATGCGCCTGCCGCCACGGCCGGATTCCGCTGTCCGGGCCCGCCAGCGTGGCCAGGCCATGGTCGATTACATCATCGTTTTGGAAAGCCTTTATTCATGCGGGTTTCCAGAGGTCGTGAAGTCGATTTCTATTGGACGTCCAAAACTACGCCGACTTTTTGCCGGGCTTCGACGGCCCGCTGACTGTCTTTGGCGCCTTGTCGCGCAGGTAGATCCTGGTTGTGTGGGCGTCGGTATGACCCAGCAACTCGGTCGCGTTCTTGCCCTCGCGGTCGGCCTCGGTGCCCGACATGGCCCGAAGATCGTGTAGCGTCACATCGTCCACACCGGCCGCGCGTGTTGCTTGCTTGAAATAGCGCCAGACGTTGTTGCGAAAGCGCTTTGTTCCGGCGCGTCCAGCCACCACGTACCGGACCGATTTCACGCTGTATTTCAACTTCTTCGCCCGAGCAACAACGGCCCGCAATTCGGGCGTCCATGCGACGATCAGCTTCTTGCCGGTCTTCTCTTGCTCGAAGAAGATGCCGTTGTCCTGCAGGTGTCCGTACTCAATCTTGAGCACGTCACCGATGCGCTGGCCGGTCAGGTAGCACAGATCCATGATGACCTGCAGCCAGTCCGGCGCCTGGGCGTAGATCGCCTGGTATTCCGCCCAGGTAATCAGCCGATCACGCTGGCCAGTCGGCAGCCGCTTGACCGACAGGGTGGGGTTTGCCGCCACGATTTCTCGATCCATGGCCCACTGGAAAATCAGCTTGAGCGTGGTCAGCAGGTGGTTCCCGGTTGCCGCGCGCTCGCGCCACATGTCTTGCATCTGCACGATCGCGCCGTGCGTGACTTGCTCCGGCCGAAATTCCGCGAAGGTTTCTTTCAAGATGCCGGCGCATCGAGTGTAGATCCGAGCGGTCGACGCCGACACATCCCGAGTGATGTGCGGCAGGGCTTTGTCGACCAGGGCAGGGAAGCCGTTTTCCGGCACGGCCACGATGCTGGCGTATTCCAGCAGTGCGGTGTGCAGGTCGACGCCCAGGCGCATCCACTTGCCCTTGCTGACGTAGTAGAACGCGCCGTGGCGCTGGTACACGCACGCCGGCAGATGCCTATCCTTTTTGCGTGGCCTCATGGCCAGATCCTCTCAATGCAGCAGGCCGGCGAAGCTGAGGGGCTGGTGTGCCGCGGCTGACCACTTTAACGCCCAACATCGTCTCCACGACGGCGACGGCCACAAGAGGGCTGCCGTCCGTACTGCGGGCCATATGCGGGATGCCCATCTCGCGCAGGGCCCTGAGCTGCGCCTTGTATTTCGTCTTGCCGGTGATCTGCTCGACATCTTCTGGGGTGCATATCAGCATACTGCCTCCTGCAATTTCCAAGCCCGCCGCGTCGTCTCGATCATGCGGGCGATGACGTCTTTCATGATCATTCCTCGCTCAAAGTCTTCTCGACCCGCGCCAGCCCTCGCTGTCGCAAATCTGTCATAGGGTTTTCCACTAGGTTATCCACGGGGGATGTGGGTAAGTCCGGCGCCGGCGGCAAGGGCATCCAGTGCGAATACGCTCCGTCTGGGCGTGTTTCGTGAATGAGGCATCCGCACACTATTTCCGGCACGCCATCAATGTGCATCGCATAGACCCAGGTTTCGTCGTCTGGCGGCAGCCGATCCTCGACGCTGATCCACTGCTGTTGCTGGTACGCTTCGATGGCCGCGCGTTCGATGGCGCGGGCGAATAGCGGGGCCAAGGTGGCGTCACGGATTTCACGGATCTGCTGGTCCGTCAGCACTGGGGTGTAGGTGTCAGCCATGGTCGGCCCCCCCCTTCGCAGCACGGGCACGGCCGCCGGTCCCGTCGCACCACGGACACTGCTCATATGGTCCAAGCCAGCCGGTGCCGCCGCAGTGCTTGCAGATGCTACGCATGGTCGTCCCCCTTCGCCGCACTGTCGTCGCAGGCGCGGTATACGTCCACGCGCTCGTTGACCTTCGCCTGATCGCCGCCGTAGCTCAGGACGATGCTATGCAGCGTTTCAGAGTTGTCGTCGAGTGCGGTTGCCCACCGATACCGCTCCGCATCCGCCCGATCCTGGGCGCTGGCCAACTCTCCGGAATTTCCGGATGGTTCGGCCAGTTCTCCGGAAATTCCGGATGACTGCGCCTGGGCCGCATCACACAGCGCGGCATACAGCGCGTCTTCATCGCCATAGACATCGTTTTCGTTCCGCAAGACGGCCCGCATGGCTTCGGTCAGTGGGGGCATTGCGGGCTGCGCATGGATGGTTCCCATCAGCGCCCGACAGACTGGGCAGTCTGGATCTCGGGCGTCATGACCTTCAATATTGTCTGGGCACTCGCCCTCGTTTACGTGTTTTATGCGGCCCTCGGCGTAGGCGATCAGCGTCTGCACATCGGGCTGCGCCTGGGCGGCAACGGGGGCGGCGTAGCGTCGCAATGCGGTTTCCACATCGTCCAACAAGGCGGCTGCGTTGCAAAGCGTCTGCGACATATGCATGTTGGCCTCCAGATTGATGTCCTGCTGCGCGTCCAGCACTCGCTCGATCAGATCATCGATGTCGGTCGCCACGGGCTCCTGCGCTACAGGGGCGGCACCGCCCCCGTTGCGGAATGGATGGGCACAGTAGTAATACGGACCGGCTCCGCAATGCGGGCACGACACGCTGATGCTGCTGCGGGTCAATTCCTGCGCCACCGGCTCCGCGCTCGCGGCAGGCTGGCCGCTGCTGTAGCGGGACAGCATGGCACGGGCGAAGCGCAATATGGATTCGTCAGTCGTGAACCTGGGTTCTTCGCCGGTTGCGTCCGTTGAGTCGCAGTACTCCGAAGCCAGTTGCAGCAATTCATCGTCGCTCGGCATCATCTTCGCGGCGCCGCGAAGATGATCCTGGCGGTCGGCTTCGACTGCGGCGCGGGCATAGGCATCCATATCATCGATGCCGTACCCGTAGGCAATTTTCGTATCCTGCGCCTGCGGCATGATTCGCGGCTGCGGCAGAGACGGCAGTTTGATTTCAGTCTTGGTTGTCATGTGAATAGCTCCTGTTGGACAGGCGCAGCACGCGACGGCGTTGTTTCCGCCCAGGCCTTGTCCCAATAAGTCGTTTCTTTATCTGTATCGTGTAGGCCGAACAGTGCGCCGCCATTCCAGACTGCTATCCGCGCCTGATCCCATCGCTCGAAGACGTGCCGGGAAAATATCCGACCGTCAGGGTGTCCCGAATACGCGACTATCGCCATCGCTGCCTCCCTGTTCCTGTGCGAGTGCGGCGCGGGCATCCCGCAACCAGGGATCGCTGGCTTCCATGGCATCCAAGGGATCGCACTGGCCGCCCAGGTCCAGGATTCGATCCCGGCCGCAATCCAGCAGCCGAACGTAGGCGTGGATCATGCTGCCCAGAGACTGGCGCAGCGCATTGTTCTGCCGGTCCAGATGTTCGATCTGGACTTTGGCTTCGGCTATCTCCGCTTGCAGTGCATCGCAGCAGCGACGCAGGTCTTCGGCTTGTTGATTACCGATCATTTGGGGTCTCCTTCAGGCTTCAGGGCGGCGCGGGCCACTCCACGGAAATAATCCCGCACGCCGTTGCTGCCGTAGGCGACTGACATGGGCACCGCTTCGCCGCGCGACTCGACCAGCGGGATTTCCCATTGCTCAATGGCGGTCAGCACCTCCCGCAGCCGCGCTATCTCCGCTGCCTGAGCGTCGAGCGCCTGCTCAAGGTCTCCGCGCGTCCGCTGGTAGTTCGCCAGGGCCGTTTGTGCTTGCGCCCTCGTGCCCTGATCTGACGCCCATCCATGAGCCTGAGCGGCGGTGTCGAAAAGGTTCAGCAGCTTCTGTGTGTCGATGGTCATTTCAAAGCCTCGTCAATTTGAGCCAGCACGGTGTTCAGATCAGCCACGCCGGCTAGGCCAAGTACGTCGTTGGCCGGTATCACGCCGCCGATACCGTGACACTCGATCAGATCGTCACGCTCAGCGGCGATCTGAGCGCGGGCGAGTTTCAGGGCCGTGCGCAGGCTGGTAATCGTGCCAGCGGCTTCACGCATCAGATCGGCGGTGGCGTGATTGCTTGCTCATGATTTCCCCTCGGCCCTGTTGAGCGCCGCGCCCGACAAATCCATCACGCGCCCCCACTTGGCCCCGGTTATGTCCTCGGCATGCGGCGGGCACTTTGATAGATACGCGCGGACTTCGATCAGCGCCTCAAGCAGATCTGGCGCGGCGGCGATCAGGTCGCCATTTGCCGGGCTGTAGTCCCCGTCTGCCGATCGCGCAACACGAGCGATGGTCAGGCTCTCGCGGTCGGCGGCGAAGATTCGGCCGTTTCGGTGCGCCCACGGTCCAGGTGTTGGTGCGCTCATGTCTGCTCCCTGGCATCTTTCAGGACGCCATAAACATAAGTTCTCGATACGCCCAACCGATGCGCAATTTCGCGCTGGCTTGTACCCGTGCGGGTGAGGCGGGCGATCTCAGAGCGCAGGGCATCGCCCTTGGGGCGGTTGGCTCGGGCGCGCTGCATCTGGGCGACCATGGCGGTGATGGCGTTCATGACGCCTCCGGCTTGGCGGGCTCATCCAGATACCCCGCAATCTGCGCCCGCAGCGCACGCTCTTGCTGCCCAAGGGTCCGCGCTTTGGCTTCCAGCCGCATTTCGGCGATGCGCAGCATGTCGGGCAGGAATTCATCCAGCACGGCAAAAAACGTGTCTCTGGCCAGCTCGTCTGTGTCGTATCGCCAATGTTGCAACATCGTTGCAATCAGGTCCGCCGCAGATTCGCGCGGATCAGCGTTCCGTCGCTCCGCAAGCGTCTTGGCTGCGCTCGTGACTCTCTCTTTGTCGCTACGCAGGCCGCCCGCGCGGCGACTGATGGCATTCAGTTCGTCCAGGGTCATGTCAATCTCCAATGGTGGGCAGCCAGCAGCGCAGGAATGGGGGGCCGCTACTGGCTTTGGGTGCCCGTTGATCTACAGCAGGCCGCGAAACGCCTGCTCAATGGCAGATTCGACGCGCTTGATGCGGTCCGTGGCTTGGTCGTCCTCATCCAGCTTGAGTGGCAGATCGTCTCTGTCCAGGCCGCCGATGATGGCTTGCATGTCCTGCAGGACGCTGTGATGGACAACGCACATGCCCAGACGGGACAATTCGGCGACGAAGTCCTTGTAGATGTCAGGCGTCCAGCCGGTCTCTTCGTACCCGGCGATGACGTCGGCCATCGACTCCAAGCGCTCGATGTCGGATTTCTTCGACTCGATGGATCGCAGGATTTCGGATTTGATCCAGCCCATGCTCATGACTCGCCCCTCCGCTCCCCACCCAGCGCCGCCACCAGATCGTCCAGCATGCGCGCCAGTTCGCCCGCCATCAGGGCGAAGTCGGCCTCGAACTGCTCGGCCTCGTTGGCGGCCTGGGCGTCCTGGCGTTCTTTCAGCACGTCCAGGGGCGCGACGCGCTTGATGTCCAGGTTTTCGGTCAGCACGAAGGACACGCGGTCGTTCCAGGTCATGGCCAGGCGCGTGCACTGCTTGCCCGCTCTGACGTGCTTTGTCGCTTCGTCATGATCAACCGACTGCCGGACGTAGCGCACCATCGCGCGGGATCCGCCCGTGGATTGCAGTTCAGTCTCCTGGTCGATGGTGAATCCTGCTGGGGCTTCGTCTTCCGTCAGCCATAGGGTCATGGCGGCGCCCGGCGACATCTCCACGTGCAGCGGCACGATGGGGAAGGGGGTGAGGGTCTTGGCCAGCAGGCCCAGGACTTCGTCAGCCCGCGCGGCCGCCGATGCGTCGATCACGAACCATCCGTTTTTCGTGTCGATCCAGACGTTGGTATCCGACTGCGTAACGAAGGCCTTGGGCAGCAGATCCATCGTGACCTGCTCTTTGATCTCCTTCATCTGCTTGCGGCCGGGCTTGTAGCCCTGCTGTTCCTCGATCTGCAGGGCGCGTTCACGGGCGGCCTGGTTGATGACCGTGGCCGGCAGCAGGCGCTTTTCTGTGCACAGGGTGATCAGGATTTGGCCGTTGCTGGCGTAGGCCAGGCCGCTGTCCTCGCGGGGGAAAACCCAGCCGCTGGATTGGCTGTCTTGGCTACCGCAGGGCCTGAACGCCAGGGGCGCCAAGGCCGCCTCAAGATCGGCGGCGGTCAGGCCGTGATTCGGTGCTAGCCGGTAGAGTTTCAGGTTTTTGAACCACATATCAGTCCTTTGTGATGTTTTGCCGTCCAGGCGACCCAGGCCCGCTCAAGCCGTTCTCCCGTCGATATTTCGTGACGGTCGAATAGGCGACCCCGACGGCCCGGGCGATCTGGTTGCAAGACAGCGTCGGGTCTTCGGCAAGCCGCTTGATCTGCGCCCATTTCTCATCAGGCATCGGCGGCCTGCCTGGGAATGGGCGCTTGGGCTTGGGCTCCGGTTTCACGCGCGGCGGCTTGGGCGGCCTGAATTTGGTTCTCCGGATCCGCCGGGCGATCTGTGGGTTGAGCGTCAGCGTCACGAGTTGGGCGATTGCTTGTGACATGAGACCTCCGTGATGCCGACGCCCTGGCCGTCAGGCGGTTTCCATCGTTCTCGCTTCGCTGATGCGCTGGATCAGCGCCGCGCAAATCCGCTGAAAATCGCTCTCGCGGTACAGCTTGGCGGCTTTGTCGGTGGCGGCGTGCGTGATGCCAAGGTCAGCCAGGCCCTGGGCGGACAGGCTGATGGGTGCCAGACGCTCATTGATCTGGCCCAGGCGCAGCGTGGCCGGTTCGTCTGCGTCAGGCGTCGGGGCCGCTGCCGGTTGTCCCTGGGCTGTATGGGCAACCTCGCCATGCGCCCCATGTAGCGGAGCTGGCTGAGCGACGGGCGCAGCATGGGCGTGCGGCGGTGCTACTGTTGCCGCTGCTGCCTTCGCCTTGGCCTCATCCTCGATTTGCTGACGGCGCTCGTCGTCGATCTTCTTCTGCTGATCGACACGCGCCACGACCGCCGCCTCAAAATGATTCGGCGCCATCGTCACCAAGTCATCCAGATCGCGGAACAGGCCGTGATATTCGTCAGGCACCAGATCATCAAACTTCGTCAGTTTGGCCCGGATGTCGGCCGCGTATTCATTGGCCTCGATCTTGGCATTGGCCAGGGCTGTGCCGACGGCATCTTTGATGCTGGACAGCGTTTTCAGACCTTTGATGGCTCCAGCAAAGTTCGGCATACCGATTTGCAGGCGGACCCGGGTTTCGCCCTGCAGGCCGGCCAGGAACGCGCTGAACTGCTGGCGGGCCGTCGTGACAATCTCGGTGCGGATGGCTTCCTTGCGGGCCTTGACCAGTTTTTCACTGGCCAGCCGCGTTTGGCGGGCCAGGTCTTTCAGCGTGGCGACCGTGCGGCGCATCTGCTCAACATTGGTCAGGCTGGCCAGGGCCGAATCCTCGGCTGCCGCCAGCTTTTCCTCGGCCGTCTTCAGCGTCTTGCAGGCGGCTTCCGTGTCCGCAAAGTCCTGATCGGTTTCCGGCTCCTTCGGGATGCGCTCCACGAAGGCGCGCAGGGCCTCGCCGAACATGTCCAGGTTGGACGTGACCGACAGCGACCCGGTTACCTGGGCGAAGACGGCCGGCAGCGCCTCTTGAGCCTGGGCCGTGACCGGCGCCGCGGCAGGCTCGGGCGTGTAATTGGCCAGGTCTTCGTCAAACTGCTTCCAACCGGCCACGATCCACCGCTGATACTCGGAATCAGGATAGACGTCCATCATGACCATGTTTTCTTCGGTGCCGTCCGAAACGACGAACTTCAGCACATTCGCGCCAGTGATGAGCAATTGCTGCTGAGTCTGGGGCTTGTGCTCTTCGGGCAGCACGCCGGCACGCACCGATTCGGCCAGGGCCTCATTCCACTGCTTGTGCTCGAAAACGGTATCGCCCAGCATCGTCAGGCCGTCGCAGGACGCCGACAGGTTGCCGCCCTCGTCTTCGTTCGAGCAGGTGGCCGGGTACAGATCCTCGCCAATCATGCGCTCGACAATCGGACGCGCCAGGGCCTCGACCTCATGGCCGTAGTCCAGGATGTTGAGCTGGACCCAGTCGCTGAATTCTTGCGGCAGGCCGGTGGCTTTCATATGCAGCAGTTCGGATCGTTTGACCTTCGTCGACACGCCCAGCATTGCGGCGGCTTCGCTGGCGCCATGCTTTGTCAGCCGGAACGCCAGCCATTCAGGACTTCCCTGGATCAGATTGTGGATTTTCATTGGTCTTGCTCCTGTTCAGCGCGTTCCATGTCGGCTACGAAAGCGTCCTTTTCTGGCTCGAGTGGCTCCAGATTGCGGATGGCCTGTTTCTGGCTGTCGGTCAGGGTGTATTTGCTGCTGACCATGCTGATGATTCGCTCGGCCCTGGTTTTGCCTGCCTGAATTGCTTCGCGCCAGGCGGCCTTGTTTTCCTGCATCTGAGCCTCGGTGTAGTCGGGCAAGGCGGCGGGCGCCTTCTGGGCCGGCTGATGCCTGGGCGTGATGTCGCGCTCGGCGGGGGTATCCATGACCTCCTCGGCGATGGGCATGCCGCGCAGCACATCGGGGAACACGTCGCGCAGCGCAAACGCCCGCGCCCGCATCTGGCGCATACGTTTCGGGTACTGGGTCCACGGCCCGGACTTTCCTTGCAGGCCAGCCTTTTGCGCATCTTCCATGCTGAACGTGCGTATCTGCTCTTCTTCGCCGCGCCGCTTGACGCGGATGGTTGCCGTGCTGCCATCGTCCGATTCGTAGATGTATTCGCACAAAGGAGAACTGCGCACCAGGGCGATTACGGCATCCCCCCATAGGGCAGGCCGCCCGTTGATGACGGCGATGTTCTGCATGGCCTGCATGGGCTGTAGGCCCAGCTCCATGCCCCACTGGATGGCGACCAGGATGTTGCCGGGGTTGCGGGCGAAGTCCTTCGGCACGATGGTCGATTCAGACAGGATCTCCGCAAAGCGCATGGCTTCGTCGAGGGATTGCGGGGTCAGGCTGAAGCGTTCGCCCGTCGTCAGTTCATTCATGATTTCTCCCTGCTGCGCAGCCACGCATCCTCGGCTTTGTCGGCCAGGTCGTCGCGCTGCTGTTGTTGTTCGTAAAATTGGTCTTCGGCCAGATCCTCGAGCCGCTCGTCGTCTGGCGGCTCTGCGCTGGGTCCGCCCAGATGCTGCCAGCCCATGTCAGTACCCCGCAGCCGCGCCGACGAACGGCACGACGACGAAAAACAGGGCCAGCACAGCCAGGGCGCCGATCCAGGCCTTGGCCGGGATCATTTCGTCGGGGTCCAGGTCGCGCCAGCCGAAGCGGGGCGCCAGGGCAGGGCGGATCTTGCTCACCCACAGCGCGTCGCCAGCGGCAGCAAATGAGACGGCCGCCAGCCACATGAAAAGCGAATCCACTGCGCTCATGTCAGTCTCCAAAAAAGGTCGAGGGTCTGCTTGCGTCCCCCGCCGTCACGCACGGTCCGGACCGTCCGGTATTGGCGGGTTCAGGAGTTCAGCCCTCGGCAGACAGCACGACGCCCCCGGATATGGCACCGGTTGCGCACGTACTCAGCAGAATGGGAAAGGAGACAAGCCGCCGACGCTTGCCGCGCCGTGCTGTCTGCGGAAGGCTGATGGGAATGGGCCTATGCGCCTGCAGGCTGGCGTTTGAGTACAAATGTGTGACAATGACAGGCTTTACCTAAACTTGAGGAAGATTTCCATGGGCAATAAGATCGTTACTGAAGCCGACCGTAAGCGCACTCCCCGTCCCGTTCTCCCAAAAGGCGTGACCCTTACCACTCGAAGCAGCAAACATGTGAGTAAAGAGCGTGGCCCGAATATCCATCACAAGAAAAATCCCGGCAAACGTCACCGCTAGGGTTAATCTCTGGGGTCAGTTCGTCAGCCTGTGCGATGGCCCCGGCTTGACGCAACCGGGCGCGGCCTGGACCCGGCTACTGCTCAGATTCCGGTCATGCAGGCGTTGAAATCATCCAGCAGCCGACTCGATGAATCGGCTCTCGGATAACTCCGCGCCCGGCAAGATGCCGCGATGCCTGGGCGCAGATTGCTGACTTGCACAGCGCTCCCCGGTTGGGCCGGGGAATCGTCTCCCTGATTACGACGCCATCAGGGCAGTGTGTGGGCGCGGCTTTCGCCGTCCCCGGTTCCTGTCTGCGTACTGCGGCCCACTCTTGGGCCTGGCTGACTCTCGCCGGATTTCATCCCTTTTCCTCCTGCCGGGATGCGGTATTGGGCAGCCAGCCACACCGCTGACCGTATAGGGCAGGGGGCTGGTGTTCATCGGATTCGGTTGTAAAAGAGCGGGTCTTGCTGCATCCCTGTCGCTGGCCCTGGGGCCTAGGCGTTTCGTGATGCGATGGAGAGACTTTAGCAAAACTTTGCTAAAGGCGCAAGCAAAACTTTGATAGTGGTTCAGCTTTAGGGCAAACCCCAACAAAAGGGATCTGGGTAACGCCAGATCGACCGCCCACAAAAAAGCCGCCCTGGGGCGGCTGTGGCCAGGAAGCGCGCGTAGGACTGAAACCGCCTGCAGATGGAAGGCAGAATAGGTTTCCTATAATCGGCGGCCATGGCAACAAAGAAACAGGCGGGCCGCCGTACCGCAAAGCGCAGGTCGGCCCCACGCAAGAAGCAGGTAGGCGGCGGCTTCGCAAAGCTCCTCAAGACGGCATTTCTCTCGGCGGCGGTGTCCTTCGCCGCCATGCTGTGGGCGCTGCATCCGCAGCTACTCGACCAGATCGGCGTCGACCGGATCCTGGCGAATCTGGAGCAGCCGCGGCAGGACGTCGCCAGCACTCGTCAGGCCGCGCCGGCGGCGCATGACGGGCACATCCAGACGTCTTTCGCGCAGTGCCGCGAATTTTTCCCCCATCAGACGCCGCCCGTCGTGCCGGCCCGGCCGACCCAGCGCGAGCTATGCTTCTCGTCCTTTGCCATTCTGTACAGCGGCCAGCGGAAAACCCCGGTGCTGGTTGCCGAGCGCCTGAACCGACAAACGCTGACCGCCGCCCAGGGCATTGCGCGCACCGACAGCTTCTACGAAGAGGCGCGCCTGCCGGCGTCCGAGCGGGCAGGGCTGGACGACTACAGGGGATCGGGCTTTGATCGCGGCCACATGGCTCCGGCCGGCGACATGCCCGACGACCAGGCGATGGCGCAGAGCTTCAGCTTGGCCAACATGATCCCGCAGGCCCCGCAGGCGAATCGCGGCGCCTGGAACAAGATCGAGCAGGACACGCGCAAGTATGTAATGCGCGCCAAGGGCGACGTGTATGTGATCTCGGGCCCGGTCTACGGCGACCATCCCCAGACAATCGGGACCGCGAGGGTCGCGGTGCCCGACTACACGTTCAAGGTCGTCTTCGACGCCACGACAGGCCGTTCCTGGGTGCACTGGTTGGCCAACAGCCCAGATGCGCGGCCCGGCGCACCCATCAGCTACGAGGAGTTCGTCAAGCGGACGGGTCTGCGGGTGCTGGGTTAGGACACAAAAAAGCCGCTCTAGGCGGCTGGTGGGGGGGGGGCGGGCTTGACGTAGATTCCTATGGCCGCATATAAGCAGTAGGGCATTTTTTTGGCGTTTGTTTCCGGCAGTGCGCCTAGACAGCCAAGGTAGAATAAAGCTATGGAATTCGTACACTACGTCGCGCCGTCCTACAAGCAGGACGAGCTTTTCGCCAAGGCCAATGAGGTCTATGGTGAGGGCGCGGTGTTCCCGTACGCAAATGGCTTTTTTGTTGCGACGGACGACCCGACGTCTGAGGTTTCCACCAAGATCGGCATCCGCGATGGATCAGTAGGGTCTGGTGTCGTACTGCGCGTCACAACCTACAACGGGCGGGCGCCGGCCGATCTGTGGGAATGGCTTGCCAAGGGGTTGGCATGAGCAGGAAGGGGCAGGATTTCTACCAAGAGGGGCCTCCTCGTCAAAGAGAGACCAATCCGAGGGACATCCCATCTCCGGCAATGCCATCCGATATGCAGCCGTTCATCTGGCAGCAACTTGGGGACATTCAGCGCTGCCTTGGTCGAATTGAGGAGGGGCAGGCTCGCATTAAGGAGCGCCTCTCGAACGTCGAAGAAAAAACAACAAAGACAGCAGAGAAGCTGAGTCGCGTCCTGTGGATTTCTGCTGGCGCAGGCGCAGTGATTGGAGTCTTGGTAAGCATAGCGACCAGCTTGCTGAAGTACCTCCCGAAGTAACCGCCGCCCCTCAGGCATGAAAAAGCCCTCCGGGGAGGGCTGGCAGATCGTGATGGGGCAGGCTATGGGTTTTTGTTGTCTGGAACCTCTGGCGCAAGGATGTCTGTTACCCATGCGCCCTTTACCACATCCCCCACCCGCTTTATTTGTACCTCCAGCGAAACTCTGGCGTTGTGTTGGGCCGCGCTCCATAAGAGGTCCAACTGTTCGTTGGTAAAAGACTCCGCGTCTAGTACAACAGTAAGTTCGCTATCGGCGCCTATGATGGTGAATTTTGACACCCCATCATCTTGACGCTTGAACCCAACCACACGAAAAGGCTCGATGATTGGTTCTGTTGTGGGGGCCTCGCGAACTGCGCGCGCATTGATTTCCCTGATCTGATGCGCCCCCAGTTGCTCTTCTCCGATCCTCAACGAGTCGGCATCAGGCACAGACTTGGCTACGCTTTTTGCGCCATTGCGTGCAGCTTCCCTCCAGCGCGAGAAATCCGGAACAGCCCTAGCGGCTCGCGCTATAACCTCGAATTGATTTGTTCTTTCCTGCTCCATTTCTATGCGTTCGTGTGCATCGATGTAGTTGTTGGCCACATACGTCAAACCAACCCCCGAAGTGATTACGAGAGCCACCCCGAGTATGACAATCGTTTTGTGGTTGTCATCCATAGCCAAGTAGCCCTCCTTGAGGGCATTTATCACCCACTTTACAGAAGCGGTCAGGATGGTGCTGCCGTCTCGAACTTCGAACTGTAATTTCCAGTCTTCGGGGATCTTTCCTAGCCGACGTTTGTCATCAACGCCGGTCAGCGTGTACGCGAGTGCGCGGTAGACTTCTTGCTGTAAATCCCATAGCCCATGCGCCAGATCTCCAGAGACAGTCCCATGATAGCGATCACCTTTGATCTCTATTGTAATGGTCGTCAGATCGTCTGACAGCCCTATCTGCTCATAATTAATCCCTGGCTCTTTATCCAAAAGCCTGCGTATGAGGTCTACGACCTGATCGAGAGTTGCTACTGTTATTCTTTCCAAGCGGTTCTCCTTCACATTTATACATTGCTGCAGAATTTTGTTACGAGCGCACCCAAAGCCGCCTCGCGTTGGCGGCGCTCAATTAGGGTTTCCTACCCCCAACCCCACACCAGAAGGCGCGGTCTACCTGCCCTCAGGCGGCCTGATGTTCCCGTTGACGCGCTTCAGTTCCACTAGGATCGCATCCAGCCGCCTCTTGATCCCGAACACAGCAAAGGGCAGGGCGATCCACAAGACCGCGATCACAGCCACCAGGATCATCATGAGAGGGCCTACGCTCTGCCCGAAGTTCTGCATCATCGTCTTCTCCTGTACTCCAAGCCTGCACCAGGGCTCGCCATCAATGGCAATGTCTTGTCCCCGCCTTCCGGTCCATGTGGCATCCGTTCTTGTCGGTGCGCCCGCCATGTGCCCAGGCCGGTGCTACGGCGGTGATACCAAAGATGGCCAACGCGGCGGCTGCGATGATCTTTTTCATGGTTCTCCTCACATATCCACATTAATAATAAGGTTTTGTTACTTCCAGGCCCAAAGTAATCCTCTCATCCGCGCTCATCAATCAGGGTTTCTCAGAGGCCGAAGCCGCTACCCGCGAAGCGCGGGCCACTTGGAAAACGCGAACACCCAAAGCGCGATCAGGTTCACCACGGGAATGAATGCCAAGATCACCCAGGCCTTGCTGTACCCGGCCTTTCCCAGAATGACCGCTGCCGGGATCCCGATCAGTACGAGATAGCCGACAAGCGGCAATAACATTCCTGAGCCATTCATCATTTGCGGTACCCCCTCATCAGTGTTTGCTGGGCCTACAGGCCGAAGCCGCACCAGAAGGCGCGGCCCACAATCCTGGCCGCCGGATCGTCAATCAGGATGTCGGGATAGTCGGCTGCGCGGGCGGCATTGTGTGACCTGGCCCACCACATACCGTCCTTTTTCACCAGTTCCTTGACGTACAGCTTCCCATTGATCCAGACGACATAGACCCGCTTCGATAGCGGGTCCGTGCGCCGACGGTTTGCCAGCACCACCGATCCATCGATGATGTGCAAGTCAGCCATGGAGTCGCCGGCCACCTCGAAGCCTATGGTCTGGTCCGGCTTGGCGTCGTTCTTTGCCAGCCAGTCGCGGCGAAACATCAAGATCTTGGTGATGTCGTCGGAAAAGACGATTTCTCCCTTGCCGGCTGATGCCTTGGCGTCTACCAGGCGGATGGGGGCGTGGTCTTCGTCGTTGGCGGCTTCAGAATAAACCATGACGGGCGCGGACGCCTTCATGTCCAAAGATAGAATTTCCGGCAGCGAGACGTTGAGCGCGGTGGCTATAGCCTCTACCTCGGTCAGCTTTGCGGACGGCACCTTGCCGGTCTTGCTTGGTTGCCGTCGATCCGGGTTCAAGTAGAGGCTGATGGTTGTTTGCGCCACACCTGACCGCTTCGACAGCGCGGTCTGCACCACGCCCTGCTTTTTCATCAAGGCGTCGATGTTTCTGGCGAGTATTTCGTTGGTGGTGGGCCTGCTCATATAGTGAGTTTGCAATGCATTGCTAGCAAAGTGTTGCTTGTGCAAATAGCAAAGTTTTGCTATTGTTTGGTCATGAGCACAAAATTCACCGACCAAATCAGGACCGCGCTGCTGGCACGCCGTGGGTGTTGGCGAGAAGTCGCAGACAAGTCCGGCGTCAGCTACTCGTGGATTTCCAAATTCATGAACGGCCATATTCCGAATCCTGGTACTCGGACCCTGACGAGGTTGCAAGAGGGCATTCGTGGGGTGAAGCCCGTCGCCAAAGAGGCTACTCATGTCTGATCTCGTCATCATTGCCGACACCAAGATCCGCCAGGACAGCAAGGGCAGGTACAGCCTGAACGATCTGCATCGGGCGGCCGGGGGTGAACAGAAACATCGGCCCAAGTACTGGCTGTCGAACGAGCAGGCCAAGGAACTTGTGGCGGAAATCGAGAAAGGCGGAATTCCGCCTATCGTTGCAAAACAAGGGCTTGGCACCTTCGTCTGCAAGGAATTGGTCTACGCCTATGCGATGTGGATCAGCGCCGCGTTTCATCTGAAAGTCATCCGCACCTTTGATGATGCCGTCAATGGGCGCATCGACTGGAAATTCCAGCGCTCGGCTGCGGCGTCCACGACGAAGGTCGCCAATGACATCCTGAGGCTGGTTCGCCAGGAATCCGGGAAGGAAACGCAGCATTTCCACTACTCCAATGAGGCCCGCATGATCAATTCGATCCTGTCGGGAGAATGCAAGGGCTTGAACCGCGACAGCCTGGACGCCGATCAGCTGGCGCTGCTGGCCCACCTGCAGGAGCGCAACGCCGTCTTGATCGGGCGGGGCCTGTCGTATCAGCAGCGCAAAGATCTGCTGCCGCAGTACGCCATGGACTTCCGTGTGTCCCGCAGCCTGCGCCTGAACCGGGAGCCCGCCCAAGAGGCCGAGCATGCGTGAATCCACCCTCCTCCAGCGCGCCGTGGTCATCTCCATGGTCGCCTTCACCCCGTTCGGCATCACGCTGATCGCCGATGACCTGACTTCGACGTCCCTGGTCATCCCGCTGTGTGACGGCTGGGTAGGGGAGTTCGCCCGCATCGAACCTACGTCGCCAGTGTTTGCATTGCGGACAGTACGGTCGGCCACTGAGCAAGACCGGCGTCGATCAGTTTGTGGACTAGATGCTTTGTGGCATCGGCCGGAATTCCGCGAAGTTGATCGAGCCATTTCCGCTTTTCTTCCTCTGGCGCGTCCGAACCCTGTATTCGAGCCTCCAGCAGCAACCGGATCTGATCGTCATGAAGCCTGATCGTCACCACCCCCAGGATGGCCGACAGGCCGCCGTCGTCGGCCAGGAAGTCCAGGCCCTTATGGGTGATGTACACCGACACGCCGCCCATGCCATGGTCCCAGGTCAACAAGCCGTGTGCGTCGAGGTACAGACAGTTCGCACGGAATTGCTCGTCTCCGTATTCGAGTACCAGCCGCTCCCAATCTGCGTGACCCATGCTGGCTGGGTATGTCTTTTCCAGCGTCTTCAGTATCTCGCGCTGCAGGTCTCGGTCCAGCTTCATTTCATCGGTTCCTTATTCAAAAACAGGGGGCCCGCCCGTGTCTGAAGCCACCATCATCCTGATCGGGGCCGTCGCGTTCGGTGCTGGCTACGTCGTCGGGCACATTCACGCGCTGCTGAGCTATATCAAGCGGGGAGGGCGGTGACATGCGTAAGGACATGACCGTGCACTTCTGCGACTTTTGCGGCAAATCCTCGTTGGATTGCGAGGTAACGGTGGCCGCTTCGAATGGGGGCGCCATCTGCTCTTGCTGCGTGAAGATCGCTCAGGATGTCATCAATGCTTGGCGGCAAGAAGCTCAGACAGAAGATCGATCGCCCTTTGTATCGACTTACGGTGAAGTTCCCCAACCGTTGTGTCCTTCTCAAGAAAGGACTTGATCGGTATGTCGATTGCAATCTTCTCTCCCGTATCGAACTCGAACTCCTTGACGGTGCGCGACGGCCTGGTTCGCGTTGCGAGTTCGATGTCCGTCTTCAAGTCAACTAGTTTGCTCATGGTCGGTTCCTCCCGGAAATGTTTGGTTGTTGGCACTCCCAAGCATACCCGGGTGGATCCGGCCGCCCAACACCCCTGGCGCCCCGATCCTGCTGACGACCGCATCCCCATCGGGCCGCCGGACACCTCAGTGCACTGTCACCGCGCCGTCGGCCGGCAGGCCCCAGCGCCAGTGCAGCGCCAGCCTCTCGAAGACCGCCTCGATGTGCTCGACCTCGGCGTTCTCGCCGAAGGCGTCGATCGCCAGGCGCTCGGCCTCGTCCATCAGTTCGTGTCGCGTTTCCGTGTCCATGCCGGCGGCGTCAGCCGGCGCGCGCAGCGCGTCCATTCGTACTTCCCGTCCCTGTCGTTTTTGTCATGGCGCCATTGTGCTGGCGCCGGGAGTTGCTGTCATGCGTAGTCTGTCGCAGACCACAATCGGGATCCTCCGCGAGGAGATCGCCGAATACCGCCGCGCCAACCGCCTGTCGCGCGAGTCCGTCGCCGCTGGCGTCGTCGAGGCTCATGAGGCACTGGGTGCCGACGCCTCGACCGGCATTCGGTTCGAACCCAAGACGCTGGACGCCTTCGAGCGCACCAAGGTCAACGCCGATCGGATCTTTCGCTGGCTGGACGATAGCACCAAGGACGCCAACTTGCTGCCGGCCAATTTCCTGGTGTCGCTGCTTGCCGGCCTGCCCGAGGAGGTCCGGCGACGGGCCCTGGATCGCATCCTGCTGCCGCTGGGCTTTGCCGCCCGGGCGCTGGGCGAAGGCAGGGGTGCCGCGCCGGTTTCGGCTGGCGGCGTTGCCGCCCTGATCCGTGAGCAAAGCGAAGCCGCGGCAGCCGTCACCGGCCTGCTGGGCGAACACGGGCCGGGCGCCCTGGCCGAGGCGCGCCGTGAAGTCGCTGAGGCCGTGGACATGGGCCAGCGCGTGCTGGAGCGGATCGAGGCGCAGATGGCGGCGGAGGCTCAGGGATGAATTCAGCTGCTGTTCTCCCGGGCTTTGCGCGCTTCCGCGACCTGGGCTGGAAGGGTGTACAGGTAGATCAGGATGAAGCGGGTCAGCATATGAGTCTGTGTCGCTTCATCTTGGGTGATGCCGTCGATTTCGTGGACGGCATCATTACCTATAAGCCGGAGGCCATGCGCCCATTCCTTCAGCGATTCGGTCAACAGTCTCTCAGCGGCCAGTTTTTCGATGCGCTGATACAGACCAAGCTTGGCATGGGTGGGCGCAATCTCCTTTGTGGCGATTTCAAGTGCCCGACGGTCCATGGCGCCGGCCGCCTCCCAGTGCTGTCGTTTGATGGCGTCCTCTGCTTGAACAAAGGCGCGAGTAATCGCGCTCGGGATATGAGGCGGAGCGAGTGTTGCCTGCGATTTAGGAAAAAATTTCAGCTCGTTTACTTCCGGGAGTCTGGCGAAATTTCCGACCATTTGGCTTGGCATGGCTCCGTTGGTATTTCCTGCCATAACAGCTACTGGCATAAAGCAGCAGTTGCATTGGAAGAACGCTTGGCATTGGTAAGGTTCATTAGGAACTCTTGTTTCGCCGACAAGCGTGAACCCCGCGTTCTCAGTTCCGCAGTGCGGGCAGTTATGCACAAGGGTGACGGCCATGCCTGATCCTGAAAATATCGTTTACCAAGACTCACAGATTACTCAGATTCTGGAGTTCCACAAGGGGGCAGCAGCGCCCGTGCTGTTTGAGCGGTATCGAATGGCTGGCGCCAACCAGGAAGCCTTTGTAGCGGCCCTAATCGGGCGGCTGTGTGTGCTGGAAGGCCGACAGACGCTCGATGCGGGAAGGAGGCCAAATGGCTGAATCCTGGGTCCGCCTTTGGGCAGACATGACCACTGATCCGAAGTGGCAGACCATCGCCCGCAAATCCGGCAAACCGCGCTACCTGGTGATTGCCCTGTTTGCGCACCTGATGCTGGAGGCAAACGCCGCCGAGGATAGGGGCAGCGTCGATGCAGTCGTCGTTGAGGATGTTGCGTCCGCCCTGGATTGCGACGAAGCCGACGTGATGGCCATCATGGATGCCATGCAAGGCAGGGTCATCGTGGACGGCCGTCTTGCTGGCTGGGAGCGACGACAGCCGAAGCGTGAAGATGTCGGCAACCCCACAACGGGGGCCAAATCCAGCACCGAAAGAAGCCGGGAGCACCGAAAAAGAAAACGTGATGCAGCGCACGGCAACGCATGCAACGACGTTGCAACGCAAGGCAACGCACCAGAAGCAGAAGCAGAAGCAGAAGAAAGAACCGGAGGTGCTAAAGCAGCAGCATCTACTCCTGCTACAGCTCAGCCCGAGGCTGGCGATTTGCCGCCGCTTGGCCCGCCAGCCGCCGATCCGCCTGCCGACCCCCCGCCGGATCCGCCGCGCCGCGACCCTATCCAAGCCCGGGCCGTGGAGATCACACACCTGCTGCGCGCCAAGGGCTGCGCCCTGCAGCCCAGTGATCCGCGGGTCCAGGCCTGGGCCAATGCTGGCCGCTCCGACGCCGAGCTGCTGACCGCGCTGGAGACAGCCGAACGGCGCCGGGCAGACGCCGGCAACCCGCAGCCCGTCAACGCTGGCTACCTCGACTCGATCCTGGCCGATGTCGCTGGGCCCGGCCGATCCCGCGACAGCCCCGAGGGCGGCAAGAGCAACCGCCGCGACCGCTACGCGAAGGATGCCGAGCAAATCCAGGCCATGGCCCGATGGGCCGACGAGCAACTGCGCCAAGGCAACCCCGACGCGCAATTTCCGAGGATCGAGGAATGACGACGACAGCACCGGTACCACTGCCACTGACCTGGGCGACCAAGCTGATCGAGCGCCTGCACCTGCTCTACGGCACGCGGTTCTCGCAGGCCTGGGAGGGCATCGACAAGGCGCAATTGGCGCAGGCCTGGGCCGAGGAACTGGCCGGCTTTACCGGCGAAGAACTGGCCACCGGCCTGGCTGCTTGCAAGGCTCGCCCGTGGCCGCCCACGCTGCCCGAGTTCATCGTGCTGTGCCGCCCGCCGATCCAGCCTGAGGTGGCGTTCCACGAAGCCGTGCAGGGCCTGCTGGCCCGCCAGCGCGGAGAGCGTGGCGCTTGGAGCCATCCGGCGATCTTCCACGCCGCTGTGGCCGTCGGCGCCCACGACATGCTGCATGCGACCTACGGCCAGTTGCAGGCCCGATGGGGCAGGGCGCTCGCCGACATTCTGGCCCGAGGCTCCTGGGAGCCGATCCCTGACGCCCACCAGGCGCTGACCGCGCCGCGCAAGACCGAGGCCGGCGACCGTGAGGCCGCAAACGCCCTGCGGGCCATCGGCGCCGGACATGTGCTCAAGCCCGGGAATCGTGACCCCAGAGACTGGGCTCGCCGGATCCTGGCCAACCCCAAGGGGCGCACGCAGGCCATCGTGGAAATGGCAAAGCGTGCGCTTGAGCAGCATCAGGAAGTCGTCGCATGACCCCGTCCCCCGTCCAGTGCATCGACTGCACCCGGTTTTCCCTGCGCGGGCACGCCGGCATGGCCAGCCAAGGTTACGGCCGGTGCGCCCTGGCCAGCGGCGCCGGGCATTTCGAGAGCGCGACATTCGAGCGCCATTGCCCGGACTTCGATCGTGTCGGTATCGAAATCTCCGAAGCCCGCCGGGCCTGGCTCGAAGACCGCCGCGCGCAATTCAATCAATCCATCGACAAGGTGACACCGTGACTTTTCATGACCCGCTGCCAAGCATGCAAGACCTGGCGTTCCCGCGATCCGCTGATGCCCGTCTGGCTGAAATCCAGGCCCGTGGCGGCGATAAAACTGGAATGGTGGTACCAGCACAAGGCTATGACCAGAAAGTCGCTCAAACGGGCGGAAATTTCGATACCCGAGCGATACAGGCCGGCGTCCATTTCTTCGTCCCCGGTAAGCCCCAGGGCAAGGGCCGGCCCCGTGCCGTGGCGCGCGGCAAGTTCGTGCGGATGTATACGCCGGAGAAGACCGCCAGCTACGAGTCCACGGTGGCGCTGGCGGCATCGCAGGCCATGGCAGGCCGAGCGCTATTCGCTGGCGCCGTGTCCGTAGTCATGCAGATCGCGCTGCCCATTCCGGCGTCCTGGTCGAAGAAGAAGCAGGCCCAGGCCGCGGCCGACCAACTGCTGCCCACCACGAAACCGGATGCCGACAACACCGTGAAGGCCGTCTTCGACGCTATCAACGGCGTGGTCTGGGGCGACGACGCCCAAGTGGTTGATCTGCTGGTGCGCAAGCGCTACCGCGCCCGGCCCGGCGTGTCGGTCATCGTCGCTCCAATCGCCGCGCAGGAGGTCCGTTGATGCCCTACGCCCCCGCCCAGCGCCAGGCGCTGAACGAAGCCAAGGCCAACATCGCCCGAGCCCTGACCGACGCCGGTATACCCAGCATGCCCTGGGACACCGCAGCAACGCTGCTGGAGCGCGCCAAGAAGGTGTTTGCGCCGCCCGTGCCCGGCGAGTATGCCATCGACTATTTCAACCGCGTGTCCGGCCTGCAGCCGCGCGCGAAATCGGTGGCCACCGGCCAGCGCGTGCCGGCGCGCACCCATGAGCCGCTGCGGTCCAGGCCGTGGGCGCCGCCCAAGCACCCGCGCGCCGCCGAGATCGACGCACTGCCCCGGCCCGTCAGCATGAGCGGGCGGGTGACGAATTACGTTGGGTTCGAGGAGAGGGGCCGATGACCGTAGAGGACCGCCCGCTGACCGGCCACGACCTGCTCTGGAACTGGGCGCGCTGGTGCTGGACCGGCGAGACACCGGGCAACATGGCCCGCTACGTGCCGCAGGAAGACGACCACCGGCCCATCATGGTCGACCACGCCCTGGCGGTGCAGGTGCTGTACGAGCGCCTGCCGCGTCACGAGATGATGATCATCCAGGCCGAGTACACGAGGAAGAACAGTTGGTTCGGCAGCCTGTCGGCTGACGGCCGGCGCACGATGGCCAGGCGCTGGATTCAGGAAGTCACGGGCGCTGTGCTGCGCCAGGAGGATTATGTGCGGCTGCTGGAGCGGTTTCAGCGGCGGGTGGAGACGGAGGTGTTGCGGTGAAGTATGCGAAGGAGGTGATTGATCTGCTGGCAGCATATCCGGGGCGGCGGTTCAAGATGCGGCAGATTCTGAATCATGTGCACGATGGCGCCGCAGCGACGGCCGGCAAAAGGCATGCGTCACGGATTGGTGTCTACAGGGTGTTGCAGCATCTCATCGCATCAGGCCAGGTGGAGCAACACAAGGCAGGAGAGACATCGGCGGCGTACTGCTGGCGGCAATTGATACATGAGGGTGGTGAGAACTGCTACCGAAACTGTCACAATACGGGCAGGAGCATTGCGCCCTGATCAAACAGACCCGCCCACCGAGGCGGGTTTTTCATTGGAGCGCCGCCCGTGTTCTTCTGCCTGTCTTTCTCCGACACAGAGAACCGCGTGATCCTGGATGACATGGACCACGGCACCGTGCTGGCGATCATTAACGCCGACTCATGGGCCGAAGCGCGCGATGCGGCGGAGGCCAGCCCGGCAATGGACCCATTCAATTATCGAGCCGGGGTAGGCTGGATTCAGCTCTGCCCCAGCAAACCGCCTGTCTCCTCGCAGCCGCTGCTGCTTTTCGCGCCCCGCCAGTCCCTGTGATTTGCGGGGCGCGGTTTATTTGCTATGGCAAAAATCACCCCCAAACAGGCCCGCTTCGTCGAGGAATACCTCAAGGACCTGAACGCCACGCAAGCCGCGATCCGCGCCGGCTACAGCCAGAGGTCCGCGAAGCAGCGTGCCGCCGAGCTGCTGGCGTTGCCGCATGTTCAGGCTGCCGTATCCGAAGCCCAGGCCGCCCGCTCCAAGCGCACCGAGATTGACCAGGATTACGTCCTGGCCCGCATGGTCGAGATCGATCAGATGGACGTCCTGGACATCATGACCGACGACATGGCGCTCAAGCCTGTCAGCGAGTGGCCCCGGGCTTGGCGGCAGTATCTGAGCGGCTTTGACCTGGCCGAGATGTTCGAGGGCCGTGGCGACGAACGCGAGATAGTCGGCATCCTGAAAAAGATCAAGTGGCCCGACAAGACCAAGAACCTGGAGCTGCTCGGGCGGCACCTGGGGATGTTCAGGGACAAGCTCGATGTGACCGTAACCGAGGTGCCGTCTGGGCTTTCGCATTTCTATGGAGACGACGACACCAAAGCCGACGCTTAATCCGGCGCTCAGGGAGTTCTGGCGCACACCTGCCCGCAATCGCGTTCTGTACGGCGGCCGGTCATCCTCGAAGTCCTGGGACGCCGCCGGGTTCGCCACGTTCCTGGCCAGCAATTACAAGCTGCGCATCCTGTGCGCACGCCAGCTCCAGAACAAGATCGAGGAATCGGTCTACACGCTGCTGAAATCGCAGATCGAGCGGTTCGGCCTCAAGAGCAAGTTCCGCGTCCTGGACAACAAGATCATCGGTGCTGAGACCGGCTCCGAGTTCATGTTTTACGGCCTGTGGCGCCACATCGACGAAATCAAGTCGCTGGAAGGCATCGACATCCTCTGGATCGAGGAGGCCCACAACCTGACGCAGGAGCAGTGGGAAATCCTGGAGCCGACCATCCGCAAGGAAGGCTCCCAGATCTGGATCATCTTCAACCCGCGCCTGGCGACAGATTTTGCGTACAAGCGGTTCGTCCTGGACCCGCCGCCGAACACCGTCGTCCGGAAGATCAACTACGACGAGAATCCGTTCCTGTCGGACACGATCCTGGCCGTCATCGAGGCGCTCAAGGAAGAGGACTACGAGGAATTCCAGCACGTCTATCTGGGCGTGCCGCGCGACTCGGACGACGGCGCCGTCATCAAGCGCGCCTGGATTCAGTCCGCGCTCGACGCCCACCTGAGCGTCGAGGCCGACTGGACGGGCCGCAAATGCGTGGGCTACGACGTGGCCGACGACGGCGACGACAAGAATGCCAATGCCGGCATAGATGGCTCAATCCTGTGCCTGCTCGACGAATGGAAGGGCGGCGAGGATGAGCTGCGCGAATCGGCGGCACGGACAAAGCAGAACGCCGAGAAGATCGAGGCCGACGTGATCGGCTACGACAGCATCGGCGTGGGGGCGGGCACGGGCTCGCACCTGAATTCGATGGGCTGGCGACGCCATTTCAAGTTCAACGCCGGCGCCAAGGTGGAAAAGCCGGAGAAGAACTACGGCGACACCAAGATCAAGAACAAGGACTTCTTCGCGAACCTCAAGGCGCAGGCGTGGTGGCTTCTGGCGGATCGCTTTCGCAACACTCACCTGGCCGTCACCAAGGGCCGCAAGTTCCGCGCCGACGAAATGATCAGCATCGACAGTTCGAAGATCGATTCGAAGCTGCTGGACCGCCTCACGGACGAACTGGCCACGCCGCTGCGCGACTACGACAACACCGGGAAGGTGAAGGTTGAGAGCAAGAAAGACCTCGCCAAGCGCGACGTCAAGTCCCCGAATCTGGCCGACGCCGTGGTGATCGCCGCGTTTCGCGGGATGCTGGCCCGCGTCTCGATTATCGACATGCTATGACCCAAAAACCACGATACAAGCTGACGACCGACGGGCTGGTGAACATCGTGTCGGGCCTGGGCACCGGCAAGGGCAAGCGCGACTACAACCGCTTCGTGGCCGACCAACTGCTGGGCTACCAGGAACTGGAAGCCGCCTACCAGACGAACTGGATCGCCCGTCAGATCGTGGACATCCCGGCCGACGACATGACGCGGGAATGGCGCACGATCAAGTGTCAGGCCGCCGACGAAATCCGCATGGAAGAGGACCGGCTGAACCTCCAGTCAGTCGTCAACGAGGCACTGTCCTGGTCGCGGCTGTACGGTGGTGCGGCCATCCTGCCGCTGACCAATCAGGACATGGAGCGGCCGTTCCAGCCCGAGGCAATCGGGCGCGGCGGCGTGCAGCGCCTGATGGTGTTCGACCGCTGGGATCTGATCCCGCACGCCATCAACACCTGGGACGTGCTGGCCGAGAATTACTTGCAGCCCGAGTTCTACACGCTCTACCAGGGCAGCCAGAAGATCCACTGGACGCACTTCATCCGCTTTGTCGGGTCGAAGCTTCCGCGCCGCCAGCGTGTCTTGTTGCAAGGGTGGGGTGACTCTCAGCTTCGTAGGTGCCTCGAGGACATCAAGGACACAGTCGCGGCCAAGGACGGCATCGCCGAGCTGATGCAGTCGGCCAACATTGATGTCATCACCCGCGAGGGCCTGTCTGAGGAGCTGTCCACGGACCAAGAGGGCGAGATTATCGCCCGGTACACGCTGTTTGATCAGATGAAGTCGATCATCAACACGGCGCTGCTCGATGGCGATGAGAAATACGACCGCGTGACGCTGAACCTGTCGGGCGTGGCCCCCGTCATCGACACGCTGATGGTCTGGATCGCTGGTGCCGCCGACATCCCGGTCACGCGCCTGTTTGGCACGTCGGCCAAGGGCTTGAACGCGACCGGCGAAGGCGACCTCAAGAACTACTACGACAGCATCCGCAGCCAGCAAACCAGCCAGCTTGACCGGCCTATGGCGATGCTCGATGCCATCATGGTGCGCAGCGCCCTGGGCAACATGCCCGCCGACTACAACTACGACTGGAACCGCCTGGCGCAGCCCAACCGCAAGGACGAGGCCGAGGCGCGCAAGATCGAGGCCGAGACGGATGTGATCCTGCTGGATGCCGGCGCCGTGGGTCGCGCGCAGGTCATGCGCCGCCTGGAGGCCGACGAGGTCTATCAGTACCAGGATGGCGTGATCGACGGGATCGAGGCCAGCGAGGACTTGAGCCTGGGGCCGGTCGAAAAGCCGGAGGGTGAGGGCGACGACGATGAGCAGCCCGCGATCTGAAATCCAATACAACCAGGTCTTGCAGCGCCTAGTCAACGCCGTGCGGCAGGACGTCGATGCGCAACTGCTGCCGGTCATCGAGGCCCAGGTCCCCGAGTACGTGCAGGACGCATGGGGCGACAACGTCCAGGCGGCCATTGATCGGCTGGTGGAGAAATACCGCTCGGACGGCTTTCTGCAGCTCGCCCAGCGCATGGCCTCCGGCTTCGTTGGCGTCACCCTGCAGGTCATCGACCGCAAGAACAAGCGGTCCTTCGGCATCGACGTGCTGCAAGCCTCGCCCAAGCTGCGATTCTCCATGCAGGCCGCCGCCATCCAGAACGCCGGACTGATCAAGTCGATTCCCGAGCAGTACCTGCGCGACGTGGCCAACACGGTGTTCTCGAACATGCGCATCGGCCTGCTGCCGCGCGAGATCGCCAAGCGCCTCGAGGATGACTATGGCGTCGCCCAGCGCCGCGCCCGGTTCATTGCCCGCGACCAGACGGCAAAGGTCAACGGAGAACTCACGAAGCAAAGGCAGATTGATGCCGGCTATGAGTACTTCAAATGGCTCGACTCGGACGATGAGCGGGTGAGGGCGCGGCATCGAAAGATCGCCGAGGCTGATGTCGGCTACGGGCCCGGCGTGTACCGCTGGGATGACTTGCCAAAGAGCGATGACGGGCAGCCGATCCAGCCAGGATCCGACTACCAATGTCGATGCACGAGCCGGCCCGTGCGCAATTCTAAGGTTGAGCGACACAGGAAAGCCGCATGAAGAAGATATTCGTTCAAGACAAAGCGACATTCAAAACCACAGCCCGCACCTACACAGATGCGGGCTTTTTGATGGTCCCGGGCCGCGTCTCGAAGACGGGCACGCAGAAGTACTTGCGCAAGGAGCTGGGGCTCGACGGCGATCCGAACGCTCCTGTCACCGTCTACCGGCCCGCTGACGAGGTTTTCAATGCCGACTCGCTGGCCTCGTTCGATGGGGCCGATGTGACGGTGCTTCACCCGGGGGAACTCGTCAACGCCAAGAACTACCGCAAAACGTCGGTGGGGCTCATCCGCGGCGCCGGCCGTCCGGATGGTGACTTCGTGGTGGCTGACCTGATCGTAAAAGACGCCGACGCCATCAAGATGATCGAAGAGCGCGGCTTTGTCGAGCTATCAGCCGGCTACACCGCCGAGTACGAGCCAGCGAAAGGCACTACTGACGACGGCACCGAATATGACTACATCCAACGCAACATCCGCATCAACCATCCAGCACTTTTGCCCGCAGGGGCAGCACGAGCAGGGCGCCAAGCCCGGATTTTTGACAACCAACCGAAAGGGAACACCATGACCAAAGTCACTCTGGACAATGGGCGCTCGGTGGAGATCCAGGACGAGGCCACCGCCGCGCTCGTGTCGGACCACATCGACCGCCTTATCAAGCAAATTGCCGACGCCCAGGCGGAACTGGACAAGCGCCAGGCCACCATCGACGGCCAGGCCGAGCAGATCACCAAGCTGCAGGCCGCCACCGCCGATGATCAGATCACGGCACGCCTAAAGGCGGTGACCGACGCGCGCGCCCGCGCCGAGAAGGTGGCCCCGGGCGTCACGTTCGACTCCATCGACCCGGTGGAAATCCAGCGCCAGGCCCTGGCCAAGGCCCGCCCGACCACTGACTGGGTGGGCAAGTCCGAGGCCTATGTGCAGGCCGCCTTCGACATGGCTTTCGACCAGGCCGAAACCACGGACGCCCACGCTGAACAGAAACGCAAGTTGGCCGAGGACGGCGCCAAGGCCATCAAAGAGCAACCCAAACCCGCGTACGACTCGTACGCGGCCCGCTTCACCCAAGCCAAGGAGTAACACCATGCCCATTACCGGCGGATACACCCTGAACCACGGCGACCGCTATGCCGGCATGGTCGTCGATGCGGAGCTCAACAATTCTGTGTCGAAGCTCAACAAATCCGGCGCCACTGTGCCCTGGGGCGTCTTCGTGGCGCGCGACGGCGACGACGGCTTCGCCCCGGTGGATGACACCACCACGGCGGCCAACATCATCGGCGTGCTGCGCCGGGAACTTAATCGCGCACAGATGGACGGTTCGACCGGCGGCGCGCCCGACGATCGTGACGCCACGATCCTGACGGCCGGCACCATCTATGTACCCACGCTGGGCGCCGTCACGGCCGGCCAGGCCGTGTACGCGGTCATTGGCACCGATGTGGCGCCCGCAGCCAACCCGGGCATTGCGAACAACGCCGCAGGAACCGGCGCCACCACTGGCGTGCAGATCGCCGGCGCCAAGTTCATCGAGACCACGACCGGCGCCGGTCTGGCCGCTGTTTCCCTGGTCATTGGAGGTTAATCAAAATGGCGAAAATCACTATCACCCTTGACCAGGACATCCCGCACCTGGGGCTGTCCGCCGGTCAAACCGTTGTGTATGACGATGCGATCCGCACCGCCGACGACGGCCTCGGGTTCTACATCTCGCAGTTGGCGGCCGTCGAGCCGCGCATCTACGAGACCAAGTACCCCAACATCAACTTCCAGGAACTGATCCCGGTCAACTCAAGCATCCCCGAATGGGCCGACAGCGTGCCGTACATCAGCTACGACGCCGTGACCCTGGGCAAGTTCATCGGTGCGAACGCAGACGACCTGCCCAACGTCGCCATGAAGGCCAAGAAGGATAACGTGCCGGTCGGCTACGCCGGCAACTCGTTCGAATACAGCCTGGACGAACTGCGCAAGTCCCAACAGTTGCGCATGCCGATCGACATCACGCTGGCCACTGCGGCTCGGCGCGGCGCCGAAGAGCACATGCAGCGGGTGGCGTACTTCGGTGACGCAGACCGCAACATGTACGGCCTGTTCAACCATCCGAACGTGACGGTGGACGCCACCAGCACATTGGACTGGAAGGGCAGCGGCGTGACCGGCAAGAAGATCCTGGACGAGATCAACGGCTGGATTGGCGACGTGTGGAACCAATCCAAGGGCGTACACGTGCCCAACACCATGGTACTTGCCGCAAATCGCTGGACGTTCCTGGCCACCACCATGGCGACGGAATACGCGCCCGACAAGACGCTGCTGGAGATCCTGCAGGCCCAGAACATGTACACGCGCATGACCGGCCAGCCCATGACCATCGTGCCGCGCTTCCAACTCGATGGCGCAGGCACCAGCGGCAAGGATCGCGTCCTGATCTACGAAAAGAACGCGGACAACCTGGTCATGTACATCCCGATGTTCTGGCGGTCCACGGCCCCCCAGCCGCGCAATCTGAAGATCAAGGTGCCGGCCGAATACAAGGTGTCGGGCACCGAGTTCCGGTATCCCATGAGCGCCGCGTATTTCGACCTGGCGGCGATGAGCTGATCAGACTGGGGGCTTCGGCCCCCTTCTTTTTTCCAGACAAGGGAAACCGACATGAAAGTGAAGAACACCTCCAAGCGCGTCATCAAGCTGCTGAACGGCAAGGACAAAGTCACACTCATCCCGGGCACCGATGACGCCTATGACGTCAGCGACAGCGCCGACGTCCAGGCCATGATCGAGGCCGGCGAACTGGCCGAGGTCTACGGCAAGCCCGGGCGCAAGCCGAAGGCCGAGGGCGACGAAAAGACCCTGACTGTCCCCCGGATCAAGGCCGCCCTCGAAGAGAAGGGCATCGAGATTCCGGAGGGCGTGACCAAGCGCGATGACCTGCTGGCCCTGCTGGACGCCGCCGGCGAACAGGACCCCGAGTAATGGACATCACCCCGGCCATCGTCGCGGACTTTCGCGGCGCCTTCAACGGTCAGTTCGGCGACGTCGAAAAGTGGTCCGACGGCATCATCGCGGACGTGTTGTGCGAGGCCGATTCGGAGACCGGAGGTAGCGGCTGGGGTCCATTTTCGCTGGACTGTCACAACTTCAAGCGCCGCGGCATGTACTTGTTCGCCGCGCACTGGCTGACGTTCTTCTATGGCGACGACCCGGCAGGCGGCATCGGTGGCATCGCCCGGCTGAACACGCAATCGAAGTCCGTGGGCGACGAGTCCATTTCCTACCGCGTGGCCTCAATGATGGATGCCGGCAATGATGCCCTGACCTATACGGTGTACGGCCAGCAGTTCTATCGCCTGCGCCGACGGGCCGGGATGGGCGCGAGGGTGATCTGATGCGCATGAAAATCACCGGCCTGCAGGAGGTCCAGAGGGCACTCAAGAAGGAAATGGACAAGCTGCGCACGCCTCACTACGCGCTGGTCGGCATCCATGAGTCCGCGGGTGCCACCAAAGACGGGCAGATGACTGTGGCCACCCTGGGCGCTATCCAGCACTTTGGCAATGACCGAATCCCGGCCAGACGCTGGCTGGACACCGGCGCCGAGTCCGGCGCCCAGGAGTATCTCGACACCATCCGCGAGGGCATCGAGGACGGGCTGGATAGCAGGCGGATCATGACCCGCGTCGGACTCGAGGCCGAGGGTGCGATCAAGGACTACATCACCGACCTGGATACCCCCCCAAACAGGCCGTCCACGATCCGGCGGAAGGGGTCGAGCAACCCGCTGATCGATACCGGCAACATGCGCGACTCGGTGACATCCACGGTCGTGCGCAAGAAACCGAAAGAGGGGCTGTGATGGGCGGACCACTGGATATGGGCGGCCACATCGACGGCGTGTTTGCCTCGCCGCCCGTGACCGTCAAGGCCTTCACCCAGGGCGGCTACGACGACGAGGGCATCTGGGTGCCTGGCACACCGGTCGAGGAGACCTACGCCGCTACCATCCAGCCGTTGAGTGACCGCGAGACGGACAACCTGATGCGCGCGGGCGTGCGGCTGCTGGACCCGCGTCGGGTGTACATCAACTCGGGCGACCTGACAAAGCTGCAGCTCGTCAGCGACATGGAGTTCCTGGGCCAGCGCTGGCTGATCATCCGGTCGGACATCCGGCCCTGGCGCACCTACGCCAAGATCATCGTCAGCCGCTACGACGCCCAGCCTGCGCAGGCGGTGCCGGACGAGCCGTAACCGGATCCTGAAGATGACGAACCTTGAACTGTACAAGCTGCTGCGCCCGGCGGTGGTCAAGGCCAGCGGCGTGCCCATGGCGATCATGGCCGGGCAGAACAAGGATTCCCCGGCCGGCAGCTACGCATCAATCCACGTGCGCACGGACATCAGAGAGCGCGGCATGGCGTTCAAGCGCAAGCGCCTGCTGCCCGACGGCGAGACCTTCGAGCACACCATCAAGAGCCAGCAGGAGGTGACCTGCGTGGTGGAGTTCTACCGGACCGGCGCCAAGGAATACGCCTCCAACTTGCTGCAGGCGGACAAGCGTGACGACATCATCTGGGACCTGTTCAAGGCCGGCCTGAGCATCATGGAGACCGGCCCTGTGCTGGATCTGACCGCACTGCAATCCGACCAGTATGAGGAGCGTGCCCGCGTGGATATCCGCCTGCGCATGGAGGTGTCGAACACCTACGAAATCAACCGAATCATGGAAGTGAGCGGCATGGTCCAGAGCGAGAGCGGATCGAACCTGCAGTCATTCGATGTCAAGGCATAACCCCATTTTTTGAGGCCAAATCATGAGCTATCCGGCAGACCGAATCATCCAGGTCAATGCGCGCATCAGCCCCGCCGGGCTGGGCTTTGCAAACTTCGGGTCCATCACCGTCTTTGCTGCTGCTGCAGACGTCACTGGCGCCCTGGTGAAGAACACCCGCAAGACGTACCTGGACATCCAGGAGGTCGCCGAGGACTTCCCCGACACCACCGAAACCTACAAGGCCGCCGCCGCGTGGCTGGGCGGCACGCCTAAGGGACGCGAGATCACCATCTGGATGACGGACGGTGACGACACCACGATTGCCGAGACGCTGAACAAGGCGCGTGACGCCTATTGGTGGTACTGGACGGCATTCACCGCGCCTGTGCTGGCCGTGCCCGCAAGCGTGAAAACCATCGCTGCTTGGTGCGAGCAAAACGCCAGCATGATGATCAACAACCAGACCGGCGCGGCTGTCATGAATCACACCGGGGATCGCGGAGGCTGTTTGGTTAAAGTAAAACAGGTTCCACAGTCGGCGCTGCAAGTTGCCGATAGTATCGCGCTTCGGCCTCAGCGGGCGGAATGTCGCCGATGGATTCGAGCAGGCGTTGGTGGTTGAACCACGAGACCCATTCCAGGGTCGCCAATTCCACGGCAGCCTTGGTTTTCCAGGGCGCGCGCCGATGAATCACTTCCGTTTTGTAGAGGCCGTTGATCGTTTCGGCCAGCGCATTGTCATAGGCGCTTCCGGTGCTGCCGACTGATGGATTGATTCCGGCCTCGCTCAATCGGTCGGAGTAGCGGATGGACACGTATTGGGATCCCCTATCGGAATGATGGACGAGCCTATCGGACTGCGTCGGTCTTCGGTCATAGACAGCCTGCTCCAGGGCATCCAAGACAAAGTCTGTCGTCATGCTGCTGGAGGCTCGCCAGCCGACGATACGCTTGGCATAGGCGTCAATGACAAAGGCCACGTATAACCATCCCTGCCAGGTTGAGACGTAGGTGAAATCTGCGACCCACAGTCGATTGGGCCGGTCGGCCTCGAAGCGCCGCTTCACCAGATCTCGTGGACAGGCAGCTGCGCTATCAGGGATCGTGGTGCGAACCCGTTTGCCGCGCCTGATCCCCTCGATGCCAAGGTGTCGCATCAGACGCTCCACGGTGCACCGCGCCACCATCACCCCTTCTCGATTCAACTGCTTCCAGACCTTGCGGGCTCCATAGACCCGAAAGTTCTGTTCCCACACACGCTGGATATTCACCATGAGTTGTTCATCCCTCTTGGCTCGCAGGCTTCGCAGTTCCGGATTCCGGCATCGGGCGGCATATCGCCGGTAGGCTGACGGGGCGACCTGCAACACCTTGCAGATCGGCTCGACCCCATACAGGCCCCGATGCTGGTCGATGTAGGCGTTTATTTCTTCAGTTCGCGGTCGAGCGCCGCCTGAGCGAAAAAAGCGCTGGCCGACTTGAGAATTTCATTGGCCCGGCGCAATTCCTTGACTTCACGTTCCAGAGCCTTGATGCGCTCTTGCTCTGCCTGCGGCACGCCGGCCCGCGTACCGGCCTCCACTTCCTGGATCTGAACCCACTTCAACAGGGTGTATGCCGAGCAGCCGATCTTGGGCGCAATGGACTGCACTGCTACCCACTGCGATGGATACTCGCCACGATGCTCCTGGACCAGCCGTACGGCGCGCTCACGAACTTCGGGGGAAAACTTGTTGTTCTTGCTCATGGCTCCATTCTCTCAAGAATCGAAGCCTCCTGAAAACCCGGTGTGATTCAGTCACGGACATCCGCGACCAGGACAAGGCCGATGACATCGCCAGCGAGCTGACGACACTGGGCTACCGGCATGTCTACACGGCCGCCCACGCAACCAACGCGCAGGCCGGCACCTACCTGGCCAAGCACTTCGCGGTTGTGAATTACAGCGCGGATCGCTCGACCATTACGGGTGAATTCAAGAAGTCCCCGGGCGTGGCCGCCGAAGACCTGAAGGGCTCTGCCATTGTGGCAATGGAGGCCAAGAACGCGACGTTCTACCCCATCGTCGAGTTGCAGGGCAGCCAGGACGTGGGCCGGTGGCTGAACACCAAGACGCACTCGACCTATGGCGAGTTCATCGATGATGTGGTCAACCTGGATGCGTTCATCAACACCTTGACTGTGCGCCTGTACAACGCGCTGGCCAACGTAACGACCAAGTTAGAGCAGACGCCGCGTGGCCAGGCCGTGCTGCTGGCTACGGCCCGCCAGGTGGGCGAGCAGTACATCGCCAACGGCTACCTGGGCCCGCGCAATTACGTCGACCCGGACGATGGCGAGGAAAAATACACCATCGGATTTGAGATCCTGACCAAGCCCGAAGACATCCTCGACCTGATCCCGGAAGACCGCAATAAGCGCTTGGCCGCGCCGATCCGCATGCGGCTGTTCCGGGCGGGGGCTATCCACAAAGCCATCGTCGACCTCGACGTCTACTGATCGGAGACCATGCAATGGCACTCGTCAATATCACCACCGAGAACACCGTCATCACGATCAACGGCCGCCAGATGCAGGACTGGGGCGAGGCGGAAAACCCCGTCATGGAGGAGCCCATCGACGCCAGCACCACGATCCGGCGCGGCATGGGCGGCAATGCCGTGCGCCTGGACCGCAAAAACCCGGGCCGGCGCGTCACGCTGAGCCTGAACCCGGGCGGCGCCGACGCAATGTACATGCAGGCCCTGTACGGCAGCAAGGCGAACATCACGTACACGCGCACCGTCATCGGCACGCTGGAAAACGCGGTGGGCGCGGAGGGCGCCATCGTGAACGACGGCGCAATCGGCCGGGCCGGCGGCGCGTCTATCACGGACGACGTGTTCATCATGGAATTCAACAGCTTCACGACACTGCGGGGCGGCGCATGAGCGAGACCGTCAAATCCTTCACCTTGAAGAGCGGGGCGTACAACGTCGTCCGGGCGTCTGCCGTGGCCCAGGACGAGCTGCTGAGCCTGCTCACGCAACCCCTGGTGCAGCGCCTGTCGGCGGCCGCACCCGGCAAGCCCGTGGACGAGGACGTGATTTTCTTCATGTTCCTGGCCATGCCGCACGCAGCCAAGGTCAAGATCGATGAGCTGATGCTGGATCGCGTGTTCAAGAAGGGCACGCAGCAGCAGGTCACGCTGGCCGACGCTGACGTCATGGACTGGAACCGGCTGCGCGCCCGCGCCCTGATCTGGAATCTCGAAGGTTTTTTTACCTTCTGGGCAGACGCAAGCGCAAGAGACGCGGCCAGCCAAGCACAAGCGCCGTCAACTGGTACCTGATGCGGCCCTGCGCCGGGGTGAACGGTATCTGCCCGCCGTTGTGTACCTGGGCGCAGCTCACCGACGGCACCTACAGCCTGGAAGACGTCGAGCGATTCAACCAGGCCATCGATGAGATGGTGCGGGCCCACCGAGAAGCGATCCGCGCCGCCACGCCGAAGAAGAGATAACCCATGCCCAGCGTCCTGAAAAACTTCCTGATTGGCGTGGGCCTCGACACCGAGGACTACGACAAGGGCGCCAAGCGCGTCGAGTCGAGCCTGGGACGCATGCGCTCTGTTGTCGGGATCACCGGCGCTGCCATCGCAGGCGCCTTCGCGGCGGTTGGTACGGCGGCGGTGGGGGCTGGCCAGCGGGTTGATCGGATGAGCCTGGAATTCGAGAAATTCCGCACGTCGCCGCAGTACATCTACGACTACGGCAACGCGATCCGTGCGCTGGGCGGCAGTGCTGACGAGGCAGCCGCAGCCATCAACGTGGCGGAGTCCTCGCTGGCGTCGTTCCGCCAGACAGGGCAGTTGCCTGGTCTCGATGACCTGGCCATGGCCGGCGTGGACGTCAATGCGCTCACCCAGGCCGACACCGGCCAGGACTTCCTGCGCGAACTGGCGCGCCAGATGCCGAACCTCACCAAGGAACAACAACTGCGTGTCCAGGAGACCTTAGGGCTGTCCAATGCCGTCATGCGCTCCCTGCGCGGCGGCGTGGGTGAGTTGGACCGGGCTGTGGCACGCGCCCACGACTTGGCCAGAAATTTCGAGAGCGCCACCGAGGCGGCCCGGGATTTCAACAAGGAACTGGCCGAATTCAACACGCGCATGGAGGGCATCGGCAATACGCTGGCCGAGAAAATCCTTCCCGGTTTTACCGGCGTGCTGCAGTCCATGGGCGGCTTCATAGACGAGCACAAGGAGCAGATCAACGCCGCATTGGGCGTCGCCGCTGACAACCCAGGGGCTACTACCTTGATGGCCGGCGGCGGAGCGGTCGCCACGGGCGGCGTGTTGGTGCGCGGGCTGATCCCTGGCGGCATTGGCGCCGTCGGCGCCCGCATCGCCAGACTGGGCGGATGGGGTGCAGCCGCCGGGGCCGGGCTGATCGCCGGCGACATGGCGATCAACGGCATGACAGACGAGCAGCGTGCCCGACTTTCCGAAGGCGGCCCGCTTGTCCCGTTCGGCCCGCAAGACGAGCCGTTCTTTCCTCTTGGAAACCCCAGCGCAACACCGGTCTACTCGGGCGGCGAAGTCAGCAATGCCGAGGCGGCGGCCATCAGCCCCAGCGTCGTGATGATTCGCGACCAGCGCGCGCAGGCTCAGAAGTCGGCTGCGCCGCAGCGTGTGGATGTGCAGAACCACATCGACATGAAGCTGGAGATCGAGGGCAGGGCTTTGGATAGCCGCATCACCGAGGTCGTGGAGCGCCGCGAGCGCAACACGGCCGACGACCTTTTGTCATCCGTAGACCGATGAGCATACTCAACATCCTGACGCGCCAGGCCCCGAAACTGGCGGGCTATCAGTTCGATGCCGTGCTAGAGGACTCGTTCGAGGCGTCCGTCGAACTGACCCGCTACCCGGTGGAATCCGGGGTCAAGGTGGCCGATCACAGGATCATTCAACCGGTCCAGTACTACATGGTCGGCTCCATCAGCAACAACCCGCTGAAGGTGTTCGACCTGGTTGGGCTGGCGGCCGGCGGCCTGTCGAATCTGGCCGGCAACAATCCCTACGTGGCGGCCGTCGCGGGCCTGTCGGCCGGCTTTCTGGCTGGCAGCCAGGACACCAGGGCATCCAGCACGCTGGAGTTCCTGCTGGAATTGCTGGCGGCCGGCCTGCCGTTCGATGTGGATGCTGTGGACATCCAGCTCAAGGATATGGTGATCACCCGCGTGTCGCGCGACCGCGACCCGGAGACCGAGGGCGGCCTGATCTTCGTGGCTGAGCTGCGGGAACTGATCCAACTGGACCGCCTGGCCGACAAGACGCAGCCCGGCCAGGACCAATTGGCCGACGGAGACCCGGCGAAGTCTGGCGCCGCCGCAGACGCAAACAGCGGGCAGCAGGTCGGCGAGGCGCCCAGCCCCGCCACGACTCACGCTGTCAACGTGACCGACGGTATTACCGAGGTACCGATGTGATCGAGATTGCACTGAGGGCGGGCAGCGCCAACGCGCACCAGCGGTTCACGCAGCGCCTGGGCGAGAACCTGTTGGAGTTCCGCGTCAATTTCCTGGCGTACCAAGAGGTGTCGCTGTGGACGCTGGACATCTACCGCGACGGCGCGCCTGTGGCGCTGGGCATGGGGCTGAACGCCGGCGCCGTGCTGACGGAAGGCTATAACCTGCCGGCCGACATCGGCCGCCTGATCTTCGTGGGCGCCGAGGCAACCCTGGATAACCTGGGCAAGGACAATCATCTGGTATGGCTACCGGCATAAGACAATACCTACGCTCATGGTCGATGTTGCTGAATGGCGAGCGCTTCATTGACGACCGAGAGGATCGGCAGTTTCGGGTCGTGTTCGACATCGTCGTGAACCCTGGCAACACGCTGGCTCTTGCCGACATTCAGCTCTATAACCTGGCGAAAACCACGGCGATACAGCAGCGCGACGACATCGTGTTCAGTGCCGGCTACCAGGACAAATACGATACGATTTTCACTGGGGTGATCACCAACACATTCAGGGAGCGCCACGGGCCAGACGTGGTGACGCGGCTCTTGTGCCGCTCCGGCATTGCCGCCACGGATCGCGGCACGATGTCGTCGAGCTATGGCCCAGGCGCCCGCGTCACGGATGTGTTGCGGGACGCTGCGCGGACATGGCCGCTCTACCTTGAGCTCGATCCGGCCCAGTTCACGGACAAGGACGTTTTCCCGACCGGCTACGAGGCTTATGGGGACGTTCAGGACATCCTCAACAAGCTGGCTGTCGCGTTCGATTTCCAGTGGGTGCAGGATCGAGGATCCCTGGTCATCACTCGGGGCGACAAGGCGCGCACCACGACGGTGTTCGACGTCAACCAGCACACCGGCATGGTCGGCATGCCGGAGGTCAACCGGGGGCCGCAGGGTATCGGCGTCAATGTCACGGCCCGGATCAACCCCTACATCCGCACGACCAGCAGGATCAAGGTGCAGTCGGAGTTCTCGACCTACAACACCGGAAACCTCTACATCGCGGAAATGGCAGGCGACGCCTCGGCCAACGGCGAGTACAACGTGTTTGCCATCCAGTACGTGGGCGACTCGCACGGCGAAGCCTGGGACATGCGCATCGACGCCATCCAGGCCGGAACGCGGGAGATCGCGCGCGCCAGTACGGGCGCCGGCCTGATCTGGGGCGCCAGGGTTTCGCAAGAGTTTCGCGCGAAGGTGCGTGAGATTGCCAGCCGCCAAGGCCTCGACCCGAACTGGTACATGGCGGTCATGGCGTTCGAAACCGGCCGCACATTCAGCCCGTCAGAGCCGAACAAGGCCGGCAGCGGCGCCGTCGGCCTGCTGCAATTCATGCCGGCCACTGCGAAGGGCTTGGGAACATCCACCCAGGCCTTGGTCAACATGAGCGCGGTCGAGCAGTTGGATTATGTCGAGGCTTATTTCAAGCCGTACGTTGGCCGGATCCGCAACCTGGGCGACATGTACATGGCCGTGCTGTGGCCAGATGGAATAGGGCGGTCAGATAGCTGGGTGATGTGGACGTCGCCCAGCATCTACTACACACAGAACGCTGGGCTGGATACGAACCACAATGGCACGATCACGCGCGGCGAGGCCGCCGGTCGCGTGCACACGGAATTCAAGATGGGCGAGGCGCACAAGGGTTAGCGCGCATCACAGTCATGAACTATTTTCATGTCGACCATGCCAAAACCTCGGCCCTCGTGCCCCGCATTAGAAATGATTGTTTTTCCTGGTGGCATGAGTCGCCATTCCCCAATTGCAGCTTCCGATATTTTTTTATCGTCTGAAAAAGAATATACCTTGTACCAATTCCTCGGCCTTTTCTGTGACAGATGGGGACTGAATAGATAATTTCTCACCCCGACGGTGGCGCACCTGTAGTGCGGGTCATCCGCGCTGCGCACTAAGTCATTGAAACTTTTTGCGTAGGTTATAGCCCTCAGGTCGGCCGCAGCATACATAGCGTCGAGGAAGACCTGCTTTTCCGTTATTCCGACGCACAGCTCATTTGAAATTAAATGAGAGTTTCCGTTTGGTCCCTGCACATATTTGACGGTGCAGGGTGCGCCGGTCTCGTCGCGATAGCTCGTTTGGTATCCGACGATGGCGGTCTTGTCTATGTTCGGATTGTTGGTGATGTCTACATCGATGGCTGCCGCAGGCGCAGCAAAAGACATCAACACGGCGATAAACACAAGCTTCATTTCCATATCATCACTCGATTATCGGGTTTACGGATGAACACAGGCCTATTCCGCACCGCCTTCCGCGAAATGATGAAAGGCGTGTGCACCAGTGTACCGGGCCACGTCCTGACGTTCGACCCCGGCCAGCAGCGCGCCCAGGTGCGGATTGGCGTGCAGACCGTGACCGCCGGCGGCGCCACGATCCAGCCGCCGCCCATCATCGACGTGCCGGTGCTGTTCCCGGGCGGCACGCAGTTTGCCGTCATCCACCAGATCGACCCCGGCGACGAAGGCCTGATCCTGTTTTCCCAGCGCTGCGTGGACGCCTGGAAGCAGACTGGCGGTGTCGCGCAGAACCCGCTGGCGCGCTTCCATGACACGCACGACGCCTTTTTCATCCCCGGCTTTCGGCCGCTGCCCACGCGCATCAGCGGGTTTGCGAATGACGGCATCCGCATGCAGTCGCGCGACGGCAGCCGGCACGTCTGGATCAAATCCAGCGGCGAGATCGTCGCGGACAACGGCGCGGCGCACGTGCAGATCACGCCGGCCGGGGCGGTCAACATCGAGAACAGCGCCGGCCACATCAGACTGCAGGCCGACGGCAAAGTCGTCATCAACGGCGCATGCGTCATCAATCCGGACGGCACCATCGAGGCGCCGAATATCACCTACGGCGGAATCAGCGCCAAGGACCACAAGCACGACGGCGTAGAGCCCGGCGGCGGCTCCACGGGAGGGCCTACAAATTGATGCAAGCACGACGACTGGACGAGTCTGGCGACCTGGTGACGCGCGGCACGATGTTCCTGGCCGGCCGCGAGGCTATCGCGCAGACCATCGTGACGCGGCTCAAGCTGTTCCTGGGCGAGTATTTCCGCGACGTGACCGACGGCACGCCCTGGTTTCAGCAGATCCTCGGCAAGCCCGAGAACTTGAACGCGGTCGAGGCCATCCTGCGCAACCGTATCGCCCGCACGCAGGGCGTCGTGCGCCTGCTGTCCTTTGCAATGCAGTACGACCTGGATGCGCGGGCGCTGTCCGTGCAGTCGCGGGTGCTGACGACCTACGGCGAGGCCGATGTGCAATTTTCGAGTTTGATGGTGTGACATGGCAGAACTGACCCCCGGCGGCTACAAACTCAAGACCCAGAATGTTTGGTTCGAGGAAGAGCGTGCCCTGTACCTGAATATCGATTCGGAATGGATGCTCGACCCGTCCACGCCGGACGGCCTGAAGATCGCGCACGACGCGGAAATTTTCTCGGCCCTTGATGAGGCGCTATATCGCGCCTGGGCCAGCAAGGATCCGGCCAAGGCGGTGGGCATAGACCTGGATGCCATCTCGTCGATCACCGGCACGTTCCGCAAGGCCGGCACGCCCTCGAATGTCGATCTGACGTTCACCGGCGTGCCGGGCTCCGTGATCCTGGCCGACAGCATCGTCGAGTCCGCCGACACCGGCCAACGCTGGTTGGTCGACCAGACGTTCACCGTCGGCCCCGGTGGCACGGCCGTCGTGCCGGCGCGCAGCGAAAAGACGGGCGCGATCCAGGCCGACCCCGGGACGATCACCAAGATCATCACGACCATTGCGGGTGTGTCGGCCGTCACGAACGCCGGGCCCGCCACGCCGGGCACCGAGATGGAGCGCGACTCCAACCTGCGCATCCGTCGTCGGCTGGCCGTGGGGCGCCCCGGGAACAACCAGGTCGATTCGCTGTACGGAGAACTGTCGAACACGCCGGGCGTGCGCCGCGTCAAGGTCTATGAGAACCCCACCGGCAGCGCGTCCGTCGATCCCGATCTGAACCCGCACGGACTGCCGGCGCACTCGCTGACGATCCTGGTGGACGGCGGCGTGGCTGCCGATGTGGCGATGGCGATTTACACGAAAAAGAACCCGGGGGTGCTGCTGAACGGCGACGGCACACCCGTGCAGGAGTGGGTAACATCGCCCACCATCGCCACGCATCGGCAGCTCATCACCTTCGGGCGGCCCGACTACGTGGATATCGTGGTGGCCGTGGACATCAAGGACGACGGCACGCTGCCCGATGACCTGGAAAGCCAGATCAAGGATGCCATCCTGGCGTTCGCCGCCGGCGAGTCGCCGTCCGGAGAAGATGGCTTCAAGACGACGGGCTTTGACATCGGCGAATCCGTGCCGATCTCGACGATGTACACGCCCATCAACCAGGTGATCGGCCGGTACGGAAATTCCTATGTCACCAGCCTGACGCTCGACGGCGCGGCCGCGAACAAGGCCATCGCCTACAACGAATTGTCGCGCTGGCTCGATTCGAACATCACGGTGACGACATCATGATCGAGCATGTCCCGCAGCGGGCCTATTCCCAGTACCGCAACCAGCCCAAATTCATGGACTGGCTGGCGATTGCCAGGCGCCTGGGCGGCTCGATCTATGACGCCGCCGTGGCCGTGCGCCAGTCCTACGACATCGACAGCGCCGAGGGCGAGCAGCTCGACGTGATCGGCCGCATCGTGGTGTTCCCGCGCGACTTCATCGGGCAGTTGACGATGACGACCGCCGAATTCGACCTGACGGACGGCGCCGAGTGCGGCGACGACAGCGCGATATTTTCCGAGGCTCGCGTCTCCGACGACAGGGCGATGGCCGACGGCCTGTACCGCTTGGCGATCAAAGCCAAGATCATGAAAAACACGGGCGACGCGACCATCGAAAGCATTATCGAGGAAATGGCGTTCCTGGTTGGGCCGAAGTTCCTGCGGATCAATGACCCCGGAGACATGCGGTTCTCCATCGAATTCGCGGGCGACCTGACTGAGCTTGAGCGGTGGGCGCTGTTCAACGCCAGCCTCGTGCAAATCCCCCAGGGCGTCCTGTTCATGGGGTTCCAGGAATTAACCAATCTCGCCGAATTCGATGACCAGGAAATGGAATTCGGCAATGACCAAGCGCAGTTTGCAGACCTTATAGGTGGATGACACATGGCACTCAATCTCGACGACCGCTACCCCGGCCGCGCCGGCGGAAAGACCCTCGATTACCCGCAGGGGAGTTTCAAGAATCGAACATCCCCGAACGCGCAAGACGGGACGTTTCTCGAACAAGACTGGGCCAACGATATGTTGGCCTTTTTTCAGGCCCTGATGTCCGATGCGGGAATGGTCGCGAACAACGTGGTGGATACCGCGCGGGCCTCGCAGTATTTCGATGCGCTGGTGAAGACGATCAGGGGCCAGGCCATCCCGGGCGCCACCTTCGCCGAGCTCGACGCCGCGACATCCGATCAGGGCCCCGCGATCTGCACGGACATGGGCGGCTACCTGTACAAGTGGGTCGAGACGGCGTATTTCTCGGGCTACCGGAATGTCCGTATCGGTGAGATGCCGGATAGCTTCGCAACGATCACCGAACCCTGGTGGATGCCAATGACGGGCGGGGTTTGGTCTGAGGCCGATCCGAAGCAACGGCGCTTGATTGCATGGTTTCGCGAACAGGGCCAGGTCATGGCCGCAATCGACTGGGCGAAAGGCTGGGGGCGCATTGCCGACCTGGGTGGGGGGGACTGGAAGGCGGTGGATGCGCAGGACGGTTTCAAACGCTGGGCCGGGACTGACCGCGACACTGCGAATCCGGCGGGTGAGTAAAAACAGCCTGAATTTCAGCGCCAAGGGCGTTATCACCTTGAGGCCACTCCGATGTGCTTTGGGCGGTGGGGGCGCGCGTTCCAGGGACGTGGCAAAAGGGGTCGCTTGCGGCATTCGATCCGAGCCGCGCAGACCTCCAGGCCGTGGGCTTGATTCCGGCCACGAGCGCATACGACAACACACCATCAGTCTTCGGGCTGGAGCCCGCCGACGCGGCGCTATACGCAAATGCTGCGCGCACGGCTGCGGCTGCAATTGCTGGTGCATCAGGAGTGGGCCAAGGGACTGTCCGGCCGCCGAACACCGCTACCGCCCCGCTGATCCTTGTTTGACCGTACGCCTGCGAATCCGGCGCCGACCGGCGCGTACAAGGGAGACACAATCAAATCGCACAGTCACATCGTCTACGGGCGGAATTTCTCGGCGTCCGGAGGCGCTACCAGGGAGTTGCAATCCGCTCCGCTCGGATCCGATGTCAATACGGCGCCGACAGGAACCGCTGAGACCGCTCCGGTACACACCCGCGTCTTGCCGGTCGTCCTGGTCTAGACGAGGATCACTGGCTGTGTGGCAACACTGGCTGCGCGCGTTTCCGAGCCGCCGATCATGACAGTTGATTCGACGTCTCCGATATTGCCCCCAAGCCCAAAGTAACTGTCCGCAGAGGACGACGGATAGCCTGCGGACAGTGCGGTTTTCGACGCCCAGGAATATGCGTTCCACGGGGCCGCATCGTTCTTCATGCGGACGCCGCGCGGATACGAGCAGGCGTCAGATAGATGATTTGATTGTTTTACTGATTATCATCGGTTGGCCATCATGTGAGGTTGTTTCCATAATTGTGGCCTTGTACGTGCCAGGCCCCGCCGGATTCGCAGTCACGCAGTCACTTTCATTTTTCAAACCCTTTTGCCCCGCACTGATGGGGCTGGAGTCGTTATGCAAACCGTCTATCAACTCGATGATCAGGGCCTGCTGCTGCACGAGCGCGAGGCGCCCACGAAGGGGCACCTACAGGTCATGGTCGCGCCGCCGGCGGTCCCGGCCGGGCACGTCGCGCGCTGGGTGACCGCGCTGCATCCGGTCGTCGATACCAAGACCTACGGTGACCAGGGTACGGGGTCCTGGGAGGTCATCGAGGACCACCGTAAAGACAAGTTGTGGCTGGCGCACGGCCGGCCCTATGTCCTGGACACCGACGCGGACGGCCAGTCCTACGACGGCCTGGGGCCGCTGCCCGAGTGGCTGCACACGGAAGAGCCGCCGGCGCCCGAGCCGACGCTCGAAGATGCGCAGGCTGCGCAGTTGCTGGTGATCAATGCCAGTTTCGAGACGGCCGCGCAGGCCCTGACCGCAGGCTACCCCGAGGCGGAACGCCTGACGTGGCCGATTCAGCAGTCCGAGGCCCTGGCCTGGGCAGCGGACAATGCCTCGCCCACGCCCTACCTGGACGGCCTGGCCGCCGCGCGCGGCATCACGCCTGAAGACATGCGGGCGCTGACGCTGGCCCAGGTCCAGGCGTTCCAAGCAGCGAGCCAGCAGCTGGTCGGCACGCGCCAGCGGCTGCGCGACGAGATCAATGCGGCCGCCACGGTCGCGGCTGTGCGTGCTGTTGTGTGGCCGTCAGGCGGCCAGGCGTAACTGCTCGGACTGCCAGCGGCCCAGCTTGCTGCGCATCAGTTCCTGCGCGAGGTCTCGGCCGCGCGGATGATAGTACCGGCCCAGCATCCGGGAATCCCGGTGCCCGGTCACCTTTTGCAGCTTGTGTGCTGGGAAAACCTCAGCCAATACGGACGTGGCTTCGTGCCGTAGGTCGTGCAGGCGCAGGCCGGCGAAGTAGGCCCGCACCGGCCGGCGTCCGTGATGTTTGCACAGGGCTTCGTACTGCCGGCGGGCTCGATCGCGGGCCCGGGCGAAGGCGCGGGTCATAGCACCGGCCGTCACACTGAAAATGCGACCACGCATGGGTCGACCGGCCAGCCAGCGGCGCAGGGCGTCCCGGGCAAAAGGGGAGAGCGGCACGTAGCGCGTGTCCCCGTTTTTGGTGTCCGTCAGCGTCACCACACCGTGCGTGAGGTCGATTTGCTCGCGGCGCAGCATCACGATCTCGGACCTGCGCATGCCGGTCTCCACGGCCAGGCGCAGGATTGTGGGCAGGGTTTCGGATCGGGTTGCTTTGATGATCCACTCCAGCTCCGACCGCGGGCATTCCGCCGGCGACAGGCCGTTGAGCCGGATCCGCGTGAATAGCCTGCGGTCCCGGGCGTCGTCCACGACCGGCCTGGTCACAAGTTGCACAGGGTTGGCCAGCCAGTGCAGGCCCCATTCTTTACGGGCCACGGTGTACAGGTGCGAGATGAGCGCCAGCCGGCGGTTCACAGTGCCCGGCTTTCGATCTTGCAGCCACTCGTCGCGCAGGCGCTGCAGGTCCAGCGCGGTGACCCGCGCCAGGTTGCGATTCGCCAGGCCCGTCTGCAGCCAGATGCGGGCGACGGACTGCTCTTGCGAGTGGCTTTTCTTCCGGGCCGACACTTCGGCCAGGTAGCGCTCCAGGGCCTGGGCGAGGGTAGGGAGGTTGCGCACCAAGCGCAAGCGGCGACGATCAGACATGGCAGTGACAAAAAGTCCGGTTGTAGGCCGGACGTCAGCATTTATCAACCACCCGCCCTGCGCGGGCATTTTTTCGTCCAAGGAACGACATGCAAATACCGGACATTCAAGAATCAACGATCTGGGCGGCTATCGCGGGGTTTGTCGGGGCGGCTTTTTCGCTCGGGGCTATCAAGGGTCTGACGCGGGGGCAAAAGGCCAAGTTGCTGGTTGCTGGCCCTGTAGTCGCCGGACTGTTTTCTGGCCCGATCATTGAGTGGATGAAGCTGCCGGTCGGGTGGGGCTGGGCGGTCGCGTTTCTCGTCGGGTTGCTGGGCTGGTCAGCGCTTGAGCAAATCCTGCTCGGGATCAGAAACGCGGACTGGTGGGCGCTGCTGTCCGATCTGATTCGTCGCCGCTTTGGAGGGTAGTGATTATGTGGGCATACATCTACGCAGGCGCGCAGCTGGTGATTGCTGTGGCTTGCTGCTGGGCGGTACTGTCGCCGCGCATCAATGACGGCGTCTGGGGCAAAGCGGCGCTGATCCTGATGCTGTTCGCCAGTCTGGGCTGCATCGCCTGGGCGATCCGCTGGCCCTGGGAAATACAGCGCCCCAGTGCACTGTTTTCCGTCGCCGTCGCTGGCATGTCCATCCGCTGCTACTGGCTCAAGACCTGGGCGCCGTCCGTGCGCCGGCACATCAAGCGGAGGATCGGCAAATGCAACTGACGCAGCACTTCACCCTGGCCGAATTCACGCGCTCGGACACCGCGCGCCGTCTGGGCATCGACAACACCCCGACGCGCCACCACCTGGCCAATCTGCACGTCCTGGCTGCGAAGCTTGAGGAGGTGAGGGCGCTATTCGGCAAGCCGATCATCATCACGTCCGGCTACCGGTCGTCGGCGCTGAACAAAGCTGTGGACGGCTCGGCCACGTCGTCGCATTGCGAGGGCTTGGCCGCCGACTTCCATGTGCCGGGCTTCGGCCCGGATCAGGCTGTGGCCCAGGCCATCGCGGATAGCGCGCTGGAGTTCGATCAGCTGATCTTTGAGCAGGCGCGAACGCACTGGATCCATCTGGGCGTCGGCGACCGCATGCGCCGTGAGGTGCTGTCCTGGCGCTCGGGCCGTGGGTATCAGCGCGGTATCGTGAGGATCGCATGATCGCCGAGCTCAAGGCTCTGGCCGGCTGGCGGGGCTACGCGGCGGCCGTGCTGGTGGGCGCACTGATTGCTGGGCCTGCGGCCTGGACGGTCCAGGGCTGGCGCCACGACGCCAAGGTCGCCGGCATGGAGCGCGACTGGGCGCAGCAAATCGCAGACGCCCAGGCGCTGGCCAGGGCCACGGAACAGGCCCGATGGGCCAAAAGGGAAGGGGTTATCAATGATGCCAAAACGCAGGCCGCCGTCGCGGCTGCTGATGCTGATCGTGCCCGTGCTGCTTCTGAGCGCCTGCGCCAGCAAGTCGCCCAGCTACAACGTCGCGCCCGAGACCCCGCCGCTGCCGGCGGAGGCCAGGACCAGTCAGGTGTCGATACCCTCGATCTGCTCGTCAGGTTGCTCAGCGGGATGGACGAAGCTGGTCGAGACGTCAGTGGATACGCTGACCGGCTCCGAGTGAGCGGGCTGGCGTGCGAGAGGGCCTACGAGTCGCTGCGCAAATGAAAACCGGCCTACGCTACGTAGGGCCGGTTGCCGAGGGAGATTTTGGTAGCAGAGGATCTTGGATAGAGATTGGATTAGCCTTCTGGCTCCGATTTAGGTGGTGGGGTCAGGAGTTGATCGGTAAGCTGACAACTCAATTTCGAATGTTCTCGCATGCTTTCCATCATGTCTTCCATGCTGGAAATAGGAGCACGCAAAACATCTTGGTTTCCAGGACCTGTTAGCAAGTTCTTTATCTCTGGTGGTATAGGCAAACTGCTGATGAGGTTCTCTGCAGTTTCGCTTCGCTCTTGCAGTTGCAGCATGGTTCTGTGCATTTGATCGAATACGGGAAGTATTTTATTGAGCTCTTTGTCTCGTACGTTAGATGCCTCTAGTCTTAAGTTCTCTCGACGGATTTGCTCTCTGCTTAGATCAAGAATTTCTTCGAGGATATCTTCGGTTGTTCGCGGATGACTAGTTGACTCATCATTATTTTTTGGAATTTGGTTGAGCTTTTCTTCCAGCCTAGGCCACCAAACCTCAAATGTTTCGTTCAAATCATGATCGGATAACTTATCATCGCCTAAGGCTTGATTTAGATTCTGGAGAGTGCGGAACATTCCAGGCCTGTCCAGGCAAAGAGACTGAAACTGAGCCAGAGGTCCACTAAGTTGGCTTGGAGCCATTTGATACAGCAAAGGACATACAAATGTCTGTTCCAGCGTCTTGGAGAGCGCCCCAGCCTCAAATACTAGCCAAGGATTTGACCAGTTATCGGGTGTGACGCAGATAACCCCAACCTTGGCATCGTTTAGCTGATTGGCGACATCTGGCAACCAGCGCGATCCTGGGGCGATGTCTTCGTCTGACATCCACGGCTTTAATGATTGGATAACACGCGGAAGCCAAGTGCGCAGTGCCTCAGCAATTTGTCGACTAGGCTGTCCCGACCAACTGATGAATACTTTCATTGCTTTCCCTTAGTACTTTTGTAGGGAAGAATAAATCATGTTTTCATTTCGTCGCAACTGAATTTTCTTGGCGGCCAGAGTTGGACCCTGACCCTCTATAGCTTCTTCCATGTGCGAAGTGAGCCTCACCCCTTTCGGACGTGAACATAGAGGAATTTTTACTAAAACCCTGTCCAAAACTCCAATCGCGCACACACAAAATCAAGTAGTTAGCAGCACCCGTGACCACTAAATCATTGGACATTTCTGTCCTCTGATTTCCTTATAAATCAATCCGATACATCACTTTTCCGACCAATTGGTCGAGTACGTGATTGTCGTTGCTCTGGTGGCCGTGGCCGCCATCGCGGTCTATCAGTTGTTCGGTCAGGTGATTCGCGCCCAGACGGCAGCCATGGCGCGCGAAATCGCGGGCGAAGACGGCTCCGAGCAATCCCGCATCGCCCAGACGGCCGCTGAAGCCGCCGCCGCCCAGACCGCCGCCAAATCCCTGAAGTCCTTCACCGGCAACGCGGCGGCGGGGCAGTGACATGGCCAGGGGAATCGTCCGGCGGCTTTCCGGAAATCAGCGTGGGCAAGTCCTGGTGCTGGGCATGGTGCTGGCCGCGGTGCTGAGCCTGGCCTGGATGCGGTATTTCGCGACCGGCCAGGTGCTGGCGGCCAAAGTCCGGCTGGTGCATGGCTTGGATGCCGCCGCCTACAGCGGCGCGCTGGCGCAGGCCCGGACCTTGAATTTCCTGGCCTATCTCAATCGCGCCCGCATGGCGCACCAGTTGGCCATGGCGCACCTGGTGACTCTGGGCAGTTGGGCGCATTACGCCGGCATGGAAGCGCGCCGCCTTGCCCAGGGCAATCCGCCCGCCCACCTGATCGGCCTGCTGTTCGGCGCCGATCATGGCCGCGCCTACCTGGCGGCGGCTGGCGCCGCGGGCCTGGAAGCCCAGGCGCGGGGGCAAGGAGCATTGGGCCGGGCTTATGCCACGCACGAACGCTTCGTGCATGAACTGTCGGCCGATCTGTCCGGCGCGCTGGCCCGGGATCTGCCCCGGGTGCGTCTGGAAACGATGCGGGCCGTGCTGGCCGCACACTATCCCGAGTACGGGCCTGACGAACTGCAGCCGGTCGTGACGGACGATGCCTGGCCCCGCCTGTTGCGCCGCCAGGCCCCGGATGCCGCTTTATTCGATTGGGCCCGGCGCCTGGCCGAACTCTACCCGTTTCTTGGCTCCCGGGATCATACGGCGCGCAATCCCTGGCCAGTCAGCGGCCGCTGTCCGCACTTGCGCCATGAACTGCGGCGGCGCGGGGGGACGGCGCTGGATGCCTCCGGCCGCTGGCGGGCGGGCGATACACAGTCTTTTCATGCGCTGCGCTCCAATCGTTGGATCGGTTGCTACCACCGCGAGTACGCCATGGGCTGGGCCTGGATGCCGGCGCGGTCCGGCCAGGCGATGGAGGCTGCGCACGTCGAGGATGCGCCGGAAGATTTCGCCGAACAGGATTTCTGGCGCTGGGTGCGGGCGGCGGCGCAATGGGATCTGGTGGGCGGCCGGGATAACCCCCTGGCCAATTCCTATGCCTTGCGGGATCGCCAGGCCTGGGATTCCCGTGGGCTGGGGGCTTATCTGGACGTTGCCGCCGATGCCGCGCCTGGCGCGGCTGCGAAGTTTGCCGTGCGCATGCGCTTGCCGGATGCCTCCGGGCGGCCAATTCATGCCCGCAGCGCCGCGGAAAGCCGGTTCGCCCGGCCCGGGCGGCGCGCGGATGGGCTGGATGAAACCCCCAGCCTGTTTCATCCCTATTGGCATGCGCGCCTGACCGACGGTTTGTCGGATGCGCCTGGAGCGCCCGATGGCCATTGACCGGAAACAAACCGGCCAGGCCCTTGCCGAAGCCCTGGCCGTATTGGGGGTGCTGGGCAGTTTGTGGGTGGGCATCGCATGGCTGGGACGCCTGCAGGATGTCGGCATGCAGTTGGCCCATGCCAGCCGCCGCGCCGCTTTTGCGCATGCTCACCAGGGCATGGCACCGGAAGCGCTGGGCTCTGGCGGGGACGGTCATCTCGATGCGCCTGGGCACCGCTGGAAAAGCCGTCGTGGAGCGGATTTTCTGGCGGATGGCACGCATTTGACGCTCGAATCGACGGGGTTTCCGGTTGGACCGCAGCCTGGCGATCCCGTAGCCGGCGCGGCGGCGCTGCGCAGGGAGTGGCGGTTGGGCGATCCCGCCGTCTGGCGGGCGGTTGCACAGGCTGCGACGGCCACAGGCTCGGCCGCGACGGGCGCAGTGCATGGTTTCGACCGCCTGGGTCTGAGCCTGCGTCGCCACACCGCCATCCTGAGCGGCGACGGCGCGGCAGCGGGCGATGCCGACGCTCAATTCATCCTGGCCGACAGCCCCCGAGGCTGGGGCAATGCCGCTGCGGCATCCCGGGCGGCGGGCCAGGCAGTTGCAAGCCGCCTTCGGGGGATCGATGCCGCCTGGGGCCGCGCCTTGCCCGATTGGGATTGGATTGGCCCATGGACGGGCAGCGTGCCGCGCCCGCATCTGCAAGCCTGGAGAAAGCCATGAGTCCGTTTCTGACGCCCACGCATCCGTCTTCAATGCTGCTGGCGGTTTTTCTGACGTGCGCCAGCCCGGCGTGTGGCGCCTCGGCGGCCTGGAATCCCGCCGGGGCCGAGATCTTGGCGGAATGGGCCTGGACCGGACCTCAGGTTTTCGATCTGCCAGGCGCACAGGTGCGGATGCATCGTTTCCAGGCTCCGGTGACGCCGGCCGACGCCGCCCGGAGCTTGACGCGCGCCGGCAACGACCGATTCAGCCGGTTGCAATTCTCGGGTTCCGTGCTGACGCTGTCGGGTGTTCACGAGGGACGGCACTGGCTGGCGCAGTTGCGGCCCGTGGGTCGCGGTGGCGCGGGCACGGTCGGGCTGTTGTCCAGCCTGGAGCCTGCGGCCCGGCAGAAGGCCGGCTTCGATCCGGCTCAATTCGCCCCGCCGGGCGCCCGGCCCATACTGCGCGCGTCCAGCCGCCTTGCCGAAGGCGCCGGCTTGCTGGCCAGTTATCTGTGTCCAGGCTCGTATCCGCGCGTGGCTGCCGCCGTGCGCGCCGCCTTGCAGGCTCGGCACTGGCAACCGGCGGCCGCCGTGGCCGGCGGTTTCGCTCACGGAGGGCAGGAGGACCCGTCGCGCGTGGTCTTCACGGCGGCCGGTGAGTGGGCGCAGCCTGGTGGGGACCGCCTGTCGGTCCATCTTCATCCTCGCGCCGATACCGTCGTGCTGACGTTCTGGCACCGCTCCAAGGAGCCCGCATGAGCTTCCCGTTTCCCCGGATTCCCCGTTCCGCCGTTCTGGCCGCGTTGGCCCTGGGGGCGGGCCTGCTGGCGGCAGGCGCCCTGGCCATGCATGTGCGCGAACGCGAACGGCAGATCGAGGCCCGGTCCCATCTGGAGATGGTCGAACGCATCGTGGCGGCCCGGGATCTTCCGGCCGGCACCCGGTTGACGCCGGATGCGCTGGCCGTGCGCCGGTTTCCAGCCCGTTGGGTGAACGGCGATACTTTGCCGCTCGATCGCCTGGGAGAACTCGATGGGCGGGTACTGGGTGCCGCCGTGCGCGCGGGCGACGCGCTGGCATTGGCGCATACCGTCCGTCCGCAGCCAGCCTTCTCGGCCCACCTGGCCCCGGGCCGGCGCGCCATTACGCTGCCGGTCGATCAGGTCAATGCGCTGTCCGGCCTGCTGCAGCCGGGCGACCTGATCGACCTGTATGTTTCTTTCGATCACAGGCGCAAGCGCTTGACGGCTCCTCTGCTCCAGGGGGTGCTGGTGCTGGCGACTGGCCGCGAAACCCGATCCACCGAAGCCGGTGCCGGGGAAACTTCCTATTCCACGGTGACGCTCGATGCCGCGCCTGAAGACGTCGTCAAGCTGGTTGCCGCCCGGCAGGCGGGCACGCTGACCGCAATTCTGCGTCATCCCGGGGATGCGCAGGCCGACCGTCGAGCCGCGCGGGGCGACCTGGCGTCCTTGTTGGGCGTGGGCGATCCGCCCCGGGCTCCGGCCCGCCGCGCCGTGATTCTGTATGGCAGCGCGGGTGCCCGCGCCTTGCCAGCCTGGGCCAGGTCTTCGGGACAGCCGCTTCCGTCCGGCAACGGCTGGTTCGATCTGCCAGGCGCCCAGGCCTTGGCCAGCGCCTGGATGCATGCCTTGGCGGAGCAGGCGGCCCCCCCGCAGGCCGAGGGAGAGGACAGCCCCGGTGCCGGGGTGCCGCCTGGGCCGGCCGTATGGCCGGATTGGGCGATTGCGGCGGGCGAAGGAGACGGCGGCGGAGAGATCGATCCTGCACAGCGCAGCGAGCGCCTGGAAGGAGAAACCCCATGAGCGCGCGCTGCCGCTTTGCCTTTGCCGGCCGTTGCGCCATGGCCGTCTGGGCCTCGGGCCTGATGGTTTCATCGGCCTTCGCCGTCCCTGGAACTGCTGAAACGCCGTTGGCGCTCCAGGCGGGTGAAGTCCGGGTCCTGGGCATTCCCGGCGTGGCACGGGTCGCCGTGGGCGACGGCAAGATCCTGAATGCCGTCAGCACCGATGATCGCGAAGTCATCGTGTTCGCCCGCAAGCCCGGCTTCAGTACGCTGCATGTCTGGACGGCGGATGGGCAGGCCTACCGTTATGCGGTGGAAGTCGCTCCCGAAGGCGCGCGCCAGCTCCAGGATGAATTGCGCGGCTTGCTGGAACGCATCCCGGGCGTGCGGGTGACGACTCTGGGCGACAAGCTGCTGGTCGAGGGCGATGACTTGTCCGATGCCGACCGTCAGCGCCTGACGGAATTGGGGCGCCGTTACCCGCAATTGCTGGATTTCACCGGCACCGTCGGTTGGGACCAGATGGTGCTGTTGGATGTGCAAGTCGTCGAAGTGCCCCGATCCCTGCTGCGCGAAGTCGGCCTGCGTTGGGCGGCTCAGGGAGCAGGTGGCGTCAATGCCGGCCTGGGTTGGGACGCAGGCTCCCGCCGTTATGCCGACCGGCCGGGGGAGACCGTGCTGCCCCTGGCATTCCCGTCGCCGCAGGCGGCGGGCTATTTCGGTATCAATGCGCTCTTGTCGGCGCAGATCAATCTGCTGGCCCAGGACGGGCGGGCCGCCGTGCTGGCCCAGCCCCAGCTTCTGGCGCGCAGCGGTGCGACCGCCGAGTTCCTGGCCGGAGGCGAAGTGCCCTACAGTACGGTGGACGGCAATGGAAACACCCAAACAGCCTTCAAGCCTTACGGCGTGTCGCTGCGCATCACGCCGTCCATCGAGCGCAGCGGTGCGGTGCGTTCGCGTCTCGAAGTCGAGGTCAGCGCCATCGATCCGTCGTTGTCGGTGCCGGGCGGCCCTTCCTTGAAGACCCGGCGCACGGCCACCGAGTTCAACGTGCGCGCCGGCCAGACCCTGGTGCTGGCCGGTTTCCTGTCGCGGGATACGGCCCGCAATGTGGACCGTCTGCCGGGTTTGGGCGATCTGCCGGTTCTAGGGGCGTTGTTCCGCTCCACGCGTTTCCAGCGCAACGAAACCGAGCTGGCTATCCTGGTGACACCGCAACTGGTGACGGCGGAGCATCCCGATCTGCGCCTGCGCGTGCGACGTGCGGGCGCCATCCTGGATCGGTCGTTTCCGGCCGCCCCTGTGCTGATGACCCCCGTTCGCCCGGGGCTTGAGCCGGCTGGGCGCGCGGTCCGGCCGGGCTGGGACCCGCGGGTGATCGGCCCGGATTCACAGTGGCAGGGCAGCATCGCCACGCCGGATCATCGCCCGGAAGGAGCCCGTCCGTGAACGCCGTCGATCTCGACTTGCATTTCGAGGACGGCCGCCGTCGGCACGAGCGGCACGCCTTGCCGTTGCTGATTGGCCGCGATGCCGCGTGCGGCCTGGCCTTGCGCGCCTGGCGGGTCGGGCGCCGGCATGCGCGCCTGCTGCAGCGCCAGGACGAAATCTGGATCGAAGACCTGGGATCCCTGTTCGGAACCACCGTCAACGGTGCGCGGATCGCCGTCCACGGCCCGATCGGGGCGCAGGACGAAATCGTGATCGGCCCGTGCCTGTTGCGCGTCCTGCCGGTCGAAGAAGCGGATGCCCCTCCTGATGGCGGGCCTCTGCTGCCGCAGGGCGGGGCGCAAAAGAGTGTCCCTGAACGGGGCGAAGAAGCGCGGGAGGAAGCAGGGGGCGGGGATGAGCCCTCCGGGCCTCCGGCGATGCCGCCCGCCCCGCCGGCGGAAGAGGCGGGCGTGGCGTGGGCCGATGGGCCGTCGCCCGACAACCAGGTTCTGCGGCGCCGCCTGCACGAGGGCCTGATCGCCGCGTTGCAACTGCGCCGCAGGGACATTGGCGCAATGAGCGATACCGCCTTGCGGACCGAGGCCGCCGACGTGCTGTCGAGGCTGATTGCCGCTGATGCGACGCTGCCTGCGGAGCAGGATCGGGAGGCATTGCTCCAGGAACTGGTGGACGAGGCCGTGGGCCTCGGGCCGCTTGAGCCGTTGCTGGCCGATCCGGGCATCACAGAGATCATGGTCAACCGCTATGATGAAATTTTCGTCGAGCGCGGGGGGCGCCTGGCGCGTGCCTCCGCCAGCTTCAGCGGCGAGCAGGCGGTGCTCGGCATCATCGACCGGATCGTCGCGCCGCTGGGACGGCGGATCGACGAAAGCGCGCCCATGGTCGATGCCCGCCTGCGGGACGGCTCGCGGGTGAATGCGGTGATCTCGCCGGTCGCCTTGCGCGGAGCCAGCCTGACGATCCGCAAGTTTCCCGCGCGGTGCCTGGATATGCCCGATCTGCTGGACGTCGGCGCCTTGGACGACGCCATGGCGCGGTTCCTGGTGCATTGTGTGCGCCATCGCAAGAATCTGATCGTCTCCGGAGGCACGGGTTCGGGCAAGACCAGCCTGCTGAACGTCCTGTCCAATGCCATCCCGGCCGGCGAACGCATCATCACGATCGAGGATGCCGCCGAACTGCGATTGAATCATGCCCATTTGGTCAACCTGGAGGCTCGTCCGCCCAATGCCGAGGGCCGGGGCCGCATCGAGATCCGCGATCTGGTGCGCAACGCCTTGCGCATGCGCCCGGATCGGATCGTGGTCGGTGAATGCCGGGGCGCAGAGGCCTTCGACATGCTGGCGGCCATGAACACCGGGCACGAAGGTTCGCTGACCACATTGCATGCCAATAGCCCGCGCGATGCCTTGGGGCGCCTGGAAACCATGATTCTGATGGCGGGCATGGATTTGCCGCTGGCTGCGATCCGCGAGCATATCGCCTCCAGCATCGATTTCATTGTCCAACTGATGCGCGCGGCCGACGGCCGGCGCCTGGTCAGCGCCATCGTCCAGGTGACAGGCCAGGAAAGCGGCCGCATCCAATTGCAGGATCTGTTTTTGGGCAAGGCGGGGCCGCCTGCCGAGTTCGTCGGCTGCGGCTTGCCGCCCGAAGGGTTCGAGGGAACGGCGGCTCCGGATCTTTCATGGTTCTCGGGGCGCACGATCCTTCAGGGCGGGGCGGCACTGGACGGGGATGCGGCCTGGCCGCCTCGCAATCCGCGGCGGGCGGCGCGCAGGCACGATACGCTTGCAGGAGACGCGTCATGATGATCCTGATTTTCGTATTGTTTGCCGGCAGCGTCTCGCTGATCGCCTGGTGGCTGCTCGAGCGCGCCCAAGGTGCCTGGATGCGCTACGAGGATCGGCTGCGCGACGAAACCCGGCGCACGCTGGATGCCTCTTTTCTGTTCCTGGATATGGCCCAGTTGCAGCCGGCCGCCGCCTGCCTCGGCCTGGTGGCGATGCTGGCCGCCGCCTGGCTGGCGGGCCGCTGGTGGGGCGTGTTGCCGGTGCTGGCGGGCCTGCTGTGCGCGCCGCCTTTGATCCTGCGCCATGTGCGTCTGCGCCGCGCGCGGCGCTTCGATTCCCAATTGCCCGAACTGGTCCAGGCCTTGGCCGGCGCTTTGCGCGCCGGGGCGGGGGTGCAGCCCGCCTTGCGGCACCTGGTGGCCCAGTCCAGTCCGCCGCTGTCCCAGGAATTCGGGCTGCTGCTGCGTGAACAGCGCCTGGGCCTGAGTTTTCAGGATGCCTTGCAGCAATTGCATGCCCGGGTGCAGACCGAATCCTGCGGCCTGGTCGTGTCCGCCTTGGGCGTTTCCGCACGGACGGGCGGCGGCCTGGCCGACACGCTGGAAAACATCGCCGGAACCTTAAGGGCGCGGCAGCACTGGCTGGGCCGGGTCGAGGCGTTGACTGCTCAAGGCCGGATGCAAAGCCGCATCATGGCCGGGTTGCCGGTGCTGCTGGCGCTGGTGCTTGCCCGGCTGGAGCCTGAAGCCATGGCCCTGCTGTGGCAGACCTGGTATGGCTGGTCCGTCATGATGGCGGTCCTGGTGCTGGAAGGCCTGGGCATTCTATGGATCCAGCGAGTGGTTGCCATCGAGGTGTAGCCCGTCTGCAGGAGTGAACACATCATGAACTGGTTCTGGATCGGCCTGTGTCTGGCCGCTTTGGCAGCTTGCCTGGGCTTGTGGGTGGTGGGCGGCCCCTGGGTTGCCGCGCGTGGCGAGGCGGGAATCCGGCCGCCGGCGTTCTGGTGGCCCTGGGTGCTGGCACTGGCGCCCTGGTGCGCGCCTTTCGTGACCTGGCGCATGCGCCGGGCGCTCCAGGTATGGGGGCCGCGTGCCGGTCTGGCCTCGCATTGGGAGGTCGAGCGTTGGCTGGCGGCCTGCGTGCTGGCGGGCGGCTGCGGCGCCGCATTGGCCGGCGCCGCGGCCTTGATGGGCAATGTTCCGGCACGGATCGGCATTGTGTCGGCGCTGGCGGGCGCCGGCCTGGGGTTCATCTGGCCGGATCGGATCCTGCGGCGCCGCGCCGCCGGCCGGCGGCTGCGGATGATGCGCGAATTGCCGTTCATGCTGGATTTGCTGACCTTGTGCGTGGAGGCCGGGCTCAGCCTGCCGGCAGCCTTGCATCAGGTCGCCGGCCATGCGCCTGAAGGTCCGCTGCGTCAGAGCCTGCGGGAAGCCGCCGCGCTGGAACGCACCGGCATGGAGCGGTCGCGCTGGTTGCAGCGCTGGGCCGAGCAGGCGGATGTGCCCGGCGTGCGCAACTTGGTGTCGGCGCTGGCGCAGGCCGATCGCCTGGGCATGAGCCTGGGGCCCTTGTTGCGGGCCCAGGCGGAGCGCCAGCGCAGCGAACGGTTTCTGCGCGCCGAGAAACTGGCGCTGGAGGCGCCCGTGCGGATGCTGTTTCCCATGGTGCTGTGCATCTTTCCTTGCACGTTCCTGGTCATCGGCTTTCCCGTGGCGGTCAAGCTGCTGGATGCGGGATTCTGATGCGGGCCGGCCCCTGTCGGCGCCTGGCCTGGCGCGGTCCCCGGGCGCCAGCGCCGTGGCTGGGCCTGGATCGGCCTTTGCGTTTGTATTGCGCGCGCTCTTTCGCCGCGCGGCTGCTTGGGCTGCGCCTGTGGCCGGATTGGGGGGTTCGCCCCAGGGGGCTGCTGCTGCCGGAGTGCCGCGCCGTGCACACACTGGGCCTGGCGCAATCCGTGGATTTGGTATTCCTGGATGCCGCCGGCCGTATCGTGGCGGCACGACGGCAGGCGGGCCCTGGCGGCTATGTGTTTTGCCGGCGCGCGCGGGCCGTGGTCGAATTGCCCGCCGGCTATTGCGCCCGGCCGGATTGGCGCGCTCAGGTCGAGGCGGCCGGGCGGGCCCGGAAGATTGTCGTGTAAATGGGGTAGAAGCTGCAATACAGCAGGGCGGTGACCACGACGTCCAGCGGCAGAGAGAGCCAGGCCAGCAGGCCGGTGGACGCCCCGGCGGCCGCCAGGCCGTCCAGCAGGCCGTGCAGGCCGAAGAACACGGCGGCCCAACTGGCGACATAGACGATGATCGCGTATTTGTTGCGCCAGCAGGCAACCATGGAATAGAACAGTGCCCGGCGCATCGGCAGGCCGTGCCAGCCGACCAGGGCCGGCGTATGCCAGAACAGGGCCGACAGCAGCACGTAAAACAGGCCGAAGACGATCATGGGGCCTTGTATGGCCTGGCTCAAGGCCGCGAAGTCGGGCTGCTCGGCGGTGCCCAGGGCATCGAGCATCGACGACAGGAAGGGCAGTACGGCGGCGAGGGCGGCGATGAAGGAGCACCCCAGGTAGGCCAGGCCCAGCCTCAATTGCGCGCCCGTGGCGCCCGGAGTCTGCAGCGGTTGCAGCCACAGGCCGGGCACGATGCGTACGCCTTCTTCCAGTTTGCGGCAGGCGCATAGGGTCAGGAAGGTCAACAGCGGCGTCAGCAGCACCAGCACCGTTTGTCCCAGCACCGGGATGAGGGCGCCGACGTTGATGAAGAAACTGGTGACGATGCTCCAGAACAGCATGGCCATGGGCTGGCGGCGAAACAGGAAATAACCCTGGAGGATCCAGGACCAGCCGGCGCTGGGAGGCAGGATGGCGGCTTGCAAAGGAGTCATGGGCGGGGCAGTGCGGGCGCGGGCTGTTCGGTTCGCAATCGCAGGATGCGCTCGAAGTGGCGCGGATCGTGCGGCTTGAGCGTTTGCGCCGGCCGGGGCAGATGGTAATCGTACAGGCGCGAGATCCAGAACCGCAGTGCCGCCGCGCGCAGCATGACCGGCCAGGCGGCACGCTCTTGCTCGGTAAAGGGGCGTACGGCGTGGTAGGCCTGCAGCCAGGCCTCCAGGCGCCGGCGCACGAAGGCGCCCGTTGCCCGGTGTATGCACCAGTCGTTGACGCTGACCGCGACGTCGAACAGCCAGGTATCGCAGCCCGCGAAGTAGAAATCGATGAAGCCGCCCATGTGGGGCGACTCGAAGGTGCCGTCGAACAGCACGTTGTCGCGAAAGAGATCGCAATGCGCGGGCCCGAAAGGCAGGCGCGCGGGCGTTCCCGCGGCGGCAAAGGCGATCTGTTCGTCCAGCGTGCCGCGCAGCAGGACAGACTGATCCGCATCCAGGAAGGGCGCCAGCGCGGGGGCGGTGGCTTGCCACCAGTCCAGGCCGCGCAGATTGGGCTGATGGATGGAAAAGTCCTGTGCGGCCAGATGGGCCCGGGCCAGGGTCTGGCCGGCCAGCGCGCAATGGGCCGGACCGGGCTCGGGCTCGTAGCCGCCCGACAGGCGCGTGACGATGGCGGCCGGCTTGCCGTTCAACTCGGTCAGGCGGGTGCCGTCGAGCAGGGTCTGGGGTTCGGGCACGGGGACGCCTCGTCCAGCCAGATGGTGCATTAGTTCGATATAGAACGGCAGTTGGGCCGCCGTCAGAACCTCGAACAGGGTCAGCACATAGGCGCCCCGCGTGGTGTCGAGGAAATAGTTGGTGTTTTCGATGCCGGCGGTGATGCCGCGCAGGGCGACGAGCTCGCCCAACTGGTAGCGTTGCAGTAGCGCGCGGGCGTCGTCTTCGGTGACAGGGGTGAATACGGCCATGGAAATACGCATGCGGCCGCAGAAGGCCGGGGTTCGGGTCGAGGATCGGTCAGCCGCGATTTTAGACGAAAAGCCGCATGCCCCTGCGGTCGGGCCGTGCGGCGCCGGCTAAAATGAAGGATTGCCCTGGAATGTCTTGCATGCCTCACCTTGCCCCCTGGCGCCTGTGCGTGGCGCCGATGATCGACGTCACGGACCGGCATTGCCGGTATTTTCATCGTCTGCTCTCGCCACGCGCTCGTCTGTACACCGAAATGATCACGACCGGCGCCCTGTTGCACGGCGACGTGGGCCGGCATCTGGATTTCGATCCGGCCGAGCACCCGGTCGCCCTGCAATTGGGCGGCAGCGAGCCGGAGGCCCTCGCACAAAGCGCCCGGCTGGGCGAACGCTGGGGCTACGACGAGATCAACCTGAATTGCGGCTGCCCGTCGGAACGGGTCCAGCGCGGCGCCTTCGGCGCCTGCCTGATGGCCGAACCGCGCCTGGTCGCCGATTGCGTTCGCGCCATGCAGGATGCCGTGTCGGTGCCGGTGACGGTCAAGCACCGCCTGGGCCTGGACTACGATGAATCCTATGACTTCGTGCGCGATTTCGTCGGCACTCTGCATGAGGCCGGTTGCAGGGTGTTCATTGTCCATGCGCGCAATGCGGTCCTGAAGGGGCTGTCGCCCAAGGACAACCGGGAAAAACCGCCGCTGCGCTATGCGGAGGCATTGCGTCTGAAGCAGGATTTTCCGGATGCGACGTTCGTATTGAACGGCGGGCTGGCCGAGGTCGAGCGCTGCCTGGACTGGATGGAACGCCTGGACGGCATCATGCTGGGCCGGGCCGCCTGGCATCATCCCGACATTCTGGCCGAACTGCATCGCCGCATGGCGCCGGACGAAGCGCTGCCCGAGCCCGGCGCCGTCCTGGATGCATGGATGGAGTATGTGAGCGTGCAGCATGCGCGCGGCGTGCCGCTGCATATCCTGGTGCGCGGCGCGCTGGGCTGGCGTACCGGCCGGCCCGGGGCGCGGCAATGGCGTCGCATGTTGTCGGACCCCGCCTTGCTGCGGGCCGAAGGCCCCGCAGTCTTGCGCCGCGCCTGGCAAGCGCTGGCCTGAGCGGCGGTTCGTCGTCTCTGGCGCAGGCGTGCCGGCGAAGCCTCAGGCCTTGCGGGCCGAATCGCCCGAGGGGTCGGAGGGCCAGTCGCGGATGTAGGCCTTGAGCATGTCGTTCTCGAATTGCTGTGCCTCGACGATGGCGCGCGCCATGTCGTAGAACGAGATCACGCCCATCAGGGTGGGGCCGTCCATCACTGGGATGTAGCGCGCGTGTTTGTCCAGCATCAGGCGCTGCACTTCATCGGCGTCGGTATTGGGCGTGACGCTGACCGGCGCGTCGTCCATGATGCTGCGCACCGTGTAATCACCGGCTTGGCCATCGTGGGTGTTCAGGTGATTGATGATCTCGCGGAAGGTCAGCATGCCGACGAGCTGGCCATGGTCCATGATGACCAGCGACCCGATGTCGAGCTGGCTCATGGTGGCGATGGCTTCGCGCACCAGCATGTCGGGCGTCCCGGTGTACAGCGTGTCCCCTTTCACGCGCAGGATTTCATTGACTTTCAGCATGTCGATTCCCAGTGGCGCCGTGGTCCGGCTCTTTGTTCAGTATTGTGCATCATCGTTCCGGTTTTCGGTAGCATCGCCTGCGAATAACGCATCCAGGACGGGGGGGTTCCCTTGCAGGGTGAGCGACAGGGCTTCAAGCGTGCCGGCCCGCAGTTCTGTTTGAGCGCGATCGATCAGCAGGCGGTCCACCAGCGGGCCGATATCGGCCCGGGCGGGATCGCAGGCCAGCACCCATTGATCGCCATCGGCCACCGGCACGGCGTAGCCCAGCTCGCGCAGGGCGCCGAGCATGTCGCGCAGGGCGTCGGGGTGGACCCGCAAGTGTTTTTCCAGGTAGCCCAGGCTGCGCCCCGGCGGCAGCGTGCTGCGCGCGCGCCACAGGATGCGCAGGATTTCCAGCGCGTCGACGGCCTGGGCGCCAATCTGGCGCTGCAGCGCCCAGCGATGCAGCCGCAGCGCCGGCAGCAGCGAGGCCACCGTGGCGCCCATCAGGACGACCAGCCAGGACAGGTAGATCCACAGCAAAAAGATCGGCAGGGTGGCAAAGGCCCCGTAGATCACCGTGTAAGAGGGAAAGCGCGTCAGGTAGGCGGTGAAACCGGCCTTCATGACTGTCAGCACCACGGCCGTGCCCAGGCCGCCGAGCGCGGCGTCGCGCCACAGCACGCGGCAATTGGGCACGAACATGAACAAGGCGGTGAAGCCCAGTACGGACATCAGGAAAGGCACTAGGTTGAGCAGCAGGCTCAGCCCTTCAGGCAGGTTGCCGATATAGCCGAGCGATTCGCGCGCGAGCACCGAACTGGCCCACAGGCTGGCGCCCACGAGGATCGGTCCCAGGGAAATGATCGCCCAGTACACCAGCAGCCGCTGGCGCATGGGGCGCTGGCGGGCGACGTTCCAGATTTCGTTGAAGGCCTCGTCGATGGTCATGATGAGCAGGATCGACGTCACGACCAGGAAGGCGCCCCCCACCGCCGTCAGTCCCGAAGCCTGGGCGGCGAACTGGTTCAGATAGCGCATGATGGTGTCTGACACCGAAGGCGGCAGCAGGCTTTCGCCGAGGAAGGTTTCCAGGGCCTTGTGGAATTCTGCGAACAGCGGGAAGGCGGTGAACAGCGCCAGCACCACGGCGAGCATCGGCACGATCGCCAGCACCGTGGTGAAGGTCAGGCTGGAGGCCACCCGCGTCAGTTTTCGGTGGCCGGCGAAGTCCAGCGTGAATCGCAGGATGTCCAGGATGCGAGTGCGGCGTTCGGCCAGAGACGGAGCAGGATTCTGAGAGATCGTCATGAGGCGGGCAGGAGGTTTCGAGTGATAATACCAGTATGGAAAGCATGGAAATCAAATTCAACCCGGGCCTGCACGGCCTGGCGTGCGTCTGCCTGTTCGGCCTGATCGTCCTGTGCGTGGGTTGGGAGCTTTGGTGGGCACCCCTGCGTCCGGGCGGCACGCTGATGGCCCTGAAGGCCGTGCCGTTGCTGTTCGCCGTCAGCGGCGTGCTGCGGCGCAGTCTCTATACCCTGCAGTGGGTGTCGATGCTCAGTCTGCTTTATCTGATGGAAGGCGCCGTGCGCGCCTGGTCCGACACGACGCCGGTGTCGGTCGCCTTGGCGGGCCTGGAAATCCTCCTGTCGCTGGGTCTGTATCTGGGGGCCATCCTGTATGTCCGCCCCGCCAAACGGGCGGCGCGCCGTGGTTGAGCACGCGTCCGTTCCTTCGGCGCTCGACGCTCTGGCGGCGGGCTGTTCGTTCGCGTCCCTGCCGCGCGGATTCTATGCCCAGGTGGCCCCCCGTCCTCTGCGTGCGCCCCGCCTGCTGCATGTCGGCGCGGATGCGGCGGCGCGGGTTGGTCTGGACGCCGCCGCGCTCGATTCGCCCGGTTTTCTCGCTTTGTGTTCCGGCAGCGGCCGGCTGGCCGGCATTGCGCCTCTGGCCACGGTCTACAGCGGCCATCAGTTCGGCGTCTGGGCAGGGCAATTGGGCGATGGGCGCGCGCATCTGCTGGGCGATGTCCAGACGCCGGACGGCACCCTGGAGATCCAGCTCAAGGGCTCGGGCCGCACGCCTTATTCGCGGATGGGCGACGGTTGGGCCGTGCTGCGTTCCAGTGTGCGCGAGTACCTGGCCAGCGAAGCCATGGCGAGCCTGGGCATTCCGACGACCCGGGCGCTGGCCCTGGTCGCATCCGACGATCCGGTGGTGCGCGAGACCGTCGAGACCGCTGCCATCGTCACCCGCCTGGCCCCCAGTTTCGTGCGTTTCGGCCATTTCGAACATTGGGGCCATTCGCACCATGAGCAGAAGGCTTTGCTGGATTATGTCGTCGGGCGCTGGTATCCCGAATGCCGGGTGGACGGCGGCGACGGGATGGACGCGCCGGCCACAGCCTGCCGGTTGCTGGCCGAAGTCACGCGCCGCACGGCGCGCCTGATCGCCCAGTGGCAGCTTGTGGGTTTTTGCCACGGCGTGATGAATACCGACAACATGTCCATCCTGGGCTTGACGCTGGATTACGGGCCGTACGGGTTCATGGATGCTTTCGAGGCCGATCACGTCTGCAATCACAGCGACACGGCAGGCCGCTACGCCTGGAACGCTCAGCCTGCGGTGGCGCGCTGGAATCTGTATCGCCTGGCGGGCAGCCTGCTGGTGCTGGGCTGCGAGGCGTCCGCTCTGGAGGCCTGCCTGGCGCCCTTCGAGGCCGAGTTCCTGGCGGCTTACCGAGCCGGTCTGGGGCGCAAGCTGGGGCTGTCCGAATGGCGGCCGGATGACGCGGCGCTCGAAGACGACTGGTGGGCCTTGCTGCAAACGCAGCGGGCCGACTTTACCTTGGCGTTCCGCCGCCTGTCGGATGCCGACCGCGATGCGGGGCCCTGGCTGTCCCTGTTCGCCGCCCCCGGCGCGGCGCGCGCCTGGCTGGACCGCTATCTGGCCCGGCGGGCCATGCAGGGCGGGGATGAGGCCGCACGCCGGGCGGGTATGGACCGGGCCAACCCCGTCTATGTTCTGCGCAATCATCTGGCGCAACGCGCCATCGAAGCTGCGCAGCAGGGTGATGCCTCGGAAATCGACCGTCTCTCGAATCTGTTGCGGGATCCGTATGCGGAGCGCCCCGGCTTCGAGTTCTACGCCCGCCCACCCGCCGCCGATGCGCCGGCGGTGGCGGTCAGTTGTTCGTCTTGATGGCGGGCCGCAGGGCGGGATAGTCCTCGACGAAGCGGGGTTGGCCGAACAACCAGCCTTGCGCGCGATGGATGCCCAGGACCGACAACCATCGCGCCTGGGTCTCGGTTTCGACGCCTTCGGCCGTGATCGAGAAACCCAGCGTGCCGGCCATCCGGCCGAGATGCCGGACGATTTCCCGGGCGGCGCGGGAATCGTCGAGGCATCGGGTCAGGCGGTGGTCGATCTTGATGCCATCCAGCGCCAGTTCGACCAGAGACTGGAGGTTGGCGTAGCCGGTGCCGAAATCGTCCAGATGCACCTGAATGCCCAGGGCGCGGATTGCCCGGATGACAGGATCGCAGCGTTCGGGTGCCAGCAGGCAGCGTTCGGTCAATTCCACGTTCAGGAGGGCGCCCCCCAGCGCCCGGGACAGATTCGAAAGCAGCTCGACGGACTCCGGGGTTTCCGCATGCGCCGCCGACAGATTGATAGAAAGGCGGACGGATCCCGGGATTCGTCGCGTGATGCAATCCTCGGCGGCCAGGAGGCAGACTTGTTTTGTAATGTCCCGGATCAGACCGATTTTCTCGGCCATGGGAATGAAGACGTCCGGCCCGACGAGTGTCCGGGGCCACCGGATCAGCGCTTCGACGCCGACGGTCCGACGATTGCGCAAGTCGACGATTGGTTGATAGGCCAGGCGGAATTCGCTCTGTGCCAGGGCTTGCCGCAAAGCGGTTTGTAGCGCTGGGCTAGGCGCTTGCGCGATGGCGTTCGGGTCGCAGCCTGTGCCTGGATCGTATGGGAAACCTCCGATTTCCTGTCCTGGTGCAATGTCTTCCATAGGGCATGGCCTTTGATTTTTCGATTCTAGTCAAATCGTTTTGTTACGGATAACATAGTCATTCGTTGAAAGAGATGGGAACGCAGCCGATCTGCATGGGTGGCATTTCGGTTCGCGGCATTCATGAATTCCTGTTTGCCTTAGGCAATCTAATGTCCGTACTTAAGTACGGAGTCAAGGAGTTCATGAGGTGATGCATTGAACATCGGTCGTGCCGCGAAACTCGCCGGCGTGAACGTGGAGACCATCCGCTACTACCAGCGTCGCGGCCTTGTCGCGGTTCCGGTAAAGCCCCTGGGGTCCCATCGACACTATTCTCAGGATGTCGTCGAAAGGATCCGCTTCATCAAGCAGGCTCAGGCCTGGGGCTTCTCGCTCGACGAAATCATCTTGTTGCTGCAGCCGCCGCAGGTCGTGCAGTGCGTGCAGGTGCAGGAATTGGTCCAGGAGAAAATCCAGGTTCTGCGCAGCCGGATGCGGGACTTGAGCAGAATGGTCCGGGGGCTGGAATCCCTGCTGGAGGAATGCCGGGGGCAGCCGAGCTGCGCTCAATGCCCGTTGAGGGCCTATGCGTGCTGCCGGACATTGAATATCCTGGTGCCGCCGGCCTAGGCCTGCCGGGTGCACCCGCCCGGTGGTGAAAGCGCCGGAAGACGGGGGCCGGGTCCCGGTCAAAGGATGCGATAATCAGCCCTCGGGAGGCTCGTTTTGTGCGTTCACCCCACCGTGCGGGCGGAACCGATGGTGCGTACTGTCGGTCAAGCTTCGATGGCCTAATTTCATAGAATTCCTCATGTCCGGAAACACCCTCGGTACCCTGTTTCGTGTCACCAATTTCGGCGAATCGCACGGCCCGGCCATCGGCGCCGTGGTTGACGGCTGCCCGCCGGGAATGGCGCTGTCCGAGGCCGACATCCAGGCCGAACTCGACCGGCGCCGCCCGGGCACTTCGCGCCATGTCACCCAGCGCCGCGAGCCCGACACGGTGGAGATCCTCTCGGGCGTGTTCGAAGGCGTGACCACCGGCACGCCCATCGGCCTGCTGATCCGCAACACCGATGCGCGCAGCAAGGACTACAGCAACATTGCCGATACCTTTCGCCCCGGCCATGCCGACTACGCCTACTGGAAGAAATACGGCGTGCGCGATCCCCGGGGCGGCGGACGCTCTTCGGCCCGCCTGACGGCCCCCACTGTGGCGGCCGGCGCAGTGGCGCGCAAATGGCTGATGCAGGAGTTCGGCGTGCGCATCCGCGGCTACATGAGCCAACTGGGCCCGATCCCGATTCCCTTCGAATCCTGGGACGCCGTGCCGGACAACCCCTTTTACGCGCCCAATGCCGGCATCGTCCCGGAACTCGAGGCCTTCATGGATCGCCTGCGTCATGACGGAGACTCCATCGGCGCGCGCATCGAGGTCACGGCCGATGGGTTGCCCGCCGGTTGGGGCGAACCCATCTATGACCGGCTGGACGCGGACATCGCCCATGCCATGATGGGGCTGAATGCCGTCAAGGGCGTATCGATCGGCTCGGGCTTCGATTGCGTTGCCATGCGCGGCTCGGAACACGGCGACGAACTCGGCCCCGACGGTTTCATGGGCAATCACGCGGGCGGCGTGCTGGGCGGGATTTCCTCCGGACAACCGCTGCGGGTGTCCCTGGCCATCAAGCCCACTTCCAGCATCCGTATCGAGCGCCGTTCCGTGAACCGGGCCAACGAGCCGGTCATGGTGCAGACGCTCGGACGCCACGATCCGTGCGTGGCGATCCGTGCCACGCCCATCGCCGAAGCCCTGCTGGCCATCGTGCTGATGGACCACGCCCTGCGCCACCGGGGGCAATGCGCCTGAGGCAGGCTATGAGGAAATGACCATGAACCGACTCGTCCGAAACCTGTGCGCGATGGGCATGGCCGTACTGCTGGCGGCCTGCGCCCAGGTGCAGACGACCCAATCCGGGCTGGTGGGAGTGAACCGCACCCAGACGATGTCCAGCCTGGTATCAGAAGCCGAGTTGAACCAGGAGGCCGCGGCCCAGTACCGCCAGATCCTGGCGCAGGCCAAGGCCCAGGGTGCCCTGGATCCCTCGGCGGCGCAGACGAAACGCGTCCAGGCGATTTCCCGCAAGCTCATCAATCAGGTCGGCGTCTTCCGCCCCGATGCGCTCAATTGGTCCTGGGAAATCCATGTGTTGAAATCCGGCGAAATCAATGCCTGGTGCATGCCGGGCGGCAAGATCGCGGTCTACACCGGGTTTCTCGACAAGATCCAGCCCACCGATGCCGAGTTGGCCGCCGTGCTGGGGCATGAAATCTCGCATGCCCTGCGAGAGCACGCCCGCGAACAGGTATCGCGCCAGATGGCGACCGGTATCGGGCTGTCGATCCTGTCGGCCGTCACCGGCAGCCAGGCCGTGGCCGATCTGGGTTCCTCGCTGACGCAGGTCATGTTCACCTTGCCCAACAGCCGCTCCAATGAGACCGAGGCCGACCGCATGGGGGTCGAACTGGCCGCCCGCGCCGGCTACGACCCGCGCGCCGCCATCACGTTGTGGCAGAAGATGGAGCGCGCCGGCGGCGGGGGCACGCCCGAGATCCTCTCCACCCATCCTTCGTCGCAAAGCCGGATCGCCGATCTGCGGCAGGCCGCCGCCATCGTGCTGCCGCTGTACCAGGGCAAGCGATAAATAAACCGTCGGGCGCGGCGCTTGCGCCGGCCTTTCGTTATGTCGCTCAGGCTGGTATCTGGTACCTCGGATACCAGGATAAGCATTGGCCTTGTCCGGCGAAATCACGCTGGCATAATGGGTTCATTGCGTCCGTTGAATGGCGGCGCCCATTCCATGATTTCGATTTTCGAGGCCAAGACCATGCCCCAAACCCTGTACGACAAGCTCTGGGACGCCCATGTGGTGCATCAGGGGCCTGACGGCACCTGTCTGCTGTACATCGACCGCCATCTCGTCCATGAAGTCACCAGTCCTCAGGCCTTCGAGGGCCTGGAGCTGGCCGGCCGGCGGCCCTGGCGGATTTCCGCCAACCTGGCCGTGGCCGACCATAACGTGCCCACCACGGCGCGCAACGAGGGGATCCAGGATCCGGTTTCTCGCCTGCAGGTCGAGACCCTGGACAAAAACTGCGAGGCCTGGGGCATCACCGAATTCCGCATGAACGACCACCGTCAGGGCATCGTCCACGTCATCGGGCCGGAACAGGGCGCGACCCTGCCGGGGATGACGGTGGTCTGCGGCGATTCGCATACCAGCACCCATGGCGCCATGGGTGCGCTGGCCTTTGGTATCGGCACCTCCGAAGTCGAGCACGTGCTGGCGACCCAGACGCTGCTGATGAAAAAGAGCCGCAGCATGCTGGTGCGCGTGGAAGGCGAACTGCCTTTCGGCTGCACGGCCAAAGACCTGATCCTGTATGTGATCGGGCGCATCGGCACGGCGGGCGGCACCGGCTACGCCATCGAATTCGGCGGCAGCGCCGTGCGCGCGCTGTCCATGGAAGGGCGCATGACCGTCTGCAACATGGCCATCGAGGCCGGCGCGCGTTCCGGCATGATCGCCGTGGATCAGACCACCATCGATTATTTCAAGGGCCGCCCCTACGCGCCGGAAGGCGCGCAATGGGACCAGGCCGTGGCTTACTGGCGCACGCTGCATTCCGACCCGGATGCGACCTTCGACCGTGTGGTCGAGATCGATGCGGCCGATATCGAGCCCCAGGTCAGTTGGGGCACCTCGCCTGAAATGGTGGCCGCGGTCGGCGCCCAGGTGCCGGACCCAGCGGCCGAGGCCGATACCGTGCGCCGCAAGGGCATGGAGCGGGCGCTGCAGTATATGGATCTGAAGGCGGGCACGCCGCTGGCCGAGATCGCCATCGATAAAGTCTTCATCGGTTCCTGCACCAATGCGCGCATCGAGGATCTGCGCGCCGCTGCGGCCGTGGCCAAAGGCCGCCGCGTGGCGCCCAACGTGCGCCTGGCCATGGTGGTGCCGGGCTCGGGGCTGGTCAAGGCCCAGGCCGAACACGAAGGCCTGGACCGTATCTTCCTGGATGCCGGCTTCGAATGGCGCGAACCGGGCTGTTCGATGTGCCTGGCCATGAACGCGGATCGGCTGGAACCCGGCGAACGCTGCGCTTCGACCTCGAACCGGAACTTCGAAGGCCGCCAGGGGCAGGGCGGACGCACCCATCTGGTCAGTCCCGCCATGGCCGCCGCCGCCGCCGTGGCCGGGCATTTCGTCGACGTACGCACTTTCCAATAGGATCCATCATGCAAGCCTTCTCCACGCACCGGGGCCTGGTCGCCCCCCTGGACCGGGAAAACGTCGATACCGACCTGATCATTCCCAAACAGTTTCTGAAATCCATCAAGCGCACCGGCTTCGGCCCGAACCTGTTCGATGAACTGCGCTATCTGGACCACGGCGAGCCCGGCATGGACAACAGCAAACGGCCGGTGAACCCGGACTTCGTGCTGAACAAGGCGCGCTACCAGGGCGCGTCGATTCTGCTGTGCCGCAAGAACTTCGGCTGCGGTTCCAGCCGGGAGCACGCGCCCTGGGCCTTGCAGCAGTTCGGTTTCCGGGCGCTCATCGCCCCGTCCTATGCGGACATCTTCTTCAACAATAGTTTCAAGAACGGCCTGCTGCCGATCACATTGCCCGAAGCGGTCGTGGCGCGCCTGTTCCAGGCCGTCGAAGCCGCCCCGGGCTACGCGCTGACCGTGGATCTGGCGGAGCAGCGGGTGACCGCGCCCGATGGCGAAACCTGGTCTTTCGAGGTCGATGCCTACCGCAAGGAATCCCTGCTCAAGGGCCTGGACGAGATCGGCCAGACCTTGCTTCACGCGGACCGGATCCGCGCTTTCGAGGCGCAACGCCTGGCGCAGCATCCCTGGCTGGTCCGCCAGAATCCCGGAAGCCTTTAGGCGGGTCTTTTCTTCAACCCGGGCGCCGTCTGTCGGCGGCGCCTTTTGCCTGGCCATGGGCGTGCGTAAGAACCCACGCACTCATGGCCGGGCTTTTGCCCATCGGAAATTTTCATGACTTCTCGCATTGCAGTCCTGCCGGGCGACGGCATCGGTCCGGAAATCGTTGAGCAGGCGGTGCGCGTATTGCGCGCGCTGGACCTGGACCTGGAACTGACCGAGGCGCCCGTGGGCGGCGCCGCCTATGCGGCCAAGGGCCATCCCTTGCCCGAAGACACTCTGGCGCTGGCCAAGCGCGCCGATGCCATTCTGTTCGGCGCCGTGGGCGACTGGAAATACGACAGCCTGGAACGCGCCCTGCGCCCGGAGCAGGCCGTGCTGGGCTTGCGCAAGGCGCTGGGGCTGTTCGCCAATCTGCGCCCGGCGATCCTGTATCCCGAGCTTGCCAACGCCTCGTCGCTCAAGCCCGAGGTGGTCGCCGGCCTGGACATCCTGATCGTGCGCGAGCTGACCGGCGACATCTATTTCGGCCAGCCGCGCGGGGTCCGCACGCTGGCCGACGGCCCGTTCGCCGGTGATCGCCAGGGCTATGACACCATGCACTACGCTGAAACGGAAATCCGCCGCATCGCCCATGTGGCCTTCCAGGCCGCCGCCAAGCGCCGGGGCCGGCTGTGCAGCGTGGACAAGGCCAACGTGCTGGAAACCTCGCAGTTCTGGCGCGACGTCATGATAGACGTGGCCCGCGAATATCCCCAGGTGGAACTGTCCCATATGTACGTGGACAATGCGGCCATGCAGTTGGTCAGAGAACCCAAGGCTTTCGACGTCGTGGTGACCGGCAATCTGTTTGGCGACATCCTGTCGGACGAGGCCGCCATGCTGACGGGCTCGATCGGCATGCTGCCGTCGGCCTCGCTGAATGCCAGCCGGCAGGGCTTGTACGAGCCCAGCCACGGCTCGGCGCCGGACATCGCCGGGCAGAACGTCGCCAATCCTTTGGCCACCATCCTGTCGGCCGCCATGATGTTGCGCTATTCCCTGGATTCAGCCTCTGCGGCCGACCGGATCGAGGCTGCCGTGCAATCCGTGCTGGCGCAGGGCCTGCGCACGGCCGACATCCATGAGGCCGGCACCACACGGGTTTCGACTTCGGAAATGGGCGATGCGGTGCTGAAGGCATTAAACTGAAGCATTAAACTAAGCATCCAATACTCACACTCACTACGGTTCAGGCAGGGATTTATGGCTCAGGCAGTTGGTTTGGTCGGTTGGCGCGGAATGGTCGGCTCGGTGCTCATGCAGCGCATGCGCGACGAAAAGGACTTCGATTTGTTCGAGCCGGTCTTCTTTTCCACCAGCAACGCAGGCGGCGCGGCGCCGTCCTGGGCGGCCGGCGCCGGCCCCCTGCAGGATGCGCACGACATCGACGCGTTGCGCAAGCTGCCGATCATCCTGACGGCGCAGGGCGGCGACTACACCTCGGCCGTCTATCCGAAGCTGCGCGCCGCCGGCTGGACGGGGCTGTGGATCGATGCCGCCAGCACGCTGCGCATGAAGGACGACGCCATCATCGTCCTGGATCCGGTCAACCGCCCGGTGATCGACGCCGCCCTGCAGCGCGGCGTGCGCGACTTCATCGGCGGCAATTGCACCGTCAGTTGCATGCTGATGGGCCTGGCGGGCCTGTTCAAGGCCGACATGGTCGAGTGGATGACCTCCATGACCTATCAGGCCGCTTCGGGCGGCGGCGCGCGTCACATGCGCGAATTGCTGATCCAGTTCGGCATCCTCAACCAGGCCGTGAGCGCGCAGCTTGCCGATCCCGCTTCGGCCATTCTCGACATCGACCGGGGCGTCCTGCAGGCCCAGCAGAACCCCGGCCTGCCGCGGGAAAACTTCGGCGTGCCCCTGGGCGGCAGCCTGATTCCCTGGATCGACAAAGATTTGGGCGATGGCATGTCGCGCGAGGAATGGAAGGGCGGCGCGGAAACCAACAAGATCCTGGGCCGGGGGCCGGGGTTCGGCACCGACCCCGTGCCGGTCGACGGCCTGTGCGTGCGGATCGGCGCCATGCGTTGCCACAGCCAGGCGCTGACCATCAAGCTGCGGCGCGACATTCCTCTGGATGAAATCAATGAGGCGGTGCGCACCGGCACCGAGTGGGCCCGCCTGGTGCCCAACGACCGCGACTCCTCCATGCAGGCATTGACACCCGTGGCCGTGACCGGCACGCTGGACATTCCCGTCGGCCGCCTGCGCAAGATGTCGATGGGGCCTCAATACCTGAGTGCTTTCACGGTGGGCGACCAGTTGCTGTGGGGCGCCGCCGAACCTCTGCGCCGCATGCTGCGCATCGCCCTGGGTGAACTCTGAATGAAAAAACACGCTGCCGTCCGCCGGATCCGAGACCTTTCAACCTCGATGCGGGTGACGCGCCGCAGACCGATGGGCCGCCTGGCCGCTGGCGTTGTGGCGCTGGCGTTCCTGGCGGGCGCGGCTGCCCAGGCTGCCACCTTCGGCCATGCGCGCCTGGCCTCTGGTGCCGGCGAGCCGCTGTTGATCCTGGTACCGGTATCCGGCCTGACCGAGGCCGACGTGCAGGCCCTGTCGGCCAAGCCTGCGCCGGCCGCCGACTGGGCCCGGGCGGGCCTGACGCCGCCTGTGCCGCTCGACAGCCTGTCGGTTTCCGTGGGCGCGGATGTCCGGCCCGATGGGCGCCGCATTCTGCGCGTCGGCTCGGGGCAGGCCTTTGCCGGCCCGTTGGCCGATCTGCTGCTCGATGTGCGCACGGCAACCGGTGAACAACGCTATCAGGTTTCCCTGATCGCGCCGGGGCCGTCGCGCGCCGCCGCTTCGCCCGCCGCGCAGTCCGCTGGCCAGGGCGGCGCCTCGGCAACCGCCGTCGGCGCGGCGCCCCACACCAGCGTCCGGCGCGTGCCCGCCGGCGCCATTTCCGTGCGTCCAGGCGATACGATGTTTGCCATCGGCCGCCGCCATGCGGTCGATGGCGTGTCCATCTATCAATTGATGCTGGCGCTGCAACGCGCCAACCCCCAGGCCTTCATCCACGACAACGTCAATCTGGTCCGCGCGGGCGCGTCTCTGGCCGTGCCGGACATCAACGACATGCTGTCGATCTCCGACGCCGAGGCGCGCCGCCAGTTCCAGGTGCAGGCCGCCGCCTTTGCGCAGATGCGCGGCCGCCTGGCGGGCGGCGCGTCCGCCGCCGACGCGCGTCCGGCCTCGGCGGGCGGAATCTCGCAAGACGACTCGCAGGCGGCCGCCTCGTCGGCGGGCGCGGCGGGCGACCGCCTGCGTCTGACTGAATCCGGTCGCGCTAGCGACGACGCGGCTGCCGACGCCCGCACCGCACGCGGCCATGCCCTCAAGGACGCCGAGGCCCGAGTCGATCAGCTCCAGGGCAATGTCCAGAATCTGAACCAGGCCCTGCAATCCCAGGGAGAGGCGGCGCGCAGCGCCGTGGTGCAAGGGGTCGAGGCCATCGGCGACTCGGTCCAGCAGATTGCCAGCGCCATCAGCGAAGCCAGCCAGGAAGCCGCCGCTCAGGCCGGCGATACGGGCGCGGCAGGCACGGCATCCGGATCCGCCGCGGCGGCCGGCGCCCATGGCGCCGGCAACACATCCGGCTCAGCCGGCGCCGCTGCCGCAAACGCGCCGGGGGGGCAGGCTTCCCGCGCGGGGGCGGCTGCCGCGTCCCCGGGCGCTTCCGCAGCCGCGGCAGGGGCTGGCACAGCGGCCCTTACCGGGGCGGCCGCCGCGCCGGCAGCCCAGGCGGCCGAACTGCAGCCTTCCGAGCACGCCCAGGAGCGGGTCTCGTGGCTTCAAGACCATTTGTTGGGCGTGATGACGGGGCTTCTGGCCCTGATCGTGCTCATCATCGCCTGGCTGTTGCGGCGAGCCAATGCCGCCCGGGACGAGGCCGACGCGGATCCCGGCGTGACGGAGTCCATGGTGCGCGAACGGCTCCAGGACATCGACCTGGATCTCGAACCGGGCGAATCCCGTCCGCCGCAGCGTTGAAGCGGTATAGGCGGGCGGCCATGCCGGCCCGGTGTCCGCATCGCTGCAACGCCATGCCTATCGGAAGCCGATCTTCATGGGACGTATCGCGCTTGGCCTGAGCTACGACGGCCGGGGCTGGCAAGGCTGGCAGACTCAGCCCGGCGGCCGCACGCTGCAGGATACGCTGGAGGCTGCGCTGCGCCGCTTCCTGGCGGCACCCGCCGTGGCCACAATCTGCGCCGGCCGTACCGACGCCGGCGTGCATGCGCTCCAGCAAGTCGTGCACCTGGACACCGCCGCCGCGCGGCGGGACGAATCCTGGGTGAGGGGGGTGAATGCCCTGCTGCCCGAAAGCGTGGCCGTGCAGTGGGCCTGCGCTGTTCCGGATGGATTTCATGCGCGGTTCGATGCCCGGACCCGCACGTATTTCTACGTCCTGCGCAGCGCTCCGATCCGTTCTCCCGTCCTGCACGGCCGGGTCGGCTGGGTGCACGATCCGCTTGACGAATCGGCCATGCGCGCCGCCGCCGCCCTGCTGACAGGCGAACACGATTTCAGCGCTTTTCGTTCATCCGGGTGCCAGGCGGCCAGTCCGGTGCGCACGCTGCAGGCCCTGGATATCCACCGGAGCGGGGGTTTTCTGATTTTCGAGTTTCGCGCCAACGCCTTTTTGCATCATATGGTGCGCAACCTCATGGGCGTGCTGGTCATGGTGGGTCGGGGCAGACGCGCGCCCGAGTGGGCGGCCGAATTGCTGCGCGACCGCGACCGGAAACGGGCCGCGCCCACGTTCATGCCCGACGGCCTGTACCTGGCCCATGCCGACTATCCGGGGGCGCAGTTGCCGCAGCGCACGGCCCGGGAAGCCTTGCGTCATCACCTGGGCATGCTTTGAATCATGCGTGGCGCCGGGCCTGCGCCCATGTGCACGGAACGCATGAATTCGCCGTCTATCCGGGCGATTCCCGAGGCGGTGCGCTTGACGCTTCGTATAGAATTGAGCGATTTGATTGCGAACGGGGCACACGTGCCGTTCCCCTTCATGGAAGCACGATGAAACCTCTCTTGACGATAGCCCGGTGGATCGACCAGTGGAACACCCTGGTGGGCCAGGCGGTGACCTGGCTGGTGCTGGTGGTGGCCCTGGTCAGTGCCGGCAATGCCGTGATGCGCAAGCTGTTCAGCCTCAGCTCCAACACGTGGCTTGAATTGCAGTGGTATCTGTTCGGGGCCATTTTCCTGCTGGCGGCGGGCTATACCTTTTTGCGCAACGAGCACGTGCGGGTGGACGTCCTGGCGCAAAAGCTTCCTGAGCGCGCCCAGGTCGGGATCGAAATCTTCGGCGTGCTGTTCTTCCTGATGCCGGCGGCCTGCCTGGTGTTCTGGCTGTCGATTCCGTTCTTCTGGGAATCCTGGATCACGCACGAGCTGTCCTCGAATACCGACGGCCTGATCCGCTGGCCGGCCAAGCTCCTGATCCCGGTCGGCTTCGCCTTCCTGATCCTGGCCGGGCTGTCGCATTTGATCAAGTGCGTCGGATTCCTGCGTGGCTTGTGTCCCAATCCGATGCGGGTTTCCAGCGGCAAGAGCGACGAAGAGGCATTGGTGGAAGACATCCTGGCCCAGCAGCGGCAGGCCGGCATCGAAGCAGGGCAGGGGCGCTGAGCATGGAATTTCTGATCGACAATCTCGCACCGATCATGTTCTTCAACCTGATCGTGTTCCTGCTGCTGGGCTTTCCGGTCGCTTTTTCCCTGGCCGCCACGGGGGTGCTCTACGGCCTGGTCGCCATCGAATTCAACCTGATGAGCCCGCTGCTGTTCCAGGCGCTGCCCCAGCGGATATTCGGCATTGTGGGCAACGATACCTTGCTGGCCGTGCCTTTCTTCACGTTCATGGGCCTCATCCTGGAGCGCTCGGGCATGGCCGAGGATCTCCTCGATACGGTCGGCCAGCTCTTCGGCCCGCTGCGCGGCGGGCTGGCCATTGCGGTGGTGTTCGTCGGCGCATTGCTGGCGGCGACCACCGGCGTGGTGTCGGCCTCGGTCATTTCCATGGGGCTGATTTCGCTGCCCATCATGCTGCGCTACGGCTATGACCGGCGCCTGGCCTCCGGTGTGATCGCCGCTTCGGGCACGCTGTCCCAGATCATCCCTCCGTCCCTGGTGCTGATCATCCTGGCCGACCAGCTCGGCCGCTCCATCGGCGACATGTACCGCGGCGCCATGCTGCCGGGCCTGCTGCTGGCCGGGACCTACATGGCGTACATCTTCCTGGTGGCCGTCGTGCGGCCCAGCCGCGTGCCGGCCTTGCCGCCCGAAGCGCGCGGCTTCGTCGATGAGCGCGGCCGGCGGGGCCTGAGGTCTCTGGCCATCCTGACCGCGATCGCGGCGGCGGCCGCCTACTGGGGATCGGATCATTATTTCCGCGCGCATACCGAAGTGCCGGTGGACGAGCGCGTCGTCATCGTCCTCCTGATCTGGGGCCTGGCCGCCCTGGTGATGGCGTTGGCCAACAAGTTCCTGCGCCTGAAACTGCTGTCGCCCCTGGCCGAGCGGGTCGTCTTCGTGATGATCCCGCCGCTGGCGCTGATCTTCCTGGTGTTGGGCACCATTTTCATCGGCGTGGCCACGCCCACCGAGGGCGGCGCGATGGGGGCCGTCGGCGCGCTGGTGATGGCGGTGTCGCGCGGCCGCTTCACCATGAAGCAATTGCGTCAGGCCATGGAAAGCACGGCCCGGCTGTCCTGCTTCGTGATCTTCATCCTGGTGGGCTCGACGATCTTCAGCCTCAGCTTTCGGGGCATCAACGGCGACATCTGGGTGGAGCAGTTGCTGCTGCACGTGCCGGGCGGCGAATTGGGCTTCCTGGTCGTGGTCAGCGTGATGACCTTCTTCCTGGCCTTTTTCCTGGATTTCTTCGAACTGGCCTTCATCATCGTGCCGCTGCTGGGGCCTGTGGCCGAGAAAATGGGTATCGACCTGATCTGGTTCGGGGTGCTCTTGGCGGTCAACATGCAGACCTCCTTCATCCATCCGCCGTTCGGTTTCGCCTTGTTCTACCTGCGGTCGGTCGCCCCCAAAGAGGACTACCACGACCGGGTCACGGGCGCCTTGATCCCCAAAGTGACCACGGCCCAGATCTACTGGGGCTCGATTCCCTTCATCGTCATCCAGATCCTGATGGTGGCGACAGTGCTGGCCTTCCCGGGCCTGGTGACCCACTACAAGAACGATGCGCCCACGGTCGATCCGGCCAGCATCACGTTCGGCCAGGACAGCGTTTATGGCCAGGACGGCTACGGCGCAAGCGACGCCGGCGCCGCTTTCCAATGAGCGCGCCGGACGCCGTCCCCGGTGCGCGCCGCACGCGCATCAAGATCTGCGGGCTGACCCGCCCGCAGGATATCGACGCAGCCGTGACGGCCGGCGTCGATGCGATCGGCCTGGTCTTTTATCCGCCCAGTCGCCGTCGCCTGGCCCTCGACCAGGCCGCCGCGCTGCGCGCCCGGGTGCCGGCCTTTGTCGGCGTCACGGCGCTGTTCGTCAATCCGGATGTCCAGTTGGTGCGCAGCGTGATCGACGCCGTGCATCCCGATCTGCTGCAATTTCACGGCGAGGAGCCGCCAGACTTCTGCGCGGGATTCGGCGTGCGCCACATGAAGGCTTTCCGGGTCGGCGCGCCGGGGCTCGATACGGCGGCCGGGCTGGCCCGTGCCTGCGTGAGCCATGGCCGGGCGGCCGGATGGCTGTTCGACAGCTACAGCGCCGGATACGGCGGCAGCGGCAGCAGCTTCGATACGGCCTTGCTGGCCGACGTGCCGCGCGGCGCCGGTGTGCCGGCCCTGGTCCTTTCCGGCGGCTTGACGGCGGAAACGGTGGGCGGGCAGATCGCCGCCCTGGAGCCGTTCGCCGTCGACGTCAGCAGCGGGGTGGAGTCGGCGCCGGGGATCAAGGATCCAGCCCGCATCCGGGCGTTCGTGCAAGCGGTGCGGGCCGCCGATGCGGCCCCGGGCGAATTTTCAGGCGGTGCGCCGGCGGGCTGAGTGGTTGGCGGCCAGGGCTGCTAGAGTGCAGGCTGCGCCGGACAGCAGATACACGCTGATTCCGCCCAGGCCATAGCGGTCCGAAACCCCCAGCGCGACCAGCGGCGCGAAAGCCGCGCCTACAAGCCAGGCCAGATCGGCGGTCAATGCGGCGCCCGTGTAGCGGCAAGCCGGCAGGAAATGGGCCGTGGCCGTGCCCGAAGACTGTCCGTAGGACAGGCCCAGCAGGACGAAACCGAGCAGGATGAAGACGTCCTGGCGCATCGCGCCGCCGCTCAGCAGCCAAGGCGAGGCGAGGGCAAAGGCGCCGATCAGCACGGCCACCAGACCGAGCGTATGGCGCCGGCCGATGCGATTGGCGAGATGTCCGGAATACAGCATGGCTCCCAGGGCGATCGCTGCGCCCACGAGCTGGATCGACAGCACTTGGGACACCGTTCTTTGGTGCTGCAGGACGAGCCAGGATAGCGGGAACAAGGTGACCAGGTGGAACAAGGCGTAGCTCGCCAGCGAGGCGAAGGCGCCGGTGACGATATGCCTGCCCTGGGTGCGGACCATCTCCAGCGTGCCGATCGGGCGCAGTTCGCGTTCTTCCAGCAGGCGCGAGAACTCATTGTCCATCACCAGCCGCAGGCGGGCGAACAGGCCCACGACGTTGATGGCGAAGGCCACGAAGAACGGGAAGCGCCAGCCCCAGCCGAGGAAATCAGCAGGCTCCAGACGGGTGTACAGGTACAGGAACAGGGCGCCGGCCGCGAAGAAGCCGATGGGCGCCGACAGTTGCCCCAGCATGGCATACCAGCCGCGCCGCCGGACGGGCGCATTCAAGGCCAGCAGCGAAGGCAAGCCATCCCAGGAGCCGCCCCAGGCGATGCCTTGCAGGCAGCGAAAAAGCGCCAGCAGGATGATGGCGTGTGCGCCCAGCGTTTCGTGGACAGGCAGGAAGGCGATGCCCGCCGTTGCCGTGCCCAGCAGAAACAGCGCCGCCGTCAGTTTTGCGCACCGCCCCCAGTGCTTCTGCACGCGCATGAAGAGCGCCGTGCCGAAGGGCCGGACGATGAAGGCCAGAGCGAAGATGGCAAAGGCGTACAGCGTGCCGGTCAGGGGATCCGCGAATGGAAAGAACACCTGGGGAAACACGATCGCCGATGCGATCCCGTAGGTGAAGAAGTCGAAGTGTTCCGACGTGCGGCCGATGATCACGCCAACGGCGATGTCGCCCGGGGAGACGGAAGGGTGGCCCTCGGCCTGGCGCGCGGCTCTGGCCTGGTCATCTTCCCGTGCGCGCGCTCCGGGCAAGCGGGTGCTGAGGGTATCTGCTGTCATCGAGTTCTCCTGGTGTGCGATGCGGGCCGCCGCGCGCAGCGGCCTCGCACATAGGATTCCATGCCGGCGAGGGGGTTCGCCATTGGACATTACCCGCAGTAACCATGTTGCTTGAAGGGGCATGAGTCAAAATGTCCAATTTTCACCTTGACCTTTCATATCTATAGTATCGGCCTCCGCTTGAATACACCTGAAATCGGCGCATAAGGCAATGAGGCACAACAAGGTTCTGAAAATAATGCTGGGCGTCGGCCCGGCTCTGCTGCTGGGCGGCTGTGACGCCGTGCTGCTGAATCCGTCGGGCGATGTGGCGCTGCAGCAGCGCAACCTGATCTACGCCGCGACCGGCCTGATGCTGATCGTCATTCTGCCGGTGATCGTCGCCACGATCCTGTTCGCCTGGCGTTACCGGGCGGCCAACCGCAAAGCGCGCTATGACGCCGATTGGGACCATTCCACTCGCCTGGAGCTGATGATCTGGTCGGTGCCGCTGCTGATCATCATCGTCCTGGGCAGCATCACCTGGGTCAGCACCCATCTGCTCGATCCCTATCGCCCGCTGAGCCGGATTTCGGCCGACAAGCCCCTGGCCGCCTCCATCGAACCGCTCACCGTCGAAGTCGTGGCGCTGGATTGGAAGTGGCTGTTCATCTATCCGGAATACGGCTTTGCCACCGTCAATGAACTGGCGGCGCCGGTGGACCGCCCGATCCGTTTCAAGATCACGGCGTCTTCGGTCATGAATTCCTTTTTCATCCCCGCCCTGGCCGGCCAGATCTACGCCATGCCCGGCATGCAGACGATGCTGCACGCGGTGATCAACGCGCCCGGCGAATATGGCGGCATGTCCGCGAACTATAGCGGCGCGGGCTTTTCCGGCATGCATTTCCGCTTTCATGGCCTGGATCAGTCCGGATTCGAGGCCTGGGTGGAGAAGAATCGCGCCGCTGCGGGCGTTCTGGACCGCGCGGCTTATCTTGAACTGGAGAAACCCAGCGAGAACGATCCAGTGCGCCGCTGGGGGGGTATTGATCCCGACTTGTACCGCCTGATCCTGAATCGCTGCGTGCGGCCCGGCTCGACCTGCATGAGCGATCTCATGCCGCCTATGGAGAAGTAAAGATGGATTTGCGAACCTGGATCCTGGGCAGGCTCAGCCTGGAAGCCATTCCCTACCACGAGCCCATCCTGGTGGCCACTTTCATCGGGGTGGCCGTGACCGGACTGGCCGTCCTGGCCCTGATGACACGCTACCGTCTCTGGGGGCCTTTGTGGCGCGACTGGATCGTCAGCATCGATCACAAGAAAATCGGCATCATGTACATGGTGCTGGGGGTCGTGATGCTGCTGCGCGGTTTCGCCGACGCCGCCATGATGCGCCTGCAGCAGGCGGTGTCTTTCGGCGACGCGCTGGGCTACCTGCCGCCGCATCACTACGACCAGATATTCACGGCGCATGGCGTGATCATGATTTTCTTCGTGGCCATGCCGTTCATCACCGGTCTGATGAACTACATTGTGCCGCTGCAGATCGGCGCGCGCGACGTCGCCTTCCCGTTCCTGAACAACTTCAGCTTCTGGATGACCACGGGCGGCGCCGTCCTGGTGATGATGTCCTTGTTCGTGGGCGAGTTCGCCCGCACCGGCTGGCTGGCCTACCCGCCGCTCTCGGGCCTGGACTTCAGCCCCGACGTGGGGGTGGACTACTACATCTGGGCCTTGCAGGTTGCGGGGGTGGGCACGCTGCTGTCGGGGATCAACCTGGCGGTCACCATCATCAAGATGCGCGCGCCGGGCATGAAGCTCATGAAGATGCCGGTCTTCACCTGGACCGCCCTGTGCACCAACATCCTGATCATCATCACTTTCCCGGTGTTGACGGCCACGCTTGCACTGCTCGGCATGGACCGTTACCTGGGAACCCAGTTCTTCACGAACGACCTGGGCGGCAACCCGATGATGTACGTGAACCTGATCTGGATATGGGGCCACCCCGAAGTCTATATCCTGATCCTGCCGCTTTTCGGCGTGTTCTCGGAGATCACTTCCACGTACTGCGGCAAACGCCTGTTCGGCTATACCTCCATGGTGTATGCGACCATCGTGATCACGGTCCTGTCCTACCTGGTCTGGCTGCATCATTTCTTTACCATGGGATCGGGCGCCAGCGTGAATTCCTTCTTTGGCATCACGACGATGATCATCTCGATCCCCACGGGGGCGAAGATCTTCAACTGGCTGTTCACCATGTACCGGGGCCGCATCCGCTTCGAGCTGCCGATGATGTGGACGGTGGCTTTCATGATCACTTTTGTGATCGGCGGCATGACGGGCGTGCTGCTGGCCGTGCCGCCGGCCGATTTCGTGCTGCACAACAGCCTGTTCCTGATCGCGCACTTCCATAACGTCATCATCGGCGGAGTGGTGTTCGGTCTGTTCGCCGCGATCAATTACTGGTTTCCGAAGGCCTTCGGCTTCCGCCTGAATGTGTTCTGGGGGAAGTGTTCGTTCTGGTGCTGGGTCGTGGGCTTCTGGGTCGCCTTCATGCCGCTCTACATCCTGGGCCTGATGGGCGTGACCCGCCGCCTGAGCCATTTCGAGGATCCCTCGCTGCAGATCTGGTTCCAGATCGCTGCCGTCGGGGCCTTCCTGATCGCGCTGGGCATTGCCTTCTTCCTGGTGCAGCTCTATGTCAGTTGGCGCGATCGCGAAACCTTGCGCGACCATACCGGCGATCCCTGGGACGGCCGCACGCTGGAATGGTCGACCTCGTCCCCGCCGCCGGATTACAACTTCGCCTTCACGCCGCGCATCCATGAGCGCGATGCCTGGTGGCACATGAAGCAGGCGGGCTACCGCCGGCCCGAAAGCGGCTTCGTCGACATCCACATGCCGAAGAACACTGCCGCCGGCTTTACGCTGGCCGTGCTGAGCTCGATCCTTGGCTTCGCCCTGATCTGGCACATGTGGGCGTTGACGATCGCTTCTTTCGCCCTCCTGATCGCCGCCGCCATAGGCCACACCTTCAACTACCGCCGCGATACCCACGTCAGCGCTTCGGACGTGGCGCACGCGGAGGAAGCCCGTACTCTGCAGTTGGCCCGCCATGTCTGATACCTCCATCCTGCACGCCCCCGCCGCCGACGATGCCCGCTTCATCGTCCGGGAACCCCTTCATCCGGAAAACGGCACGCTGCTCGGCTTCTGGATCTATCTGATGAGCGATTGCCTGATCTTCGCCTGCCTGTTCGCCGTGTACGGCGTGCAGGGCAGGGCGTATGCGGGCGGCCCGACCGGCGCCGATCTGTTCGATCTGCCGCTGGTGGCGGTGAATACGGCCATGCTGCTGTTCTCGTCGATCACCTATGGCTTCGCGATGCTGGAGTCGCAGCGAGGCCGGCTGCGGGGGACGCTGGCCTGGCTGGTCGTGACCGGGCTGTTCGGGCTGGCCTTTCTGGGGCTGGAACTGTATGAATTCCACCACCTGATCGAGCACGGGGCAGGCCCCTGGCGCAGCGCCTTCCTGTCGTCCTTCTTCGCGCTGGTCGGCACCCACGGCCTGCACGTGACCTTCGGAGTCGTGTGGCTGGTCACGCTGCTGTGTCAGCTTGGCCGCCACGGCCTGATTCCCGAGAACCGCCGCCGGCTGATGTGCCTGTCGATGTTCTGGCACTTTCTGGACGTGATCTGGATCGGCGTCTTCACCTTTGTCTACCTGATGGGAGTGCTGCCATGAGCCACGATCACGCCACGCCCGGGCACCAAGCGGACCTCGCCGGGGAGGGCGGCCATGCCCCCGGCACGTTCAAGGGCTACATGACCGGCTTCATCCTGTCGGTGATCCTGACCGTGATCCCGTTCTGGCTGGTCATGGACGGCGTGCTGGCGAGTTCCAGCGCGACCGCTCTTGCGATCCTGCTGATCGGCGCCGCGCAAATGGTCGTGCATATGGTGTATTTCCTGCACATGAGCCCGCGCTCCGAAGGAGGCTGGACATTGCTGGCGCTGATTTTCACCATCATCATCGTGGCCATCGCTTTAGCGGGGTCGCTATGGGTGATGTACCATTTGAACGTCAATATGATGCCGGAGCATTTGCACGACATGTCGTCGATGTAGTCTCCGGGCGGACGCGGGCACGCTTCGGCCGGCCGCGTCCGCCGCTTTCCGGGTCCGCCTCCTTTCTCCCCTCCCGTGCCTCAACGCCCCTCACGCCCGCTGCCCACCGGATGGCTCGTCCTCTGGACCGTCCTTCTCGCGGTGGCGCTGGGCGGCTTCATGGCGCTGGGCACCTGGCAGGTCCACCGGATGTACTGGAAGCATGCGCTCATCGCCCGGGTCGACGGCTTCCAGCATGCACCGCCCACCCCCGCGCCGGGGGCTGAGGCCTGGTCCGGCTTGAGGGGCGAGCTCGACGAGTACCGGCGAGTCGCGCTGCAGGGGGTCTTGCTGAATCACGAAATCCTGGTCCAGGCCAACACCCGTCTTGGCGCCGGCTTCTGGGTCATGACGCCGCTGCGCCGGGACGACGGCAGCATCGTCTTCATCAACCGCGGTTTCGTCGATGCCGCGCACCGCGATCCCGGCCGCCGGGGCGAAACCCCGCCGGCAGGCCCGATCCGGATCGAAGGCCTGCTGCGTTTTTCGCAGCCGGGCGGCGGTTTCCTTCGAAGCAATGCGCCGGCCGAAGGCCGCTGGTATTCGCGCGACGTGGCCGCCATGGCGCAGTTTCTGGGCTTGCAACCGGTTGCGCCATATTTCGTCGACCAATCCGCGAACGGCGCGGCCGACATCCATGCGCCGGCGCCGCGCCGGTGGCCCGTGCCCGGCTTGACGGTCGTGCATTTTCGCGATGCGCACCTCAGCTACGCATTGACCTGGTACGCCCTGGCGGCCATGACGGCGGCGGCCATGGTTTATGGCGCGCGCCAGGAATGGCGGCGCCGCGCCAAGGGGGCGATATGATTGAGCGGCCGCCGGCATTTGCGGACGGCATGCACGTGGCGGGCCGGCAGAACCTGCGTCTGCTGATCCAACTGCGCTGGATCGCAGTGCTCGGCCAGGTGCTGGCCATCGTCGTAGCCGTGGACGGATTTTCCCTGGCGCTCCCGTTGTTCAACATGGCGCTGGTGGTGGGGCTGTTGATCGTCTACAACCTCTTCAGCCAGTTGCGCCTGAAGTGGCATTTTCCCGTGAGCCAGATCGAGTTGTTTCTGGCGCTGCTCGTCGACGTCATGGCGCTGACCGCCCAGCTTTATTTGAGCGGCGGCGCCACCAATCCCTTCATTTTTCTCTACCTGCTGCAGGTGGCGCTGGCGGCCGTCCTGCTGCAAAGGCGCACGACCTGGATGATGGCGGGCGTGACCTCGGCCGCGTTCGCCGGGCTGGTGCTGACGCACCATCATGGCTATACCCTGCCCCTGGATCTGGGCGGGGGGCTGGACAGCCCCTTCGTGCTGGGGATGCTGGCCTGCTTCGCCTTGAACGCCGTCCTGCTGGCGGCCTTCATCACGCGGATCACCCAGAACGTACGCACGCGCGACGCGCGCCTGGCCGCGCTGCGCCAGCGCGCGTCCGAAGAGGAACATATCGTTCACATGGGCCTGCTGGCCTCGGGAGCGGCCCATGAGCTGGGCACCCCTCTGGCGACCCTGGACGTGATTCTGGGCGACTGGGCGCATGCGCCCGCCGTGGCCGCCGACGCCGAACTGCAACGGGACGTGCGGGATATGCAAGCGCAGGTGCAGCGCTGCAAGACCATCCTGAGCGGCATCCTGATGTCGGCCGGCGAAGTGCGCGGCGAAGTCCTGACGCGCACCACCGTGACGGCCTTTCTCGATGGGCTGGTGGCGCAATGGCGGCAGGCGCATCCTTGGGCCCGCCTGAAATACAGCCGCCGGATCGATACGGATGCCGTGGTGATCGCCGACCGGGGCCTCCAGCAAATGGTGTTCAACGTCCTGAACAACGCCCTGGAAGCCTCGCCCTCTCTGCAGCAACTGACCGCCGTCCTGGAAAACGGCCAGCTCATGCTCGAAGTGCGCGACAGAGGGCCGGGCTTCGTCCAGGAAGTCCTGCATTCGCTGGGCAAGCCCTACCGGTCCACCAAGGCGCAGCCGGGCAGGGGGCTGGGCTTGTTCTTGTCGCACAAAGTGGCGCGCTCCTTGAGCGGCACCTTGAGCGCGAACAATCTGCCTGAAGGCGGTGCCTGCGTCACGATTCGTTTTCCCTTGTCCGCCCTGACGCCAGAGGATGCCGATGAATCCGCCGATTGAAGAGGGCGCCGACGCGCGGCGCCTGCTGCTCGTGGTCGAGGATGACGAGTCGCTGTCGCAGTCCCTTGTGCGCTCGTTCGAGCGCCGCGGCTACCGCGTGCTGCGCGCCGCCAGCCTCGAATCCGTCGAGGCGTTGCTTGCGCAGGGCCACGCGCCCGGCTACGCCGTCGTGGATTTGAAGCTGCAAGGCGAGGCTTCCGGCCTGGCCTGCGTGCAACGGTTGCACGCGCATGCGCCCGGGATGCTGATCGTGGTGCTCACCGGCTTTGCCAGCATCGCGACGGCCGTCGAGGCGGTCAAGCTCGGCGCCTGCCATTACCTGGCCAAGCCCTCGAATACGGACGATATCGAACGCGCCTTCGCCCGCACCGAGGGCGACGTCGAGGCGGCTCTGGCGCCGCGCCAGGCGTCGATCAAGACGCTTGAATGGGAGCGCATCCACGAAGTGCTGGCGGCGACTAATTTCAATATTTCAGAGACGGCCCGCCGGTTGGGCATGCACCGCCGCACCTTGGCGCGCAAGCTGGAAAAACGCCAGGTTCGTTGATGGGGCGTTTCCACGCTGTGGCATCAAACGCCGGGAGGCACCGGTCTTTGATGGGGTCGGAAGAGGGTGTTGATTTGTTTATTGGTTATTGATTCCAATGCTTTTTTGTTTTTTGGTATTTTATTCTTCATCCGCCCCTTCATCTCGCACCCAAGCTACAATAATTGCCGCCGCAGGGATATCCCTTGCAGAAAATATTGATGCCGGCGGGTAGACTGAACGCCGCATCGCACGATCCGGACACGACCCGGCATCGCCCCCCATTCAAAGGAGCCCCTTCATGAATCTGCATCCCGTCCTTCGCAAGCTCGCGGGTGCCGCCGCCGTGGTCGGCGCGCTGGCTGCCGCGCAGGCCCAGGCTCAATCCGTGGCGGTCGCCTCTATTGTCGAGCACCCCGCCCTCGATGCCGTGAGGGACGGCGTGCACGAGGCGCTGGCCTCGGCAGGCTACACCGAGGCCAAGGGCCTGAAATGGCAATTCCAGACGGCCCAGGGCAACACCGCCATCGCCGCCCAGATCGCCCGCAAGTTCGTGGGCGACAAGCCCGACGTCATCATCGCGATCGCCACGCCGTCCGCTCAGGCCGTGGTTGCCGCCACCAAGTCCATTCCGGTGGTCTATTCAGCCGTCACCGATCCGGTCGCCGCCCAACTCGTGCCGGGCATGGAAGCCTCGGGTACCAACGTCACGGGCGTGTCCGATGCGCTGTCGCTTGAAAAGCAGGTCGAACTGATCAAGCAGGTCGTGCCTGACGCGAAAAAGGTCGGCATGGTCTACAACCCCGGCGAGGCCAATTCCGTGGTGGTGGTCAAGCGCCTGCGCGAACTGCTGCCGCAATCGGGCATGAGCCTGGTCGAAGCCACCGCCGCCCGCACCGTGGATGTGGGCGCCGCCGCCCGCAGTCTGGTCGGCAAGGTCGATGTGATCTACACCAACACCGACAACAACGTCGTGTCCGCCTACGAATCCCTGGTCAAGGTCGGCAATTCCGCCAAGATTCCCCTGGTGGCTTCCGACACCGACAGCGTCAAGCGCGGCGCCATCGCCGCCCTGGGCGTGAACTATCACGACCTGGGTATCCAGACCGGCAAGCTGGCGGTGCGCATCCTGAAAGGCGAAAAGCCCGGCGACATTGCCTCCGAAACCAGTTCCAAGGTCGAGCTCTACGTCAATCCCGGCGCAGCGGCCAAGCAAGGCGTGACCTTGTCGGACGCCCTGGTCAAGTCCGCAGCCCAGGTCATTCAGTAATTCCCGCTCGTTCCGCGTTCCCGGGCCGCCTCGAGGCGGCCCGGCCGTCATTGCGGCGTTCACGCGTGGAGCCGCATCCAGAGATTTTCATCCCATGTCCATCTATTCCATGTGGGGCGCCCTCGAGATCGGGTTGATATTCGGCCTGGTCGCACTGGGCGTCCTGATTTCCTTCCGCGTGCTGAATTTCCCCGACCTGACCGTGGACGGCAGCTTTCCCCTGGGCGGGGCAACGGCCGCCATCCTCATCCATCACGGCACGGACCCCTTTCTGGCAACCGGCGTCGCAACCCTGGCCGCCGGTTTCGCCGGCATGGTGACGGGCTGGCTCAACGTCCGGCTCAAGATCATGGATCTGCTGGCCAGCATCCTGATGATGATCGCGCTGTATTCGATCAACCTGCGCGTCATGGATGCGCCCAACGTGCCGCTCATCACCGATCCCACCGTGTTCACGGTACTGCAGCCCGGCGGCATCGAGGATTACATCGCCCGGCCGCTGGTCCTGCTGGCGCTGGTGGTGGCCGTCAAGCTGCTGCTGGACTGGTTTTTCGCCACCCAGGTAGGCCTGGCCATGCGTTCGACGGGTTCCAACCCGCGCATGGCGCGCGCCCAGGGGATCCGCACGGACAACATGGTGTTGCTGGGCATGGCGATTTCCAATGCCCTGTGCGGCCTGGCCGGCGCCTTGTTCGCGCAGTCCCAGGGCGGGGCGGATATCTCCATGGGCATCGGCACCATCGTCATCGGCCTGGCGGCCGTCATCATCGGCGAATCCATCATGCCCAGCCGCCGCCTGATGGTGGCCACGCTGGCGGTGGTGATCGGCGCCGTGCTCTATCGTTTCTTTATCGCCTTGGCGCTGAACGCGGATTTCGTGGGCCTGAAGGCCCAGGATCTGAACCTGGTCACCGCGGTGCTGGTCACCGTGGCGCTGGTGATCCCGCTGGTCAAGCAGCGCTTGTCGAAAAAGAGGGTCTGAACCATGCTGAGCGCACAAAATCTGCATCTGACCTTCAATCCCGGAACCCCGATCGAGACCCAGGCCTTGCGAGGCATGTCCCTCGACATTCCGGCAGGCCAGTTCGTCACTGTGATCGGCTCCAACGGCGCCGGCAAGTCCACGTTCCTGAACGCCATCTCGGGCGAGCAGGCCGTGGATGGCGGCGCCGTCCTGATCGATGGCGAGGACGTCACCCGACAGGCGGTCTGGGATCGCGCCCGCAAGGTCGCGCGCGTCTTCCAGGATCCGATGGCCGGCACCTGCGAGAACCTGACCATCGAAGAAAACATGTCCCTGGCGCTAGGCCGGGGCCAGTTCCGCAGCCTGCGCCAGGCGGTGCGCGAAGAAATGCGCGCACTGTTTCGCGAACGCCTGGCCATGCTGGGGCTGGGGTTGGAAGATCGCCTCACCGACCGGATCGGCCTGCTCTCGGGCGGCCAGCGCCAGGCCGTCAGCCTCTTGATGGCGGCGCTGCGTCCTTCGCGTATTTTGCTGCTGGACGAACACACGGCGGCGCTGGATCCCCGCACCGCCCAGTTCGTGCTGGATCTGACCGCCCGCATCGTGGCGGAGCACGGCCTGACCACGATGATGGTCACCCACAGCATGCGCCAGGCGCTGGATGTGGGCGACCGTACCGTCATGCTGCACCAGGGCCGCGTGGTGCTGGACGTTTCCGGCGATACCCGCCGGGGTCTGGAAGTCCCCGACCTGCTTGCCATGTTCGAGAAAGTTCGAGGCGAGGAACTAGCCGACGACACCCTTCTGCTGGGATGAGGCTGGACACAAAAGGGTCCCTGCGGACCCTTTTGTGCCTGCCGAATCCGAGCGGCTTGCAAGCCGCGAGGTGGACAGTCCGAGTCGCGCCAAGCGACGAGGGGGATATTACGGCTGGAGATTATTTTGTGCCTGCCGAATCCGAGCGGCTTGCAAGCCGCGAGGTGGCTAAAACAAAATTGACAAAAAACGTTCCTTTTGTCAAAATTCGCCGATGTCACCCAAGCTGAGTTCGAAAGCTATGATCGCGCGGCGCGCCAGGATACTGGACGCGGCGCGCTGGTGCTTTTTGAATTTCGGCTTCGCCCGCAGTTCGCTGGGGGACATCGCCCAGCGGGCGGGCATTTCCCGCACCTTGCTTTACCGCAGCTTCAAGGACAAAGAAGACCTTTTCATGCAGGTCTTCGATGACTGGATGCTGTCGCGCCTGCCCCTGGCCATGGAAGTGGTGCACGCGCCCGGCACGAAGCGTAAGCGTCTCTTCGAGGTCTGCCGATGCGTGTTGCTGGAGCCCTGGTCCGAGATGGAGGCCGCCCCGATGTCGGGTGAGTTCCTGGAGATATGCCGGGGCTTGAGCCCCGAGGTCGCCGGCCTGCATCGCACCCGCTTGCTGGCGTGTCTGAGTGAAGTGCTTGATGATCCCGAGGTGGCGCTGGTGTTTCTGCTGGCGCTGGAGGGCATGATCGAGGATCAGCCCCGCCTGGAAGTCCTGGAGCGCCGGGTCCGCATTCTGGTGGATCGCTTCACGGCGGAAGGCTCCTGACGCATGGGTTCCGACGACACCTGCCGCCGCGTATCGAATTGCAATGTTTTGACCTTATACTTTTGGCTTGCCCGCAGACCCGGATATTCCGGCCCCCGTCTTGCCGGGCTGCCATCCTCCGCTTCATCCAACTGAAAATATCATTTCTGGAGCTTTTCCTATGGCCTTGAATCGACTGACCACCGGCCGGACCCTGTGGCCCTTGGCGCTGGCGTCGCTGCTGACCCTGGCTGCCTGCTCGGACGAGCCGCAGCAAGGGATGGAGGGCATGAAAGTCCCGGTCAGCGTGATCCAGGTCCAGCCTCAGGCCGCCGTCCTGCGCACGGAACTGCCCGGCCGCGTGCAGGCGATCGAAGACGCCGAGATCCGCGCCCGGGTCAACGGCATCGTCCAGTCCATCGATTTCGAGCAGGGCAGCAAGGTCAAAGCCGGCCAGTTGCTGTTCACCATTGATCCGGCGCCGTACCAGGCGGCGCGCGATCAGGCGGCGGCGCAGTTGAAGAACGCCCAGGCGGCCGCACAGACCGCCCGTCTGCTGGCGCAGCGCTACACCAAGCTCATCAAGCAGCATGCAGTCAGCCAGCAAGACTACGACAATGCCGTCGCCCAGTCGCGCCAGGCCGAGGCCGCAGTCGCCGCCGCCCAGGCCGCGCTTGAATCGGCCAAAATCAATCTCGACTACACGCGGGTCACGTCGCCCATCGACGGCACGATCGGCAAGGCCCAGGTCACCGTCGGGGCGCTGGTCAGTGCCACGTCCGCCACTTCGCTGGCAACCGTGCACCGGCTCGATCAGGTCTACGTGGACATCACCCAGCCGGTGGCGCAGATCGCCGAGTTGCGTCGCCAGATCGCCGACGGCATCGTCAAGCCCGACGCCAACGGCGATGCCCAGGCCGAAATCCTGCTGGATCGCGGCACGACCTACCGGCATCCCGGCAAGCTGCTGTTTTCCGGCGTGGCGGTCGATCCCGGCACCGGCCAAGTCAATTTGCGCGCGCTGTTTCCCAATCCCGAGCAGATCCTGCTGCCTGGCCTGTATGTGCGCGTGCGCCTGGCCCAAGGAGTGGACCAGCAAGCGCTGGTCGTGCCCGAGCAGGCCATCCAGCGCACCTCCGACGGCAAGAATACGGTCGTCCTGATCAAGGACGGCAAGGCGGTCTTCACACCGATCGAAGTCGGTCCGCGCACGGAACACGGCTATATCGTGTACCAGGGCATCCAGGCCGGCGATCAATTGATGGTCGAAGGCTTCCAGAAAGTCCGCCCAGGCGCGCCGGTCCAACCCATGCCCTGGAAGCAGGGCCAGGGCGACGCGGCCGGGCAGGGCGGCGCTCAGCCGGCTGCGGCGAGCGGCCAGCCGGGGGCTGAAAAACCCGCCGGCGACGCGTCAGCCGCCGCCAAGCCCGCCTCTGGCCAGGCCCACTGAGCCGGCTTCGGCCGCCCGACACTCCCCCGGATTCCACGCGAGCTCTCATGCCACAGTTTTTCATTGAACGACCGATCTTCGCCTGGGTGGTGGCGCTGGCCATCGCCCTGGCCGGTATCCTGGCCATCCCCAACATGGCCGTGTCGCAGTACCCCGACGTGGCGCCGCCTACGGTGAACATCAACGCCACCTATCCGGGCGCTTCGGCATCCGAGGTGGCCACCAGCGTAGCCAGCGTCATCGAAAACGAACTGAACGGCGCCAAGGGTCTGCTGTACTACGAATCAGTCAGCGACTCCAACGGCCAGGCCGAGATCACCGTCACCTTCGCCCCGGGCACGGATGCCGACCTGGCCCAGGTGGACGTGCAGAACCGGCTGTCCAACGCCACCGCCAAGCTGCCCGCGGCCGTGACGCAGCAGGGTTTGAAGGTCAGCCAGTCGAATTCCGGCTTCTTGATGGTGGTCACGCTGTCGTCCAAGGACGGCTCCGTCGATCAGTACGCCCTGGCCGATTACATCACGCGCAACATCCAGAACCCGATGTCGCGGATCAAGGGCGTGGGCAAGTTCCAGCTTTTTGCCGCCAGCCGCGCCATGCGCGTCTGGGTCGATCCGCAGAAACTGGTCGGCTACGGCCTGAGCATGTCCCAGGTGAACAGTGCCCTGGCATCGCAGAACATGGTCATTTCCGGTGGCCTGCTGGGCTCGCCGCCGAATCCGGATTCGCAGCGCACCGTGGCGCCGCTCACCGTCAACGGCCAGCTCACCACGCCGGAAGAGTTCGGCGCCATCGTGCTGCGGGCCAACCCGGATGGCTCCTCGGTGCGCATCCGCGACGTCGCCCGGGTCGAACTCGGCTCGGACAACTATCAATTCGGCGCGCGCCTGAACGGCAAGGCCACGGCGGCCTTCGCCCTGTCATTGACTCCCACGGCCAACGCCCTCGAAACCGCAGAGCTGGCCAAGGCCAAGATGGCTGAACTGTCCAAGTTCTTTCCCGAGAACATCACTTATCAGATTCCCTACGATACGTCGCCCTACATCGACCTTTCGATCGAGCAGGTGGTCCACACGCTGCTCGAAGCGATGGTGTTGGTGTTCGTGGTGATGTTCGTGTTCCTGCAGAACGTGCGCTACACCCTGATCCCCGCGCTGGTGGTGCCGGTGGCGATGATGGGGGCTTTCGCGGTGATGCTGGCCCTGGGCTTCTCCATCAATGTGCTGACCATGTTCGCCATGGTGCTGGCTATCGGGATTCTGGTGGACGATGCCATCGTGGTGGTGGAAAACGTCGAGCGCATCATGGCGGAAGAGGGCCTGTCCCCCAAGGAAGCCACCAAGAAAGCCATGCCGCAGATCAGCGGGGCCATCGTCGGGATCACGCTGGTGCTCACGACGGTGTTCCTGCCGCTGGCCTTCATGTCCGGCTCGGTGGGGGTGATCTACCGCCAGTTCTCCGTGGCCATGGCGGTGTCCATCCTGTTTTCCGCCGTGCTGGCGCTCAGTTTCACCCCGGCGTTGTGCGCTACGATTCTCAAGCCCATTCCCAAGGGGCACCATGAATCCAAAGGCGGGTTTTTCGGCTGGTTCAACCGCGGCTTCGATCGCACCACGCAAGGCTACACCCGCTGGGTCACGCGCAGCCTGAAGCGCACTTTGCGCATGATGCTGGTCTTCGCCCTGCTGGTGGGCGTGATGGGTTGGATGTACCTGCGTCTGCCCACCTCTTTCCTGCCCGAGGAAGACCAGGGCTATGTGATTGCCAACATCGAGCTGCCCTCAGGCGCTTCGTCGAACCGCACGGTGGAAATCATCGAGCAGGTCGAAAAATACTTCATGGCGCTGCCGCAGGTGGCCGACATCATCGCCGTCCAGGGCTTTAGCTTCAATGGCAACGGCCTGAACGCCGCCATCGCTTTCGTGCCCCTGAAGGATTTCTCCGAACGCAAGGGGCCGGGCGATTCGGCCCAGGCGATATCCAACACCGCCATGGGGCGCTTGCTGTTCGGGTTGCCCGATTCCATGGTGGTGTCCATCACGCCGCCGGCGATCTCCTCGCTGGGCAATGCCTCGGGCTTTGACCTGCGCCTGGAAGACCGCAGCGGCGTAGGCAGCGATGCCTTGCAGGCCGCCACGCAGCAATTGCTGCAACTGGCTTCGCAAAGCCCCATCCTGACCGGGACGCGCATTACCGGCCTCGGGCCGGGGCCCCAGCTCAAGGTGGACATCGACCGTGACAAAGCCGCCGCCCTGGGCGTGGATTTCTCCGAGGCCGCCCAACTGATTTCCACGGCGATCGGCTCGTCCTACGTCGGCAAGTTCACCAATCAGGGCTGGGTGCAGAACATCTGGGTGCAGGCGGAGCAGGACGCCCGCATGGATCCGGACGATATCCTGCGGCTCAATGCCCGCAATGCCAATGGCGAAATGGTGCCGCTGTCCTCGTTCGTGACCTTGTCCTGGACTCAGGGGCCGGTCCAGATCGTCCGCTACAACGGCTACGAATCGATCCGCATCGGCGGCTCGGCGGCGCCGGGCTACTCCACCGGCCAGGCCATGGCCGAAATGGAGCGCCTGATCACTCAGTTGCCGCCCGGCCTGGGCTACGAATGGACGGGCCTGTCCTACCAGGAAATCCAGGCGGGCAGCCAGTCCGCGATCCTGATGGGCTTGTCGATCCTGGTGGTCTTCATGGTGCTGGCCGCCCTTTATGAAAGCTGGGCCATCCCCCTGTCGGTGATGCTGGCCGTTCCGTTGGGCATGCTGGGCGCCGTGCTCCTGAGCAGCCTGATGGGCAAGGACAACGACGTGTACTTCATGGTCGGGATGGTGACCGTGATCGGTCTGGCGGCCAAGAACGCCATTCTGATCGTGGAATTCGCCAAAGACCTGTACGCCAGTGGCGCGGGCCTGGCCGATTCCGCCATCGAGGCCGCGCGGCTGCGTTTCCGCCCGATCCTGATGACGTCCTTCGCTTTCATCCTGGGGGTGGTGCCCCTGGTGACCGCCAGCGGCGCAGGCGCGGCCAGCCAGAACGCCGTGGGCCTGGGCGTACTGGGCGGCATGCTGGCGGCCACGCCGCTGGCCGTGCTGTTCGTGCCGACTTTCTTTGTGGTGATTCTGAAATTGTTCAAGACCAAACCGAAACTGCTGGGCCATCAAGCGCCGCATATCCCCGCCGCAGGCGAATCCGGCTCGGGAGACAAGGCATGATGAATCGACGTCTTCCCGCGCGTGCGCTGGCCATCTCCGCCCTGAGCCTGGCGCTGGGCGCCTGCTCGCTGGCGCCCACCTATCATCGGCCGCAGGCGCCGATCCCCGACCGATTCCCGGTCGTGGCGGCCGAGGCGGGCCAGGCCGAACTGCCCTCCTGGCGGGATTTCTTCCGGGATCCCCGTTTGCAGGCCCTGGTCGAGCTGGCCCTGAAGAACAACCGCGATCTGCGCATTGCCGTGGATCGCGTCGAAGAGGCTCGCGCCCAATTCGGCATCGTCCAGAGCGATCGGCTGCCGACCATCGGCGCGATGGGTTCGGGCCAGATCACCCGGGCGCCCGCCGACATGCGCAACGGCGGCGCCGACGCCAGCTCCGTCAGCCGCAGCTATACCGCGGGCGTGGGCATGACGGCTTTCGAGCTGGATTTCTTCGGCCGCGTGCGCAACCTCAGCGAGGCGGCCTATCAGTCCTATCTGTCCACCGACCAGGCACGCCGCACCGTCCAGTTGGGCTTGATCGCCCAGACGGCCGAAGCGTATTTCCGCCTGCGCTCGGCTCAGGTCCTGCACGGATTGATGGAGCAGACCCTGGAGGCCCGCAAGGGTACGCTGGATCTGGTCCAGTCGCGTTTCGACGTCGGGGTGGCCTCCGACCTGGATCTGGCCCAGGCCCAGGCCCAATACGATACGGTGCGCGCCGATCAGATCGCCACCGAGCGCGCCATGGCGCAGGCCGGCAATGCCTTGCAGTTGATCCTGGGCATGCCGGTTCCCGACGATTTGCCCGAGCCGCTGCCGTTCGGCCGCGAGCAATTGCTGCCGTCGCTGCCTGCGGGGCTGCCGTCACAATTGCTGGAGCGCCGCCCCGACATCGTCGGCGCCGAGCATGACCTCATGGCGGCCAATGCCCAGATCGGGGCCGCCCGCGCTGCGTTTTTCCCGCGGATTTCCTTGACCGGGCTGTTGGGTTTTGCCAGCCCCGATCTGGATGCCTTGTTCGGCGGCAGCCATCGCTACTGGCAGTTTTCGCCTCAGATCCAGATGCCGCTGTTCTCGGGTGGAATCAAGGGCAATCTGGACTTGGCCAAGGCTCGCAGCAACATCGCCGTCTCGGCCTACGAAAAGGCCATCCAGACCGCGTTTCGCGAAGTGGCCGACGGGCTGGCCGGCGAGGCCACCTACAGCCGCCAGCTCGACGCCCTGCGCGCGACCGAAGAATCGGCGCTCAGGGCCCTGAAGCTTGCCCAGATCCGCTACGAGACCGGCGTGGACAGCTTCCTGCAGGTGCAATCCGCGCAGATCGCCTTGTACGGCGTGCAGCAGCAGTTCATCCTGTTGGGCACCGACGCTTTGTTCAATCGCGTGGAGCTCTACAAGGCGTTGGGCGGCGGCTGGTCGGCCGACGATCTCCCCGAGGAGGCCGCCTGATATGGAACTGGGCGTCAACATCGATCATGTCGCCACCCTGCGCCAGCAGCGCCTGACGTCGTACCCCGATCCTCTGCAGGCCGCATTGCGCGCCGAAGAGGCCGGGGCCGACCTGATCACCCTGCATCTGCGTGAGGACCGGCGCCACATTCAGGATGCCGATGTGCGCGCAATCCGTCCGGCCTTGCGCACGCGCATGAACCTGGAGTGCGCCATTACGCCGGATATGCTGGCGATCGCCTGCGACATCCGTCCCCAGGATGTCTGCCTCGTGCCTGAAAACCGGCGTGAGCTGACCACCGAGGGCGGCCTGGACGTGCTGGGTCGCTATGATGAAGTCGCTGCCGCGGTGGCGCGGCTGCACGACGCAGGCATCCGCGTGTCCCTGTTCATCGATCCCGAAGCCGGCCAGATCGCCGCGGCCGCGCGCGCAGGGGCCCGGGTGATCGAGCTGCATACCGGCGCCTACGCCGACGCGGCCGATGCCGGGGCCCGGGCCGCGCAATTGGAACGCGTGCGCGCCGCCGTCGCCGTGGGCGTGGGCGAAGGCCTGCGGGTCAACGCGGGCCATGGCCTGCACTACGACAACGTCGGGCCCGTGGCCGCCTTGCCCGGGATCGCCGAGTTGAACATCGGCCATGCGATCGTGGCCCAGGCCGTCTTCGACGGCTGGGAACCCGCGATCCGCCGCATGAAAGCCCTGATGATCCAGGCGTCCCGTTCCTAGGAGTTTGATGACGATGTCCCCCTTGTTCGATGTCCTGCTCGGCCGTCAATCGGTCAAGTTCGTCCAGGCGCCCGGACCAACCGATGATCAGCTCGACCTGATCCTGCAGGCGGCTTTGCGCGCACCCGACCATGGTGCGGTCAGGCCATGGCGTTTCGTCCTGGTGCGCGGCGCCGATGTCCCCGCGCTGGTGGATGTGGGCGTGCGGGCCGGCCTCGCCGCCGGCGCGCCCCTGCCGCAACCCAAGGTGGACAATGCCCGCAAATGGCTGTCGAAAGTGCCCCTGGTGATCGCCCTGGGCTGCCGTCCGGATCCGGCCGGCCGCATTCCTGAACACGAAAGCCTGCTGGCCGTGGGCGCGGCGGCGATGAACATGCTCAATGCCGCCCATGCACTGGGTTTCGGCGCTTTCTGGAGCACCGGCATGGGCACTTATCTCGACGGCGTGGGTGAAGCGCTGGGCTTTGATGCCCTGGACGAGCGTTTCATGGGTTATCTCGCCATCGGCACACCCATCGATGCGCCTCATCCGGTCGAGCGCCCGGATTGGCGGGATCACGTGTCCGAATGGCACGCGCCGGCAAGGGCCTGACCCTCCAGACCCTCGAGGATCGGGCATTCCGGCCGGTCGTCGCCATGGCAGCGCCGCGCCAGCTCACGCAAGGTGGCCGCCATGCCGCTCAGCAAGGCGGCCTTGGCTTCCAGCGATTCGATGTGCGCCAGCGCCAGGCGCTTGACCTCGGCGCTGGCGCGTGCCCGGTCGCGCCACAGGCTGGTCAGTTCCCCGATCTGCTTCAGTGAAAATCCCAGATCGCGCGCGCTGCGGATGAAACGCAGGGCATGCAGGTCGGTTTCGCCATATTGGCGGTACCCGGCGGCGCTGCGGGCCTGCGGCACGAACAGCCCTTCCTGCTCGTAGTAGCGGATCATTTTGGGGCTCAGCCCCGTGCGTGCGGCCGCTTCGCCGATCGTGAGCGGTTTCTGGGGGGCGGCATCGACGGTTTTTTCAGCGCTGGCGGCGCATGGGCGCAGGCGGGGTTCAGCCATGACGGGCCTCCAGGGGCAACCACCTCAAACGCAGGGCGTTGACGACGACGAAGACGCTGGACAGCGCCATCGCGCCGGCGCCCAGCATGGGCGAAAGCTGCAGCCCCGTGAAAGGATACAGGGCGCCGGCCGCGACCGGGATCAGGGCGGCATTGTAGGCAAACGCCCAGAACAGATTCTGCCCGATGTTGCGCAGCGTCAGCCGCGACAGGGCGATGGCGCGGGCGACCGAGTTCAAGTCCTCGTTCATCAGCACGACATCGGCCGACTCGATGGCCACGTCCGTTCCCTGGCCGATGGCGATGCCCACGTCCGCCGTTGCCAGGGCGGGCGCGTCGTTGATGCCGTCGCCGACGAAGGCCAGCACGCCGGTTTCACGCCGCAGGTCACGCAGCAACGCCGCTTTGTGCTCGGGCAGGGTCTGGGCATGGACAATGTCGATGCCCAGTTCGCGCGCCACGGCGTGGGCGGCGGCCTCGTGGTCGCCGGTGATGAGCGCAGTCTTCAACCCCAGCGCATGCAGGCGGTCGATGGCCTCCCGGGCGCTGGGGCGCAGCGTGTCGGCTACCGCCAGCACGCCTGCCAGCCGACCGCCGCGCGCCGCCAGAAAGACCGTCTTGCCTTGCGCGGCCAGCGCCCGGATCCGCGCGGCGACCGCGGGTTCGACCGGTATGTCCCGGCTACGCATCAAAACCTCGTTGCCCAGCAGCCAGTCGTGTCCCGCGACCCGGCCCTGTACGCCCGCGCCGGTCAATGCTGCGAATTGCTCCACGGCCTCCAGCGTGTGCCCCTGGGAGCGGGCGGCCTCCAGCAGCGCGTGCGCAATCGGGTGTTCCGAGGCACTTTGCACCGAGGCCACGGCCGTCAGCAGGCCCGCGCGATCCAGGCCGGCCAGGGGCAGCACATCGCTGAGCGCGGGGCGCCCCAAAGTCAGCGTGCCGGTCTTGTCGAAAGCCACTACGCGGGCATTGCGCAGGCGCTGCAGCGCGTCGCCCCGACGAAAGACGATGCCCAGACCGGCCGCGCGCCCTGTGGCCACCATGATCGAGATCGGCGTCGCCAGGCCCATCGCGCAGGGGCAGGCGATGATCAGGACCGCGACTCCGGCGATCAGCGCATGCGTCAATCGGGGCTCCGGTCCCCAGGCCAGCCACCCCAGGAAGGCCAGTGCGGCCAGCGCCATCACGGCCGGTACAAACCAGCCGGTGACCCGGTCCACCAGCCGCTGGATCGGCAGCTTGGAGCCCTGGGCCTGTTCGACGAGGCGGATGATGTGCGCCAGGACTGTGTCGGCGCCCACTTGCGTGGCGCGCAGCACCAGGCTGCCGCGCGTGTTCAGCGTGCCGCCGATCAGGCGGTCGCCCGCGCGGCGGGTGATGGGCATGGGCTCGCCCGTGATCATCGATTCGTCCACCCAGGATTCACCCTCGACGACCATGCCGTCGACCGGGATTTTCTCGCCGGGCCGCACCCGCACCTCGTCGTCGACCGCCAGCGCGTCGATCGGCAGTTCGGCCCAATCGCCGCCGCGCCGAGCCCAGGCCGTGCGGGGCCGCAGGCCGATCAGGTGGCGGATGGCGGAGCCGGCCCGGCCCCGGGCGCGGGCTTCCAGCCAGCGGCCCAGCAGGATCAGCGTGGCCACGACGGCGGCGGCCTCGAAATACAGGTGACGCGCTTCATCCGGGAAGAGGGCGGGCGCGGCCGTCACCAGCGTCGAATACAGCCAGGCGCTGCCGGCGCCCAGAGCGACCAGCGTGTTCATGTCGGGCCCCAGGTGCCGCAAGGCCTTGAAGCCGCGCGTGAAAAAGGCGCGGCCCGGGCCGGCCAAGACGGCGGTGGCCAGCGCGAATTGCGCCCACGCCAGCGCCTGAGGGTCGATCCGGGCCTGGATCGCGTGATGGAGCGCAGGGATCAGATGCCCGCCCATTTCCACCAGAAACACGGGCAGCGTCAGCGCCAGCGCCAGAAAGAAACGCCGGCCGGCGGCGGCGTCCTCGTCTTCTTCAGCAGGATCGGCGGCGCCGTCGCGGTGGAGCAAATGTGCCTGGTAGCCTCGTTTTTCCACGGCTTCGATCAAGATCTGGGGATCGGCGCCTTCGGGCGTCAAGGTGACATGGGCCTGGCGCGTGGCCAGATTGACGCTGGCCTGAGCGACGCCCGGGACTTTCGACAGCGCGGTTTCGACCCGCCGGACGCAAGAGGCGCAGGTCATGCCGCCGACCTCCAGGTCGATGGTGGAAGAGACGGGCAGGGCGGGCATGGACGGACTCCGGTTCATTGCAATGATTGTAGAGGATGAGCCTTGACCTCATGGTAAGGTCAAGGCTCGATGTGGGCCCGGGATCCGGGCGGCGATCTGATCGGGAGCGAACGATGGCGAGGCTTGAGCTTCCCACCGTGGCAAGGATTAAGATGTGGCATCCCCCCTCTCCAGGAACCTGTTTCATGAAGACCGAATTCATCGTTTCCGACATGACTTGCAACCATTGTGTGCAGACCATCACCCGGGCCGTGCAGGGCGTGGCGCCGGATGCGGCGGTACAGGCCGATCTGGCCGCCCATCGCATCACGATCGAATCCGCGGCGGATGCCGTGGCGTTGCGGGCCGCCATCGCCGAAGAAGGCTACGAGGTCCAGCCTGCCTGAGCAGGCGCAATGAGCCTGCACATGAACCCTCCAGCCAGCGGTAGAGAAATGACTGCACCCCTCATCGATTGCGACGTCGCCATCGTCGGCGCCGGCTCGGCCGGCCTGCCGGCCTATCGTGAAATCCTCAAGGCCGGCCTCAAGCCCCTGCTGATCGAAGGCGGGCCGCACGGCACCATGTGTGCCCGGGTGGGCTGCATGCCATCCAAACTGCTGATCGCAGCCGCCCAATCCGTGGCCGACATGCGCCATGCGGACGGCTTCGGCATCCGCCTGGCCGGGCCGCCCCGGGTGGACGGGGCGGCCGTGATGGAGCGGGTGCGGCGCGAACGCGATCGTTTCGTGGGCTTCGTGGTCGACGACGTGCAGGCCATGCCGCCTGAGCACCGGCTGGATGCGCCCGTGGAATTCCTGCGCGACGGTGTGCTGCGGGCGGCCGACGGCCGTGAAGTGCGCGCCAGGCGCGTCATCCTGGCGACCGGCACGCGGCCGAACGTGCCGGATCTGTATCGTCCTCTGGGCGCGCTGGCGGTCGTCAACGACGACGTATTCGACTGGCACGACCTGCCGCGCAGCGTGCTGGTGGTCGGGTCGGGCGTGATCGGGGTCGAGCTGGGCCTGGCGCTGGCGCGCCTGGGCGTGCGAGTGCGGGTGCTGAATCGTTCCGACAGCTTCGCCCATCTGGCCGATCCCCGGGTGCGGGCCGCTGCGGTGGATCTGCTGGCGCCGGAGCTGTCCCTGGTGCGCCGTGCCCAGGTCGAGACGGTGCGACGGGAAGGCGATCAGGCGGTGGTGGGCTGGTCGGTGGACGGCGGCCCCGTGACCGTCGAGCGCTTCGACCGGGTGCTGCTGACGGCGGGCCGCAGTCCGGCTCTGGAATCCCTGCGCCTTGAGCGCACCACGATGCCGCTGGACGAGCGCGGCCGGCCGCGTTTCGATCCGGCCACATTGCAGGTCCAGGGGCAGCCCGTGTTCCTGGCGGGCGACGTCACCGGCCGCCATGCCATCCAGCACGAAGCTTCCGACGACGGCCGCCTGGCCGGGCGGAATGCCGCCGCCTGGCCCGATGTGCGGGCGCTGCCGCGCCGCGCGCCCATGGCCGTGGTGTTCAGCGACCCCCAGATCATGCAGGTGGGCGGCGGCTACGCCGCGCTGGACGGCCTCGATGAGTTCGCCGTCGGCGAGGTCGACTGGACCCGGCAGGGGCGTTCGCGCGTCATGCAGCGCAATCAGGGCCTGTTGCATGTCTACATGCGGAAATCAGACCGGCGCTTCCTGGGTGCGGAGATGGTCGGCCCCGATGCGGAGCACGTCGCTCACCTGCTGGCCTGGGCCTTGCAGATGGAAATGACCGTGCCCGACATGCTCGCACTGCCGTTCTATCACCCGACCATCGAGGAAGGCATACGCACGGCGCTGCGCGATGCCGCGCGCCAGGCGGGGTGAAAACCCGCCGGCCAGGTTCAGCGCAACAACGGTTTCAAGGCGGTCAGCAAGTCTTCTTGTGATTCGCCGTCGGCGGCCAGCCAGACGGCCTTGCCCTGCTGGTCGAACGCATAGATGCCGCGGCTGTGGGCGACTTCGTAGGAGGCCTCCGGGTGTTCCGGGTCGGGGCGCTGAATCTGGTAGGCGACCCGATAGCGCCTGGCCAGCGCCGCGATGGCTTTTTCATTGCCGGTCAGGCCGATGGCGTGGGGATCGAACTGATCCACGTAGGCTTGCAGGATGTCGGGCGTATCGCGGTGGGGATCGACACTGACGAACAGGATGCGCACCTGATCGGCCTTGGGGCCCAGGGCCTCAGTCACCAATGCGAGCTGTGCCATGGTCGTGGGGCAGATATCCGGACAACTGGCATAGCCGAAGAACATCAGCACTACCTTGCCTTCGAAGGCTTGTTGCGTGAGGGTGACGCCGCCCGCGCCTTGCAGGGAAAATTTCAGATCCGGCAGAAAGCCACGCACGGGATGGACCGCCGCCAGTGCGAGACTCATGCCGCCCGCCCACAGAGCCAGCGCGGCCAGCAGCCGGTGCAAGGAGCTCGCCCTGGCGGAGGGCGAGGGGGCGCAGGAGCCTGTGCGGCGTGAGGGTTTCATCACGCTTGCGCCAGCCCGCTGTGGCGCAGCAAGGCTTCGATGCTGGGGTCGCGGCCCCGGAATGCGCGGAAGGACTCGGCCGCCGGACGCGAACCGCCCACGGCGATGATCTCGTCCAGGTAGCGGCGGCTGGTGGCCGGGTCGAATACGTTGCGCGTCCCGTCCGGGCCGGGCCGGGCGGTTTCCTCGAAGGCGGCAAAGGCATCCGCAGACAGCACTTCAGCCCATTTGTAGCTGTAGTAGCCGGCACCGTAACCGCCGGCGAACAGGTGCGAGAAGGCGTGCGGGAAGCGATGCCAGGCGGGCGGAATCAAGAGAGCGACTTCCTGGCGCACCTGGTCCAGGGTGTCCAGGACTTCGCTGATGGACAGGCCGCTGGCGCGGGTGTGAATCAGCATGTCGAACAGTGAGAATTCGACCTGGCGCAAGGTCTGCAGGCCGCTTTGGAAATTGCGGGCGGCGACCATGCGGTCGTACAGATCGCGGGGCAGGGGCTCGCCCGTATCGATGTGGCGGGTCAGGGATTGCAGCACCTCCCACTCCCAGCAGAAATTCTCCATGAATTGCGACGGCAGCTCGATGGCATCCCATTCGACGGCGGCGAAGGCCGCCGCGCCGGGCTCGTCAACGCGCGACAGCAGCGTGTGCATGGCGTGCCCGCTTTCGTGAAACAGGGTGATCACGTCGTCATGGGACAGCAAGGCCTCGCGCCCGTCCTGGGGTGCGGGGAAATTGCAGGTCAGCCAGGCCAGTGGCGTGTGCACCCGGCCGGCGCGCACCCGGCGGCTGCGTTCGCTGTCGACCCAGGCGCCCCCCTGTTTGCCGGGCCGCGCGTACAGGTCCATGCCCAGACGGCCGAGTTCCCGGTCTTCGCTGTCCAGCACCCGGTAAATGCGGGCATCGGCGTGCCAGGTGGGGGCGTCGGTCACCTCCAGGCGCACGCCGAAGAGGGTGCGGATCACCTGGAACAGGCCTTCCAGCACCCGGGATTCGGTGAAGTAGGGGCGCAATTCCTCGTCGGAGTAGGCGTAGCGGTTTTCGCGCAACCGTTCGGACGCGTAGGCGATATCCCAGGGCTCCAGGGGGTCCAGCAGCAGCTCCTGGGCGGCGAAGCGGCGCAGTTCGTCGAGATCGCGCTGGGCGCTGGGACGGGCGCGGGCGGCCAGTTGGCGCAGGAAATCAAGCACTTGGCCGGCATTGTCGGCCATGCGGGTTTCCAGGCGCAGGCTGGCGAAATCGGCATGCCCCAGCAGGCTGGCTTCCTCGGCCCGCAAGGCCAGCAGCGATTCGATGGATTCGGAATTGTCGAAGGCCGGATCGCCTTGATCCGAGGCGCGCGTGGCATGCGCGCGATACAGCGCCTGGCGCAATTCGCGGTCCTGGGCGTGCAGCATGACCGGCAGGTAGCAGGGCATGTGCAAGGTCAGCTTCCAGCCGGATTCGCCCGCCGACTTTGCCGCCTGGGCGGCGGCCGCGACCATGTCTGCGGGCAAGCCCTGCAGGCGGGGCTCGTCGGTGATCAGCAAGGACCAGCCGTCGGTGGCGTCGAGTACGTTTTCCGAGAATTTTTGCGACACCTGGGCCTGGAGGTCGGCATTGCGGGCGTAGGTGTCGCGCGCCTCGCCTTCCAGTTCGACGCCGCTCAGGCGAAAGTCGCGCAGCGCCAGTTCGACGATGCGGCGGCGGGTCGGCGAGAGCGCATCGAAGCCCGGGCTGGCGGCCAGTGCGCGATAGCGTTCGTACAGGCCGCGGTGCAGTCCCACCCAGGTCGAGAACTCGCTCATGAGCGGCAGGCAGGCGTTGTAGGCGGCGCGCAGGTCCGGTGTGTTGACCACGCTGTTCAGATGCCCCGCGATGGACCAGGCGCGATGCAGGCGCTCCGAAGGCTCTTCGATGGCTTCGACCAGGTTGTTCCAGTCGGGCGGATCGGTGCGCGCGGCGGCGGTTTCGATCGCGGCACGCGAGGCCTCGATCAGTTCGCGCACGGCGGGCTCGATGTGTTCGGGCCTGACAGCGCCGTAGTCCACGAATGCCTCGGCCGGAACGAGGAGAGGATTGCCGGCAGTGCGAGTGGTGTTCATCTGCTTCAGATGGGGGCGCCGCCCCCGTTGTTCAAGTGTGGGAACCCCTGGGCAGGTTCCCGCGTCGCGCGCCGCGGCGGCGCCCGCTTTCCGCCCCGCTTAGCCGGAGGCTCCGGGCAGCGTGCGTTCGGCGGCTTCGATGGTGTTCACCAGCAGCATGGCGATGGTCATGGGGCCCACGCCGCCCGGCACGGGCGTGATGGCGGAGGCGACCTCGGCGGCCGAATCGAAGGCCACGTCGCCAACGAGTTTGCCGGAGTCCAGCCGGTTGATGCCCACGTCGATCACCACGGCGCCCGGCTTGATCATGTCGCCGGTGACGATGCCGGGCCGCCCCGTGGCCACCACCAGCACGTCGGCGCGGCGGGTCTGGGTGGCCAGGTCGCGGGTCTTGGAGTTGCACAGCGTCACGGTGGCGCCGGCCGCCAGCAGCAGCATGGCCATGGGCTTGCCGACGATGTTGCTGGCGCCGATGATCACGGCTTCGGCGCCGCGCAGGGGCACGTTCTCTGATTCCAGCATCTTCATGACGCCATAGGGCGTGCAGGGCCGGAACAGCGGCCGGCCGGTCATCAGCAGGCCGGCATTGCTGACGTGGAAGCCGTCCACGTCCTTGGCGGCGCTGATGGTCTCGATGACCAGGCCGGTATCGATGTGGCCGGGCAGGGGCAGTTGAACCAGGATGCCGTGGATGGCCGGATCGGCGTTGAGCGTCTCGATGACGTCCAGCAGTTCTCCCTCGGGCGTGTCGGCGCCCAGCGGGATCACGCGCGAATGCATGCCGGCCGCCGTGCAGGCGGCGGCTTTGTTGCGCACGTAGACCTGGGAGGCGGGGTCTTCGCCGACCAGCACCACTGCCAACCCGGGCGTGACGCCCTGGGCCTTGAGCGCTCGCACGCGTTCAGCCACCTGGACGCGCACCTGGGCGGACAAGGCCTTGCCATCAATGATGCGGGCGCTCATGTCAGGATTCCTCGGCGCGGGCCAGGGCGATCTTCATCAGATCCGCCACGGTCGTGACTTCGAGTTTTTCCATGATGTTGGCGCGGTGGGCCTCGACCGTCTTGATGCTGATGTTCAGATCGCCGGCGATCTGCTTGTTCAGGCGGCCGGCCACGATGCGTTCCAGCACTTGTTGCTCGCGGGCGGTCAGCCGGCTGAGCACGGCCTGCTGGTCGCGCTGGGCGTGGGCTTCGCGTACGCGTTCGTGCGCCTGCTCCAGCATGGTGGCCACCAGTGCCCGCAGATCGGCTTCGTTGAAGGGTTTTTCCAGGAAATCGACCGCGCCTTTCTTCATGGTGGATACCGCCATCGGCACGTCGCCGTGGCCGGTGATGAAGACGATCGGCAGCGGAGCCTTGCGGGCGATCAGGGCCTCCTGCAGTTCCAGGCCGCTCATGCCGGGCATGCGGATGTCGGCGATCAGGACGCCGACTTGTTCAGGATCGTAGGCGGCAAGGAATTCCTCGGCGCCGGCAAAGCTGCGCACGGCGTAGCCATTGGCTTCCAGCAGCCAGCGCAGGGAATCGCGGACCGCCTCGTCATCGTCGACGATGTAGATGGTGCTGGGGATTTGGGTATCGCTCATGCGTGCTGTTCCTCCGTGAAATCCGTAGTCTGGGGGCGCGGGGGCGCCTTGGGCAGGGTGAAGCGGAAGATTGTCCCGCCCTCCGGGTTGGGGCTTGCCCACAGGCGTCCGTGGTGCGATTCAATGATGGTGCGGCAGATGTTCAGGCCCATGCCCAGCCCTTCGGACTTGGTGCTGTAGAAGGGCTCGAACAGCCGTTCGGGATTGCGCAGGCCGTGGCCGCGGTCGATGACGGCGATCTCGATCAGGGGATGCTGGTCGGTGATCCGGACGTGCAGGCTGCGCGACTCGCTGTGTTCCATGGCTTCGACGCCGTTCTTCAGCAGGTTCAGCAGCACTTGTTCGATCAGGATGGGATCGGCCAGGACTTCGGGCATGGGATCGGGCAGGTTCTGGACGATCTCGATGCGCCGCTTGCGGGCGTCGATGTCGGCGAAACCGACGGCGTTTTCGACGATCCGGCCCAGCCCCACCGCCTGGCGCCGGGGCTCGCTGCGTTTCACGAATTCACGGATGCGGCTGATGATCTTGCCGGCGCGCTCGGCCTGCTGCGAAGCCTTTTCGAGGGCCTGAAGCAAGGACTCGGTGGGCGCCTTGCCTGATTTCAGCATCGCCACGGCCGCCATATTGTAGTTGCTGATGGCGGTCAGCGGCTGGTTCAGCTCGTGCGCCAGGGAGGAGGCCATTTCCCCCATCGTGGTCAGGCGGCTGGTGAGCTGGGCCTTTTCCTGTTGCACGCGGGATTCTTCTTCGTGTTTGCGGCGCTCTGTGATGTCGCGCGCCACTTGCAGGCGCACGCGGCGGGAATCGGTCCAGGCGAGCATCCGATGGTGGACTTCGAACCAGCGCTGGGCGGTGGCCGAGAACAGTTCCATGGTCTCGTCGGTGAAGCGGCCCAGGCGGCCGCCCAGCAGTTCCGCGTGGCCGCCGGTCTGGGCGCCGAACAGGCGGCGGTAGGTGCGGTTGGCGAACAGCAGCTCCAGGCCCTCGGGCGTGTCGGCGACCACGGAGATCGCGTCATCCAGCCCTTCGAGCACGGTCATGAAGCGCTCGTGAGCGGCGGTCAGGGCCTCGCGGATGCGCTTGGGTTCGGTGATGTCGGTCATCGACGTCATCCAGCCGATTTGCTCGCCCTTGGGGTCGCGCAGGGGAGAGACGTACATGCGCGCGGTGAAGCGCGAGCCATCGCGCCGCTGGGCCTCGATCTCGAGGCCGCTGCTGGGCGTGCGCCCGGACAGCAACTGGGCCAGGGTTTCCCGATGATGATCGTGGCGGCCCGGCAGCCAGTAAGGGAAGGGGGCGGTGCGGCCGATCAGGTCGGCCTCGTTCCAGCCGATCATGCGGCAGAAGGCCGGGTTGACGTAGGCGATGCGGCCCTGCATGTCGAAAACCCGCATGCCCGTGGACATGGAGTTTTCCATCGCACGGCGAAAGCCGGTCTCGGCGATCAGGGCGGCCTCGGCCTGGGTGCGGAAGCGGGTATAGCGCCACAGGGCCAGCAGGCTGAACACGATCACCAGCGACAGGGCGAACACCACCATCATCAGGCGCTGCTGGCGCGTCTCCTGGTCGATGGTGACGAACATGACGCTGTCGTTTTGCAGACGCTGCAGCCAGATGAAGGCCCCCATGACGCATAAATAGAGCACGAGCACAATCGCCGGCGTCAGCCAATACAGACGGCGGCTATGACGGGCGTGTTCGTAAAACGTCGTCGGAATCAGGGACTTGCGATTCGGAGAGGCCATGAGCTTGAGGGTATGCGATTGCGCCATTTTAGACGCGAAAAGCCCATTCAATTTTTCACATAATAAAAATACATATCATCTGATGAAATTTTGCTTGTGCTAGGGCGGGCTCTTTCCTAGAATGGCTGCAAGTGCCGGCTTCCGGGGCGTGAACGTGCCCGGTGCCTCCGTTGCAATGCTGCTGGCGCATCCCCCTTTATCAGGCTGGCGCGATGTGTGGTCGCGTCATCGAACCACACCACAGGAGACACACCCCATGTCCTCTCTTGACCAAGTCCACGCGGCGGCGGCGGATATCGATCAGCAGGAAACCCAGGAATGGATCGATGCGCTGGAAGCAGTGCTCGACCGTGAAGGCGCGGAACGCGCCCACTACCTGATCGAACGCCTGATCGACCTGGCCCGCCGCAGCGGCGCCCACATCCCCTATTCGCTGAACACGGCGTACGTCAACACCATTCCCCCGGGGCTGGAACCCGCCCATCCGGGCAATATGGTGCTGGAAGAGCGCATCCGTTCCTACATCCGCTGGAACGCCATGGCCATGGTGGTCAAGGCCAACAAGGTCGAGCCCGCCGACGGCGGCAGCCTGGGCGGCCACATCGCGTCCTTCGCCTCGCTGGCGACCATGATCGAATGCGGCCAGAATCACTTCTGGCATGCCGAATCGCCCGATCACGGCGGCGACCTGGTGTATTTCCAGGGGCACTCGTCTCCGGGCATGTATGCGCGCGCCTTCCTTGAGGGGCGCCTGACCGAAGAAAATCTGAACTACTTCCGCCAGGAAGTCGGCGGCAAGGGCAAGGGGCTGTCCTCTTACCCGCACCCCAAGCTCATGCCCGATTTCTGGCAGTTCTCCACGGTATCCATGGGCCTGGGGCCCATGATGGCCATCTATCAGGCGCGTTTCCTGAAATACCTGCATGCCCGCGGGCTGGCCGACACGGCCCAGCGCAAGGTCTGGGTGTTCGTGGGCGACGGCGAGATCGATGAGCCCGAAACGCTGGCGGCCATCGGCCTGGCCTCGCGCGAAAAGCTCGACAACCTGATCTTCGTGGTCAACTGCAATCTGCAGCGCCTGGACGGCCCGGTGCGCGGCAACGGCAAGATCATCCAGGAGCTCGAAGGCGCTTTCCGCGGCAATGGCTGGAACGTGCTCAAGCTGATCTGGGGCGGCTACTGGGATCCCTTGTTCGCCCGCGACAAGGAAGGCATCCTGCGCCGCATCATGGAAGAAACCGTGGACGGCGAATATCAGGCCTACAAGGCCAACGACGGCAAGTTCGTGCGCGAGAAATTCTTCGGCAAGCACCCGAAGCTGCTGGAGATGGTCAGCCGCATGAGCGACGAAGACGTCTGGCGCCTGAATCGCGGCGGCCACGATCCGCACAAGGTCTATGCCGCCTTCTCGGCTGCGGCCAACCACAAGGGCCAGCCTTCGGTCATCCTGGCCAAGACCATCAAGGGCTACGGCATGGGCCACGTCGGCCAGGCCAAGAACCCCACCCACCAGCAAAAGAAACTGGACATCGATTCGGTGCGCGAATTCCGCGACCGCTTCAACATCCCCATCCCCGACGACAAGGTCGACGAGATCCCCTTCTTCAAACCGGCGGAAGACTCCCCGGAAATGAAATACCTGCACGAGCACCGCAAGGCGCTGGGGGGCTACCTGCCGCACCGCCGCGCGAAGGCCGACCAGTCCCTGCCGGTGCCGCCGCTCGACGCCTTCAAGGCCGTGCTGGAGCCTACGGCGGAGGGCCGCGAGATCTCCACCACCCAGGCCTTCGTCCGGGTGCTCAACCAGATCCTGCGCGACAAGGACCTGGCGCCGCGCGTGGTGCCCATCCTGGTGGACGAGTCCCGCACCTTCGGCATGGAGGGCCTGTTCCGTCAGATCGGCATCTACGCCCCCGAGGGCCAGAAGTACGTGCCGGTCGACAAGGGCCAGGTGATGTACTACCGCGAAGCCGAGAATGGCCAACTGCTGCAGGAAGGCATCAATGAAGCCGGCGGCTTCAGCTCGTGGATCGCGGCGGCGACGTCGTATTCCGTCAGCAACTGCATCATGATCCCGTTCTTCATCTACTACTCGATGTTCGGGTTCCAGCGCTTTGGCGACCATGCCTGGGCGGCGGGCGACATGCTGGCCCGCGGCTTCGTGCTGGGCGGCACGGCCGGGCGCACCACGCTGAACGGCGAGGGCCTGCAGCACGAAGACGGCCACAGCCACATCCAGGCTTCCCTGATTCCGAATTGCGTGGCCTACGACCCCGCTTTCGCGCACGAAGTCGCCGTCATCATCCGCAGCGGCCTGCAGCGCATGATGCATGACCAGGAAGACGTGTTCTTCTACATCACGGTCATGAACGAAAACTATGCGCAGCCGGGCCTGAAGGCGGGCGACGAGGAAGGCATCCTCAAGGGGATGTACAAGCTCCAGTCCAGCGCCAAGCCCGCCAAAAAGCACGTCCAGTTGATGGGCTCCGGCACGATCCTGCGCGAAGTTCAAGCCGCCCAGGAACTGCTCGAAAAAGACTGGGGCGTGACCTCGGACGTCTGGAGCGTGACCAGCTTCACGGAACTGCGCCGCGACGGCCTGGACGTCGAGCGCCACAATCTGCTGCATCCGACCGAGCCGGCCCAGGAAGCCTACGTCACCCGTCAACTGAAGGGCACCCAAGGCCCGATCATCGTGTCGACCGACTACATCAAGGCCTATGGCGACATGATCCGCCCCTTCGTGCCGGCCGGCCGCTCGCTCAAGGTCCTGGGAACCGACGGTTACGGCCGTTCCGACTTCCGCTCCGAACTGCGCAAGCACTTCGAGATCGACCGCTATTTCGTGGTGCTTGCCGCCCTGCGCAGCCTGGCGGACGAGGGCTCCATCGACATCAAGAAGTGCGCCGAGGCGATTGCCAAGTACGGCATCGACGCCGACAAGGCCAATCCGCACCACGCCTGAGGAGGACGAACAACATGAGCAATATCGTGGAAATCAAAGTCCCCGACATCGGCGATTTCGACGCCGTCGAGGTCATCGAAGTCCTCGTGGCCGTGGGCGACACGATCGAGGCCGAGCAGAGCCTGATCACCGTCGAGTCCGACAAGGCCTCCATGGAGATCCCGGCGTCGCAGGGCGGGGTGGTGAAAGCGCTCAAGGTCAAGTTGGGCGACAAAGTCACCGAAGGCTCGGTCATCCTGGAAGTCGAGGCTTCAGGCGCGGCGCCGGCGCCTGCCGCGGCCCCCGCGCCGGCGAAGGCTGAACCTGCGGCGGCTCCCGCCGCGGCGGGCGGCACGCAGCCCGTGGTCGTCCCAGACATCGGCGACTTCGATACGGTCGAAGTCATCGAAGTCCTGGTTGCCGCTGGCGATACCATCCAGGCCGAGCAAAGCCTGATCACCGTCGAATCCGACAAGGCCTCCATGGAGATCCCGGCCTCGGTGAGCGGGGTCGTCAAGGAAGTGCTCGTCAAGGTAGGCGACAAGGTCTCCCAGGGTACGAAAATCCTGATGGTGGAAGCCGCCGGCGGGGCGCCCCAGGCGGCCGTCCCGGCCGCCGCCGCCCCGGCGCCCGCTCCCGCGCCCGAACCCGCATCGGCCCCTGCCCCGGCCGCGTCCTCGATGGCGTCCAGCGCGCCCGAGCGCACGTCGCCGACGGCCTCCTTTGCCGAAGCCGATGTGCCGCTGCGCAACCTGCCGCATGCGTCGCCGTCGGTGCGCCGGTTCGCCCGCGAACTGGGCGTCAACCTGGCCCAGGTCATCGGCAGCGGTCCCAAGAACCGCATCACCGCCGACGACGTCCGCGCATACGTCAAGCAGGCCCTGGCCACCGGCGGCGCAAGCCCCGTGGGCTCGACTCTGCCGGCGGGCGAAGGCTTCAGCGTGCTGGGCTGGCCCAAGGTCGATTTTGCCAAGTTCGGCGCCATCGAAGCCAAGCCGCTGCCGCGCATCAAGAAGATTTCCGGCGCCAACCTGCATCGCAACTGGGTCATGATCCCGCACGTCACCAACAACGACGTGGCCGACATTACCGAGCTCGAAGCGCTGCGCCAGCAGTTGAATGCGGAAAACAAGAAGTCCGGCGCCAAGGTCACCATGCTGGCCTTCCTGATCAAGGCCGTGGTCGCGGCCCTGAAGAAATTCCCGGAGTTCAACGCTTCGCTGGACGGCGACAACCTGGTGCTCAAGCGTTATTTCCACATCGGCTTCGCGGCCGACACGCCCAACGGCCTGGTAGTGCCCGTGATCCGGGACGCCGACAAGAAAGGGGTGATGGAACTCGCGGCGGAAACCGCCGAACTCGCCGGCCTGGCCCGGGAAGGCAAGCTTTCTCCCTCGCAGATGCAGGGCGGCTGCTTCTCGATTTCTTCCCTGGGCGGAATTGGCGGGACGGATTTCACGCCTATCATCAATGCGCCCGAGGTCGCCATCCTCGGCGTATCGCGTTCGGCCATGCAGCCTGTCTGGGACGGCCAGGACTTCCAGCCGCGCCTGATGCTGCCGTTGTCGCTATCCTATGATCACCGCGTGATCGATGGGGCCGCCGCCGCGCGCTTCAACGCCTACCTGGCGAGCCTGCTGGCGGATTTCCGCCGCATCATCCTGTGAGGGGGGACGGCATGAGTCTCATCGATCTGAACGTCCCCGACATCGGCGACTTCGACACGGTCGAAGTCATCGAGATCCTGGTCGCCGTGGGCGACACCATCCAGGCCGAGCAAAGCCTGATCACCGTCGAGTCCGACAAGGCCTCCATGGAGATCCCGGCCGAGCAGGGCGGGGTGGTCAAGGAAATCCTCGTCAAGCTGGGCGACAAGGTTTCCCAGGGCATGCCGATCCTGCGCGCGGAAGCGGCGCAGTCCGCCGCGCCGGCCGCCCCGGTCCAGCCGCAAGCGCCGGCGGCGGCCCAGGCGCCCGCGTCGCCGGTCGCCGCGCCGACCGCAGCACCGGCCCCGGCTCCGGCGCCAGCACAGTTTTCGGGCGCGGCCGACGGCGAATACGATGTCCTGGTGCTGGGTGCGGGCCCCGGCGGCTACTCGGCCGCCTTCCGCGCCGCCGACCTGGGCCTGAAAGTCGTGCTCGTCGAGCGCTACGCCACGCTGGGCGGGGTCTGCCTGAACGTCGGCTGCATTCCATCCAAGGCCCTGCTGCACACGGTCGGCGTCCTGGAAGAGGCCAAATCCCTGGCCGCCCACGGGATCGCCTTCGGCGAGCCGGAGATCGATCTGGACAAGCTGCGCGGCTACAAAGATTCCGTGGTGGGCAAACTCACCGGCGGACTGGCCGGCATGGCCAAAGCCCGTAAGGTCACGGTCATCCAGGGCGTGGGCACCTTCGCCGACCCGCATCACCTGACGGTGGCCAAGGCCGACGGCAGCCAGGCCACGGTCAAGTTCGCCTCGGCCATCATCGCCGCCGGCAGCCAGTCGGTGAAACTGCCGTTCCTGCCGGACGACCCGCGCATCGTCGACTCCACCGGCGCGCTGGCCCTCAAATCGGTGCCCAAGCGCATGCTGATCGTCGGCGGCGGCATCATCGGCCTGGAAATGGGCACGGTCTACTCCGCGCTGGGCGCCCGCCTGGACGTGGTGGAAATGCTGCCCACCCTCATGACCGGCGCCGATCGCGATCTGGTCAAGGTCTGGGACAAAATGAACGCCGGGCGCTTCGACCACGTCATGCTCAATACCAAGACGGTCGCCGCCGAGGCCAGGGACGACGGCATCTGGGTCACTTTCGAAGGCGAATCCGCCCCCAAGGAACCCCAGCGCTACGACCTGGTGCTGCAAGCTGTCGGGCGCTCGCCCAACGGCAAGAAGATCGGCGCGGAAAACGCCGGCGTGGCGGTGTCCGACCGGGGCTTCATCGCCGTGGACAAGCAGATGCGCACCAACGTGCCGCACATCTACGCCATCGGCGATATCGTGGGTCAGCCCATGCTGGCGCACAAGGCGGTCCACGAGGCGCATGTGGCCGCCGAGGCCATCGCCGGCCACAAGGCCTTCTTCGACGCGCGCGTGATTCCTTCGGTGGCCTACACCGATCCAGAGGTTGCCTGGGTCGGTCTGACCGAGGACGCGGCCAAGAAGGATGGCATTGCCGTCAAGAAGGGTCTGTTCCCCTGGCAGGCCTCGGGCCGGGCCATCGCCAACGGCCGCGACGAGGGCTTCACCAAGCTGCTGTTCGATGCCGAAACGGGCCGCATCCTGGGTGGAGGCATCGTCGGCACGCATGCGGGCGACCTCATCAGCGAAGTGGCCCTGGCCATCGAGATGGGCGCGGATTCCGTGGACATCGGCAAGACGGTCCATCCGCACCCGACCCTGGGCGAGTCCATCGGCATGGCCGCCGAAGTCGCCGACGGGCATTGCACGGACGTGCCGCCCGCCCGGAAAAGGTAAAGGAGCCCCCGCGCCGCGCAGCCTGCATAAGCGGTAGGGATGCTCGTGTACCCCTGGACGGCAGGTGCTAACATCGGCACCTGCCGTCTTTTCATTCCAGGGCTGTCCATTCCCTTTTTCTATTGCTTTTCCGTCTCATGCCTCTCTCCGCTCCCTCCCAGGGCGCCGCGCTCGCCGATTGGCTGGCCTACCTGGAAACCCTGCATCCGAAAGCCATCGACCTGGGCCTGGAGCGCATCCGCGCCGTGGCCGGGCGCCTGTCCCTGTCCCTGGACTGCGTTAAGATCACCGTGGCCGGCACCAACGGCAAGGGTTCCACCTGCGCCATGCTCGAATCCATGCTGCTCACCGCGGGCTACAAGGTCGGCAAGTACACCTCACCCCACCTGCTGCGTTTCAACGAGCGCATCCGCGTCAATGGCGAGGAAGCCTCCGATGCGGACATCGTGGCGCAACTCGAGCGCATCGAAGCCGCCCGCGACGGCGTGACCCTGACGTATTTCGAGATGACCACGCTGGCGGCCCTGCTGCTGTTCCAGGCGGCTCCCCTGGACGTCGCGGTGCTGGAAGTGGGCCTGGGCGGCCGCCTGGACGCCGTCAATCTGATCGATGCCGACTGCGCCATCCTGACCAGCGTAGACCTGGACCACACGCAATACCTGGGCAATACCCGCGAAGCCATCGGTCTGGAAAAGGCGCATGTCTTTCGCGCCGGGAAGCCCGCCATCTGCGCCGACCCGGTGCCGCCGCAGACGGTGATCGATCACGCCAAGGCCATCGGCGCCGACCTGTGGCGCGTCGGCGTCGATTTCAACTATTCCGGCGACCGGCAGCAATGGGCTTACGGCGGCCGCTCGCAGCGCCGCAATGCGCTGGGCTATCCGGCCCTGCGCGGCGCCAATCAACTGCTGAACGCTTCGGCTGCCCTGGCCGCCCTGGAGGCTTTGCGCGACCGGCTGGTCGTCACCCAGCAGGACGTGCGTCAAGGCCTGCTGCACGTCAGCCTGCCGGGCCGCATGCAGATTCTGCCCGGCCTGCCCGCCACCATCCTGGATGTGGGGCACAATCCGCATGCCGCCTCGGCCCTGGGGCAGAATCTGGACAGCATGGGGCATTATCCGCATACCTACGCGGTGATCGGTATGCTGCACGACAAAGACATCGAAACCACGCTGTCGCGCCTGTCGCGGCGGGTGGATCGCTGGCTGTGCGCCACCCTGGGCGGGCCGCGCGGCACCACCGCGCAGGAACTGGCCGATATCGTGCGCCGCATCAGCGGCGAGCAAGCCCCCGTGGATCCATTCATTGCCCAGACCAGCGAAATTTCACGCCCCGCGGGCGAGCAAAAGCCTGGCGTGCGAGCCGCCCCCCGGCCTGCCGTGGCCTCCAGGGACGTCGAGGTTTCCACTTTTGACAGTCCGGAACAAGCCTTTGCCGAGGCCAGGAGACTGGCGACCGACAATGATAGAATTCTCGTGTTCGGATCGTTTGCCACGGTCGGCCCCGTGCTCGACGTCCTGCGCCGCGAAGGCCGGGATGTTCTGTCCTGATCGGGCCGAAGGGCCGATCCGCCACTTTTGATGGGTTGGCTGCACGATGTTTTTTCGCAAGAGAACCGAAACGGGACAACGCGCGCCGGCACGGTCTGCCGGCACCGAGGCCCAGCTTCGTGAATTGCGTGTAAAAGCCCGCCGGCGCCTGATCGGCGCCCTGGCTCTGGTGCTGGCCGCCTTCATCGTCGTGCCCTGGCTGTTCGACGACTCCGTGCCCGACGACCTGCCAACGCCGATCGTGGTGCCCGCGCCGGTCGCCAGCCTGCCGCCCGCCGCAGATCTTGCCGCGGTCCAGCCCGATGCCGGGCAGGATGCCGGCGTAAGCCCTCCTCCGGCCGATCCGGCGCCAGCGGCTTCCGCTCCCGCCGAGCCGCCTCAGACCCAGCCGCCTGCCGCCGCGCCCCAGCCCGCCGAGCAGGCCGCACCGGCCCGCCCGGCGCCCGAGCCGCCGCGCGATCAGGCGGCGGCCGAACCTGCCCGGCCCGCCGCCCACGCCGAGGCGGGCAAACCCGCAACCGCCAAGGCGCCGGCCGAGCGCACGGACGATGGCTCGGTCGCCCTGGCCCTGCTGGCGGGCAAAACGCCGCCGGCCGCTGGGTCGGGCGCCCGTTCCGCCGCGGAAGGCCGCTACTACCTCCAGGTTGCCGCTTATACGACCGAGCAAGACGCCCAGGCGCGGCGCGACAGCCTGCATCAGGCCGGGGTCACCGATGCCTACGTCGAGCGCGGCCAATCCAACGGCCGCACCGTCTACCGCTTGCGGGTGGGGCCCTTCGGATCTCACGAGGCGGCCCAGGCGGCCCAGACCCGGCTGCGCGCGCTTGGCTATCAGAACGGCCTGATCTCCGGCAAGTGACCAGCTTCGACTACTTCGTGCTGGCCGTCCTGGCCATTTCAGCCCTGATCGGCCTGCTGCGCGGGTTTCTGCGCGAGGTTTTGTCGTTGGTCGCCTACATTGCCGCCTTCGTCGCCGCCATCTGGTGGGGGCCGCTGGCGTCGGACTGGCTGCTGGGTCTGATCGACAACGGCCTGCTGCGCTCGCTGGCTGCCTACGGTGCGGTTTTCATCCTGACGCTTTTGCTGGTTGGCCTGTTGAACATGGCGCTGAGCGCGCTGATTGACCGGACCGGCCTGACGCCGGCCGATCACGGCCTGGGGGCGGTATTCGGGGCGGTGCGCGGCATCGTGCTGATCCTGGCCCTGGTGGGGCTTGCCGGCTATACCCAACTTCCTCAAGAGCCCTGGTGGCAGGACGCGCGCACGTCGGCGGCCGCCGTCCGGGGCTTCCAGCAAGTCAAATCGCTGCTGCCGACGCCGGTGGCGGAATTGCTTCCCTATTAGCCGGAATTCATTCTTATGTGCGGAATCGTGGGTGTGATGGGGCGCAGCCCCGTCAATCAGTTGATCTATGACAGCTTGCTGCTGTTGCAGCACCGGGGCCAGGACGCGGCCGGCATCGCCACCGCACATGACCAGTTTTTCAGCATGCACAAGGCCCATGGCCTGGTGCGCGACGTGTTTCGCACGCGCAATATGCGGGCGCTGCCCGGCAACAGCGGCGTGGGGCAGGTGCGCTATCCCACGGCGGGCTCCAGCGCCAGCGTGGATGAGGCCCAGCCCTTCTATGTGAATGCGCCGTTCGGCATCACGTTCGTGCACAACGGCAACCTGACCAATTGGCGCGAGCTGCGCGAATCCTTGTTCAAGCACGACCGGCGCCATATCAACACCAATTCCGATTCCGAAGTCCTGCTCAACGTCTTTGCCCACGAACTGCAGCAGGCCTCCAACGGCGTCACCCTGGATGCCCATGCGGTGTTCCAGGCGGTGCGCGCGGTGCACCGGCGCGCCAAGGGCGCCTACGCCGTCATTGCCAACATCAGCAACTTCGGCCTGGTGGCCTTCCGCGATCCGCACGGCATCCGGCCTCTGTGCCTGGGCCGCCACGATTCGGATGCCGGCGTCGAATGGATGCTGGCCTCCGAATCCGTGGCCCTGACGGGAAGCGGCTTCTCCCTGATGCGCGACATTGCGCCAGGCGAGGCCGTCGTCATCACCGAGGACGGCGAGCTCAGCACCGAGGCCTGCGCCGAGGCCGGCCAGGAGCAGACGCCTTGCGTCTTCGAGTACGTCTATTTCGCCCGGCCCGATTCCGTGATGGACGGCATCTCGATCTACGATGCGCGTCTGCACATGGGCGAGTATCTGGCCGACAAGGTCGCCAAGTCGCTGCGCCTGGGCGACGTCGACGTGGTCATGCCGATCCCCGATTCGTCGCGGCCTTCGGCCATGCAGCTCGCCGCGCGGCTGGGACTGAATTACCGCGAGGGCTTCATCAAGAACCGCTACGTCGGCCGCACCTTCATCATGCCCGGCCAGGCCGTGCGCAAGAAATCCGTGCGCCAGAAGCTCAGCGCCATCGATATGGAATTCCGCGGCAAGAACGTCCTGCTGGTCGACGATTCGATCGTGCGCGGCACCACCAGCCGTGAAATCGTCGATATGGCCCGGGCGGCCGGCGCGCGCAAAGTGTTCTTCGCCTCGGCTGCGCCGGCGGTCCGTTTCCCGAACGTCTACGGTATCGATATGCCGACCCAGGCCGAACTGATCGCCACGGGGCGGGACGAAGCGCAGGTCGCGCGCGAGATCGGCGCCGATGGCCTGGTCTACCAGGACCTGGACGACCTGGAGCAATCCCTGCGCGACCTGAATCCGGCCATGCGTGCCTTCGAATCGTCCTGCTTCAACGGCCGGTACGTCACCGGCGACATCGACGAAGCCTACCTGGAGCGCCTGAGCCGCACCCGGGGGCTGCCGCAGCGCTCAGGCGCCATGGCTGCGGCTGCCGACGAATGATGTCCCGGCACGGCGCAGTCTTTGCGGACCGGCCTGTGCCCGGCGCACGCCGGCCGCCTGCGGACGGCGAAGCCGGGCGCCGCTTGGGCCGCTGCGGCTGAGGCGGGTCAGCCCCGTGTGCCGCGCCTCAGCGCGGCCAGCGCCAGCCCGGCGCAAACGATGAAGATCGCCAGGCCCCACAGTGCGTATTCGATGCCCAGCAGGTGAACGCGGGCATCCATGCAGCTCGCGTAAATGCCGAACAACCAGGGCAGGGCGGCGTCCAGACCCGAGGCCGAGATGAAGCGGTCGGCGAAGGTCTGCGCGCAGGAAAACAGATGCGAGGCCACGTCGTACTGGTACCAGGCGGCGATGGCGCCGCACACCGCCAGGAGGGCGGCCGCGCCCGCGCCCACGCGGCGCACGAGCGCCGGGCCCCATCCCATGCCCGCCAATCCGCAGACGGCGGCGATGGCCAGCAGGATCAGCCGTTGCAAGACGCACCAGGCGCAGGGCCTCATGCCGAATACATGTTGAGAAAGCAGGGCGAAGCCCACGGCGGCCAGGCATAACAGGCTGATGAGGCGCAAGAGGCGGTCGGAACGGGACAGGGTCATGGGAACGTTGCGGGGGTCGGGGAAACGGGAAGAGAGGCATCGGCCGCGGCGCCTAAGGTTTCAAGCACATGGCGCTCGAACTGCATCTGGCCGCGCGGGTGCTCCAGGCCGGGGCCATCCAGGACAAAGATGTCCTCTACGCGGTCGCCCAGGGTCATGATTTTCGCCATCTTCAAGCCGACGCCGTGGCGGGCGAACACCTTGGCCAGGTCGTGCAGCAGGCCGACGCGGTCGGCCGCCGTGACCGACAGCCTCCAGTTGCCGCCGAGCTCGTCGGGCTGCAGCGTGACGGTGGGCATGATCGGAAAGGCTCGGGAGCGGCGCGATCCGGCATGCGGAGCCAGTGCGTCCGGGCGCGAAGCGGGGGCTGCGTCCAGCGCCGCCCGCAGTTCGTGCTCGATCAGGGTGGCGTAGGCGCGGTAGTCGCGGTCGTGCTCGGGCAGGAGCACGATGAAGCTGTCCAGCGCCCAGCCCTGGCGCGTGGTGTGGATGCGGGCATCCTGGATGCTCAGGCCGTGGCGATCGAAATAAGTGCAGATGTCCATGAACAGATCCGGCCGGTCGGGCGCGTAGGCCAGGATCTGCAAAGCTTCGCTCTGGCCCAGGACGCGCGCGCGCACGACTGGATCCGGTCCTTGGAAACAATGGTACAGATGGCGCGTGTGCCAAGCGATTTCGTTGGCGTCGTGGCGCAGGAAATAGGCCACGTCCAATTGAGACCAGAAGGCCTCGCGGCTGTCGTCGCGCAGGCCCATCCGGCGGGTTTCGGCTGCGGCGGCGTCCTTGCGCAGCGCCAGGATGGTCCGCGTGTCGGGCTGCTCGCCGCCCAGGGCGGCGTATGTCCGATGGTACAGGTCTTCCAGCAGCTTGCCTTTCCAGGTATTCCAGACCTTGGGGCTGGTGCCGCGGATGTCGGCCACCGTCAGCAGGTACAGCGCGGCAAGCCGGCGTCGGGAGCCGACCCGGGCGGCGAAGTCATGCACCACCCTGGGGTCGCTCAGATCGCGCTTCTGGGCCACCTGGGACAAGGTCAGGTGCTCGCGCACCAGGAAGTCCAGCAGTTCGACGGACTCGCGCGGCAGTTCGTGGTGCCGCGCGAAGCGTCGCACCTCGGCCGCGCCCAATTGCGAATGATCGCCTCCGCGCCCCTTGGCGATGTCATGGAACAACGCCGCCACATACAGCAGCCAATGCTCATCGAGATCGGCGATCAACTGGCTGGCCAGGGGATATTCCTGGGCATGCTCGGGCATGGTGAAGCGCCGCAGGTTGCGGATCACCATCAGGATGTGCTGGTCCACGGTGTAGGCATGGAACAGGTCGTGCTGCATCTGGCCCACGATGCGCCGGAATACGGGCAGGTAGCGCGGCAGGATGTTCCACATCGTCATGTCGCGCAGGGCATGCACGATGCCGCGCGGCTGGCGCAGTATCTCGAGAAACAGATGGCGGTTGGCCGGGTCGTCGCGGAACGCCCGGTCGATGCGGTGGCGCGCATGCCACATGGCGCGCAGTGTGCCGGCGGCCATTCCTTGCAATTCCGGATGTTGTTGCGTGATCAGAAAAACCTTCAGCAGCAGGCCGGGCGTGCGTTCGAAAGCGTCCTGGCGGATCAGGGCCAGCCGTCCGCGACGGATGCAGAAGTCATCGTCCAGAACGAGGGTCTCGTCCTGGGGCCTGGGAAACAGGTGTTCCTCCAGAGCCAGCATCAACAGCCGGTTGACCTGGCAGACCACGCGCGCGGCCCAGTAGTAGCGCTGCATCAGCAGCTCGCCCGCGCGCCGGTGGGGCTGGTCTTCGAAACCGTAGACCAACGCCAGGCGCGGCTGCAGGTCGAACAGCAGGCGATCCTCGCGCCGGCCCGCCAGCAGATGCAATTCGATGCGCAGGCGCTTGAAGGCGAGTTCCGCCCGCCGTAAAGCCCGGAACTCGGCCGAGGTCAGCAGATCCGTGCGCGCGACGGCGGTCCAGGTCGTGCCCAGGCCGGCCGCGCGGGCCAGCCACAGCAGGACCTGCAGGTCGCGCAGGCCGCCGGGGGCTTCCTTGCAGTTCGGCTCGAGCGCATAGGGCGTGTCCTGGTGGCGCGCATGGCGTTGCTGCATTTCGGTGCGCTTGGCCAGATAGAAATCGCAGGGGTTGAGATCCTGTTGCATCCGCTCGCGGAACCGCTGGAACAACGCCCGGCCGCCGGCCAGCCAGCGGGCTTCCAGGAGGGAAGTCTGGACGGTGATGTCGGCGGCGGCTTCCTGACGGCATTGTTCCAGGGTGCGCACGCTCAGGCCCGGCTCCAGGCCGATGTCCCACAGAGCGGCGACCAGCGCCTCGATGCGCTCGCGGTCGGCGGCGTCGGGCGCGCGCTCCAGAAGGATCAGGATGTCGAGGTCGGAGCCGGGGTAGAGCTCGCCGCGGCCGTAGCCGCCGACGGCGGCGGCGCAGGCGCCCGACGGCAGGGGATGGATCTTCAGCAGGCCGCGCAGCGTCTCGTCGGCGGTGCGCCTCAGGGTCGACAGCAGCGTGTCGGGGCGCAGGTGCGCGCGCCAGGCTTGCACCGCCTCGGTCCTCCGTGCCTGCATCCGGGTGCGCAGCTCGGCCAGCGCCTGCTGCGGCCGGTCGGAATCCTTTGCGGCGGGCGGCAGCGATGCTGCCGGACGCGTGGCCATGCGCGTCAGGCGACCGTGCGGGCAGCCTTGGCGAAGGCCGGCGGCGCAGGCATGCCGGGCGAGACCGTCAGAACCTCGTAGCCGTCATTCGTGACCAGAACGCTGTGCTCCCATTGAGCCGAGAGGCTGTGGTCACGCGTGACCACCGTCCATTGATCGGCCAGCGTGCGGATTTCGCGGCGGCCGGCATTGATCATGGGTTCGATGGTGAAGATCATGCCGGGCTCCAGACGCATGCCCGTGCCGGGTTTGCCGTAATGCAGCACCTGGGGATCCTGGTGGAAGCGCCGGCCGACGCCGTGGCCGCAGTATTCGCGCACCACGGAGAAGCCTGCGGCTTCGGCGTGGGTCTGGATGGCGTGGCCGATGTCGCCCAGGGTGGCGCCTGGGCGGACCTGCTCGATGCCCAGCCACATGCACTCGTAGGTGGTGTCGATGAGGCGGCGCGCGAGGATGGACGGCTCGCCCACGCAGTACATGCGGCTGGTGTCACCGAACCAGCCATCCTTGATGATGGTGATGTCCATGTTGAGGATGTCGCCGTTCTTCAGGACTTTGTCGCCGGGGATGCCATGGCAGATGACGTGGTTGACCGAAATGCAGATCGAGGCGGGGAAGGGCGGGTAGCCCGGGGGGGCATAGCCCACGGTGGCCGATTTCACCTTCAGCGTATTGGTGAGGTAGTCCATGCACAGGCGTTCGAGCTCCCCCGTCGTGACCCCGGCGCGCACGTGGGGTTCGAGGTAGTCCAGGATGCTCGCGGCGGCCTGGCAGGCGGCGCGCATCTGGTCGAGTTCATGGGGATCGGTGATGACTGGGCTCATGGGGGTGCTTGCTGTGTATGCTTGAAGAATAGTAGAATTATAGGCTTAGCTGTAAATAGCGTGCCTGGCTACCCAAAGGGTGTCCGTCAAACATCTTAGTCCCGGATACTGGCCAGGTACAAGACCAAACCCTCTCGGAGAATTTTCATGTCGCTCATGCGCGAAATGCTGGAAGCCGGTGTGCATTTTGGCCACCAGACCCGTTACTGGAACCCCAAGATGGCCGAATACATCTTCGGCCAGCGCAACAAGATCCATATCGTCAACCTCGAGCGCACGGTTGAAAAATACCTGGAAGCCAGCCAGTTCGTGCGCCAGATCGCCGCGCGCGGCGGCAACGTGCTGTTCGTCGGCACCAAGCGCTCCGCACGCGAGCTGATCGCCGCCGAAGCCCAGCGCTGCGGCATGCCTTACGTCGACAGCCGCTGGCTGGGCGGCATGATGACCAACTTCAAGACGGTCAAGACCTCGATCAAGCGCCTCAAGGATATGGAAGCCCAGCAGGCCGAAGGCGCCACCGAGCACATGACCAAGAAAGAGGCGCTGATGTTCGCGCGCGAAATGGACAAGCTCAACAAGTCCATCGGCGGCATCAAGGATATGAACACGCTGCCCGACGCGCTGTTCGTGATCGACGTGGGTTACCACAAGATCGCCGTGGCCGAAGCCCGCACGCTGGGCATCCCGGTGGTCGGTGTGGTCGACACCAATCACTCGCCCGAAGGCATCGATCACGTCATCCCGGGCAACGATGACTCCTCCAAGGCCATCGCCCTGTATGCCCGCGGCATGGCCGACGCCGTGCTGGCCGGCCGCGAACAGAGCCTGAACGGCCTGGTCGAAGAACTGGCCGAGGGCGAGGAATTCATCGAAGTCGAGCAGGATCAAGACCAGGAGTAATTCCCTGCCTTCCGCCGTCCGTCCCGCCGCCGCCTGGCGGCGGGCGCGTCGCGCGCCGTGCGTCGGTGCGCGCATTGATTGAACAGGAGAGAACACAATGGCTCAAATCACCGCCGCCATGGTCAAGGAACTGCGCGAAAAGACCGACGCGCCCATGATGGAATGCAAGAAAGCCCTGACCGAAGCCGAGGGCGATCTGGCCCGCGCCGAAGAGTTGCTGCGCATCAAGCTGGGCAGCAAGGCCTCCAAGGCCGCCGAGCGCGTCACGGCCGAAGGCCTGGTCGGCCTGTACATTGCCGACGATGGCAAGACGGGCGCACTGGTCGAAGTCAACTGCGAAACCGACTTCGTCGCCAAGAACGACGACTTCATCGCCTTCGTCAACGACCTGGCCCGCATTGCCGCCGAACGCAATCCCGCCGACCTGGCCGCCCTGAGCGGCTGCGCCATGGGCGAGGGCACGGTCGAGTCCGTGCGCACCCACCTGGTGGGCAAGATCGGTGAAAACATGTCGGTGCGCCGCTTCCAGCGCTTCGATACCGTGGACCGCCTGAACAGCTACGTGCATGGCGGACGCATCGGCGTGCTGGTCGATTTCGCCGGCGAAGATGAAGTCGGCAAGGATCTGGCCATGCACATCGCCGCGACCAAGCCCCGCGCCCTGAATGCCGACGGCGTGGATCCCGCGCTGATCGCCGCCGAACGCTCCGTGGCCGAACAGAAGGCTGCCGAGTCCGGCAAGCCCGCCGAGATCGTGGCCAAGATGGTCGAGGGCTCGGTGCAGAAGTTCCTGAAGGAAGTCACGCTCATGTCGCAGCCCTTCGTCAAGAACGACAAGCAGAGCGTGGAGCAGATGCTCAAGGAAAAGTCCGCGCGCATCAATCGCTATGCCTTGTTCGTGGTGGGCGAGGGCATCGAGAAGAAGTCCGAGGACTTCGCCGCCGAAGTCGCCGCTGCCGCCAGCGGTTCCTGATTCCGACTGATTTCGGGTACGATGGCATCGCGCCTGGATTCGCCATGCTGCGCCGCAAGCCCTCGCGACCGCTAGGCGGTCGCTGCGGCTTGCGCCCCGCCTGACAACCCCAGACCCGCGCGTACCCCTTGCAGGGGGCCTTCGGCCCCCTGCATCGGTGCCGCCCTACGCTTCGATCATTTCTCCTTCCAGGAACCCTGCATGTCAACTCCTGCCTACAAGCGCGTTCTCCTGAAACTTTCGGGCGAGGCTCTGATGGGCGGCGATGCCTTCGGCATCAACCGCGCGACCATACTCCGCATGACCGAGGAAATCCACGGCGTCGTGTCCCTCGGGGTGCAACTGGCCGTGGTGATCGGCGGGGGCAATATCTTTCGCGGCGTCGCGCCGGGCGCCCAGGGCATGGATCGCGCGACGGCCGACTACATGGGGATGCTGGCGACCGTCATGAACGGCCTGGCGCTGCAGGATGCGCTGAAGAACCATGGCGTCGACGCCCGGGTGCAATCGGCCCTCAACATCGACCAGGTGGTCGAGCGCTATATCCGTCCCAAAGCGTTGCGCTACCTCGAAGAAGGCAAGGTCGTCATCTTTGCGGCCGGTACGGGCAACCCGTTCTTCACGACTGATACGGCCGCCGCATTGCGCGGCGCCGAGATCGGCGCCGAGATGGTCCTCAAGGCCACCAAGGTCGACGGCATCTACAGCGCCGATCCCAACAAGGACCCCAGCGCCACGCGTTACTCGCGCATCAGTTTCGACGAGGCCATCGTGCGCCGCCTCGAAGTCATGGACGCCACGGCGTTCGCACTGTGCCGCGACCAGAAGCTGCCGATCAAGGTCTTTTCAATCAACAAGCCGGGAGCCCTTCGACGCGTCGTCTGCGGCGAGGACGAAGGCACCCTGGTTCAGGTATAGGAATCCTCATGAGTCTTTCCGACATTCGCCGCTCGACCGAAGAGCGCATGGGCAAATCCATCGATTCCCTGAAGGCCGGCCTGGCCAAGATCCGCACGGGCCGGGCCCATGCCGGAATCCTGGATCACGTGCAAGTCGAATATTACGGCTCTCCTGTGCCGGTGAGCCAGGTGGCCAACGTGACCGTGATCGATGCCCGCACCCTCAGCGTGCAGGTCTGGGAAAAAACGATGGCCGGCCCCGTCGAGAAAGCCATCCGCGAATCCGACCTCGGCTTGAATCCCATTGCCATGGGCGACAACATCCGCGTGCCGATGCCGGCCCTGACCGAAGAGCGCCGCCGCGATCTGACCAAGGTCGTGCGCGGCGAAGGGGAAGACGCCAAGGTCGCGATTCGCAATCTGCGCCGGGAAGCCAACGAAACCTTGAAAAAACTCGTCAAGGAAAAAGAAATCTCGGAAGACGAGGATCGCCGCGGGCAGGACGAAGTCCAGAAGCTCACCGACCGCTACGTGGCGGAGATCGACAAGCTCGTCGCCCAGAAGGAAGCCGAGATCATGACGGTCTAGAGCCCGTCGGCATGCATCCACGGCGTATGACCGAGACCTGCTCCTCCACGCTTGCCATTCCAGATACCGGGGACGTGCCCCGGCATGTCGCCATCATCATGGATGGCAATGGCCGCTGGGCGACGCGAAGGATGCTGCCGCGTACGGCGGGGCATGTGCGCGGCGTCCAGGCCGTGCGCCGCATCGTCGAGGCCTGCGGCCTGCGCGGCGTGCGCTACCTGACCTTGTTCGCCTTCAGCTCCGAGAACTGGCGCCGCCCGGCCCAGGAAGTCTCTCTGCTGATGCGCCTGTTCGTGCGCACGCTGGAAAAAGAAGTCGACCATCTGGAAGCCCAGGGCGTGCGGCTGCGGGTGGTCGGGGATCTGTCCGCTTTTGACCCGCATCTGCGCGGCCTGATCGAAGCGGCCGAGCGCCGGACCGCCTCGCAGACGGCCCTGACGTTGACCATTGCCGCCAATTACGGCGGGCGATGGGATATTCTGCAGGCCGTCCGGGCCTTGCTGGCGGATCGGCCAGAGCTTGCCGCGCACCCGCAGGCTCTGGACGAGACCGTGCTGACCCCCTGGCTGGCCATGGCCTACGCGCCTGAGCCCGACCTGTTCATTCGCACCGGCGGAGAGCAGCGCATCTCCAATTTCCTGATCTGGCAACTGGCCTATACTGAACTGTACTTCACCGACTGCTGGTGGCCGGATTTCGACGCCGCGCAGCTCGATCAGGCCTTTGCGTGGTATCGGGGCCGGGAACGGCGTTTCGGCCGTACCAGCGCTCAGTTGCGCGACGCCGACTGAAAGGAAGCCCATGCTGCGCCAGCGCATCCTCACTGCCATCGTCCTGTTAGCGATCGTGGCGGCCGCCGTGACGGCCCCCTCGCCATGGCCCATGCTGACGCTGCTGGGCCTGATGACCGGCTGCGCTCTCTGGGAATGGCTGCGGCTGGTCATCGACGGCGCCGCTGTCCGCTGGGGAGGCGCGGTGCTGGCCGTGTTCACGCTGGTGCTGTTTTCGCGCCTGTTGGTCGACGGCCAGCCGGCGCTGGAAACCGCGTTCGGCTTCTATGTGCTGCCGCTGGCGGTGCTGTTCTGGCTCACCCTCGCGCCCGCGACGGTGGTGCGGGCCCGGATCCCGCATGCTTGCCGGCCCGGCGTACTGGTTCTGGCCGGCGTGCTGGTGCTGGCCGCAGCCTGGTATGCGCTGGCCTGGGTATTCCTGCGCCACGGAGCGGCGGCGCTGATCAGTCTGTGGGCCCTGATCTGGGCCGCCGATATCGCCGCTTATTTCACGGGCCGCAGTCTGGGGCGCCATAAGCTCGCCCCGCGCGTCAGCCCAGGCAAGACGCTTGAGGGAGCGGCCGGCGGCATCCTGGCGGCCACGATCTGGCTGATCGCCACGGCCCTGTGGTGGCCGGGCAGTTTCGGGGCGTTGCTGCAGGCGCGGATCGGCTGGGCGGGCCTGGTCCTGTCCGGCGTGGCGCTGGCGGCCTGGTCCATCCTCGGCGATCTTTTCGAGTCGTTGCTCAAGCGTCGCGCGGGGGTCAAGGATTCCAGCCAACTGCTGCCGGGCCATGGCGGCGTATACGACCGCATCGATGCGGTGCTGCCCGTGGCGCCGGCAGCCGCTCTGCTGCTGTTGGCGGGCCTCTAGAGGCCCGCCAGGCGCGTTTCCGTTTCCTTAGCATCCACAGGTCCAGGCATCATGTCCGTTCAGCATCGTCTCTGCATTCTTGGCTCAACCGGCTCCGTCGGCGTGAGCACGCTGGATGTCGTGGCGCGCCATCCGGACCGGTTCTCCGTGCATGCCTTGAGCGCCTACAGCCGCATCGAAGCGCTGGCGGAACAGGCGGCGCGGCATGCGGCGCGGGTCGTGATCGTGCCCGACGACGATGCCCATGCCCGCTTCAAGGCCGCCTGGCCGGCCGGCCGGCCCCTGCCCGAGATCCGCCAGGGGGCCCAGGCGCTGGCCGACACGGCGGCCGACCCCGAAGTCACGGCTGTCATGGCGGCCATCGTGGGCGCCGCCGGCCTGCCCGGTGCGTTGGCGGCGGCGCGGGCAGGCAAACGAGTGCTGCTGGCCAATAAAGAAGCGCTGGTGGCGGCGGGCAGCCTCTTCATGCAGGCCGTGCGGGAATCCGGCGCCGAGCTGCTGCCCATCGACAGCGAACACAACGCCATTTTCCAGTGCCTGCCGCAATCGGCGGATCGCGCGCGCGCGCCCACCAATCCGGCCGAAGGGGTGCGCCGGCTGCTGCTGACGGCCTCGGGAGGGCCGTTTCGCCGCACCGCGCTGGATCAACTCGAATCCGTCACGCCGGATCAAGCCTGCGCCCACCCCAACTGGCGCATGGGCCGGAAGATTTCCGTCGATTCGGCCACCATGCTCAACAAAGGGCTGGAAGTCATCGAAGCCCACTGGCTGTTTTCCATGCCGATGGAGCGCATCCAGGTCGTCGTCCATCCCCAGAGCGTGGTGCATTCCATGGTGGAATACCTGGACGGCTCCATCCTGGCCCAGTTGGGCCAGCCCGACATGCGCACCCCCATCGCCTACGGTCTAGGCTATCCGGACCGCATCGACGGCGGCGTCGGCCTGCTGGAGCTTGCCCGGCTGGGGCGGCTGGATTTCGAAACGCCGGATCTGGTGCGCTTCCCCTGCCTGCGGCTGTCCTTCGACGCGCTGGGCCAGGGGCAGGGCGCCTGTATCGCATTGAATGCGGCCAACGAAGTCGCGGTGGAGGGTTTCCTGCGGGGGCGCATCCGGTATACCCAGATCCCGTCCGTCATCGAACACTGCCTGGACGACTCGGTGGCCCGAGGCGCGCAGACGCCGTCCTCCCTGGCGGAAATCCTGGATCTGGACGCGCGCACGCGCCGTGTCGCCGCCGGTTTCTGCGACGCCCGTTGATTCCGTCTTTTCCCGGCCTTTCCTCATGCTGCTGACGCTGTTCGCCTTCCTCCTCGCCCTGGGCCTGCTCGTGACCTTTCACGAACTGGGCCACTACTGGGTGGCCCGGCGTGCGGGCGTACCCATCGTCCGCTTCTCGGTTGGTTTCGGGCCGATTCTGCTGCGCCGCCACGACCGGCACGGCACGGAATGGGCCTTGTCAGCCATTCCCCTGGGCGGCTACGTCAAGATGCTCGACGAAGCCCCGCCCGGCGCGGACGAAGCAACGCGTCGGGCGGTATTCAACGCCCAGCCGCTGGCCCGTCGCGCCGCGGTGGTGGCGGCCGGCCCCGCCGCCAATCTGATCCTGGCCGCCCTGATCTACGCCTTCCTGGGCTTGTGGGGCATGCAAGAGCCGGCCGCCGTGCTTGCGGCGCCACCGGCCGGCACGCCGGCCGCGGCGGCGGGCGTGCGCGACGGGGATACGCTGACGGCCGTAGGAGGGGAGCCGGTCGCTTCCTGGACTCAGGCCCGGTGGCAATTGGCCGAACCGTTGTCCCTGGGCGGCACGGTCTCCCTGGCGTTGACGTCCCCCGATGGGGCGCTGCGCGAAGAAACATTGAGGCTCGATCCGCAATCCGTCACGCCGGATGGCCCCGATCCGGTGCGGGCCTCGGGGCTGGTTCTGCGGGCGCCGTATCCGGTGGCGGGCGAGCTTGTTCCGGGCGGGGCCGCCGAACAATCCGGCCTGCGCGCGGGCGACAGGATCCTGGCGGCCGGCGACCTGGAACATCCTTCCGTCGAAGACTTCGTGCGGATCATTCAGGCGCACCCCGGCCAGCCGCTGCGCTTGCTTGTAGAGCGCCAGGACGTCCAAGTCTCGCTCTCGGTGACGCCCCGGCCGGAAGCCGGCGAGGACGGTCGCCCGGTCGGCCGCATCGGCGCGCTGATCCAGGCCGAGCGGCCCGAGGTACTGGTCCGCCTGGGGCCGCTGGACAGTGTGTGGCACGGCGTCCGGCGCACGGCCGACATGAGCCTGTTCACATTGCGCATGATGGGGCGCATGGTGCTGGGCGACGTATCCTGGAAAAACGTCACCGGGCCGGTCACCATCGCCGAGTACGCCGGCCGGACCGCGCGGCTCGGACTGGAATCCTATCTGGGCTTTCTGGCGCTCATCAGCATCAGCATCGGCGTGCTCAACCTGCTGCCCATTCCCATGCTGGACGGCGGCCATCTGCTGTTCTACCTGATCGAGGCGCTCCGAGGCGGGCGGCCGCTGTCCGGGCATGCCCGGGACCTTGGCCAGAGACTGGGTCTGGGCCTCGTGCTGGGCCTCATGGTTCTGGCGCTATTCAATGATTTTTCGCGGCTTTTCAGCGGATGAGGTTGTGACTTACAATCGCGCATCGCTGTCGCGTGTTCCCCTACGGCCAAATAGGATTGCCAGGATGTCGTCTCCCCGGAATTTTCGTCTGATCAAGCGTGCCATCCCCCTGGTGCTGGCGACCCTGCTGGCACCCGCCATCGCATCGGCCTTTACGCCCTTCGTGGTCCAGGATATCCAGGTCAAGGGGATCGAACGCGTCGATCCGGGTACCATCTTCACCTATCTGCCCGTTAAAGTCGGCCAGACCTTCACGCAGGAAGAGGCCTCGGCCGCCATCCAGAAGCTCTACGGCACGGGTTTCTTCAACGACGTCAAGATCGATGCCCTGGGCAACGTCCTGGTCGTCACAGTCGAAGAGCGGCCCACGATCGCCTCGATCAATTTCAACGGCATGCGTGAATTCGATGCCAAGGCCCTGACGACGTCGCTGGCGCAGGTCGGTTTCGGACAAGGCCGGATCTTCGATCAGGCCATGCTCGACCGCGCGGTCTTCGAACTCAAGCAGCAGTATCTGTCCAAGGGCAAATACGGCGTGCAGATCAACCCCGTCATCACGCCGCTGGAGCGCAACCGGGTCGGGGTCAGCTTCGATATCTTCGAAGGAGACGTCGCCACCATCGACAAGATCGAGTTCATCGGCAATCACGTTTTCTCCGCCGGCACCCTGGAAGACCAGATGGAGCTGACGACCGGCGGCATCATGACCTGGTACACGGGCACCAACAAATACTCGCGCGAAAAGCTCGAGGGCGACGTGGAGCGCATCCGTTCGTACTACCTCGATCGAGGCTACCTGGAGTTCTCCATGGAGCCTCCTCAGGTGTCGATCTCGCCCGATCGCAAGGCAATCTACATCACCATGACCCTGCACGAGGGCGAGCCCTATACGCTGGGCGCGGTCGATCTGGCCGGCGATCTGCTGGGGCTGGAAGACAAGCTGCAGCCGTTGGTCACCGTCAAAGAGGGCGAGACCTTTTCGGCTGAAAAAACCAACGCCGTGGCCAAATCGATCACGGACTATCTGGGCTCGCTGGGCTATGCCTTCGCCAACGTCAATCCCAGCCCGATGCTGGACCGCGAAAACCGCGTCGCCAAGCTCACCTTCTATGTCGATCCGGGTCGCCGCGTCTACGTGCGCCGCATCAATGTGGGCGGCAACACCCGCACCCGCGACGAAGTCGTGCGCCGCGAAATGCGCCAGCAGGAAGCCGCCTGGTACGACTCGTCCAGCATCAAGACCTCCAAAGAGCGCATCGACCGCCTGGGCTATTTCACCGAGGTCGACGTCAAGACGGATCCGGTGCCGGGTTCGCCCGACCAGGTGGACGTCAACGTCGACGTCAAGGAAAAACCCACCGGCATGATCAGCCTGGGCGTGGGCTACGGCTCCACCGACAAGCTGATGCTGTCGGCCGGCATCAGCCAGGACAACGTGTTCGGCAGCGGCAACTCCCTGTCCCTGAACGTCAATACCAGCAAGACCAACCGCGCGGCGGTGGTCTCGCACACCAACCCCTACTGGACCCAGGACGGCATCAGCAAAACCACGTCCCTGTACTATCGCCGCACCACGCCGTACGATGTCTCCGACAGTGGCTCCACCGGCTGGTACACGGTCGAATCCATGGGCCTGGGCCTGAACTTCGGCGTGCCGATCTCCGAAGTCGACCGCATCTTCGCCGGCGTGACCTTCGAGCGCAACTCGCTCAAGGACATCAACCGCAGCGGCACCAACCCGGCGCCCCTGGCCTACCAGAACTTCGTCGACGACTACGGCGACTCTACCAATGCCGCCATCTTCAGCGTGGGTTGGGCCAAAGACACCCGCGACAGCGCGCTCGCGCCCCACCGCGGCAGCTACACCCGCGTGTCCGCCGATATCTCCACCATGGACCTGCGCTACTACAAACTCAGCGGCCAGCAGCAGTATTACTGGCCCCTGGGCCGGGCCTTCACCCTGGCCCTGAACGGCCAGGTCGATTGGGCCAAGACCTACGGCAACAGCGGCAAGGCCTTCCCGGTCATCAAGAACATGTACGCGGGCGGCATCGGTTCGGTGCGCGGATACGAAGGCGCCTCGCTGGGGCCGCGCGACACCCTGACCGACACTTATCTGGGCGGCTCGAAGCGCATTGTCGGCAACGTGCAGTTGTACCTGCCGTTTCCCGGGGCTTCTCGCGACCGCACCCTGCGCTGGTTCATGTTCTCGGACGTCGGCCAGGTCTCCACGACCGATGGTTCCGGTTGCGCCAACGGCCAGTACGGCCAGGTGGCCGATCCCTGCGGCTGGAAATACTCCGCGGGTCTGGGCCTGTCCTGGGAATCGCCTCTCGGGCCGCTGCAGTTGTCCTTCGGCCGCGCCTTGAACGCCAAGGAAGGCGACCAGAAACAGGTCTTCCAGTTCCAGATTGGTACGGGTTTCTGATTCCCCCCGTTTGATGGCACAATAACTCCCTTTGTAGCTGCTTTGATCCTAGGTGGATTCCTTATCATGTTTGTTTCAGGTCTGAATGTTTCAACCCTGGCGCAACGCGCCGTGCGTGGCCACCGGGCATTGGCCCTGGCGGCGGCCGTGGGCCTGGGGGCGCTGTTCGTCGCGCCCGCCTATGCCCAGGGCACAAAGATCGGTTTTGTGAGCACGGAGCGCATCCTGCGCGATTCCAAGCCCGCCAAGGCGGCTCAGGCCAAGATCGAAAGCGAATTCAAGAAACGCGATCAGGATCTGCAGCGCTTGGCCGACAACCTGCGCGCCGAGGCCCAGAAGCTCGACAAGGACGCTCCGGTGCTGTCCGAATCCGAGCGCGTCAAGCGCCAGCGCAAGCTTCAGGACATGGATTCCGATCTGCAGCGCAAGCGCCGTGAATTCCAGGAAGACTTCAACCGTCGCCGCAACGAGGAATTTTCCGCCATCGTGGAAAAGGCCGATGCCGCGATCAAGAAGATCGCTGAACAGCAGAACTACGATCTGATCATCCAGGACGCCGTCACGGTCAGCCCGCGCGTGGATATCACCGACCAGGTCATCGGCGCTCTGGGCGGCTGATTTCCGATGCCTGTGCTGCTCGCGCCCGATCGGGCACCCGCATTATCCGAGCTGTTGCGGGCTGCCGATACGGTCGGTCTGGGATGCAGCATCGAGGGGGATCCGGAGGCCGGCGCGCTGAAGATTGCGGGCATCGGCTCGCTGCAGTCGGCTGGTTGTTCCGAGATCAGCTTCCTGTCCAATCCCCGTCTGCAGGCCCAACTGGATGATTGCGGCGCGGCCGCCGTCATCCTTCGCCAGCAGGATTGGGAGGCCTACCGGGCCCGCCGCCCGGGCCAACCCGTCTGGGCGGCGGTTCTGTGTCCGCAACCCTACTTGATGTATGCGCTGCTGGCCCAGTGGTTCGACCGTCATCGCCAAGCCGGCTTGCCCCGGGGCATCCACCCCAGCGCCGTGATCGCCGAGGACGCCGTCCTGGCCGACGGCGTCCACATCGGGCCGCTGGCGGTGATCGAATCCGGCGTCCGCCTGGCCGAGGGCGTGCGCATTGGCGCGGGATGCTTCATTGGCGCGGATAGCTCCATTGGCCCCGACAGCCTGCTGCACGCCCGGGTCACGCTCTACCATGGGGTGCATGTCGGCGCCCGCGCCATTCTGCATTCCGGCGTGGTGCTGGGAGCCGATGGCTTCGGTTTTGCGCCCGATCCGCGCACCGCCGGCGCCTGGGCCAAGATCGCGCAACTGGGTGGGGTGCGCATTGGCGACGACGTGGAAATCGGCGCCAATACCACCGTTGATCGGGGCGCGGTCGAAGATACGGTGCTGGGCCATGGCGTCAAGCTCGATAACCAGATCATGATCGGACATAATTGCCGGATCGGCGATCACACCGCGATGGCCGCCTGCGTGGGCGTGGCCGGGTCCACCACGATGGGCCGGCGCTGCGTCATCGGCGGGGCGGCCATGTTCGGCGGTCACCTGACGCTGGGCGACGACGTGCATATTTCGGGCGGCACGGCGGTCACCTCGGATATTCTCAAGGCCGGGCGCTACACCGGGGTCTTTCCCGTGGCCGAGCATGGCGCCTGGCAGCATAATGCAGCCGTGATCGGCCAGCTCGCGCAATTGCGCAAACGGCTGCGCGCCGCGGAACGTCTCGGCGCCGCCGGGACATCCGGCCAGTCGAAGAACCACAAGCAGGACACACAATAATGGAACTCGATATCAAAGACATCATGGAACGGCTGCCGCATCGGCAGCCGATGCTGCTCGTGGACCGCGTCCTGGAAATGGATCCGGGCAAGAGCATCGTCGCCATCAAGAATGTCACCTACAACGAGCCCTTCTTCCAGGGGCATTTCGCCCATCATCCCGTGATGCCCGGCGTCCTCATCATCGAGGCGCTGGCCCAGGCCGCCGCGCTGTTCTCCTTCGCCGACGCCGGCGCGCCCAATCTGGCCAGCACCAAGATCGCCTATTACCTGGTGGGCGTGGATGGCGCGCGGTTCCGCCGCCCCGTCGTGCCGGGCGACCAACTGCGCATGGAAGTCTCGGCCGATAAATTGAGCCGCTCCATCTGCAAATACACCGCCGTAGCCAAGGTCGACGACCAGATCGCCGCCGAGGCCAAGATCATGTGCGCGGTGCGTATCCTGGAGGAATGATGGGCGCCGCGCAGATCCACCCCACGGCTCTGGTCGCGCCGGGTGCGGTGCTGGGCGAAGACGTCGTCGTCGGACCCTACAGTCTCATCGGCGAGCATGTCCGCATCGGGGCGCGCACGCGCATCGGCCCGTATTGTGCGATCGACGGGTACACCGTCATCGGCCCGGACAACCACTTCTACCGCTATTGCTCCATCGGCGGCATCCCCCAGGACAAGAAGTACGCGGGCGAGCCCACGGCGCTGGAGATCGGCGCGGGCAACACCTTTCGCGAATTCGTGACCGTGAACACCGGCACCGCGCAGGATGTCGGCACCACGCGGCTGGGCGATGACAACTGGATCATGGCCTATGTGCACATCGCCCACGATTGCCAACTGGGCAGCCACATCGTGATCGCCAACAGCGTGCAGTTGGCGGGCCACATCCATATCGGCGACTGGGCCATCCTCGGCGGTCTGTCGGCGGTGCACCAGTTCGTGCGCATCGGCGCGCACGTCATGATCGGCGGCACCAGTTCGGTGCGCCAGGACGTGCCGCCCTACATGATCGGCGCGGGCGATTCCTTCCGCCCGGTCGGCATCAATGCCGAAGGCCTGGGCCGGCGGGGCTTCACCCCGGCCGATATCCAGGTCCTCAAGGACGCCTACAAAATCCTTTACCGGCGCCAGCTCAGCGTGGAGCAAGCCATCGAGGCGCTGGCGGCCCTTCAGGCCGAGCATCCGGCCGAGGCGCCCGCCGTCCAGACCTTGCTCGATTTCCTGAGCGCATCCAACCGGGGCATCGCCCGTCCATGAGCCTTTCCGCCGCCATCGTGGCCGGAGAGCCTTCCGGCGACCTGCTGGCGGCGCGCATGCTGCGCGGCCTGAAGGCGCACGATCCCGAAACCCGGGCGATGGGCATCGGCGGCCCGGCCATGCGCCGGGCGGGCTTCGAGGCCTGGCATCCCATGGATGCGCTGTCGGTGTTCGGCTATGTCGATGCCTTGCGCCAGGCCCCGCGCCTGATCCGCACCTGGCGTGATACCCGGCGCCGGACGCTGGCCTGGCGGCCGGACGTCTTCGTCGGTGTCGATGCGCCGGATTTCAATCTGAGGCTGGAGGAAAAACTGCGCGCCGCCGGCATCCCCACCGTGCATTTCGTCGGCCCGTCGATCTGGGCCTGGCGCTTCGAGCGCATCCACCAGATCCGCCGCGCCGTGTCGCACATGCTGGTCCTGTTTCCCTTCGAGGTCGATCTGTACCGCGAGCAGGGCGTGCCCGTCACCTACGTGGGCCATCCCCTGGCCGAACTCATCCCCGTGCATCCCGACCGCGCCGCCGCACGCGCGCGCCTGGGGCTGGAGCCCGGGCGCAAGGTGCTGGCGCTGATGCCGGGCAGTCGCGAATCGGAGATCCGCCTGCTGGCTCCCCGGTTCCTGCAGGCCGCCCAGATGCTGCAGCGCCAGGCGCCCGATCTGCAGGTCATCGTGCCGGTCGTCAATGCGCAGCGCCGGGCCCAGTTCGAGGCCGTTCTGGCGCGGCATCCCGTCCCGGGCTGCCTGATCCTGTCCGCCCCGCCCGAGGCGGGGCCGGACACGCAGGCGCGCGCCGATGGCCTGGATACCGCCGAGTGGCCGGTCGCCTGGCATGCCATGGAAGCCGCCGACGCCGTCCTGGTGGCCAGCGGAACGGCAACCCTGGAGGCCGCGCTTTTCAAGCGTCCCCTGGTGATTTCCTACGTCATCACGCCCTGGATGCGGCGCATCATGGCCTGGAAATCCGGCCAGGACGCACCGAGCCTGCCGTGGATCGGCTTGCCGAACATCCTCGAGCGCGAATTCGTCGTCCCCGAACTGCTGCAAGAGGCCGCCACGCCCCAGGCGCTGGCCGAGCATGTCTGGGCGGCCTTGACCGACACGGTTCTGGCCGAGCGCATCGCCCGGCGCTTCACCGCGCTTCATGAGACGCTCAGCCGCGATACGCCGGGCCTGGCGGCGCGGGCCATCCTGGAGGTCAGCCATGGCCGCGCAGCCTGATCTGTTCGACTCCCGGGAAGAGGGCGGCCTCGTCGCGGGCGTCGACGAAGCGGGGCGCGGCCCCTTGGCCGGCCCCGTCTACGCGGCCGCCGTGATCCTGGACCCGGCCCGGCCCATCGAAGGCCTGGATGATTCCAAGAAACTCAGCGCCGGGCGCCGGGAGCGCCTGGCCAGCCTGATCCGTGAGCGGGCGTTGTCCTGGGCGGTCGCCCACGCCAGCGTCGAGGAGATCGAGCGCCTGAACATCCTGCACGCGACGATGCTGGCCATGCAGCGGGCCTGCCTGGAGCTGTCCCGCGCGCCGGCGCTGATTCTGGTGGATGGCAATCGCCTGCCCAAGGGGCTGCCGTGCCGCGCCCGGGCTCTCGTCGGGGGGGATGCGCGGGAGCCTGCGATTTCCGCCGCCTCGATCCTGGCCAAGACGGCGCGCGATGCCTGCTGCCTGGAATTGCATGCGCGTTACCCGCACTATGCTTTCGACCAGCACAAGGGCTACGGCACTGCGCTGCATCTGGCCCGGCTGGCCGAATTCGGCCCTTGCCCCGAGCATCGGCGCGGCTTTGCCCCCGTGCGCCGTCTCCTATGAGCACTTCCATCCCCGTCCGCCATATCGCCTCACGCGACAACCCGGATTATCGCGCCTGGCTGCGCCTGGCCCAAGGCCGGCCGGGCCGCCGCGACGCCCGTGTCATTCTTGAAGGCGAGCACCTGTGCCGCGCCTGGCTGGAGCACAAGGGCCCGCCGCCCACGCTGGTGGTCGGCGAATCCGCCTTGTCCCTGGACTGGATCGGGCCGATCTGGCAGGCCTGCGCCCAGGGGCGCCGCGTCGTCTTGCAGAACAATCTCGCCACCGTCCTGTCCCAGGTCGAGCACGGCCCCGCCGTGTTCTTCGTGGTCGAGGCGCCCGTCCCGGCGCCGCCGGCGCGGATCGCGGCCGGCACTCTGTGGCTGGATCGGGTTCAAGACCCGGGCAACCTGGGCACGCTGCTGCGCACGGCCGCTGCGGCCGGCCTGCGGCAGGCCTACCTGTCCGAAGGCTGCGCCTCGGCTTGGTCGCCCAAGGTCCTGCGCAGCGGCCAGGGGGCGCATTTCGCGCTCGAAATCTACGAACACGCGGATCTCGCCGCATTGACCGAACGCCTGGACATCCCGTTGGCCGCCACCACGCTGGAACAGGCCGAAATCCTGTATGCCAAGGATCTGCGCCAACCCTGCGTCTGGCTATTCGGCAACGAGGGCCAGGGCGTGGCGGATGATCTGCTGGAACGGGCCGATTGGCGCATCCACATTCCGCAGGTCAAAGGGGTCGAGTCTCTGAACGTCGCGGCCGCGGCCGCCGTCTGCCTGTTCGAGCAGCGGCGGCAGCAATTGGCGCTTATGGTGCAGGCGCGCGCGGCGCGGCGAAAGCAAGGCTAATAGCTCATCCGGTCCAGGCCGACCTCGTCGAGGATCTTGGTGGAGATTTCCTCGATCGAACGGGTGGTGGTGGACAGCCAGGGGATGTTTTCCATGCGCATCAGGCGTTCGGCATCGGCGATTTCCTGGCGGCATTGCTTCAACGAAGCATAGGTGCTGTTGGGACGGCGTTCGTTGCGGACCTCGGCCAGCCGCTCGGGCTGGATCGACAGGCCGAACAGCTTGCGCCGGTAAGGCAGCAGGGCGGCGGGCAGGGCGCCCCGGTCGAAGTCTTCGGGGATCAGCGGGTAATTGGCGGCCTTGACCGCGTACTGCATGGCCAGATAGAGGCTGGTGGGCGTTTTGCCGCAGCGCGAAACCCCCACCAGGATGACGTCGGCCTGCTCCAGTCCCTGGATGTACTGTCCGTCATCGTGGGCCAGGCTGAAATTGATGGCTTCGATGCGGTTGTTGTACTGCTTGCTGCGGCCGTTGGTATGGGAGCGGCCCACCGAACGGCTGGCGCTCACGCCCAGGACGCCTTCGAGGTGGTGAACGAAAGAGCCGAACAGATCCAGGAAGACGCACGGCGCCGCGCGGATGCGGTCGGCGATTTCCGAGTCCACCAGCGTGCTGAACACGAGCGGCGTCGGACCGCCTCGATCCGCCTGCTGGGTGATGCGGCGCGCGGCGGCATCCGCTTTTTCGACCGAGTCAATGAAGGGCAGGCGGATGGACTGGAAAGCGATTTCCTCGAATTGGGACAGCACAGCGTGGCTGAACGTTTCAGCGGTGATTCCGGTGCTGTCCGAGACGATGAACACCGGGCGTTCGATAGGGGAGTCGGTCATGGATTCTTGAACCACCAAGCGTCAGAAACGGTACAATCCGCGAAGGTTACCAGTCACCCGAACCGGGGGCAAGGCTGGTTTGCCGGGCGCACGCGATCATGCCGTACGGGCGGGGCGGGTTTTCCCCGTTCCGCGTACGCCGGGCAAACACGCTTTTTCTATCTCAAAGGTGACACTATGTCGTACGTTGTATCGTTCGAGCAGCTCCGCATGACGGATGTGGACTCGGTAGGAGGCAAGAACGCTTCTCTCGGAGAAATGATCAGCCAGTTGGCCGGCGCCGGCGTCCGCGTACCGGGCGGCTTCGCGACCACGGCCGAGGCCTTCCGCGATTTCCTGAAGTCCACCGGCCTGGATGCCCGCATCAATGCGCGCCTGGACACGCTGAACGCCGATGATGTGCGCGAGCTGGCCGCCGCCGGCGCCGAAATCCGCCAATGGGTGGTCGACACCCCGTTTCCCGCCGACTTCGAGCAGGCCATCCGCACCGCCTTCGCCGCGCTGGATGCCGACGGCAAGGGTTCCTTCGCCGTGCGCTCTTCGGCCACCGCCGAGGATCTGCCCGACGCCTCTTTCGCGGGCCAGCAGGAAACCTACCTCAACGTGGTCGGCATCGACGACGTCCTGGACAAGATCCGCCACGTATTCGCCTCTCTGTACAACGACCGCGCGATCTCCTACCGCGTGCACAAGGGTTATGCGCATGCCGAAGTCGCCTTGTCGGCAGGCATCCAGCGCATGGTGCGTTCGGACAAGGGCAGCGCGGGCGTGATGTTCACGCTGGATACCGAATCGGGCTTCAAGGACGTCGTGTTCATCACTTCGTCCTACGGCCTGGGTGAAACCGTCGTCCAGGGCGCCGTCAATCCCGACGAGTTCTACGTCTTCAAGCCCACGCTGGCCGCGGGTCACTATCCGATCATCAGCCGGCGCATCGGCTCCAAGCTGATCAAGATGGAATTCGACGAGCAGCGCGTTTCCGGCCACGCCGTGCGCACGGTCGAAGTGCCCGCCTCCGAGCGCAACCGCTACTCCCTCACCGACGACGAGATCATCGAACTGGCGCAGTACGCGACCATCATCGAAAAGCACTACCAGCGCCCGATGGACATCGAGTGGGGCCGCGACGGCATCGACGGCAAGCTCTACATCCTGCAAGCCCGGCCCGAAACCGTGAAATCCCAGCAGGGTCACCACGACGTCCAGGAGCGCTACCGCCTGAAGGCCACCGGCGAAGTGCTGATCACCGGGCGCGCCATCGGGCAGAAGATCGGCTCGGGGACCGTGCGCGTGGTGGCGGATGCCTCCGAAATGGACAAAGTCCGCGCCGGCGACATCCTGGTCACCGACATGACCGACCCCAACTGGGAGCCCGTGATGAAGCTGGCTTCGGCCATCGTCACCAACCGGGGCGGGCGTACCTGCCACGCGGCCATCATCGCGCGCGAACTGGGCATCCCCGCCGTGGTGGGTTGCGCCGACGCGACCGACGTGCTTGCCAATGGCCGCGAGGTCACGGTCTCCTGCGCCGAAGGCGACGAGGGGCGCATCTACGACGGCCTGATCGAAACCGAGGTCGAGGAAGTCCGCTGGGGCCAGATGCCCGATATCGGCCTGAAGGTCATGATGAACGTCGGCAATCCGCAGTTGGCCTTCGACTTCTCGCAGATTCCCAACAGCGGCGTCGGCCTGGCCCGCCTGGAATTCATCATCAACAACAACATCAATGTCCATCCCAAGGCGATCCTGGATTACCCCAACGTCGATGGCGACCTGAAAAAGGCGGTCGAGTCCGCCGCCCGGGGCTATGCCAGCCCGCGCGCCTTCTTCGTGGAAAAGCTCGCCGAAGGCATCGCCACCATCGGTGCGGCCTTCCATCCCAAGCCCGTGATCGTGCGTTTGTCGGACTTCAAGTCCAATGAATACCGCAAGCTGGTGGGCGGCTCGCGCTACGAGCCTGAAGAAGAAAACCCGATGCTGGGTTTCCGCGGCGCATCGCGCTATATCTCCGAGGATTTCGCCGAGTGCTTCCGCATGGAATGCGAAGCCCTGAAGAAAGTCCGCGACGAGATGGGCCTGACCAATGTGGAAATCATGGTGCCTTTCGTGCGCACGCTCAGCCAGGCCGACCGCGTGGTCGATCTGCTGGCTTCGCACGGCCTCAAGCGCGGCGACAACGGCCTGCGCCTGATCATGATGTGCGAAGTCCCGACCAACGCCATCCTGGCCGAGGAATTCCTGCAGTATTTCGACGGGTTCTCGATCGGCTCGAACGACATGACCCAGCTCACCCTGGGGCTGGATCGGGATTCCGGCATGGAACTCCTGGCGGCCGATTTCGACGAGCGCGATCCCGCCGTCCAGTTCATGCTGCGCCGCGCCATCCAGGCTTGCCTCAAGGCCGGCAAGTACGTCGGCATCTGCGGCCAGGGGCCCAGCGATCATCCCGACCTGGCCCAGTGGCTGCGCGACGAGGGCATCCTGTCCATGTCCCTGAACCCGGACACGGTGGTCGACACCTGGCAGCGCCTGGCCGACACCAAGGTCGCCGCCTGAGCGTCTCCGCGCGCCGTGCCGCCCCATCGGGGCGCGGCGCGCGCGGCACGCCCGGATCCGGGGCGGGAACGACGATTCGTTTCCGCCCCTTGTCCTTTCGGAGTCTCCCATGCCGTTCTACGCGCTGATCCCATCGCCCTTGGGGCCGATCCTCCTGGCCGCGGACGACGCCGGCCTGTCGGGCCTGTACTTCACGGATCAGCGGGATCTGCCCCGGGTGCCGGGAGTGCAAGCCGCCGCGGACGTGGTCTCCGATCCTTCGGCGGGATTCCGGGACGGCCGGGCGATCCGCACGTTCAGGGCCCTGCGGGAACAGCCGGCGGGCGCCAGCGGCGATCTGTTCACCGAAAAGAGCGCCGCCGGCGGGAAAGCGGCCGGGCGGCTCGCGCAAGGCGAGTCCCGGCCACAGGCCGCCTTGCGCCTGTTGCAGGAAGGCACCCCGGCCGGCGTTCAAGCGGTGCTGGAGCGGACCCTGCGCGAACTGGACGAATACTGGCGCGGCGCGCGCACGGTTTTCGAGATGCCGCTGGCGCCCCAGGGCACGCCGTTCCAGAAAAAGGTGTGGCTGGCCCTATTGGAAGTTCCTTGCGGCGAGACCCTGTCCTATGGCGAGCTGGCCGAACGGGCCGGCCTGAGCGCGGGCCATGGACGCGCGGTCGGCACCGCAGTGGGCAGCAACCCCATCAGCATCATCATCCCTTGCCACCGCATCCTGGCCCGCAACGGCACGCTGAACGGCTACGGCGGCGGATTGAACCGCAAGGCGCGGCTACTGGAAATCGAAGGCTTCACGATCCGCTGAGACGGCGGCAGGCCGAAGCAGCGTCAGTCCCCGCGGCTTTTGCGCGTGTCGTGCTTCATCAGCCGTTCTTTTTCGCGCGCCCAATCCTTGTCGCGCTGGGTGTCGCGCTTGTCGTGCAGTTTCTTGCCGCGCCCCAATCCGAAGTCCAGCTTGATGCGCCCGTTCTTGAAATGCAGATTCAGGGGCACCAGGGCGTAGCCGCGCTGCTCGACCTTGCCGATCAGCTTGCTGATCTCCTGGGCGTGCAGCAGCAGCTTGCGCGTGCGGGTGGCATTGGGATGGATGTGCGTCGAGGCGGTGGGCAACGGGCTGATGTGCATGCCCAGGATCCACAGAGCGCCGTCGCGCACGATGACATAGGCTTCTTTCAACTGGACGTGGCCGGCGCGGATGGCCTTGACCTCCCAGCCCTCCAGCACCAAACCGGCCTCGAAGCGTTCCTCGATGAAATAATCGTGGGTGGCTTTGCGATTCTCGACAATACTCATGGAGATTTGAACCAGGCTGGGGCTGACAATAGGGGCGGGCCCTCGGCCTGAGGCTTCGGGCGGGATTTCGCGCCGCCGGGAACACGGCGTGCACGCGCTGATAAAATCCCTTCATTCTAGCTTAACCGACCGCCCTGCCGATGCCTGCTATCCAGCGTTCCGTCCTCGTCCCGTTCAGTTGCGAACAGATGTTCGATCTGGTGGCCGATGTCGGCCGGTACCCGGAATTCATGCCCTGGTGCGGCGGAGCCCAAGTGCAGTGGCGCAACGAGCAAGGCATGCAGGCCACGGTGCAGATCCACTTCGCCGGCATCCGCCAGAGCTTCACCACCCGCAATGACCACGAATACCCGGACAAGATCGTCTTCCATCTGGTGGACGGCCCGTTTTCCAGCCTGACCGGGCACTGGGCTTTCCATCCCCTGGGAGACGATGGCTGCAAAGTGCTCTACACCATGGAATACGCTTTTTCCAGCCGGGCGCTTTCGACCGTGGTCGGGCCGGTCTTCAATCGCATCGCCACCAGCTTCATCGATTCCTTCACCCAGCGCGCCCATGCAATCTACGGGGGCTGACATGCAGGTGCATATTGCATTCGCCGCGCCCACGCGCGTGTGGCGGCGGACCCTGAACGTGCCCGAAGGAGCAACCGTCGGCCAGGTGCTGGCCCTGAGCGGCGTTGCCGAAGCGTTCCCCGAGTTCACCGACCATCCGCCCGCGATGGGCGTCTACGGCGAACGCTGCGACGTGCGGCGCGTACTGCGCGAGAATGATCGAGTCGAACTGTACCGGCCGCTGGTCTTCGATCCGCTGGAATCCCGCCGCCGCCGCGCCGCGCACCGCGGGAGCGCGATGAAACGGCCTTTGCCCCCAAAGACGCCGGCCGCCTGAGCCCGCAGGGCGGCTGCCGATTGTCGTGGGCGCGACAGCCGCAGCGCGGCGTCTGCGCTAAGGTGGGCGGGCCGCAGGGGCGTCACCTTCAAAGTGCTACAGTAGGCCTGCGGCGCATCGGCCGGCCCTTACCCGGGCCGGGCCGCGTCGGCCGGCGCCACGAGCATGCCGCGACAGCCCCATAAAAAAATCCGGAGACACGCACCATGGATTTTCGCCTCACCGAAGAGCAACAGGCCTTTGCACAGGCCGCCCGCGAATTCGCCCAGGGGGAATTGGCCCCGCATGCGGCGCAGTGGGACGAGGAACACATCTTTCCCCGCGAAGCTTTCGCCAAGGCCGGCGAACTGGGTTTCTGCGCCATGTATGCGCCTGAATCCATCGGCGGGCTGGGCCTGCCGCGCCTGGACGCCACCCTGGTATTCGAGGAAATGGCCGCCGTCGATCCTTCCACGACGGCCTTCATCACCATACACAACATGGCCACCTGGATGATCGGCAGTTGGGCCCAGCCCGGCGTGCGCGACCACTGGGGGCCGCTGCTGGCCAGCGGCGAGAAACTGGCTTCTTATTGCCTCACCGAACCCGGGGCGGGCTCGGATGCCGCTTCGCTGACCACCAGCGCCCGCCGCGAAGGCGGCCACTATGTCCTGAACGGGGCCAAGGCGTTCATTTCGGGCGCGGGCGACACCGATGTCCTGGTGGTGATGGCCCGCACCGGCGGCGAAGGCGCGCGCGGGATCTCGGCCCTGGTCGTGCCGGCCGACAGCGCCGGCATCACCTACGGCCGCAAGGAAAACAAGATGGGCTGGAACAGCCAGTCCACGCGCCCGATCACCTTCGAGAATGTGCAGGTGCCGGTGGAAAACCGCCTGGGCGAAGAAGGCGAGGGTTTCCGTTTCGCCATGAAGGGCCTGGACGGCGGGCGCATCAACATCGCCACCTGTTCGGTCGGGGCGGCTCAGGGCGCCTATGAAGCCGCGCGCCGCTATATGGGCGAACGTCGCCAGTTCGGCCGCGCCCTGGCGGATTTCCAGGCGCTGCAGTTCAAACTGGCCGATCTGCTGAGCAATATTGTCGCCTCGCGCCAGATGGTGCGGCTGGCGGCCTGCAAACTCGACGAAGACGATCCCCAGGCCACCGCCTACTGCGCGATGGCCAAGCGCCTGGCCACCGATCTGTGCTTCCAGTCTTGCCTGGACGCGCAACAGATCCACGGCGGTTATGGCTACCTGAAAGATTATCCGCTGGAACGACTGGTGCGCGACACGCGCGTGCACCAGATTCTTGAAGGCACCAATGAAATCATGCGCCTGATCGTGGCGCGCCACATTCTCAACCAGGAGGCTGATCTGCGATGAGCGCGTCCGCCGCACATGAATCCGCCGGCCGGGATCCGGTCCTGTTCCAGGAAATCCAGGGCCGCGACGGCCGCCGCATCGGCGTGGCCACGCTCAATAGCCCCCAGACCCTCAACGGCTTGTCCCTGCCCATGTGCCGCCTGCTGGATGAGCGGCTGCAGGCCTGGGCGGCCGACGACAGCCTCGTCGCCGTCGTGCTGAATGGCGCGGGCGGCAAAGCCTTCTGCGCCGGCGGCGACTTGCATGCCTTGTATCGCAGCATGCTCGACAGTCCGGCGGACGATCCCTGGGCGAATGCGGCGGCGCGGGCATTCTTCGAAACTGAATACCGCCTGGACTATCGCATCCATTGCTATCCCAAGCCGGTGTTGTGCTGGGCAAGCGGCATCGTGATGGGCGGCGGGGTCGGGTTGATGCTGGGCGCCAGCCACCGCATCGTCACCGGCACGACGCGCTTCGCCATGCCGGAAGTCACCATCGGCCTGTTCCCGGACGTGGCGGGCACCTGGATGCTCAGCCGCCTGCCGCGCGGGATCGGCACCTTTCTGGCCTTTACCGGCGCGCAACTGGGCGCAGGGGATTGCCTGCACTACGGCCTGGCCGACCGGGTCTGCGAAGCCGAAGGGCTGGAGGCCCTGCTGGCCGCCTTGGCGGCGGTGGACTGGGCCGCCGATCCGGGCAGCCATGCCGTTCAGGTGGATGCCGTGCTCGACGCCTGCCAGACGCCGGCGCCTGAACCCGGCCCGCTGCAGCGACACGCCGGCTCCATCCGCCAGGCCTGCAACCGCACGGGTTTTCTCGAAATCGGCGCGGCCATCGCTGCCTGGAAAAACCACCCCGATCCCTGGCTGGCCCGGGCTGCCGCCACTTTCCTGTCGGGATCGCCCGGCTCGGCCCGGCTCAGCCATACGCTGCTGGCGCGCGCCCGGCACCGGTCCCTGGCGGAAACCTTCCGGACGGAATTCACGGCTTCGCTGCATTGCTGCGCCGAGCCGGATTTCCGTGAGGGCATTCGTGCGCTACTGGTCGACAAGGACAAGACGCCTCATTGGAATCCAGCCACGCTCGAACAGGCGACGGCGGATTGGGCGCAACGGTTCCTGGCCCCCCTGGAACCGGCCGGGCAGCCTCACCCCCTGGCCGACCTGGGCGCCTGGACCACCGGCGCAGCGGCATCATAAGAATTCTACGTATGACAAGGAGACATGCATGAGCAGCACCATCGGATTCATTGGATTGGGCCACATGGGCGGCCCGATGGCACAGAACCTGCTGAAGGCGGGGCACAGGCTCCAGGTCTTTGACCTGGTCCCCGAAGCGATCCAGTCGCTGGTCCAGGCGGGCGCTGCGGCGGCGGCTTCGGCGGCCGAAGCCGCCAAGGGCGCCGACCTGGTCATCACCATGCTGCCGGCCAGCCGCCATGTCGAAGGCCTGTACCTGGGCAGCGAAGGCTTGCTCGCCTCCATCGCCGAAGGCACGCTGGTGTTGGAATGCAGCACCATCGCCCCCGAGTCGGCCCGCAAGGTGTCGGCCGCAGCCTCGCGGCGCGGCATCCGCATGCTGGACGCGCCGGTATCGGGCGGCACCGGCGGCGCCGTGGCCGGTACGCTGACCTTCATTGTCGGGGGCTCCGCGGCCGATCTGGAATCGGCGCGCCCCTACCTGGAGGCCATGGGCAAGAATATTTTCCATGCGGGCGGCGCCGGCGCGGGGCAGGTCGCCAAGATCTGCAACAACATGCTGCTGGGCATCCTGATGGCAGGCACCTCCGAGGCGTTGGCCCTGGGCGTGGCCAATGGCCTGGATCCCAAAACGCTGTCGGACATCATCGCCAAGAGTTCGGGACGCAACTGGGCGACCGAACTCTACAACCCCTGGCCCGGCGTCATGGAAAACGTGCCGTCTTCCAAGGACTACGCCGGCGGCTTCGGCGTGGATCTGATGCTCAAGGATCTGGGCCTGGCGGCCGAAGCCTCGATGCATGCCCGCGCGACTACGCCGCTGGGCGAATTGGCCCGCAATCTTTATGCGTTGCACAGCACCCAGGGGCATGGCAAGCTGGATTTTTCCAGCATCCTGAAGCTGTATCACCAGCCGCGCTGACAGCAGGGCGGGCCGGCGGGCGCCCATGACCGCCGGCCGCTGCCCTCGCTGGCGGGGCCGGCGGAGCGTGCCAGGAGGCTCAGGCTTTCGCGCCTCGGGGCGCCCGCATGTTCAGAATGGGGCCATCGGGCGCGCCGATCGCATAGCGCACCGCCGGCCAGTCCGATAGGGTAATTTCGGCCGCCACGTGCAGCAGCCCCTGATGAACGGCTGATTCGATCACGCGCCCCGCAGGGCGGCCAGCGGCATCCCCGGCCGCATACAGATCGGATGCCGGGGGCAGGGCCGAGGCTTCCGGCGGCCAGGCAGCGGTGCCGTACGCCAGGCGGCGCTTGACCGTCCCCCGGTAATGGCTGCGGGCGATCACTTCCTGGCCCGGATAGCAGCCCTTGGCGAAATCGATGGTGCCGTTCAGGTCCATGTCCAGGGAAGCCGGCAGGAACAGATCCTGGGCCGCCGCGCGGATCCAGGGCCAGCCGTCCGCCAACCGGGCGGCTGCCCAGGCATCGTCCGCCAGCGCAGTGGCGTCGTCTGGCCCGTCAGCCGCGATACGCCAAGCGGCGGGCCGTTCCGCGCGCGACATGGGCGCCACGATCCAGTCGGCGTCCTCGGCCGGGAAGCGCGTCCAGGCAGGCGCCTCGTGCAATTCGATTGGCACGGCCCGCGCCCCCAAAGCACCCCATGCCAGCAACGAAGCGTCCGGATCGATCATGACCCGGGCGCGAAGGACGAACATGCTCAGACGCTTGATCAGTGCATCTGCCACATCTCGGGACACCATCCACACGAAGTGATCGCTCTGTGCCCGCCACAGCACGCCGTTGGCCAGCAGACGCCCCTGGGCCGTGCAATAGGCGGCCGGGGCCGCCAGGCCGCCGTCCAGGCCGGTCACCCCATGCGTGAGTTGCCCGTGCAGGAACGATGCGGCATCCGGTCCCCGGATGCCGACCAGCGCGCATTCGGGCAAGGGTTGAAATCCATGGGGGGCGAAATTTTCCATACTCGATTCCACAACAAAATGGCCCGGTCGCCGCGCGAGTTTCCAGGCGTTGCGGTCTTGAAGGGGTTCGAAGCGCTCAGTCTTCAAGCCGGGCGAAGGGGCATCCATGATAGCGCGGCCGTGCTCTCGCAGGGACGAGGACGGGTCATGTGCAGGGGCATTTTGATGCAAGCATAAATAAATCAATATTTTTTATGCATTTACTAAAATGATTTGAATTTATTTATTTTAAACCGCTGCATAGAATGGCGTCCTTATTCGATCAAATCCCGTTTCTAAACGATGCTGCCGATTTCCGCCATTCCCCAGCCCCTTGCACCCGACGGGCACTTCGATGCGGCTTGCTCGCAGGAAGACGGCGGCCACCGCACTCCTTCGCTGTGGTACGGCCTGCTGCTGGCAGCCGGGCTGGGCGGGGCGGCCTTGCTGCTGGGCGGACGCTTTCCGCTGATCGGCGGACCGGTGTTCGGCATCCTGTTGGGCATCCTGTGGCGCAACACGCTTGGCCTGTCCCCGATCTTCACGCCCGGCGTGGTCTTCAGCAGTCGCCAGGTACTGAAATGGTCCATCATTGGCCTGGGTTTCGGCCTGAGTTTCACCCAGGTGATGAAGACCGGGTCTTCGTCCCTGGCCGTCACCCTGGTCACGCTGTCCGTGGCCTTTCTCGCCGCCTGGCTGCTGGGGCGCTGGCTCAAGCTGGGCGGGCACCTGAGCACCCTGATCGGCGTGGGAACCGCGATCTGCGGCGGTTCCGCCATTGCCGCGGTGGCGCCCATCATCAAGCCGGACGACCACGATACCGCGCTGTCGATCTCCACGATCTTCCTTTTCAATGTCGTTGCCGTGCTGCTGTTTCCCCTCTTGGGCCATTGGATGGGCCTGAGCGATGAGGGTTTCGGCCTGTGGGCCGGGACGGCCATCAACGACACGTCCTCGGTCGTGGCGGCGGGCTACAGCTACAGCACGGCGGCGGGCGACATCGCCACCATCGTCAAGCTCACCCGCGCCACGCTCATCATTCCGATCTGCATCGGGATTGCTTTCTGGGTCGCCTGGCGCAATCAGCATTCGGAAACCCGTGTGTCCTTGGTTTCGGTCTTTCCCTGGTTCATCCTCTGGTTCCTGGCGGCCTCGGGCCTGCGCAGCCTGGGCCTGATTCCGCAAGCCATGCTCGGTCCGCTGCACCAGGTCGCACAATTTCTCATCGTCATGGCGATGACCGCCATCGGTCTGTCTTCCAGCCTGCGCCACATGGCACTGGCCGGCGTCCGGCCGCTGCTGCTCGGTCTCGGGGTATGGGCCGCCGTATCCCTGAGCAGCCTGGGCGTGCAACTGGCGATGGGCAGCCTCTGAGCCCAAGATCCGCAGACCTTTCCGGACCGCCGGGCGGCGTTCCAGTTAAACTGGCGGGCATGGAAAATGTCTCTCTTTTTCATCCCGTGGCCGCCTCAAGATGAAAAACCTCCTGCGCGGATTCCTCTGGCTGTCGATCCTCGGGCTGCTGGCTGCGGCGGTGGCGATCGCCACGGCCGCCTGGTGGGGCTGGAAGCGCCCCGTTCCCATGCAGACACCGGTGGTGGACTACCTCATCGAGGCCGGCAGCACGCCGCGCCAGATGGCCTTGGCCATGCGGGACGCGGGCATCGACATCCACCCCGAGGCCTTCACCTGGCTGGCCCGCTTGAGCGGCCGCGACAAATGGCTCAAGGCCGGGGCTTATGAAGCCCGTCAGGGCGATACCCTCTGGCAATTGCTCGAACGCATGGCCAACGGGGACATGACCCAGACACGCCTGACCTTTCCCGAGGGCTGGACCTTCTCCCAGATCCGGGCGGCGCTGGACGCTGATCCCCAGGTCCGCCACGACACCCGGGGCATGGACGAGCAGGCCTTGCTGCAGCGCTTGGGCCTGGCGGCCGAATCGCTCGAGGGTCTGTTCCTCCCGGACACCTATGTCTTCACCCCGGGCAGTTCGGATCTGGACATCCTGCGCCGCGCCGCTCAGGCGGGCCGCCAGACGCTGGAGCGCGCCTGGGCCAGCCGCGACCGCGACCTGCCCCTGAAAACGCCTTATGAAGCCTTGATTCTGGCCTCCATCATCGAAAAGGAAACCGGCCACGGCGCAGACCGGGCGCGCATCGCCGGGGTATTCATCAACCGCTTGCGGATCGGCATGCCGTTGCAGACCGATCCCACGGTCATCTACGGTCTGGGCGCCGATTATCAAGGCCGCCTGCGCAAGAAGGACCTGACGCGCGATACGCCCTGGAACACCTACACCCGCGCGGGCCTGCCGCCCACGCCCATTGCCAATCCTGGCAGGGCCGCCCTGGAGGCGGCGCTGCACCCTGAGCGACACCAATACCTGTATTTCGTGTCCCGGGGAGACGGCACCAGCGAGTTTTCGAGCAACTTGACGGCGCACAACCGCGCCGTCAGCAAATACATTCTCAAGCGATAGTCCGATGACGACGACCCTGAGCGCCTGCTTCATCACGCTCGAAGGCCTGGACGGGGCCGGCAAAAGCACGCATATCCCCTGGATCGAGGACAAACTGCGCCGCGCCGGCGTGGATCTCCTCTCCACCCGCGAACCCGGCGGCACGCCCTTGGGGGAAACCTTGCGCGACTTGCTGCTGCACCGGCCCATGGATCTGCGCACCGAGACCCTGTTGATGTTCGCCGCCCGCAACGAACACTGGCGCACGCGCATCCAGCCCGCTCTGGAGGCGGGCCGGTGGGTGCTGTGCGACCGCTACACCGACGCCTCATTCGCCTACCAGGGCGGCGGCCGCTCCCTGGGCGCCGGACCCGTCCGCATCCTTGAAGAATGGGTGCAGCAGGGCAGGGGGCCGGATTGCACCGTGCTGTTCGACGTGCCGCTGGAAACCGCCCGGGAACGCCTCTTGCGGGGGCGTGCGCACGCGGATCGCTTCGAGCGCGAGGATGCCGCCTTTTTTGAGCGTACCCGGCAGGCCTATCACGCCCGTGTGGCCGCCGAGCCGGATCGCTTCCATGTCATCGACGCCCGGCGCAGCGTCGATGACATTCGCGCCGAGCTGGATGGCATTCTGGACGCTCTGCTGCGTGCGCGCGGCTTCCGGATTCCGGCATGAGCATGACGGACTTCCTGCCCTGGCAACAAGCGCCCGCGCGTCGCTGGCTGGCTTCGCGCGAGCGCTTCGCCCATGCCTGGCTGATTCATGGCCGGCCCGGTTGCGGGCAGATGGACTTTGCCTTGGCAGGCGCCTCCAGCCTGTTGTGCGAAACCCCCCGCGAAGGGCTGGCCTGTGGCCAATGCCAGGCCTGCCGGTGGGTCTTGGCCGGCAACCACCCCGATTTGCGCCGCATCCGGCCCGATGCGCAGGCCATGCGCGAAGGCGCCCTGGACGTGGCCGAGGATGCCAAAAAACAGCCTTCGCGTGAAATCCGCATCGAGCAGATTCGCAGCCTGCTGCCCTGGTTCAATACGGCCACTCACCGGGGCGGCTGGCGTGTCGCCCTCCTGTATCCGGCAGAATCCCTGAACGTCATTGCTGCCAATGCCTTGCTGAAAATCCTGGAAGAGCCGCCCGAACACACCGTGTTCCTGCTGGCGGCCCAAGCGCCTGATCGGCTCTTGCCGACGCTGGTATCGCGCTGCCGGCGCCTGCCCCTGGCGGTGCCGGGCGCCGCTGAATCCGTGGCCTGGCTCCAGGCGCAGGGCGTGCAAGAGCCCGCTGCCCGACTGGCGGCGGCCGGCGGCGCGCCGCTGCTGGCGCTGGAACAGGCCCGGGCGGGGCAGCCCGTCATGCCCGATTGGCTGATGCTGTTTCTGGATCAGGCGGCCGCGGGCGGCGATGGCGCCGCGCTGGCCGATGCGCTGCAGGCCGTCGACCCGGCCGATTGGGTGGATGGCTTCCAACGCCTGTGGCTGGATCTGAGCCTGGGGGCGCACGGCCTGCCGCCGCGCTATCATCCCGCCGAGGGCGCGCGGATCGCGGCCATCGCCAAAGCACTGGATCCGGCGGCGCTGGCCCACGCCGCGGGCTGGCTCCAGCAGCAGCGGCGGCTGGCGCGCCATCCCCTCAACCCCAAGTTGCTGACCGATCATGCCGCCCGCTATCTGCTGCAAGCGGTGCGGCCCCGATAGATTCCCCCGATCATGTACATCGATTCTCACTGCCACCTGAATTTCCCCGATCTGCAGGCCCAGTTGCCCGACGTCCTGGAGCGCATGCGGGCGGCCGGCGTGGGCCACGCGTTGGTGGTCAGCGTCAACCTGCGCGACTGGCCGGGCCTGATGGCGCTGGTGGAGCGGTATCCGTTTCTGCGGGCCTCGGTGGGCGTGCATCCGGACAATGACACCGAAGACGATGATGGCGCTGAACCCACGCTGGACGATCTGGTGAGCCGCGCCGCCCACCCCAAGGTCGTCGCCATCGGGGAGACGGGACTCGACTACTACCGTTTGAGCGAACCCCTGGAATGGCAGCGCGAGCGTTTTCGAACCCACATCCGCGCAGCGCATGCAACGGGATTGCCGTTGATCATCCATACCCGCGCCGCCGCGGAGGACACCCTGCGCCTGATGCGCGAGGAAAAAGCGCCAGGCGGCGTCATGCATTGCTTCACCGAATCCTGGGAGGTCGCGCAGGCCGCCATGGAACTGGGCTTTTATATTTCCCTGTCCGGCATCGTGACCTTCAAGAATGCCGCCCAGATCCAGGATGTCGCCCGCAAGATGCCCCTGGACCGCCTGCTGATCGAAACCGATTCCCCCTATCTGGCGCCGGTGCCGTACCGGGGCAAGCTCAACGATCCGTCGCGGGTGATCCACGTCGCCGAAAAGATCGCCGAGCTGCGAGGCGTGCCCGTCTCCGCCATCGAAGAGGCCAGCGCCGAAAACTACTGGCGGTTGTTCGCCAAGGCGGCCGTGCCTGCCTGAGCCCGGGCCCGCTTGTCTTCATCGCCACCGACGGAGGTCTTCCGCCATGCTCTTGCGCTCTCTTGTCCGCTCTTTTTTCCGGCGCGGCATCCTGCCCGCCCTGATCCTGGCCTGGGCGCTGGGCGCGGGTTTGCCGCCCGCCGCCTTCGCCCAACAGCCGCCGGGCGCCGATTGGTGGTCGGCCATCCGCCGCGACGATGTGTCCGCCATCCAGGGGATGCTGCTGCGCCATACCGATCCGAATGCCTTCAACGCCCTGGGCAATCCCGCGCTGACGCAAGCCGCGAGGGACCGGTCCTGGAGGGTTTTCGATGCCCTGCGCGTCTCGCCCGACGTGCGGGTGGACGAGCCCAACGCCCGGGACGAGACCGCCCTGATGTATCTGAGCATTCTGGGCGAGACCGAACGGGCCAAGGCACTGATCGCCGCCGGCGCCCAGGTCAACCGCCTGGGCTGGGCGCCTTTGCATTATGCCGCGTCCAAAGCCCAGGTGGAAACGGCGCGTCTGCTGATCGAGCGCGGGGCCATCGTCAATGCGCCCGGTCCGGACGGGACGACGCCGCTGATGATGGCGGCCCTGTCCGGAAAGCCGGACATCGTACGCCTGCTGCTTGAGCATGGCGCCGATCCGACCATGTTCAATGCCGCCCATGAGACTGCGGCGGATTGGGCGCGCAAGCGCAACCACCAGTCCCTGGCGGCGGGCCTGGACGGCGCAGCCGCCCGGACGGCGCAACGCCGGCAAGCGGGGACGGCCCCCGAACAGGCCCCCGCGGCGCCGGCGGATGCGGCCGCCGCACCGGCCGCCCAGGCCGAAGATGCCTCTTCGTTCTCGCGGTATTTCGACCTGGGCCGCTTCGAGGATACGCCGCAAGGTAAATAAACCCGGCTGCCGGCGTTTGCCGGGCCCGCCCGATCCCGGTCGGCTCAGTTCAGGAATACGCGCGCCTGGCGTGGCCGGGCGATGAACCGCTGATGGCCCTGCGCCCGAATCCGGTCGAATTCGAGGCTGGGCATGACGACTTCGATGATTTCCTGGGTATCCTCGCGGCGCAACTCCAGTTGCGCCAGCGGTCCGAAGGCATGCGCCCGCTGCAGATTCACCAGCAGGCCCTGTCCCGCGGGCGGATGATCCGCCGTCGGCAACGGCTCGATCTGGATATCGTGCGGCCGGACATAGGCCGTCCCCGGCGCATCGGCCGTGCCTTCCAGGCCAGGGACATCGAGCGCCGTGGCGCCAGTGACCAGCCGTCCGTCGCGCACCCGGCCGTGAAACAGATTCACGTGCCCGAGGAAACCGTAGACGAAGGCGGTTTCAGGCGTGTCGTACACGGCCTGAGGCGCGCCCTGCTGCTCGACACGGCCCTTGTTCATGATGACGACTTCATCGGCGACTTCCAGAGCTTCTTCCTGGTCGTGCGTGACGAAAATGCTGGATACGTGCAGTTCGTCGTGCAGACGGCGCAGCCAGCGCCGCAATTCCTTGCGAACCTTGGCATCCAGGGCGCCGAAGGGCTCGTCCAGCAGCAAGACGCGCGGCTCCACCGCCAGGGCGCGCGCCAGGGCGATGCGCTGGCGCTGGCCGCCCGACAAGGCGGCGGGGCGGCGGTCGGCCAGCCAGTCCAGTTGCACCAGCTCCAGCAGCCCCATGACTTTCTCCCGGATCCGCCGCTCGTCCGGCCGCTGCCCGCGCGGTTTGACGCGCAGGCCGAAGGCGACGTTCTCGAAGACCGTCATGTGCTTGAACAGGGCGTAGTGCTGGAAGACGAAACCGACATGGCGCTGACGCACGTGCGTGTGGGAGGCATCCTGGCCTTCCAGCAGGACCTGCCCCTGGTCCGGATGCTCCAGGCCGGCGATGATGCGCAGCAACGTCGTCTTGCCGCATCCCGAAGGGCCCAGCAAGGCGGTCAGCCGGCCGTCCGGGAAGGCCAGGGACACATCGTCCAGCGCTGTGAAAGAGCCAAATTGTTTGTGGATGCGGCGGACTTCGATGCTCATGAGGGCTGCTCCGATGCAGTGCGGCCGGACAGGGCGCGCAAACGCCATTCCGCCAGGGATTTCAGGACCAGCGTCAGCAGTGCCAGCAACGCCAGCAGCGACGCGACGGAAAACGCGGCCGCGAAGTTGTATTCGTTGTAGAGGATTTCCACATGCAGCGGCATCGTATTGGTCAGGCCGCGGATATGGCCGGACACCACGGACACGGCGCCGAACTCGCCCATGGCGCGCGCGTTGCATAGAATCACGCCGTAGAACAGGCCCCAGCGGATATTGGGCAGCGTGACATGCCAGAATACACGCCAGCCCGAAGCGCCCAGCACGATGGCGGCTTCTTCCTCTTCACTGCCCTGGGACTGCATCAGCGGGATCAGTTCGCGCGCCACGAAAGGCACGGTCACAAAGACCGTGGCCAGCACGATGCCGGGCACGGCGAACAGGATCTGGATGTCATGCGCCTGCAGCCAGGGGCCGAACCAGCCCTGGGCCCCGAACATCAGCACGTAGATCAGGCCGGCGATCACGGGAGACACGGAGAAGGGCAGGTCGATCAGGGTGATGAGCAGGTTCTTGCCCCGGAATTCGAAACGGGTGACGGCCCAGGCCGCGCAGACGCCGAACACCAGGTTCAGCGGCACGGCGATTCCGGCCGCGATCAAGGTCAGGCGGATCGCGGCCAGCGCATCGGGCTCCGTGATGGCGGCCACGCAGGCCGCCCAGCCCTTGCCCAGCGCTTCGTGAAAGACAGCCGCCAGCGGAATAAAGAGGAACAGGAACAGAAAGGCGAATGCCGTCCCCATCAACGCCAGGCGGACGAGACGGCCTTCGGCATCCGGCCGTTGCGCGGCGGCCCGGGGAAGAGAATCAAGGACGATGGAAGTCATGGAATCGGAAAACCCGTGTCAAGCCTGGCCAGTCGAGCGCCGCCGCACCCAGGCCTGCAGCAGATTGATGGTCAGCAGCAGCAGAAATGAAATGCCCAGCATCACCACGGCGATGGCCGTGGCGCCCGCGTAGTCGTACTGCTCCAGCTTGGTGACGATCAGCAGCGGCGCGATCTCCGAGACCATCGGCATGTTGCCGGCAATGAAAATCACGGAACCGTATTCTCCGGCCGCACGCGCAAAGGCCAGTGCGAAGCCGGTCAGCAGCGCCGGCAGGATGGTCGGGAAGACCACGCGAACGAAGACCTGCGCGCGTGAGGCGCCCAGGCTGCTGGCCGCCTCTTCGTATTCGGGCGCCATGTCCTCCAGCACCGGCTGGACGGTGCGCACGACGAAGGGCAAGCCGATGAAGATCAGCGCCACCACCACGCCCAGCGGCTTGAAAGCCACCTGGATGCCCAGCGGCGACAGCAGGCTCCCCAGCCAGCCGTTGGGCGCGTACAGTGCGGTCAGCGCAATCCCCGCCACGGCGGTCGGCAGCGCGAAGGGCAGGTCCACCAAGGCATCGATCAGCCGCTTGCCTGGAAAGTCGTAGCGCACCAGGACCCAGGCGACGATGCCGCCGAACACCGCATTCACAGCGGCCGCCAGCAGCGCCGCGCCGAAACTCAAACGATAGGAAGCCAGCACCCGGGGGGCGGTGGCGGCCGCCCAGAAAGCCTCCCCGCTCAGCGCCGAAGCGGTCAGAAAAGCGGCCGACAGGGGCAGCAGGACCACCAGACTCAGGTAAGTCAGCGTTAGCCCCAGCGTCAGGTTGCGCCCGGGCAGGACACGAGGCGCAGGCGCGTGCGGCGCGAATGTCGTCGACATGGCCTTATTGCGCGTTCGGCTGATAGATCTGGTCGAACACGCCGCCATCCGCGAAGTGCGTCTTCTGGGCGTCGGCCCAACTGGGTGCCACGTCCGCGAGGGTGAACAGCGACACGCTGGGAAACTGCTGCGCATGCCGTTCGGCGACCGCCTTCAAGGTGGGGCGGTAATGGTTCTTCGCCGCAATTTCCTGTCCGGCCTCGGTATACAGATAATCCAGGTAGGCTTGGGCGACGGCGCGCGTGCCGCGGGCATCGACGATCTTGTCCACCACTGCCACGGGCGGCTCGGCCAGAATGCTGACCGATGGAACGACGATGTCGACCTTGTTGGCTCCCAGTTCCTCGATGGCCAGGAACGCCTCGTTTTCCCAGGCCAGCAGCACATCGCCGATGCCGCGCTCGACGAAGGTGGTGGTCGAACCCCGCGCGCCTGAATCCAGCACCGGCACCTGGCGATAGAGCTTGCCGACGAACTCACGGGCCTTGGCCTCGTCTCCGCCGGGTTGCCGCAAGGCATAGCCCCAGGCGGCCAGGTAGTTCCAGCGTGCGCCACCCGAGGTCTTGGGATTGGGGGTGATCACCTGCACGCCCGGCTTGATCAAGTCGCTCCAGTCGTGGATGCCCTTGGGATTGCCCTTGCGCACCAAAAAAACGATGGTGGAGGTGTAGGGCGCGCTGTTCAGGGGCAACTGCTGCTGCCAGTCTTTGCGGATCGAGCCGCGCGCGGCAATGGCATCGATGTCCGGCGCCAGCGCCAGGGTCACCACATCGGCCTGCAGCCCATCGATCACCGAACGCGCCTGCTTTCCCGAACCGCCGTGGGATTGGCGGATGGTGACGCGGTCGCCCGTCTTGTCCTGCCAATATTTCGCGAAGGCGGCGTTATAGGCCTGATAGAACTCCCGCGTGGGGTCGTAGGACACGTTCAGCAGGGTGAGGTCGGCGGCGTGCGCGGCGCCGGACAAGCCCAGGGCGGCCAGGGCAAGCAGGAATCGGAATCGCATGAGAGGATGTCTCTTCTGTGGGCTGCGGAGACATCAGGTTAAAGCGTTCCTTTCCGGGACAGAACGAATCGTTTTGTCCAACGATATGAATGTCGCGCATTATGCTGCGCTGCTATATGCGTATGCCGTGCGCGGCGCCGCCCCTCAGGATTGCGGCGGCAGGAATTGCGGCCGCAGAATGCCGCGCAGATGGTCGTAGGGGATCAGCAGCTCGGGCTGTCCCCAGGCATAAGGCGCAATCTCGTAAGGCTGGTACTTGACCAGCAGGCCCAGGTCGGTCAGGCCCGCGTTGTCGCTGGAGGCAAAGGGCCACATGCGATTGAAAGTATCCCGGTTGTCGATCGCGTCCGCATGCTGATCCAGCCAGCGGCCATGTTCGGCGCGCAGCGCCGCATCAAAAGCCGGCCGGGCGCCGGGCGCCAGCAGATTGTCGAGCGTCAGCGCTTTTTCGGCCGCATTATCCCAGTTCAGCAATTGCGAACCAGTAATGCCATGGGCCATGCCGGTGCGGTACTGGCCCGCGTCCAGTTCGACCACGGTGAGGCGCTCGTTGCGATAACGCGTCCTGGCCGTCAGGTGGACCTCGTCGCGCGGCCCGGCCGTCTTCCAATAATAGGCTTCGAAGCCGGCCAGCGTGTCGTAGGGTACCGGGTTCTGCGTATCGATCCAGGTCATCGATGCCAGGGCATGGTCGACCAGTTCAGTGAGGCGGGGGTGCCCCGGAAATGCCAGGGATTTCACCACCAGCTTTGGACATTCGCCTTCGCAGCCTGGCCGTTCGCGCGTCCATTCGACCGGCTGCGTGAACAGGCCATCCCGGCGGGTTTCCTGATCGAGCCGGGACGGCACGAGACTGAGGTTGTCCTGGGGGCCGCTGGCGCAGCCGGCCAGCCCCAGGCTCAGCGCCAGGGCGACGGCAGACAGGGCGGCGCGCGAAAAAAGCGGCGGGCAAGATGCGGGCTGCAAGGTCATCGGCATGGGTATCGAGAAGAAAACACGGCGCTCGAAAACTGCGGTCGGGCAGGGGATTCCGGGCCGCCGGATCGTGGATAATGAGGGCTTTCCATCCAAGGAGGCCGCATGCCCAGAATCTACCACAACCCGCGCTGCAGCACGTCACGCAAAGCGCTGGAAGCGCTCCAGGCCACGGGGCGGCCTGTCGAGGTGGTCGAATATCTGCACACCTTGCCATCGCGGGATGAATTGCGCGCATTGATCCGCGCGGCGGGCCTGACCGTGCGCGAGGCATTGCGCTCCAAGGAATCCGTCTACGCTGACCTGGGGCTGGCCGACGCCTCTCTGACGGACGAACAACTGCTCGATGCCATCGAACGGCATCCCGTCCTGTTGAACCGGCCGTTCGTCGTCACGGACAAGGGGGCTCGCCTGTGCCGCCCCTTCGAGACCCTCCAGGAAATCCTCTGATCCGCTGTTGAGGCCTCTGGCGGCTGCTTCGTCCGGCGTCAACAAGGCCGCATCCGCCGATATCCCGCGAGGACTGCATGTTTGATTTCATGTACGACCTGCCCGAATGGGCCATGTTCGCCGCCTGCGTGCTGCTGGTCGGCGGCTTATCGGTGGCCGCTCTGATCCTGATGATCGTCTTCCGGCGCCTGTGGCCGCCCGGCCCGCGTGCCTACAATATGATCAGCACCATGCTTTCCGGCATTCTGCTTCCCACAGGCATCGTGATCGCCTTCGTGGCCTCCGATATCTGGCAGCAGGACGCCAAGGGCCGCACCGCCGTCGAGCAAGAGGCCATCGCCGTGGCCGATACGCTGCGCATAGCCAAGTTCCTGCCGGTCGAACTGCGCGAACAGGTCACCGGCGTACTCGATGATTACATCCGCGAGGTCATTGAAATCGAGTGGCCCTTGATGGGAGACGGGCGGGCCAGTCAGGTTGCCGAAGATCAGCTCGAGACCCTGATGATCCTCTCGGTGGAGATCGAGTCCGGGACCAGCCAGCTCGCTTCGCGGCGCGCCGCCGAAGAACTGCGGCGCTACACGACGGATATCGAAAATGCCCGCAACCAGCGCTTGCTGGTTGCGCAAGGCCGGGTGCTGCCGACGAAATGGGCGGCTTTGCTGGTGTTGCTCTTCACCGCCGCCTGCGTGCTGAGCGAGCTGCACCTCAACCACCGCCGGCCGTTGGTTCTGTCCATGGCGTTGTTTTCCCTGGGGTTCGGCGCCACGCTGTATATGGTTGCCTCGTTCGACCGGCCTTTCACGGGCACCACCGTCATCGAACCGACGTCCCTGTCCGTGCTGCTGGTCAGGGGGTAACGCCGGACGCCGCGGCCTCCCATGAGGTCACCCGGCGCCCTGCCGCCCGGGTTTCTAGGGCTGGACCGACGGTGCGCCGGCCGGGAAGCGGCGCGTGCGGTGCGTGACCGGCAGGCCCCGTCCCTTCAGCAGGATATTCCAGTAGAACCAGGGCATGAAACTGCGTTTGAGCCACCAGTAGAAGCGGCGCGGGATGCGCGGATCCAGCGGGAAGCTGGGCGTGATCGTACCGCCGTAGGTGAATTCGGCCAGCATGACCTTGCCGCGCGAAGTCGTCAGCGGGCAGGCGGCATAGCCGTCATAGCTTTCGACGTTGCCGGCGCCGCGCAGGACACTCAGCAGATTGAGCGTCAGGACGGGAGCCTGGCTCTTGATGGCAGCCGCCGTCTTGCTGTTGGGCGTCGACGTGCAGTCTCCCAGGCCGAACACATTGGCGTAGCGCGTGTGGCGCAGCGTGTGCTTGTCTACATCCAGCCAGCCGTTGGCGTCGGCCAGCGGGCTGTTGCGGATGAAGGCGGGCGCGCCTTGCGGAGGGACGACGTGCAGCAGATCGTAGGCGACTTCCTCGCGCACTTTTTCACCGTCCACCACCGACTCGAAGACGGCGATCTTTTCTTCGCCGCGGACCTGGACCAGGCTCTGGCCGAAAAGCGGCTGCGCGCCATACGAAGCCATGACTTTGTCCAGTGCCTGCGCGTAGAAAGGAACGCCGAAGACCGCGGCGCCGGCGGTGCGGAACTGCAGGCTGTCGGCCTTCACGCCCCGGCGGCGGAAATGGTCGGCCGCGAGATACAGCGCCTTTTGCGGAGCGCCCGGGCATTTCACGGCGCCGGCCGGCTGGGTGAAGATCGCGGTGCCTCCCTTGAATTCGCGCACCAGCTCCCAGGTGTAGGGCGCGAGATCGTAGCGGTAATTGCTGGTCACGCCGTTTTTCCCCAGCGCGTCGGCCAGGCCGTCGATGGCATTCCAGTCGATCTGGATGCCGGCCGCGACCACCAGGTAGTCGTACGCCACGCGGCTGCCGTCGTCCAATTCCACCACACGCTCGTCGGGCAGCAAGGCGGTCACGCGCTGGGCGATATGGCGCACGCCCTCCGGCAGGCAGTCGTGCAGAGGACGGCGGGTGTCCTCGGCTCGATAGGCGCCGCCGCCCACGAGGGTCCAGGCGGGCTGGTAGTCGTGATGGCCGGCCGGATCGATGACGACGATATCCAGGCCGGGCTCATGGCGCCGGAGCTGGGCGGCGACGGTCGTCCCGCCGGTACCGGCGCCGACGATCACCACAGAATGTTTGCGGAGGGGGACGTTGCTCATGAGGGCCTCGAATGGTCGAAAAGAGCCCGGGGCGGGGCGCCCAGGGGCACGGATGCGCTCATTCTAAGAGCCGGCTCCGCATGCGCGAACGACCGATGGGCTATGTCTTTATGACCATCCGCCTCAAAAACCCGATGATTTGCAAGGATATCCGCCGGGCGACGGGCAGGATGCCGCAACGCGGCAGGGGGCCGGCATGCTCACCGCCCGTCCCCGATCCGCGTAGCGGCCCTCAAGCCTGCTCGTCGGGCGCCGGCAGCGCGGCCGCGGGATAGGCGCGGGCGGTGTGCGCCGCGGCATCGAGCTTGAAGCCCGCCACGGCCCGTGCCAGGGTCTGCGCCTGGTCGCGCAGGCTGTCGGCCGCCGCAGCCGACTCCTGGACCAGCGCGGCATTCTGCTGCGTCATGCCGTCAAGCTGCTGCACCGCGATCTCGATCTGGCTGATCCCCAGGCTTTGTTCGCTGGTGGCGACCTTGATCTCGTTGATGATGTCCGTGACGCGCTGGACTTCGGACACGATCCTGTCCATGGCCGCACCCGCCTGACGGACCTGCTCGCCGCCATGCGCGACATGGGTCACGTTGGTGTCGATCAGGGCCTTGATTTCCCGGGCCGACTGGGCGCTGCGCTGGGCGAGCGAACGGACTTCGGAGGCCACCACGGCGAAGCCGGCGCCGTGTTCGCCGGCGCGGGCGGCCTCGACGGCGGCGTTCAGCGCCAGGATGTTGGTCTGGAAGGCGATGCTGTCGATCACGCCGATGATGTCGGTGATGCGGGCCGCGTTTTCGTTCATGCCCTGCATGGTCTCGACCACGCGGCGCATCAGTTCCCCGCCTTCCCGGGCGGCGGTGCGGGCGCTGTCGGCCAGTTGCACGGCGGCGTTGCCCGAATCGGCGGTCTGCTTGACGGTGCTGGACAGCTCTTCCATGGAACTGGAGGTCTCCTGCAGGCTGGCGGCGGCGCCTTCGGTGCGGCGGGCCAGGTCGGAGTTGCCGGCGGCGATCTCGTCGGATGCCAGATGCACGGAATCCGTGGTCTGGCGGATGCTGCGCAATGTGCTGGCGATCTTGTCGACGAATTGATTGAATGAGCCGCCGACTTGAGCCAGTTCATCGTGACCGGTCTGGTCCAGGCGCTGGGTCAGATCGCCTTCGCCGGAGGCGATATTTTGCAAAGCGTCTTTCAGCAGCCCCAGCCGCCGGAGCAGGGTGCGTGTCAGAAGAGCCAGGACGAGGGCGGCCAGCGCAATCATGACGAGGCTCGTCAGGATGGCCTGAAGCCGCATCTGGCGCACGCCAGCCAAGAGATCGCCCTGGTCGAGGGCCACCGCCAGCAGCCAGTCGGTGCCCTGGATGCGGTGCGCGCTGAGCCAATAGCGTCCCGCGGCGCTTTCGACTTGCGCCAGTTCGCCGGGCTGATCCGCCAATTGGCTCAATTGCGGAATATCGAAGTCCGTGAAGACCTCGGTCGCCGGCTTCAGGGACAGCCGCGTGTCCGGATGGGCGATGATCTTGCCGTCGCCGGAAACCAGGTAGGCGAAGCTGTGTTCCGAAGGGCGCAAGGCGCGAGTGCTGGCGACAATGTCGTCCAGGCCGATATCGGCCCCGATGACGGCTCGCGTCTGGCCGTTTTCCCGGACGGGAACCGAAACGCTGAGCACCAGGCCATTGGATGCCGCATCCAGATAGGGTTGGGTCAGGACCGGCTTGCCCGCCTGCGCCGCCAGAGCGTACCAGGGCCGCGTGGTGGGATCGTAGTCGCCCGGCAGGGTGAGCGGCTCGCTGAACTTCATGGTTTTGTCCGCTCCGCCCACGTAGGCGACCTTGAAGCGCCCGGAATGTTGAGCTTGCAGCAGGAACGGCTCGGGCGCTGCCGCCAGGGCCACTGGCCGCAGCGAGGACAGGACCGATATCTTGTCGCGCGCCCAGCTTTCGATTTCCCTGGCGTTGCTGTTGATCAGGCTTTCCGTCTGGGCCGCGACCAGCGCCCTGACGGTATGCTGGGCGGAATACAGGTTGGCGGCGGCCAGCAATCCCATGGCTATGGCGACGGTGGCCGCCGAAGCCAGGACCAGCTTTGCCCGGATGGATAAAGTACGGATGCCCATGGCAATGGATTCCAGGTGAAAGTCGACGCCGGCACAGGGCCGGACGAACGCGAAACAAGAGGGCTTTGAGAACACATGCCCCGAGAACCTTGATGACGGCCGATTTCGGTTACAGTTTAATGATCAAGCAATCCCCCGCGTCTTGGCTGAAACCCCGATTGCTTTCAACCGCGTATCCTGTATGAAATCCCTGCCTGCCCAACACGACCTCGAAACTCTCAACGTCCTGATCGAGGGGCGCGTACAAGGCGTGGGCTTTCGCGCCGCCACCGTCCGCCAGGCGCACCTGCTTCGACTCGGCGGCTGGGTGCGCAATTTATCCGACGGCCGGGTAGAGGCCCTGATTCAGGGCGAGCGCGGCGCCGTGGACCGCATGCTGTCCTGGCTGCTCCAGGGACCGCCCGCCGCCCGGGTGAGCGGCGTGTCGCACACGGAGATCGCCACGGAACGCCACTACGAACGATTCGAGCAGATCTGATCCATCATGGCATGGCGCAACCATGGAACCAAACCGTGCGCTTGCGCTCCAAGCTCCGGTGCGCCGGCCCCGGCGAGCCGCATTTATTTCGAAAGGATGGGCATGAAACGGTTTTTCATTTTCGGCCTGCTGGCCGCCGCCCTGGGGGGCGCTCTATCCGCACACGCCCAGGCGGGCGAGGCGGTCACCGTCTACCAGGATCCGAACTGCGGCTGCTGCCACGGCTGGGCCGAACACATGCGCGCCGAAGGTTTCGAGGTTCGCGAAATCCCGTCATCGGATATGGCGGCGGTCAAGACCCGCCTGGGCGTGCCGGCGGAACTGGCATCCTGCCACACGGCGCGGCTCGAATCGAGCGGCCAGATCGTCGAAGGCCACGTCCCGGCCTCCGCCGTGCGCAAGCTGCTGGCCGCAAAAGACACGCGCGGCGTGTCGGCGCCCGGCATGCCCCTGAATGCGCCCGGCATGGGCCCCCTGGACGGCAATCTGGTGACGCTCGATTTCGACGGCAAGCCGTTCTCGCGCGACTGATCCCGCCGAACCCGCGAAGCCGCCTACAAGGAAGAGGGCGCGGCCGCGGGCTTTTTCTGGACGGCGGCCGGCCGGGCCGCTTCCGGAGAGGCCTCGTCCTGATTCCTATGGGGTTTCTCCACCAGCAGCTCGACCCGGCGGTTGCGAGCGCGCCCTTCAGCCGTGCCATTGCCGGCGATCGGCCGGGAGTCGGCATAGCCGACGGCCTTCAGATGCTCTTTGGCGATGCCGTTGGCCTGCAGATAACGCACCACACTGCCGGCCCGCGCGCTGGAAAGCTCCCAGTTCGACGGGTAGCGGGCATTGCTGCGCACCGGCACGGAATCCGTATGCCCCTCGACGGTGATGTCGTAACCCGCGTCAGACAGAACCTTGACCATCCGCTGCAGCACCGACAGGCCGGCGCGGCTGAGATCGGTCTGGCCGGTATCGAACAGAATCTCGCTATTGATGCGCAGGCTGACGGAACGCTGATTGACGATCACCTCGACGTCATGGCCCAGTTCGCTCAGGGGAAGCGAAGCCGCCAGGGCGGCCCCTTCGGAGGGCGCTTCGGGCTCATGGGGTGCGGGCGCGCCGATGACCGGCGCGGGCGAGGATTCGGCGCCGGAGGGGGAAACAAACGCGAGCGCGGCGTCCTCGGGAGAATAGGGAGCGATATCGTCCGGCGCCGGAATCGGCGCCAGCGCCTCGGACGCCGGGGAGACCGGCACGGGCGGTGGCGGCGGCTCTGGTTCAAAATCGGGAAAGGTCCCGAACAGCGGCGAATGCACGGGCTCGGCCGGCAGCCGCTCGCCGAAGGCGAGGGCGGCGTCTTCCGCCTCGTAGACAAAGACGTCGCCGTCCGGCGCCGGAATCGGCGCCAGCGCAACAAGCGGCGTCTCATCCGCCTGGATGGCGGCGTCCGGCACCGCGGCCCGCTTGCCGATGGAGCCCGAGAACGCCAGCATCACGATCATGACGACCAGCAGCAGGGTCATCATGTCCAGATAGGTGATGAACCAGCCTTCTTCCTGGGTCGATTCCGTCACCGGCCGCTCCAGGCCCCAGCGGTCGGATGCCGCGCGCTTGCGGTCGCGCCGCAAGGCCTGCCGGGCTTGCTGCAATTCAGCTTCCATCGCCCGCATGCGTTGAGCGATGGCCTGCGCCGGACTCATGTCGACGGAGCCATGCCTGCTCATGAAGGCTCCGGTTCCTTGTCTTTTGTCGTGGCCACCGGGCCCGGATCGCGCATCTCATCGCGGATTTCCGCCACGAAGGCTTTCAGCGTTTCGCGCATCAAGGCCGGGCTGCGTTTCTGGCTCATCATGGTGATGCCTTGCATCAAGGTGTTCATCAGGATCAGGCGCTGCTCGGTGCGGCGTTCGAGCTTGACCGCCACGGGCTTGAAGACCAGATTGGCCAGCAACACGCCATAGAACGTCGTCATCAGCGCCAGGGCCATCTGCCGGCCGATGGCCGTGATGTCGCCGTCGCCCAACAGGAACAGCAGGTTCACCAGGCCCACCAAGGTGCCCAGCATGCCGAAGGCCGGCGCGAATCCCGCCATGGTCCGGAACAACTGCGCCTCGGCGTGTTCTTTGGCTTTCATGCGGGCGATGCGCCATTGCAGCAGATCCATGATGTCTTGCTCGGGCACATTGTCGATCACGAATTGCACGCCGTTGCGCAGGAAAGGGCTGGAAACCCGCTCCAGCGCCTGTTCGACGGCGTGGATGTCGTTCTGCATCCAGATGCGGGCGATCTCGACCAGATCCTCCAGGTCTTTTTCGGGATCCAGGGGCTCGTGGTGAACGACGCTGCGGATCAGCCCGAACACGCGCATGACTTCACGCAAAGGATAGGCGATGAAGGTGGCCGCCGCCGTGCCGATCAGCACGATGCCCAGGCCAGGCAGATCGACGAACAGCCGGGGATCCTCGGCCGACAGGAACAGGACAATGGCCAGCAGCAGGATGCTGGCGACGATGCCGATCAGGGTGGATGGATTCATGCGCGGGTCCGTTGGGCGAAACAGTGGCATCTTACCGTGATCGGCGGCGCGGGCGCGCGAAGAACAGCGGGTGCTTTCCGGGCTCGCGACGGGAACCCGCCCCCTCGGCTCCCTTTCTTTAATTCGCATAATGTATATTATGTAAAGTTAAGGAGATGCCCGCCAAGACGCCTGGCTTCACGCTCGCCCGGCCGCGCCGAAACCGTCGTTCGCGGCATGGGCTTTCGGGGTTTCCGGAATTCACCGGAGCACACTCGAAGTCATGCAAAGGCGCCCGCAGGCGCGATGGAGTCAACATCATGCCGCTCATCCTGCTCTGGGTCATCATCGGAACGCTGACCATGCTGGCCTACATCGCATTCTTCGTCGACATCGACAGCCGGTGGGCTGATCATTTCATCGGCTATCCGCTCGTCTACGCGTTCACGGTCTTTCTGTGGCCGGTCACGGCGTGCTGGATGCTCTGGTCGTGGCTCGGTCCCGCAGCCTCTTCCGTACAGCGCCGGTGAGGTCCAGTCCCAGCGTCCACACAGGAGGCCGCCATCATGACAAAGAAAGAGATCATCCAACCGGACACTGCGCGGAAAAACCGTCCGCATGCCGGGCAGGAATCCCCCCCGCTGTGCCCGCGATGCGGTGAGCCGCTCCCGGCTTGCGACTGCGCGAACCGCTGGGAAAACGAAGGCGGCGCCACCGCCCCCCTGCGCAAGCGCAAGGATTCCGGCTGACGCCGCCGGGCAGACTAAGTTCATGCGTGGCGCCGGCGCGCGCCAGGCCCGCTCAGTTCTGCTTGCCCGGATCCTTCACGGCCTCGAAAGTCGCGAATTCGATATTGCGCAGTTCGCCGTCGACCCGCTCCAGCTTGCGGATGTATTCGTTCTGGACGATGTCACGGGTATCGGGGTCGATCTGCACGGGGCCGCGCGGGCTTTCCCATTTCAGGCCCTTGGCCGCCTTGATGAAAGCGTCGCCGCTGGCGTCGCCGCCGGTCTTTTCCAGGACCTTGTAGATCAGTTGCATGCCGTCATAGCCGCCGACCGACATGAAATTGGCCCGGTCCTGCGGATAGGCCTTGGCGTAGGCGCCGACGAAGGCTTTGTTTTCGGGCGAGTCGTGGGCATCCGAATAGTGGAAGGCCGTGATCATGCCCAGCGCGTTGTCGCCCAGGGCGGCCAGCGAGTTTTCGTCGGTCATGTCGCCGGGGCCCATTTCCTTGATGCCCAGCTTGTCGAGCCCCATTTCACGGAAATTCTTGGCCAAGGCCACCATCGAGCTGCCCGGCGGCACGAAAAAGAAGAGCGCATCCGGTTGGGTTTCCTTGACGCGCTGCAAAAAGGGCGCGTAATCGGGCGTGTTGACCGGCGTGCGCACCTCGCCCAGCACTTTGCCGCCCAGTTCGGTGAAGGTTTTCTTGAACTGCGCCTGAGCGTCGTGTCCGGGGCCGTAATCGGCCACCAGGATGTAGGCCGAGTCGATGTCGTTCTTGACGGCCCACTGGGCGATGGCCCAGGAGCTTTGCGGCAAGGTCATCGACACCCGCACGATGTAAGGCGACTTCTCGGTGATCGAGGACGTGGCCGCGTTCATCACGATCATGGGCACCTTCGCTTCCGTGGCGAGGGGCGCCACCGAGAAGGCATTGGGCGTCAGGTCGAAGCCTGCCAGGATGTCCACCTTGTCCTTGATCAGCAGTTCCTGCGCCTGGCGCTTGGCGATGGCCGGCGCGATGCCGGTATCGTCCTTGACGATCAGCTTGATCTTGCGGCCGGCGACCGTGTCGCCATGCTGGGCCATATACGTCTCGATCCCGTTCTGGATCTGCCGGCCATAGTCGGAGAACGGGCCCGACATCGACAGCACGAGGCCGATCGTCAGGTCCTTGGCCTGGGCCGGCAGCGCAAACGCAGCTCCCCCGACGGACAGGGCGGCAATGCCCAGGATTGTGCGCAATTTCATGGTCTCTCTCCTTGTTTTCGGTATGTGCTGCATCCGTGCAGGCTTGTCATCGGTTTTTTCGATAAAAAGGACCGTTCAACCTTCTAGGATTGAAGCACCGCGATCCGATCTTTCCAAGAAAGAAATGACACTATCAGCTATGCCGAAAACAATATAGCGGGGATCACCCCAGCCGCCATGCCAAGGCCGCCAGCGCCGCGCCCAGCACCGGCAGCGTCAGCGCCAGGCCCATGCGGCAATACTGCCCCCACCCGATGCGGATATCCCGGCCGCGCAGCACATGCAGCCAGAGCAACGTGGCCAGGCTGCCGATGGGTGTCAGCTTGGGCCCCAGATCGCAGCCGATCACGTGCGCATAGACCATGGCCTCCCGCACGGCGCCCTGCGCCTGCGAGGCCTCGATGGACAGTGCGCCCACCAGCACCGTAGGCAGGTTGTTCATCAAGGATGACAAGACCGCGCTCAACAGGCCCGTGCCGAGGGTGGCCGTCCATATCCCCTGCCCGGCCAGCCAGTCCAGAACCCGGGTCAGGAGATCGGTCAGGCCCGCATGGCGCAGCCCATAGACCACGAGATACATGCCCAGGGCGAACACGATGATCTGCCAGGGAGCGCCGCGCACCAGGCGCCACACGGGAATGCGCCCGCCCCGGGCGGCCACGCCGGCCAGGCACAGCGCGCCGGCCGCCGCTGTTGCGCTGACGGGCAAGCCCAGAGGTTCCAGGACGAAAAAGCCCAGCAGCAGCCAGGCCAGCACGCCCCACCCTGCCAGAAAAACCCGCCGGTCGCGCACGGCCGTCGCCGGCGCAGGCAGCCGCTGCACGTCGTAGCGCGGCGGAATGTCGCGGCGAAACACCGCGCCCAGGACCGCCAGCGAGACGGCGACGGCCACCCCATCGATCGGCGTCATCACGGCCGCATAGCGGGCGAAACCGATGCCGAAGTAATCCGCCGTGACGATGTTCACCAGGTTGGACACCACGAGCGGCAGGCTGGCGGTGTCCGCGATGAAGCCGGCCGCCATGACAAAGGCCAGCGTGGCGCGGGAGGAAAACCGCAGCGCCGCCAGCATGGCGACGACGATGGGCGTGAGGATCAGGGCCGCGCCATCGTTGTTGAACAGCGCACTGACGGCGGCGCCCAGCAGGACCATCAGCGTGAACAGCCGGGCGCCCCGCCCCGCGCCCAGGCGCGCCATGTGCAGGGCGGCCCATTCGAAAAAACCGGCGGACTCCAGCAGCAAGCTGATGATCACCACCGCCACGAAAGTGCCGGTGGCGTTCCAGACAATGCCCCAGACCACTGGAATGTCGGCCGGCTGGATGACCCCGGCCAGCAACGCCAGCCCGGCGCCCAGGCAGGCGCTCCAGCCAATGCCCAGCCCGCGCGGCTGCCAGATGACCAGCGCCAGCGTCAGGATGAACAGGCTCAGGGCAAGCATGGCGCCTAGCCGCCCAGCCAGCCGGCCGCGTGCAGCAATGTCGCACAGCCCAGGACCGCAAACAGTGCGGCGGCGATGCCGTGTATCAGGCGGGCCGGCAACCGGTCGGCGGCGCGGGCGCCGAAATACACGGCGGGCGCATTGGCCAGCATCATGCCCAGCGTACTGCCTCCCACGACCGCGGTCAGGCTGTCGTAGCGTGCCGCCAAGGCCACGGTGGCGACCTGGGTCTTGTCGCCCATTTCAGCGAGAAAGAACAATGTGATCGTCGCAGTCAGCACTCCCAGGCCACGCATCGGCCGGGGCGCCTCGTCGAGCCGGTCGGGGATCAGCAGCCAGCCTGCCATGAGCAGGAAGGAAACCCCCAGCGCCCATTGAAGGATATCGGGATCGAGCAGCCGGGCGACCAATTGGCCAACCAGGCCGGCCAGGGCATGGTTGGCCAGCGTGGCGATCAGCACGCCCAGACAGATCAGGCCGGGCCGGTGATAGCGGGCGGCCAGCATCATCGCCAGCAATTGGGTCTTGTCACCGATTTCACCCAGAGCGACGACGCCGGCCGACACAAGAAAGGCATCCATGAAACGAGAGATCCGGGGCTGACGCGACTACGCCCCCGCCGGCCCCTTGCGGCGGGAAACGCAGTCAGCGGTCTTGCCAGGCCCGGGCATGCAAAGATGCCAGCGGGCCGCAAGCGCCATGGCCGGACGGCCAAGTGTGTTGACGCATGCACCGCGCGGCGGGCCCTCCTGGGTGGATGGCGCGCCGGACGCGAGTCGGCTACTCCCCGATGACGGGTGGCGCGAATTATACCGGGGATTCCTTTTCGACTGGCGTTTGCCGACAGTGCCGCAGGGTTGAAGGCCGAACCGGCGTGTCGCCCCGCGCCGATGCCCGCTTTGCGCGCAAGGCCGACCCGGGCGATGCGGGCGGCTTTGTCGTATGATGGCCTTCTACCCGTTTTTTCCGCTTCGACCCCATATCATCATGCCCTCAGGTACCCGAATCGTCGAATTCGACCGCCCGGACATGGCTGGCGGCACCCATACGGTTGCCGAAGCCTGGGCCCGGGTGAATCCGCCGCTGTCCCCTCAGGAGCGCGAATTCCAGAAAGACCGCATCCGCCGGCTGCTGGCTTCCCGCAATGCCGTTCTGGTGGCGCACTACTATGTCGATGCCGACATCCAGGATCTGGCCGAGGAAACCGGCGGCTGTGTGTCGGATTCCCTGGAAATGGCGCGCTTCGGCCGGGATCACGCGGCCGACACCCTGGTGGTCTCCGGCGTCCGTTTCATGGGCGAGACGGCCAAGATCCTCTCTCCGGAAAAGCGCATCCTGATGCCCGATCTGGACGCCACCTGTTCGCTGGACCTGGGCTGCGACCCGGTGGCGTTTGCCGCATTCCGGGCCCGGCATCCCGACCGCACGGTGGTGGTCTACGCCAATACCAGCGCCGCCGTGAAGGCTCAGGCCGACTGGATGGTAACCTCCTCCATCGGGCTGGACATCGTGTCCGAACTGCACCGGCAAGGCAAGAAGATCCTCTGGGCGCCTGACCGGCACCTGGGCTCCTACATCCAGCGGGAGACCGGCGCCGACATGGTGCTGTGGCAAGGATCCTGCACCGTGCACGACGAGTTCAAGGGCATCGAGCTCGACTTGATGCGCAAGGAACACCCGGGCGCCCTGGTGCTGGTGCATCCCGAATCGCCCGCCGCCGTCGTGTCCCAGGCCGATGTCGTGGGCTCGACCTCGCGGCTGCTGGCCGCCGTGACCGAATCCCCGGCCACGACCTTCATCGTCGCGACCGACCAGGGGCTGCTGCATAAAATGCGGCTGGCGGCGCCCGACAAGACGTTCATCGCCGCGCCCACGGCCGGCGAGTCCGCCACCTGCAAGAGCTGTGCCCATTGCCCCTGGATGGCCATGAACTCTCTCAAGGGCGTGGCCGACGCGCTGGAGTTCGGCACCAACGAAGTCCACCTGGACCCGGCCCTGGGCCGCCAGGCCAAGGTCTGCATCGACCGCATGCTGGACTTCGCCGCCGCGCGCCGCCGCAATACGCGGCCCGGCCCCGATCTGGCGCAAGAGCAGGCGCTGTTTTCCGGAGTCGGCCCGGCATGAGCCTCCCCTCTTCCACTTTGCGCAATCCTCACGCCCCCTTCTCGCCCGCGCTGCAATCGTCCCTCGACGCCAACATCGAACGCGCCCTGGCCGAGGATGTCGGCGCGGGAGACGTCACCGGCCTGCTGATTCCCGCCGAACAGATCGAGGCCGCCCATGTGATCGTGCGCGAGCCCGCCGTGCTCTGCGGCGCGCCTTGGTTCGAGGCTGCGATGCACCGGGTGGATGCGCGCATTCTGCTTGACTGGGCTTACGCCGAAGGCGATCTGATGGAAGCCGGCTCCGTGGTCTGCCGCCTTCACGGGCCAGTGCGCGCGCTCTTGACCGCCGAACGCACGGCCTTGAATTTCCTGCAGTTGCTGTCGGGCGTGGCGACGGCCACCCGCCGCTACGTGGACCTGACGGCCGGCACGCGGGCATCCATCCTCGACACGCGCAAGACCCTGCCCGGCCTGCGCCTGGCCGAAAAATACGCCGTGCGCGTGGGCGGCGGCAAGAATCAGCGCCTGGCCCTGTACGACGGCATCCTGATCAAGGAAAACCACATCCTGGCGGCGGGCGGCATCGCTGCCGCCCTGCGGGCCGCGCAGACGGTCTCGGGCGGTGTGCCGATCCAGATCGAAGTCGAGTCCCTGGACGAACTGCGCCAGGCGCTCGAAGCCGGTGCTGTTTCCGTGCTGCTGGACAACTTCAGCCTGGACGATCTGGCGGCCGCCGTGGCGCTGAATGCGGGCCGCGCACTGCTGGAGGCTTCGGGCGGCATCCGCCACGAAACCGTGCGCGCCATCGCCCAGACGGGCGTGGACCGGATTTCCATCGGCAGCCTGACCAAAGACATCCAGGCCGTCGATTATTCTCTGCGGGTCCTCTGACCCATCCGCCGGCGCAACCCGCCGGCTGCGCCGCACCTCAGCGAAAACCCTCTTCCGGCGTCATCACCGTGGGCAAAGCCCGGGGCAGCGTCCACGGGAAATCCTGGCAATAATGCAAGCCGCGGCTTTCTTTGCGGGATAACGCTGCGGCGACCACCAGCGCCGCGACCTGGATCAGGTTGCGGCACTCCAGCAAGTCGCTGGTGACCCGGTGTTCCTGATAATAGGCCTCGATTTCCTGCTCCAGCAGGCTGATGCGCTGGTGCGCGCGGCCCAGGCGCTTTTGCGTGCGCACGATCCCGACGTAATTGGACATCAGGCGGCGCACCTCGTCCCAGGCATGCGTGACCAGCACCGCCTCCGAGCTGTCCCGGGCGCGGCTGTCGTCCCATTCAGGCACCTGGCCCGGCAAGGGATCGGCCGGCGGCAAGGCATCGATGTCATGGGCGGCATTGCGGCCGATCACCAGGCACTCCAGCAAGGAATTGCTGGCCAGGCGGTTGGCCCCATGCAAGCCGGTGTAGGCGGTTTCCCCCACCGCGTAGAGGCCGGGAATATCGGTGCGGCCGTTCATGTCGACCACCACGCCGCCGCACGTGAAATGCATCGCCGGCACCACCGGGATCGGCTCGCGCGTCATGTCGATGCCGAACTCCAGGCAGCGGGCGTGGATCGTCGGAAAATGCTCGCGCACGAACTCGGCCGGACGGTGGCTGATATCCAGATCCACATGGGTCAGGCCGCGCTTCTTGATCTCGAAATCGATGGCGCGGGCCACCACGTCGCGCGGCGCCAGTTCCAGCCGCTCGTCATGCCACTGCATGAAGCGTTCGCCCGCCTGCGCGCCGGCCGAGGCCGGCAGGCGCAGCACCCCGCCCTCCCCGCGCACAGCCTCGGAAATCAGGAACGACTTGGCTTGCGGGTGAAACATGCAGGTCGGGTGAAACTGCATGAATTCCATGTTGGCCACGCGGCAGCCGGCCCGCCAGGCCATGGCGATGCCGTCGCCGGTGGAGGTGTCCGGGTTGCTGGTGTGCAGATAGACCTTGCCGGCGCCGCCCGTGGCCAGCACGACGCGGGCGGCCAGGATGGTGTGGACCCGGTCGGCGTGTTCGTCGTAGACGTAAGCACCCAGGCAACGGGCGGGCTGGCTGGCGGCCGGCGTCCCCTGGCCGGCCAGGATGCGGCTGGTGATGAGTTCGACCCCGGAATGGTATTCCAGCAAAGTGATGTTGTGATGGGCGCGGACCTGTTGCTCCAGCGTCTGCTGGACCAAGTGGCCGGTCGCGTCGGCGGCATGAATGATGCGCCGCTGGCTGTGACCGCCCTCGCGGGTCAGGTGGAAACCCAGCTCGGCGCCCTGGTCCGGCGTGAAGGGCACGCCAAGCTCGATCAGCCAGTCGATGGCCGAGCGGCCTTGCTCGACGATGTGGCGTGTGGCGTCGGAGTCGCACAGCCCGGCGCCCGCCACCAGGGTATCGGCGATGTGTTCGTCATGGCTGTCCTGGGAATCCAGCACGGCGGCGATGCCGCCCTGCGCCCAGTTGCTGGAGCCGTCCAGCAAGGCTTTCTTCGACAGGACGGCGACTTTTTTGTCGGCTGCCAGGTGCAGCGCCACCGTCAGACCGGCCAGGCCGCTGCCGATGATCAGGACATCGTATTGGTGATTCATGACACTTCTAGTTTGGATGGTTGCATCCCCGGTCTCCCCGGGCCGGGGGAACCATTCTATATCCGATTGCGCCACCTCGCGGCCTGCATGCCGCTCGGATTCGACAGGCACCGGACAGTCCGCAGGGACTGTTTGTGTGGCATCTCTCCACCTCGCGGCCTGCATGCCGCTCGGATTCGACAGGCACCGGACAGTCCGCGCAGGGACTGTTTGTGTGGCATCTCTCCACCTCGCGGCTTGCATGCCGCTCGGATTCGACAGGCACCGGACAGTCCGCAGGGACTGTCCGGTGTCCTGTCTCATCCACATGCTCCTGTGTAGCCGCAGTGGGTGCAGAACTGGCAGCCGTCTTTCTTGATGACGCTGTGCAGATGGCATTCCGGGCATTCCGTCCCGTGGGCGGGCGGCGCCTGGCGGGCCGCGGGCGCCGCGTCGACCGCGGCTTCGGCCTGGACGACGCCCATCTGCTCGACGGGCTCTCCCTGCTCGTCGAGAATGCCGAGCATCGTGTAGCGATGGATCAGCAGGCGGGCGATGTAGGCTTCCGTCGAGGGGAAGGAACTGGACTTGTCCGTGCCAGGCACCCGGGCGAGGAAATCCCCCTGGGGTTCCGCATACTTCATCAGCTTGCGCAGTTTCATGGCGATCCAGGCCGGATCGACGATGCGCATGTCCAGGCTCAAGAGTTTGAACAGGCCTTCGAAGGCGCGCGGGAACTTGCCCGCGCCCCACACGGAGTACGGCCGGGTGGAGCCGTCGGGCATGCGCAGTTCTTTGACCATGAGCACGAAATCGTCGCCCGTCACCGGGTTGAGGACGTCGCAGATCCAGCCCATCGTGCCGTCCGGGCCCGTCTTGGGCTCGCGCGGCGCGATCAGCGCCTCCATCATGGCCGATTTGGATTTGGCCGAGCGATCGATGCCCAGGGTGCGGTGGCGGAACGCCACCAGCCGCGCCAGGGCGGCCACCGTCGAAGGAACCCAGACGGGTTCGCCTGTTTCCGGATCCAGAACCTGGAAAGCCGTGCCGCCGTTGGTGCCGGCCAAGACCTCGAGCTTGCGGCTGAGCCAGGGGAAATCGTCCGTGTACATGTCCAGGCTGAGCATCTTGGCCACCGAGCCCAGGCCGCGCGGCGGCCGGGCCCCGTTGACCCAGACCTCGAAGGGCCGGTTCTGCAGGTCGGACACGAACACCACGAAACTGCCTTCCGGGGACTCGATGGCGTCCGAGGCCCAGCAGGAGGCCCCGCGCGGCAGCCGGGGGCGGTTGGGCCAGCGCAGGCTGTTGAGGACGGGCTCGATGACGCGCTTGAGCACGAGGCGGCGATCGGCTTCGGACAAGGAAATGGCTTCGGGCTGAGCGGGGTGCTCGGCGGCGGGCGCGACGGACAGTACGGCGGCGCGCTTGCCGCTGGGGCGGTAAGTCGTGATGCCTTTGAGGCCAAGCTTCCAGGCCTGCATGTACAGGTCCTTGAAGTCCTCGTAGGGATAATCGGCGGCCACGTTCACGGTCTTGGAGATTGCGGCATCCACGTGGTCTTTGACGGCGGCGACCATCAAGGCGTGATCGCGCGCAGAGATCTCCAGCGCCGTCCGGAAATACGGCGGCAGTTCGCCGGATACGTCGCCGCCCATCAGGCGGTAAAGGCGGTAGGCATGGTCTTCGACCACGTAGTCCTGCTTGCCGCCGTCGGCCATGCGCTTGGTGCGCGTATAAGTCCAGGAAAACGGCGGCTCGATGCCATTGGACGCGTTGTCGGCAAAGGCCAGCGAGATCGTGCCCGTGGGCGCGATCGAGGTGAGGTGGCTGTTGCGGATGCCGTGCGCCGCAATGGCAGCGCGGATGTCTTCGGGCAGGCGCCGGGCAAAACCGCTGTCCAGGTAGGCTTCGGCCTGAAAGCCCGGAAACGGGCCGCGTTCGCGGGCCAGCTCCACCGAGGCCCGGTAGGCGGCATGGGCGACCTCGCGGGCAAAACGGGCCGCCATCTCGCGCGCGGGTTCGCTGTCATAGGCCAGCCTGAGCATCACCAGGGCGTCGCCCAGCCCGGTGACGCCAAGCCCGACACGGCGCTTGTGGGCGGCTTCGGCCGCCTGCTCCGGCAGGGGCCAGACAGTGGCATCCAGCACGTTGTCCAGCATGCGCACGGCCACCGCCACGACGTCGGCCAATCCTGCCCAATCGACGGAAGGCTCGCCCTGCAAGCCAAACGGATGGCGCACGAAACGCGTCAGGTCGATGGAGCCCAGGCAGCAGCAACCGTAGCCCGGCAGCGGCTGTTCTCCGCAAGGGTTGGTGGCGTCCAGGGTTTCCAGGTAGTGCAGATTGTTCTCTGCGTTGATCCGGTCATGGAACAACACGCCGGGTTCGGCGTAGTCGTAGGTGGACTGCATGATCCGGTCCCACAGGTCGCGGGCGCGGATTTCCCGGTAGACCCACAGGCCGTCCTCGCGCTGGTGCGCGCCGGCCGCCTTGAGGTCGTCGCCGGGCTCCGCCGCATGGGTCAGGGGAAATGCCGTATCGTGCTCGACGGCGCGCATGAAGGCGTCGGTGACGCTGACCGACACGTTGAAATTGGTCAGTTCGCCGGCAGTCTGCTTGGCTTCGATGAACGCTTCGATATCGGGGTGGCCGACGTCCAGCACACCCATCTGCGCGCCGCGCCGGGACCCGGCGGATTCGACAGTCTCGCAGGAGCGGTCGAACACGCGCATGTAGGAGACCGGGCCGGATGCCTTCGAAGCCGTGCCCTTGACCAGCGCCCCGGCCGGCCGGATGTGGCTGAAGTTGTACCCCACCCCGCCGCCTCGCCGCATGGTCTCGGCGGCTTTTTGCAAGGCGTCGTAGATGCCGGGCCGGCCATCCACCGGAGCGGAGACCGAATCCCCGACCGGCTGGACGAAGCAATTGATGAGCGTGGCGGCCAGATCGGTGCCCGCGGCCGAATTGATGCGACCGGCGGGGATGAACCCGCGCTGCTGGGCATCCAGGAACAGGGCGCGGTAGCGGGCGCGTTGCTTCGGTTTTTCGACGGCTGCCAGGGCGCGCGCTACGCGTTGCTGAATCTCGACGATCGAGGTTTCACCGCCCTTGGCATATTTTTCGCGCAGGACTTCGACGGAAATCGATTGGGTCTCCAGACCCGAGAAAACATCCACTCGGTTCATGCAGGCTCCTGTGGGGAAATTGAAAAAACCCTGCGACGGCCGGCGGCCGCACACAGGGTCTCCGGGAATGCCCCGGCAGGCTTGCCCGGGGGCGAAGCCCCCGGGCGCCGTGCGATCACTGCGGAGCGCCGGCCACCAGCCAGTCGACCACCACCTTGATGTCGGCGTCGGAAATGCCGACATTGGGCGGCATCGGGATCGGGCCGTAAACGCCGGAACTGCCTTCCTTGATGTGCTTGGTCAGGACCGCGGCGGCATCCGCCTGGCCTTTGTGCTTGGCCGCAACCTCGTTGTACCCGGGGCCGATGACCTTCTTATCGACGGCGTGGCAGGCCAGACAGGCGTTCTTGGTCAGGATGTCCTTGACCTGGGCGAAATCCGGCGCGGCGTGGGCGGTCTGGCCCAGGGCCAGCAAGGAAAGGCTCAAGGCGAGAGCAGGCAATTTCATGTGTGAATCTCCGTCAAACAGGGAAGTGACCAGGGGGGCGCCCCACGAGCGCCCGAATCAGACCGCTGCAGGCAAGCGGCGGCGAAATCATTTCATTACACCACGGGTGGCAGGCGGGTGGAAGATTACCACTACGGTTTATAGGTTTTCCGGGTCCGGCGTCTTTTCCCCGCCGCCCGCCCGGCCTATCATGGGATGGATCCATCTCTGTGCGGAGCAGCAACATGATCAACGGCGCGGTGCCTCCCCCCTGGGACGTCGAAACCTGGCTGAATCTGTCCGATGAACCGCCTACCCTGGAGTCGTTGCGCGGATCCGTCGTGGTCGTGCATGCCTTCCAGATGTTGTGTCCGGGCTGCGTGTCCCACGGTCTGCCCCAGGCCAAGGCGATCCACGAGTCTTTTCCGCCGGGGCGCGTCCAGGTGATCGGCCTACACACGGTCTTCGAGCATCACGCGGCCATGGGCGAGATCTCGCTGCGGGCGTTCCTGCACGAGAACCGGATCCGCTTTCCCGTCGGCATCGACCGGCCTGCGCCATCGGGCAATCCGATCCCACTGACCATGCAGGCCTGGGGCCTTCAGGGCACGCCGTCGCTGGTGATCCTGGATGCCAAAGGCGGCGTCCGGCTGCATCACTTCGGCCGGCTGGACGACCTGCGGACGGGCGCCGTCATTGGTCAGCTTTTGGCCGAAGCGGACTCGATGGCCCCATGAATCCGGCCAACAGGTCGATGGGGATCGGAAACACCAGGGTCGAGGACTTGTCGCCCGCCACCTGGGCCAACGTTTCCAGGTAGCGCAACTGCATGGCGGACGGCTCCTGGGCCAAGGTATTGGCCGCATCGGCCAGCGCTTGCGCCGCCTGACGCTCGCCTTCGGCATGGATGACCTTGGCGCGGCGGTCGCGTTCGGCCTCGGCCTGACGCGCCATGGCGCGCACCATGGTCTCGTTCAGGCCGATGTCCTTGATTTCGACGTTGGTGACTTTGATGCCCCAGCCGTCGGTCTGGGCATCGAGGATGGTCTGGATGTCCAGGTTCAACTTTTCGCGCTCGGCGAGCATCTCGTCCAGTTCATGCTTGCCCAGTACCGCCCGCAGCGTCGTCTGCGCCAGTTGGCTGGTCGCCTCCAGGTAGCGCTCGACCTGGATGATGGCCTTGCCGGGATCGATCACCCGGAAATACAGGACCGCATTCACCTGCACCGACACGTTGTCGCGGGAAATCACATCCTGAGGGGGAATGTCGAGCGTGACAACGCGCATGTCCACGCGGACCGCCTGCTGCAGGAAAGGGATCACGATGATCAGCCCCGGCCCCTTGGTGCTCGTATAGCGGCCCAGCGTGAAGATCACGGCGCGCTCGTATTCGCGCAGGATGCGAAACAGCTTGAACAGCACGAATATCAGGAAAACGAGCGCCAGCAGGCTCAGGCCCGAATCCAGTTCCAGAAACATCATGAGGGTTCTCCCAGGGAAACATCCCGCTCGGGGACGGGTTCGACTTTCAGCATCAGGCCATGTTCGGCCCGGACTCGCACAGACTGGCCCAGCTTCAAGGGGGTATCCGCGTACACCTGCCAGATTTCGCCGCGCACCAGCGCGCGCGCCCTGCCCCGCGCATCGGATTCCTGGGTGACTTCGCCGGTCATGCCCGGCAGCTCTTCATTGCCGCCCCGGACCCGCCCGCGATGCGCCTGGATGGCGATGATCGCGGCCAGCGCCAGGATCAGCCCCAGCAGCGACAGCGCCCAGACCGATTCCGAACCAAAGTAGAGCAGCAACATGTTCCTTCCCGGAATAAAGAGACGGCATCGGGACCGGGCGCGGCCCCCGCGTGACCGGCGCGTCCGCGCCGGGCGTGTGTTCAGGCAATGCGGTGGCGTTTGGCGTAATCGTTCATGGCGTCGGCCAGGATCAAGGCGTGATTGTGTTCCGCATCTTTGGCGCCGAATACCAGCGTAATGCGTCGGCCCCGGGCCGCCTCGAAGACCTCGCCCATGCGGGCCTGAACCTGTTCATCCCGCAGTTCGGCGGCGTAGTCGCGGCGAAAACCATCCCAGTGTTCGGGCTTGTGGCCGAACCAGGTGCGCAACGCCGGACTGGGCGCCAGGTCCTTGCACCAGAGATCGTATTGGAACGCAGCCTTGGAGAGGCCGCGCGGCCAGAGACGGTCGATGAATACGCGCAGGCCATCGGTATCGGCCGGGGCCTCGTAGACGCGCTTGATCTGTACGGGCGATTTCATGATGACTGCCTTGCGGGCCCGGGGCCGGCATCCATGGCTTCGGACCGTCTGTTGCGGGTTTGTCCACCTCGCCGCCTGCGGGCGGCCTGGACCCGACCGGCGCCGGATAGCCCGCGGGGGGCCGCCGGCGCCGACCGGCCTCATGCCTTGCTGGGATGCGTCATGTCCAGGGGAACGATCCATTCATCGTACTGCGCATCGGTCAGAAAGCCCAGCGCCAGCGCGGCCTCGCGCAAAGTGCTGTGTTCTTTGTGGGCCTTCTTGGCGATCGCAGCCGCCTTGTCGTAGCCGATGTGGCGGTTCAGCGCCGTCACCAGCATGAGGTTCTTGTTCAGGTTTTCCTCGATGCGCGGCAGATTGGGCTCGATGCCCGCGGCGCAGTGCTCGTCGAAGGACAGGCAGGCGTCAGCCAGCAGGCCGATGCTTTCCAGAACGTTGTGCACCATGACGGGCTTGTAGACATTCAACTGGAAATTGCCTTGCGAGCCGGCGAAGGCCACGGCGGCGTCGTTGCCGTAGACCTGGGCGCACACCATGGTGATGGCTTCGCACTGAGTGGGGTTGACCTTGCCCGGCATGATGGACGAGCCAGGCTCGTTTTCCGGGATCAGCAGCTCGCCGATGCCGCAGCGCGGGCCGCTGGCCAGCCAGCGCACGTCGTTGGCGATCTTCATGAGTGCCCCGGCCAGCGTGCGCAGCGCCGCCGACAGGTTCACCAGCGCATCATGGGCCGACAGGGCGAAGAACTTGTTCTCTGCGCTGCGGAACGGCAGGCCGGTGATGTCGGCAATCCGCGCGGCGGCCAGTTCGCCGAAACGCGGATGGGCGTTCAGACCGGTGCCGACGGCCGTCCCGCCGATGGCCAGATCGTAGATGCCCGGCAGCGCCGCCTGCACGGCGTCCAGCGCGAAATCGAGTTGCGCCACCCAGGCGCTGATTTCCTGGCCCAGGGTGATCGGCGTGGCGTCCTGCAAGTGGGTGCGGCCGGTCTTGACGATGTTCTGGTAGGCCTTGGCCTTGGCGTCCAGCGTGGCGCGCAGGCGGCCGACGGACGGGAAGAAATGACGCGACAGTTCTTCCGCCACGGCAATGTGCATGGCCGTCGGGAAGGTGTCGTTGGATGATTGACCGCGATTGACGTGGTCGTTGGGGTGCACCGGGGCCTTGGAGCCCACCTGCCCTCCGGCCAGTTCGATGGCGCGGTTGGAGATGACCTCGTTGGCGTTCATGTTCGACTGGGTGCCCGAGCCGGTCTGGAAGACCACCAGCGGGAATTCGCCGTCGAGCTTGCCCTCGATGACCTCGTCGGCCGCACGCACGATCAGGTTGCCGATCTCTGCAGGCAGTTCGCCGAGTTCGGCATTGGCCTGGGCGGCTGCCTTTTTCAGCACGCCCAGGGCGCGGATGACGGGGGGCTGCCAGCGAAACCGGGTCACGCCGATGGGAAAGTTCTGGATGGAGCGCTGCGTCTGCGCGCCCCAATAATGCGCGGTGGGCACCTCGATGGCGCCCATGGAATCGGTTTCGGTCCGGCTTTCGGCCATGATGTCAAACTCCAATGGAAGAAGAAAAAATTTCAGGCGCCGGCGCGGCCGGCACCAGGAAAAGATCCGCCCAGATGCGCGCCACGTCGAGCATCCGGTTGGCGAAGCCCCATTCGTTGTCGAACCAGATCAGCAGATTGGCGAAACGACCCTGGTTGACCCGGGTCTGGCCGAGATCGACGACGACGGAATGCGGGTCGTGATTGAAGTCGATCGAGGCGTGCGGCTGGCTGGTGCAGGCGATCAGGTCGGGACGGGCCCGGGCCGCCTCGAGGAAAATCGCGTTCAGCGCTTCAAGAGAGGTGTCCCGGCGCAGGTTCACGGCCAGATCGATGGCCGACACGTTGAGGATGGGCACCCGCACCGCCTTGGCCTGGATGCGGCCGGCCAGTCCGGGCAGCAGGCGCTCGATGCCCTGGGCCAGCCCCGTCGCCACCGGCACGATGGATTGCATGGCCGAACGGGTACGGCGCAGATCGGCGTGGTGATAGCCGTCGATCATCGGCTGGTCGTTCATCACGGAATGCAGCGTCGTCAGGAAAGCGCTGTCGACGCCCAGGCGGCGCTCAAGCAGATCCAGGACCGGCACGGCTGCGTTGGTCGTGCACGAGGCCGCCGACGCAATGCGCTGGCCGGCCTGCAGATCGGCGTCGTTGATGCCATGGACGATGGTGCAGTCCACATCCGCCGCGCTTTTGCCGGGATGCGAGACCAGCACCCGGGGACAGCCGGCATCCAGAAAGGCGTGCAGGCTGTCGCGCGTGGAAAAAGCCCCGGAGCACTCCAGCAGCAGGTCGAACGCCAGCCGGCGCCAGGGGCCATCGGCCGGTTCGCGCGCATGGAACACCTGGATCGCCTGCCCTGCGATTTCCAGCCCGCCGTCGATCACGCCGACCTCACCCGGAAAGATCCCGTGGGTCGAATCGTAGCGGGTCAGATACGCCATGGAATCCAGATCGGCCGGCTCATTGATCGCCACCACGCGCACGTTGTGGCGGTGGCGGGATTCCATCAAGGCGCGCAGCACGCAGCGGCCAATCCGGCCATAGCCGTTGATGGCAACGCGCAAAGGGCGGGAGACGGCGCAATCGGAGCGGTCGGCGGGCATGGCGGGCATCTGGAAATCAGCGCACGGCGCGGAAACCGGCGACGACATTGCGGGGATCGTCCCGCAGGAAGGCGTCGATGTTGTCGCATACCTGCAGGATCATCGAACGGATGGCGGCCTCGCTGCTCCAGGCCATGTGCGGGGTCAGGATGAAGTTAGGCATATCCAGCAGGCGCATCAAAGGGTGGTTGGCCGCCGGTGGTTCCTGGGAGGCCACGTCGAAGCCCGCGCCGCTGATCTGGCCGGAGCGCAGCGCGTGTTCCAGCGCGTACTCGTCCACCAGCCCTCCGCGGGCGGTGTTGATGAGCAGCGGCTTGCGTTCCATCAGGGCGAATTCGGCGGCGCCGATCATGCCCCGCGTCTGGGCGTTGAGCGGGCAATGCAGGCTGAGCACGTCGCTGGTGCGCAGGACGTGGTTGAAATCGGTGTAGTCGTGGGTGGGTTCGCCGGTGTCCCGCCGGGCGGCGAACTGCACCTTCATGCCGAAGGCCCGGGCAAGCTCGGCCACGGCTTCGCCCAGGGCGCCCCGGCCGATGATGCCCAGGGTCGATCCGGCCAGGTCGCGCACGGGAAAATCAAAATAGCAGAACTGGCCGCTGGCCTGCCAACGGCCGTCGCGCACCGACTGGCGGTAGGCCAGCAGGCTGCGGCGAAGCGCCAGCATCAGGGCAAAAGTATGCTCGGGCACGGCATGCACGGCGTAGTCGCGCACATTGGATACGATGATGCCGCGCCGGTCGCAGGCCTCCAGATCGACGTTGTCGGTGCCGGTCGCCGTGATTGCGATCATGCGCAGGCGCTGCGCCTGGGCGATGGCATCGGCCGCCAGCGGAACCTTGTTGACGATGACGATGTCCGCATCGCGGATGCGCTCGGCGACCTGTTCGGGCGCCGTGCGGGGATGCGCCACCAGCTCGTGCGGCGCCTGCGGACCGGTGAATTCCGCTGCCGCGGGCAGAGAGTCCCGGTCCAGGAAAACGATGCGCAGGGGATTCATGGCACAGGCCTCATTGAAAGACAGCGTCAACCAGATAGTCTACCCCATGCGCGGCCAGCACAGCCTCGCCCGGCGGCCCGATCCGGGCCATGCGCGCCCGCAATGGTATAAAAGTGGGTCAATCCTCCCCTTCCCTCCGGAGCATCATGAAACTCTACTATTTTCCCGGCGCCTGCCCCCTGGTTTCCCACATCGTCCTCGAATGGATCGGCAAACCCTACGAAACCGTCCGCCTGACCTTCGCGCAAACCAAGGAAGCCGAGTATCTGGCGCTCAATCCAGCGGGCGCCGTTCCCACGCTGGTGGACGATGATTTCGTCCTGACCCAGAGCTCCGCCATCCTGAACTATCTGGCCGAACTGAACCCCGAGGCCGGTCTGCTGGGCGACACGCCGCGCGAGCGCGCGGAAACCCGCCGTTGGCTAAGCCTGTGCAATTCGGACATGCACAAGACTTTCACCTTGATTTTCGGCAACTACTACACCGGCGACGATGCGGCCCTGGGCAAGATCGTGGCCGGCAAGGCGGCCGAAAAGCTGCGCAGCCTGTTCGCCATCGTCAATGACCGCCTGCGCGGCCGCGAGTGGCTGACCGGGAAGCGCTCGGTGGCCGACGCCTACCTGTTCGTGCTGCTGCTCTGGGCAGGCATGAAAAAAATCCCGCTGGACGGATTGGACGAACTGGGCAAATTCCAGGCGCGCCTGAACGCCGACGCCGGCGTCCAAGCCGCCCTCAAGGCACAGGGATTGGCCTGACTCAGGACAGCCCCTGCGGGCTGTCCTGAGTACAGGCCAATCCGAGCGGCATGCAGGCCGCGAGGTGGGAGGACACGCCGCAAAAACAGACGGCCCCGCCTTTCAGGCGGGGCCGTCTGCCATTCGGCACGAAACCACGCAAGTCTCAGGCGCCGAGATAGGCTTTGCGGACCTCGTCGTTGCTGAGGAGATTGACGCCGGTGTCGGCCAGCACCACCTTGCCGTTTTCCAGGACATAGCCGCGATCGGCCACCTGCAGGGCCTTGTTGGCGTTCTGCTCGACCAGGAACACCGTCACGCCTTCTTCGCGGATGGTCCGGATGATATCGAAGATCTGCGCGATGATGAGCGGCGCCAGGCCCAGGGTCGGCTCGTCCAGCAGCAGCAGCTTGGGACGCGTCATCAGCGCCCGGCCGATGGCGAGCATCTGCTGCTCGCCGCCGGACATGGTGCCGGCGCGCTGGTTGGCGCGTTCGCGCAGGCGCGGAAACAGACCGAAGACGTGCTTCATGCCCTCCTCGGTTTCGGTGCGGTTCAGGAAGAACGCCCCCATGTTGAGGTTTTCCGCCACCGTCAGGTCCGGAAACACGCGCCGGCCTTCGGGAGAGATGGCGATCCCGCGCTGCATGATGAGATGCGTGGGCGCCTGGGTGATTTCCTCGTCCAGGAAAGTGATCTTGCCCGAGCTGGCGCGCGGATTGCCGCACACCGACATGAGCAGTGTCGTCTTGCCGGCGCCGTTGGCGCCGATCAGCGTGACGATTTCCCCCTGATTGACTTCCACGGACACTTCGTTCAGAGCCTGGATGGCCCCGTAGAATGTGCTGACTTTTTCGAGCTTGAGCACGGTTATTCCCCCAGATAGGCTTTGATGACGCGGGGATCCGCGCGGACTTCGTCGGGCAGGCCGGTGATGATGGGTTTGCCGTGCTCCATGACCAGAATGCGGTCGGACACGCCCATCACCAGGCTCATATCGTGCTCGATCAGCAACACGGCCACGCCGAACTCGCGCCGCAACTGATCGATCAACGCCTGCAAGTCGCGTTTTTCCTGGGGATTCAAGCCCGCCGCCGGCTCATCGAGCATCAGCAGGCGCGGCTGGGTGATCATGCAGCGGGCAATTTCCAGGCGCCGCTGGTGACCGTAGGCCAGGTTGCCGGCCTCCCGGTTGGCATACTGGCGGATGCCCATGAAATCCAGCCATTGGACTGCGTTCTTTTTGGCCTCGGTCTCGGAATGCCGGAACGAAGGCAGCTTGAACAAGCCCTGCAGCAGACCGGTTTCCATCCGGGTGTGCTGCGCCACCATCAGGTTTTCAAGCACGGTCAGGTTCTTGAACAGGCGTACGTTCTGAAACGTGCGCACCAGGCCGTGGCGGGCGACCTTGTGGCTGGGCTGGCCCGTGATGGCCTTGCCATCCATCAGGATGTCGCCCGTGGTGGGCTTGTAGAAGCCGCCCACGCAGTTGAAGACGGTGGTCTTGCCCGCGCCGTTGGGGCCGATGATGGCGAAGACCTCGTCGCGACGCACGTCGAATTCGACCTGGTCGACGGCCAGCAGGCCGCCGAAGCGCATGGTCAGTCCGCTGACCTTCAGCAATGTTTCACTCATGATTCCAATTCCACTTGCGGACGTTTCATCGGGAGCAGGCCCTGCGGGCGCCAGACCATCATGATGACCATGACCAGGCCGAAGATCAGCATGCGGTATTCGGCGAACTCACGGGCGATCTCGGGCACGACGGTCAACAGCACGGCGGCCAGAATGACCCCCAGCTGGGAACCCATGCCGCCCAGCACGACGATGGCCAGGATCAACGCTGATTCGATGAAGGTGAAGGATTCCGGGTTGACCAGCCCCTGGCGCGCGGCGAAGAACGCCCCGCCGAAGCCGGCGAACATGGCGCCCATGGTGAATGCCGACAATTTGATGTTGCGCGGATTCAGGCCCAGCGAGCGGCAGGCGATTTCATCCTCGCGCAGCGCCTCCCAGGCGCGGCCGATCGGCATGCGGATGAGTCGGCTGGTGAAGTACAGGGTGAACAGCACCAGCACCAGCGCCATCAGGTACAGGTAGATGACCACGTCCTGGCTGTCGAAAGTCCAGCCCATCAACTCGTGAAACGTGGGCGTGCCGTCCAGCGAGCGCCGCGTCATCTGGTAGCCGAAGAAGGAAGGCTTGGGAATGCCCGAGATGCCGTCCGGCCCGCCCGTGAAGCTGGTCAGGTTGATGAGCAGCAGGCGAATGATCTCGCCGAAGCCCAGCGTCACGATCGCCAGATAGTCGCCCCGCAGCCGCAGCACCGGGAATCCGAGGATGAAGCCGAAGAAGGCCGAGACCACGCCGGCCAGCGGCAGCGCTTCCCAGAAGCCCCAACCCGCCCAGTGATACAGCAAGGCGTAGGTGTAGGCCCCCGTGGCGTAGAAGCCGACGAAGCCCAGGTCCAGCAGGCCGGCGAAGCCCACCACGATGTTCAGGCCCAGGCCCAGCATCACGTAGATCAGCACCAGCGTGGCAATGTCCACCTGGGCGCGGCCGGTGAAGAACGGCCAGACCAGCGCGAACATGACCAGCACCAGAATCGCGCGATTACGGAAGCGGTCGGTGATGACGGGCAGCTTGAAGCGGGAGGCCGAGGCGGGCTTGCCGGCCCTGCGCTCGCGCAGCCAGGCGTGCAGGATCTGGAAGATGAACACGGCCAGCATGCCGCCGATGATCATTTTCCATTCGGGTTGCAGATAGGTTTCCTGACCCCTGCGCAGGATCTGCAGGCCATAGACGGGGGCAATGATCACCCCCGCCAGCAGCGAGGCAATCGCTGCATTCTTGAGATTCTGATTCATTTAGACTTTTTCCACCTCGGGTTTGCCCAACAGCCCCGTGGGACGGAACAGCAGGATGAGGACCAGCAGCAGGAAGGCGACGATGTCCTTGTACTGCGAGGAGATGAAGGCGGCGGCGAAGGTTTCGGCCAGCCCCAGCAGCACGCCGCCCAGCATGGCGCCGGGGATGCTGCCGATGCCGCCGAGCACTGCGGCGGTGAAGGCCTTGATGCCGGCGATGAAGCCGATGAAGGGATTCAGCTTGCCGATGGCCAAGGCGATCAGCACCCCGCCGACGGCGGCCAGCATGGCGCCGATGACGAAAGTGATGGAGATGATCCTGCTGGTGTCGATGCCCAGCAGATTGGCCATGCGCAGATCCTGGGAGCAGGCGCGCGAGGCCTGGCCGGTGCGCGAGTATTTGATGAACAGCGTCAGGCCGATCATCATCAACACCGTCACCACGATGATCAGGATGCGGGAATACGGCGCGGTCACGGTGAAGTCGCTGGAACCCAGCGTGAAATTGACCGATCCGTTGATCAGCGCCGGCACGGCCATATCGCGGGCGCCCTGCCCGGTGGCCACCCAGTTCTGCAGAAAGATCGACATCCCGATCGCGGAAATCAGCGGCACCAGACGGGGGCTGTTGCGCAACGGCGCGTAGGCGATCTTTTCGACGGCGAAGCCATAGACCGCCGTCACCAGTACGGCCATGATCAGCATGATCAGCACCATCAGGGGCAAGGGCAGGCCGCTGCCTACGCCGATGGCCGAGAGCGTGACCAGGCCCACGTAGGCGCCGATCATATAAATTTCACCATGAGCGAAATTGATCATGCCGATGATGCCGTAGACCATGGTGTAGCCGATGGCGATCAGGGCGTAGATGGCGCCCAGCGACAAGCCGTTGAACAGCTGTTGCGTCAATAGAGGAAGCAGTTCGGACATAATGTCGGGGGAATGAGACGAGAAAACGGCCGGGCGGCGGGCGCCCGGGAGAACCGCAGCGGCCCCGGATTGCACCGGGGCCGGCCGAGCCCGTCAGGGCTGGATCTGGGTCATGTTGCCATTGGCATCCCAACGGAAGACCGCGAACTCGAAGTGCTTGAGGTCGCCCTTCGCGTCGTAGTCCACCTTGCCGATGGCGGTATCAAAGCTGTTGGCGTGCATGTAGTCGGCAACCTTGGCCGGATCCGTGCCCACCGCGTTGATGCTGCTGGCCAGCACTTGCATGGCGGCATAGGCCGTCATCGTGAAGGCGCCGTCGGGGCTGCGCTGGTATTTCTTGAACTGCTCCAGAATCTGCTCGTTGCCCTTGCGCTTGGTGAAGTCGGCGGGCAGCGTCACCAGCAGGTTGTCGACGGCCGGGCCGGCGATGGCGGCGAGATCCTTGTTGGCCACGCCCTCGGGGCCCATGAACTGGGTTTCCAGTCCTTGCTCGCGCGCCTGGCGCAGCAACAGGCCCAGTTCGGGGTGATAGCCGCCGAAATAGATCAAATCGGGGCCCAGCGCCTTGAGCTTGGAGATCACGGCGGAGTAGTCGCTGTCGCCGACGTTGATGCCTTCAAACATGGCGATGTTCACACCCGCCGTTTCGAGGGCCTTCTGGACCTGGGTGGCCACGCCCGAACCGTAGGTCTGCTTGTCGTGCAAGATAGCGACCTTCTGCGGCTTGAGCTGCTTGGCGATGTAGTCGGCGGCAAACGGACCTTGCTGGTCGTCGCGGCCGATGGTGCGGAAAAAGAAGTGCGGCTTGATGGTGTCGGTCACCAGCGGGGACGTGGCGCCCGGGGTAATGGCGACGATGCCTTCCTGCTCGTAGACGTTGACCGCGGGAACCGTGGTGCCGGAGCATGCGTGGGCTACGGCGAACTTGGCGCCGGAATTGATCACGCGGTTGGCGGCCGGCACAGCCTGCTTGGGCTCGCAGCCATCGTCGATCAGCAGCGGCTCGATCTTCATACCTTTGATGCCGCCGGCTTCGTTCATGGCGTCGATGGCCGTCAGCGCGCCCGCCTGGATCTGATCGCCATACTGCGTGTTGGGGCCGGTCATCGGCTGCGGAATGCCGATCTTGAGGGTCTCGGCATGGGCACCGGCAGCCAGAGCCAGCGCTCCGAACGCGAGGATGCAGGGGGTGATGCGCAATTTGAACTTCATTCGATAGTCTCCGGTAGAGGCGCCGATGGCAATTTCAAATACCCGGTCGGGATTGAAGCCAGGGGCGCCAAGCCTTGGTTTTGCTTCCGCCCTGAGCGGCAGGCGTATTCTGAGGGTTGACCCCTGGGGGTGTCACTACGGTTAATCCCTTATGACGGAACGTTTCTGTACGTTTTCCAGTAAATGGGGCCGGATCAAGAAGAAAACTCGCGCGCCAGTTCGCCCGCCCTGCGGGCGGCGGCCGCGACTGCCTGGCGCATGATGTCTGTCAGGCCGCGTTCCTGAAAGACCGCCAGCGCGGCCGCCGTGGTGCCGCCCTTGGAAGTCACCCGCTCGCGCAGGACCGAGGGGGAATCCGGCGAAAGGCTTGCCAACTGGGTGGCGCCGTGAAAGGTGCCCAGCGCCAGCCGGCGCGCCTGCTCCGGCGTCAGCCCTTGCTCGATCCCGGCGGCGATCAAGGCTTCGAGAAACAGGAAGACATAGGCTGGACCACTGCCGGAAACGGCCGTGACGGCATCGATATCGGCATCGTCGCGCACCCAGATGACCTCGCCCACGGCGCGCAGCAGTTCTTCGGCCAGGGCGCGGTCGGCCTCGTCCACGCCCTCCAGCGCCGCCATGCCGGTCATGCCGCTGGCGATCAGCGCGGGCGTGTTGGGCATGCAGCGCACGATCCGGGCATAGGGCACGGCATCGGTGCCCAGCCAGCGTGCGATCGCCTCGCCGGGAATGCCGGCGGCGATGCTGATGACCAGCGTATCGGGGCGCAGCCAGGGACGGCACTGGCGCACGACCTCGGCCATGATTTGAGGCTTGACGGCAAAGAACCAGACACGGCATTCGGCCAGACGCGCGTCGGGCGCCGCCGCCGTGGTGGTGCCTTGCCCGGCCCATCGCTCGCGGACGGCTTCGCCCGGATCGATCACATGGACGTCGGCGGCCGCGCAGCGCCGCCCGATCAGGCCGCTGGCCAGGGCGTTGGCCATGTTGCCGCCCCCGATGAGCGCGAGAGAAAGTTCGGTTTTCATGATCCGGCATTGTACGGACAAGGGGGGCGCCATGAGAAGCGCCAGGCGGACCGCCGAGTCAAAACGCAGGGAAACACCGGTTGCCAAAGCCGTCATGAGGCTATCACAATGGGTTCCTACAATTCCCTCCAGCCGCCGCCCGGGCTGGTTCGGGAGGCACAACGACAGGAGACCCCTCATGGCTTTTTCCTTGTTCCGCACAACGGCCCTGGCCGCCCTTCTGAGCAGCGCGGGCCTGGCCCAGGCGGCCACCGACATCACGTTCTGGCACTCCATGGAAGGCCCCCTGGGTGAGCGTGTCGGCCAGATCGCCCGGGATTTCAACGCCAGCCAGTCCGACTACGTGGTGCATGCCGTCTACAAGGGCAGCTACGGCGAATCCATGAACGCCGGGATCGCCGCCTTCCGCGCGGGCAATGCCCCCGATATTCTCCAGGTCTTCGAGGTCGGCACCGCCACCATGATGTATGCCAAGGGTGCCGTCAAGCCCGTTCAGGCGCTGTCCGAAGCCGTCGGCGATCCGATCGACCCGAGCGCTTTTCTGGGCGCCGTTGCCGGCTATTATTCGTCTCCCGAAGGCAAGCTGGTGTCCATGCCCTTCAACAGCTCCACGCCGGTTCTGTACTACAACAAGGATGCCTTCAAGCGGGCCGGCCTCGACCCCGAGGCCCCGCCCAAGACCTGGCCCGAGGTCGCCGCCGCCGCCGGAAAACTGCGCGCGGCCGGGATGGAGTGCGGTTATTCCTCCGCCTGGCCGTCCTGGGTGCTGCTGGAAAATTTTGCCGCCTGGCACAACACGCCCTACGCCAGCCTGGACAATGGCTTCGGCGGGCTGGACGCCCGCCTGCAGCTCGACAGCCCCCTGTTCCGCAAGCACCTGAGCTTTCTGGCCGACATGGCCAAGGCCGGTACCTTTACCTACGGCGGCCGCGGCGATGCGGGCAATGCCTTGTTTACCTCCGGCAAGTGCGGCATGTACACGGGCTCCAGCGGCATGCGCGCCTCCATCCTCAAGACCGGCGGCTTTGCTTTCGGCACCAGCACCCTGCCCTATTATCCCGACGCGCCGGGCGCGCCCCAGAACTCCATCATCGGCGGCGCTTCGCTGTGGGTGTTCGCGGGCAAGACCGACGCCACCTACAAGGGCGTGGTGAAATTCTTCAAGTTCCTGTCCAGCCCCGCGCAGGCGGCCGCCTGGCACCAAGGCACCGGCTACGTCCCCGTCACCAAGGCAGGCTATCAGGCCACCCTGGAATCCGGCTTCTATGACCAGAACCCGGGCACGGAAATCGCCGTCAAGCAGCTTGACGCCGCCACCACCGCCAACTCACGCGGTATCCGGCTGGGCTACCTGCCGCAAATCCGCGACATCGAGGACAGCACCATGGAGCAGATCTTCGCCGGCAAGGTCAGCCCCGAGGACGGCCTCAAGAAAATGAATGCCGAAGGCAACGCCCTGCTCGAGCGCTTCGAAAAAAGCGTCAAGTAGGTCGATGGAAAAACGCGTCGTCTTCCGTCATCGCAGCCTGCCCTGGCTGCTGCTGGCGCCGCAACTGGCCATCACGCTGGTATTCTTTTTCTGGCCGGCGGGCCAGGCCCTGTGGCAGTCTTTCCGGCTGGAAGATCCCTTCGGCCTGTCGTCGCAGTTCACCGGTCTGGACAACTTCGCCGAGCTGTTCGCCAGCGCCGACTACCTGAGCTCGTTTCGGACCACACTCTGGTTTTCGGCGCTGGTGGCCTTCGGCGGGCTGGCGATCTCGCTGCTGCTGGCCGTCATGGCCGATCGCGTGGTGCGCGGCGCAGGCATTTACAAAACGCTGTTGATCTGGCCCTATGCGGTCGCGGCGGCGGTCGCGGGGGTGTTGTGGTTGTTTCTGTTCTCGCCCTCGGTCGGCATCCTGGCCGTCTTCCTGACGCAGCTTGGCTTCGATTGGAACCCACGCCTGGACGGGGCCGACGCCATGGCGCTGGTCGTCTTCGCCGCGATCTGGAAGCAGGTTTCCTACAACTTCCTGTTCTTCCTGGCCGGGTTGCAGTCCATCCCCCGCTCGCTGATCGAAGCCGCGGCCATCGACGGCGCGGGCCCGGTGCGGCGTTTTTGCACCATGGTCTTTCCGCTGCTCTCGCCCACGACCTTCTTCCTGCTGGTGATCAACTTCATCTATGCCTTCTTCGATACCTTTGCGGTGATCGACGTCGTCACGCAGGGCGGTCCCGGGCGAGCCACCGACATTCTCGTCTACAAGGTCTACAACGCCGGCTTCAAGGGCCTGGATCTGGGCGCCTCCGCCGCCCAATCCGTGATCCTGATGCTGATCGTCATCGGCCTGACGGCGCTGCAGTTCCGTTACGTCGACCGCAAGGTGAACTACTAGTGTCCCGCTTGCCCTGATGCCCCCCATTCCCGACCCATCCGGAGGCGCCCATGGTTGAACGCCGCCCTTTGCTGGACATCGTGTCGCACCTCACGCTGATCCTGGGCGTGGCGGTGATCGCCTTCCCCTTGTACGTGGCCTTCGTGGCCTCGACCCAGACGGCCCAGGAAGTCGCCCAGGCGCCGATGTCGCTGATTCCGGGCGCCCATTTCCTCGACAACTACTGGACCGTGCTGCGCGGCGGCGCCATCAACACGCCGCCCGTGGGCCGCATGCTGTGGATCAGCACCTTCATGGCCTTGGCGATCGCCGTGGGAAAGATCGCCATTTCCATGCTGTCGGCCTTTGCCGTGGTGTATTTCCGCTTTCCTCTGCGCATGCTGTGCTTCTGGATGATCTTCGTGACCTTGATGCTGCCCGTGGAAGTCCGAATCGCGCCCACCTATGCGGTCGTCGCGGATCTGGGCATGCTCAACAGCTACGCCGGCCTGACCTTGCCGCTGATCGCCTCGGCCACCGCCACGTTTCTTTTCCGGCAGTTCTTCCTGACGGTCCCCGACGAACTGGCCGAAGCCGCGCGCATCGATGGCGCCGGGCCCATGCGCTTCTTCAAGGACATTCTCCTGCCGCTGTCGCGCACCAGCATCGCCGCCCTGTTCGTGATCCAGTTCATCTATGGCTGGAACCAATACTTGTGGCCACTCATCATCACCACGCATGAAGACATGTATCCGGTGGTGATCGGCATTCGGCGCATGATTGCCGGGGGCGACAGCGTCACCGAGTGGAACCTGGTCATGGCCACCGCCATGCTGGCCATGCTGCCACCCGCGGCCGTCGTCATCCTGATGCAGAAATGGTTCGTCAAGGGCCTCGTCGACTCAGAAAAATAGGAAACCGCATTCCCCATGGCAAACCTCAGCTTGCGCGCCGTGCATAAAACCTACCCGGGCGGCGTGGCCGTCATCCACGGCATCGACATGGAAGTGCGCGACGGCGAGTTCGTCGTGATCGTCGGGCCGTCCGGTTGCGGAAAATCGACCTTGATGCGCATGGTGGCGGGCCTGGAAACGATCAGCAGCGGCGAGATCGCCATCGGCGGCCGGGTCGTCAACGACCTGGAGCCCGCCGAGCGCGACATCGCCATGGTGTTCCAGAACTACGCGCTCTATCCCCACATGAGCGTCTTCGACAATATGGCCTACGGCCTGAAGATCCGCCGCCTGGGCCGCGACGAGATCCGGCGGCGCGTCGAGGATGCGGCCCGGATCCTCGAACTGGACTCGCTGCTCGAACGGCGTCCGCGCCAACTGTCGGGCGGACAGCGCCAGCGCGTGGCCATGGGCCGTGCCATCGTGCGCGAGCCGTCCGTGTTCCTGTTCGACGAGCCCCTGTCCAATCTGGACGCCAAGCTGCGCGTGCAGATGCGACTGGAAATCCAGAAGCTGCACCAGCGCCTGGGGACCACCAGCCTGTATGTCACCCACGATCAGGTCGAGGCCATGACACTGGCCCACCGCATGATGGTCATGAATCAAGGCGTGCCCGAGCAGATCGGCACCCCCGCCGAGGTTTTCGAGCGCCCCGCCACGGTCTTCGTGGCCGGATTCATCGGCTCGCCGCCGATGAACCTGTTGCGCGTGGAGGCCGACGCACAAGGCCGGACGGCCGGTCCGGACGGCACCGTGCTGCCCCTGCCGGCTCCGCCCGGCCCCGCGCGCGGACTGATTCTCGGCCTGCGGCCGGAACACCTGGTGCTGGGCGTGCCGGGCGGTTTGCAGGCCCGGGTCGAGATGATCGAAATCCTGGGCTCCGAACAACTGATCCATGCCCGCTGGGGCGGCCAACCCCTGGTTCTGCGCTGCGCCGTATCGGCAACCCGGGCGCGGCCGCTGAACGCCGGCGACGAGATCACACTGGGGCCGGACGGCGCACATCCTGCGCACTGGTTCGATGCCGCAAGCGGAAAGCGCATCCAGGATTGACGCCTGGCCTGCGGCGCGCCGCCCGGCGCGGGCGGCTGCGATATGAAAAACGGCGCGCCTCTTGCGAGACGCGCCGTTTTTGGTGCCCGTGCGCGGCGATGCGCCCGGGAAATACCCCGGCTTACTTGAAGACGGACTTGGAGCCGTCGGCGTGCCAGGTGAAGACGTCGAACTTGAAGGACTTGAGGTCGCCCTGCTTGTTCCACGAGATCTCGCCGATCGGGGTCTTGACCGAATTGCTGTGCAGCCAGGCAGCCACCTTGGCCGGATCGTCCTTGCCCGCGCCCTTGATGCCGGCGGCGATGGCTTCGACGGCGGAATAGGCCGTCAGTTGGAAGGCGCCGCCCGGGTTGCGGTTCTTATCCTTGAAGGCCTTGACCACGGACGCGTTGGCCGGATCGGCGGTGAAGTCGGCGGGCAGGGTCACCAGCATGCCTTCGACAGCCGGGCCGGCGATGGCGTTGATGTCCGGATTGCCCACGCCTTCGGGGCCCATGAACTTGGCCTGCAGGCCTTGCTCGGCGCCCTGACGCAGCAGCAGACCCATTTCAGGGTGGTAGCCGCCGTAGTAGACGAAATCGGCGCCGGCGGACTTGAGCTTGGTGATCACGGCGGAATAGTCGCTGTCGCCGGCGTTGATGCCTTCAAACAGGACGACCTTGATGCCGGCCTTCTCGAGATCAGCCTTGACGGCCGTGGCAATGCCTTGGCCGTACGACTGCTTGTCGTGCAGCACGGCAACAGCCTGGGGCTTGACCTTTTGCGCGATGAACTCGGCAGCCGCGGGGCCTTGCTGGTCGTCACGGCCGATGGTGCGGAAGATCATGTCGTAGTTCTTGCCGTCGGTCACCAGGGGCGAGGTGGCGGACGGGGAGATCATGACCACGCCTTCGTTGTTGTAGACGGGCGTTGCGGCGATCGTGGCGCCGGAGCAGACGTGGCCCACGACGTAGTGGATTTTTTCGTTGACGACGCGGTTGGCCACGACGGGACCCTGCTTGGGTTCGCAACCATCATCGATCACGACGGCTTCGAGGGTATTGCCCAGCACACCGCCGCCCGCGTTGATGGTTTCGATCGCCGTATCCACGCCTTCCTTGACCATGTCGCCATACTGCGTCAACGCCCCGGTGAAGGGCCCCGCGATGGCGATGCGGATGGTATCGGCATGCGCCACGGAAGAAAGCATCATGCCGGCGGCCAGACCCAGTGCGGCTGCCATCGGCGTAAAGCGTACGTTCATAAGACCTCCTGTGAAAGACCTTGAAAAGAATACACGAAACCCCCGTACAGCGGTCATTGCGCCGTACGGGGGTTTTCCCGATATCGTCTTGCGCACCGCAGCGGAACAGCGCGCGGATATGGGTTCAAGCCAGCAGGCTGCGCAACATCCAGGCATTCTTCTCGTGCACGTCCAGGCGCTGCGTCAGCAGATCGGCCGTGGGCTGGTCGTTGACGGTGTCGGCGCACTGGAAGGCCCGGCGCGCGGTGCGCGCGACCGACTCATTGCCCTCGACCAGCATGCGCACCATGTCTTCGGCCACAGGCACGGCGGTGGGCTCCGAGATCGAACTCAGGCGCGCGTACTCGGCATAGGTGCCGGGCGCGTAATGCCCCAGGGCGCGGATCCGTTCGGCGATGGCGTCGAGCGCCTGCCAGATTTCCGTGTATTGATCCATGAACATCTGGTGCAGCGTGTTGAACATGGGTCCGGTCACGTTCCAGTGGAAATTATGGGTCATCAAGTACAGCGTGTAAGTATCCGCCAGCGTCTTGGACAATTCGGCCACGACGGCGGCACGGTCCTTGGCCGAGATGCCGATGTCGATCGGCAGGCCGCTCGAGGGCGCGATGGCGGATTTCTTCGGGCTGGTTTTCTTGACGGCTTTGGCCATGGAACACTCCTTCAAAAAGTCGTTCTTACGATGCCAGAATAGCATGGGGAAAAGCGCATGGGCATTGGCCCGCACAGGGCGAAACGCCTCGTTTCAAACCGTCTCGGCGGATTGCGGCGCGGCGTCTTCCAGCATGGTGGCGCCCGGCATGCCGCACTGGCGCACGGCCTGGATCAGCGCCTCGATGGCCGCCTGGCGCGGAAAGCTCTTGCGCCAGACCAGCACCACGCGCCGATCGGGGGCCGGCGGCTTGAACGGGATGTAGCGCAGCAACTGGCTTTCGGCACCCTGCACGCCCAGGGCGCTGGCCGGCAGGACCGTGATGCCGATCCCCGCGGCCACCATATGGCGGATGGTTTCCAGCGAGGATCCTTCGAACGTGCGCTGGATGCCTTCGCTGGAGGCCGAAAACCGCGAAAGCTCGGGACAGACCTCCAGCACCTGGTCGCGAAAGCAGTGGCCCGCGCCCAGCAGGAGCATGTTCTCTTCTTTGAGGCGGCGGGAGTCGACCCGGGCCTCGTCCGCCCAGGGATGATTGTGCGGCACGGTGACGTAGAAAGGCTCGTCGTACAGGGCGCACTGCGACAGGCCGGTATCGGGCAGCGGCAAGGCGACGATTGCGCAGTCGATCTCGCCCTGACGCAGCAACTCCAGCAACCGCGCGGTGTAGTTCTCCTGCAGCAGCAAGGGCATCTGGGGCGTGCGGCGGATCTGCTCGGGCACCAGGTAGGGCAGCAGGTACGGGCCCACGGTATAGATCACGCCGACGCGCAGGGGCCCCTCCAGCGGATCGTGCCCCTGGCGGGCGATCTCGCGCAGATTGGCGCCCTCTTCCAGGACCTTCTGCGCCTGGGCGACCACGCGCAGGCCGATGGGAGTGATGCCGATCTCGGCGCCGCCACGCTCGAACAGCACGACCCCCAACTCTTCTTCCAGCTTGCGGATGGCCACCGACAGGGTGGGCTGGCTGACGAAGCAGGCCTCGGCCGCGCGCCCGAAATGGCGTTCCCGCGCCACGGCAACGATGTATTTCAGTTCGGTCAGTGTCATCAGGGCTCCTCTCAACTGCGTAGATACTGGTCGGCACCCGCCATCCAGCGCTGCCGGTGGGCGCGGGCGTGCTCGGGAAAATCGGCACTCAGCCAGGCGGCAGCCTCGCGGGCCTGCTCAAGCAGGTCTTCGTCGGCCTCCAGGTCGGCAAAGCGCAGCAGGGCCTGGCCCGACTGCCGCAGACCGAGCAATTCTCCCGGTCCGCGCTGGGCAAGATCGCGGCGCGCGATCTCGAAGCCGTCGGTCGTCTCGTACATGGCGCGCAGGCGCTCGCGGGCGATGGCCGACAACGGCGGCTGGTACAGCAGGACGCAGGTGGCTTCGCCGCCGCCCCGCCCCACCCGGCCGCGCAACTGATGCAGTTGCGCCAGCCCGAACCGCTCGGCATGCTCGATCACCATCAGGCCGGCATTGGGCACATCCACGCCGACCTCGATGACCGTCGTCGCGACCAGAAGATCGATGGCGCCGGCGCGGAAGGCATCCATGACGTCCGACTTTTCCCGCGCCGGCAGGCGGCCGTGCATCAGGCCGATGTGCAGATCCGGCAGCGCCGCGCATAGCCATTCATAGGTATCGACGGCCGTCTGCAGTTGCAGCGCCTCGCTTTCCTCGACCAGGGGGCAGACCCAATAGGCCTGCCGGCCGGCGCGCACGACCTCGCCCACCCGCGCCAGGACTTCGTCGCGGCGACGGTCATCGAACAGACGCGTGCGCACCGGCACCCGGCCCGGGGGCAGCTCATCGAGCACGGAGACGTCCATATCGGCGAAGAACGCCATCGCAAGCGTGCGCGGGATCGGCGTGGCGCTCATGCTGAGCTGGTGAGGACGATAGCGGGCCTGGTCCCCCTTGCGATTCAACGCCAGGCGCTGTCCCACCCCGAAGCGGTGTTGCTCGTCACTGATCACCAGCCCCAACGATTCGAATACCACCTTGTCCTGGATCAAGGCCTGCGTGCCGACCGCCAGCCGCGTCTCGCCCGAAGCCATGGCATGCAAGGCCCGGCGACGCTCGGCGGCGGGCAGGCCGCCGGTCAGCCAGACCGGAACCACCCCCAGGGGCGCCAGCCATTCGGACAATTTGCGCCAGAGCTGTTCGGCCAGGATCTCGGTGGGCGCCATCACGGCGACCTGGGCGCCGGCCTCGATCGCCTGGGCGGCCGCCAGCGCGGCCACCAGGGTCTTGCCGCTGCCCACGTCGCCCTGCAGCAGGCGATGCATGGGATGCGTACGCGCCAGATCCTCGCTGATCTGCGCCACCGCGCGCAACTGGGCGCCGGTCGGCGCAAACGGCAGGCTGGCGAGCAGGCGGCCCGTCAAGCTGCCGTCTCCCTGCAGGCCGCGGGCCGCCTGGGCGCGGCGCGCGGCCCGGGCATCGGCCAGTGCCAACTGCTGCGCCAGCAATTCGTCGAACTTGATGCGCCGCCAGGCGGGATGACTGTGCCGCGCCAGCAAATCCAGGGAAATATCCGGCCCCGGGCGGTGCAGCAGGCGCAGGGACTGTTCGAAATCGGCCAGATGATAGGCCTGGCGCACGGCCTGCGGCAGCGTATCGCCCAGTTCGGCTTCATCCAGGGCGCGGGCGATGGCCTTGCGCAGAGCCGCCTGCGGCAGACCCTGGGTGGTGGGATAGACGGGCGTCAGGGCATCGGGCAGGGGCGTGCCTGGTTCAGTCACCAGAGGATGCACGATTTCCAGGCCGTGGAAGCCCGCGCGCACCTCGCCCCGGGCCCTCACCCGCCGTCCTGCGTGCATGCGCGCCTGCTGGCCCGGATACACGTGCAGCCAGCGCAGATTCAGGCGGCCCGAATCGTCGGCCAGGGTGGCCTGCAGTTCCCGCCGGGGACCGAAGCGGATCGCACTGTCCGTGATCTCGCCCTCGAACAAGGCGTGGACGCCAGGCTGCGCTTCGCTGATCGGAGTGATGCGCGTCTCGTCTTCATAACGCAGCGGCAGATGCGTGACGAAATCGGCGGGCGCGCGCAAACCCAGCCGCTCGAACAGGCGAGCCTGCGGAATGCCCGCGGTCTTGCGGGCGCCGGGCGAAGCCCGGCGCGGCTTGTCAGCCGAAGCCACGAAACGCTGTCCGGCAGGCGGCGCCGGAAATCAGAGCGCCAGAATAGCTTCGACTTCGAACTGGGCGCCCTTGGGCAGGCTGGCCACGCCCAGGGTGGAACGCGCGGGATACGGCTGAGGAATGATCTCAGCCATGATGGCGTTGGCGCTGGCGAACTTGCTGAGATCCGTGAGGAACAGCGTGAGCTTGACGATGTCGTTCAGCGTGCCGCCGGCCGCTTCGATGACCGCCTGCATATTGGCGAAAGACTGGCGAACCTGGCCTTCGAAGTTTTCGGACACCAGCTCGCCGGTGCCGGGTTCCAGCCCGATCTGGCCCGACAGAAAGACCAGCTTGCCGGCAGCGACGCTGACCGCCTGGGAATACGGGCCGACGGCGGCCGGGGCGGCATCGGTATGGATGATTGCCTTGCTCATGGTGGGGGGCTCGGTAATGGTTAAAAGACTATCAGAGTGTACCGACCAATAGCGAGAAATAAAAGCGGGCGCAGGGCACGGCCACGCTTATTTTTCGGCGAAGGCGCGCTCGTAGACGTAATCGCCCAGCTCGCCCACGCCCGGCGAGACGACGAAGCCGCGCGCATCCAACATGGCCCGGATGTCCATCAACATGGCCGGGCTGCCGCAGATCATGGCGCGGTCGACTGCGGGGTCCAGGGGCGGCAGGCCGATGTCCTCGAACAGCTTGCCGCTCTCGACCAGCGTCGTCAGCCTGCCCTGGTGCTCGTAGGGTTCGCGCGTCACGGTGGGGTAGTAGATCAGCTTGTCACGCACCATCTCACCCAGGTATTCGTCCTGGGGCAGATCCTGCCGGATGTAGTCGGAATAGGCCAGTTCGCTGACGAAACGCACCCCATGCATCAGGATGATTTTTTCGAAGCGCTCGTAGACCTCGGGGTCTTTGATGATGCTGAGGAAAGGCGCCAGCCCCGTGCCCGTGGCGAACAGGTACAGGTGGCGGCCCGGGCGCAAGTCGTCGGCCACCAGCGTGCCGACCGGTTTGCGGCTGACCAGCACGGCATCCCCCGGTTTCAAGTGCTGCAGGCGCGAGGTGAGCGGGCCGTTGGGGACCTTGATGCTGAAAAACTCCAGATTGTCTTCGTGGTTGGCGCTGGCAATGCTATAGGCGCGCATCAGCGGCTTGCCCTCGACTTCGAGGCCCAGCATCACGAAATGGCCGTTGTGGAAGCGCAAGCCGGGATCGCGGGTGGTCTTGAAGGAAAACAGCGTGTCGTTCCAATGACGTACGCTGAGGACTTGCTCGGAATTGAAAGCGGCCATGACGAGAGTCGAACTCCAGGATTCGGTAATGTAGGGGTCAGGGAAATGGTACGGCGCAGGTCGGAAAACACCAAGGCCCGGCCTCGCCCCCCGGAGGGTTTTTCTTGATTTGACGCAAGATTCGATGCAAAACCGCGTCGGACGCCGGGGATGCCGACTCATTTTAAGCGTATTCAGCTTGCCTTAAGCTGAACGCAGTGCTAAATTTTTAACCATTTTTGAGAATTATTCTCATTTTTACCCTCTCTCGACGAGACTTTGCCATGACGAACCGTTTTAGCGCCCTGCCCCTCGCCCGGCGTCTGTCCCTGCTGGTCGCCGCCCTGCCGTTGATGGCGGGCACCGCGCTGGCCGCCGAAGTCAATCTGTATACGACCCGCGAACCCAAGCTCGTCGAGCCGCTGCTGGCCGCCTTCACCCAGGATACCGGGGTCAAGGTCAACACGGTGTTCGTCAAGGATGGCTTGCTGGAGCGCGTGCGCGCCGAAGGCGCGCAATCTCCGGCCGATGTGCTGATGACGGTGGACATCGGCAATCTGCTGGATCTGGTGGACGGCGGGGTGACCCAGCCGGTGGATTCCGCCACGCTCAAGGCGGCCATCCCCGACAACCTGCGCGCTGCCGACGGCCAGTGGTTCGCCCTGTCGTTGCGCGACCGGGTCGCCTACGTCGCCAAGGATCTGGACCTTCAGACCTTCCATTACGAAGACCTGGCCGATCCGCGCTGGAAGGGCAAGGTCTGCATCCGCTCGGGACAGCATCCCTACAACACCGCGCTCATCGCCGCCATGATCGCCCATGACGGCGCAGAGGCCACGGAGCAATGGCTGCGCGGCGTCAAGGCCAATCTGGCCCGGCCCGCCGCCGGCGGCGACCGCGACGTGGCGCGCGACATCCTGGGCGGAATCTGCGACATCGGCATTGCCAACGCCTATTACGTCGGCCACATGAAAAACGCCGCCGAAGGCAGCGACGCCCGCCGCTGGGGCGATGCCATCCGCGTCATCCGCCCCACGTTCAAGAATGCGGCGGGCACCCACGTCAACATTTCCGGGGCTGCCGTGGCGCGCTACGCGCCGCACCGCGCCGAAGCCGTGCAACTGCTGGAATACCTGGTCTCGGACAAGGCGCAAAGCCTCTACGCCCAGGCCAACTACGAATATCCGGTCAAGGCGGGCGTGACGCTGGATCCGGTCGTCGCCAGTTTCGGGCCTCTGCAGGTCGATGCCCTGCCCCTGACTGAAATCGCCCGCCACCGCAAGCAGGCCAGCGAATTGGTCGACCGGACCGGTCTGAACCAGTAATCGGGACGCCATGACGGCACACCGCCACTCGCAGGCCTGGCCGTGGCATGCCGGAACGATCCTCGCAGCGCTGGGCGTGCTGGCGCCGATCCTGGCGCTGATGGGCCAGGCCGGCCAGGGTTCGGGCGCGCATTGGGGTCATCTGCTGCAATTCGTGCTGCCCGGCGCGCTGGTCCAGACCCTGGCCCTGCTCGGCGGGGTCGGCCTGCTGGCCGCCGCGCTGGGCGTGGGTGCGGCCTGGTTGGTCACGGCCTACGATTTCCCCGGCCGCAGAGTCCTGTCCTGGGCGCTGCTGCTGCCGCTGGCCGTGCCTACCTATATCGTGGCCTATGCCTACCTGGACATCCTGCACCCCATCGGTCCCGTCCAGGAGGCCGTCCGCGCCCTGCTGGGCTACTCCAGCCCGCGTGAATTCCGTTTGCCCGATCTGCGCAACCTGCCGGGCGCCATCGTGCTGTTGTCCTTCGTGCTGTATCCCTACGTCTACCTGACCACCCGCAGCATGTTCTCCAGCCAGGCGGCTCATTTGATGGAATCGGCCCGCCTGCTGGGCTACGGGCCCTGGAGCGCCTTCCGGCATGTGGCCCTGCCACTGGCGCGGCCCGCCATCGCCGTCGGCCTGTGCCTCGTGCTGCTGGAAACCTTGAACGACATCGGCGCTTCCGAATTCCTGGGCATCCAGACCCTGACTGTCGCCATCTACACGACCTGGGTGACGCGCTCCGACTTGGCCGGAGCCGCCCAGATCGCTCTGGTCGCCCTGGCGCTGGTCACTGTCCTGATCGCGGTCGAACGCCATGGCCGGCGGCGTCTTCGCTACACCGGAAACCGCCGCGCGGCGCCGATCCGCCCGCGCCGGCTCCAAGGCGCATCGGCTTGGCTGGCGACCCTGCTGGGCCTGGCGCCGGTCGTGATCGGCTTCATCGCGCCGGCCGCCTACTTGCTGGCGCTCACGCTCGAACGCCTGAGCGCGGGCCAGGGCCCCTCGCCCGCCCTGCTGCGTGCCGCCGGGCAAACCCTGACGGTATCGGCCCTGGCCACGGCGGCCGCGCTGGCCATCGGGCTGGTCGTCGCCTGGAGCCGCCGCATCATGCCCAAGGCGCGCGCCTGGCATCGCGCCCTGCCCAGGCTGGCCACATTGGGCTACGCCGTGCCCGGCACGGTACTGGCGATCGGCCTGCTGTTCCCCCTGATGGCGGCCGAGCGCGGCCTGGCGGCGCTGCGCACGGCCACCGGGCTGGATCCGGCGGGTCTCGTGCTGCTGGGCACCCCGGCCGCCCTGGCCCTGGCCTACGTGATCCGTTTCCTGGCCATTCCAGTCGGTACGCTGGAGGCCGGGCTGGAGCGAATCCCCCACTCCATGGACCAGGCGGCGCGCCTGCTGGGCGAGAATGTCCACGGCATGCTGCGGCGCGTGCACCTGCCCCTATTGCGGCCGGCACTGGCCGCCTCGGCGTTGCTGGTGTTCGTCGATGCCATGAAAGAGCTGCCCGCCACGCTGCTGCTGCGCCCCCTGAATTTCGACACCCTGGCAACCTGGCTGTACGCTGAAGCGGCGCGTGGCACTTACGAGGAAGGCGCCATCGCCGCCCTGGGGATCATCGCCGCCGGCCTGCTGCCTGTGATCCTGCTGGCCCGCCTGCTGGATCGGCCCGCCACCTGAGAGAACGACATGCTGGAACTGGACCGGATTTCCCTGAGCTACGCAACCGACGGCTGCCGGTGCGCCGTGCTGCGCGACCTGAGCCTGTCTTTGGAGGCCGGGCAGATCGCCTGCCTGCTGGGCGCTTCGGGCTGCGGCAAGACCAGCGTGCTGCGCGCCATTGCCGGTTTCGAGCCGCTGGACGGCGGCTCGATCCGCCTGGACGGGCGCCTGCTGTCGGGCGAAGGCGTGCGCATCGAACCCGAACACCGCCGCGTGGGCATGATGTTTCAGGACTACGCGCTCTTTCCCCATCTGGACGTCGCGGCCAACGTCGGGTTTGGCCTGCGTCGCCTGGACGCCGCCGAACGCAACCGGCGCGTGCGCGCCTTGCTGAACCTGGTAGGCCTCACGGGCCAGGAAGCGCGCCGGCCCCACGAACTGTCCGGCGGACAGCAGCAGCGGGTGGCGCTGGCTCGGGCGCTGGCCCCCGAACCAGAATTGCTGCTGCTCGACGAGCCTTTTTCCAATCTGGACGTGGACGCCCGTGAACGGCTTGCTTTCGAATTGCGCGACTTGCTGAAGGCGGCGGGGCGCACCGCCCTGGTCGTGACCCACAATCAGGCCGAAGCCTTCGCCGTGGCGGACCGGATCGGCATCCTGCGGGAAGGCCGGCTGGCCCAATGGGACACACCCTACGGCATGCACCACCACCCGGCCACGCCGGAAATCGCGGCCTTCATCCACCGTGAAGCCTTGATGGCCCGGCGCGCCCAGGCCAACTTGCGCGGCGCCCCCGACTCAGTCGCCGCCTGAAACGCCGGAAGGATCGGAAGGCGGCGGAGCCTCGCCTTCGGCCGGATCGTCCAGCCCCAGTTCCCGGCATTTGCGCGTCAGCGTATTGCGGCCGATGCCCAGGCGCAGCGCGGCTTCGCCGCGGCGGCCGCCCGCCTCGGCCAGACCGGCCTTCAACAGCGTCCGTTCGAAATCCCGCTGCAAGGCATCCATCACGCAGGGCTCACGGCGAGCCAGCCGGGCCCGCGCCTCAGCGCCCAGCGCGATGCGCCAGTCGGGCCGAAGGGCATGCGCCGGCGCCGCGGGCTGCTCGGGCGCCGGCGAGACCTCATGGTCGAGGCCGGGGCCGGCGGTGCTCACCTGCGCACCCGCGCCCAGAACTTCGGGCGGCAGATCCTCCAGGCCGACTTCCGCGCTGGGCGCCATCACCGTCAGCCATTGGCAGATGTTTTCCAGTTGGCGGATATTGCCGGGATAGTCGAAGCGGCGCAGCGCCTCCAGCGCCTGGGCATCGGGCCGGCGCGCCGGCACGCCGAGTTCCGCCGCGCTCCGGGCCAGGAAGTGCCGCGCCAGGGCCTCGATATCTTCGCGGCGTTCCCGCAATGGCGGCAGGCGCAGGCGGATGACGTTCAGGCGATGGAACAGATCGGCGCGAAAGAGGCCCGCCCGCACGCGCTCTTCGAGCGGCTGGTGGGTCGCCGCCACAATGCGCACGTCCGTCTGGACGGCTCGCGTACCGCCCACCCGGTAGAAGACCCCTTCGGCCAGCACCCGCAGCAAACGGGTCTGCAACTCGGCCGGCATATCGCCGATCTCGTCCAGGAACAGCGTGCCGCCGTCGGCTTCCTCGAAACGCCCCCGCCGCGACTGGACAGCCCCGGTGAAGGCGCCGCGTTCGTGGCCGAACAGCTCGGCCTCCAGCAGATCCCGCGGGATTGCAGCCGCGTTCACTGCCACGAAAGGGCCGGCGGCGCGACGGCTGTGCCGGTGCAGGGCCCGGGCGACCAGCTCCTTTCCGGTTCCGGACTCTCCGGTGATGAGCACGGTCGCTCCGGACTGAGACAGACGGCCGATGGCGCGGAACACATCCTGCATGGCCGGTGACTGCGAAGGCGCCATTTCCGCCTCGCCAAGCGCGGGCCTGGCATCGGCATGATCTTCGGGGGCGGCCGCGCGCCCAGCCCGGGAGGGCCCCGACTGAGCCGCACGGCCGATCAGTTCGACAGCGGCCTGGATGTCGAAAGGCTTGGCCAGGTAGTCGAAGGCGCCTTGCTCAAAAGCGGCCACGGTAGTGTCCAGATCGGTATAGGCCGTCATCATGATGACGGGCAGATCCGGCAGGATCGCCCGCGCCGCCGACAACACGGAAAGCCCGTCGGGGCCCGGCATGCGGATGTCGGACACCAGCACGGCCGGCGCACGGGGATCCGCGGCGCCTTCCAGGGCGTCGAGCGCTTCCTTCAGGGCGACCCCGTCGGCAAAGCTGCGCGCCGACCAGCCCGCTTTGTCCAGGGCTTTTTCCAGTACCCAGCGCATGCCGGGCTCATCGTCCAGGATCCAGATCGTCTTCATGCGGCATCCCAGGTCATGCGATCTCCAGCGGCAGCAACAGGCGGAATTCAGTCTTGCCGGGGACGGAATCGAACTCCAGCAGGCCGCCCTGGCGCTGCAGGCACTCCTGGGCCAGGCTCAGGCCCAGGCCCGTCCCCTGCGCCCGGCCGGTCACCAGAGGGTGAAACAGCTTGTCGCGCAGGGCCTCGGGCACGCCGGGTCCGTTGTCGGCGACCGCGATCCGCAGCCCCATGCGGTGCTGGCCTGCGGCCAGCAGGGGTTGGTGCAGGATGCGGGTGCTCAGCCGAAGCACCGGCGAAGCCCGGCCGGGCCCTTCGACGAGCGCCTGCGCGCCGTTGCGCGCCACATTGAGCAAAGCCTGCAGCAACTGATCGCGATCGGCGCGCATATCCGGCACTGAAGCGTCGTAATCGCGCTCCAGGCGGATTTGTTCGCCGAATTCGAGGTGGATCAGGGCCAGCACCCGTTCGCACAGTTCATGGACGTTGAAGATGCTGGGCGCCGCCGCGGGCTGGCTGGACGAAGCCAGGCGCGCCACCAGCCCGGCCAGCCGGTCGGCCTCGGCGACAATGACCCGGGTGTATTCGCGCAGATCGTCGCGCGCCAGTTCCATTTCCAGCAGTTGGGCGGCGGCCCGCAGGCCCGCCAGGGGGTTGCGCACTTCGTGCGCCAGATTGCGCAGGGTTTCGCGTTGCGCCTCTTCGCGGCCCCGGGCCTGCCGCAGTTCGTCCAGGTGGCCGCCTTGATGGACCGGGATTTCAATCAGCCACGCCCAGGGCGGATGGCCCCGCAGAGGCGTTTTCAAAACGCTGTCGAAGCCTTCCAGCCAAGGCTGCGCGGGCTGCCCCGCCAATTGCCGGCGGGACTGCCCCAGCAGTTCTTCCGCCGCGCTGTTGACGTGGCGGATGCGCAGGGATTCGTCCAGCAGCAGGACCGCCGTGCAAAGCAGGTCGAGGCCGGACGCGTCCACCGCATGCCTCTCTAGAGCGTGTAGTACAGGTCGAATTCAACCGGGTGCGGGGTCACGCGCAGCCGATCGAGTTCATTGGCCTTCAAGTCCAGATAGGCGTCCAGCAGGTCATTGCTGAAGACACCGCCTCGCGTCAGGAACTCGCGATCGCGGTCCAGCGCCTCCAATGCCTGTTCGAGCGACGAACACACCGTCGGGATCTTGGCATCCTCTTCCGGCGGCAGGTCGTACAGGTTCTTGTCGGCCGGATCGCCCGGATGAATCTTGTTCTGGACACCGTCCAGGCCCGCCATCATCAGGGCCGAGAAAGCCAGATACGGATTGGCCAGGGGGTCCGGGAAGCGCGATTCGACGCGGCGCGCCTTGGGATTGCTGACGTAGGGGATGCGGATCGAGGCCGAACGGTTGCGCGCGGAGTAGGCGAGCTTGACCGGAGCCTCGTAGTGCGGCACCAGGCGCTTGTAGGAATTCGTGCCCGGGTTGGTGATCGCATTCAGGGCGCGGGCATGGTGAATGATGCCGCCGATGTAGTACAGGGCGAATTCCGACAGGCCGCCATAGCCGTTGCCGGCGAACAGGTTCTGGCCATCCTTCCAGATGGACTGGTGCACGTGCATGCCCGAACCGTTGTCCCCCACCACGGGCTTAGGCATGAAAGTCGCCGTCTTGCCGTAGACGTGGGCCACGTTGCGGATCACGTACTTCATGATCTGGGTCCAGTCGGCGCGCTGCACCAAGGTGGAAAAGCGCGTGCCGATCTCCATCTGGCCGCAGTTGGCGACTTCGTGGTGATGGACCTCGACGGGCACGCCCATCTGCTCCATCAGCAGGCACATCTCCGAGCGCATGTCGGCAAAGGAATCGACCGGAGGTACGGGCACGTAGCCGCCCTTGACGGACGGCCGGTAGCCCAGATTGTTGCCGTTGGCCTCATTGGCGTTGGACCACACGCCCTCGTCGGACGAAATCTTGACGAAACTGCCGCTCATGTCCGCGTTCCAGCTCACGCCGTCGAACACGAAGAATTCCGGCTCCGGACCGAAATAAGCGGTATCGCCCAGGCCGCTGGATTTCAGATAGGCTTCCGCGCGCCGGGCCAGGGAGCGCGGATCGCGGTCGTAGCCCTTCAGGTCGGACGGCTCGACCACGTCGCAGGTCAGGATCAGCGTGGTTTCCTCGCGGAAAGGATCGAGACGGGCCGTGCCGGTGTCCGGAATCAGGATCATGTCGGAAGCCTCAATGCCCTTCCAGCCGGGCAGCGACGAGCCGTCGAAGGCCACGCCGGATTCCATCCGGTCCTCATCCACCAGACCGGCGGGGACGGTCAAGTGGTGTTCCCGACCCAGGGTGTCGGTAAAGCGGAAATCCACGAACGCGACTTCGCGTTCGGCGATCATCTGCACAACGTTTTCAGGGGTGGACATAAAAGCTCCTGTGCCCAATGCGCCGGGATGAGCCAGACAGCGCACTAGATGTCGTCAAAAGGGAAAGCCCGAGGCTTCGACAGATTCATAAGCAACGATCGTGCCAACTTTTCAGGCAATCCGCGAAAGCAAGCGCCCGCCAAACGGGTGCGGCTCTCGCCGTCATTGCGCATCAGCGCACCATTCGGGTGCACATTTTAGTGCAGACCCGGCACGAGACGCACCTTTTTAGTGCGTGCGACGAAATCAGGCCAGGAACTCCATTTGCAGTTCATTCAGGAACCGCCAACCCTGGGGCGTGGCACAGATCCTATCCAGGCCGGGTTCCAGCAGGCCGCGCTCGACCGCGCGGCGCATGGTCGGCAGAAGGGTCATCAGCGACAGGCCCGTCCGCTCGATGAACAACCCCCCTTCGACGCCTTCGCGCAAGCGCAGGGCATTGAGCATGAACTCGAAACCCAGATCGCCATGACTCAACTCGCGACGCTCGACCACATGCTTGCCGGCGCCTTCGGTCGCCAGCCGCATCCAGGCATCCGGCATGCGCGCGCGCGCCTGGCGCGTAATGCGATCCTGGAAGGAAATCTTGGAATGCGCCCCCGGGCCGATCCCCAGATAATCGCCGAAACGCCAGTAATTCAAGTTGTGCTGGCAGGCCTGATGGGACCGCGCGTAGGCAGAAACCTCATAGCGGTCGAAACCCGCCGCCTGGATCAGTTCGGCCACCCGGTCCTGCATGGCCGCACCCAGTTCGTCGTCCGGCACGCGGGGCGGGTATTTGGCAAAGACCGTATTGGGCTCCAGCGTCAGGTGATACAGCGACAAGTGGTCCGTCCCGAAGGCCAGCGCCTCGCGCACATCCTGCTCGCACTCGGGCAGGGTCTGCTCCGGCAGCGCGAACATCAAGTCCAGATTGACGCGCCCCACGGCGCGCTGGGCCATTTCAATCGCCGCCCGCGCCTGAGCGGCATCGTGGATGCGGCCCAGGCGGCGCAGCTTGTCGTCGTTGAAGCTCTGGACGCCCAGCGAGATCCTGTTCACCCCCGCCTGGGCGTAGCCCTGGAAGCGGCCGGCTTCGGCCGTGCCGGGGTTGGCCTCCAGCGTGATCTCCACATCGGGAGGCAGGTTCAGATAGGCCCGGAACAGGCCGATGATCCGGTCGATCGCTTCGGCCGACAGCAGGCTGGGCGTGCCGCCGCCGAAGAAGACCGTCGAGACCGGCCGCCCCCAGACATCCGGCACGGCCTGCTCCAGATCGGCCTCCAGCGCCCGCAGATACTCGGCCTCAGGCAGTTCCCCCGGGCGTTCATGCGAATTGAAATCACAATACGGGCACTTGTGCACGCACCAGGGCACATGCACGTACAGGGACAGCGGCGGCAGCGCCACCAGGCCGGGCTTGCCGCGCACGCCGGGACGGCCGTCGCCTTCGCGTTCAGGAGTGGGGACAGGCACCAGGCGTTTCATCGGGCGGCTCCGTTTGCCGCACGCTCGACCGGCGCCTGTTCGAGGTCGAACTCACTGCGCAGCGCCTGCAGCAGGCCGCGCAGCGCGCGGGCGCGATGGCTGAGGATGTTTTTCTGCTCCAGTGGCAATTCGGCGGCCGTCATGCCCAGGTCGGGCAGGTAAAAGTGCGGGTCGTAGCCGAAGCCGTTCACGCCGCGGGGCGCATCCAGGATCTCGCCGTCCCAGGATCCCTCGACCACGATCGGGCTCGGATCGTCGGCGCTGCGCACGTAGACCAGGACAGCGACGTAGCTGCCGCGCCGGTCAGCCTGGCCCGCCATCTCGGCGACCAGGCGGGCGTTGTTGGCCGCATCCGAGCGCGTGCCGTCAGACGCCTGCGCATAACGCGCCGAATGCACGCCAGGCGCGCCGCCCAGGGCATGCACGCACAAGCCGGAATCGTCGGCCAGCGCCGGCAGCCCCGTGGCGCGGCTGGCGTGACGCGCCTTGGCCAGGGCGTTTTCCACGAAAGTGCCGAAGGGTTCGTCGGCTTCGGAAACACCCAGCGCGCTTTGCGGCACCATGTCGATGCCGGCGGCCGCCAGGCTGGCGGAAAATTCCTTCAGCTTGCCTGGATTGCCCGAGGCCAGCACGACACGCTTCATGCCGCCTCCAGGGCTTGCGCCTGGGCGCGGACCAGGGCGCCGATGCCACCGGCGGCCAAATCCAGCAGGCTGTCGAGTTCGTCGCGGCGGAAGCTGCCGCCCTCGCCCGTGCCCTGGACTTCGACGAAATCCCCCGCGCCGGTCATGACCACATTCATGTCGGTCTCGCACGCGGCATCTTCCGGGTAATCCAGATCCAGGACCGGCCGGCCGTCCACAAGCCCGACCGAGACGGCCGCCACCTGGCCGCGCAGCGGATCGGCCGCCAGCAGGCCACCGGCCTTCAGGCCGCGCACGGCCAGTGCCGCCGCCACCCAGGCGCCGGTGATGCTGGCGCAACGCGTACCGCCATCCGCTTGCAGCACGTCGCAATCCAGGTGTAGCGTACGTTCGCCCAAGGCCTGGAGATCGAACACCGCGCGCAGGCTGCGGCCGATCAGGCGCTGGATTTCCTGCGTGCGGCCGCTCTGCTTGCCCCGGGCCGCTTCGCGATCGCCCCGGGTATGCGTGGCGCGCGGCAACATGCCGTATTCCGCCGTCACCCAGCCTTGGCCCCGGCCTTTCAGGAAAGGCGGCACCTTGTCGAGCACGCTGGCATTGCACAGCACACGGGTCTCGCCCATACAGGCGAGCACCGAACCTTCTGCGTGGCGCGTATAGCCGGTCAGCAGTTCGATGCGGCGCAGTTCATCCGGCCGGCGGCCGGACGCCCGCATCGGGGCGGAACCAAGGGAGGAAGGGAGCGTCATGGAGGATTTCCTGCGAGAGGGCCGGGCGAAGGAGCCGGACTACAATAACGTCCCATTGTAGATAAACGCCGACGAGACCGCCCCATGATCCGCAGCATGACCGCCTTTGGCTCCGCCCGACTGGATTCTGACGCCGGATCGGTCAGCATCGAAATCCGCAGCGTCAACAACCGCTTTCTGGACCTGAGCCTGCGGATTCCGGAAGACCTGCGTTTCGCGGAATCCCGCCTGCGCGAACTGATCGGCCGCCAGGCCCTGCGCGGCAAGGTCGAACTCAAGCTGAGCTACGCCGCGCTCGACCGCGAGGCTCTGCGCCCCTTCGATGCCGCCGCCGTGCAGGCGCTGGCGGAGCAACTGCAATGGGCTCGCCGGTTCATCCCCGACCTGCCCGCCCCCACGCTGGCCGAACTACCGCGCGAAGGCGCGGCGCGCAGCGGCCTGGAGGCCGACGTCTGGCTGCCCTTGTGCGAGCGGGCCTGTGCGCAGGCCCTGGAAGAATTCAGTGCCGCACGCCAGCGCGAAGGCGCCCGGCTGGCGGACGCGATGCGGGCCCTGGCCGATGCAATCGACCTGATCGTGGCGCGCGTGGACACCGAGTTGCCGGCATTGGTGCAACAGCACCAGGAACGGATCGCCCAGCGTTTGCGCGAAGCCCTGGAGGCCGCCAGCCCGGAAGGCTTCGCCGCCATCAACGGAGCCGAACTCACCGCCCGCATCGCCCAGGAAGCCAGCCTGTTCGGTTTGCGCGTGGACGTGGCCGAAGAACTCACCCGCCTGCGCTCGCACCTGCAGGAACTGCGCGAGATCCTGGCCGGCGAGCACGCCTCCTCGGCGCGCGGCGGCAGCGGCAAACGCCTGGATTTCCTGTTCCAGGAAATGAACCGCGAGGCCAATACGCTGGGATCCAAAGCCGCCGCCCTGTCCATCACCCAGGCCGCCATCGACCTGAAGCTGCTGATCGAGCAAATGCGGGAGCAGGCGCAGAATATCGAGTGACATGATGCGTCTATCAAACTAAAGAGGAGTCCCCGTGTCCGATACCGTTTTTATTCAACGCGTCGTGCTTCGCAACTACAAGAGCATCGGAAACTGTGATGTTCGCCTCCTGCCGCTGACATTTCTCGTTGGTCAAAATGGGGCGGGAAAAAGCAATTTTCTGGACGCACTGCACTTTGTCCGGGACGCACTCGCAGGCTCGCTGGACAGCGCCATCAATGAACGAGGCGGCCTGAACGAAGTGCGACGACGCTCCAGCGGCCATCCGACCCATTTCGGCATCCGGCTAGAATTCCGCTTGAGGGATGGCAGATCTGGATGGTATGCCTTTGACATCGGAGCGATGGCCAGTGGCGGCTATGAAGTTCAACACGAGGAATGCGTCATCACAGGAATTGGGAAAGGTCCATTCTTCCGAATCAACAAGGGCCAGTTGCGCGATAGCAGTGAAACCACCTTCCCCTCCATCACAGCAGATCGGCTTGCATTAGTCGCCGCATCTGGATTCACCGCATTCAGGCCGGTGTTCGATGCATTGACAGCCATGGGTTTCTACAATCTGAATCCGGCACTGATGCGTGAGTTGCAGAAACCGCAAGACGGCAGGCTGCTCAAACCTGTCGGTGAAAATATCGCCAGCGTGATCGGGCACCTGGAACGTGTTGCCCCCGAACGGATGGAGATCATCAAAGGATATCTACAATCCGTCGTCCCCATGGTGCACGGCATGGAACGCAAAGCCATCGGCCCCATGGAAACGCTCGAATTTCGCCAAGAAATGGCGGGCGCCAGGCACCCATGGAAGTTTCTGGCTCAAAATATGTCGGACGGCACTTTGCGTGCATTAGGCGTGATGACGGCATTGCTTCAAAGCAACGTCGATTATTCACCGACGCTCATCGGGATCGAAGAGCCTGAAACAGCGCTGCACCCTGCAGCCAGCGCTGCCCTGCGCGAAATTCTGGTTCATGCATCCAATGACACACAAGTCCTAGTCACCAGTCATAGCCCGGATCTACTGGACGATCTCGATATCGACGCCGATTCGATCTTATCCGTCATCTCAGAGGGAGGAGAAACAAAAATTGCGCCTCTGGATGAAGCCTCCCGGCAAGTATTGCGCGAGCACCTATTTTCCGCCGGCGAACTACTGCGCAAGAACCAACTAGCGCCGGACCGTACCATGATCGAACAACAGGACGCAGCCCAACCTGATCTCTTTGGCGAGTCCGTGTCATGATCAAAATTGCATCGATCGTGGAAGGAGACGGTGAGGTAGCCGCTTTACCGATCCTGCTCCGAAGGCTCGCCTCCGAGCGCGCACCTTATGCAGCGGTCAACCCCTTACCTCCAATCCGAGTTAGGCGCGATCAGTTTCTTCGCAAGGATCAGGAGTTCCGCCGACAACTCCTTTTAGCCGCAGCCAAGAGCAGCGACGACGGGTGGATCTTGATCTTACTGGATGCCGACGACGACTGCCCCGCAACCCGAGGGCGGGAGATCTACGAGCGCGCCCAGCAGCATATCCCACACCGACGTCTTTCCGTTGTACTGGCTAACCGCGAATTTGAAGCCTGGTTCATCGCCGCCGCACATTCCTTGCAGGGCGTCCGGGGGTTTTCTTATCCAACCAACGAGTTGATTCAAGCCGAGATTCCGCGTAACGCCAAAGGTTGGATGCGAGAACGCATGCAGCGTAAAAAATACAGCGAAATCCTGGATCAACCCGCATTCACGGCCCGAATCGATTTGCAGCAAGCCTTCGACAACAGCCGCTCATTTAGGAAGCTATGCAAAGAATGGGATGCACATGTTTCGACGCGGACATGAACCGTTGATCCCCAAGACGTTCGACCCAGTATTTCCTTGCATATTTTTCTGCCGTGAGTACTGAACTATTCACAAGCTCCTCTATCATGGGGAAAGTCCCCGTTCTGCCGCCGACTTGATGCAAGTTAAGGCATTGAAACAAGAAAATGGATTTATCTGGTCCAGACATTTCCTGCCTTGCTGACGGCGTCTGCATCTCCACCCCGGCATCCCTCTGCAAGGATGAAATTCAACTAATTGAAAAACAACATGAAAATCCTGTTGCTCGGATGCCTACACTGAATCTGATCCACTGGAGCCCCATCCCGCATCGCAGCAAAGAAAACCAACGTTTGTTGTTTTATCAGTAATTACGCATCAGCCATATCCCTCATCCGGCGTAATGACATCGGGATCTCCGCCCCTCTCCGCTCCTAGACTGATCCTGCCATCCACAACCTGGAGGGGAGGCAATCATGGCGCAACGCATCATCGACGGGGTGCTGTCGGCCCTGGCCGGCCTGGTCAGCGTGCTGCTGTCCTGGCCCTACTGGCGGGATTTCGAGTACTGGCCGGAATCGCCCGCCATGTGGTGGGTGTACATCGCCGCGGGTTATCTGTTGGCGGTCTACGTGTTCTATATCTTTCTGGGCAGTTTGCGCACCCTGTTCCTGCATGACGAGCAGGCCCGGGTTCCGGCCTCCGGGCGCGACGGCCTGGCGCGGGAGGAACGGCCATGAGCTGCCTGAACGGAACCGACTGCCGCGAACCGGCCAAGCGCCGCATCGCCCTGGCCGTGCTGGCGCTGATGCTGGCGATCTTCCTGCTCCTGTCCGTCTGGTCCTTCCTGCCTTCCCGCGGCCAAGCCGTCCCGGATTCGATCCAGTATGGCGGCGTCGATGCCGTGGAAGGCAAGCGCGTCTTCCAGGCCTACAACTGCATGGGCTGTCACACCATCGTCGGCAACGGTGCCTACCTGGGGCCCGACCTGACGCGCATCCATGCCGACGCCGGCGCCGCCTGGCTGGCCGCCTTCCTGCCTTCGGCCGGCGGCTGGCCCACGTCCGCCGCTGTTCGCGTCCAGTTGCAGAATCCCGCCGCCCAGGCCGACGCCGGCAGCGCCGATCTGCAGGCCTACCTGCAGCGCTACCCCGGCGCCGCCGAACGCCTGAGCGAACGCGGCGGGCAGCACACCCTGATGCCCAACCTGCCGCTGGACGCCCGTGAAGTCACTGCGCTGATCGCCTTCCTGAAATACACCTCGACCTTGCATACCGAAGGCTGGCCGCCGAAACCGCACGAAGGCCGGCGGATTCCGGCCGCGTTCCAGCCGTCCGGCGATACGGCTTCCACGGCTGTGGCCGGGGCCGAACCCAAGGCCGCAGCCCCGGCGGGGCAGGTCCAGGATGCGCTGGCGCGGGGACGGCAACTGGTGTCCGACCTGGGTTGCGTGGCCTGCCACGCCACCGATCAGAAGCGCACGGTCGGGCCGGGCTGGGGCGGTCTGGCGGGGCATGAGGTCCAGTTGACCGACGGCACCACCGTCACGGCGGACGAAGCCTACATCGTGCGCTCGATCCGCGAACCCGACGCCCAGACCGTGGCAGGCTATCCACCGCACGTCATGCCGTCCTATGACGCGCTGATCGACGATGCCGACATGAAGGCCATCGTGGCCTACCTGAGCAGCCTGTGAAAAGGAAGCCATCATGATCAAGATCGACTACCAAACGCAGCGCCTGAGCCTGCGCTTCTTCCTGCTGATGCTGGTCCTGTTCGGATTCCAGGTCCTGTTCGGCCTGCTCATCGCCGTGCAGCACGTGGATCCGCGCCTGCTGGCGGGCCTCCTCAACTTCAACGTCCTGCGCGCCGAGCACACCAACCTCGGCATCCTCTGGATCCTGTCGGGTTTCATCGGCACCATCCTGTTCGTCGGGCCGCTGCTGTCGCGCCGCGAGCTGGCCGCGCCGGCGCTGATCCGATTCCTGTTCTGGGCCTTGCTGGCGGTCACCCTCTGGAACGTCGCCACCCAATCCCTGGCGGCCCAAGGCACGGCCGGCTGGTGGCTGGGCCAGCCCTGGTTGCAAGAGGGCCTCGAATACCTGGAAGCCGGGCGCGCCGCCGACATCATCATCTTCGTCGGCTTCGCCATCCTGGCCTGGGTGCTGCTGCGCACCTTCCCCGCCCGCTGCGACTGGAACGAAATCCATTGGGGCCTGGCGATCGGCGTCACCGCCCTGACCTTCGTCTGGCTGTTCGGCGTGTTCTTCATCGAACGCCTGGACCTGCAGGAATACTTCCGCTGGTACGTGGTGCACTATTGGGTCGAAGGCGTCTGGGAAGTCATCCACATCAGCCTGGTGGGCTTCCTGCTGGTGCTGATGTTCAAGGCCGACGTCAAGGCCGTGGGCTACGCCGTGTTCTGGGGGGTCGCGATGGTCTGGCTTTCAGGCCTGATCGGCAATGCCCACCACTACTTCTGGATCGGCACGCCGGAATTCTGGCAATTCTGGGGGTCGCTGTTCAGCGCCCTGGAGCCGCTGCCTTTGGTATTCTGCTTCTGGCACATCTACCTGGACGCCCACCAGGATCGCCGGCCGCTGGAAAACGCCCCGGCTTTCTATTTCATCCTGGGCTCGGTGGTGCTGGAGCAGGTCGGCGCGGGCATCCTGGGCTTCACCATGACCTTCGCGCTCACCAACGTCTGGTCCCACGGCACCTGGGTGACGCCCAGCCACGCCCATCTGGCGCTGTTCGGCACCTTCGGCATGCTGGGCATCGCCTCGGCCTACTATGCCATCCCCCTGCTGCGCGGCGTCAAGGATTTCGACCAGCGGCTCGGGCGGATCGCTTTCTGGCTGGTGTTCGCCGGCATGCTGGGCATCGCCTTCGCCTTCGCCATCGGCGGCACGATCCAGGTCTTTCTGCATCGCTCCATGGGCTTGAGCTGGTTCGGCGGCCAGGTCTTCCCCGCCATGCAATTCTACAAGGTGCTGGTGCCGCTGTTCGGTCTGGTCTTCCTGGCAGGCGCCGGCCTGCTGATCTACGATCTGCTGACGATCGGATTCCGGGCGCGTCGGGCACCCCTGCCCCAGGCCATGCCCCGGGCTGCCGCTCCGGGACGCTGGAGCCAGACGCTGCACGGCGCGGAAGCCGGCCTGTGGCTGGCGGGGATGTGGATCTTCGGCATCATCATCACTCTGGGGCTGCTCAGCTTCAACCTGGAGACCGTGGCGCTGGGCGACCCCACCATCCCCTACGTCCTGGCCGGGGTGGGCTACCCGGGGCTGCTGCTGCTCACGCTGCTGTTCGTCTGGCGCTTCCTGGCCTCTCTGGAAGCCCGGCCGGCTTTTGAGCCGGCACCGGCCAGTGGCCGTTCCACCGCCATCGATCAGGCTGTGCGCGCCTGACGGCGACACTCCTGGGCGGCCCATCGCGCCGCCCAGGTCGCCAGCAGAAACGGCGCCGTCAGGGACGGCAGCTCCAGCCACTGAAAGCCCCGCATCAGGCCCAGGCTCAGCAACACGCCCAGGCATGGCCACAGCCAGTGGCCCGCCCGGGCCGTCCGCAGCGCTTCGGCCGTCAGCACGGCATTGAATCCGTACAGCCCCAGCAGGGCCGCATCGGCCGGAAAGCCCGCCAGACCGGCCGCCAGAAAACACAGCCCCGACGCCAGGGCGGCGGACAAGGCCGCCGCGGGCGCGCCCAGCGCCAGCCCCAGCACGCACAGCGCGCCCGCCCAGGGATCATCCATGAACATCACCTGGCCCACCCCGCGCACCAGGCTCAGCACGGCGGAATTCCAGGGCATTTCAACCGCGGCGGCCGTCGCGACGCCCGGCAGACCCAACCCGGCGGCAACGGCCATCACCAACCAGGTCACGAGCACGAACGGCGCCGTGTAAGGCGGCACGGCGCTGCGGCAACGCCAGGCATGGGCCATCCACGTCGCCAGCACGGCCAGCGGCGCCACCAGGGACCAGGCAAGCCATCCGGGCGGCAGCACCGCCATCACGCCCAGGCCCGCCAGCGCGCCGTTGTAGCCGTTCAAGCCGGCGCGGCTGCCGGCGATATCGCCGATGGACAAAGCCCACAGGGTTCCCGCCAGGGCGCCGAGCAGGCAAGCTCCCGCCAAAGACCCTGACTGCCAGGCCACGGCGCCCAGCAGCAAGGCGCCCGCCCAGCCGCTGGACAGCAGATAGATCTGGCTGATCCCGCGCAGGAGCATGCGCATGAACACGACGCCAGGGCACTCATGAACCCGCTGAAACATGGCCAAGAAGCTGCGGAAGAAGTCAATCAGGAAACGGGATCGTACTGCGGGACGGGCGCGGGCGGATGCCGCGCCAGGCATAATGACCATGCGGCTGCCGCATACCCGGGACCGGCGTACAATCCCCCGGTGCCATCGCCCTATTCTTTATGAAAGAAACTCTTGCCACAGCGCCATCCGGCGCGGCTCCCTCCGAACCCGGCGTTGCCTTCCCCGTGCTGGGAGCCATCAGCCTGACCCACCTGCTCAACGACATGATGCAGTCGGTGCTGCTGGCCATCTATCCGGTGCTGCAAGGCCGTTTCGATCTCAGCTTCGCCCAGGTCGGCATCATTACGCTGGCCTTTCAGTTCTCCTCCTCGCTGCTGCAGCCGCTGGTGGGGCGATTCACGGACCGCCATCCCATGCCCTATTCCCTGCCGGTCGGCATGGGCTTTACCTGCTGCGGCCTGCTGCTGCTGTCTCAGGCATGGAATTTTCCTCTGGTGGTGCTGGCCGCCACGCTGGTGGGCGCCGGCTCCTCGGTCTTCCATCCGGAGTCCTCGCGCGTGGCGCGCATGGCCTCGGCAGGCCGGCACGGCCTGGCCCAATCGATCTTCCAGGTGGGCGGCAACATCGGTTCTTCGATCGGCCCGCTGCTGGCCGCGCTGCTGATCGTGCCTCATGGCCAGGGAAGCGTCGCCTGGGTATCGCTGGCCGCCCTGCTCGGCATTTGCATCCTGATCGGCGTCAGCCGCTGGTACGCCGCCAACCTGTCCGGCGTGCGCGGCCGCACATCCCTCAACAAAATCGACAACGGCTTGTCGCCGCGCCAGGTGCGCGGCGCCATCCTCATCCTGCTGCTGCTCATCTTCAGCAAATATTTCTATCTGGCGGGGCTGAGCAGCTACTTCACCTTCTTTCTGATCGACCGCTTCAGCCTGGACATCCAGCAGGCGCAATACGCCCTGTTCGTCTTCCTGGCCGGCGCGGCGGCGGGAACGCTGACCGGAGGCCCGATCGGCGACCGCATCGGGCGCAAGCGCGTGATCTGGGCCTCGATCCTGGGCACCGCGCCGTTTTCACTGGCCCTGCCCTACGCCAATCTGCACTGGACACTGGTCCTGGCTTTTTGCGCCGGTTTCATGATCGCCTCGGCCTTCCCGGCCATCGTCGTCTACGCGCAGGAACTGATGCCCGGCAAGACCGGCACGGTCTCGGGCCTGTTCTTCGGCCTGGCCTTCGGCATGGGCGGCATCGGAGCCGCCGCGCTGGGCAAGCTGGCCGACGCCACCAGCATTGCCTTCGTCTACCATCTGTGCGCTTTCCTGCCCCTGTTGGGTCTGGCGGCCTTCTTCCTGCCCGACACGCGGCGCCGAGTCGCATGAAATCCATCGCCGCCCGGCCCGCCGCCTGGATCGTTGCGGCCAGCCTCCTGCTGCTGGCCGCCAACCTGCGCCCGCTGTTTCCCAGCACCGCCATCCTGCTGCCCGAGTTGACGGAGGCGTTGGGCCTGACCGGCGCCCAGGCCGGCTACCTGACCACGCTGCCGGTGCTGTGCATGGGGTTGTTCGCGCCTTTGGCGCCCCGTCTTGCGCAACGCACTGGCATCGAACGCACCCTGCTGCTGGTGCTGGCGCTGATCACCCTCGGCACGGCCTTGCGCGGCATGCTGGGCGTCGCGGGCCTGTTTCTGGGCACCGGCCTGGCAGGCGCCGGCATCGCGCTGGGCAATGTGCTGCTGCCCAGCCTGGTCAAGCGGGATTTCTCCGATCGGGCCGCCCTGATGACCGGCCTGTACACCATGAGCCTGGTCGGCGGAGCGGCGCTGGCCGCCGCCACCACCCTGCCCTTCACCCAGGCCATGGGCGGCCGTTGGGATCTGGGCCTGGCCCTATGGGCGGCGCCGGGCATGGTCGCCTTGGCCGCCTGGGCGCCCATCGCTTTGCGCGCGCCCGGCCATTCCTCGGGCGGCCGCCACATCCTGCCGGTCGAGGGCTTGCGGCGCGATCGCCTGGCCTGGGCTGTCACTTTGTTCATGGGCCTCCAGTCGGCGCTGGCCTATTGCGTGCTGGGCTGGATGGCGCCGATGCTCCGCGATCGCGGGCTGGACGGCACCGAGGCCGGGCTGGTGACGTCGCTGTCGATCCTGATTCAGGTCGCCGCCTGCCTGCTCACCCCCATGGCGGCCTCACGCTGCCGTGATCAGCGAGGCCTGGCGGTCATTCTCGCGGCTGCGGCCACCCTGGCCCTCATCGGCATGATTCTGGGGCCGTCCTGGGCCATCTGGCCATTGGCCGTGATCCAGGGGATCGGCCAGGGCGGCCTGTTCGCCCTGGCCCTCATGCTGATCGTGCTGCGCTCCGGAGATGCCCACGTCGCCGCCCACCTGTCCAGCATGGCCCAGACCACGGGTTATGTGCTGGCCACCAGCGGCCCCCTGCTCGTCGGGATGCTGCACGACTGGAGCGGCAACTTCCGTGCGTCGACCGGGCTGCTGGCGGCATTGGGGCTGGGAACCGCGCTGGCGGGCTGGCGCGCCGGCCGCGCCGCGTTGGTGCACGCCACCGTCATCCGGAGACGCTCGGATAGCGCGGACGCCGGGACGGACTGATGCGAATCCGAAAGCGCTGACGGCATCGTCGGGCCACGCCGGGCCGGCCCGCGCCGGCATGCAAACGGCCCGCCGGAAAACCGGCGGGCCGTTTGCATGCGTTCAAGACCGAATCCAGGCTTGCGCCCAGAGGATCAGAGCCCCGCGCGAGAAAACACCAAGGTGGCGTTGGTGCCGCCAAAGCCGAAGCTGTTGGACAGCGCGGTCTCGATGCGGGCCTGCGGCAGGGTTTCACGCAGAATGTTCATCCCTTCGGCGGACTGATCCAGCGTATCGATATTGGCCGAGGCCGCGACAAAGCCGTGCTGCATCATCAACAGCGTGTAGACCGCTTCATTCACGCCCGCCGCGCCCAGGGCGTGGCCGGACAGGGATTTGGTCGAGGCGATCCAGGGCTGGTCTTCACCGAAGACCTCGCGGATGGCCTCGAGTTCCTTGACATCGCCCACCGGCGTGCTGGTGCCGTGGGTGTTGATGTAGTCCACACGCGTGCGCACATCGATCAGCGCCTGGCGCATGCAGCGCGCCGCGCCTTCACCGGAAGGCGCCACCATGTCGTAGCCGTCGGACGTCGCGCCGTAGCCGACGATTTCAGCCAGGATGCGGGCGCCGCGCGCCTTGGCGTGCTCGTATTCCTCGACCACCAGGATGCCGCCGCCGCCGGAAATGACGAAACCGTCCCGGTCGGCGTCATAAGTGCGCGAGGCGCGCTCGGGGGCATCGTTGTAGCGCGTGGACAGCGCGCCCATGGCGTCGAACATGAAGGACAAGGACCAGTGCTCTTCCTCGGCACCGCCGGCGAACACGATGTCCTGCTTGCCGAGCTGGATCTGCTCGACCGCGTTGCCGATGCAATGCGCGCTGGTGGAGCAGGCCGAACTGATGGAATAGTTCACCCCCTTGATCTGGGCGCCGGTGGCCAGGCAGGCGGACACGCCGCTGGCCATGGCCTTGGTGACCATGTAGGGCCCCACGCGGCGCACGCCTTTTTCACGCAGGATATTGATGCCGTCGTGGATCGAGGAGTGCGAGGCGCCGCCGGCGCCAACGATCAGGCCGGTGCGCGGATTGGATACCAGTTCGGGTGTGAGGCCGGCATCCTGAATGGCTTCCTGCATCGCCAGCCAGGCATAGGCATGGCCGTCGGCCATGAAGCGGCTGAGTTTGCGGTCGATCCGGTCGAGCGCATCCAGGCGCACCGAGCCCGCCACGTGCGAGCGCAGGCCCTGTTCGGCGTATTCCGGCTGGAAAGTAATGCCCGAACGCCCCTGGCGCAGGCTGTCGAGGACTTCGGACTGGTTGTTTCCCAGGCTGGACACAATGCCCATGCCGGTAACGACGACACGACGCATGATCGAAGCTCCTAGAAATTGTCCGTGCGGGTGAACAGGCCCACGCGCAGATCGTGGGCCGCATAGATTTCGTGGCCGTCGACTTCCATGCGCGCATCCGCGATCCCCATCACCAGCTTGCGCATCATGACGCGCTTCATGTCGATGGTGTAGCGGACCAGCTTGCCGGTCGGCAGGACCTGGCCGGTGAACTTGACCTCGCCGACGCCCAGAGCGCGGCCCCGGCCCTGGCCGCCGCAGCAGCCCAGGAAAAACCCCACCAGTTGCCACATGGCATCCAGCCCCAGGCAGCCCGGCATGACCGGATCACCCTGGAAATGACAGCCGAAGAACCACAGATCGGGGCGGATATCGAGCTCGGCCACGATCTGGCCCTTGTCGTGCGCGCCGCCCTTGTCATCGATGTGAGTGATCCGGTCGAGCATCAGCATGGGCGGCAGCGGCAACTGGGCGTTGCCGGGACCGAAAAGTTCCCCGCGCCCGCACGCCAGCAGTTCGTCGTAGCTATAGCTGTTTTTTTCCATGATGTTCCGTCTGAGATCCCCGGCCCGGCGGCCATTTCGCGCACGAGGCGCCTTCCACTTTAAGTAAGCTGGCTAGTATAACCCGAGGTCGAACCAGACCGTCACCGTCCCCCGGACAAACACCGGCGGGTGGCCGCCCCCCCAGTCTTCGACCTCGTGCACCAGCAGCAAAGGCCCAACCGCGGCACGACCGTCGAAGGCGTGTGTCTGGACACTGCGGCCCCGCAGCGGCACGCACGGCCCCTGCGCCGAGCCCCAGCAGAGCCGGGTGGCAATCCGGGCGGCGCTGTCATAGTCTCTGGAGGCATAGACCCCTGTGATGCGCGCCGCCCCGGAAAGCGTCCCGTCCCGGGGGCCTGGGGCATAAGACACCGCCACGGCCCGTCCCTGAGCCTGCAGGCCGTGGCTGACCTGATCGCGCGTCCAGGCGCGGTCCGCGGCCTGGGCCCCGGCCGCCGCCAGCATCAATCCCGCCGCGAGCCCCCCCGCACCGAACAGAAAACGGCCCCGGGCGCTCATCCCTGCGGCAAGGCGGGCGCGCCCGGCCCGCTCAACTGAAAGACCCCCACAGCACGGTTCAGGCCGTTCATCTGGTCGTTCAGGGCCTGGGCGGCCGTGCCCGCCTCGACCACCAGCGCGGCGTTCTGCTGGGTCACCTGATCCATCTGGCCGATGGCCAGATTGACCTGCTCGATGCCCGAGGCCTGCTCGCGGCTTGCCAGTGTGATTTCGGACATGATGTCGGCGACCCGCTGCACGCTGGAAACGATCTCGGACATGGTCTGCCCCGCTCCGTCGGCCAGCGTGGCGCCGGTCTGGATCTTCTTGACGGTGTCGTCGATGAGACTGCCGATTTCCTTGGCCGCATTCGAGGAACGCTGCGCCAGCGCGCGGACCTCGGAGGCCACCACCGCGAAACCGCGCCCCTCCTCTCCGGCGCGGGCGGCCTCGACAGCCGCGTTCAGGGCCAGAATATTGGTCTGAAAGGCGATGCTGTCGATCACGCCGACGATATCCGACATCTGCCGCGTCGAGGCATTGACCTCGCCCATGGTCTCGACCACCTGGCTCACGGTCTGGCCACCGCGCACAGCCACTTCGGAAGCGGTCGCCGCCAGCGTGTTGGCCTGCTGGGCATTGGCCGCGTTGTGGCTGACCGTGCTGGTGATCTGCTCCATGCTGGCCGCGGTCTCCTGCAGCGAGGCGGCCTGCTGCTCGGTGCGTGCGGAGAGATCCAGATTGCCATGCACGATCTGGCCGACCGATTGGCCGATCCACTCGCTGCCCTGGCGCACCTGGGCCACGGCCTGGGCGATCCCGTCGCGCATCACCCGCATGGCATGCATCATGCTGTAGGAATCCCCCGGCCGCACTGGAATATCGACGCGCAGATCGCCTTGCGACATGCGGTCGGCGATTCGGATGACGGCATCGGGCTCGCCGCCCAACTGGCGCACCAGCCGGCGAGACAGGACCGCGCCCAGCACCAGCAGGATCGCGGCCAGGATGGCGGCCGCCAGCGCAAACCCGCCGGCCTGCCCCCAGACGACGGCATCGACCGTGTCTAGGTACACCCCCGATCCCAGGATCCAGCCCCAGGGGGTGAATTCCTTGACATAGGAAACCTTTTGCACGGGCTGATCGACACCCGGCTTGGGCCACAGATAGAACACGAAGCCATCATGCGTCGGACTGGCCTTGACGGTATCCACGAATGCCACGAACAGCCGCAGGCCGTTGGGATCCTGCATGCCTCCGAGTTCCTTACCCTCGAGTTCGGGCTTGATCGGATGCATCACCATGCGCGGCTGCATGTCGTTGATCCAGAAGTACTCCTGGCCGCTGTAGCGCATGCCGCGGATGGCGTCCATGGCCAGTTGCTTGGCCTGGGCCTCGGTCAGGGCGCCGCTGGCCGCCTGGCGATGGTAGTACTCGATGACCCCATACGCCGTTTCAGTGGCCTGGCGCGCGCCGATCTGGCGCTCCTGCAACAAGGCGCCGCGCTCCATCCAGAGCAGCGATGCCGTCAGCACGACGATTCCGACAATCGCCGCCAAGGTGAATAACGCGAATTTGAACGCGGTCGTCCGCGTCCAGGCCTGCAATGACCGTGACATGATGCCTCCTTTTCTTATCTCGCCATCCGAAATCGGGACGCACCCGTATTTCATTCCAGGACGGCCGCGGGCGGATCACAGCGCGGTCGCGAAATCAGTATACGATTGCGGAATCTCCGTCAAGCGGCCGAAAAAAAGGCCATATCCCGGGATTCCGATCCCGCCGGAACCGCGCCATGTGCATCGCCTACCTTTCTCTGGGAAATCCCGACTGGCCCCTGCTGATCGCCGCCAATCGCGATGAATTCCACGCGCGGCCCGCCCGGGCGGCGGGCCCCTGGCCCGAAACCCCGCAACTGATCGCCGGACTCGATCTGCGGGGCGGCGGCACCTGGATGGGCGCGACGGCCGCCGGCCGATTCGCCCTGTTGACCAACTACCGCGAACCCGGGCACACCATGCCGCCCGAGGCCCCCTCGCGCGGCCTTCTGGTGCGCGATTTCCTGCTGAGCACGGACGAGCCCGATCTCTGGATCGCCGCGCTCGCGGCCCGGGCGCACGCCTGGGCGGGCTTCAACCTGATCGCGGGCGATACGAGGCAGGCCTGGTACCTGGGCAACCGGGGCGACGCCCGCGAACCGCGCCGGCTGGGGCCCGGGCGCTACGTGCTGTCGAACCATCTGCTGGACACCCCCTGGCCCAAGGCCGCCCGGCTGCAGGCCGCCCTGGATGCGCTGCCGCCCGCCGCCTGGGCCTCCGCGCCGGAGCAGGTGTTCGAACGGCTGCGCGACACCACGCCCGCCCAAGAGACGCAACTGCCCTCCACGGGGCTGTCTCCGGCCCTGGAACGTTTGCTGAGCAGCCCCTTCATCATCAGCCCCGACTACGGCACCCGTTGCTCGACGGTGCTGGCGCGCAACGCGGGCGGCCGCACTCTGTTCAGCGAGCAGTCCTACGACGCGGCGGGCAGTGCGCACGAACGCCACGACTGGCGGTTGTAGCGCGGCGCGGCCCGCCCTGCCCCATGGGAGCGCGCGCTAAAATGCCATTTTCACGCCCTACAGGACACATTCATGAGCACCGGGCTCGCCCATCAGATATCCGACGCCATCAAGGCCGCCATGCGCGCACACGACAGCACCCGCTTGGGCACCTTGCGGCTGCTGCAGGCCGCCATCAAGCAAAAGGCCGTGGATGAACGCGTCGAGCCCGACGACGCCGCGATCCTGGCCATCATCGAAAAACAGGTCAAGCAGCGCCGCGAGTCGATCGCGGCCTTCGACTCCGCCGGCCGCGCCGAAAGCGCCGCCCAGGAGCGCGCCGAACTGGACATCCTGAAAGAATTCCTGCCCCAGGGCGCCGCGCCCGAGGAAATCGCGGCCGCCCTCGACGCGGCCTTTGCCCAGGCGGCCGATCAGGGCCTGCAAGGCGGCGTCGCCATGGGCGCCATCATGGGACAACTGAAAAAGACCTTGGCCGGCCGCGCGGACATGGCCGAAGTATCGGCCCAGGTCCGCGCCCGGCTAAACGGCTGAGACGGACAGGCCGTCCCGCAGTTGCCGGACCAGGCCGGGATCGCGCACGAACGCCCGGCCGAAGGCGACGGCTTCGCACTGCCCGGCCTGCACGGCACGCAGCGCGCTTTCGGGGTCGAAGCCTTCGTTCAACACCAGCGCACCGCTGAAGGCATCCCGGATCACCGGCGCCAGGGCATCCGCACCCTCGTGTTCGCGCACACAGATGAAGGCGATGCGCCGCTGGCCCAGTTCACGGGCCACGTGGCGGTACAGCGCGGCCGGATCCGAATCCCGCATGTCGTGGCGATCGCCACGCGGCGACAGATGCACCCCGACACGCCCCGCCCCCCAGATGCCGGCACAGGCGTCGACGATTTCCAGCAGAAACCGGCTGCGCTTGCACACGGGGCCGCCGTAATCGTCCTGGCGGCCATTCGAGCCGTCATGCAAAAACTGATCGATCAGGTAGCCATCGCCGGCATGCACTTCCACGCCGTCGAATTCCGCCAGCCAGGCATGGCGCGCCGCCTGCTCGAAATCCGCGATCACGCGCCGGATCTCATCGAGCCGCAGGCTGCGCGGCACCACGAAGCCTCCCGGCTGCGGGCATACCCCCCGGCTGCAAGCGATGGCGCTGGGCGCCACAGGCATCTCGCCCGACAAGTATTCGGGATCGGCCACCCGGCCGGCGTGCCACAACTGCAAGACAATGCGCCCGCCGCGCCGATGCACGGCATCCGTCACGGCGCGCCAGCCCTCGACCTGGCTGGAGTTCCAGATGCCCGGCATATCCGGATGCCCAACGCCCAGGGGCGACACCGAAGCCGCACCGGCCAGGATCAGGCCGGCCTCGGCGCGCTGGGCATAGTATGCGCGCATGCCATCGTCCGGAATGCGGCGCGGCGCCGCACCCATGCCCGTCACGGGCGCCATGACGACGCGATTGGGCAGCTCGATTTCCCCCAGCCTGACCGGATCGAACAAACTTGTCATATCATGCGGGAAAAAGCGGGGCTGGCTCAGCGCATTCCCCAGGGTAGTTTGCTGCAACGCACCATCCAAACAGTCAATACATTCAAAAATCCATCAGGGTTTTTACCAGATTTTCGCCCCCATGACCATGGCCGCGACGCCACCCCGGGCTCATCAAAAGCGTCCAGGCCTCCCGGCTGCGGGGGCGATATGCTCAAATTGCGCCAACAGGAACACGGAAGGATCACCATGGGACAATTCGCCGTCATCGGCCTGGGCCGCTTCGGCAGCGCCACCTCGCTGGAATTGATGCGGCTGGGCCATTCGGTTCTGGGCGTGGACGCCGACGGCCGCGTGGTCGACCAGATGGCCGACAAGCTCACCCGCGCCGCCATCGCCGACGTCACCGACCGCGACGCGCTGGCGGAGCTGGGCCTGGCCGAATACGACGTGGTCCTGGTCGCCATCGGTGAAGATCTGCAGGCCAGCCTGGTCTGCACCGTGCACCTGAAGGCCCTTGGCGTGAAGGTCTTGTGGGTCAAGGCCTCTTCGCGCGCGCATCACCTGATCCTCGCCAAACTGGGCGCCAACCGCATCATCCACCCAGAGGATGAAATGGGCATCCGGATCGCCCAGGTGCTCAGCTACCCCATGGTCAACGACTATATCTCCCTGGGCAATGGCGACTTCGTGGTCGAGATCGAAGCCAGCGCACAACTGGATGGCCGCACCCTGGGCGACGCCCTGACCACCGACCCGCCGGGCGCCATCCACGCCCTGGCCGTCAAGCGCAAAGGCGAGACCACCGTGCATCCCACCGACCAGTTCGTGGTGCGCGCCAAGGACACCCTGATCCTGTTCGGTCCGCTGCATTTCCTGAAAAACGCCGCTCCGAAACTGAGCTGAGCCGCCCTCCCATGACCCGGCACCCCGTCCGCCCCGATTGAGCATGGCCCGCATCAACCTCCATCCGCTGCAGGCCTACCGCCAGGCGCGCCATACCGGCCAGTTGCAGGCCAGCCCGCCGGCCGTGCTGGCCGGCAGCTTCCTGGTCCTGATCCTGGCCGGAACCCTGCTGCTGGCCCTGCCCATCGCGCAGCGCCACCCTTTCGGCGTGTTCGAGGCGCTGTTCACCGCCACCTCCGCCGTCACCGTCACCGGCCTGATGCTGATCGATCCGGCCACGGACCTGACTTTCTTCGGCCAGGCGGTGCTGCTGGCCCTGGTGCAGATCGGCGGCATCGGCTTCGTCACCTTCGCCATCATCGCCACCCTGACGCTGGGCAAGCGCGTCAGCCTGAAATACCAGGCGCTGGCGCTCGAAGCCTTCAATCAGACCAGCGTGGCCCGCATCCGCCAGACGGCGCTGACGGTGCTGAAGTTTTCCCTGGCCATCGAAGGCGCGGCCGTCCTGATCCTCACGCTCTGGTGGTGGCGCCACGACAGCCTTGAACATGCCTTTCTGCTGGCCGGGTTCCACGCCGTCTCGGCTTTCAACAATGCCGGCGTGTCGCTGTTCCCGGGCAGCATGGCCGGCTTTGCCGGAGACCCGGTCACGACCTTCGTCATCACCGGATGCATCATCCTGGGCGGCCTGGGCTTCAGCGTGCTGGCCGACATCCAGCAGAAACGCAGTTGGGCCACACTGGCCTACTACACGCGGCTGATGCTGATCGGCACCCTGATCCTGAACCTGGCCGGTTTCATGCTGTTCTGGCTGATCGAGGCGCGCAACCCGCACACCCTGGGGGCGCTGCCCGCCGCAAGCCAGGGGCTGGCGGCCTGGACCCAGGTCATCGCGGCGCGCACCGCCGGCTTTGCCAGCGTCGACGTCGGCCAGCTCTACGACAGCTCGCGCTTCCTGCTCACCGGCCTGATGTTCATTGGCGGCGGCTCGCTGTCGACCGCCAGCGGCATCAAGCTCGCCACTTTCATCGTCCTGCTGGCCGTGGTCCGCGCCTACATCCTGCAGCGCAAGGAGGTCGTGCTGATGCATCGCACGATCGCGCCGGAAACCATCCAGAAAGCCCTGGCCCTGATGATGATGTCGGGCCTGCTGGTCTGCCTGGGCATTTTCCTGGTCAGCCTGTTCGAGGATATGCCCTTCATCGCCGTGGTCATGGAGGTCATGTCGGCCTTCAGCACCACCGGCATCAGCCCCGACCTGACCCGCGCCCTGAGCCTGCCCAGCCAGATCGTGCTGATGCTGTTGATGTTCATCGGCCGCCTGGGTCCCCTGACGCTGGTCTACAGCCTCGGCACGCAACGCCGCAGCCGGGTGCGCTACCCCGAGACGGTCGTCCAGATCGGGTGAACCTTGGCCCATGATGTACTACTATTACTCCTTTCCCAATCCCAACCTCTCATTAGGATTCCGTCCATGGTGATTTCCATCGCACGACAGGCTGCGCTGTGCGCCGCCCTCGGCCTTGCAGGCCTGGCCACTACGGTTTCGGCCGCCACGCTGAAAATCGGCACCGAGGGCGGCTATCCGCCCTGGAGCATGGTCGACGCCAGCGGCAAGGTCACCGGGTTCGACGCCGACGTCGGCCAGGCCCTGTGCCAGAAGCTGGACATGAAATGCCGCTTCGTGGTCCAGGCCTTCGACAGCCTGATCCCGGCCCTGCAGGCCGAGCGCTTCGACCTGGTGATTTCCGGCATGTCCGTCACCGCCGAGCGCGCCAAGGTCATCTCCTTCAGCATCCCCTATGCCACCGAGGATTCCGCCTTCGTGCTGCCCAAGGGCGATGCCCTGCTGAAGGCCGCCGATCCCAAGGCCCTGATGGCCGGCCTGGCGGGCAAGACCGTCGGCGTGCAAAGCGGCACCACCCAGGGCGCCTTCCTGCAGAAATACGCCCCGGACATGAAGCTCAAGACCTACGAGACCCAGGACCAGATGCAAATGGACCTGGCGGCCGGCCGCCTGGACGCGACCTTCTCCGAAGTCACCCCCCAAAGCCAGTTCCTGGAGACCTCCGGCAAGGAGAAATTCGCCTTGGCCGAGGCCGTGGTCAAGAGCAGCGCCGACCCGGAAGTCCTGGGCCTGGGCATCGGAGCGGGCATCAATCAGAAAAACACCGAACTGAAGGCCAAGGTGGACAAGGCCCTGTGCGAGCTGATCACCGACGGCACCATCAAGGCCTCCAGCACCAAGTGGTTCGGCGTCGATCTGTCCAACTACGCCGCCTGCAAGTAATCCTCGACCATGCCTGACGACGCAAGCGGCCCCGCCCGGGGCCCGCGTCACGCCCCCAGGGCCGCCGGCGGCTTCATCCCGGCACCGCCCTGGGGTTTTTGCTCGATTCCATGATCCAGTCTCTGCACGATATCCTGAGCGCCGGCTGGGGCGGCATGCTGCTGCGCGGCGCGGCCATGACCGTTTTCATCAGCATCTGCGGCATCTGCCTGGGCATGGCCATCGGCATTGCCGGCGCGGCCGCCAAGACCGGCGCCAACCGTGCGGCGCGCGCGCTCGTCGCCCTGTACACCCTGATCGTGCGCAGCATCCCCGAACTGCTCATCATTTACCTGCTGTTCTTCGGCGCGGTGCAGCCCGCCGCCGACCTGGCCGACTGGCTGGAATGGGACGACCTGATGAGCACCGTGTTTCCCATGCTGGTCGGCATCCTGGCCATTGCGCTGATCTCGGGCTCGTACAGCGTGGAGGTCTTTCGCGGCGCCTTCAAGGCCATCGATCCCGGCCAGCTCGAAGCCGCCCGCGCCATCGGCCTGGACCGCCGCCAGTGCCTGCGCCGCATCACCCTGCCGCAATTGTTCTGGTACGCCTTGCCCGGCGCCAACAACGTCTGGCAGGCCGCCCTGAAGGACACCGCCCTGGTATCCCTAGTGGGCCTGGTCGAACTCATGCGCGCCGCCGTCCTGGGCGCCGCCGCCACGCGCGCGCCCCTGGCCCTGTACCTGATGGCCGGCATCCTGTATTTCCTGATCGGCGCCTGCAGCCAGGGCCTGTTCGTCTGGGCCGAGCGCCACTTCGGTCGCGGCATGCGGGGGGCCGGGCGATGATCGACCTGTTCGAAAAAGCCGTCCCGGTCCTGATCGAAGGGTTCTGGATCACCCTGCGCATCGGCCTGTTCTCCATCCTGTTCGCCTCGCTGCTGGGCCTGGGCGCGGCATTGATGCGCACTACGCGCCACCCGCTGGTGTCGGGCACCGCCTTTGCCTACAGCACCGTGTTTCGCGGCACGCCGCTGCTGATTCAATTGTTCCTGCTGTACTACGGCATCGGCACGCTCGAGTTCGTACGCGGGCAGCCCGCCTTGTGGTGGCTGTTCTCCGATGGTGCGCGCTGCGCCATCCTGGCCATCGCCCTGAACAGCGGCGCCTACATGAGCGAAGCCATCCGTGGCGGATTGCAGTCCGTGCCCACCGGCCAACTGGATGCCGCCGCCTCCTGCGGCATGAGCCGCCTGCAGATCTTTCGCCGCATCCGTTTCCCCCTGGCCATCCGCCAGGCCTTTCCGGCCTACAGCAACGAGCTGGTGCTGGCGATCAAGGGCACCAGCCTGGCCTCGACCATCGCCGTGATGGAACTGACCGGCTTCGCCCGCCGCCTCATGAGCCAGAGCTACCTGATCGTCGAGACCTTCGTCATCGCCGGCGTGCTGTATCTGGCCATCAACGTCACCTTGCTGGGCTGCGCCTGGCTGGTGGAACGCAGTTTGGGGATCCGGACGGGGGCTTAATCCAGTGTCCATGCACGCCGACCGGCGAGCCATCATTCATGAAACACGCACCCGATCACCCCTGCCCCTGCGGCCTGCCGGCCGCCTACGCCGACTGCTGCGGCCGCTGGCATCATGGTCCCTTGCGCCTGCGGGCACCCGACGCCCAGGCCCTGATGCGCTCGCGCTACAGCGCCTATGTACTGGATGAACTGGACTATCTGCTGCAGACCTGGCATCCGGACACCCGCCCCGCCGCGCTGGAGCCCAATGAGCCAGGAACACGCTGGCTGGGCCTGGATGTGCGCCGCCACGAGCGGGCCGACACCGATCATGAGACTGAATCACACCGGGTTTTCAGGAGGCTTCGATTCTTGAGAGAATGGAGCCATGAGCAAGAACAACAAGTTTTCCCCCGAAGTTCGTGAGCGCGCCGTACGGCTGGTCCAGGAGCATCGTGGCGAGTATCCATCGCAGTGGGTAGCAGTGCAGTCCATTGCGCCCAAGATCGGCTGCTCGGCATACACCCTGTTGAAGTGGGTTCAGATCCAGGAAGTGGAGGCCGGTACGCGGGCCGGCGTGCCGCAGGCAGAGCAAGAGCGCATCAAGGCTCTGGAACGTGAAGTCAAGGAATTGCGCCGGGCCAATGAAATTCTCAAGTCGGCCAGCGCTTTTTTCGCTCAGGCGGCGCTCGACCGCGAACTGAAGAAATAAACGCCTACATCGACCAGCATCGGGGCCTGTATGGGGTCGAGCCGATCTGCAAGGTGTTGCAGGTCGCCCCGTCAGCCTACCGGCGATATGCCGCCCGATGCCGGAATCCGGAACTGCGAAGCCTGCGAGCCAAGAGGGATGAACAACTCATGGTGAATATCCAGCGTGTGTGGGAACAGAACTTTCGGGTCTATGGAGCCCGCAAGGTCTGGAAGCAGTTGAATCGAGAAGGGGTGATGGTGGCGCGGTGCACCGTGGAGCGTCTGATGCGACACCTTGGCATCGAGGGGATCAGGCGCGGCAAACGGGTTCGCACCACGATCCCTGATAGCGCAGCTGCCTGTCCACGAGATCTGGTGAAGCGGCGCTTCGAGGCCGACCGGCCCAATCGACTGTGGGTCGCAGATTTCACCTACGTCTCAACCTGGCAGGGATGGTTATACGTGGCCTTTGTCATTGACGCCTATGCCAAGCGTATCGTCGGCTGGCGAGCCTCCAGCAGCATGACGACAGACTTTGTCTTGGATGCCCTGGAGCAGGCTGTCTATGACCGAAGACCGACGCAGTCCGATAGGCTCGTCCATCATTCCGATAGGGGATCCCAATACGTGTCCATCCGCTACTCCGACCGATTGAGCGAGGCCGGAATCAATCCATCAGTCGGCAGCACCGGAAGCGCCTATGACAATGCGCTGGCCGAAACGATCAACGGCCTCTACAAAACGGAAGTGATTCATCGGCGCGCGCCCTGGAAAACCAAGGCTGCCGTGGAATTGGCGACCCTGGAATGGGTCTCGTGGTTCAACCACCAACGCCTGCTCGAATCCATCGGCGACATTCCGCCCGCTGAGGCCGAAGCGCGATACTATCGGCAACTTGCAGCGCCGACTGTGGAACCTGTTTTACTTTAACCAAACAGCCTCCGCGATCCCCGGTGTGATTCATGACCGTGGAATTCGTCGCCCGGGTGCGCATCCACGGCCGCGCCACCCGGATCCATGAAACCAGCCGCTTCACACGGCTGGAAGGGGTGTGGGTGTATGTGGATGGGACCATGGTGGAATAAAACCAGGAGTCACACGAAGCAGGCCCCAGCCTCCTACCAAAGCCGCGGCATACTTTTGCAAAGCCGAGGGCGATGGCGAGTACTTGTCCGTGATCGTCCTGGGCAGGCCCATAAACCGCTTGATCAATCGCGAAAGACGTCATCCAGCGTCGCAGCGTCCAGAATGTTCAAGGACCAGGTTTCCAGGTCGCGCGCCCGGGCGCTGCGGATGCGCTGCTCGGTCGCCTCGTCTACCGCGCCGAAGCGGCGACGAACCTGGCGCAGCAAGAGATCGGCCTGGCCTTCGACACGACCTTCGACACGACCTTCGACACGGCCGCGCTTGATGCCTTCGCGTTCAATCAGCGTCACGTACGTCATCTTGTGTTCCTCCGACAGGGCGTTGACCGCCCGCAGGTATTCCGGTTCCAGATCCTTGGGCAGCGTGATCATCCATTCAATCAGGCGGTAGATCTGGCCGGCGGTGTTCGGCGCATAGCCATAGCGCCGCAGGCTGCGGACCAGTTCGAATTTGGGCCCCAGGCGCGTGCGCTTATCCCGATAGCGATTGGCCTGCAACTGCGCCATGACCACCACCGCGAACGGATTGCCGGCCGCCCGGGATTCCAGTTCGTCCCAGCGTGACCGCCATGCCTCCAATTCTACGACAGGAAAGGTGAAATGCACGCCCTGCCCCCGGTGTTCGTCGGTGTAGACCAGATGGTCGCCCACACCCGGGTTGTCCAGCAGAATGCCCAGGCTGTAGACGGGCGGCGGCAGAGCCAGATCGCTCTGGCGCATCAGGCGGGTCTGGATGCGATGGCGGTATTCGTACATCCGCCAGGCGAACAGGCTCAGGGACTTGCGGCCGCGCAGGCGGCGTTCGACCTCGACGTGGATCAGCAGCCAGGCCGCGGCGCCGCTGCACAGGCGCACCTGGACCAGCTTGTCCACGAAGCGGCGGCCCTTCTTGCCCGGCAGGGCAATGGCCTGCAGCTCCTTGTCCAAAAAAACCGGCGCGGCTGTGCGATCTATTTCAGCATGCAGACCCGGGACCAATAGTTCGAGGGCTTGCAGGAAGAAAACCTCCAGCGCTTCCTTCCAGGGACTGTCGTGGTCGTCGATGGGCGCAGCGGCAGACAGTGCAGTGTCGAGGCCGGGCATGGCAGGGCTCCGAATCCGGGAGCCCCATTCTGGGCAAGACCCGCCAGCATCACCAGACTGGGATGTACGGACGGATCAAACGATCCCGTCATCCCATTGGGGCTGTGTCAGACGATACGGTTCAAGCCGGTTTGACGGCGATCTTCAACACGCCGTCGCGCTGGCGGGCAAACAGATCGTAGGCCGCGACGATGTCATCCAACTTGTAGTGGTGGGTAACCAGCACGCCCAGATCCAGCCGCTCGGCGGCAATCACGTTCATCAGGCGGCGCATGCGCTCCTTGCCGCCGGGGCACAGGGCGGTGCGGATACGGTGATCGCCCAGGCCGGCGGCAAAGGCATCGAGCGGAATCTTCAGATCCTGCGAATACACGCCCAGGCTGGACAGCGTCCCGCCCGGCTTGAGGCAGCGCAGCGCCTGCTCGAACGTGGTTTGCGTACCCAGCGCCTCGATGGCCGAATCCGCACCACGCCCGCCGGTCAACCGCATCACCTCGGACACCACGTCGCAATCGCGGAAATCGAGGGTGACATCGGCGCCCAACCGCCGCGAAATGCCCAGGCGGTGTTCGTTGCCGTCCACCGCGATGATGGTGGTCGCCCCCAACAGGCGCGCGCCGGCGGTCGCGCACAGGCCGATCGGCCCCTGGGCGAAGACGACCACCGTGTCGCCCAGGCGGATGTTTGCGTTTTCAGCCCCCTTGAAGCCGGTGGACATGATGTCCGGGCACATCAGCACCTGTTCGTCGGTCAGGTCGTCTGGAATCGGCGCGAGATTGGCCTGTGCATCGGGCACCCGCACGTATTCCGCCTGGGTGCCGTCGATCAGATTGCCGAAACGCCAGCCGGCGGTGGCTTTGTAGCCGTGGCAGCCGCAGCGCCCTGACGGAATCAAGTAACTGCCATCCTGCGACGGGACGCCGTCCTGCGCGGCGTAGGAACTGAAATTCGGGCAGATCGCCCCCGCGATCACACGCTGACCCTCAGCGTAGCCGGTGACCGCGCTGCCGAGTTTTTCGATGACGCCCACGGGCTCATGACCGACCGTGAGACCCGGGGCGACCGGATATTCGCCCTTGAGGATGTGAACGTCGGTGCCGCAGATCGTGGTGGTGGTGATGCGGACCAGCGCATCGTTGGGGCCGACATCGGGGATGGGTTTTTCAACCAGCTCGATTCGGCCGGGTTCGACGAACACGGCTGCTTTCATTGTGGCGACCATGATGCTCTCCTTGGATGCGATCAGCGGAATCCCAGCCTGCCCGCCCGCAGGCGATGGCTTCATCGTATAGCTTCGCTGCGGCCAAGAGTTTGCGCCACATCATGAGAACCCATACTCATGCAGAGCATGGGTTCCGCCGCCGGATGCGGACAGCCTAGCCTGGCCGCATCGCCCGGGCCTTGTCCCGGTATTCGGCCGCCTGGGCCGCCCGCCCCGTGTTCTCGTACAGCACGGCCAGGTTCTGCGCGGCCAGATAGCTGCCCCGGCCAGCGACGGATTCCGACAGGTCCGGGCGTTCACCGATCTCCAGGCACTTCAGCCAACTGGATTCCACAATCGGCAGAAACCGGGATTCTGCCTCGGCGGGGTGCTGGATCGCCCAGTCCAGGAAAACGTCCGCGACGCAGAAGAAATAATCCGGGGAATCCTGCCAATAGGGGAATTCTTCCTCGGCCAGTAGAATGGCCCGTTCCAGATGCCCGGCCTGCTTCAACGAATACAAAGCCCGCACGACCAAGTCGTGGCGGAACTGCTGTGCGCCCGTCGAATACGCCATGGCCTGCAAAAAGTGCCTGGCCGCCTCGTCGTGTTGTCCATAGATGGCCAGCTCTTTGCCCAACTGATACGCCAGATAGGCATCCTGCGGGGTTTCAGCCAATGCCTGACGCAACAGGGCTTCGTTACGGCCTTTTTTGGCGGCCAGCCCTTCGGGCATGTAACCATCGTGGCCCACGTGCACCTCGAGCCGCTGCCTGATCAGCCCCTGGTTGTTGACCGGTTGCTCGTGGATCCTGCCGGCATAGCGGACACCACGCGGCAGAATGCGCGACACCCACTCAATGGATTCCCGGACCTCTTGCCCCTGCATGAAACGATTGTGGATCGCCACCTGGCCGATGAACGACTGACTACCCAGGGTACTCAATAAATCATGCCCGGAGACCAGCCAGTTATCGGCGTCCAGGATCAGATTCCAATCCGCCGATGAACAGGCCAGCGCCGCGTTGCGTGCGGCCGAGAAATCATTGGTCCAGTCGAAGTGATGCACCTGGGCGCCAAAACCCCGGGCTATGGCCACGGTGTCGTCCGTCGAGCCTGTATCCAACACGATCGCGTCGTCGACATATCCTTGCACGCTGGACAGGCACCGTGCCAACGTGGCCGCACCGTTCTTCACGATCATGACCAAGGCGATGGTGGGGGTTTTCATAGGCTTATCGTACCTAATAAAAAAGCCACCGGCTTACGCCAGTGGCTTCCACATGCCGGGGCGGCCGAAACCGCCCCGATCCGTTGCGCGAATTAACGCAGCAGGGACAGCATGGTTTGCGGGACCTGGTTGGCCTGGGCCAACACGGCGGTACCGGCTTGCTGCAGAATCTGAGCCCGCGTCATGTTGGACACTTCCACCGCGTAGTCGGCGTCTTCGATCCGCGAACGCGAAGCCGACAGGTTGGTGATCGTGTTGTTCAGGTTGTTAACAGTCGAGGTCAGGCGGTTCTGCACCACACCCAGCTCACTACGAGCCTTGTTGACGTTTTCCAGCATCTTGTCGACAGTGTTGATGACCTTGTGTGCATTGTTAACGGCGCTGCCTGAGGTGCCGGACCCGCCGGTCGTACCCGTGACTGTAATAGCGCCAGAGGTGTCAAAACCACCACCAGTCGCACCAGTAGTCACACCGCTCAAGAGGCCACCAGCAGCCACCGTCGCGTTGAAGGTCTTGATCTCGATGACGTCATTCGACGTCGTGTTGGAACCCACTTGGATCGTCAAGGTGCCGCTGGCTTTCAGCAGATCAGTGCCGTTGAATTTCGCGCCGTTGGCAACACGATCGATTTCCTGTAGACGCGCTGAAATTTCATCCTGGATTGACTGACGGTCAGTCGTACCATTGACGTCGTTGGCCGCCTGGACAGCCAGTTCGCGAATACGCTGCAGGTTATTGTTGATTTCGTTCAGGTTGCCTTCGGCGGTCTGGGCCAGCGAGATGCCGTCGTTGGCATTGCGGGCAGCCTGAGTCATGCCCTTGATCTGGGCGGTCATGCGGTTGGCGATGGCCTGGCCAGCGGCGTCGTCCTTCGCGCTGTTGATGCGCAAGCCTGAAGACAGGCGCTCGATAGCCGTACCCAGAGAGGACTGGGACTTGTTCAGGTTGTTCTGGGAGACCAGAGCAAGATAGTTAGTATTGATAACAGCCATGAAAGACTCCTAAGTGATTCGGCGGAGATCCGCCCGTATTGCCCAGGATGACAAACCGAGTGACCTCCTGTTCTGGCTCATTAACGGTACAAGGACAGAGAACTTTAGGGCCACCATAGAGAAAAGCCACCGACTTGCGCCAGTGGCTTTTCCACATGCCGGGGCGGCCGAAACCGCCCCGATCCGCTGTGCGAATTAACGCAGCAGGGACAGCATGGTTTGCGGGACCTGGTTGGCCTGGGCCAACACGGCGGTACCGGCTTGCTGCAGAATCTGAGCCCGCGTCATGTTGGACACTTCCACCGCGTAGTCGGCGTCTTCGATCCGCGAACGCGAAGCCGACAGGTTGGTGATCGTGTTGTTCAGGTTGTTAACAGTCGAGGTCAGGCGGTTCTGCACCACACCCAGCTCACTACGAGCCTTGTCGACGTTTTCCAGCATCTTGTCGACAGTGTTGATGACCTTGTGTGCATTGTTAACGGCGCTGCCTGCGGTGCCGGACCCGCCGGTCGTACCCGTGACAGTGATATCCGCCGCACCGGTAAAGCCACTAACAGCAGCAGCACCGCTCAAGAGGCCGCCAGAAGCCACCGTCGCGTTGAAGGTCTTAATCTCGATGACGTCATTCGACGTCGTGTTGGAACCCACTTGGATCGTCAGAGTGCCGCTGGCTTTCAGCAGATCAGTGCCGTTGAATTTCGCGCCGTTGGCAACACGATCAATTTCATCAAGACGCGCTTTGATTTCATCTTGGATTGACTGACGGTCAGTCGTACCATTGACGTCGTTGGCCGCCTGGACAGCCAGTTCGCGAATACGCTGCAGGTTATTGTTGATTTCGTTCAGGTTGCCTTCGGCGGTCTGGGCCAGCGAGATGCCGTCGTTGGCATTGCGGGCAGCCTGAGTCATGCCCTTGATCTGGGCGGTCATGCGGTTGGCGATGGCCTGGCCAGCGGCGTCGTCCTTCGCGCTGTTGATGCGCAAGCCTGAAGACAGGCGCTCGATAGCCGTACCCAGAGAGGACTGGGACTTGTTCAGGTTGTTCTGGGAGACCAGAGCAAGATAGTTAGTATTGATAACAGCCATGAAAGACTCCTAAGTGATTCGGCGGAGATCCGCCCGTATTGCCCAGGATGACAAACCGAGTGACCTCCTGTTCTGGCTCATTAACGGTACAAGGACAGAGAACTTTAGGAGGTCAGCAAAAATTTCCAGGGTACGCTACGGACGCGGCAACCAAGCCGCCACCCATTGATCCAGGAAAGCGCCTTCCAACATCCAGGACTGGCGGACCGCCGCTTGTAGAGCGTCGCCTTGTCGTGCCAGGGCCTCGGGCTCTGCCAGATGCTCTCTGACCGCTTTTTCCCAATCCTGATAGCGATTGCGCACCCGCGTTACAGGTAAATCGCAGCGATACGGTTCGATATCGGTACATATGATTGGTACCCCGCAGGCACCAAGTTCCAACAAACGCAAATTACTCTTACTGCGATTGAATTGGTTCATTTCCAAAGGCACTAGTGCCAGGTCCAAATTCAGTGCGGCCAATGCAGCGGGATATTTCGAAATTTCGACTCCCGGGTGAAATTCGCAACGAATGTCTTCTGGCTGCATGCCCATGAAAACCCAGTCGACCTCGTCTTCCATATCTTTAATCAAGGTGCGTATTACAGCCAAATCCCCGGTATGGCTATTACCACCAGCCCAACCTAGGCGCAGTTTTTTACCGGTACGCCGTTGCCCAGAAAGATTGCCCCAGACGTTTTTTGGCAAGCCGTTACAAGCCACCCTGATCTCCGGGTGCCAAGCAGAATACTCTTCAGCCAGTGCAGGCGTGGAAACCACCAGCCAATCCACCCGCTCAATTGCTCGACGCATCAATTTAATCAAATCCTTTGGCATAGCGCGTCGATGTATGCTGCGTACAGGCACATTGGGCAGATAGTCATCGAATTCAAGCAAGACTTTTGCCCCAACAGCATCCTGAATCCGCCGTATTTCATCCAAAATGCCCTGGTTACCCCAAGCACCCTGCAATATCACCACATCTGGCTGAGATCCAGCCACGTCAGTAAAATGAAAATTCCCGTCTTTCAACCCGCCTTCTAGTCGCCCTTCGGACTCCAGCGCCTGAAAAGGGTGGATGATCCGGTAGTGTCCACAACCCTGCCAGTCGCCATGCGACGCCAACACTACTGGTAGAGGTCGCCCCGGCAGCGGCCGATGAATTCGACTGGCCTCACGACTTAAACTAAAACCCGGGGACAGACGTCCAAAAGCAGGATGGTAGGAGGGGTCATCAACCAATTTTGGCAGCCATTTCGCATACAGGCGATCACTCTGCTCCAGATTCGGCAACGCATCCTGACCGAATTGCTCGGTCAGCAAGCGGGTAGCTCCACCCATATGCTTGAGCCGGACTTCAGCCGCTTGGGTAATCAGGTAGCCTGCCTGCGTCACCCGCAGGCACAAATCCGCATCACCATAAAAGACAGGAAAATCTGTTTCATCGAAACCGCCCAGTTCCTGGTAAACATCCCTGCGCATCATCATGCACGAAGCGCTGACCGCCCCGACGTTCTGGGTCGTCACCAGGCGATTCATATAGCCTTGAGTCTGATCTGATTCCCCTCGGAACCCAAACCCGACGCTGTTATCCATACCCAGTACCAGGCCGGCGTGCTGGACGCGGCCATCCAGATAATCCAAGCGTGCGCCGACTGCACCGACCTCGGGGCGCAAGGCATGACCCAACATCAAGCCCAACCACTCCGGATCGATCACTTCCGTGTCATTGTTCAAAAATAGCAGGACGTCCCCGCGCGCCTGCTTAGCGGCGAAATTGTTGATGGCTGAAAAGCTGAAAGGATGCGGCCATCGAAGGATGCGCACCTGCTCCAGACCCATCGCCTCCAACTGCTGCAGAAACTGAACCGCAGCCTTGTCCTGACTGCCATTGTCCACAATCAAAAGTTCATAGCGGGTATAGGCGGTTTTCTCCATCAGGCTTTCCACGCAAGCCCGCAGCACAGGCAGTTGATCGCGTGTCGGGATGATGATGGATACCAGGGGTTCACCCGAAATCGGATATTCCAGGCGGGATTCGCCCACCCGTCCGGTGGCTTGGATCGTGGCTGTACTGCCAATCCGATCCAGGTGAGCCTGCGTCACCGATCGCGCGTGCGATGCGACATCTGCATTTGCCAGCCAGGAAAACAACTGTTGATCCGTGTAAACAGCGACTTCGGGGATATGTCCCACCAGTTGGGGGCCGGCCTGTTCCACCAATCGCCAGGCAAGATCCTGAGCAGCCAATTGCCCATAAGCATCCTGCAGCCCCCCGACTGCCTGAACAGCGGCAGTACTGAGAATCAGATTTCGCCCCATGTAGGGATAGCTGCGCAAAAGATCCAGGTTGAAATCCGGCTTGAGCATGGGTTTGCCCGGCACGCCATCTTCGAGCATGGCCTCGTCAGCGAACCAAACCAATGGATCCGGATGGCGCAGGCGGTATTCCCCGAATAACAAAGCAGCATGGGGAAGCAATTGGTCGCCAGGATACAGTATCCAGATGAAATCTGGCGCTTGTGCTTGGCTGATCTGATCTGCAAGCGGCTGAGACCAGTGTGATTCAGCGGGCAGATACTCAAAATTGCCATCCGGCAGCGTGGCTGGCGCCGTCTTCCCGATCAGCCAAATTTTATGCAAAGGCTGGCTCTGGGCATACAGACTAGCCAGCGTTCTGGATAGGGACTCTGGCTCTGGTTCGTCGGGCAGAACCACAACCGCACCCAAAGTGCCAACATCCGGATGCGCATTCACCAAGGACTGCAGCAGCCGGATTCTGGCAGCTGATGGCGCGCGATCTTTGAACCAGTCAGCAACCGACCAAGTGGGTTGTGGAACTACGCCAGGACCCGCGGAGCCAGCGGACACAGTAGCGCCTTTCCACCGGCCTATGTCGTCCGGCAAGGTATCCTGAAATTTTGCGTTTAATTCGTCCAGCCAGGCCAAGCCTTGCGAGAGCCTATCACCGCCACGACCCGAGGCTTTTTTGTCGTCATGCTGCACATCAACATCCAGAACATCCGCACAAAAATTGCTGAAACGTCTGGAAAGTAATGTTTCGCCAATCTTCGCGCGAGACTCAAAGGCCTTGATGATATCAATGAACCACTTCAGGAAATTCGCATCAAACACCAGATCGTCGATGTTCGACGCCGCATATTTATTCAGGCCTTTCAAGCAAGCAGGATCGTCGGCGAGCCATTTTCTCAGATTCAGCAGCAAGCCACCCTGCTGAAGTTCTTGGTGAAAGCCGTTAAAAAATAGAAATTTGAACACATGTTGCGCACTTTGATAGCGTTGCTGCAGATCTTCTATAGGTGAAAATTTTCCGAGCAAGAAAAGCGCGCACTGGACCGCCGTGCTTACGCCCATGAATCTGATCATGGGCAGGCTAAGGCCAACATCCTTACACAACAACTTATAAAAACGATCGAGACTATCGCCAGTGTGCGCACCATAATGCGGATAGTGCACAAAAAACCCACGCCCAGACTCTTTGACAAAATTGCCATATGACAATCTATTTAACTCAAATAGATCCTCTGCCAACGTCATGCCAAAGATCGGGGTGGCCTTCAAATAATCGATGGCGTTATCTAGGGTGTCTCTTCTGCTGACATCATACATAGTGACTCTAGCAGAAAGCCCGTTCCAAAAGCTCATTCTTTCGACCGGGCTTTCCCCGACCATAGAGTTCTGACTTATATCCAGCAGACGATGATCCCCAAAGTCTACAAATGAAGTCCCAACTGAAACACAAGAGGCATTATTCGATTTTTTTAAAAAATCGTAACCATCCAAATAATATGTTGGAGACACGGAGTCATCATCCGCCATGATGGCAGTAAACTCAACCGATTTACTCCACTCGAAAAGAAAGTAAAAATTCTCAGTCGCCCCAATATTTTTTTTATGCGAATAAAAAATAATATACTTATTTATTTCATTCAGCTTGGCAAGAAATTCATGCTTCTCGGGGTTTTCGCTATTGTCCGCGACAAGAACAACAACATCTTCCCTGGCGACGCCACAAAATGACGCAAGAATCGACTTAACCTCCCCCCCCCATCTAAACGTAGGAATCAATATCGCACACCTAGCCGTCACGGGAATTTCTGGAAAAACAATAGATTCTTTAACCATCACCAATCTCTGAACATATGAGCCATGAAAGCTCGATCATGCCGCCAAAAAACTCAAATGATCTTTGTCTGACTTACATGTCTAAACAAAACCTTCAACTGCTGTGGTAAATATCACCCAACCCGACGCAGGAATCCTTCTCTTGCGACGGTAATCAGCAGTTTGTGCTCAATGTTCCGGTCTACTTCGAACTCGGGATGCCCCGCCAGATACTCGCGAGCCGCCGTCAACGGGCTGTTGCCTGGCCCCCAAGGGCGCCCCTCGCACAATTCCGGCGGCATGTCTTCCACCACCGTATCGAACACGACACAATAGCTGCCTACGCTGACCAGCGGCGCATACGCCTCCAGTTCAGCAAGTACATGCTCATGGGTATGATTGCTGTCCAGACTGACCAGGACACGTTGATATTTGGACGCAATGTCCTTGACCTGCGCCACCAGCGCCGGATCCACGCTTGAGCCTTGCAGCATCTGAATACGCGCGGCCATCGGGTGCGATTCGATCGCCTCGCGGTTGTGCGCCCGGATATCGATGTCGATCCCCAGTACCTGACGGGCTGGTTTCCGCGGGTCAAGTACGCGCCCCTGTTCCTGAGCTTCGCACAGATCCAGCAATGCCAGCAGCGAGGCGTTCATGATCAAGGAACCGCCATGCGCGATCCCGGTCTCGATGATCAGATCCGGCTTGATCGCCCAGATCAGCTCCTGCATGGCCACCATGTCTTGCGGATACTGGATGATTGGGCGTCCCATCCAGCTGAAATTATAGGTATAGGCGCCAGCGGCCCCCGTTTGCAGCATCCAGTCCAGGGATGCCTGCTTCAAGCTTGTATCGGCCCCCAGCCGGGCGATGTTTTGCTCGACCTCTGCCTGGAACTGTTCAATTGGATTCATGCCGCTTATTCCTGTTAATGTATTTTATCTTGTCGATGCGCCCGCCGATCTGGGCGCCGTGGTAGAGATTCTCATATAGAAAGGGTTCAAATCCTGCTTCTTTCATGGATTCGACCGTTTCTTCAATGTTGTAGGCAACACGCCTCAATTCAATCCGATCCCCATCGAAAATGGCATAAGCCGCCCGGCTGTCGCCATCCCTGGGCTGCCCGACCGAGCCCGGATTGCAATACCACTTCCCCTGCGCTACCGGCATCAGTGCCTGCACATGCGTATGCCCAGAGAACAGCCGATCGACATCCTCTGGCACCGTGTCGTCATCAATGACATAGAGATATTGATCCCGCGGGTCCTCGGGTCCGCCATGCACGAACAAAGAGCCGGATTCCCTCAAGCTGGGCAGGGAACCCTGCAGCCAGGTCAATTGTGCCGGCGTCACGATGCGTTTCTGATAATCAATGATGCTGGCCACCACCTTGGAGCGCGAACAATTCTCTTCACTGATCAGGTAGTGATCGTGATTGCCCAGAATATTGATTGCATCGTGCTGCGCCAGCAGATCAATGCATGGCCCAGGCTGCGCGTGGTACCCCACCACATCGCCCAGAGACAGGATGCGCGTGCACCCACGCGTGCGGGCATCATCCAGCACCGCGCGCAAAGCGGCCAAATTGCTATGAATATCAGACAGGATCGCGATCATAAACGATGTAATCCTCGCTATAGCGCCAGCCAATGCCATGACGGATCTCAGGCGGCTGTGGCAGGCGATTCAACACAAAGTATTCCAACGCCATTTGCGCCTCGTTGTACCCAAAGCCGGTGCGCAGGGAATTACTGCTGGAAAACCTCGGATTGACCTCCAGCAGATAGGCCTCGCCATCGTGCACCCGGAACTGGTAGTTCGTCGGCCCTATCGGTTTGAGCAAGGCATTGAAGGCAGCCACTTTTGCCTGCAGCAGGGGATGGTCGACCACCTCGGCCTGCTGCGTATTGCCGGCTGCGGACAGACGCCGGCGCATGATGATCGGCGCCACGGCCTGACCATCACCCAAGCCGAACGAGCCCACCGTGTATTCCTCGTGTTCGCTGCCCACGATACGCTGGAGCATCCACGGTTCTGCGGTCTTGCGAGTCCAGTAAGCAAAATCCTCCCGATCATGCAAGCGCACGATCCCGCGCGAGCCATTGCCCTGGCGAGGCTTGAGCAAAATCGGCGCCGCGCCCAGCGTTGCCAGGGCGTCATCCCAGCTTGCGTCGATCATCGTCGGGATGGCCGACAGACCATGGTCTTCCAAGAACAGGTGCATCAGCCACTTATCGCCGGTCAATGCAATCAGGGCACTGTGATTGAGCGCCAGCACGCAAGCACCATGCTCTTTTTCAAACATTTCCCGCTGTCCATCCAGAAACAGCATATCGACCTCAAGCCCCGGCAAGACGAGATCAATGCTTTCCTTCCTGATCAAATTCTGCCAGAAGTCCCGATATCCATCGGAGCGCTCGTCGCAGATCGGTTTTTGGACGAACACATCACACCAGTCAGGCCCTGGGGGCCGGGCGCTGCGATCCAGGCCGATGACCTTGACGGGATGGCCGCTGGCTCTCAGGCTGCGGACAATGCCCTGTCCGATGATGGCCCCCACCCCTGTCACCAACACATGAATTGGAGAAGCGTTTGTCCTGCTCATGTCACATCCAAGGGGCCAAAGGCGCCGGCGCAGCCCGTATCCCGAATCATTTTCAAGCCCTGCTCCATGCTGATTTCCGGCCACATGCCCAGGCGATCAAACAAGGCATCTCCCGCAGGCAGGTTTAAAGCGCGAAATGGCTGCTTGGCCTGTGCGATCTCGATGTGCCCACCTGAGCCAAACACGCCATAAGCACACTGCGCAATCTGCCAATAATCCAGCGACTCTGGGTGAACAATATCCCATACGCCGCTCACGCCTTCCTGCCAGGCCTGCATCAGCAGCCGAGCGGCATCGCGCACATGCAGGAAATTACGCGCGCCACCCGGTGCCGGCATATGGAGGTCCATGCCACGTGACGCATAGGCCACGATCCGTCCGAACCAGGGCTGGTGCCGGCAGCAACGTCCCTCCACATCGTAGAGTTGGGGAAACCTGAGACTGCAAAACACTCCGCCAACCTGACGCTCCATCAGCCCCCAGGCCAACACCTGTTCCCCCAGCGCCTTTGACAGCCCGTAGCTTGAGCGGCCCTGCGCTTCCACACCAGCCGTCGAAGAAAGACTGCCAGCATAAATGCATATGCCGCATCGCAACTGAAGCATCAACGCTAAGACATTAAAGCAGCCCAGCACATTGGTCATGCCATTGGCTTTTTGGCCTGCAATCGAATCTTCCGCAAAAGCGGACGCGCAATGGAAAATGACATCGACTGCCTGAACATTATCTACCTCGACGACCTGCGTTGCATCCAGATCGTACAGGATATCGCAATCCGCACTTCTCCCAATGCGCAATACCTGGGTACCAGCATCGAGCAGCTGCCGGGCCAATTCCATACCCAGCATTGAATTTGCACCAATGATGGCCGCAATCATTCTTTTCGACTCGCGTCACTCGATTGACAGAATGGACTCTGCATGATCAATCCTACAAATAAAAGAACTCCAGCGACTTTCCTTGCCATTGCTCGATTTGACCTATAACACTCTTAGCAATCACGGGATTCAAACCGACAAGCACATGGCTGACTTCGTCTGGAATATCCTGTGGCGCGACGATCGGCTTGCTCATGATCCTCTTTCCTCGAAGATATTCATTCTGGTCGACAAAGCAAGAAATCCGTTCCGGGAACATCAATAAGGTAGAAATGAAATTTCCATAGAACCCAGCTCCGTAAATCGCCATCGCGCCATCTCCCACCATCCCCTCGTATTCTTTGACTCGAGCGGCAAAGGTATTCCAATATTGCGCGATATGGAGCGCCTCCTCGCGTAGGCGAGCCAAGGCGTCTCCGTCAGGGGTGTCCATCCCAGCCCCCTCTCCGATGAAGCGAGCTTTGACTACGAAAGCCGCATCATGGATCTGCTCATCCACCTCTATCTCACCAAACCCATGTCTTTGCAGCAGATAGGCCAGGGAAGAGGCACTGAAATGATTCACATGATCCGCAACAACAAAATCAGCAACATTGTGGTACATATTAGGAACGAGGAAATAAAAAATCCCGCCAGTCTTCAGCAACCGCTTCACATTCAAAAGCGCCTGCGTCAAATCCGAAACATGCTCGAGGGCATAAAATGATAAAACAACATCCATGGTTCCAAACCAGTCGGGGTTCGGCGTATGCGTCGACCACTGAACGTCCTGGGGGAACCTTTCCCAGAAGGGAACATAGCGATCTGTGACATCGAACAGGAACGGCTTAATGCCTGAATGCCGGGTCAAGACCTTTTTCAGAGTCGCCGATTTCGCGCATCCATAGTCCAATACCCGCAACCCATCCCGAAATGATATTTTGCTCATCAGCACCGAGGCTTGATGCTCTGCTCGATATACTTTTCGTCCGTCAACGACCTTGTACAACTGATCTTCCTCATCGCTTGTCGCATTGATCTCATATTCATTCGCGTAATACTCAACCAGCGAAGGCAACTCAGAAGTTTGCACATGACCGCAATGCGAGCAAAAACGGACCTCGGTCGTACCTTCGATCATCTGATTCATCGTGGTAATTGAAGCCGTACCGAGCGATTCATACAGGGAGACAGACAGTGCGGATTCACACACATTACAGATAGCAATCATATTAATTTTCAAATAAAATTTTCAGGGAAAATTTTCTCAACATCAGAACCCGCAGTAATCGATGCCCTCCACCCGATTTCGATCCCTGTCGGCTCATTGAAGTTGAAAAACCTCGATTGAATGGACCACCTGGATCGATTGGATATATTGAACCCGGATTGATGGATCGTGAGAAAATCCATGATGATCAGATCTCCCGGCTCGGTCAGCGGCGCAACATGATCGTATGCACTCACCACTTCCGTCTCATTGCTCAACCCTATCCGGTAGGAACCTGATTTATTCGCATGAACCCCATGCCGGGTATACACACACAATCCCTTCTGATGAGACCCAGGACACACAATGACAGGTCCCAGATCACGAGTGATCGGCACCAAGGGTGTCCAAAAAACGACTCCATCCATACTTTGTGGCTGGAAAATAAACTCTTGATGCCAATGTGATCGAAACTGTTCTTCGTGGGGGTTATCGATCCGGATTCCATAGCTTCCTGCACCGATACCAGCCATATCGGTACCTCTGAGGTCACAAAATAGTGTCTCGCTCTTCTTGGAAGAGATCAATCTGATGAACGAAGGGATCTGTGTGATCAGGTCATATATTTCGGCGCCCAGATTCCGATCATTTTTGATGATATCCAGATAGGAAGCATCAAAATTGCCCTCCTCGAATGGCGGGCGCTGAATGGGAATTCCGTGACGCTTTGCGACCAATCCGATAATTTCATAAATATGCTTCTGAATCGGATTGATTTCTCTCTTTACATCATAGAAGCCTTTAATCACGAGCACCCCATCGTGCTCGAACTGCTGCTTCTGATCATGGCTGATGACGCTCACGATGGAACCACTTCCATCAGCAAGCCCACGCACAAATCGGGAAACTCAATTCCGACCTGCAGCATCGCCTGCAGATTGGCCTGCATGTCCGGCAGCGTTTTCAAGACCGCCAGAGGTAAGGGCTTGAGATAGATGCCTTCCTCATGTGTAACTGCATAACCGGCTTGCTGCAAAGCAGCCCGCAATGTGTCCCGGCAATACTGCCGCTGATGTCCCAGCGCCAAGTCATTGGCATTGAGGCTGTAGATATCGTCGATTAGCCCCAGCTCCAACCCCAGCCTGCGATTGAGCGACTTGGCGTTGGGCACCGCCACATACATGCGCCCACCCGGCTTCAGGTACTGCCGATAACGGCGCAGAATCAAATCCGGGTCATCCACATGCTCCAGGATGAAGCCCATGACAATGACGTCAAAGGGCGCCTGTGGCTCATAGTCCTCGAAGTAGCCCTCCACGATCCGGCCAGAAAATCCGGGTTGTGCGCGGCGAAACTGCTCGATGACGCTGGAGGCGCCATCGACGATGACGTGCTCAGCGCAGGCCTCGTTGAATATTTTTGCGGTAAAGCCATGCCCCAGCCCTAATTCCAACAGTCGATCCACGCGGCCCATGCGTTCGATGATCCGCTTGGGATACCAGTGCAGCATCAGGTCGTTTTCGATTTCCGTTGCGGCATTCGGTTTGTATTCCGATGCCTCGGCATTGAGATCTCGCGCCATTTTCACCTCGTTATTTCCTGTCCTGTGCCGGTGCCTGCCGTCCCACGAATGCACGCCATGGCACTGCGCGCCCGCCAATCAATTCCCGCCCTTGTCGCCCGCAGTTGGCCACCAGGTCCAAGGCGGTCACATAGGGGGTAAAGGCACCATGCTGTTGCGGGTAGGACACGCATCCGTATTCAATATAGGACACGCCCATGCCCCTCGCCTCGAATTGTTCATGATCCAGGTAATGACGCGCACCGTGGCCAGTCAAATATTGTTTGGCATGTTCTGCCGCGCATAGATCAATCAGGCGCCGCGTGCCATGACCCTCGATCGAGCCCTCCGAGGATCGCAGAAAATCGCACGCTGACTCAAGCTCGAAATAGTGCGCCAACGCCAATGTGCTGGCCATCGACAGCTCGGCCAAATTCGCCACCGGCTTGGCAAAGACGTCTGCCATCAACGTGACGGCATCATCCAGAAAAGGCGCTCTCGCATAAGCCTGCCGAAAGGCGTCCAGATGACTGCGGCGCCAATCCACGCGCTCGTCGATCTGTGTCTCGCTGATCAATTGTCCCCGGTGCTGATCTCGCAACGGCACCGTCATCCAACGGATGCCGCCCGCGGTTTTGATCTGAACCCGATTGAAAAACCCCCGTGCAAATTGCACGTCGTCGTAGAACACAAAAGCATCGGCCAAGCGGACCTGCTCCAATTGCCCCACCCAAGGAAAATACATAGGCTGAGAGACGACCACCGTTCGGCCCAGGGACTCGCGCATCTATGCTCCCTCGCCCACGCAGGCGCGGATCACGCGGCAGACGCGCGCCTGCTCGCTCGCATCCATCTCATGATAGCTAGGCAAATTGATCGCTCGCCCCGGAATCGACCAGGCATTGACATTGTCGCGCACCGGCGTGAACATGGTCATGCCCGACAAGGGCCAGAAAAACACACGCGCATCAACGTTCTCGGCGGTCAGAGCCGCCTGCAGCTTCTCTCGCGTCACCCCGGTGCGTGCGTCGAACACCACCGTCGGCATCCAGGCGCCATTGATCGTGCCAGGACATTCGGGATTCATGGATACCCCGTCCATATCGGACAAGGCATCCCGGTAGGCCGCCAGGATATCCCGCTTGCGTTCGATCAGCGCATCAATGCGCTCCATCTGCGCGCAACCGATCGCCGCCTGGATGTTGGACAATTTGTATTTGTACCCCACCGCATCCGGCCAGAACTGCTTCGTCTGCCCCCGGGCGCGACCATGATTGCTCAAGGTCAGGACCCGTTCGTACAACACGGCATCCTGGGTGACGAACATGCCCCCTTCGCCGGTGGTCATGGTCTTGGAACCATGAAACGAGAACGAGGCAAAAGCCCCCATCGTCCCCGCCCGCTTGCCGCGATAGACCGAGCCGATCGCCTCGGCGGCATCCTCGATGACGGGAATGCCGTGACGCGCGCCGATGGCCAACAGCGCATCCATGTCACACAGATTGCCATAAAGATGCACCGCTACGATGGCCTTCGTGCGCGGCGTGATGGCTGCCTCGACTCTGGCGGGATCCAGGCACCAGGTATCGGGCAAAATATCCACGAAGACCGGGGTCGCGCCCAAATGCACGATCGGCGAAACGGTGGCAATCCAGTTGGTGTCGGCCAGAATGACCTCGTCGCCCGGCCCGATCCCCAGCGCCGCCATGCCCAGGTGCAAGGCGCCTGTGCAGCTCGACGTGGCGATGGCATGCTCGGCGCCCAGATGCGCCTTGAACGCCTGTTCGAAGCGCCCAATGTATTCATAGCAGCGATCCCCCCAACCATTGGCGGCGGCATCCGTGGCGTAGCGCACCTCCAGCTCGGTGATCGATGGCTTGGTGTAGTGGATACGGGATTTCACAGGACCTCCAACTGCGGCACCGCCGTCACGAATTTCGTCCCCTGGACAGCCAGCGCCTTGTTCTGCTCCCGGACCTCCGGCGCAATATTCCACGGCAGGATCAGCACATAGTCGGGCCGCTGTTCAGCCAACGCCTGCGGCGCCAGGATCGGGATGTGGCTGCCCGGCAGGTACTTGCCCTGCTTGGCCGGCGCCGCATCGCACACGAACGGCAGCAGGTCGGGTTTCACGCCTGCATAGTTCAACAAGGTATTGCCCTTGGCCGCCGCGCCGTAGGCCGCCACGGTCTTGCCCAGTCGCTTTTGCTCCAGCAAGAAAGCCAGCAGTTCGTTCTTGACCCGGTCGGCGCGTGCCTGAAAGGCCTGATAGGTAGCCAGATCCAGCAAACCACCTTCTACTTCCGACTGCAATACGCGCTCGACTGCGGGTTGTTGCTCGAAGGCGGCGGCGGCATGGCAGCCATACACTCGCACACTGCCGCCGTGCGTGGGGAGTTCTTCTATGTCGTAGATGCGCAAGCCCGCTGCATTGAAAATACGCTGCACGGCATGAATCGACAGGTACGAAAAATGTTCGTGATAGACCGTGTCGAACTGATTGTTCTGAATCAGGCGCAACAGGTGCGGGAATTCCAGCGTGATCGTGCCCCCGGGTTTCAGGACGGCGGCCAGGCCGCGCGTGAAATCGTTGATGTCAGGCACATGCGCATAGACGTTGTTGCCGGCAATCAGGTCAGCCTGGCGACCTTCATCGGCCAGCCGACGGGCCAGCGCCTCGCCGAAGAACTCGCGCAGCACCGGCACGCCGATCGCCTCGGCGGCGGCGGCCGTGCTGGCCGTGGGCTCGATGCCCAGGCAGGAAATGCCGGCAGCCACGAAATTCTTCAGCAGGTAGCCATCGTTAGCGGCCACTTCGATCACAAAGTTTTTATCGTTCAGGCCCAGACGCTGCATCATCATTTGCGCGTAGCGCTGCGCATGCGCAAGCCACCCGCTGGACGTACTGGAAAAATAGGCATAGTCCGGGCTGAACAAGGCGTCGGCCTGGGCGTAGTCTTCGGTCTGCACCAGCCAGCACTGCTCGCAGACACGGATTTTCAGCGGAAACCAGGTTTCGGGCCGATTGAGCTCATCGGCTTTGAGATAGGCGTTGGAAGGCGGCGCAAAGCCCAGATCCAGAAACGTATGGCGCAACGCGGCGCCGCAGTGACGGCAATTCATGAATTCAAATCCAGTCCAACAAAGTCCGGGGTCAACCTGGAATGCTGCAGATCGCGCTCGGACTGCAAGGCAATGGGCAAGGGCCAGTTGATCGCCAGCATCGGGTCGGCGGCCAACAGGCCATCCTCAGCCTGAGCCGTATAGGGGGTTGTGTGTAGGTACAGCAGCTCGCAATCGTCCGTCAGCGCCTGAAAGCCATGCGCAAAGCCTTCCGGGATCAAGAGCGCCTGGCCATTATCGGCAGAGAGTTCGGCGGCGCGCCATTGCAAAAAAGTAGGCGACCCGGCGCGCAGATCCAGGCCCACATCCCATACCGCGCCGCGCAGGCAGCTCACCAGCTTCATCTCGGCATGCGGCGGATGCTGAAAATGCATGCCGCGCACCGTGCCGCGCGCCTGCGTCCAGGTGTGATTGATCTGGGCGACAGGTTTGTGCCAGCCGGCGGACGCCAGTTCCTCGGCGCAAAACAGTCGCGACAAGAATCCTCGTTCGTCGCCCAGGCGTTGGCGCTGGACAATACGCAAGCCTTCGATGCCGGTCTCTCTGATCGTCAAGCGGCTCATGACGAGATGCCCGTCGATTCAAAGGCTACGATATCCGCCTCGCACAAGGCGCGGGCATCCGTGCCGTCCTGCTGCTGGCGGTACCAGGCCATCGTCCGCATGATGGCGTCCTGCAAACCCCAGCGCGGCTGCACACCCAACACGGTGCGTGCCTGGGCGATTTCCAGCGCCAGCCAAGCAGCCTCGTGCGGCCCTTCGGTGCCGTCGCCCCACTGGATATCGCCACTGCCATAGGCCTGACGCGCCCATTCAACCACCTGCCGCACGGTGGCGGCCTCGTGCGTATGCGGGCCGAAGTTATAGGCGCCCGCCACCGCGGGGGTGGCGCACAGGCATTCGGCCAGGCGCAGATAGGCGCTGATGGGTTCCAGCACATGCTGCCAGGGCCGAATCGCCTGCGGACGGCGGATCGGCAAGGCCTGCGCCGCCTGCCAAGCCCGCACGGCATCAGGGATCAGGCGGTCCGCCGCCCAATCGCCTCCGCCAATCACATTGCCCGCGCGCGCCGTGGCCACCGCCACGCCCTGCTCCGCCAGAAAAGCATCGCGGTAGCTGGCAATCACCAGCTCGCTGGCCGCCTTGCTGGCGCTGTAGGGGTCATGCCCGCCCAGCGCATCATCCTCGCGATACGGGTAGGCGCGTTCCAGATTGCGATAGACCTTGTCGGTCGTCACCATCACAGCAGCCCGCACACTTCCTAGGCCACGCAAGGCATCGAGTACATGCGCGGTCCCCATGACGTTGGTCGAGTAGGTCGACAGCGGGTCCGCGTAGCCGGCCCGCACCAAGGCCTGTGCGGCCAGGTGAAAGACGATTTCAGGCTCCGCTCGGCGCATCCGATCTGCCACAGCCTGCGCGTCGCGAATATCGACGAAATGGGAATCGCACATCTCGCCCACCCGCGCCAGCGTGTACAGGTTCGGTTCGCCAGACGGCGGCAGGGCCATGCCTGTCACCTGCGCGCCCAAGCGGTGCAGCCATAAGGCCAGCCAACTGCCTTTGAACCCCGTATGGCCCGTCAGCACCACGCGCCGCCCCCGCCAGAAGGCAGGGTCAGGCGTGCTCACCGTCATGGCGTGCGCTATGCCCAGGTCTTCCATGGCGCCTTGCCCGATTCCCAAAGATCTTCCAGCAGGTTCTTTTCCCGCAAAGTATCCATAGGCTGCCAAAAGCCATTGTGTTCAAACGCCATCAGCTGGCCGTCACGCGCCAGCGACGTCAGTGGTTCACCTTCCCAACTGGTCTGATCACCCTGGACGCGATCCAGGCATTTGGGTGACAGCACGAAAAACCCGCCATTGATCAACCCGCCGTCCCCCCTGGGCTTTTCCGTAAAACCTGCCACCTGATCGCCATCGCGCTTGAGCGCACCATAGCGTCCCGGTGGCTGCACTGCCGTCACCGTCGCCAGGCGGCCATGCTGCTGGTGAAAGCGGATCGACGCGCCAATATCCACGTCGCTGACACCATCCCCATAGGTAAAGCAGAAGGCTTCGTCATCCTTCACATAGTCGCGCACCCGCCTCAAGCGCCCACCCGTGAGCGTGTCCTCGCCCGTGTCCACCAGCGTCACCCGCCAGGGTTCCGCATGCTGGTGGTGGACTTCCATCCGGTTGGTGCTCATGTCAAAGGTCACGTCCGACATATGCAGGAAGTAGTTGGCGAAGTATTCCTTGATCACATAGCCCTTGTAGCCGCAGCAGATCACAAAGTCGTGAATGCCATGATGCGAATACATCTTCAGGATGTGCCAGAGAATGGGCTTGCCGCCGATCTCGATCATGGGCTTGGGCTTGAGGTGCGTTTCCTCGGAAATGCGGGTGCCCAGGCCCCCGGCCAGGATGACGGCTTTCACGATGAATTCCTTTGATCTAACAGCAACTTAGCATAGTTACGGCTTGCACGGGCGAGGCTTTAGTGAGGTGCAAACAACGCGCTCCCGCGCTACCTGATCGAAGTATAGGAGCCGGAAAGCGAAGGTAATTGCAGGAACAGGTGGGGAAAGAGGGATCGGGAACGAGCTTACGTATTTCCCCCAAATGACAAAACCAATCAAGACGGCCTGAATCCACAGGCGGATTCCCCTGTTCTAGGCGACCATCTACTCCATCCCGATCCGAACGGAGACCCGCATGGGCGAGATGGACGCGGCCTACCGCCGCTTGTTTCAGCACAAAGAGCTGCTGCGCGATCTGCTAGCCTGCGTGCTCAGCCCCGGCCTGTTCGCCGCTCTGGACTGGGCACGCATGACGGCTGTATCCGCCAGCCATGTCAGCGACGGGCTGCATCGGCGCGACGGCGACTGCGCCTGGCTGATCCCCGGCAAAAGACCGCTGCCGCCGCCCGCCCGGCCATTGAGCCCGAAACGCACGGCCAATACCTCGTTCTCGCCCCCACTCCTCATTAGGGCAAGGACTGTGCGTCCTGTTACTGCTCGAACAGCAAAGCACGGTGGATGCAACCATGGCGCTGCGCATGATCAGCTACGCAGGGTTGAGCTACCAGACACTGCTCAACGGCAGACAGATCAGTCTGCCGCTGCCGCCCGTGCTGCCGGTGGTACTGTACAGCGGCCCGCGCCGCTGGCGCGCGTCGCGGGACATGGCTGGGCTGCTGGACGAGACCCCCGCCGACCTGCGACCCTATCAGCCGCAGATGCGCTATCTGCTGATCCACGAGCAGACGCTGATGAGCAGCGCCGGGCTGCCCGGCAAGAACCTGGCCGTGCTGCTGTTTCGCCTGGGCCGCAGTCGTGATGTTGAGCAATGGCGCTGTTTATTGCACACTCTGATCCAGACGGTTCAGCAAGAGCCGGAGCATGCTGAGCTGAACCGCAGCCTGACACTCTGGCTGCATTGCATTGTGCGGCGCAGCGCCCCGCCGGCGGAACAACTGCCCCCGGTCAAAACCCTACAGGAGCTGGATATGATGATTACCGAAAAGCCCGGCCTCTGGGCACAGCAGTGGCTGAAAGAAGGCCGCCAAGAAGGCCGCCTGAAGGGTCAGGCCGAGCTGTTGCTGGGCATGATCCAGCGCCGCTTTGGCCCTGTACCGGATAACGTCACCCTGCGTATTCATGCGGCTAAAGCCCAGCAGATCAAGGCCTGGTCGCTGAATTTCGTCGACGCAGAGACGCTGGAGGACGTGCTCAGAGATTGATCCGGCGCCTGTGCGTTGCGTGCTCATTGCAGAAATTTGATTTTTTCGCTTACCCGACAACGGCCATCAGCCCCCTCAGCGGCTCAGCAACCGTCTCGTCAACAACGCCCGCAAGTCCTTGCGCGTGTCACAGACGACGTGCACGTAAAGGACGTCACCTTGCACTTCGTAGATGATGCGGTTCATGCCTGAAAGCGCCTGGCGGTACTGAGATAGCCCCAGATCAGCCAGTTCAGGCGGGATATGGCCGCTCAGCGGAAAAGCCGCTACGTTGCGCACCACGGCTTTGATACCCGCATAGGTCTCCTGCCATGCAGTCTGGCCGAAAATCTTGCTGACATACTGGCGCAGCGCTCTGATGTCGGCCTGCGCTGCATCCAGCAGCACCGTTTTCACGCCAGATCTTCCTGGTCCAGTTCGGCAAAGAATTCCTCTGCTTCGCGGTAGCGGCCCTGCTCGATGTCTCGTTGTCCCATTGCCAGCATTTTCAGAAGCGCCAGGGTTTGCTCTTTCTGTTCATAGCTGCTCACATCCATGACGACCAGGCGGGCCTCGCCATTCTGAGTAATGAGCATGGGTTCGCCTGTCTCCGTAACGTCTTTGACGATTTCGGCGGCATGGCCCTTCAGATAGCTGATGGGCCGGACGTGAGTGGCAAGCTTCATGATGAATCCCTGATGAGAAGCAAGATAGGGAATAATTCAGACTGAATTTAGCCCAATTCCCCGATCTTCACAAGGCCGGCCCTGCTGGACCAACAGGGCTCTCGCCCATCAAGCCCCCCCCCTACCCCGGCTTGCGCGCCAGCAAGGTTGCAAACTGCAGTTGCGCCCCGTTATGCATCGTCCCCAGATCCTCGTTGTAGTTGACGAGTTCCCAGCCCTGGTAATGCGCACTGAGTTCCCCCGGCCGGAAGGTGAAAGGGAAATTAATCGGGCACGGGTATTCTGCCGTGTCCATCGCGCAGACGATCAGGTTGTATCCGCCCGGCAGGGTGCGCTGCTGCATGTCGGACAGCACCGCATCCACGCGCGCCGGGTCGATGAACATCAGCGTCACGGTGCAGGCGATGAAGCCGTAGTCCGCATCGAGGCTGGCTTGCTGGATGTCGTAGACCTGCGGCGCGATGGTGCGGATGCCTTCCTGGTCGACGATGGACTGCAGCATGGCGATGGCCTGGGGGTTGGCATCGATGGCCGTGACCTTGAAGCCCAACTGGCTGAGATACAGGGCGTTGCGCCCGCTCGAACACCCCATATCGAGCACATCGCACGGTTCGATGATCCGGCATGCCTGCACGATCTCGCTGTGGGGCGGGTTCAGGCCGTGGCGGCCATTCAAATCTTCCATGGGCTGAAATCCTGTAAATTAGAGTACCGGGCACGTGAGCCGCTACCGGCCGCCCGCGTGATGTTGCGCGGCCGCGCACGATGGTAGCAAACCGCAGCCGCCCGATCCCCCAAAGACCCCACAGGCGGCACTGTCCCCCTCAGCCATTATCGTGACCACACTCCCCTTTTCCCAACTGCCGCTTTCTCCCGCTCAGCTCGACAATCTGGCGAGCATGGGCTATCTGGCCATGACGCCGATCCAGGCGCAGAGCCTGCCTGTCATTCTGGCGGGCCGCGATCTGATCGCGCAAGCCAAGACCGGCAGCGGCAAGACGGCGGCCTTCGGCCTGGGCATTCTGCACCGCCTGGATCCCGCGCGATGGGCTCCGCAGGCGCTGGTCGTCTGCCCCACCCGCGAACTTTCCGAACAGGTGGCTACCGAACTGCGCCGCCTGGCGCGCGCCGCAGGCAACGTCAAGGTGCTGACGCTGACGGGCGGCGCCTCTGCACGCCCCCAGAACGAGTCGCTGGCGCACGGCGCCCACGTCATCGTCGGCACGCCGGGCCGGTTGCTGGACCACCTGGCGCGCCAAACGCTGGATCTGTCCGCCGTCAGCACGCTGGTCCTGGACGAGGCGGACCGCATGGTGGACATGGGGTTCTTCCCGGATGTGATGCAGATCGCCCACGCCTGCCCCTACAAACGGCAAACCGTGCTGTTTTCCGCCACCTACCCGGAAAGCATCCGCGCAGACGCCGAACATCTGCTCACGGACCCCGAGTTCGTCAAGGTGGATGCGGTGCACAGCGAAGGGCAGATCGAGCAGCACTTTTACGAGATCGAGGCAGCAGAGCGATTCCAGGCGGCCGCGGCATTGCTGCGTCATTTTCAGCCGGAATCAGCGCTGGCCTTCTGCAACACCAAGGCGGCCTGCGCCGAGCTGTCCTCTCATCTGAAGCGGGCGGGATTCAGCGCGCTGGCGCTGCACGGCGACATGGACCAGCGCGATCGGGATGATGTGCTGGCGCAGTTCTCGAATCACAGCAGCAACATCCTGGTGGCCACGGACGTGGCGGCGCGCGGGCTGGACATTGCGTCGCTGCCCATGGTGATCAATGTCGAACTGGCCCGCGATCCCCAGGTGCACACGCACCGGGTGGGCCGCACAGGCCGGATGCAGGAAACCGGGTTGGCGCTGAGCCTGTGCGCCCCGGACGAACAATACGTGGCGTCACGCATCGCGCAGCAAGATGATCGCCCCCTGCATCTGGAACCCCTGCCCCGCCAGAAAACAGCCGGACGGCCCGCCCAGGCCCCCATGGTGACGCTGCTGGTGCTGGGTGGCAAAAAGGCCAAGCTGCGCCCCGGGGACCTGCTGGGTGCGCTGACGGGCGACGGCGGGCTGACGCGCGAGCAGGTCGGCAAGATCCAGATCACGGACCAGGTGTCCTATGTCGCCCTCAGCCGCGCCATCGCGCACCGCGCTTTCCCTCACCTGGAAAACATCCTGATCAAGGGCAAGAAGCAGCGGATGAAATTGCTGTCGTGAACGGGTCGCCGCGCGGCGATCCCGGATGCGACACCCCTGTTCATTCCACCCGCAGCGTATCCAGCTGCCAGACCGACAGGTCGAACGACCGCTCGCGCAGCGCCTCCGGCAGGCGATCATAAGGATAGATGATGAACAGCGGCCCCTTGTCGCGCGACGACATGGGCTTGCCGTCCATGCTCAATGCGATGATCACGTCATACGCCTCGGCATGCTGGAACGGGATTCCGACGGCATAGTCGTTCATCGCGACAGCGTCGATGCGGGTGCCGGTGGCGCCCGCGGCGGCCAGCACGTCGCGCAGCAAAGGCCCCTGGAAGGTCACGGGGCGCAGATACCAGGGCGTAGTCACGTGATGGGTGTGCTGCGGCAACGCTTTCAGCCCATGCAGATCGAACCGGGTCTGACGCCCCTGGTTTTCCACCGTCAGCACGATTTTGCCGGGGGCTGCCGGCTGCGTGGGCACCATGATTTGCTGCGGCCGGATCGAGGCCGCGACGTAAGCCGCCACGGCAGCCAGCAGGATGAGGTACAGCCCCCCGAACAGGGCGAGACGCCGTCCGTCCGTGCGGCGCTGGCGGCGTCCGGACGGGGTGCGTGCGATACGGCGCAGAAAAGGGATCATGCGCTTGCCTCCGGTTGCGCAGCGCGGGCCAGGGCCTCGATATCCACGGTGTCGATCTGCGCCGGGACCATGTACGCCTGCGCATACGTCTGCCACACCCGGCTGTGCATGAAATACTGGAACAATTCGGGGTCCAGGTGGCCGCCTCTGCACATCGAGGCCATGATGAGCAAGGATTCGGACAGGGTCTTGGGCGCTTTGTAGGGGCGGTCGACCGCCGTCAGGGCCTCGAACACGTCCACCAGCGCGATGATCCGCTCGGTGGTGCCCAGTTGTTCGCCCCGCAGGCGGCGCGGATAGCCGCCGCCGTCCATGCGTTCGTGGTGGTTGGCGGCGATCTCGGGCACCCGTTCGAGGTGGGGCGGCCACGGCAGGCGCTTGAGCATGATGTACGTCTGCACGATATGGTCGTTGATGGCGAAGCGGTCTTCGTCGGTCAGCGTGCCCCGCTGGATGGCCAGATTGTGCAATTCGCCCATGTTGCGCCGGTATTCGGGCAGACGCATGTCGAACCCCCAGATATTGCGGGGATCGTCGCGCTCGACGGCGGGCCGCCGGGCTTCGTCCCAGGGGACGAGGTGGTGCGGCTGATCGGCCAGCAGCCGCTCGACGGCAGGCAAGGCGGGTGGCCCGGAGCGGCTGCCGGCCAACCGGGCGCTTTCCTGTTCGTCCAGGCCCAGGGCATCGTCGAAATGTCGCATCCAGGTCTGAGTCCCGATGGCCTGCAGACGTTCGACGGCCTCGTCGGACAGGGATTCGCCGCCGATGTTGCAGGCGGCGACGAAGCGGAAGTCCTCGTGCAGCCGGGCCTGGCGCGCATCGCGCCGGGTCTCGGCGGCGCGCGGGTCTTCGCCGCGCAGCCGGGCCAGCAGGCAGTCGATCTCGGCATCTCGCCAGAGGACCTCGAAGCGCATGCGGATTTCGTGGATGCGGTTGTACAGCAGCTCCAGCTTGGTCGCCTTGTCCATGATGTGCTCGGGACTGGTGACTTTGCCGCAATCATGCAGCCAGGCAGCCAGGCGGAAGGCCTCGCGTTCGCCCTCGTCCAGGTGGAAATCCGCATAGGGGCCTGCAGTTTCGGTCTGCATGCGGTCGGCCAGCAGTATGGCCAGTTTCGGCACCCGTTCGCAATGCCCGCCCGTGTAGGGGCTTTTGGCGTCGATGGCATCGGCCAGGATGTGGGTCACGGATTCGAGCAGCAGGCGCTGCGCCTCGATGAGCCGCCGTGTTTCGATGGCGACGGCCAGCATGCCGGTCAGGCGCTCGGCAAAAGCCTGGAACGCAGGCGCGGCGTGGTCCCAGTCTTTGTCGTGGGTCAGGACGAGCAGCCCCTGCGGCTGCGCATCGCGCCCTGGCAATGCGAAGGCGAGGCGGCGGCCACCTGTGTCCTGCGCCGCGGCCGGCGCCGCTGCGACCTCGTCTGCGCTCATGGCATCCCGCAGCCCGCCTTGTTCTCCGACCGCTGCCGCACGGGCCAGCTGCTGCTGTTCGCGGTCGAACAGATAGACGGCGCCGCCGGTGCTGCGCGTGGCCTGGACGAATTTTTCCAGCACCTGCGCGAGCATGGTCTCGATCCGGGGCTCGGAACCCAGCACACGACTGATGTCGAGCATCGATTCCATCGAGCCCGCCACCTTGTCCATCACCTCGTTGAGGGCCTCGACCTCGCGCAGCGCCGAAGCGGCCCGATCCTTGCGGCGGCGGAAATTGAACCGTGCCAGGCGCATCGATTGCGCCGAAATCCCCTCCAGCGCGTAGCCCACCGCACTGCCGACCTGCCAGCCGAAGGGCAGGATCAGGGCGATCAAGGCGATCGAGATCAGGATCATGCGTGTGCGGTTGAGCGCCAGGTCGCCCAGCAGTTCATCGACCGGCGCAGCGGTCAGCAGCCGCATGTCCATGCCTTCGATGCCATCGAACGGCAGCGCCGCCCCGAACCATTCGCGCCCGCCGGATTCATAGGCCACCACCCGGCCGTCGCCGGCGGCGGCGGTCCGCCACAGATGCGTCAGCGCCTCGATGCCCAGGGCATCGATGGCGCGCAGACTGGACGGATCCACCCCGTTCTTGCGCACCGGCAGCATCGCCATGTCTCGATAGCCGATCACCGTGCCGTCCTGACCCACCAGCGCCAGTTCGGCGCCGGGCGTCATGCCCAGGCCGCCCAGGGCTTCGCCCAGATCATCCAGGGCCACGTCCACCGCCACGATCGCCCCGCCCGAATGCGCCAGGCGCGAAAGCGTGATGCCCACCTGGCCGGTCGAAAAGAAGACGTAAGGCCCCGAGGTAACGGTGGACACCGTGTCCTTCGCGCCGACGTACCAGGGTCGTTCGCGCGGGTCGAAGCGGTAATCGGGTTCGGGCCGGCGCAGCACGAGTTCGTGCCGGGCATCGTAGAACAGGTACAGGCCGTGCGGCTGGCCGTCATCGCCGTGCGTGACCACCTGCACCAGATAATTGGCCTGGGGCGGCGCCTGGAACTGCGCGCGGATGTCGCGTCGGTCCAGGGCCCGCATCAACAGAAAGTCGCCGTTCTCGTAGCCGACGTGGATGGCCGATACCAAGGGGTTTTCGGCCAGTTCGGTCGCCAGGACGCTGCGCCGCGCGAGCCGATCGTCGAGCTGCCGGGCATCGACCACCGGATCGAAAGCCAGCACCCGCAAGGCCAGAGCGCCCGGTTCGGTCAGACGGCGCGCCCGCTCGGCCACGATCTGGCCGGTATCGCGCGCCATCAGGGCGGCCATGTCCAGCAGGATGGTCCGCGAGCTGTACCAACTGAGCGTGATCAGCACGGCGGCAACGAGCGCCATGGCCGCGACCACGAGGCCGGCAATCACGAACCGCACCGGCCATGCGTACTTCACACGAGGGACTTGCGGCATGGATTTCCCCATCGTTGCCAGGGAAACCGCCCGGGCCGGTCGTGGACCGGACGTCCCTGTCTCCCAATGTCACCGTGTTGCGAAAAGCTGGTTTGCAGAATGTTTCCTACGTTAGAGGATTCGTCAGGACATGGCAAGGCGTGACCGATGACGGACGCCGCGCGCCAGGCCTGCGTGCTAGCATTGGGCCTCGGCCCGATGCGGGCTTCCCATACGGGATCAGCCCTACGCCATGAAAAAAAACACCCAGACCGCTCTGATTTCGGGCCTGCTTCGCGTTCTTTCCGCCCTGCCCTACGGATGGGTCGCCAGGCTGGGCGAAGGGCTGGGATCGCTGCTGTACCTGATCCCCGGCAGGCGCCGGCATATCCTGCACACCAACCTGCGCCTGTGCTTCCCGGAACAGTCCGAGCGCCAACGCAGGCGCCTGGCGCGCGCCACCTTCCAGCATGTCATCCGCAGCTACCTGGAGCGCGGCGTGCAATGGTATGGCAGCGCGCGGGCCATCACGGATCTGACGGAACTGGACAGCGCCATCGACCTGCAGGACCGCTACGACCAGCCGACCATCTTCCTGGGGTTCCATTTCGCCGCCATCGAGGCGGCCTGCATGTATTACTCGATACGGCACCCGGTCGCGTCGATCTACACCCCGATGTCGGACCAGGCGACGGATGCGATTTCCAAAGCGCGACGCTCACGATTCGGCACGATGATGATTCCGCGCCACGGCAGCGCCCGCGACATCCTGGGCGTCCTGAAATCCGGCACGCCCATCATGCTGGCGGCGGACATGGACTTCGGCCTGCGCGATTCCGTGTTTGTGCCGTTCTTCGGCGTACAAGCCTGCACCTTGACCGCCGTCTCGCGCCTGGCGCGCCTGAGCGGCGCGCGCGTGGTGCCGTTCGTCTCGGAAGTCTTGCCTGGCTATCGCGGCTACAGGCTGCGGATCTATCCGGCCCTGCCGGCGTTTCCCAGCGGCGACGTACGGGCCGATGCGATGGCGATGAATCAGTTCCTCGAGGCGCGCATCCGCGAGGCTCCGGACCAATACTACTGGGTGCACCGCCGGTTCAAGCGCCGCCCGCCAGGCGAGGCGCCGGTGTACTGAAACCCTGGCCGGCCACCTCAGCGGTCGCGAAGCCGCACAGTCAGGCTTTGTGCCGCGGTCCCCACCGGTCCCAAGGCATCGCTCAGAACCGAAAACGTCTCGCCCAGGCCCGTGGGGCCGAAGCTGACACGCGTATCGAAGCCGACCCACCCGGCCACGGGCTGGCGCGTGAAATGGATGGTCAGGTCCACATTGGCGAAGAACACCGCCTTCGGGTCCGCGCGCACCGCCAGCCCGTTGGCGGTGTCGACCAGCTTGACGAAACCGGCCACGGTGGGATCGGCCTCCCCGTCCACCAGCGGATAAGGCGTCCGGATCCAGCTCTGGCCTCTGCCCGGGCGCACGTCGGCGCTCCGGCGGGCCTCCAGAGAGGCAATGAATCCGCCGCTCCAGATGGACGAGAACGTCAGGGCAGGCAAAGCATCGGGCGGCGGCAACGGCGTCCATTCGCTTCCTTGCACCTGGGCCGTATCGGTCGCGGCCAGGCGCCAGATCCGGGCCTGGATGCTGACCTGATCCCCATGGCGCATGCGAGCTTCGATCAATTCGATCGAGCGGCCCGGCCGCAGCATCCGGACGTCGATGGCGAACGGGCCGGAATGGATCACGCCCAGCACATCGAACGACACGCGGGATACCAGTTTGTCGCTGGGCAAACGGCGTTCGGCCTCGGCCAGGACCAGGCCGGCGGCGGCGGCCAGATGCTGCTCGCCGGGCTGCCAGGCGCCCTGGGAATGCAAGGTGGAAAGGAATTCGGTTTCCCCGCTGCGCACGTAGAAAGCGTCCGGATAGGACTCGCCGGCGCGGCCGAGGTGCAGGTTCTGGGTCGTAGACATGCGACAGAGTATAGCTGCGGGCACGGCGCTTGCCGCCCTTCCCGGTTCCATCGAGAGATCGGGAGATCACCATGCCGGCAAAATCGAAATCGCAGCAACAGGCGGCGGGCATCGCACTGGCCGCCAAGCGCGGTGAGAAAAAGGTCAGCGAGCTGAGGGGCGCATCCAAATCCATGTACGAATCCATGGACGAGAAGGAACTGCAGGAACTGGCCGAAACCAAGACGCGGGACAAACCCGACCACGTGGGAGACTGAGATGCGCGTGATCGTGGCCGCGAAATTCGATACGTTCCCCGCCGCCGAACAGGCGGTCGAGCGCCTGCACGCGCACGGCTTCCAGGGAGAGGATATTTCGACTTTTTACATCGACGGCCAGACGCTGGCCGACTCCCATGGCCCGGCCCCCGGCCCCCGCCCCCGAGAGTGGGGGATCGTGGCCGCCGCCCTGGGCATGGGCCTGGCGTGTGCGGCGGTCGGCGGTTTCCTGGGCTGGCATTTCACGCACATCGACATGATCGCCGTGGCCGGCGCGGGCACAGGCGCCTATATCGCGTCGCTCTGGGGCGCCCTGTGGATCACGGGCAAGCGGGCCCGTACGTACGAGCGGCGCCACGCCCGACCGGATGCCGCCCCCAGCGTCCACGGCCCGGGCGCCTTGCTGATCCTGCCAGTGGCGCCGGAACGCGAGCAAGAGGCGTGCGCCCTGCTGCGCGAGACCGGCGGCCACAGCCCGGGCCGCGCCCAGGGCCATTGGCGCAACGGCAAATGGGAAGACCTCGATCTTCCCGAACAACACGATCCCCGCGACGAGCCGCCCTCCGTACCGGTGGCCGGCACGCGGGATTAGACCGTGCGCTACAGGATCTGCAGGTCGTAGTTGACGCTGCGCCCACCGGGCACCTGCCGGGCGGCCTGGACGGCGCTTTCAGCCGCGGCCCGGCTGTCCACCGTTCCCTGCAACGATACGACCCCGTGCACAGTGCCCACCTGAAGGTTCGAGTTGCGAAGACCGGGCACGGCCGACACGGCACTGATGACGTTGGCATTGATGACGGCATCCTGGTGGTTGATCATCATCGCGCCGCTTTGCGTGCCCTGATAGCGGCCCGGCCCCGTCACGGCCACGTCGCCCGGCTCGTCGCCGGACACGTTTTCGTAGGGTGAGAGGTTCGGGGCGGCACATGCCGTGAGCGCCAAGACCGCCACGGCCAGCGTCCATGCGGACAGATATCTGCTGCGGATCATATCGTTCTCCGTCTAAGAAGGTAACGGGCCCGGGAGCGGGCGCACAGACACACCAGCAAGCCGCATGCCGGACAGCCTTGCCGCCGCGATCGCCGGCAAGGCATGGCAAAAAGCAATGGCTTCTATATAATGAATATTAAATTAATTATTATTCTCATTAACTATTCAACTTTTCTACCCTTCAGCGAGACTTCTCATGCGCGATACCTCACGCCCGCAGCCGTCGCGGCGCGCCTCCGCCATTCTGGCCGCCGCCCTGGCGCTTTGCCTTTCCAGCGCCGCATTCAGCGCCTCGCCGCCTTCTTCCAACAAGGATCGTCTCTGGATGAGCACCAACTATCTGGAGCATCCCGAGGAAGGGCTGTACGAACTGCAATACAACGCTCCCACCGGCGCGGTCTTTGCCTCGGTGATGGATCGGGTGCGCCGGGACGACAACCTGGGCTACCTGTACGCCTTCGACGGCAAGACTCTGGCCCTCAAGGGGCGCTACGACATGCCCTACCGGGCTTTCTCATTGACGCAGGACGCCCAGGGAAAGTGGCTGTACGTCGGACACACCCAGGCGGCATCGCTGCGCATCAGCAAGGTCGATCCGAAAACCGGCAAGGTGGCACTCACCAGCGAGCGGCTGCACGTCGACCCCAGCGAGCCGAAACACGAGCATCTGCGCCACGTCGTCCACAGCGCCCAGACCGGGGAACTGTTCACCGCCTACATTGGCAGCGTCAAGGAAAACGACAAATACCGTTCGTTCTACCGCTTGCTGGTCCTGGACGGAGAAACGCTGAAGGTGAAGGGCGAGGTCGAAAACGCTTTCCCCTCCGTCGGCTACGCATTGCACCTGGACCGCGCCACGCAGCGCATCTTCACCGCCGGATCCGACTACATCAACGAAATCGATCCGGTCAAACGCCAGGTCGTGCGCACCCTCCGCCTGGACGACACGGTCAAACCGCGCGTGAACAATCTGGTGGGCTTGGCCGTCGACGCCAAGGGCGGGCGCATCTTCGCCTCGCAGTTCATCCATCAGCCCCACCCCGGCGCCGAAAACGAGCAGGACGGCCTATACGTGTTCGACCGGAACAGCGGCAAGCAACTGGCCTTCGTGCCGACAGGCAAAGGCGGGGTCACGCTGGCCTACAGCCCGAAGCACGACGAAATCTACGTCAGCAACTTCCGCAGCGGCACCATCAGCGTCGTGGACGGAAAAACCTACGAGATCACCCAGCAGATCCCTGCCCACGTGTTTCCCAACATGATGGCGCTGGCCGATGATGAAAGCGCGTTGTACGTCGGCTTGAAGCAAGGGTTCAGCAGGATGTGGAATCCAGAGGAATTCGTCGAAGGCGCCAAGGAACAGATCCTGCGCATCACGCTGGATCGCGACGCGCCATAACGGGATCCCTCGCCAGGCGCACTAAAGGCATACACTGACGGTCGTTCCGATCCCCTTGCCTTTCTGCGCCCCCCTATTGTGACCGACACGGCCTTCTCCTCCCTGCCCCTTTTGCCCGCCCTGCTGGATAATCTGCACAGCCTGGGTTTTGAACGGATGACCTCCGTCCAGGCGCAAAGCCTGCCGCTCATCCTGGAAGGCCGCGACGTGATTGCGCAGGCCAAGACCGGGAGCGGCAAAACGGCGGCATTCGGCCTGGGCATGCTGCACAAACTGGATGTCGGCCGGCTGGCTCCGCAGGCGCTGGCGGTCTGCCCCACCCGCGAACTGGCGGACCAGGTTGCCCAGGAACTTCGCCGCCTGGCGCGCCTGATCCCCAACGTCAAGGTGCTGACGCTATGCGGCGGCGCCGCCGCACGCCCCCAGGCCGAATCGCTCGGCCGAGGCGCTCATCTCGTGGTGGGCACGCCAGGCCGGATCCAGGATCATCTGGCACGCGGCAGCCTGGACCTTTCGGGCCTGGCGACGCTGGTGCTGGATGAGGCCGACCGCATGGTGGACATGGGTTTCTACGACGATATCGCCGCCATCGCGTCGCACTGCCCTGCCCGGCGCCAGACCCTGCTGTTTTCCGCGACCTATCCCGACGACATCCGCGCACTCAGCGCCCGTTTCCTGCGCAATCCGGCCGAGGTCAAGGTTGAGACCCGGCACGATGCCGGCCGCATCGAGCAGATTTTCTACGAAATCGACGAACACAAAAGGCTGGACGCCGTGGTCGCGCTGCTGGCCCACTTCCGTCCGGCCTCCACGCTGGCCTTCTGCAACACCAAAGCCCGCAGCAGCGATCTGATCGAGCGGCTGCAAGCCGAGGGCATCCGCGCCCAGGCGCTCAACGGCGACCTGGAGCAACGAGACCGCGACGAAATCCTGATCCAGTTCGCCAACCAGAGCTGCTCCATTCTGGTCGCAACCGATGGCGCCGCGCGCGGCCTGGACATCCAGAGCCTGGACGCGGTGATCAACGTGGACGTGACCAAGGACGCCGAGGTCCACGTGCATCGTATCGGCCGCAGCGGACGCGGCGAGCGCAAAGGCCTGGCGTTGAGCCTGTGTTCACCCGAAGAGATGCGCTGGGCGGACCTGATCGAGCAATACCAGGGCGCACCGCTGACATGGGCCGACCTGGAATCGCTGCGCCCCAAGCCGGCCCCTCTTCCGCAGGCGCCCATGATCACTTTGTGCATCCAGGGCGGCAAGAAAGACAAGCTACGCCCCGGCGACCTGCTGGGCGCCCTGACAGGCGCCTGCGGCCTGGCTTTCGAACAGGTTGGCAAAATCAACATCACCGAATTCCGTTCTTATGTGGCGCTGGAGCGCAAGATCGCCAAGCAGGCGTTTGCGCAACTGTCCAGCGGCAACATCAAGGGCCGCCGGTTTCGCATGCGGTTCATGGAAGAGTTCTGAGCCTGACGCAAGCCACACGGCGCGCATGTGGGCCTGCCCCCGCTCCTTGGCGTCATGCCATGCCTCAAACACGAAATTATTGACAAGCCCCTTTGCGCATTCCTGACAGCAGGAAGGACACCAGAACGGCCAGGCCCGCAATCAATGCGGCCGTTGTCAGGAGCAGCACTGAATGCGTGGCCGAAAAAGCCGCCTTGCCCGCGGCGACCAATGCGACGGCCTGATCGTCGGCAAGCTGCCGCGCCGCCAGATACAAATCGCCCATCGAGACGGCGGCTTGACCTGCGATATCAGGGGGCAACCCGACAGGCACGGTGAGGTTACGCCCGAAAACAACCGACATGAACACACCGAAGAGGGTGATCCCGAGACCTGTGCCCAATTCATACCCTGTCGCTTCCAGCGAGCCCGCGGCACCACCCTTGCTTGCGTCGACCGACCCCATAATGGCGATGGATGAGGCGGTCAGGCCAATGCTGAGCGCCAGGCCCAGCAGTGCCAGCAGCACCGGCACGGCCAGGCCCGGAGCATGAAAATCCTCGATGGCAAGCCAGCCCAGCGATAGCGCCGCAACGACCAACGACAGGCTGGCCACCAGCCGCAGCCCGTACCGGGTGGACAACCAGCCTGCGACCGGGCCGCCCACAGCCGCCGCCGCCATGATGGGAATCATGAATATCCCGGCTTGAAGCGGTGTCCTGTCCAGGACGTACTGCAGTTCCTGCGCCAGCGTAAGTTCGACCCCCGCCAATGCGCCACTGGCGACCACCGCCATGATGATGCCGGCGGCGACGGCAGGATGCGCAAACAAGGACAGATCCAGCATTGGCACGGATGCGCGTAACTGTTTACGGACAAACAGCGCCAGCATTGCCACGCCGAAGGTCAGCGTCAACAACACCACGGCAAGCGGTTGTTTGCCGCCAAAACCCGCTTTGACCGCATACACCACCGCAATCATGCCCACGACCAGCAACAAGGCCTGGCCGATCGCCCAATGGGCGGACGAGGTCTGTTCGTAACGCGGCAGCAGCAGCCAGCAGGCGGGAGCAACGACAAACATCACGGGCACGTTGATCAGGAACACGGAGCCCCACCAGAAATGCTCCAGCAACGCACCTCCCGCCAGCGGGCCAACCGCCGCACCAACGGCACCGACGGTTCCCCATAAGCCCAGCGCAAGTCCGCGCTCCGTATCGTCTTCGAATGCGCGGCGGATAATGCCGAGCACGCAGGGCATGATCATTGCCCCCCCCACCGCCAGCAGAATGCGCGCGCCAATCAACATCTGCGCAGTCGGCGCAAACGCCGCCAGAGCCGAGGCAACCCCGAAGACCACCAAGCCGCTCAGCAAAATGCGCCGGTTTCCCACCTTATCGGCCAAAGTGCCCATGGGCACCAGCAAACCCGCCATCAACAGCGGGTAGATGTCGATGATCCACAGCACCTGGTTGTTCGACGCCCCCAACGCCTGGGTGAGCGTGGGAACCGCGACATGCAGGATGGTCATGTCGAGAACAACCGGCACGAATGCCAGCATTACCGCCAGCAGGATCAACCAGCGTTTGGAGTTCGGGTGGCGTAAAGACACGATCTCACCTATGATTTTGTCATTATCTGCAATATAAATACGATCGTATTTTATTTAAATCTCAATAAATGCGTCAAGCGAGAAAGACTGTGGGCAGGAAACCAACCATCACCCGCGACGTGCTGTTGGACGCGGCCGAAGAACTGGTGCGTGAGAAAGGCGGCTCCGCTTTGACCATTGGCGCTTTGGCAAAGGCGGCGGGCATTTCCAAAGGCGGCGTGCAGTATTCGTTCGCCAGCAGGGACGACTTGGTCCGCAGTCTGGTAGACCGTTGGACAACCCGATTCGATGCGATGCTGGAAGATGCTGCGGCGGATGATCCGGTTGAATTTATCCGAAGCTACATCGCGGCAACGCGAACCTCGCCGCAGGCAATGGACGCGAAGACCGCAGGTCTGATGGTCAGCTATCTGGAAAACCCCGAGCATCTACGGGAAGCACGCGAGTGGTATTGGGGGATTTTTGACCGTCTGACCGGAGCATCGCCGGATGCACAAGCGGCACGCGTGATCTTCCTGGCCGTCGAGGGGCTGTTCCTCTTACGCATCAATGGCATCGACGAAGATGGCGTTTGGACGAGCCTTCTGGACGATGTCGACGCCGTGCTGAGGCGCCTGACGTGATGGAGTTACCAGGATTCGGCGGACAGGGACGGCATCCAATCAGTCACTGAGGGAGACCGCCCTGCCGAATCACTGGATCAGTTGATTGATCTCTATGATCGGCATCATCACCGCCAGCACGATCACCAGCACCATTGCCCCCATGGTCAGAATCATCACCGGTTCAAGCACTGCGGTCAGGGTCAATGCCCGGCGCTCAAGATCGGCGGCCAGCACATTGGCCGCACGATCCAACATGGCGGGCAGTTCTCCGGTGCGCTCGCCACTGCCCACCAGATGGATCAGTAGCGGTGGAAAGACCTTCTGCGCCTGCAAGGCTTGGGCCAGGGAGCCGCCTTCGCGCACCCAGCGCACGGCATCCGTCGCCGCCGCACGCAATTTATGATTCCTCAGCGTGCGACCCGAAGCTTCCAATGACTCCAGCAGAGGCACGCGGCTGCCGGTGAGGATGGCCAGCGTGGCGGCGAACCGGGCCACGTCCACACCCTGAATGTAGCGGCCCAACACCGGAAAACGCAGCAGCCTGGAATGCCAGGCGAGCCGAAATTCGTCATTCCGCAAGCGCAGACGCCACAGCACTAAGACGAGCGCCAGCCCCATCACCAGCCATGCCCCCCATTCGCGGACCCCCTCGCTTGACGCAAGCAAAAGCCGCGTCAGCCAGGGCAAGGTCTGATGCGCCTGCGTGAAGGCCCCCACCACCTGCGGCACCACGTAGCTGAGCAAGAAGATCACGATCGCCACCGACACCGCCGTCACGATGCCCGGATAAATAAAGGCAGTCAGCACCTTATTGCGCAAAGCGCCCCGGGTTTCAATGTAATCGGCCAAACGTTCCAGAACGCGGTCGAGATCACCGGACTGCTCTCCGGCATCAACCAACGCCCGATAAACATCCGGGAAATCGCGAGGGTGTGCGTCCAGAGCCTGGCCCAGCCGCAAGCCGGCGCGCACATCGTCGCAGACAGCCGCCAGCACCCGCGCGACCTGTGGACGCTCGGCCTGCTCCAGCGTCGCACGCAACGCGGCTTCCAGCGGCAACCGGGCCGATAGCAGACTGGCCAACTGGCGCGTCATCCAGCCCAGATCCGCGTCCCGCAACCGTGCTCGCGCGCCGATGCCGCCGCCCGCCCGATGGCGCGTCTCGACCACGCTCAAGGGCAGCAGTCCCCGATGGCGCAGCAACTGGCGGGCGCTTCGCTCGCTGTCGGCATCGATCCTCCCCCGCTCTTCAAGGCCGGCGGCATCGATCGCCTCATACTGATAGGATGGCATGTCGATGGATCTCGTTATTTCATGGGTCGCGTGCAACGCGCTCGATCTCGGCTCGGGCGACGATACCCGCTCGAATCCAACGTTCGCCATCCTGGCGCAGATCGAGCATGCCGCTGCGCCTTGCGGCCTCCCTCAAGGCCTGCTCCCCGCAGGCTTCGTGAACCATGGCACGCAGCATGTCGTCCAGCACAAACAATTCATGCACACCAGTGCGACCACTGTGCCCCGTGTGCCCGCACGCCTGGCATCCCGTTGGATTGCGCTCGGCCGTCCCGTCATTTCCCACCCGCCTGCACTCGACGCACAGCTTGCGCACGAGTCGTTGCGCCAAAACGCCCTGCAGCGTAGAGGCCAGCAGAAACGATTCCACCCCCATGTCCAAGAGCCGCGTCACGGCCGACACGGCATCGTTCGTATGCAGAGTGGCCAGCACCAGATGGCCTGTCAGCGAAGCCTGCACAGCGATCTCGGCAGTCTCCAGATCCCGAATCTCGCCGATCATGACCACGTCGGGGTCCTGGCGCAAAATAGCCCGCAACGCGGAGGCGAACGTCAAGTCGATGCGCGGGTTGACCTGAGTCTGGCCGATGCCATGGAGGTCGTACTCGATCGGATCCTCGACTGTCAGGATATTCGTCGTCGCGGCGTCCAGACGGCTGAGAGCCGCGTAAAGCGTGGTGGTCTTGCCGCTTCCGGTCGGGCCGGTGACCAGCACGATGCCGTGGGGTCGCCGGATCAGTCCGTCCAGCTTGCTCAACACCTCGGGCGCCATGCCCAGCCGATCCAATTGAAGGCGTCCCGCCTCCTTGTCGAGCAGGCGCAGCACGACCCGCTCGCCGTGCCCTGTCGGCAGCGTGGACACCCGCACATCGATAGGCTTGCCACCCACGCGCAGCGCGATGCGCCCGTCTTGCGGCAAGCGTTTCTCAGCGATGTCCAGGCTGGCCATGACCTTGATCCGCGACACCAGTGCATTGTGGAGCGCGCGGCGCGGGCTGACGATGTCGCGCAGCATGCCATCCACCCGATACCGCACCACTGAATGAGTCTCGAAAGGTTCGATGTGGATGTCGCTGGCGCCATCGCGGGCGGCCTGGGTGAACAAGGCATTGATCATGCGAATGATGGGCGCGCTTTCTCGTGTGTCGAGCAAATCCTCAACCTCCGGCAAATCCTGAAGCAGACGGCCGAGATCAACATCGAGGGCGGCTTCATCGACGATGGAGGCCGCATCTCCCGTATGAACATAGGCCGCGGCCAGCAACGTGTCGAGCACCTCGTCGGACACCTCCCGCACCGGGGTCACACCGTACACCCGGCGGATTTCCGCCAGGGCCCATGGCGGGGTGTGCGCCGAGACCGTCAGCGTGTCGCCCGCAGTTCCGGTTTCCAAGAGGGCGCGCCAAGTGTGCGCCCAGGTATAAGGCAGACGGTGGTTCATGGCTGACGAACCGGCGCGGCCACAGCCGCTGCATCACCCGGATCAAGAAGATCCGGCGCAGCGGCTGGCGACGCCGAGAACTCTTCGGCCCGCCGGAAGCCGCGCAGATCGAGCAGGCCCGTGTCCGGGTCGCGCTGCAGCCCGGGCAGATCGGTCATGGCGTCATCCGGCATCAACCACGAGGGCTGGATGGGCAAGCCCGCCTGCGCCGCCCGCATGAAGTTGTAGCGATCCAGCGTCAGGCGCGCGCCGTCCCTTGCCGTGCGCACGATATGGGGCCGCAGAAACAGCATCAAATTCGTTTTGCTGTGGCTACGCTTCTGGTACTTGAACAGACTACCCAGCACGGGAATGTCGCCCAGCAGGGGCACCGACGCCGTAGAATCGTCCATGATATCCTCCAGCAAACCGCCGAGCACGATGATCTGCCCGTCGTCGACCAGCACCTTCGTCTCCAGAGCCCGCTTGCGGGTCACGATCGAGCCGTTGGTCACCGACGAGGCCGGATCGATGCTGCTGACCTCCTGGTACAGGGCGAGCTTGACCGTGCCACCTTCGGAAATCTGCGGCCGGATGCGCAGCGTCAGGCCCACGTCCTCGCGCTGCACCGTCTGGAAGGGATTGCTGGCGCCATCACCCGAGGTGGTGTACGAGCCCGTGACAAATGGCACCGTTCGACCTACGATGATGCTGGCTTGTTCATTGTCCAGAGTCATCAGATTGGGGGTGGACAGCACGTTCACACCGCCCTGCTTTTGCAGAGCTCGGGCCAGCACGCTGAGATTGAGGATCTGCGCGCCCATGACGTTGACCGTTCCGTTGACGACGCCCAGGTTCAAGCCTTGGCCCAAGGCATCGATCGTGGTGCGGGTGCTGGCGGGATTCAGACCGATCCCGGTACCCCCCAGATTGGCGCCGCCGAAGAAGGCGGCGCCGTTACCGTTCAAGCCGTTGCCGCCGGCCATCCATTGAACACCAAACTCGGCGGCCTTGTCCGCATTGACTTCGACGATCAGGCTTTCGATCAACACTTGGGCGCGCCGCTGATCGAGCTGATCGACGACTTCCCGCAAGCTGCGGTACAAGGGATCCGGCGCCGAGATGATCAGGGTATTGGTGGTGGAATCCGCCTGAATCGTGGCGCCCGCCGCCGAAAAGGCAAGACTCTGATTGCCGGAGTCCGTCAGCGCCGGCGTAGCGGCACCCGACCGGGACGACAGCGCGGCATCAGGCAGGCCCGGCTGACTCGTCGCGCCTTGCGCAGCGACCGAAAGCGAAGCCGCCGGCGATGGCTCGGCGCTTGCGCCCTTTCCCATGAGCGCCCCGCGCAGCACCTCGGCCAAGTGGGTGGCCTGGGCATTGCGCAAAGGGACGACATGCAGATTTCCGGTGCGAGACCCAGGCGTGTCCAGACGCAGGATCAACTTGCGCGCCTGTTTCAGGCGTTCAGGCGTGATGGCGCGCAACAGCACCGAATTGCTGCGAGGATCCGCCAGCACGGACACGTCCCGCGTCTTGCGGCCGCTGCCGTCCTGCAGCAATTGCTGCGCCAAGGCGGCCACGTCGAGCGCCACACCGTACTCGATCGGAACGACGTCCGTATTCACGGCCAGCGGCGTGTCGACGCGGGCAATGATCTGGGCGATGCGGTCCAGATTGTCCGCATAGTCGGTCACCACCAGAGAATTGCTGCCCTCCTGGGCGGCCAGAGTATTGTTGGCCGCCACCAGGGGGCGCAGGACCGGCACCAGATCGGCGGCATTTTCGTAACGCAGTGCGAAGACGCGGGTCTGCAGTTCGCCTCGATGCGCCGGCGCCGAGCCCGACGCCACCGTGCTCCCCAGAAGCTTGGCATCGGCCTCCGGCACGACACGGCTGACGCCGCCAACCTCCACCACAGCGTAGCCCTGCATACGCAGAGCGCCCAGCAGCATCGCGTACGCCGTGTCGGCATCGACCGGCGATTCCGACACCAGAGTCAACTGGCCGCGCACGCGTGGATCGACCAGGAAATTGCGGCCGGTGTAGCGGGCCAGGGCGCGGACCACCGAACCCAATTCAGCCTCCTGGAAATTGAGCTGAGTCATTGGACCGTCCGCGTTGGAATCGGCGACCGCGGGCGTCTCGGGCCGTTCGGGAATGGGCTGCAGCCGGCGGACCCGCGTCGCCTGCCGAAGATTTCCAGACTGAGCATCCAGACGCTCGGCGGGCGCCGGTGGCTCCGACCCCACCGAGGTATAGACCACCAGGGGCGATTCCTGATCCAGGCGAGAGTCGTCCGTCGTCGCGCAGCCGCCCAAAGCCAGCAGGGACAGCATCAGGGTCAGGTGTCGAACAGTTTCTGTTTTCATGAATACATTCGCAGGGGGGTTGCTCCGTCGGGGCCGGCTGCCGGCCCCAGGATATCCAGCAGGCGGCGCAACGCAGCCTGTGTTTCTATAGGGGCCGACTCGTCGGGCCGGGCCTTGCCTTCGAAGCGCAGCAGACCGTCCGGCGTCCACGTCCCGCTCCCCTCCAGGCGCAGGGGACCTGCGTCCGTCTTCAGTTTCAAGGTATATGCCGTCTCCGGACCGGCGGCGGCTTCTACCGAAAGGCGGTAGTCGCCCAGCGGCGCAACGCGGCTCACGGAGGAACGAGCGTCCCGCCAGCGGGCCAGCAGCAGAGGTTGTCCCGGCGCGGTCTGCGGGCCGTCGCGGCCGACGACGAGGTCCGGCCATTGCAGCAGAAATTCGCCACCGGGCTCCAGCGTATTGAACATGGCGTGCAGAGTCGTCAAGACTGTGGCCGGGACCCGCAGGGTCTGGCCGGAAATACGCAGGCCGCCCCAGGCCGGACGGATTTCCACCGGGTTGAGCAGCCAGGCGTGCGACAGTACCAGGCGCGGACCATTGGCCCATGTCAGACGCCAGTGCAAGGGCTCGGACAAACTGCGCCGCAAAGGCCCCGTGCCGATGGCCAGCGAGGCCTGTGCTGACCACAGGCTGCCCTGGGCATCGGTGACCATGACAGGGGCGGTCTCCGGCACCCAAGCCAAGGTCCAGCGGGCTGGCAGCACGCTCAGCGCCGCCAACGCAGCCACGACGGCCAGTACCAAGGCCCCAGCCAGGCGTGCGGGGTGGCGCGCCGGACCCGCTTCGTGCCACGCGCGCCGGAATCCCGGCCCAGGTCGGTTCGACGCATTCATGAAGGCGCCTCCGCAGGCAATGCCAATTCGATGGTGCCGCTGAGCAGACCGGGACGGTCCCTGCCATCGATGTGGCTGCGCGCCAGTTCGAGACGATGTACCCGCACCCGAGCAGCTTCGGGCAATTGCGCCATCCAAGCCAGCAGAATCGCAGCGGGGGCCCGCTCCACCACCAACGTCCGCCGCACCCGATCGCCCTCCACGCGCGCGGGCCCGAAACGGCCGTTCTCCTCAAGGCCGGTCCGCCGCAAGCTATCCTGCAGTGCAGCGAAGGTTGCCTCAGTCGACATGGATCCGCGCCGGCTACGGTTCAGAGCCCGGGACTCCAGCACGATACCCTCGAGCTCGGCCGCCTGCGCCTGCAGTACGGGCAATTGCTCCTGCGCCCGGCGCAATGTATCAAGCGCGGGGTGCAAGCCCGCCAACCACAGAACGGCGGCCCCCAACAACAAGGCCGCCAAGCCCAGCAGACGGCGTTCGCGCGAACCCAGGCGCCGCCAAAACGCGCCCCAGCGATGCAGCACGGGCCAAGCCCGCGCGTTCCAGGCTTCCCGCCAGCGCGACACCTCCTGGCTACTCATTCTTCGCCTCCTGCGAACCGGACCGCGCCTTCGGCCGCATCCAGCCGGGCAGCATGCCAGATATGCGGGCGGGCCGCATCGCGTTCCAGCCGGAGTCCCCGCCCGGCCGCCGTCCGCGCCAGAACGGTCTCATCGATCGGCGGCCGATAGCCCTCCGCCAGCGTCAGCGTCAACCGGCCGTCTTGATAGCGCAGGCCGAGCACGTGGCCCTGGGCAAAGTCCAGAATCTCCGCGGTGGCCAGAGCCAGGGGTATGAAATCGTCGGCGGCATCGTCGCCACCGGCCAAGCGCAGGGCGTCGCGCTGTTGCCGGGCCTGCAGCAAGGGATCGACGACCACGGGAATTTGCGGATAGGCCTGCTGAACGGTCTGGCGCATGGATTCACGCATCGCATCCAGCCGGCCGCCCTGACTGGCTGCGTGAAGGTTCAAGCCCAGAACCCAGACCGCGCAGGCCGCGGCAGCCCAGGCGATCGGCCTGCGCCAGCGCGCCGCCCCGCCCGCCGGGCGGCGCGCTGGCCCGGCGAAGGACCAGGCCGGCAGCGAAGCCAGCCAGCGAGGCCCCGCAGGCAATTCGAGCATCCGGTCGGGATGTGGATCATCCTCCGGCAGGGCCAGTGCATGCGGCACCAGAGACACGACGTTCAAACCTGCAGACGCCAACAGCGCCCAGGCTCGCTCCAGGGGCTCGCGCGCCGTCCACGCCACGGTCACCGTGCCATCGGCCTGGCGCGGGCTGTGGGCAATCAGCAGCCGATCAGGATCGGTCAGCGTCATGGGTTCGATGCTGCTGCGGACCGCGTCGCCGAGCCGCCTGGCGGCGACGGGCGGCACCGCCACGCGGGCGGCCACCGCATCGTCGTCGCGCACGATGGCGTGCACGGGCCAGGCGCCCGCCAGCGAGGCCAGGGGTTGCAGCTCCAGTTGTCCCGAACGCAGCAGGCGGCCATCGCGGCCGACCAGCGCAAAGGCCAGCGACATGGAGGGCGTCAGTTCCGACAGAGGAGGCAGCAACAACCGCACGTGTTGTCTCTTCATTCTTTTTATCTTGTCATCCATAGCTGACCCAGCGGACCGAGGCTCGTCCTTGCCTGTCCCGCTGGAGCAAGGCCCGCAGCCCGACTATCGTATCACCGACCGAAACCTCGCCCGCCACGCTGAACCAGTCGCTGCGAACATCCAGGCGCCGCAGCCCCTCCCGCAGCTCCGGCAGGCGGTTGACGAGATCGCCGCGATTGACGAACCACAGTCCCCGATCGCGCTGAGCGACCAGATCTCGCGCCCCGGCCAGGCCCAACCCTTCCATCATCGCGCCCAATACTTCGGCCGACGCAGTATTGGCGTTGAGCGGAACCGTCTCGGGCAGATAGACCACATAGGGCCGCAGCGCCTCTACCCCCGGCAATCCCAGACCCTCGACCGCCTGGAGGTCATCGAGACTGCGCAGACCCATTGCGACAGGCGCCCGCCCCCGGCCCAGTTGACTGTCGGCGACCCGTTGCGCGAGCGCGCTGGCCAGGCGCGTATCTTGACCCAGCCATTGCAGCAGCTTTTCCAGGGCGGCGACGGCGGCGGGATTGGCCTGGCCGTCCGTTGCCAGATCGCGCAGATTGAACTTCCCCTGCGCATCTTCGATTTTTCCGGAGAACAGGGCGGCGCGTGGATGATCGGCCGGCCCCACGGGCAGATCCGCCAGCGTCTGCGTCCACAGGCCGTCGAGACGCGTGGTGGCGTTCTCGCGCGCATCCAGGTGCAGAATGACCCGTGACCAATCGAGCCCGCCGCGCAACAGCCAGTGCGCCTGGGCCAGGTGTCGTTCGGTCGACAGTATCCGCACCAGACGGCCCTGCCCTTCGATCAGAGCCGTGGCCAGCGCGGAAGCGGCGATCACGACCAGCATGGCGGCGATCACCGCCATGCCGCGCTGATGGAGTCCGGCGCTCCTCATGGCAGCAGCACCACTTTGCGATAAGCCCGCCGGACGCCGTCCTCCTGGCGATGCAGCACGAATTCCAGGCCCAGGATATCATCCGCCGGCGCAGATTCCACTCCGGCGCGCCTTCTGGCGCGGACGGCTGGACGCGGCGCGGCAGCCGCATCCGCCGGTGCAGCCTGCGGATCCATCCATCCCTGGCCAGTACGCCATTCGCGCAGCGACCAGGTGCGCATGCCGTCGAGGACGGCGACCGCCGCTCTCGGCTCGGGCAGCGGCAGGCGGTACGACGGAGCACCGGCCGCTCGATAAAGGACGCCCTCGTCCACGTACCAGCGCAGCCGCTGCCACCGGCCATCGCCCGTCGAGCGCACCAGGGACAACCCCGATTCGCGGGCCCAGGCGATGCCCGGTGCCGGGAAAGCCAAACCCGGCGAAACCGGCCCGCCTGCAGCCGCTTCCCAGGCGGGCAGGACATCCGCCCCGGCATGCCGCCGCAGGTCGCGCTCCACCTGGCCAAGAGCCCGCATCAAGGACAAGGTCTCCTGGGCCCGTGCATCGAGCTGCTCGGAAACGTGCTGCACGGCGTCCAGCCCGCGCCAGGAAATCAGGCTCAACAGCGCCAGCAGGACCAGGGCAACCAGGACCTCGACCAGGGTGAATCCGCGCTGGAAGCGAGGCAATATCTTCATGGCAGACGTGAGGCCAGCCCATCGAGTTCGGACAGTACCCGCCCATCCTCCAACCGGACGCGCACCGTCACGCGGCGGAAACGCGCATTGGGCGTGGCCTGCACCCACTGCTCGCAGTGCAAGGCCAATTCCGCCTGGGGACAGGGCCTGCGATGCCGTCCGACAGCAGGAAAGTCTCCTTGCAGGCGCATTTCCGCCAGAACGTTTTCCGCCGATTGCAGCGCCAGGCTACGCAGCCTGAGCGCCTGCGTGCCGCCGATGCCCACGCCCAGCGCGCGGATGCTGGCCGCCAGCGCGACGCCGACGATGGCCAACGCCACCAGCACTTCGACCAGTGTGAGACCGCGCTGGCGATCTCCGTACCCGACACGGCTTGGCGCGCTCATGGGCGGACCTTGTAGCGCCCGTTGCCCGAACGCGAAATACGAACGGTCCTCCCCCCAGCGCTCAGCGTCACGTCAAGCGGCCCATGGACCCAATCTCCATCAAAGACGAGGTCACCATCCGGCTGTATATCGACCGATACCGGCCCCTCCGAAAGCCATGCGCGCGGGCGCAGGGGCGTGTCCGCCGCAAAACGCTCATCCCGTACTCGGGCCGACCGGGCGGCGACCCGTGCGGGCAGCACCAAGGGGCGCGGCAACCGCTCGAACGCGAACCCCCGCGCGCCGGAGCGCCAGGCAATGCGCGCGCCGCCGGCCCGGGCCTCGGCCTGGGCCGTCACGAATAGCCCCGCCAGCCTCTGGGCATCCTGGCGCAGCGTTCGCATCTGCGAATCACCGAGCGCGGACACACTGGCCGCTCCCATCGCGACGCCCATGATGAGAAGCACGATCATTGTCTCCAGCAGTGTGAACCCGCGCTGCGGGTCAACGCGTATCGATCCCGATCTCGGCATCCACGCCCTCGCCCCCAGGTTTGCCGTCGGCACCCAGGGAAAAAACATCGACCTCGCCCCGCACGCCGGGATTCAGGTATTGATAGGGCGTACCCCACGGGTCGCGCGGCACGCGGTCCATGTAGCGGGACTTGCCATCCGGCCCGCCGGCCAGGACATCCAGCCCCTGCTCGGCGGACGGATAGCGGCCGTGGTCCAGGCGATAGAGCTTGAGCGCCTGCTGAATGGAAGCCACGTCCTGCCGGGCCGCGATGACCCGGGCCTGGTCGGGGCGATCCATGACGTTGGGCACAACGAGCGCAGCCAGGATACCCATGATAACCACCACCACCATGATCTCGATCAGTGAAAAACCGCGCTCCGGCATCGCGCGAGAAAGGAAAGAACCTGGTTTCATGATGCTCCACGATCAACGGGTTTCCGACCCGCCTGGAATCCGGCCCACGAAACGCACGGCCGGCTCTATACTGAACAGCTTCGACGTTCCGGACCACGAACCCCGCGATCCATGCCCGTTCTCGATCTCCCCGCCGCAGAATTCCTCCAGCGCCACGCGCCCAGCCTGCTGCGCGGCGCGGCTCTGCTGGCGATCGCCAGCGGCATCGGCCTGTGGGGCGCCCTGCTGCTCGCGCCGCAACCCGATCCGGCGCCCCCGATGCTGGCGGTGGAACCTGCCCAGGCTCCTTCCCTGGACGCCCTGGCCGGCTGGTTCGGCAGTGGCCGGGGCCGTCTGCAGGTGCGCATGACCGGCCTGATGGCGGCCGGCCCCAGAGGCACCGCGATCCTGTCGATCGATGGCGCTCCAGCGCGCGCCTTCCGCGTCGGCGACACCCTGGCCCCCGGCGTTACGCTGGCCGAAGTCCATGCCGACGGCATCGTCGTCAATCAAGACGGCATGGACGAGGCGATCACCGCCCCTGCCGCCGAGCCGCCCGCGCCAGGCTTCATTCCCGCCGGTTCGCCACAAGGCGGCACCGGAGGCCATCCGTTCCCCTGACATCCGTTAGCCTCCCAACAAAGCCGCTATGCCGGCCGCCGCCAGGAAAGGCCCAAAACCGAAAGCCTCGCCCGGCGCCAGCCGGCCCGTCATCCGCCGCACGAGCGCAACTGCCAAGCCCAACACAGCGGCCGCGAACACCACGCGCGGCAAAGCCGTCCAACCCAGCCAGGCCCCCAACGCGGCCAGCAGCTTGAAATCGCCCCGACCCAGGGCCTCCCTCCCCGTCAACGCCCGGAACGCCCCGTCGACGCACCAGAAAGCCAGGTAGCCGCCCGCCGCACCCACGACGGCATGCGCCAGCGGCGCGAAGGTCATGTCTACATTGACCAGCAGGCCCAACCACAGCAGCGGCAGCGTCAGAAAATCCGGCAGGAAGCCGGTCTCGGCGTCGATCCAGGCCAAGGCCAACAGCACCGATACGAAGACGATGGCAGCCAGGGCCGCACCCGTCGGCCCGAAGCGCCAGGCGCAAACCAGGGCCAGCAGCGCCGCCGCCGAAAAGAAAATCCGCCGGCCGATCACATGGGCGGACGTCGGCTCGGCCGGTCGAGTGCCCGCCAGAGTTCGGGGCAGCCGCCAAGCAGCCCGGGCCAACGGCACACCCAGCGCCAGGGAAAAAGCGAGGGCGGCGCACCCAGTCGCCACCGGTTCCAGATTCCAGGTAATCCACAGCATGTTCACGCCCCCCCTGTCCGCCTCGAGCTTCACCTCAACGCCACCACAAGCGGGTCAACAAGGACGGCGCCACCGGCGGCGGCGCATCGGACACCAGACGGAAACCCACGTGCGACATGGGGCTGGCGGGATCCGCCGCCTGGCGCGCGCTGGGCCTGTAGGACAGACAATAATCTTCATTGCACAGGAACGATCCTCCCCGAATCACCCGCTTGGGGGCGTGGGCCGGCACGCCCGGATCGGACGGATCGTAGGATCTGGACGGACCGCGCGGGTTATCGATAGGTTCACCCTGCGCGGCCTTCGCCTGGCGGGCAAAATAGCGTGCATCATACCAATCGGCCGCCCACTGCCAGGCATTGCCCGTCATGTCGTACAGCCCGTAGCCATTTGCCGGAAAGGACATCACCGGCAGCGTGCCGGCCGCGCCGCCCGCCTCAGGCTTGACCACCGGAAAAGTGCCCTGGCCGCGATCCCAGTAATTGGCCATGGGCCGGCCGTCAGGCATCAACTCATCACCCCAGACATAGGTTGCCTGCTCCAGCCCGCCGCGTGCGGCGTATTCCCACTCGGCCTCGGTGGGCATGCGCTTGCCCGCCCACCGGGCATAGGCCTGGACGTCGGCATAACTGACCTGCACCACAGGGTGATCGCCCTTGCCTTCGATCGAGCTGCCCGGTCCTTGCGGATGCCGCCAGTTGGCGCCCGGTACGTAGCGCCACCACTGGCTGTAATCCGACAGGTCGGCTGGTTCTGCGGTGCCGACGAACACCATGGCCCCCGGCACCAGCACCTGATCGGGCGGCCTGGGCGTGCCGGGCGGCAGTTGGACCCGGATCGTCTCCCAATCGGGCTTGCGCTCGGCCGTGGTCTCGTAGCCGGTCTGCCGCACGAACTCGGCGAACTGATCATTGGTGACGTGGGTGACATCCATCCAGAAACCTCGCACCCGCACTGGATGCGCTGGCTTTTCATTGCGCTGCGCCATCTGGCTGTTGCTGCCCATCAGGAATACGCCGGGAGGCACCCATGCCATGTCCCGGGGTGTAGCCTTGCCGTCGCCCAGAATGACGACCGGTCCGACCGGCCCCGCCCGCGCAGACGTCCGGAACCAGGCATAGCCCCCTGCCGCCGCAATCACCAGGACTGCGGCTGACAGGGCGAGGAACCGCGGCCGCACGCGCAAACGATCAATAAACACTGGGCGGATAGACGCAAGTCTTGCCGAGCTGCAGGCTGACGACGTCCTGGTCCGGACCATTCGTGTAGCCATCGGGCAGACTGCCGGGCGTGGCGCCGGCAAAATCATAGACGCTGGACTTACCCCAACTGCTGTGGATCCGGTTCCAGTTGTCGAGATCCGCCTGGTTCACGACCCCATCGATATTGCCGTCGCCCTCGCACACGACCGCCGACAGCATCAGACGATCCAGCCGATCCTTCAGATCTTTGTAGGCCAGATCGTCTGCGAGCGTCCAACCCGGCATGGGCGTACCGTCGAGATTGATCTTGCTCATGCCGTTCTCGTCGAGCAGGGGTGTGCCCTTGGCCTGATCGACCTCGTAGAACTCGTACTCCACCTCGTCGTGGATGCCCTTTGCGGGATCGAAGCGTTTGAAGGTGTTGCGCACCAGCTTGTAGCGCGTTTCCCGGACGGCCACGGACTGGTCGGGCATGATGGTGTACATCTGGGCGGCGTTGTTGTTTCCGTAGCGGACCTGGTTCACCTGGGCGCAGGTGTCGTAGGAGTCGATCGCATTGTCGCCGTCCCAGGGAGCCAGGTCTTCATGCCCCTCTCCCCACCAGAAACCGCTATTGTCGCCGCACACCGATTTGGACGTGGCGATCTGCATGCAGGTGCCACCGCCACCGACCGTAGGCACGACACATGGACCGTTGCGCCCGCCGTCCGCCTGCTGGTTCAGACCGCTGATGGCGAAATTGGTCTGCCGCAGCGCCGGCTGCGCCGGATTTTTCAGATAGGCCTGGATCCCCACTGAATCGACCGGCCGCGATACGGGCAGCTCCTGGCGTACGTCGATGCCCGCCAACTCGCCGAACAGTTCGAACAAGTCAACCCCGTTGACCATGTGTTCGACATCGCGGTCGGGTTCCGCGACGCCGCGCCCCGCCACGATCAGCGGCACCCAGACGCCAGTCTGGTAAGCCGTGCCCTTGGCCCGTGTGGGATCGAAAGGGGCCTTGACCGCTATACCCAGCGAACCGTTGTCGCCAATGATAACGATCAGAGTATTGCTGGCCTCGGGCTCGTAATTCAGGCTGCCGTCAGGATTCCAGGTCGCAATGCCGGTTTCCACCAGCAGGCGGCCGAATTCAGTGTCCAGGGCTTGCGTCATGCGGTTCTGCAGTTCCTGCATGCGCAGCATTGCGGGGGGCGTCCCGTCGCTGGTGCACGTGAGATTGTTGAATATTTCGGCATTGACATATTCATCCGCTCCCCCTCCGACCAGACCGGGCATGAGGGCTCCAGGCGGCTGCTGCCAGGGCGTATGGGCCGAGGTATAGCTGACCGTGGCCATCCAGGGCTTGCCGGGAGTGCGTGAATTGATCCAGTCGATCGCCGCATCCGTCTCGATGGTGGTACGGTAGCCGCGAGCGCGGGGATCCCTGGGCAGCACTTTTTCCGCCTGGCCCTGTTCCAGGATCACCAGGGGTGAAACGTAGTAGCCGTTGTACCTAGAAAAATCGAGCCCGGCCGGCTTCGGATCCGCGCAGGAGGCCCCCGGCACGAGAATGCCTCCGGCCGCCAGACATTGCAGCCCCGCCACATCTTGCTCCGGCGCATTTTTGATCATCTGCGTGCAGCTATTGTCCGGAAAGTGGCAGGCGCCGGTGGCGGCCCCGTCCACGGCTGTCACGCCCGGCACGAACCCGCACTGATTGGAGGTGCCGCCCGGCACGACGCCACCGGCCTGGAGGTCGACGGATTCGGGGAGGCCGCCGATCCAGCCATAGAAGTAATCCCAGCCGAACAGGGCCGGCGTGGTGATGTCCGCCTGGTTGTTTTCTGGGCCGGCCAGGTGAAACTTGCCGAACATGGCACTTTCGTACCCTGCCTTGCGCAGCAACTTGGGAATCGCTGTTTCGTAGGGCGAAAGCTGCGCGTTGGCCAGATCGTTTGGCCCCAGCGCCTGGTAGATATGCGTGCGCGTGGGATAGCGCCCGACGAAGAAACTCGCCCGCGCGGGCGAACATTCTGGCTGTGCCCACGTGTTGCGAAAGCGGATACCCGATTGAGCTACCGCGTCCATATTGGGCATTTTCGGAGGATTGACCCCGCCATAGCCGAACGACGTCATCTGATCGATGCCCACGTCGTCCATCATGACAAAGAGAATGTTGGGCTTGCCAGATTCGGCCGGCGCCGCATTCGCCACCCGGCGAGAACCACCATCATCGCAAGCGGCAAGCAATGCGACCGAGCCGACCGCCACGCACACGGTCAGCAATGAAGCTCTTCTATTTTTCCGCATCCCCACCTCACGGTTAACATTGTCCGTGCATTGAAGGCAAAAATTTGATGTATGTCAAGAAAAAGAGATGCGCTGGGCGCAGCTTGCGGCGTTCTCCGGGCAATTCGACCGTCAGCGCAGCAAATACACACTGGGCTTTCCCCACCTCTCCGGACAGATCAGATGGCATGATCACGCCTGGAGAGCAAAGCGATGGCATGAAACAGAAGAAATTTCACGGACGAATTCAAGCGCGAAGCGGTTCGGCTGGCTGAACAGCACGAACTTGAAGCCGGCCGCGCGTGTACCGCCGTGGCGGGCGCACCGCGCGCCTCCACCTTATGGCACAGGGCGCGCGGGTCATCGGCCATGATTTCGTTGATCTGCCGGTTCTGGAAGGCCGGCAGGATGTCCCGATCACATACATGCCATCGCGGTCGGAAGCCTTGTAAATCTTGGACTTAGGCTTGAGATTGCGCAGTGCGGTGTCGGTAAGCATCGAGATTTTTCCTCCTGTTCGTGACGGCTTTTACCGTCAGGGGCCAGGAGACCTGCTGATGCTCGGAAAACCGCATGAAACCAGCTTTCCCGAGAAGACTTTTACCGTCGAAGACGGTTCGGGTCTGAATAGTGAACGGGAGGGTCTTAATCCGGCTTCCGGTTCTTACCGCCACTTTCACCGCCAACCTGTTCCGCTGGCCGGTGATAGCCACCGATAGATGACGTGACGTATTTTCTTCTAAATCAATACGTTATGACAGACTTTCGATAGCTGGCGATAGTCCCCGAAGGACGTAAATTCACTCCCACTCGATCGTGGCAGGCGGCTTGCTCGACACGTCATAAGTCACCCGGTTGATTCCGCGCACTTCATTGATGATCCGCGAAGAGACCCTTTTCAGCAACGCATACGGCAGTTCCGCCCAATCCGCCGTCATGAAGTCGGTGGTCTGCACGGCGCGCAGGGCGACGACGTAGTCGTAGGTGCGGCCGTCGCCCATGACGCCGACGGACTTCACCGGCAGGAACACGGTGAACGCCTGGGACGTCAGTTCGTACCAGGATTTGCCGGATTCGGGTTCGATGGTGTTGCGCAATTCAGTGATGAAAATGTCGTCGGCACGGCGCAGCAGGTCGGCATAGACCGGCTTGACCTCGCCCAGGATGCGCACCCCCAGGCCTGGGCCGGGGAACGGGTGGCGGAACACCATTTCCGGCGGCAGGCCCAGGGCCAGGCCCAGATGGCGGACTTCGTCCTTGAACAGCTCGCGCAAGGGCTCCAGCAGCTTCAGGTTCAGGGTCTCGGGCAGGCCGCCAACGTTGTGGTGGGACTTGATGGCGACGGCTTTGCCGGTCTTGGAGGCCGCCGACTCGATGACATCGGGATAGATGGTGCCCTGAGCCAGCCAGCGGGCGGATTTCAGCTTGGCCGATTCGGTCTGGAAGACTTCGACGAATTCGCGGCCGATGATCTTGCGCTTGGCTTCGGGGTCGGCCACGCCGGCCAGTTTGGACAGGAACTGCTCGCCGGCGTCGACGTGGATGACGCGGATGCCCAGATGGCGGGACATGGTGTTCATGACCTGCTCGGCTTCGTTCAGGCGCAGCAGGCCGTGGTCGACGAACACACAGGTGAGCTGGTCGCCGATGGCCTTGTGGATCAGGGCGGCGGCCACGGAGGAATCGACGCCGCCGGACAGGCCCAGGATGACTTCGTCGGAACCGACCTGCTCACGGATGCGGGCGACGGCCTCGGCCACGTAGTCGGGCATGTTCCAGTCGCGGGCGCAGCCGCAGATCTCGGTGACGAAGCGTTCCAGAATGGCTTGGCCCTGGACGGTGTGGGTGACTTCGGGGTGGAACTGGACGGCGTAGAAGCCGCGTTCCTCGTCGGCCATGCCGGCGATTTCGCAGGAAGGCGTGGAGGCCATGCGCTTGAAGCCCGGCGGCAGCGCCGTGACGCGGTCGCCGTGGCTCATCCAGACCTTCAGCATGCCGTGGCCTTCGGGGGTCTCGAAATCCTGCAGGCCGGTCAACAAGCGGGTGTGGCCGTGGGCGCGGACTTCGGCGTAGCCGAATTCCCGGTGGTCGGAGAACTCGACCTGGCCGCCCAGTTGCAGGGCCATGGATTGCATGCCGTAGCAAATGCCCAGCACCGGCACGCCGGCCTGGAAGACGGCGGCGGGCACTTTCAAGGATTCGTCGGCGTAGGCCGAGGCATGGCTGCCCGACAGAATGATGCCTTTCAAACCTTGCGCCTGCTGGCCGCGGATGAAATCGTCGTCCACGTCGCCGGGATGAATCTCGCAATAGACGCCGGTGTCGCGCACGCGGCGGGCGATGAGCTGGGTAACCTGGGAACCGTAGTCCAGGACGAGGATGCGCTGGTGGTGCATGATGGGCGATTCGGGAGGGCTGTTCAAGGCGTTAATGTAACCCAGGGATCCCCCGGATGTCGCGTCGCGGCGGCGCCCGCCGCTGACCGGAACGCGGCAGACGCCAGGTCTTGGTCCAATGCCCGCGTGCCGGTTACATTACAAGCCTGAAGGAGATCGCACCTCATGGCTTTCCGCCCAATCCGCCTCCCCCTGCCCCTGGCCGGCCTGCTGGCCCTCGCCGTCGCGATGGGCATCGGCCGTTTCGCATTCACACCCGTCCTGCCGATGATGCAAGCCGATCTGGGGCTGAGCCTTGCCCAGGGCAGTTGGCTGGCCAGCGCCAATTACCTGGGCTACCTGCTGGGCGCGCTGCTGGTCACGCACTTGAGCTGGTCGCCCGCGACCTTGCTGCGGTTTGGCCTGTGGCTGGTGGTGCTCATGACGGCGGCAATGGGTCTGGACAGCCACTGGCTGGGCTGGCTGGCGTGGCGGCTGCTGGCCGGGGTGGCCAGCGCCTGGGTGCTGATCGGGACGTCCGCCCTGTGCATTGCGCGCCTGAACGCCACGGGACAGACGGAACGCAGCGGCGTGGTGTTTGCCGGCGTGGGCTGCGGCATCACGTTCGCCGGGCTGGCCTGCATGGGCCTGACCCTGGCGGGAACGGCGGCTTCGCAAGCCTGGCTCTGGCTGGCGGCGGCGGCCCTGGGCGGGCTGCTGGGCGCCTCGATGCTGTGGCGCACCACGGACGCCGCGCCGAGCGCAGCCCCGGCCCCGCCCGCTTCCGGCTCCGGCGGCCCGGCAGCGCCCGCCGGGAAGCCCTCGACCAGCGAAACGCCCGCTTCCTCCCCCGCCGAAACGGCCACCGGCCCACACGCCGCTACGCCCCTGCATTGGGGCCTGATCCTGTGCTACGGAGTCTACGGTTTCGGCTATATCCTGCCGGCCACATTCCTGCCGGCGCAGGCGCGGCTGCTGATTCCGGATCCCTGGCTGTTCAGCCTGGCCTGGCCGGTCTTCGGGCTGGCGGGCGCGGTATCCACCGTCATGGCCAGCCGCCTGACGCGCCGCTACACCCGGCCGCAGATCTGGGCCGGCGCTCAGGTCGTGATGGCGGTGGGCGTGCTGCTGCCCGCCGTGTGGCATGCCCTGCCGGCGATTTTGCTGGCCGCCTGCTGCGTGGGCAGCACCTTCATGGTGATCACCATGGTGGGCCTGCAAGAAGCCCAGGCCGCCGTCGGCCAGGCCGGCGCCAAACGCCAGATGGCGGCAATGACGGCTTCGTTCGCCCTGGGGCAACTGATCGGGCCGATCTTCTTCAGCCTGACGCACGCCTGGTTCGGCGCATCGCTGGAGTTCGCCCTGGTGCTGGGCACGCTGGGTTTGCTGGCAGGCGCCATTCCCATCCTGCGGCTGCGCAGTCCCGCCGCTTCGCCTCGGGAGTCATGATGCATGCGCCCCGAACCTACGTGCTGATCCACGGCGCCTGGCATGGCGGATGGTGCTGGTCGAGGGTTGCCGGCCGGCTGCGCAGACACGGTCATCGTGTCTGCACGCCCACCCTGCCCGGCCTGGGCGAACGCCGGCACGAACCGGCGGGCGGCATCGGCCTGGAAACCTTCATCCAGGATGTGTGCGACACCTTGACACGCGAACACCTGCGCGATGTGATCCTCGTCGGCCACAGCTTCGGCGGGCTGGCGGTGGCAGGCGCGGCCGACCGTCTGCCCGGGCGCATCCGCAGGCTGGTGTTTCTGGATGCCTTCCTGCTGCCGCCGGGCGTGTCGGCCTTCGACACGCTTCCCGCCGATGTCGTGGCCAAGCTGGAAAGCCGGGCCGCGGATTCGTGCAGCCTGGCGTCCCCCAGGCCCGATAGCCTGGGCCTGACCGACCCGGCGGACATCGCCTACGTCCAGGAACGGCTGACGCCCCATCCGATCGGCACCTACCGCGAACCCCTGCGCCTGGCCCATCCGTTGGGCAACGGCCTGCCGGTGACTTATCTGCGCTGCGTGCAGCCGCTCTTTCCGGGCGTCTCGCAGGCCTACAGTTGGGCACGGGGCACGTATGGTGATCTCTGGTCCTGGGCGGAACTGGCCTGCGGCCATGAAGGGATGATCGACGCGCCGGAGCGCGTGGCCGAGGCTTTGCTGGCGGCGGACTGACCCGGTCGAGACCTTGTCAGGCCGTCAAACGGCCAGCCGCTGGTAGGCCAGCGTGGCGAAGATCGCCGCGCCCTGCGCCAGCAGCGCGTCGTCGAAATCGAACTCGGGATGGTGACAGGTCAGGCCATCGTGACCCAGGAAGAAATACGCGCCCGGGCAGTGGTCCAGCAGGTAGGCGAAATCCTCTGATGCCATCAGCGGTGCAACCGGATCGACGATCCGGTCCGTGCCCAGCACGGCGGCGGCTGCGCGCTTGACGTGTGCCACCGGCCCGGCCTGATTGATCGTGGGCGGCGAACTGAGCAGGTGACGGAATTCGATCGCGCAACCGTAGCCGCGCGCCGTGCCCTCGCACAGGTCGCGCAGCCGGCCCAGCACCCGGGATTGCGCTTCGCGCGACAGGGTGCGCACGGTGCCGCGCAGCACCGCATGGTCGGCAATGACGTTGATGGCGCTGCCCGCCTGGAACTGGCAGACGCTGAGCACGGCCGTATCGAGAGGGCTGACGTTGCGGCTGACGACGGATTGCAGGGACTGCACCAACGCCGCGCCGGCCACGATGGGGTCGTTGGCCTGATGCGGCATGGCGGCATGGCCGCCGACGCCCCGGATGTGGATCTCGAACAGGTCGCAGGCCGACAGGATGGCGCCGGTGCGCACGCCGACCTGCCCCGGGCCGATGCAGTTGTTGTTGTGCAGACCGTAGAGTTCGTCGCAGGGAAAGTCGCGGAACAGGCCGGCCTCGGCCAGCGCCTTGGCGCCCGTCAGGGGCTCCTCGGCCGGCTGGAAGATGAAGACGATGCGTCCGGCGAAGTCGGGATGGGCCGCCAGATGGCACGCCGCGCCCAGCAGGATGGCGGTATGGCCGTCGTGGCCGCAGGCGTGCGCGACACCGGCGTGGACCGAGCGGTGATCGTGCGCGCCCGCATCCGGCATGGGCAGGGCATCCATATCGGCGCGCAATCCCAGGGTCGGCCCCGCTCCCCGGCGTCCGTCCAGGACCCCGATGACGCCGGTGGTGCCGCCGTAACCCTCGTGCACGGCAATACCCCAGGAACGCAGCAGTTCGGCCACGCGGGCCGCCGTGCGGTGCTCCTGGTGGCCGAGTTCGGGGTGCCGGTGGAAATCCCGGCGCCAGGCCTGCATGGCCTGCGCCAGGCCGTCGTCGATGCGCACGCCCGCCGAAGCGGCGGGGGCGGCATCGACGCCCGGGACCGGGTCGCTGGCGGCCATGCGTTCAGTCCGCCCGATAGTTGGGGGCTTCTTTGGTGATCTGCACGTCGTGGACGTGCGATTCGCGCACCCCGGCGGCGGTGATTTCCACGAATTCGGCCTGGGCGTGGAGATCCTTGATGGTGGCGCAGCCGCAATAGCCCATGGAAGCCCGGATGCCGCCCACCAACTGATAGATAATGGCGATGACGCTGCCCTTGTAGGGGACGCGCGCCTCGATGCCTTCGGGAACCAGCTTGTCGACGTTGTTGTTGGGATCCTGGAAATAGCGGTCGGCCGAGCCGTCGGCCATGGCGCCCAGGCTGCCCATGCCCCGATAGGACTTATACGAACGCCCCTGGAACAGCACGACTTCGCCCGGGGCCTCTTCGGTGCCCGCGAACATGCCCCCCATCATGCAGGTGGATGCCCCCGCCGCCAGGGCCTTGGACACGTCGCCGGAATAGCGGATGCCGCCGTCGGCGATCAGGGGCACGCCGGTGCCTTCCAGGGCCTGGGCCACGTCGGCGATGGCGGTGATCTGCGGCACGCCCACGCCGGCCACGATGCGGGTGGTGCATATGGAGCCCGGGCCGATGCCGACCTTGACCGCATCGGCGCCGGCCTCGACCAGTGCGCGCGCAGCGGCGGCAGTGGCGATGTTGCCGCCGATGACCTGGATGTTGGGGTAGTGTTTCTTGACCCAGCGGACGCGGTCGATCACGCCGGCCGAATGTCCGTGCGCGGTATCGACCACGATCACGTCCACCCCGGCGGCGGCGAGTTTCTCGACGCGCTCGTCCGTGCCCTCGCCCACGCCGACGGCGGCGCCGACGCGCAACTGGCCCTGGGCATCCTTGCTGGCCAGGGGGTGCTCGGTGTTCTTGACGATGTCCTTGACGGTGGCCAGGCCGCGCAACTGGAATTTGTCATTGACGATCAGCACGCGCTCCAGGCGATGACGATGCATCAGCGCCTGGGCCTCTTCGAGGGTGGCGCCTTCGGTCAGGGTCACCAGGCGTTCCTGGGGCGTCATGATCTCGCGCAGGGATACGTCGAGGCGGTCCTCGAAACGCAAATCGCGATTGGTGACGATGCCCACCAGCTTGCCGCCCTCGACGACCGGCAAGCCCGAGATGCCATGCTGGCGCTGCAGCGCGATGGCGTCGCGCACCTTCATCGTGGGGGTGACCGTGACCGGGTCGATCACGATGCCGAATTCATGGCGCTTAACGCGCGAGACTTCGCGCGCCTGCTCTTCGGCGCTGAGGTTCTTGTGAACGATCCCGATGCCGCCTTCCTGGGCCATAGCGATGGCCAGGCGCGACTCGGTCACGGTGTCCATGGCGGCGGACACGAGGGGGATGTTGAGCTGAATGCCCCGGGTCAACTGCGTGGTCAGGCGCGTATCGCGCGGCAGAACCTGGGAAAAGGCCGGGACCAGCAGGACGTCGTCGAAGGTCAGGGCTTTTTTGATCAGACGCATGAAAGAACTCCGCACAAAGAACGATTATAGCGTTTCAAGCCAGATGAACCCGCGCATTGCGGAACATCCGCATCCACGGCGTATAGCCGCCGTGGGGCGCGCCATCCCCGCCTCGATCCGCCGGGCCCCAGCGCTCAGGCCGCCAGGACATCATGACGTTGCGCGTGACACGCTCGGGGTGCGGCATCATGACGGTGTAGCGGCCATCGGCCGTGGTCACCGCCGTCAGGCCCGCCGGGCTGCCGTTGGGATTGGCCGGGTAGCTTGTCGTGCGCGCGCCCCGATTGTCGATGAAAGCCATGGCCTCGACCACTCGGGCGGCATCGCCCTGGCGGCTGAAATCGGCGAAGCCCTCGCCATGGGCCACGGCGATGGGCACGCGCGCGCCGGCCATGCCGGCAAAGAAGATCGAAGGCGAGTCCAGGACTTCGACCAGCGACAGGCGCGCCTCGTACTTTTCGGACACATTGCGCGTAAAGCGCGGCCAGGCGTCGGCGCCCGGGATGAAGTCGGCCAGCGCCGCCATCATCTGGCAGCCGTTGCACACGCCCAGCGCGAAGCTGTCCGGGCGGGCGAAGAAGGCGCCGAACTGATCGGCCAGCGCGGCATTGAAGCGGATGGTGCGCGCCCAGCCCTCGCCCGCGCCCAGCACGTCGCCGTAGCTGAAACCGCCCACCGCCACCAGGCCGCTCATGCCGTCCAGACGGATGCGGCCGGCCAGCAGGTCGGTCATGTGCACGTCCACGGCCTCAAAGCCCGCCGTGTCGAACGCCCAGGCCATTTCGACCTGGCTGTTGCAGCCCTGCTCGCGCAGGATGGCGACGCGCGGGCGGGCCCCCGTGGCGATGAAGGGCGCCGCCACATCGTGCTGGGGATCGAAGTCGACGCGCGGCGACAAGCCCGGGTCTTCGGTATCCAGCCAGGTATCGTATTCGGCCTGGGCGCAATCGGGATGATCGCGCCGCGCCATGATGCGCCGCGTGGTTTCGCTCCAGTTCTGGCCCAGTTCGGCCAGCGGGCGTTGATAGATAATGATGCCGTCGCGAAAGACCTGCAGTTCCCGGCTCGCGTTGGGCATGCCGACCACCTGGGTGCAATTCGACAGGCCCGCCTGGCGCAGGTGGCGCAGCACGTCGTCGCGATGCGCGCGCGGCACCTGCAGCAGCCAGCCCGCCTCTTCGTTGAACAGGGCCGCCAGGTTGCGCTCATGCTGCTGGACGGACACCTGATCGGCGCGGATCTTGTAGTCGCCGGCATCGGCCGTATGCGGGTCGATGGTCAGCATGTCCAGGTTCAGGGACACGCCCAGCCGCCCGGCGAAGGCCATTTCGGCCGCCGCCGCCAGCAGGCCGCCGTCGGAGCGGTCGTGGCACGCCAGAACCCAGCCCTTGTCGGCCAGTTCGCGCAGCGCCAGAAAGGCGGCGCGCAGCAGGGCCGCGTCGTGCAGGTCGGGGGTTTCCGTGCCGATGGAACCGTACGCGTGGGCGAGGACGGAGCCGCCCAGACGCTGGCGCCCCTCGCCCAGGTCGATCAGCAGCAGCACGGAGCCTTCCGCCGCATCGCGCAACTGCGGCGTCAGCGTGGCGCGAACATCGGCGACCGGCGCAAAAGCCGTGACCACCAGCGACACCGGCGACACGACCTGATGGTCGCCCGCCTCGTCCCGCCAGGCGGTGCGCATGGAGAGCGAATCCTTGCCCACCGGAATCGACAGGCCCAGGCTCTGGCACCAGTCGCTGACGGCGGATACGGTGTCGTACAAGGCCGCATCCTGGCCCGCGGCGCCGCAGGCGGCCATCCAGTTGGCGGACAGCTTGATGTCCTCCAGGCGGGCGACCCCGGCGGCGGCAAGATTGGTCAGCGCCTCGGCCACGGCCATGCGGCCCGAGGCGGCCGGATTCAGGACCGCGATCGGGCTGCGCTCGCCCAAGGCCATGGCCTCGCCGGCCACGCCCTCGTGGTCGCGCAAGGTGACGGCGCAATCGGCCACCGGCACCTGCCATGGGCCGACCATCTGATCGCGGGCCGTCAGGCCGCCCACGGTCCGGTCGCCGATAGTGATGAGGAAAGATTTGTTCGCCACCGTGGGGTGGCGCAGCACACGCTCGATGGCCTCGGGCAGTTCGATGGCGTGGAGTTCCAGCGCCTCGCCCGTGACAGCGGCGCGGAGCGCATCACGCTGCATGCGCGGCGGCTTGCCCAGGATGACGTCCACCGGCACGTCCACGGGCCGCAGTCCGGCCGCGGCGATCTCGCCCGCCGGACGGTCCAGGCCCGGCAAGCCCTCGTCCAGCGTGACGCGCAGGCGGCGTTCCTCGGTCGCGATACCCACCACGGCGCAGGGGCAGCGTTCGCGCTCGGCGATGCGCGCGAAGCGGTCGAAATCCTCGGGCCGAATGGCCAGGACGTAGCGCTCCTGGGATTCGTTGCTCCAGATTTCGGCCGGCGACAAACCGGATTCTTCGAGCGGGACGCGCCGCAGTTCGAATTCCGCGCCGCGGCCGGCATCATTGACCAGCTCGGGGAAAGCGTTGGACAGGCCGCCCGCGCCGACGTCATGGATCGCCAGGATGGGATTGGCCTCGCCCTGCTGCCAGCAGCGGTCGATGACTTCCTGGGCGCGGCGCTGCATTTCGGGATTGCCGCGCTGCACGGAATCGAAATCGAGTTCGGCCTGGTTGATGCCCGCGCCCATGCTGGAGGCCGCCCCGCCGCCCATGCCGATGCGCATGCCCGGCCCGCCCAGTTGCACCAGCAGCGCACCCGGCGGCAGCGGGTCTTTGTGCGTCAGCCGCGCATCGATCTGCCCCAATCCGCCGGCCAGCATGATAGGCTTGTGATAGCCCCAGCGCGTGCCGCCGGCCTCTTGCTCGAAGCTGCGGAAATAGCCCAACAGGTTCGGGCGGCCGAATTCATTGTTGAACGCCGCGCCGCCGATAGGGCCTTCGATCATGATGTCCAGCGGCGTGGCGATGCGCCCGGGCGCGCCGCCCGCATCTTCCCAGGGCTCCAGGGCGTCGTCCACGCGCAGGCTGGATACGGTGAAGCCGGTCAGGCCCGCCTTGGGCTTGGAACCCCGCCCGGTCGCGCCTTCGTCGCGGATCTCGCCGCCCGCGCCCGTCGCCGCCCCCGGAAAGGGCGCGATGGCTGTGGGGTGGTTGTGGGTTTCAACCTTCATCAAGGTGTGGGTCACGATGTCGTGGCGCCGGTAGACCGTATCTTCGGCGCCGCCCGCATGAAAGACGCGCGCCGGCCCGCCGGCCATGACGGCCGCATTGTCCGAATAGGCGACGACCGTGCCTTCGGGCTGGGCGGCATGGGTCGCCCGGATCATGTCGAACAGCGTGTGCGCCTGCGACTGCCCATCCAGCGTCCAGTGAGCGTTGAAGATCTTGTGGCGGCAGTGCTCGCTGTTGGCCTGGGCGAACATCATCAATTCGACATCGGTGGGATCGCGTCCCAGGTCGCCATAGGCACGCAGCAGGTAGTCGATCTCATCATCCGACAGGGCCAGACCCAGGCGCGCATTGCAGGCCTCCAGGGCGGCCCGGCCCTCTGCCAGCACCGGCACGGCCTGGACAGGCTGCCCGCCCACGGCGGCGAACAGCGCCCGCCCGTCGAAATCGTCGGCGGCCACGGTTTCGGTCATGCGGTCGTGCACGCAAGCGGCCACGGCGGCCAATTGGTCTGCATCCAGCGCGCGCGCGCCCAGCAGGCCGCGTTCGGGCACGACCGTGTAGCGCACCCCTCGCTCAATGCGGCGAACCTGCGGCAAGCCGCAATGGCGGGCGATGTCGGTTGCCTTGCTGGCCCAGGGGGAGATCGTGCCCAGGCGTGGAATCACCAGGAAACGCGCCGCGTGCCGTCCGGCCGCGGCCGGTGAGCGCCCATCGTCCAGCAACGCCCGCAGGCGCGCCTGGCCCGGCTCGTCCAGCGCGCCGTCGAGACCGATGAAATAACAAGCCTCGGCGTGGATGTCGGCCACGGGCAGGCTCCGGACGGCCAAGGTGCGCAGCAGGCGTTCCCGGCGAAAATCGGACAGGACGGATGAACCGGGGATGATCAGGACGGTAGTCACGGCGAGACGGCTCGAAGGCAGGAGAAACCGTCTATTTTAGCCGCCTTAAGGATCCGCTGGACCGGCCGGGGGCCGTCCCGGAAATTCCTCAAGGGTCCGGATAGCGGACGTCCATGATGTCGAGTTCCTCGATCCCGGCCGGCGTGCGCAAGGTCACCGTATCGCCTTCGCGCGCCTTGATGAGCGCGCGGGCCACAGGCGACACCCAACTGATCCTGCCGGCCAGGGGCTCGGCTTCGTCTACGCCGACGATGGTGACGGTGAATTCCTCGCCCCGGCTGTCGCAATAGCTCACGGTCGCGCCGAAGAACACCTGGTCGCGGTTGGGCTGCTGGGCCGGGTCGACAACCTCGGCCGATTCCAGGCGGCGCGTCAGAAAGCGGATGCGCCGGTCGATTTCCCGCAACCGCTTTTTGCCGTACAGGTAATCGCCGTTCTCGGAACGGTCGCCGTTGGACGCAGCCCACGAGACGACGGACACAACCTCGGGCCGCTCGACGTTCATCAGGCGCATCAATTCATCATTCAGCGCCCGGTAGCCGGCGACCGTCATGTAATTTTTGGTCCCGGCGGGCAAGGCCCGGGATTCGGGCAGGTCGTCGTCCTCGTCGTTGTCCGACTCTTTGACGAAGGCCTTGTTCACGACATTCTCCAAAAAACTTTGCGAAAAAATCAAATCCAGTCTTTCCAGACGGGCGCCAGATCATCGGGCAGCGGCGGCACCCCGCCCAGCTCGGTGCGGGCGATGCCCGGCGTATGGAAATCCGAACCGCGCGAAGCCTCGAAGCCGTAGCTTCGCGCGACGCAAGCGTAACGTTTGCTTTGCGCGGGCGTATGGCCGCTGGAGACGACTTCAATGCCAATCCCTCCGTGGGCCTTGAACGCCTCGAACAACGCATCGAACTGCTGCGGCGTGTAGCGGTAGCGCCCAGGATGTGCGATCACGGCCTTGCCGCCGGCCGAACGGATCCAGCCTACCGCCGACTCCAGGCTGGGCCAGCGCATCGGCACGAAGGCCCGTTTGCCGTCGCCCAGGTAGCGGTCGAAGGCTTGCTGCAGGGATTTGCAATGCCCTTGCTCCAGCAGGTAGCGGGCAAAATGCACCCGCCCGAGCAGTTCCGGATTGTCCGCATACCGCAGCGCGCCCGCGTAGGCGCCGGCGACGCCGCAATCCTGCAGGCGCTCGGCGATGGTCGCGGCGCGCGCGAAGCGGCTTTGGCGAATGCCGGCCAGGCCCGCCTGCAGTTCCGGATGGCCCGGGTCGATATTCAGCCCCAGGATGTGGATCGTGCGTTCGCAGAAGGTGACGGAAACTTCCACTCCGGGGATGAATCCCATGCCCAGGTCACGCGCGGCGGCGGCGGCCTCGGCCAGGCCGGAAGTCTCGTCGTGGTCACTCAGCGACCACCAGTCCACCCCTTGCGCATGGGCTCGGGCGGCCACCTGCGCGGGCGTCAGCACGCCGTCGGAACGGGATGAATGGCTGTGCAGATCAATGTTCAATGGCATGTCCGGTGTGTATCGGCCAGGCGCCCGCGCCTGGCCGGCCGCCCTGCGTTCAGGGGGCCAGCAGGAAATCGCGCACTGCCGCGATCTGATCATCGGCGCGCAGGGTGGGCGCATGCCCTACCCCGCCGAACTCCACCAGGCGGGCCCGGGGATTGCGCTCCAGCATCCGCCGGGCAGTGCCGGACGTCAGGATGTCGGAGTGCTCGCCGCGCAGGATCAATGACGGCACAGGCAGATGGTCCCAGGCCTGCCACAGCAAGGCTTCGGCGGCAGCCGTGGCTTCGGGCGTCTGCAAGGCGAAGGGCTGCGCCAGGCGCAGGTCGTAATGCTTGACCCAGCCGCCGTCCCGCTCGCAAAACACGTGCCGGGTCAACGCGTCCCAGCCGGCGGCGTCATGCGGCCCGAAACCGGCGGATACCGTCCGGACATAATCCACCGCCTGCTCGTAGCGCTCGAAGCGCAGTTCCTGGCCGACATAGCCGCCGATGCGCGACAGGCCGTCCGCATTCAAGACGGGGCCGATGTCGTTGAATACCATGCGGCCCAGCGGCAGGTCCGCCGCGGCGCCCAGCCCCAAGTCTCCCCGGACGGGACGCAGGGTGGGCGAAACGGCCGCCATTCCCGCCAGCCCCAGGCCGATCAGCCCGCCCATGGACGTGCCGACCCAGTCCAGCCGTGCCGGCCGCAGCCGGGCAACGAGCGTCGTCAGGTCGGCCGCGTATTGGGGAATCACGTAGCCGGCGGGATCGATCAGCCAGTCCGAGCGCCCGCGTCCGACGACATCGGGGCAGACCACGCGATAGTCGCGACTCATCGCACGCGCCAGGGGATCGAAATCCCGGCCTGTACGCGTCAGGCCATGCACGCAGACCAGCACCCGGCCGTTGTCCGGATCGCCCCATTCCCAATAGGCCATGCGGTGCAGGCCCGCCGGGCTGGCGCAGGCGACGAAATCCAGGCGCGGTTCGTCGGCCGGGCTGGATGAAGCGGCGGGGGAACAAGCGGAAGACATGCGGCACCTCGGGTCGGACGGACGCTTGTATTTAAGCATGGGGATGAGTCCGGGCACAGGCCAGACCCTGCGGACTGAGCCGTGCCCGGACGAATCCGTGCCCCTGGCAAGCGGCGAGGCGGAGGGATGCGCGGTTGGAAAAACCCCCGATAGAGGGTTCTCAGACGTGCAGCGCCTGCCCCAACGCCCGCAAGGCCGCCTCCTGAATCGCCTCGCCCTGGGTCGGATGCGCATGGATCGTATGGCCGACATCCTCCAGGCGCGCGCCCATCTCGATGGATTGCCCAAAGGCGGCGGCGAATTCCGACACCCCCCGGCCCACAGCCTGCCAGCCCAGGATCAGGTGATTGTCGCGCCGCGCCACCACGCGCACGAAGCCATCGGTCGATTCCAGCGTCATCGCCCGGCCATTGGCCGCCAGCGGGAAGGACGCGTCGATGGCGTCGATACCCGCCTGGGCCGCCTGCTGCGGCGATATCCCCGCCGTGACGACTTCCGGATCGGTGAAGCACACAGCCGGAATCGCCGCCGGCACGAAGCGCCGCGTATGGCCGGCGATCTGCTCGGCCACACACTCGCCTTGCGCCATGGCGCGGTGCGCCAGCATGGGCTCGCCCGTCAGGTCGCCAATCGCCCAGACCCCGTTCATGGAGGTGCGGCAGCGGTCGTCCACGCGCACGGCTAGACCGTCCATGTCGAGCATCAAAGAGCTGAGCCCAAAGCCCCGGCTGCGGGGCTTGCGACCGACAGCCACCAGCACTTGCTGAGCGGGCAGCACGCTCTCGGACTTGCCCGACTGGACCCGCAGACCCTTGCCGTCTTCCGTCAGGCCCAGAACCTGGGTCTGCAGATGCAGGCCCACGCCCAGGGACTTCAACGCCGCATGCACCGGCTTGACCAGGTCGGCGTCGTAGACTGGCAAAATGCGCTCCTGGGCCTCGATCACATCGACCTTGACGCCCAGCTTGCGATAGACGATGCCCAGCTCCAGGCCGATATAGCCCGCGCCCACGATGGCCAGGGACTTCGGCAGTTTCTTGGGCGACAGCGCTTCGGTCGAGGAAATCACCGGGCCGCCGAACGGCATGAAGGGCAGCGCGGCGGGCTCGGACCCCGTGGCCAGCAGCAGGTGTTCGCAGCGGATGCGCTGGGGCGCGCCGGCCTTGCCCTTGACGACGGGATCCACGTCCACGGTCTTGCCGTCGACGATGCGCGCCCAGCCCTGGACCACAGTGACTTTGTGCTTTTTCAGCAGCGCGCCCACGCCCGCGGTGAGCTTCTTGACGATGCCGTCTTTCCAGGCGACGCTGCGCGCCAGATCGAGTTCGGGCGCCTGGGCGCGGATACCCAGCGGCGAATCGCCGGCGTAGCCCTGCAGGGCGTGAAACTGCTCGGCCACGTGGATCAACGCCTTGGACGGGATGCAGCCGATGTTCAGGCAGGTGCCGCCCAAGGCGGCGCCTTCGACCAGCACGGTGGGAATGCCCAGTTGGCCGGCGCGGATGGCGGCCACATAGCCGCCGGGGCCGCCGCCGATGATGAGCAAGGTGGTATTGAGGGGATTGGACATGCTGCTTACTCCACGAACAAGAGCGCCGGGCACTCCAGATAACGCCGGATGCACTGGATGAACTCGGCGGCATGCATGCCGTCGACCACGCGATGATCGAAAGACGAGGACAGATTCATGAGCTTGCGCGCCACGACCCGGCCTTCCTGGAATACAGGGCGTTCGACCACGCGATTGACGCCGACGATGGCGACTTCGGGATGATTGATGACCGGCGTGGACACGATGCCGCCCAACGCTCCGAGGCTGGTCAGGGTGATGGTCGAACCGCTGAGTTCGTCGCGCGCGGCCTTGCCCTGGCGGGCGGCCTCGGCCAGGCGTGCGACTTCCGCGGCGCACGACCAGAGATCCAGGGTTTCGGCGTGATGCAGCACCGGCACCATCAGGCCCGACGGCGTCTGTGCCGCCACGCCCAGGTGGACGGCTCCGTACTGGGTCACCACCCCCGCATCGTCATCGTAGCGGGCGTTGATCTGCGGGAATTCGCGCAGCGCCAGCACCATGGCGCGCGCCAGGAACGGCAGCAAAGTCAGCTTGCCGCGCTCGGCGCTGTGCAGGGCGTTGAGGCGCGCGCGCAGCGATTCCAGCTCGGTCACGTCGATTTCTTCGACATAGGTGAAGTGCGGGATCCGGCGCTTGGATTCCTGCATTTTCTGCGCGATCTTGCGCCGCAGGCCGATGACGGGGATTTCAGTTTCCTCGTGATGGGCGGCGTAGAGCGCGCCGGTGGTGCGGATCGAGGTCTCGTTGCGGTCGCGCGCCAGCCAGGCGTCCAGATCGCCATGCGTGATCCGGCCGGCGGGGCCCGTGCCCGGCACGTATTGCAGGGTGATGCCCAGATCCCAGGCGCGTCGGCGCACGGCGGGCGAAGCCAGCGGGCGCTGGCCCTCGGGGCGGGACGGCGCATGCGAGGCGGCGTGCGGCGCCTGCGCGCCGCGGGCCACCGGCGCAGGGCCGGGTGCGGCGACGGTTTCGAGCGCCTCGATGGGTGCTGGCGCGGGCTCGGGCGCGGCTTGCGGCGCGACAGGCGCGGCGGGTGCGGCCCGGGACGTCGTGCCGACCGCTCCTTCGTTGCCCTCGCCCTCGACTTCCAGGCGGATGAGCTCGGAGCCCACCGCCATGACGTCGCCGACCTTGCCGCCCAGCGACATGACGCGCCCGTGCACGGGGGATGGCACCTGGACGGTGGCCTTGTCGGTCATGACGTCGGCCAGGATCTGGTCCTCGACCACGGCCTCGCCCGCCTGGACGTGCCATTCAACCAGCTCGACTTCCGCGATGCCTTCGCCGATGTCCGGCATCTTGATGATGTGAATACCCATTATGCCTCCCGGAACACGCGTTTGAACGCCTCCGCGACCCGCTTGGGGCCGGGGAAATAAGCCCATTCGTGCGAATGGGGATAGGGCGTGTCCCACCCGGTGATGCGTTCCACCGGGGCCTCCAGATGATAGAAACAATGCTCCTGGACCAGTGCGCACAACTCGGCGCCGAAACCGCTGGTGCGTGTGGCCTCGTGCAGCACCACGCAGCGGCCAGTCTTGCGCACGGACGCCAGGATCGTGTCCAGATCCAGCGGCCAGAGGCTGCGCAGATCGATGATGTCGGCCTCGATGCCGGCCTCACGGGCGGCGACTTCGGCCACATAGACCATGGTGCCGTAGGTCAGCACGGTCAGTTCCCGGCCTTCGCGGTAGATCGAGGCCACGTCCAGCGGCACGGTGTAATAACCTTCGGGCACGTTGCCCAGGGGGTGCTTGGACCAGGGCACGACGGGCTGGTCGTGGTGACCGTCGAAGGGGCCGTTGTACAGGCGCTTGGGTTCGAGGAAGATGACCGGATCGTCGTTCTCGATGGAACTGATCAACAGGCCCTTGGCGTCGTAGGGATTGGACGGCATGACGGTGCGCAGGCCGGCGACGTGCGTGAACAGGGCTTCCGGGCTCTGGCTATGGGTCTGGCCGCCAAAGATCCCGCCGCCGCAAGGCATGCGGATCGTCAGCGGCGCCGTATAACCGCCCGCCGAACGGTAGCGCAGGCGCGCCGCCTCGGAGAATATCTGGTCGGCCGCGGGATAGAAATAATCCGCGAACTGGATCTCGACCACCGGCCGCAGGCCGTAGGCCCCCATGCCGATGGCCGCCGCCACGATGCCGCTTTCCGAAATGGGCGCGTCGAACACGCGCGACTGGCCGTACTTGGCCTGCAGGCCCTCGGTGCAGCGGAACACGCCGCCAAAATAGCCGACGTCTTCTCCGAAAACGACGACGTTGTCGTCCCGCTCCAGCATGACGTCCATGGCCGAACGCAAGGCCTGGATCATCGTCATGGGACGGGTCTTGGTTTTTTCCTGTGCCATGCTGATTACACCCCCAGTTCCTGGCGCTGCCGGCGCAGGTGGGCCGGCATGTCCTTGTACACATCCTCGAACATGGTCGCGACGCTGCTGGTCCGTCCCGTGGCGAGCGTGCCATGGGCTTCGGCCTTTTTCTGGGCGGCAACGACCTCGGCCTCGCACGCCTTCTGCAGTTCCTGGTGTTCCTGTTCGGACCAGATGCCGCGTTTGATCATGTAGTCCTTCAGCCGCACGATCGGATCGCCCAGCGGAAAGCGCGACCAGTCGTCGGCGGGCCGGTACTTCGAAGGATCGTCGGACGTGGAATGCGGCCCGGCCCGGTAGCTGACCCATTCGATCAGCGTGGCGCCGTGATTGTTGCGGGCCCGTTCGGCAGCCCACCGGGAAACCGCGTAGACCGCCAGGAAATCGTTGCCGTCCACCCGCAGCGAAGCCACGTTCGAACCGATGCCGCGCGCCGCCAGGGTGGTGCCCTCGCCGCCCGCAACCGACTGGAAGGTCGAGATCGCCCACTGGTTGTTGATCACATTGAGGATCACCGGCGCCCGGTACACATGCGCGAACAGCAGCGCCGTCTGGTAGTCGGATTCGGCCGTGGCGCCGTCGCCGATCCAGCCGCAGGCGATGCGGGTATCGCCCTTGATGGCCGAAGCCATGGCCCAGCCCACCGCCTGGGGCATCTGCGTGCCCAGGTTGCCGGACAGGGTAAAGAAACCTTTTTCCGGCACCGAATACAGCACCGGCAACTGGCGCCCCTTGAGCGGATCCTGATCGTTGGAAAAAATCTGGCACATCATGTCGAACAGGGGATAGTCCTGCGCGATGAGCAGGCCCTGCTGACGGTAGGACGGAAAATGCATGTCGCCTTCGCGCAGCGCCAGGGACTGGCCGATGGCGATGGCCTCCTCGCCCAGGCACTGCATGTAGAACGAGGTCTTTTTCTGGCGCTGTGCGATGACCATGCGGGCATCGAAGATGCGCGTCTTGACCATGGCATGCAGGCCGCGGCGCAGCAGATCGTCGTCGGGGATATCCTCGGCCCAGGGGCCCTGCACCTCGCCCTGATCGTCGAGCACGCGGATCAGCCCGATGGCCAGGTCGCGGGTATCGTAAGGGGCAATATCGATGGGGGGTTTGCGCGCCGCCCCGGCGGGCTGCAGACGCAGGTAGGAAAAATCGGTCGCCTGACCGGGACGCCCCGAGGGCTCGGGCACGTAGAACTTCAGAGGTTTCTGTGTCATGGTCGCAAAAATCTTTTGGATTTTTCACAAGCCCGCAAGAGAATCCGGCATCCCGGACATTCTCGAAAGGACCACAGTCGTCTTGTGGACGGCTGCCGGATCATCACCGATCCCGCGCGATCGCGCAAGACCGAGAAAACCATTAGGGGCGCCGCCCATGCCACGCACGCCGGGACGACTCCAGAACACTGTACAACGACAGGCCGGCCGCGCGCGACCGGGCGTTTACCCCGCCTTGCCGATCGGTTCGCCATAGTGTCGCGCCGGCTCGGCGCCAGCGCTGCAGCACGGCGGCATCCGGGTGGCCGTGCCGGTTCCAGGCGCCCGCCTGGACGATGACGTGGCGGGCGGCCACGGCCTTGGTGAAGGCGGCCGACGAGGAAGTCCGCGACCCGTGGTGCGCGGCCACGACCACGTCCGCGGGCGTCAGCCCGCGCTCGACCAAGGCGGATTCGGCGCGGATCTCGATGTCGCCCGTCAGCAGCAGGCTGTGATGGCCCCCCCGCACCCGCAGCACGCAACTGCCGGCGTTGGCCTCGACCCCCCGGCGCCGCGCGCGCACATCCAATGGCCACAGGAATTCGAACTCGACCCCGTCCAGCCGCCAGCGGTCGCCGAACCGGCAAGGCACGGCCGCCAGGGGCAAGGGCGTGACCGCCTCGCCCAGCTTGCGGGTCTCGGCCCGCAGCCAGGCTTCCAGGTCGAAGGACGCAAACGCCTGCGCCACGGGGACCGCCGCGAGCACACTGCGCACGCCGCCGGCGTGGTCCAGATCGGCATGGGACACGATCAGCGCATCCAGGCGGCGCACCCCCAGCGCCTTCAGCACCGGAACAACGGTGCGGGCGCCCTCGTCCGCATCCCGCGCATGGCGCGCGCCGGCGTCGAACAACAGCGCATGCCGCGCCGTGCGGATCAGCAGCGCGCTGCCCTGCCCGACGTCCAGCGCATGCAGATCCCATTCCCCTTCGCCTGGACGGTCCGGCGGCCACAGCAACATCGGTGCCAGAGCCAGCCAGCCCCAGGCGCGATGGCGGCGGACCGCGCCAGCCCGATACCTCGCCACGCCCTTGCCGCCCCGCGCCGGGTCGGTGGGCCTCGCAGCCCCGGCACGCGCTTGCGGCCAGAGCGCCACCGCCACGCCGGCCAGCGCCAACAGATACACCCACGCCGGCCCGGCAGGCGCCGGCCAGGCCGGCAGGGCCGCCAGCCATTCGGTCGGCCGCATCATCAGCGCCAGCACGCCATGCGCCAACCAGGCCAGACCGCCGGCCACCGTCGCCAGGCCCGGCACCAGCGCCACGGCGGCCAGCAGCAGCGACAGCGGCGTGATCAGCAGTTCGATCACCGGAATAGCATAGGCATTGGCCAATGGCGACACCAGGGAGACCTCATGAAACGTCCAGGCCAACAGCGGGGCCAAAGCCCAGGTCACCTCCCATTGCAGGCGCGCCGCCTGCTTCAGGCCGCGCAACCAGCGGTCGCGCCGCCGTTCAGTCCGGGGTCCAGGCGGCGCCGCGTTTCCCGGCGTGCCCAGCGCCGGATCGGCGCGGGCTGCCGCATCAGACCCGGCCGCCGCCTCCACCCTTGCTCCGGCGGCCAGCAGCACGCCCACCGCCAGGAACGACAACCAGAACCCGCCCGCCAGCACGGACCAGGGGTCCGTCGCCACCACGGCCACAGCCGCCAGCGCCAGCACCCGCGCGCCGCTCAGGCGCAGTTGCAGGGCCTGGGCGCCCGCCACCACGGCCAGCATCAGAAAGGTGCGCCGCGCGGGCACGCCCCACCCCGCCAGCAGGCAATACAGCCAGGCGACCAGCAGCGCCGCCAGGGCCCCCGCCCGGCGCGCGGGCCAGCGTTCGGCCAGGCAGCGGCCACGCCAGCGCAAGCGGCGCCACAGGGCCGAGACCGCCAGCGCGCCGAGTCCGGCCAGCATTGTGATGTGAGACCCGCTGATGGAAACCAGATGGGTGATCCCGGTGCGGTTGAAGACGGTCCAGTCGGCATCGTCCACCCCGTCCTGATCCCCGATGGCCAGGGCCCGCAGCACCGGTCCGTAGCGCAAACCGTGCAGATGGGGCGCCATGGCTTCGCGCACCGCGTGGCGGGCTCGCCCCGCGATGACGGACAGGCCGGCCCAATCCTCGTCGCGCAGCCACTCGGGCTGGCCCCGCACCGTGCCCTGCGCACGCAGGCCGGCGGCAAAGGCATGGGACTCGTAGTCGAAGGCATGCAGATTCTGCGCGGCCCGTACCGGCCTCAGCACCAGGGCCATGCGCCAGACCTGGCCGGGCCGCACCTCGGGCAATGGCGGGTCGGCTGGCCGCGCGGGCGCATAGGGGCCGCGCCAGCCGCCGGCCGGCCAGCGCACCCGGATGCGGCCTGGCACTCCGCCGGGCCGCGCATCCAGCACTTCGGCCTCGAAATCCAGGCGATCGGGCCGCAGCCGGGGCAGGCTGTCGACGCGCAAGGTCACGCGCGACACCTTATCCACATTGCCGTCGGCCAGCGCTTGGCCCAGGAGCGCCTGGGTGTGCAACACGGTGAAGACGAAACCGGCCCAGGCGGCCAATAGGCAACACATCGCGCCGCGCGCACCCGCGCGCCACACCACCCATCCCGCCAGCCCCAACGCACCGGATGCCAGCGCCAGCGCACCGCTGTCCGGCAGATCGGCCAGACCATGGGCGCCGAGCACGCCGCCCAGTCCCGCCGCCGCCATCGCGCGCCCGAACATGCCTTCTCCCCGAAAAAATTCTCTTTCAGGTTAGAGGGCGAAGGGGCCGCCGGACCGCCGGGCGCGCATTCCGGTCACAAGGGGAAACTACGCGGCGGCGCCCTCCAGGGCCCGCATCAGCCGGGGCAGCACCCGGCAGGCATTGGCGGCGCACTGCCCGGCCAGGGCCTCGGCCTCGACGCCACGCAGTTCGGCCAGGACGCGGGCAATGCCGGCCGTTTCCGCCGGCTCGTTGCGTACGGGCCGGTGCCGGCCATCGGAACCACGCCCCAGCCAGGCGGGCGGAATGTCGGGCGCATCGGTTTCCAGCACCAGGGCCGTGGCCGGCAATCGCGTCGCCAGACGGCGGATCTGCAGGGCGCGCTCGAAGGTCATGGCCCCGCCCATGCCCAGCGCGAAGCCCTGCGCGATGAACTGCTCCGCCTGCTGGAAGCTACCGTTGAAGGCATGGGCGATGCCGCCGACGGGCGCACGGCGGCGCAGGTGCTTGAGCAGCGTGTCCTGGGACCGGCGCACGTGCAGCAGCACCGGCAGGCCATGGCGCTGCGCCAGGTCGAGCTGGCGGGCGTAGAACCATTCCTGGCGGGCGCGCAATTCCGGCGTACTCGCGTCGGGCACGAAAAAATCCAGGCCGATCTCGCCGATCGCCACCAGCCTGGAATCGCCCTTTGCCGCCGTCAGCGCGGCATCCAGCGCGTCCAGATCCGCATCGTCGGACCGGCCGACGTACAACGGATGGATGCCCAGGGCATAGCAGGCGCCCGGTGTGGCATGCGCCAGATCCCGCACGACGGCGAAATTGGCGCGCATCACGGCCGGGATCACGAGACCCCGCACGCCCGCCCGGCGCGCCCGCTCAATCACGGCCGGCCGGTCGGCGTCGAATTCGGGAGCGTCCAGGTGGCAGTGGGTGTCGATCAGCATGGGTCCTCCGTTCGGACGTCCGCCAGGCGGTCGCTCGGCCGGGAAGCCGCCGCACGGCCGCAAGCGGCTGGATACGGCGCGTCAGCCCGCCTCTTGCGTGTCCTCGGCCAGCAATCCCGCCTGCATGTGAAAACGCCGGTGCGCCAGGGCGGCCAGGGCCGGATCATGGGTGACGATGACGAAGGCCGTGCCCAGATCCTGATTGATGCGCGTCAGCAGCGCAAACATGGCGTCGGCCGTATGGCGGTCCAGATTGCCGGTAGGCTCGTCGGCCAGCACGCAGACCGGGCGAGTGACCAGCGCCCGCGCCAGGGCCACCCGCTGGCGTTCGCCGCCCGACAACTGGCCTGGAAAATGTGCGGCGCGCGCCGCCAGGCCGACCTGGTCCAGCATCGCGGCCGCCCGCTCCCGTGCCTGCGCGCGGGCCATGCGGCGCACGATCAGCGGCATGGCCACATTGTCCAGCGCGGAGAATTCCGGCAGCAGATGATGAAACTGGTAGACGAAACCCAAAGTCTGGTTGCGCAAGCGGCTGCGGCGCCGCTCATCCAGGCCGGTGGCGGCCTGGCCGGCGATCCACAGCCGGCCCTCGTCCGGTTCCTCCAGCAGGCCCAGCAGGTGCAGCAGCGTGCTTTTGCCCGACCCCGAGGCCCCGACCACGGCGATCATCTCGTGGGGATAGACCGCCAGGTTGACGTCCCGCAGGACTTCGACCCGCCCGGCCCCCTCGTCGTAGGTCTTGGCCAGGTGTTCGGCGCGCAATACGGCTTCGGCGGCGGGATCAATCATGGCGCAGCACTCGGGCAGGTTGCAGGCGGGCCGCCCGCCAACTGGGATACAGCGTGGCCAGTAGAGACAAGACCAGAGATGTGGCGCCGATCACGGCGATATCGTCCAGCTCGGGATTGGACGGCAGCTCGCTGATGAAATAGATCTGCTGGGGCAGGAACTGGATGCCCAGCAGGTGCTCGATCCAGGGCACGATGACGTCGATGTTGTAGGCCACCAGCGTACCCAGCGCAACGCCTCCCAGCGTGCCCACCACGCCGATCAGTGCGCCCTGGATGAGAAAGATGCGCGCAATCTCGGCCGGCGTGGCGCCCAAAGTGCGCAAAATGGCGATATCCGAGCGCTTGTCCTTGACCGCCATCACCAGCGAGGACAGCAGATTGAACGCCGCCACCGCGACGATCAGGGTCAGGATCAGGAACATCATGCGCTTTTCCGTCTGCACGGCGGCGAACCAGGTGCGGTTGTTCTGGGTCCAGTCCATGGCCCGCACGCCCGCCGGCATCCGGTCCAGCAGGGAATGGGCCACCTGGGGCGCACGCTGCATGTCGGCGATGCGCAGACGCACACCGCTCACCCCGCTGTCGCGGAATACCCGGGCGGCGTCCTGCACGTCGATGAACACCAGCGAAGCGTCGTACTCGTAATAACCCGAGGAAAAAATCCCCGTGACCGTGAACTGCCGCATGCGCGGCGTGAAACCGGCCGGCGAGATCGAACCCTGGGGCGCCAGCAGCAACACCGTATCGCCTGCCATCAGCCCCAGGGATTGGGCGATCTGGCTGCCGATCACCATATGGAATGCGCCCGGCGTCAGGCTGTCGAGCGTGCCGGAGGCCATCTGATCCGCCAGGTCGGAGACCTCCGGCTCGATGGTCGGATCGATGCCTCTGACCTGGACGCCGCTCAAGCCCTGGCCGCGCGCCAGCATGCCCTGGGCCGCGACGAACGGCGCCGCCCCCCGGACCGCCGGATCCTGCCGGGCGGCATCGGCAAGATCGCGCCAATGCTCCAGCACCCGCTCGTGACCCGACCCCGGCACATAGAGTTCGATGTGCGGCAGCACCGACAACATGCGGTCGCGCACCTGAGTCTGAAAACCATTCATGACCGACAGGACAATGATCAGGGCGGCCACGCCCAGACCGATGCCCGCCATGGAACTGGCCGCCACGAAGGACACGAAGCGGTCGCCCCGGCGTCCGCCCCGCCCCGTCCGGGCCAGGCCCGCGTAGCGCGCCCCTATCCACCATTCATACGCCATGCGTATTGCCATCCTCGTCCGATTGATACCCTACAATTCCGCCATGCATATCGTGATTCCCGGGGCTTTGCCCGAACCCGAGGTGGCGGCCGAACTGGCGCCCCATGTCGCGCAACGCGCCCCCACCCTGGCCCGCTGGCTGAGTTTCGGCCCGCCCTTGCCGACCGATTGCCCCGCTGCGGACACCTGGTGCACGCCGCTGGAACACTGGCTGCTCAGCGCACGCGGATTCACGCCGGGGCAAGACGAGCATATTAGCGCAGGTCTGGGGCCGCTGCGCCTGCCCGTCGCGGACGACGAGCCCGTGTGGCTGGCCGAACTGATCCACATGGCCCCCTCGCGCGACGGCGCCGCCCTGCTGCCGGCCGACACTCTGGCAATCACCGCCGCGCAATCCGCCGCCCTGCTGGAGGCTGCCCGCGACCTGATCGAAGACAGCGGCATCACGTTGACGCCGGAAACCCCGAACACCTGCCGAGTACGCTGGCCCGAGCCCATCCGTTTGGCCTGCGCCAGCCCGGCGCTGGTCGCTGTCAGCGCCGTCAACGACTGGTGGCCACAAGCCCCGGCGGCGCGGCCCTGGCGGCGCCTGGTCAACGGGCTGCAAATGGCCTGGCACGAGCATCCGGTCAATCTGCAGCGCCAGCGCGATGGCCTGGCGCCGATCAACAGCCTGTGGCTGTACGGCGGTGCGCGCCGCAGCCAGTTGGGCCGTCCCCTGCCGGACGACCTGCGCATTGAAACCGCGCTCGCACCCTATGCCACTGCCCAGGATTGGGGCGGCTGGATCGAAGCGCTGACGGGCCTGGAACAGCGCTGTTTCGCGCCCCTGGCCAGCGCGGCGCCCACGCTGGTGTTGACCGGACGCGAACGCACCGTGGAACTGGCCGCGCGCGCCGGCTGGTTGCGGCGCCTGCGGCCGCTGGATTGGAGGCGCTGGTGGTGCGGCCGCTGATCCTGGCACGCACCGCCGATCCGGAACGGACCCGGGCCCTGGCGGCGGCCGGCGTGCATCCCCTGCTGGCCCGTCTGTGGGCCGCCCGCGGGCTCGAATGCCCCGCACCGACCGAATGGGCCGCACTGATTCCGCCGGACCGCCTCAGCCGCGTCGATCAGGCCGGCGCCCTGCTGGCCGACGCCATCCAGGCAGGAAAACGCCTGCTGATCGTGGCAGATTACGACTGCGACGGCGCCACGGCCTGCGCCGTGGCCGTGCGCGCCCTGAGGGCGATGGGCGCTCAGGTCGATTTCCTGGTCCCCAACCGATTCGAGACCGGCTACGGCTTGTCTCCGGCCGTGGTCGAACTTGCCTGCCGCCACCCCGCCGGCAAGCCGGACCTGCTGATCACCGTGGACAATGGCATCGCCAGCCTCGAAGGCGTCGCGGCGGCGCGCGCCGCCGGAATCGAAGTCATCGTCACCGATCACCACCTGCCCGGACCCGCCCTGCCCGAGGCCCTGGCCATCGTCAACCCGAATCAGGCCGGCTGCGGCTTTCCCTCCAAGCATCTGGCCGGCGTGGGCGTGATCTTCTACGTCATGCTGGCCCTGCGCGCCGCTTTGCGCTCGCGCGGCGCCTTGCCGCCCAAAGGCGGGCCTAAGCTCGAAACCTGCGCCGACCTGGTGGCCCTGGGCACGGTAGCCGACGTGGTGCGTCTGGATGCCAACAACCGGCTGCTGGTCGGCCAGGGGCTGCGGCGTATCCGCCAAGGCCGGATGCAGGCCGGGCTGGCCGCTCTGTTCGAGGTCGCGGGCCGCGATCCGGCGCGGGCCGGCACGAACGATCTGGGTTTTGCCCTGGGGCCGCGCATCAACGCCGCCGGCCGCATGGCCGACATGAGCCTGGGCATCCATTGCCTGCTGGAAGACGATCCGGACCGCGCTCTGGAATTGGCCCGGGCGCTGGATGAAATCAACCGCGAGCGCCGTGCGCGAGAAACCGTCATGCGCGACGAAGCCCTGACGCACCTGGACACGCATGCCCAGGCGGCCCGCGCCGCCAGCGTCTGCGTCTGGCAGCCTGGCTGGCACCCGGGGGTGATCGGCCTGGTGGCCTCGCGCCTCAAAGAAACCTACTGGCGTCCCGCCTTGGCTTTTGCGCCGGACGACGGTGACACCCTGCGCGGCTCGGGCCGTTCGATCCCGGAAATCCATCTGCGCGATGCGCTGGATCTGGTCAGCAAGCGGCTGCCAGGCGCCATCCTGCAATTCGGCGGCCACGCCATGGCCGCCGGCCTCACGCTCAAAACAGCCGCCTTCGACGATTTTTCCCGGCAGTTCGACGCCGCCGTACGCACTCTGGGCGGGCGCGAGTCTTTCGAGCCGCGCCTGGACACCGACGGCTCTCTGGAGACGGACTACTTGACCGTGGAGACCGCCAACCTGCTGGCCGGCCAGATCTGGGGGGCGGGGTTCCCGCCGCCGCTGTTCCAGGACCGTTTCCGCGTTCTGCATCAGCGCCCGCTGAAAGACAAGCACCTGAAGCTCTTCCTGGAACGCGACGGCCTGCGCCTGGACGCCATCTGGTTCAATCACGCAGACCCGCTGCCGGAGACCATCGAGGCCGTCTACCGGCTGGACTGCAACACCTGGGGCGGCCGCAGCAGCGTGCAGCTCTTGATCGAAGACGCCCGGGACGCGGCCTGAGCGCGGCCCCGCCAAAGCGTCCCTTCGTCCCGGCCACTCCGCCGGCGGGCGCTCAGCCCGGTGAAGGCGCCGGCCAGGCGGCCAACAGCAGGCCCGCCAGGGCCAGGCCGAAGGCCAATGCCTGCAGCGGACCGAAGGGCTCGCCCAGCATCCAGACCCCGACACAGGCCGATCCGACGGGCAGCAGCACGGTGAACACCCCCGCGCGCGAAGCCGGCACCCGGCGCAGGCCCGTCATCCACAACCAGATGGTCCAGCTCGATGCCAGCCCATAGAACAGCAGCACCCCCCATACGGCCCAGGACACCGCGCCAAAATCGAAGCGCCAGGCGGCCCACGCACCCGCAGGGAGCATCAGCACGAAACCCCACAGATTCATCAGGGCGCTGATGCGCCGCGACGACAGGACGGCCGTCAGACGCTTGCCGATCACGGCGTAGCAGGCTTCGCACAAGACCGCGCCGCCCAGCAGCGCATAACCCAGCGCATGATGCTCCGCGCCCGCCGCCGGGCCGCTTTCCGGCTCCGGATGCGTCCATGCCAGCAGAGCGACGCCGGCGATGGCGCAACCGATGGCGACCATGATCCTGGGGCGAATGGCCTCGCGCAGCACGAAGCGGCTGAGCACCGCGATCGCGGCTGGAATGGCGGACATCACCACCCCGGCGGCCACGGCGCCGCTGTAGCTCACACCCAACACCATGAAAACCGTGAACAGGAAGCTGCCAATAAAGGCCTCCAGGAACACCAGCCCGCGTACGCGCAAAGTGGGTGCGGGCTCGGCGGCCGGACGGCGCAACCAATGCAGCATGCCCGCGCCGCCGATGCCAAAGCGCAACCAACCCAGCAGAAAAACGGGGAACACGGCCGCCAGCGGCTTGCTCAAAGCCACACAGGCGCCGACGATGAACATGCTGGCCGCCAGGCTGCCGTAGGACGGCAGCAGCGATCCGCTTTCGCCGCGCGCAGTCATGGCCGCGGCTGCCGGGAAGACAGGACGATGCCGCCGATGATCAAGGCGAAGGCCAGCGCATGGAAAAGCCGGGGGCTTTCCCCCAGCAGCCCGAGCGACAACAGGGCGGCGATCAGCGGCGTCAGATTGTTGAAGAAGCCCGCCAGCGTCGGCCCGACGCGCTGCACTCCGGCGCCCCAGCAGCGGAAGGCAATGACCGCCGGGCCGACGGCGACGAAAACCACGGTCAGCGCCAAGGGCCAGCCCCAATCGATCCGCCAGTCCGTCAGGCGCCATTCGAGGGTGGCGAACACCCCCGACCAGATCACGCCATAGAGCACCTGCCCCAGCAGGAATCCGGCCCAATGCGAGCGCACCGGCGCATCGGCCGGCACCCGGGTCAGTTGCCAGCTATAGAAGGCCCAGATGATGGTGGCCAACACCATCAGCAGGTCTCCGGCCACGAAGCGCAACGCCAGCAACTGATCCCATCCGCCTTGGGACAGCACCACGGCCACCCCGGCAAGCGACAGCACGGAGCCCGCCACCTGGGCCGGCCGGATCGCCACGCCATGGAAGATCCGGCCCACGATCAGCATCCAGACAGGCATGCTGGCCGCCACCAGCGTGACGTTCACCGGCGTCGAAGTATGCAGGGCCAGGTATTGCAGCGAGTTGTACAGCCCCACCCCCAGCAAGCCCAGCACGGCATAGCGCCGCCACTCGCGCCAGACGGCGCTGCCGGCGCCCAGCACCCGGTAGCCCAGAGGCAAAAGCAGCAGCAACGCCAGTGTCCAGCGAAGGAAGTTGAGGGTCAGGGGCGGCACCATCTGGGCCACTGCCCGGCCCACGACGGCATTGCCTGCCCACAACATGGGCGGAATTAGCAGCAGGGCCACCGTGCCCGGGCTCAGACGTTCGTTCATGGATGCATTGGAAAGGGGGGTTCAGTGCAGATTCTAACCGCAGGAAACCGGCCCCCCGGCCCGGCGACAATGATTCAGCACTCAGATCGTTGACATCAAACACTTCAGGCACTATCATATAAGTGCTTGATAATCAGCGGTTTTCAATTCTGGCCCCTTTTTTGCCAGTCTACGCGGGTTCATCCCGCCGTCCCTTCGGGGGTCTTGCGCCCCTGCCTGGATTCTGATCGCCCCTGCGACCCCGCCCGCATGCCGCGCCACCAGGCGCATCGCACGCCCGCTGATCTTTTGTCCTACTCACCGGAGCACACCACAATGGCCAAAGAAGAACTGCTCGAAATGCACGGATCCGTGACGGAAGTCCTGCCGGATTCGCGCTTCCGCGTGACTCTGGACAACGGACACCCGGTCATCGCCTATACCGGCGGCAAGATGCGCAAGCACCACATCCGCATCCTGGCGGGCGACCAGGTCACCCTGGAAATGTCGCCCTATGACCTGACCAAGGGCCGCATTACCTTCCGCCACCTGAACCGCGGCCCCGGCGGCGGCGCCGCCCCGACCCCTCGTCGCCGCCACTGACCTTCCCTCATACGCCCGGCGCTCCGGCCGCCGCACCGCCCGCGGCGCCACGGATGCTCAGTGGCAATCCGGCACCGTCTGATCCAGATAGACCTCGAAGGCGATATCCCTGGCCTGCTGACGAGCCAGCTCGCGCAGCCGTTCCTGCGATGTGGCCCGGCGCACGGCGGCCTTGAGGGACGCAGGCAGATCGTCACGCAACAGGCGCGTCAGCTTCTGTGTCCGATAAGGCGCCAGTTGCGCCGAGAATTTCTTCCACTCGGGAAACGTCAGCAACTGCCTCAGGAAATCCTCGTCTTGCACAGCGGCGTCGCATTGACCGATCCTCAGCGCCAGCAGCGCGTCGGTCGCCGAGGCATAGATTTGCTCGATCGCGCCGAAGCGCGCGGCGAGTTCGCCCCCCGAGCGGCCGTCCGCACTCAGGCACACCGTCCGGCCGCTCAGGTCGGACCAGGCATGGATATCGGTATCGGTCCGCATGATCGCCATGGGAGCGGCCGACCAGCCCAGCGCGACGGCGCGCACGCCTGCCGGCAGCGAAGCGCTTTCCTCCGGCCAGACACCCACCCAGGCGTCCAGCGCATCTTCGGCAAGCTGTTGCGCGGCCTGCCCGGCCGCCACGGCCTGCAGCGGCGCGCCGCCCTCCCCCAGTTGTCCCGCCAGGACCTCGATACGGACCGGAGTGCGCACCTTGGCGCCCGGCGCCTGCGGCGCCGGCACCTCGGCCACGCCCAGGCGCCAGCCGTCGCCTGAAGCGGACGCCGGCGGACTTCCGGCGGACGCCCCCATGCCCGCGGCGGGGAACAGCGCCAGCGCGCCGGCCGCCAGCCCGGCCAGCACGCGGATCCTGAGAAATGAATGCGAAGAGTCCTTCATGGCTTTGCACGCCCCGACCGTCCGCCGGGCCTCACACGTATTGATAGCGCAGCACCTTGCGCTTGATGTTTTCCAGGAAAACCTGGTCGATCAATGTGGCCAGGATGGCGATGGTCAGAATATTGGCCATCACGCCCACCATGTCCGCCGTCTCGCCCGCGTAAGCCAGCGAACGGCCGAGCCCCTGTCCAAAACCGATCAGCATTTCGGCCGAAATCAAGGCGCGCCAGGCATTGCCGAAGGCCAGTTGGGCGCCGGTGATGAGCTCCGGCATGACGGCGGGCAGGTAGACGCGCCGCAGCATGTCCCAGGGATTGGCGCCCATGACGCGGGCCGCCGACACATGGGTCTGCAACACGCTTTCGGTCGCATTCATGACCGACAAGGCAGCCGGGAAGAACGCCGCCAGCGCAATCACCACAATGATGGGCACGTTGCCAAAGCCCATCAGGATCAGGAACAACGGCACCCAGGCGATCGAGGGAATCGATTGCAGCACGATGATCGCGGACTTCAGAACCTCGCGGAAAAACACCAGCAAGCCCCCGGCCAGCCCGAAGCCGATCCCGAACAGCAGAGCGAAGCCGTAGCCCACTCCCAGCCGCCCCATGCTGCCGGCCAGGATGGCGCGAAACTCGGCGGTCTGGACATCGTGCCATATGCGTTCCAGCACCTTGGGCACGCCCGGCATCAGGAAGTCGGGCAGCGTCCAGGCGGCCATCTGCCAGAACAGCAGAATGGCGGCAATGGCGATCAGCATGGCCAGCTTGCGGGCGGCGGGGGAAAGACGTCGTTTTTTGCTCATGGATTCCAGACACGGCATGGCCGGGCGCAAGCCCGGCCATCAGGATGATTTCAGGTCCGTTCACGCAATGCGGCGACCGCGATTCCACGTGAATAGGAACGGGGGGACGGGGCGACATTATCGCGCACCCGGCCGCCCGGCGCATCAGAGCTTGCGGGCCCGCTGCCAATCCAGATCGACGATCGACTTCACCTCGTAGGGCTTGCCATCCTCGGTTTTCAGCGCGCCGCGGGCCTGCATGATATCCGCGACTTCCTGCATGCGCGACAAATCCTCTGGCGTCAGCGCAGCATTGAAGGTCTGGGTCTTGATCGCCTGGCTGATGACCTGTTCGCGCGGCACTTCGCCGTGCTTCAAAGTCTTCAGGGTAGGCTCGGAGATGAAATAGCCCGCAATCAATTTGGCGGCCTCGTCAGGCTTGTTCTGGAGCAATTCGATGGCTTCCAACTGAGCATCCAGCGATTTCCAGACCAGTTCCTTCTTGTTTTTCAGGGTCTCGCCCGAAGTGATGGTCACCATGCAGGGGAACGGCCAGACCGCGCCGATCTCATAGATCTGCTTGACCGGCGCAATCAACTGGGCAATGCTGGCCTGGGGCTCGAACAGAAAAGCCGCATCCACGCGCTTACCGACCAGAGACTGCACGGCCACCTGGGGGCTCACACCCATGATCGTGACGTCCTCGGGCGCCAGGCCAGCGTCCTTCAGCACCACGCCGCGCAGCACCGTATCGGCCGTGCTGCCCTCTTTCTGCGAGGCGAGGGTATGGCCCTTCAAGTCAGCCACGTTCTCGATTCCCGTGTCTTCGCGCACCACCAGGGCATGGTAGCCACGCTGTGCGCCGCCGACGACTTTCAGGTCCGCGCCTCGTGAAGACCAGGACGCTGCGTTCGTGAAGCCCAGCACTCCGGTATCGAGCTGGCCGCCGACGATGGCCTTGATCAGGTCGGTGCCCGACTTGAATTCGACCAGTTGCACGTCCAGCCCCTGCTTCTCATAGAACTTGCCCTCGTAGGCGGCGATGGCCTGGGCGTCGTCCATGACGCGGATGTAGCCGACCTTGAAGGGTTCGGCGGCCTGCACCTGGGAGGCCAGCGTCAGCGCGGCGACCAGGGGAATCAGGAACCGGAAGCCTCCGCGCCGCGCCTGCGGCTTGCTGCCTCCCCGGGGGCCGGTTATTGCCTTGAAGCGATCGGGCGTCAAAAAATGGCTGAGTTTCATGCTGCGAGTTCCTCGGGAATGGACGATGAGTGTTCGGAGTCGCCGACGATGCCCAGCAAGGCCAGGATTTCCCGGCGCATCTCGGCGAAATTCGACAGATCGTGGGTCTTGCCGGTGTCGGACAAGTGGAATTCCTTCAGCACGCGCGAAGGCCGGGCGCTGAAGACCAGGATGCGGTCTGCCAGGAACAGCGCTTCGTCGACATCGTGGGTCACCAACAGGACCGTAGGCCGGGTTTCACGGATCAACGTGCGCAAGGCGTCCTGCAAGGTCATGCGGGTCAGCGCATCCAGCGCGCCGAAGGGTTCGTCGAGCAGCAGCACCTCGGGATGCGTGATGAAGGCGCGCGCCAAGGCGCAGCGCTGGCGCATGCCGCCCGAGACTTGGTGCGGAAAATAATCCTCGAAGCCCTTGAGCTGAACCTTGTCGAGCCACAGGCGCGCCTGGCGCTGGGCTTCGGGCCGGCCGATCTTTTGCAGCTCCAGGGCCATGGCCACGTTCTGGACCAGCGTCAGCCACGGATACAGCGCGTTTTCCTGGAACATCAGCATGCGGCTGGGATCGGGCTTGCGCACGGGCCTGCCATCGGCCAGCACCTGGCCGGACGTGGGCTTCTCCAGGCCCGCCGCCATGTGCAACAGGGTGGATTTGCCACAACCCGACGGCCCGACCAACGCCACCAGCTCGCCCGGCGCGATGTCGCGCTCGAAGCTTTCGACCACCCGCAGGTCACCGAAATGCTTTTCAACCTGCTTGAAGGAGAGATTCATAGACGAAAAACAACCAGAAAGAAAACGGCTTAATCATGTTCCGTACTTTAATGACCCCGCTTAATAAGGAACAACAATTTATTATCCATTTCTTTATTCTTTATTGGAATAAAGAAATGCTCTCGCAAGTGGATCGCGGACCAACCGCGGCGCTACGATAGGACATCGCATTCCAGAGGCCTCCATGACGCTTTCTTCCTTCCCGTCCCCGATCGCCCGGCTGCTGGCCGCCCATGCCGAAACCCGCCGGCATCTCGACGCGCTTGCCGACGCAGGCGCAGACGCATCGCCCGGCGCCGCGGCCTGGTTCGAAGGTCCGGCGCGCACCGCGTACGAGATCCTGGAAACCCGCTTGTTTCCCGCACTCATCGAATCCATGGCGGGTTCGGATGCGGTGTGCCTGAAAGGCCTGACGGGCGGCCTGGCTCGGGATCGCGCCGATCTGGAGCGGCGCTGGCGCCAGGCGGTGCGCCCTGCCGCGGCCGACCCGGCCGCCCGCGAGGCGCTGGCTGTCTGGATCGAGGACTACCGGGGCTGGCTGGCCTGCGCCGATGAAGAACTGCTGCCGATGGCGGCGCGGCTGCTGGATGATGCCGCCCTGGATGCTCTGGCGCCCGACTGCGCCCGCCTCGAAACCAGCGGATGAAGACGCCCCGGAAAGTCCGGAGCCGACACACGGGTGTCATAATCGATCGCGATAATCCCTGCGCAAGCCCGGGCCGCCTGGACCCGGCGTGCCAACCAAGGGGATTGCCTACATGCGGTTTGCGCCCACGCTGAAAACCCGATTCATTCTTTTCATGGCCGTGCTGGCGATATGCGCCGGCCTCGTCATGGGGGCCGTCGCCCACCTGCAACGAACCACCGATAGCCTGCGCGACGCGCAGGCCGCCCGCTACCAGGCCAGCCAGCTTGCCGGCTGGTACCGCACACAGGCCGCCGCCCTATCCCGGGACGCGGCCGCCTTCGTCGCCAGCGAACAGCCGGAATTCGAGCAGCGCTACCTGGGGCATCTGGCCGTGCTGGATGGCCGGGCGTCCGATGGCCAGGGCATCCAGGCCGATACCCTCGCCCGCTTCAGGCAGGCCGGTCTCGACAAGACCGAACTGGCCTTGTTCGAGGATGCCCACGCCCGGCTGCGGGCACTGGCCGCCACCCAACGCGAAGCCATCGGCACCGCCAAGGGCGAACTGGAAGATGGCCAGGGAGGCGTGCGCATCGCCCTTCCCAATGCCCTGCTCGCCAAGGCATTGATCTTCAACCAGCAATACAGCCAGGCGGAAGCGGACATCATTGCCTTGATCGACGCCTTCGACAGCCACCAGGCGCAACGCATGGCGGCGCGCGTCGGTCAGGCTTCAACCGACGGGCAACTGGCCGGGCGAATCGCCATCGGCGCGGTACTGGCGTTGCTGCTATGCAGCATGCTGGCGCTTCGCAGCCTGTACCGTTCAGTCAAGCGGCCCCTGGACCAGAGCGTCGCCCTGGCCGGCCATCTGGCGAACGGCGATCTCTCCATCCCCATCGAAGAAGGAGGCCGCGACGAGATGGGCCGCCTGATGCAGGCCTTGGAGGGCATACGCCAAGGGCTGAACCGCACGCTCAGCCGGGTCGCCGATCACTTCGCGCACGTCAACGCCGGCATGGATGTCCTGTCCTCGGGCCAGGAGATGGCGCTGGGCGACAGCCACGATCAATGCGCCATGGCCGGACAGATGTCTTCGGCCATGGACAGCCTGGACGACCTCGTCCGTTTGAATCACGAACGGGCGGCGGAAGCCCGGCGGCTGAGCGAACAGAGCGACGGCGAAGCCCGGAGCGGCGCCGAGACGGTGGACCGGCTGGCCCAAGCCATGGGGGATCTCGCGCGCGGCGGCGAACGCGTCGAGGAAGCCGCCCGGCAGATCGGCGAAATCGCCTTCCAGACCAACATCCTGGCCCTGAACGCCGCTGTCGAGGCCGCCCATGCGGGCGCGCACGGGCGCGGCTTTGCCATTGTCGCGGCCGAGGTCCGATCGCTTGCCTTGCGCTGCGATCAGGCCGCCGGACTGATCCAATCCACGATTGAGGCGTCCATCCGCTCCAGCCGCCAGGGGGCGGCTCTGGCCGCCGAGGCGCGTTCAGCCATGGACCGGGTGGTCCAGGCGACCGGGCGGAGCCGGCGGATCATGGACGAAGTCGCCGCCGCGACCGAGTCCCAGGCCCGGGCCATCCATGAAACCGCGCAGGCCGCGCGCCGCCTGGACACCATCGGCACGCGCGGGGTCCGCCAAGCGCAGGCGGCGGCGCGCGTGGTCGCCGAGCAGCGTGATCGCGTCGCCGATCTGCACCGGACCTTGACGCAATTCCGCCTGGGCTCCGTCGAGCGCCTGACAGCGGCGCATGATCACACCGCCCGGGAGGCGGCCGCCTGGCCGGACAGACACCGCATCGCCCCCCTGCCCCTGGGCCAGGGGACGCCGTCGAGCCTGGCCGCCTGAGCGCGGCAAGGGCCGGGCGCCTGCCGTGCCGGCGGCCTCAGGCAGCGCTTGCCCGCCCTCGCGCCAGGCGCCACAAGCGGCGCGCCATCGCCGCGAAAGTCAGCAGCCAGCCCAACAGAGCGGCATACAGGAACACCGGCGGCAGGAACCCAAGGAAATCGAAACCCATGGCATGGTTCATCTGCCAGGTGCAGGCCGCGTACATGCCCAACGGGAAGATCGCCCCCCAGTACAACGGATCGTAGCTGAACGGAAACCGCTGGAAGGCGTAGCGCCACACCCCCAGCAACAGCAGCATCGGAATCCACCAGGTCCCGGTGGCCCAATAGAATACGGTGAAGCCCTTCAGAAAGGGCAGCAGCGACACCAGGTACGGCGCCTGAGGCGCGTTCAAGATCAACAGGGAGCCGGCCAGCGTGGAGATCGCCATGGCGCCCATATTGATCCAGTACGGCGGGGACAGATCCCCTGGAGAAAAGGGAAAGAAGCTGTAGCGGTAAAAAATCAGCGACATCATCCAGATGTACAGCATCCCGCCCCAAAGCCACATCGAGAGCGCCACCAGATTGAGTTCCAGCCGGAAGGGCTGCCCGATGCGGGCCGCCAGCAGCGCGCTGGACACGGCCAGCGCCTGGGTCGCCACCACCGCCAGCAGCCAGGCGCCGCTGATGCTGCGGTCCAGCGGCGGCTTCGTCCTCTTGACCGTGAAGGCCGTGAAGATCGTGTAGGTCAGCCCGATCCACAGCACCACGGCCAGCATCCACAGCGCAAACCCCAGGGTCAGGTCGTCGCGCAGCAGAATGAACTGGCTCGACAGGATGCCGGTGGCCGCCACCAGCGTGAAATAGCCCGGTCCCCGGGCATGATCGATCATGTCGCCGAAGAAACGGCGGGGAAACCGCCAGGCGCGCATCAGATAGGCCAGCCACAGCACCGCGTACTGGACGATGTTCAAGGCGAACAGCCCGTGCGCCAGCAGCGGATGGCCCATCATGTCCGAGGCCAGCGACACGATGCCGGTCGCCATGACTAGGCCGAAATACGCCGGCGACAACCCGTGCAGGGCCGCATGCCACCAGGGCGGCATGGCATGCGCGGGCCGCAGATCCCGCGTGCCTGCGGGCGCGGGTACGCGGCGGTCCGGTTCCGGTGCTTGCATGGCGAGATTCTCCTTTCGATGAAGCGCCGCGCTTCGGCGCCCCTGCCCGGAGCGCGCTAAAATGGCGGATTGACCCGCATTTTAATGCGCGCGGCTTGCTGCGCGCTCGACACAGGACATCTCCATGGAAGCCGAACGCCAGAACCAGATCATTGCCCGCATCGACGACTACGCCGAGCGCCAGGATCTGCTTCGGAGGTATCTTTGACTACGATACCAAAGCCGAACGCCTGCTCGTTGTCAACGCCGAACTGGAAAACCCGGACGTCTGGAACGATCCGGCGCACGCCCAGGAGCTTGGCCGCGAAAAAAAATCCCTGGAAACCGTCGTCCACACCCTGGCCGACCTGAAACGAGGCCTGAACGACGCACGCGATCTGTTCGAGCTGGCCAGCGCCGACGATGACGACGCCACCCTGAGCGCCATCGAGGAAGACTGCGCCGCCCTGGGCGAACGCCTGGAGGCGCTCGAATTCCGCCGCATGTTCAACAATCCGGCCGATCCCTTGAACTGCTTCATCGACATCCAGGCCGGCGCCGGCGGTACCGAAGCCCAGGACTGGGCTTCCATGCTGCTGCGCCAATACCTGCACTATGCCGAGCGCAAGGATTTCAAGGCCGAAGTCCTCGAGGAATCCGAGGGCGAGGTCGCCGGCATCAAGTCGGCCACCATCAAGCTCGAGGGCGACTACGCCTACGGCCTGCTGCGCACCGAAACCGGCGTGCACCGCCTGGTGCGCAAGAGCCCATTCGACTCATCCAACGGCCGCCACACGTCCTTTGCCAGCGTTTTCGTCTACCCGGAAATCGACGACTCCTTCGAGGTCGACATCAATCCGGCCGACCTGCGCATCGACACCTACCGCGCCAGCGGCGCCGGCGGCCAGCACATCAACAAGACAGACTCCGCCGTGCGCATCACGCACCAGCCCACCGGCATCGTCGTGCAATGCCAGAACGACCGCTCTCAGCACCGCAACCGCGCCGAAGCCATGCAGATGCTGAAATCGCGCCTTTATGAACTGGAAATGCGCAATCGCATGGCCGAGCAGCAGAAACTGGAAGACGCCAAGAGCGACGTGGGCTGGGGCCACCAGATCCGTTCCTATGTGCTGGACCAAAGCCGCATCAAAGACCTGCGCACGGGTGTGGAAATCTCCAACACCCAGAAAGTCCTGGACGGCGACCTGGACCCTTTCATCACGGCCAGCCTCAAGCAGGGCGTCTAGGCTGCTTCGCGGGCGGGCCGGCTCCGGCCAGCCCGCAGCATGGCCCGGACGCCCTCGCCTTCCTTTCACCGATTGCACGACATGACTTCGCAGACAGACACCCAAGCCCCCGACGAGAACCGCCTGATCGCCGAGCGCCGCGCCAAACTCGAGGCGCTGCGCCAGGCGGGCCCTGCTTTTCCCAACGATTTCCGCCCCGACACGCATGCCGCCGATCTGCACCGCGACTGCGGCGCCCTGGACGAAGAGGCCCTGCAGTCCCTGGGCCGGCATGCGCGCGTGGCCGGGCGCATGATGCTCAAGCGCATCATGGGCAAGGCCAGCTTCGCCACGCTGCAAGACGCCAGCGGCCGCCTGCAGCTATACCTGGACCGCGGCGTGCTGGGCGACGAAGCCTATGCCGCCTTCAAGTCCTGGGATATCGGCGACATCGTCGGCGCTGAAGGCGAGGTCTTCAAGACACGCAAGGGCGAACTGTCCCTGCGCGTGCAATCCCTGCGCCTGCTGTCGAAATCCCTGCGTCCCCTGCCCGACAAGTTCCACGGCCTGGCCGACCAGGAACTGCGCTACCGCCAGCGCTACGTCGACCTGATCATGACCGAGGGCACGCGTGAAACGTTCCTGGCGCGCAGCCGCATCGTCACCGCAATCCGCCAGATCATGTCGGACGCCGACTTCCTCGAAGTCGAGACTCCGATGCTGCACCCCATTCCCGGCGGCGCGGCGGCCAAGCCCTTCATCACCCACCACAATGCGCTGGACATGGACATGTACCTGCGCATCGCGCCCGAACTCTACCTGAAGCGCCTGATCGTGGGCGGCTTCGAGCGGGTCTTCGAGATCAACCGCAATTTCCGCAACGAGGGCGTCAGCCCGCGCCACAACCCGGAATTCACGATGATGGAATTCTACGCGGCGTACACGGATTACCGCTGGCTGATGGACTACACCGAGACCTTGATCCGCGAGACCGCGCAACGCGTGTGCGGAACCGCCCACCTGAGCTACCAGGGCCAGGCCTTGAACCTCGATCAGGCGTTTGACCGCCTGACCATCACCGAGGCCATCCTCAAGTACGCCCCGGGCTACGCGCCCGCCCAGCTTCTGGACGCGGCCTGGCTGCGCGGCGAACTGCGCCGTCTGGGCGCGGACGTGGACGGCCCCCTCCTGGCTCACGCCGGACTGGGCGCGCTGCAATTGGCGCTCTTCGAGGAAACCGCCGAAGCCGAACTCTGGCATCCCACCTTCATCGTCGACTACCCCGTGGAAGTGTCGCCGCTGGCGAGAGCCTCGGACACCGAGGCCGGCATCACGGAACGCTTCGAGCTGTTCGCCTGCGGCCGCGAGATTGCGAACGGTTTTTCCGAACTGAACGATCCCGAAGACCAGGCCGCGCGCTTCCAGGCGCAGGTTGCCGCCAAAGACGCCGGCGACGAAGAGGCCATGTACTACGATGCGGACTACGTGCGCGCCCTGGAGTACGGCATGCCCCCCACGGGCGGCTGCGGCATCGGCATCGACCGCCTGGTCATGATGCTGACGGACAGCCCCAATATCCGCGACGTGATCCTGTTTCCCCACCTGCGGCGCGAGGACTGAGCCACAAACGGACGCTTCAGGCGAAACCCAGGGGCAGGTTGGGCGATCCCAGCACCCGGCTCCCGACGATCCGGCCGTCCGCGAACGCCAGGGCGGCCGCGACCGTCTCCGGATCGTCCAGCAGCCGGCGGTGCCCCAATCCCTGCGTCGTCAGCAGCCGGGCGCCAGGCCAGCAATGCGCGTAGTGCTCCCCCTCGCTCCAGGGGATCTCTTTGTCGTCCAGATCGTGCACGATCAGTGCGGGCTGTCCCAGTGCGGGCAAGCGGCGATGGATGTCCAGGGCCTCGATTTTCTGGCCCGTGCGGCGCAGCAGCCCATCGTAAAAGGCCGGGCGCAAGGATTCCCCCAGCCACAAGCGGCGCAGATGCCGGCCGACGGCCCCCGGCAGGTCCGCGGCAGGCGCGACCAGCACCATGCGGCGCGCCTGCCAGTGTTCATCCTGGGCCAAGACCAGCGCCGCACCGCCCAGGGAATGCCCGACCGCCAGGGCCGCCTGCCCATAGGCGGCGCCCACAGCGCGGATCGTCGCCACGAACTCAGGCAACGAGCAGTACACACCGGTGCTGCGGCCATGGCCCGGCTGGTCGAACGTCACCACGGCATATCCCCGCGCACACAAGGCGTCCACCCACGGGCGAAAACACAAACCATGGCTGGACCAGCCATGCGCCAGCAGCACGTAGGGTTGTGCGCCGGGATCCCCCCAGACGTAAGTGGCGACAGTTTCGCCCAGGACCTCCAGCCGACCCTGCCGCGCGGTGCCGTCCTCGGGCATGGTCCGCGCGCTGGGCGAAGGCGTGGCAAACAAGCGTGCGGCCCAATCGGCCGTGTACCTGGGCGCCAGCCTGGCGCCCAGCACCAGGCCTGTACGCAGCACTCCCAGGCGCAGCCGGGCAGAAACGGGATAGAAAGACATGGAATCGCCTCTTGTTCAGGGTCGGAATTCAGGGCTGCCAACTGCGCCAGAGGCGCTCGAACGCCTCTGCAGCATGGCGACGGGCTTCGTCATGGCCGAACAGGCCGCCGTCATGGTGCAAGGCCAACATCAGCGCATGGATTTCGAAAGCCAACTGGGATGCGTCCGTGTCGGCGCGCAGATCTCCGGCCCGCACCGCTTGCGCAATCGCTTTTTCCAGTTCACCGCGCCAGCCCGCCTGCTGGGCCTGCACGGCCTCGCGCAACGCGCCCTCGCGGCCATCGTATTCACTGGACGCGGACAACAGCACGCAGCCGCTCCGATAGCGCCGGACCCAGTCGAACCAGTTGGCCACGATGGCGCGCAGCCTCGGCAGGCCGCCGGGCTGCTCCAGCGCGGGCAGCAGCACCTTGGCGATGAAGCGTTTCCCGCCGGTTTTCAACACGGCCAGTTGCAGTTCCTCGCGTGAACCGAAATGCGCGAACACTCCGCTCTTGGACATGCCGACGCTGGCGGCCAACGTCCCGATGGACAAGGCTTCCAGCCCCCCGACGCAGGCAAGGGCATATGCGCTGTCGAGAATGTGTTCGCGCGTGGTGGCGCGTTTTCCAGGAAGGTGTGAAGAAGTCATGCCTCTAGAATAGCACGATCGTTCGTTCTATTCAAAGGACATTAAAAAACGCACGGGGACGGCATCGCGTCTCCGTGCGCCGGAGGAAAAGAAGGCTCAGACGGTAAACGATTCACCGCAACCGCAGGCGGCCTTCTCGTTGGGATTGTTGAAGCGGAAGCCCTCGTTCAGGCCTTCGCGCGCATAGTCGAGCTCCATGCCCTGCAAGTACGGCAGGCTGTCGGACGCCACGTAGACGCGTGCGCCGAACTGCTCGAAAACCTGGTCCTCGGCCACTGGATCGTCCACATACTCCAGGTGATAGGACATGCCCGAGCAACCCGAAGGCTTGACTCCCAGACGCAGGCCCAGTCCCTTGCCGCGTTTGGCCAGATGGCGCTGGATATGTTCAGCAGCCTGTTGTGTCAGCGTGATTCCCATGATGTGCCTCAGGAATGATGTTCGTCGGTGAAATTGGAGGTTTGCTTGGTCGCGTAATCGGCCACGGCCGCGCGGATGGCGTCCTGGGCCAGCAGCGCGCAGTGCAATTTGTCGGGCGCCAGATCCAGGGCCTGGACAATATCCTGGCTGTCGATGGCCATGGCCTGATCCAGGTCGCGTCCTTGCAGCCATTGAGTGGCCAGCGAGCCGGCTGCAATCGCCTCGCCGCTGCCGAAAGCCCGGAAGCAGGCAGCTTCTATGGTAGCGCCATTCAGCCGGATTTGCAGTTTCAGGATCTGACCGAGTTCGGGCGAGCCCACCAGCGCAGTCCCCACGCAGGGGTCGGCTGCGTCGAAAGAGCCGACGTTGCGCGGATGCAGGTAATGATCGAGGACCTGCGGCCCATACAGCGGCCCCGCCATCAGCAATGCTCCGCCCAGGCGCCCAGGGTGCCCTGCCGGCGCATTTCCCACAAAGGCGACAGCTCGCGCAGGCGCCCGATCTGGGCTCGCAGCAATCGCACGGCGCGATCCACCTGGTCCTGCGTCGTCATGCGCCCCAGCGTCAGGCGCAGCGAGCCGTGCGCCAGAGTATCGCTGCGCCCCAGGGCGCGCAGCACGTGGGAAGGCTCCAGGCTGGCCGAGGTGCAGGCCGAGCCTGAAGACACGGCCAGCTCCGGCACGGACATCAGCAGCGCTTCGCCTTCGACATGGGCCACGCTGAAATTCAAGGAATGCGCGACGCGCCGTTCCGGGTCGCCGTTGAGATAAAGGTCGGGCAGGTCGCGCAAGCCGTCCCAGAGACGGTCGCGCAGCGCCCGAATGCGCGGAATTTCGGTGCTCATCAATTCGCCCGCCAACGCAAAAGCCGCGCCCATGCCGACGATCTGGTGGGTCGGCAACGTGCCCGAGCGCAGGCCGCGCTCGTGGCCGCCGCCGTGAATCTGGGCCTCGAGGCGCACGCGCGGCTTGCGGCGCACGTACAGCGCGCCGACCCCCTTGGGGCCATAGGTCTTGTGCGCCGACAGGGACATCAGATCCACACCCAGTGCCTGGACGTCGATCGGCAGCTTGCCGGACGCCTGGGCCGCATCGGTATGAAACAGAATACCGCGCTCACGGCACAGCGCCGCCAGCGCCGCGATATCCTGGATGACCCCGATCTCGTTGTTGACCAGCATGATCGATACGAGAATGGTGTCGGGGCGCAGCACGGCGGCCAGCGCGTCGGGGCTGACCAGGCCGCGGGCATCCACGTCCAGCCAGGTGACTTCGAAGCCCTGGCGTTCGAGCTCCAGGCACGGATCCAGCACGGCCTTGTGCTCGGTGCGGACCGTGACGATATGCCGGCCCCGGCCGGCATGGAAATGCGCCACACCCTTGATGGCCAGGTTGTCGGATTCCGTCGCGCCGGAAGTCCAGATGAGTTCGCGCGGATCGGCATGGATCAATTCTGCCACCTGGGCCCGCGCATGCTCCACCGCCTCTTCGGCGTCCCAGCCCCAGGCATGGCTGCGCGAGGCGGGATTGCCGAAACGCTCGCTCAGCCAGGGCAACATGGCCTGGAGGACGCGTTCGTCAACCGGCGTGGTGGCGGAATAATCCAGGTAGATGGGGCGATGATCCGGTGACAGATCCTGTGGCATTGAAACTCCGGTAACTCAGGCCGATACGGGCTCCTGGACCGGGGTGCCGGCCGCGACCGGCGTGATCGGGATCGTCGGGCGGCCGTTGCGCATATGGCCGGATTCCTGCCATTCGCGCAAACGCTGCTGATCGACCAGATCCTGCAGCGAGACCGAGTCCAGGTATTCCAGCATTTTACGACTCAACGTCGCCCACAGGTCGTGGGTCATGCATTTGCCGCTGTGGCCGTTGCGGCCGATATCGCAATTTTCCTTGCCGCCACAGCTGGTGGCGTCCAGTGGCTCGTCCACGGCGAAGATCATGTCGGCCACGGAAATATCGCGGGCATGCCGGGCCAGCATGTAACCGCCTCCCGGCCCCCGCACGCTGTCGACCAGTTCGTGCCGGCGCAGCTTGCCGAACAACTGCTCCAGGTAGGACAGGGAAATGTTCTGGCGCGAGCTGATCGCGGCCAGCGTGACCGGGCCGCTATGGTGGCGCATGGCCAGGTCGATCATTGCTGTGACGGCGAAACGTCCCTTGGTCGTCAAACGCATGGTGAAGTCCTCTGTGGGTGCGGAGAATTTCCGGGTACGTCGGATACCCGACTATTTGAGTCAAGTGTACCCTTTTACCTGAGTAAAATACTCGGTTTTAGCCCGGGAACATTGGCAAAACTTGATGCTTGTCAATTCCGACTGTGGTCCAGGGGCATCCCCCCTGGATCCACCCCATGCGCGGGCGAAAAACCGAGGGCGCCCGCAGGCGCCCTCGGCAGGAAACGGCAAAGAATCGGTCAGGCCGCCTGGTACTGCAATGCGCGCTTGCGCACCAGTTCGAGGACGCCCTGGCAGGAGTCTTCGATGTAATCCAGAACCTTGTTGAAGCCTTCAGGGCCGCCGTAATACGGATCGGGCACCGTGGCTTCCTCGAATTCATTGGAAAACCGCATCAGCAGCATGAGCTTGTGCTGATAGACCTTGGGGCATTGCTGCTGCAATGCGGACAGGTTTTCCCAATCCATGGCCAGGATCAGGTCGGCGTCGCGGAAATCGTCGGCGCGAATCTGCCGGGCCACCAGCGCCGACAGATCGTAGCCGCGCTTGCGCGCGGCGGTCTGGGCGCGCGCGTCCGGGGCTTCCCCCACATGGAAATGATGGGTCGCGGCGGAATCAACGAGGATCGCGTCGGACAGGCCGGCCTCGTCGACAAGATGCTGGAATACACCCTGGGCGGTGGGAGAGCGGCAGATATTGCCCGTACAGACGAAAAGTACCTTATGCATGATAGGTGAAAGTGTGCGGGAAAACCCGGAAATTGGCAAGTATTTTCTGTGGAAAACCACAAAAAAACCTGACTTATGAAGCACTTCCAACGGCGCGCCGCAACAGATCCGGCGCCGCCCCGGATTTACCCCAGCAAGACGCGGGCCTTCAGGTCGCGCAGGGCATCCCGCACGGAGGCCGCCTGCTCGAATTCGAGGTTGCGGGCATGCTCGTTCATGCGCTGTTCCAGGCGGCGGATTTCCTTGGCCAGGGACTTTTCGTCGTGCAGGGCGGATTCGTCGTAGCCGGCATCGGCCGGCGCCGCCGTGGCCGGCAGGGCCACCCCGTCGATCAGGTCGCGGACCGCCTTGCTGACTCCCCGGGCGGTGATGCCGTGCTCGATATTGAAAGCCTGCTGCTTTTCCCGGCGGCGGGCGGTTTCATCCATGGCGCGGCGCATGGAATCCGTCACCCGGTCGGCGTACAGGATGGCGCGTCCGTTGAGATTGCGCGCCGCCCGCCCGATGGTCTGGATCAGGCTGCGCTCGGAACGCAGAAAGCCTTCCTTGTCGGCATCCAGGATTGCCACCAGGGAGACCTCGGGGATGTCCAGGCCTTCGCGCAGCAGGTTGATCCCGACCAGCACGTCGAAGGCCCCCAGGCGCAGATCGCGGATGATCTCGACCCGCTCCACCGTATCGATGTCGGAATGCAGGTAGCGCACCTTGAGGCCGTTTTCCCCCAAATACTCGGTCAGATCCTCGGCCATGCGCTTGGTCAGCGTGGTGACCAGCACCCGTTCGTGACGCGCGATGCGCTGCTTGGCCTCGCCCAGCAGATCATCGACCTGCGTGATGGCCGGCCTGAGTTCGACTTCGGGATCCACCAGCCCGGTGGGGCGCACCACCTGTTCGACCACCTGGTCGGCATGCTGCGCCTCGTAGGGCCCCGGCGTGGCCGACACGAACACGCACTGCGGCATGCGCGCCTCGAACTCCTCCAGGCGCAGGGGCCGGTTGTCCAGCGCCGAAGGCAGCCGGAAACCGAACTGGACCAGCGTATCCTTGCGGGACCGGTCTCCCCGGTACATGCCGCCCAACTGGCCGATCGTGACGTGGCTTTCATCGATGAACATCAGCGCGTTGGCCGGCAGGTAATCGATCAGCGTCGGGGGCGGCTCGCCCGGCAGCGCACCCGACAAGTGCCGGGAATAATTCTCGATGCCCTTGCAAAACCCCAGTTCCTGCAGCATTTCCAGGTCGAAGCGAGTGCGCTGCTCGAGCCGCTGCGCCTCGACAAGCCGGCCGGCAGCGGTCAATTCGGCCAGGCGCTCGCGCAATTCTTCCTTGATGGTTTCGATGGCGCGCAGCACGGTTTCGCGAGGCGTCACGTAGTGCGAACTGGGAAAGATCGTGAAGCGCACCAGGCTCTGAACCGGCTTGCCCGTCAGGGGATCGAACAGATCGAGGGATTCGATCTCGTCGTCGAACAATGTGATGCGCAGGGCGTGCTCCGCATGCTCGGCCGGGAAGACGTCGATGACCTCGCCGCGCGCCCGGAAAGCCCCCCGGGAGAATTCCATGTCGTTGCGCTCATATTGCATGGCGACCAGCCGCGCCAGGATTTCCTGGCGGCCGATCCGGTCGCCCGTGCGCAGCGTGAGCACCATGGCGTGATAATCGCCCGGATTGCCGATGCCGTAAATGCAGGACACCGTGCCCACGATGATGGTGTCGGGGCGCTCCAGCAGGCTCTTGGTCGCCGACAGGCGCATTTGTTCGATATGTTCATTGATGGACGAATCCTTCTCGATGAACAGATCGCGGGAGGGCACGTAGGCCTCGGGCTGGTAGTAATCGTAGTAGGACACGAAGTACTCCACCGCATTGCGGGGGAAGAACTCGCGCATTTCGGCATAGAGCTGGGCCGCCAGGGTCTTGTTGGGCGCCAGCACGATGGCCGGGCGCCCGGTGCGGGCGATCAGGTTGGCCATCGTGTACGTCTTGCCCGAGCCGGTCACCCCCAGCAACGTCTGGCACATCAGCCCGTCGTGCACGCCTTCTTCCAACGCCTCGATCGCGGCCGGCTGGTCTCCGGCGGGCGGATACGGCTGGTAAAGCTGGAACGGACTGTTTGAAAAATGCACGAAACCCGGTGAGTCCTCCACCAGGTCAGGGGTATTTGCGCCACTCGCCATGGTTCGCCTAGACACTATTCGGGTAAACCCCTTATTATCTCATCGTTGGCCTTCGCGACCAAGGGATCTCTAAAACCAAGTCCCCACGTCCGACGCGCCCCTTGCCGGGACGGCCGGCGGGACGGGCGGACCGGTTTACGGGATCTCCTCCCCCTTTTCCCTGTCCCTACGGTATCTCATGTCCTCCATCTTCGCTTCCGTCGAACTCGCTCCCCGCGATCCCATCCTGGGCTTGAACGAACAATTCAAGGCTGATTCCCGGTCCACCAAGGTCAACCTCGGCGTCGGTGTCTACTACGACGACGCCGGCCGCATTCCCCTGCTGAAAGCCGTCCGTCAGGCCGAAGCCCGTCTATTCGAAGAAGCCGCGCCGCGCAACTACCTGCCGATCGACGGCATCCCGGGCTACAACGACGGCGCGCGCACCCTGCTGTTGGGCGCCGGCTCGCCGCTGATCTCCGAACACCGCTCCCTCACGGTGCAGACCCTGGGCGGCACCGGCGCACTGAAGGTCGGCGCCGATTTCCTCAAGCAAATCCTGCCCGGCGCCCAGGTCGCCATCAGCAATCCGAGCTGGGCCAACCACCAGGCCTTGTTTTCCGCCGCCGGCTTCCCGGTCGTCGGCTACGACTACTACGACGCCGCCACGCACGGCCTGAATTTCGACGGCATGCTGGCCTCGCTGCGCGCCTTGCCCGCCGGCACCATCGTGGTGCTGCACGCCTGCTGCCATAATCCCACCGGCGTGGACCCCTCTTTTGAGCAATGGCAGGAAATCGCCCGCACGCTGCAGGCGGGGCGACTGGTGCCCTTCCTGGACATCGCCTACCAGGGCTTTGGCGATGGCATCGAAGAGGACGCCGCCGTGGTGCGCCTGTTCGCCGAACTGGGCGTGACCATGTTCATCAGCTCTTCGTTCTCCAAATCCTTCTCGCTGTACGGCGAACGCGTCGGCGCCCTGACGCTGGTGACCGGCGGCGACGAAGAAAGCACCCGTGTGCTCAGCCAGCTCAAGCGCGTCATCCGCACCAACTATTCCAATCCGCCCACCCATGGCGGCGCGCTGGTCTCGACCGTGCTCAACACACCCGAGCTGTATGCCCAATGGGCCGAAGAACTGGCCGACATGCGCGACCGCATTCGCACCATGCGCCATCAACTGGTCGAGAAAATCCAGGCCCAGGGCGTGGACCAGGACTTCAGCTTCGTCAAGGCCCAGCGCGGCATGTTCTCGTACTCGGGGCTGACCAAGGCCCAGGTCGATCGCCTGCGCGAAGACTTCGGCATCTACGCCGTTGGCAGCGGGCGCATCTGCGTGGCCGCGCTGAACAGCGGCAACATCGATTACGTCGCCCAATCCGTGGCCAGCGTGATCAAGGCCTGACCATCCCCTGCCCCGCGGCCGGGCTGATCGGCACACGACGGAGCCTCCAAAAGGCTCCGTCGGCCTTTCCGCCAGCGGCTCACGCTTGCGCCGTGCGCGCCCTTCCGTCACAATACAGGCTGTGTTTCCATCCAGTAGCGCGACATGGCCCTGAAACTCACCGCCCGACAGTCCCAGATCCTGGATATCATCCGGCTGGCCATCCAGCAGACGGGCCGTCCGCCCACCCGGGCCGAAATCGCCCGCGAACTGGGCTTTCGCTCGGCCAATGCCGCCGAAGACCACCTCCGCGCCCTCGAGCGCAAAGGCTACATCCGCCTGTCGGCCGCCACCTCGCGCGGCATCCAGCTCACCGGGCAGGCCCAGGCGACGGACACCGGCTCCGCCAGCCTGCCCACAGCCTCCGCACCCGCCGGCAGCCCACCGGCCCACACGCCCGGCCCCCTGCCCGGCGCCCCATCCTGGCTGACGCCGGCCGATAGCCACCTGGTGCCCCTGGTGGGGCGCGTCGCCGCCGGCAGCCCGGTCCTGGCGGCCGAGCACGTCGAGCGTGAAATCCCCCTGGCCGCGCACCTGTTCGAGTCCGCTCCGGATTACCTGCTGCGCGTACGCGGCAGCAGCATGCGCGACGCCGGCATCCTGGACGGCGATTTGCTGGCCGTGCGCAGCACGCCCCAGGCCAGGCACGGCCAGATCGTCGTCGCCCGGCTGGGCGACGACGTCACGGTCAAACGTCTGGATCATCAGGGCCGCCGTATCCGCCTGCTGCCCGAAAACCCCGATTTCCAGCCCATCGACGTCGGGCCGGGCGATGATTTCGCCATCGAAGGCATCGCCGTCGGCCTGATCCGCGCCACCGCGCTGCATTGATCCCGGGCCGGATGCAAAGCACCGCGTAGGCAAGCGCTTCCCCCTTTGCTCCCCGCCGGGGCGCGGCAGCGCCTTTCCGCCAAAAAAAACAGGGGCCCGCGTTCTCGCGAACACAGGTCCCCGCCGGAAAGGCCGGTGAAAGGTCAGTGCTTCATCACCCCGCCGCTGCCCGCCTCCGCAGGCTTGGCGGAAGCCACGGCCTCAGCCGCCAGCCGGGCGACTTCCTCGTCGGACAGCGGCACCGGCATGCTCTGCAAAGCGACTTCCAGCACCCGGTCGATCCAGCGCACCGGAATGATTTCCAGGTGGTTCTTCACGTTGTCCGGAATTTCGGCCAGATCCTTGACGTTGTCCTCCGGAATCATCACGGTCTTGATGCCGCCGCGATGCGCCGCCAGCAGCTTTTCCTTGAGGCCGCCAATTTCCAGGATCTCGCCGCGCAGCGTGATCTCGCCTGTCATGGCGACGTCCGCCCGCACCGGAATCCCGGTCAGCGCCGATACCATGGCGATGGCGATCGCAGCCCCGGCCGAAGGGCCGTCCTTGGGCGTGGCGCCTTCCGGGAAGTGGACGTGCAGATCACGTTTTTCGAAGGCCTGGTCGGCGATCCCCCATTTGCGGGCACGCGCGCGCACCACGGTCCGGGCGGCCTCGACCGATTCTTTCATCACATCACCCAGCGAACCGGTGCGCAGCACCACCCCCTTGCCCGGCATGTCGGCCGCCTCGATGGTCAGCAGGTCGCCGCCGACTTCCGTCCAGGCCAGGCCGGTCACCTGGCCGACCTTGTCCTCTTTCTCGGCCACGCCGAAATTGAAGCGGCGCACACCCAGGAAATCGCTCAGATTGCCGGCATCCACCGTGATCGATTCCCGGACACTGATCTTTTTCTGGCCTTGTTCAGGGGCATTGGTGCTGAGCAGGCGTTTGACGGCCTTGCGGCAGATCTTGGAGATTTCACGCTCCAGCGCGCGCACCCCGGCCTCGCGCGTGTAATACCGCACGATATCGCGGATGGCGTCTTCGGCAATGCTCAGCTCGCCTTCCTGCACCCCGTTGTTCTTCATCAGCTTGGGCAGCAGGTGGTCAAAGGCGATATGGACCTTTTCGTCTTCGGTGTAGCCCGACAGGCGGATCACCTCCATCCGATCCAGCAGGGCCGGCGGGATGTTCAGGGTATTGCTGGTCGCCACGAACATCACATCGGACAGGTCGAAGTCGACCTCGATGTAGTGGTCCTGGAAGGTGTGGTTCTGCTCGGGATCGAGCACCTCCAGCAGCGCCGAGGACGGGTCGCCCCGGAAATCCGCGCCCAGCTTGTCGATCTCGTCGAGCAGGAACAGCGGATTGCGCACACCGACCTTGGCCATGTTCTGTAGAATCTTGCCTGGCATGGAACCGATGTACGTGCGCCGGTGGCCGCGAATCTCGGCCTCGTCGCGCACACCGCCCAACGCCATGCGCACGAACTTGCGGTTGGTGGCGCGCGCCACGGACTGCCCCAGCGAAGTCTTGCCCACGCCCGGAGGCCCGACCAGGCACAGGATCGGCGCCTTGAGCTTGTCCACGCGCTGCTGCACGGCCAGGTACTCGACGATACGCTCTTTGACCTTTTCCAGGCCGTAGTGATCGGCGTCGAGGACTTCCTCGGCATTCTTCAGGGCGTTGTTGACGCGGCTCTTCTTGCGCCAGGGCAGGCTGAGCAGCGTGTCGATGTAGTTGCGCACCACCGTGGCCTCAGCCGACATGGGCGACATCAGCTTGAGCTTCTTGAGCTCGGCGTCGGCCTTCTTGCGGGCGTCCTTGGGCAAGTGGGCGGACGCGATCCGGCGCTCGAGCTCTTCGATGTCCGCGCCTTCCTCGCCCTCGCCCAGCTCTTTCTGGATGGCCTTGACCTGCTCGTTGAGATAGTAGTCGCGCTGGCTTTTTTCCATCTGCTTCTTGACGCGGCCGCGAATGCGCTTTTCGACCTGCAGGATCTCGATTTCGGATTCCAACTGGGCCAGCAGGGATTCGAGGCGGCGAGCGGCGCCGGGCATGTCGAGCAGCGATTGCTTTTGCTCGATTTTCAAGGGCAGGTGGGCCGCGATGGTGTCGGCCAGGCGGCCGGCATCCTCGATGCCGGACAGCGAGGTCAGGATCTCCTGCGGAATCTTCTTGTTCAGTTTGACGTATTGCTCGAACTGGGCCACGACGGCGCGGCGCAGGGCCTCGGCCTCGGCCAGATCGGACCGGTCTTCGTCGATGCCCGATACTTGCGCCGAGAAATGCGACTCGGCGTCGGACACCTCGTGGATGCGGGCACGCTGCAAGCCCTCGACCAGCACCTTGACGGTGCCATCGGGCAGCTTCAGCATTTGCAGGATATTGGCCGCGCAGCCGATCTCGTACAGATCTTCGGGCGTGGGCTCGTCTTTGCCGGCGGATTTCTGCGCCACCAGCATGACGCTGCTGCCGGCCTCCATGGCCAGTTCGAGCGCCTTGATGGAACGCGGCCGTCCCACGAACAGGGGGATGACCATGTGCGGAAAGACCACGACGTCGCGCAGCGGCAGCAGCGGCAATTCCACAGGTTCCTGGGTCAGAATCTGGCTAGCAGACATGGTTGATTCCTCAAACTATTGAATCTGAAAGAAAAAGGAAGCGCGGGCTTCCTTTTTCGTATAGTGCCTGCTGATGAATATGGTGCCGGACAGACGCTTTTCAAGAGCCGGCGGCACACCCCAAGTATACGGGAACCGGAAGGCCAGGGAACCCTTGGTATTCCCGTCCGCTGGACGGGGCGGCGCGGGATGCGCGCGTTCAGGCGGCCGCGGAGCGCAGGGGCTTTTCTTCGGCCTGGCGGTCGGGCCGGGGCCCCTTGACCAGCGTCGGCGTATCCCGCCCTTCGACCGCGTCCTTTTCGAGGATCACACGGTTGATGTCCCGGCGCGAAGGCAGTTCGTACATGGTTCCCAGCAGCGCCTGTTCCATGATGGAACGCAGGCCGCGGGCGCCGGTGCGGCGCTTGATCGCCCTGCGGGCGATCGCCGTGAGCGCTTCGGGCGTGACGTCGAGTTCGACGTCTTCCATCTCGAAGAGTTTCTGGAACTGCTTGACCACAGCGTTGCGCGGCTCGGTGAGGATACGCACCAGCGTATCCTCGGTGAGCTCTTCGAGCGTGGCGACTACCGGCAGGCGACCGACCAGCTCGGGAATCAGACCGAACTTGATCAGATCCTCGGGCTCGACTTCGGCGAACAGTTCGCCCACGCCCCGCTCGGAGCGCGCGCGCACCGTGGCGGCAAAACCGATGCCGGAGCGCTCGCTGCGATCGCGGATGATCTTCTCCAGCCCGTCGAAGGCGCCGCCCACGATGAACAGGATGTTGGTGGTGTCGACCTGGACGAAATCCTGGTTGGGATGCTTGCGCCCGCCTTGCGGCGGCACCGAGGCGACCGTGCCTTCGATGAGCTTGAGCAAGGCCTGCTGCACGCCCTCTCCCGAGACGTCGCGCGTAATGGACGGGTTGTCGGACTTGCGCGAAATCTTGTCGATCTCGTCGATGTAGACAATGGCGCGCTGGGCCTTGTCGACCTCGTAGTTGCAGTTCTGCAGCAGCTTCTGGATGATGTTCTCGACATCTTCGCCGACATAGCCGGCTTCCGTCAGGGTGGTGGCGTCAGCCATCACGAAGGGCACGTCCAGCATGCGCGCCAAAGTCTGCGCCAACAGGGTCTTGCCCGAGCCGGTCGGTCCGATCAGCAGGATATTGCTCTTGGACAGCTCGACGTCACCGTCCTTGGCGTCCTGGTAGCGGATGCGCTTGTAGTGGTTGTAGACCGCCACCGCCAGGTTGCGCTTGGGCGTTTCCTGGCCAATGACATAGCCGTCCAGAAAGGACTTGATTTCCTCCGGCGTGGGCAGCTCTTTGCGCACGGCGGCCCGCGCCGCGTCCTGGGACTCTTCGCGGATGATGTCGTTGCACAGGCCGATGCATTCATCGCAGATGAAGACGGAAGGCCCGGCGATGAGCTTGTGGACTTCGTGCTGACTTTTGTTGCAGAAGGAGCAATGCAACGCCTTGTCCTCGCTGGAACCCTTTTTCTCGGTCATGGCTATCCAATCACTTGGCTTCGTCGATACGCGAAACCAATACCTTGTCGATCAGTCCGTATTCGCGCGCATCGTCGGCGGACATGAAGTTGTCGCGTTCGGTATCCACGGCGATGCGTTCGATGTCCTGGCCGGTGCGTTCGGCCAGGATGTTGTTCAGGCGCTCGCGCAGGCTGAGGATTTCCTTGGCCTGGATCTGGATGTCCGAAGCCTGACCCTGGGCGCCGCCCGAGGGCTGGTGGATCATGATGCGCGAATTGGGCAATGCATAGCGCTTGCCCTTGGCGCCGGCGGCCAGCAGGAACGCGCCCATGCTGGCAGCCAGGCCGGTGCATAGCGTGGAGACCTCGGGCTTGACGAACTGCATGGTGTCGAAGATCGCCATCCCGGCGTATACCGAACCGCCCGGGGAATTGATGTACAGCGAGATATCCTTGTCAGGGTTCTCCGATTCCAGGAACAGCAATTGCGCCACGACCAGATTGGCGGACTGATCGTTGACGGGCCCCACGAAGAAGATCACCCGCTCGCGCAGCAGGCGCGAATAGATGTCGTAGGACCGCTCGCCGCGGCCGGACTGCTCGATCACGATGGGCACGTAGCCCAAACCGGTGGGGACGACCGAGTCCCCGCCGTACATCGACGCGTAGAAATCGGTGAACCTGGACATTTAGCGGGCACCCATCAAAGTATCGAAATCCACAGCTTCGTCGGTGACCTGAGCGCTGGCCAGGACATGCTCGACGAGGTTGTCTTCCAGGACCAGCGATTCGATCTCGGCGCGGCGCTGGCGGTCGGACAGATAATAGGCCACCACCTGGGCGGGCTGCTCGTAGCTCTTGGCGAATTCCTCGATGCGGGCACGGACCTGCTCGGGCTTGGCCTTGAGGTCGGCGGACTTGATGAGCTCGGCCACCAGCAAGCCCAGGCGCACGCGGCGTTCGGCCTCGGCGCGGAAAGTATCCTCGGGGATGGGGATGCTGTCCGCATTGGGCAGGCCGCGCTGTTTCAGTTCTTCGCGCGCAGCCGCCGTGCGGTTGGCGATTTCGTTGTCCACCAGCGCCTTGGGCAGGTCGAAGGTGCAGGCGCCCGCCAGAGCGTCCATCACGCTGGCCTTGGTGCGATTCTTGGCACGGGCCTGCGCCTCGCGCTCGACATTGGCGCGCACATCGGCCAGCAGGGCAGCGACGTCGCCTTCGGCCTGGCCCAGGGCGCGGGCAAAGTCGGCATCGACCTCGGGCAACTCGGGCTCGGCGACTTCCTTCACGGTAATCGTGAACTCAGCCTGCTTGCCGGCCACGGCGGGGCTGCCGTAGTCTTCGGGGAATGCCAGCGGGAAGACCTTGGTCTCACCGGCCTTCAAGCCGGTGGCGGCGGCCTCGAACTCGGGCAACATGCGGCCCTGGCCCAGCACGAAGGGGAAGTCCTGGGCGGTGCCGCCCTCGAAGGCCACGCCGTCGATGGTGCCGGCGAAATCCAGAGTGACGCGGTCGCCGCTCTGGGCGGCGCGCTCGGCGGCCGGCTTGAAGATCGTACGCTGGCGGCGCAGGATATCGATGGTCTGCTGCACCTCGGCCTCGCCCACTTCGATGGTGTTGCGGGTGATCTTCAAGGAGGACAGGTCCGGAAGTTCAATCTCGGGATAGACTTCGAACGTCGCGGAAAACGCCATTACGCCTTCCTCGCCGTCCTCGACCTTGGGCTCCAGGCTGGGAGAGCCGGCCACGCGCAGGTTGGCGTCCTCGATCACCTTGTCCAGGGACTTGCCGATCTGGGTGTTGATCACGTCATAGCGGACCGACGGGCCATGGCTGCGTTCGATGACAGACAGGGGCGCCTTGCCGGGACGAAAGCCCTGCACCTTCGCCGTGCGGGCGATGCGCTTGAGCTGTGCCTGGACTTCCTTTTCGATGTCGGCGACCGAGACGGTCAGATCAACGCGGCGCTCCAGGCCGGACAATTTTTCAACCACGGGCTGCATTCGGGACCTATTGAATGATTGACAGTAAACGGGGTATTTTAGCGGAAACTGGAATGCCCCGTGGCCGCCCGGGGATCCTGGATGAATCACGCTATAATGATCGGCTTGCCTGGCGAACGTGGCGGAATTGGTAGACGCACCAGATTTAGGTTCTGGCGCCGCAAGGCATGAGAGTTCAAGTCTCTCCGTTCGCACCACAGCGCCAAAACCTTCATTGTCCCCATCCCACGTTCCGTGGCTCATCCCGCCCCGCGCGCCCGCCGGATGGCTTGCAGGCGATCGCGCCAGGGTTTCGTCGAACACGCCGGCACCGCATCCACCGGCATGCGGCGGCGCCAATTCGGAAACTCCTGCACCGTACCGGGCAGGGAGATCGTGCGTGGTCGCCATGGCCGCCGCATGCTGCGGCCACTCCCGCGAGGGCAGGAACGACGCCGGGGATTCATCCGAAGCCGCGGCCCGATCCACCTCGGAGCGTTTCATGAACCAGAGCACATTCATGCCCAGGATGCCGTTGCGGCGCAGAGCCGCATCCAGGCCGGGCGGGATGGTGCCCAGGTTTTCGCCAACGATCAGGGCCTGCCGGCGCCAGGCCTCCAGTGCCGTCAGCGCCAGCAAATCGCGCGCCGGCATCCTCAGATAGGCTCCATCCGCAGCTTCCGCACCCTCGGGAATGACCCATATCCGCTCGAATCCCGCGACGTGATCGATCCGGAGGCCGCCGACGCGATCGAGGCCGGCACGCAACACGGCCAGGAACGGCTCCTGGGCGCCGGCCTGCAATGCATGCGGGGAGAATGCCGTCAAATGCCAGTTCTGGCCCAGCGGATTGTGCCTGTCCGGCGGCGCGCCGATCGACGCTCCCTTCAAAAAAAGCCCGGCCTGGCTCCATGCCTGGCTCCCGGCCGGACTGGCCCCCACGGCAAGATCCGCCATCAAGCCGATGCGCATGCCGGCGCGGCGCGCCGCACCATGGGCCAGGCCCAGGCTGGTTGCGGCCAGCCACTGGAGGAAACAATGCAAATCGACCTCGCGGGCATGCTTTGAGGCATAGGCCCGTACGTCGGACGAGCGGGCGTCCCGCCAGCGCGACTCCCACCGCGGCCAAGGCAACAGGCGCCCCCGGCGGTCCACAGCCACCGCTGCATCGGCCTGCAGGCACTCGAACACCGCATGCGCCTTCAGCGGCTCGCCTTGTTCGCCCAGGAAGCGCCGGTAATCATCCCGGATGCGGGCGTCCAGACGATGCAGCCCGTTGTGCAACTGGCGCACAAGCCGCATCCGCGCGGCGGACACCCGGGGCCAGTCGATCCGCCCCGGGGCCTCCAACGCGGCCCAGTCAATCGAAGGCAGGTTCCGCATGGCTGCGCGAACCGCCGTTTCACCCAACACATCGACAGGGGCCGCATACGCGGCATTCAGGAACAGGCGGTTCGAGGGACAGTAGGGACTGCACGCCGCCGGATCGGCGCTGAACATCGCATGGGCGGGACTGAGCATCAGGGCATCCGCACCCTCCTCGGCGAGCCGTTGCGCCAACCGCCGGACGGCGCCAAAGTCGCCGTGCCCCCAGGTGGACGTCAAGGGGTCTTTGCCGGCAGTGCGCAGACTGTAGATCTGGGCCATCGCACCCCACAACCGCTCGCCCGCCGCCCCCCATCGTCCGGCCAGGGAATCGGCTCCGTGCGGAGCGATGGCCAGCCGGATCAGCCTGCCGCGCTGCGGACGCAAGCAATAATATCCCGGGGGAAGCGGCACTCTCAGCCAGCCGTCAGAGTCACCGCAGGCCAGATGGAAATTCTGCGGGGGTACGCAACCCTCTTCGTGCTCCAGCAGGCAGGGGCCCGGCGGCAGGCCCGACAGGCGCAAGGGCTCGCCGGCGCGGCCGATCAGCAGTTTCGGCATACCCGGCCCCGCGCGACATTTCATCGCGGCGAGACTTGCGCGGATATTGGCCGCAGTCCCGCAGGGAAACCCCATCGAATCCAGCAGCACACGCAAGGTGTCCGGCGACACGCGGTGCGAAGCACCGTGAACATCGACCCAGCGTTCCTGCAGGCCCGCCCGCTCCGCCAAGAGGAACAGCTCCTCTCCGCCACCGGCGCCCCTCCGGCCGGCGGGCCGGGTCATCGCTGTCTTCCGATGCCGGCCGTCCAGCCTACCGGCCACGCCCTCATGCCGGGCCCCTCCGCGAGCCCCGCGCCGACAGCAACACCATGGAATGCGGCCGCACTTCGATCTGGCCCGCCACGGAGGTGGCCGGTTGATCTTCCGCACTGGTATCCAGTTCGCACGTCCAGTTCAGCACGGGTCCAGGGATGACGAAAGACTGGGGCTCGACGCAGGGATTCAGCAGCAGCAGCGTCATGTCCGCCGTCCCGTCTCCTGGCGACGCGCGGCGCAGGGCGAATGCGCGGCGCTCGCCTTCGCCCCAGCTTGCGGGTGAAATTGCCTGTCCGTCCGGTTCGAAAAAGCTCGCGCGCGCGATGTCCGGCAGGACCTCTTCCGCCAGGTCCAGATAGCGATTGGCGCGCAGGCTGGGATGAAGCCATCGCAATTCGACAAGCCGGCCGATGAAACGCACCAACGCCGCGTTTCGGGGGCGGCTCGCGCAGCCCCAGTCCAGCCACGACAACGGATTGTCCTGGCAATAGGCGTTATTGTTGCCCGACTGGCTATGGCCGAGTTCATCGCCTGCCCGCAGCATCGGCGTACCATCCGCAAAAAACAGACTGGCAAGCAGCGCGCGGCGGACCCGGTCGCGCAAGCGGACGATCGCCTCGTTGGCGGCGGGCCCCTCCTCGCCCCAGTTGGCGCTGAAATTCTCGGCGGCACCGTCCTGCCCGGCTTCTCCATTGGCATCGTTGTGGCGCTCGGCATAGCTCACCAGGTCAGTGAGCGTGAAGCCGTCGTGGGCCGTAATGAAATTGATGCTGCTCCAGGGGCGCCGGTGACGATGATCGAACAGGCCACGGGAACCGCACAGCGCATCCGCCATCCCCGGCCGCTGGCCCGCATCGCTGCGCCAGTAGCGCCGCACATTGTCCCGGAACACGCCGTTCCACTCCGAGAAACCGGGCGGATGCTGGCCCAGCCGATAACCGTCGGCCCCCAGATCCCAGGGTTCGGCGATCAGCTTGAGGGGCGCAAGGACCGGATCTTGCAGAATGGCATCGAAGAACCCCGCGCCCGGATCGAAGCCCGTGCCTTCGCGCCCCAACGTCGTGCACAAATCGAAGCGGAAGCCATCCACGCGGTACGAACCCGCCCATTCGCGCAAGGAATCGAGCACCATGCGCAGCACGGCCGGATGGGAAAGATTGACCGTGTTGCCGCAACCCGTCTCGTCGATATAGTGGCGCTCGTCGCCCGGCACGAGGCGGTAATAGCTGGCATTGTCGACCCCCCGCCACGAGAGCGTCGGCCCCCACTCATTGCCTTCGCAGGTGTGGTTGTAGACGACATCCAGCACGACTTGAATGCCCGCCGCATGCAGGCGCCGGATGGCCTGCCGCAGTTCATTGGGACCGTTCGGAACATATCTCGGCTCAGGCGCGAAATACGACAATGTGTCATAGCCCCAGTAATTGCTCAGGCCCCGCTCTTGCAGCGTCCGGTTTTGCAAAAATGCGTGAATGGGCAGCAGTTCGACCGCCGACACGCCAAGCCGATGCAAATGCTCCACGAAGCGGGGGTCGCCCAGCGCTGCCGCTGTCCCGCGCATGGGGGCGGGAAGATCTTCTCGCATCATGGAGACGCCACGCAGATGGACCTCATAGAGGATCGTGTCTGCCCAGGGCACGTCCGGCGATGTCGAATCACCCCAGGCATAGGGCTGCTGAGGGGATACGATGCATTTCGGCATCAAAGAAGCACTGTCGCGGCGATCCATGCTCAAATCGCCGCGCGCATGGCCGACACGATATCCAAACAGCGCGTCTCCCCAACGGACCGCGCCGTGCAACCGGCGCGCATAGGGATCGAGCAGCAACTTGTACGGGTTGAAACGATGGCCATGGACCGGGTCGTAGGGGCCATGCACTCGATAACCATACAACAGGCCAGGTTCCGCATCGGGCAGATAACCATGCCAGACTTCATCGGTGCATTCGGGCAATTGGACACGCCTCAGTTCCTTTCGTCCGCTGCCATCGAACAGGCATAGGTCGACACGGGCGGCATTGGCCGCAAAAAGAGCGAAGTTGACCCCGAGCCCGCCATAGTTCGCGCCCAGCGGATAGGGCCTCCCCGCCGACAGCGGAGCATGCATGGCGTCATTCATCGTCGAGACTCCCAGGCGCAAGCAGAAGCGTGGAGGCGCCCGGCAGATCCAGCGTGAGCGAGAAGGGCCGCCCGTGCGCAGGCTCCTGTCGCGCGGGAATGTTCCGCGGCGCCGCGGGGGTTCCGCCAGGGCCACCCGAATCCAGCAGCAGCCGCCACAATACGCCGCAGCTTGCCCCCACGACATAGCCAGGGTGCGGCACCGGCGTGAAATTGCAAACGGCCAGCACCGGCGCATGGCCCGGTGCGCAACGCTCAAAAGCGAACACGCTGTTTTCAGCGTCGTCGCCGACAGTCCATGAAAAGCCTGAGGCATCTGCATCGCTCGCATGCAAAGAGGCGCGCTCGCGATACAACTGATTCAGTCGGCCGACCAATCGCTGCACCCCCCGATGCGCCGGATGATCAAGAAGATCCCAATGCACGACGGCATCATGATTCCATTCCCGCCATTGAGCGATCTCGCCGCCCATGAACAAAAGTTTCTTCCCGGGATGGACCCACATGAAGGCCAGATAAGCGCGTAGCGCATCCAGTCTGCGATCCGGTTCGCCGCCCATTTTCGACGCCAGCGAACCCTTGCCGTGGACGACTTCATCATGCGAGAGCGGCAGGACGAAGCGCTCCGAGAATGCGTACTGCAGTCCGAATGCGAGATCGCCATGGTGGTAGCGGCGGTGGACAGGATCGCGGCGCATGTATTGCAAGGTGTCGTGCATCCATCCCATATTCCATTTGTAATCAAAGCCAAGCCCCCCCTCGCCCGCCGGCTTCGTGACGCCGGGCCAGGCCGTGGATTCTTCCGCAACCGTCATGGCGCCGTCGCCGCGGGCGCGCACGCTGCCGGTCAGTTCGCGCAGAAAGTCGATCGATTCCAGGTTTTCCCGCCCGCCGTAACGGTTGGGAATCCATTGACCCGGGGCACGGCTGTAGTCGCGATACAGCATCGAGGCGACGGCGTCCACGCGCAAACCGTCGACGTGGTATTCGTCGAGCCAATAATGGGCGCTTGCCAGCAGCATCGCCTTGACCTCGTTGCGTCCAAGGTTGTAGATGGCGCTATGCCAGTCGGGATGATGCCCTTCGCGGGGATCCGCATGCTCATAGAGCGGGGTTCCATCGAAATGCTCCAGGCCGTGCGCGTCTTCGGGAAAGTGCGAAGGCACCCAGTCCAGGATCACGCCGACTCCCGCCGCATGGCAACGTCCGACGAAATGCGCAAAGCCGCGTGGGGTGCCGTAGCGCGCGGCCGGCGCAAAAAGGCCGAGCGGCTGATAGCCCCATGAGCCGCCGAACGGGTGCTCCATGATCGGCAACAGTTCCACATGCGTGAAGCCAAGCGCCTGCGCATAGGCGGGCAAGCGCTCGCCCAACTGCTCCCACGGTTCTCCGTCTCCCTCCTGAAAGGCCCAGGATCCCGCATGGACCTCGTAAATGCTGATTGGCTGGCCGGGATGCTGGCGCGCCGCCCGGCCCGCGCACCAGTCCCGGTCCGACCACGCCAGAAGTGAAGCATCGTGAACCACCGAAGCTGTGCCGGGGGGACTCTCGGTGCGCCGGGCGAGCGGATCGGCCTTCCAGCGAAGCACGCCATCGGCGCCGAGAACGGCGAACTTATAGCGATCCCCCCCGCGGACGCCAGGCAAAAAGAATTCCCACACCCCCGCCATGTGGCGCAAGCGCATCGGATGACGCCGCGGATCCCAGGCATTGAAATCGCCCACCAGGGCGACGCTGCGCGCATTGGGCGCCCAGACGGCGCAGCGCAATCCTTGCACGCCATCGATTTCAGTCAGCGAAGGCGCGAGCGCAGCGACGGCCCGCCAGTCGCCATCGCCGTGCCGGGCAAGCAGGTCCTCCCCGATCAAGGGGCCGAATTCATGGAAACCCCCGTTCATGCTCCCCCCGAGGGCGAGGAGTGCGGCTCCAGCAGCGCCTTGGCAATGCGCACGAGCGCATTCAAGGGAATTGGCAGCCATTCTGGGCGGTGGGCAGCTTCGTAGCGCACTTCGTAGGCTGCTTTTTCCAATTGCGCGACCGCCAGCAGCATGGATTCCGTTTCATCGGCCAGCGCCAAAACGGAGGGGCGCGCATCACGATAGCCGGCCAGGAACGCCTCGCCGGCGCGCAAGCGGAAGGCCGACAACAGTGCTTCCGGTGACGCGGCCGCCGCTTCAGGCGAGTCCGGCCCGGGCGGCGTCCCCGCCGGCGCTTCGGACACCTTCGGAACCGCGCTGTCCCGCCGAGCGACCGCCGCAACATAATCGAAAGAACGCAGCATCCCGGCCAGATCCTTGTAGATCGTGGCGGCCTGTCGCCGCTGGTCGACGCCGTTGAGCGGTTCGCCTTCAAAATCGATCAGATAGGCATCGGCCTGCGACACCAGGATCTGCCCCAGATGCAGGTCGCCGTGCCCCCTCAATCGCATCACGCCTTGCGCGCGATGGGCGGCTTCGCGCACGCGGGATGCCAGCGCCGTTTCATGCTCGCGCAGGAATGCCATGGCCTCGCGCGAGGCCGCCCGGATAGGGCCGGTCAATCCCGAGCAGGCCTCCAGCGCGGCCGACAACTCTCACAGCGCGCGCTCGCCATCGGCCGCGATGTCGGCCGGGCTGCTTGCCGACGCCGGCGGCGGGCCGCCGTCTGCCGTCTCCAAAGGATCGACGAAGACCGCGTGCAGTTCGGCCAGCCTTCGCCCCATGCGTTGTGCGAGCGCCAGATAGCCCGACAGACTTTCTTCAAACGCACCCACGGGGTTCCCGGCCAACAACGCAGCGGCCAGATTGCGATGCAGGAACTCCACGGGCATGGGCGATGCCCATTGCCACAGGGCGCAGGCGGCCGGGGCCAACTTGTCGACCGGAGCTCGCAGCGCCGCAGGCACGTCGGCACCGCTGCATGGGCCTCCCGGCAGCAGGCCAGCCCAGTCGGACATCTCCACCGCCGCGCCGGGATCGCCTTCGGCGGACAATGCCAGCATGACCCCCCCTTTCCCCGGTTGGGCACGCACCATGGCGGTCATCCGGCCCGCGCAGCCGCCCATCGCCATGCAGGAGACCGGCGGCAGTCTGGTTTTGCTTCTCCACTCGGCAATGGGGCCCAGCATGTCATTCGCACCCAGCGGGGCATCCAGAATGATTCCGTCGCCGCTCACTGCGGCGGCGGCCAGCCAGCGGGTTTCCCCTCGTCGCCCCGCATACGCCAGAACCGGTGCGACCTCGCTCAACCGCGCACACTCCTGCGCGAGCCAATCCGACCGACCGTCCCACCATGCGAGGGATGAAACAGTCCAGTCGAAGCGCGCTTCGAGGCAACAGGCCAAATCCTGGGGCGCGAGGCCGGGCGTCCAGACGATGAGGGTCACGCCCGGAACCATCTCACGCAACGCGAAAACCAGATCCCTCCAGGTTTCAGCAGCCAAGTGCTGGGGCGCCTGAAAACAATAGCCGGCCACCCCGCATCTGCTCCAATCGCCCAGCCTCCGCGCCCATGCCTGCGTGAAGGAGCCGGGCGGAGCCCGCACGATCCGGCGGGTGAAGAGATCCACGCGCGGCGTCCGGGGATCGGTGTGGAGATCATGAGGATCGGCCCGCAACCAGGAAGAGGCTGCCGTATCCGGCGCCGCTCCTCTCGCCACACGGTCCAGCGACAACTCAAGATGACAGTCCAGGCCGCTGCCGGCCAGACGGCGGCATGCCGCGGCGATCTCGTCGCGCACCGGCGCCCCGGACCGGGCGCTCTGATCGGCATTCAGAGGCGCTGCGCTCTGGGACCCATCCCCGGTGAGCCACGGCGCCGGCGCCAGAACGCCGGTGGCGCCGGCGGCTTTCCATTGAGCGGCTTGGGCCACGGCATCCATCAGCGAACCGGCTCTGACCAGGCACGGCCAGCCCGCGCCGGGACCGCGCCGCATCGCGTTCTGCCGCACTCGACCTACCACGTATAGCGGTTGTCGGTTTCCCACGACGCGATTTCCTTGTCGGCCTCATCCCGGGCCATGCCATAGCGCTCCTGAATCCGCCCAACCAGTTGATCGCGCTTGCCGGCAACGACATCCAGGTCATCATCCGTCAGCTTGCCCCACTGCTCTTTGACCTTGCCCTTGTACTGGAGCCAGTTGCCCTTGATCGTATCGTTGTTCATGTGATTCTCCTTGAGCAGCGAACGCTGCAACATCCGGAGCAGAAAGGCCGCAAGTTCCGTGCCCGGCAACCGCGCACGGGAAGATTCATGTTCCATTCGCAACGCGGCAGAGGCATTGCTCTTTCCGTGCGGTCCGCGCGGCGGCATTCCGATCGAAAAATTCAACGCTCCCGATATTCCCGATATTCATGCAACCCCTGAAAACAGCAAGCGGCATGCCCATATTTCCGAGTGGATTTTTATTTGCATCCAAATGTACAAGGCGAATAATCACGACCTATGAAGACACCCCTTGAAAACAAATCCAAAATCAACCGACAGACTATTTCTTTGTTACCACAGATAATATTGGCAAGAAAACCGCGCATTAATTGATTTCAATATCGTGTTAGGGTGAAGGCGATTATCAACGGCACGGAGGCAGGATCATGGATACATTGAGATTGATCACCAGCCGCATGGCGCTCGCCGGGCTGCTGCTCAGCCTGGGCGCTTGCGGCGGGATGTCCCAGCAAGGCAAGAACACGGCGGCTGGAGCGGGGATTGGCGCGGTAGGCGGTGCCGTCCTGACCGGCGGCAGCGCCGCAGGCACCATCGGCGGGGCGGCCGTAGGCGGCATCGTGGGCCATGAGGCAAGCGAATAGGCGACACGGCCCGGCAATATGAGGCCATCACATGGAAACCCATAGCATTCAATCCTTCATTGATTCTGGAGATCGCCCATGCTTTATTACGCCATCGTTTTTCTGATCATTGCCCTGGTTGCGGGCGTCCTGGGATTTTTCGGTATTGCGGGGGCTGCGGCAAGCATCGCCAAGGTTCTGTTTTTTATTTTCCTCGTTCTTTTCGTGGCATCCCTCATATTCGGTCGCAGGCGGCCATGAAAGAGGATTCCGTTCCGGAACCTTTCTTGAATCTTCGGCCGTGAGATTCTGATGCAAGCACTCCGGTCCATCCCGGCAGGCGCTGCCGTTTTGTTTTCCGGCGCGGTCGCCGGGAGCCTGATCGCGCTGTATGGATACCTGGTTCCATTGACCGGGGTAACCGGCACTAAAGGCGCTCTTCTGGCCGTGATCGTGAGCGTGGTCATCGCCCTCATGGCAATCGCGTTGCCGCGATTGCGGCCCGGGGCGCTTCGTACCAGTTGGCTTGCCGTGCTGGTCTGCCTGCTGGCGGGCAATGCCTTTGCCGGCGTGCTGCTGCATGAGCCGTGGCTGGGAATCGCCATGACCGGGGGACTCCTCGGCCTGATATTCGACCGCGGGCGACCGGCCCGCACCGCGAGGCATTCTCCTCATGACGCATGAACGCTCGATCGCACCCTGGATGAATCCCCTTCTTTGCACGGCCGCCCTGGCAGCATGCGTCCTGGCCGTCCACGCCGCCAGCGCACAAACCCCGGGCGGCGCCAAGGCGACGGTTGCCGCGCCGGCGTCTTTGACCGCTGAAGCGCCAAACCGTGCCGGAGCCGAGTGGAACTCATTCCATGGCCAACTGGGCGCCCAAAAATACAGTCCCCTGGATCAGATCAACGTCGGCAACGTGGACAAACTGGAGAAAGCCTGGCAATTCCACACAGGCGACGTGTCCGATGGCTCGGGCGGCCTGCCGCCGACCGTCTGGTCCGCCACGCCCATATTCGCCAACAACACGCTCTACATCGGCACCCCCTTTTATCGGGTCTTCGCGCTGGACCCGGCCAGCGGCGAGGTGCGCTGGGAGTTCGACACGCATTCCACGCTCGAGGCCATGACGCAGCCGGCCTTGAAGACGCGCGGCGTCGCCTATTGGGAGGCGGAAGATCCGCAAGCAGGGCAGCCTTGCCAGAAAATCGTCTACATCGGCACCATGGATGCGCAGTTGTTCGCGCTGGACGCCGATACCGGCAGGAAATGCGAGGCTTTCGGCCGGCATGGCGTGGTGAATATCAACGAGCAGAACACCCTTCACGCCAAATATCCGTTGTCCCTGCTCCAACCGCCCACGGTGGCGGGCGACCACCTGATCCTGGGCTGGGCGGGCAGAGACTGGGCATACGCGCAAGCGCCGCCCGGCACCCTGTTTTCCCTCAACGCGCGCACCGGCGACCTGGAATGGACCTTCCATGCGCTGGACGCAGAGATGCGCAAGGTCAGCGGCACCGCGAACGTCTGGACCGCGGTCTCGGTCGATCCAAAGCTGGGGCTCGTCTACGTTCCCGTTTCGTCGCCCTCGCCGAATTACTGGGGAGGCTACTGGCCCGACGCAGTGCCTCTGGCGACCTCGACAACCGCCCTGGACCTGGAGACCGGCGAGGTCGTCTGGTCCCGCCAATGGGTCCATCACGATGTCTGGGACTACGACATCAACGCCGCGCCAACGCTGATGGACATCACCGTCGGCGGCAAAAAGATTCCGGCGCTGATGCAGTCCACCAAGCAGGGCTTCCTGTTCGTCGTCAACCGCAAAACCGGTGAAGACGTCTGGCCGATCGAAGAACGGCCGGTGCCGCAAGGCGACGGTTCGGTCAAGGGCGAGCACCTGTCTCCAACACAGCCGTTTCCGACCAGGCCCGCGCCCCTGCTCGAGCAGGCCCGCAAGCCCGAGGTCTGGCGGCTCGCCGATATCGCGGGCGCAGGCGAATGCACCCGCCTGTGGGAGCAGCTCGAATACCACGGCATGTATACGCCGCCCACCACCCGAGGCGAAGGCGCCCTGGCCTACCCCGACAGCGCAGGCGGCGTGCAGTGGGGAGGCGTGGCGTTCGACCCCGCCGGGCAGACGGCGGTCGTGAACGTCTCGCACATCGTGCAATACATCAAGCTCTTCGAACGCCAGGCCTACGACGAGGCAGACTCGGGCGCCGGCAACGAATCCGGCTTCGCCCCACAGCAAGGCGCCCCCTACGGCATGCGCCTGGAAGTCGCCACGAACTGGCTGGGCATGCCTTGCTGGCGGCCGCCCTACGGCGAACTGGTGGCATTGGACATGCATACGGGCAGCGTGAAATGGCGCCGCCCCGTCGGCGTTTCGCAGAAATATGGCTTTTTCATGCCGGAAAGCTGGGGCTCGCCCACCATCGGCGGGCCCGCCGTCACCGCTGGCGGTCTGGTGTTCATCGGAGCCTCGATGGACGCCAAGGTCCGCGCTTATTCACTGGAGACCGGAGAAGAGCTCTGGTCGGATCAGGCGCAGGCTCCCGTGGTGGCGAACCCCGCCGTCTACTCCTACAAAGGCCGCGAGTACGTCGCGTTCGTAGCCGGCGGCAACTCCATCATCAAGGAACAGGTCGGCGATCAGCTCGTGGTGTACGCGTTGCCGCGGGAATAGGCGTGTGGCATTGGGCTCCGCCCGTCAGAATGAGTTTTCCAGCAGACTCTGCCGTTCAAGGAGTTCCCGCAACCCATTGCGGCCCAAGGCGGTGCCGGCAAACTGGCAGGCTTCATCCAGGGGATAATCGCCCAGGCATTTTTCCATGAGCGGGCAATGGCGGAAGATGTCGGTAATCCAGTCGACGAACACGCGGACCTTGGGAGACAGGTGGCGGCTTTGCTGGTAGACGACTGAAATCGGCATGGGCGGCGGCGACCACGCCTCGAGGATCTCGACCAGTTTTCCGGCCTGCAAGTGCGGCTCCACCATGTACCGGGGCGGCTGAATCATGCCGAATCCCGCCAGGCCGGCCATGACGTAGGCATCGCTATCGTTTATCGACAGGACACCTTCGACGGCAATGTCCACGACCTCGTTGCCGACCTTGAAGCTCCAATCGATGTTGCGCCCCGTACGCGAAGAAAAATAATTGACCGCGCGGTGATTGCCCAGTTCTTCCAAAGTGTTCGGCTTTCCGTATCTCGCGATGTAGGAAGGCGCCGCGCAAGACACGCTTTTGAACACCCCGATCCGTTTGGCGATCAAGGAAGAGTCTTGCAACTCGCCGATCCGCAGTACGCAATCCACGGCTTCCTGAACCATGTCGACCGGCCGGTCGCTCAAACCGACGACCAGTTCGATGTCCGGATACCGCTCGTGGAAGTCGCACAGTTTCGGGATGAGCAGCAAGCGGCCCAGGGACGGGGGCGCGTCGATGCGCAGACGGCCGCGCGGCCCCCTGGAGCGATCCTGGAACAACGCCTCCGTCTCCTCGACTTCCGCAAGAATGCCGACACAGCGCTCATAGTAGGACGCTCCATCGGGCGTCAGGCTCAATCTGCGCGTGCTGCGATTCAGCAGCTTCACGCCCAGGTGCTCTTCCAGCTTCCGGATGGTCGTGCTGACCGTGGCCCTGGGCATGTTGAGGCTATCGGCCGCCTGAGTGAAGCTGTTGGCATCCACGACACGGGTAAAGACCTGCATGGCTTGAAGGCGGTCCATCTCGATTCTCCTGTGCGAGTCTGGATCAGACCGGCACGATTGTTCCCTGATAACGAACAGTGATGGCAAAAACTAGGTATTTATCCGTTTTTGCAAAGAAAGAATAATAGCGCACTGTTCAGAAGGAAATCCCACCATGTATATTTTTCGCAGACGGCACGCGGTCGTCATCGCCGCTTTGGTGCTCCTCGCATCCGGCTTTCTGCTGGTGCGCAAAAGCGCCGGCGGCCCGGCATCTTCCGCCTCCGCCAGCCAGCCGGCCACGCCGGTCGACATCGCAACCATCGAGCTGCGGCAGATCACGGACTGGCACGAATACTCGGGACGCCTCGAAGCCGTGGACCGCGTCGAGATCCGGCCGCTGGTATCCGGCACCTTGATCAAGGTGCATTTCGAGGACGGCGCGCTGGTGGATCGCGGCGACCCGCTCTTCACCATCGACCCTCGCCCCTACCAGGCCGCCGTGGACGAAGCGCAGGCAGGGCTGATCGCCGCCAAGGCAAAAGCCGCCTATACCAGCGCCGACCTGGCCCGCGGGCAGAAGCTGCTTGCCGGCAATGCCATCGCCCGCCGCGATTTCGAGGAAAAACGCAATGCCGCGCGAGAGGCCGCGGCCCATGTCGAGGCTGCGCGCGCGGCGTTGAAGACCGCACAACTGGATCTGGAGCATACCCGCATCGTCTCGCCGATATCCGGGCGCGTATCGCGCGCGGAGATCACCGAAGGCAACGTCGTCACCGCCAACGGCCCGCAACCCTTGACGACCGTCGTTTCCGTCGCGCAGATCTACGCGACCTTCGAAATGGACGAAGCCGCCTTCCTGCTGACAGCGGCCCAAGGAGAGGCAAACGCCTTTCAATCTGTCCAGGTTTCCATGGGGCTTGCCAATGAACAAGGCTACCCTCACCGGGGCCGCCTGGCCTCGCTGGACAATCAGCTCGACCCCCTGAGCGGAACCATGCGGGTCCGGGCCCTGTTCGACAACCCCGAGCGGCTGCTGCGGCCAGGCCTTTACGCCCGGATCCGGCTGGGTGCGGGCCGGCCTTACGGCGCCGTTCTGCTGGAAGAAAAGGCGATCGGCACCGATCAGGCCAAGCGCTTCGTCCTGCGTGTCGACCCGGCCAATAAGGTGCACTACCAGGAGGTCACGCTGGGCGCCAGCCGGAACGGATTGCGGGTCGTGGAAACCGGCTTGAAGGCCGGCGACAAGGTCGTGATCGGAGGCATCCAGCGCGTCCGGCCGGGCGACACCGTGACGCCGGTGGCTACCGGCGGCGATGCGGGCAGGCTGGCGGCTGGCGAAGCCGGCGCAAGCGCTGGATCGGCCTCCTCGACGCCTCACCAATCCTGAGCGAACTGATGAACATTTCCAAATTCTTCATTGATCGGCCGATCTTCGCGGGCGTACTGTCCGTGCTGATCCTGCTGGCGGGCCTGCTGTCCGTCTTCCGCCTGCCCATTTCCGAGTACCCGGAGGTGGTCCCGCCCTCCGTGGTCGTGCGCGCCCAATTTCCCGGCGCCAACCCCAAGGTGATCGCAGAAACCGTCGCCGCGCCCCTGGAAGAAGCGATCAACGGCGTCGAAAACATGCTGTACATGCAGTCTCAAGCCAACAGCGACGGCAATCTGGCCGTGACCGTCCACTTCCATCTCGGCACCGATCCCGACAAGGCGCAGCAACTGGTGCAAAACCGCGTCGCGCAGGCCTTGCCCCGACTGCCCGAAGACGTCCAGCGGCTGGGCATCACCACGATCAAGGCCTCTTCCGCGCTGACCATGGTCGTGCACCTGGTTTCCCCGGACGACCGCTACGACCTGACCTATCTGCGCAACTATGCCGTTCTCAACGTCAAGGATCGCCTGGCCCGCATCCCCGGCGTGGGCGAGGTCCAGATCTGGGGATCGGGCAACTACGCCATGCGCGTTTGGCTGAACCCGCAGCGCGCCGCCGAGCGCGGGCTGACCGCAGGCGATGTCGTCTCGGCGATCCGAGAACAGAACGTGCAGGTGGCCGCCGGCGTGATCGGAGCCGCGCCCAGCAGCCCCGATGCGGCCATGCAATTTTCAGTCAATGCGCAAGGCCGCCTGCAAACTGCGGAGGAATTCGGGGACATCGTTCTAAAGACTTCGGCCGACGGAGGCGTCACCCGGCTGCGCGATGTGGCCCGTATCGAACTGGGCGCCTCCGAATACGCGCTCAGGTCTCTGCTGGACAACAAGCCGGCCGTCGCCATGGCCATCATGCAGGCTCCAGGCGCCAACGCTCTTGAGGTGTCCGAGGCCGTGCGCCAGACCATGCAGGCGCTTTCCACGGATTTTCCCGCCTCGCTGGAAAGCCGCATTGTGTATGACCCCACGCAATTCGTCCGCGCCAGCATCCGGGCGGTCGTCATGACGCTGCTGGAGGCCATCGCCCTGGTGGTGATCGTCGTCATCGCCTTTCTGCAGACCTGGCGCGCCTCCATCATCCCGCTGCTCGCCGTGCCCGTCTCCATCGTCGGCACGTTCTCGCTGATGCTGGCCTTCGGCTATTCCATCAATGCCTTGTCGCTGTTCGGCCTGGTGCTGGCGATCGGCATCGTCGTGGACGATGCGATCGTCGTCGTGGAGAACGTCGAGCGCGGCATCGAAGACGGGCTGAGTCCGCGCCACGCCACCTATCGCGCCATGCGCGAGGTCAGCGGACCGATCATCGCGATCGCTCTGACGCTGGTCGCGGTCTTCGTTCCCCTGGCATTCATGACCGGGCTGAGCGGACAGTTCTTCAAGCAGTTCGCCATGACGATCGCCATTTCGACGGTGATCTCCGCCTTCAATTCCCTGACACTGTCTCCGGCTTTGGCCGCCCTGCTGCTCAAGCCTCACGGTGCAAAGCCGGACGCGCTCACCCGCGGCATGGAGCGGATCCTGGGCGGTTTCTTCCGTGCATTCAACCGCGCCTTCGGACGCGCCTCCGACGGCTATGCCCGGGGAGTGGGCGGCGTGCTGCGGCGCAAGGGCTCGACCCTGGGCGTCTATCTGGCCCTGCTGGCATTGACGGCGGGCATCGCCTATGTCGTTCCGGGCGGCTTCGTGCCAGGACAGGATAAACAGTATCTCGTCAGCTTCGCCCAGTTGCCCAGCGGCGCCTCGCTGGACCGCACGGACGAAGTCGTGCGCCGGATGACCGATCTGGCCCTGGCTCAGCCCGGCGTCGAAAGCGCCATCGCGTTCCCCGGTCTGTCGATCAACGGATTCACCAACAGCTCAAGCGCGGCCGTGGTGTTCATCAAGCTCGACGAATTCGCGCAGCGCCGGGACGAGGCGACTTCCGCCCACGCGATCGCTGCCGCCTTGAGCCAGCAATATTCCAGCATCCGGGATGCCTATATCGCCGTCTTTCCACCGCCTCCCGTGATGGGCCTGGGGACGGTCGGTGGTTTCAAACTGCAGATCGAAGACACGGCCGGCCTGGGCTACGACAAGCTCAACGAAGCAACCCGCGCCTTCCTCGCGGAAGCGGCGAAAGCGCCTGAACTGGGCCCCGCGTTCTCCAGCTACCAGATCAACGTCCCGCAACTGGATGTCGATCTGGACCGGGTCAAGGCCAAGCAACTGGGCGTGTCCGTCACGGATGTCTTCGAGACCATGCAAATCTATCTGGGCTCGCTCTATATCAACGACTTCAACCGCTTCGGGCGCGTCTATCAGGTCAAGGCGCAGGCCGATGCGTCCTTCCGGTCGAATCCCGACGATATCCTGCGGCTGAAGACGCGCAGCGACTCGGGCGCCATGGTGCCCCTGGGTTCCCTCGTGTCGCTCACCCCGACGTATGGCCCTGAAATGGTCGTGCGCTACAACGGCCATACGGCCGCCGACATCAACAGCGGGCCGGCGCCCGGCTATTCCTCGGACCAGGCTCAGGCGGCCGCCGAACGCATCGCCGCATCGACGCTGCCCAAAGGCATCAAGTTCGAATGGACGGATCTGACCTATCAGCAGATTCTGGCCGGCAATGCGGGCATCTGGGTCTTTCCGATCAGTGTCCTGCTGGTCTTCCTGGTGCTTGCCGCGCTCTATGAAAGCCTGACGCTGCCCCTGGCGGTGATCCTGATCGTGCCCATGAGCGTGCTGGCGGCGCTGGCGGGCGTCTGGCTGACGCGGGGAGACAACAACCTGTTCACCCAGATCGGCCTCATGGTGCTGGTGGGGCTGGCCTGCAAGAACGCGATCCTGATCGTCGAGTTCGCGCGCGATCTGGAAAAAGACGGCCTGTCTCCCGTCGCCGCCGCGCGGGAAGCCAGCCGCCTGCGGCTGCGCCCCATCCTGATGACCTCGATCGCATTCATCATGGGCATCGTGCCTCTGATCCTTTCTTCCGGCGCGGGCGCGGAAATGCGCCATGCCATGGGCATCGCGGTTTTCTTCGGCATGCTGGGCGTCACTCTGTTCGGTCTGTACCTGACCCCGGTCTTCTACGTACTGCTGCGCGGGTCCGGCCGGCGTCCCTCTTCCGTGCACGACGAGCCGGTGCATGCCCCCACCGGTCAACCGGCCACGACTCTCTCTCTGGAATCCCCGAAATGATTCAACGCCTTCCCCTCGCCGGCGCAGCCGGCCTGCTGGCGGTCCTGTTGAGCGGCTGCGCCGTCGGCCCCGAATACCAGCGGCCCGCCGTCGAGATCCCCGCGGCGTTCAAAGAAGCCCGACTGTCCACCGGCGAAACGCTCCAATGGAAAAAAGCCCAACCCGCGGACAGCCTTGCACGGGGACGCTGGTGGGCGGTCTTCCAGGATCCCATGCTGGATTCCCTGGAAGACCAGGCCATGCGCGCCAATCAGGACCTGAAGGCCGCGGCCGCCAGGGTCGAGCAGGCGCGCGCGCTGAAGAAAACCGCGCGCTCCGGACTGTATCCGGAACTGACCGCCGGCACCGGGCCCACCCGCCAGCGCACTTCGGACGCCAGCCCGGCGGGCGGCGCCACCGCCACGCTCTGGCGCGCGCAGACGGGCATTTCGTATGAAGCCGATCTGTTCGGGCGGGTCGCCTCTCATCTGGATGCGGCCAGCGCCGATGCCGAACGCGCCCAGGCCCTGTATCAATCGGTCATGCTCGCCTTGCAGGCGGATGTTGCCCAAGCCTATTTCACCCTCCGGCAATTGGATGCCGAATCGATGCTGTACCGCGATACGGTGTCGTTGCGACGCATGAGCCTGAACCTGCTTGAAACACGTTTTCAAATAGGCGATATCGACGAACTCGATGTGGCGCGGGCACGCGCCGAACTGGCCGCCGCCCGGTCACAGGCGCTGGACATCGCGCGGCAACGGGCGGTGGCTGAACACGGGCTGGCCCTGCTGCTGGGGCGCGCCCCTTCGGACTTCGCCCTGCCGGTCCAGGCGCTGCACACGATTTCGATCGACATTCCCGCCGGTCTGCCCTCCTCTTTGCTGGAGCGCAGGCCCGACATCGCCGCCGCGGAACGGGCCGTTGCGGCCGCAAACGCCCGGATCGGCGCGGCGAAGGCGGCTTTCTTTCCGCAGCTTGCCCTGACCGGCACATTCGGTTTCGAGTCCTCCGACCTGAGCGATCTGGTGCACTGGTCAAGCCGCAGCTTCATCCTGGGGCCGTTGGCGGGAACCATGCTCAGCCTGCCTTTGTTCGATGGCGGCCGGCGCCAGTCCAGGATGGATCAGGCGCAAGCGCGTTACGACGAAGACGTGGCGCTGTACCGCCAGAGCGTGCTGAACGCCTTCCGGGAAGTCGAGGACGGCCTCTCCACTTTGCGCCTGCTGGGCGAACAGACGAACGTCCAGGATACCGCCGTCGCTTCGGCGACCCGCGCAGCCGAACTTTCGAAGACCCAATACGACGCTGGCTCCATCAGCTACCTGGAAGTCATCGATGCCGACCGGGAAGTGCTGCGGCACCGGCACACTGCGGTGCAGTTGAACGGCCTGCGCGCCCATGCGGCCGTGCGGCTCATCCGGGCGATCGGCGGCGGCTGGGAGCTTTCCTGACCCCGCCGCGGCCCGCACCCGGCCGGGCGGTCGCACACGCTTCGCAACGGACGAGCGGCACGCTGTTAAAATTTCCGGCTCAATTTTTTCGAGCCGCTCATCATGCAGACCTCCCTCCAGAATCTGATCGAATCCGCCTGGGAAGACCGGGCCTCGCTGCGCCCCGGCCAGTTTCCCTCCGACCTGGCCGACGCGGTCGAGCAGACGATCCAGGGGCTGGATGACGGCACTTTGCGCGTGGCGGAAAAGATCGATGGCCAATGGCAGGTTCACCAGTGGGTCAAGAAAGCCGTGCTGCTGTCCTTCCGGCGGGCCGACAACCGCGTCATGGGCCAGGCGCCCCAGTTGTACTACGACAAAGTGCCATTGAAGTTTCAGGACTACAGCTCCGAGGATTTCCAGCGTGGCGGCTTTCGCGTGGTCCCGACCGCCACGGTGCGGCGCGGCGCCTACATCGCGCCCGACGCGGTGCTGATGCCCTCTTACGTCAACATCGGCGCGCGCGTGGGTGAAGGCTCGATGGTGGACACCTGGGCCACGGTAGGCTCGTGCGCGCAGATCGGCAGCCATGTCCACCTGTCGGGCGGCGTGGGCATCGGCGGCGTGCTGGAGCCCCTGCAGGCCGGCCCCACCATCATCGAAGACAACTGCTTCATCGGCGCGCGCTCCGAGATCGTCGAAGGCGTCGTCATCGAAGAAAATTCCGTACTGGCGATGGGGGTCTTCATCTCTCAGAGCACGCGCATCTATGACCGCGCCACCGGCGAGATTCATTACGGCCGCGTGCCGGCCGGATCCGTCGTCGTGCCGGGCTCATTGCCCGCCGCCGACGGCAGCCACAGCCTGGCCTGCGCCGTGATCGTCAAGCGCGTGGACGCCCGGACCCGCGCCAAGACCAGCATCAACGACCTGCTCCGGGCCTAGGGCCTGTCCACACGACTCAAGGAAACTCGAAGCATGGCAGATACCGACGTCCGCGCCCTGGCCCACGCACTGATCGCCCGCCCCTCCGTCACGCCAGACGACGCGGGCTGCCAGCACTTGATTGCCGAACGTCTGCGGCCGCTGGGATTTGCCTGCGAATCGCTGCCCAGCGGCCCGGTCAGCAATCTCTGGGCACGGCGCGGTACAGCGGCGCCCCTGCTGGTGTTTGCGGGTCACACGGACGTCGTCCCCACCGGGCCGGAAATCGAATGGCCCAGCCCCCCCTTCGTGCCCACGGAAACCGGCGGCATGCTGGTGGGCCGAGGCGCCGCCGACATGAAGACATCGATTGCCGCCTTCGTGGTCGCGGCCGAGGAATTCATCGCGGCCCATCCCGGCCATGCGGGCTCCATCGCTTTGCTGATCACCTCCGACGAGGAAGGCCCGGCGACCGACGGCACGGTTCACGTCTGCCGCACCCTGGAAGCGCGCGGCGAAACGCTCGATTACTGCATCGTCGGCGAGCCGACCTCGATGCACGCCCTGGGCGACACGATCAAGAACGGCCGCCGGGGTTCCATGTCGGCCCGGATCACGGTGCGCGGCATCCAGGGCCACGTCGCCTATCCCCACTTGGCGCGCAACCCGATCCACGAGCTGGCGCCCGCCCTGGCCGAATTGACTGCGATTCGCTGGGACGAGGGCAACGAATATTTCCCGCCCACCACCTTCCAGGTGTCGAACCTGCACGCGGGCACCGGCGCGGGAAACGTCATCCCCGGCGTCGCCGTGATCGACTGCAATTTCCGTTTCTCGACCGCCAGCACGCCGGAAGCGCTGCAGGTCCGGACAGCCGCCCTGCTCGACCGTCACGGTCTGAACTATGACATTGCCTGGACTCTCAGCGGCCTGCCTTTCCTGACCCCCCGGGGTACACTGTGCGGGGCCCTGCAGGCCGCCATCGCCGAGGAAACCGGCGTCCATGCGGAACTCTCCACGACAGGCGGCACCTCCGACGGGCGCTTCATTGCCCGGATCTGTCCGCAAGTCGTCGAGTTCGGCCCCTTGAACCAGACGATCCACCAGACGGGCGAGCACATCCCCCTGGACAGCCTGGCGCCCCTGAAGAACATCTACCGCCGCACGCTGGAAAAGCTGCTGGCCTGACCCGCCCCGGCCGCCGGCCACGCGCATGCGAGCAGCCGACCCTCTCTTTCTACGCACATCATGCCTTCACCCCACACCGAACTCCTGACCTTGCGCGATCTGTTGCGCTGGTCCATCAGCCGCTTTCACGCCGCCGGCCTGGTCTTCGGCCATGGCAGCGACAACGCCTGGGACGAGGCCGCCTACCTGCTGCTGCACGGCTTGCATCTGCCGCCCGACACGCTCGACCCCTTCCTGGATGCGCGCCTGCTGGAGCGCGAACGCCAGCGCTGCATGGATCTGATCCACGAGCGCATCAATACCCGCAAACCCGCCGCCTATCTCACGGGCGAGGCCTGGCTGCAAGGCGAACGCTTCCTGGTGGACGAGCGCGTCATCGTACCGCGCTCGCCGATTTCCGAACTGCTGGCCGAGGGCCTGGCGCCCTGGATCGACGATCCGGACGCGATCGGACACGTGCTGGACTTGTGCACCGGCTCGGGCTGCCTGGCGATCCTGGCGGCTCAGGCCTTCGCCCAGGCCGCGGTGGATGCCGTGGATGTTTCCGCCGATGCCCTGGCGGTGGCCCGCGCGAACATCGAACTGCACGGCCTGCAGGCACGTGTCCAGACGCTGCGCAGCGACCTGCTGGCCCAGGTGCCGCAAGAGCGCCGCTACGACTTGATCATCTGCAATCCTCCCTACGTCAACGAGCGCTCCATGCAGGCGCTGCCGCCCGAATACCGGCATGAGCCCCGGCTGGCGCTGGCCGGCGGCGCCGACGGCATGGACCTGGTGCGCCGCATCCTGACCGAAGCCCCCGGACTCATGGCGCCCGAAGGCCTGCTGGTGCTGGAAATCGGCCACGAACGCGCGCATTTCGAAGCCGCCTTCCCCGGTCTCGAACCCATCTGGCTGGATACGGCCGCGACCACCGACCAGATCCTGCTGCTGCGCCGCGCGCAGCTCGCCTCGTGATCCGCGCCGCCGGCCTGACCCTGCGGCGCGGCGTCAAGGTCCTGCTGGAAAACGCCGAATTCGTCGTCCACCCCGGCGAGCGCGTCGGCATCGTCGGCAAGAACGGCGCCGGCAAGTCTTCGCTGTTTTCCCTGCTGCAGGGGCAGATCGACCCGGATTCGGGCACGCTGGACATCCCGGCATCCTGGCGGTTGGCCAGCGTCGAGCAGATTCTGCATGACACCGACCGCCCCGCGCGCGAGTTCGTCATCGATGGCGACCGCTCTCTGCGTGCGCTGCAGGCCCGCCGCGCCGCCCTGAACCCCGACCAAGGCCAGGCCATCGCCGAATTGGAGGCCGCCCTGGTCGAGGCCGAGGCCTGGAGCGCTCCTTCGCGCGCCGAACAATTGCTGGCCGGCCTGGGCTTTGCTCCCGACGAGTGGGTCCGCCCGGTTGCCAGCTTTTCGGGCGGCTGGCAGATGCGCATCGCCCTGGCGCGCGCATTGATGGCTCCGTCCGACCTGCTGCTGCTCGACGAACCGACCAACCACCTGGACCTGGATGCCATGCTGTGGCTGGAACGCTGGCTGGGCGGCTATCCGGGCACGGTGCTGCTGATTTCCCACGACACTGAATTCCTGGACGCGGTCGCGCGCGCGATCCTCCATTTCGAACAGCAGTCCCTGGTGCGCTACAAAGGCGGCTACGAGTCCTTCCTGGAGCAGCGCGCCGAACGCCTGCGCCAGAACCGTCTGGCCATTCAACGCCAGACGCGCGAAGCGGCCCACCTGCAGTCCTTCATCGACCGGTTCAAGGCCAAGGCCACCAAGGCCAAGCAGGCCCAAAGCCGGGTCAAGGCCCTGGCGCGCATGCAGACTCTGGCGCCGCTGACCGTGGAATCGGGCATCGACATCCGCCTGCCCGAACCCGTGCAGACGCCCGATGTGCTGTTGACGCTGGAGAGCGCCGTCCTGGGTTACCCGGCGGACGGCGCCGGCGCGGCGCGCACGATCCTGGAAGACGTCGACTTGATGGTGCGCGGCGGCAGCCGCATCGGCATCCTGGGCGTCAACGGCGCCGGCAAGAGCACCCTGGTCAAGACCCTGGCGCGAGAATTGCTACCGCTGGCGGGCGGCTACCGGCCGGCCAAGGGCCTGGAGATCGGCTATTTCGCCCAGCAACAATTGGACGTGCTGGACCCCGGGCTGAGCCCGTTGCAGCACTTCGTCCGTATCGCACCAGACACGCGCGAGCAGGAACTGCGCAACATGCTGGGCCGCTTCGGCTTCGGCGGCGACATGGTCAGCCAGCCGGTGGCCCCCTTCTCTGGCGGCGAGAAGGCGCGTCTGGCCCTGGCCCTGATCGTCTGGCGCAAGCCCAACCTGCTGCTGCTCGACGAGCCCAGCAATCACCTGGACGTGGATACACGCGAAGCGCTGGCGCGCGCGCTGGCGGAATTCCCCGGCAGCGTCCTGCTGGTCTCGCACGACCGACACCTGCTGCGCACGACCGTGGACAGTTTCTGGATTGTCGCCGACGGCCGGATCGAACCATTCGACGGCGATCTGGAAGACTACCGCGACTGGCTGCAACAACGCCAGACGCAGCGCAACCAGTCCGCACGCGCGGCATCCGGCTGCGCGCCAGAAAAAGACCGCAAGACTCAACGCCGCGAACAAGCCCAGGCCCGGCAAGAACTGGCCGCCCGCCGCAAACCGCTGGAAGCGCGCCTGAAACGAGTCGAAGAAGCCATGGCCAAAGTGCAGGCCCGGCTGGCCGAACTCGATGCGCTGATGGCCAACCCGGATTTCTACACCGACGCCCACAAGGACGCCCGCCCCGGCCTCATGGCCGAACACGGGGAATTGAGCAAGGCCCTGCAGGGCCACGAGGAGGACTGGCTGGAGATCCAGTCCGGGATCGAAGCGCTGGAAGCGCCCTGAAGCGCCCCGCTTTTCGTCAAGCCGGCGCACGCCCCGTTTTGGGACAGGCTTCGAGCACTCCCGAAACGGGGCGCCCGCCGGGCGAGGCTCTTGCGCCGAGCCCTCCATATTCCAGGGCTGAATAATTTAATACTCTTATATTCGTTCGGCATGAGGACGCCGATCCTTAGAATGGACAGGTCTTATAACTTTCCGTTCAAAAGATCCGCCGCCATGAGCCGCCTTCCCATCCAATCCATTGAATCCGCTCCTGCCGAAGCCCAGGAACGTCTGCGCGCCGCCGCCCAGGCCAATGGCTTTCTGCCCAATCTGCTGGGCGTCCTGGCCAATGCGCCCACCGCCCTGGAAACCTATCAGGTCGTCGGCGCCATCAACGGCCGCAACAGCCTCACGCCCACCGAGCGGGAAGTCGTGCAAATCACGGCCGCCACCTACAACGGCTGCGGATTCTGCGTGGCCGGTCATACCAAGCTCGCCTACAAAAAACTTCAACTACCTCAGGAACTGGTCGAAGCCTTGCGCAGCACCCAGGCCCTGTCTGATCCCAAATTGAATGCGCTGGCCCAGTTCACCCTGCAGGTTCTGGAACATCGCGGCCAAGTGCCCGACCAGGCCCTGGCCGAACTGCGCGCGGCCGGCTACAACGACGCGCAAGCGCTGGATGTGGTGCTGGGCGTGAGCCTGGCCACGCTGTGCAACTACGCCAACAACCTCGCCCGCACTCCGATCAACCCGGAACTGCAGGCCTACGCCTGACCCTGGAGGCCCGCATGTCCACAGACCTGCTGCCTGCCGCCTATGGCGACGGGATCGATGCCCTGATCCAGGAGACCCTGGCGCCCCAGGCGGACGCCATCGACAAAGGTCTGTATCCGGGTGATTTCATGCGCGCGCTGGGCCGCCAGGGCGGCTTCGGCGCCGCCCTGGCGGCGGCTTCGGGCGGCCTGGGCCTGGATCTCGCGGCCCAGATCGACGTCATCGCCCGGGTCGGGCGCGCGTGCGGCTCCACCGCCTTCCTGACCTGGTGCCAGGCCGCCTGCGCCTGGTACCTGCGCCAGACCGGCAACGCCGCCGCGCGCGACCGCTATCTCGCCCCCATCGTCCGGGGCGAAATCCTGGCCGGCACCGGCATGTCCAACGCCGTCAAGCACCTCGCCGGCATCGAACGGATCAACTTGCGCGGCCGACGCGAAAACGACGGCTACCGGGTGAGCGGCGCCCTGCCCTGGGTCTCGAACCTGGGCCCGGACCATCTGGTCATCGTCGCCGCCGCCCTCGAAGAGGGCGGCTACGTCATGTTCGCGGTGCCGCCGGGCTCGCCCGCGCTGACATTGCGCGCCTGCCCCGCCTTCTCCGGCATGGAGGGCACCGGCACCTACAACGTGCGCCTGAAGGACGCCTGGGTGCCCCCCGAAGACGTGCTTGCCGCGCCCGATGAGTTCGAAGACTATATCTGCCGCATCAAGCCCGGCTTCCTGCTGATGCAGATCGGCATGGGCCTGGGCCTGGTCCAGGCCAGCCTGGAAACCATCCGTGCGACCAATCACCGCCTGAGCCACGTCAACACTTTCCTGGACGATCAGGAAGAGACGCTCGCCCGGGATCTCGAAGCCTTGCAGGCGGAAACCGTCCGCCTGGCCCGCCTGGACCGGAATGCACTGCCCCTGGACATCCTGAGGGCTCGCGCCCGGGCCTCCGAGCTCAGCCTGCGGGCCACGCAATCGGCCGCGCTGCATGCCGGGGCCGCCGGCTACCTGATGAGCCATCCCGCCCAGCGGCGCCTGCGCGAAGCCCTGTTCGTCGCCATCGTGACGCCGGCCCTGAAGCACCTGCGCAAGGAAATTCATGCGCTTGAGCAGCAGGCGGCCTGAGCGATGAGCCTTGCCACGGTGCTGGCCGACCCGGCCACCGAGTCCGCCGCCGAATCGGGCATCCTCAGTGCTGCGGGCGTGGCCCTGGGCTACGCCCAGCCGGGCGCCGTCCCCCACCGCATCCTGCAGGATTTTTCCTTGGAGCTGCAGGCCGGCGAAATCGTCGCCCTGCTGGGCCCCAGCGGCGTCGGCAAGTCTTCGCTGTTGCGGGTGCTGGCGGGCCTGCAGCAACCGCTGGACGGCCAGATCCGCCTGCGCGGCCGTCCCCTGAACGGGCCGGCGCCCGACGTCGGTTTCGTTTTCCAGGACCCCTGCCTGCTGCCCTGGCTGACCCTGGAGGAAAATGTGGCCTTCGGCCTGGATTTCCGTCATCAGCCCCGGCTGGAGGATGCCCTGCGCCGCCAGCGCGTACGCCAGGCCATCGCCGAGGTCGGCCTGACGCACGCGTTGACGCGCTACCCGGACGAGCTGTCGGGCGGCATGGCCCAGCGGGCCGCCCTGGCGCGCAGCCTGGCGCGCGCTCCTGAAATCCTGCTGCTCGACGAACCTTTCAGCGCCCTGGACGAAGTCACGCGCAGCGAGATGCAGACCTTGCTTCTGGAAATCAGCGCACGCCACCACGCCGCCGCAATCCTGGTCACCCACGACATCGACGAGGCCCTGCTGCTGGCCGACCGCATCCTGTTGCTGGGCGGCCAGCCGGGCCGCGTGATCGGCCAATGGCTGCCCGATCGCTCGCATCCGCGCGATGAAACCGATCCCCACCTGACCGCCCTGCGCGTCGATATCCTGCACGCCTTGCGCGCCGCCCGCCCTCCTAAATCCAATCTCGCAACATGACCCTGAAACTCATCGACTCCTGCTGCGGCCCCGCCGCCGGCACCTTGGCCGGCCGCCGGCAATTCCTGAAACTGTCCTCGCTGTTCACGATGGCCGGCGCCCTGCCTCTGCTGCAGGCGGGCCGCGCGGCGCGCGCCGCCGAACCCGACGCACCGGTGCGCATCGGCTACCTGCCGATCACCGATGCCACGCCGCTGCTGATCGCCCATCACAACGGCCTCTTCGAAAAACGCGGCCTGCGCGTCGAAAAACCGCGGCGCTTTCGCAGTTGGTCGCAGATCGTCGAGGCCTTTCTGAGCGGTCAGGTGAATGTCGTCCACCTGCTCATGCCCATGACCATCTGGTCGCGCTACGGCAGCCAGTCTCCGGCCAAGGTGGTCGCCTGGAACCACATGGAAGGCTCCTGCCTGACCGTGCAGCCCGACGTCGCCAGCCTGGCCGACCTGGGCGGCACCACAGTCGCCATTCCCTTCTGGTACTCGGTGCACAACATTGTTCTGCAAGCGCTGCTGCGCGAAGGCGGGCTGGAATCCATCAGCGAAGGCGAACCGACGAAGCAGCAGGTCAAGCTGGTGGTCATGTCCCCCGGCGACATGCTGCCGGCGCTGGGGACGAAGCGGATTTCCGGCTACATCGTGGCCGAGCCGTTCAACGCCAAGGCCGAGGAGCTGGGCGTGGGCAAAGTCTGGCGCTTTACCGGCGACGTCTGGCGCAACCACGCCTGCTGCGTCGTCACCATGCACGAACGGGATTTGCAGGAGCGCCCGGAATGGTCACAAAAGACCGTCGACGCCATCGTCGAGGCCCAGGCCTGGGTGCGCGGCCACCGCGAAGAAACCGTGAAGATCCTGGCGCGCGGCAACCCGGCCGACTATACCCCGCACGAATCCTCGACTCTGGCGCGGGTGCTGCTGGCCTCGCCCGAGCGGGATGCCGAATACGCCCGCAGCGGCGCGATCCTCCACACCGGCTGGAACGAGCAGCGCATCGACTTCCAGCCCTACCCATTCCCCAGCTACACGGAAAAACTGGTGGAGCTGCTCAAGGAAACCTTCGTGTTGGGCGAGAACGCCTTCCTGAAGGAACTGGACCCCGCCTTTGTCGCCCGCGACCTGGTCGACGACCGCTACGTGCGCAAAGCCATCGAAGCCCAGGGCGGCCTGGAAACCTTCGGCGTGACGGGCGGCTACACGCGCACGGAAACCTTCTCGGTCGCTTAGAACGGACCCCACGCCCATGAAGACACGCACCGCACCGCTACCCGCCCACAGACGCCTGGCCCTGAGCCTGGGCGGCCTGCTGGCCCTGCTGCTGCTCTGGGCCGCCGGCATCGGCATGATGGGCGAGGAAACGGCCATGGCCGCCCTGTTTTCGCCGCTGAAAGCCTTGCCCAGCCTGGCTCACCTGGTGCTGGACAACCAATTGACGGTACACACTCTGGTCAGTCTACGGCGCGTTGCCGTGGGCCTGTTCTGGGCGCTGGTGTTCGGCATCCCGCTGGGGCTGGCCATCGGGGCCTCGCAGAAGCTGGAACTCGCCACCAGCGGCGCCTTCCAGTTCCTGCGCATGGTGTCGCCCTTGTCCTGGATGCCGGTCGCCGTCATGCTGTTCGGCATTGGCGACGCGCCCATCTACTTCCTGCTCAGCTTCGCCGCCGTCTGGCCCATCATCCTCAACACCAGCGCCGGCGTGCGGCAGCTCGATCCGCGCTGGCTGATGCTGGCGCGCAGCCTGAGCGCCACGCGCCGGGAAATCCTCTGGAAAATCGTCATCCCCGGTTCCCTGGGCCACATGCTGACCGGTCTGCGCCTGGCCATCGGCATCGTCTGGATCATCCTGGTGCCCTGCGAGATGTTGGGCGTGAGTTCCGGCCTGGGTTACTTCATTCTGGACACCCGCGACCGGCTGGCCTATTCCGAACTGATGGCCGTGATCGTGCTCATCGGCGCCCTGGGTTTCCTGCTGGACGCCACCGCGCAGCGGCTGCACCGGCGCTGGGGACGGGGGCGATAGCCGCGCAGGCGCGGCTCAGTCCAGGACTTCCAGCTTCGCCACCCCCAGGGCCAGCGTCTTGGTGCCCGCATCGCGGAACTCGATTCGCGCCTGGGCCTCGGCGCCGCTGCCGCTGAGCGCCACGACGGTGCCTTCTCCGAAGCGCCCGTGGCGCACCCCCGAACCGATCCGGAAACACTGATCGCCCACCGTGACGCCGGAGGACTGCGTGCGCGCCGCGCGCGGCGCGAAACTGCTGCCGGCCTCGCCCTGCCAGCCGCCCAGGCCGCGCCGGAAGGCGCCGCTCCAGGGAGGCTGGGCGGCGGCCGGACGCTGGCGCGGCGTGATCCACTTGAGATGCTCTTCCGGGATTTCATCCAGGAAGCGGGAACGCATGCCGTAGCGCGTCTGGCCGTGCAGCATGCGGCTTTGCGCCAAGGTCAGGGTCAAGCGTTCGCGCGCGCGCGTGAGAGCGACGTACATGAGACGGCGCTCTTCTTCCAGGCCGCCCGCGTCCAGCAGGCTGTTTTCATGGGGAAACAAGCCTTCTTCGAGCCCGGTGATGAACACCGCGTCGAACTCCAGGCCCTTGGCCGCGTGCACGGTCATGAGCTGCACGGCATCCTCGCCGGCCTGCGCCTGGTTATCGCCGGCCTCCAGCGAGGCGTGGCTGAGGAAAGCGCCCAGGGGCGACATGACGGCGGGCGACGGCTCCGCCCCCATGTCAAAGGCCGCATCCGGGCCGGACGCCGCCTCGGCCGCCGCCGCGGCGGCAGGGACGCGGCCGGCGGGCAGGCCCTGGAAGCCTTCCTCGGCCACGAAGGCAGCGGCGGCATTGACCAGTTCCTGCAGGTTCTCAAGACGGTCCTGTCCTTCGCGGTCGGCCCGGTAGTGGGCTTCGAGGCCGCTGTGGTGCACGACGTGGCCGATCAGCTCGGGCAGATCCAGCGTACGGGCCGCCTCGGCCAGTTCGCGGATCAAGGTGGCAAAACGGGCCAGCACGGCGCCCGCCTTGCCCGGCACGAAGGCGACAGCGCCGGCCAGGCTGGAGTTCTGCTGCGCGGCGATGTCGGCCTGCTGCTCCAGGGTGCGCGCGCCGATCCCGCGCGTGGGAAAGTTCACCACCCGCATCCAGGACGTGTCGTCGTCCGGGTTGTCGATCAGGCGCAGATAGGCCAACACATGCTTGATCTCCTGGCGCTCGAAGAATCGCTGGCCGCCGTAGACCCGGTACGGCACCCGGGCGGAGAACAGGGCGTGCTCGATCGGGCGCGACTGGGCGTTGCTGCGGTACAGGATGGCGATCTCGCGGGCCGGGCGGCCCTCGCGAATCAGAGCGCGAATCTCGTCCACCAGCCACTGGGCCTCCAGCGCGTCGGACGCCTGCTCGACCACGCGCAGGGGTTCGCCCTCGCCCGCGTCGGTCCACAGGTTCTTGCCCAGGCGGCGCGTATTGTGCGCGATCAGCGCGTTGGCCGAATCCAGGATATGGCCGTGCGAACGGTAGTTCTGTTCCAGCCGGATGACGCGGCCCTGGGCGTGGCGCTGTTCGAAGTCGGCCATGTTGCCGACATTCGCTCCGCGAAAGGCATAGATGGACTGATCGTCGTCGCCCACTGCGAACACCGGCGTGTGCGCGCCCGCCAGCAGCATCAGCCAGCGGTACTGCAGGACATTGGTATCCTGGAATTCATCGACCAGGATCTGCTGGAACCGGCGCTGGTAGTGTTCGCGGATCGGCGCCTCGCGCTGCAGCAGCTCGTAGGCGCGCAGCAGCAGTTCGCCGAAATCGACCACGCCTTCTCGTTCGCATTGATCCTGATAGCGCTGGTACAGATCGGCCAGCCGCCGAGCATGGGCGTCGCGCGCATCCAGGTCGCCCGGGCGCAGGCCATCTTCCTTGGCGCCGTTGATCATGCGCTGCACATCGCGCGCGGGGAAGCGTTCGTCGTCGATGCCGGCGGCCTTCAGCATGCGCTTGATGGCTGACAACTGATCGGCGCTGTCCAGGATCTGGAAGGCCTGGGGCAACTGCGCCTCGCGGTGATGCGCGCGCAGCAACCTGTTGCACAAGCCATGGAACGTCCCGACCCACATGCCCCGGGTATTGATGGGCAGCAGCGCCGACAGCCGCGTCAGCATCTCGCGCGCGGCCTTGTTGGTGAACGTGACGGCCAGCAGCCCATGGGGACCGACTTGCCCCGTCTGGATCAGCCAGGCCATGCGCGTGGTCAGGACGCGGGTCTTGCCGCTGCCCGCGCCGGCCAGCACCAGGGCGTGCTCGGCCGGCAAAGTGACCGCGTCCCGCTGCTGCGGGTTCAATCCTTCGAGCATCCCGGCCCTCATGCGGCGTAGCGGCCCAGGCGCAAAGCGAATTGTTCAAGGCCATCGATGCCGCTGGCCTGGGCGCGCGCGCACCAGGCGCGCAGGTCGGCCAGCAACTGCTCGCTGCTGGCGCTGGAAGATTCCCACAGCGCCGTCAATTCCCGGCGCATCTGCACCAGGGTCGACAACGCGGGCGCCAGCGAGAGGGCGCGGTCCACCTGCGCCTGTTCGCGGGGCGCCAGTTGGGCGTCGTCGCGCACCAGCCATTTTCGGCAGCGTCGGAGCAGCAGGCGCTCGCCACGCCGATGGCGCAGCTTGAGGGCCTTCAGTTCGTGCGCCACGGCGGCCTTGACCACCCCCGAATAGCGGGCCAGAACCTCGTAGCGGTGCGCAATGATGCCCTGGAGCTGGTCCTGCCCCAGCACGTCAACGGACTCCGGCGCCCGGAGCCGCAGCCGGGGCGCAACCCTGCGCACCTTGGCCAGGCCCAGGAACTGCAGAATGCGGATATAGGCCCAGCCCAGGTCGAACTCATACCAGCGCGAGGAAAACTTCGCCGACGTGCCGTAGGCATGGTGGTTGTTGTGCAGTTCTTCTCCGCCGATCAGCAATCCCCAGGGCGCGACATTGGTGCTGTCGTCCGGGCAGGCGAAATTGCGGTAGCCCCAGGCATGGCCCAGCCCATTGACCACCCCGGCCGCCCAGAAAGGAATCCAGGCCATCTGCACCGCCCACACCGTCAGGCCCAGCACGCCGAACAGTGCCAGGTCGAGGATCAGCATCAGGCTCACGCCCAGCAGGTTGTAGCGGCCGTACAGGCGGCGTTCGATCCAGTCGTCGGGCGTGCCGTGACCATAACGCGCCAGGGTTTCGGCGTTGCGGGCCTCGTCGCGGTAGAGCTCCGCCCCGCGGAAAAAGACCTGGGCCAGGCCGAACACGGCGGGCGAATGGGGATCGCCTTCCCGTTCGCATTTGGCGTGATGCTTGCGATGAATGGCGACCCACTCGCGAGTCACCATGCCGGTAGTCAGCCACAGCCAGAAGCGGAAGAAATGCGCCACGGCAGGGTGCAGATCCACGCCACGGTGCGCCTGGCTGCGATGCAGGTACAGGGTCACCGCCGCGATGGTCACGTGGGTGAGCGCCAGCGTCACGCCGACCAGCGCCCAAGGGCCCAGATCCAGCACGCCGCCCTGAAGAAAGGAAAGCCAGGTGTTCATTGTGTCCGGGCCGCGCCCGCATGGTACTGAAAGGTGTTTTCAGTGTAGCCCACGCGGTTTCCCATGTCAGGAGGCAGGCGCCTGCGCGGCTTGTCCGGTTGCCGCCTGAACGGCTTTGGCGCGCTGCATCACGGCGGCAAAGAAACCGTCGGTGCCGTGCAGGTCGGGCCTCAGCCGCAAAAAAGGGCCATCCAGGGTCACCTCGATCCCCCGGTCGGCCAGCACCGCCCCCGCATCCAGCAGGCTGAACTCGGGGTGCGCCTCCAGGAAGGCCTGTACCTGCAGTTCGTTTTCTTCCGGCAGGATGCTGCAACTGGCATACACCAGCCGCCCGCCCGGCATCACGCAGGCCGCCGCATCGCGCAAGATCGCCGCCTGGGTTTCGCACAACTGGACCAGCGATTCCGGATGCTGGCGCCATTTCAGATCCGGATTGCGGCGCAGCGTGCCCAGGCCGCTGCACGGCGCATCCACCAGAACGCGATGGGCCTTGCCCCGCAGCCGCTTGACGCGCTGGTCGTTGCTTGGCGCAATGGCGACCGGCACGATGTTGGACAAACCGCTGCGGGCGAATCGCGGTTTGGCGCGCGCCAGGCGGGCCGCCGACACGTCGAAGGCATACAGGCGGCCGGTGGAGCGCATCAACGCCCCCAGCAGCAAGGTCTTGCCCCCCGCCCCAGCGCAATAATCAATGACCATCTCGCCGCGCCGAGGCGCCACCAGCGCCGCCAGCAACTGGCTGCCTTCATCCTGAACTTCGATCTCACCGCGTTCGAAAGCCCCCCAGCGATTGATGGGCGGACGCCCCTGGATCCGGATGCCCCAGGGGGAATACGGCGTCGCCTGCGCCGCCCAACGGGCCTCGGGGCCGGACGCCCAGGCGGCCAGCAGCGCATCGCGTTCCATTTTGAGCGGATTGATCCGCAGGTCCAGCGGAGCCGGCGCATTCAGCGCCCGCAGCAGGGACTCCGCATCCGGCAGGGCCGCCAGGCGCTCGTCCAGCCAATCCGGCACGCTGTGACGCACCGCCCGGGACAGGCCGTCGGTGGACAAGGACAAGACGTGATCCAGCCAGGCCCGCTCCTGCTCGTCCAGGCCGGTGTCCAGGGTCTCGCGCGGCCAGACGGACGTCAGGCCCAATACCGCGAGGCGGCGCGTGCCCGATCCCGCGCCGATTTCCGCAAACTGGCGGTAGCGTCTCAGATGGCGCAGCACATCGAACACCGCCTCGGCGATTTCCCCCCGGTCGCGCAGCCCGGCGTTGGTGTGGGCGCGAAACCAGTGCGACAGCACGGCATCGGCCGGATACTTCCATTGCAGGACTTCGCCCAGCACTTGCCGCACCTGCTCGATGCGCGCAGCCGCCATGACGTAGGGCCGCGCCGGCGGGTCGTTTCGCGCGGCCTGCGGGCGCCCCCCCGCACCCGCGCGGCGACCGCCCTCGGCCGCCGCGCGGTTGCGGGCTCGGCTGCGGTCTTTGTCCCGCGTGTCATTCCTGCTCATGGTGATCCTTTTGGAAAAGTACCGGGCCGGCCCAGGCGCGGTGGGAGACTTGCGCGACCTCGACGCGGCCGTCCGCCAGCAGCCGCACGCGGCCCTGCGCCAACCAGCGCAGCACCTGGGCGTAGATTTGATGTTCGACCGGCAGCAGCCGGGCCGCCAGGGTATCGGGCGTATCGTCGGCCAGGACGGGAATGGCGCCCTGGGCGATGATCGGCCCGTGGTCCAGAACCGGCGTGACGAAATGAACGGTGCAGCCGTGCCATTGCACGCCTTGGGCCAGCGCTTGCGCGTGGGTATGCAGGCCGGGAAAGGCGGGCAGCAGCGACGGATGGATATTGACGATGCGGCCGTCGAAATGGCGGACCAGGTCGGCGCCCAGCACCCGCATGAAGCCGGCCAGCAGAATGTAATCGGGCGCCAGGGCATCCAGCCGCTCGCGCAAGGCGGCGTCAAAGGCCTCGCGGCTGTCGAAGCCGCGGTGGGGCAGGACTTCGGCAGGCAGGCCGCGTGCCCGCGCCCAGTCCAGCCCCGCCGCGTCGGCGCGATTGGACAGCACGCTGCAGAGGTCGACAGGCAGTTTTTCGGCCGCGATGGTCTCGGCCAGCACCTGCATGTTCGAGCCGCGGCCCGAAATCAGGATGGCCACCCGGATCGGCCGGTCGGGGGAATGCGGCATGCGCAGGGTCTCCAGCAGGAAAAGCACGAGGATTGCTCAGCAATGATTCTGAGCACAAACGTAAAATTGTAAACTCTCGCCTGTGAATACCGAACTCCGCCTCTACCGCCACCTGCCCCGGCATGATTCGACGGCGCCCAGCGCCGTGACCATCGGCAATTTCGATGGGGTGCACCGGGGCCACCAGGCCATCCTCGCCCAGGTCCGGGACGCGGCAGCCGCGCTTGGGCTCGTCCCCACCGTGATGACCTTCACGCCCCATCCGCGCGCCTTTTTCGCACGCCGGGGCCAGCGCCCGGAACTGATCCCCACGCAGATCAGCAGCCTGCGGGACAAGGTCGCCCTGCTGGCCGAACACGGCATGCGCCAGATCGCGGTCCAGCGTTTCGACCAACACCTGGCCGACATGGGCGCCGAGGACTTCATCCGCCACTTGCTGGTGCGGGGCCTGAACACCCGCTGGCTGCTGGTCGGCGAGGATTTCCGCTATGGCCACAAGCGCAGCGGCGACATCGACCTGCTGCGCCGCATGGGCCACGCGCACGGCTTCGAAGTCCGGACGCTGGCCGACGTCGCCGATCACCAGGGCCAGCGGATTTCCAGCTCCGCGCTGCGCACCGCGCTGGCGGTGGGCAACCTGGCGCGCAGCAGCGAACTGCTGGGCGCCCCCTACCGCATCAGCGGCCACGTCATCCACGGCCGCAAACTGGGTCGCGACCTGGGTTTCCCGACCCTGAACCTGCGTGTGCCCGAGCCCTGCGCGGCCCGCTCCGGCATCTACGTGGTGCGAGTGCACGGCCTGGACGCGCAACCGCTGCCGGGCGTGGCCAGCCTGGGCGTGCGGCCCACCGTCACCCGAGACGGCACGCTGTTGCTGGAGACGCACATCCTGGATCGGCAGGTGGATGCCTACGGTAAACTGGTGTGCGTCGAATTCCTCGAGTTTCTGCGCGACGAGGAATACTTTCCCGACCTGACCACCCTGACCGCCGCCATCCGCCAGGATGCGCAAGGCGCTCGTGACTATTTTGCCTCCCATGGACTATAGAAACACCCTCAACCTGCCCGACTCACCCTTCCCCATGCGGGGCGACCTGCCCAAGCGCGAGCCGGGCTGGATTCAGGAATGGGAGGAAAAAGGTCTGTACAAGAGGCTGCGCGACGCCCGCCAGGGCGCGCCCCTGTTCATCCTGCACGATGGCCCGCCCTACGCCAACGGCAAGATCCACATCGGCCATGCGGTCAACAAGATCCTCAAGGACATGATCGTCAAAAGCCGCCAGCTCGAAGGGTTCGATGCGGTCTACGTGCCGGGCTGGGATTGCCACGGCCTGCCGATCGAGAACGCCATTGAAAAGCAGCACGGCCGCAACCTGCCGCGCGCCGAGATGCAGGCCAGGAGCCGCGCTTTCGCCACCGAGCAGATCGCGCAGCAGATGGTGGACTTCAAGCGCCTGGGCGTGCTGGGCGACTGGGACCATCCCTACAAGACCATGAACCACGCCAACGAGGCGCTGGAACTGCGCGCCCTGAAGAAGGTCATGGAGCGCGGCTTCGTCTACCGCGGCCTCAAGCCCGTGTACTGGTGCTTCGACTGCGCCTCGTCGCTGGCCGAATTCGAAATCGAGTACGCCGACAAGAAAAGCCAGACGCTGGACGTGATGTTCCCGGCCGCCGACCCCGGCAGGCTGGCTGCCGCCTTCGGCCTGGACGCGCTCGACAAGGAAGCCTTCATCGTCATCTGGACGACCACGGCCTGGACCATTCCCGCCAATCAGGCGCTCAACGTCAACCCGGAACTCGAATACAGCCTGGTCGATACCGGACGCGGCTTGCTCATCGTCGCCTCGGCGCTGGTCGAAAAGTGCCTCGACCGCTGGAAACTGCCCGGACGGGTCGTCGCCACGGCCCAGGGCAAAAAACTCGAACACATGCCCTTCAGGCACCCGTTGGCGCATGTGGACAAAGGCTACGACCGTCTCTCGCCCGTGTACCTGGCCGATTACGCCACCGCCGAGGACGGCACGGGGATCGTGCACTCGTCGCCCGCCTATGGCATGGACGACTTCAGCTCCTGCACCTCCAACGGCATGGCGTACGAGGACATCCTCAATCCCGTGCAGGGCCACGGCGTGTACGCGGACGATCTGCCCTTGTTCGGCGGCCAGCACATCTGGAAGGCCGTGCCCGCCATTCTCGATGCCTTGAAGGCTGCGGACCGCCTGGTGGACACCACCACCATCACTCACAGCTATCCCCATTGCTGGCGCCACAAGACGCCGGTGATCTACCGCGCCGCCGCCCAATGGTTCATCCGCATGGACGAAGGCGAAGGCGTGTTCACCGACCCGGCCCAGAAGCCCGGGAAGACGCTGCGCCAGATCGCGCTCGAAGCCATCGAGCAGACGCGCTTCTACCCCGAAAACGGCAAAGTCCGCCTGCGCGACATGATCGCGGGACGGCCCGACTGGTGCATTTCTCGCCAGCGCAGTTGGGGCGTGCCGATCCCGTTCTTCCTGCACGTGGATACGGGCGAACTGCACCCGCGCACGATGGAGATCATCGACCAGGCGGCCGACATGATCGAACAAGGGGGCGTGGAAGCCTGGAGCCGCGTCACGGCCGAGGATATCCTGGGCGCCGAGGACGCCCGGCGCTACACCAAGAGCACCGACATCCTGGAGGTCTGGTTCGACTCGGGATCCACCTTCTGGCACGTGATGCGCGGTTCGCATCCGGCCATGCACCACGACAGTGGCCCGGAGGCCGACCTCTACCTTGAGGGCCACGACCAACACCGCGGCTGGTTCCACAGCTCGCTGCTGCTGGCCTCCGCCATCTTCGGCCGCGCGCCCTACCGCGGGCTGCTCACCCACGGTTTCACCGTGGACGGCCAGGGCAAGAAGATGAGCAAGTCGCTGGGCAACACCGTCGCGCCGCAGGATGTGAGCAGCAAGATGGGCGCCGAGATCATCCGCCTGTGGGTGGCCTCGACCGACTATTCGGGCGACCTGGGCATCGACGACAAGATCCTGGCCCGCGTGGTGGACAGCTACCGCCGCATCCGCAACACCCTGCGCTTCCTGCTGGCCAACACCAGTGATTTCGATGCGGCGGCGGACGTCGTGGCCTACGAGGATCTGCTGGAGATCGACCGCTACGCCCTGGCGCGGGCGGCCCAGTTGCAAAAGGAAATCCTCGGCCATTACCAGGTCTATGAATTCCATCCCGTGGTCGCCAAGCTGCAGTTGTTCTGCTCCGAGGACCTGGGCGGCTTCTACCTCGACGTACTGAAAGACCGCCTCTACACCACGGCGCCCAAAAGCCTGGCGCGCCGCAGCGCCCAGACCGCGCTGCACCAGATCACGCACGCGTTGCTGCGCTGGATGGCCCCGTTCCTGTCGTTCACGGCCGAGGAAGCCTGGAAGATCATCGGCAATGGCGACAGCATCTTCCTCGAAACGTTCAGCAGCCTGCCCGAGGGCGACGAAGCGCTGCGGGCCAAATGGGCCCGCATCCGAGAAATCCGCGATCAGGTCAACAAGGACATCGAGACCGTGCGCACCGAAGGCAAGGTCGGCGCCTCCCTGCAGGCCGAAGTCACCGTCGCCGCCCAGGCGGAAGACCTGGCCCTGCTGCACTCGCTGGAGGATGACCTGAAGTTCGTTTTCATCACCTCGGCGGCCCAGGCCGTGGCAGGCGACGGCGCGCTGCAAATCACCGTACAGGCCACGCAGCACCCGAAATGCGGGCGCTGCTGGCACCACCGCGCCGACGTCGGCCGCGACCCGGCCCATCCGGAACTATGCGGCCGCTGCGTAGACAATCTACATGGCGATGGCGAGACCCGTGCCCATGCCTGACCCGGGCGCCGGGCCGGCCGGATCGTCCCTGCCACGCGCGGTGCGCCTGCGGGTGCTGGCAGGCTGGCTGGGCTGGGCTCTGGTCCTGATCCTGCTGGATCAAGCCACCAAGGTCTGGGTCATGGGCGCGCTGGGCTACGGCCAGCGCGTGCCCGTGCTGCCGGTCTTCGACCTCACGCTGCTGTACAACACCGGTGCGGCCTTCAGCTTCCTGGCCGATGGCGGCGGCGCCCAGCGCTGGGTGTTCACCGGCATCGCGGGGGTCGCCGCCCTCCTGATCCTGCGCTGGCTGTATACCCATGCCGCCGAACGCCTGCTGTGCGCGGCCCTGGCGTGCATCCTGGGCGGCGCTCTGGGCAATGCCCTCGATCGTCTGCTGCATGGCCACGTCGTGGATTTTCTGTTGTTCTACTGGCGCGGCTGGTATTTCCCCGCTTTCAATCTGGCCGACGTGGCCATCACGTGCGGGGCCGCGCTGCTGATTCTGGACGAAATCCTGCGCGCGCGCCGCGCGCGCTCTTCCTGAGGAGGCTCCCATGGATCTGTCGGGCAAACACATCATCCTGGGGCTGACAGGCGGCATCGCCTGCTATAAGTCGGCCGAGTTGCTGCGCCGCATGCAGGACGAAGGCGCCACGGTCGACGTGGTGATGACCGAGGCCGCCACCCGCTTCATCACGCCGGCCACGATGCAGGCCCTGTCCGGCCGCCCCGTCTGGGTGGACGCCTGGGATGCGCGCATGGACAACCGCATGGCGCACATCAATCTGACGCGCGGCGCCGACGCGGTCCTGGTGGCGCCGGCCAGCACCGATTTCCTGGCCCGCGCCGCCCTCGGCCTGGCCGACGATCTGTTGACCACGCTGTGCGTGGCGCGCGGCGCCGTGCCGCTGCTGGCCGCGCCAGCCATGAATCACGAAATGTGGACCCACCCGGCCACGCAACGCCACGCGGCCCAACTGCGCGCCGACGGCGTGACGCTGATCGGCCCCGATGCCGGCCCCCAAGCCTGCGGCGAAACCGGCTCGGGCCGCATGATGGAGCCCGACCGCATCCTGCGCGCCCTGATCGCCTTCTTCCAGCCCAAGACGCTGGCGGGCCGCCGCGTGCTGCTCACCGCCGGCCCCACCAGCGAAGTCATCGACCCCGTGCGCGTACTGACGAACCGCTCTTCCGGCCGCATGGGCTATGCCCTGGCCCGCGCCGCCGCGGAAGCCGGGGCCGACGTCACCCTGGTGTCCGGCCCCGTGGCGCTGCCCTGCCCGGACGGCGTCGAACGCATCGCCGTGCGCAACGCCGCCGACATGCGCGCCGCCGTGATGGCGCGGGCCGGCCAGGCCGACCTTTTCATCGCCGTGGCGGCTGTGGCCGATTGGGGCATCGCGAATCCTTCAAGCACCAAGCTCAAGAAACAGCCGGACGGCCAGCCGCCGCACCTGGACTTCGTCCAGAATCCCGATATCCTGGCCGAAGTGGCCGCCCTGCCCGGCGGCCCCTGGTGCGTGGGCTTCGCGGCCGAAACAGACCATCTCGCCGAACATGCCCAGGCCAAGCGCGCACGCAAAGGCATTCCCGCCATCGTCGGCAACCTGGCCCAGGACGCCATGGACGCCGAGGACACCGAGCTGGTGATCTTTGACGATACCGGGCACCACCCCCTGGCCCGGCAATCCAAGTTGCAGGCCGCGCGCCAACTGGTCGGCTGGATCGCCGCACGCCTTCCCCGCTGAAACACGCGGTGCGATCCGCCTTGAATCCGCACGGCGGGGCGCAGCCCGCCAGCGCCGCAACTCGACTTTGACCCCACGGAAACCGCTCACCATGCAACGACGTCTCATCCAGGCCCGCATCGTCAACCCCCTGCTGGGCAGCGAGGCCATTCCCCTGCCCGACTACGCGACCGGCGGCTCCGCCGCCCTGGACTTGCGTGCCTGCCTGGAAACCCCCCAGACCTTGGCGCCGGGGGCACGCGTGCCGGTGCCCACCGGCCTTGCGCTGAACATGATGGATCCCGGCCTGGTGGCCATCGTGGCCTCGCGTTCCGGCCTGTCGCTGAAGCACGGCATCCGCGTCGCCCAGGGTATCGGTGTGATCGACGCCGACTACCACGGAGAAATCAAAGTCCTGCTGACCAACGACAGCGAGACGCCGTACGACATTCAGCCAGGCGAGCGCATCGCGCAGTTGCTGTTCCAGCCCGTCGTGCAGATCGGCCTGCACATGGTCGATACCTTCGACACGACCACCGAACGTGGCGAAGGCGGCTTCGGCAGCACCGGCAGGCACTGATCTCTCGCCAGTCCGTCGCGCAGCGCCGGCGCCGCCGGTCGAATATCCGGCATCCTTTTCCATGGATCGCGGATCAATCGCCTGAATCAGGGTTTATACCAATCCCGGAACGGAAAGGGCCCGTTTTCTTTTTCATGCTTTCACAGAAGCAAAAAAGCCTCGGCCCAGCCGCTCCGCTGCCTGGCTTTTTCCCTTCAAACCCGGATGGATATATATCCATATATATCAACAACTTACAAAATTCACCCCACATCCTGGAGCGAGGGACCATTCAGGGTTTATCCTAGTTTCTGCAAAAAATATTATTAATATATTATGTTCCCAGTCCAAAATGACTGAATAAACCTCGAATTCCATGGATTCCATCTAGGCGATATCCCTGGTTGCACTCACGGAATTCAGATAGTTATACTTCGCCCGTCATTCAGGTTGCTCCTTTTCTTGGCCGAAAAGGTTTCACCTGCCTGGCAAGGTTAACCAAACTCCTCGCAGGGTCTTGCCGGCTTCTTCAGCGGCACGGCCCCAGAGGCCTCAAGCCCTCTTCCGCCGAGACAAGGGAATCCCCCAGGAAGAAGGCCGATTGCATCGCACACGCCACACGACCCATCACGCGATTGGATCCGTCACAAAGGAGAATCCAGACATGAGCAGGCTGACCAAACTTTCCACTCTCACCGCAGCGATCCTGTTGGCGACGGGCGCCGGCACGGCAATCGCCGCCGATCCGATCAAGATCGGCGTGCAGGCGCCCATCACCGGCGAATACGCCGCTGAAGGCCAAGGCATCGAAAATGGCGTCCGGCTGCTGGTCAAGCAGCAGAACGCGGCGGGCGGCCTGCTGGGCCGCCAGATCGAGGTGATCGTGTGCGACGACGAAGGCAAGGCCTCGCAGGCCGCCATCTGCGGCCGCAAGCTGGTCAACGACGGTGTGATCGCGGTGATCGGCACCTACACCAGCGGCGCCGCCCTGGCCGCCGCCCCGATCTATGCCGCCGCCAACGTCATCCAGACCTCCGACGGCACCAGCGACGAACTCACCCAGCGCGGCTGGAAGACCTTCTTCCGCAACGCGCCGCCCAACAGCGACGAGGCCGAATTCGTCGCCAACTACTTCGTCAAGGTCAAGAAATACCAGCGCATCGCGGTGTTGAGCGACCACTCCAGCTACGCAACCGGCCTGGCCAAGGCCACGGTGGACGCCATCAAGAAGGAAGGCGGCAACATCGTCGGCGAAGACTTCATCAACGCCGGCACGCAGGACTACAGCGCCGTGCTGACGAAACTGAAGTCCAAGAACCCCGACGTGCTGTTCTTCTCGGGCTACTACACCGATGGCGGCCTGATCCGCGCCCAGATGAAGCAGTTGGGCATGGATACCGTGTTCGTGGGCGGCGACGCCAACCAGAACGAGAACTTCGCCAAGATCGCCGGCGATGCCGCCGCGGGCGCCGTGATCGTCAACGTGCCGGCTCCGGAAAACCTGCCTTATCCGGCCGCCAAGAAGTTCCTGGCCGACTACACCAAGGAATTCGGCGCTCCCCCGCCCAGCATCTACACCCTGACCAACGCCGATGGCTTGCGGGCCGTCATGGCCGCCATCCAGGACACCCAATCCACGGATACCGCCAAGCTCATTCCCTGGCTGCACAACCTGAAGCAACCCTTCGGCGGCCTCACCGGCCCGTTTACCTGGGATGAAAAGGGCGAACGCATCGGCAGCCTGATGTCGGCCTTCGAGGTTCAGGCCAACGGCAGCTACAAGACCATCTACCCGCGCCAGCTCGACCCTCGTCAATAAGCCACGCCGGTATCCGGGGGGCGAATCGCCATGCGATCCCTCTCCCGGAGCGCCGGGAATGCTTTGCCTTTCAGCACTGAAGGCACGCCCTGAGCGTCCCGGCGCGACGCCCGCCATATGCCCGACCACCGCTGCGGGTCACGGCATCCAAGAACCACCACGGAAACCGATCGATGGACTTTATCCTCCAGCAATTCATCAACGGGGTCACGGTCGGCGGCATCTATGCCCTGATTGCCCTGGGCTACACGATGGTCTACGGGGTGCTCAAGCTGATCAACTTCGCCCATGGCGACCTCTGCATCCTGGGCGCCTTCATCGGCCTGACCACCCTGACCTCCGGCGCCTTCGGCGGCCTGTCCACGCCGGTCTTGCTGATCCTGGCATTCCTGATCACCATGATCGTGATCGCCGTGGCCGGAACCCTGCTCGACCAGTTCGCCTACAAACCCCTGCGCAAGGCGCCGCGCCTGTCGGCCGTGGTGTCGGCCCTGGGCGCCTCGATGCTGATCCAGAACGGCATCATGCTGGTCTGGGGCCCCAACGTCCAGGTCTTCCCCAACAACCTCCTGCCCAACATCACCTGGCAGATCGGCGGCGCCTATCTCAGTTTCGTCCAGTTGCTGATCATCGTCGGCGCCTTCGTGCTGATGGCGGCCCTGTATTTCTTCGTGCACCACACCCGCGTGGGCACCGCCATCCGCGCCACCGCCATCGATCAGGACGCCGCGCGCCTGATGGGGGTCAACGTCAACCGCGTGATCGCCATGGTCTTCATCATCGGGCCGGTCCTGGGCGCGGTGGGCGGCCTGTTCATCGGCCTGTACTACCGCCAGACCTATTTCACCATGGGCTGGTCCTACGGCCTGAGCGCCTTCATCGCGGCCATCATCGGCGGCATCGGCAATATTCCCGGCGCCATGCTGGGCGGCCTGGTGCTGGGTCTGTTCAATGCCTTCGCCGCCGGCTACATCTCCAGTTCCTGGCAGGACGCCATCACCTTCGCCCTGCTGATCGCCATCCTGCTGGTACGTCCCACGGGCCTGCTGGGCGAACGCGTCGCGGAAAAGGTGTAACCCATGGACAAACACATGAATCAAGCCACTCCGGCCGCCCAGGCCGGCCGGACCCGCGCCCTGCGCCTGGCCGGGATCGCACTCTGGCTCCTGGGCCTGCTGATCCCGCAGTTGCTGTCGCCCGCCTGGATCACCATCGGCGGCATCTTCGCCATCTATTCGATCGTTGCCCTGTCGCAAGACATCGTACTGGGCCGCGCCGGGATGTACGACATGGGCCATGCGGTCTACTTCGGCATCGGCGCCTACGTCAGCGCGATCCTGTCGCTGTCCTTCAACTGGCCCATCCTCTGGACCATCCCGGTGGCGATCGTGCTGGCGGCCGCGCTGGGCGCCATCCTGTCGGCGCCCATCGTCAAGCTGCGCGGCGACTATCTGCTGGTGGTCACCATCGGCTTCAACGCCATCTTCGTGCTGGCCATGCAGAACAATCTGTTCGGCCTGACCGGAGGCGCCGACGGGCTGTTCGGCATCAGCGGCCCCTCGCTCTTCGGCCACATGTTCGGCACGCAAAGCGATCTGTTCTATCTGAACTGGGTCGTACTGGCGGTGGTCCTGTGGCTGATGAACAATCTGGACCGCTCCTCGCTGGGGCGCACCTTCCGCTACATCAAGCACGATGAACTGGCGGCCACCACGCTGGGGGTCAACGCCCGCAACTACAAGGTCGCCGCTTTCGCGCTGTCGGCCGGGCTGGCCGGGCTGGCCGGCACCCTGTTTGCCATGCAGCTCTCCGCCGTCAGCCCGGGGTCGTTCCGCTTCACCGATTCGGTGGTGCTGTTCGCCATCGTGCTGGTCGGCGGCCAGGCCTCCGTGCCCGGCGTGCTGCTGGGTACCGCCATGATGTTCGTGGTGCCGCAGATCTTCACTGAATTCGCCCAATACCGCTATCTGGCCTTCGGCGTGGCGATGATCCTCGTCATGATCCTGCGTCCGCAAGGCATCTGGCCGGCTCGCAAGGGGGTCATATGAACACCGCAGTTTCCCAGCAACCCGACGCCGGCGTCCTGCTCGAACTCGACGGCATCGGCATCAGCTTCGGCGGCCTGCGCGCCGTCGACGATCTCAGCTTCAAGATCCGGCGCGGCGAAATCGTCGGCCTGATCGGCCCCAACGGCGCCGGCAAGACCACGGTGTTCAACATGATCACCGGGGTCTACCGGCCCACCGACGGCCGCATCCGCTGGCACGGCCGCGACATCACGGGCCTCGCGCCGCACCGCATTGCCGAGGCCGGGATCCGCCGTACGTTCCAGACCATCCGCCTGTTCCAGGACATGACGGTGCTGGAAAACGTCATCGCCGGCCAGCACCTGAAGATGCGCCAGTCCTGGTGGCAGGGCCTGTTGAACACGCCCGCCCAGCGCCGCGAAGAGCGCGAACTGGTCGAGCATGCCATGGAAGTGCTGCAAAAACTCGACCTGGCCGACGTCGCCCACGAGATCGCCACCTCCCTGCCCTATGGCGCCCAGCGCCGCGTCGAGATGGCGCGCACGCTGGTGGCCAAACCCGAGCTCATCATCCTGGACGAACCGGCCGCCGGCCTGAACGAACAGGAATCGGCCGGCCTGAACGACACCATCCGCGCCATCCGCGACGCAGGCATCACCGTGATCCTGGTGGAGCACGACATGAGCGTGGTGATGAACGTCACCGACAACATCGTCGTGATCAATTTCGGCAAGAAGATCGCCGAAGGCAAACCCGCCGAAATCCGCAGCAATCCGCTCGTCATCGAGGCCTACCTGGGCCAGGATGACGAAGAGGAAGACGACCCGCTGCTGAACGCCGTACATGACCAGGTGAACGCATGACCGCTCCACTGCTCCAGATCGAAGACCTGCACGTCAGCTATGGCCACATCCAGGCCCTCAAGGGCATTTCCCTGAGCGTCCGGGAAAAGGAAGTCGTGGCCATCCTGGGCGCCAACGGAGCCGGCAAGACGACGCTGATGCGCACTCTCAGCGGGCTGCTCACGCCCAAGTCGGGCAAGATCACCTTTGCCGGGCACGACACCACCCGCATGGGCGCCGACCGCATTGTGCGCCTGGGCATCGGCCAATCCCCCGAGGGCCGGCGCGTGTTCGGCACGCTTTCGGTGGCCGAGAACTTGCGCATGGGCGGCTTCACGCGCCCCATCGCCGAAATCGATGCCAGTTGCGAGCACGTCTACAAGATATTCCCGCGCCTGTACGAGCGCCGTGCGCAACTGGCCGGCACACTGTCAGGCGGCGAGCAGCAGATGCTGGCCATCGGCCGCGCCCTGGTGACCAAGCCGCGCCTGCTGCTGCTGGACGAACCCAGCCTGGGCCTGGCCCCGATCATCGTGCGCAACATCTTCCAAGTGCTGCGCGACGTGCGCGAAACCGGCGTCACCATTCTGATCGTGGAACAGAACGCCCGCATGGCGCTGAAGCTGGCCGACCGGGGCTACGTGCTGGAAGTCGGCAAACTGTCGCACGAAGGTTCCTCGCGCGAACTGCTGTCCTCGCCGGAAATCCAGGCGGCGTACCTGGGGCACTGAGCCGCCCGCTCTCGAATACCGCTTCACAGGTCGGCCCTTTTCAGGGCCGTTCTTCCCGGCCCTGCCGGACTGCGCGCCTGCCCAGGCGGCCGGGCCGGTGTTCGGGTTAAGCTATCGGACTTGTCCCGCACAAGCCTCTCCGTCCAACCACACAGGAAAATCCCATGACCCAAGCCTCCGCCCGCCACATTCTGGTCGATACCGAGGAGCAGTGCCTGAAGCTGAAGGCCGACATCGAAAGCGGTACCGATTTCGCCGCCGTCGCGCGCGAACACTCCAGTTGCCCGTCCAGCCGCGATGGCGGCAACCTGGGCACGTTCGGCCGCGGCCAGATGGTGCGCGAATTCGACGAGGTCGTCTTCAGCGCGCCGGTGGGTGTGGTCCAAGGGCCGGTCCGCACTCAGTTCGGCTACCATCTGGTGGAAGTCACGGATCGCCAGGACTAGACCGGCATCCATGGAAAAAGGGCTTCGATCAGAAGCCCTTTTTCTTTTCTGCCGCTTGTGGCGGCGTCTGCTCTATCTCGCGGCTTGCATGCCGCCGGAATCATCCGACCATCATCAGGCTGGCGTTACCGCCTGCGGCTGCGGTGTTGACGCACACCGAGACCTCGCGGACCAGCATTTCCAGGGGATAAGACTTGCCGGCGGCCAGTTCGTCGACACGGCGGGCCAGGATCGGCACGATCGGGCCCGGGCGGGCGGCCACAGCGCGGGCCAGCGCATACAGGCCATCGCTGTCGCCTTCATAGAGCACGGCCTGGAAGTCGGCCCCGGCGGCGGCATCCGCCGCGACCCAGCGCGCGGCCGCGGATGCCGGGCGCGCGGCGTGGAAAGCCCGGACCTCGGGATGGTCCACCCACAGTATTTCATTGCCCGTACGCTGGCAGGCGTCCAGTTGCGCCTGCGCGCCGGCGGCGCTGGCCGCGTGGCAAAGCACCGTGCCGCGCGGTTTCAGGTGGTACTGGTTGGTTTCTCCGGTGGGGCCGGGCAGCGTCAACGGGCGCGCACCCTTGCCCACCACGCCTTCAACCGGCAAGCCTCCCGGCGCATCCATCAGCAGGCGCTGCAGGTACAGGGGGCCGCCCGCTTTGGGGCCTGTGCCCGACAACCCCTCGCCGCCGAAAGGCTGCACGCCCACGGTCGCACCGACGATATTGCGATTGACGTAGATATTGCCCACGTGGATGCGTTCGGTGACATGACGCACCGTCTCGTCCAGGCGGGTATGAACGCCGAAAGTCAGGCCATAGCCCCGGCCGTTGATGGCGTCGATCACCGCATCGAGGTCCTGGCGCCGATAGCGCAACACGTGCAGGACGGGACCGAACACTTCGCGCTCCAGTTCGGCGAGGTCGGAGATCTCGATCAGCGTCGGCGCGACGAAGGTGCCATGGCGCGTCAGTTCCTCGTCCATCGGGTGCCGGTCGACGGGATGCCCCGCATCCCGCATGGCCTTGACGTGGCGTTCGATCACGGCCTGGGCCTCGGCATCGATCACCGGACCGATATCGGTGGACAAGAGCTCGGGACGCCCCACCCGCAATTCATTCATGGCGCCGCGCAGCATCGACAGCGTGCGGTCGGCGCAGTCTTCCTGAACGCACAGCACGCGCAACGCGGAGCAGCGCTGGCCCGCCGAATCGAAGGCCGAACTGAGCACATCGTAGACGACCTGCTCGGTCAGCGCCGAGGAATCCACGATCAGGGCGTTCTGCCCGCCGGTTTCCGCGATCAGCGGAACCGGATGGCCGGCACCGTCCAGACGGTCGGCCAGGGCGGCGGCGATCAGCCGCGCAACCTCGGTCGAACCGGTGAACATGACGCCACGCACCGCCGGGCTGGCGACCAGTGCGGCGCCCACGGTCTCGCCCCGGCCCGGCAACAGTTGCACCGCATCGGCCGGCACGCCGGCCCGGTGCAGCACGGAAACGCCATAGGCGGCGATCAGCGAGGTCTGCTCGGCCGGTTTGGCCAGCACGACATTGCCCGACGCCAGTGCCGCGGCGACCTGCCCGGTGAAGATGGCCAGGGGAAAATTCCAGGGACTGATGCACAGCACCGGCCCCAGCGGACGATGGCTGTCGTTGGAAAAGGATTCCTCGATGCGCACTGCGTAGTAGCGCAGGAAGTCCACGGCCTCGCGGACTTCGGCGATGGCGTTGGGAAAGGACTTGCCCGCCTCGCGCACGATCAGGCCGATGGCCAACTGCATTTCGTCTTCCATCAACTGCGCGGCATGCCGCAGGCACTGCGCCCGCTCGGCTGCAGGCGTGGCCTGCCAGATCGGCGCGGCGTATTCGGCCCGTCCCAGGGCGGCCTGGACGTCGGCCTCATCGGCCTCGACCACCTGGCCGACCACGTCACGGCGATCCGCCGGATTGCACACGGGCCGGGCCCGTTCGTCGCGCCATTCGCCCGGCGGCGCCGCGCGCCAAGTCTGGGTCGCCCCGTTCAACAGCGCAGCGGCCAGCGAGCCCAGCCGGTGTTCATTGCTGAGATCCAGGCCTGCCGAATTGGCGCGGTCTTCGTGGCCCCGGTACAAATCGCGCGGCAAGGGAATGCGGTCGTGCGGCGCCCCCAAGGGTTGGACGGCGCGGGCCTTGCGGACCGGATCGGCCACCAGGGCGTCGATGGGCAGGTCGCGGTCGCCGATCTGGTTCACGAAAGAGGTATTTGCGCCGTTCTCGAGCAACCGGCGCACCAGGTAGGCCAGCAGGGTTTCATGCGTGCCCACGGGAGCATAGACCCGGCAAGGCCGGTTGAGGCGGCCCTTGGCGACCGGGCCGACGACTTCTTCGTAGAGAGGCTCGCCCATGCCGTGCAGGCACTGGAATTCATATTGCCCGGGGTAGTAGTTCTCGCCCGCCATGTAGTAGATGGAGGCCAGCGTCTGGGCGTTGTGCGTGGCAAATTGGGGAAAGACGGCTTCGGGGGCGGACAGCAGCTTGCGCGCGCAGGCCAGATAGGAAACATCCGTGTGGATCTTGCGCGTGTAGACCGGGTAGCCTTCCAGGCCGTCGACCTGTGCGCGCTTGATCTCGGAATCCCAGTATGCTCCCTTGACCAGGCGAACCATCAGGCGATGCTTGCTGCGGCGGGCCAGGTCGATCACGAAATCGATCACGAAAGGCGCGCGCTTCTGATAGGCCTGAATGACGAAGCCGATGCCGTTCCAGCCTCGCAGGCGCTCGTCGAAGCACAAGGCCTCCAGCAGATCCAGGGACAGCTCCAGGCGATCGGCTTCTTCGGCGTCGATGTTCAGGCCGATGTCGTAGCGGCGCGCCAGCGCGGCAAGCGCGGCCATGCGCGGCAGCAGTTCGTCCATGACCCGGTCGCGCTGGGCGCGGGAATAGCGCGGGTGCAGGGCGGAAAGCTTGATGGAAATACCCGGGCCTTCATAGATGCCGCGCCCCTGGGACGCCTTGCCGATGGCGTGGATGGCCTGCTCGTAGGATTGGTAGTAGCGCTCGGCGTCCTCCGCCGTGGTGGCGGCCTCGCCCAGCATATCGTAAGAGTAGCGGAAGCCGATATCCTCGAATTTGCGGCTGTTGGCCAACGCGGAGGAAATCGTCTGGCCGGTGACGAATTGCTCGCCCATCAGGCGCATGGCCATATTGACGCCGCGCCTGATGAGCGGCTCGCCGCCCTTGCCGATCAGGCGCGTCAAGGCTTGAGACAGATTCTGCTCGCTGTTGACGCTGACGAGCTTGCCGGTGACCAGCAGGCCCCAGGTAGCGGCATTGACGAAAAGCGAGCGGGATTCACCCACATGCGCCCGCCAGTCGCCGCGGCTGATCTTGTCGCGGATCAGGGCATCGCGCGTGGCTTGATCGGGAATCCGCAACAGCGCCTCGGCCAGGCACATCAGGGCGACGCCTTCCTGGCTGGACAGCGAGAACTCCTGGATCAAGCCCTCCACCCCACCCCCCTTGCGCTTGTCGCGCAGGGTCTGGACCAGCCGCCGGGCCAAGGTTTCGACCTGCTCGGGCTGCTGCGACTCGGCCTGATCCACCAGCATGGCGACGCATTCCGGCTCCGGGCGCCGATAGGCCGCCGTGATGGCGGCGCGCAGCACGGACTGCGGCAGGACTTCCTGGGCGAATTCATGGAAGGGCGCCAGCGGCTCGGTATCGGCCGGCGCATCGGCGGCGGATTCGGTCTCGGAGCGCCGGTCGAGCTCAGCGGGCAACTGGCCGCGTTCGATGGCCTCGATGTAACTCAGCAGCGCCTGTTTGTGCAGCCAGTGCGGCGTGCAGCCCAGAGAATCCGCCAAGGCCCGCAAGCGCTCGCGCAGCGCTTCATCGACCTTCACACCCAAGGTTACCGTTGCCATGTTCGAGGTTTTCCACGTTGGTATCGCCAGCCGGAGGAGCCGACCTTGCATCAGGCGCCATACTAAAAGGTTGCACCTGAATTCGCCATTATGGTTAACCCGAAAAAGGTCAGGTGCAACCCGATTCTGCCACGCGGGGTTGCCCTTGTAAACCGTCCGGGGCGCTTGCAATGATCGCCGCCAGATGATCCAGCGCCAGGCGCTGGGCATCCACCAGCGCGGCCACGCCTTCGGCGGCGGGCAGCCGTACCGAGGCCCGGCACAGGCGAGTCCGGTCCGCTCCCGGCAGGCGATCCGTCCAATCCGCATCCAAGGCGACGAAGCGTCCCCACACCATGTCGAAACGCTCAATCCGCACTTCGATGCGGCGCACGGGCCGCTCTCCGGCATCCGTCAGGCGCCGCAGATCCGCCATGCCCAGCCGGCGGGCGACTCCGGAGGCCAACGCATCGCGGATCTGCCCGCCCAGGGGCGCGGCCCAGAGCGAATCATTGAGCACCTGCACCGCCGGATCGCGTGCCGGATCATGCACCACCAACTGGGGGCGCTCGGCCTCGGCCGGAATTCTCGTCACTGACAGCAGCAGCCCGCCCGCCGCCGCCACGCGCGCCACACCAGCCACCGGTTGCTGCGCAGCGGGCGCCGCCAGACTGTAATGCCGCGTCGGGGCCGGCGCCGCACACCCGGCCAGCAAGCCGGCCAGGCCCAGCAGGGGTATCCAGATAGAAATCGTCCGTTTCATGGCACCGCTCCGTTTCATGTCAGTGCAGTTCATCGGGTGCACGGCCGCGGATCAGGGCGTCGGGGCGTACCTGCAGCGTATCGGACAACAGGCGCAAGGCGCGCGCCGCACGATCCAGTTCGCTCAAAGTCTCCCGCACGCCGTCCAGCAAGGGGGAATCGGGCGCCAGAACCGTGCTGATGCGGTCCAGCGACTCGCTCACCGAGGACAAGGCCCGGGTCGCCTGGGGCGCCACCTGGCTGTCCAGCCGACGCAACAAGCGGTTCAAGGCCTCCAGGCTGCCGCCCAGATCGCGGCCGATCGCCTCGATCGGCACCTTGTCCAGCTTGGTGACGATACTGCCGATCTGCCCCTGCAGCCGGTCGAAATCCCCCTGGACCGTGGGAACCAGGAAACCTGCGTGACTGGAGAGATCGCCGGGGATCTCCAGCTTCTTCCCGGCTTCTCCTGGGAAGAAGTCCAGGGCCACGTATTGTTGGCCGGTCAACAGGCTCGCAGTCCGCAACTGGGCCCGCAGGCCGCGCTGGATCAAGGGCTGCAGCAGGGCCTCGCCCAAAGCGCCGCCCGATGCGCTGGCCAGTTGCCGGTAGGCTTCATTGAAGCGCATCGGATACAGTTGCGCACGCACCCGGGAATAGAAGCGCCGCCGCTCGCGGTCGAACTCGAGATCGATATCGACCACCTTGCCGATCGACATGCCGCGGAAATCAACATCGGCCCCCACGCGCAGGCCACGGACCGACTGATCGAAACGCAACTCGATCGGCACCGGATCGCCGTCCGGGTCGGCCAAGGCCGCATCGCGCGTGTCGAACAGGCGATACAGGCTGCCGGCGGCGGCCGGCGTGCGGTCCGCGACGCCGTCATAGGATGTGGATTCATCCGCCTGGGCAAACGCGATGCCGCCGTTCAGGATCGCCGCCAGGCCGCTGGTGCGCACCTGGAGGCCATCCGGCGACACCGAGACATCCACGCCGCTGTCGCTCCAGAAGCGCGTGTCCGGCGTTACGTAACGGTCGTAGGGGGATTCAACGAAGATGTGCAACAGGACGGACCGGCCATCAGGCGCCATGTCGTAGCTGACGACGCGGCCGACTTCGATGCGCCGGTAATGAATGCGCGAACCGACCCGCAGCGAGCCCAGCGAATCCGCCTGCAGTTCGAAACGAGTGCCCATCTGGCCACTGAGGATCTCCGGCGGATTGTCCAGGCCTTTAAAAACGCGCACCGGGCCGCCCTCGGGCGGTGTGGTCGGCGCATCCACGGTCAGATAGACGCCCGACAACAACGTGTCCAGCCCCGAAATCCCCGCGACACTGACCTGGGGGCTGACGATCCAGAATTTGGAATTCTCCTGGGTGATGTATTCCGAACCTTCGCGACGAAGCTGCACGTCCACCAGCACATGCCGGCGGTCCTCGGCCACGCGCACGTCCAGGACATCCCCCACTACGACGTCGCGATAGCGCAGTTTGGTCTGGCCGGCCTCGACGCCGGCCGCCGACGAAAAACTGATCGTGATGACCGGGCCGCTGCGGACCCAGACCGAAACCAGCAGGGACAGCCCCACCGCCAGGGCCAGCAAGGGCACCAGCCAGACCCAGGACCAGCGCAGAGAGCGGCCAGGACGGATGACGGGCGTCTCGGCGCCCCCGGTCGGAACGGGTGCTTGACGGGAAGAGGTGTCCTCAGGACTCATGAATCTCCTTTTGCGGCTGGGCGCTGCGCAATGCATCCCAGCCTCGTCGCGGATCATAGCGCATGGCCGCCAGCATCGTGAGCGCGACCACGGCGCCGAAGTTCAGCGCGGCCGGCCCGACGCTGATCTGCGACAGCCCCGGGAAATTGGCCATGGCCGCCATCAGGACGACGACGAAGACATCCAGCATGGACCACTGCCCGATGAATTCGACGGCGATGTACAGCCGCGTGCGCTGCCGCTGGACGCGAACGCCCATGGGCTGGTCGCGCAGTAGCAGGAAAGCCAGAGCCAGCAGTTTGGTCACAGGCACCAGGACGCTGGCGACGAAGACGATGACGGCCAGATCCCAGGAGCCATAGTTCCAGAGTTCGATCACGCCGCCCAGGATGGTGTGTTCGCTGCGGCCGAATACCGTACGCACTTCCATGATCGGCAAAGTATTGGCGGGAATATAGAAAAGGGCCGCCGCCAGCAGCAAGGCCCAGACTTGCGCCGCATCGCCATGACGCTCGGGGCCCAGCCCCGCGCCGCAGCGCAGGCAACGCCCGGAAGGCTGGGGCGCCTGGACGCAACCGCACGCATCGCACACCCGGCCCTGGCCGCTGGCGCCGGATACCGGCACCAGGCCGACGTCTTCCGCTCGCCGCCAGAGCGCGCGCGCATCCCAGCGCCCCAACCCGGTCAGCAGGTAGCACAAGGCAAAAAAACCGAACAGGCCGGGTTCGATCTGCAAGCGCGCCAAACCCGCGGTCTTGACGACCGACACCAGGATGGCCAGGATCAGCACCGTCGCCATGGACCAGGGCGCCAGCCGGCCCAGCAGGCGCAGCGCATGCCCCAGGTCGGGCGGCAGGCGCCGCGCCGAAATCGTCTGCATGACCCATAGCGTCAGGCAGATCTGCAGCAGCGGGAACCAGAAACCGGCCAGCCCGGCCATGACCGACACCCCATAGTAGCCGCGATCCCAGCACAGGCGCAGCGCCTCCCAGTAGGTCAGGCTCAGGCTCTGTCCCTGGATCGACAGGCTGACGATGGGAAACCATTGGGCAATGGCGAAGACGGCCAGGCACGCCCAGGCCAGCGCCACCCACTGGTCCGGGGTCAGCCAGCCCCGCCGGTACAGGATCGTGCCGCAGCAGCGGCATTCGGCCCGACCGCGCACGCCCGGATCAAGCCGGACGTGCAGCGTGTCGCAATGCGGGCAGGCGATCAGCGCCCTCAATCCACTAGCTCGGGCTCGGGTCGGGAAGGCTCCGGCACGGCCCCCGCATTCTCGTCGCCGTCCGGGAAGTTCAGCACGACCTGATCGCCGGCAAGCAGATCAACTTCGACCCGCCCGCCATGCACCAGGCGGCCGAACAGCAGCTCATCGGCCAGCGCCCTGCGGATGGTGTCCTGGATCAGGCGCTGCATGGGCCGCGCGCCCATGGCCGGATCGAAGCCGGCGCGCGCCAGGTAGTCGCGCAGCGCCTGGGTGAAGACCACATCGACGCGCTTGTCGTGGAGCTGGTCTTCCAACTGCATGAGGAACTTGTCGACGACCTGGAGGATGACTTCGCGCGGCAGCGGCGAAAAACCGATGATCGCATCCAGCCGGTTGCGGAATTCGGGCGTGAACTGGCGCTTGATCTCGGCCATCTCGTCACCCGAGCGCTGCGGTGCGGCAAAACCGATCGCATTGCGGTTCAGCGTGTCGGCGCCCGCATTGGTGGTCATCACAAGAATCACGTTGCGGAAATCGGCCTTGCGTCCGTTATTGTCCGTCAGCGTGCCGTGGTCCATGACCTGCAGCAGGATGTTGTAGACGTCCGGATGCGCTTTCTCGATCTCGTCGAGCAGCAGCACGCAATGCGGCTGCTTGGTGACGGCTTCGGTCAGCAGGCCGCCCTGATCGAAACCGACATAGCCCGGCGGCGCACCGATCAGGCGCGACACCGTGTGGCGTTCCATGTACTCGGACATATCGAAGCGCAACAGCTCGATCCCCAGGACAAAGGCCAACTGGCGGGCGACCTCGGTCTTGCCCACGCCCGTCGGCCCGGAAAACAGGAAGCAGCCGATCGGTTTGTCGGGGCGGCCCAGCCCCGAGCGCGCCATCTTGATCGAGGCGGCCAGCGCGGAAATCGCCTGGTCCTGACCGAACACCACGGCCTTCAGGTCGCGCTCCAGGGTGGCGAGCTTGTTGCGGTCATCCGTGGAGACGTTCTGCGGCGGAATGCGGGCAATGCGCGCGACGGTGGACTGGATCTCGGCCCGGCCGATGAGCTTCTTCTGGCGCGACTTGGGCAGCAGGCGCTGGGCGGCGCCGGCCTCGTCGATCACGTCGATGGCCTTGTCGGGCAGGAAGCGGTCGCTGATGTGGCGCGCGGCCAGCTCCGCCGCCGCCGTGATTGCCGCCCCCGAATAGCGCACCTGGTGGTGAGCCTCGAAGCGCGCCTTGAGGCCGCGCAGGATCTGGATGGTCTGCGCCACCGAAGGCTCGGGAATATCGATCTTCTGGAAGCGCCTCGCCAGGGCGTGATCTTTCTCGAAGACCCCCCGATATTCGGTGTAGGTGGTTGCCCCGATGCACTTCAGGTAGCCCGAAGACAGCGCGGGCTTGAGCAGGTTGGAGGCATCCAGCGTGCCGCCCGACGCGGAGCCCGCGCCGATCAGCGTGTGGATCTCGTCGATGAACAGCACCGCGTGGCGGTTGTCTTTCAGGGCCTTGAGCACCAGCTTCAGGCGCTGCTCGAAATCGCCCCGGTACTTGGTGCCGGCCAGCAACGCGCCCATGTCCAACGCGTACACCTGGGTTTCATGCAGGACCTCGGGCACGTCGCCCTGGGTGATGCGCCAGGCCAGGCCTTCAGCGATGGCCGTCTTGCCGACGCCGGCTTCGCCCACCAGCAGGGGGTTGTTCTTGCGCCGGCGGCACAGCACCTGGATGACCCGCTCGACTTCATCCTCGCGGCCGATCAGCGGATCGATGCGGCCCTTGAGCGCCTCGGCGTTGAGGTCGGTCGCGTAGGTTTCCAGAGGGGATTTCTGCTGCTCCGCCTTGGGATCGGCCGCTGGCGGCTCCAGGCGCGGATTGTCCGCCACGGGCGGCTCTTCGGAAACCTTGGTGATGCCGTGGGACAAATAATTGACCACGTCCAGCCGGGACACGCCCTGCTGCACCAGAAAATACACCGCATGTGAATCTTTTTCGCCATACATGGCGACCAGCACGTTGGCGCCAGTCACTGCGTTCTTGCTGGATCCGTTGGAGGACACGTGCATGATGGCGCGCTGGATAACGCGCTGGAAACCCAGCGTGGGCTGAGTATCGACATCGCCCTCGCCGGGAAAGACCGGCGTGTTCTCGACGATGAATTTGCGCAAATCCTGGCGCAGCAGCTCGATGTCCGCCGCGCACGCGCGCAGGACTTCGACGGCCGAGGCATTGTCCAGCAAGGACAGCAGCAGGTGCTCCACGGTGATGAATTCGTGTCGGGCGGCGCGGGCCTCGACGAACGCCATGTGCAGGCTGACTTCGAGCTCTTCGGAAATCACGCTTCCTCCATTGCATATCGGAGCGGATCAAGCAATCCGTTATGCCTATTCTATGACTAAAACCGTCCGCCGTTTGGCGCCCGGGGACTCGGGATCGTCCCTAGGGGCCCTGCGGGCGCGGAATCGGGTAGAGTGCTGGCTGACGCGTCAGAAAAATGGCACGGGTTCCATCAGGCATTGCAGCGGATGCTGGTCGGCGTGAGCCAGATGCAACACGGCATCGACCCGGGTGGCCGCCACGTCGCGCGTATAGATGCCGCAAATGCCACGGCCTTCGTGATGGACCTGCAGCATGATGCGCTCGGCCTCCTCGATGCTCTTGTGAAAGATCTGCTGCAGCACGAGCACCACGAAATCCATCGGCGTGTAGTCATCATTCAGCAGCACGACCTGATACATCGGCGGCGGCGCAAGACGCACCGGTACGGCCTCGCGCACCACCTGCTGCTGATTTCGAATCTCGGTCGACATGCTAATCAGAACCTAGTGGTTTCCATAGTTGACTGAATGATGAGGAATTCAGCATGATCGTCGTGTCCCGCAGGCCGCCCTCATGGATGGCCGGGTCCGTTCAAACCCCACACTATAGTCGAGAGGCAGTTTGCATGTCGGAATCCATCGAAAACACCGGAGAGTCACAAAAGTTGACAGGAACGGTCAAGTGGTTCAATGACGCCAAGGGCTTTGGCTTCATTACCCCCGACAATGGGGGCGAAGACCTTTTCGCACATTTTTCATCCATCCAGATGAACGGCTTCAAAACCCTGAAAGAGGGGCAAAAGGTCGTTTTCGATATCGCGCAAGGTCCGAAAGGCAAACAAGCCTTGAACATCACTGCCGCCTGAAATACGGGGGCTGGATGCTCTTTTCCATTTTAACGCGATGCGGGGCCCCGGGCGGGCTCCGTTTTTTTATCCTTGTGCTCGCGGCAGGCCTGCTGCTCGCGGGCCGCCCCGCCCCGGCCCAGCCTCCGCTGCCGATCGTCACGCTGAACGTCGGCGGCCATGTCGTGCGGGCCGAATACGCTGCAGAGCCCCGGACGCTGAGCGAAGGGTTGATGCACCGGACCGCGCTGGCGGCCGACGCCGGCATGCTGTTCGAACTGGGCGAGCCGGATATTCATTGCTTCTGGATGAAGAACACTCTCATTGCCCTGTCGATCGCATTCATCGACCGGGACGGGCGTATCGTCGGCATTCAAGACATGCAGCCGCGCAGCCTGGCCCCGCATTGCCCGGCGGCGCCCATCACCCAGGCTCTGGAAATGAACCAGGGCTGGTTCGCCCGGGCCGGCGTGCGCCCGGGCGACCGCGTGACGCGCTGAAAAAAAACGGCGGGCGCATCGCTGCGCATCCGCCGTTGGCGCGGGCGCAAGCCCGCCTCGACCAGGGTCAGGCCAGATTGGCCGCCGCAAAGTCCCAGTTCACCAGGTTCCAGAAATTTTCCAGATACTTGGGACGGGCATTGCGATAGTCGATGTAGTAGGCGTGTTCCCACACATCACAGGTCAGCAGCGCCTTGTCGTCGGTATTGACGGTGGTGCCGGCGTTGCTGGTGTTGACGATGTCCAGGCTGCCGTCGGGTTTCTTGACCAACCAAGTCCAGCCGGAGCCGAAGTTGCCGGCGGCGGACTGGGTGAAGGCGGCCTTGAAGGCATCGACACTGCCCCACTTGGCCTCGATGGCCTGGCGCAGCGCGCCGGCGGGCTCGCCGCCGCCCTTGGGCGACAGGCTGTTCCAGTAAAAGGTGTGGTTCCAGACCTGAGCCGCGTTGTTGAACACGCCGCCGCTGGATTTGCGGATCACGTCTTCCAGACTCAGGGAGGCCAGCTCGGTGCCTTCGATCGCCTTGTTGAGGTTCGTCACGTAAGCCTGATGGTGCTTGCCGTAGTGATATTCCAGCGTTTCCTGGGAAATATGAGGGGCCAGTGCATCCATCGCATAGGGCAGCGGCGGCAGGGTAAAAGCCATGACAGTTCCTTCAAAAAAAATCGGTTCGGGTCACCTCGGCCTGGGCGCGGCCCTGGCCGAACTCGATCTCGATGGGCTCATGAATCTTCAAGTCTAACGCATTTTTGACGATCATCCCGTCGCCCCGGCGGACCAGTGCATAGCCCCGCCCCAGCACCCGGTGAGGGTCCAGCGCGCCCATGGCCGCCAGGACCGTATCCAGCCGCCGGTGGCGGCGCTGCAGCAAGACGTTCATGCCTGCGGACAGGCGCCCCAGCGCGTCCGAAGAGCGCCGGCCCCGCTCCAGAAAAAGAGGCCCCAGACCCGCCTGCAGCCGCCGCGTGGCAAACTCCAGGCGCTGGCGCCGCATCTGCAGACGCTGAGTCGGGGACACGAGCTGGGCGCGGGCCCGGTCCAGCCGGATGTTTGCGTGCTCCAGGCGCCGCCGCTGGCCTCGCACCAGCAGGGTGCGCGCGGCCAGCAAGCGGCCCAAGACCTGGCTGCGGTCCTCGCAGCACAGCTCCGCCGCCGCCGTCGGCGTGGGGGCGCGCAGATCAGCCACGAAATCGGCAATGGTGAAATCGGTCTCGTGCCCCACCCCGCTGATGACCGGCACAGGACAGGCGGCAATCCGGCGCGCCAATGCCTCATCATTGAAACACCACAGATCCTCCAGGCTGCCGCCGCCGCGCACCAGCAGCAGCGTATCGACCTCGGCCCGCCCGGCGGCGCGGTCCAGCGCGGCGCACAACTGCGGCACGGCATCGCGCCCCTGCACCTGGGACGGATAGAGGACGACCCGCACATGCGGCGCCCGCCGCGCCATGACGGACAATACATCGCGCAAGGCTGCCGCCGACAACGAGGTCACGACCCCTACCACCCGGGGCAGCGCCGGGAGCGGACGCCGCCGGGCCGGATCGATCAGGCCCTCGGCCGTGAGCTGGTCGCGCAGGCGTAAAAAGGCCTCATGCAGGTCTCCCCGGCCCGCCCGGCGCAGGGACTCGACCTGCACCTGGTAGTCGCCCCGAGGCTCGTACAAGGAGACCTGGACGCGAAACTCATACCGGCCGCCGACCTCGGGGACGAATCCCACTGCCTGGGCACGGCCCCGGAACATGACGGCGCGCACGGCGGCGGCCTCGTCCTTGATGGAAAAGTACCAGTGCCCGGAAGCGGCCCGGGTGAAATTGGAGATCTCGCCGGCCACCCACAGGCGCGGCACGCCCTCTTCCAGCAGTTGCGCCACCCGCCGATTGAGCTGCGTGACGGTCAGGACCGCGTCGCCGCCCGAAAAACCGCCCTCGGCGGGTCTTGGAACAGAAAAATTCATCGAAACCTATCCACAGAAGGCCCTGTTTTGTCAAACCCGCCTATTTTCGGGCTCATCAGAAGGGCTCATCAAAGTTCACTTCAAAAAATTCACGCAAGTCTTTGATTTTTAATAGATTGGAAATTTTTTGGGTGGTGTGCAAAAAATAACCAATCTAGTATGAAGGGCCATGAAACATGCGCATCCGGACTCTTGTGCACAGAATTATCCACAGAAATTGTGGATACAGTCCGGAAAGCCGCGCCCTGATTCAAATTCAGGCCTTAGAATACGCATTTGCGCCGACTACCGGCCCCGCACCCAAGGATCAGGACTGTGCTGGACATCATTCACGCGGCCGGCTGGCCGATCTGGCTGCTCATCGCCACCTCGGTCATCACGCTGGCGATCATCATAGAACGATTCGTTGCCCTGCGCGCGCGCCAGGTCATGCCCTCGGGCCTGCCCGAGCAAGTGCTCGAGCTCATCCGCCGCCAGCAGGACGAGCCCGACACCATTCTGCGCCTGGCCCGCGGCAGTCCCATGGGCCGCATCCTCGCCGAGATCGCCGCCCACCGCCACCAGGACGACGCCTGGCGGCTGGCCGCCGTCGAAGCCGTCGGCCGCGACGTATCCTGGCGCCTGAACCGCTATCTGCCCGCCTTGGCCACGATCTCCGTGATCGCGCCGCTGCTGGGGCTGTTCGGCACGGTGGTCGGCATGATCGAAATCTTCGGCGCCTACGATCCCGCCGGCGGCGATCCGGCGCAACTGGCGCACGGGATCTCGATCGCTCTGTACAACACGGGCTTCGGCATTCTGATCGCCATCCCCGCGCTGGCCTTCCACCGCTACTTCCGCTCCCGCGTCGAGTATTTCCTGCACACGATGGAGCGCGAGGCCGAAATCCTGAACCGCGTGATCAGCCGCCGCGCCACGACATGAACTTCCAACACCGCCGCGCCCACGACGAACCCGAGATCAACCTGATCCCGCTGATCGACGTGCTGCTGGTGATCCTGATCTTCCTGGCGGCCTCGACCTCCTTCACCCGTCACCGCCAGTTGCAGGTCGCCCTGCCCCAGGCACAGGCCGAGGCGCCGGACGCCTCGCCCTTCCTGGAATTGGCCATCAGCCGCGACGGCCTGTACGCGCTCGATGGGCACTACATCGACGCGGCGGACGACACCGCTCTGGCCAGCAGCCTGCGCCAGGCGGCCGCGGGCAAGCCGGACATCGCCCTGCGCATCGACGCCGACGGCCAGGCCGCGCACGCGGCCGTGGTTCGCGCCCTGGAAGCCGCCCGCCTGGCGCAGATCGGCCGGGTCCACTTCCTGACTCAGGCCCGTCCGTGAGCGCACGCACCCAGGCGCACCGCCCGGAGAGAGTCTCGTGAACCGCCGGCTGGAAGACTGCATGCTGGCGGCCTGGAGCGGGCGCGGGGGCCTCAGCACGCTGTTGCTGCCCCTGTCCTGGCTCTACGGCAGGCTGTCGGCGCGGCGCCTGCGCGCCCAGGCCCGCGGCGCCTGGAAGGCTCCTGTGCCGGTCGTGATCATCGGCAACATCCTGGTCGGCGGCACCGGCAAGACCCCCGTGACGATCGCCATTTGCCAGGCGCTCAAGGCCCGCGGCTGGCGCCCCGGCATCGTCAGCCGAGGCTACGGCGTCGCCATCGGGCCGCAAGCGCGCCTGAGCGACGGCGGCGGCGATGCCTCGCGCCTGGGCGACGAACCCGCACTGATCCATGCCGCAACCGGCGCACCGCTCGCCGTGCACCCCCGGCGCGCCCTGGCGGCGGCGGCCCTGCTGGCGAGCCATCCGGAGGTGGACGTGCTGATCGCCGACGACGGCCTGCAGCACACCGCCCTGGCCCGTGATCTGGAAATCATCGTCCAGGACGGACGCGGCGTCGGCAACGGCCGGCTGCTGCCGGCGGGCCCCCTGCGCGAACCGCCCGCACGCCTGGCGCAGGCCGACTGGCTGCTGACGCACCTGGCGCACGGCGAAACAAGCCCTACGCCCCCGCCAGGCTGCGCGCCGGACGCGCGGCGGATGATCGTCATGCGCCTGCAACCTGAAAGCGCCACGCATCTGGCCAGCGGACGCACCTTGCCTTGGGCCGACTGGCGGGCCGAACAAGGCGCGGCATCCTGCAGCGCGGCGGCCGGCATCGGCCGTCCCGAACGTTTCTTCGCCATGCTGCGCGCGACGGGCGTCGTCCTGTCGCAAACCCTGCGCATCCCCGACCATCAGGCCATCCCGGCCGACGCCCTTCGAGCCCTGCCGCCGGGGCCGGTACTGATCACGCCCAAGGACGCCGTGAAATGCGTCCGGCCCCACGACCCCCGGCTGTGGGTCGTGCGGGCGACCCCGGTGTTCTCCAAACCCGGCTGGCTGGATGACCTCGACCGGGCGTTGCGCGCCGCCGCATCCGGCCGCACGGCCCCTCCGCCTCCCGGCCACCCGCCGGCGCCGGGAAACCGGCGCAATCAACCGGCATGAACCGCCCAGCCGCACAAGCGCGGCAACAGGCATTACACTCTACGTTTAATCCCCCTCCCGAATCCACGCCCGCCCTATGGAAACCCGCCTGCTGCAGATCCTCGTCTGCCCCGTGTGCAAGAGCGCGCTGCGCCATGACCGCGAACGCCAGGAACTGGTCTGCTCCGCCGACCGCCTGGCTTATCCTATCCGCGACGGCGTGCCCATCATGCTGTCCGCCGAGGCCCGCCCGCTGGACGCGGCATCCACGCCTGCGGCGTAACTCGCCGGGCCGCCCCACATGAGCTTCACCGTCGTCATCCCGGCGCGCGCCGCATCCACCCGCCTCCCGGGCAAGCCGCTGCTCGACCTGGGCGGTTTGCCGATGGTGGTGCGCACCGCGCGGCAAGCCGCCCGCTCGGCGGCCGACCGGGTTCTGATCGCCACCGACCATGCGGATATCGCCCGCGTCGCGGCCGGGCACGGCATCGAAGTCCTGATGACGCGTCCAGACCACCCCACCGGCACCGACCGCCTGGCCGAGGTCGCCGCGATGCTGGCGCTGGAAGACGACGCCGTCGTGGTCAACGTCCAGGGCGACGAGCCGCTGATCGACCCTGGCCTGATCGACGCCGTGGCGGTGCTGCTGGCGCAACATCCCGATGCCGCCATCGCCACCTGCGCGGCCCCCATCCGCGACGTCGATACGCTGTTCGATCCGAACGCCGTCAAGGTCGTGCTCGGCGCCAACCATCGCGCCCTGTATTTTTCCCGCGCCCCGATTCCCTGGGCCCGCGACGCCCTGGCCGACGGCGGCCGGCGCCTGGCTCCCGGCCTGCCCGCCTGGCTTCATATCGGCCTGTACGCCTACCGCGCCGGCTTTCTGCGGCAATTCCCCGAACTGCCGCCCGGCCGGCTCGAACGGGTGGAATCCCTGGAACAGCTACGCGCCCTGGAGCAGGGCTTTCCCATCCTGGTCCACGTCACCGAAGCCGTCCCGGCGCGCGGGGTGGACACGCCTGAAGATCTGGCCCGGGTGCGCACCTTGTTCGACGGAGACAGCCCGCCCCCTGTCCCGGCCTGACCCCTGCAGGACTTGCTGCATTGCGGCATAATCGGAAAAATTTCAAAAATAGTGATTGATCGGAGGACATCATGCGTTTGATTCTGCTCGGCCCCCCGGGGGCAGGAAAAGGCACCCAGGCGGCCTACATCACCGAAGCGTTCGGCATCCCGCAGATCTCGACCGGCGACATGCTGCGCGCGGCGGTCAAGGCACAGACTCCGCTTGGCCTGGAAGCCAAGAAAATCATGGACAGCGGCGGCCTGGTCTCCGACGACATCATCATCGGGCTGGTGCAAGACCGCCTCCAGCAACCCGATTGCAAGGCAGGCTATCTGTTCGACGGCTTCCCGCGCACCATTCCCCAGGCCGATGCCCTGAAACACGCCCACGTGCCGCTGGACTACGTGATCGAGATCGCGGTGCCCGAGGAGCACATCATCGAGCGCATGAGCGGCCGGCGCGTGCACGTGGCCAGCGGCCGCACCTATCACGTCAAGTTCAATCCGCCCAGGCGCGAGGGCCTCGACGACGAGACCGGCGAACCCCTGATCCTGCGCGACGACGACCGCGAGGAAACCGTCCGGCACCGCCTGTCGGTCTATCGCGATCAGACCCGCCCGCTGGTGGACTACTACTCCGGCTGGGCCGCCACCGGCGACATCGAGGCGCCACGCTACGCCCAGATTTCGGGCGTGGGCTCGGTCGACGAAATCCGCGATCGGATTCTAGGCATCCTGCGCGCGCACCACGCCGCCTGACCCCCCACCAGACACCGCCCCATCATGGATATCCACAAGCAAGTCATCCTCATCACCGGCGGCGCCTCGGGCCTGGGGGCGGGCACGGCCCGCGCCATGGCCGCCCAGGGCGCGCGGGTGGTCCTGGCCGATGTCCAGGACGAAGCCGGACAGTCCCTGGCCGCCGAGCTCGGCCAGACCTACGTCCACTGCGACGTCACCTCCGAGGCCGACGCCCAGGCAGCCGTCGATGCCGCTGTCGCGCAAGGCACGCTGCGGGGCCTGGTCAACTGCGCCGGCATCGCGCCGGCAGCGCGCATCGTCGGCAAGTCCGGCCCGCACGAATTGGCCCTTTTCCGCCGCGTGATCGACATCAATCTGGTGGGCTCCTTCAACATGGCCCGGCTGGCCGCCCAAGCCATGTCGGCCAACGAACCGCAGGCGACCGGCGAGCGCGGCGTGCTCATCAACACCGCCTCGGTCGCCGCTTACGACGGCCAGATCGGCCAGTCCGCCTACGCCGCGTCCAAGGCCGGGATCGTGGGCATGACGCTGGCGATCGCGCGCGACCTGTCGCGCCTGGGCATCCGCTGCATGACCATCGCTCCGGGCATCTTCGGCACGCCCATGCTGTTCGGCATGCCCCAGGAAGTCCAGGACGCGCTGGCCGCCAGCGTGCCCTTCCCTTCACGCTTGGGCCGACCCGAGGATTACGCCCGGCTGGTCCTCTCGATCTTCGAGAACGACATGCTCAACGGCGAAACGATCCGGCTGGACGGCGCCATCCGCATGGCGCCGAAATGATTCCCGCCTTGCGGCCTGCATACTTCCCCCCCAGGAACGGCCTCTCAACCGCATGAGTCTGCTGCGTTCGGCCGCCACCATCAGCGGCCTGACCCTGTTTTCCCGCGTCACCGGCATGCTGCGCGACGTGCTCATCGCGTCGGTCTATGGCGCCGGGCCGCTGACGGACGCGTTCTGGGTCGCTTTCCGCATCCCCAATCTGCTGCGCCGACTGTTTGCCGAAGGCGCTTTTTCCCAGGCTTTCGTTCCCATTCTGGGCGAAGTCCGCCAACGCGGCGACCATGAAACCCTGCGCCGGCTGCTGGACCGGGTGGCACTGCTCCTGTTCGCCGTCCTGTGCGGCGTGACGCTCGCCGGCATGCTGGGGGCCGCCTGGGTCGTCACCGCCATGGCCAGCGGCATGCGCCATGCCGCCCGCGCTCACGAATTCGGCGAAGCCGTGTGGATGACGCGGATCATGTTTCCCTACATCATCTGCATGTCGCTGGTGGCGTTCGCCTCGGGCGTGCTCAACACCTTCAGCCGTTTCACGGTGCCTGCTTTCACACCGGTCTTGCTGAATCTGTCCATGATCGGCGCCAGCCTGCTGCTGTCGGACCGCATGGCCGAGCCCATCCACGCCCTGGCGGTGGGCGTCATGATCGGCGGCCTCCTGCAACTGGCCGTGCAATGGATCGCCCTGGGCCGCCTGGGCCTGCTGCCGCGCTGGGGGCAAGGTCTTCGGGCCGCATGGCGGGATCCGATGGTGCGGCGCATCCTGCGGCAGATGCTGCCCGCCACACTGGGGGTGTCGGTCGCCCAGTTGTCCCTGCTCATCAACACCAACATTGCCACCTGGCTTGCGCCGGGCAGCGTCACCTGGCTGTCCTTTGCCGACCGGCTGATGGAGTTTCCCACCGCACTGCTGGGCGTGGCCCTGGGCACAGTGCTGCTGCCCAGCCTGTCGGCCGCCCACGCCCGCCAGGATCACTCCGCCTACAACGCCCTGCTGGACTGGGGGCTGCGCCTGGTGCTGTTGCTGGGCCTGCCGGCGGCGCTGGGCATGGCCCTGTTGTCCGACGGGCTGGTTGCCGTCCTGTTCAACTACGGCGCCTTTTCTCCCGCCGACGTGGCGCAGACACGGCTGGCGGTGATGGCCTACGCCGTCGGCCTGCTCGGCCTGCTGGCCATCAAGATCCTGGCGCCCGGCTTCTACGCCAAGCAGGACATTCGCACCCCCGTGCGCATCGCCATCGCGGTGCTGATGTTCACCCAATTGATGAATCTGGTCCTGGTGCCCTGGCTGGCCCATGCCGGGCTGGCCCTGTCCATCGGCCTGGGCGCCAGCGTCAACGCGCTGACCCTGGTCACCCTGCTGCGCCGCCGGGGGCTGTATACGCCCCGTCCCGGCTGGCCCCGATTCTGCCTGCGCCTGCTGCCGGCCCTGGCCGCCCTGGCCGCCGTACTGTCTGCAGCCAGCCATCACCTGGACTGGATCGCCCTCGGCGCCCATCCAGGCCTGCGCGCCGCCTGGCTGGCCGCCGTGCTGACCGCAGCCGTTCTGGCATATTTCAGCGCCTTGTTTTTATTCGGTTTTCGCCCGAAAGACTTTACACGCCGTCACGCATAGGCTAGAATCGCTGTCTTTGACGCAACCCCGCATACAAATACTTTTATGGCCAATTCCGCTCAAGCCCGCAAGCGCGCCCGCCAGGCTGTCGCTCTCAACAAACACAATGCCAGCATGCGTTCGATGCTGCGCACCGCCATCAAGCGCGTGCGCCAGGCCATCGAAGCGGGCGACCAGACCGCCGCCAACGAAGTCTTCCGCAAGGCCACCGCTGTCATCGACCGCGTCGCCGACAAGCAAATCATCCACAAGAACAAGGCTGCCCGCCACAAGAGCCGCCTGTCGGCCGCGATCAAGGCCCTCGCCTGATCCAGGCCCGGGGGCTTGCGTAAATAAAAAGGACGCTTCGGCGTCCTTTTTATTTTGTCTTCATCTTGGGACTGCCGCACCTCCCCCACCTCGCGGCCTGCATGCCGCTCGGATTCGCCAGGCACAGGGCAGTCCATTAGGACTGCCCTGTGTCCTGGCTCATCCCAGCCGGCCTAGCAGGAGGAATTCCATCAGCGCCTTCTGTACATGCAAACGGTTCTCGGCTTCGTCCCAGACCACGCTTTGCGCCCCGTCGATGACTTCGCCGGTGACTTCTTCGCCCCGGTGGGCCGGCAGGCAATGCATGAACAAGGCATCGGTGTTGGCCGCCGCCATCATGCGGGCATCCACGCACCAGTCGGCGAAGGCCAGGCGGCGGGCCTCGTTTTCGGATTCGTAGCCCATGCTGGTCCAGACGTCCGTCGTGACCAGGTCCGCCCCCTTGCAGGCCTCCAGAGGGTCTTCGAATTCGCGCAGGACGGCGGCGGGCTGGCTGCCCACGCGCAGGGGATCCAGGCGATAGCCGGCCGGCGCCGAGACATGCAAGGTAAAGCCCAGCAAATCGGCCGCCTGCAGCCAGGTATAGGACATATTATTGGCATCGCCGATCCAGGCGACCGTCTTGCCCCGGATCGGGCCGCGATGTTCGATGAAGGTCAGGATGTCAGCCAGGATCTGGCAGGGATGGAATTCGTTGGTCAGGCCGTTGATGACCGGCACCCGGGAATGGGCCGCGAAGCGCTCGATCCGTGTCTGCTCGAACGTACGGATCATCACCAGGTCGACCATGCGCGAGATCACGCGCGCAGTATCCTCGATGGGTTCGGCGCGGCCCAGTTGGGAGCCTTCGGTGGTCAGGTAGATGACCGAACCGCCCAACTGATACATGCCGGCCTCGAACGACACCCGAGTGCGGGTACTGGCTTTTTCAAACACCATGGCCAGGTTGCGGTCGTGCAGCGTGTGATGCGGCAGATAGCGTTTGAACTTGTCCTTGATGAGGCGCGCCCGGTCGATGACATAGAGGATCTCGTCCTCTGAAAAATCACGCAGTTGCAAAAAGTGACGCAAAGGCCCGGTCGGATAGGCGGCAGACATGTCAAACCCTGAGTAAAACAACCATATTACCGTGCGCCCGGGACGCGCGCAAAACGCCTCGCCACCCCTGATCGGATACAATGCGCGGCGAGGGGGATGTCACCCGTCCTTGATTCCGCACACTGCCCTGCCCGCTGCACGAACGTACCGCACGGCTCATCAGGACGCGTCCCGGCTTTGGAACCACCACATGAGCGATCCTGTCCAGCATTTGATCATCCATGGCAAGACCCTGGAAGGCGAGCGGTTTCGGCCCAGCGACTGGGCCGAGCGCCTGGCGGGGGTCCTGTCCCAGTTCAGGCCGACCGGCTCCCTTGCCAACCCCCTGTCGTACTCTCCTTACGCCATGCCGCGCAGACTCGATGGCCTGCCCTGCGTCATGATCGACCACCGCCTGCGCGTGCTCGAGCCTTTGGCGTGGAAATTCGCCTGCGACTTCGCGGAAAGCAACCGGCTGCAGACCACGGACACCGCCGAACGCACCGACGATACCCCGGCTGGCTCTTCGGCCGCCTGAGCCGCCTTCGATCCGGCGGGCCGCCGCGCGGCGCTGGCCGGGCCACTCCACGGCGCCGCTGCGTGCCGGCGCAACCCGTGCCAGAATGTGCGCATGACAACCCTCGACCTGTTCGGCGACCTCGACCCCGGACGGCGTACCCGCCTGGGGCCGCAGGCCTGGGTGTTGCGCGGCTTCGCCTTGCCCCACCTCGACGCACTGCTGCCGGCCCTGGCCGGCATCGAAGCCGTTTCGCCCTTCCGCCACATGCAGACGCCAGGCGGCTTCACCATGTCCGCCGCCTTGAGCAATTGCGGCGCGCTCGGTTGGACAAGCGACCGGCATGGCTACCGCTACAGCCCCGTGGATCCTGGCAGCGGCAGGGCCTGGCCGCCCATGCCCGAAGTATTTCTACGCTTGGCAAGCGAGGCGGCCAGGGCGGCGGGATTCGAGCACTACACGCCTGACGCCTGCCTCATCAACCGCTACCTGCCCGGCGCCCGGATGTCTCTGCACCAGGACAAGAATGAACGCGATTTCAATGCGCCCATCGTCTCCGTATCGCTGGGCATGAGCGCCATTTTCCTGTTCGGCGGCCACGCGCGCACCGACAAGGCCGCCCGGGTGCCGCTGCACCATGGGGACATCGCCGTCTGGGGCGGAGAGGACCGGCTGCGCTACCATGGCATCCTGCCGTTGAGCGGACCACCCCACCCGCAGCAAGGCTGCCAGCGCACCAACCTCACGTTCCGCAAGGCGGGCTGAAGGCGCGCGGCATGCTCCTCGGTTCCGAATGCGCATGCATCCGCATGCCGATCCTCTTTCATCGCAAGAAACGGAGTGCCGGCCACGACGATTCCGCCTAAGCTGACAGGCATCGCAACACCTCAGGACGACGCCATGAACGCCTTTCCTCCCGCCCCGGACACGCCTGAAACCGCTTCAAGCGCCCGCGATGCGGATCGGCAGTCCGTACGCGCCAGGGCGCCCCGTGCCGCTGCGGCACAAGCCCGCCACGCCGCCGTGACGGCGCAGGCCTGCCGCCTCATCGAAGCTTCCGACACCCCGCCGGCGCTGGGGACACTGGCCGCGCACGCCGGCATGAGCCCCTACCACTTTCACCGCGTTTTCAAAGCAGAAACAGGGTTGACGCCGAAAGCCTATGCCGCCGCCTTTCGCGCGCGCCGCCTGCGCGAAGCGCTGGCCACCGCCACCGGATCCGTCACGGACGCGATCTACCGCGCGGGTTTCAACGCCAGCAGCCGCTACTACGAAACCGCCGGGCAAGTGCTCGGCATGCGCGCCCGGGAGTATCGCGCCGGAGGCGCGGGCGCCGAAATTCGTTTTGCCGTCGGGCAATGCACGCTGGGCGCCATCCTGGTCGCGCAAAGCAGGATCGGCCTGTGCGCGATCCTGCTGGGCAACGATCCGGACCGCTTGGTCAGGGATCTGCAAGATCAATTCCCGCGGGCCGATCTGATCGGCGGCGACCCCGATTTCGAACGGCTGGTCGCGCGGGTGGTGGGTTTCGTCGAGGCGCCCGCCATCGGCCTGGACTTGCCGCTGGATGTGCGCGGCACCGCCTTTCAGCAACGTGTCTGGCAGGCGCTGCGCGGCATCCCGCCGGGCGAGACCGCCAGCTATGCCGAGATCGCCGCGCGCATCGGCGCACCCAAGGCGGCCCGCGCCGTGGCGCGGGCTTGCGCCACCAATCCCCTGGCCGTCGCCATCCCCTGCCACCGCGTCGTGCGGCGCGACGGCGGCCTATCGGGTTATCGCTGGGGCGTGGCGCGCAAACACGAACTCTTGCGACGCGAAGCGGCCGCAATATGAACAGGGCTCCGAAAGGAGCCCTGTTGCGCACCGCCATCCGGAAGCCTCCCGGCGGATCACTTCACCGGCGGGTCCTGCTTCAACTGGGGAATGTCCGATTGGCCGGTCTTGGTCAGCAGGCCCGTCTGGGTATAGGTGAACAGCTTGGCGCGCGTGTCCACGATGTCCAGGTTGCGCATCGTCAACTGGCCGATGCGGTCCAGCGGCGAGAACATGGACTCGCCCTTTTCCATCGTCAGGCGGTCGGGGTGGTAAGTGAGGTTGGGCGAGCGCGTATCCAGGATGGAATAATCGTTGCCCCGCCGCAGTTCCAGGGCGACCTCGCCGGTGATGGCGCGCGCCACCCAGCGCTGGGCGGTTTCGCGCAGCATGATGGCCTGGGGGTCGAACCAGCGGCCCTGGTACAGCAGGCGGCCCAGGCGCAGGCCGTTGATGCGGTACTGTTCGATCGTATCCTCGTTGTGGATGCCGGTCACCAGGCGTTCATAGGCGGCATGCAGCAGCGCCATGCCCGGGGCCTCGTAGATGCCGCGGCTCTTGGCTTCGATGATGCGGTTCTCGATCTGATCGCTCATGCCCAGGCCATGGCGCCCGCCGATGCGATTGGCCTCCAGCAACAGTTCGACCGGATCGGCGTATTCCACGCCGTTCAGGGCCACCGGCTGGCCCTGCTCGAAGCGCACCGTGACTTCCTCGGCCTTGACCTCGACCTCGGGTTTCCAGAACGCCACGCCCATGATGGGCTGGACGATGCGGATGCCGGAGTCCAGGTGCTCCAGATCCTTGGCCTCGTGCGTGGCCCCCAGCATGTTGGAGTCCGTGGAATAGGCTTTTTCCGCCGACATCTTGTAGTCGAAGCCGTTTTCCCGCATGTACTGGGACATCTCGGCGCGGCCGCCCAGTTCGTCGATGAACTGCTGATCCAGCCAGGGCTTGTAGATTTTCAGGTCAGGATTGGTCAGCAGGCCATAGCGGTAGAAGCGCTCGATATCATTGCCCTTGAAGGTGCTGCCGTCGCCCCAGATATGGACGTCGTCCTCGCGCATGGCCGACACCAGCATCGTGCCCGTCACGGCGCGGCCGATGGGCGTGGTGTTGAAGTACGTGACTCCGCCGGTGGCAATATGGAAAGCATTGCATTGCAGCGCGGCGATGCCCTCGGCCACCAATTGCGCCCTGCAATCCACCAGACGCGCGCCTTGGGCGCCGTAGCGCAAGGCCTTGCGGGGGATCTCGTCGTAGTCCGGCTCGTCGGGCTGCCCCAGATTGGCCGTATAGGCGAAGGGCAGCGCGCCCTTGTTCTTCATCCACAACAGCGCGGCGCTGGTGTCCAGCCCGCCCGAGAAGGCGATGCCGACCTTCTGCCCGATCGGCAGATTTTCAAGAATGGTTGTGCTCATGGGGGTCCGGAGAAGCCTGAAGAAGAAATCAATCCGGCATTATATCGTCCGCGGCGGCGCTTCCCGGCCCCCGCGCCCGGCGCACGCCGGGTGCCGCGCCCTCTTCTGCATGCGCCACCCGCACGGCGTCACCCCAAGGTCTCGTCGAGCCAGTCCAGGGCCACCGCCGCGGAATAGGCCAGATTGCCCACCTGGCAATGCGCATCGGCGCCTTCCACCGCGGTGAACAAGCGGGGCGTGCAAGCCCCTCCGACGGCATCCTGGAAGGCCTGCCATTGCCGCAAGGGCTCGGCACCCTCCCCATCGCCCACCAGGGCCAGCGACGGGCAACGGATGGCGGCCAGCGCCTGCGGCTCCAGCCTGAAATCCCGGATCCGGCTGTAGGTCTCGACGAACGTCGGCCGGCCGAAACGCAGCATCAGGTTGCGCGACATTGCGCGTTGCTGGGCGCTCATCACCGTATCGGGAATGTGCTCTAGATCGGCCACGCTGAAATCATCCGAGGCGGGCAGCGCGGCCGGATCCAGCCCGATGAAGGACGTCATGTAGGCGTGCAGGTCGATGATCGGTGAATTCGGGATGAGCGCCCGGATTCGCGGTTCGTACGCGGCGATGCGGGATGCAAAATAGCCGCCGAAACTGATTCCCATCAGCGCCACGCGGCGTGGATCCACGCCCGGTTGCGCCAGGATGTAGTCGACCGCCTGGCGCCCGGCCTGCTCGAAATCCGGCGCGAAGTGGCTGGAGGCATTGAAGCGCCAAGTATCCATCTGGCCCGGACCGGTGAACAGCATCAGGTCGTAGCCGCGCTCCAGTGCCGGGCGGCCATAGGCCAGGTAGGATTCCTCAAGCGTGCCGTCAAAGCCGCTGACGATCATCAGCACGCGGTCGCCCGCACCCCGCGCGCCGCGGATGTGGTAGGCGGGCAAACGCAAGCCCGCTTGCGAGAACCAAAGCTCCGCGCAGGGCGCCCGATCCCATTGCATGGCCTGCAGAAAAGCCTGGCGGCTCGCCAGGCCGTACTCCCGGTGGCGGGGGTCGTCCACGGGGCAATAGTATTCCGCCGCGCGATAACTGTTGCAGGCCACCAGATACTGATCCCGGGCACTGACCGCATGCCCTTTGGCGGCTCGCGCCGCGGCGTCTTCGCATTGGCGCCGGCCTGTTTCGGCAAAATCCTGGATCCATGCGGCCGGGTCGGCATCGCGGATCCGCGCCGCGGCCGCCAGGCATTCCCCGATCGAGGCGCCGCCGTAACGCGCCGAGCCCAGATGGCGCATGAGCTGGTGATCCATCTCAGGGTCGCCGAATCCCCGCACCCGCGTCTGCCCGCGCTCCAGCGCTTCGCCCATCGCCCCTCCCTTGCCGCACTGCCGGCCTGCCGTTCATTGGTCTTTTTGCCCGGGCCGCTTCCACGACGCCGGCGCCGGGCACCTCCATGCTACTGGAGCGCAATCCCGATGCCTACCCTCGCCCCAGAAGCAGCTTGGGTAAATGGACGGCTTTCGCTTGTGCCTGATTTTCTGTGCTAGAATGCACGTCTTTCGGGGACGTAGCTCAGCTGGGAGAGCGTCGCGTTCGCAATGCGAAGGTCGGGAGTTCGATCCTCCTCGTCTCCACCAAACACCACGCCTGACAGTTCTCTGTCGGGCGTTTTGTTTTGGTGGATCCCCGCGTGGCGTGGCGCTCTCGCGGTTGTGCGTATGCCATGGGCACCTGGTCACCACACCCATTTCTGACGGTTCGCCCCTCTTTCTCTCTCAGTTTCTCAGAAAAATATCGCGAACCTGTTGCCGGTAGCACAGGCAGAAGGCCCGCTGGATCAACAAGATAGGCGTGACAGAAATATCGCAGTTCATCTTATCCGGTGCATGAGCAAGCGATAAGATCAAGAACAACACGCCATCGGGAGGGGACCTGCCACGAATCTTCTTGTTGCTCCTGACGAGTACAATGCCGCGCTCCGTACTATCGCTGCTCATGCGGAGATCAGACTATAAGACCCATCAAGTTAGACGGCAGCACTACAGATTATTTTGAGTCTGTGCCACAAAGCCGATGAGTCCGTGGCCGACACAATGACCTATGCCATTGGTCAACTGGCAGACATTCTGGGCTCTACTGTCGCCTTACCTTGACAATTACAACAGTTACCCCCTCGGCAGCGGGGAATGACGAACAGCCACAGATGGTTGCCGAGAGTCCTCGACAAACCTATCCAGGTCATCACACAGCCGGAGTTGCTCATCAAGGGCTGCTTCGTAACATCTCACTTTAGATAAGGCCCGCTCGCCATTTGGTTTACCAAACGACCGCAGCAGCACTCTATATCTGTGAAGATTCACTCTGATCGCAGCATTCGCTGCGAGCAAGCCTTCTTGGCTGAAACCACCCGCATTCAACAACTTAAACGGGAAAATAGCGGCTCCCTCGGGGATTCTTCGAACCATTCGGTTGAACATTTCTGATACACATCGATCTGACTGGCTATCAAAGTACTCCAAGACTACGGGTGCAATTTCAACAAATGGCGTTGACCACTCCTCGTCCGCCTCATCGGAAAATATCGAAACTTTCCCTTCCCTGCTATACGCCTCTTGATATGCAGGCCCGATGACCTGTCGCTCCGTGTGATAAACCTCACCCCGAGTGATATATCCCCTGCACAGAACTCCCTTAGCCAAGAGCCTAAGGACGGATCCCCAACAGTAGTGAGTCAAATTTATCAGTCCTGCTGAAGATATCTCACTAGAAATGATCACGCAGTCGGATATCTGGGTCACCTGAAAATCCAAATCCTCACGAACTCGTGGGGCCGCAGGACAGCACGTTGGTCCGTAGCTGCCACGCATATACTGATCTACTGGTGGCCCAAGCTTCCCAGTCAAACGCAAGATATCGTCTAAGGACACGCCATCCCGGCACGAGGCTCTGTTGACCAAACTTTTAAAGCCAAGAATGTCAACGAACGCCACAAACTTATCCGAGAACTCTGACACTTCTCTCTCCTATGCCGTACTGACGTTTCGTGCACACGGCAGAGCGTACAACCCTTCCCTGTTGTTGACTTCCACCAGAACGTCGAACGCCCGACGAGCCAAAGCATGGTTCGGGTGTTTAAACAGATCGCCGGGTTTCGTGCTTGTGCTCCCTGCCGCCTGCATCACACGCTGACCCGGTACCGATTTCCCCTTCAATTGCCACAGCGCCTTGAAAATTGCCGCCTGCATCGGTGTCAGCCGGATCGGGGATCCCTGAATTTCAGGCGTAGTAACCCATCGAAAATCTTCCGAGAATGGCCCATAGACCGGCAAGGTGGGATCTACTGATGCCGCCAGATCCACAGAAAGAGACGTTGATGAACATTCGGGCTGGCCAATAGCCGATATCCCATCTCCATACAGAATAAAGCGCTCCTGTAATCGGAGCCACTGAACGCTGGCACCAAACGGGACTCCCTGGACGTCAGATGCAGTCGGCGTAATCAACTGCGTCGTGCCACACGCCACACGCACACGATCCAGCAGGCCTGGGACCTTCAAAATACGCATGATGTCTCTGGCCAGCACGACTGGGGCCTTGCGTATATCTCCGATGCGCCAGACCCCATCGGCCAACTGATCGATCCCGTCATGGCTCTGAATCTCGAGCGCCCGCCGCAACGAGCGCTGCATCCAGTCATCGTCGATCTGCCAGGCTTCGAAATCATCGGCCCCAACCTCCACTGGCCCACACTCTGGGCAGCGACCGATTCGACCATCGCCCATGCTCAGCACTTGGACGCGATGATTGCTGCAGTAGGGGCACAGCACCGTTCCGTCACCGGCAGCGACGCGTTTGACCGCCTTGCCCAGGGATTTGAGGGCCGCCCGATCTGCCTGCGACAACAGTCCAGATCGGACGGGAACTCCGCTCTCAAATAACCGGCAGGCGAGAAGCCACGCGGCATGAACCGACATTGCCGCGCCTTCAGTTCAGATCGTCACCTACGTCGTCATCCCCGTCCTGCCTGAATCACACCGGGTTTTCAGGAGGCTTCGATTCTTGAGAGAATGGAGCCATGAGCAAGAACAACAAGTTTTCCCCCGAAGTTCGTGAGCGCGCCGTACGGCTGGTCCAGGAGCATCGTGGCGAGTATCCATCGCAGTGGGTAGCAGTGCAGTCCATTGCGCCCAAGATCGGCTGCTCGGCATACACCCTGTTGAAGTGGGTTCAGATCCAGGAAGTGGAGGCCGGTACGCGGGCCGGCGTGCCGCAGGCAGAGCAAGAGCGCATCAAGGCTCTGGAACGTGAAGTCAAGGAATTGCGCCGGGCCAATGAAATTCTCAAGTCGGCCAGCGCTTTTTTCGCTCAGGCGGCGCTCGACCGCGAACTGAAGAAATAAACGCCTACATCGACCAGCATCGGGGCCTGTATGGGGTCGAGCCGATCTGCAAGGTGTTGCAGGTCGCCCCGTCAGCCTACCGGCGATATGCCGCCCGATGCCGGAATCCGGAACTGCGAAGCCTGCGAGCCAAGAGGGATGAACAACTCATGGTGAATATCCAGCGTGTGTGGGAACAGAACTTTCGGGTCTATGGAGCCCGCAAGGTCTGGAAGCAGTTGAATCGAGAAGGGGTGATGGTGGCGCGGTGCACCGTGGAGCGTCTGATGCGACACCTTGGCATCGAGGGGATCAGGCGCGGCAAACGGGTTCGCACCACGATCCCTGATAGCGCAGCTGCCTGTCCACGAGATCTGGTGAAGCGGCGCTTCGAGGCCGACCGGCCCAATCGACTGTGGGTCGCAGATTTCACCTACGTCTCAACCTGGCAGGGATGGTTATACGTGGCCTTTGTCATTGACGCCTATGCCAAGCGTATCGTCGGCTGGCGAGCCTCCAGCAGCATGACGACAGACTTTGTCTTGGATGCCCTGGAGCAGGCTGTCTATGACCGAAGACCGACGCAGTCCGATAGGCTCGTCCATCATTCCGATAGGGGATCCCAATACGTGTCCATCCGCTACTCCGACCGATTGAGCGAGGCCGGAATCAATCCATCAGTCGGCAGCACCGGAAGCGCCTATGACAATGCGCTGGCCGAAACGATCAACGGCCTCTACAAAACGGAAGTGATTCATCGGCGCGCGCCCTGGAAAACCAAGGCTGCCGTGGAATTGGCGACCCTGGAATGGGTCTCGTGGTTCAACCACCAACGCCTGCTCGAATCCATCGGCGACATTCCGCCCGCTGAGGCCGAAGCGCGATACTATCGGCAACTTGCAGCGCCGACTGTGGAACCTGTTTTACTTTAACCAAACAGCCTCCGCGATCCCCGGTGTGATTCACATCGCCGCCTTCTACTGGGGATAGCGCAGTACGAATTTCTCGGGAACTTGCTCTGAATTGACGTTACGATTCGACACGTCGCTTGTCGATCAAGTCCTCTCTTGACAAGTCCATCTTGCGAATACGCCTGACGCGAACCGGGGTGATTTGCACCAACCAGGAGTCGTTACGGCGGCTGCGTGATCGCTGGCGAGGCCAGATACGGTACAATCCTGGAGGAAGGCGGCACACGTCCATCTTGACCGGACCCATCACCACACCGCTGCTTTGCTGTGGAGGAGCTTCAACGGCTTCATACCCTTCCGGAATCGAACGTTGTCGTCGATTATGCCAATAATCAGGATTGCGTCGCGCCCATGCCTGTTGGGCTGCACGTTGATTTTCCCTATAATCAGTGTCGAACTGCAACTTGGCCCGCTGCCACAAGCGTTTGCGCGTTCGTTGGCACTCAGGGGCTGAACAATAAGCCTGGCCAGGGGCTTGGGGGCGGGGAGTGAAAATCCGGTTGCAGCCAGCACAATGCTTTGATATCACAGACTACGCTCCGCAAAAAATTCTGTAGAAGCCACATCATGCACCACGCTTACATTAAGAATATGCGGAGTCCGTATTGCGTTATGCAGAATTAGCGTTAGCAGCATTCTTCGGTGGCACCCTGCACTGGTGGTGGGGAGAGCGTCCCGAAGCTCTATGGGGAACGTCAATATCTACCGTCATAGATATGCTGGGATCGATTGCCACAACTGTTGGGGTCTTGCTGGCACTGTATCAGGCTAATAAAGCAAGGCAAGAACACCAGATTTCCAAATTATTACTAGAATGGGGTTATGCATCAGCCATTCAGTCATTAGTCCTTCAATCTAGGAAAATTGCAGAGGAGGTGCTCAAAAGGAAGCACTTTTTACCCGTTGTGGAAATCGAGCAGATAGACAGGGATTTCAAAAACCTTAGTGAGGTGGTTGCAGGACAGCCTGGTATAGCTATTCTCATCAACACTCGAGAAGTGTCTTGGATTTTCCAGGAGGCAATGAATAACGAGGCAGATGGTCCAGCTAAGTATATGGAAGCTGTCCTTGATGTTATCGAAACACATCAACCCGCATTAAGAGCTTGGCAGAAGAATATTAGGGATAAACTGGAGCAGTTAGGAGAGCCAGTGCCGGGAATAAACCGCTAGCCCCCTAGTCTCCGTTGATTCCAATTATTATGAAATAGCAAAGTTCGAGCGGCATAGATCCTGCACCACCACAGTATCCAAATCCGCCTGATTTTTCAGGCGGTTTTTTTTTCGTCCATCTTTTTTGACTGGTAGCAGATTTGGTAGCAAATCGTGCTTACCTTGCCGGCTTTCTTCGTGATGGCGAAGCCCACCGGCGCCTTTCACCAGAAGCCATCGCGCATCGGCATCCTGCGCCGAGCGCAGCCGTAGACCCAGGGTCGGCCGCTCATGTCCGGGACCTCCGGCGCAAGCCCTCTCCTGCGCCGCTCGGCAATGAACCAGCCGCGCGGCAGGCCCATGTCTTCCAGCAAATAATCATCCAGTTCGAGCAGATGCCACAGTTCCCGGCGGCTGATCGACCGGCTTCGCATGAGACGCCATGGCCGCAAGGCTGCCAACAGCCGGAACAACAGGCCGGAGCCGGCCGCCATGCGCCACTCATCTCTGAAATTGCTTTCCATCATCCGCATCCATAGATCCCATTGGCCAGGGCAAGCAACAGGTCGATGTCCAGCCAGGCCTTGAACACCCAGGCCAGCCCCCACACGCCCGCCGCCGCCGGCAGAAGACGTCCCCATGCGCGATATCCGGACGCCACCCTCATGACCGCACCACGCGCAAGTCCGGCGCATCCGATGCCGCCCAAGGGGCGTCGTCGATCAGGCAGTGCGCCACGGTGGCCACGACGCCGATGGCGATCGCCCCGACCCAGAGCAGTTCATAGGATTGCGTCCGGTCATAGACCCACGCGCCGAGCCACACGCCAAAGAAGCCGCCGACCTGATGACCGAGAAAAACAATGCCGAACAAGGTCGCGATATAACGCAGACCGAATAGCCGCAGCACCAGCTCATTGGTCATCGGTGCGGTTCCCAGCCACAGAAACCCCATCACGAGGGCAAAGGCATAGGTTCCGGCCGCCGTGACCGGCATCGACAGGAACAGCGCCATGGCCGCGACCCGGATCGCATACAGGCCCGCCAGCAGATGCTTGATGCGCCACAGCCCCACGGACCGGCTGCAGGCGTAGGTGCCAAAAATATTGGCCAGCGCGATCAGCGCCAGTGCCGTACCGGCCTGCTCCAGACTCAACCCCCGATCCAGCAGATAGGCCGGAAGATAAGCAGCAATGAAGGCCAGTTGGAAGCCACAGGCAAGAAATCCCAGATTCAACAGCCAGAAACCCCGATGACGCGCGGCATCCCGGATGGAGGCGCCCACCGGCCTGTTGTCCGGGATGCCCGCCGCCTTTTCCCGAGGGCGCGCACGCAGCAGCGCCGACAAAGGCAGGCTGGCCACGATCAGCAGGCCCAGGACCATCGCGGCATCCTGCCAGCCCACACGGACCAACAGATGCTGGACGAAAGGCACCAGGCAGAACTGGCCCAGGCCGCCGATGGCGCCCGCGACCGCCAACGCCCAACTGCGCCGCTGCGGCTCAAAAATGCGCGATAGCGCGCCATAGACGGTGCCAAAGGCGGTGCCCGACAAAGCGATGCCGATCAGCACGCCGTTGCCGGCCACAAACCCCGCAGGCCCCTGGGCCTGAGCCATCAGATACAGGCCCAGGCCATAGGCCAGGGTGCCGAACAGCAACACCCGGCCGGAGCCGAAGCGGTCGGCCACCAGGCCGGTGACGGGTTGCGCCAGCCCCCAAACGAGATTCTGCAAGGCCAGCGCCAGCCCGAATGTCTCCAAGGGCCAGCCATGGCTGGACGAGACCGGCTGCATGAACAACCCCTGCGTGTGCCTGACGCCCAGCGACAGCCCCATCAGGATGCCGCCCGCCATCACGATCAGCCAGCGGGAGAAAGGGGCCGGAAACAAATCGGTTTTCATCTATCGCTCCAGGAATCGAGTGTCCGCGCACACATCCGGCAGCCTTCAAGCCCGGGCCAGCATCGGATACAAGGAAACGAGCAACAACACGGCCATCACCCTGTTGAATCCGCGTTGCCGCGCCGGATCGTCGAGAAGCCGGCGGATCAGGCTGCCGCAGCCGGCCCACAAGCCGACGCAGGGCAGGTTGATGAGAGCGAACAGGGCGGAAATGACGAATATGCCCGGGAGATAACCCTGCTGCGGCGCATAAGCGCCGACAGCGGCGACGGCCATGGTCCAGGCCTTCGGGTTGATCCACTGGAAGGCGGCCGCCCCGAAAAAACCCAGCGGCCGACCCGCGTCGCAGCCGCCGTCGCCCCTCATGCCAGGCGATGCACCGGCGATCCTCCAGGCGAGGTAGATCAGATAGGCCGCCCCCAGGTAGCGCAGCCACTCGTACAGCTCTGGGAAGGCCCTGAACAAGGCGCCGAATCCCATGCCGATGCACAGCACCATCAGGAAAAAACCGCCCGTCACGCCCAGCATGTGCGGGACGGTCCGGCGGAATCCGAATGCCGCGCCGGAAGCCAGCAGCATGGTGTTGTTTGGCCCGGGCGTGATGGAAGAAATCAGCGCGAACAGCGAAAAGGCAAGCAGCAGGTCGGTGGGCGGCATGGGCGTTCCGGTCTGACAGGCAGTTCGGCCCCCCTGGGCCGTCCACACCATCTTCACGGATCGCGCTTGTGTATTGAATACACAGTCATTACTCATTTTTTGGATACACATTGGATAATGAAAGCGCTGAATTTGAATAAATCCACGAATCTGTATCTTTTTGCCCTGCCGGACTCGCCCTACAGTAATAGGCGATCCCTGGGACTTCATCGCTGGAACCACGCCCGACATGAGCCGTTACCTCACGCTTGCCGATACCTTGGGCAGCCGGATCGAACAAGGCTTGTACGCGGCCGGCAGCCGCCTGCCCTCGGTCCGGGCGCTCAGTACTGAACACGGCGTCAGCCTGACGACCGTCCAGCAGGCCTACCGCTGGCTGGAAATGGCCGGTCTGGCAGAGGCGCGCCCCCGCTCCGGGTGGTACGTGCCCGGCACCCGGCCCGCGCCGTCCCTGCCCAGGATGGGCAAGCCCACCCTGCGGCCGATCGACGTGTCGGACTGGGGGCAGGTCCAGGATCTGCTGGATCTGGAACGCGAAGGCAAAACCATCCAGTTGGGCCGGGGGATGCCGGACGTCGAAAGCCCCAGCCTGCGGCCCCTGCAGGCGGCCCTTGCCCGGGAGGGCCGCCGCGCTGGCATCGACAGCCTGCAGTACAACGACATGCAAGGCGTTCCCGCCCTGCGCGTGCAGTTGTCCCGGCTGGCCGTGGACGCGGGCTATCAGGTCGCCCCCGAGGCGCTGATCGTCACCTCCGGGTGCCAGGAAGCGCTGTCGTGCGCAGTCCGGGCCCTGTGCGAACCGGGCGATATCGTGGCCATCGCATCACCCAGCTATCACGGCATGATGCAGATCCTCAAGGAAGCCGGCGTCCAGGTCTTCGAGATTCCCTCGGACCCCGTCCAGGGCATCAGCCTGGAGGCCCTGGAACTCGCGCTGGAACGCTGGCCCGTCAAGGCCATCCAGGTGATTCCCAATGCCAGCAACCCCCTGGGCTACACCATGCCGGAACACCGCAGGCTGGGCCTGATCCGGCTGGCACGCCGCTACGACGTGCCCATCATCGAAGACGACATCTATGGCGATCTGGTCTATGGCTGGCCCAGGCCCCATGCCCTGAAGGCGCTCGACGAGGATGGCCAGGTCCTGCTGTGCAGTTCTTTTTCCAAGACGCTGGCGCCCGGACTGCGGGTGGGCTGGATCGCGCCGGGCCGCTACTTCGACAAAGTGCTGCGCATGAAATACACCAGTTCGGGGCCGACCGCGCCCTTGCCGCAGATTGCCGTCGCGGAGTTCCTGCGCAAGGGGCATTACCCGGCGCACTTGCGCAGGATGCGGCGCCAATACCAACGCCAGCGCGATGTCATGACCGAGTGGGTGCGGCGCTACTTTCCCGAAGGAACCCGCATCAGCCACCCGCAGGGCGGCTTCACGCTCTGGGTCGAACTGCCCGAATCCTTTGATTCCCATGCGCTCGATGCCATGCTGCGGGACAACGGCATCGTGATTGCGCATGGGAACATTTTCTCCGCCACGGGAAAATACAGGAATTGCATGCGCTTGAGCCATGCCTCGGTCTTCACTGCGCGTACGGAATGGGCGGTGCGCAAAATCGGCGAGGCCATCGGCGCGATGCTCGACACCCCTCGATGAAACGCGATATGCCTGAAGCCCTCTCTATCCCCGCCACCGACGGTTACCCGCTGGGAGGCTTCCTATGGCGCCGTCCGCAAGCCGCGGGCGCCCCCGCGCCCGTCGCCATCATCAACCCCGCCACCTCGGTGCGCTGCCGGTATTACGCGCGGTTCGCAGAGTACCTGCACGGCCATGGCTGGGATGTCCTGTCTTACGATTATCGCGGCATCGGCGAATCGCGCCGGGGCTCTCTGCGCCGCTTCCAGGCCGATTGGATCGACTGGGGAGAGCACGACTTCGAGGGCGTTCTAAGGTATGCGATGCAGCGCTTCCCGGGCCAGGACATCGATGTCGTCGGGCACTCCGTCGGCGGCTTCGTCATCGGGCTTGCGCCATCGGCGCATCGCGTGCGCAGGATTTTCACCATGGGCGCCCAGTACGCCTACTGGCGGGACTACCAGGCAGAGAAACGGCGCGGCATGTTCTTGAAATGGCACATCCTGATGCCGCTCCTGGCCCGGCTGCTGGGCCATGTGCCCGCCAAACGGCTGGGATGGATGGAAGATACGCCCAAGGGGGTGGCCCTGGACTGGGCGCGCATGACGCCGCGCTTCGAGGATTCCGTGCGCCGAGGCCGCTGCACGGAGACCGGCCAGCCGCAAGCGCCCCAACTGGCCCTCAATTTCCGAACGATCAGCGCCCCGATACTTGCGCTGGGAGCCGAGGACGACCCTTATGGGACCGAGGCGGCGCTGGACCGCCTGCTGCGCTACTACACCGCCAGCCGCCGCAGCCACCTGCGGCTTGCCCCGCAGGATGTCGGGCTGGACGCAATCGGCCACTTCGCATTCTTTCACGAACGCTTCCGCGACATTCTATGGCCCTATGCCCTGGAATGGCTGCGACACGCGGCCTTGCCCGAAAAACCCGCCGGGCGGTTGAAGATCATGCCGGCCGGCGATTGAATCGCGCAGGCCCCCCACCCGATTGCTGCGAACGCATGCCTCAAAAGGAACCAGACCATGAATGACCGACATCCCGGCGCCCCGCGGGCCAACACCTTGCTCATCACCGGCGCCGGGCGCGGCATTGGCGCGGCGACGGTCCTGGCCGCCGCGCGCCTGGGCCGCGACGTCGTCCTGAACTACGTCCGCGACGAACACGCGGCACAGTCCGTAGCGGCATCGGTCCGCGCCCTCGGACGCCGGGCCTTCATCATCCAGGCCGACGTCGGCCGCAGCGAAGACATCCGGCGGATGTTCGACTGGATCGACGCGGAGGTCGGGCCGCTTGATGGCCTGATCAACAATGCCGGCATCACGGGGCCGATCGGCTCCTTTACGGACACGACCGACAGCACCATCGAACACGTGTTCCGGGTCAACGTGCTGGGCGCGCTGCAATGCGCGCGTGAAGCCTTGGCGAATTTCCGACGCCATGGCGTGCCGGGCGTGATCGTCAATGTGTCTTCGGTCGCGGCCCGGACGGGAAGTCCTGGAGAATACGTGCATTACGCGGCGAGCAAGGCCGCGCTGGAGGCCTTCACCCTTGGCCTGGCCAAGGAAGTGGCCGCCGAGGGCATCCGGGTCTGCGGACTGGCTCCAGGCAGCACCCTGACGGAAATCCATGCCACCGCGGGCGAACCGGGCCGGCCCGCCCGCATCGCGCCCAAAATCCCCATGGGCCGCCTGGCGGAGCCGGCCGAAATCGCCGAAGCCATCGTCTGGTTGGCCTCCCCGGCGGCTTCGTACGTGACGGGGACGACGCTGGCCTGCGCTGGAGGCCTTTAATCGCCCCCGATCCGGTCACTGCGCTTTGAGAGGCCTGCACCATTCCCCGTCAGGCCCACTTTCCGGGGGCGTCTCGCCCCCGGATCGGGAAAGCGGCATCCAGAATCATTGATCCAGATTAAAAACCATTCAATCTTCCTGGTTATCACCGGGAAAATCCGCCTTCTTCCGCAGGGCCGACTTTACAATCGCTGACGCACTGAGCCATCGTCGGCGCCGCTCCCCGGCTGCCGGATTGACCGGAAGGCCTCCATGAAACAAAGCTCGCTCGATACCCTCCTGAACAGGCTTCGCCTCTGGCAAAAATTCGCCGTGCTGGCGCTGTTCGGCGTCGTACTGGTCGCCATCCCCTTCAGCCTGTACGTCAACGAATCCGGCAAGACCATCCGGGCAACCGAGCTGGAATCCAGCGGCCTGGAGCCCATGCGTCTCCTGATGAAAACCCTGCAACTGACGCAGCAGCATCGCGGCCTGTCCATGATCACACTCAACGGCGAAACATCCGCCGAAGTCCGGCGCTCGGCCCTGCAGGCCGAAACGGACCGCGCCTTCGAGGCGCTGGACACAGCGCTGACCAAGAGCGTCGAAACGCCCGCGCTGCTGGCCGCCTGGCAAGAAGTCCGTCAAGGCTGGAGCGCCCTCGCCGCCCAGGTCGCCCGAAAAAGCCTTGCGCCCGCCGACAGCTTCCAGGCCCACGTCGAACTGATCGCCCGCCTGCTTCGGGTGAAATCCCTGCTGCTGCAACACTACGGCTTGAGTTTCGACCCGCAGGCTCAAGGCTACTACCTGATCGATACGGCGCTGAACCAGGTGCCCATGCTGACGGAATTGTTCGGCCAGGCCCGCGGCTTCGGATCGGGCCTATTGACCCGCCATGAGGCGTCCGATGCCGAACGGCTGCGAATCACGGTACTGATCAATCGCGCCGAAGAGCACTACATCAGCCTGAACGACGCTCTGGAAAGTGCCATCCGGCAGTTCCCGGAGCTGGCCGCCAGCCTGGCCGAACCCGGCAAGAAAGCGCTCCGGGAAGCCCGCACGGCCATCGAACTGGCCCAGAAGGAAATCCTCCAGGCTGAAGCACTGCGATTCCCGAGCACTGATTTCTTTGCCCGCTACACGCAGGCGATCGACGCCCAGTACCAGCTTAATCAGGTCGCGCTGGCGCAGCTTGAATCCGTGCTGGACAACCGCGCCCGCAGTCTGTCGCGCACCCGCGTTCTGCTGGCCGGGGGCATCGTGCTGCTCAGCCTGCTGGCGGGCCTGGCGAATTACTTCATCACACGGGCGCTGCTGCGCCAGTTGGGCGGTGAGCCGGCCTACGCCACGGCGCTCCTGAACCGGATCGCCACGGGCGATCTGGCCGTGCCCATCGAACTGAAAGCCCAGGATCGTACCAGCCTGCTGTTCGCCCTGCGGGACATGCGCGACCGCCTGGCCGATATCGTCAGCCAGGTCCGTGCCGGCTCAAACGCCATCGCCTCGGCCTCGGCGCAGATCACCGCCGGCAACCTGGACCTGTCCTCGCGCACCGAGCAGCAGGCCAGCTCCCTGGCCGAGACCGCCGCCACCACCGAGCAGATCACCGCCACCGTACGCCAGAACGCCGACAACGCCCAGCAGGCCAACACCCTGGCCGCCTCGGCCGGCGGAACCGCCACCGACGGCGGCGCCATCGTCGCAGAACTGGTCTCCACCATGAGCGAGATCAACGCCAAGTCCCAGCAGGTCGCCGACATCATCGGCGTGATCGACAGCATCGCCTTCCAGACCAACATCCTGGCGCTGAACGCCGCCGTCGAGGCCGCCCGCGCAGGCGAACAGGGCCGCGGCTTCGCCGTGGTGGCCGCCGAAGTCCGGGCGCTGGCCCAGCGCTCGGCGGGCGCCGCCAAAGAGATCAAGGGCCTCATCGACGCCTCGGTGGAATCGACCGCCAAGGGCAACGAGCAGGCCGCGCGCGCCGGGGCCACGATGCAGGACATCGTTGACGGCATCCACCGCGTCACCGACATCATGGGCGAGATCAGCGCGGCCAGCCGCGAGCAAACCACCGGCATCGAGGAAATCAACATCGCCATCACGCAGATGGACGACGTCACCCGCCAGAACGCCAGCCTGGTCGAGGAATCGGCCGCCGCGGCCGGCAGCCTGCAGGAGCAGGCCGACACCCTGGTCGATCTGGTCGCTTTCTTCCGGCTCGACACGCCCGCCACGCCCGACACGCAGCGGCAGCCGGATTCTCCGCGAACGCCTCAGCCGCGCTTCCAGGCGCCCCGCCTGCTGACCGCCCGTTCCTGAGCCCCGCCGGCCCGCGCGTGCGCCGCCGTCCCTGTGTCCGGCTTGCGACACACGGGCGGCGGTATTCGCCGTCCGCCCGACTGAAGTCTTAACTTTCAGGCGCTTGTTTCGTAAAATTTCTTGTCAGTCTGCGGCTGCCACCGCAGGCGCTTCTTCCGCCCCCGGATCCACTCCGATCCGCGCACCGGTTGCGCCCATCCGCTCATGTTTCAAGCAGAACGCCTTTTCCGGCCTGTCCGGCCGGCGCCGTACGGCCCTCCCGGCGATCGCGCCGCGACGCCCCTTCCCCCGAGGACTGCGTCCGCCTTCCGCGCGAATCCGATCTCCCGGCACGATGCCCGGTTTTTCGCACCGGCCGATCCGCGCCCATGACCCCGGCCTCCGCACCCTTTTCCCTGCCTCGCCACCTGGCGGTCGGCATTCTCATCCTCGTCAGCGCGATCTTCGCCTCCAACCACATCGCCGCGCGCATCGCCTTCGATGACGGCGCAGGCGTCCTGCTGGGCATCCTCTGCCGGGCAGGCGCCAGCCTGCTGGCATTGTCGGGCATCGTGCTGTGGCGCCGGCAGAGCCTGGGCCTGCCGATGCGGCTGAGCGCCTGGCAGGCCCTGCTCGGCCTGTTGATCGCCCTGCAGAGCTTCTGCCTGTACTCCGCCGTGGCCCGCATTCCGGTCGCCCTGGCGCTGCTCATCAACAGCTTGTTCCCCCTGTTGTTCGCCCTGCTGACCTGGGCGCTCGGCGGCCCTCGTCCGAGCCGCCGGGCCAGTCTGCTGATGGGGTTGATTCTGGCGGGGCTGGCGCTGGTCCTGGATCTGCCCGGCCTGCTGGGCGGCGGCGTTTCCTTGAGCGCCCGCTGGGCAGCCGGTGTTCTGCTGGCCTTCGGCAGCGCCAGCTTCTTCGCCTGCGCCTTGTGGATCACCGAGCACCGGCTCGCCTCGCTGGCGGGCCCGGTGCGCAGCTTGTACACGATCTTGATCGTTTTTTGCGCCATGCTTGCCGCAGGCATGGCCGATGTCATGCCGGGCGGCATGCGCGTTCCGGACGGCTGGGCCGGCTGGGCCGCCCTGGCGGCCCTGTCGCTGTGCTACGCCACAGGATTCTGCACCCTGTTCATCCTCATGCCCCGGCTCGACATGCCGCGCAACGCCCCGGTCATGAACGCCGAACCCGTCGCCAGCCTGATCCTGGGCTGGCTGCTCCTGGACCAGGCCTTCAACGGCCGCCAATTGCTGGGCGGGCTGATCGTGCTGGCCTGCATTGTCATCCTGGCCTATTCGCGGCGCCGCTGACGCCCTCCTCTTTCACCCAGTCCCTCACATGCCCGCCCTTTCTTCAGCGCCCGGTTTTCCGCTCCCGCGCACGCGCCGCTGTCTGCTTGCGCCGATCCTGTGCCTGTTGGCACTGGCCCCGTCTTCAGCCGCCCGCGCCACCCTGCCGGCAGAGCCGCAGGCCGCGCCGAAAGCCACGCTACAACCCGCCACGCCCGCCCGCGCGGATTGCCCGGCAGGCAAGATTCTGAGCTTCGTGGCCCATCCCGATGACGACCTGCTGTTCATGAATCCCGACCAGGACGACGCCATCCGCGCGGGACGCTGCGTGCATACGGTCTATCTGACAGCCGGCGACCGGGGCGAGGGCCTGGGCTACACCTTGGCGCGCGAGCGCGGCATCATGGCCGCCTATGCCGATATGGCCGGCACGGCGGATGCCTGGAACACCGATGGACTGACCGTCGGGCGGCACACCCTGGTGCGCCACACCTTGCGCGCCCACCCGCGCGTGCGGCTCATCATGTTGCGCTTGCCCGATCCCTGGCTGGGCGACGGCTGGGGCAGCCTCACGCCCATGAGCCGGGTGGAATCCGTGCCCCACGCCCGCGTGCGATCCTATGCGCCTCATCCCAGCACCTATACGCGCGACGAACTGGTTCGCTTGCTGGCCGGACTGATCCGCCAGGAACGCCCCCAAGCCATCCGCCTGATGGATCCCTCGATCACCATTCCCTACCGGTCGCTGTGCTGGCGCTGTGCGGGGCATGACCATCCCGACCATATTGCGGGCGCCCGATTGGTCGAGGACGCCATGGCGCTCGCGCCGGGCGACTATTCCCGCACGCGTTATCTGAACTATCCCACCCAAGAGCGGCAAGCCAACCTGGACGCCGTCCAGACGGCTCGCAAAACAATGATATTCCTGCGCTACATGCGGGACGACACCCGGCTCTGCCCGCCCGGGGCCGATTGTTCGGCCCCGGGCGGGCCGGAAGCGCTCTGGGTAGGACGGCAGTATTATGCGCAACCCGCCGGGCAGGCGCTCCAGGCCCAGGCCGACCCCGGCGCCTCAAGCGGGCAACGCTAGCTGCCGCCGTCGGCGGGTTTCTCCATCCGTGCAGCCTGCTCCAGGACACGCTCATCGCGAGCGTCCAGGAGACCGGCGGCGCGCGCGCGCGCGATCAGATCCGGCCGCCGGGCCGCGGTCAACGCCAGGGATTGCTCCCGCCGCCAGATGGCGATTCGGGCATGGTGTCCGGACAATAGGGGTTCGGGCACCGCGTCGCCTCGCCAAGCCTCGGGGCGCGTATAGTGCGGACTGTCCAGCAGGCCGCTCAGGGCGGGATTGAAAGAGTCCTGCACGGCGGATTCGGCATCGTGCAGCACCCCGGGCAGCAGACGCACCACGCTGTCCATCAAGACCATGGCCCCCAGTTCGCCGCCCGACAAGACAAAATCCCCCAGTGACACCTCCTCGTCCACATAGCGGTCGATGAAGCGCTGGTCGATGCCCTCGTAGCGGCCGCAGATCAAAATGGCGCCCCGCTCCTGCGCCCAGCGCTGGGCGCGCGCCTGATCATGCGGACAACCCGCCGGCGACAACAGCACGACAGGCGCCGGCGCGCCCACCGCATCCGCCCCCGCCTTCAGGCGGGCGGCGCGGGCGGCCTCGACCGCCAAGGCCAGGGGTTCGGCCAGCATCACCATGCCCGGACCGCCTCCATAAGGACGATCATCCACCGTGCGATGCACATCAGACGTGAAATCGCGCGGGTTCCAGGTCTCCAGGGACCAGATCCCCCGGGCATGCGCCCGGCCGCTCACGCCCTGATCGCGCACGGCGGCGAACATCTCGGGAAACAGCGTGATCAGATCAAAGCGCATGGCACGACTCGGAAAAGAAGGACCGGAAGCAGCGCACGGCACGCAAGCGCGCTGCTGGATGCGCCGTGTCAGAAATCGGCGGGCCAGTCGCTGTCGATCCGGCGAGCCTCGAGATCGACATGCTGCACATGCGCCGCGACAAAGGGCACCAGGATGTGGCGCGGACGGTTGCGGGCGTCGACCAGCGCATGAAAAACGCCATCGGCGTCCGGCGCGCCCAGTGCAACCTGCAGCACGGCGTGGGCGCCGTTGTCCAGCACCTGGTCGACCCGCCCGAGGCACTGAGGACCGTCATCCCCGATGCCATGGAAATCACAGCCGATCAGGTCGATCCAATAATATTCGCCATCGCCCGCTGTGGGAAACGCCGCGCGTGGCACCCAGACGGTATGGCCCTGCAAGGATTCAGCCGCATTGCGGTCGTTCATCCCGTCGACCTGGGCGACCAGGAACCGCCCCGCCTGACGGCGGCAGGCACGAATCTTCAGGTTGCGCGGACGCACTGAAGCGCCTGTTCCCAGAACGGGCTCAGGCGCCTTGAACCACCAGACCGGCGCCCCCTTCAGCGCGTCCGCCTGGGGCGAATAAGGCTGTATTTTCAGCCAACCGCGCACGCCATGGGCCGAGACCACCCGGCCGACCTCGACCAGGTCGTCCGGCGGTACAGCATCCACGCACACGGCATCGGCCATCGTCGGCACGACGATCCGCGATCAGGCGGCGGAGGCGACCTTGGCGGAATAATCCTTTACCAGGCGGGCCACGGTGTCGGACAACTGGGCACCGTTGTCCACCCAATGCTGGACGCGATCCAGGGCCAGGCGCAGATTTTCCTGACCTTCACCGGCGACGGGATTGTAAAAACCCACGCGTTCGATGAAACGGCCATCGCGGCGATTACGCGAATCGGCAGCAACGACATTGTAGAAGGGACGCTTCTTCGAGCCGCCGCGGGCCAGACGAATCACAACCATTGATAATCCTTTGAAAATGCTGTGAAAAACGCAAAATTTTAGCATCAGTCAGGCCGTCTTCGCAATGGATGCGAATGAACAGCCTGCGAAAACCGTGAAAAACAACACATCAACGACGCCGGACGTAATGCACCCGAACATCATCGCCGCGCGTCTGCTGCGCCAGCAAAGCATTGCCGGTCTGCTGGCAGAACGCCTGAAAATCCCGATCCGCATGCGGGTCGGTGGTCAGCACGGCCAGCACCTGGCCGCTCTCCAATCCAGCCAAGGCTTTCTTGGTGCGCAGGATAGGCAAAGGGCAATTCAAGCCCCGGGCATCGATTTCCTGATCCGTACGCGGAATGTCTTCGCTCATATCGATTCCTGGCTCTGTGCCCGGGTTCATGCACCCAGCCGCTCGGCCAGCCAGGCCCGCACACCGGCCAGGGCGCCGTCCAGCGCAGCCACGTCGGAGCCTCCCCCCATGGCCATGTCCGGCCGGCCACCGCCCTTGCCGCCCACCTGAACGGCGACGGAGCCCACCAGGTCGCCGGCCTTGACGCGCGCCGTCAACTCGGGGCTGACACCCGCCACCAGGCTGATCTTATCATCGGCCACGGCGGCCAACAGGATGACCGCGCCCGGAAGCTTCGACTTGAGCTGATCGACCATGCCGCGCAAGGCCTTGGGATCCACACCCGCCAGCCGCGCGGCCAGCAGCTTCACGCCGGCGACGTCCACTGCCTGGCCGGCCAGGTCGGAGCCCGCGGCGGCGGCCAGTTTGTCTTGCAGGCGCCCGAGCTCACGCTCGATCTGGCGCGTTTGCTGCTGCAGCGCATGAATGCGGTCGGGCACCTCGGCGGGCTGGGTCTTGAGCAGCCCGGCCGCCTGGTCCAGCGTCTCGCGCGTCTGCTGCACCCAAGCCAAGGCGTTGCGCCCGGTCACCGCTTCGACGCGGCGGATGCCGGCGGCCACGCCGCCTTCGGAAACGATCTTGAACAAGCCGATATCGCCAGTGCGCGCCACATGCGTGCCGCCGCACAGTTCACGCGAGAACCCGATGTCGAGCACCCGCACCGTATCGCCGTACTTTTCGCCGAACAGCGCCATGGCTCCGCCGGCCACCGCTTCGTCGTAGGCCATGTGCTGCGTCCGCACCGCCTGGTTGGACAGGATCTCGTCGTTGACGATGCCTTCCACCCGCGCGATCTGCTCGGCCGTCATGGGCGCATCATGGGCGAAGTCGAAGCGGGTCTTGTCCGGATCAACCAGGGAACCGCGCTGCTGCACGTGCTCGCCCAGCACCTGACGCAAAGCCTTGTGCATCAGGTGGGTCGCCGAGTGATTGCGCATCGTGTCGGCACGGCGCCGCCCATCGACTTGGGAGTGCACGGCATCCCCCACCGACAGCGTTCCCTCGGCCAAGCGGCCGTGATGGCCAAAGACCGCGCTCTGGATCTTTTGCGTATCGGCAACCTGGAAGCGGGCCGAATCGCTGCGGATCTGGCCCGTATCGCCCACCTGCCCGCCGGATTCGGCATAGAACGGCGTGGCATCCAGCACGATCACGGCATCCTGCCCCCGGGTGATCGTGGCGACCGACGTGCCGTCCACATACAGGGCCGTCACCGTGCCCTGCCCCTCAAGATGCTCGTAGCCATCGAACCGGGTATCCACGCCATCGTAGCTGAGGTCGGCGCTCGCCTTGAACTTGCCGGCGGCACGCGCCTGTTCGCGCTGGTGCTCCATGGCCCGCTCGAAGCCTTCCAGGTCGACCGCAATGGCGCGTTCGCGGCAGATATCGGCCGTCAGATCCACCGGAAAACCATAGGTATCGTAAAGCGTGAACAGCGTCTGGCCATCCAGCGCCCGGCCAGCCGGCACAGTCGCCAGGGCCGATTCCAGGATGCGCATGCCGTTTTCCAGGGTTTCGCCGAAACGCTCTTCCTCTTGGCGCAGCACCTGCTCGACCCGGGCCTGCTGGGCGGCAAGCTCGGGATAGGCCTCGCCCATCTGCTCGACCAGATCGGCCACCAGCCGATGGAAGAACAGGCCTTTCTGGCCCAGCTTGTGCCCATGGCGCAGTGCGCGCCGGATGATGCGGCGCAATACGTAGCCGCGCCCCTCGTTGCCGGGAATGACTCCGTCCACCACGAGGAAGCCGCAGGCGCGGATATGGTCGGCGATGACCTTCAGGGAATTGTCGGCCAGGTCCGGGCAGCCGGTCTCGCGCGCGGCGGCGCGAATCAAGCTCTGGAACAAGTCGATCTCGTAATTGGAATGGACATGCTGCATCACGGCGGAAATACGTTCCAGCCCCATGCCGGTATCGACGCAAGGCTTGGGCAGCGGATGCATCACTCCCTGGGCATCGCGCTCGAACTGCATGAACACCAGGTTCCAGATCTCGATATAGCGGTCGCCGTCCTCTTCGGGCGATCCCGGAGGGCCGCCCCAGATGTCGGGGCCATGATCGTAGAAGATTTCGGAACAGGGGCCGCAGGGGCCGGTGTCGGCCATCTGCCAGAAATTGTCCGAGGCGTAGCGCGCGCCCTTGTTGTCGCCGATGCGGATGATGCGCTCGCGAGGAACCCCGATATCCTGCGCCCAGATGTCGTAGGCTTCGTCGTCTTCCTGATAGACAGTGACCCAGAGCTTTTCCTTGGGCAGACCGTAGACTTCGGTCAGCAGCGTCCAGGCATACGTGATGGCATCGCGCTTGAAATAATCGCCAAAGCTGAAATTGCCCAGCATCTCGAAGAATGTATGGTGCCGGGCGGTGTAGCCGACATTCTCCAGATCATTATGCTTGCCCCCGGCGCGCACGCAGCGCTGCGCAGTGGTCGCCCGATGATAGGGCCGCGTGTCCTTGCCGGTGAAGACGTCCTTGAACTGGACCATGCCGGCGTTGGTGAACAGCAGCGTCGGATCATTGCCCGGCACCAGCGGCGAGGACGGAACGATCTGGTGTCCCTTGGATTCGAAAAAGGACAGGAATTTCTGACGGATCTCGGAGGTTTTCATTCGTTTGGCCGCGAAGGGGGAAAGCCGGGAACGCGCTGCGCGAGCGCGCGGGAAATCCAATCGGAACTTCCCGAGCCGAGCATTATAGATGCAATGGCTTGCCCTCCGCGCGGCGCTCCGCCGTCCGGGGCGCGCCTAAAGCGCCTCGATGGCCGGATAGAACTCGCGATTCTCGCGCAGCATGCGATCGTGCACATTCTTCAGCACGGTATTGGCCTCGGCGCGAAAACCCTCGGGATTGCGCGTCAGCATCGTGGCATTGGCCCAGCGGCGGGCGAAATTGATGAAGGCATTGGCGATGCCTTTCATGTCGTTCTGGTAATCCGCGCTCATGCGCGCCATACGCTCATTGCCACTTTGCTCCAGCGAGGGATACAGGATGCGGTCTTCGATCGCCAGGTGTTGAATCACCACCTGAGCGAGCGTTTTCAGTTCATGGGCGATATCCACCGCATGATCCGAGACCCCTTGATGGGACAACCGGCGCAGCAAACTGATGCCGCTGAGGATTTCGACGTGCTGGTGTTTGAAACGATCGATATTCATGAAGAGATTCCCTCGCCATTGTGGTTCGGCAGTTTGTGCCGCATAAGATGTATTTTAAATAAATCTTATAAGCGACGCAAGGCGGCCGCAGGCCCGCGGGCCCGCCCTACAGCAGATGTTCGTAGTCGTCGGAGTCGGCGTCGGGTTCCCAGGAATGGCTGGACAGCCAGGCCCGGATGCGCGCCACGGCCTGGGACCGCAACTGGGACACCCGGCCTTCCGTGACCTCCAGGACGGCGGCAATTTCCTTTTGGTTCAAATCCTGCTCGAACTGCAGCGACAGCAGCAGTTGCTCGCGCTCCGGCAGATTGCGGATCGCCTCGATCAACGCGGCGCGCAGGCCTTCGCGCATCAACCAGTCCAGGGGGCTGCCGGCCGCCCCTCCCACCGAGGCATCCAGCGCGCCCTCGCCATCGTGATCTTCCCGATGCTGCGCCAAGTCTTCGTACATCAGCACCTGAACGCCGCGCGCTTCTTCGAGCAGCGTCTGGTATTGCGCCAGGCTCAGGCCCATTTCCTCGGCGATTTCAGTCTCGGTTGCCGGACGCAGCAGGCGATGACGCAAGACCTGGATGGCCTCCTCGATGCTGCGCGCCTTGGCGCGTACGCTGCGTGGCAGCCAATCCTGGCTGCGCAGCTCATCGAGCATGGCGCCGCGGATCCGCGTGACCGCGTAGGTCTCGAACTGGGCATCGGCCTGCTGCTGGTAGCGCCTCACCGCGTCGAGAAGCCCCATCATGCCGGCCTGCATGAGGTCATCGAGTTCGACGCTGGCCGGCAGCCTGCCGATCAACGCCAGAGCCTGCCGGCGCACCAGCGGCGCGTGGCGAGCGATCAACTGGTCCTCGGAAAGAGGCATCGCACAATCCGTGAAACACGTCATAAAATGCAAGTATGCCCTAGGAATGCCGCGGATGTTTTTCCAAGGTACGCGGCTTTTCCCCGTGATTTCCCGCTCGACCCCCCCTCGGGGATGCGGCGGCCCGCCCTTCCAGAGAAAGAATCCTAAAGTTTTTCCGAATTCCGCCGTTATGCCTGAGTGAAAAACCAGGTTGCGTCCGATCCGGGAGTCAAACCCCGGGCGCTTCCTGGCCAGAACAAGCCATCCGGACAGGAGCACGCATGATTCATCCCATTGGAAACCAACTGGCATCCTCAAGCCTGGGTCTGGCGGCTCCCGTATCCGAACGCCCGGCCGCCCAGCCAGAGCCGGCCGTCCAGGTCACGCCCGCCGACGACGCCCAATCGGGCCGCTTCAAGAAGCAGGCCGATGCGCGCGAACTCGGCGGGCAGCAGATCATCGAGCCGCCCAAGTCTTCCCTGGAAAAAGCGCTTGAGTCGGTCAACAACAGCCTCAAGGCCTGGTCCACCGGCATGCGCTTCGAGATGGACGAGGACGCCCAACGGCTGGTCGTCTCGATCGTCGACAGCGAAACCGGCGACGTCTTGCGCACGATCCCGTCCGAAGCCGTCCTGCGGGTCGCAAAAATGATCGTCCAGCTTCAAGGCTCCGGGGTGGATACCCAGGCCTGACCCTCTGAACAGAAACGAAATTCAACCCTATGAATCGCCTTTGCCGCCGCAGAAACGGGGCATAATTGGCTGAACGGAGAACCACATCATGGCATCAATTTCTTCTCTTGGTCTGTCCGGCCTGCCCCTCACGGACTTGCTCGACAAGCTGCGCAATAACGAAAGCCAGGTCCTGAACACCATCAAGAGCAGGCAGACGGCGGCGGAAACCAAACTGTCCGCCTACAGCAAACTGAAGTCCTCCGTCGAGGCCTTCCAGAAGGCCGCCCAGGCCGTCGGCAAAGCGGACGCCTTCGGCGCAATCGCCGTGAAGTCCGGTTCGGATGCTTTTTCCGCGACCGCCGACAGCTCGGCCATTCCGGGCCAGTATTCCATCCAGGTCGACAAACTCGCCTCGGCCCAGACCCTGGTCTATGCCGGGCAGGCCGACCGCACGACCGACATCGGCACCGGCGGCACCCTGAAGATCACCGTCAACGGCACCGAACACTCTCTCGACCTGACGGACAAAGGCACGTCCCTGAACGACCTGGTGTCCGCCATCAATGCCGATCCCGACATCGGCGTCAACGCCACCATCGTCAACGACGGCACGCCCGGCAGCCAGTACCGCCTGTTGCTCACCAGCCGCGAAACCGGCACGCAAAATGCTGTCACCAACATCACGGTCGACGGCAATGCCGAACTGGATGCCTTCCTGGGCTACGCCGGGGGCGGCTCCACGGCGGGTGTCACCGTCCAGGATGCCTCCGATGCCGAGCTCACCATCAATGGCATCGCCGTCACCAGCCAGAGCAACACGATCGAAAATGTGATCGACGGCGTCAAACTGACGTTGAACCAGACCACCACCAGCGCCGCCAGCCTGAGCCTCACCCGCGACGACAGCGTCGCCAAAAAAGCCGTCGAGGATTTCGTCAAGGCGTACAACAGTCTGCTGGACACGGTCGGGACACTGACAAAATACACTGTCGGCGCCGACAACCCATCCAGCCCCCTGACGGGCGACTCGCTTGCCCGTTCTGTGCAGACCCGTATGCGCGACGCCTTGTCAGGCGCCATCGATTCCGTCAATGGCACCACGCTGTCCAAAATCGGCATCACGACCGACCCCAAGACCGGCAAGCTGAACATCGACGACACCAAACTCACCAAGGCGCTGTCCGAAGACCTCGAGAATGTGAAATCCCTGTTCACAGGCACCACCGGTGTCGGTGCCCGCGTGGATCAGACCGCAGAAACCTTCACCCGTTCCGGCGGCCTGTTCAGCACCGCCACTGACGGACTGAACAAGACCATCTCCGACATCAAAAAGCAATACGACGCGACCGCCGACCGCATCGATCAGCGCATGGAAACCTATCGCGCCCAGTTCACCCAACTGGATAGCATGGTCAGCCAGATGAACTCGCTCAGCAGCTATCTGTCGCAACAGCTCAGCGCGCTCAGCAGCAAGAGCAGCAAATAACCCGCCATGACTTACGCACCCCGCTCCCGCACCGCCCGCGCCACCGGCTCCTATGCCAACATCGGGCTCGAGACCGAAGTGCTCGGCGCCTCGCCCGAGCGCCTGATCTCCTTGCTGTTCCGGGGTGCGCTCACCGCCATCGCCCAGGCACGACATCACCTTCAAAACGGCAATATCGCGGAACGCGGCAAGGCACTGTCCAAAGCCATCGACATCGTGGATTCCGGCCTGAAGGCGGGCGTGGACACCGAACGCGGCGGCGAGGTCGCCCGCCTGCTGATCGCTTCCTACGAACTCATCATCCGCGACCTGATGCAGGCCAACCTGCACAGCGACGAAGCCAAGCTCGATACGGCCGAAAAAATGCTGATCGACCTGGCCGGCGCCTGGCATACGGCCGTCGATCCGCAATTCAGCGATCCGCCCCCCAGCCACTGACCGGAATTCAGTCCCTTGAGCACGTCGCACGCCACCATCCTCGAGCATTACCGGGAAATCGCCGACCTGTCGGGCCAGATGCTGATCAAGGCCGAAGCACAGGAATGGGATGAACTGGTGGCGCTTGGCGCCCGCTATCAACTGGCGGTCGAACGGCTGAAGGCGCTCGACCCGCTCGACGATGACCAGAAAAATGCCCGGCGAGAACTGCTCACGCGCATTCTCGACGACGACGCCCGGATCCGCCAGTTGATTGCACCGGAGCTCGAACGCCTGAGCCATCTGCTGGGCACATTCAAGCGCCAGCGCACCGTCCTGCAAGCCTATTTCAGTACGGTCCGCCCCCACTAGGGCGGCTCCGGAAACCTCGCCGCCATGAGTATCGGTGCCCCCTCCAACCTCGGCACGCTGCTGATCCAGCGCCTGGATGCCGTGCTGGGCACCACACTGGGCCAACAGGCCAATCTCGTCTCCGGCGCCGGCCCTCAGGCCGTACCCCAGCCGGCGAACCCCGAGAATCCCACCGCGCTGCAGAATCAGGCCCAGCGCCATCCCCGCGAAGCGGTCGACCAGGCCAACCAGCAAGGCCGCCAGCAGGCCGCCGTAGGCAAGGCCGTGCGCGACATGCGGCTGGACAATCTGCTGGGCAGGGGCACGACCTTCCATGGCACCACCCAATCCGCTCCGACCACGCTCGGCTACGCCGCCCGCATCATTCTCGCCCTGCTGAACCAGTTTCCCCAGGATGGCCAAGCGGTGCGCGGGCAATCGCCCCTATTGTCCAACGCCGCCGGCGGCCGGGCTGCGACCGGCGGCAATCTGGCCGGGCTGCCGGGCGGCGCACCAGGCGGCGCGGGCGCCCCGGCGGCCGGCGCTTCGTCCGCCCAGACGGGCGGAGTCGCCCAGACCTGGGCCCAGCTCGCCACATCGCTCGGTCAGCCGGGCGCCCTGGCCGCGCGCTTCGCCCAGGCCTTGTCGCATTCCGTGCAGACCAGCGGCCTGTTCTACGAAGCCCACCTCGCGCAACTGGCCGCAGGCAAGGCCAAACCGCACGACCTGCGGCAGGAGCCGCAGGGGCGCATCCCCGCCCGGCCCGCCCTTCCCGGAAGCGCCGCCCAGAATCTCTCTCAAAACATCCAGCAGGCCCTGAACGCCCAGCAGTCCCTGCCCCCTCCCGGCGGCGCACCGGCGGGAAGCGCCGGCGCGGATGCCGCCCAGGCTCAAGCGGCAACAGGCCAGGCCCATGCCGCGCCTGCGCCAGGCATCGACCCCCAGGCCCAACTGCTGGTCCGCCAGCAACTCGAAGTCCTGGCCAACCAGGCCTTTCTCTGGCAAGGCGAGGCCTGGCCGGGCGCCGACATGGAATGGGAAATCCACCGTCGGGCCCAGGACGACGATGAAGCGCGCGATTTCGAAGGCGATCATTGGGCCACCCGCCTGACCCTGCACCTGCCCACCCTGGGCGAGGTCCAGGCGCGCTTGAGCCTGTCGGGCGATCAACTGGTCATGCGGCTGACGGCGCCCGAATCGGCCGAACGGCTGGGGCAGTCCATCGAACCGTTGCGCGCCCGGCTGCTGGCCCAGGGCCTGCAGGCCAGCCAACTTTCCGTCCAGGCCCGGGACAGCGACCCGGATGCCTCTTTGCCGGATGCACGGGACCATGAAATCTCCGCCTCCTGATCCCAACCGCCCCAGCGCAGTCGCCGTCACCTACGACCCGGCGGACTCCGCCCCCCGGGTCGTGGCCAAAGGTTACGGCACGCTGGCGGAAACCATTGTGCGCACGGCGCGCGAGCACAACCTGTACGTCCATGAATCCCCCGAGCTGGTCGGCTTGCTGATGCAGGTGGACCTGGATGCCCACATCCCTCCCCGGCTCTATGTCGCCATCGCCGAGCTGCTGGCCTGGCTGTACGCTCTGGATACCGAGGGAGACGTGGTGCGGCGGGAGCCCGCCCCCGCCGTCCGCACGGCCGCCGATCCCGGCTCGATCCCGCCGGCCGAAAGCGTCCGGCCACCGGACGCCTGAGCCTTTTTTGCCACCTCAATGAAAAAGAGCCCTGATGATTCAGGGCTCCTCGCGCCGCAGCAAGCGGCTGACCGGCTCTTCGGGCAACCCTCGGGCGCCCGGCGTTCGGATCAAATGGCCATATTGGCGATTTCCTTGTAGGCATCCACCAGGCGGTTGCGAACCTGCACCGTGGCCTGGAACGCCAGGCCGGCTTTTTGCAGATCGATCATCACGTTACTGAGAGAGATATCGGGATCGCCCATTTCGAAGGCCTTGGCCTGGGCATTGGCGGCATTCTGCGCATCGGACACGCGATTCAGGGAGCGGGCCAGCTCGGCCGCGAACCCGCTGCGATTTTCGGTGGAGACGGCCGGCTGCGCCGACAGCCCCTGGGATTCGCGCGCCACGGCGCGCATCTGGGCCAGCAGGTTTTCGACGCTGGCGAGGGCCTGGGAAGTCATCATAAGGCGGCTCTGAATGGAAGACGGAAACACCGGCTGCCCGTGACACGGCGAGCCGACGATGTACTATACGGCCGGCCTGCCGCCGACAAGCGCCGCAATAGCGGGGATAAGAGCGGGCACTTCCCCGGTTTGCCCGATGAACGCGGATCCGAGGGGCGGATCATCCTAACTAAGCCCCAAAAACGGGGTTTTTCAGGGCTTGCCGGAATGCCAATCGCCGCCATAATGGCCGCCAATATCCCATTATTCTGCCGTAACAGCATGCACATCATCCAGACCATCGGTTTCTGGCCCGGGCGCGCCCTGGCGGCCCTTTCCGCATCTTCCATCCGATGAATCCCATTACCGACTGGATGAACCGCAACCCAGCCCTGGCGCGGTTGGCGGCCCTGCCCCGGCCGGTGTTGCTGGGCCTGGGCGCCGCGATCCTGGCCCTGCTCGTCGTTGCCGCCCTGTGGATGCGCGAACCCGAATACCGCGCGCTGTTCTCCAACGTGGAAGCGCGTGACGGCGGCGCCATCGTCTCCGTCCTCAACCAGCGCAACGTTCCCTACAAATTCGCGGACAACGGCGCCACCATCCTGGTGCCCGCCGATCAGGTCTACACGCTGCGCCTGCAACTGGCCGAGCAGGGCCTGCCGCGCGGCGGCAGCGTCGGCTTCGAACTGCTGGACGAACCGAAATTCGGCGCCAGCCAGTTCTCCGAGCAAATCACCTACCAACGCGCCCTCGAAGGCGAGCTTGCCCGCTCGATCGAGGCCATGCAGCCCGTCAAGTCCGCCCGCGTACACCTCGCCATCCCACGCCAGTCCCTGTTCGTGCGCGACCGGGAAGCCCCCACCGCCTCGGTGCTCCTGACGCTCTATCCGTCCCGCAGCCTCAGCGAGGCGCAGGTCTCGGCCATCGCCTGGCTGGTGTCCTCCAGCGTGCCCAAGCTCAACGCCGAGTCGGTCTCCATCGTCGACCAGGATGGCCGCCTGCTGTCCTCTCCGGGCGGCGAGGCCGGCATGGACAGCAACCGGCGCAATTTCATCAACGACATCGAACAGCGCACGGCCCAGCGCATCCTGACCCTGCTCAACCCCATCGTCGGGCCGGGCAATGTACGCGCCCAGGTCAGCGCCACCGTGGATTTCTCCCAACGCGAACAGACCTCCGAGGTCTACCGCCCCAACGAAACGCCCGGCACGGCCGCCATCCGCAGCAAGCAGACCAGCGATTCGGCGCAAAACGGCCTGCAACCCCCCGCCGGCGTGCCCGGCGCGCTGTCCAACGAACCCCCGGCCAATGCGACCGCGCCGATCCAGACGGCGCCTGCCGCGCCGCCCGGCCAGGGCGCGCCCGGCACGGCGGCGCCAGCCGGCGGCCCCGCGGCGATCAACGGCATTTCCGCCGCCGGCACGGCCCGCACGGGATCCATGCGCAACGACGCCACGATCAATTACGAAGTCGACCGCACCATCAGCCACGTCAAGCACGAACTGGGCTCGCTGCAGCGGCTGTCCGTGGCCGTGGTCGTCAACTATCGCGACAAAGACGGCGAACCGACCCCGCTGGAACCCGACGAGATCGACAATATCAACGCGCTGGTCAAGCAGGCCATGGGTTACTCGGCCGACCGCGGCGATACGCTCAGCGTGGTCAACAGCGCCTTCACCGACCAGGAACCCCGCTTCAAGCCCTGGGAAAATCCGGAATACCGCGGCTTCGCGCTGCAGATCCTGAAGGTGCTCCTGGTCCTGGCCGTGCTGTTCTTCCTCTGGCGTTCGGTCGTGCGGCCGATCGTCCAGGGCTTTGCCAACGCCCAGGTCGAGCGCGCCAAGAACGAGGCCCACCTGGAAACCATGCGCGAACAGCGCCGCCAGGAAGAGCTGCGCGCCTCGGAAATGAACCGCTACGAGGAAAACCTGGACACCGCCCGCAGCCTGGCCGAGCGCGATCCGCGCGCCGTCGCCATGGTGCTGCGTTCATGGATGGATCCCAAGAATGCCAAATCCTGACAACGACCTGACCCGCTGCGCCATCCTGATGATGTCCCTGGGCGAGGACGCGGCAGCCGAAGTCTTCAAATACCTGTCTTCGCGCGAAGTCCAGCAGATCGGCTCGGCCATGGCCAACCTCAAGCAAGTCACACGGGCCGACGTCGACCAGGTTCTTGAAGACTTCCGCCGCGAGGCAGATCAATTCATGGCCGTGACCCTGGGTTCGGACGACTACATCCGCTCGGTCCTGACCAAGGCGCTGGGCACCGACCGCGCCGCCGGCCTGATCGAAGATATCCTCGAAGCCGGCGAAGGGACGGGCTCGGGCATCGACGCCCTGAACTGGCTGGAACCTGTCAACGTGGCCGAACTGATCGCCGACGAACATCCGCAGATCATCGCCACCATCCTGGTTCACCTGGAACGCGACCGCGCTTCGGCCATTCTGGCGCTGCTCAACGAGCGCATCCGCAACGACGTGATGATGCGCATCGCCACCTTCGGCGGCGTGCAGCCGTCCGCATTGCACGAACTCACCGAGGTGCTCAACGAAGTCCTGTCGGGCCAGGGCGCCAAGCGCTCGAAGATGGGCGGGGTGCGCACTGCGGCCGAAATCCTGAACTTCATGAACACGGCCGAAGAAGAAGCCGTGGTCAGCAGCCTGCGCGAGATCGACGCCGACCTGGCGCAGCGCATCATCGACGAGATGTTCGTGTTCGACAACCTGGTCGACGTCGAGGATGCCGCCATCCAGCTCATCCTCAAGGAAATCGACACCGCTTCGCTGACCATCGCCCTGAAGGGCGCCAGCGAAGAGCTCTGCGCCAAGTTCTTCAAGAACATGTCCAACCGCGCGGCTGAAATCCTGCGCGACGACCTCGAAGCCCAGGGGCCGGTGCGCATGTCGCGCGTCGAGACCGAACAGAAGGCCATCCTGATGGTGGCGCGCAAGCTCGCCGACGCCGGCCAGATCAACTTGTCGATGGGCAACGACGAATATGTCTGACAAATCCGGGCCTTCCATCGATCTGGCGACGCGAGCCCGCTGGCAGCGCTGGGAAATGGAATCCCTGGAAGCGCTCAGGCCGTCTCCCGGCCGCCGCGCCAGCGACCGCGATCCCCGCTATCAAGCCGAACTCCAGCGGCGGCGCGCCCAGGCGCTGGCCGAAGGGCGCGAAGAAGGTTTCGCCCAGGGCCGCACGGAAGGCTTCGCCCAGGGCCACGGCGAGGGGCTTTCCCAAGGTTTGGCCGAAGGCCGGGAGCAAGGCCATGCCCAAGGCCTGGAACAGGGCCGGGCCGAGGGCCACGCCCAGGGTTTTGCCCAGGGCCTCGACGAAGGCGCCGCCCTGGCCCGCGAACAGGCCGCCCGGCTGGATGCCCTCGTCCAGGCCAGCGCCGGTGCGCTCGAGCGGATCGAACAGGAAGTGGGCCAGTCCGTCATCCAGTTGGCCATCCGCATTGCCGAACAAGTCTTGCGCACCCACATCCGCGACTACCCCAACCATATCCTGGACCTGGTCCGCGAAGTCATGCAGGCCCGCCCCGAGCAAGGCGCCGCGCTGCAACTGCGGCTGCATCCCGACGACCTCGAACTGGTGCAGGCTTTTCTGCAGCAGACTCCGGAGCCGGCCCGCTACCGCCTGAGCGGCGACGCAGGCATTGCCCGCGGGGGCTGCATTGCGGAAACCGCCCTCGGCTCGGTGGACGCCACGCTGGAAACCCGCTGGCGGCGCATCATCGCCGCGCTGGGCCAGCCGGACGACCGGCCATGACCCCGGACGAGACCGCGACACGCTCTCCGGGCGCGCGCTGGCGGGCTCAACTGGCCTCGTGTGAACAACGGGTCGCGGCCCGCCAACCGCTCAGCCGACAGGGGCGCGTCACCCGCGCCACCGGCCTGGTCCTCGAAGCCACCGGTCTGCAACTGCCCGTGGGCGCCGCCTGCAAGGTTCAGATATCGCCCGATCAGGACCGCTGGGCCGACGCCGAGGTCGTGGGCTTCCATGCCGACACTCTCTACCTGATGCCGCAAAGCGACATCTCCGGCCTGCCGCCGGGCGCCCGCATCGTGCCTGCCGAAACCTTGCTGCTGGATCCGGTTCCGCTGCCCGAGGACCCCGACGCCCAGGCCGACACGCAGGCTTCCATCGTGACGGATCAGGTGCGGCATCTGCCGGTCGGCGACGCCTTGCTGGGCCGCGTCCTGGACGGCGCCGGCCGGCCGCTGGACGGCAAGCCCTTGCCGCCCGACCTGGGCATGGCGCCCCTGACGGCCCTGCAGATCAATCCTCTCACGCGCGCCCCCGTGGACACGGTGCTCGACGTGGGCGTGCGCGCCATCAACGGCTTGCTCACCGTCGGCCGCGGCCAGCGCATGGGCCTGTTCGCCGGCTCGGGGGTCGGCAAGAGCGTGCTGCTGGGCATGATGGCCCGCTACACCCAGGCCGACGTGATCGTGGTCGGGCTGATCGGCGAGCGGGGCCGCGAGGTCAAGGAGTTCATCGAACTGAACCTGGGTGCCGACGGCCTGGCCCGGTCCGTAGTCGTGGCGGCCCCGGCCGACGTCTCGCCGCTGCTGCGCCTGCAGGGCGCCGTCTATGCCACCCGGCTGGCGGAGTTCTTCCGCGACCAGGGCAAGCATGTGCTGCTCATCATGGATTCCCTGACGCGCTATGCGATGGCCCAGCGCGAGATCGCCCTGGCCATCGGCGAACCGCCGGCCACCAAGGGCTATCCGCCGTCCGTGTTCGCCAAGCTGCCGACCCTGGTCGAGCGCGCAGGCAACGGCGCTCCCCAGGGCGACCGACCGGCGGGGTCCATCACCGCGTTCTACACCGTGCTGACGGAAGGCGATGATCAACAGGACCCGATCGCCGACTCGGCGCGCGCCATCCTGGACGGGCATATCGTGCTGTCGCGCAGCCTGGCTGAATCCGGCCATTACCCGGCCATCGACATCGAGGCATCGATCTCCCGGGTCATGTCCGCCATCGTGCCCGACAGCCAATTCCGCCACGTGCATCAGTTCAAGCGCATGATGTCCCGATACCAGCGCAACCGCGACCTGATCGCCGTGGGCGCCTATACTGCGGGAAACGACCCGGAAATCGACCAGGCCATCGAACGCCACCCCTGGCTGGAGAGCTACCTGCAACAGGGCATCGACGTGCGGGTGGACTACTCCACTGCCGTGGCGGCGCTGGCCGGCGTACTGGGCCAGGAGACCGGCCATGAGCCCTGAGACACCACTGGACGTACTGATCGACCTCACCCAGGACAAGCTCGACGAAGCCGGGCGCAATCTGGCGGAGCTGAGCACCCGGCGCCGCGAGGCTCAAGGCCAGTTGAACACCCTGGACGACTACCGCGCCGACTACACGCGCAGGCTTCAGAACACCACGGAGCAAGGCGTAACGGCCTCGAATTACCATAACTTTAGGCAGTTTATTGCCACATTGGACGAGGCCATTTCCCAGCAAAATATGATCATCGCCCAGATCGACGTGCGCCTCGAGGCCGGACGCAAGCAGTGGCACGATGAAAAGCGCCGCCTGAACTCCTACGAAACCCTCAAGGCGCGCCAGGTCCGCCAGTTGCAGTACCGCGAGCAACGCCGCGAGCAACGCGCCAGCGACGAGTTCTCGGCCGGCTTATACCGACGCACCCGACAGCCGCATTGAATCCGCACACGCCATGAACATGCCCGTCCTTCCTGTCACCAGTTCCAGTCCGCCGCCCGCCGCCGACGCTTCGGCGCGCGGCGCGGACGCTGCCGCCTCGACGGACGCCCCGGCCTTCTCGAACGTACTGTCCCGGCAACGGGAGGGCGCCGCTCACCCGCCCGAAACCCAGTCCGCCGAAACCCGTCGCCCGGCGGGCAAGGCCGGCGAGCGCGCCCCTACGGATCCTGCCGGCCAGCATGATCCGCTCGGTCCGGATGAAACCCTGTCGCTGATCCTGGACAGCGCCGCCCTGCCCCTGATGCAGGCCGCCGCGGCCACCCTTGAAAATCGTACCGCCGACGCCGGCGCGACCACCCGCCCGGCGGGTGCCGCCGAGGCGCATGCCCTGCGCATGCCGGCCGACATCAGGGCCGAACCGGCCACCGATACCCGCGGCGGCGCCCGCGATGGCCGGCAGGCCGATCCGGCCGCGGACGCTGGCAGCCGCCTGCGCGCACCCGGCATCGAAGCAGCCGCCCTCCTGCCCGCCGCACGCGCGCGCGCAGCGGCGGACGAACCGGCGCCGGCCCCCATCCGGGACGCCAGCCGTGCCCGCATCGCGGCAACGCAGCCCCACATCCAGCCGGCCAATCAGGCATTCGACGCGCAGGCCGCAGGCCGCCAGGCTGCCGACCCCGCGGTCCAGGTTTCCTTCTCCGCCTCAGGCGCCGATGCAACCCAGCTCGCGGCACCGAACGTCGCTCAGGCCTCGGCCGCCGCGCCGGCCGCCGCCTCACTGTTGCCGGCCGGAACGCCCGCACCGGCTGCCGCGCCCGTCGTCGCCGTGCCTACCCCGCTGTCCAACCCCCAGTGGCCCCAGGATTTCAGCCGTCAGGTCCTCCAACTGACCCAAAGCCTCGCCGGTGCGGGCCACACCGTGCAGATGCATGTCAATCCGCCGGAACTCGGGCCGATCCACATCACCCTGCACGTCGGCGACTCCATCACCCAGGCTTCATTCGTCTCGCCGCATGCCAGCGTGCGCCAGGCCCTGGAAAACGCGCTTCCCCATCTGGAACAGCAACTGGCCCAGGCGGGCCTGTCGCTGGGCCAGGCGGATGTCGGCGACCAGCAGCCCGGCCAGCAGGCCCAGGGCCAGGGGTCTTCCGCCCGCAACGGCGAATCCACCTTCAGCCTGGACGGCCAGCTTGGCGATGCCGCTTCCCTGCCGACCGCCTCCCCAACCCCCAGGACCATCGCACGTCCCGACGCCCTGGTGGATACTTTTGCGTAAACTCTTTCGTTTTCCTGGGCAGGACCCGCATGACAATGCTTCATTTTGCCCTTCAGTCATCGTGACGCATTAACCCGGAACCATGCTCAGGCTACTCAAATTCATCCTCCTGCTCGTCATCATCATCGGCGCCACGGTCGGCGCCACGATGTGGTTCACCAGCCGGGACAGCGCTCCCGCGGCGGCTGCAGCGCCCGGGCAGGTGTCCCAGGCGCCCGTCCAGGCGCCCGTCGTTCCCGCGCCGATCTTCGCCGAACTCGATCCCTTCACGGTCACGCTGTACGGCGAACTGCGCAACCGGATTCTCTATACGGCGATCACGCTGCGCCTGGGCGACGAGGCTTCCCGCAAGCAGGTCACGGACTACATGCCTGAAGTCCGCGACCGCATCCTCAAAGTTCTTTCGGCGCAGCAACTGCCGGTCATCCAAACGCCCGAGGGCCGTCAGGCACTGGGCGACAGCCTGAAAACCGCGCTGACCCGTCCCTTCGTGACACAACTGCCCGGCCCGCAGGTCGTCGACGTACTCTTCACAGCTTTCGTGGTGCAGTAATGGTCTACCAGAGCATGCTCTCCCAGGACGAAGTCGATGCGCTGATCGCAGGCGTCACCGGCGAGGAGTCCTCGGGCCAGCAGGCCCCGGCCGAAGCCCAGGACGGCGTCCGCTCCTACGACCTCGGGTCGCCCGACCGCGTCGTGCGGCACCGGATGCAGACCCTGGAGCTGATCAACGAACGCTTCGCCCGGCGGCTGCGCTCGATGTTTTTCGGCTTCATGCGCCGCAATGCCGACATCACCGTCAATGCGATCAAAATCCAGAAATACTCGGATTTCGAACGCAATCTGCCCGTGCCCAGCAATCTGAACATGGTGGCGCTCAAGCCCCTGCGCGGCACGGGCCTGTTCACCTACGATCCGAATCTGGTCTTCCTGGTGATCGACAGCCTGTTCGGCGGCCACGGGCGCTACAACACCCGCATCGAAGGCCGCGATTTCACCAATACCGAGCAGCGCATCATCCGCCGCCTGATGGGCCTGACACTGGACTGCTACCGCGAGTCCTGGGAATCCGTCTACCCGCTGGAGCTCGAATACCTGCGCTCCGAGATGCACACCAAATTCGCCAGCATCAGCACGGGCAACGACATCGTGGTGGTGGCTTCCTTCAACATCGAACTCGGCGCCTCCGGGGGCAAGCTCAACATCTGCCTGCCCTATTCCATGCTCGAGCCCATCCGCGACCTGCTGACGCGGCCGCTCCAGCAGGCCGCATCCGACGCGATCGATCAGCGCTGGACTCAACAGCTCTCGCGTGAAGTCCGCAGCGCCGAGGTCGAACTCGCGGTGGAATTCGCCCGGGTCGACACCTCCATCGCCGAACTCCTGCATCTTGCCGTCGGCGACGTGCTGCCGGTGGACATCCGTCCCACCGTCACGGCCCGCGTGGGCGGCGTCCCCGTACTGGAATGCGGCTACGGCACTTTCAACGGCCGCTATGCCCTGCGCGTGCGCAAGGTTCTCGCCTCGCCCGACGACTCCGACAAACTGCTAGCCCGCACGAAAAAATGAGCGACATCAAAGACGACACCCAGGACCCGAATCTGCCGGGCCAAGCATCCGACGGCTCCGTGGAAGACGACTGGGCCGCCGCCATGGCCGAACAGCAATCCGCACACGACCAGCCCACCCAGGCCAGCGGCCTGGGCGCGGAGGACGACTGGGCCGCCGCCCTGGCCGAGCAGACTGCCGCCACCTCAACGCCGGCGGCCCAGCCTGCCGCGGCCCAGGTGTTCCAGCCCTTGTCCGGCCAGTCCGCCGATGGCGAAAGCGATATCGACATGATCATGGACATCCCCGTCCAGCTCTCGGTCGAACTGGGCCGCACGCGCCTGACGATCAAGAACATCCTGCAGTTGGGACAGGGTTCGGTCGTCGAACTCGACGGCCTGGCCGGCGAGCCCATGGACATCTACGTCAACGGCTATCTGATCGCCCAGGGCGAGGTCGTGGTCGTGGATGAAAAATACGGCATCCGCGTCACCGATATCATCACGCCATCGGACCGTATCGCGCGGCTGAACAACCGCCGCTGATCCGCCATGGACCAGGACCAGATCCTGCGCGTCGTCCTCGCCCTGCTGTTCATCCTGGGCCTGCTGCTGATGCTGGCCTGGGTGGCCCGCCGCGGCGGCTGGCTGCCGGGACGGGCCCAGTCCGCACGCCTGCGCGTGCTCGGCACGCTCAGCCTCGGGGCGCGCAGTTCGATCGCACTGGTTCAAGTCGAAAACACCCGCCTGGTACTGGGCGTGACCGCCCAGCAGATCACCTTGCTGCATACCCTGCCTGATAGCCCCGGTGCGGGCGATGCCGCATCCGGGGACTTTGCCGAGACGCTCGGCAAAACCCTTTCGGGATCCTGATGCGCCGCCCGACCCCGCACGCCGCGCGACGATCGGCGCCCTGGCTGCTGGCCGGCCTGGCGCTGATCCTGGCCTGGCCCGCCAGCACGCTGGCGCAAGCCACCCTGCCCGCACTGACCGCCACCCCCGGCCCCAACGGTTCGGAAACCTGGTCGCTCAGCATCCAGACACTGGTCATGCTGACCATGCTGTCGTTCCTGCCCGCGGCGCTTTTGATGATGACGGGCTTTACCCGCATCATCATCGTGCTGGGCCTGTTGCGCAACGCGTTGGGCACGGGCGTCTCGCCGCCCAATTCGATCCTGGTGGGCCTGGCGCTGTTCCTGACCTTTTTCACGATGTCGCCGGTCTTCGACCAGATCTACGACCAGGCCTACCAGCCGCTGTCGCGCGACGAAATCACTTTCGAGCAAGCGCTTGACCGGGGCAGCCAGCCGCTCAAGACCTTCATGCTGCGCCAGACCCGGGAATCGGACCTGGCCCTGTTCGCCGACATGGCGGGCATCGGCCCGCTGGAAGACCAGACGGCCGTGCCCCTGCGCATCCTGGTGCCCGCCTTCGTGACGAGCGAGCTCAAGACAGCCTTCCAGATCGGGTTCACGATCTTCATTCCTTTTCTGATCATCGACCTGGTGGTGGCCAGCCTGCTGATGGCACTGGGGATGATGATGGTGCCGCCGGTGACGATTTCGTTGCCGTTCAAGCTGATGCTGTTCGTGCTGGCCGATGGCTGGCACCTGCTGCTGGGCTCGCTGGCCCGCAGCTTCTATCAATAAGGAGGCCCGCATGACTCCAGAAGCCGTCATGTCCATGACCTACCAGGCGCTGCGCGTGGCCCTGATCATGGCGGGCCCGCTGTTGCTGACGACGCTGGCCGTGGGCCTGATCATCAGCATCTTCCAGGCGGCCACCCAGATCAATGAAATGACGCTGTCATTCATTCCCAAGCTGCTGGCCGTGGGCGCGACGCTGGTGCTGCTCGGCCCCCTGCTGATCAGCACCATGGTGGACTACATCCGCACCTTGCTCGACTCCATCCCGGGCCTGGCCGCGTAGGGCCCGGCCGCGCAAGGCCATGATTCACTTCCAGATCGACCAGCTCTACGACTGGATCAACGGCCTGCTGTGGCCTTTGTTCCGCATCGCCGGCCTGGTGGCTCTGGCGCCCGTGCTGGGGGAATCCTCCATCCCCGTCCGGGTGAAGATCGGCTTGTCCATTGTCATCACTCTGGTCGCCGCGCCGCTGGCGGGCCCGATGCCGGACATCGCGCCCGCCTCCTGGAGCGGCCTGCTGATCGCCGCGCAACAGGTGCTGATCGGCATGGCCCTGGGCCTGTGCATGCGGCTGGTCTTTACCGCCGCGATGATGGCGGGGGAATTCGTCGGGCTGCCGATGGGCCTGGCCTTCGCCTCGTTCTTCGACCCCGCCACCGGCGCCAACACGGCGGTGCTCTCGCGCCTGATCAATCTGGTCGCGATGCTGGTCTTCCTGGCGGTCAACGGCCACTTGCTGATGCTCGACGGCCTGATCCGCACCTTCGACCTGCTGCCTGTGGGAGCGCCGCTGATGACCGATGGCTGGGGCGCGCTGCTGGACTGGAGCGCGCAGATCTGGATTTCAGGCATCCTGCTGGCCTTGCCGCTGATTGTCGTGCTGCTGACGATCAACCTTTCGCTGGGCATCCTGAACCGCACGGCGCAACAACTGTCGGTGTTTGCCGTCGGTTTTCCGATCTCCCTGACGACGGGCCTGATCCTGCTGGCCATCGTGATTCCCCAGAGCGGAGACTTCCTGACCGGCCTGTTCGAAGGGGGCTATCAAGCCATGGCACGCATCGCCCGCAGCCTGGCGGGCTTGTAGCGTCGGGCGGCACGCGAGCCTCGCCCGCCGCCGTCCCCGCCATTGCTTAGTGCGACTTCTGCACCGGGTAGGTCACCCCGGGGATGACCCGGGTACCGGCCGGCAGCAATGGATTGGCCGCAGGCGGCGGGGGCTTGCTTGCAGCCGGTTTCCGGACCGGGTTTGTCTGCCTGGAAGGGGCCGCCTTGCCGGAAATCGACGCCGCCGGCGCAGCCGACGGCGGAATGGCCAAAGAAGCCGGTTCAATCTCCGGGACGGCCGGCACCGGGACCGTATCGGTGTCCGGCGATTGCGGAACCGTCGGCGCCGCCGTGGCCTGCGCAGGCACAGCCGCCGTCTGCCGGGCCGCCCGGTCGCGCTCGGCCTGCGCCGCGCGGTCGGCTTCTTCCGCGGTTCGAGGCCGCCGATTCAGCGGCAGATTGACGGAATCTTCCATGTGCTGGAATGTGCCGTCCGGGCCGAAGCGCAACCAGGCTTCCTGGCGGAAATAGACGGCATCCGTGGCAATCGTGCCTTTGTAGGCCCAGCGGGCCAATGTGGAACCGCCCTGCCGCCAGACATCCACCGGCGGTGCGCCCAGATAGCCGGACGCCTGATCCAGCGTGGTGCGACCCACGACGATCTGGTTCAAGCCGGCGGTATTGAAGGTGGTCCCGCTGGTTGTGCAGGCCGACAGCAATGCGACCGAGGCCGCCAGCACGGAGCGGCGCAGCCGGCGTGCACAAAGAAACGTCATGCTCAAAATTCCTCCCATTCGTCCTCGCCCGCCGCCTGGCGCGCAGAGGCCGCCGGTTGTGCGGCCGGCAGCCGCAGTGCCGCCCGGTCATGCCGGGGGGCGGCCGGCTCGGGCGCCGGAGCAGCAGGCGCCGGCTTGGCTGCCGGGTCCGCTGCCAGCGCCGGCGCGTTCGCAGCGGGCGCCCCGGCCGGCTGCGGTTCGTGATCGTGTCCGGCGGCGGCATCGTCCACCTGGAATACCGCCAGCGCCTGGCTGACCTCTTCCGCCAGGGATTCCAGAGACCCGGCCGATTCCGCCGCCTGCTGCACCAGCAAGGCATTTTGCTGTGTCACGGAGTCCATCTGCGCCACGGCCAGATTGATTTGGTCGATGCCCGAGGACTGCTCGATGGTGGCCGCGGTGATTTCGCTCATGATGTCGGACACGCGGGTGACCGCCTCGACGATTTCCCGCATGGTCTCGCCCGCCCGTTGCACCTGGGACGAACCCGCGCCGACCCGGTGGACGGAATCCTCGATCAAGGCCTTGATTTCCTTGGCGGCGCCTGCCGAGCGCTGGGCCAGTGCCCGGACTTCCCCGGCGACCACCGCAAAACCGCGGCCCTGTTCGCCGGCGCGGGCCGCCTCGACGGCGGCGTTCAGCGCCAGGATATTGGTCTGGAAGGCGATGCTGTCGATCACCCCCACGATATCCGAGATCTTCTGCGAACTGCCGGAAATGCCCTCCATGGTGGCGACGACCTCGCCCACCACCTCGCCGCCGCGCGAGGCCACCTGGGACGCGGTCTGCGCCAACTGATTGGCCTGCTGGGCATTGTCGGCATTCTGCTTGACCGTGCTGGCCAGCTCTTCCATGCTGGCCGCCGTCTGCTGCAGGGCCGCCGCCTGCTCGTCCGTGCGGCTGCTCAAGTCCAGGTTGCCCGCCGCAATGCGCTGGGCGCCGTCGGCCATCTGCCCCATCCGCCCCCGGACGCCGGAAATCATGGATTCCAGGCTGTCGCGCATCGCCTTCAGGCCGCGCAGCAGGGAGCCGATCTCGTCATGGGAGCGCGGCACGATGGACACGCGCAGATCGCCACTCGCGATCCGCTGCAGATGGCGCCCCACGGCCTGCAAAGGCCGCAACACCGTGCGGATCAAGGTCCGGTAGGCCAGCAGCGCCAGCACCACGGCGACGGCCAGCAGCGCCAGCATGCCGATATTGGCCCAATGGAACAGTTGAACCAGTTCGGCGCGCGAAGCCGCGCTGCGATCCTGGATGAACTTGTCGAACTGGCCGAATACCCGGTCCATGCCGCGCGCCGCGCTGCGCAGGCGACCGCGCTTCAGGGCCTCGAACCCCCTGGCATCCTGCTTGGCCGCGAAATCACGCAGATTTTCGACCTGGGTCCAGTAGTCGTTGAACGTCGCGTCCAGCATATGCTGGAGGTTTTCTCCTGTGGAGCCTGCCAGGGCGCCCGAGGCCTGCAGGGCCGCCATGCCCTCGCGCGAGCGCTGCAGGAGTTTGTCGGCCTGGTCCAGTTCCCAGAGACGCTGTTTTTCATTGGCAATGCCCAGTGCGCCGTCAACCTGGGTGGCGGCCTGTTGGGCGTAGATATACGCGTTCTTGACCTCGGAGTTGGCCTGAACGCCGATGGCCGACAATTGTCCCACCGTGCGCTGGCTTTCACGCTGGACGAACCAGGCGCTGCCCACCGCCGCAAAAGTCAGCAGGGACAACAACACCACGACCAGCGTAAGCCGGGCGCGCAAGGACAATGTCACGGAAATCTTCTTCATGTCGCCTCTACCATTTATAGGCCTCCCTAGCATGCCATGGCAGTGCCGGGATGCTTCCAAAGAAAATAGGGCCTTGTAGGCCCTATTCGTCGGGATTGCTCTCCCCCTCGGTCGGGGGGGTGGAGCGAGCCGGAATTGCCGAAGCAATCACGGTAAGCCGAATACCCGCCGGGGCGACCCCCGACGGAATCACGAATTGCGGTTGAACAAGCTCAGGCTCTGGATGGTCTGGAACGCGAGGCCCGCGCCCTCCAGCGCCATCTTGCGCAGGCTCAGTTGAGTCGAAGCTTCGTAATAATCCAGGTCTTCGATATTGGACAAGGCTTTGGCATAGCCCAGATTGCGCTGGCTGCCGGTATTTTCCAGGGCGGTCAGCTCGTTCATGCGCGCACCCACCGACGCGCGCACCGTCAGTACGTTGTCGTACAGCGTAGCCAGCTTCTGAGATGCCGTGTTGAGCATATTGCTCAGACCGGCCAGCGAGACGCTGTCACCCTGAGAGGGTTGCTCCAGCACATCGGCCAAATCCCCCAGCGCCTGAAACAGGTTGACGCTGGTCGAATGCTGCAGCGGTTCGACCGTGAAGAGATCCCCGTTGTCGGGTTCGCCCCTGATCTCCACGGTGGTGCCCACCCCCAAATCCAATGTTTTCTGGCTCGGGGTCCAATTGTGCGTTGTGGTCACCGCCGGCGTACCACCCACAAGATCCGTCGCCGTGACCGTATAAGTTGCCGGACTGGTGGTGGTATCGAATGCGATGCTGAATGAATACCGGGCGTCGGCATTACCCAGCGTATTGTCGACAATTGCGGCCTCACCCAGCACAGCCGTGCCGGTCTTGCCTCCTGCTGAATCCGCATTGGCCGGATCAGCCACCGACAGGTAGGCACGCGTGCCCGGCTGCGCACGTTCAAAGACATCGGCCCCCACATCACCGCCCGCAATCCGGCGGGTCTGGTCGGCCTGGATCAGGCGTTGCAACCCGTCGCCCATGTAGACCCCACTGTCGTCATAGGGCTTCACATCCCCCCGGGAGCCCGAAAAAAGGTATTGCCCATTGCCGTCGGTACTGTTGGCAATGCCCAAGGCCGTCATCTGGGCCTGACGCAACACACCAGCCAGCGTACCGCGATCCGCATCCGACATCGTCCCGTTGCCCGCTTCGACCAGCCGGGTGCGCACGTCCTGCAGCAGCAGGGTCAGGGAATTGAGCGCGTCTTCCTCGGTGCCCAGGTTCTGGTTGGCCACGGCCCGGTTGTCGGCATAGCGGGCGTTCAGCGCCTGCGATTGCGACAAGTTGATCGCCTGCGAGGCGCCCAGGGGGTCGTCGGCCGGGGTGACCATCTTCTGGCCCGTGCCGATCTGCTGGTACAGGTGCAGCAAGTCGGACTGCTGGGTGTTGATGGTCTTCAGGCCGGTCTGAAAAACGAGGCTGGAACTGATACGCATGATGAATTCCTGAAACGTTCGCGACTTAGTTGCGCAGGGCAAGCAGCGTGTCGAACAGCGTCGAAGCCGTATCGATCAGGCGCGCGGCGGCGCGGTACTGTTCCTGATACTGCTGCAGGCTGATGTACTCCTCGTCCAGGTTGACGCCGGAGACGGCCTGCTGGGCGGAAAAATTCTGGGCGATCAGGGTTTCCTGGGCCTTTTGCGCCGTGGTGTTCTGCTGGGTCTTGACCGCCACGCTGTTGACCAGTTGGGAGTAGGCCTCGTTCATGCTCATGGAGCCGTTGGCCAGCACCTTCTTGGAGCGCAGCGCCGCCAGCTCCAGGGCGTTGTCGCCATTGGCGGTGCCCGCGCCCGGCGCCGCAGCGGCGACCTTGGCCGGATCGGTGATCGCCACGGTCATGGCGGCCGCCGCCTCGCGCGTGGGCTGGATCAGCCAGCTATCGCCGGCGGCCGGCGCCATCCCCGCCGTATCGATCTCCACGCCGTCAAAGCTCAGGGTCGTGCCGGCGACCGTGGGCGTGAGCGACGTGCCCTCGGGCACCCGCGTCACGGTGTAGTTCGTGCCGTCGTACTCGACCCGGTAGTCTTGATTGGTGATCTGGGACAGACCGCCCGCCGCATACGCGGCCGCGGGGGTGCCGGCGCCCGCGCTGTTGGTCTCGTGACCGATGACCTTGGGCGTGCCGACCGTGAAGAAATCGACGCCCGGCGTGCCGGACAGATCCACACCCAGCTTGTGCTGGTCGTTGATGGCGACGGAAATCCCCAGGGCGATCCGGCCGAGGTCGTTCTGGGCGGCATCCAGCGCCCCGGAACGGAAGGCCAGCAGGCCGCCCAGCTTGCCGCCGGTGATCCGCGTATCGTCCATCTCGATGGGGATCGTGTTGCCCGAGGCATCCTTGGTGGTGTAATTCACCGCCAACCGGCCCGGATCGGCCTTGGAGGGATGGGCTTCCAGGTAATAGACGGAATCCCCGCCGAGCACGGTCTGGCCGTTGCCGATCGTCAGGCTGACGCGGTCGTCCTGCTCGTAGGCCTTGACGTCCACCAGTTGCCCAAGCTCGGCCACCAGCTGGTCGCGCTGATCCAGCAGGTCGTTGGGCGGCTGATCCGGGTTGGTGGCCTTGGCCGTGGTGATCTGGCGGTTCAGATCCTGGATGCGATCCAGATAGCTGTTGATCTGGGTGACGGTGGTGTCGATCTGGGTATTGACGTTATTGCGCTGGCTGTCCAGGAACGCATTGGCGTCGCGCAACTGGGCGGCCAGGCTGTTGGCCTGGCCGATCAGCTCCTGGCGGGCGGCCACGTCGGCGGGCGCCGAGGCCACCGCATCGAGACTATCGAAAAATTTCTGGATGCCTGGGGAAATGCCCACCGTGCGGTCGGCCACCAGATTGTTGATCTGGCTGATCTGATCGCCATAGGTCTTGAGGGAGGCGCCGCGCGTCAGGGAACTGGTGAGCTGGTTCTGCAGGAAATTATCGTAGGAACGCTGCACGCTGACGGCTTGCACGCCACGGCCGATCCAGCCGGCCGAGGTCGGCGTGGCCCCCGCCGTTTGCGACAGGACGGTCTGGCGGTTGTAGCCCGCGGTCGCGGCATTGTTGATGTTGTGCCCCGCCGTCTGCAGGCGGTTTTGCGCGACCAGAAGGCCCGCTTTGCCGAGATTCGCCAGATTCATATGCTGCAATCCTATCGGTTGCGGCCGCGCCGGATGGGCGCAAGCCGGAATTCTTCTCTGATCATAACGGCAGGCGCACCCGGAAATTTAGGGCGCGCGCAGGGGCGGCTGCCGCTCAACGGGCGTTGAAATACCCCATGATGGAGATCAGCTTGTCCGCATAGCCCGGATCGGTCGCATAACCGGCCTCCTGGATACGCCGGGCGGCGACTTCCGCCGAGGGCGCGTGGGCGACCTTGCCGTAGCGTTCGCTGTTGCCGATCAGTTCGGCATAATCCTGGAAAGACTCCGCATAAGACCCGTAGGCGCGAAACGGCTGCATCAGTTTGCGCGCCACGCCGTCATCGTACTCGGTCGTCATGACATGGACCACCTCGCCGTGCCAGGCGCTTCCGGCCTTGATCCCGAACAGGTTATGGCTGCTGCGGCCATCGGGGCGCAGGATCTCGCGTTCGCCCCAACCGGATTCCAGCGCCGCCTGGCTGAGGATCAGCTTGGCCGGCACGCCGCTGCGCCGGGCCGCCAACTCCGCCGCCGCACCCATGCGATCCACGAAAGCCCGGATGTGTTCCGGGGCGCCCTGGATGGCGCCGCCGATCCGGTCGCCCGCCCCGCCGCGCGCCAGCCGGTCGATCAGGCCGCCGATCGCATCCGCCACCTCGCGACGGCCTTCGCCGATTCGTGACTGCAGGCCCGGCAGACGCGAGCGCGCGGCCTCGGGGGGATTCGCCAAAGGATCCAGCGGCTGCGTCAGCACCCCGCCTCGCATCTGGGCCAGCAGGGCGTCCGCCAGCCCCAGGCCAGGGTTTGCCATCGCCAGCGCCGCCTGCTCGTCGCTGAGGCTCTGGGCCATGCGCGTTGCCTGGGAATCGAACAGCGAAGGCATCTGCGCCGACTGCTGGCGGGCCTGCTTGAGCATCATCTGGATGAAGATCGCCTCGAACTGGCGGGCGATCTCGCGCTGCGAGTCCTGGGCGGCCTCGCCCCCGGCCCGCACACCGCGCTTGAGCGTGTTCAGGCTGCTGAAGTCCAGCGCCGAAGGCAGGGCATCGGTACTGGGCAACGGGGTGTGCGAGACGAAACTCATGGCCGGCCTCAGATCACGTCCAGATCGGCGCGCAGCGCGCCGGCGCTTTTCAGGTTTTGCAGGATCGACAGCAGATCCTGCGGCGTCGCGCCCAAGGCGTTCAGGGCGCGCACCACATCGGCCAGGTTGGCGCTGGTGGTGACGCGCTGGATCGCGCCGCCCTCGCTGCGCATCTCGATCTGCGTATTCTGCGTCACGACCGTCTCGCCGCCGCCAAAGGGCGTGGTCGGCTGGCTGACCTGCTGCTGCGGGCTGATGGTGACCGACAGATTGCCGTAGGCGATGGCGGCCTCGTCGATGGTGACGGTGCGGTTCATCACCACCGATCCCGTCCGGGCGTTGATGACCACCCGGGCGCGGGCGGGCGGCAGGCTGACCTGCAGGTTTTCCACCTGGGACAGGAACGCAAGCTGGGCCTTGGGATCGGTCGGCGCCCGCAGCTCGATGGTGCGGCCATTGAGAGCGGTCGCCGTCTGCGCGCCGAACTTGCGGTTGAGCGCCGACACAACGTTCTGGGCGATGCCGAAATCGCTGCTGTTGAGCTCCAGGCGGACGGCCCCGTTCTGGGCGTAGGTGGTCGGGACGCCACGCTCGACGATGGCGCCGTCCGGAATGATGCCACCGTTCAACTGGTTGACCTGGACACTGGCGCCCCCTTGGGATGCGCCGGCGCCGCCCACCAGCAGATTGCCCTGAGCCAGGGCATAGACCTGGCCATTGGCGCCCTTCAGCGGCGTCATCAGCAGCGTGCCGCCGCGCAGGCTCTTGGCATTGCCCATGGACGACACCACCACGTCCAGACTCTGGCCTGGCTGGGCGAAAGCGGGCAGGCGCGCCGTCACCATGACGGCGGCGACGTTCTTGACCTGCATATTGGTGCCCTGGGGCACGGTCACGCCCAACTGGGACAGCATATTGGTCAGGCTCTGTTGGGTGAAAGGCGTCTGGCGCACTTGGTCGCCGCTGCCGTCCAGACCCACCACCAGGCCATAGCCGATCAACTGGTTTTCCCGCACGCCGGTAAAGGACGCCAGATCCTTGATGCGTTCGGCCGCGGCCCCCAGGGGAAACAACACGCCCAGGCACAGGGCCAGCACGCCGGCGGCCAGGCGGCGCATGAGAAAAGAAGTCGGAATCAACGGTGCGGCCATGGCGTCAGAACGGAGCGATATTGAGGAAGAAGCGCTGCAGCCAGCCCATGGTCTGGACTTCGTCCATCACGCCCTTGCTGCGGTATTCGATGCGGGCGTCGGCCACCTGGGTCGAGGCCACCGTGCCGTTGCCGGTGATCGAGCGCGGATCCACCACCCCGGAGAAGCGCACGTACTCGCTGCCCCGGTTGATGGCGATCTGTTTTTCCCCGGCGATCTGCAGATTGCCGTTGGGCAGCACACCGATCACGGTGGTCGTCAGCGTGCCGGTGAACAGGTTGTTGGCACTGCTGGACCCCGTGCCCTTGGATTGATTGCCGCTCGTGGCGTCGAAATTCTGCTTCGCCCCCAGATCCGTCGGCAGGAAAGCGGGGCTGGCGCCGATCCCCATGGAGGCGCTGCCGCTGCGATCGGTCGTGGTGTTGACGTTCTTGGCCGCGTTGGTCTTTTCCTGGATCACGATCGTGACGATGTCGCCCACGTTGCGCGGCCGGCGGTCCTCGAACAAAGGATAGTTGCCGTAGGCGGTGGGCTGGTAGATGGACCCATTGGCCTGCGCCATCGGCATCTCCGGCGGCGGCGGAGGCGCGCTCAGCGGCCCCGTGACGATCGGCTCGGGCGGCACCAGCGCGCACCCGGACAGCACCAGCGTCAGCGTCGCCGCCCACGCGCCTGCCAAACGACGCAATCCCTTCATGGACATCCTGATTACAACTGGGTCAAACGGGCAAGCATCTGGTCGGACGTCTGCACCGCCTTGCTGTTCATTTCAAAGGCGCGCTGGGTGGTGATCATGTTCACCAGTTCTTCGGCCACATTGACGTTGGACGTCTCGACATAGTTCTGCAGCAGGACGCCCGCGCCATCCAGGCCAGGCTGCAGCAGGTTGGCCGGCCCCGAGGCATCCGTCTCGGCGTACAGGTTTTCACCCATGCTCTGCAGGCCAGTCGGGTTGATGAAGGTCGCCAATTGCAATTGGCCGACCTCGACATTGGTGCCGGTCGCCCCCGGCTGCGTCACGGACACCGTGCCGTCGCGCGCGATCGTGATGGACAGGGCATTGTCGGGGATATTGATGCCGGGCTGGATGGGATAGCCGCCCGCCGTCACCAGCATGCCGTTCTGGTCGCGCTGGATGCTGCCGTCGCGCGTGTAGGCGAACGACCCGTCGGGCATTTCCACCTGCAGAAAGCCGTTGCCCTGGATGGCGACGTCCAGCGTATTGCCGGTTTCCTTCACATTGCCCTGCGTGTGGATGCGCTCGGTGGCCACCACGCGCGCGCCAGTGCCGATCTGCAGGCCCGACGGCAACTGGTTGGCCGCGCCGACGGTGGCGCCGGGCTGGCGCAAGGTCTGGGACAGCAGATCCTCGAACACGGCGCGGCTGCGCTTGAAGCCCGTCGTGTTGACGTTGGCCAGGTTGTTGGAAATCACGTCCATGCTGGTCTGCTGGGTTTCCAGACCGGTCTTGGCGATCCACAGGGAACGTATCATGTCACTGGGTCCTGTTCAGGGGCGCCGGGCTCAGCCCGCCGCCGAAAGAATCGAATTGCCGCGTTCTTCGTTGGTGCTGGCATTCTTGATGACCTGCATCTGCTGCTCGAACTGACGGGCGTTGGAAATCATGGCCACCATCATGGCGGCCGGATTGACGTTGCTTTTTTCGATGAAGCCGGGGGCGATCTTCACGGCCTCGTCCGGCTGGACGGGCTGGCCGCCGGCCATGCGGAACAGGCCATCGTCGCCGCGCACCAACTGGTCCGTGGGCGGGTTGACCAGCTTCAGTTGCGCCAGCAACTGGATGTCGCGCGGGTTGTCGCCCGCACCCAGGGCGCTGATCTGGCCGTCCGTGGCGAACGTGATGCTGCCGCGTTCGGGAACCTCGATGGGCTGGCCGTCGGCCGACAGCACCGGCAACCCGGTGTGCGTGACCAGTTGGTTTTCCTGGTTGACGGCGAATTCACCCGCGCGGGTATAGGCTTCGCCCTGGGGCGTCTGCACAGCGAACCAGCCGTCTCCGGCAATGGCCGCATCCAGGGCATGCCCGGTCTCGGCCATGATGCCCTGGCGAAAATGGCTGCCCGGGGTGGAGGCCACGGTGCTGACGCGGGTGGGCAGTTCGCCCGCCTGGGGCACCACCGGCACGGACCGGTAGATCGCCATCTGCTCGCGGAACCCGGTCGTGGCCACGTTGGCCATGTTGTTGGAGATGACCGACTGCTGTTCCAGGATGCGGGCGGCGCCGTTGGAGGCCGTGTAGAGGATGCGATCCATGCCGGGCTATCCGCTTAGCGCATGGTGATCAAGGTCTGCAGGATCTGGTCCTGCGTCTTGATCGTCTGGGCGTTGGCCTGGTAGGTGCGCTGGGCGATGATCATGTTGACCAGTTCCTGGGACATATCCACGTTGGATTCTTCCACCGCCTGGCCCTTGATGACGGCCAGGCCGTTGCTGCCCGGCGTGCCGAAGATCGGCTGGCCGGAATTGGCGGTCTCGGCCCAGGCGTTGCCGCCCACCGGCTGCAGGCCCTGCAGGTTGGAGAAATCGGCCAGAGCCAGCGTGCCCATGACCTGCTTTTCGCCGTTGGTGTAGTTGGCGATCAGCTCGCCGTTCGAGCCGATGGACATGCTGGCGTATTCGCCGGTGGCGAAGCCGTTCTGCACGAAGTCCTGGGAATAGCTGCCGCCGAACTGGGTGGAGCCGTCATAACTCACCACGATGTTCACCGGAGCGGCCGGGGACGTGCCCCCACCCGGCGTGAATGTGATCGCGGTGGGCGAACCTCCCACGAGCCGGCCGGCGCTGTCGAAAGACAAGGTCGCCGTATTCGCCGGCGGCACGGGAGGCACGCCGTCAACCACGTAATTGACTTCCCAAATACTGTTGCCACCAACCGGCTCGCGCTTGGTGTAGTACTGCTCGACGCGGTGTTCGTTCCCCAGAGAGTCATAGACGGTCAGCGGAACCATCTTCGAGAAGGAGTCGGAATTGGAGGGATCGAAGACAACTGCAGGCTGCGCAGGCACATAGGCCACATTACTTCCGGTCGAGGGAATCGCGACGTCCGGCACTCCCCCTGCAACATTAACCGCTACCGCAGGAGTCCCTGTTGTATACGCGCCGTCCGCCGGTATCGCTGCCGTCGTTCCTGCCGCATCGCTGTACCAATCATTAGTCGCAGGCCGATAGTAATACGTCGTATCGACGCCCCCTTGCGTCAGTACAACCCTTGCCAAAATTTCAGAAGTGGGGGGCACCACATCCGCATTCGCATCCAGGTTGACCTTGTTGGCCAGCGTGCTGGTCGCCTGGGGCGCGATGTTGCCCACCGGCACGGTCATGCCGATCAGGTTGGTGCCGCCCGGGGCGTAGCCCATGAGCTGCTGGCCCTGGGCGTTGACGATGCGGTGGTCCTTGTCGGCCAGGAACTGGCCGTTGCGGGTGTAGAGCATGGCGCCGTTGGGCTGGGTCACCACGAACATGCCCTTGGCGCCGTCGATGGCCATGTCGAACTGGTTGCCCGACGTGGACACGATCCCGGTGGTGAACCGCTGGTTGATGGACGCGACCTGCACGCCCAGGCCGACACGCGAACTGGCGTAGACGTCGGCGAAGGTGGCCGAGCCGGCCTTGAACCCGACGGTGCCGGAGTTGGCGATGTTGTTGCCGATGACGTCCAGGTTTTGCGAGGCGGCGTTCAATCCGCTGAGACCTTGTCCGAAACCCATGGTTGACCTCTTTTCAGTGCGTGGTGCGTTGATTCGTGGAAACGACGGCGCATCCCGCGCCCGCCGTCTGGATTACATGACTTGCCGGATATCCAGCAGGGAAATCTTTTGCCCCAGGGCCAGGTTCAGCTTCAGGCCCTCGGAAGTATAGGCAATGCTGTTGATGTGGCCTGCGGTCAGCGCTTCGGCCGAGACCGGCTTGCCATCGGCATCGGAAGCCGCTACCTGGACGGTGTAGGCGCCGTCCGGCGCCGGGGCGCCCGCCGCATCCAGGCCGTCCCAGCTCAGCGGGTAGATGCCGGCGCCCTGGGCCTCGTATTCGTATTCGCGCACGACCTTGCCGGTGGAATCCAGGATCGAAACCTTGGTCTTGGCCGCATCGGACATCAGGTCGATCCCGAAGGCCGTGGCGGTCTTGGCACCGGTATCCGGATTGCTACCCAAGGAGATTTTTTCGCCCGGATAGAGGACATCCTTGCCGATCAGGCCCGCCGCCTGAAGCGATTGGGACATATCCATCTGGCCGGACAGCGCCAGCAGCGTATTGTTCAGGCCCTGGATGCCATTGACCATGGACAATTGCGCAATCTGCGAGGTGACCTCGGCGTTGTCCATGGGATTCAGGGGGTCCTGATTCTGCAGTTGCGTGACCAGCAGCGTGAGGAACCGGTCCTGGGTGTCGCCCATCAGGTTCTTGGTCTGCGCATTGGCCAGCGCGGAGGCGGCGTTCGAACCGTAGACGTCGTTAACGGTGGACATGAGAGGACTCCTTTATTGACCCAGGGTGAGGGTCTTGGCCATCAGCGTCTTGGCCGTGTTGATGACTTCGACGTTGGCCTGATACGAACGCGAGGCGGAAATCATGTTGACGGTCTCGGCGACGACATCGACATTGGGCAGGGTGACGTAGCCCTGGGCATCGGCCAGGGGGTTGCCGGGGTCGTACTGGATGCGCGGGGGGGCGTTGCTCTCGAGGACCGAAGCGACCTGCACACCGCCGACCGCCTCCGAACGGGCGGAGGGCGTCATCTGGAACACCACCTGGCGCGCCTTGTAGGGTTGGCCGTCGGGGCCGACGGCGCTGTCGGCGTTGGCGATATTGCTGGCTGACACGTTCATGCGCTGCGACTGGGCCGACAGCGCCGAACCGGCAATCTGGAAGATACTGAAAGTGGACATGGCGGTTTCCGTGGCGCGGCCGGTTATTGCTGGATCGCAGCCAGCAAGGACTTGATGCGCCCGTTGAGGACCTGGAGATCCGCCTGGTAGCGCATGGTGTTGTCTGCAAACTGCACGCGTTCGGTGTTCATTTCGACCGTGTTGCCATCGAGGCTGGGCTGGGTCGGCACGCGGTACAGTTCTCGGGCGGGTCCGTTGGTATGGGCCTGGGCGGGAATATGGCGCGCCGAGGTCAGCGTCAGTGAGGTATCCGGCAGGCGCGGCAGGCCGCCTTCGCCCATGGCCTCGCGCAAGGTGGCGTTGAAATCGATGTCGCGCGCCTTGTAGTGGGGCGTGTCGGCATTGGCGATGTTGGACGCCAGGATTTCCTGCCGCTGCTGGCGCAGGGCCAGCGCTTTCTGGTAGAACTCGAAGTCCTTGCCGATTCGATCGATCATGGCTTTATACGGAAACGGATGAACAGGGTGCGCTGCCACCGTTGCACCAAATGATCCCCCGACCATTCGCGGCTTTTTCGCACGCCACCATAGTACGGTCCGCACCAGGGGGATAAACGCCAAAACAAAGCAGGGTTTGAAGCCCTATTCGGCTGATGCGCCCCCGACAAACGGCAGCGCCGGGCGGCCTCGCGGGGACGGCATCCCCTACAATAAGGGCCATGCGCGCATCCCGATTCCTGCCGTTCCTGCTGCTGGCCGCCGCCCTGCCGGGGCTGGCGCACGCCCAGACCGCACGTCCCGCCCTGCAGGATCCGGCCGCCGTCGTCGCCCAGGTCGAGGGCCTGCTGCAAGAGCGGGCCGCCTCCTGGCCAGGCCGCGCGGTCATCACCGTAGAGCCTCCCCGCATCGTGAACCAACAGGCCTGCGAACGCATGGAGGTCTTTCTGGCCGGATCGGGCCTGCAATCGCGCACCCCGGTCGGGGTGCGCTGCCTGGCGCCGCAGCCCTGGACGCTCTACGTCCAGGCCAGCATCCGGATCCTGGGGCCCTATTTCGTCGCCAACCGCCTGATCCGGCGCGGCGAGGTCCTGAGCCTGGACGATCTCGACACGCGCGAGGGCGACCTCCTGCGCAACCGGCGGCTGCTCGGCGATCCGGCCCATATCGTCGGCTGGATCGCCACACGCCGCATCCGCGCCGGCGGCGCGATCGAATCCAGCGCGCTGCGCGACCCGAACGCCATCGAACGGGGCCAGCAGGTCCGCACCATTGCACGCGGCGTCGGCTTTGTCGCCACCAGCGAAGGCCAGGCACTGGAATCCGGCAGCCCCGGCGCACAGATCCAGGTGCGCACTCCCGGGGGGCAGATCATCACCGGCACGGTGATCGACGCCCACACGGTCCAGGTTATGATGTAAGGGCGGAGCGCCGTCCGCCTGACACCTTGCCGGAAAAGCGGCCCTAAAGAATCCACCCGGCCTGCCGTTACGAGGGAGGCACCAATGATCCTTCCCACCCACCCGGAGACGAGTCTTGAAAGTTAATTCCACTTCGTCCAATCCCCTGCTGAACGGGGTGACCGGGGGAACGCGCAGCGAAACGGCCTCCCATGCCGCCTCCGGCTCTGCCGCAAGCGGGCGCACGGCGGTCGACCTCAGCCCGGCCGCCCGTCATCTGGCTGCCCTGAATGGCAGCGGCGACGACATCCAGGCCGAACGCGTCCAGCAAATTCGCGATGCGCTGGCCTCCGGCGAATTGAAGATCGATCCCAGCCGCATCGCCGACGGTCTGCTGGCCAGTGTCCGCGATCTGCTCAAATGAGCCTCCCGGCAGACGATCTGCTGCAGTGCGTGCAGGCTCAATCGGCCCTGTTGGATGAGTTCATCCAGTCTCTGGAGGCCGAGTCCGCCGCGTTGCTGGATGCCCCCACGAATCTTGCCCTGGCCGAACAGGCCCAACGCAAGAACGACTACGCCAAGCGTCTGAAGCACCTGGACCAAAACCGCATCCGCATCCTGGGCGAGCTGGGCCAGACCGACGATGCGGACGGCATCGATGCCGTCTGCGCCGTTCATCCCGAATTGCGCGCGGCATTCGATGCGCTGTTCGAACGGGCCGACCGGGCCAGCCGGCTGAACCGGGACAACGGCCAGATTCTGCGCACGTTCATGGAACACAACCAGCGCGCGCTCGACACCCTGCATTCCCTGGTCAACCAGGATCTGTACGACGCGCGCGGCCGCCTGCCCCGCCGCAGCTAGGCCGAGAGCAATTCCTTCAAGGCAAACAGCTTGAGCAATCCCGCATGGGCATGGCGCGGCGAAAGCCGGTCGGCGCCCAGCATGCGCGCAGCCGCCCGGGCCGCCGGCGCCAGCGCCGGATCCTGCGCAAGGCGCCAGGCCGCCAGCCCCATCTGGGCCGTGAACACGGCGCGGTCCACCAAAGGCTCGCGTCCCGCATCCGCCAGCAACGGCACCGCCTGACGCCAGGCCGCCTGGCATTCCTGGCGCAAGACCAGGGCGCGGGCCATCCGGACCGGGTCGGGATCCACCGCCATGCCGGCGACGGCGAACCAGGCCTTGAGCAAACGCCCGTCCCGCGCATCGACCGCCCTCAGACTGAAGATCCTCACCGGCAAGTCGGGCTCGCCCCGGACACGCAATTCGGCCCGCCCCGTCGTAGCCCACCAGGCCGGCTGTGCGTCTTCCAGGCTCGCAGCCGACAGCAAAGGCCAGAACGCCTGCGCATCCAGCGGCCGATACATCAGGGGCTGGACGGCGGCCGACAGCACGCAAGGCTCGTCGTCCAGATAGACCCGGGCGCGGGGACTGCTGACGGCCAGCCACTGGCATTCATTGGCGCTGAGGGTGCGCATCAAGGCCTGGCTGCCGCCGTCGAACACATGCAGAACCGGTGCGGGCGCATCCCGCCCCTCGGCCTCGATTTGCGACAGCAGCGCGTCGGCGGCCGAGGGGGCCGACAGCCGGGCGCCGGACGGCGTATGCCAGCCATCGGCCAATCCGGCTTGCTGGGCGGCCGCGGCCAAGGGCCTGCCTTGACCATCGAACCAGGCGGCGCCCAGCCAGGCGCCGCGCCGCCCCTGCCAATCCAGAGACTGGCGTGCATGCGCGACCAGGGCAGGCTGAGTGTCGCCGAGGCTGCCATGGGCGACCCGCCGCAGGTGCTCGATGGCCTCGGCGGCCGAAGGCAGCGCGCCCGCCGCCCGGCTGCGCCACAGATCATAGGCCTCGGACAGCACCGAATCCTCATCCTGCAGCGTCACGGCGGTTTGCAATTGATCCAGGCTCAAGACATCGCCGCGCGACGAGCCGGTCAGCAGTTGCGGCAGCAGAATCTGCTGGCGGCGGCGTTCGGCGGCCGCATCGGGGCTGTCGGCCGGCTGCGTCATGGACAGCAGCGCCGCCAGATCGGCCTCGGAAGGCGCATACAGCGTGCGATTGGCCTGCGCCGGAGCCAACGCTCGGTCGGTCAGTTCGGCGGCCGACAGGAACAGCAGGTTTTCCGGAACTTTCTGGCCGTTGGAGACGTAATGGATCGGCAATTTGTAGCGAATCGCGGTATCCAGCGCGGCCCCCAGGCGCGAGGCCTCGTCGATCTTGGAAATAATGCAGCCACGCAAGGGCGTGCCCCCATCGCCGGCATAAGAGCGGGCGACCTCGTCCAGCGTATCGCCATGGCTGACGGCATTGAGCACCAGCAGGCGCTCGACGGCGCGGCCTGCGCTCGCCAGCAAGGCGGCTTGTTCATGGATGTAGCGGTCGCGCTGGCTGATGCCGACATTGTCGATCAGCAGGGTCTGGTCCGGGCGCACGGTCTGCATGACGCGGCGCATCTCGTGGACGTCCTGCACGACATGCACGGGCACTCGCAGCATCTGCCCATAAATCTTGAGCTGTTCGTGCGCGCCGATCCGGTAGGTGTCGGTGGTGACCAGGACCAGGCTGCCCGGCCCGCTGCGGCGCACGCAACGGGCGGCCAGCTTGGCCACCGTGGTGGTCTTGCCCACGCCTGTGGGGCCGACCAGGGCCAGCGCCAGGCCAGGCTGCCAAAGCGCATCCTCGGAGGGCAGCACCGGCAAGTGGCTGACCAGCTCATTGCGCGCCCACTGGAAGGCCGCCCGGTGGGCGAGCTGTTCGGGCATGCGTTTGAGCATGGCGCGCAGCAACGCCGTGCTGAAACCGAAGCGCAACAGGCTCTGGAACAACGTGACCGCCTGAGGGGAACGGCGCAGTTGGCTGCCCCACAGCAATTCATCGATGCGGGTTTCCAAAGAGCCCTTGAGTTCGCCGATGACGCCCATCAGATCGGCTTCGGGCAGGCCCGGATGAGGCCCCGCGGCGGCGGGCGGCGCAGGCCGTGGCGCTGCGGACGGCGCCGGGCGCGCGGGCGCTGCGGCGGGCCCGTCTTCCGGCAGAGAGGTCTGGTCGGTGGCGAGGATCTCTACCCCGCCATTGACCCGCTTGTTGGAGATGATCAGCGCGTCGGGGCCCAACGCGAGGCGTACCTGGCGCATGGCCTCGCGGTTCGTGGCACCGAAAAAACGACTGATGTTCACGCAGCACTCCCGCCGACAACCGCAGTGACCCGAATGATACGCTCTTCAGGGATTTCGGCGCTGGAGAGCACGGCCATGTGCGGCAAATGGTGGCGCAGGAAACGCGACAGCGAAGCCCTCAGGACCGGCGGCACGACCAGCACGGGGGCTTCTCCCCGGTCTTCCTGCCCCTGGACGATGCGCTCGACGTCGCCGAGCAGGTTCTCCGCCAGGCCGGGCTCCAGGGCGCCATTGCCGCCCAGGGCCTGCGTCAGCACGCGCTCCAGGCGCGAGTCCAGGCCGATGACGCGCAATTCAGTTTCGCCCGCGAACCAGTGCTGGACGATGGCCCGGCTCAGCGCCACCCGAACCTGCGCCAGCAATTCGTCCTGACTCGGCCCGGTGCCCGCCGGATTGAGGGCGGCCAGCCGCGGCGCATGCTCCGTGATGGTTTCGAGGATGCTGCGCATGTCGCGGATGGGCACGTCTTCGTCGAGCAGGCTGCGCAGCAGGTTCTGCAACTGCGGCAGGCTGAGGGTCTTGGGCACCAGATCCTCGACCAGTTTGGGCACGTCGCGGGCGATGTGGTCGAGCAGTTGTTGGGTTTCCTGGCGACCGAGCAGGCGCGAGCCGTACCGGTGCATCAGGTGATTCAAGTGCGTGGCGACCACCGTCGCGGTATCGACCACGGTGTACCCGGCGATCTGGGCCTGCTCGCGCAAGGACGAATCGATCCAGAACGCCGGCAGGCCGAAAGCCGGATCTTTGGTCGGCGTGCCCTGGATCGTTTCCGTCACCCCGCCCGGATCGATCGCCAGCCATTGCCCGACCTGGGCCACGCCACGGCCGACCTCGACGCCAAACAGCAGGATGCGGTAATCGGTGGGTTTGATTTCGAGATTGTCGCGAATGTGCACGACCGGCGGCAGAAAGCCCATTTCCTGGGCGAACTTCTTGCGCAGGCTGCGGATGCGGTGCAGCAGTTCGCCGTTCTGCTGGTGATCGACCAGCGAAATCAGACGGTAGCCGACTTCAAGGCCAAGCGGATCCACAGGCGCCACATCGTCCCAACTGGCTTCGGCGGCGGCGGCCACCGCGGCCGCCTGCTCCTGTCCCGGATCGGCGGCGGACGCCAGGAGTTCCTGGCGCTGGCGCTGAAGCACCAGCCATCCCCCCCCGGCGATGAGGGCCGCCAGCATCAGAAAGGCCACGTGCGGCATGTTGGGGATCAGACCCATCAGCGTCAGGATCCCGGCGGTGATGAACATCACGTTGGGGTTCGAGAACAACTGCCCCATCATCTGCTGGCCGACGTCCTGATCGTCGGCCACGCGCGAGACCACCACGCCGGCCGCCGTGGAAATCACCAGAGCGGGGATCTGCGCCACCAGGCCGTCGCCGATGGTCAGCAGGGTGTAGACGGCACCCGCATCGGAAGCCGACATGCCGTGTTGCGCCATGCCGACGATCAGGCCGCCGACGATGTTGATCACCAGGATCAACAGGCCGGCCACGGCGTCTCCGCGCACGAACTTGCTGGCGCCGTCCATGGCGCCGTAGAACTCGGCCTCCTGGGACACTTCGGCGCGCCGCTTGCGGGCTTCGTCCTCGCCGATCAGGCCGGCGTTCAGGTCAGCGTCGATGGCCATCTGCTTGCCGGGCATGGCGTCCAGGGTAAAGCGTGCGCCGACTTCGGCGATGCGGCCCGCACCCTTGGTGATGACGGTGAAGTTGATGATCACCAGAATGATGAACACCACGATCCCGACCGCGAAATTGCCGCCCACCAGGAAGTGGCCGAAGGCCTCGATGACCTGGCCGGCGGCATCCGGCCCCTTGTGGCCGTGCAGCAGCACCACCCGGGTGGAGGCGACGTTCAGCGACAGGCGCAGCAGGGTGGCAAACAGCAGCACGGAAGGAAAGGCGGCGAAATCCAGCGGCTTGCGCGTGAACATGGCCACCAGCAGAATCATCACCGACAAGGAGATGTTGAAAGAAAACAACAAATCCAGGATGAAGGGCGGCAACGGCAGGATCATCATGGCCAAGACCATGAGGATCAGCACGGGCCCGGCCATCAGACGGGCATGCCCGGAGCCGTGGGTCTTGAGAAAATCCAGAAAATTGTTCATGAGGCGAGGGCGGGAGCCGGGTCAGGGCCGTGTTGCGGATCGAGTTCGGGGGGCACGCGCAGGTCCTGTGGCGCCTGCGGCAGTGTACCCGAGCCTGGTTGCCAGTTGCGCACCTGATAGACCCAGGCCAGGACTTCCGCCACAGCGGCGTACAGGGCGGCGGGGATTTCCCGATCGATCTCGACGTGATGGTACAGCGCACGCGCCAGCGGCGGAGCCTCGAGCAACGCGACGCCGTGCTGGGCGGCCAGCTCGCGTATCTGGGCGGCGATCAGACGCGTTCCCTTGGCCACGACCACCGGCGCCCCGCCCTGCCCCTCCTGGTAGCGCAGCGCCACGGCGTAATGGGTCGGGTTGGTGACGACCACGTCGGCCTCGGGCACGGCGCTCATCATGCGCCGCCGCGCCATGGTGCGCTGCTGCTGGCGGATGCGGCCCTTGACGTGGGGATCGCCATCGCTGTCCTTGTGTTCCTGCTTGACGTCGTCCTTGGACATGCGCAATTGCTTGGCATGGTTCCAGAGCTGCCAGGGCACGTCGATCAGCACGATGATGATCAGCGACGAAGCGATCAGCAGGCAGCACAAGGCCACCAGATCCAGCCCGCGCGCCAGGGCCTCGGTGGGCGCCATGTGGGACAGGCCCAGCATGTCGCCGCGGTGGGCCCAGATGACCTTGACGCCGACGAAGCCGATCAGCCCCGCCTTGGCCAAGGTCTTGAGCAATTCGATCAGGGTCTGCATGGCAAACAGGCGCTTGATCCCGGACAAGGGATTGAGCCGGTCGAGCTTGGGCTCCAGCGCCTTGGACGACAGCAGAAACCCCCCCAGCGCCACCGAGGAGAAGATGCCGATCAGCAGCAGCAGCGCCATGAACGGCAGCACGATCAGCAAGCCATGCCAGGCGGAGTCGCCCGCCACATTGAGCATGACCTGCGTGTCTCGCGCGATGCGGGTGTCGAACCACAAACCGTTCAAGAGGATGCCGCGCAGGGTGCGGAACACCGCCTCGCCCCCCAGCCACAGGGCGCCGATGCCCCCCATGAGCGCCATGAAGGTGCCCAGCTCGCGCGAACGCGCAACCTGCCCTTCCTCGCGCGCCTTCTGAAGGCGCCGTGGAGTGGCTGGTTCTGTTTTTTCGAGATCGCTATCCTGGGCCATGCGGTCGATCGTTCGACGACAGTGCAAACAGCCTGGATTGTAGTGTCCAGGTTGTCGGGGCGAAGCACGGATAAAAGCGTATTAGGCGCGGCAATTCAAGGGCTTGCAAGCTGGGCGGCGGCGGGCACCTCGGCCGGGGGGGACACGGCTTGTTCGAACTGCAGATAATCCAGGCCGATCCGCACGGCCCCCCAGCGCGCGCCGTCCAGATCCACGGGCACGGAGACGTCGGTGATGATTTCCCCGGTGTCGCGCATGTAGGTCTGGCACAGCACACCGCCGCGATTGGCGATGGCCCCCCGGCTGATCGCATCATCGAACAGGCGCTTGTCGCGCACATGCAGGGTGTCGTGCGCGATGTCTCCGGTGGGTTGGCCGGCATAGCGGCGATTGTGCGTCGGCGCATAGCCGTTCATGTCCACCAGGATCGCATAATAGCCGTGCGGCACCTGATCCAGCACCGCATCGAGAATGCCCTGCAGGGTTTGATCGATGGCCCGGTCGTACGCCACGTGGTAGCGCGGGGGCTGGCTGCCCGGAATCTGGCGGTAGGCTTTGTCGAACACATCGAGGCCGTCGGCGCGCGCCTGGCGCAGCAGCCCGGCACAACGGTTGCGCAACTGCTCAAGGCACGCCGCGAGGTCGTCGAAGGGCGTGGCGCCGGTGCGCCACGCCGCAAGCATTTCCTGCAGGCTTTCAGTCTGGGTGCGCACGCCGTGCACCTGCTCGCGCATGGACTGCATGCGTTGACGCAGGATCGCGCTGTGGTCGGCGATGAGGCCGATGGATTGGCTCATGTCCTGGTTGGTCTGGTTGACCTGGGCGACATGATCGGCCACGCCATCCAGTTGAGCGCCCACGCGGCCCAGCTCGCGCACCAGGCCATCGAATTGCCCGGCGAAGTCGTCCACAAGGCGATCGGAGACGCGCATATCGGCATGGATGGACTGGCTCTGCTGCTCGGTATCGGACACCAGGCCGAGGATTTCCCCGGTCTGCTGCACGATCTCGCCGGTGGCGGCATTGACGCGTTCGGCCAGCTTGCCGACCTCGCTGGCGACCACCGCAAAGCCCCGGCCGGCCTCGCCGGCGCGTGCCGCTTCCACCCCTGCATTCAGGGCCAGCAGATGAGTCTGGAGAGCGATGTCCTTGATCAGCCGGCTGGTGTCCTCGACCGAACGGGCCCTGCGGCTGAGCTGGGTGATGACTTCGGCAAAGGACTCCATCTGGGTCGCAACCCGGGTCACCCGTTTTTGCAGGTCGGCCAACTGATCCTGCGTGGCGCGCAGGCCGCCCAACTGCTCTCGGAACACCCCGGCGGCGCCCGCCACGATATCGTTGGTCTGTTGCGAAAGGCCGGCGATCTGGGTGCCCTGGGCGGAGAGGCTTTCGGCTTCACGGGCCTGCGCGTCGGCCATGGTTTCGCAAGCCTGGGTGTGCGCCTGCAGACGGGCGGCATTGATGGCAATACGAATGCTGGACTGGCGCATGACGACAAAGCGCTCGCGCAGGGCTCCGAGGAAGCGGCCAATGGGCAAGGCCAGCGGGCTGAGGGTCCAGGCCCGGTCGTTCAAGGTGGCCCGACCGCAGCGCAACTGCCGGATCAGGCGCCCCAGCCCCAAGGTCCTTCCACGCATCTTGGACATAGTGCCTCCTTGTGAAGAAGAAGCCGATACCGGCTGCGAACCTGCGGAGCAGCCTCTTCGCCCGGCCTGCTCATACTGGGTTTCAATTCTTACCTGGAACTTACATTTCCTTCCGATGGCGCGCTATCCAGGGAAAACCCCTGTCAGAAACCCAGGCTGGCCAGCAGGTCGTCGACCTGATCCTGATTGGTGACCACGTCGGCTTTGCCTGCGGCATTGACCACCGGGCCGTTGAGCAGGTTTTTCGTCTCTTCGCGTTTTTCCTGGGGGACGTTGTCGATCAGCACCTGGACCAGTTCGGTTTCGATGGCGCCGATCACGCCCAGCATCTTCATGATCACCTGGCCGGTCAGATCCTGGAAGTCCTGGGCCATGATGATTTCCATCACGTTGTTCTGCGAGGCTTGCGTCTTTTCGGGGACGTCTTTCAGGAAGGCCCGGGTGTCATCGACCAGCGCGCGGGCCTGGTCCAGTTCGACCGGATGGTCGAACCAATCCTGCCAGCGGGCATCCAGGGATTTGGCGTCGCGCTGCATCGAATCCTGCCAAGGCTGGATCTGCTCGGCCGCGTTGAGCACCCGGTTGGCGGCCTGCTCGGTCATCTGGGCCACGTAATGCAAGCGGTCGCGCGCGTCGGGAATGGCGTGGGCGGCGTCCTTGATGGCCTGATCCAGGCCCAGCTCGCGCATGCTCGCGCGCAGGGTGCGGGTCAACTGCGCGATGCGGTGGATGAGGTCCACGGAGGGTTCCACGAAATCCTGCTGCCCGGAAGTTTGATCCGTCGTCATGATGCGCCTCCGGTCAGAGTTTTTCGAAGATTTTGTTCAGCTTTTCTTCCAGGGTAGCTGCTGTGAAAGGTTTGACCACATAGCCATTGGCGCCGGCCTGCGCCGCCGCAATGATGTTTTCCTTCTTGGCTTCGGCGGTGACCATCAGCACGGGCAGGCTGGACAGATTGGGGTCGGCGCGGATGTTCTGCAGCATGGTCAGCCCGTCCATGTTGGGCATGTTCCAGTCGGACACCACGAACTCGAAACCGCCGTTGCGGAGTTTTTCCAGCGCCTGGGCGCCATCTTCAGCTTCGTCGACGTTCTCGAACCCCAAATCCTTGAGCAGGTTCTTGACAATCCTGCGCATGGTGGGGAAGTCGTCAACGACCAGGATTTTTATCGTTTTCTGTACCACGGATCACTCTCCAATCAATAAAAAAGCAGGGTGTTCGGGCACCCGGTGCTCCTGTTCAAATCCTTCAAACCCGGTGCCCGAAAGAACCCGCGCTTTTCAGGATGCGTTCGCTGAGATCGTCCAGCGCGACGGCCTCTTCGGCGGCGCCGATCAGCAGGGCCTCGCGCGGCATGCCGAAGACGATGCAACTGGCTTCGTCCTGGGCGAATGTGCGCGCGCCCGCCTGGCGCATGGCCAGCAACCCCTGGGCACCGTCCTTGCCCATGCCGGTCAGGATGACGCCGATGGCGTTCTTGCCCGCGACCTGGGCGGCCGAATGGAACAGCACATCCACGGAGGGCCGATGGCGGTTCACGGGGTCGCTGTATTCGAGCTTGACCACATAGTTGGCTCCGGAGCGGGCAAGCTTCATGTGGGCCACGCCGCCCGGCGCCAGATACACATGACCGGGCAGAACCCGCTGGCCATCCTCGGCCTCGTGGACCTGCACGGCGCACAGGCTGTCCAGACGCTGCACGAAGGACTTGGTGAAGCCAGCGGGCATGTGCTGGGTGATCATGATGGCCGGGCTGTTGGCAGGCAAGGGCTCAAGCACGTGGCGGATCGCCTCGGTCCCCCCCGTGGAGGAACCTATCATGACCAATTTCTCGGTGGTGGAGAACGTGCCCGACAGGCGCGGGCGGGCAGCCTCGCCGCCAGGCTGGGCCGCGCGCGGCCGCAACCGGGCATGCGCGGCGGCGCGGATCTTGTCGGCAATCATGTCGCCGTAATCCAGCAAACCGTCGCGCAGGCCAAGCTTGGGCTTGGTCACGAAATCGACCGCGCCGAGTTCCAGCGCCCGGATGGTGACTTCGGAGTTGCGCTCGGTCAGCGAGGACACCATCACCACCGGCATGGGCCTCAGGCGCATCAGACGCTCGAGGAAATCCAGGCCGTCCATGCGAGGCATTTCGACGTCCAGGGTCAGCACGTCGGGATTGTGCTGCTTGATGAGCTCGCGCGCGATGAGCGGATCGGGCGCGGTCGCCACGACTTCCAGATCGGGGTGGGCGTTGATGATTTCCGTCATCAGACTGCGCACCAGGGCGGAATCATCGACGCACAGCACGCGGATTTTCTTGTTGACAGCCATTTTCTACAGTTTCCCGCGGATCACGCGACGGAATAGACCGTTTGCCCCTGAAGGCGCAGGGACTTGGTCAGATAAGTGAAGTTTTCCGAATGGCCAGCAAACATCAGGCCGCCCGGCTTGAGCAAAGGGACGAAGCGTTCCAGTATCCGCGTCTGGGTCGGCTTGTCGAAATAGATCATGGTGTTGCGGCAGAAGATCGCATCGAATTTCTGGTTGATCGGCCAGTTGGGCGACACCAGATTGAGCTCCTCGAATGTCACCAGATTGCGGATCATGGGCTTGACCATGGCCATGCCGGCCTGGCGCCCCGCCCCGCGCAGGAAATAGCGCCGCAGGAACTCGGGCGGTACGGGCTTGATGCGGTCCAGGGTATACACACCCTTGCGCGCCTGGGCCAGGGCCTGGGTATCGATATCCGTGGCCAGCACCGACAGGCCGGTATCGGATTGGCCACAGGCATCATGCAGCGTCATGGCCAGCGTGTAGGGTTCCTCGCCGGTGGACGACGCACAGCACCAGACGGAGATCGGCTTGCGGCGGGTGCGCACGAAATCGGCCAGGATGCGGAAATGGTGCTGCTCGCGAAAAAATGCCGTGTGGTTGATCGTGAAGGCGCTGATGAAGCGATCCCACTCGTCGGACTGGGGATTTTGCTCCAGGTGATCCAGATAACCGCGCACCGATGCGGAGCCCGCATGATGGGCCCGCAGGCTCAGGGTGCGGGCGGCCATGTCCCTTTTATGGTCGCCCAGGATGATTCCCGCCCGCCGGTGCAGGATTTGAGTCGCTCGCGACAGATCCGCCGCATCGGCCTTGGGCAAGGCAGGCTGCGTGAAAAAAGAGGCGGAAGGCGCATCATGAATCATGGCGGATGTCGAGGAGAAGGGACCGGGGTCAGGCCTGTTCCAGCGCCAGAGCCGGTTGCCCGGCGCGCGGAGTATAGCCCAATTGCCCGCCTTGAACATCGATCACGGCGCCGCTTTCCTGGAGGCGGAAGGCGGCGACGGCCATGCTGAGCTGCTCGGCCTGGTCCTGAAGGGATCCGGCCGCGCTGGCCGCTTCCTGGACCAGGGCGGCGTTCTGCTGCACCACGTTGTCCATGTCGTTGACGGCGGCGTTGATCTGATTGATGCCCTCAGCCTGCTCGCGGGAAGCCGACGAGATCTCGCTCATGATGGCCGTGACGCCCTGTACCGACTGGACGATTTCGTTCATGATCCGCCCGGCATCCTGAACGCGGCTGGAGCCTTCGCGCACCCGCACGACGGAATCGTCGATCAGGCCCTTGATTTCTTTGGCGGCTTGCGCACTGCGCTGAGCCAAGGACCGGACCTCGCCGGCCACGACAGCGAACCCCTTGCCTTGCTCGCCGGCGCGCGCGGCCTCGACCGCCGCGTTCAATGCCAGGATATTGGTCTGGAAGGCGATGCCATCGATCACGCTGACGATCTCGGCAATCTTGCCCGAGCTTTGGGTGATGCCGTCCATGGTCTCGGCCACACTGTTGACGGCGGCCCCGCCGCGCTGGGCCACGCCCGCCGCCGTCTTGGCAAGTGCATCGGCCTGGGCGGCGTTGTCGGAATTCTGGCGCACCGTGCTGGCGAGTTCCTCCATGCTGGCGGCCGTCTGCTGCAACGAGGCCGCCTGTTGCTCGGTGCGGCTACTCAGGTCGGTATTGCCGGCGAAAATCTCCTGGGACCCAAGACGGATCTCGCCCACGCCATTGCGCACGGTGGCCACCATGCGCACCAGGCTTTCCTGCATGCGCTGCATCGCAAGGTACAGAACACCGATCTCGTTGCGCGAGGGCACCTGGATGGTTTCGGTGAGATCGCCGGCTGCGATCCGGTCGAAATGCCGCCCGGCCTGGCGCAACGGCCGCAGCACCACGCGCTGCAAAAAAAGGTAGGCCGCGATGGCGAACAGCAGCGCCACCCCCATGGATACGCTCACGATGAGGATCACCAGGCGCAGATGGGAGGCCTCCTCGGCCAGGGACTGGCGCGTGTGCGCGTGCTGGCCCTGCTTGAGCGCCTCGGCGGCCTGCTCGAACCGGCTCTCGGCCGGGGCGACATTCTCGGACTGCAGTTTTTCATACTGCTCGATCTGACCGGCCTTGAGTTGCTCCAGGACGGGCGGCAATTCCTTGTCCAGCAGTTGGGTATAGGCCTGGACGATCTGCTCGACCTGCTGCGCCTGCTGGGGCTGGGTCAGGTGCGCCTGGGCGGCGACGCGAAAGCGCTCGAAGACCTCATGCGCCTGGGCCAGGCTGGTCTCCGCCTGGGCGATCTTCGCCTTGGTGCTGTCGCTGAGCGCTCCCGTGCCGCCCGACTGGCCTTCCGACGCCCATTCGGCCAGGATGGCGCTGTTGGCCAGGTCGCTGTTGATGACAATGCTGCTCAAGGTCCGGCCCATCAGCACCTGAACCTCGCGATAGCGGCTGACAGCCTCATCGAACAGGCTGATGGCTTCATCGTCGGCGGCGATTTCCCGCAGCGCATCGTTGTTCATCTTCAGGGAGAGCACACCCAGCAGCGCTCCCGAGATCAGCATGAAAAAGAAAAAGACCAGCACCAGGATTAGACTGGTGCGGACCTTGAGCGCGCCGATAAGCGATTTTCTGCCTGTTTGCATACGTTCAATAACCAGGTGTATGAGGCTGCTGCCGGAGGGTTGAAACTGGACGCGGCCCGCTCAAGCGACTGCGTCCTCGACCAGCGACATTTCTTCGCTGGTCATGAGTTTTTCGATATCCACCAGAATCAGCATGCGCTCACCCACGGTGCCGATGCCGGTCAAGTGCTCGGTGGAGAATGCGGAGCCGAACTGCGGAGCCGCACTGATCTGCGAAGGCTGCAGGATCAACACATCGGATACGCCGTCGACCACCACGCCCACAACCCGGGAACGGACGTTGAGGATCACCACCACGGTCTGAGAGGTGTATTCCACATTGTCCATGTTGAATTTCAGGCGCAGGTCGACGATCGGCACGATCACGCCGCGCAGATTGGTGACGCCCTTGATGAAGGACGGCACATTGGCGATCCGGGTGACGGTCTGGCTATCGTAGCCCCGGATTTCCTGCACTTTTAGAATGTCGATCCCATATTCCTGATTGGCCAGAGTGAAAACCAGGAATTCCTTGCCCTGGGACTCGCCCTGTTCCTGCTGGGGGTTGGCTTGGCTCATGATGGCTCCGAGAGTGGGAATTGAGGGTCAGGCGGCCGCGCCCGCCCGCAACGAAGAAGTGCGCCGCAGGGCGAACACATCGACGATCAGGGCTACGCTGCCATCGCCTAGAATCGTGGCGGCCGAGATGCCCGGCACTTTGCGGTAGTTGGTTTCGAGATTTTTCACCACGACCTGATGCTGGCCGAGCAGGTGATCCACCATCAGGGCAAAGCGTTGGTCCTCGGCCTGGAGGATGACGGCGATGGCGCGGGTCAGATCGGTCTCGGCCTGGCCCACATTGAAGACCTCGTGCAGCGCGACGATCGGCAGATACTCGCCCCGCACATGCAGGACCTGCTCGGTCTCGGAAATGCGGTGGATCTGATCCTCTGTGGCCTGCATGGATTCGGTGACGTGGGACAGCGGCAAGATGAACGTCTCTTCGCCGACTTTCACCGACATGCCGTCCAGGATGGCCAGCGTCAAAGGCAACACGATGCGGGTGGTGGTGCCTTCGCCCTTGCGCGAAGACAGTTGCACATGCCCGCCCATGGCTTGGATATTGCGCCGCACCACGTCCATGCCGACACCGCGCCCTGAAATGTCGGTGACTTTGTCGGCCGTGGAGAAGCCCGGGGCGAAGATCAACTGCCAGAGTTCGTCGTCCGGAGTGGCCTCCGAGACCGGGAAGCCCGAGGCAATGGCTTTTTTCAGGATCCGCTCGCGGTTCAGGCCGGCGCCGTCGTCGATCACGTCGATGATGATCTGCCCGCCATTGTGCTGGGCCGACAGGATCAGCGTGCCCTCTGGATCCTTGCCCTGGGCAATGCGGGCATCCGGCGTTTCCAGCCCATGATCCAGACTGTTGCGCACCAGGTGGGTCAGCGGATCGATGATGCGCTCGATCAGGCTCTTGTCGAGCTCGGTCGCCTGGCCCTTGGTGACCAGCCGGATGCGCTTGCCCAATTTGGTGGCGTTTTCCCGGACCACGCGGGGGAAGCGGCTGAAGACGTAATCCATGGGCATCATGCGAATGGACATCACGGCCTCCTGGAGGTCGCGGGCATTGCGGTCCAGTTGCTCGATCCCGTTGAGCAGGCGGTCGTGCAGCACCGGATCCAGCGTCTGGGACGTCTGCAGCAACATGGCCTGCGTGATGACGAGTTCGCCCACCAGGTTGATGATCTGGTCGACTTTTTCGACCCCCACGCGGATGGTGCCGCTTTCTTTGGGCTTGGCCGCCTTGGGACTGCCGCCGGGCTTGCCGGCGGTTTCCGCAACGGTTTCCCGCGCGCTGGCCGGTTCCGGCGCATCCTGGACGGGCGCAGGGGCCTCGACAGCCAAAGCGGGCCCAGGCACGGCGGAAGCCTCGGCAGCCGGGGCGGGCGCGGACGCGGCGCCCGGCACGGCTTCGTGCGTCACGGAGACTTGATCCGCATTGACGATGAAGCAGCACACCGCTTCGAGGTCGGCCGCCGGGGTGGTGGTCCGCAACCACAGCGACAGGTCGCCGCCGCTCTGGTCCCGATGCAGGATCTGGCCCATGAGCGCCATCTCGTTGATCAGAGATTCGACGTCTTTTTCCTGGATGCGATTGATCCTGACCCGCACGGGCAGCTCGCCCGACGCGGCGGCAGGCGCAGGCGCCGCCGCGGGGACAGGCGCGGGAGGAGCCGCAGAGGGGGCCGCGGGCGTGGCGGCAGGCGCCCCGGCGCCTTGCTCGTGTTCGAGGGCAAGTTGGCGCAACTGGGCGCAGATGCGCTCGTAGACCTGCTGATCAGGCTTCCCCGAACCGCGATAGGCGGCGACTTGGTCGGTCAACACGTCCTTGGTCTCCAGAAAGAGGTCGATCATGTCCTGGCGCAGGGGCATTTCCCCGTGACGGATCAGGTCCAGGAGGTTTTCCAGCAAATGGGTGGTCTTGGCCAGCTCTTCAAAGCAGCCGAAGGTGCCCGCCCCGCCTTTGATGGAGTGCGCGGCCCGGAAGATGCCGTTGAGCACGTCCGGATCCGGCTGCTCCAGATCGAGGTTGAGCAACTGCTGCTCCATATTGGTGAGCAGCTCGTCGGCCTCGTCGAAGAACGTGTCGAAAAATTCACTCAGGTCCACGCCTGCACTCATGATCGATCCTCACCCTTGATTGCCGGACGCGCCGGCCGGGGAAGCTACCGGCGCATCTGTGGATTGCCCCGCTGGGGGAGATACGGCGGGGGCGCCCTGTCCCGGGGCGGCGCCCGCATCCGGTGCGGAAACGGCCGGTGCCGGCTGGATCGCCGGCGTGTCGACGGAACCGGCCCCGGAAGCCGGCACGGAACCGGTCTGGGGCGAAGGACCGCTCCCGCCCTCGCCCCCCCTGGAGTCGGAGGCGGGATTCCGGAGCTGCTCGAGCCGCTCGCGGATTTTCATGCCTTCCTGGCCGGCGGCGTTCTGTTCATCGATACGGCGCTCGGCGCGACGGTTCAGCACCAGAATGCTGATCCGGCGATTGACGGCTGCCATGGGGTCGTCTTGAACCAGGTCGACGGTGTCGCCCAGCCCGAGAATGCGTTTGATCTTGTTTTCGATCAGGCCGCCGGCGACCAGCTCGCGGCGCGCCGCATTGGCCCGGTCGGCCGAGAGTTCCCAGTTGCTGTAATTGCGATCCCCGGTCGCGTAGCGCATCGCATCGGTATGGCCGGAGATCGTGATCGAATTGGGCAACTGGCTGATCAAGGGAGCGAGTTCCCGAAGGATGTCGCGCATGTAAGACTGCACGACTGCACTGCCCGTGGCGAACATCGGCCGGTTCTGCTGATCCAGAATCTGGATCCGCAAGCCGTCGGGCGTCATGTCCAGCAACAACTGAGGCCGGAACTGCCGCAGCACGGGGTTATGCTCGATCAGGTTATCAAGCTGTTCTTTCAGGTTTTCCAAGTTTTCCTGGTCGGCCTGATCGGCCCGGGCCTCCGCATCGGAATCGAGACTGGACGAAGGCAGGGGATTCGGGTTGGGGATCACGCTGGGATCGCCGCCAGGAATCTTGGACCGGGTATTGTCCATTTTTTCGCCGCCCGCGATTGCCGTCATCAACGGCATGCGGAAGTATTCGGCGATGGATTGAAGGTCTTTCTTCGGGATCAGCAGCAGCAGCCACATCACTAGGAAGAACGCCATCATCGCGGTCATGAAGTCCGCATAGGCGATCTTCCAACTGCCGCCATGATGCGATTCGCCGTAGGCCCGCTTGCGGCGAACGACGACGCGGCCGGTATCGTGCTTGGCCATGCCCCCTGCCCCCCGCGTCAGCGGCTCGCCGCCTGATTCTTCGCTTGCCGCACGTGGGCTTCAAGCTCGGAGAAGGAGGGACGAACGGAAGAGAACAGGACCTTGCGGCCGAACTCCACGGCCAGCGGAGGGGGGTAGCCGTTCATGCTGGCCAGCAAAGTGACCTTGATGCATTCGAGCACCTTGATCGAAGCCACGGATTGGCGCTCGACCGCCGAGGCAAACGGATAGCAGAAACCGTAGGCCAGCAGGATGCCCAGAAAGGTGCCCACCATCGCCTTGGAAATGAGATCGGCCAGGATGGCCGGCGGCTGATCGACCGCCGCCAGCGCTTTGACCACCCCCAGCACTGCGGCCACGATACCGAAGGCGGGCAAGCCGTCGGCCACGGCGCGCACGGCATTGACCGGCGTATGGTGCTCGTTGTGCAGCGCTTCGATCTCCTGGTCCATCAAAGTCTCGATCTCGAAGGAGTTCATGTTGCCGCTGATCATGATGCGCAGGTAGTCCGTCAGGAACTCCATCAGCTTGGCGTCTTTCTGAACCTGGGGGTACTGCGTGAAGATGGCGCTGGCCTTGGGATCTTCGATATCGGACTCGATGGACATCAGTCCATCGCGCCGGGCTTTGTTGAGCAGGACGTACAGCAACGCCAGCAATTCCATATAGAGCGGCTTGCCGTAGGGGCTGCGCTTGATGGCCTTGGGCACGGCTTCGAACAGCAGCTTGATCGAGGCGCTGTTGCTGCCGGCGATATAGGCGCCGATCGCCGCGCCGCCGATGAGCGTGAACTCGAAAGGCTGATACAGGGCGCCCAAATGGCCGCCCATTGCGACGTAACTGGCAAAGACCCCCGCCCCTACGATCAGGTATCCCAGGATGATAAACACGTGCGCACGCCTCGAGAATCAGAATATCGCCATCATCCCCTGTTTTCCTGCATTCAAAAGCATGGTTAAACAGGTCTTTTTGTCCACAAATCCAGAATCAGGCCGGCTGGCGCGCCGCGGACCGGCGGCGCGCACGGGTCTTGCCCGCCCGGGGAGGCGGCTTGCAGATGGCGCAGATGAATCCCGATTCCGGATCGTGCGCGTGCGCGACGAACAAGCCCTGGCATTGCTGGCAGCCGGACAACTGGACCAGTCCGCTCTCGAAAAAGCGCACCAGCATCCAGGCGCGCGTGAAGCTGAGCACCGGTTCGTCGACGACTTCGCCGGGCCGCAGGCCCACCGAGGATTGCTCCAGGTACAGGCGATAGGCCTCCACCAGCGCCTGCGATTTCTTCGCCGGGGTGAAGGTATCCATGTAGCGATAGATGTTGTAGAACAGGCTGGAGTGGATGTTCGGCAGCCAGGTCATGAACCAGTCCACCGAAAACGGCAGCATGCCTTTGGGGGGCGAAGCGCCCTTGACCTCGCGGTACAGGCGCGCCAGCCGATCGTAGCTGAGGGACGTCTCGGCCTGCAGCACCTGCAGACGGGCGCCCAGACGGATCATGTCCGTGGCAAGCAGGATGTCGTCGGCCTCTCGGGAAACACTCTTGCTGGACATGGGGCTAAGCGGAAACGGTTTCCTGCCGAGCCATGAGGATGGTGGAATGCGCCTGCTGCAGCACGCCGCCCAGGACTTCGTGCGTCAGGGAGTTGAGCAACTGGGCGTCATTCAGGCGGAAGGCGCACAGCACGGAATTGGAACTGGCCAACCGGACGATCTGGGCCGGCGACAGATTGAGAATGATTTCCGCAACATCGGCATCGAATCCCAGCCGGAACATGCCAGCGGACAAGTTCTCGCGCAACAGGCGCTGAGCCAGCATCAGATAGGACAGATTGACTTCGCGGATGTCGTTCAACAGCGTGGAATCGAAAGTAGACATGGGATCCCTTTTTAGCTATCGCAGGATTCCGCAAGCGGAAGCCGGCTTTGTCATAGGCACGCCGATGGCAGCGCCTACATTTGAATCAATTGTCACAAATGATTCGTCACATCGATTAAATCCAGACATCAAAAATACATTTCCATGCACATTTGACATGAACGGTAGGAGTATAGCCTTAAGTGCCCCCAATTTTGACGCTACTTATTCTTTATCAAAAGAAATTTATGTTTTCAAATGTAAATTACTTGAGGGAAAACCATGAGTGCGCACTGGCTTTCCCTAATAGAAAGTTGCGCGGCCACAACGCGATGGGGCCCTGGCGCACGCGCGAAGATCAGGCCGGCACGCGGCGGTATTGCTCAGCCAGACTCAGGAAAGCGGCTGGATCGCCGTCTGAGCCGGTTTCCTCGGCCAGGATGCGGGCAACGGCGGGGGCGGCCTGAATGGCTTTCTCTGCATGCAGAAAAAGCATCCGGTGACGCCGGGCCAGCACGTCTTCGACGGTGCGGGCATATTCGCAGCGGGCGGCATGGCGGACCATGGCTTCGGTCAGGCCCAGTCCCAGTGCGCGGCCGGCGCCCGGCAACGCCTGGACGGCGGCGGCCTCGGTGCCATAAGCGTGCAGGCCCGGCGGCTCCGTCAGTCGCGTCGCGGGCGCTCCCGGCGGCGGGGCGCCCAGCAGAGAGAATCCGGCCGTGCGGCATGGCGGCAGGGCCGGCACCAGCCCGGAATCCTGGCAATGGCGCAGGACGTCCTCGGCCATGGAGCGATAGGTGGTCCACTTGCCGCCTGTCACCGTCACCAGTCCCGAAGGGCTGACCTGCACGGTATGCTCACGGCTGATGGCCTTGGTGCCGCCCTCTTCCTCGTGCGCGGGCCGCACCAGAGGCCGCAGGCCGACCCAGATGCTGAGCACGTCTTCGGCGCGGGGCGCGCGCGCCAGCACATGGGCCGACTCATTCAGGATGAACTTGACTTCCTCAGGCAGCGCCAGAGGCTCTCGGGCTACGGAATCGCGCGGCGTATCGGTGGTCCCCAGGATCAGGTGCCCCAGCCAAGGCACGGCGAACAGCACCCGGCCGTCGCGGGTGCGCGGCACCAGCAGCGCCTCGGCGGCAGGCATGAAGGACCGGTCAACCACCAGGTGCACCCCCTGGCTGGGCGCCACCATGGGGGTGGTGGCCTGGCCACGCGCGGCGTCGTCCAGGCGGCGCAGATCGTCGACCCAGACGCCGGTGGCGTTGATGACGCACCGGGCGCGGACCGTCCCTTCGCGCCCGCCCGCATCCAGGGTATCGCGCCAGCGCACGCCGCTCACGCGCCCGCTGTGGTGCAGCACATCGACGACGGGACAATAATTGAGCAGCAAGGCGCCCAGGGCGGCGGCCGTACGCGCCAAGGTGAGCGCCAGGCGCGCATCATCGAATTGGCCGTCCCAGTATTTGACGCCACCATACAGGCCGGCGGGATTGACGCCCGGCAATTGGGCCCGCGTACGGGCGCGGCCCAGCCATTCGGTGCGGCCCAGGCTGGCGGAGCCGGCCAGGGCATCGTAGATCTTCAGGCCGGCGCCATAGAACGGCACTTGCCATGGCCGGTAGGCGGGCATGACGAAAGCCAGGGGCTGGGCCAGGTGCGGGGCATTGTTCAGCAGCGCCCGGCGCTCATGCAGGGCCTCGCGCACCAGGCCGATATCGCCCTGCGCCAGATAGCGGACTCCGCCGTGCACGAGCTTGGTCGCGCGCGATGAAGTGCCGCCTGCGAAATCATGGGACTCCAGCAGCAGGACCGACAGGCCCCGCAGCCGGGCGTCCAGCGCGACGCCCAGGCCGCTGGCGCCGCCGCCGATGACGATCAGATCCACCTCGGACAAGGCCTCGAGGTCGTGCAGCAATTGGTTCCGATCCGTCGTGGCGGGCGGCAGCTCAGCAATCTGGGACATCGTGTCACACTCCGGTCAACGGACGCGGCCTTCCTTCCAGGCCTGCAGAAGAGAATCGTAGGAAACGGTCTCCGGCTTCGGATTCTCATTGGCGAGCTTCTTCCACGGCGCGTGGTCGTCGCTGAGCCATTTGGCCGGATCGCTCTTCTCATTGAGCTTGGGGGCGCAGCGCTTCATGCCGGCGCGCTCCAGGCGGGCCATGACCTTTTCCATCTCATTGGCCAGGTTGTCCATCGCCTGCTGCGGCGTCTTCTCCCCGGCGATCGCCTGGGACACGTTGCGCCACCACAACTGGGCCAGTTTCGGATAATCCGGCACGTTGGTGCCGGTCGGCGTCCACGCCACCCGCGCCGGGCTGCGATAGAACTCGATCAGGCCGCCGTACTTGTCGGCGTTCTGAGTGAAGTAATCGCTGTGGATGTCGCTGTCGCGGATGAAGGTCAAGCCCTCGATGGATTTCTTCAGCGAGGTCGTCTTGGACGTCACGAACTGGGCATACAGCCAGGCAGCGGCGACCTTGTTCGGATCGTGATCCTTGAAGAAGGTCCAGGAACCCACGTCCTGGTAGCCGTTCTGCATGCCATCCTTCCAGTAGGGGCCATGCGGGGCCGGCGCCATACGCCACTTGGGCGTGCCGTCCTCGTTGACCACCGGCAAGCCGGGCTTGGTCATATCGGCCGTGAACGCGGTGTACCAGAAGATCTGCTGGGCAATCTCGCCCTGGGCCGGCACGGGGCCGGATTCGGAGAAGGTCATGCCCAGCGCCACCTTGGGCGCGTATTGCTTCATCCAGTCGATGTACTTGGTCAGGGCGTAGACGGCGGCCGGCGAATTGGTCGCGCCGCCACGCGCCACGGAGGCGCCCACCGGGGTGCACTTGTCGTCGGCCACGCGGATGCCCCACTCGTCCACCGGCAGGCCATTGGGCGTGCCCTTGTCGGCCGAACCCGCCATCGACAGCCAGGCATCGGTGAAGCGCCAGCCCAGGGACGGATCCTTCTTGCCGTAGTCCATGTGGCCATAGATGGGCTTGCCGTCCAGGGTCTTGATGTCCTCGGAAAAGAATTTGGCGATGTCCTCGTAGGCGGTCCAGGTGACCGGCACGCCCAGTTCGTAGCCGTATTTGGCCTTGAATTTTTCCTTCAGGTCGGGGCGATTGAACAGGTCGTAGCGGAACCAGTACAGATTGGCGAATTGCTGGTCGGGCAGTTGGTACATCTTGCCGTCCGGCGCCGTGGTGAAGGACGTGCCGATGAAGTCCTTCAGGTCCAGGCCCGGATTGGTGTATTCCTTGCCCTCGCCTTCCATATAGTCGGTCAACGACAGGACCACGCCGTAACGGTAGTGCATGCCGATCAGGTCGGAGTCGGAAATCCAGCCGTCATAGATGGACTTGCCCGACAGCATCGAGGTCTGCAGCTTCTCGACCACGTCGCCTTCCTGGATCAGGTCGTGGTTGACCTTGATCCCGGTGATTTCCCCGAAGGCCTTGGCCAGGACCTTGGCCTCGTATTCATGGGTGGTGATGGTCTCGGAGACCACATTGATTTCATTGACGCCCTGTGCCTTGAGCTTGGCGGCGGCGTCGATGAACCATTGCATCTCGGCCATCTGCTGATCCTTGCTCAGCGTGGATGGCTGGAACTCGTTGTCGACCCATTTCTGGGCCTCGGCCGGGCCGGCCCAGGCGGCCGGCCCCCCCAGCGCGCAAGCGACGGCCAGCGCCAAGGCGGTATGGCGGAATCTCATCATGTTCTCCTCTGTGTGCTCCCCTGCCCTCTCTGCCAGCGCCCCCCGGGGAAATAGGCGGCGCAGGAAATCTGTCGGAACCGGACCCGTTCCGCCCGGACTCACCCCTTGCGCATGATCACCGCCAGGACGCCCACGGACAGGACGAAACTGATCCAGACGGAGGGTTCCTCGTCCAGCGCGAACCAGTCCATCAAGCTTTCGCCCAGCCCCAGAAAGGCCAGGTTGAGATAGGCGGCCACCAGCAGGCCGATGAACAGGCGGTCGCCGCGCGTGGTCGCCATGGGCAGAAAGCCCTTGCGCAAGACCGTGGGCGAGCGGATTTCCCAGACTGTCATGACGGCCAGCATCAGAACGATGCAAATGAAGAACACGGCGGTGGGCGTGGTCCAGACCATCCAATCGAACATGGCGATCTCCTCGATCAATGTGAACAGGCCTAGACCCGGCCCATCGCGAAGCCCTTCGCGATGTAGTGGCGCACGAACCAGATGACGATGGCCCCCGGCACGATGGTGAGCGTGCCGGCTGCGGCGAGCGTGGCCCAGTCCATGCCCGAAGCCGAGACCGTGCGGGTCATGATGGCGACGATGGGCTTGGCGTCCACACTGGTCAGGGTGCGCGCCAGCAGCAGCTCCACCCAACTGAACATGAAGCAGAAGAAAGCCGCCACCCCCACGCCGGACTTGATCAGCGGCAGGAATATCGTCAGGAAGAAGCGCGGAAAGCTGTAGCCATCTATATAAGCGGTTTCATCGATTTCACGGGGAATGCCGCTCATGAAGCCCTCCAGGATCCAGACTGCCAGCGGCACGTTGAACAACAAGTGCGCCAGGGCCACGGCCCAGTGCGTGTCCATCAGCCCCAGGGTGGTGTAGAGCTGGAAGAACGGCAGCAGGAACACGGCGGGCGGCGTCATGCGGTTGGTCAGCAGCCAGAAGAACACATGCTTGTCGCCCAGGAAGGAATAGCGCGAGAAAGCATAGGCCGCGGGGAGCGCCACGGCGATCGCCATCATCATGTTCAGGCAGACATAGATCAGGCTGTTGACATAGCCCATGTACCACGAGGGATCCGTCAGGATGAGCCGGTAGTTGTCCAGCGTGAATTCACGGGGAAACAGGGAAAACTCGGCCAGGATGCCCTGGTTGGTCTTGAAACTCATGACCACCATCCAATAGATGGGGACCAGGGCGAACAGCAGGTACAGGATCAGGAAGACGGTGCGCTTGCGCGGCAGGAATGAACGGTCAGTCATGGGCGGCTCCCGAATCCCGGGTGCCGACGCGCAGCATCCAGTTGTACAGGACGAAACAGAACATCAGGATGATGAGGAAGTAGATCAGCGAAAAAGCGGCGGCGGGCCCCATGTCGAACTGGCCGATGGCTTTCTGCGTCAGGTACTGGCTGAGGAAGGTCGTGGAATTGCCCGGCCCGCCCCCGGTCAGCACGAAGGGTTCGGTATAGATCATGAAGCTGTCCATGAAGCGCAGCAGCACGGCGATCATCAGCACGCCCCGCATCTTGGGCAACTGGATGTAGCGGAACACGGCCCATTTGCTGGCGCCGTCGATGCTGGCGGCCTGGTAGTAGGCTTCGGGGATGGATTGCAGGCCGGCATAGGCGAGCAACGCCACCAGGGGCGTCCAGTGCCAGACATCCATCAGCAGTACGGTAAGCCAGGCATGCACGGGATTGCCGACGTAGCTGTAATCCACGCCCAGGGCGGCGAGCGTCCAGCCGAACAGGCCGATATCGGTACGGCCGAAGATCTGCCAGATCGTGCCGACCACGTTCCAGGGAATCAGCAGGGACAGGGAGACGATCACCAGCACGGCCGAAGCCCGCCAGCTACGCGCGGGCATGGACAGCGCCAGCATCACTCCCAGCGGGATCTCGATGGCCAGCACGGCGCCGGAGAACATGAGCTGTCTCCAGAGCGCGGCGTGCAGGTCTTCGTCGCGCATGATGCTGGCGAACCACTCTGTGCCGACGAAAACGGCGTTGTCCGGCGAAATGATGTCCTGGACGGAGTAATTGACGACGGTCATCAGCGGGATGATCGCCGAGAACGCCACGCAAAGGATCACCGGCAGGATCAGCCACCAGGCCTTCTGATTGACGGGTTTGACGGTACTCATATGATTTCCTTGGGCTACGACCCCTCTGCCTCGCGGCCGGCATGCCGCCCGGATTCGCCAGGCACGGATCAGGCTGCGGGGGCCGGTCTGTGCGCGGGCCCCTCCACGAGTTCTTCGTTGCGGTAATAACGGGTATGGGGGCCGACCAGGGCCAGGTGCACGACCGCGCCCGGCGCAGGAGGCACGGCGTCGACCGGCAGATGGGCCTTGATTTCCAGGGCGCCGATGCGGGCGCTGAGCAACTGGCTGGTGCCCACATGGCGCACATGGGTCACCGTGGCCGGCACGGTGCCTGCGCCGCCTTCGGACGAGAGGCTCAGGTATTCGGGGCGGATGCCCAGGGTCAGCGGCCCCGCCGGCAACGCAGCGGATGCCGGCCTGCCGAGACTGAGCCCATCCAGCCAGAGCCCGCCGTCGGCACGCCCCTCGACCGGCAGCAGGTTCATGCCGGGCGAGCCGATGAAGTGCCCCACGAAGGTATGGCGCGGACGCTCGAACAGGTCTTCGGGGGTGCCCTGCTGAACCACGCGGCCGCGTGCCATCACCAGCACCTGATCGGCGAAAGTCATGGCCTCGACCTGGTCGTGCGTGACGTAGATCAGCGTCAGGCCCAGTTCGTGGTGGATCTGCTTGAGCTTGCGGCGCAGTTCCCATTTCAGGTGCGGGTCGATGACCGTGAGCGGTTCATCGAACAATACGGCCGACACGTCCGGCCGCACCAGCCCGCGCCCCAGGGAGATTTTCTGCTTGGCGTCGGCCGCCAGATTGGCCGCCCGCTGATCGAGCTGCGCGGAGAGCTCGAGCATCTCGGCGATGCGCCCGACGCGCTCGCGGATCTGGGCGGCCGGCACCTTGCGGTTGCGCAAGGGAAATGCCAGGTTCTCGCCCACCGTCATGGTGTCGTAGATGACGGGGAACTGGAACACCTGGGCGATGTTGCGTTCCTGCGGCGTGGCGCGGGTGCAATCCACGCCATCGAAGCGGATGACGCCGTGCGATGCGGTCACCAGCCCCGAAATGATGTTGAGCATGGTGGTCTTGCCGCAGCCGGACGGACCCAGCAAGGCATAGGCTCCGCCGTCCTCGAAGGTGATATCCAAAGGCAGCAGCGCATAGTCGGCGTCGGAGCGGACGGTGCGCGCATAGCTGTGGGCCAGTTGGAGTTCGATGCGCGCCATTTCAGGCCTCCCGCGCCTGGGGCGCACGCAGCAAGGATTCATCCGGACCGAATACATAGGCCCGGCGGCTGGAAAAATGCAGCGTCACGGCGTCTCCCAGACTGTGGTGCTGGACGCCCCGCACCTGGGCCACCAGATTGCCGGCCGGCGTCTCGGCATGGACATACGTGGCGGAGCCGGAGATTTCGGCGAGCTGGACCCGCCCGGGAATCCGGCAGTCTCCGCCCTGGTCGATGAGCGACAGATCGGCCGCGCGCAAGCCAACGGTCACGTCGCCATCGGGCACGTCCGGCCCCGCCGGCAGGCTCACGCCCGCCAGCGATGACAGGCTGAGGGCGGTACGGCCGGCGCGGCCGGCCAGGAAATTCATGGGCGGATCGCTGAAAGCGCGCGCCACCCGGATCGATGCGGGACGCTGGAACACGTCCAGCGTGGGGCCGTACTGCAGCAGTTCGCCCTGATCCAGCACGGCCGTATAGCCGCCGAGCAGCAAGGCCTCGCCGGGTTCGGTCGTGGCATAGATGACGGTGGAGCGGCCTTGGTCGAACAGAGCGCCGAGTTCTTCGCGAAGCTCTTCGCGAAGCTTGTAGTCGAGATTGACGAGAGGCTCGTCCAGCAGCATCAAGGGGGCATCCTTGGCGAGTGCGCGCGCCAGGGCGACCCGTTGCTGCTGGCCGCCGGACAGTTCGGACGGCAGGCGGCCCAGGAATTCCTCGATGTGCAAGGCACGCGCAATCTCGCGCACGCGAGGCATGACGTCGGCCTCGCCGCGCAGCTTCAACGGCGAAGCGATGTTGGCGGCGACCGTCATGGACGGGTAATTGATGAACTGCTGATACACCATGGCGACGTTGCGGCGGCGCACGGGCAGGCCGGTGACGTCCACGTCGTCGACCAGGATCCGCCCCGAGGTGGGCGCATCCAGGCCGGCCATCAGCCGCATCAGACTGGTCTTGCCGGCGCGGGTCACCCCGAGCAGGACCGTGACGGCGGATTCCCGCGGCGCCAGATCCAGAGGGTGGAGCCAGGTTTCGGCGCCGACTTTCTTGCCGACGCCAGCCAGCTTGAGTTGCATGAGCCCTTACTCCAGAAGTTCCTTTTTGTGAATTATTGTTCGTTTTAACTCTTTTTACTGTCCATATAAACCCTAAGATTTTTTCCTTTCCTTTCGCTGTACAGTGTGTCCGTCATGACGAAGGCCGATTCCATGCACCCCAATCCACGCCAGCTCAAGCTGCTCAACCGCCTGCAGAGCGCGGGTTCCTGCAGCCTGGAAACCCTGGCCAACGATCTGGACGTCACGGTTCAGACCGTCCGCCGCGACGTCCAGCGCCTCGCCGAGGCCAGCCTGCTGATCCGCTTCCACGGCGGGGTCCGGCTGCCCAATTCGACCATCGAGAACATCGCCTATCGCCAGCGCGCCCAGTTGCACGCCGCCGAAAAGGAGCGCATCGCCCAGGCGATCGCCCGGGAGATTCCCAACGACTGTTCGCTGCTGATCAATATCGGCACCACCACCGAAGCCATCGCGCGCGCCCTGGCGGGCCACACAGGGCTGCGCATCATCACCAACAATGTCAACGTGGCCTATACCCTGGGCCGGCAACCTGGCTGCGAGGTCATTCTGGCGGGCGGCAGCGTCCGCCCCCGGGACCTGGGCATCGTGGGGGAAGCCACGGTGGAATTCATCCGCCAGTTCCGCGCCGACATCGCCCTGATGGGCATTTCGGGCATCGAGGCCGACGGCACCCTGCGCGACTACGATTTCCGGGAAGTGAAGGTGTCCCAGGCCATCATGCAATCGGCCCGGGAAGTCTGGATGGCCGCCGATACCAGCAAGTTCCACCGGCCCGCCATGGTCCGGCTGGGAGAACTGTCCCAGATTGGCCGTCTGTTCACCAATGCCCGCCCGCCGGAACCCTTTCCCGGCCTGCTCAAGGCCGCCGGCGTGGACTGCGTCATCGCACCCTGAGGACCCCCATGACTTACCTGCTCGCCCTGGACCAGGGAACTTCCAGCACCCGCAGCATCGTCTTCGACCGCCACGGCCGCATCGTGGGTCTGGCGCAGCGGGAATTCACCCAGCACTATCCCCAGCCCGGCTGGGTCGAGCATGATCCGCTGGAAATCTGGCAGACGCAGCGCGATACGATGAGCGAAGCGATCCACCGGGCGGGCATCGCCGCGCGCGACGTGCGCGCCATCGGCATCACCAACCAGCGCGAAACCACCGTCGTCTGGGACCGGCGCACAGGAGAGCCCATCCATCCGGCGATCGTCTGGCAGGATCGCCGGGCCGAGCCGACGTGCGTCGAACTGCGCACGCAGGGGCTGGAACCTGAAATCCTGAAGCGCACCGGCCTGCGCATCGACGCCTACTTTTCCGCCACCAAGCTGAAGTGGATCCTGGACCACGTCCCCGAGGCGCGCGCCAAGGCGCGGGCCGGCGACCTGCTGTTCGGCACCGTCGACAGTTGGCTGATCTGGAAACTCACCGGAGGCCGGCATCACCGGACCGACGTCAGCAATGCGGCGCGCACCATGCTGATGGACGTGCACCGCAACGCCTGGGACCCGGAACTGATGGCCTGGCTGGACGTGCCGGCCCGCATGATGCCGGACATCCTGCCCTCTTCCGCCGACTTCGGTGCAACCGACCCGGACCTGCTGGGCCATGCCGTGCCGATCTGCGGCGTGGCCGGCGACCAGCAGAGCGCGCTGTTCGGCCAGGCCTGCTTTCGGCCCGGCATGGCCAAGAACACCTACGGCACGGGCTGCTTCATGCTGATGCATACGGGCGACCGCTTCCAGGTCTCGGGCAATGGCTTGGTGACGACCAGCGCCGCGCAGCCCGACGACCGCCTGGCCTACGCGCTGGAAGGCAGCGTGTTCGTCGGCGGCGCCGTGGTCCAGTGGCTGCGCGACGGCCTGCGCGCCTTCGTGCGCAGCAGCGACATCGAAGAACTGTCGCGCAGCGTGCCGGATTCGGGCGGTGTCATGTTCGTGCCGGCCTTCACCGGCCTGGGCGCCCCCTGGTGGGACCCCGAGGCGCGCGGCACCATCACCGGCCTGACGCGCGGCACCACCATGGCCCACATCGCCCGCGCGGCCCTGGAAAGCATCGCCTACCAGAGCGCCGCCCTGCTGCAGGCCATGAGCCGCGACGCCCAGGCGGCCGGCGCGGCGCCGCTGCAGGAATTGCGTGTGGACGGGGGCGCCTGCGTCAACGACCTGCTGATGCAGTTCCAGGCGGACCTGCTGGGCATCCCGGTGCTGCGTCCCACCATGGTCGAAACCACGGCGCTGGGCGCGGCCTTTCTGGCCGGGCTGCAGGCGGGTGTCTATGCCGACCTGCAGGAACTGGAATCGCTGTGGCGCGTCGAGCGCCGCTTCGAGCCGGCCATGCCGCGCGACGAGGCCGCCGCCCGCATGGCTGCATGGGATCATGCCATCCGCCAGGCTTGCGCACGCTGAACCGGATCGCCCCCAATCCCTATAAAATGGGGTGTTGCGCTCCTGCCCGGCCGGGCAAGCGCCCGGCGGCCGCCCGGCCACTACAAGCACAGGACACCCATGCTGAAGAAACTCATCCTGGTCGTGGCGATTTTCCTCGTCATCCTGCTCGCCCTGAGCTTCGGGGAGACCGTCTTTCGCGAGGTCTTCGCCTGGATTTCTTCCCTGACGGGCGTGCTGATCCGCAACTTCGGCGACCTGTATTTCGCGGCGATGGGATATCTGCGCGCCCATACCGGCAAGGTGGTGCTGGCGCTCGTCCTGACGGTCCCCGCCAGCCTCTGGATTCTGCGCTCGCGCGGCGAATCCCTGGGCCGCCCGGCCGGCCAGCGCAAGATCGCCATCGTGCTTGCCCTCTTCCTGGGATGGCTGGGCGCACACCGCTTTTACCTGGGCCAGATCGGCTGGGGCCTGGGGCTGCTGATTCTCTGCTGGATTTTCATGCCCCTGGCTGTCGTGCTGGGCCTGATCGATGCAATCCGCTATCTGTTCATGGACGACGACACTTTCGCGACAACCCAGTTGTCCTAAGCCCTCGCGCCAGGCCATGCCGCCCCCTCGTCCCGCCGTTTACCGCCTGCTGGCCGCGCCTGTCGAGGCCGGGCCGCTGGCCGACGAGACCCTGTTGGCCCCCGCCATCCGGGAGCCCGTCGCCTGCCTCTGGGAAAGCGCCCCCGGACTGGTCGTGCCGCGCACCTACGCGGCCCGACCGGGATTCGCGGCCATCCAGGCACAGTTCGCCGCCCGGGGCTGCCCGATCCACGTCCGGCAATCGGGCGGCGGCGTGGTTCCCCAGGGGCCGGGCATTCTGAACCTGAGCCTGGCGCAGGTATTCGCCGGCCGCCCGCTCGACCATTCCGAAGCCTTCTATCAGCAGCTCTGCACGTGGATCCGCCTGGCCCTGGCCGCCTTCGGCATCGAAACCCGGGCCCAGGCCGTCGAAGGCTCGTTCTGCGATGGCCGGTACAATCTGGCCATTCCCGACCCCGCACGCAAGATTGCCGGCACCGCCCAGGTCTGGCGGCGTATTCCGGGCCATGCGCCTGACCGCCACGTAGGGCTGGCCCACGCCCTCATCCTGGCGCAGGGCGACCCTGGCGAGTGGACGGCGCGCGCCAACGCGCTGGAAACCGCATTAGGATCACCCCGCCGCTACCACAGGGACCGGATCGCGACACTGGAAAGCCAATTGCCGATCACGGAACGCCCCGGCTTCATGGCGGCCTTGCGGGGGCGGCTGCAGGAAGCCCTGCGGACCTTGCCGCCGTTACCGATCACCACACCGGCCCGACCGAGAGAACCATGAGCCCCCCACCCCTCGAAAACAAGACCGCCCGACTGACGGTGCTGATCGATCCGAACAAGAAGAAAGCCTTCGAGCAGCTTTGCGCCTCCCAGGACTTGACTCCCTCGCAGGTGGTGCGGCAAATGATCCGGGAATACCTGAGCAGGAACCATGTGGACTGGAAGCCCAGCAAGCCGCGCCCCAAACCCTGACTGACGCCGCGCGAAGACCGGCGGCTATGACGAGGCCGCGTTCGAATGCGGGCGCCCCGCCGCATCCAATGCCGCCGCGAGATCGGGCTGGAAGTCGCCCGCGCCCAGCCGGGACAAGATCCCCATGCGGTTCAGCTTGCCGCGGATCCTGGCATCGGCACCGCACAGGATGACGCGCCCGCCGCGGGCCCGTACGGCCGCGATTTCGTCGTCGAGCGCCTGCAGCGCAGTGGCGTCGGCAAACGGCACCCGATCCAGGGACAGGATCAGCACATCGGCGTCCTGGCTTCGGAATGCCGCGCGCAGGGATTCGACCGCCGCAAAGAACAAAGGCCCCCGGACCTGCAGCGCACGCATGCGGGATTCCGGCCCGCCCGGCAAAGCCGCACCGGGCAGCGCCATCGGCGCCACATCGACGCTGGACGCCATGCGATGCAAGAAATGCAGAATGGACAGGACAATACCGATATTGACCGCGACGACGAGATCGGCGAAGACTGTCAGCAGCAGCGTCAGGCACAAGATGACGGCATCCGCGCGCGGCGCATGCCGGATCAGGCGCACCACGCGGTGCGTTTCGCTCATGTTCCAGGCGACGACGAACAGGATCGAGGCCAGGGTGGCCAAAGGAATGTTGCGCGCCAGCGGCGCGAACGCCAGCAGGACCAGAACCAGCACCAGGGCATGGACCACGCCGGCCAGCGGCGCCGTGCCGCCGCTGCGGATATTGGTGGCCGTGCGCGCGATGGCGCCGGTTGCCGCAATCCCGCCGAACAGGGGGGCGATCACGTTGGCCAGGCCCTGGCCGAAAAGCTCGGCGTTGGAGTCGTGCCGGGTGCCGGCCATACTGTCGGCGACGACGGCCGATAGCAGCGATTCGATCGCTCCCAGCAGGGCGATGGCGAACGCCGGGCCGATCAACGGCAGGATCCTGTCCAGCCCACCCCCGGGCCAGTGAGGCAGCGGCAGCCCGCGCGGCAAATCGCCGAAGGTGCTGCCGATCGTGGCCAGTTGCGGAAACTGGAGCAGCCCCTGCAGGACCGTCGCCACGATCAAGGCCAGCAGCGGGCCCGGCACCCACCGCAACGTGGGCACCCAGCGGGGCAGCAGCACCAGCGCCAGCGAGCCCAGGCCTACGGCAGTGGTCACCGGATCGAGGCGCGGCAGATTCATCAACAGGAACCAGAGCTTTTCATGGAAAAAATGCCCCGGCACCGGGGGCAGGCCGAAAAAGGCCTGCCACTGCCCGACCCAGATAATGATGCCGATGCCGGCCGTAAAGCCCAGGATCACCGGCAGGGGAATGTAGCGGATCACGCCGCCGAGGCGGGCCAGGCCGAAGGCGCACAGCATCAGGCCCGCCATCAGGGTGGCCAGTTGCAGGCCCACCACCCCGTGTTCGGCCACGATGCCCGACAGGATGACGATGAACGCGCCCGTGGGGCCGGCGATCTGCACCCGGCTGCCGCCAAACAGCGACACCACCACCCCCGCCACGATGGCGGTGTACAGGCCTTGCTCCGGCTTGACGCCGGAAGCAATCGCAAAAGCCATGGCCAGCGGCAAGGCGACCACACCGACGATCACGCCGGCCACGATATTGCCCGCCCAATGCCGGGGGGCCCACAGTCCAGCCTTCCAGGCGTCCCGTGCAGCAAACATCATTTTCTTTCGATCGCTCCGCACGACCGCATCCGATGTCTGCTCCGCCCATGCGGCACGCGGTCTTGGTCAATGAACATCACATTATAATCCTATGAGGATGTCGGGACGGTCTTGTGGGCAGCCGAGCGATGCTGCAATGCAACGCGCTAAAATGCCGGCTGCTCAATCTTCCCTTCCGGATTTCAAGTGAGAAAAATCGTCCGCGCCAAGCTGCATGGCATCCGCGTCACCGGGGCCGACCTGGATTACCACGGCTCCATCACCCTGGACCCCGACCACTGCGAAGCCGCCGGCATCCTGCCCATGGAATTCGTGGACATCTGGAACAAGAACTCCGGCGCCCGCATCAGCACCTACGTGATCTACGGCGAGCGCGGCTCGCGCTGCTGCATCCTGAACGGCGCTGCGGCACGCACCTGCCAACGTGGCGACGAAGTCATTATCGCCAATTCGGAATACATCCAGGAAGCCGAACTGGAGCACATCAAGCCGGTGGTGCTGACTTTTCACCCCGACAATCGCGTGCGCGAGCATCTGGGCTATTCCGTCGGGCGCGACGCCCAGGGCCGCCTGAGCTTCGAGATCGTACAGTTCGACTGAGCTACAATCGAACCCGATTCGCCTTTTACCGAGCCTCGCTAGGGGTGCCGCCACGGCGGCTGAGACAGTCCCTTCGAACCTGATTGAGATCATCCTCGCGCAGGAAAGCAGCTCGCCACGGCAGTGGTCCGTCCGCCGTTCGCGTCTGCTTTCCGCCTTTTCCGACAGGCACGCCATGCAGACAACCCCCTCTCCCGCCTCTACCGCCCCCGAACGCGTGTTCGGCTGGGGCGACCACGCCGCCCTGTGGTTCAGCCTGGGCGTCGGCCTTCTGGTCATGCAGGTCGGCGCCTACCTGGTGCCGGCGCTGGGCACGCGCGACGCCCTGGCGGCCGTCATCGTCGGATCGATCCTGGGCGCCGGCCTGCTGGCCTGGGTCGCGCGCCTGGGCTGCGACAGCGGCCTGTCCAGCGCCGGCCTGATCCATGCCGCCTACGGCCGCGGCTTCGCCCGGCTGCCCGTGCTGCTCAACATCGTGCAACTGCTCGGCTGGGCGACCTTCGAACTGGTCGTGATGCGCGACGGCACCGCCGCCATCGCGCGCCAGGCGCTGGGACTGGACATGGGGCTGGCGCTGCCCACCCTGTTCTGGGGGCTGGTCGTCCTGGCCCTGCTGCGCGGCTCCATGATCACGCTGGTGCGGCGCATCGTCAGCCGCATCGGCCTGCCCCTGGTGATCCTGTCGCTGATCTGGCTGACCGTCCAGTTCGCCCTCAAACTGGATGCCGACGGGCTGCACGCCCTGTGGCGGCGGACCGGCGACGGCAGCATGAACGCCTTCCAGGCGCTGGACCTGGTGATCGCCATGCCGGTCTCCTGGCTGCCGCTGGTCGCGGACTATGCCCGGCATGGCCGCAGCGGCCGTGGCGCCCTGGGCGGCACCTGGCTGGGCTATGCGATCGCCAACATCTGGTGCTACGCCCTGGGCGTGCTGGTGATCACCGTCACCGGCCCGGACCTGGACATGGTCGCCGCCCTGCTCCTGGCCCAAGGCGGCCTGGTGGCCCTGGGGCTGATCCTGATCGACGAACTGGACAACACCTACGGCGACCTGTATTCGGGCTCCGTCTCCGCTCACAGCCTGTGGCAGGGCGCGAGCCTGAAGACCTGGGGCACGGTCCTGGCCGCAGTGTCCATCGGGCTGGCGATGGTGCTGCCCATGCATACGCTGGAGCCCTTCCTGCTGACGCTCAGTTCGGTGTTCGTACCGCTGTTCGGCACCATCCTGGGGCGCCTGGGGACGCAGCCCGCCCGCCTGGCCGATGCGCCCCGCGCATTGCACGTCGCTCCGGCGCTGACCTGGGTGCTGGGAATCGCGGTCTATCACATCCTGGCGCAATGGGCGCCGCACTACGGCAGCGCCCTGCCGACGCTCTTGCTGACCTTCGCCCTGGGCGCGCTCGGCGCACGCGCCGGCCTGCGGACCGCGCCGGCCGCCTGAGCGGGCAATGCGGCCGCCCCGGGTTCCCCCGGCCGTCCGGCACCCGTATCATGAAGGCTTCCAAGAACCTCATTCGGGAGACGAAGCCATGAGCAATCTCTTCATGCAGGCGGCCATCGAGGAAGCGCGCCGGGGGCTGGCCGAAGGCGGCATCCCCATCGGCTCGGTGATCGCCTACCGGGGCGAGATCATCGGCCGGGGCCACAACCAGCGCGTGCAAAAAGGCAGTGCGATCCTGCACGGCGAGATGGACGCGCTCGAAAACGCCGGCCGCCAGACGGCAGACGTCTATCGCGAATCCGTACTCTACACCACCCTCTCTCCCTGCGCCATGTGCAGCGGCACGATCCTGCTGTATGGCATCCCCCGCGTGGTCATCGGCGAAAACCAGTCTTTCATGGGCGAGGAGGAATTGCTCATCTCGCGCGGCGTCGAGGTCGAGGTCCTGCAGGACCCGGAATGCCTGGACATGATGCGCCGCTTCATCGCCGAGCAGCCGCATCTCTGGAACGAAGACATCGGGGTCTGAAAAAAAAGCCCGCCTCTTCCGAGGCGGGCCGGGTCGGGGGCCCGTTTCGGGCGCCCCTTTGCAAGCTGAAGCGGCTTACGTCCGCTGCGCGGCCAGGCCGGCGTCGGAGGCCGGCGCGGTCTTGCCGTCGAACAGCGAGGTCACGACCTGCCACATCACGCCCAGGCCGCCGACGATGAACACCACGTCGCCGAAGGTCCGGACCCAGCGCAGGGTCTGCAGGATGTCCTGCTGCATGAACGTCTCGCCGCGCGCCCACCAGGTACCCACGCTGTAGCTGGCATGGAACTGCATCAGGCCGATCGGCAGCAGGCTCAGGGAGATCATCATCACCAGGCCGATGTTCATGCACCAGAATGCCGTCTTCATGAGACTTTCATTGAACTGCATGTTGGGGCGCAGATAACGCAGCACGAACAGGGTGAAGCCCAGGGCCAGGAAACCGTACACGCCGAACAGGGCCGCGTGCGCATGCACCGCCGTGGTGTTCAGGCCCTGGATGTAGTAGAGCGCGATCGGCGGATTGACCATGAAGCCGAACACACCGGCGCCGAGCATGTTCCAGAACGCCACGGCGACGAAGAACTTCAGCGGCCACTTCAGGTTTTCCATCCACGGCGCACGTTCCTTCAGACGCCAGTTTTCCCAGGCCTCATAGCCCAGCACGACCAGCGGCACGACTTCCAGCGCGCTGAACGAGGCGGCGATCGCCATGATCGGAGTGGTGGTGCCCGAGAAGTACATGTGGTGCAGGGTGCCCGGGGTGCCGCCCAGCATGAACAGCACGGCCGAGCTCAGGCTGGCGATCGTGGCGCCGCGCTTGGACACCAGACCCATGGTCGAGAAGATGAAAGCCAGCGCCGTGGTGGCGAACACCTCGAAGAAGCCTTCGACCCAAAGGTGGACCACCCACCAGCGCCAGTACTCCATGACGGAGATATGGGTCTTCTCGCCGTAGGCCAGGCCCGCGCCGTAGAACAAGCCGATGCAGATCACCGAGGCGCTGAACAAGGCCAGCAGGTTTTTGTCGCCCTTTTGCTTGAACGCCGGCACGATGCCGCGCAGCATCAGGAACAGCCAGAACACGATGCCCAGGAACTTGCCGATCTGCCACAAGCGGCCCAGTTCGACGTATTCATACCCTTGGTGACCGAGCCAGAAATTCCATTCGGCGGGAATCAGGTGGGCGATGGCGGCGAAGTTGCCGGTAAAGGACCCCACGACCACCAGGATCAACGCCCAGAACAGGACGTCCACACCGAGCTTCTGGTGCTTCGGATCCTTGCCGCCGTTCAGGATCGGCACCACGAACAGGCCGACGGCAAGAAAGCCCGTGGCGATCCAGAACAGCGCCGCCTGGATGTGCCAGGTGCGCACCAGCGAATACGGCAGCCATTCGGATACGTTGATGCCGTAGAAAGTCTGGCCCTCGACCGTGTAGTGCGCGGTGAAGCCGCCGATGAAAATCTGCGACACGAACAGGGCCACGACCAGGAACAGGTACTTGCCCAGGGCGCGTTGCGAAGCCGTCAGGGGAATCTGCAGCACCGGATCGCGCGCCGGCACGGGGCCGTCGTCCTCGTGTTCCTTGTGGGTGAAAGCCCAGCCCCACACCAGCAGGCCCACCCCCGCGATCAGGATGATCACGCTCATGATGGACCAGATGATGTTTTCCGCCGTCGGCACGTTGTCAATCAGCGGCTCATGCGGCCAGTTGTTGGTGTAGGTCGCTTCGGTGCCCGGCCGTTCGGTCGCAGCGGCCCAGGCGGTCCAGAAAAAGAAGTCCGCCAGACGGGCGCGGGCTTCGGCAGACGGCAGCGTGCCTTCCTTCATGGCGAAGCTCTTGCGCGACCCCTGCAGGGCGGGATCGTCTCCGAACAGCTTGTCATAGTAGGCAGCCGTCTCGGCGATGGCCTGAGCGCGCCGGTCGGACACCAGCACGGCGCCGGTTGCGGCATCGTAGGTGTTCTTGCGGTATTCCGTCTTCAGGCGGCGTTGCAGCACGGCCTGGGCGTCCTCGTCCAGTTGGGCGAAGTTCATCCCATACTGGTCCTGCGCAGCCAGATCCAGCCAGGCGGACAGTTCGCGGTGCAGCCAGTCCGCGGTCCAGTCCGGCGCCTGGTAGGCGCCGTGCCCCCAGATGGAACCGACGGTCATCCCGCCCGCCGACTGCCAGGCGCTCTGGCCGTCCAGGATCTGAGTCTCGGTCATCAGGACCCGGCCATCGGCCGTGGACACCTGGGCCGGAATGGGCGGCGCCTGGTTGTAGACTTCCTTGCCCATCCACCCAAGGACGCCGAACGCCACCACAAGAACGCCGATCAGCGTCCACCATAACTTCTTGTACTCACCCATTCTGCGCTCCTTCTGCAGCCGCGAGAGGTTCCGGATACGGCGCCGTCAGGCGCCACGTGTTTGCTTCACCCTCAACCAAGCAACAAGCGTGCCAACTCTTTTACCTAGGGAAACTACTGACATAGATCAAAAACGGTATTTTTTACCCTTTTAAACAGGGTGAAAAATACCTTTAGATGGTATAAACAACCCTATGGAAACCACCTTGCTGGACGATCTGTCCGCCGACCTGCCCGATGGCGTACGCCTGCAACGCGCCGCCACGGCCATCCGCGCGGCCTTTGCCTGCGACGCCGTCGGGCTGTTGATGCTGGACGCGGCGGACACTCTGCACCTGGTCGCAGCCGCCGGCCTGGCCCATGAGGCCCTGGGCCGGCGCTTCATCGTCGCCCAGCATCCGCGTTTCGCCACGATCCTGTCGCGCCGCGAACCGACCTGGTTCGACCCCGAAAGCGTGCTGCCGGACCCCTACGACGGTTTGCTGGACGACCGCAAGGGCTCACCGCTGCCCGTGCACGACTGCATGGGCATGACGCTCTACCGCGACGACCGCCCCTGGGGGATCATGACGCTGGATGCGCTGGCCACCGGCACTTTCGACGAAAAAGCCCGCGCGCGGCTGCTGCGGCTGGGCTTGATCCTGCAGGCGGCCGTCCGCGTCACCGACCTGGAGCGCGAGAACCGCCAGTTGCGCCAACTGGGCAGTTCCCAGCAGGGGCTGGAGCACATCGGTGAAGTCACCGAAATCCTGGGGCACAGTGAAGCCATCCAGTCGCTGCTGCATGAGATCGATCTGGTGGCCGACTCGGACCTGCCCATCCTGTTGCTGGGCGAGACCGGCGTCGGCAAGGATTTGTTTGCCCGCCGCCTTCACCGGCACTCGCGCCGCAGCGAGCGGCCCATGATCCAGGTGAATTGCGCGGCGCTGCCCGAGTCCCTGGCGGAGAGCGAGCTGTTCGGCCACGTGAAGGGCGCCTTCTCGGGGGCGACGACCGACCGGCCCGGGCGCTTCGAAGCCGCACAGGGCGGCACGCTTTTCCTGGACGAGGTGGGGGAACTGCCGCTCAGCCTGCAGGCCAAGCTGCTGCGCGTGCTGCAGAACGGCGAAATCCAGAGGCTGGGCACCGACCAGGTCATCAAGACCGATGTCCGCATCATCGCCGCCACCAACCGCGACTTGAAAGCCAACACCCAGGCGGGACTGTTTCGTACCGACCTGTATCACCGGCTCTCGGTCTATCCCATTCCGATTCCGCCGCTGCGCGAGCGCGACCGCGACGTCCTGATCCTGGCCGGGCATTTCCTGGAATTCAGCCGCGCCCGCCTGGGTTTGCGCGGCGTGCGCCTGTCCTATGAAGCCGAACGCGCCCTGCGCCAATACCCCTGGCCCGGAAACGTCCGCGAACTGGAGCACGTCATCAGCCGCGCCGCCTTGAAGATGCTCAGCCGGGGCGCATCGCGCGACCAGGTGCTGACTATCGGGCCGGAACTGCTGGACCTCGACATCACTCCGCCCGAACCCGCGACGGAAGCCAAGACTCAAGCGCAGACCCAAACCGGCGATGCCGCCGCGCCACCGCCCGAAGCCCGGCCTGCGGACGCCATCCCGCCGCTGCGCGACAGCGTCGAGGCCTGCCAGCGCCGCGCCATCGGCGAAGCACTGACCGCGGCCGGCGGCAACTGGGCGCAGGCCGCCCGCACGCTAGAGCTGGATCCCAGTAATCTGCACAAACTCGCCCGCCGCCTGGGCCTGAAGCAAGAACCAGGCGCCCTGCGCTGAATCGCCCGCCCGGGCCGCCGCCCGCCGCGCGCACCGGAACTATTCCGTATCCGGACGCCTCCAACTACAATCCTCACGCTTGACCCGGCTCGCCGGGCACCCCACCCTCCCTCAAGGAACCGCCTCCCATGCAATGGCAAGACGCCCTGATCGAAAGCGGCCTGTGGCTGGCCAAGGCCTATGCCCTCACCCTGCTGTTCGGCGCCGCAACCGTCTGGGGCCTGATGCGCTTTACGCACTGGGGACGGCAATTCCGGCGGCTGAGCGCAGGCTACTTTTCTCCGCGCCGCAGTTGGAAACCGTTGGCCGGCGTCGCGCTCATCCTGTTGCTGACGCTCGCGGCCGTGCGCCTGGACGTGCTGTTTTCCAATTGGTACAACACCATGTACAGCGCGCTGCAGGAGTTGGACGAACCCGGCTTCTGGGCGGCGATGCTGCTGTTCTCGCTGCTGGCCGCCATCCACGTGATCCGTTCCCTGTTCGATTTCTACGTCCAGCAGGCTTTCATCGTGCACTGGCGCGAATGGCTCAATGAACAACTGCTGAGCCGCTGGATGCAGGGCCAGGCCTATTACCGCTCGCAGTCGCTCAGCCACCTGGCCGACAACCCCGACCAGCGGATCCAGCAGGACATCACCAATTTCGCCCAGAGCTCCATGACCCTGGCCGTGGGCCTGATCAATGCGCTCGTGTCCACCATCGCCTTCACGGTGATCCTGTGGAATTTGTCGGGCCCCATGACCGTGCTGGGCTACGAAATCCCCCGGGCCATGGTGTTTCTGGTCTTCATCTACGTCTTCCTGGCCACCCTGCTGGCCATCTGGATCGGCAAGCCGCTCATCCGGCTGAACTTCCTCAATGAAAAACTGAACGCCGACTACCGCTACGCCCTGGTGCGCGTGCGCGAATACGCGGAAAGCATCGCCTTCTATCGCGGCGAGCGCGTCGAAGGCAGGACGCTGCGCAACGGATTCGCCCAGGTCATCGGCAACGCCTGGGACATCATCCACCGGTCTTTGAAATTTCTGGGATTCAACTTCGTCGTGACCCAGACGGCCGTGGTCTTTCCCTTCATCCTCCAGTCCGCGCGCTTCTTCTCCAAGCAGATCAGCCTGGGCGATCTGATCCAAACGGCCCAGGCCTTCGGCCGCCTGCAGGACAATCTGTCCTTCTTCCGCAATGTCTACGACAGCTTCGCCACTTATCGTGCCACGCTGGAACGTCTGGCGGGATTCGACGACGCCATCGACGCGGCGCGAGCCATGGAACTGCCGCGCACCCACCAGGATGGCAGCCGCCTGGCGCTGCTGGGGCTGAACGTGAACCGCCCGGACGGCCAGACGCTGATCCGTGACCTGAACCTGGAAGTCGCCCCCGGCCAGCCGCTGCTGGTACGCGGCCCCTCGGGCGCGGGCAAGACCACGCTGCTGCGCACGATCGCCGGCATCTGGCCGCACGGCTCGGGCGAGATCATCCGTCCGGACGTGTCCGCCCTGTTCCTGGCCCAGAAGCCCTACCTGCCGCTGGGCACCCTGCGCCAGGCCCTGCACTACCCGCAACCCGCCGACAACGTCCCGCCCGGGCAGGACGAAGCCATCCTGGACCGCGTGCAATTGGGCCACCTGCGCGACCGGCTCGACACCGAGGATGACTGGAGCCGCATCCTGTCGCTGGGGGAACAGCAGCGCCTGGCCTTCGGCCGCCTGCTGATCGCCCGCCCCCAGGCCGCATTCCTGGACGAGGCGACGTCCGCCATGGACGAAGGCCTGGAGGATGCCATGTATCGCCTGCTGCGCGAACAACTGCCGGATGCACGCGTCATCAGCGTGGGCCATCGCAGCACGCTGCGCCGGCACCATGGCGCCGAGTTGTCGTTGCAAGGCGAAAGCGGCGGCTGGACCCTGAACCCGATCGAATAAAGCCACACCGGAGCCCCACCCCATGAACTACTACTTCCCCATCAAGCACCTGCACGTCACGGCCGTCACCCTGAGCATCGTCCTGTTTCTCATCCGGGCCTACTGGTCCGTCACCGGATCAGCCCTGCTGCAGCACCGCCTGGTCCGCATCCTGCCGCACGTGGTCGATACCGTGCTGCTGGTCTGCGGCGTCATCCTGGCGGCCATGATCGGTCCCGAGCAGCCCTGGATCCTGAGCAAGATCGTCCTGCTGATCGCCTACATCGGCGTCGGCTCGTACGCCATCAAGCGCGGCCGCACGCCCCGCTCGCGGCTGATTGCGGCCGTGATCGCCGTGGCAATCTTCGCCTACATCGTAGGCGTGGCCCTGAGCAAGAGCCCCCTGTCCTGGTTCAGTTGAAGACAGGGTCATACAGAAACCCATCAGAAATTCCGGGCTTTCGCGGTCGTGATATAAATAAAGCTGATATTTATCGGACCACCGACCGCCATGCTCGGCCTCAGCATCCGCCAGATCGAAGTCTTTGTTGCGGTCGCGACGGCCGGAGGCGTGCGCCAAGCGGCAGACCGGCTGCACCTGACCCAGCCCGCCGTCAGCATGGCCTTGGGCGAACTCGAGCGCCAACTGGGCGCCCCCCTGTTCGACCGCGAGCGGGGCCGCCTGCGCCTCAATGCCCAGGGGGCTGAGCAACTGCCTCTCGCCCGCGAAATTCTGGAGCGCCTGGGCGACATGCAACGCCGCCACCCCGACGCCTGCGGCACCCTGGAAGGCGAACTGCGCATCGGCGCCAGCAACACGGTCGGCAACTACCTGGTTGGCGAACTCCTGGGCCCGATCGCCGCCCGGCATCCCCTGGTGGCCCTGCGCCTCACCGTCGACAACACCCGGGACATCACGCGCCTGCTTCTCGATCACGCCGTGGACATCGCGTGCGTGGAAGGCCCGGTGCATCATGCCCAACTGGAGACTCTGCCCTGGCGCAACGACGCGCTGGTCGTCTGCGCCGCGCCCGCGCACCCGCTGGCGCGGCGCGCGCGTCTGCAGCCCCGGGATTTCGCCGATGCCCGCTGGATTCTGCGCGAACGAGGCTCGGCCACCCGCAGCCTGACCGAACAAGCCATGAGCGCGCTGCCTCCGGGGCGTATTCTGCTGGAATTGGGACAGATCGAAGCCATCAAGCAGGCCGTGATCGCCGGCCTGGGCATCGCCTGCCTGCCCTATGCCGCCACCCTGGACGCCGTGGCGACGGGCCGGCTGCGCGTTTTGCGCACCCCGTTCCTGCGGCTGGACCGGCGTCTGTCCATCGTCCTGCACCGAAGCCGCTATCGCGGCGCCCTGATCGAGGCATTCCTGCAATCCCTGGAGGTCAAACCCCATGCCCAAGACTGAAATTCATCCGTCGGCCGCCGCCCGGGCCTATGAGGCACGCGCTCTGGTGTTGCAAGGCGGCGGCGCACTGGGCGCCTACCAGGCCGGCGTCTACGAGGGCCTGAACGAGGCGGGCATCGAACTGACCGACCTGGCCGGGATCTCCATCGGCGCGCTGAACGCCGCCATCATCGCCGGCAACCCGGCCGAGCGGCGCGTGGAACGGCTCCATGCCTTCTGGAACACCATCTGCCAACCCTACATCGGGCCCGCGGCCAATCCCATGGTCGAACACAGCCTGTTCCAGATCAACGATCTGGCGCGCCAGTTTCTCGGCGCGGTGCATGCCGGAAGCGCGTTGATGGTCGGCCAGAAAGGCTTCTTCCGGCCACGCTTTCCGCCGGCGGCCCTGGCGGCGGCCCTGGACCCGGCCAGCGTCGGCCATTACGACACCCGCCCGCTGAAAGACACGCTGGAGTCTCTCTGCGACTTCGACCGCATCAACGACAGCGGGCTGCATGTCTCGGTCGGCGCCGTCAATGTGCGTACTGGAAACTTCGTCTATTTCGACAACCGCCGCACCCGCCTGCAACCCGAGCATTTCATGGCTTCGGGTGCCCTGCCCCCGGCCTTCCCCGCCATCGAAATCGATGGCGAGTACTACTGGGACGGTGGCCTGGTCTCCAACACCCCCCTGTCCCGGGTGCTGGAGCAGAATCTGGCCCGCGACACCCTGGTGTTCCAGGTGGATCTGTGGTCGGCGCGCGGGCCGGTGCCGCGCAGCCTGAGCGAAGTCGGCGACCGCATCCAGGATATCCGCTATTCCAGCCGTACCCGGATGGTGACCGATCAAATGCAGACCTACCGCAAAATGCAGCGCCTGCTGCGCGAAGTTCTGGACCGGGTGCCGGCCAAGCAGCGCACCGGCGACGCGGCCTGCCGGCAAGCCGCCGAACTGGCCTGCGGCAAGCGCAGCAACATCATCCACCTGATCTATCGCGACAAGCCCTACGAGCAGCACTTCCGCGACTACCAGTTCGGCCTGGCGACGATGCGGGAACACTGGGCCACGGGACTGCAGGACATCCGCAACACGCTGGCCCATCCCCGGTATCTGACGATGCCCGACAACGTGGCCGGCTTCGTCACCCACGACGTGCATCGCGACGAGATCGAAGAAGGCATGAAATAAGAAGCACATTCGCCCGCCAGGCGCGGCGGGCCTTCAATCGCGAGCACGCGGCCGGTATCCCAGCACGAGGGCCGAGACGGCCACCAGGATCGTGCCCGCCACCTGAAGCGCGGTAATCGGTTCGCCCAGGAACAGCCAGGCCAGAAACAGGATCGACACCGGCCCCAACAGCCCGAGTTGCGCCGTCAGCGGCGCGCCGATGCGCGCCACCGACCACATGATCATGAACGTCGGCAGCACCGTGTTCAGCGTGGCGTGGATCAGGGACAGACCGTAAACCGGCAGACTCTGGTCGAGGCCGGACAGGCCCTTGACCGTGAAGAAATGCACCATCGTCACCCCCGCCGAGACTGTCATTGCATAGGCGGTCAGCCGGGTGGCCGTGACCCGCTCGATCAGTTCCCCCGAGCCGATCAGGTACATGGCATAGGAAAACGCGGCGCCCAGCACGCAGGCGGATCCCAGAATCACATCATCGCCCGTGAGCGACAGGTCGGCCCAGAACACCAGGGCGACCCCGCCGTAGGCCAGCGCCATGGCGAGCCACTGGCGCGGGGCAATGGGTCTGCGCAGAAACCAGGCGGAAAACAGCAGCACGAAGGTCGGCGACAAGAACAGGATCAAACGCTCCAGCCCGGCGGAAATATACTGCAGCCCCAGAAAATCGAGAAAGCTGGATAAATAGTAGCCGATGACCCCCAGCACCGCGATGCGCAAGCCGTCCCGCCGGCCCAGCCGCACCAGCCGCCCCTGCCGCGCGCGGGCCATCTGAATCCAGGCAATGCAGGCAAAGAACGGCAAGGCCAGCAGCATGCGAAAGCCGATCACATCCAGCGCATCCACCCCGTGCAGGTACAACAGCTTGGCGACGATGGCCTTGGCCGAAAACAGGACGGCACCCAGGCCCGCCAGCACAAAACCGGTCCAGAACATGCTGCGCGAAGGAGGCGTCACCTATTTGCCTAGTCAGTTATTGCTCTGATAAAATTTTAGCATGCAAGAGACCCGGCCCAGCGGCCCCCCCTCCCCCGAACCAGAGACCGACTTCAGGTACTACGGCCGTACAATCAACGACCTGAGTCCCGAACGCAACATCGGCCTGCTCATCAAGCACGTGCATAATCTGCTGCACCGGGTCATCGACTTGCAAGCCTGTCCCCTGGGCCTGACGGCCAACCAGTGGCGGCCCTTGCTGCTGATCCTGCACAGGGGCATCGACACCCCGGCCGAACTGGCGCGAACCCTCGATGTGGACACAGGCGCTACCACGCGCATGCTGGACCGCCTGGAATCCAAAGGGTTCGTGCGGCGCGAACGCGTGCCCGAAGATCGGCGCGTCGTGAAAATCGTGCCGACGGATGCCGGACGCGCCGTCGCCGCCCAGATTTTACCGGCCATCGCCGAAACGCTGAACATCCATCTGAACGGCTTCTCCGAGGACGAGATCCATCTGCTGATCGCCCTGCTCAAACGCATGATCGACAACGGCGAACAGTTCCTGCAGCAAGCCGCGGACAGCGCTAAAACCCCCTGATTTTTCCGAGCCTTTCCAACATCGATGCCTTGCGCCATATAACTGCCTAGTCAGATACAGACCCCATCAACAATGTTCAGCTTTTTGTCAGCATGAAACCGTTCATCCCCCTGCTGCTCGCTTTTTCCCTCTCTGCCTGCGCCCCCATGGATCCGGGGCAGCCCGTCACTCGGGCGCTTGATGCACAGGCCCTGTCGCTGTCATCCGACACCGTCATCGCCTGGCCCGGCGATCACTGGTGGACGCGCTATCAGGATGGGCAGCTCGACCATCTGATCGACCAGGCCCTGCAATCGAATCCTTCTCTTGAAGCCGCCGCCGCCCGTGTGCGCATGGCCCAAGCCGCCGCGCGCGGTGCGCGCGCCCTCCAATGGCCGCAGGCCGGCGCCAACTACCACTTCACGCGACAGCGCTATACCGAAAATTACATCTACCCGCCGCCCTTGGGCGGCTCGTACGAGACCGACACCGGGTTGGGGATACAACTGAATTTCAATCCGGATCTCTGGGGCCGCCAGCGCGCCTTGGCCAGCGCCGCCGGGCAACGCGCCGCCGCCGCCGAGGCCTCCCGCCAACAGGCCCGGGTCCTGCTGGTTTCGGCGGTCGCCCAGGCCTACTTCCAACTACAGAACGCCCGCGCCCAAGCCGAAGCCATCGGCCACATCGTCGGCAAGCTGCAAGAGGCCCTGAATATCACCCGCGGCCGCTATGAGAACGGCCTGGGAACCCAGGTGGACGTGGATCAGGCCGATTCGGCGGTGTCCGCCGCCCGGGTGCAGCTCAACCAGGCACGCAACAACGCTCAGCTTCTGCGCAACCAGTTGGCCGCCCTGATGGGGCGGTCGCCCGAGCAACTGCCGGCCCTCGCCGCGCGCCCGGGCGCCGCGCTGCCGCCGGGCGTGCCCGAGCGCCTGCCCATGGCCCTGCTGGGCCGGCGCGCCGACATCACCGCCGCCCGCCTGCAGGCCGAGGCGGCAGGCGCCGAAGTCTCCGCCGCCAAGGCCGATTTCCTGCCCAATATCGATCTCTCGGCCACTTTCGGCTACTTGTCGCAGGGCATGGACAAACTGATCCGCAGCAGCAGCGAGAACTACAGCGCCGGCCCCGTGATCACCCTGCCGATTTTCAATGCCGGCGGGCTGAACGCTCGGCTCGAGGGCCGCCGTGCCGAGCGAGACGAGGCCATCGCCCGCTACAACGAAACTGTCCTGGGCGCTCTGCGTGAAGTGGCCGACGCACGTGACTCGATCAAATCGTTGCATGAACAGATCCGCCACCAGGAAGCCAGCATGAAGGCCATCACCTCGGCCTACGACGTCGCACTGGGCCGCTACAAGGCCGGCCTGGGCAATTTTGTGCAGGTGCTGCTGGCGCAAAGCGAAGCCCTGAATCAGACCGTGAAAACCACCGACCTGCATGCCCGCGCCTATCTTCTGGATGTTCAGTTGGCGACCGCCCTGGGCGGCGGCTACGCCCAGGACGGCGGCGCGCCCGGCGCCACCGCGGACCCGACCCAACCGTGAACTTTCTTCTGATCACATCATGACCTCCGATCACATCATGACCGCAACCAGTCCCAGCACTTCCCCCGCCCGCGCCCGCCTGATGCTCTGGGCCACGGGCCTCTTCGTTCTTGCCGCCCTGCTTTACGGCGCGTGGTGGCTGCTCTTTGCCGCTCACCATGAATCCACGGACGACGCCTACGTCCACGGCAATCTGGTGCAGATCAGCGCGCAGATTCCCGGCACGGTCATCGCCATCGGCGCTGAAGAAACCCAGACCGTGACACAGGGCGACCGGCTCGTGACCCTGGACGGCAGCGACACGGACATCGCCCTGGCCCAGGCCCAGGCCGCCCTGGCCCAGGCCGTGCGCCATACCCGAACCCTCTTCGTTCAGAACGACGCCCTGGCGGCCGATGTCGCCGTCGGCGAGGCCAACGTCGCCCAGGCGAAAACGCTGCTCAGCAAGGCGCACAACGATCTGCAACGGCGCAACGCCCTGCGCGGCACCGGCGGCGTCAGCGGCGAAGAACTGCTGCACGCTCAGGTCGCCGTGAAATCCGCCGAGGCCGTTCTGGCCCAGGCGCGCGCCGGCCTGGCGGCTTCGCGCGCCAAACTGGCCACCAATCAGGCCCTGACGCGCAACAGCACAGTCTCGACCCACCCCGACGTGCTGCAGGCCGCCGATCAAGTGCGCCAGGCCTGGCTCGCCAGCGAGCGCACCCGCATCCTGGCCCCGGTAGGCGGCATGGTCGCCCAGCGCTCCGTCCAGTTGGGGCAACGCATCCAGCCGGGCGCGCCGCTGATGACGGTCGTGCCGCTGGACAGCCTGTGGGTGGAAGCCAATTTCAAGGAAAACCAGCTCGACGCCATGCGGCCAGGCCAGAAAGCCACGCTGATTTCCGACCTGTACGGCCGCAAGATCACCTACCACGGCACGGTGGCCGGCATCGCCGCCGGAAGCGGCAGCGCCTTCGCCCTGCTGCCGGCACAGAATGCCAGCGGCAACTGGATCAAAGTCATCCAGCGGGTGCCTGTGCGCATCCGGCTGGATCCGCAGGAACTCCAGGCGCACCCCCTGCGCGTAGGGTTGTCGATGACGGTCGAAGTCGATTTGTCCTCCACGCCCGAGCAGGCGGGCCAGGACGCACAGGGCCAGAGCGGCGAGGCATCCGCAGTCGCCCTGAGCACCCCGGTCTACGACCATGACACGGCCGGGATCGATGCCCGCATCCGTCGGATCATCCAGGACAACATCGACTCATGAGCACCATGACCGCTTCCCCGGAAGACGATACCGGCAAGGCGCCTGAAGCGCCCACGGCACCGGCCCAGCCGCCCTCCGGGGGCTATCCCCCTCTGGAAGGCAGCGCCCGAGTTTTCGGCACGATCGCCCTCTCGGCCGCCGTGTTCATGAACGTGCTGGATTCCTCCATCGCCAACGTCTCCATCCCGACCATCGCCGGCGATCTGGGCGTGAGCGCGACCCAAGGCACCTGGGTCATCACGTCGTTCGCCGTGGCCAATGCCATCACCGTGCCGCTCACCGGCTGGCTGACGCAGCGCTTCGGCCAAGTGCGCCTGTTCGTCATGTCGGTGTTGCTGTTCGTCCTCAGCTCCTGGCTGTGCGGCTTCGCCTGGTCGTTGGAATCGCTGGTGTTCTTCCGTGTCGTCCAGGGCGCCGTGGCGGGCCCGATGATCCCGCTGTCGCAATCCCTGATGCTGGCCAGCTACCCGAGGGCCAAAGCCGGCATGGCCCTGGCGCTCTGGTCCATGACCATTCTGGTCGGTCCCATCGCCGGGCCGCTGCTGGGCGGCTGGATCTCGGACAACTACGCCTGGTCCTGGATTTTCTATATTAATGTGCCGGTCGGCCTGCTCGCCGGCTGGGCCTCATGGCAGGTCTACAAGACGCGGGAATCGCGCCGCATCCGCTTGCCCATCGATCGCATGGGCCTGTTCCTGCTGATCGTCTGGGTCGGCGCCCTGCAACTGATACTGGACAAAGGCAAAGAACTGGAATGGTTCGCCAGCCCGATGATCTGCGTGCTGGCCGTGGTCTCGGTCGTGACGTTCGTCTATTTCGTGATCTGGGAGCTCACCGCCGCGCATCCGGTCGTGGACCTGACCCTGTTTGCGCAGCGCAACTTCACCGCCGGAACCCTCGCCCTGTCGGTCGCCTACGGCGTATTCTTCGGTACAGTCGTGCTGCTGCCCCTGTGGCTGCAGAACACCATGGGGTACACGGCCACCTGGGCGGGCGTGGCCTCGGCCCCGGTGGGCATCCTGGCCATCATTCTGTCGCCGGTGGTGGGCAAGCTGCTGGCACGCCATGACCCCCGCCCGATCGCCACCCTCGCTTTCCTGATCTTCGCTCTGATCAGCTACATGCGCGCGCAGTTCAACACCAGCGTGGATTTGTACACGGTGATGCTGCCCACGTTCATCCAGGGGGCGGCCATGGCGACCTTCTTCATTCCGCTGACGACGCTTTCCCTGTCCGGCCTGAATCCGGAGCGGATCCCCGCCGCCGCCGGTTTGTCGAACTTCTTCCGCCTGGTCTGCGGCGCCTTCGGCACCTCGATCACCACCACGATCTGGGACAACCGCGCCTCGCTGCACCACAGCCGCCTGACGGAAGTCGCGCACCCCGGCGAGCCGGCCTTCGATCACCTCATGGGCGGCCTCCAGAGCCTAGGGGTGGATCCGCAACGCGGCGCAGGCATGCTGGACGGCGTGATCAACCAACAGGCCTATACCATGTCGGCCACCGACATCTTCTATGCTTCGGCGCTGATCTTCCTGGTCCTGATCGGCCTGATCTGGCTGGCCCGGCCGAAATCCGCAGCCCATGGCGGATCGGGGGCCGCAGCGGGAGCGCATTGAACATGGCGCGCAGGCCTCAACGTTTTGCGCATCCGCAAAAAATTATGCTATAGTTTCGCTTCTTCGCAGTTCCCCGATAGCTCAGTCGGTAGAGCGACGGACTGTTAATCCGCAGGTCCCAGGTTCGAGCCCTGGTCGGGGAGCCAAGAAATTCAAGGCCTTAGGTGCAAACCTAAGGCCTTTTCATTTGCCCGGTCGTTCGAGCAGCGATCGCCTGTCTCGCAGGAATCCCGCCGCCAAAGCCATGAACAAGAGTCCGTGGACTGCGAACACCGTTACATTATTGTTTCAATTTAACCTCTCATGCAGGAATAAAGGTCAATTAGCGCCCCAATAGAAGAATTTCACTACCGTTAAGTTTCATTAGCATGGCTTCCTTACGCTTAACTTAAAGATAGAGGCGGTCCAATGCGCTTGAACCTTCCCATCACGAACCAAGAGCACCCTTTCCCCAGCGGCGCCACCCTGGTTTCGGTCACGGACAAGAAAGGGCGAATCCTCTATTGCAACGAGGGATTCATCAAAGTCAGCGGCTTCGAACCCGAAGAACTGCTGGGCCAACCCCATAACATCATCCGCCATCCCGATGTGCCGGAGGAGGCCTTTCGCGACCTATGGGACACCATCCGGCAGGGGAAAATGTGGTCCGCCACTCTGAAAAACCGGCGCAAGGATGGTTCTCATTATTGGGTCACCGCCAATGTCACGCCCTTGCTCGATAACGGCATCCCGGTAAGCTATATGTCGGTGCGAACAGAGGCCTCGCGCGAGCAGATCGACATCGCGCAAGCCTTGTTTGAACGCATGCGGCAGGAACGGGAGAGCGGCCGCCCCGTCACCACATTCCGTCAGGGCCAAGTCATCACGAGGTCTTTGTGGGGGCGGCTCAAAAAATCTGCGTCCCGCCTCGATCTGTCCGCGTCCTTGGCCCTATTGATGTGTGTGCAGGGCCTGACGACAGGACTTGCGATGTGGTTCGCAGGGACCGGCTCGGTGCCATCCTGGGCGGGCATTCTGGTGTCGACGACGGTGTTGGGAATCATCGCCCTCATGATGCGGTCGCGGATGGTCTCGCCCGTGAAGACGCTGATCGAGGCCACGAACCAGATCGCCGCCTGCGACCTGACCCAAACAGTCGCAAGCACACGCAGCGATCTGCATGGACAACTACAAAGGGCGCTGGGGCAGGTCAGCGTCAATCTGAAATCGGTCGTTCGAGATGCCCGGGACCAGAACGCTCAGACCGTCACGATGGTCAACAGAATGTCCGCCGGCATCGCCGAACTGGCTCACCGCACGGAGAGCCAGGCGGAGAATCTTGCGCAAACCGCAACTGCCCTGGAACAGATCACCACCGTTGCACGCACAACCACCGAGGCGGCCGCGGATGCATCGAACACATCCGCCAAGGCAGTGACAACAACCGACAAGGGCGCGCGGTCGCTTGATGAACTGAGAAACACAATGGAATCCATTCACCAGGCCTCGGATCGCATCGGCGACATCACCAAAACGATCGACGGCATTGCATTCCAAACAAATATCCTGTCGTTGAATGCTGCGATCGAGGCCGCCAGGGCGGGAACGGCAGGCAAAGGGTTCGCAGTCGTCGCGTCGGAAGTCCGGGCGCTCGCCCAGCGGACCGCCCGCGCCGCCGCCGAAATTACAGCGCTGATCGCGGATACTCGACTCCGGATCAAGGACGGTCATGAAAAGACCGAATCGACGCTCGAAATCATGCAGGAAACAGTGTGCAGAATCCGAGATGTTCACCGTGAGATGCAAACGATTGAAGAGGCCATGTCCGAACAGCTCACCGGCATTTCACAGATCAGCGCAGCAGTGCACGAAATCGATAAGAACACCCAGGAGAACGCTCGCTTTTCCAACGCCATGGCAGCCACCGTTCATGAGATTCAAGCCGTCGCTCAGCGAGCCATCGAAACCGTCGGCGTATTTCGAATAGACAACAGCCCGAGACGAACCGGGGAAGCCCTGGAGTGACAAAGAAAGGGGAAGTGGCTGGAATTTCGCGGCCAATGAGCCACCCATTTCCTGGCGGCACGGGACTTTAACTCGCCAGGAGCCTCACCGCCCCCGCCACCGGTCCATCTGCCGCCGGTCGCGCTTGGTGGGGCGCCCTTCCTCGAAATCACGAGCGGGTTCGGGCGCCAGGCGGCGCATTTCGGCCGCCTGTTCGCGCGCCGCCACACTCTCGGGGGTTTCCTCGTACAACAGAGCGGCCTTGGCCGCAGGCCCGCGCACCAGGCTGAGCGCACGCACCCGGACCTGCAGCGGCGGCTGGCCTGGACGGCGCACTTCGATCCGATCATCCACGGCAATCTCGCGGGCCGGCTTGGCCGGCTGGCCGCCGGCCAGCACCCGCCCGGCATGGATCTCCTGAGTCGCCAGACTGCGGGTCTTGAAGAAACGGGCGACCCACAGCCACTTGTCCAGTCTCATCTTGTCCATCGCACTTCCCTTTCGTCCGTCAGGCGGCCGGGACGCGCGCCGCCCCGGCTTGTCCATCGCCCGCAGCAGGGATTATCGTCGATCCCATGGCAAAACCCCTCTATACCATCGGCCATTCGAACCACCGCCTGGACGAGTTCATCGCTTTGCTAGCCCGAACCGGCATCACGTGCCTGGCCGACATCCGCACCGTGCCCCGCTCCCGGTCCAACCCGCAATTCAACCGGGATACCCTGCCCGAAGTCCTGGCGGCGCACGGCATCGCGTACGTCCATATGGCCGACCTGGGCGGTCGGCGAGGTCAATCGAAAACCGTGCCGGCCGCCGCCAACGGCTACTGGGAAAACGACAGTTTCCATCACTACGCCGACTACGCCCTGGGCGAAACTTTCCGCCAGGCGCTGGAGGCGCTGATCGAACGGGGCCAGGCGCAGCCCACCGCCATGATGTGCGCCGAAGCGGTCTGGTGGCGCTGCCACCGGCGCATCGTCTCCGACCACCTGATCGCCCGAAACATCCCCGTGCTCCACATCATGGGCGCCGGACGGCTGACACCGGCCAGCCTCACACCGGGCGCGCAGGTCCGCGGCGATGGCTCGGTCGTCTACCCAGAACCCGGGGTCTGAATCCGGGGCGTTTTCCGCTTTCCATCCTGCCCGGCATGGACTTCCGATACACTGGTTTCCTTTTCCACGACCCGCTTCCCTCGCCAATCCGCCGCATGCATCCGCACCGCCACGCCCTGCATAACGAATTGCACGCCCGCCCCTCGATGTACTTCGAGGCGCCCGCCCAGGTGTTCCACCTGGCTTTCCTGGACGAACACGAGGCGGCGGAAACCATCGTCCGCTCGCTGTGCGACCGCCATGTCGCACTGGCCGACCCCTCTCTGCCCCAGGGCGAGTTTCCCGTGGGCGGCGCGCGGCTGAAATGGGAACGGCACACCGAATTCCTGACGCTGACCCTGGTGATGCCCGGCTCCCAAGCCACACCCTGGGCCGCCTTGCCGCCCGTACTGGCCGAGATTGCCGAAACCCACAGCGCCCTGCTGATCAATGCCGATCAAGTCTGCATCGAATCGGAAGCCAGTTGGCGCGGGTCGATCGACGACTACGGGTTCAAGGACCCCGTCGGCTCCAGCCTGGATGACGGCAAAGCCACCGTCTGGAGCGATCTTCGCCTGAACGGCAACGGGCTGAACCGCATGCTGGTGCTCAACCGCCAGTTCGACGGCCGGCGCCTGGGCCGCATGGTGCGCCGCCTGCTCGAAGTGGAAACCTACCGCCTGATGGCGTCGCTGACTCTGCCCGTCGCCCGCGCCTTGAGCACAGAGCTGCGGCAGTACGAACAAGAACTGGTCGCCTTGTCCGACGCCAACACCCGCGCGGAACCCCAGGACATCAAAGCGCTGCTGGAGCGCATCACCCGCCTGTCGGCCCTGATCACCCAGACTGGCGCCCGCACGCGATTGCGTTTCAGCGCCACCGAGGCCTACGCCCAACTGGTCTTCGAGCGCATCGCCGAATTGCACGAAAGCCGCACCGGCGATTGCCAGCAACTGGGCACCTTCATCGCCCAGCGTTTCCGCCCGACGGTGCGCTACTGCGCCTCGACCGACCAGCGTCTGGGCCGCATCGGCAGCGCCGTATCCCATCTGAGCAATCTGTTGCAGGCCCGCGTCCAGGTCGAGATGGAGGAGCAGAACAGCCAGATCCTGCAGAACCTGAGTACCCGCGCCGACACGCAGATCAAAATCCAGAAGGCGGTGGAAGGCCTGTCCATCATCGCCATCAGCTATTATCTATTCAGCCTGTTCAAGCTGGTGTATCAAGGCGTGCTCACACTGGGATTCGAGCTGTCGCCCCGCACGGCCCTGCTGGCCGGCACGCCGATCGCGGCGCTGATCATCGGCGCGATCGCCTACCGCATCCGCAACGCCCGGCGTCATTGACGCCCTCCACCACACTGTCCGACCATGCCCACTCTGCACTTCCGCAGCTTTCTCCTGCTGCTGACCGCCGTCTCGATCGCTTTCATCAGCATTCTGCTGCCCTTCTACGCGGCGATCTTCTGGGGAGGCGTGCTGGCGGTGATCTTCAATCCGCTGCACCGGCGCCTGCTGCGCCTGCTGGGCGGGCGAAGCCCCAATCTTGCTGCCTTCCTGACACTGCTGTGCATCACTCTGATCGTGATCCTGCCGATGCTGTTCATTACCGCGGCCCTCGCCAACGAGGTCGCCGGGCTGTATTCCCGCATCAATTCCGGCCAGATGAACCTGGGCGGCTACTACGAGCAGATCGTCGGCGCCCTGCCGCCTTCGGTACACGGCTGGCTTGATTCCTTCGGGCTGGGCGACCTGCTCAGCATCCGCGAAAAGCTCTCGGCCGGCGCGCTGCAGGCCAGCCAGTTCATGGCCAAGCAGGCGGTCAGCGTCGGCCAGAATACCTTCCAGTTCGTGGTCGGCCTGGGCATCATGCTGTATCTGCTGTTCTTTCTGCTGCGCGACGGCCCCGCCATCGTGCCCAAGCTCAAACGCCTGATCCCGCTGGAAGACTCGCACCGTCACGGCCTGTTCCAGAAATTCGCCACCGTGGTGCGCGCCACGGTCAAGGGCAACATCGTCATCGCCGCCGCCCAGGGGCTGCTGGGAGGGCTGATGTTCGCCTTTCTGGGCATTCAGGGATCGCTGTTCTGGGGGGTGATCATGGCCTTCCTGTCCCTGCTGCCGGCGGTGGGCGCCTCGCTGATCTGGGTGCCGGTCGCCGTCTACTTCCTGGTGACCGGCGCCCTGTGGCAAGGCGTCGTCCTGATTCTGTTCGGCGTGCTGGTCATCGGGCTGCTCGACAATCTGCTGCGTCCCATCCTGGTGGGCAAGGACACCAAGCTGCCCGACTATGTGGTGCTGATTTCCACTCTGGGCGGCTTGTCGGTGTTCGGCCTGAACGGTTTTGTCATCGGGCCGCTGTTCGCCGCGCTGTGCATGGCCTGCTGGGACCTGTTCCCCGATGCGGTCGCCCAGCACCAGCTCGGGCTGCAACAGGAAGCACGGCGATCCATGAACAAACCGGATTCGGGCGCCTGAATCCGTTTCGCCAACGCAGGCCGCCGATGCGCGGGCCGGCCGCCCGCGGCATCAAGCCCACAGGATGGCCAAATTGACCGCCAGCGCGGCGGCCCACACGATCGATCTCACCGTCCCGCGCCCCAGCACATACGCCAGGACATACACCACCCGCAAGGCCACCCAGGCGCCCATCAATCCCGCCAGCCCGTGCTGCTGCGCTCCGGCGTACAAGGCATACAACACCGCCGCGTAGAAAAAGGGCAGGCCCTCGAACAGATTGGCCTGTGCGGCATTGGCCCGCGCCCGCCAGCCTTGCTGGGCAGCCAGCCAAGGACGCGGATCGTTGTTGTCGAACCGCCGGCCGCCGGCCTTGGCCGCCAGCGCGGCCCCATACGGCAGCACGGCCGCCGCCACCATCAACCCCTGGACCCAACTCATCCCGACCTCGCTCGAACAGAGACTCAATTCTCATATTATGACGGCGCCCGGACCTCGCGGGGCGCCCTTTCGCCGGAAGCGCAGCCTTCCAATTCATAAAAAATTTCATGTACAATGGCTGGCTTTGGTGGTGGGCAAGAATTTGTCTGATCGCCAGATCGGCGGAATGCCTGCGCATCCGTCGTCGCCGGCTTAGCTCAGTTGGTAGAGCAGCTCATTCGTAATGAGAAGGTCGGGGGTTCGACTCCTCTAGCCGGCACCAGATTCAAGAAAAGGCCTGTCCCGACTCGACAGGCCTTTTTGTTTTTGATCGCCGCGCACCGGCCGTCCCCTCGCAATCCGCTAACATGGACGTCATCGTCCACCTGCGGGCCGCCCAGGCATGCCGACCGAAACTTTCGTCCCCGTGATCGAATCCCTGCTGGATACCGATCTGTACAAATTCACGATGTGGCAGGCCATGCTGCACCGTCATCCGGCCGCGCAGGCCGAATACCGCTTCATCTGCCGCGAACGCCCGGAGCGCCCGCTTGCCGCGCTGGCGCCAGAGATCGAACGGCAGCTCGACCATCTCTGCACGCTGCGCTTCCAGCCGGAAGAACTCGAGTATCTGCGCGGACTGCGCTACATCAAGGCCGACTTCGTCGATTTCCTCTCGCTGTTCCACTTTCAGCGCCGCTTCATCCGGGTTTCGACCCAAGGCGACGCGCTGGAGATCATCGCGCATGGCCCGCAAGTCCACGTCATGGCCTTCGAAGTCTTCGTGCTGGCCATCGTCAACGAACTGTATTTCCGCTGTCAGCAAAGCCCGGACGTGCTGACCGAAGGCCGCCGCCGGTTGCAGGGCAAGATCGCCCTGCTGCGGGATTTCAGCCGCGAGCCGGCCCGGCGTTTTCCTCTGCAGATTTCGGATTTCGGCTCGCGCCGGCGATTTTCCCGCGCCTGGCAGGCAGAGGTCGTGGAGACCCTTCACCAGGCTGCGCCGCAGACGATCACCGGCACGTCGAACGTCGCTCTGGCGCGCGCCCTGGGATTGGTGCCCGTGGGGACCATGGCCCACGAATACCTGCAGTCCTATCAGGCTTTCGGCAAGGTCCGGTTGCGCGATTTCCAGCGCGCGGCGCTGGAGGACTGGGTCCAGGAATATCGGGGCGACCTGGGCATCGCCTTGACCGATGTGGTGGGCATGGACGCCTTCCTGGCGGATTTCGATCTGTATTTCGCCAAGCTGTTCGATGGGCTGCGCCATGATTCCGGCGATCCGGTCGCCTGGGGCGAACGGGCCATCGCCCACTACCAGTCGCTGCGCATCGACCCGGCGGGCAAGCGTTTCGTCTTTTCGGACGGGTTGGACCTGCCGCGTGCGCTGGCCCTGTACCGGCACTTTGCCGACCGGGTGCAGCCGGCCTTCGGCATCGGCACCAACCTGACCAACGACCTGGGGCTCAAGCCGCTGAACATCGTCATGAAGCTGTTCCGGTGCAACGGCATGTCGACGGCCAAACTGCCCGACAGCCCGGGCAAGGTTCATTGCACCGACGAGACTTTCCTGGCTTATCTGCGCCAGGTGTTCGGGCGCGTCGAAACGCAGCCCGGGCGCTGAAACGGCTGCCGGCCGGGCCGTTGCCCAGGGCCGGCCCGGAACGAACTACGCCGTACCGCCGACGGTCAGGCCGTCGATGCGCAGGGTCGGCATGCCGACGCCGACAGGCACGCTCTGGCCTTCCTTGCCGCAGGTGCCCACACCCGAATCCAGGGCCAGGTCGTTGCCGATCATGCCGATGCGGCCCATGGCCTCGGGACCGCTGCCGATCAGCGTCGCTCCCTTGACGGGATGAGTGACGCGGCCGTTTTCGATCAGATAGGCTTCGGATGCCGAAAACACGAACTTGCCGCTGGTGATGTCTACCTGGCCGCCGCCGAAATTGACGGCGTACAGCCCGCGATCCACCGAGGCGATGATGTCCTTGGGGTCGTCGCGGCCGGCCAGCATGTAGGTATTGGTCATGCGCGGCATGGGCAGGTGCGCGTAGGACTCGCGCCGGCCGTTGCCGGTGGGCGCCTGCTTCATCAGGCGGGCATTCATGGAATCCTGCATGTAGCCTCGCAGGATGCCGTCCTCGATCAGGACGTTGCGCTGAGTGGGATGGCCTTCATCGTCCACATTCAAGGAACCGCGCCGATCCGCCAGCGTGCCGTCGTCCACCACCGTGACGCCGCGCGAAGCGACGCGCTCGCCGATGCGGCCCGAAAACACGCTGGACCCCTTGCGGTTGAAGTCGCCTTCCAGACCATGGCCGACCGCCTCGTGCAGCAGGATGCCGGGCCAGCCCGAGCCCAGCACCACCGTCATCTGGCCAGCCGGCGCGGGGCGCGCTTCGAGATTGACCCGGGCCTCATGCACCGCACGCTCGACATAGCCGCGCAGCACCTCGTCGGTGAAATACGCCAGGCCAGTACGTCCGCCCCCGCCGCCGTGGCCCATTTCCCGCCGGCCCTTGCGTTCGGCAATAACCGTCAGGGACAGGCGCACCAGGGGGCGCACGTCGGCCACCAGCCGGCCGTCGCTGCCGGCGACCAGGATGACGTCGTATTCGGCGGCCAGCCCGGCCATGACCTGAATGATTTCCGGATCGGCGGCGCGCGCCATGCGCTCGATGCGTTCGAGCAGGGCGACCTTGTCGGGGGCCGACAGCGAATCCACCGGATTGACGGCCGCGTACAGGCGATGCGGTGTTTCGATCCCGCCGTCGACGCGGCGCCGGCCGGCGCCCTGGCGCGCAATCGTGCGCACCGCCCGGGCCGAGGACATCAAGGCGTCGGGCGACAAGCTGTCGGAATAGGCGAAAGCGGTCTTTTCGCCGCTGACGGCCCGCACGCCCACCCCCTGGTCGATGGAAAAGCTGCCGGTCTTGACGATCCCCTCTTCGAGGCTCCAGCCTTCGGAGCAGCTATATTGGAAATACAGATCGGAATAATCGACACGATGACTGTGGATATCGGACAGCGCGCGCGCCAGATGGGACTCATCCAGCCCCCACGGCTCCAGCAACAACGTCCGGGCGGTATTCAGGGCATCCAGGCCCGGTTCAACAAGTTTCATCTGACACCATTCATCAATCAATCGTCGCGCGCGGCCGCATGCCTCTTCTTACAGGACCCGATGGCGCAGCGCAGGCAAGGACTCCCGAACCGCTGCCAGACGGCTTGCATCCAGCATCCCGGCGGCGACGCCGGGGCCTTCGGGCAGGCAATCCAGGATATCGCCCCAGGGATCGATCAGCATCGAGTGCCCCCAGGTGCGCCGGCCGTTTTCATGCAGGCCGCCCTGAGCGCTGGCCAGCACATAACACTGGTTCTCGATGGCCCGCGCACGCAACAGGACTTCCCAGTGTACCGAACCCGTGGTCCAGGTAAAAGCGGCCGGCAGCACCATCAGGCGCACATCGCCTTGAGCCCGGAAGAACTCGGGAAACCGCAAGTCGTAGCAGATCCCCAAGGCCGTACGCCCAAAAGGCATCTCGAAAACCTGGGGCGGCTCGTCTCCGGGCCGGATGGCCCGGGATTCATCATAGGATTCCTGGCCGCGCTGGAAACTGAATAAATGAATCTTGTCGTACCGGGCGCGGACATGGCCCTGGGGATCGTAAACCAGACAGGCGTTATAAACGCGCTGCGCGTCCGGACAGCGCAAAGGCAGCGTACCGCCTACCAGCCAGATGCCGTGACGCTTTGCCTGATCCGAAAGAAACGATTGGATCGGACCATCGCCCGGTGTTTCAGCCAGGGGCACTTTATCTTTGTCATGCCGCCCCATGAAACAAAAATATTCAGGCAGCGCCACCAACCCGGCACCGCCGCAGGTGGCTTTTTCAATACCCCGCGCCGCCTGCTCGAGATTATCCGCGACCTCCATCCCGGATACCATCTGCACCGCCGCCACCCGCATCGTCCGGCTCTCTCCGCTCATGCATGCTCCTGATTACCCAAAGTCTCTGAATCAAGCCGCGGCATTTTCACCCGGCCGGCTTTCGAAACCTTCTGTTGAATGCGCGCCATCGTCACATATGGAAATAGCCAATATTGCGCATATTTCATGGAATGAGTTTAAAATGGCCCGCCGGTGTTCGAATATTAAGACGTTTGAATCCAGCCATCATATCGACTAAACCCGACGACTGAACCCGAACGGAGCCCTGAATGTCTCGTACCAGCTATAACACTGAAAAAACCCGCCTTGAAAAAGAAATGGCCAAGCTCCAGAAAAAAATCCAGACGCTGCAAGCCAAAGAACGCAAACCCAAGATCGCCGAGATCGTGCGTTCAATGCGCCAATACGATATCAGCCCTGAAGAAATCGCCGCCGCCTTCAACCGCAAGCCGGCCGGCCGTGCATCCGGCGCCGCGCCGCGCAAGACGGGCACCGCCACCAAACGTGTGATTGCGCCTAAATACCGGCACCCCGAAACCCACGCCACCTGGACGGGCCGCGGCAAAGCCCCGCGCTGGATCACCGAGGCGGAAGCCGCCGGCACCCCGCGCGAAACGTTCCTGATTGCCGCCGAATCCGCCTGAGCGGGTTCACTCCACAGGATACCGCACCTCGACCACCTGGCCGTTCCGGCCAGGGAATCGGTCGAACAGGGCGCGCGCCAGATACGGCATGGCTGCGCCCAACCGATCCTCGGCGCTGGACGCCACCGCCGTGGCGCGATAGACCTCGCGCCCCTGCTGCGTCCGGTCGTCAATCCGCACGGACAGCGTCAGGCGATACACGTCCACCGCAACGGTTTGAACTGCGGGCCCCATCCCCCAGGCCCAGTGAGGACGATGAAAGCCGGCATACGGGCCGTAAAAACCAGGATACAGATAAGGATCGACGAATTCCTGGCGCCATTCGCGCTCGCGGGAACTGCCGTATTCCATATGCACCGCAAAACGGGCCTGTTCCGCAGACGAAGCCTCGACCAGCCCGGTCGGCCCCAACGCGGCACGCACCGTATCGGCATAGGTCTGGAATTGCAGATTATTGCGCTGTGCCTCGCTGGCTTCGATCCGGTAGGTCGCACCCTGGGTATGATCGGGCCATTGCTGATAGCGTGTGACCTGCGCGGAAAATACCGAGGCGCATCCTCCCAGCATCAATCCCAGACATAATCCGGCAACCCGCCGGGCCCATCTCCGCCCCATCGCCATACCGCCGCCCTTCATGCCGCGCTCCGTCCTGATCTGAAGAACCCTTGCCCGGGCTCATCCTTCAATCATAGGCGCAGCCGCAGGCCGCGAACAGCCGGCCGTTGCACTCCGATACAGCCCCGCCACGGGCGGACGCGGCTGCGGGCCGACTACAATGGAGACAGACGACACGCTTTTCGGATACAGACCCATGCGCACGGATACCGCCCCCACGATCTATCGTCAGGACTACGCTCCCTATCCCTACCGGTTGCCGCAGGTCCGGCTGGAATTCGATCTGGCGGCGGAATCCACCCGGGTGCGCTCCGAGCTGCGTTTTGAACTCGCCCCCGGTTCGGCCCCGGGCACGCCGCTGGTGCTGCAGGGCGAAGACCTGGAACTGGTCGAAGTCCGTCTCGACGGCCGGCCGCTGGATGCCGGTGAATACCAGCTCGCCGACGACACGCTCAGCCTGATTCCGCCGGGCCATGGCAAGCCGTTCACCATCGGCATCGTCAGCCTGTGCCGCCCGGCGGAGAACACCACGCTGATGGGCTTGTACGTGTCGGGCGACAAACTCTTCACCCAGTGCGAGGCCCAGGGCTTTCGCCGCATCACCTGGTTTCCGGACCGGCCCGATGTGATGGCCCGCTTCGAAGTGCTGCTGCGCGCCGACCCGGCCGCCTACCCGCTGCTGCTGTCCAACGGCAACCTGATCGAGCAGGCCGCCCTGCCCGACGGCCGCCATCAGGCCCTGTGGCGTGATCCTCATCCCAAGCCCAGCTATCTGTTCGCCCTGGTCGCCGGCGATTTCGACTGCATCGAGCGCACCGAGACCACCCGCAGCGGCCGCGAAGTGCTGTTGCAGGTCTACAGCGACAAGGGGTACCGCGAACAGACCCGCTGGGCGCTGGATTGCCTGGCGCGTGCCCTGCACTGGGACGAACGGCGCTTCGGCCTGGAACTGGACCTGGACCGTTTCATGGTGGTGGCCGCACGCGACTTCAACATGGGCGCGATGGAAAACAAGGGCCTGAACATCTTCAACGCCGCCTATGTTCTGGCCGACCCCGATACCGCCACGGATGCCGCCTATCGCGGCATCGAAGCCGTGATCGGCCATGAATACTTCCACAACTGGACAGGCAACCGCGTGACCTGCCGCGATTGGTTCCAGTTGTCCCTGAAGGAAGGCCTGACGGTCTTTCGCGACCAGGAATTTTCCGCCGACATGCTGGCCGAGGGCCTGCCGCCCGCCGAAGCCGCCAGCGCCCGGGCCGTCAAACGCATCGACGACGTGCATACCTTGCGGCTGGCCCAATTTCCCGAGGATGCCGGCCCCATGGCCCATCCCATCCGGCCCGACAGTTACCAGGAAATCGGCAATTTCTACACCGCCACGATCTACGAAAAGGGGGCCGAAGTCATCCGCATGCAGCACACGCTGCTGGGAGAAGCCGGCTTTCGCGCCGGCATGGACGAGTACTTCCGCCGCCACGACGGCCAGGCGGTGACCTGCGACGCCTTCGTCGACGCCATGGAATCCGTCTACGCGCAGCAGAAGCCGGGGCAGGATTTTTCCGTCTTCCGGCGCTGGTACGCCCAGGCCGGCACGCCGCGCGTACGGGTCAGTTCGCACTACGATCCCGCAGCCCGCACGTGCCACATCACGCTCCAGCAGCAGTGCGCCCCGGCGGGCCTGGAGGCCCGCCGGACTCCACCCGTCGAAAAACCGCCCCTGCACATTCCTGTGGCGATCGGCCTGATCGATGCGGACGGACAGCCCATGCCCATCCGCCAGGAAAACGGCACGCGCGACACCCTCATTCTGGAACTGCGCCAAGCCAGCCAGACCTGGACTCTGACGGATATCCCGCGCGCTCCCATCCTGTCTTTGCTGCGCGGTTTTTCCGCCCCCGTCATCCTGGAAACCGACCGCACGGCCAACGACCTGGCGCTCCTGGCGCGCCACGACCCGGACCCCTTCGCCCGCTGGGATGCGGTCCAGGAAACCGCCCATCGCCATCTGCAGGATTGCATGCGGGCCGAACGCGATGGCGCGCAGCCGCCGGCGCTGGATACGCTGCTCGCGATCTGGCGAGCCGCCCTGGACGACCAGGCCTTGTCGCCCGCCTACCGGACGCGGCTGCTGGCCCTGCCCGCCGTACGCGAAGTCATCGACCGCAGCGAGCCCATGGATCCCCAGGCGGCCGTATCGGCCTGGACCCGTACCCGGCAGGCGCTGGGGGCGCGGCTCGCCCAGGACTGGCGCGCCATTTACGACAGCCTGGTCGACGAGGGCGGCCCCTACTCACCGGACCCGGTTTCTTCCGGCCGCCGCGCACTGCGCAATCTGGCACTGGACAATCTTCTGGCCGGCAAAGCGCCGGGTGCGGTCGATCGGGCTTTGGCGCAATTCCGCCAGGCCCTCAACATGACCGAAAGCCTGGGCGCGCTCACCGCTCTGCTGCAGCACGCCCCCCAGGATGCCGCCGGCCCGCTGGCCGACTTCCATGCCCGCTGGCACGGCGATCCCCTGGTGCTGGACCGCTGGTTCGGCGCGCAAGCCAGCGCACCGGGATGCACGGTGGCGGGCGTGCGCGCCCTGATGGCGCTGCCGGACTTCTCGCTGCGCAACCCCAACCGCGCTCGTGCCGTCGTCTTCCGCTTCTGCCTGGACAACCCGGGCAATCTGCACACGCCGGAAGGCTACGACTTCTGGGCCGAGCAAGTGCTGGCGCTCGATGCGCTGAACCCGGAAATCGCGGCGCGGCTGGCGCGCGCCTTCGACAACTGGGCCCGCCACGAGCCCACCGCCCGTGCCGGCATGCAGGCCGCCCTGCAACGCGTGCTGGCCGCACCCAGCCTTTCACGCAACGTCCGAGAGATCGTCTCCAAGGCACTGGGATGAGCCCGGACATAGGGCAGTCCAAGTGGACTGCACAATGCCGGGCGAATCCGAGCGGCATGCAGGCCGCGAGGTGGATGCACACGGACATGGGGCAGTCCAAATGGACTGCACAATGCCGGGCGAATCCGAGCGGCATGCAGGCCGCGAGGTGGATGCACACGGACATGGGGCAGTCCAAATGGACTGCACAATGCCGGGCGAATCCGAGCGGCATGCAGGCCGCGAGGTATCCGCGAAGTATTTGACCGATTCCATTTTTTCCAAGGAATGACCTTGAAATACAAGACCTTGACCCAATACCTGGTCGAACAGCAGCGTGAGCACAAGGCTGTGTCGGCCGAAGTCCGCCTGCTGATCGAGACCGTGTCGCGCGCCTGCAAGGCGATCAGCCACGCCGTGAGCAAGGGAGCGCTGGGCGGCGTGCTCGGCAGCCTGGGCACGGAAAACGTCCAGGGCGAGGTGCAGAAAAAACTCGACGTCCTGTCCAACGAGATTCTGCTCGAGGCCAATGAATGGGGCGGCAACCTGGCGGCCATGGCCTCCGAGGAAATGCAGACCATCCACCGCATCCCCAACCACTATCCCAAGGGCCAGAACCTGCTGCTGTTCGATCCCCTGGACGGCTCTTCGAACATCGACGTCAACGTGTCGATCGGGACGATCTTTTCCGTGCTGCAAGCGCCCCCCGAGGCCGCGGGCCGGGAGATCGCCGAAGCGGACTTCCTGCAGCCCGGCACCCGGCAGGTCGCCGCCGGCTACGCCATCTACGGCCCCCAGACCATGCTGGTGCTGACAGTGGGCGCGGGCGTCATGGGCTTCACGCTGGACCGCGAAATGGGTTCCTGGCTGTTGACTCACGAAAACATCCGCCTGCCCGAGCAGACTGCGGAATTCGCCATCAACATGTCCAACATGCGGCACTGGGAAGCGCCGGTGCGCCGCTACATCGACGAATGCCTGCAGGGCGAGACCGGCCCCCTGGGCAAGAACTACAACATGCGCTGGATCGCATCGATGGTCGCCGACGTGCACCGCATCCTGACACGCGGCGGGGTATTCATGTATCCGCGCGACGCGCGCGCCTCTGGCCGCAAGGGCAAGCTGCGCCTGATGTACGAAGCCAACCCCATGAGTTTCCTGGTCGAACAGGCCGGAGGCCGCGCCATCGACGGCGGCGGCCGCATCCTGGACATCCAGCCCGACGCCTTGCACCAGCGCATCGGCGTGATCCTGGGTTCGCGCGAGGAAGTCGAACGTCTGCAGCGCTACCACCAGGAAGCCTGATATCCGGCCGTCTTTTCAATCCAGGGTCAGGATGGTCGCGCCGGTCGTGCCGCGCGCATTCAGCGCCTCGTGCGCCTGCGCGGCATCGGCCAGGGAAAAGCGCTGGCCGATGACGATGTTCAGCTTGCCGGCCGCCACCAGATCGAACAGCTCGTCAGCGGCCGCCTGCATGGCCTGGGCGGTGGCCACATGGGTTGCGAGCGTCGGCCGGGTGACGAACAGCGAACCCTTGGCCGCCAATATCCCCAGGTTTACCCCCTCGACGGGGCCAGACGCGTTGCCGAAGCTGACCATCAGGCCGCGCGGCTGCAGGCAATCCAACGAGATTTCCCAGGTGCTCTTGCCCACGCCATCGTAAACCACCGGAACCTTGCGGCCTCCGGTCAGTTCTTTGACCCGGGCGACGATGTCTTCCCGTGAGGAATCGATGACCTCCCAGGCGCCGTGGCGGCGCGCCAGGGCGGCCTTTTCGGGCGTGGAGGCGGTGCCGATCAGGCGCACGCCCAGCGACCTCGCCCACTGACAGGCGATCAGGCCGACGCCGCCGGCGGCGGCATGGAACAGGATGGTTTCATTGCCCTGCAGGCGGTACGTCTGGCGAAACAAGTACTGCACCGTCAGCCCCTTGAGCATCAGTGCGGCGGCCTGATCGAAACCGACGCCGTCGGGAATCCGCACGACCCGGTCGGCCGGCACATTGCGCAGGTCGGCATAGGCGCCAATCGGACTTTGCCCGTAGGCCACGCGATCGCCCGCGCGCACATGCCGCACTTCGGCGCCCGCCGCCTCGACCACCCCCGAGGCCTCGAAGCCCAGGCCGTGCGGCAACGGATGCGCATACAGCCCCGTGCGACAATAGATATCGATGAAATTCAGGCCGACCGCCTTCTGGCGGATGCGGACCTCATTGGGCGCGGGAGGCGGGACCTCGATTTCCTCCAGGCGCATGCGCTCGGGTCCGCCATGCTCATGGATACGGACCACCCGGGCCTTTTCAACTTTTCCCATGATGTTCACCTCCGGCCCCGCCGGGCCTCCGATCGTTTCAATCCGGATCAGACTAGCATGAATTCCCGCCAGGCCACGACAGCCATCCACGTTACTGCCGTCCTGTTCGGGCTGACCGGCATCTTCGGCGAACTGATCCAGGCCGGCGCAGTGCTGATCACGGCGGGCCGAGCCCTGTTCGCCGCCGCAACCTTGCTGCTGTTCATGAGCCGCGCCGGGCACCGTCCCGTGCGGCCCGGTCGCCGCTCCGTGCCGGTACTGCTGGCGGCCGGGGTCCTGCTGACCGTTCATTGGACGACTTTCTTCGTCGCCGTGAAGGTCGGCGGCATCGCCATCGCCACACTGGGCTTTGCCAGTTTCCCCGCCTTCATCACCCTGTTCGAGGGATTCCTGTTCCACGAACGCACGCGGGCTTCCGAATGGGCCGTGGTCGCGCTGGTGACGGCGGGCCTGGCGCTGGTCACGCCGTCCTTCGACTTCAGCGACCAGGCCACCGTCGGTCTGGGCTGGGCGGTACTCTCGGGCCTGTCCTTCGCCCTGTTCACTCTGGCCAACCGCCAAGCCGTCAGCCTGATCCCGGCCCGCGAGCTGGCCTGCTGGGAAAACGGCATTGTCGCCCTGCTGACCTTGCCCTGGTGCCTGACGGAATTCATGTCGCTGCGGACGCTCGACTGGGTTTGGCTGTTCATGCTGGGCGTGTTCTGCACGGCACTGTCCCACGCGCTGCTGGTTGCCAGCCTGACCAGGCTGAAGGCCCGCACCGCCGGCATCGTGATCGCCCTGGAGCCGGTCTACGCCATTCTGTTCGCAGCCCTCCTGTTCGCACAGTACCCCACGGCGCGCGCGCTGGCGGGCGGCGCCCTCATCGTCGGGGCGATCACCTGGTCCGGCCTGCGCCAGGCGTCTGCAGACTGATTCTGCCCAAGGCGCTAAAATCTAGGGTTCATTGAACGCATCTCATCGGACTCGACACACCAATCATGGCCGGACACAGCAAATGGGCAAACATCCAGCACCGCAAAGGGCGCCAAGACGCCAAGCGCGGCAAGCTCTGGACGAAGATCATCCGTGAAATCACCGTGGCCGCCCGCGCCGGCGGCCCCGACCCCGATGCCAATCCCGCACTGCGCCTCGCCTGGGACAAAGCCACAGCCGCCAATATGCCCAAGGACAACATCCTGCGGGCCATCCAGCGCGGGGCCGGCACCGACGACAGCGCCAACTACGAGGAAATCCGCTACGAAGGCTACGGCATCGGCGGCGCGGCCCTGATCATCGATTGCATGACCGACAACCGCCAGCGCACGGTGTCCGAAGTTCGCCACACGCTCAGCAAGCATGGCGGCAACCTGGGACAGGACGGTTGCGTGGCCTTCATGTTCAAGCATTGCGGCCAGTTCATCTTTGCCCCCGGCACCTCTGAAGAGCACGTCATGGAAGTCGCCCTGGAAAACGGCGCCGACGACGTCCAGTCCGACGAAGAAGAGGTGATCGAGGTCACCTGCGAACCCGGCGACTACACCGCCCTGAAGCAAGCGTTCGACGCGGCCGGGCTGCAGGCTGAAATCCACGGCGTGGTCATGAAGGCCCTGTCCAAAGTCGAACTCGCCGGCGAGGACGCCGAGCGCATGCAGAAAATCATCGACCTCCTGGAAGATCTGGACGACGTTCAAGAGGTCTACACCACTGCCGTCCTGGACGAGGCCGAATGAAGCTGCTCGTGATCGGCGCCGGCGGGCGCGAACATGCCCTGGCCTGGCGCCTGGCGCAATCGCCCCGGGTGCACAAGGTCTATGTGGCGCCGGGCAACGGCGGCACGGCCCGGACACCGGCTCTGGAAAATCTGCCACTGCAGGATGCCGGCGACCTGATCGAATTCGCCCGCGGCGAAAAGATCGCCTTTACCGTCGTCGGCCCCGAGGCGCCGCTGGCCGCCGGGATCGTGGACGCCTTCCGCGCCGCCGGGCTGCGCATCTTCGGCCCCACGCAGGCCGCCGCCCAGCTCGAAAGCTCGAAGGACTACGCCAAGGCCTTCATGGTGCGCCATCGCATCCCGACCGCCGCCTACGGCACCTTCACCGATGCCGATGCGGCCCGCGCCTACATCCGCGCCCAGGGGGCGCCCATCGTCGTCAAGGCCGATGGCCTGGCCGCCGGCAAAGGCGTGGTCGTGGCGCAAAACCTGGACGAAGCGCTGGGCGCCATCGATCACATGCTGGGCGAAAATGGCGCTTTCGGCGCGGCCGGCGCCCGCGTGGTGATCGAGGAGTTCCTCGAGGGCGAAGAAGCCAGCTTCATCGTCATGTGCGACGGTCAGCACATCTTGCCGCTGGCCACCAGCCAGGATCACAAACGCCTGCTCGACGGCGACACCGGCCCCAACACCGGCGGCATGGGCGCCTACTCGCCCGCGCCCATCGTCACCCCGGCCCTGCACAACCGCATCATGCGCGAAATCATCCAGCCCGCCATCCAGGGCATGGCGCGCGACGGCATTCCCTACACCGGTTTTCTGTACGCGGGCCTGATGATCGGCCCCGGGCCCGATGCCACCCGCAGCCTGAAGGTCCTGGAATTCAACTGCCGGCTGGGCGATCCCGAAACGCAGCCCATCATGCTGCGCGTCAAGAGCGATTTCTCCGAAACCCTGGAGCATGCCCTGGACGGCACGCTGGACCAGGCCGAGATCGACTGGGACCGGCGCACCGCCGTCGGCGTGGTGCTGGCTGCCGCCGGCTACCCGGATGCGCCGCGCAAGGGCGACCCGATCACGGCGCTGGCCCCGGATACCGCGGATTGCGTCACATTCCACGCCGGCACCACGGCGGACTGCGGCGCGCTGCGCACCAGCGGCGGACGCGTGCTGTGCGTCACGGCCCTGGCCGACTCCATCCGCCGCGCTCAACAGGCCGCCTACGACGCCGTCAACCAGACCCAGTTCGACGGCCGCCAGTTCCGCCGCGACATCGGCTGGCGCGCGCTGGCGGCCGGCAATCGGCACGATGCCTAGCCGCAAACAGGCCTTGGTCATGCAGGTTCCCGTCTCCCTGGTCCACGACACCTTCACCGCCCTCCAGGACCATATCGTGCGTGCCCTGGAGGATCTCGAGGGCGCCGCCTTCGGTCGCGACCCCTGGACGCGCCCGGAGGGCGGCGGCGGTCTGGCCCGCTACTGCGAAAACGGCACGGTATTCGAACGGGCCGGCGTACTGTTCAGCCACGTGCGCGGCGACGCGTTGCCGCCCTCGGCCAGCGCCCACCGGCCCGAACTGGCCGGACGCGGCTGGGAGGCCATGGGCGTGTCGATGGTGCTGCATCCGCGCAACCCGCACGTGCCGACCACGCACATGAACGTGCGCCTGTTCGTCGCCCACGCCCCGAAAAGCGGCGAAACCGACGTTTTCTGGTTCGGCGGCGGCCTGGACCTCACCCCCTACTACCCGGTGGAAGCCGATGCGCGCCATTTCCATCAAGTCTGCCACGATGCGGTCGCTCCCTTCGGAGACGACAAATACCCTCGCTACAAAGCCTGGTGCGACGACTACTTCCTGTTGCGCCACCGGGGCGAGACACGCGGCGTCGGCGGCCTGTTCTTCGACGATCTGAACGCGCCGGATTTCGACACCTGCTTCGCCCTGACCCGCGCGGTGGGAGACTGCTTCATCCCGGCCTACGTCCCCATTGTCCAGGCCCGGCGCGACACGCCCTACGGCGAACGCGAACGCGCCTTCCAGGCCTACCGGCGCGGGCGCTACGTGGAATTCAACCTGGTCTACGATCGAGGCACGCTGTTCGGCCTGCAATCGGGCGGACGCACCGAATCCATCCTGCTGTCCATGCCGCCCGTGGCCCAATGGCGCTACGACTGGACGCCCTCCCCCGGATCGCCCGAAGCGGCGCTGGCCGACTATCTGCGGCCGCGCACATGGCTGTGATGCCCGAGGTCGGCCTGCTGGGCGGCAGCTTCGATCCGGTCCACCGGGCCCATATCGCCCTGGCGCAAGCCGCCCGGGATGCGCTGGGGCTGGCCCACGTCGAACTGCTGCCCGCCGCACGCCCCTGGCAGCGCGGCCGCCTCGGCGCCGCTCCGGCACACCGTCTGCGCATGTTGGAACTGGCCTGCGCCGGCGACCCGGGCCTGCGCGTCAATCCGATCGAATTGCATCGCGGCGGCGACACCTATACCATCGATACGCTCGCCGCCCTGCCCTCCACGGCCCGTTACACCTGGATCCTCGGCTCCGACCAACTGGCCAATTTCTGCACCTGGCATCGCTGGCGCGACCTGCTGAGCCACGTCCGGCTGGCGGTCGCCGAGCGCCCCGGCATTCCCGCCGCCCCGCCCTCCCCGCTGGCCCAAGCCCTGTCTCCCGGGGGGCTGGTCCGGATCCCCTTCGTTCCGCAACCGATCTCCGCCACGGCGATCCGGCAGGCCCTGGCCGCCGGACGGCCCGTCGACGCCGCGCTGGATCCGCGCGTGCTGGACTATATCCACGCCCACCGGCTCTATCAGGACTCCGCAAGCCTATGAATCTGCAAAAACAGCAACGCCTCGTCATCGATGCCCTGGAAGACGCCAAAGCCCAGGACATCAAGGTCTTCAACACCACGGGCCTGACCAGCCTGTTCGACCGCGTCATCATCGCCAGCGGCACCTCCAACCGCCAGACCCGGGCCATCGCCGGCCACGTGGCCGAACAGGCCAAAAAGCAGGGCCTGGAAATCGTCGCCTACGAGGGCGAGGATACCGGAGAATGGCTGCTGATCGATCTGGGCGACATTGTGGTGCACTGCATGCAGCCGGCCATCCGCGCCTATTACAATCTGGAAGAAATCTGGGGCGCCAAACCGGTGCGCGTCCGGCTGCTGTCCACCGGTCCCGCGCAGGCCGGCGCGTCGGGCGGTTTCGACGAAGACGAATGAAACTGCGGGTCTACGCTGTCGGCACCCGTATGCCGTCCTGGGTCCAGACGGCCTGGCAGGATTTCGCCAAGCGCATGCCGCGCGACTGCGCCCTCGAACTGCACGAGATCCGGCCGGAACCCCGCACCAGCGGCAAGACCCCGCAGCAACTGATGCATGCCGAAGCTCAGCGCATCGAAGCCGCGCTGCCCGCGCAGGCCTGGCGCGTCATCCTCGATGAGCACGGGCGCGACCTGACGACCCGCGACCTGGCCGGCCACCTCGAAACCTGGCGGGCCGGCGGCAGCGACATTGCCTTCATCGTCGGCGGGCCGGATGGCCTGGATCCGGCGATCAAGCAGACCGCGCGCCAGACGCTGAGGCTGTCCTCGCTGACCCTGCCTCATCCCATGGTCCGCATCCTGCTGGCCGAACAGCTCTACCGGGCCTGGACACTCCTGGCAGGCCACCCCTACCACCGCGACTGAAGGAGACTCGCCACCATGACCGCGCGCCGCCGCACCAAAATCGTTGCCACGCTGGGGCCTTCGACCTCCAGCCCCGAACGCATCGAGGCCCTGATCCTGGCCGGCCTGGACGTGGCCCGGCTGAATTTTTCCCACGGCACGGCCGACGATCACCGGGAACGGGTCCGGCTGGTTCGCGAGATCTCCGCCCGGCTCGACCGCCACATCGCCCTCATGGGCGATCTCCAGGGCCCCAAGATCCGCATCGGCCGCTTCGCCGATGGCGCCGTCACGCTGAATCCGGGCGACGCCTTCACGCTGTCCATCGAACATCCGCTGGACGCCGGCAACCCCGGGATCGTCGGCATCGAATACCCGCCGCTGGTCCAGGACTGCGCGCCCGGCGACGAATTGCTGCTGGACGATGGCCGCGTGATCCTGCGGGTCGAATCCGTGGATGCCGGCGCCGTCCACACGCGGGTCGAAGTCGGCGGGCCGTTGTCCAACAACAAAGGCATCAACCGCCGGGGCGGCGGCATCTCGGCGCCCAGCCTGACCGACAAGGACCGCCAGGACATCCGCCTGGCGGCCGAACTCGAACTGGACTACGTGGCGGTCTCCTTTCCCCGCGCCGGAGCCGACATCGAACAGGCGCGGCGCCTGGTGCGCGAAGCCGGCAGCCCGGCCTGGATCATCGCCAAGATCGAGCGCGCCGAAGCCGTGGCCGACGATGCCGCGCTGGACAATCTGATCCGCGCCAGCGACGGCGTGATGGTGGCCCGGGGCGACCTGGGCGTGGAAATCGGCGATGCCCGGCTCGCCGGCATCCAGAAGCGCATCATCCAGCACGCCCGCACCCAGAACAAGCTGGTGATCACGGCGACCCAGATGATGGAATCCATGATCGCCAGCCCGATCCCGACCCGCGCCGAGGTCTCCGACGTCGCCAATGCCGTGCTCGACTACACCGATGCCGTCATGCTGTCGGCCGAGTCGGCCTCAGGGCGATATCCCGTCGAGGCGGTCCAGGCCATGGCGCGGATCTGTCTGGGCGCCGAACGGGAACCCACCAGCATTCAATCCCACCACCGCCTGGGGGAAACCTTCTCGCGTTGCGACGAGACCATCGCGCTGGCCAGCATGTACGCCGCCAATCACTTCCCCGGCATCAAGGCCATCATCAGCCTGACCGAAAGCGGCCACACCCCGCTCATCATGTCGCGCATCCGCTCCGGCGTGCCCATCTACTGCTACACCCGGCACCCGGCCACCCAGCGACGCGCCGCGCTGTTTCGCGGGGTCTACACCATCCCCTTCGATGCGGCGGCGCTGCCGCCGGCCGAGGTCAGCGATGCCGCCATCGATATCCTGCGCAACCGGGGACAGTTGCAGACGGGCGACTGGATCATCCTGACCAAGGGCGATTTCTACAGCGACAGCGGCGGCACCAACGGGATGAAGATCCTGCGCGTGAGCTGACATGACGTCCTTCATCCTCCTGGCGTCCGCCAGCCCCCGACGCCATGAAATCCTGGATCAACTCGGCATTCCCCACGGCATCCTGCGCGTGCCCGCCCCCGAAGGCGAGGACGAGCCCCGCCTGCCGGGCGAGCCGCCCGCCGACTATGTCCGCCGCACCGCGCGGGACAAGGCCGAACGCGCCGCCGCCTGGCTGGCCACCGGGGGACAACCCGACCCGCTGCCGAGCGCCTGGCCCGCCGGCTGGCGCGAGGCGCCCATTCTGTGCGCCGACACCACGGTCATCCTGGACGGCGAAGTCCTGGGCAAGCCGCGCGACGCGGCCGATGCCGCCCGCATGTTGCGCCGCCTGTCCGGCCGCGCGCACGCAGTCCACACCGCCGTGGTACTGGCGGCCGGAGGCGGTTTCCACGAAGCGGTCAGCATCAGCACCGTCCATTTCCAGCCGCTGACGACCGGCGACATTGCCCGCTACGTCGCCAGCGGCGAGCCTTTCGGCAAGGCGGGCGGCTACGCCATCCAGGGCCGGGCGGCCGCCTTCGTAGCGCGCCTGGAAGGCAGCCACAGTGGCGTGATGGGCCTGCCGGCCCATGAAACCTTCCAGTTGCTGACGCTCAACCTTCAGTGTACTGGTTAACCCTTGATTGTCCTTCCCGACCTTGACCACCGCCGCGCACACTCCTAGCATGAACTGACGTCCCGCTGAATCCAGCGGGCGCGCGGTGGTGGCCAGGGCTGCATCGCATGGCCATCTCGGCAAATACCACTCACTCTCAGAGAGGTCTTGCACATGGTCGATTCAGCCGTCAGTCCAACGCCTTCCAACTCCCAGGTCGCCGAAGAGATCCGCAGTCGGAACCTGCCTCCCACCACTTACCGGGATCTTCCCGAACCCTTGCCGATGAAAAAAGTCATCGGCCCCAGCGTGCTTTTGCTGGCAGGCTCGATCGGTTCAGGTGAATTCGTGCTGTGGCCCTACATTTCCACCCAGACGGGCCTGGCCCTGGTCTGGCTGGCCACCATCGGCATCCTGACCCAGTATTTCCTCAACATGGAAATCACACGCTACACGCTGGCCACCGGGGAAACCGCCGTCACCGGCTTCACCCGGCTCTGGAAACCCTGGAGCTGGCTGTTCATCATCATGGCTGTCGTTCCCTGGATGTGGCCCGGATGGGCAACCGGCAGTTCCACCGCGCTGACCTATGCCTTCGGCCTGTCGGGGGACGCGGTGATCCCGATCACCATCGCCTCGCTGGTGCTGATCGGCATCATCCTGACCGTCTCGCCGGTGGTCTACCGAACCGTGGAAAAAATCCAGTTCTTCCTCGTCGCCCTGATCGTGCTGTTCATGATCTACATCGTCGTGGGCCTGCTCAACGGCGAGACCTGGGGCGCACTGGTTGCCGGCTTCACCACCGAGGTGCCGAAGATCCCCGAGGCCATCGGCAAGCTGCCCATCGCCTTGCTGTTGGGCGCCATCGCCTTCGCAGGCGCCGGCGGGGTCATGAATCTGGCCCAATCGAACTGGGTGCGCGACAAGGGGCTGGGCATGGGCGCCCATCTGCCGAAGATCGTCTCGCCCATCACCGGCCAGGAAACCACCGACGCCGCGATCGGTTACTTCTTCCGCCAGGACGAAGCCAATATGCGGCGCTGGCGCGGCTGGTGGAAAGTGGCCGACCGCGAGCAATTCATTACCTTCTTCCTGCTCGGCCTGTTTGCCATCATGCTGTTCATGATGCTGGCCTATCTCTACGTCGGCGTCGGCAGCACCGCGCAGAATTTCGATTTCGTGCGGCTGCTGGGCGAAAATCTGAATGAGCGGGCCGGCCCCTGGGTCGGGCCGGCATTCTGGTTCACCGGCGTGGTGGTGCTGCTTTCCACCAACCTGACCGTGCTCGACATGATCGGCCGGATCGTGGCCGACATCGCCAAGACCAACTGGCTGCGCGACAGCCAGACCTGGACGGAAAGCCGCCTGTACTTCCTGATCGTCTGGCTGATGGTGGCTTTCGGCTCCATCATTCTGCTCTCGGGCGTCAGCCAGCCGCTGCTGCTGCTGGTGATCGCCTCGGCGCTCAACGGCCTGGTGATGTTCGTGTACTCGGTGCTGCTGATCCAGTTGAACCGCTGCATGCTGCCGCGCGCCATCGGGCTGGGCGGCGTGCGCTTCGCGGCCATTCTGTGGGCGGTGCTGTTCTACGGCGGCTTCTCGATCTATCTGCTCATCGCCCAGTTCGGCAAGCTGTTCTGATCCCCGCCACGTCGCCTGTGCGGCATTGAAAAGGCCGGCCGCCCAGGGGCGGCCGGCCTTTTTTCAGCGCGGAGCCTGACCGATCAGCCCAGCAGGCTGGGCAGCCAGAGGCTGACGGCGGGCACGTAGGTGATGAAGACCAGGTAGACCAGCAAAAGGGACAGCCACGGGAACGCGGCCCGGATGACCTGCCCGATGCTCATCTTGGTAATGCCGGCCGTCACGAACAAGTTCAGGCCCACGGGCGGGGTGACCATACCGATTTCCAGGTTGACCACCATGATGATGCCCAGGTGCACCGGATCAATGCCCATCTGGGTGGCGATCGGGAACAGGATCGGGGCCAGGATCAGGATGATGCCGGTCGGTTCCATGAAGGCGCCGGCCACCAGCAGCAGAATGTTGACCACGATCAGGAACTGCCAGGCGCTCATGTCCCAGGCGATGATCTGCTCGGCAATGGCCTGGGGAATGCGTTCGGTAGTCAGCACATGGGCGAACAGCAGCGCGTTGGCGATGATGAACATCAGCATGATGGTCACCTTGGCCGCATCGATCAGGACCTCGGGCACCTGCTTGAAGCCAATGTCGCGATAGACGAAAACCGCGATGGCAAAGGCGTAGACGGCAGCCACGGCGGCCGCTTCGGTGGGCGTGAAGATTCCGCCGTAGATTCCCCCCAGGATGATGATGATCAGCAGCAGCCCCCAGATCGAGTCGCGGCCCGCGCTCAGGACCTCGCCGATCGAGGCGCGCGGCTGGCGCGGCATGTTGCGCACGCGCGCAACGATGTAGATGGCCACCATCAGCACCAGGCCCAGCAACAGCCCGGGAACGACGCCGGCCATGAACAGGGCCCCCACCGATGTCTCGGTGACCGCGCCGTAGACCACCAGAACGATGGATGGCGGGATAAGAATGCCGAGCGTACCGGCGTTACAGATCACCCCCGCAGCGAAACTTTCCGTGTAGCCGGCGCGTACCATACCGGCAATCACGATCGAACCCACAGCCACCACGGTGGCCGGTGAAGAGCCCGAAACGGCGGCGAACAGCACGCAGGCCAGCACCGAGGCAATCGCCAGGCCGCCGTGCAGATGGCCCACGGCAGCGATGGCAAAGCGGATCATGCGCCGGGCCACGCCGCCGGTCGTCATGAAAGCGCCCGCCAGCACGAAGAAGGGGATCGCCATCAAGGTAAAGTGCTCGGACGTCTCATAAAGCTTGAGCGAGAGCGAAGCCAGCGAATCGTGGCCGAAGGCCATGATGGTCAGCAGCGAGGACAGGCCCAGGGCCACGGCCACGGGCATGCCCATGAACATGAAGACGAACAGCAGGATGAAAAGGGCGGTGGTGGTCATGCGGCGTCTCCCTTGGAATCATCGCTGCGGTATTTCATGGCATCGGCGACCTCGTCACCCAGCAACGAGGCGTGCCCGCCCTTCAGCAGGTTCCACAGGACCTCGCCCAGGCGCCACAGGAGCAGGATATAACCCAGCGGCAGCACCACGCGCGGCACCCACTGCGGGACGGGCAGATCCTGGGCCAGGATGCCGATGGTGTAGATCTTGTCGACGTAGATCCAGGCGCCGTAGACGACGATGGCCGCATACAAGATGCACAGCAGGGTGCTGACGATCGTCACCGCATGGGCCGCCCGGGCGGGCAGAATGCGCACGAGCGCATCCACCCCGATATGCGCGCCCACGCGCACGCCGTAAGAGATGCCCAGGAAGATCAGGGCGCCGAAGAAAAACATGGTCAGCTCCAACGCCCAGACAAAGCTGTAGTTGAAGACGTAGCGGGCCACGACCTGGGCGAACGTCACCACGGTCATTGCCGCCAGGAGAAAGGCGATCAGGCCCTCCTCGATATGTTCCAGCCAGGTTCTAGGCATGGAGAACTCCTTTGTCAGGACACGAAACGGCCGCCTCCTGGCGGCCGCGCGATCAAGCCGATTCTCAGTCGCCGTTGGACGCCCGGGCCTTCGCGATCAGGTCTTCGCCGATCTGGTCGGAGAACTTCGCCCAGACAGGCCGGACGGCTTCGCGCCAGGCGGCGATATCCCGCTTGGTCAGGGTCTGGATCTTCGCTTTGCCGGCTTCGGCGATGCGCTTCTGGTCGCGATCGTTGATTTCGGCAGCCAGCTTGTTGGCATGCTCCGTCGCCCCCGCCATGGCTTTTTGCAGACCCGCACGGATATCCTCGGGCAGACCATCCCACCAGCCGGAATTGGTGATCACCATGTAGTCCAGCGCGCCGTGGTTGGTGACCGCGATGGTCTTCTGGACCTCGTGGAATTTTTGCGAGTAGATGTTCGACCAGGGATTTTCAGCGCCATCGACCACGCCGGTCTGCAAGGCCTGATAGACCTCGGCAAAGGCCAGCTTCTGGGGATTGGCGCCCAACTGGCGGAACTGGGCTTCCAGCACGTCGGAAGACTGGATGCGGAACTTCAGGCCCTTGATGTCTTCCGGACGGACAAGCGTGTCCTTGTTGCTGGACATCTGCTTCAGGCCGTTATGCCAATAGGCCAGGCCCTGGATGCCCTTGGATTTCATGGAGTTCAGCAGTTCCTGCCCGGCGTCGCTGGACTGAAAGCGGTCCAGCGCGGCCATGTCGTCGAACATGAACGGAAGATCGAAAATCTGCAGCTTCTTGGTATAGCGGTCGAACTTGGCCAGGGACGGCGCGATGATCTGCACGTCGCCCAGCAGCAAGGCTTCCATTTCCTTGCCGTCGCCAAAGAGCTGCGAGTTGGAGAACACCTGGACTTCGACCTTGCCCGGCAGGTTGGCCTCGGCCAGTTCCTTGAACTTGAGCGCGCCCTGCCCCTTGGGGGTGTTTTCGGCGACGACGTGGCTGAACTTCACGACGATGGGCTGATCGGCCAGCGCTCCGGAGGAAAAAGCCAGCGCGATGCAGACGCTCAAGGCCTTGACGGCGGGGATGCGGATTTTCATGACAAAGTCTCCCTATTTATGATGGGTCTTGAAATCAAACGCTAAAAACCTCGATCGGCCCCGCCCTAACGGGTTCCGATCGTTCGCCGGATATCGGCGATCAGTTGCCTGCCGATCACGTCTTCCATCTCGACGCTGACGGCGGACAGAGCTTTCTTCCATGCCTGACGCTCCGTTTCCGTCAGGACATGCACTTGCGTCTTGCCGGACGCACGGATCGCATTCAAGGCGCGGTCGTTCTCGGCTTGCGAAATCGAGGCGGCATAGGCCGTCGCCTTGCGCATGGCCTCTTCCAGCGCTTCGCGGACCTCGGAAGGCAGATCTTCCCAGAACTTCCGGTTGACGATCACCGCATAGCCCAGATAACCGTGATTGGACACCGTGAAGTGCGACTGCACGTCTTGCATGCCCTGGGTATAGAAATTCGAAGGCGGATTCTCGGTGCCATCCACCACCCCCGCCTCAAGGGCCGCGTAGACCTCGCCAAAACGCATGGTCATCGGCTGCGCGCCCAGCGCCCTCATCTGGGCATCGAGCACCCGGGAGGGTTGAATGCGCAGGCGCAGACCGGTCAGATCGGAAGGCGCGAGCAGCGGCCTGTTGGCCGAGAAAGACTTGAATCCATTGTCCCAGAACGCCAGACCGATGACCCCCTTGAGGCGCAACCGCTGCAGCATGCCGGCGCCGATCGGCCCATTCGTGATCTGGTGCAGCGCCGCTTCGTCTGGAAACAGGAACGGCAAATCAAAGACTTCAAACTCACGCACGCCCAACGGCCCGAATTTGGACAAGGAAGGCGCAATCATTTCGACCGCGCCTAACTGAAGCGCTTCCAGTTCCTCGCGGTCACGGTAAAGCTCGCTATTCGGATAGACCTGCACGCGCACCCGGCCGTTGGTTGCCTCTTCGGCCAGTTGCTTGAAGCGGACCGCCGCTTTGCCCTTGGGCGTATCCGCAGCCACCACATGGCTGAACCGGATGACAATAGGCTCCTGCTGCGCCTGAACCGCATGCGATGGCAACAGGCATGCGAATATCCAGGAGAACAGAATGGCAAATAATTTCATCACTGCGGCGGTATTCGGGCTTGGCATTCGCATCATTGATACATTTGCCGCCATTCTGAGCAACCGGGCCACTGCTTTCAACTGTGGAAATCCACAAGCGGGCCGGGCGCCGATCCAGCGCCGGGGCCGCAAGGCTCGGATACACTAAGAAAAACTCATCCGGCATGCCTCCCTTGACCGCCCACACTCCGCTCGTTCACCGGCGCACCTGGCAATGGCTGGTGCCGGTCCTGTGCGCGCTGTTGTTCCTGACCACCGTCATCTGGCTGCCGCATCAGGCGCAGCAAATGGAATCGACAGAGCGCCAGGAGCAGTTGATCGCCGATACGCTCTGGGTCGAGCAGACCATCCGCTTCCAGCTTGGGCGCAATGAAGACGATTTCCGTTCGCTGGCCAATGAAATCGCCGTCGGCCATCTGGCCGGCGAAAAGCTGCAGAAGCGGATGCGCTTTTTGCTGCGCACTCATCCCGAGCTCACGCGCATCATCTGGATCGGCGCGGACGGCCGGGGCGCGGGCTCCGACCGGAACACCTCTTTTTCACTGACCGAACTGCCCGAACCGCTGCGCTTGAAGCTGGACCGCATCCGCGCCACCCTGGCGCCGGAATACAGCCAGCCAGATCCGCCTGTAGACGATCAGCACCCCGCCGTCATGGATTATTTCTTTCCAATCCATCAGGACGGGCGCTACGCCGGCAGCGTGATCGCCACCTACTCCCTGACCGGCATCCTGGAACAAATGGTGCCCTGGTGGTTCGCCCAGAAGAACGAGATCCACCTCACCGACCGCTACGAGCGCACTTTGGGGCGGCGCACCGCGGGCGGCGCCGGGCGGGGCGTGTATACCTACGCGCACGACCTGCACCTGCCCTATGCGGACATCACGCTGCGCACCAACAGCGTCAGGGGTGCGCCCAAGCTGCTGCCCAACCTGTTGATCGTCGTCATCGTCGTCTTGACGTTGGGCCTGTTCTGGAGCCTCGCCGCCCTGTGGCGCGACATCAACCGCCGGATGGCCGTCGAACGCGCGCTGCGCGAACAGATCGCTTTTCGCACTGCCATGGAGGACTCCCTGGTGACCGGCTTGCGGGTGTACGACCTGAGCGGCAGGATCACCTACGTCAACCCCGCCTTTTGCCGCATGGTCGGCATCCCCGCCCAAGATCTGATCGGGCGTTCACCGCCCATGCCCTACTGGGCCCCGGAGGTCATGGATGAATACCAGGAACGTTTTGCCCTGCGCATCGCAGGCAAGATCAACACTCAAGGTTTCGAGACGATCTTCCTGCGCCGGGACCAGGAGCGCTTTCCCGTGCTGGTGTACGAATCCGCGCTGGTCGATGAAAACGGCCGCCAGACGGGCTGGATGGGATCGATCCTGGACATTTCCGATCGCAAGCGGTTCGAGGATCTGAACCGGCGCCAGCAGGAAAAGCTCCAGGCCAGCGCCAGGCTGGTGACCATGGGAGAACTCGCCTCGACCCTGGCCCATGAACTGAACCAGCCGCTGGCCGCGATCACCAGCTATACGACGGGGGCGCTCAACCTGCTGAACGATCCCGACGCGCAGCCGGGCGAGGCCCGCATGACCCTCATTCGGGAGGCCCTGGAGAAAGCCAATACCCAGGCGCAGCGCGCCGGGCATGTCATCCGCAGCGTCCACACCTTCACCAAACGGCGCGAACCCCATCGGGAGCCCGTGGAGTCGTCCGCCTTGATCGCCGATGTCGTCCAACTGGCCGAATTGCAGGCCAACCAGCATTTCATCACGATCAAGACCGACATCGCGCCGGACACGCCGCCGGTGCTGGCCGACCAGATGATGCTCGGGCAAGTGCTGCTCAACCTGACCCGCAACGCCATCGAATCGATGCGGGACATGGAGCCCTCCCGCCGGACCCTGCACATCGGCGCAGGCATCGACCCGCTTGTCCCCGGCAACGTGTTCATCAGCGTCACCGACCGCGGCTGCGGCATCCCGCAGCATGCCCGCGAGAAACTGTTTTCCCCCTTCTTTTCCACAAAGGTCGATGGCATGGGCATGGGCCTCAAGATATGCCGCACCGTCGTGGAATCACACGGCGGCACCCTGAGCTACGCCGACAATCCCGGCGGGGGCACGATCTTCCGTTTCTCGCTGCCCGCCGCTGCGTCCGCCGATCGCGTAAAGGCATAAAATGGCTGCACACACGCGGGCCGTGCGCGCCCCAGGGAGGGAAACGACAAGGTGCTACATATCGTTGACGACGAAGAGGTCATCCGGGACTCGCTGATCTGGCTGGCCCAATCCCGCCGCATCGAAGCCATGGGATACGATGGCGCCCAGCCCTTTCTCGACATGCTGGGCACGGACTTCGCCTTCAGCCACGAAGGAGACTGCCTGCTGCTCGACATGCGCATGCCTGACATGAGCGGCGCGCAGCTATTCGACGCCCTCGAGGCGCGCGGCTATACCCGGCGCATGCCGGTCATTTTCCTGACCGGCCACGGCGACGTCCCGATGGCCGTCGACAGCCTGAAACGCGGTGCTTTTGATTTCTTTGAAAAACCATTCAACGACAATTCGCTGATGGACCGCGTGCAAGAAGCGTTGCGGGCATCCCTGGAGGCCGGCGACCAGGCGCAAGTCCAGGCGCGCCTGGATTCGCTATCGGCGCGCGAGCGCGAGGTCATGGATCTGATCCTGGAGGGCAAGATGAACAAGGTGATTGCCGACATGATGGGGATCACCATGCGGACGGTGGAAGTCCACCGCGCCCACGTCTTCGCCAAAATGGGCGTGCGCACCGCGGTCGAGCTGGCGCGCCTGCTCAAGTAGCACCCGCCGCCTCGGCAACAGCCGCTGCCGCCATCGGCGACGGCAAAAAGACAAAGCCCCTGCAGAATACTCTGCAGGGGCTTTGCGGTATAGAAGCCTGACGATGACCTACTTTCACAGGTGTCCACCCACTATCATCGGCGCGAAGGCGTTTCACTGTCCTGTTCGGGATGGGAAGGAGTGGGACCGCCTTGCTATGGTCGTCAAGCATAACTGGTTGCGAATCAGTCTTTCGAGGGACTGGTTCGCCAATTTGGAAGAAGCACACAGGCGCGCGTCTTGCGAGGGCTGCATGGCAGCGGTCTCACAAGGGCGAAGCCCGGGGTTGCGTTGTTTCGTTCAATTGTGTCGGCTACTACACGATCACTCTAATTCCGTTGCGGTACTCCGCAAGGTTATAGGATCAAGCCGCACGGGCAATTAGTACTGGTTAGCTGCACGCGTTGCCGCGCTTCCACACCCAGCCTATCAACGTCCTGGTCTCGGACGACCCTTCAGGGGGGTCAAGCCCCCGGGATACCTAATCTTCAGACGAGTTTCCCGCTTAGATGCCTTCAGCGGTTATCTCTTCCGTACATAGCTACTCGGCAATGCCATTGGCATGACAACCGATACACCAGTGGTACGTCCACTCCGGTCCTCTCGTACTAGGAGCAGGCTCCGTCAAGTATCCAACGCCCACGGCAGATAGGGACCAAACTGTCTCACGACGTTTTAAACCCAGCTCACGTACCTCTTTAAATGGCGAACAGCCATACCCTTGGGACCGGCTACAGCCCCAGGATGAGATGAGCCGACATCGAGGTGCCAAACACCGCCGTCGATATGAACTCTTGGGCGGTATCAGCCTGTTATCCCCAGAGTACCTTTTATCCGTTGAGCGATGGCCCTTCCATACAGAACCACCGGATCACTATGACCTGCTTTCGCACCTGTTCGACTTGTCAGTCTCACAGTCAAGCACGCTTATGCCATTGCACTATCAGCACGATTTCCGACCGTACCTAGCGTACCTTCGTACTCCTCCGTTACACTTTAGGAGGAGACCGCCCCAGTCAAACTGCCCACCATGCACTGTCCCCAACCCGGATCACGGGCCAAGGTTAGAACCGCAAACAGACCAGGGTGGTATTTCAAGGTTGGCTCCACCGAATCTAGCGACTCGGTTTCAACGCCTCCCACCTATCCTACACAGGCCGGTTCACAATCCAATGCAAAGCTACAGTAAAGGTTCATGGGGTCTTTCCGTCTAGCCGCGGGTAGATTGCATCATCACAAACATTTCAACTTCGCTGAGTCTCAGGAGGAGACAGTGTGGCCATCGTTACGCCATTCGTGCAGGTCGGAACTTACCCGACAAGGAATTTCGCTACCTTAGGACCGTTATAGTTACGGCCGCCGTTTACCGGGGCTTCGATCAAGAGCTTGCACCCCATCACTTAACCTTCCGGCACCGGGCAGGCGTCACACCCTATACGTCGACTTTCGTCTTTGCAGAGTGCTGTGTTTTTAATAAACAGTCGCAGCCACCGATTCACTGCGGCCCCTTCATGCTCAGTGCGCAGGCACCTCACACTACCAGGGCATACCTTCTCCCGAAGTTACGGTATCAATTTGCCGAGTTCCTTCTCCTGAGTTCTCTCAAGCGCCTTGGAATATTCATCCCGTCCACCTGTGTCGGTTTGCGGTACGGTCTCGTGAGACTGAAGCTTAGAGGCTTTTCCTGGGACAACTTCCAATCAGTCCAGGAACCGAAGTTCCTGTCCAGCCACACCCTTGAATTCCGCGCCCGGATTTGCCTAAGCGCCTTCTATGGTGCAGCAACGGGGATATCCAACACCCCGATGACCTTCCGTCATCCGTCCCCCCATCGCATCTCACGACGGTGCTGGAATATTAACCAGCTTCCCATCAGCTACGCATCTCTGCCTCGCCTTAGGGGCCGACTCACCCTGCGCCGATGAACGTTGCGCAGGAAACCTTGGACTTACGGCGAGGGGGCTTTTCACCCCCTTTATCGCTACTCATGTCAGCATTCGCACTTCTGATACCTCCAGCAGCCTTTACAAGCCACCTTCGCAGGCTTACAGAACGCTCTCCTACCGCGTGCAATAAATTGCACACCCGCAGCTTCGGTAACTGGCTTAGCCCCGTTACATCTTCCGCGCAGGACGACTCGATCAGTGAGCTATTACGCTTTCTTTAAAGGATGGCTGCTTCTAAGCCAACCTCCTGACTGTCTATGCCTTCCCACTTCGTTTCCCACTTAGCCCGTTTTAGGGACCTTAGCTGGCGGTCTGGGTTGTTTCCCTCTTGAGTCCGGACGTTAGCACCCGGTGCTCTGTCTCCCACACTGTACTTGCCGGTATTCGGAGTTTGCCATAGGTTGGTAAGTCGCCATGACCCCCTAGCTATAACAGTGCTCTACCCCCGGCAGTAATCATGTGAGGCACTACCTAAATAGTTTTCGGAGAGAACCAGCTATCTCCAGGCTTGTTTAGCCTTTCACCCCTATCCACAGTTCATCCCCTAATTTTTCAACATTAGTGGGTTCGGTCCTCCAGCACGTGTTACCGTGCCTTCAACCTGACCATGGATAGATCGCCTGGTTTCGGGTCTACACCCAGCGACTGAATCGCCCTATTCGGACTCGCTTTCGCTACGCCTTCCCTATCCGGTTAAGCTTGCCACTGAATGTAAGTCGCTGACCCATTATACAAAAGGTACGCAGTCACCCCACAAGGAGGCTCCTACTGTTTGTATGCATACGGTTTCAGGATCTATTTCACTCCCCTTCCGGGGTTCTTTTCGCCTTTCCCTCACGGTACTGGTTCACTATCGGTCGATCACGAGTATTTAGCCTTGGAGGATGGTCCCCCCATCTTCAGACAGGATTTCACGTGTCCCGCCCTACTTCTCTGACGCTTAGTTCCACGCACTCGATTTCGTCTACAGGGCTATCACCATGCTGCGGCCGGCCTTTCCAGACCGTTCGACTATCGATTGCGCTAAATCGTCAAGGCTGCTCCGGTTTCGCTCGCCGCTACTGCCGGAATCTCGGTTGATTTCTTTTCCTCGAGCTACTGAGATGTTTCAGTTCACCCGGTTCGCCTCGTTACCCTATGTATTCAGATAACGATACGGCATCGCTGCCGTGGGTTTCCCCATTCGGACATCTGCGGATCAAAGCTTGTTTGCCAGCTCCCCGCAGCTTTTCGCAGGCTACAACGTCCTTCATCGCCTGTGATCGCCAAGGCATCCACCATATGCACTTATTCGCTTGATCCTATAACTTTGCAGATTACAGGAACTGAGTTTCGCGTGTTTGTGCCGTTCAATTCCAACAAGGTTCGTTCAATCCACCCTGGGTAGAGCAGATCGAAGTCTTTCTTGAGAACTTTTGAACAATTGATTTTGCAATCACAACCCGTAAATTACCCTGCTCGACAATCAAGTCGATCATGATATTTACATTGTTGTGCTTCTTCCAGATTGTTAAAGAACATGGTACTTCCACCGAGGGCTCATCTCGCGATGCCCCGCTCAGTCAGCAACACCCTAGTCGCCCAGGATGCTCTTGACTGAAGGCCTGATGCCCCGCTTTCCCCATGAATCGCTGGTGGAGGATGACGGGATCGAACCGACGACCCCCTGCTTGCAAAGCAGGTGCTCTCCCAGCTGAGCTAATCCCCCAGAACCCATCGCCAGCCTACCGCCCGACAATGAATCGTGGTGGGTCAAGATGGATTCGAACCATCGACCCCCGCCTTATCAAGACGGTGCTCTAACCGACTGAGCTACTGACCCCTTGAGTCTGCTTTTCATGCAGGCCTGGACTTCAGACCATGTACCAAACAGCCGATAAGCGTGGACGCTTCAATAACGAGCTTTGCTGTGAGCTCTTAAAGGAGGTGATCCAGCCGCACCTTCCGATACGGCTACCTTGTTACGACTTCACCCCAGTCATGAATCTCACCGTGGTAAGCGCCCCCCTTGCGGTTAGGCTACCTACTTCTGGTGAAACCCACTCCCATGGTGTGACGGGCGGTGTGTACAAGACCCGGGAACGTATTCACCGCGACATGCTGATCCGCGATTACTAGCGATTCCGACTTCACGCAGTCGAGTTGCAGACTGCGATCCGGACTACGATCGGGTTTCTGAGATTGGCTCCACCTCGCGGTTTGGCAACCCTCTGTCCCGACCATTGTATGACGTGTGAAGCCCTACCCATAAGGGCCATGAGGACTTGACGTCATCCCCACCTTCCTCCGGTTTGTCACCGGCAGTCCCATTAGAGTGCCCAACTTAATGTAGCAACTAATGGCAAGGGTTGCGCTCGTTGCGGGACTTAACCCAACATCTCACGACACGAGCTGACGACAGCCATGCAGCACCTGTGTTCCGGTTCTCTTGCGAGCACTCCTCTATCTCTAAAGGATTCCAGACATGTCAAGGGTAGGTAAGGTTTTTCGCGTTGCATCGAATTAATCCACATCATCCACCGCTTGTGCGGGTCCCCGTCAATTCCTTTGAGTTTTAATCTTGCGACCGTACTCCCCAGGCGGTCAACTTCACGCGTTAGCTGCGCTACTAAGGTTAATAAACCCCAACAGCTAGTTGACATCGTTTAGGGCGTGGACTACCAGGGTATCTAATCCTGTTTGCTCCCCACGCTTTCGTGCATGAGCGTCAGTATCATCCCAGGGGGCTGCCTTCGCCATCGGTATTCCTCCACATCTCTACGCATTTCACTGCTACACGTGGAATTCTACCCCCCTCTGACGTACTCTAGCCCGGTAGTTAAAAGTGCAGTTCCAAGGTTAAGCCCTGGGATTTCACACCTTTCTTTCCGAACCGCCTGCGCACGCTTTACGCCCAGTAATTCCGATTAACGCTTGCACCCTACGTATTACCGCGGCTGCTGGCACGTAGTTAGCCGGTGCTTATTCTGCAGGTACCGTCATTGACCCGGGGTATTAACCCGGGCTGTTTCTTCCCTGCCAAAAGTGCTTTACAACCCGAAGGCCTTCATCGCACACGCGGGATGGCTGGATCAGGGTTGCCCCCATTGTCCAAAATTCCCCACTGCTGCCTCCCGTAGGAGTCTGGGCCGTGTCTCAGTCCCAGTGTGGCTGGTCGTCCTCTCAAACCAGCTACGGATCGTTGCCTTGGTAGGCCTTTACCCCACCAACTAGCTAATCCGATATCGGCCGCTCCAATAGTGAGAGGTCTTGCGATCCCCCCCTTTCCCCCGTAGGGCGTATGCGGTATTAGCTGACCTTTCGGCCAGTTATCCCCCGCTACTGGGCACGTTCCGATACATTACTCACCCGTTCGCCACTCGCCGCCAAGAAAGCAAGCTTTCTCGCGCTGCCGTTCGACTTGCATGTGTAAAGCATCCCGCTAGCGTTCAATCTGAGCCAGGATCAAACTCTTCAGTTCAATTCCTGTAATCGTATTTCCTCAACCAATCAAGGTCGGTTCATACGTCGCTATGCTCAAAGAAAGACGAAGTTCGGTCAAAAACCTTACTTCTTCATTTCTGTAGTATGAGCACTTGGTTTGTTGCTTTGCTTCTCCGGCATTGCGACCGGTCCGTGAGAACCTATCGCACCGGTCAGCGTCGCTTGTCATCAAGCGCCCACACTTATCGGCTGTTAAGTTTTTAAAGAGCAATTCTGCAAGAAGCAGAGAAACGAGATTATGAAGTACTTTTTACGTCGTGTCAAGCGGCTGGCTTTTTTCGATCGGCCCGGACTTCGTCCGAACCACATCCCAACCCCCTGACCGACAAGGCCTTCATGCCTCGCTGTCGAGCCCGAAATTAAAACATTTATACGTTTCAATGTCAAGCCCCTTCAGGCTCCGGACCGGAACCGAAATCCCCGCCGGTCTTCGCTGCCGGTTTCGGTTCGGAAGCCGGGCCTACGCCTGCAAGCTTCTGAACTCCGGCCTGGCCCGCGGACCCTGATCCCTATCGGTAAAACCTAAGAATCTAGGGGTTAACCCGTGTGCCTGGCGGCGAAGAAACGAGACTATAGCACGCTTTTTTAAAGCCGTGCAAACCACCTCGAAAAAAGGCAGAAACGGAGTGGTCGCCGCCTGAGGCGGCGGCCGGCCGCTTCCGAAAGAACCGGCGAACCAAGCCCTTGGAAAGAAACGGGTCAGGTTCGCGCCGAATGGTCAGGCACTGGCCTTGGCGTCACGCTGCATGGTTTGCGCAATGAGGAATACCGCCGCGCCGACGGCCAGCGGGGGCCACGAGGGCAGGAACAAGGCGACAACACCCAGTGCGATGCCGGCCAGGGAACCCAGCATCAGGACGATGTCGCGCTTGCTCAGACAGGCGCCAATGGAAGTGCCGATGAGAATGGCCGCAAGAATCTGATAGATGGAATGCATGGATGCCCCCTCTTGTATTTCTAATGGAAGGGCGGGCGGCACGGAGCCTGCCCCCGCGTCGTCGTCCGTATCGGACGCCCCGAGTGTAGGACATCGGCCCCGGCCGGGCAAACATGGGGCCGCCGGTGGTGATAAATTGAGCCCATTGGAACCGATACGGCAGAATGACAGCGCCTCATGACAGAAGACATCCTCATCAACGTCACCCCCTTTGAAACCCGCGTCGCCCTGACCGCCCAGGGGGTGGTGCAGGAACTGCACATCGAGCGCAGCATCCAGCGCGGCCACGTCGGCAATCTGTACCTGGGGCGCGTCGCCCGGGTGCTGCCCGGCATGCAAAGCGCCTTCGTGGACATCGGCCAGGAACGCGCCGCCTTCATCCATGTCGCCGATCTGCGGCAGAACCGCCATGCCCGGATCGGCCACGGCGATCATCCGCAACAGACGCCCATCGAAAAATTGCTGTTCGAAGGCCAGCCCCTGCTGGTCCAGGTCATCAAAGATCCGCTCGGCACCAAAGGAGCCCGGCTGTCCACCCACATCAGCATCGCCGGCCGGATGCTGGTCTACCTGCCGCACGAACCGCACATCGGCATTTCCCAGCGCATCGGCGACGAGGCGGAGCGCAATGCCTTGCGGGAACGGCTGCTGGCGCTGAAACCGGAGGACGAACCCGGCGGCTTCATCGTGCGCACTCAGGCCGAGGGCGCCAGCGACGAAGAGCTGGCGGCCGACATCGCGTACCTGCGCACGCTGTGGGCCAACATCCAGGCGCGCGTCCGCCAGGCGGCGGCGCCCTCTCCCGCCTACATCGAACTGACTCTGGCTCAGCGCGTGCTGCGCGACATGGTCACGCCGGACACGGCCTCGATCACGGTCGATTCACGCACGGTGACCCAAGAACTGGTGGAATGGGCGCAGCGCTACACCCCTTCGGTCACGGACCGCATTCACCACTACAGCGGCAACCGGCCGTTGTTCGACATGGCCAATGTGGACGAGGAAATCGCCCGCGCCCTGTCCCGCCGCGTGGAGCTGAAGTCCGGCGGCTACCTGATCATCGACCAGACCGAGGCTTTGACGACGGTGGACGTGAATACCGGCGGTTTCGTGGGCGGGCGCAACTTCGACGACACGATCTTCAAGACCAACCTGGAGGCGGCGGTCGCCATCGCCCGCCAACTGCGGTTGCGCAACCTGGGCGGAATCATCGTGCTGGATTTCATCGACATGGACGACGCCGGACACCAGGCCTCCGTGCTGGCCGAATTGAACAAGGCGCTGGCCCGCGACCGCACCCGCACCACGGTCAGCGGCTTCAGCCAGTTGGGGCTGGTGGAGATGACGCGCAAGCGCACCCGGGATTCGCTGGCGCATCAGTTGTGCGAGCCTTGCCCCACCTGCGAATCGCGCGGCACCGTGCGCACGCCGCGCACGCTGTGCTATGAGATCCTGCGGGAAATCCTGCGCGAGGCGCGCCAGTTCAATCCCAGGGAGTTTCGCATCGTCGCCGCGCAACCCGTGATCGACCTGTTCCTGGAAGAAGAAAGCCAACACCTGGCCATGCTGGGCGACTTCATCGGCAAGCCGATCTCGCTGGAGGTGGAGGTCGGCTACAGCCAGGAGCACTACGACATCGTGCTGCTGTAGCGGCGCCCTGGGCCGCCGGGGCCTGACCGGGTCAGTCGCCGACGTCCAGCTTGTTTTCCCAACTGGTGTTCGCCTCGCAGGCATCCGGCTTCATCATGGCAGTCAGCATTTCATGGACCCGGTCCATCTGCCCGGCGCGGTAGCTGTAGGCTTTGACGTTGACGGTGCGGTTGTGCAGCCGCGTCAGGCTGAGCACGATGCTGTCCTCCCAGCCGGCGTCGGGGGCGGGGCGCGAGACGACGCGGGCGAAGGCCGACTCATTGGGCACCATCTCGAAGACATACGTCCGGCCGCATGCTTCAGCGTGCTTGAACAGGTTTTGCTGCACCTGCGGAAAATCGATGGGCAGGCGACGGCGCTCCGTCACCAGGTAGCGGTCGGTTTCCAATTGATCGACGGTCAGGCCGGCTGTGGAAGCGCAGGCGGTCAGGACCGCTAGCGCGGCCAGGGCGAATACGGTTTTCATGAAGGTCTCCGGGAATCCTCGCCATGATCGGCGGGGCTGGGCGCCAGGGGCACCGGGGATTGCGGGCGTTCTTCTGGATCGGCCGGCACGGACTGGGCATCGTCCCGGAACTGCAAACGATACAGCTTGGCATACAGCCCCGCGGCCGCCAACAGCTCGGCATGCCCGCCCTGCTCGACGATGCGGCCCTGGTCCAGGACGACGATGCGATCCGCCTTCTGCACTGTGCTGAGCCGATGGGCGATCACCAGCGTGGTGCGGCCGGTCATCAGGCGCTCCAACGACGCCTGGACCTGGCGCTCGGACTCGTTGTCCAGCGCCGAGGTGGCTTCGTCGAGGATCAGGATCGGCGCATCCTTGATGAGGGCGCGGGCGATGGCCAGGCGCTGGCGCTGGCCGCCGGACAGGGCACTGGCGTTGCTGCCGACAGGGGTGTGGATGCCTTCGGGCAAGCTGTCGACGAAAGCCAGCAGGTTGGCCGCGTCCAGGGCGGCGCGGATGCGGTCTTCGGACACGTCGCCCTGGACACCATAGGCCACGTTCTCAGCGATCGACCCCTCGAACATCACGACGTCCTGGCTGACCAGGGAGAGCTGGGAGCGCAACGCACGCAGGCGGAACTCCCGGATGTCGACGCCGTCGATCAGCACCTGCCCGCCGGTGGGCTCGATAAAGCGCGGCAGCATGTTCACCAGCGTCGTCTTGCCGCTGCCCGAACGGCCGACCAGCGCCACAGTCTGGCCGGCCGGAACGGAAAGCGACACCTGATCCAGCGTGTTCCGGGATGCGTCGGCAAAGCGGTGCGTGATGCCCCGGAAGACGACCTCGCCATTCAGACGCGCCTGGATATCCCGGGTGCCGGTGTCGGATTCGACCGGCTCGTCGATCAGGGCGAAGACGCTTTCGGCGGAAACCAGCATGCGCTGGGTTGCCCCGGCGATGTTGGTGAGCCGCTTCAGGGGATCGAAGATCTGCCCCAGCGCCGCCATGAAAGCCGCGAAACTACCCACCGTCAGCCCTTGGTGGTTGGCCTGGTACAAGGCCACGGCGACGACGATGGCGACGGACAAGGCGACGAAGAACTGGGAGATCGGCGACATGGCCGAATCCGCGCTGGCCGCGCGCATGGAAAAACGGCGCAGGCGGGCGTTGACATAGGCGAAGCGGCCGCGTTCGCGTTCGTAGCCATCGAACAGCTTGATGACCCGCTGCCCCGCGATCCCTTCGGAGACCACATGGGTCAGTTCCGCATTCATGTTGATGGTATCGCGATTGATGCGTCGCAGACGGCGGATGAAATAACGGCTCGTGATGACGGACAGGGGCAGCATCACCAGAACGATCAGTGTCAGTTGCCAGGACATGTACAGCAGCACCGCCAGCAACGCCACGACCGTCAGGGATTCGCGCACGATGACGCGGATGACCTCGGTGGACAGACCGCTGACGTTGCCGGCGTCGATGGTGAACCGATTGAGCAGCCGCCCGTGGTCGCGCGCCCGGAAGACTTCGTCGGACATCCCCATCAGACGGTCGAACATGTCGCGCCGCAAGGCCAGCAGCATGTTGTTCGCGACCCAGGACATCAGATAGGTGCCGCCGAAGGTGCACAGGCCGCGCAACAGCATCAAACCGACGACGGCCAGGGGGATGGACCAGATGTAGGAAGGCTGCGCGCCCGTGAAGCCCTCGTCGAGCAGGGGCTTCATGATGACGGCCAGCAGGGGCTGCGTCGCCGAGGCGATGCTGAGCAGCACCAGGGCCAGCGCCCCGATCTTCCAGTCCCGGCCGAGCCGGAGGTAGATCTGCCGCCACAGCTCCCGCCGCACGGGGCGGCTGTCTGCGGGATGATCGGAGGAGGTCTTCACCCGGCGCACTCTCTTATATACTTTGGGAATCACGCATTTTAGCCCGTTCGCGCCGCTTGGCTGCCGCGGGCGCCGGAGCCGACGCGTTGCCCTCCTGCCCCAATACCGCTTTGTACGTCCGCCTGCCCAACTGGGTCGGCGATGTCTGCATGAGCCTGCCCAGCCTGGAAGCCCTGCTGGACACCGGCCTGCCCGTCATCGCCTGCGCCCGGCCCTGGGCGCGCGACCTGCTGGCGGCTTATCCGCTGGCCGGCTTCATCCCCATGACAGGCGGCTGGCGCGCCGATCGGGCGGCCGTGCGCAACGTGCGCCGCCAGGCGCCGGCCGGACGGCGGCCGCTGGGCCTGCTGCTGCCCGATTCCCTGTCCAGCGCGCTGGTGTTCCGCTTCGCGGGCATTCCCTGCGCCGGCTACCGTGACGATGGCCGCAGCCTGATCCTGCGGTGGCCGTGCGCCAAACCGGCGGGGCCGCTGCACGCGGTGCAATCCTGGTACCACTTGACCCGCCACGCACTGGCGCAATGGCGCCTGGCGGAACCTGCGCCCCAACCCGCCGATGAATTGTGCTGGCGGGCCGCCGTCGCTCACGAGGATGAGGCCTCCCGGGCGCTTTCCCAGGCGGGGCTGGCCAGCGGGGGCTTTGTCCTGATCGCGCCGACGGCCACGGGCCTGCATAAAGGCCGCGTCAAGGTCTGGCCGGGCTTCGACAGCCTGACCCGGTCCCTGCAGGCGCGCGGCCTGACGGTCGCCATGGCGCCGCCCGAGGCCGAACGGCAGGCCGCGCGCGAGACGACTCCCACCGCCCTGCTGCTGCCGCCTCTGGGTCTGGGCGCTTTCGCGACCCTGACCCGCCGCGCCGCCCTGGTGATCTGCAACGACTCCGGGGTCTCGCATCTGGGCGCCGCCGCTCAGGCACGGCAGATCACGCTGTTCGGCGTCACCGACCCCGCCCGCACCGGCCCCTGGTCGAACCGGGCTGTGCGCATGGGCCGCATGGGCGCCTGGCCCGCCGCTGCGGAAGTCCTGTCCGCCGCTCTGGAAATCCTGGATACCTCGCCTGTCGCATGACGATCACTGTTTTTCTCGGAAACCTGCTGATTCCCCTGAACCTGTCCGTCACCCTGCTGGTGCTGGCCCTGCTGCTGTTCATCCTGCGCTGGCGCAAGACAGCCGGCCTGCTGGCCACCGGCGCTCTGGCCTGGGTCGTGTTCTGGTCCTTGCCGACCTCTTCGCTATGGGCCGGCGGCCTGCTGGAACAGCGCTACCCCTACGCGCCGGCGGCCCAGATGCCGGCGGCCCAGGCCATCGTGGTCCTGGGCGGCAATTCCGCCAACGGCCGGCGCAACTGGTTCGAGCCCTATGATCGCGACACCGCGATCCAGCGCACCGATACGGCCGCGCAACTCTATGCCGCGGGCCGCGCGCCACTGGTGGTCGTCTCCGGCGCGGCGCTGGACGGCGGGCAGAGCGAGGCGGCCATGATGGCTTCGGCGCTCGAGCGCAGCGGCGTCCCCGCCGAAGCCATCATGAAAGAAAACCAGAGCGACACCACGCGCGAAAACGCGGTCTACTCGGCGCAATTGCTGCGTGAGCGGGGCATCGAGCGTTTTCTTCTGGTCACGTCCGCCCTGCACATGCCCCGGTCCATGGCCAGCTTCCAGAAGCAGGGCCTGAATCCGATCGCGGCGCCCTCTCCGCCCCAGATCGTGGTTCCCGACGACCCGGACTTCGCATTCTGGCTGCCGGACATGCGCGCGCTGAACGCCAGCCGATCGATCATCAAGGAATATCTGGGCCTGCTGGTTTACTGGGCGCGCGGCTGGATCTGAGCCCGTTGCACGGCGCCGGATTCAGCATGCGGCAGCGCCGCGCTCCCGGAGGATATCCGCATAGATGTTCAGGTAACGGCGGGCGATTTCCGGCCAGGCATGGCGGGCCAGCACATCTTGCGCCCCCGCGCGCAGCCGGAGCCGCAATGCCGCATCCGAACGCAGCCGCCCGATGGCATGCGCGAGTTCGTCCGCTCGCTCGGGGTGGCTGAGGACCAGGGCTTCGGTTTCCGGCCTGACATACTGGGCGAAGCCGCACCAGGGCGCCGGGCTGAGAATCACCGGCAGGCCGAAGGACATGGCTTCCAGGGGCGCCATGCCGAAGCTGTCGTTCAAGGTGGGATGCACGTACAGGTCGGCCGCCTGGTAATAGGGTTCGACCTGCGAGGTTTCCGCCACCAGATGCACGCGGCCGCGCACGGATTCCGGAGCGCGGGACACGCAATCGCGCGCCGCGGCATTGGCGCCGACCACCAGCAGCAGCACATCGTCCGGCAGTTCGGCCAATGCCTGCAGCACGGTGGGCAGACCCTTGCGCATCGGATTGCGCGCCACCAGCAGGCACAGCGTGCCTTCTGCCGGCAGCCCCAGGCTGGCCCGCATCCGGCGGCGCAGTTCGTCGGTGACCGGTTCGGCCTGCGCCACGCCGGGAGCGATCACGGGGGCGTCCAGGCCAGGACCATAGGCCTGCGCCAACTGATGCGCGATCAACTGCGACACCGCCACGACCCGGTGACCGGCGCGCGGCGCCACGCGCCGGGCCTCCAGGCCCAGATAGGTCTGCACCCGGGGACTGACATAAGACAACATCCGGCGCAGCACGGACATGGAGCGCACCCGCCAGCGATAACGCACCGGCGTGACGTGCACCACTTCCACGTTGCCGCACCAGCCGTTCATGTGGGAATGGACAATATCGTAACCGCCGCGCGTGGCGCGCGCGGCGCGCCGAGCGAACAGCCAGACCCGGATCCAACTGGGCCAGCGCCGGCTGACGGCGATCGGCCGGAATGGCAACTCCAGGCCGCAGGCTGGATCGTATTCGCGTGCAAAAACCGTGACGCGGTGGCCGGCGGCCGCCAGTTCCCGCATGAGTTCGACGCCGTAGGCCTCCGCCCCGCCGAAACGATTGCCGAAGCGATCCACGACGAAGGCGATGGACAGGGGCTGGGCGACACCGGAGAATGCGGGATCAGGCATGGACGGATTATATCGGCCGGGCAGGCTCAGGCGCAGATTTCGCGATAAAGCGCCATGGTCCGCTGCGCAGCCTCCGGCATGGCAAAGCAGGCCAGCGCACGCAGCCGCGCGGACTCGGCCACCTCGGGACGCACCGGCACGTCGAGGCGCTCCAGCAGCCAGGCATGGAGGGCATCGACGTCGCCGGCCGGGACCACCCAGCCGTCCACGCCGTGTCGAACCAGTTCCGGCAAGCCGCCGGCATCGGACACCAGGGTCGGCAGCCCCATGGCCAGCGATTCGCACGTCGCATAGGATCCCGCCTCGTGCAGGGACAGCACGAAGCCCACGTGGCAGGCCGCCAGCACCCGTCGGGGGTCGGCCACCTGGCCCGGAAAGACCGTCGCGTCTCCCATGCCCAGCGCCTCGACTTCCTGTCTCAGGAGCGGCGGCGGCAAGTCCCCGGCGATCAGCAGGCGTAGACGCATGCGCTGAGCCTGGGGCAAGCGGGCGGCGGCCCGGACGAGAAAGATCCATCCTTTCTCCAGATCCGTGCCGCCCACGCTGCCCAGCACCAGCACATCCTGCGAAAGCTCCCCCAACAGTTCCCGGCGCGCCTGGGCGGCGGCGGACGGCGGAAGCGGCATGAAATGATCGGTGTCGACCCCCAGGCGGATCGTATGGACCGGCAGGCGTCCGTAGGATGAAGCCTGCAACTGGCGGCTCACGAAATCGCAGACCCCAATGACGCCCTCCGTGCCGCAACGGGCGCGGATCACGTTTCCGAGGCTTGAGACCGGTTTGGTATTGTGCTTGGTCCAGACGATGCGCGGCGCATGACTCAGGCCGAGGCGCGCCAGCATGATCTGCCGGTGGTCCGCCGAGCCGTTGACGTGCGCTATGTCGAAGCGCTCTTCGCGCAGCAGGCGCCGCAACCGGCGCGTTTCAGCCAGCATCGGCCACACCCTCGTACTGTAGGCCACATCCACGCAGCGCACTCCTGGTATCTGTCGGGCCAGCGCGAACAAACGGCTCGTGCCAGGCGTGGCCAGGACGATTTCATGTTCATCCTGAAAAGAGCGGATCAGATTGATGATGTAGGGCGCATGACCGCCGCTGCCCCGAGGGTGAAAATTGGTATAGAGGATTCGCATATGTTCACAGAGAGGGCGCAGGCCGGGTCAGTGAAGGTCTCCAGGGGGATGGGCGGCATCAGGGACGAGCGGCCGGGATGCTTGTTCATTCCGGATACGCTTGTTGTCTTCGAGCCGTGTCAGGCATTTTTGCAGGAAGCGCAGCAGATGCGTCGAGCGCATGACGGCGACACGCGGCAAGGCATAGGGATCATCGTCCAGCCGCGCCAGCCCGCGCGCGGTCGTCGTGGCGCTGTCGTAGCCGGCTTCGCGCGCGACCGCCGCCAGCGCAGCGTTGAAATGGCCGTAGGGATAACAAAACGCCCGCACCGGGGCGCCCGCGATCTGCTCCAGGGCCTCGCGTGAATCGCGGATCTCGTTGACGGCCAGTTCCGGCGAAATGCGCGACAGATCGGGATGGTTCAAGGTATGCGAGCCGACCTCGTGGCCGGCGGCCGCCCAGGCGCGCAAGCCGGCGGCATCCATGAGCGGCGAAGGCGGCACGCCCTCGTCGGCGTCCCAGACGTTGCTGCCGCCCAGTTGGCGGACGACGAAATAGTTGGTCGCCAGGAAGCCGCACTCTTCGAGCACCGGCACCGCGTTTTCCAGCACATTGGCGTAGCCATCGTCGAACGTGATGCCGACCACCTTGCCGTGTTTTTCTCCCCGCAAGTAGGGTATCAGCCGGGCCATCGACAAGCCCCGGTAGCCCAGCCGCCGCAGCCACAGCATCTGGCGCCGGAAATCCCGGGGATGCACGGTCAGGCCCCGGTAGGGCATGCCGCGCGGGCTGGGTTCACCGATCTGGTGATACATGAGGATGGGGATCATGGGCGGATTATAGGAAAGTCCGGACACGGCGCACAGGACATGCGGCGGGAGACCGCGGGATGCTTACAGACCGCGTCCGAGACGATACAGTTTGACGTAGCGATAGAAGCTGCCCGTCGCCGCCATGCCGGCCAGCACCAGCCCCTGCCAGCCGTCGAGGAAACCGCGCCGCAGAATGTAATGGCGGATGAACGTCCAGGCGGCATGCCCGAAAGGACCAAGCACGCTGGTGCGCCGTCCCCGCTCGAAAGCGCTGCGCGCCGCCTCGGTCGAGTAGCGATTGATCTTGTCGACGAAAACCTCAAGACTGGCATAGGGATCATGCAGGAAATGCCCTCGCAGCGTCCCCGTACGGCCTCGCACCTGCACCCGTTCATGTACGGCCGCATCGGTGAAGCGCCCCGCATCCCGGCGGAACAGCCGCACGACGTAATCCGGCCACCAGCCGCTATGCCGGATCCAGCGTCCGCAAAAGCGGGACAGGCGGGCGATCCGATAGGCATCGGCATCCGGCGCCTGCACCGCCGCCTGGATCGCCTGCGCCAGCTCGGGCGTCACTTGCTCGTCCGCGTCGATGGACAACACCCAGTCGCCTGTCGCCAGATCCAGGGCCCGGTTTTTTTGCGGTCCGAAGCCTGGCCAGTCCGCCGACGTCTCGACCCGGGCCCCATGCCGGCGGGCAATGGCGCACGTCTCGTCGGTGCTGCCGGAATCCAGCACGATGATTTCATCGGCAAACGAGACGGAAGCCAGGCAGGCATCGAGACGCTCCGCTTCGTTCTTGACAATGAGGATCACGGACAATTTCATGGCTCAATCCGTATAGCTCAGGCCGCGCTTCCAGCGTTTCCAGGCATTGAAGACGGGGGCCATCAGCGGGTGGGCGGCCACACGAATTCGGCGCCCCAGCGAAGCGCCCGTCGTATCGCGCACGGCAAACCGGAAAATCGAGGCGGGATCCGTACCCGGCCGGTTGCGGCCGAACGCGCGGGTCGTGTAAAGATGGCGAAACCCCGCCTCCTGCGCGATCCGCACATAATCCTGATCGAAATAGCCCTGCGGCCAGCACAATTGATCGGACACCTCGCCCAGGTTCTGCTCCAGGCACCGGCGGGACAAAATCAGCTCTTCGCGCATCCTGGCGTTCTTGTCGCCCTCTTGCAGATCCCAGCGGGTATGCGTGTGCGTATGGCTATGGAATTCCATGACGCCCTGTTCGCGCAAGGCCTGGATTTCCGACCACCGCATGATGACCTCGTCCGCACGGCCCTGGCCGATACGGTGTTCGCATTCGCGATGATCCGGCGTCTCGGGCAGGGGCTCACCACAGAAGAGATCGGGCCGCACAGGCCCCCGCCCCACCCAATCGGTCACCACGAACACTGTCGCCCGCATGCCGTACCGCCGCAGCAAGGGTGCCGCATAGACCCAGTTGTCCAGATAGCCGTCGTCGAAGGTGATCAGGACGGACCGGCGCGGCGCACCGCCGTGCGCCAGATGGCGGGTGAATTCCTCGGTGCCCAGCGTCCGGTAGCCGTGGCGGTCCAGCCAGCGCAACTGGTCTTCGAAATGCTCCGGAGTGGCCGCAATCATGCCTCCTCCGGGCCGGACATGATGGTACATCAGGACCGGAACGATATCCGCGCTCATGGTGCAAGCTCCTCCAGCCAATGCCGATAACAGGTTTCCGTCCGTTCGCCCAGGGCCGCCCGCGTGAAGCGGCCTTCTTCCAGACAATACCGGCGCCCCGCCTGGCCCATCCGCCGGCGCAAAGCGGGATCCGTGATCAGGCGGTCCAGTGCCGCAGTCAAGGCCGGAATATCGAACAAAGGAACCAGCAACCCGCTTTCATCCTCGCGCATCATCTCGGGCACGCCACCGACGCGCGTGCCGACGACGGGCAGACCGGCGGCGCCCGCCTCGACGAACGCCGTGCCCGAGGCTTCAATGTGCGTCGCCAGGGCGAACACATCGAAATCCGGCAGCAGCGCGGGAACATCGGACCGGGCTCCCAGCAAGTGGATCCGCCCGGCCATGCCGGCCGAGGCGGCCTGCCCGCGCAACCTGGACAGGGCGGCGTCGCCGCCGCCGACGATGACCAGATGGACGTGCGGGTACCGGCCCAGCAAGGGTTGCATGGCTTCGATCAGTTGTTCATGCCCTTTTTCGGTCCGCAGCACGCCGACGCTGCCGACGATGACCGCCTGGGCATCCAGTCCCAGCTCGGCCCTGAGCGCAGGCCGTGGCATGGGGTCGGGAAAATCCACCGCGGGCGGCACGACCGCCACATGGCCGGGAGGCACGCCCCGGTCGATCAGATGCCGGCGCACGAACTCGCTGGGTGCAATCACCCGCTTGGGCACGCGGGTGTACGACAGCAATGAACCCACGGGCTTGGCCAGATGCCGGGTCCGCACCACCAGCGGCACGCCGGCCAGCCGGGCGGCGGCGCCGACCAGCAGGGTCTCGCGGCGGCTGTGGGTATTGACGACGTCGAACGCGCCCCGCCGCAACAGGCCCACCAGATGCGGCAGCCCTTTCAAGTGATTCCACGGCCCGTCCATTTCCATCGCATCGACCTGAAACCCGGCCTGCCGCAGCTCGCGCGCCAGTTGGGCATGCGGCTGGCAGACGGCCTGCACGACGTGGCCGCGCTCCCGCAGCGCGTGCATCAGGCGGAAAATATAGCGTTCCTGTCCTGCGAACCCGGTCGCCGCCTCGGCGTGAAGGATACGCAAGGGCCTCATGAAACAGGCCGCCGGAAACGCAGGCGAACGCGCAGGTTGTGCCATACGCGCCGGATTTCGTCGCACGCTTTGTAAAATTCGCGGCGGATTTTGTCAGGCCAAGGCATGGGCCGGTTCTCCGCACCCCGGATATCCGAGGGCGAGTCGTGATCCTGGGCCACGCAAGGCGGCTGGAGCAGGATGCTCTCCACCCCGTGTTCGTAAAAACGGATCATCGTATCGTCCACCGGGTAAATCCAGGATCCGCAATGCGCCTGCAAGGCTTCGGCGCCCGCGGGGGACAACAGGTAGGCGACCGTGCAGGAATGGCGTTTGAGTTTGCGGACCAGCGTAAAGGGCCCCATCCGCCCGACCGCCATGACGGGATCCCGGCCGGACCGGTCGTACCCATGCAGCCAGATCAGAGGCCAGCGCTCGGCCAGTTGCGACGCCCGGATCAGCAAGTCTGGGAAATTGTCCTGCAAAAGCGCGTCATCCTCGACCACGACCATCGGCCGCCCGGACGCGGCGCACTCCTGCCACAGCAGGTAATGACTGGCAAAGCAGCCCAACTGGGACGGTTTCAAGTCCCGTCCACGCCCCTTGCGGCGCGCGCGCGCGGCCGGATCGTAATGGGCGAACAGCGGATGGTCGGGCTGCTCCTTGCCATTGACCGCATCCAGGAAGCTGTAGCCGGCCACGCCCAGGCGGGCGAACTGCTCCGCGACCTGCCGCCGCCGGTCGATGCGCGACGCCAGACTGATGACTCGAATCGGAATCGTGCTCATCCGTAGTGGACCTCTACATTGTCATGGGACAGCCACTGCCGGGCCTCGGCGATCAGGGTCTCGTCCATGCGCACGCGCCAGTCCTCGCCCAGGCGCAGCAGGCAGGAAAAGCGCGGGCCGCGCAGACGCAATTCGACGGGCACGCTGGATTCGGCTGATCGCCAGGGCGTCAGCAACGCCTGCAGACGGTCGGCGTCCAGACTTTCGGGGACGGACAGACGCAAGCTGCGGGCGCGGCTCTCGCGAATCCGCTGCAGATCGTACAGGTCGTCGGCCGACACGCGCAGGCCGCCGGAATAGTCATCGTGGCTGACGCGCCCCTGGATCACCAGCGGGCGATCCTCTTTCAGGCTTTCGCGGTGCTGTTCGTACAGTTCGTTGAAAATCGCAACCTCGACCTGGGCGCTGCCGTCGTCCAGCAGGGCATAGAGCATTTTGCCGCGCCGGGTCATGCGCACGCGCACTTCCGCCAGCACACCCGCCAGCCATTGCGGCCCGCGCGAGGGCGCCAGCCGCGCCAACGGCGTGGGCGCCACGCGGCGGATTTCGTCGCGCCAGGCATCGAACAGGTGGCCGCTGAAATAGAAGCCCAAGGCGGTTTTTTCTTCCCGCAGGCGGGTTTCCAGATCCCAGGGCGTGACGCGCGCGACCTCGTCTGCCACGAGTTCGTCCGTATTGTCGTCGAACAAGGAGACCTGGTTGGCGTTGCGTTCGGCCTGTTCGGCGGCCTCGATGGCGCTGCTCAGGGCTTCGAGCAGGGCGGCGCGGTTGGGTTCCAGCGCATCGAAGGCCCCGGCGCGGATCAGCGCCTCGATGGTGCGCCGGTTGACGCTGTGACGATCCACCCGGGCGCAGAAATCGAACAGGCCGGTGAAGGGGCCGCCCGCCGCGCGGGCCGCGATGATGGCCTCGACGGCAGCCTGGCCGGTGCCCTTCACCCCGCCCAGCCCGTAGCGGATGGTGCGCGGCGGGCGACCCTGGGCGGTGTGCTCGTCGGCCACCGGCGCGAAGCGATAGCCGGATTCGTTGACGTCCGGCGGCAGGACGGCGACGCCGTTTTCCAGGGCGTCGCGCCAGAAAATCTGGACCTTGTCCGTGTCGTCCATGTCCGACAGCATGGTCGCAGCCAGAAATTCGGCCGGATGGTAGACCTTGAGCCAGGCGGTCTGGTAGGAAATCAAGGCGTAGGCGGCCGAGTGGCTTTTGTTGAAGCCGTAGCCCGCGAACTTTTCCATCAGATCGAACAGATGGGTGGCAAGGTCCGGATCGTAGCCCTTCTTGACCGCGCCCTCCTGGAAGATCGCCCGGTGCTTGGCCATTTCTTCGGCTTTTTTCTTGCCCATGGCGCGGCGCAGCAGGTCGGCGCCCCCCAGGGAATAGCCGCCGATGATCTGCGAGATCAGCATCACCTGTTCTTGATAGACGATGACGCCGTAGGTGCTTTTCAGCACGGGTTCCAGATCGGGGTGGAAGTAATCGACCTCGGCACGGCCATGCTTGCGGTTGACGAAATCGACCACCATGCCGGACTCCAGCGGACCGGGACGGAACAGCGCCAGCAGGGCGACCACGTCTTCGAACGTGTTGGGGCGCATGCTTTTCAGCAGTTCCTTCATGCCGCGCGATTCAAGCTGGAACACGGCCGTGGTGTTGGCGGCCGACAGCAGGTCGTAGGTGGCCTGGTCGTCCAGCGGCAGGGCCATCAGGTCGAAATCGCGCTTGTCCGGATTGAATTCGCGCACGTAGCGCACCGCCCAGTCCAGGATCGTCAGGTTGCGCAAGCCCAGGAAGTCGAACTTGACGAGCCCGGCGGCCTCGACGTCGTCCTTGTCGAACTGGGACACGACGCTGGACTCGCTGCCGGGCTGGCAATACAGGGGGCAGAAATCGGTCAGCTTGCCCGGTGCGATCAACACCCCGCCGGCGTGCATGCCGATGTTGCGCGTCAGGCCTTCCAGCGGCCGCGCCAGATCGACGAGCGCCCGGATTTCTTCGTCCGTGTCGTACAGCTCGCGAAAGGCGGGTTCGTGCTCCAGCGTGCGGTCCAGCGACCAGGGATCGGCCGGATTGAAGGGAATCATCTTCGAGAGCCGGTCGCAGACGCTGTAGGGCATCTCCAGCACGCGGCCGACGTCGCGCACCACGGCTTTGGCGCCCAGAGTGCCGAAGGTGGCGATCTGGCTGACGGCGTCGCGGCCGTATTTTTCCTTGACGTACTCGATGACCCGTTCGCGGTTGTCCTGGCAGAAGTCCACGTCGAAATCGGGCATGGACACGCGCTCGGGATTCAGGAAGCGCTCGAACAGCAAGTCGTAGCGCAGCGGATCCAGGTCGGTGATCCCCAGGCTGAAGGCCACCAGGGAGCCCGCGCCCGAGCCCCGGCCCGGCCCCACCGGCACGCCGTGACTTTTGCCCCAGTTGATGAAGTCCTGCACAATCAGGAAGTAGCCGGGAAAGCCCATGTCGACGATGGTCCGGCATTCCAGGTCCAGGCGCTCCTGGTAGTCGGGCATCCGCCGGGCGCGCTCATCGGCGTCCGGGTACAACTGGACCATGCGGCGCTGCAGGCCCTCATTGGCCAGTTGCACCAGGTAGTCGTCCAGCGAGATTCCATCCGGTGTAGGAAACAGCGGCAACTGCGGCTCGCCCAGCGTCAGGGTCAGATTGCAGCGGCGGGCGATCTGCACCGCATTGGCCAGCGCCGAGGGCACGTCCGCGAAACGGCGCGCCATGTCGGCGCTGTCGGGCATGTACTGCTCGGCGGTAAAGCGCCGGACGCGGCGCGGATTGCCCAGCAGTTCGCCCTCGGCGATACAGACGCGCGCCTCGTGCGCGCGGAAGTCGGACGGCGCAATGAACTGGATCGGATGCGTGGCCACGACCGGCAGGCCGCAGTCCGCCGCCAGGCGCAGCGCCGACTGGACGTAGGCCTCGTCGCCGTCGAATCCGGCGCGCTGCAATTCGATGAAATAGCTGTCGGGAAAATCGGCCGCCCACTGGCGCGCCAGGCGCCGGGCCTCGTCCTCGCGGCCCGCCTCCAGCGCCTGCCCCACATCGCCTGCGCGGGCGCCCGACAGCACGATCAGGCCGTTTTTTCCCGACAGCCATTCGCGGCGGATTTCCGCCCGGCCGCGCTGGCTGTTTTCCGTCCAGGCGCGGGCCAGCAGTTCGCACAGATCCAGATAGGCGGCATGGCCCGAGGCCAGCAGCAGCACGCGAAAGGGCTTGTCCTCGTCGGCCGGATTGTGCAGCCAGATGTCGCAACCGGCGATGGGCTTGATCCCCGCCTTGCGCGCCGTCTTGTAGAACTTGATCCAGCCGAACAGGTTGGCCAGGTCGCTGATCGCCATGGCCGGCTGGCCGAATTCCCGCGCCCGCTCGATCAGTTCGGGAATGCGCGCGATCCCGTCCACCACTGAAAATTCGGAGTGGCTGCGCAGGTGGACGAACAGGGGGGTATCGGGGGACGTGGTCATGGGGTGGATTGTACCTATCGCGGCAGAGCCGCCCAGGCTTTCTCCAGGCGTTTGACCGAGACCGGGAAAGGCGTGCGCAGCGTTTGCGCATAGAGCGCCACGCGCAGTTCCTCCAACTGCCAGCGAAAGGCATCGAGCCGGGCGTCGGGCGCCCCCTTGAGCGCCGCCCGCGCGCGCTGCCAGGGCACGGTCAGGCGGGCGATGTCGGCCATCGCGGCGGCATCGCGGGCGGGGTCGGCGCGCAGTTTGTCGATGCGCATCTGCGCCGCCTTCAGGTAGCGCGGCAGATGCCCAAGCTGTTCCGGCGGCGTATCGCGCACGAAGCCGGGCCCCACCAGGGCGTCGAGCTGCTGGCGGATATCCTGCTGGGCCTGCGGCCAGGGCCGGGCCTGGGGCAGTTTCTTGACCAGCGCGGCGCGTTCGGCCAGGATGAGGCCCGCCAGGCGAGCCCGCTCCTGGGCCAGCAGGCCCAGGCGCGCGCGCCCTTCCGTGCAACGCTGCTCGAAGGCGGCCGCATCGGCGGGCCATGGTTCCGCCAGGCAGGCCTGGTCCAGGGCCGCATCGATCAACTGATCGCGCAGCTCCTGCTGCGTGCCCAGATCCATGTAGAGCATGCCCATACGGGTCAGATCCGGCAGATTTTTTTCCAGGTAGCGGACCTGTTCCCGCAGCGCCAGGCGGAACAGCCGCCGCAGGCCGACCGCATGCACGCGCCGGGCCTCCTGGGGATCGTCGAAGACGTCCAGGTCGCAGGACTCGCCGCGATCACGCAGCGCCGGGTAGCCGATCAGGGACTGGCCGCCGCGCTGGATTTCCAACAGTTCGGGCAGGACGCCGAAGGTCCAGGCCGTCAGACCCTCGTGGTCCAGAACCCGGGATGCCTGCTGATCGCGGGATGCCAACTGCTGGAAGGAAACCTGGGCCTGGCGGCCGTGCTCGGCGCGCAACTGGTCCAGGCTGCGCCCCCCGGACAGCATGCGGCCGTGCTCGTCCACCACCTTGAAATTCATGAACAGGTGCGGGGGCAAGGTCTCCAGCTTGAAATCGGTCGTCTGCACACGGACCCGGCATTGTTCCCAGATGTCCTGCGCCAGCGCATCCTGCAAACCCATGCCCGGATCGGCGGCACGCTCGAACCAGCGTTCGTGAAAGCCGGCCGCGTACTCCGGCAACGGCACGCAATGGCGGCGCAGCTTTTGCGGCAGGGATTTCAGCAACAGGTGGGCTTTTTCCTTGAGCATGCCCGGCACCAGCCATTCGCAGCGCGCGGCATCGATCTGGTTGAGCGCGAACAGCGGCACGGTCAGCGTCATGCCATCGCGCGGAGAGCCAGGCTCGAAGTGGTAGTCCACCGCCAGCTCGGTCCCGGCCCAGGCCAGACGGCGCGGAAACACTTCGGTGGTGACGCCGGCGGCGTCGTGGCGCATGAGTTCGTCGCGGCTCAGATTCAGCCGCGCGGCCGCCCGCGCGTCCAGCCCCTTGAACCAGGCCTCCAGCGAAGCCGTCTGACAGACGTCGGCGGGAATCTGCCCGTCGTAGAAAGCGTAGATCAGCGCGTCGTCCACCAGGATGTCCGGGCGCCGGCTTTGATGTTCGAGCCGCTCGATGGATGCGATCAGCCGCCGATTGTGAGCGATGAAAGGCAGCTTGCTGTCGATGTCCCCGGGCACCAGGGCATCGCGGATGAAGATCTCGCGCGCCGCCTTGGGATCGATGCGGCCGTAGTGCACGCGGCGGCCGGTATAGACCGGCAGGCCGTGTACGGTGCCGCGTTCGTTGGCGACGACCTGGCCGGCTTTTTTTTCCCAGCGCGGATCCGACCAGGCGCGCTTGAGCAGGTGCGCCCCCGCCCGCTCGACCCAGGCCGGTTCGATCTGCGCCACGCACCGGGCATACAGGCGGGAGGTCTCCACCAGCTCTGCGGCCAGCACCCAGCGGCCGGCTTTTTTCTGCAGCGGCGAAGCGGGATGGATGGCGAAACGGATGTCGTGCGCGCCCTGATACAGGCCGCCATCCTCGGATTTCATGCCGATGTTGCCCAACAGCCCCGCCAGCAGCGCCATGTGGATCTGTTCGCGTGTGGCGGGCGTCTGGTTCAGCCGCCAGCCCTGCTCCCGCGCCAGGGTCAGCAACTGCGTGTGCGTATCGTGCCATTCGCGCAAGCGGATCGGCGAAAGGAATTTGGCGCGGATCTGGTCCACCAGCTTGCGTTGGGAGGCTTTGTGAGCGACCTGCTCGCCATACCACTGCCAGAGCTTGAGCCAGGCGAGAAATTCCGACTGCTTGTCGTTGAACTGGGCGTGGGCGTTGTCGGCGGCCTCGCGCGCCTGCATGGGGCGGTCGCGCGGATCCTGGACGGACAGCACCGACGCGATGACGAGGATTTCGGCCAGACACTGCTGCTCGTGCGCGGCGAAGATCATGCGCGCGATACGCGGATCGACGGGCAGACGCGCCAGGGTGCGGCCCACGTCGGTCAGGCGGTTGCGCGCATCGAGCGCGCCCAGTTCTTGCAGCAGTTGATAGCCATCGGCGACGGCGCGGCCCGTGGGCGGTTCGACGAAGGGAAAGGCCTCGATATCGTCGAGCCGCAGCGACTTCATCCGCAAGATGACCGACGCCAGGGACGAGCGCAGGATTTCCGGATCGGTGAACGCGGGACGCTGCTTGAAATCGTCTTCGGCATACAGGCGCACGCACACGCCCGGGCCGAGGCGGCCGCAGCGCCCGGCGCGTTGGTTGGCCGAAGCCTGGCTTATGGGCTCGATGCGCAGTTGCTCGACCTTGCTGCGCCAGGAATAGCGCTTGATGCGCGCCAGACCGCTGTCCACCACATAGCGGATGCCCGGCACCGTGAGCGAGGTCTCGGCCACGTTGGTGGCGAGCACGATGCGCCGGGCGTTGCCGCGCGGATGGAAGATCTGTTCCTGTTCCGCACGCGAGAGCCGCGCATACAGGGGCAGCACCAGGGCGCCGGCCGGATGCCGCTTGCGCAGGGCTTCGGCGCATTCTCGGATTTCGCGTTCGCCGGGCAGGAAGACCAGCACGTCGCCGCTGCCGTGGCGGGCGCACTCATCCACGCCATCGGCCACGGCCTCGATCAGGTCGCGCTCCTCATCGCCCTGTGCCGGCTTGCGGCCGGCGGGGGCGCCGTCATCCGTGTCGCGCCGCACGGGACGGTAACGCATTTCCACGGGAAACAGCCGGCCCGAGACCTGGATCACCGGGGCCGGGCGCTCCGGCGTGCCGAAATGCCGGGCGAAGCGGTCGGCGTCGATGGTGGCCGAGGTGATGATCAGCTTCAGGTCCTTGCGGCGTTCCAGCAGGCGCTTGAGAAAACCCAACAGGAAATCGATGTTCAGGCTGCGCTCGTGCGCCTCGTCGATGATCAGCGTATCGTAGCGGCGCAGCAGCGGATCACGCTGCGTCTCGGCCAGCAGAATGCCGTCGGTCATCAGCTTGATCGCCGTCGCCGGGCCGGCGCGCTCCGAAAAGCGGATCTGGTAGCCCACCCAGTCGCCGATCTCGGTGCGCAGCTCTTCGGCCACGCGCTGGGCGACCGAGGTGGCCGCCAGACGGCGCGGCTGGGTGTGGCCGATCATGCCAGTGCGACCGCGCCCCAGCTCCAGGCAGATCTTGGGCAACTGCGTGGTCTTGCCCGACCCGGTCTCGCCGCAGACGATCACCACCGGATGCTGGGCGATGGCGCGCGCGATGTCCTGGCGGCAGGCGCTGACGGGCAATTCTTCCGGATACAGGATGGACGGCAAGGGGCGATCACCGGCGCCGGAGGCCGGGCGCGGCGCCGTAGCCCGGGCGGCTGCACGGCGGGCTGGCTGCGATGGATTTTCTGGCAAAACGTCGGGTTCCACGTAGGGATGGAGCGTGCTGTCCGCCCGGCGCCACGGAAACCGGCCGGGAAAAGACAATCGCTCATTATAATTTCGCTATTGCAAGACCCGGATCCGCCGTGCCGGGACCCGCCCTCCGACCTCTTCCGCCGCCATGAGTTCTGCTGAAACCGACACCTATTCCGCCCAGGACGCCCCCGAATTCGCCCCCGCGCAATTCGTGCGATGGTTTCGCGAGGTCGCGCCCTACGTGCACGACTTCCGCGGCAAGACCTTCGTCGTGGCGTTCGGCGGCGAGCTGATCGAAGACGGCGGCCTGGAGGACTTGGTGGCCGACCTGTCGCTGCTGTCCGCCTTGGGGATCAAGCTGGTCCTGGTGCACGGCTCGCGCCCCCAGGTCAACGAGCAGTTGCGACTGAAAGGCCAGACCACCCAGTTCGGCCGGGGCACGGAGCCCACCAGCCCGGAAGCGCTGGAATGCGCCAAGGAAGCCGCGGGGGAAATCCGGCTGGATATCGAGGCCGCCTTCAGCCAGGGGCTGCCCAATACGCCCATGTCGCACGCCAAGATCCGCGTCATCTCGGGCAACTTCGTGACGGCGCGCCCGGTCGGCGTGATCGACGGCGTAGACTACCGCCGCGCCGGCACGGTGCGCAAGCTCGATATCGAGGCCATGCGCAACGTCATCAGCCAGGGCGCCATCGTGCTGCTTTCGCCGTTGGGCTTTTCCCCCACCGGCGAGGCCTTCAACCTGGCCATGGAAGACCTGGCCACCAACGCCGCCGTGGCGCTGCGCGCCGAGAAACTGATCTTCCTGACCCAGAACCGGACCGTCACCGAAACCGACGGCTCGGTGGACACCGAGCTGGCCCGCAAAGACGCCGACGAACTGCTCGCCCAGGACATCCTGGACGAGGACACGTCCGCCTTTCTGCGCCATGCCTCGCTGGCGGTCAAACGCGGCGTGGCGCGCGCCCACCTGGTGCCCTACACCATGGACGGCAGCATCCTGCTGGAAATCTTCACCCACGACGGGGTGGGCACCATGGTGGTCGAAGACACGCTCGAAGACCTGCGCCCGGCGGTGGCCGACGACGTGGGCGCCATCGTCCAGTTGATCGAACCGCTGGAGGCGGACGGCACCCTGGTGCCGCGCGGCCGCGCCATGATCGAGCGCGATGTGGAAAAATTCACGGTGCTGGAACACGATGGCGTGATCTACGGCTGCGTGGCCCTGATCCCGTACCTGGAGGACGGCATGGCTGAAATGGCCTGTCTGATCGTGCATCCCGAATGGCAGGGCACGGGCGACGGCGAGAAGCTGCTGCGCCACGCCGAAACCAGCGCGCGCGCCCAGGGCGCCCGGCGCCTGTTCGTGCTCACTACACGCACTTCGCACTGGTTCCTGAAACGCGGCTTCGTGCAGGGCGGCGTCTCCGACCTGCCCCACGAAAAACGCGCCCACTACAACCATTCCCGCAACAGCCTGGTCTTCATCAAGCGGCTATGAAAATCCTCGTCACCGGCGGCGCCGGCTTCATCGGCTCGGCCCTGATCCGGCACCTGATCGGCCGCACCAGCCATGCGGTCGTCAACGTGGACAAGCTGACCTACGCCGGCAATCTCGAGTCCCTGGCATCCGTCGCGCAAGATCCGCGCTATGCCTTCGAGCATCTGGACATCTGCGACGCGGCGGGCCTGGCGGACGCCTTCGCACGCCACCGGCCGGACGCCGTCATGCACCTGGCGGCGGAATCCCACGTCGACCGCTCCATCGACGGCCCCGCCGCCTTCGTACAGACCAATATGGTCGGCACCTACACGCTGCTGGAAGCCGCCCGCGCCTACTGGAACGGGCTGGACGCCGCCGCACGCACCGCCTTCCGCTTCCACCACATCTCCACCGACGAGGTCTACGGCGACCTGGCCGGAACCCAGGACCCGTTCACGGAAGCCACGCCCTACGCGCCCAGCTCGCCCTATTCCGCCAGCAAGGCGGGATCGGACCACCTGGTGCGGGCCTGGCATCGTACCTACGGCCTGCCGGTGCTGGTGACCAATTGCTCCAACAACTACGGCCCCTGCCATTTCCCGGAAAAACTGATCCCGCTGATCATCCTCAACGCCCTGGAAGGCAAGCCCCTGCCCGTCTACGGCCAGGGCTTGCAGATCCGCGACTGGCTCTATGTCGAAGACCACGCCCGCGCCCTGCTGCGCGTGATCGAATCCGGCATGCCCGGTGAAACTTACAACATCGGCGGCCACAACGAACAGCGCAACATCGACGTGGTACGGGCGATCTGCGAACTGCTGGAGGAACTGGCGCCGGACCGCCCCGCGGGCGTGGCGCGCTATGCCGACCTGATCACCCACGTGGCCGACAGGCCCGGGCACGACCAGCGCTATGCCATCGATGCCGGCAAGATCGAGCGCGAACTGGGCTGGACGCCGCGCGAGACCTTTGCCTCCGGACTGCGCAAAACCGTCCAGTGGTACCTGGCGCACCGCGGCTGGTGCCGCCGCGTGCAGGACGGCAGCTACCAGCGGCAGCGCCTGGGCCTGGGCGACGGAACGGCTGCGCCGCCCGCCCGAGGACCGGCCGCGTGAGCCCGCGCGGCGCGCCCCGGAATGCGCTGCGGCCCGACGCGCCCCGCATCCTGGTCACGGGGGCGGACGGTCAACTGGGGCGCTCTCTGCGTGCGCTGGCGGCACAGGCTCCCGGCGCGGCGCGCTACACCTTTCTGAACCGGTCGCAACTGGACATCACGCAGGCCGGCGCCATCGGCGCCTGGCTGGACGCGCACCCCGCCGACTGCCTGATCAACGCCGCCGCCTATACGGCCGTGGACCGCGCCGCCAGTGAGCCGGATCTCTCCCGAGCCATCAACGCGGCCGCGCCCGGCCTGCTGGCCCGGGCCTGCGCGGCGCGCGGCCTGCGGCTGCTGCATGTGTCCACCGACTACGTCTTTGACGGCCGACTGGACCGCCCCTACCGGGAAGGCGATCCGACCGCGCCCCTGAACACCTATGGGCGCGGCAAGCTGGAAGGGGAGCACGCCGTCCTGGCTGCCGACGCGCGCGCCATCGTCGTGCGCACCGGCTGGGTCTTCAGCGCCTGGGGCGGCAATTTCGTGCGCACCATGGTGCGCCTGGGTTCACAACGCGATGCGTTGCGCGTGATCGACGACCAGGTCGGCGGCCCCACCTGGGCCGGCCATCTGGCCCGGGTCCTGCTCACGCTGGCCCTGCGGCCGGCCAACGAAACGCCGGGCGGCGTGTATCACTTCGGCGGCCAGCCCTGGGTCAGTTGGCATGGTTTCGCCCTGGAAATCCAGGCCAGGGCCCTGGCCTTGGGCCTGATCGCCTGCCGCCCCCGCGTGGAGGCGATCTCCTCGGCCGAATGGCCTTCGTCCGAACCCCGCCCGGCCAACGGCCGGCTGGATTGTGCCCGGCTGGAAGCCCTGCTCGGTCCGCTGGAGCGCGACTGGCGCATCGGCCTGGATCGGGTCCTGGAGACCTGGCGGTCGGAAGGGTCTTGAGACGGCCGGAGCCGGCGGGCAGGGCTACAATGCCCGTTTCCCATTGCACGATACGAGGCGCCCGATATGCCCGATATGGCAGTACGCATGATCCAATGCCGCAAGCTCAAGCGCGAGGCCCAAGGCCTGGACTACCCCCCGTACCCCGGCGAACTGGGCGTGCGCATCTGGCGGGAAATCTCCAAGGACGCCTGGGCCAAATGGCTGGACATCCAGACCCGCCTGGTCAACGAAAACCATCTCAGCCTGGCCGACCCCGAGGCGCGGAAATTCCTGGCCGAGCGCATGCAGGCATTTTTGTTCGACGACCAGGACGTCGACGCCCAGGGCTACGTGCCGCCCTCGGCCTGAGGGCCGGCGGAATCAGCCGCGCGGCGGATCGGACGACTCGCCGCGCGGCTGACCGGGCGATGGGTCGCGCGGTTCCAGCGGCTCGCCGCGCGCCAGGCGCTCGGTATTGGTGACGCCCGTGTGGCGCACGTCGTCGCCGCGCACCATGTAGATCACGCGCTCGGCCATGTTCTTGGCATGGTCGCCGATGCGCTCCAGCGCCCGGGCGATGAAGATCAGGTCGATGGAGTGCGAAATCGTGCGCGGATCCTCGATCATGTAGGTAATGATGTGGCGCAGGGTCGCCTTCCATTCCTTGTCGACGTCCTTGTCGTTGCGCACGACCTGGGCGGCGGCGATGGGATCCTCCCGGGCAAAGGCGTCCAGGGCGGCGCGGATCATGCTGGCCACCGCATCGGCCATGTGGCGCAATTCCACCACCGGCTCATAGGACGCGTTGGATTCATGCAGGCGGCGGGCGACCTTGGCGATTTTTTCGGCTTCGTCGCCGCAGCGTTCCATGTCGGTCAGCATCTTGGACACCGCCAGCAGCAGACGCAGGTCGCCGGCCGTGGGCTGGTTGCGGGCGATCAATTGGCTGATGCGCTCGTCGATGTCGACCTCGAACTGATTGACCTGCCGCTCGTGCTCGCGCACCCGGTCGACCAGATGCAGTTCGCCCTGCGACAAGGCGTGGATGCCGTCCAGCACCATGGATTCGACCAACCCGCCCATCTGCAGGAACAGGGAGCGCGTCGTTTCGAGTTCGCCGTGAAATTGCTTGTTGGTGTGTTCCAGCATCCGGGGCCTCTATCTGCCTGAATCCAGGCGCGTTCAACGAGCGCAAAGCGTACCATCACGCCCGCTGCTTGGAAAGAATGCCCCAGCATAGCAGGGCCATGTGACAAAAACATGACGGCGCGCCGGCCGGCCCGGAGCGGCGTCCGGATGCGGCCTCAGTCCTGCAATTCCAGCCGCGACACGCCTGCCTGCCCCGCCACCAGCGCCACCTGGGCGCCGGAGATCGCAAACAGGCCGCAGCAGACCACGCCGGGGATATTGTTCAGCAGCGCCTCGAATTCGGCGGGATCGTCATAGCGCAAGCCCGACACATCCAGAATCTGGTTGCCATTGTCCGTGGTGAAGCCTTCGCGCAGGCGCGGCTGGCCGCCCAGTTGGCGGAGTTCGCGGGCGACGGCCTCGCGCCCCAGGGGAATGACCTCGATCGGCAGCGGAAATCCGCCCAGGCGTTCGACCAGCTTGGATTCATCGACGATGCAGACGAAGCGATCCGCCACCGAGGCTACGATCTTCTCGCGCGTGAGCGCCCCGCCGCCGCCCTTGATCATGTTGAGCTGGTGGTCGATCTCGTCGGCGCCATCCACGTACAAGGCCAGCGAGGACACCCCGTTCAGGTCCAGCACTTCGATGCCCGCCGCCTGCAGGCGGCGCGTGCTGCGCTCGGAGCTGGACACCGCCGCGCGAAAGGCCGCGCGATGCGGCGCGAGCAAGTCAATGAAGCGGTCCACGGTCGACCCCGTGCCCACCCCCAGGATGCTGTCGGGCTGCAACTGGGGCAGCACATGGTCGAGCGCGGCCTGGGCCGCCTGTTGCTTGAGTTCGTCCTGGGTAAGCATGGGGATTCCGGTCAAAGGTCTGGGAGGCCTGTATTGTAAAGGCGCCAAAGCCTGTCCCGCATGCGCGGCGGCACACTGCACACGCCGCCGCGCGCAAGCGCCATAATGGCTTTACTTGCGCCAATCTTGCCGATTCATTCCATGGATGACATGCCCTTCACCCCGGCCGACCTCGAAGCCCTGCGCCGCGCGCATGCCCTGCTGGAGACGCCGGGCCTGGCCGTGCGGATCACGAACCTGATCGGCACGCCCGTCGAAAAGCTGCTGGACAGACTGCCCGCAGGCTGGAGCGGCCAGATCGGCAAGGTCACCCGGCTCGCCCTGAGCAAAGCCGCCGACGCTGCTCTGTTCACGCTGAACGACCAGCCAGGAAACAGCAGCTCGAACCGCTGGCACAAAATCGGCGCGGCCGCCACCGGAGGCGTGGGCGGCTTCTTCGGCCTGGCCGGCCTGGCGGTCGAGCTGCCGATCTCCACCACCCTCATGATGCGCTCGATCGCCGACATCGCCCGCAGCGAAGGCGAATCGCTGTCCGACCCCGGCACCCGGGTCGCCTGCCTGGAAGTCTTCGCCCTGGGCGGCAAGAGTGCGGCCGACGATGGGGCGGAAAGCGGCTACTACGTCGTGCGCACGGCCCTGGCGCGCGCCGTCAGCCAGGCCGCCGAGTACGCCGCCGGCCAAGTGGCGGTGGAACACGCCGCACCGCCCGCCCTGATGCACCTGATCACCTTGGTCGCCAAGCGCTTCGGCCTGCAGATCAGCGAAAAAGCCGCAGCCCAGGCGGTGCCCGCCCTGGGTGCGGCAGGCGGCGCACTCATCAACACCTTGTTCATCCACCATTTCCAGGACATGGCGAGAGGGCATTTCATCATCCGGCGGCTGGAGCGGCGCTATGGGAAGCAGGCCGTGCGGGCCGCGTACGAGGCGCTGGGCCAGCCCCAGGAAGACTGACTCTCCAGAGAGAAACCCGCCGGCCGGCGCAGCCGGAATGCCGCCGCGACAGGAATATCCAAACATTCCTTCACAAATTTGCAATAATTCGGCGTCTCCCGAACCTACCCCCCCCCACCATGTTCGACCTATTTTCCGGCTTGCACCTTGCGGTCGGGCTCAGCCTGGTCCTGGCTCTGTTTCTCGTCCTGGCCTTCGAGTTCATCAACGGCTTTCACGACACCGCCAACGCCGTCGCCACGGTCATCTACACCAAAGCCATGCCACCGCACCTGGCGGTGCTCTTCTCCGGCATCTGCAATTTCCTGGGCGTGCTGTTGGGCGGCGTGGGAGTGGCCTACGCCATCGTCCACCTGCTGCCCGTGGAGCTGCTGCTCAACCTGAGCGACGGGCGCAGCCTGGTCATGGTGTTCTCCATGCTGACCGCGGCCATCGTCTGGAACCTGGGCACCTGGTATCTCGGCATTCCGGCCTCCAGCTCGCACACGCTGATCGGCGCCATCCTGGGCGTCGGCCTGGCCAATGCGCTGCTGACCGACCTGCCGGTGGGCGCCGGCGTCAACTGGGGTAAGGCGCTCGACATCGGCCTGTCGCTGATCATCTCGCCCCTGGCCGGTTTCATCCTGGCGGCGCTGCTGCTGCTGGGCTTCAAAAAGCTCTTCGCCGGCTCGAAGATGCACAAGACGCCCGAAGAGCGCCGCGCCATCGACAACAAGAAGCACCCTCCTTTCTGGAACCGTCTGGTGCTGGTGCTGTCGGCCATGTGCATGAGCTTCGTGCATGGCTCCAACGACGGGCAGAAAGGCATCGGCCTGATCATGCTGGTGCTCATCGGCATCGTCCCGGCCAAGTTCGTGCTGGATCCGGCCAGCACCCCCTACCAGGTCCAGCGGACCTACGACGCCGTCGTCCATCTGGGTGATTTCTACCAGCGCAACGAAGCGGCCCTGGGCGATTTCCTGGCGCTGCGGCGCGAGCCCGGCGACGAACCGCCCGCCGCCTTCCGCTGCGATCCCCAAGACACCGTGTCCACGCTTCAGGCGGTACGCCGCGAGCTGGACGGCGTGCGCACCTACGACGCACTGCCGCCCGAGGCGCGCGGACGCGTACGCGGCTACCTGCTCTGCCTGGACGACACCGCCCGCAAAGTGGCCGGACTGGGCAAGCTGCCCGCCGGCGAACAGACCGACCTGCGTCGCCTGCGCGCCGACCTGACGGTGACGACGGAATACGCGCCGCTCTGGGTGATCGTCGCCGTCGCGCTGGCTCTGGGGATCGGCACCATGGTGGGCTGGCGCCGCGTGGTGCTGACCGTGGGTGAAAAAATCGGCAAACAGGGCATGACCTACGCCCAGGGGATGTCCGCCCAGATCACCGCCGTCGGCGCCATCGGCGTGGCCAACCTGTTCAGCCTGCCCGTCTCGACCACGCAAGTGCTGTCCTCGGGCGTGGCGGGCACCATGGTGGCCAACGGCAGCGGCCTGCACCGCAGAACCGTGCGCAATATCCTGCTGGCCTGGGTGCTGACCTTTCCGGCCAGCATGCTGCTGTCGGCGGGATTGTTCGGCCTGGCGGTGTGGGTGATGGGGGTGTAGCTACCCCGCCCGCTTCGTCGCCTGGATCTGCATGCGATTGACCGCCACCACGACCACGCCCACGGCCACCATGAACAGCGTCGCCAAGGCGTTGATTTCCGGCTTCAGACCCAGGCGCACGCGGGAAAAAACTTCCAGCGGCAGCGTGGTGTAGCCCGGGCCGGACAAGAACGAGGCCACCACCACGTCGTCCAGCGACAGGGTGAAGGACAGCAGCCACGCGGCCAGCAGCGCCGGGGCGATCAGGGGCAGCGTGATCAGGAAAAACACCCGCAACGGCGACGCGCCCAGATCCAGGGCGGCTTCCTCCAGCGAGCGGTCCAGGTCGCGCACGCGCGACTGGATGATGACGGCGACGTAGGCCGTGCACAGGGTCACGTGCCCCACCCAGATGGTGAACATGCCATTGCCGTCGGGCCAGCCGAACACCTTGGACATTTCCACGAACATCAGCAGCAGCGAGATGCCCAGGACGACTTCGGGCATGACCAGCGGCGCGCTGAGCATGCCGATGTACAGGCCGAAACCCCGGAACCGCCCCATGCGCGCCAGCACATAGCCGGCCCAGGTGCCGATGGCGACCGCCGCGGTGGCGGTCAGGGTGGCGATCAGCAGCGACAGTTTCGCCGCCGACAACAGCGCCTCGTCTTGGAACAGCTCCGCATACCAGCGCAACGAGAAACCCGACCAGGTCGTCATCAGGGTGGAGTCATTGAAGGAGAACACCATCAGGCAGGCAATGGGCACGTACAGAAAGCCGTAGCCGACCACCAGCGTCAGAAAGCGAAACCAGCCGCCGCGCTTCATGACCGCCTCCCCAACTGACGCGCCTGGTTGTACTGGAAGATCGACAGCGGCACCAGTAACAGCAGGACCATCACGCAGGTCACGGCCGCCGCCATCGGCCAGTCGGCGTTGTTGAAGAACTCGTTCCACATCACGCGGCCCATCATCAGGGTGTTGGCGCCTCCCAGCATCTCGGGAATGACGTATTCCCCCACCGAGGGGATGAACACCAGCATGGCGCCGGCCACCACGCCGGGCATGGACAAGGGCAGCGTGATCCGCAGAAAGGCGCTCCAGGGCCGCGCGCCCAGATCGTAGGCGGCTTCCAGGAGGCGGTAGTCGAGTTTCACCAGGCTGGCGTACAACGGCAGGATGAAAAACGGCAGGTAGGCATAGACCAGGCCGATGTAGACGGCCAGGTCGGTGCGGTAGATTTCCAGCGGCGCATCGATCAGGCCCAGGCCCATCAACAGGTTGTTCAGCAATCCGTCATTGCGCAGGATGCCGACCCAGGCATACACGCGCAGCAGCAGCGAAGTCCAGAACGGCAGGATCACACCCAGCAGCAGCAGATTGCGGATATCCGGCCGCGCGCGGGCGATGTGATAGGCCATGGGATAGCCGATCAGCGCGCAGCAGACGGTGGTGATCAGCGCCATCTTCACCGAATTCAGGTACACGGCGGCGTAGAGGCTGTCGGTGAACAGCAGCACATAGCCGCGCAGGTGCAGGGACAGCGACAAGGTCTCGTCCTGCAGAGTCGCGATCGGCATGTAGGGCGGAATGCCGAACTGCAGGTCGGAAAAGCTGATCTTCAGCACCAGCAGGAAAGGCACCAGCAGGAACAGCGCCAGCCAGACGTAGGGCACGCCGATGGCGAACTGTCGGGCGCTGGGACGATGGCCGGGAAGTTTCAGATGCATCGGCGGCTCCGGACGCTGGGGTCGTTGAAGGCGGGGATCGGCGGCCGTCAGGACGCCAGCACCGTCCCGGCGTCGTGGGACCAGGTCACGAAGACCTCTTCATCCACGCCGGGCGCGTCGGACTGGCTCCAGTCCAGGCTGGGCACGCTGGCCTCGATGGTCTGGCCGGCGTCCAGACGGATCTGATAGCGGGTGGTGCTGCCCATCCAGGCGACGTGCGACACCATGCCGTGGCCCCAGTTCGATTCCGCCCCGGGCGCCTGGCGGCCAACGCGGATCTGCTCGGGCCGGATGGAGACGTGGACCTCCATGCCCAAGGGCTCGCTGATGCCGTGGCTGACATACAGGGGGCGCGACAGCGCGTCGGTTTCGATCAGCACATGATCGGGCTCGTCGACCACGATGGTGCCGGTGAACAGATTGGTCGAGCCGATGAAGCCGGCCACGAAGCGGGTGCTGGGAAAGGTGTAGACATCGTGCGGCGTGCCGCACTGGACAATCTGGCCTTCGGTCATGACCGCCAGGCGGCTGGCCATGGTCATGGCCTCTTCCTGGTCGTGGGTGACCATGATGCAGGTGACTCCGACCTGATCGAGGATCTTCACCAGTTCGATCTGCGTGGCCTGGCGGATCTGCTTGTCCAGCGCCGACATGGGTTCGTCGAGCAGCAGCAGCTTGGGCCGCTTGACCAGGCTGCGCGCCAGGGCGACGCGCTGCTGCTGGCCGCCCGAAAGCTGATGCGGACGGCGGCGCGCATAGCCGGCCATCTGCACCAGATCCAAAGCCTCGAAGACTCGCTCATGGATCTCGTGGCGCGGCACGCCTTCCTGCTTCAGGCCGAAGGCGACGTTGGCCTCGACCGACATGTGCGGGAACAGCGCGTAGGATTGGAACATCATGTTGACCGGCCGGCGATGCGGCGGCAGCGCCGTGATGTCCTCGTCGTCCAGGATGATGCGCCCGGACGTGGGTTCCTCGAACCCCGCCAGCATGCGCAGCAAAGTCGATTTCCCGCAACCCGAGCTGCCCAGCAGGGCGAAGATTTCGTGCCGCCGCACCGACAGGGATACGGACTGCACCGCCACCGTGTCGCCGAAGATCTTGACGACGTCTTCCATGCGCACGAAGTCGTCGGCCTCGCCCTGGCGAGGCATGCCGCGCGGATCCTGCGCCATCGCCGTCAGCGCCCGGTCTTGAGCTGGGCCCACATCTGCGTCTGCAAGCGCAGGATGTTCAGGGGCTGCGGCTGGATGACGAACAGCGTGCGGGAAACCTCGGGCGAGGGATAGATCATGGGGTTGCTCGCGACTTCCTCGACCACGTACTTGCGCGCCTCTTTGTTGGCGTTGGGGTAGTACATGGTATTGGTGATGGCCGCATGCACCTGGGGCGTCTCGATGTAGTTGATGAAGGCATGCGCCTCGTCCACATGCTCGGCGCTCTTGGGGATGGCCATGGTGTCGAACCAGACCGGAGCGCCGCCGTCCGGGATGATGTAGTCGATGGCGTAGGGCTGCTTGGCCTCCTTGGCCCGGGACGAGGCGATCATCACGTCGCCCGAGAACCCGTAGACCATGCACAGCCCGCCCGAGGCCAGCTCGTCGATGTAGCCCGAGGAACTGAACTGGCGCACGTAGGGCCGGATGGTCTTCAGCAGGGCCAGCGCGGCTTCGTAATCCTTGGGATCACTGCTGTTGGGATCCTTGCCCAGGTAGTGCAGCACGGCCGGAAAGACTTGCGCGGCCTCGTCCAGGATGGAAATGCCGCAGGACTGCAGCTTGGCCGCGTTCTCGGGCTTGAAGAGCATGTCCCAGGAATTCAGGGGCGCGTCCTCGCCCATGATTTCGCGCACCTTGGTCACGTTGTAACCCAGGCCATTGGTGCCGTAACCCCAGGGAATCAGGTACTGATTGCCGGGATCGACCGTGGCGACCAGGGCCATCAGATCGGGATCCAGGTATTGCCAGTTGGGAATCTTGGAGCGGTCCAGCTTCTGAAACAGGCCGCCCTGAACCTGCCGGGCGGCATAGTGGGTGGACGGCACGACCACGTCGTAACCCGACTTGCCCGTCAGCAGCTTGGCCTGGAGCGTATCGTTGGTATCGTAGACATCGTAGCGGACCTTGATGCCGGTGGCCTGCTCGAAACCGGACAAGGTATCGGGGGCCGTGTATTCGGCCCAGTTATAGACGTTGACGACGCGATCCTGGGCGGACGCCGGAACCGCAGCGATCAACGCGGCGGCGGCCAACAGGGTGTGAACGGTGCCGATTTTCATGGCGTGAGTCCCTATCATGAAGGTAAACAACGGGATAACGCATCCCACCACTGCGCTCCGCGCGCGCCGGCTACCTTAACCAAAGACCGGCGCAGGCGCAACCGGTTTTTTTGCGCCTGTTCCGGTGACACCACACCCAGGCGCGCGCGGTCGAAATCGATCAGCCAGACCTGGCCGTCGGCGTCGAAAAGGATGTTGTAGGCGTTCAGATCCGCATGCCAGACACCGGCCGCGTGCATCGCGGCAATGGCCCGGGCGACGGCGGCGGGATCGGCCTGATCCAGGCGGCCCGCCAGAGCCTGCGCTCCCGCAATCCGGGCGACCAGGATGGCGTTGCGGTAGAAGAAAGAAGAAGCCCCCCCACGCCAATAAATCGCACCCAGCGGCTCGGGCACGCGCAATCCGGCCCGGCGCAGGTGATCCAGCACCCGGGCTTCGGCCCAGGCGCGCACCCGGGGCTCTCCCAGCCACAGATAGGATTCACGGCCGCCCAGCCGGGCGCGCAGACCGCCGCGCCGATAGTGGCGCAGGACGGCGGGTCCGTGATCGCCCTCGACGAACCAGGCGGCCTGGCGGCCGCCCTCGCCCACCGGGATGGCATCGGGCCTGCGGGCATCGAACCAGCCCGGGCCGGCCCGGCCGGAAAAACGCGCCGGCACGCAGAAGGCGCCGCCGGGGAAGCGGTGTTCGGCCCAGCCCGGCGGAATGCGGTTCCTCATTCATGTCTCCTTGGATTTGATCGACTGGGTGCGTCCTGGCATGAGGCATTTCTCCACCTCGCGGTCTGCATGCCGCCCGGATTCGATCGGCACGACACAGTCCGCAGAGGCTGTGCCGTGGCCGGTCTCATCCCCGCATCAGCAGCAGCCCCATGATGACCAGCAGCATGCAGGCGAAGATCAGTTTCAGGCGCGCCTCGGGCAAGGCATAGGCCAGGCGCACTCCGTAGGGCACGCACAGCAGGCTGCCGACGGCCAGGGGAATGCCCACCAGGCCGTGCGCCTGGCCATGCCAGGCGTAGGTGGCCAATGCCACGCAGGTGCCCGGCACGATCATCGCCAGCGCCACTGCCTGAGCCGAGGTCTGGCGCAGGTGAAAGAAGCTGGTCAGGAACGGCACCGCCAGCACGGCGCCGCCCACGCCGAAGATCCCGCCGGCCAGACCGGCGCAGAGGCCGACGCAGAAATACCAGCTCTTGCGCACCTGGCCGACCTCACGATAGAACGCGGCCGGATGGGGCCGGGCCCGCCGGCCCAGGCTCTCGCGGAAATAGAAGACGGCGATCAGGAACACGAAACCGGCGTAGATGCGCCGCAGCAGCCAGGGATCCAGTCCCAACGCGATCCGCGCGCCGATCCAGGTGCAGAGAATGGAACCGCAGGCCCCGGCGGCGGCCGCACGCCAGTCGATGGGCGCATGCTGATGATATTTGCGCAGGGTCAGCAAAATGGCGGGCAGCACCATGATCAGCGCCGTCCCTTGGGCGGCCTGCTGCTCATAGCCCAGGAGCAGCCCCAGCAGGGGAATCGCGAACAGGCCCCCGCCGATGCCCAGCACGCCGCCGGAAAAACCGATCAGCCCTCCGGCCGCGAGGCAGGCGGGAATCAGCCAGAGCCCTTCCATCGCGAACCTATCAGGACAGCACGCCGAGCACGTCTTCGACGCGATCGACGGCCTGGATGCGCAACCCCTCGATCGGCTGGCGCGGCAAATTGGCACGCGGCACGACCGCATGCTTGAAGCCCAGCTTGGCGGCTTCGCGCAGGCGTTCCTGGCCGCGCGGCGCCGGGCGGATTTCGCCGGCCAGCCCGATCTCGCCAAAGGCCAGCAAGCCGGCCGGCAAAGGCCGGTCGCGCATGGAAGACAGGATCGCCAGGGCCACGGCCAGATCGGCGGCCGGCTCCATGATGCGCACCCCGCCGACGGCGTTGACGAACACGTCCTGGTCGTAGGTGGCCACTCCCGCATGGCGGTGCAGCACGGCCAGCAGCATGGCCAGGCGGCTGCTTTCCAGCCCGACGGACAGGCGGCGCGGATTGGGCACATGGGCCGTATCCACCAGCGCCTGGACCTCGACCAGCAGCGGACGGGTGCCCTCCTGGGTGGCCATGACGCAGGAGCCCGCGACCTCGCGCGCATGTCCGGCCAGAAACAGCGCGGACGGATTGCTGACCCCGCGCAGCCCCCGGTCGGTCATGGCGAACACGCCGAGCTCGTTGACGGCGCCGAAGCGGTTCTTGATCGCCCGCACCAGACGGAACGAGGAATGGGTGTCGCCCTCGAAATACAGGACGGTGTCGACAATGTGCTCCAGCACCCGCGGGCCCGCCAGCGCGCCGTCCTTGGTGACGTGACCGATCAGGATCAGGGTGACGCCGGTCTGCTTGGCGATGCGGGTCAGTTGGGCTGCGCATTCGCGCACCTGGGACACCGAGCCGGGCGCGGCGGTCAGTTCGCCCGAATACAAGGTCTGGATCGAATCGATGACGGCCACGCCGGGCTGGCGCTCGACCAGGGCCTGGGTGATCTGCTCCAGGCGGATCTCGGCCAGAAGATCCACGCCATCGCCCGATACGCCCAGGCGCTGCGCGCGCAGGGCGACCTGCTCGGCGGATTCCTCACCCGTCACGTAGAGCACGGGGCCGCGCTCCGACAGGCTGGCCAGCGCCTGCAGCAGCAGGGTCGACTTGCCGATCCCCGGATCGCCGCCGATCAGCACCACGGCGCCGGCCACCAGTCCGCCGCCCAGGACGCGGTCGAATTCCTCGATGCCGGTCGGGTTGCGGGCCTGCTCGCGGGCCTCGATGTCGGCCAGGCGGCGCACCGGCGTGGAAGCAGCCAGCGGCGCATAGCGGTGGCCTGCCGCCGCTGGGGATTCGCGGGTTTCCTGGAGCGTGTTCCAGGCTCCGCAATGCGGGCAGCGCCCCTCCCATTTGGCGGAAATGCCGCCGCAATCCGAACAGAGAAACTGGGTCCGGGCCTTGGCCATCAACGGCCCGCCAGGCTGCCGCCGCCGTCCACGCCGATTTCCTGTCCGGTGATGAAGGCCGCCCCGTCACCCAGCAGGAACACCACGGCGGACGCGACCTCGTCGGCCTGCGCCAGGCGGCCCATCGGGATCGTCGCCAGCACGGCTTTCTCGGCCTCGCTGCCGACCGGGCATTCGGCGCGGAACAGGCCGGTCTCCACCGGACCGGGCGAGACCGCGTTGACGGTCACGCCATAAGGCGCCAGTTCGAGAGCCCAGGTCCGGGTACAGCCGAGCAGCGCGCTCTTGGCCGCCGCATAGCTGGTGTGCCCGGTCTGGCCGTGGACGACGCGTCCGCACAGATTGACGATGCGGCCGGACTTGCGCGCCTTCATGCCGGGCACGAAGGCCTGTACCGCCTGGACGGCCACGCGCACGTTCAGGTCGAAAGCCTGGTAGAGCGAAGCCAGATCGACCTCGCCGAGAGGTTCGGGCATCGCCGGCCCGACGCAGTTGACCACGGCATCGACGGGATATTTTTCGCGGATGACGCGCAAAAGCTCTTCGGTCTCGCCGGCGTTGGCCAGATCGCAGGCGTACAGGTAGCCGGGGAAGTCGATGTCGGCCACGTGCCTGGCCAGGCCGACGACGTGACAACCCTGGTCGGCCAGGCGCTGGCTGACGGCCCAGCCGATGCCTTTGGTCGCGCCGGTGACGAGTACGCAGCTATTTTTCATGGGAGGTTCCTCAGGCCGGAATGGGCAGAATGCGGCGCGGCACCCGCGGCGTCACGGCGGTGAGCAATTCGTAGCCGATGGTGCCGCAGGCGGCGGCGACCTCATCCACCGAAGGCCCCCCCGCGCCCCAGAGCACAACCGGCGCGCCCACCGACGCCTCAGGCACGGGATCCAGATCCACGGCCAGCATATCCATGGAAACCCGGCCGACCAGCCGGGTGCGCACCCCCGCGACCGTGACCGGCGTGCCCGTCGCCGCATGGCGCGGGTAGCCGTCGGCATAGCCGCAGGCGACGATCCCGACCCGCATCTCATGGGGCGCGCGGAACGCATGGCCATAGCCCACCGACTCGCCCGCCGGGACGCGATGCACGCCGATCAACTGGGCAGACAGCGTCATGGCCGGGCGCAGGCCGAACGAGTCGGCCGAACGGTCGGCGAAAGGCGAGGCGCCGTACAGGCAGATGCCCGGGCGAACCCACTGGGTGTCGCCGGCGATGCCCGACGCGAGCCCCGGCGTCAGGGTGGCCGCCGAGTTGCACAGGCTGACCGGCCCGGACAGGCCATCGGTCACGCGCCGGAAACACTCGATCTGCGCCAGGGTGACGTCGGGATCGTCGTCCGCGCGCGCAAAATGGGTCATGGCGCCGAGCTGGCCCAGCACGCCGCCGGCCTGCAGGACCAGGGCGCGATCGTACGCGGCGCGGAACTCGTCCGGCTGGAAGCCCAGCCGGTGCATGCCGGTGTTCAGTTTGACGAAAACATCGACCTGCCGGGCGACGGGGCTGGTCGCCAGCATGTCCAGTTGCTCGGCGCAATGCACGGCGGCGCCGATCCGGTACCGGACCAGCGTGTCGAGATCGTCGGGCTCGAAGAAGCCTTCGAGCAGCAGCAGCGGACCCGTCCAGCCCAGTTCGCGGCATCGCACGGCCTCTTCGAGGTCCAGCATCGCCAGGCCGTCGGCCTCGCTGAAACCCTCGAGGGCAGCCTCGATGCCGTGCCCGTAGCCGCGCGCCTTGATCACAGCCCAGACGAAAGGCACTGAACCGGGGGCATCCTGCCGCAGGCGGCCGATTACCGTCCGCAGATTATGGGACATGGCTTCGGTGTCGATCGTCGCCAGAATCGGACGCGGCATGAACTCCCCCGGAAGGCAGAAAAAGACGGCGGCCCTGGAACCGGGCCGTGCATGGGCATTCGAGAATCGGCCTGCCGGGCCAGGGTGACCTACGGAAAAAAACCGGGCCAAGCAGACTGCCGGGCTAAGTATACTGCCTCATCATGAGCGTCGATCACTACGAAAACTTCCCTGTCGCGTCCCTGTTGCTGCCCGCCCGGCTGCGCCCGGCGGTGCGCGACCTGTACGCCTTCGCGCGCGGCGCGGATGACATCGCCGACGAAGGCGACGCTCCCGTGCAAGCGCGCCTGGCACGGCTGGAGGCCTGGCGCGCCGCTGTCCGCGACCTGGGCGCCGGCCGGCCGATCCAGGCGTCCTTGTCCGAAGACGACCGGGCGGTGTTCGCCCGCCTGGGCGATACCCTCGCACGCCACCGCCTGCCCATCCAGCCCCTGCTCGATCTGCTGTCGGCCTTCATCCAGGATCTCGAGGTCACCCGCTACGCCGATGAGCCGCGCCTGCTGGACTACTGCCGCCGGTCCGCCAACCCGGTTGGCCGTCTGATGCTGCACCTGTTCGGCCACACCGCTCCCGAAGACCTGGCTCAGTCCGATGCGATCTGCACCGGCCTGCAGCGGGCGAATTTCTGCCAGGACGTCGCCCTGGACCACGCCAAGGGCCGTTGCTACATTCCTCTGGACTGCCTGGCGCGCCACGGACTCGATCCGCACGATCTGGACGCCCTGTGCGCCGGCGCCCCCGTCCCGTCCCCCGATGCCTGGCGCGCCGCCGTGCGCGAGCAGGCCGGGCAGGCACGCCGCGCCCTGCTGGCCGGCAGCCCGCTGGCCTGGCGCCTGCCCGGCCGCATCGGCCTCGAACTGCGCCTGGTGGTGCATGGTGGCCTGAGGATCCTCGACAAGCTGGCGGCCGGCGGCTACGACCCTTGGCGCAACCGGCCCATCCTGGGCCGCGGCGACGCCTTCCTGCTATGCTGGCGCGCATTCCTGACGCCGCGACCCGACGCCGCATTGGCCCAGCTACCATGACGCCCGACGAATACTGCCAGCAAAAGGCCGCGCGCAGCGGCTCCAGCTTCTACTACGCCTTCCTGTTCCTGCCGCCCGAGCGGCGCCGCGCCATCACGGCGCTGTACGCCTTCTGCCGCGAAGTGGACGACATCGTGGACGAGGTCGGAGAAGCCTCCGTCGCGCGGATGAAGCTCGCCTGGTGGCGCAGCCAGGTCGACTTGATGTTCGACGGCACGCCCGATCATCCGGTGGCCATCGCGCTGTCCGGGCACGTCCGCGCCTTCGGACTGCAGCCCGGCCCTTTCTACGCCGTGATCGAAGGCATGGAAATGGACCTGGACCAATTCCGCTACGCGGACTGGCCGGCGCTGAAGGAATACTGCTGGCGGGCCGCCGGCGTCGTGGGCGATCTGTCGGCCGGCATCTTCGGGCATACGGATCCGCGCACGCTGGAATACGCCGAGACCCTGGGCCTTGCCTTCCAGATGACCAACATCATCCGCGACGTCGGCGACGACGCCCGGCGCGGACGCATCTATCTGCCCGCCGACGACATGGCCCGCCACGGCGTCACGGTGGACGACATCCTCGACGGCCATTACACCGAGAACTTCCAGGCGCTGATGCGCCAACAGACCGAACGCGCGCGCGGGCTGTACCGCGACGCCATGCGCGCCCTGCCCGAGGCTGACCGCCGCGCGCAGCGGCCCGGGCTGATGATGGCCGCCATCTACGCCGCCCTGCTCGACGAAATCGAGCGCGACGGTTGGCACGTGTTGAATCAGCGCATCGCCCTCACGCCGATCCGCAAGTTCTGGCTCGCCTGGAAAACCTGGGTCGGCGGCGGCCGGGGGCTGGTGCGCGACCTGGCAAAATGAGCATCGCCGTCATCGGCGGCGGCTGGGCGGGGCTGGCCGCCGCCGTCCGCCTGCGCCAGGCGGGGCGGTCTGTCCGGGTCTACGAGGCCGCCGCCGCGCCCGGCGGCCGGGCCAGGCGCATCGAGCATCACGGATTGGGGCTGCGCCTGGACAACGGCCAGCACATCTTGCTGGGCGCCTACACCGATACCCTGACCCTCATGCGATCCCTGGGCGTGGATCCGGCGCACGTCCTGCTGGCCCAGGACTTGGCATTGCAATCGGCCGACGGCGGCCTGAATCTCCGGTTCTGGCCCTTGCCCCCGCCTCTGCACCGGCTGGGTGTCCTGCTGGGCAGCCGGGGGCTGGACGGCTGGCGGGGGCGCCGCCACCTCGCCCGGGTCTTCGGTGCCCTGGCGCCGCCGGGCATCGACCCTTCCATGACAGTCGCGGATTGGCTGGACGGCCTGGGCTGCCCGCCCGGCCTGATGGCGCGCCTTTGGGAACCCTTGTGCCTGGCGGCCATGAACACGCCGGCGCAGGCGGCGCAGGCGCGTTTGTTCGCCCGGGTGCTGGCCGACAGCCTGGGCGCCGGGCCGGCCGCCAGCCGCGTCCTGATCCCGCGGGACGACCTGCACGGCCTCTGGCCCAACCGGGCCTGCGCGCTGCTGGGCGACCGCCTGCGGCGGCAACGGGTGCGTTCGATCGCGCCCGATCCGGCCGGCGGCTGGCGGGTGGACGGGGAGCCCTGCCAGAGCGTCATCCTGGCCGTGCCCGCCGCCGAGGCCCGCCGCCTGCTGGAACCCTTGCCGGATGCGGCGGATTTTCTGAACGCCTGGCCGGCACTGGCGCATTCCGCCATCGGCACCTTGACGCTGCGCCTGGTCCGGCCCTGGCGATCCGGGCAGCCCATGCTGCTGCTGCACGACGACCCTGCGCGCGATGCCTGGGGGCAGTGGTTGTTCGACCGCAGCGCCAGCGCCAGCGCGGACGCCGGCCAACGGTTGGTCCATGTGGTGATCGGCACGGCGGACCGCTATGCGGGCCGCGACCCGGCGCGCATCGCCGCCGGCGTCATCGCGCAGATCCGCGACCAGGCGGGCGCGGGGGCGCGCCCGTCGCTGCCCGAGGTCGAAGCCCACGCCCTGGTCACGGAGCGGCGGGCGACCTTCGATGCCATCCCGGGCCTGCGGCGCCCCGGTACCGTCACGCCCTGGCCCGGCCTGCTGCTGGCCGGCGACTGGACCGACACCGGCTATCCCGCCGTGCTGGAAGGCGCCGTGCGCAGCGGATTGCGCGCCGCGGACAGGCTCCGTCAGGAGGCCAGCGCCGAAGCCGCGTGAATCTCGCCGCGCAGCCAGCCGTACAGATCGCGCGGATCCGCCTGGCCCGGCTCGACATCCACCCAGCGGCCCACCTGGTGGGCCTGCGCCTGCGCGTAGAGAAAACGCAATGCGGAGTAGTCTTCGAGCGCGAAGCCGACCGAATCGAAAACGGTCACCTGCTCCGCCCGCGTCCGCCCCGACTGCTCGCCCGACAGGACACGCCACAATTCAGTGACGGGGAAGTCCACCGGCTTCTGCTGGATTTCCCCTTCTTTGCGGGTCTGAGGCGGGAATTCGACGAACACGTCGGCCCGGTCGAGAATCGCGGGATCCAGCTCGGTCTTGCCCGGGCAGTCGCCCCCCACCGCGTTCAGGTGCATGCCCGGTTCGATCAGGCTGGCGTCCAACACCCGCGCCTGCCCCTGAAAGGCCGTCACGGTGGTGACGATATCCGCGCCGCGCACGGCCTGGGCGGCCGAATCGCAGATCCGCACGGACAACGGCCGCCCGGGCAGTTCGGCCGCCGCCAGGTTGCGCGCCAGGCGCTCCGAGGCATGGCGGTCCAGATCATAAAGCCGCAACTCGCGCACGCCCAGCAGGCAGGCAAAGGCCAATGCCTGGAAGTCACTTTGCGCCCCGTTGCCGATCAGCGCCATCGAATGGCTGTCGCGCCGCGCCAGCGCCTGGGCGGCCAAGGCCGACATCGCCGCCGTGCGCAGCGCCGTCGTCAGCGTCAATTCGCTGAGCAGGCGGACCGCTCCGGTATCGCAATCCAGCAGCGCCCCCATGGCCATGACGGTCGGCAGGCCATGGCGGCCGTTGCCGGGGTGGCCGTTGACGCATTTGAAGCTGTAGTGGTTTCCATCGGTGATGGGCATCAGCTCGATCGTGCCTGCTTCGGAATAGGCCGCGATGCGGGCTTCCTTGTCGAACTCCTGCCAGCGCAGGTAATCGGCCCGCAGCATGCCGGCCAGGCTCTTCAGGCAGGCGGGAAGGCCCAGAATGCCGATCAGCCGGGCGACATCATGGGTATCCAGGAATAGCGTGCGGGGCTGCGCCAAAGCGGGGACGTGCATGATGGTCTCCTTGGGATGTGATGCATCCAGTGTGGCCCAAGGGGTTGGCAATGTATATCGCCAAAAATGCCTTCATTCCGTCATAAAACTAGCGAAATGCCATCAACTATTGAACCAAGTATTAATTTACCTGCTTCAAATCCGGCGGCGGCGCGGCAATCAGGCGGAGCCGATCCCGCACCCGATGGCCGTGCCGATGCCTACAGCGCGTGACGGCGCACGTAATCCGCCACCTGGCGGGCATCGCAATCCATGACCACGACCCGCTGGGGAAGCTGGTCCAGATCCCGCAGCCCGGCCGGGACATCCGGCGCCTCGCCGGTGGCTTCGAGGATGGTCTCGGCGAACTTCGCGGGCAAGGCGGTTTCCAGCACCAGCATGGGCACGCCGTCTTCCAGGTGTTCGAGGGCGACCTTGACGCCATCCGCCGTATGCGGATCGATCAGCACACCGGTTTCGCGACGGATGTCGCGGATCGTTCGCAGGCGGTCGGCATGGGTGCTGACGCCCGCCACGAACCCGTAGCGCTCGGCGAAAGCGGGCCGCAGGCCGGACAGGTCGAATTGACCGGTGGCGCGCAGTTCCTCCATCAGCGCCCGGACCCTGGCCGGATCGCGGTCCACCAGGTCAAAGACGAAACGCTCGAAATTCGACGCCCTGGAAATATCCATGGACGGGCTGGAAGTGGCGTGCGTCTGGTCGGCGGCGCGCGGCCGGTAGACACCGGTGCGGAAGAATTCTTCGAGCACGTTGTTTTCGTTGGTGGCCAGCACCAGACGGCGGATCGGCACGCCCATTTCGCGGGCGATATGGCCGGCCAGGATATTGCCGAAATTGCCCGAGGGCACAGCAAACGATACCGGCTGTCCGGGCCCCTGGGTGGCTCTGAGCCATCCCCAGACGTAGTACACCACTTGCGCGGCGATGCGCGCCCAGTTGATGGAATTGACCGCGCCCAGGCGGTGGGCGCTCTTGAAATCCAGGTCGCCGGCCAGGGCCTTGACGATATCCTGGCATTCGTCGAACACGCCGTGCAAGGCGATGTTGTGGATGTTGGCATCCTGCAGCGAATACATCTGGGCGCGCTGGAAGGCGCTCATGCGCCCGTGGGGAGACAGCATGAACACGGCCACGCCGCGCTTGCCGCGCAGCGCGTATTCGGCCGCCGAACCGGTATCGCCCGAAGTGGCGCCCAGAATATTGAGCGTTTGGCCGCGCTGCGCCAGCACATGCTCGAAGACCTGGCCCAGAAACTGCATGGCCATGTCCTTGAAGGCCAGCGTCGGCCCCTCCGACAGGCCCAGCAGCGCCAGGCCGGGGCGCAGCGGTTTGACCGGCGCGATGCGCGGAAACACATCGGGCGAGTAGGCCGCGCGCGTCATGCGCGACAGGTCGCCGGGAGCGATGTCATCGATGAACAAGCCCAGCACCCGGGCCGCCAGATCGGCGTAATCCAGCCCGCGCCACGATTCCAGGGTATCGGCATCCAGCTTGGGCAAGGTTTCGGGCAGCGTCAGGCCACCGTCGGGCGCCAGGCCTTCAAGCAGGATGTCGCAAAAAGGCTGGGAGCGCATGCCGCCCCGGGTGGACAGATACTTCAATTGATGTTCTCCACGCGCAGCCGGGTCACGTCCGAACGCACGAAAGGCAGGCGCTGGATGGTGCCCAGCGCCTGGTCCACGTCGCCCTCGCGCGCTTCGTGGGTGAGGAAGATGATGTCGGCCTGATGTTCGCCATGAGGCTGCTGGAACATCGAACCCACGGAAATGCCGGCATCCGACAGCACCCGCGCCAGATCGGCCAGCACGCCCGGCCGGTCGTCGACCCGCAGGCGCAGATAGAAACTGGTGTGCACCTGGGCCATGGGCAGCACGGGGATGTCGGACATGGCATCGGGCTGGAAGGCCAGATGCGGCACGCGGTGCTCGGGATCGGCCATCTGCAGGCGCGCCACGTCGACCAGGTCGGCCACCACGGCCGAAGCCGTGGGCAGGGCGCCCGCGCCCTGCCCGTAATACAGCGAAGGGCCGACCACATCGCCGCGCACCAGCACGGCGTTCATGGCGCCCTCGACGTTGGCCAGCAGGCAATGGTCGGGCACCAGCGCGGGGTGGACCCGCAACTCGATGCCGTCGGGCCGGCGGCGGGTGATGCCCAGCAGCTTGATGCGATAGCCCAGGCGTTCCGCGTGAACGATGTCCTCGGAAGCCAGATGGGCGATGCCCTCGATGTGGGCCTTGTCGAACTGCACCGGGATGCCGAAGGCCAGCGAGGCCAGCAGCGTGAGCTTGTGGGCGGCGTCCACGCCTTCGATGTCGAAGGTGGGGTCGGCCTCGGCGTAGCCCAGGCGCTGGGCCTCGGCCAGCACGGTATCGAACGGCAAGCCGCGCTGGCGCATTTCCGACAGGATGAAATTGGTCGTGCCGTTGATGATGCCGGCCAGCCACTGGATGCGGTTGGCGGTCAGGCCTTCGCGGATCGCCTTGATGATGGGGATGCCCCCCGCCACGGCCGCCTCGAAGGCGACCATCACGCCGCGCTCCTGGGCGGCGGCAAAGATTTCGTTGCCGTGCATGGCCAGCAGGGCCTTGTTGGCCGTGACGACATGCTTGCCCTGGGCGATCGCTTCGCGGATGCAGTCGCGGGCCACGGTATCGCCGCCCATCAGCTCGACGATGATGTCGATGTCCGGGTCGCGCGCCAGCGCCATGCCGTCGGTGGTGACCGCGACCTCGGGCCCCACCAGCGCGCGCGCCTTGGCCACGTCGCGCACCGCCACGGCGACCACTTCGATGCGCCGCCCGGCGCGCCGGGCGATTTCACCGCCGTTCTGGGACAGAACCGTCCAGACCCCGCCGCCGACGACGCCCAGACCGAGCAAACCTACACGGATCGGTTTCATTTCAGCAGCCCGTCCTTGCGGAACATGTCCTTGATGCCGCGCACCGCCTGACGGGTGCGCTGCTCGTTTTCGATCAGCGCGAAGCGCACGTATTCATCGCCGTATTCGCCGAAGCCGATCCCGGGGGACACGGCGACCTTGGCGTCGGCCAGCAAGCGCTTGGAAAATTCGAGCGAACCCTGGGCGCGGTAGGGCTCGGGGATGCGGGCCCAGATGTACATGGAGGCCTTGGGCACGTCCACCATCCAGCCCGCCTCGTGCAGCCCGCGCACCAGCACGTCGCGGCGGCTGCGGTATTGCTCGACGACCCCGGACACGCAGTCCTGAGGCCCCTCCAGGGCGGCGATGGCCGCCACCTGCAGCGGCGTGAAAGTGCCGTAGTCGTGGTAGCTCTTGATGCGCGCCAGCGCATTGACCAGTTCGCGGTTGCCCACCATGAAGCCGATACGCCATCCGGCCATGTTGTAGCTCTTGCTCATGGTGAAGAATTCCACCGCCACGTCGCGCGCGCCGGGCACCTGCATGATGGACGGCGCCACGTAGCCGTCGAAGGTGATGTCGGCGTAGGCCAGATCGTGCACGACCAGGATGCCGTGCTCGCGCGCCAGCGCCACGATGCGCTCGAAGAAGGACAGCTCCACGCACTGTGCCGTGGGATTGCTAGGAAAACCCAGGATCATCATCTTGGGCCTGGGGATGGTCTCGCGCACCGCGCGCTCGATTTCCTCGAAGAAGTCCAGGCCGGGCGTCATGGGCACCGAACGGATGTTGGCGCCGGCGATCACCGCGCCGTAGATGTGGATCGGGTAGCTGGGATTGGGCACCAGCACCGTATCCCCCCGGTCCAGCGTGGCCAGCATCAAGTGGGCCAGGCCTTCCTTGGAGCCGATGGTCACGATGGCTTCCGAATCCGGATCGATGTCCACCCCGTAGCGGCGCTCGTACCAGGTCGAGATCGCCCGGCGCAGACGCGGAATGCCCTTGGACACCGAATAGCCATGGGTATCCGGGCGGCGGGCGACCTCCACCAGCTTGTCGACGATGTGCTGCGGCGTGGGGCCGTCCGGATTGCCCATCGACATGTCGATGATGTCCTCGCCGCGCCGGCGTGCGGCCATCTTGAGTTCCCCGGTGATGTTGAACACATAGGGGGGCAGGCGCTCGATGCGCGGAAAGCTCGTCATGATGGTCCTCGGCGGATGGGCTGGAGTCGTGCGGATAGATGCGGTGCAGCAAACTCGATAATCTATCGCATGCGACCGCGACTCGCAAATGCCCGCCCGTGAAACGGCCCCGCGCGAGAATCGCGCTTGCATGATGCGCTATCATCACAGGAACACCGGAGCTTGCCCGTGCTATTGCAAAAAGACCTGAATCCCGCGCTCAACACCGTGACCGCCTACGGTGACGGCTTCCTGGAAATCAATCGGGTCCGCTACGACGGCGCCCTTTGTTTCGCTCCCGAAGGCCCGATCCGCAGCCTTGCCGTGCGCACCGCCGCCGACCTCGATGCCGCCTTCCTCCAGGATCTGATCGGCCTGAAGCCGGCCGCCCGCGATCCCCTGGCCTTCCTCGACGACGACGCGCCCGCGACCGAATTGCCCGCCGACGCCCCCGAAGTCCTGCTGATCGGCACCGGCCCGCGCCAGACATTCCTGCGCCCAGATATCCTGCAGCCCCTGTTGTCGCTGGGCATCGGCGTCGAAACCATGACCACCCAGGCCGCCGCCCGGACCTACAACATCCTCATGTCCGAAGAACGCCGCGTGCTGGCCCTGCTGCTACCCGGAGCCTCCTCATGACCACCATCGCCATCGGCCAGCCGTTGCCGCCGCTCACCGCTGAAACCACCCACGGCCTCTTTGATTCGACCGCCCTGCGGGGCCGCCCCTTCGTGCTGTATTTCTATCCGAAGGACAACACGCCCGGATGCACCACCGAAGCGCAGGATTTCCGCGACCGCCACGCGCAATTCCAGGCTCTGGGCTGCGACATCTATGGCATTTCGCGAGACACGCTGAAATCCCACCAGAATTTCACCGACCGGCAATCCCTGCCCTTCCCCCTGATCTCGGATCCGGACGAGGCCTTGTGCGCCCTGTTCGGTGTCATGAAACAGAAGAACATGTACGGCAAGCAAGTGCGCGGCATCGAACGCAGCACTTTCCTGGTTGACCGGCAAGGCATCCTGGTTCAGGAATGGCGCGGCGTGCGCGTTCCCGGCCATGCCGACGAAGTCCTGCAAGCCGCGCACAACCTGGCCGCCTGAGCGCGGCCCCTCTGGAGCCTTCATGCCCCTTCCGCAACCGCCGACCCGCCCGGGCGACATACTCCAAGCCGCCGCCCGCTCCGCACCGACCGAAGCCGTCCCGAACGCCATACCGGGGCCGGCCTTCGACACTTCGGAGGCTGCGCCCCGTTCGCGCCGCGCAAAATCCCGGCCGGTCGCCGCCATCCTGACCCGGGCCGCCGACCGCCCGGCTGCTGCGCCCGCGGCCGCCCCGGCTGCGCCCGCCAAGGCATCGGAACCGCGGCCGTCCGCCGCGCAGACCGCCGACAAAGCGGCTCCGCAGGCCCCGACCAAGGCGGACAGCCAGCCCACCGCCCAGGCGGCGACGCCCGCGCCGGCCCAGCCTGCCCCGCGCGCCGCGCGGCCAAAGCGGCTCCCGGTTTCGCAGCGCAAGCTGTTCGTGCTGGACACCAATGTGCTGCTGCACGATTCCTCGTCCCTGTTCCGCTTCGCCGAACACGACGTCTTCCTGCCCATGATCGTGCTCGAGGAGCTCGATCATCAGAAAAAAGGCATGTCGGAGGTCGCGCGCAACGCCCGGCAGGTCAGCCGCCACCTGGACCAGTTGATCGGCACAGGCGACCTGTCCAAGGGCGTGCCGCTGGACGCCCTGGGCAATACCGACGCCCTGGGTTCGCTGCATTTCCAGACCCGACCCACCGACATGCACCTGCCCCTGGAACTGCCGATGGGCAAGGCGGACAACGTCATCCTGGGCATCGTCCACGGGCTGCGCAAAGAAAACCCCAAGCGCGAAATCGTGCTGGTGTCCAAGGACATCAACATGCGGCTGAAGGCCCGGGCGCTGGGCCTGCCGGCCGAAGATTACCTGAACGACCACGTCCTCGACGATTCCGACCTGCTGTACGACGGCGTCATGCCGCTGCCGGAAAATTTCTGGAACAAGCATGGCAAGGACATCGAATCGTGGCAGCAGAACGGCCTGACCTGGTATCGCGTGAGCGGGCCGCTGTGCGGCCAGTTCATCGTCAATGAATTCGTCTACTACGAAGGCGAGATGCCACTGTATGCCCAGGTGCGGGAGGTCACCGGCAAGAGCGCCGTGCTGTCCACCCTGCGCGACTTCAGCCACGCCAAGAACAGCGTCTGGGGCGTCACCACGCGCAATCGCGAGCAGAATTTCGCCATGAACCTGCTGATGAACCCCGACATCGACTTCGTCTCGCTGCTGGGCCAGGCGGGCACCGGCAAGACCCTGCTGGCCCTGGCCAGCGGCCTGGCCCAGACCTTCGAGACCAAGCGCTACACCGAGATCATCATCACCCGGGCCACTGTGCCGGTCGGCGACGACATCGGCTTCCTGCCCGGTACCGAAGAAGAAAAAATGCTGCCGTGGATGGGCGCGCTCGAGGACAACCTGGAAGTGCTGCATCAAGGGGCGGCGGGTGCGCTTGGCGTCTCGGGAAACGGCAACGGCCAGGACTGGAACAAGACGCCCGCCATGGATCTCATCCGCTCCCGCATCAAGGTGAAGTCCATGAATTTCATGCGCGGCCGCACCTTCCTCAACAAGTTCCTGATCATCGACGAGGCCCAGAACCTGACCCCCAAGCAGATGAAGACCCTCGTCACGCGCGCCGGTCCCGGCACCAAGATCGTGTGCCTGGGCAACATCGCCCAGATCGACACCCCGTACCTTACCGAAGGCAGTTCGGGGCTGACCTACGTGGTGGATCGCTTCAAAGGCTGGCCTCATGCGGGCCACATCACCTTGCAACGCGGCGAGCGATCCAGGCTGGCCGACTATGCCAGCGACGCGCTCTGATCCCGGCCTTCCGGCGGCTCCCGCCGACGCGCCCCTGGCTTTCACGCTGGGGGACGCCGCGGGCGTCGGCCCGGAACTGATCGCACGCCTGTACGCCGAAGGCCTGCCCCACCCCGCCGTCGTCTACGGCGACGCGGGCGCTCTGCGGCGCGCCTGCCGGTCACTGGGCCTGGAAGACCGCCTGGCGGTCCGCCCGCTGGATGCGCCCGGCGCAGGCACCACGGGCGGCACGATCGGCGTGCTGAACCGCTGGGACGCCCTGCCGGCCGATCTGCCCTGGGGCCGGGAAGATCCGCGCGCCGGGCGCGGCGCCTATGAGTACCTGTGCCACGCCATCGACGACGCCCTGGCCGGCCGGGTGCGTGCGCTGGTGACGGCGCCGCTGCACAAAGGCGCGCTGCACGCGGGCGGCGTCGATTTCCCCGGCCACACAGAAATCCTGGCGCAACGCACCGGCACGGCGGACTACGCCATGATGCTCGCCAACGACGAACTCCGGGTGCTGCTGGTCACCATCCACATCGCCCTGTCCCGCGTGCCGGCGGCGCTCAGCCCCGAGGCGGAACTGCGCGCCATCCGCCTGGCGCAGCGGGCCTGCCGCCAGGCCGGCATCGCCCGGCCGCGCATCGCCGTGGCGGGGCTCAACCCGCATGCGGGCGAAGGCGGCGCCTTCGGCGACGAAGAGGCCCGCCACATCGCGCCGGCCATCGCCCGGGCCCGGGCCGAAGGGCTGGACGCCACCGGCCCCTGGCCGGGCGACACCGTGTTCATGCGCGCCCGCCGGGGGGAATTCGACATCGTGGTCGCCCAGTACCACGACCAGGGCCTGATCCCGGTGAAATACCTGGGCCTGGACGAAGGGGTGAACGTCACCGTAGGCTTGCCGTTCGTGCGCACCAGCGTGGATCACGGCACGGCCTTCGACATCGCCGGGCGCGGCCTCGCCGATCCGGCCTCGCTGCGCGCGGCCGTGCGCATGGCATTGAGGATGACCGCGTCCTGACGCCCCCCTCGGGGGCAGCAAGCGGCCGAAGGCTGCGCAGCGTGGAGACGCTAAAACCCCGGCGCCGCCGAGAAATTCAGGAAGCGGGTGCTGGCCCCCTGGAAGGTCAGGCGCACCGTGCCGATGGGACCGTTACGCTGCTTGCCGATGATGATTTCGGCCGTACCCTTGTCCGGCGAATCGGGGTTGTAGACCTCGTCGCGGTAGATGAAGATGATCACGTCGGCATCCTGCTCGATGGCTCCGGACTCGCGCAGATCGCTCATGACGGGCCGCTTGTTGGGCCGCTGCTCGAGGCTGCGGTTGAGCTGCGAGAGCGCGATCACCGGACAGTTCAGCTCTTTGGCCAGCCCCTTCAGCGAGCGGCTGATCTCGGAAATCTCGGTGGCGCGGTTCTCGCCGCCGCTGCCCGACATCAACTGGATATAGTCGATGATGATCAGCCCCAACTGCCCGCACTGGCGCGACAGCCGGCGCGCGCGCGCGCGCAACTCCATCGCCGTCAGCGCCGGGGTCTCGTCGATGTAGATCTGGGCTTCCTCGACTTTCTGCACGGCGTGGGTCAGGCGCGGCCAGTCATCCTGGTTCAGCTTGCCGGTGCGCATGCGATGCTGATCCAGCATGCCGACCGAGCCGATCATGCGCATGGCCAGTTGCACCGCGCCCATTTCCATGGAAAACACGGCCACCGGCAGGCCCTGCTCGATGGCGACGTGCTCACCGATGTTCATGGAGAAAGAGGTCTTGCCCATGGAAGGCCGGCCCGCCACGATCACCAGATCGCCTGCCTGCAGGCCCGACGTCATGCGGTCCAGGTCGTTGAAACCGGTCGGCACCCCGGTGACGTCGGAGTCGCCCTCGCGGTGGTAGAGCTCGTCGATGCGCTCGACCACCTGGGCCAGCAGCGGCCGGATTTCCTGGAACCCGGCCATGCCGCGCGCGCCCTCCTGGGCGATCTGGAACACGCGGGACTCGGCCTCGTCGAGGATCTGCCGGGCTTCCTTGCCCTGGGGATTGAAAGCCGTCGAGGAAATCTCGTCGGCGATCGAGACCAGTTTGCGCAGCATGGAACGCTCGCGCACGATCTCTGCGTAACGGCGGATGTTGGCCGCCGAAGGCGTGTTGTGCGCCAGCGCATTCAGATACGGCAGGCCGCCGCATTCGTCGGCCTTGCCCGCCGTGGCCAGGGATTCGTGGACCGTGATGACGTCGGCCGGCCGTGCCAGCCCCACCAGCCGGGTGATGTGCTGCCAGATGAGGCGGTGATCGAAACGGTAGAAGTCATCCTCGGTGAGGACGTCCGCGACCCGGTCGAAGGCGGCGTTGTCCAGCAGCAGACCGCCCAGCACCGACTGCTCGGCCTCGATGGAGTGCGGGGGCACACGCAGATAGTCCAGTTGCGCGTCGGCTTCGATGTCCAAACCTTGTCCTTGCATTCAAAAAAGAAAAGGCCGGCGGAAAGCCGGCCTTTTCAGCGGCGCCGTGCCATTCCTACCTTACCACGAGGAATGGCGCACGACGATGCGGCGCGTCAGGCCATTTCGCCTTGCACGGTCACCGAGATGTCGGCCACGACATCGGCGTGCAGCGCGACCTGCAGCGGGAACTCGCCCACGGTCTTGATGGCGCCGTCCGGCATGCGGACCTGCGCCTTGTGCACGTCGGTGAAACCGGCAGCCTGCAAGGCCGCGGCCACGTCCATGTTGGTGACCGAGCCGAACAGGCGGCCGTCCACGCCGGCCTTCTGGCCGATGACCAGCACATAGCCGGACAGCTTTTCGCCCACGGCCTGGGCCGCAGCCAGTTTTTCGGCCTGGTGCTTCTCGAGCTCGGCGCGGCGGGCTTCGAATTCCTTCAGGGCGGCATCGGTCGCCCGGCGGGCGATCTTCTGGGGGATCAGGTAGTTGCGGGCATAGCCGTCGCGCACACGGACCACATCGCCCAGATTGCCGAGATTGACGACTTTTTCAAGCAGGATGACTTGCATGACGGGAGACCTCGGATCAGTTGTGGTTGTCGGTGTACGGCAACAGGGCCAGGAAGCGCGCGCGCTTGATGGCGGTGTCCAGTTGACGCTGGTAGTGCGCCTTGGTGCCGGTCAGACGGGCCGGAATGATCTTGCCGTTTTCCTGGATGAAATCGCGCAGGGTGTCGAGATCCTTGTAGTCGATCTCTTCGACCTTGGCGACGGTGAAGCGGCAGAACTTGCGGCGCTTGAACAGCGGATTCTGTTGCCCGAACTTGCGCTTTTCCTTGGATTTCTTGAAGTAAGCCATTTGGATTGCCTTTCTTGGTTGCCGGGTTCGTACCCGGCATATTCATTCAGTGTGCCTGCGCGATCCGCTGGATGTGGAACACCAGCCGGTCCGAACCCTGCCGGAGGGGCGCCAGGAATCCCGTGGCCTGGATCAGCGCGCCGATGGGCGCTGCGGCCAGATCCCGGGCCACATCCCCTAGTGCCACCGCCTGCAATTCCATGCGGACGATGCGGGGGGATCCGGCTTCCAGGACCTCGGATTCGTGTGCCATCCGGAGTCTCAGCACCGGCGTTCCCGCCGGTGTGTGACGCAGCGGCTCGGCCTCGGCCACGCGCGCTGCAAGTTCGACCCGGTTCACGGAATGCGCGGACTTGCGGATCAGGAATTCGTGGACTCGGTGGCGGTCGCCTTGCGGGCTTCCTCGCGCTCGACCGACTTCATCATGATGGACGGCTCGGTGTGGGCGTGCTTGGTCTTGACGAACAGGTGGCGCAGGATCGCGTCGTTGTAGCGGAACGAGTGCTCGAGCTCATCCAGGGCGGCCTGGCCGCACTCGATGTTGAAGCACACGTAGTGGGCCTTGACGAGCTTCTGGATGGGGTAGGCCAACTGGCGGCGGCCCCAGTCCTCGACGCGATGGATCTGGCCGCCATTGCTGGTGACCATGGCCTGGTAGCGCTCGATCATGGCGGGCACTTGCTCGCTCTGATCGGGGTGCACGATGAACACTACTTCGTAGTGGCGCATGTAAGACTCCTTGTGGATATCTGTGGTGTTGACAGACAGCCCGCCGGCACTGCGCAGCCCCCGTCCCGGGGCGCTGCGGGCGCACCCAAAAACGGTACGCCACAAGCACGGTCGAGCAAGTAACCAATCATTCTAGCACATAAGACGCCTTAGACGCTGTGCACGACCGCGTAGGCGGAATGATTGTGGATGGACTCGAAGTTTTCCGCCGTGACCCGGTAGGACGACACGCCGGGCAGGCGCTGCAGCATCACGGCCACATCGCGCACCAGATCTTCGACGAACTTCGGGTTTTCATACGCGCGTTCGGTCACGAATTTCTCGTCGGCGCGCTTGAGCAGCCCCCACAGTTCGCACGAGGCCTGGGATTCGACGCCCCGGATCAGCGCATCCAGATCCACGGCCTCGGCCGAGTCGTATTCCAGATCCACGCAGACGTGCGAACGCTGGTTGTGGGCGCCGTACTCGGAAATCGCCTTGGAGCAGGGGCACAGGCTCGTCACCGGCACCTGGACGGACAGCGAAAAACGCGGCGCCTCGCCCCGGCGCGCCCGGGCGGACCAGCGTATCTGGTAATCCATCAGGCTGCGCACGCCAGACACAGGCGCGGGTTTTTCGATGAAGTAGGGAAAGGCGGCCGCCACGTCGCCGGCATCGGCATGCAGCAGGTCCAGCATCGACTGCGCCAGGGCGCACAGGGCCGCGGGCGTCATGGGCTGGGCGCGGCGCGACTCCAGCAAGGCGATGAAACGCGACATGTGCGTGCCCTTTTCATCGGCCGGCAGCGCGACGGTCATTTCCCAATCGGCCACGGTCGCCTGGGGCTGGCCGTCGCCGGCCGCCACCACCAAAGGGTGGCGCACGCCGCGCACCCCCACCCGCTGGATGGCGATCCGCCGGGTATCCGGCCCGCTTTGCACATCCGGCATCGCCGTCGTCACCGGATCCAGCAGGGTGTTCATGACGCATTCCTTTTCAAGCGTTGGCGTATCGACGCCTCGATACCTCCGGCATCCAGGCCGAGTCCGGCGAGAATGGCCTTCTGGTCTCCATGATCGATGAATTCATCCGGCAAGCCCAGTTGCAGGATCGGGCGGACGATCGCCTCCCGGTTGAGCCATTCAGCCACGGCGCTGCCGGCGCCGCCCATGACGGCGCCCTCTTCGATCGTGACGAACAATTCGTGGCGGTCGGCCAGGCGCCGCAGCAACGCTTCGTCCAGCGGCTTGACGAAGCGCATGTCCACCAGCGTGGCATCCAGCACCTCGGCCGCCTGCGCGGCTTCGGGCAGCAGGGTGCCGAATACCAGCAGCGCCACGTCCCGGCCCTCGCGGCGCACCACGGCACGGCCGAGTTCGACGGGGCCCAGGTCGTCGCCCGGCTCGGCGCCGCAGCCGGCGCCGCGCGGATAGCGGACCGAGGCCGGCCCGGGATGGAGAAAGCAGGTATTGAGCAGCAGCCGGGCCTCGTGCTCGTCCGAGGGCGTGGCGACCACCAGGTTCGGGATGCAACGCAGATAGGCGATATCGTAGTTGCCGGCATGGGTCGCTCCGTCGGCGCCGACGATGCCGGCCCGGTCCAGGGCGAAAGTCACGTCCAGGTTCTGCAGGGCCACGTCGTGGATCAGTTGGTCGTAGCCGCGTTGCAGAAACGTGGAGTAGATCGCCACGACGGGTTTGCAGCCTTCGCAGGCCAGACCGGCGGCGAACGTGACGGCATGCTGCTCGGCGATGCCGACGTCGAAGTAGCGCTGCGGAAAGCGGCGCTCGAACTCGACCAGACCGCTGCCCTCGCGCATGGCGGGGGTGATGCCCACCAGGCGCGTATCGGCGGCGGCCATGTCGCACAGCCACGCGCCGAAGACCTGGGTGAAGGAGCGTCGTGCGGGAGTCGCGGGTTTCTGGATGCCGACCGAGGGATCGAATTTTCCCGGGCCGTGGTAGAGGACCGGATCGGCTTCGGCGAGCTTGTAACCCTGGCCCTTGCGCGTGACGACGTGCAGGAACTGCAGGCCGCCGAGCTTGCGCAGGTTTTCCAGCGTGGGAATCAGCACGTCCAGATCATGGCCATCGATCGGCCCCATGTAGTTGAAGCCCAGCTCTTCGAACAGCGTGGCCGGCGACAGCATGCCCTTGGCGTGGCCTTCCAGTTTGCGGGCCAGTTCGAGCACGGGCGGCACATGCTGCAGCACGGCCCGCCCCATGATCTTGGCGCGCGCATAGAACTGGCCCGACAGCAGGCGGGCGAAGTAGTAGTTCAATGCCCCCACCGGCGGCGAAATCGACATGTCGTTGTCGTTCAGCACGACCAGCAGGTTCACGTCGGGCGTGACGCCCGCATTGTTCAGGGCTTCGAAAGCCATGCCGGCCGTCATGGCCCCGTCGCCGATCACGGCGATGTGCTGGCGATCGACGCCTGCATTGCGCGAGGCCACGGCCATGCCCAGCGCCGCGGAAATCGAGGTCGAGGAATGCGCCGTGCCGAAAGCGTCGTACGGCGACTCGGCGCGTTTCGGGAAGCCGGAAATCCCGCCCTGCTGGCGCAGGCCGGACATGGCTTCGCGGCGGCCGGTCAGGATTTTGTGCGGATAAGACTGATGGCCCACATCCCAGATCAGCCGATCATCGGGCGTGTCGAACGCATAATGCAGCGCCAGGGTGAGTTCGACCGTGCCCAGGTTGGAGGACAAGTGGCCTCCGGTGCGAGACACGGAGTCCAGCACGAACGCCCGCAGTTCGGCGGCCAGTTCTTTGAGGTCCCGACGGTCCAGCCGGCGCAGGTCCGCCGGCGATTGGATCCCTTCCAGTAATCTAGTCATGATGTTTTCTAATGGGACCGGCCGATGATGTAGTCGGCCAGTTCGCGCAGTCGGCAGGCCGAGGGCCCCAGAGGCAACAATGCGGCGCACGCCTGCTCGCGCAGCCCGGCGAGCATCTCGCGCGAACCCTCCAGCCCCATGATGGAGACGTAGGTCGGTTTGCCCTGGGCGGCGTCCTTGCCGGCGGTCTTGCCCAGGGTGGCGGAATCGGCGGTCACATCCAGGATGTCGTCCACCACCTGAAAAGCCAGGCCCATGGCTGAAGCATAGGATTCCAGACCGGTGCGGACCGCGCTGCTGGCCCCGGCCACCACCCCGCCCAGCAGCACGCTGGCTTCGAGCAAAGCGCCGGTCTTCATGCGATGCATCTGCTGCAGTTCTTCGATCGGCAGCGGGCGGCCGACGCTGGCGCAGTCGATGGCCTGGCCGCCGACCATGCCGTCGCCGCCCGCCGCGCGGGCCAGCAACTGGACCGCCTGAACCGTCAGGGCCGGCGCAATGGGCATCTGCGCCAGGCACTCGAAGGCCAGCGGCTGCAGGGCGTCACCGGCCAGCATAGCCAGGGCTTCGTCGCCGAACTGGCGGTGCACCGTGGGCCGGCCGCGCCGCAAGTCGTCGTCGTCCATGCAAGGCAGATCGTCATGGATCAAGGAATAGGCGTGGATCAGTTCCACGGCAGCGGCGGCGGCATCCAGCGCCAGATCCTGGACGGCGGCTGTTCCGGCCGGCGGGCGGCTGGCTTCGCCGGCCGCGTAGACCAGCGCGGCGCGCACCCGCTTTCCCGGCCCGAGAACGGCATAGCGCATGGCCTCGCGCAGGCGCGCAGGGTCATCCTGGAGGGAGGGCAGCAGGTCATCGAGCACCGTTGCGATGTGCTCCACCCGGCCTTGCAGCCAGGCGTCGAAATGCCCCGGCGAAGCGGTCATGTCGCATCCCGCGCGGCAGCGGGGTCGAAAGGCTGGAGCATTTGATCTTGAAGCACCTGAACTTGCTGCTCGGCAACTTCCAGCCGTTCCTGGCATACCTGGGCCAGCGCCACGCCGCGCTGGTACAGGGCAACGGATTCCTCCAGGCCCAGATCGCCGTCGCTCATGCGGGCGGCCAGGGCTTCGAGCTCGACCAACGCCGTCTCGAAGTCCTGGGGCAATGGATCCGCAGGCTGAGGCGGGGAGGCCGGCAGCGGGGTTTGATCGTTGACCATGGGTTTCATCTGAACATTCCAGATTGGATTGTACGGGAACCTCGCCGGACCATGAAACAGGCCCACCCCCGCGCCGGCCGCGTAGGGTACAATTTCGTCCCCTGTCCCGGACCGGGCGCTGCATCGTGCCGGGGCCATGCGGTCGGGCCGCTTCGCGCGACCGACCAGCTCGGGTGTTTTTCTTCGCGCCGACCCGGCTGCCGTCCCCGCCCCGCACATCCGAAGCGCCGGGCGTCCCGGCGGCGCTCCGGGCGGTTTCATTCTTGCGGGGGGAACCAATGACCAACCCTTTCATCCCTTCCGGTTCGGATCTGGCCAGCCAGCTCCCGGCAAACCACTATTTCGACCCAGCCGTCCTGGCGCGGGAACGCAGCCGCATCTTCGAGCGCAGCGCATGCTACGTAGGTCACGAGAAGATGGTGCCGAACCCCGGCGACTGGCGCACGCTGGCCCATGAGGGCGGCGGGCGGGTTCTGCTGCGCGACCGCACCGACCTGCGCCTGCTGTCCAACGTCTGCCGTCACCGCCAGGCCCTGATGCTGGGCAGCCAGACCGGCCGCGAGACCGATTGCGCCGCCGGAAATCTGTGCAGCACGGGCGGGCGCATCCTGTGCCCCATCCATCAATGGAGCTACGACACCCAGGGCCGGCTGCTGAACGCCCCGCTGTTCCCGGAAAAACCGGAGCTGCGGCTGCGCGAGTTCCCGCTGCGCAATTGCCACGGCCTGCTCTTCGAAGGCGCCCGCGACCCGCTGGACGATATCGGCGGCCTGTTCGGACGGCCGGAATTCGATTTCTCCGACTATGTGCTGGATCACGTGGAAATCCACCCCTGCCACTACAACTGGAAGACCTTCATCGAGGTCTACCTGGAGGACTACCACGTCGGCCCCTTCCACCCCGGGCTGGGGCGTTTTGTCACCTGCGACGACCTGGAGTGGGAGTTCGGCGCCTTCCACAGCATGCAGCGGGTCGGCATCCACCAGGCCCTGGGCCAGCCGGGCACCGAGGTCTACCGGCAGTGGCACGACCGCCTGCTGCAGTACCGCTCGGGGGCGGCGCCCGATTTCGGCGCGATCTGGGTGACGTACTTTCCCACGCACATGATCGAGCTCTATCCCCATGTCCTGGTGCTGTCCACGCTGCACCCCGTCGGCCCCCAGGAAACCGTCAATGTGATCGAGTTCTACTATCCAGAGGAAATCGTCGCCTTCGAGCGCGAGTTCATCGAGGCCCAGCGGGCGGCCTACCTGGAAACCGCGATCGAAGATGACGAGATCGGAGAACGCATGGACGCCGGCCGCCGCGCCCTGATGGAGCGCGGCGACGATGAACGCGGCCCTTACCAAAGCCCCCTGGAGGACGGCATGGCGCACTTCCATGCCTGGTACCGCCGCATGATGAACGAGGCGCCCTTGGAATCCGCGGATCCGGACTAGGCCGCCGCGTCGCTACGCCCCGTCTCCACAGCCGGCCGCTTGCAAGCGGCCCGGCTGCGTCAGGCGCGTGCCACGGGACGCATGGCGTCGGCGCACCACTCGCTCCAGGAACCCGGGTACAGGGCCGAGCCGCGCAGGCCGGCCAGTTCCATGGCGAACAGGTTGTGGCAGGCAGTGATGCCCGATCCGCACTGGTGCACGATGCCGTGGTCCAGCCGGTCGCCCAACAAGGCCTCGAATTCCGCGCGCAATTCGCCGGCCGGCTTGAACCGGCCGTCGGGCGCCAGATTGAGGGCGAACGGCCGGTTCAACGCCCCGGGAATATGCCCCCCGACCGGGTCGATGGGCTCGACCGCGCCGCTGAAGCGTTCGGGGGCGCGGGCATCCAGCACGGTGAAGCGCGGTTCGTCCAGATTGACCAGCACGGCCCGGGCGTCGACGACCGGCATGGACGGCTTGCCCAGGGGCGAAAGCCCCTGGACCGCCTGAGCCTCGCTGAGGGACGGCGCGCGCGCGCCGGTCTCGACCGCGCCGCCAGCCGCCTGCCAGGCGGCCCAACCCCCATCGAGAACCGCGACGGACTCATGGCCCAGCCAGCGCAACATCCACCACAGGTGCGCCGCGAACATGGCGTTGCCGGCATCGTAGACCACCACGTCGGTGCGGGCCGTCAGGCCCTGGGCACGCATCAGGGCGGCAAAATCGGCGCGGTCCGGCAGAGGGTGGCGCCCGTTGCGGCCGGTCTTGAGGGCGCACAATTGGGTTTCGTGGTCCAGGTAGAGGGCGCCGGGCACATGGCCCTCCTCGTAGGCCCGCCGGCCCGCGCCATGGTCGGCCAGATCGTGGCGCACGTCGAAGACCAGGCAGCCCGGCCGGGCCAGGCGTTCTTGCAGCGCCTCAGGCTGAATCAGCAATGTGGTCATGACGGGTTTACCTCCTTTGTGGATATGCCTTGGGACTGCATCGGGGAACCGCTCCCCCGCAAGGCGCGGGCTTCGGTGTGCGTGCGCCAGACCGACAACAGGCCGGAGCCGATGATCAGCGCCATGCCGGCCCAAGCCAGCGGCGCCGGCCGATCCCCCCAGAACAGGACGCCGATCAGCGCGGCAAAGATGATGGTCATGTACTGCAGCGCAGCCGTCAACAGGGTAGACCCCAAGCCGAAAGCCCGGGTCATGGCCAACTGGCCCACCAGCCCCGCCAGCCCCAGTCCGGTCAGCGCCAGGAAAGCCAGGGGCTCGCCGGTGCGCCAGCCCTGCAGCGCGATACCGGCCGCGCCGCTGCAGCAGGCGCCCAGCGAGAACAGCAGCACCGTGCGCCACTCGGGCTCGCCGATCCGGCCCAACTGGCGGATCTGCATCATGGCGATGGCGGCGAATCCGCCCGCCCCCAGGCCCATCAGGGCCGCAAACCATTGATCCTGCGCGATGCTGGGGCGCAACACGCCCAGCACACCCAGAAAACCGGCGAGCACGGCAAGCACACGCACCGGATCGCGCTGGGCACCGCCGAAAAACAACATCCATCCCGCGATGAAAAGCGGCGCCGTGTAATTCAGGCTGATGGCCGTGGGCAGGGCCAGGTGGGACAAGGCGAAAAACCCGAGCCACATGGACAGAATGCCGCTGAGATTGCGCCACAGATGCAGCCGCCAACTGGACGGGCGGATCGTGCGCCGCGTGGCACGCGCCCAGAAGAACAGCAACAGGACGGATGGCAGGCTGCGAAACAGGACGATTTCCGGCAGGGAAGCGTCGGCGTCGGCGGCGACCTTCACGAGGGCCCCCATCACGGCAAACATGGCGCAGGCCAGCAACATCCACAAAGACTGCATGCGTCACCCAGGACAGGGATACGAACCGGAATCCGATACTATACACTTTGATCCTCGTTCTTCTCTTGCAGAGACCCACCTCCTATGAAACGAATCATCCTGTTTCTCGTGACCAACATGGCCGTCATGCTGGTGCTGAGCATCACCATGAATCTCCTGGGCGTCGGTCGCTACCTGACGGCCAACGGCATCGACCCGGCCGCGCTGCTGGTGTTCTCGGCGGTGCTGGGCTTCGCGGGTTCGTTCATCTCGCTGCTGATGAGCAAATGGATGGCCAAATCCAGCACCGGCGCCCGGGTGATCGACCCTCAGCGGCCGCGCGACCAGCGCGAAGCCTGGCTGGTGGCGACCGTCCACCAGTTGGCCGACCGGGCCGGCATCGGCCGGCCCGAGGTCGCCATCTACGAAGGCGCGCCCAACGCCTTTGCGACCGGCGCCTTCCGCAACGATTCCCTGGTGGCGGTGTCCACCGGCCTGCTCTCCTCCATGACCGAAGAGGAAGTCACCGCCGTGCTGGGCCACGAAGTCGCCCACATCGCCAACGGCGACATGGTCACCCTCACCCTGATCCAGGGCGTGGTCAACACCTTCGTCATCTTCCTGTCGCGCCTGGTTGGTTATTTCATCGACCGCGCCGTGCTGAAAAACGACCGAGGCGTCGGCATGGGCTACTACGCCAGCGTCTTCATCTGTGAAATCCTCTTCGGCGTGCTCGCCTCGATCATCGTCGCCTGGTTCTCCCGCCGCCGCGAATTCCGCGCGGACGCGGGCTCGGCCCACCTGCTGGGTTCGCGCGAACCCATGATCCGCGCGCTCGCCCGCCTGGGCGGAGTCGAAGCGGGCGACCTGCCCAAGTCCTTCGCCGCCTCGGGCATCGCGGGCGGCTCGCTGGGCGCTCTGTTCGCCTCGCACCCGCCCATCGAACAGCGCATCGAGGCCCTGCGCCGGCAAGCATCCTAAAGAGAACCCGATGTGCGCGAACTTCAGGTTCTGATCGCCTTTGGCGGCTTCGTCGCCCTGCTGCTGTGGGGCGTGCGCATGGTGCAGACCGGCGTGCAGCGGGCTTTCGGCAAGTCGCTGGGCCTGTGGATGAACCGCGCCATGGGCTCGCCCTCGCGAGCCTTCGGCACGGGACTCCTGGTGACCGCCGCCATCCAGAGCAGCACGGCCACCGGCCTGATGATCACCGGCTTCGCCCTGGACGGCCTGGTGCCGCTGGTGCCGGGGCTGGCCGCCATGCTGGGCGCCAACGTCGGCACCACCCTGATCGTCCAGGCGCTGGCCTTCGATCCCACGGCGCTGGCGCCCGGCCTCATCCTGGCCGGCGTCTGGATGTTTCGCCACTATGAGCCGGGCCGCACCCGCGACCTGGGCCGGGCCCTGATCGGCCTGGGCCTGCTGTTGCTGGCCCTGCACCAACTGGTCACCCTGTTCGAGCCGCTGCAGAAAGCCCCGCTGCTGGGCAGCACCCTGCTCGCCCTGACCGACGCCCCCGTGATCGCCCTGGCGGTGAGCGCCGCGCTGACCTGGGCTTCGCATTCCAGCGTGGCCGTGGTCGTGCTGATCATGTCGCTGGCGCACCACGGCCTGGCGCCGCCCGAGCTTGCCTATGCGCTGGTGTTGGGCGCCAACCTGGGCACCGCCGTCAATCCGGTGCTCGAGGGCGGCGACAACGGCAACCCGGCCGCCCGCCGCGTTCCAATGGGCAATCTGGGCACCCGCATCGCGGGCGGCCTGCTGGGCCTGGCCTTGCTGCCCTGGTCCGGGCCCCTCATGACGGCGCTGGGCGGCGGAGCGCATGGCGTAGCCAATTTTCATCTGCTGTTCAATCTGACGGTCGCCGCCTGCTTCCTGCCCGTATTGCGGCCCTATGCCCGGCTGCTGCAGTGGCTGCTGCCGCCCCGCACCGACCCCCATGATCCGGCCCGCCCCCAGTATCTCGACGAATCCGCCCGCGAGGTCCCCGCAGTGGCCCTGGGCCAGGCCGCCCGCGAGGCCTTGCGCCTGACGGACCTGCTGCGCGAGTCATTGCGCCTGACCGAACAGGCGCTGCTGCGCGAAGATCCCCGGGCGGCCGGCCAGGCACGCTACCTGAACGGCGCCATCAGCCAACTGGACCGGGCGGTGACCACCTATCTGGCGACCCAGGACCAGGAAAGCCTCAGCGCCGAGGACGCGCAATACCTGAAGTCGATCCTGACCTTCTCCATGAACATCGCCCATGCCGCCGACGTCTCCGGCATGGGCCTGCTGGGCCACGCCAGCCGGCTGCACAAGCAGCACTGGGCGCTGGACGCGGAACAGCGGACGGAACTCGTCGAGGTTCTGGCGCGGCTGCAGCGCAATCTGCGCCAGGCCGCCGCCCTGTTCGTCTCGGGCGACCGCACAGTGGCCCGCGCCCTGGCTTTCGAAAAGGAACACTTCCGCGACCTGGAAGCCCGGGCGGCCGAACGCCACCTGGAACGCATCAAGACCGGCCACATCGCCGCAGCCGACATCAGCGCCTTCTACCTGGAGATCCTGCGCGACGCGGGCGGGGTGAATGCCTGCCTGGTCAATGCGGCGGCCTACCCCATCCTGGACCGCCACGGCGAACTGCGCCCCAACCGGCTGCGCAAATCGGAATGAAGCGCCGCCCGGGCGATCTGGCGGCGCCCGTCGGCACTCAGTGGGCGGCGCCCCAGTCGGGGCCCACGCCCACTTCCGCCACCAAGGGCACGGACAGCTCGGCCACCCGGCTCATCAGGGACGGCACCCGTTCGCGCAAGACTTCGACCTCGTCCTCGAGCACGTCGAACACCAGTTCGTCATGGACCTGCATGACCATCAGGCTGCGCAACCCCTCGGCGTCCAGCCAATCCTGGACCGCCACCATGGCCATCTTGATGAGATCGGCCGCCGTGCCCTGCATGGGCGCATTGATGGCGGCCCGCTCGGCGGCGGCCGCGCGCGGCCCCTTGGCGCCCGACAGTTCCGGGAAGTACAGGCGGCGTCCGAACACGGTTTCCACATAGCCCTGCTCGCGGGCCTGCCGGCGGATGCGGTCCATGTAGTCGGCCACGCCGGGATAGCGCATGAAATAGCGATCGATATAGGATTTGGCCGCCGCCCGGGTGATGCCCAGGTTGCTGGCCAAGCCGAATTCGCCCATGCCGTAGATCAGGCCGAAATTGATGGCCTTGGCCGCCCGGCGGTGCTCTGCATCGACCTGATCGGGCGCCAGGCCGAATACCTCGGCGGCCGTGGCGCGGTGGATGTCCTGCCCCTGGGCGAAAGCCCGGCGCAGATTCTCGTCGCCCGAGACATGCGCCATCACACGCAATTCGATCTGCGAATAGTCGGCCGATACGATCTTTCCCAGGCTGGACACGAAAGCCGAGCGCACGCGGCGGCCCTCGGCCGTGCGCACCGGGATGTTCTGCAGATTGGGATCGGACGAAGCCAGCCGCCCCGTCACCACGGCCGCCTGGGCGTAGCGCGTATGCACCCTGCCGGTGCGCGGATCGATCATGCGCGGCAACTTGTCGGTGTAGGTGGATTTCAGCTTGGCGATGCCGCGATAGTCCAGCAGCAGGCGCGGCAGAGGATAGTCGGCCGCCAGCCGGGTGAGGACTTCCTCGTCGGTGGATGGCGCGCCGCCCGCCGTCTTGCGCAGCACCGGCAGTTGCATGCGCTGGAACAGGATTTCACCCAGTTGCTTGGGAGAGTTCAGATTGAAGGGCTGCCCCGCCAGGGCATGGGCCTGCGATTCGAGGTCGATCATCTGGCGGCCCAATTCGTGGCTCTGCGCAGCCAGGACCCCGGCATCGATGGCCACGCCGTTGCGCTCGACGCGCATCAGCGCATCCGAGGTGCGAATTTCCAGCGCGTAGATGCGTTCCAGTCCGGCCTCGGCCTGGACCTGAGGATACAGAACCCGGTGCAGGCGCAGCGTGAAATCGGCGTCCTCGGCGGCGTAATGCGCCGCCTGGTCCAGCGCGACCTCGTCGAAACCGATCTGGCGCGCGCCCTTGCCGCACAGATCCTCATACGTCGTGCCCGTCAGCCCCAGCCACTGGATGCACAGATCCTGCAGATTGACCCGCCGGTGGGACTGCAGCACATAGGCCTGCAGCATGGTGTCGTGCCGCACGCCGCGCAAGGCGACCCCCTCGTTGGCGAATACGTGGGCATCGTACTTGGCATGGTGCAGCAGCTTGGGCGCGGCCGGATCCTCCAGCCAGGGCTTCAGGCGCTCAAGCACCAGGGCGCGATCCAACTGCTCGGGCGTGCCCGGTGCGCGGTGACCCACGGGAATGTAGGCGGCGCTGCCCGGTTCGATGGCGAACGACAGCCCCACCAGGCGGGCGGCCATGGGATCCAGGCTGGTGGTTTCGGTATCCAGGGCCACCAGGGGGGCAGCCCGCAGCCGCGCCAGCCAGCCGTCCAGCGCCGCCTCGTCGAGGATGGTTTCGTAGTGCACGGCGTCGGGCGCAGGCGGCGCCTCGCGCGCGGCGCGCGCATCCTGGGCCGGAATCCGGTCCGGTTCGCCGGTCTCCTCGCGCAGCCAGGTCCGGAAACCGTAGGCTTCGTACAGCTCGACCAGCGTCTTGCGGTCGGGCGCACGCAGATCCAGCGCGCCCGGCTGCCAGGAGGCCTCGAGTTCGCAATCCAGACGGATGGTCAGCAGTTCGCGGGTCAGGGGGAAATTCGGCGCCGCCGCGCGCAGATTCTCGCCGGCCACGCCGCGCACCTCGCCGGCACGGGCGATCAGCGTCTCGATGTCGCCATACTCGCCCAGCCACTTGGCGGCGGTCTTGGGGCCGACCTTGTCCACCCCCGGCACATTGTCCACGGCGTCGCCGGTCAGCATCAGATAGTCCACGACGCGTTCGGGCGGCACACCGAACTTGCGGATCACGCCCTCGCGGTCCTGGCGCTCGCCCGACATGGTGTTGATGAGTTCCACCCGGTCATTGACCAACTGGGCCAGATCCTTGTCGCCCGTCGAAATGATGGTATAAAAGCCGCTTTCGCCCGCCCGGCGCGCCAGGGTGCCGATGATGTCGTCGGCCTCCACGCCCGGCGCCGCGATCACGGTCCAGCCCAGCGCCGCAGCCGCGCGGTGGATCGGCTCGATCTGGCTGCGCAGCTCTTCGGGCATCGACGGCCGATTGGCCTTGTAATCAGGGTAGAGCGTTTCCCGGAACGACCCGCCCGGCGCATCGAACACGCACGCCCCATGGGTTGCCACGTCCTTGTAATCCTGCAATAGCCTCCGTAACATGGAGATGACGCCATACAGGGCTCCGGTGGGTTCTCCCCGCGCATTGCGCAGATCGGGCATCGCGTGAAAGGCGCGGTACAGGTAGCTGGACCCATCCACGAGCAACAAGGTTTTTTTCATGACGGACAATAAAACAAAACGTATTTCAGCCGAACAGCAGATTCCCACGATTATTGCAGAGATGCGTGCGGCGGCTGAGGCTTTCCAGAAAATCGGCCTGGGCGTCAGCCTGTTCGGCAGCGCCCGCATCCCCCGCGACCACCCCTTCTACGCCGTGGGCCTTGAACTGGGCGCGCGCATCGCCCAGTTGGGCCTGCCGGTGATCGCCGGCGGCGGCCCCGGCCTGATGGAAGCCGCCAACCGCGGCGCCTTCGAGTCGGGCGGGCGCAGCATCGGCCTGAATATCCGCCTGCCGCGCGAGAAATCCAACAATCCCTACCAGACCGACAGCCTGGACTTTGAGTACTTCAACTCGCGCAAGTCGGCGTTCTTCATGTACAGCCTGGCCTACGTGGTTCTGCCCGGCGGCTTCGGCACGCTGGACGAGCTCTTCGAAGCGCTCACGCTGGTGCAGACGATGAAGCAGCCGCCCGCGCCCATCATCCTGGTCGGCTCGGCCTTCTGGTCCGGCCTGGTGGACTGGATCCGCGATCAGTTGCTGGCCCACGGCATGATCGGCCCCTTCGATCTGGACCTGCTGCTGGTCACCGACGACCTCGACGAAGTCATCCGCCTCATCCAGGAAGCCGCCCAGATCGAGCAGCGCCGCGAGCCGGCCCTGCCGACCTGATTCCCTCGCACAGGGCGGCCTGTCCCGCCCGCAAAAGACGATCCTAGGGGTAATGCTCGATGCGCCCCGGCAAAAACCTGGGTTAACATCACGCCTTGTTACCGTCGGCCGGCGCCACCCGCCGCCCGGTTCCCCAGGAGAACGATTCGATGAAAACCACCCTGCTTGGCGCCGCGCTGCTGATCGCGGCCGGCCTGATCCCCGCAGTCGGCTCCGCCGCCGACGCCAAAGAACTCAAGATCGCCACCGAAGCCGGCTACCCGCCGTTCGAATATCGCAATCCCAACGGCCAGCTCGAAGGCTTCGACATCGACATCGGCAACGAGGTCTGCAAGCGCCTGAACCGCACCTGCGTGTGGATCGACCAGTCGTTCGACAGCCTCATCCCGGGCCTGCAGGCGCGCAAATTCGACCTGGCCAACTCCACCATGACCGCCACCGAAGCACGGAAAAAAGTCATCGACTTCTCCACACCGATGTACATCGTGCCCGTCAAGCTGATGGTCAAGAAGGGCAGCGGCCTGGAACCGACCGCCGAATCCCTCAAGGGCAAGCGCGTCGGCGTCCAGCAAGGCACCACGATGGAAACCTACGCCCGCAAGCATTGGGCGCCCAAAGGCGTCGAAGTCGTCTCCTACCCCAGCTACACGAATGCCTACGTGGACGTGACGGCCGGCCGCCTGGATGCCACCTTCCAAGAGGCGCAAAGCGCAGTCGAAGGGTTCCTGAACAAGCCCGAGGGCGCCGACTACGAGCTCGCCGCCATGATGCTCGATGATCCGATCCTGAACGAACCCATCGCCATGGGTATCCGCAAGGGCAATGCGCTCAAGGCCGACGTGGACAAGGTCCTCAAGGCCATGCTGGCCGACGGCACGATCCAGGGTTACGCGAAAAAATACTTCGCCGAAGGTCTGATCCGCTTCCCCGCCCAGTAATCCCGCGCCATGCCGCCTGACCACGCCCACGGGCCCGGTTTCCGCCGGGGCAACCCGGCGGCGCGGGCCCCAGGCGGCGTGGCCGGTTTTCCCGAACCCGGGCGCCGCCACCCCGGCGCACGCGCCAGGGCGGCTCGTTCCTTCGCTGATCCCCGATTTCCATGTTTCTAGACGGCTACGGTCCCCTGCTGCTGGCAGGGACCTGGGTCACCATCAAGCTGGCGCTGCTGTCCCTGGCCGTCGCCGTGGGGCTGGGGCTGCTGGGCGCCTCGGCCAAACTGTCGGCCTCGTGGGGTGCGCGCCTGGTCGCCACGGCCTATACCACCCTGATCCGCGGCGTGCCCGACCTGGTGCTGATGCTGCTGATTTTCTTCAGCATGCAGATCTACCTGAACGACCTGACCGACCTGCTCGGCCTGGACCCGATCGACATCGATCCTTTCGGTGCCGGCGTGCTGACGCTGGGTTTCATCTATGGCGCCTACTTCGCCGAGACCTTCCGGGGCGCTTTCATGGCCGTGCCCCACGGCCAGATGGAAGCCGCCACGGCTTACGGCATGCGCCAACTCCAGGTCTTCCGCCGCGTCCTGTTTCCGCAGATGATGCGCCATGCACTGCCCGGCATCGGCAACAACTGGCAAGTCCTGTTGAAATCCACCGCCCTGGTGTCCCTGATCGGCCTGACCGACCTGGTCAAGGTCGCCCAGGACGCCGGCAACGTCACCTTCCGGGTGTTCCTGTTCATCAGCCTGACCGGCCTGATCTACCTGGCCCTGACCACCGTGTCCAACGGCATCCTGTACTGGCTGAACCGGCGCTACAGCGTGGGCGTGCGCGAGGCGCAGCTATGATCGACGTCCTCGAGCAATTCTGGCGCGGCTACCTATACGCCAGCAACGGCAGCCCGTCGGGCATGGCCGTCACTTTGTGGCTGCTGGTGCTGTCGGTGTCGACGGGATTCTTCATCTCCATCTTCCTGGCCGTGGCGCGAGTTTCCTCGCGCCGCTGGCTGTCGATCCCCCTGTGGGCCTTTGGCTACGTCTTTCGCGGCACGCCGCTGTACGTGCAGATCCTGTTCATCTACGCTGGCGTCTACAGCCTGGATTTCGTGAAGAATACCGCGACCCTGGCGGCTTTCTTCCAGAGCGGTTTCAACTGCCTGGTGCTGGCCCTGACGCTGAACACCGTTGCCTACACCACGGAAATCTTCGCCGGCGCGATCCGCGCCACCAGCGCCGGCGAGATCGAGGCCGCGCGCGCCTACGGCATGACGCGCTTTGCCATGTACCGCCGGGTGATCCTGCCGTCCGCCCTGCGCCGCGCGCTGCCGGCCTACAGCAACGAGGTGATCCTGATGCTGCACGCCACGTCCCTGGCCTTCACCGCCACCGTGCCCGACATCCTCAAGATCGCACGGGACGCCAATTCGGCCACCTACCAGACCTTCGCCGCCTACGGCCTGGCCGCTCTGCTCTACCTGTGCCTGTCGTTTACACTGATCGGGCTGTTCCGCCGCTTCGAGCGCCGCACGCTGGCCTACCTGGGCACCCGCCGCTAGGGCCTGTTCATCTTAATCCCATGTCCAAACTCGACGTACTCAACATCTACAAGCGCTACGGCGACAATGAAGTCCTCAAGGGCGTCTCCCTGACGGCCAACGCCGGCGACGTCATCTGCATCCTGGGCTCCAGCGGCTCGGGCAAGTCGACCTTCCTGCGCTGCATCAACTTCCTGGAGAAGCCCAACCAGGGCTCGGTATCGCTGAACGGCGAATTGCTGAAGATCGTCCACGACAAGCACGGCGAACCCCACGCCGCCGACCTGGACCAGCTCCGCCGCCTGCGCTCGAAGCTGGCGATGGTGTTCCAGCACTTCAATCTGTGGGCGCACATGAACGTACTGGGCAATGTGATCGAGGCTCCGATCCAGGTACTGAAGCTCAGCCGGGCCGAGGCCGTCGAACGGGCGCGCCACTACCTGGCCAAGGTCGGCCTGGACCCCAAGGTCGAAACCCAGTATCCCTCGTCCTTGTCGGGCGGCCAGCAGCAACGCGTGGCCATCGCCCGCGCCCTGGCCATGGAACCCGAGGTCATGCTGTTCGACGAGCCCACGTCCGCCCTTGACCCCGAGCTCGTGGGAGAAGTGCTCAAGGTCATGCAGAAACTGGCCGAGGAAGGCCGCACCATGCTGGTCGTCACGCACGAAATGGGTTTCGCCCGCAACCTGGCATCCCAGGTCATGTTCCTGCATCAGGGCGTGGCGGAAGAGGTCGGCACCCCGGCCGACCTCTTCGACAACCCCCAAAGCCCCCGCCTGCGGCAGTTCCTGTCGGGAAATTTGAAGTAGGCCTCAGAACCGCCGCCGCATCACCCGGTGCGCAATCCCCGCGTCCATGAAGGTTCCGCCCTCCTCCACGAAACCGTGACGGGCGTAGAACGGCCGGGCATGCAGTTGGGCATCCAGCACGACCTCGGTATCGCCCCGGCGGCGGGCTGCGTTCATCAACGTCGTCAGCAGCAGCGAACCCACCCCCTGGCCGCGCCAGGAGCGGCGCACGGCCATGCGGCCGATATGGCCGTCGGGCAGCAGGCGGCCGGTGCCGATGGCCTGCCCATCAGAGTCATAGACGACGGCATGCAGGCACTGCGCATCACGGTCGTCCAGCTCCTCTTGCGGCGGCACCTGTTGCTCCTGGACGAAGACCTCGAAGCGGATGCGGCCGGCGTCGGCGCCCAGTGCCGCCCAACTGCCCGTGAGAGTGCGGCGTTGCGCAGCGCCCGACCCCATGGGTGGCAAAGGCTCCGCATCCGCCAGGGCGAACGCCAGCACCTCGGGCAACCATTCGGCGAAATCCGAAAGCCCGTGGTCGCCGCCTTCGATGATGCGCTGCCGGCAACCGGTAAAACGATCCCGCATTTCCCGCCAGTCCAGGACCTCGTCGCCGGTGGCGGCCAGCAGGAAATACCGTTCGGGGCGCGTCAGCACTGGGATGTCGGCCTCGGCCCGGGCCAGTTCGTCCACATGGCCAGGCAGGAATTCGAACGGCTCGCCGCCGTGGAAAGTGCGATGCGAGCCGACCTGGGTCGCCAGATCGCGCGCCGCATGGACGACGGGATTGAGCAGTACGGCGCGGCAACTCAGGCGTTCGGCCAGCCAGGTGGCGTAGAAACCGCCCAGGGACGAACCGATGACGGTCAGGCGGGCCGCCGCCTCGCCCCGCACCGGCACGGCCCCCCGGTGTTCGCCCCGGAATGCCGCCTCGGCGTTCAGGCCCGCCTCGGCCAGGTCGAGCGCCAGTTGCAACGCGGCGGCCGGGCTGGCGGGCAGTTGCGGGCAATGCCAGGCGGCGGCCAGGCCGCGCTCGGTCATGGCCTGGGCCATCAGACGGGCTTTGAGGGAATCGGGGGAAGAGCGGAATCCGTGCAGATAGAGAATCATGGCGTCCAGGCGAGGCGGTCCGGGCATCCGGTGGCGCGCGACGGAGCCTCGCATCTTATTGTAAGCAGCCCGGCGCGAAGCCGCCGGCGCCCGGCCCGCCGCATGCCAGGCAGACCGGATCGATCGCCCGGGCACGGCGCAACGCGGTAAGATCGGTGACTCCTTCCCCACGATTCCAGCCTTGTCCCGCCATGCCGCTTTTCGAACCGGTCAGCACGCTGCGCCGCTATGACGGCCAGGCCCACGTCCACATCCATGATCATGCCCAGGTCATGGTGCCGCTGGCCGGCCGCATGGATCTGGAAGTGGACGGACATGCCCTGTTCACCGACCCCTCCTGCGGGATGCTGATTCCGGCGGGCGCTCGGCACGCCTATTGTGCCGAGCCCGGCACCCGCATCCTGGTGATCGACGCGCCCGAATCGACCGGCCTGGAGCGGCTGCGCCGCTTCGCCCTGACACCCGCCTGCCGCACGCTGGGCAGCCTGGGCGACCCCAGGCTGCAGTTGGCCCTGCTGCTGGATCTGCCCACCGTGCTGTCCTCGCGCCGGGGTCTGGACCTGGCGCAACTGGACGCCGCCCTGGCTTCGGCGCTGCACGAGCCCTGGCCCACGGCCCGCATGGCGCGGCTGTTCCATCTCAGTCCGCAACGGTTCCATGCCCGGCTGGTGGAACTGACCGGCCGGGCGCCGGGCGGCTACCTGCGCGCCCTGCGGCTGGAGCACGCCGGCCGGATGCTGGCCCGCGGCGCGACACTGGAAGCCGTGGCTGCCCGGGTCGGCTACCGCTCCGGCAGCGCCTTGGCCTTTGCACTGCGGCGCGACCGGGGCGTGGGCGCGCGCGCATTGCGCCGGCCGGCCCCCTGATCACCGCCAAGGCTGCGCGCCGACGACACCGCTCGCCACCCTAGGCCCGGGCCGCGTCCGCCTGCGCCACCACAAGCATTTCTCGACAAATCCCCACGCTCGCGCTGCCATCATCACAGCATGAGCACGACATCGACCTCCCCCTCATCCGCCATCATCCGGCCCGCCCACGGCATTGCGCTGGTGCTGTGCGCCGGCATGCTGTGGGGCGCCACGGGCACGGCGCAGAGCTTTTCCAACAGCGCCTTGTCCCCCTACTGGGTCGGCGCCCTGCGCCTGGGCGTAGCAGCCCTCTTCTTCCTGGCCTATGCCGGATCGACCCATGGGCTGCCGCACCTGCTCCGCCAGCTCGCGGCCCTGGACTGGCGCCGCGCCGTCTGGGCGGGCGCCTGCATGGCGGCCTACAACCTGACGTTTTTCGCCGGCGTGAAGGCCACGGGCGTGGCGGTGGGCACGGCGCTGGCCATCGGCAGCGGTCCGATCTGGGCCGGCCTGCTGCAATTGGCGGGCGGCAGGCGGCCCGGCCTGGACTGGTGGACGGGCACGCTGCTGGCGGTCTGCGGCGGCGTGCTGCTGGTGCTCGGCCGCGGCGGCGACATCCAGGCCGATCCGCTGGGCATCGTGCTATGCCTGGCCTCGGGCCTGACGTACGCGCTCTATACCCTGCTGAACAAGCGGCTGGTGGACCGTTCCGCGCCGGCCGTCACCACGCTGGGCGTGTTCCTGGTGGGCGCCCTATTGGCCCTGCCCGCAGCCGGATTCTGGGCCGGGCCGCTGCAGATCACAGTTTCGGGTTGGCTGGTGGTGGGGTTTCTGGGGGTGGCCTCGACCGGAATCGCCTATCTGCTGTTCACCACCGGATTGCGCAGCATCAGCGCCGCCACCGGCGTATCGCTGGCCCTGATGGAACCGGTCACCGCCTTCCTGCTGGCGCTGGCGGTGGTGGGCGAGCGCCCCGGTGTCCTGGCCTATGCCGGCCTGGCGGCGCTGCTGGCCGGGCTGGCCCTGGTGATCCGGGCCGAAACCCGATGAGGCAGACTCGCCAGGCCGTGCGGCCCGATCAGGCCGATTCGCGCAGGCTGCGGCGGCGCTCGTGCTCCTGCAGATAGCGCTTGCGCAGGCGGATCGACTTGGGCGTGACTTCGACCAGTTCGTCGTCGGAGATGAACTCGACGGCGTATTCCAGGTTCAGCGCGATGGGCGGCACCAGGTCGATGTGCTCGTCCTTGCCGGAAGCGCGCACGTTGGTCAGCTTCTTTTCCTTGATCGGGTTGACCACCAGGTCGTTGTCCCGCGAATGGATGCCGATGATCATGCCTTCGTAGACCGGGTCCTGGGGCGAGACGAACATGCGGCCGCGTTCCTGCAGCTTCCACAGCGCATAAGCCACGGCGGTGCCGTCGTCCTGGCTGATCAGCACGCCGTTGCGGCGCTCGCCCACCCCGCCTTCGCGCACCGGCGCGTAGTCGTCGAAAATGTGGCTCATCAGGCCGGTGCCGCGCGTCAGCGTCAAGAATTCACTCTGGAAGCCGATCAGGCCCCGCGCGGGGATGCGGTATTCCAGGCGGGTGCGGCCGCGGCCATCGGGCTGCATGTCCTGCAGATCGCCCTTGCGCCGGCCCAGCTCTTCCATGACGCCGCCCTGGTGCGTATCTTCCACGTCCACGGTCAGCAATTCATAGGGTTCGCACTTCACGCCGTCGATGTCCTTGAACATCACACGCGGCCGCGAAACCGCCAGCTCGTAGCCCTCGCGGCGCATGTTTTCCAGCAGGATGGTCAGATGCAGTTCGCCCCGGCCGCAGACCTCGAACACGGTGTCGTCGTCGGTATCGTTCACGCGCAGGGCGACGTTGGACTTCAACTCGCGGTCCAGGCGGTCGCGCAACTGCCGGCTGGTGACGAACTTGCCTTCGCGCCCGGCCAGGGGCGAGGTGTTGACCATGAAGTTCATGGTCAGCGTCGGCTCGTCGATGCGCAGCATCGGCAACGCCTCGGGCACCGCCGGGTCCATCAGGGTGCAACCGATGCCGATATCCTCGATGCCGTTGATCAGCACGATGTCGCCGGCTTCGGCGCCTTCCACCAGCTCGCGTTCCAGGCCCTTGAATTTCAGCACCTGATTGACACGGCCCTTGAAGGCCTCGCCCTCGGGGCCGAACTTCACGGCCACGTCCTGGCCCGCGCGGATGCGGCCCCGGTTGATTCGGCCCACGCCGATCTTGCCGACGTAACTGCTGTAGTCCAGGGAAATGATCTGCAGTTGCAGAGGGCCGTCGGCATCGTCGTCGCGCTGCGGCACGTACTGCAGGATGGCGTCGAACAAGGGACGCATGGTGCCGGAGCGCACATCGTCGGTCAGGCCGGCGTAACCTGACAGGCCCGAGGCGTAGATCACCGGGAAATCCAGTTGCTCTTCCGTGGCGCCCAGCTTGTCGAACAAGTCGAAGGTGGCATTGACCACATAATCCGGACGCGCGCCCGGCCGGTCCACTTTGTTGACCACCACGATGGGCTTGAGGCCCAACGCCAGCGCCTTGCGCGTCACGAAGCGAGTCTGCGGCATCGGCCCTTCGACGGCATCGACCAGCAGCAGCACGCCGTCGACCATCGACAACACGCGCTCGACCTCGCCGCCGAAGTCGGCGTGGCCCGGGGTATCGATGATGTTGATGTGCGTGCCTTCGTATTCGACCGCGCAGTTCTTGGCCAGAATGGTGATGCCGCGCTCGCGCTCGATATCGCCAGAATCCATGACCCGCTCGGACACCTGCTGATTGTCGCGGAAGGTGCCGGACTGGCGCAGCAGTTGGTCGACGAGAGTGGTCTTGCCATGGTCCACGTGGGCAATGATGGCCACGTTGCGCAAAGCTCGTTTCATAGAATGTTTTCCTCGGTGGAAGCACCGGCCGGACGCAGACCGTCCGGCAAGGCGTGTAAAGGGATCAGCGCCGTCGCCGGCGACTCCATGGCTTGCAGGGCTTCCAGCCCCACGGCCTGTTCAATCGGGAACGGCCCGACAGCGGTGCGCCGCAGGGCCGACAGATGCGCCAGGCAACCCAGGCGGCGGCCGATGTCCTGCGCCAGGGTGCGCACATAAGTACCCTTGCTGCAGTGCACCCTCAGCCGGGCGGTCCGGCCCTCGCAAGCCAGCAGGTCCAAGGCGTGAATCACGATCCTGCGCGGCGGACGCTCCAGCTCGATCCCCTGGCGCGCGTACTCATACAAGGGCTTGCCGTCGCGCTTGAGCGCCGAGATCATGGGCGGAATCTGCTCGATCTCGCCCCGGAACGCTGTCAGCGCGGCTTCGAGCGCGGCAGCGTCCACGCCGCCGAAATCCGCGGGGGCGCGCGCCGTGATATGCCCCGTGAGGTCGCCGCTGTCGGTTTCCTCGCCGAAAGTCAGCGTCGCCTCGTAGACCTTGTCGGCCTCCAGCATGGCGGCGGAGATTTTCGTCGCCCGGCCGAAACAGCAGATCAGCAGGCCCGTGGCGAAGGGGTCCAGCGTTCCGGTGTGGCCCGCCTTGCGGGCATCGACCGTCCGTTTGGCGCGCTGCAGCGCATGGTTGCTCGACAGGCCCTCCGGTTTGTCCAGCAACAGGACTCCGTCGAGCATCTGCCCGCGTCGGGAAGCCATCGTTCAATCCGTCCAGATGAGTGACGACCGCCCTGTCAGGGCTGGCCATCCGGGTCTTCGAGTTCGGGAATATCCGATGCGCCCGCCTGGGGACGGTTGGCCCGATCGATCAATTGCGTGAGTTCGATGCCGCGCGCCAACTGCTCGTCGTGCATGAAGCGCAGGGTGGGCACCGTATGGATGTGCAGCAACCGGAACAACTGCGAATGCAGCCAGCCCGCTTTTTCGTTCAAGGCCTGGGCGGCAACCTCGGGTTCGGCGCCCAGCACCGTGAAATACACCTTGGCATGGGCGTAGTCGACCGACAGATCGACGCCCGTGAGCGTGATCAGCCCGGCGCGCGCGACATCGAGTTCACGCTGCACCAAGGCCGCCAGATCCTTCTGGATCTGGTCGGCCAGGCGCGTATTGCGTCCGGGATTCGGTTTGGATTTATGACGGCCCATGATTCATGCCGCACGATCAGAGCGTGCGGGCGACTTCCTTGATTTCGAAGACTTCGAGCTGATCGCCGATCTCGATGTCGTTGTTGCCCTTGAGCGTGATCCCGCAATCGAAGCCAGCCTTGACTTCCTTGACGTCGTCCTTGAAGCGGCGCAGGGATTCCAGGGAGCCGGTCCAGTGCACCACATGGTTGCGCAGCAGGCGGACCTGGGAATCGCGGCGCACCACGCCTTCGAGCACCATGCAGCCGGCGATGTTGCCGATCTTGGACACGGAGAAGATCTCGCGGATCTCGACCAGGCCGATGACTTCCTCGCGCTTTTCCGGCGCCAGCATCCCCGACATGGCGTTGCGCACGTCGTCGATGGCGTCATAGATGATGTTGTAGTAGCGCAGATCGATGTCGTTGGTCTCGGCCTGCTTCTTGGCCGGCGCATCGGCCCGCACGTTGAAGCCGATCACCACGGCGCCCGAGGCGATCGCCAGGTTGACGTCGCTTTCGGAAATACCGCCCACGGCCGCATGCACCACCTGCACCCGGACTTCGTCGGTGGACAGCTTGAGCAGCGACTGCACCAGGGCTTCCTGGGAGCCCTGAACGTCGGTCTTGACGATCAGCGGCAGCGTGCGCACGCCTTCGCCCAGGTTGTCGAACATGGATTCCAGCTTGGCCGCCTGCTGGCGGGCGAGCTTGACGTCGCGGAACTTGCCCTGACGGAACAGCGCGATTTCGCGGGCCTTGCGTTCGTCGTTCAGGACCAGGACTTCGTCGCCGGCGGCCGGCACTTCGGCCAGCCCCTGGATCTCGACCGGAGTCGAAGGCCCGGCTTCGGCGGCAGGCTTGCCGGTGTCGTTCAGCATGGCGCGCACCTTGCCGAACGCCACGCCCGCGAGCACGGCGTCGCCGCGATGCAGGGTGCCGCTCTGGACCAGGATGGTCGCCACGGGGCCGCGGCCCTTGTCCAGGCGCGCCTCAATGACGATGCCCTTGGCCGGCACATCGACGGGCGCCTTGAGCTCGAGGATCTCGGCCTGAAGCAGGACGTTTTCCAGCAGTTCGTCGATCCCCTGGCCGGTCTTGGCGGACACGGGGATGAAGGGGACGTCGCCGCCGTATTCTTCGGGCACGACTTCCTCGGCGACCAGTTCCTGCTTGACGCGCTCGGGGTTGGCTTCGGGCTTGTCGATCTTGTTGATCGCCACCACCAGCGGCACATTGGCGGCGCGGGCGTGATGGATGGCTTCCTTGGTCTGGGGCATGACGCCGTCGTCGGCCGCCACCACCAGGATGACGATGTCGGTGGCCTGGGCGCCGCGGGCACGCATGGCCGTAAAGGCCTCGTGGCCCGGGGTATCCAGAAAGGCCACCACGCCGCGATCCGTCTTGACGCTGTAGGCGCCGATATGCTGAGTGATGCCGCCGGCCTCGCCCGTGGCGACCTTGGTGCGGCGGATGTAGTCCAGCAGCGAGGTCTTGCCGTGGTCGACGTGGCCCATGACGGTCACGACCGGCGCACGCGGCAGGGCCTCGGCCTCGCTGGCCGCCTCGGTGTCGGCCAGGAAGGTCTCGGGATCGTCCAGCTTGGCGGCGATGGCGGTGTGGCCGAGCTCTTCGACCACGATCATGGCCGTTTCCTGGTCCAGGATCTGGTTGATGGTGACCATCTGGCCAAGCTTCATCAGATGCTTGATGACTTCGGCCGCCTTCACGGACATCTTGTGAGCCAGGTCGGCAACGGAAATCGTTTCCGGCACGTGGATTTCACGGGCGATGAATTCGACCTGCATCGGTTCCTGATGCTCGGCCTGGCGGCGGCCCTTGCCGCGTCCGCCCTTGCCGCCGCGACCGCCGCCCTTGCCGCCCGCGCGCCAGGCATCGCGGCCGGCTCCGGGTGACAGGGTTTCGGCTTTGGAAGGCTTCTTGCGGCCATCGTTGGACCAGCTCGAAGACACATCGGAAGTCTTGATGACCTTCTTGCCTTCGGATTCTTTCTTGACCGTGGTCTTGGTGCCGGCGGGCTTGTGCAGCGTGCCGGTGGTGGCCGCCTCCTCGGGCTCCGGCGCACGCAGCACCTTACGCGGCTGGCGCATCATTTCACGCAGAGCGGCGGCTTCCTCTTCGGCGGCGCGGCGCGCGCGCTCGCGGTCAGCATCGGCCGGAGCGCGGCGGGCCTTGCCCGGCGTAGCCTGGGGCGCGGATACCGGCGCGGAGGAGGCCGGCACGGGCTCGACGCGCGGCGCCGGCTCGGCGGCCGGGGCGGGTTCTGATGCGGTGGCGGGCGCTTCGGCCACAGGAGTTTCGCTCACAGGATCCTGATGGGTTGCTTCCGGGGCCACGGCCTCGGCGGGTTCGTTCTGTGCGGCGGCCTCGACCGGCGCGGATTCGGGCTGTGCGGATTCAGCCGGCGCGGGAGAGGACTCGGCCTCGCCGGCCGGGGCCGGCGGCGCAGCCGGCGCGGCGGGTTCGGCCGCACGGAGAGCGGCAACCGGTTCGGCGGCGGGGGCGGCCGGCGCCTGGGGCGCGGGGGCTTCCTCGGGAGCGGGCGCGGCGGCTGCCGCAGCCTGGGCGGCGGCTTCGGCGCGCGCGGCCTCGGCCAAGTCGGAGCGATCGCGCTTGACGAGCACGCGCTTCTTGCGGACCTCGACCTGAATCGTGCGCGAGCGGCCGGAGCCGTCGGCCTGATGGATCTCCGACGTCTTGCGGCGCGTCAGCACGACCTTCTTGCCCGTATCGGAGCCGTGCGAACGCCGCAGGGATTCGAGCAAGGCGCTCTTGTCTGCTTCGGTCACGTCGGCGTTCACCGAATCCAGCTCGACGCCGGCCGAGCGGAAATGATCCAGCAGGACGTTGGCGGGCATGTTCAGTTCTTCGGCGAATTGGGCGACGGTGTTACTCGGCATTCGACTCTCTCTTTGACTACGTTGAAGGGCTGCGTGGTGCGATGCGACGAAGCGATCAGGCCTCGTCGTCCTCGAACCAGTGGGCCCGCGCCTGCATGATCATGTCGCTGGCGGTGTCCTCGGGCAGCCCGGTCAGCTCGGCCAGCTCGTCCGCAGCCAGCTCGGCCAGGTCGTCCAGCGTGGTGATGCCGTTTTCAGCCAGCTTCGCCACCAGGGACGGGTCCATCCCCCGGATCTCAAGCAGATCGCGGGCGGTCTGCACGCGCTCTTCCTGGGCGATGGCCTCGGTCAGCAGGGCGTTGCGCGCTCGCGTGCGCAACTCGTTGACGGTTTCCTCGTCGAAGGCTTCGATGTCCAGCAGTTCCTGCAGGGGCACGTAAGCGATTTCCTCGAGGCCGGTGAAGCCTTCGTCGATGAGGATGTCGGCGACTTCCTCATCCACGTCAAGCTTCGTGATGAAGGTATGACGCAGCGCGGCGCGCTCCGCATCCTGGCGGCTCTGGCTTTCCTCGGGCGTCATGATGTTGATCTGCCAGCCGGTCAGCTCGGAAGCCAGGCGGACGTTTTGTCCGCGCGCGCCGATGGCCTTGGGCAGATTTTCCTCGTCAACCACGACGTCCATGGCGTGCTTGTCTTCGTCCACCAGGATGGATTCGACGTGCGCCGGCGCCAGGGCCCCGATCACGAATTCCGCCGGGTCGTCGGCCCACAGGACGATGTCGACCTGCTCGCCGCCGAGCTCATTGCGTACGGCCGTGACGCGCGATCCACGCATCCCGACGCACGTTCCGATGGGATCGATCCGCTTATCGTACGCCACGACGGCGATTTTGGCACGCACGCCGGGATCGCGGGCAGCCGCCTTGATTTCGAGCAGACCCTGCTCGATTTCAGGGACTTCGTTCTCAAACAGCTCGCGGATGAAGTCGGAGGACGTGCGCGACAGGATGACCTGCTGGCCGCGCGCCGCGTGATCGACTTTCAGGACGTAGGCGCGCACGCGATCGCCGGCCCGGATGTTTTCCTTGGGAATCATCTCGGTGCGGGGCAGGCGCGCCTCGACCTTGCCGATCTCGATGATGCAGTCGCCCTTGTCCAGACGCTTGACCGTACCGGACACGATGGTCTCGCCCCGGTCAAGGAAGTCATTGAGCACTTGCTCGCGCTCGGCATCGCGGATTTTCTGGAGGATGGCCTGCTTGGCCGCCTGCGCGCCGATGCGGCCGAACTCAATGGGTTCGAGGGGTTCTTCGATATATTCACCGACCTCGATGCCGGGCACGATATCCTGGGCGTCCGTGTAGAGTTCCTGGGCATCGGGCTCTTGCAGCCCGGCCTCGTCGGGCACGACCAGCCAGCGGCGAAAGCCTTCGTGCTCGCCGGTCTGGCGGTCGATGGCCACGCGGATGTCCACGTCTTCCTTGAACCGCTTTTTCATGGCCGAGGCCAACGCGCTTTCGAGAGCGCCGAACACCACATCGCGCTCAACGTTTTTTTCACGCGCCAGGGCGTCGACCAACAGCAGAATTTCGCGACTCATCGCTTCTTACCCTTGAAATCGAGAACGGGGTCCAGCCGGGCCCTGTCCACATCGTCAAAAGAAAACGGCAGCGTCCGCAACTGGCCGGACGGATCTTCCCAATCCAGGCTGAGCACGGGCGTTTCATCCCCGTCGACCCGCAGGATGCCGGTAAAAGTCTTGCGGGATTCGACCGGCTCGTGCAGGCGCAGCTCGATGCGCTCGCCGGCGAAGCGGACGTAGTCCGCAAGGCGGCGCAAGGGCCGGTCCACGCCGGGAGAACTGACCTCCAGGCGCTTGTAGTCGATATTTTCGACCTCGAATACATGCGACAACTGGCGGGAGACTTGTTCGCAGTCCTCGATGCGCACTCCTTCGGGGCGATCAATCACCACGCGCAAAAGCCCCAAGGGCGCGCGCTCCACATCGACCAACTCCACATCGAAACCCAGCAATGCCTGCTGGGCGACCGTCAAGATATCCGCCATAAATTCCAAAAAAAAGGGGCTGTCCCGCAGCCCTTTGTGCGCCCCGGGGAAACCCGAGGCCTATTCAGGAACCGCCGACGGCCTGCCCGATCCGGCCCACACACGCCCGACAGGGCCTGCTGCGCCGGGATCGCACGCCACGCCTCTACGGCGCGCAGCAAACAACCCTCGGTGGACACAGCACAAAGGTGCTGTAAAGCCTTACATTATAACAGCATTTCTTTGCCCGAAGACCACCTTTTATGAAACCCCCGCGCATCTTCGGACGCCCCGCACAGCGGCCCGTCAAGCACTGGCCCCAGACGCCCGCCGCCAGGACGATGGACCAGGCGAGCAGCACCACGACGGCATCAGCGGCTGCGGCCCAGAAACCCCAGACGGGATTCATGCGCATGGCTGCCACGGGGCTGGCGATCGCCGCCGCCCCCGCCGACCGCCTGTTTGCGAGGCGCTTTGTTGCCGCCCGCCGGCTTGCCGCCCGGTTTGCGGCCGGACTTCTGGACAGCCTGGGGCTGCTCCGCCCCGCCCTGGCCCTGCTTGCCGCCCGCCCTGGCCTTGCCCTGCCTTGCCGGCTTGCCTGCGGATTGACCCGCTGCGCCGCCCGCCTGCTTGTCGCCGGGTTTGCCCGGACGCGCCCCGCGTGACGGCCGGTTGGAAGCCGGCCGGTTTTCACCAGCCACCCCCTGGGCATGCTGTGCGCCCTGGCCATGGGGCTTGGCCGATTTCCGGCCGGATTTCGCCGCCTGACGGGGTTGCTTGTGGCCGTCCTTGCCGTCCGGATGGCCATTGGCCAGCCCGCCGCTGATCAGCAGACCGGTCGTAAACGGATCGATACCGCCTTTGCGGCCGCCCGACACCCGGCCCCGGCGATTCAGGCGCGCACCGTTCTGGCCGTTCTGGCCCGGCGTGCCGAATCCCGGCGGCAGGGCGCTGGCATGCGACAACGGCTGCCGCTCGACCTGGCTCTCGTCTTCTTCGCCGCGCAAGAGGCCCAACTGGACCATCAACGCCCCGACCAGTTCGGAATCCAGTTCATCCCAACGGCCGCGGCGCAGATTGGGGGGCAGCATGACATCGCCGAAGCGGGTGCGGATCAGACGGCTGACCGTCACGCCCGCCGCCTGGAACATGCGCCGCACTTCGCGGTTGCGGCCTTCGCTGAGCGTGACCCGGTACCAACGGTTGCTGCCTTCCCCGCCGATGTAGTCCAGCGAATTGAATTGAGCCAGTCCGTCTTCCAGTTCGATGCCGCTGATCAGCCGGGCCTTTTCGTCGTCGCCCAGTTCGCCCAGGACGCGCACGGCATATTCGCGTTCCGCCCCGTAGCGCGGGTGCGACAGCCGGTTGGCCAGATCGCCCGACGTGGTCAGGATCAGCAGACCCTCGGTATTCAGGTCCAGACGCCCCACGGACAGCCATTTTCCGGTGCGGATGCGCGGCAGGCGGGCGAATACGGAGGCGCGTCCCCCCGGGTCGTCGTGGCTGACGATTTCACCGGCCGGCTTATGGTAGAGGATGACACGGGGCAGCCGCCCCGCCTTCGGACGCGTCACCAGACGGCCGTTGACGCGGACCTTGTCTTCGGGACCGACACGCTGGCCCACATAGGCGGGCTCGCCGTTGACCGAAACACGGCCGGCGACGATCAGTTCTTCCATGTCGCGCCGCGAGCCCACGCCCGCATCGGCCAGCACCTTGTGCAGTTTCGGCATCAGGACGTCGCTCTTCAGGTAACGATCCAGACGGCGGGCCGTCGGGTGAGCGTCGTTCAAATAGGTCAAGGCGCGATCCGCCTCTTCGGCCGTGCCCGCATCAATGTCTGCGGCGTTGCGCGTCTCGCGGGCTTCTTCGCCCTGCGCGCCAGCCTGCTGCGCATCCCCACGGCGGCGGCGAAACGGCGTGCGCAGCTTGCGCCCGCGCGGCTTGCCGTTTTCCGGCCGGGGCCCGGTGGCGGACGGTGTGTCGGCCGCCCCGGGGGCGGCCTTCTGCATCGTTTCGATTTCATCTGTCATGGGGTTCGGTGACTCCTGCACAAAATTCTGTTCTTCATTCATCCGGAACGCGCGGCGCCGGGTGGTCTTCAGCATCCGCGCCCAGGCGCGGGTCGGTATCCGGACGCGCCGGTTCCGGCGCTTCGGCGCGGATCGCGTCGTCGTGGCCGCCCTCGCCGCCGGGGACGAGCGCACCGCCGGCGCTTTCGCCCTCCGCCGTCTCGAAGGCCAGGACACCCAGCGCTTCCGCGGAATCTTCCGCATCGAGCGCCGGCAATTCGTCGAGCGCCCGCAAACCGAGGTCTTCGAGAAAACGGCGCGTCGTCCCCAACAGGGCCGGACGCCCCGGCGCATCGCGATAGCCCAGCGTTTCGATCCAGCCCCGGTCTTCAAGGGTACGGATGATCTGCGCCGAGACCGTGACGCCGCGGATATCCTCGATGTCCCCACGCGTTACGGGCTGCCGCCATGCGATGATGGCGAGCGTTTCGAGCACGGCACGAGAATAGCGAGGCGGTTTTTCGGGGTTCAGGCGCCCCAGGTAACGCTGCATGTCGGGACGACTCTGGAAGCGCCAACCACTGGCGAGCTGCACCAGTTCGAGCCCCCGGTCCTGCCAGTCGAGCTGCAGGGCAGCCAGATGGCGGCGGACGTCGTCCCCGGAAATCGTGTCTTCGAAGAGGCTGCGCAGATCGGTGACCGTGAGAGGCGCATCGGCGCACAGCAAGGCCGCTTCCAATACGCGCAGGATTTCCGTTTCCGTCATTTTAGCTTGAACTCCGATCAGTTGCTTGCATTATTTTCGCAGACTTGTTATAGTCTTGTTCTCCAGACGCGGGGTGGAGCAGTCTGGCAGCTCGTCGGGCTCATAACCCGAAGGTCACAGGTTCAAATCCTGTCCCCGCAACCACAATTCGAATCAAGCCCGGATACCCCAAGGTTCCGGGCTTTTTTCATTGCGCCGCCGCCGCGCCGGCTGATTTTTCCCGCACCAGCGCCTCGAATTCGGCGACCGGCAACGGGCGGCTCAGCAGATAGCCTTGCCAGGCATGGCAATGATGCCGCTCCAGAAAAGCACGCTGGGCTTCGGTTTCCACCCCTTCGGCGATGACGCGCAAGCCCAGGCTGATTCCCAGGGCGACGATGGTGCGGGCGATCGCCGCGTCGTTGGGGTCGGTCAGCACGTCGCGCACGAAGCTCTGGTCGATCTTCAACTGGTCCAGCGGCAGGCGTTTCAGGTAGGCCAGCGATGAATAGCCCGTCCCGAAATCGTCCAGAGAAAACCCCACGCCATAGCCCTTGAGCTGCACCATCTTGCGAATCGTGTCCTCGACGTCCTGCAAGAGCAGCCCTTCGGTCAATTCGAGTTCGAGCCGGCTGGCATCCGCGCCAACCCCTGCCAGGGCGGCCAGGACCTGATCCACGAAGCCGGGCTGGTGGAATTGCCGCGGGCTGACGTTGACGGCCAGGCTCAGGTGCGCAAACGCGGGATCCTGCGCCCAGCGGGCCAGTTGCTCACAGGCGGCCCGCAGCACCCATTTGCCCAGCGGCAGGATCAGGCCGGTTTCCTCCGCCAGGGGAATGAAGGACGCCGGCGCGACGAAACCGTCCTGGGGATGATGCCATCGCAGCAGCGCCTCGCAGCCGATGATGCGGCCCCGGTCCACCTGCGGCTGGTAGAACAACTCGAACTGTCGTTTTTCCAGGCCGGCGCGCATGTCCAGCTCCAGCGCGGCCCGTTGATGCACTGCGGCCTGCATGAGCGGATCGTAGAAGCGCAGGGTGTTGCGTCCCGCCGCCTTGGCCTGGTACATCGCCAGATCGGCCCGCTTGAGGTGCTCGTCCACCCCCTGCTCCAGCCCATGGAACACGGACGCCCCCATGCTGACCGTCGCGTGATAGTGCTCGGCGCCCAACAGGTAGGGTTCGCTCAACAGCCTCAGGATGCGCTGGCCGGTTTCCTCCGCCTGCGCAGCGGCTTGTTCGGGCGACGTGCCCAGGTCTTCGAGGACCACCACGAATTCGTCGTCTCCATGCCGAGCCACGGTCTGCGAGTCGGACACGCAATCGAGCAGGCGCCCGGCCACCTGTTTCAGCACCAGGTCTCCGCTGTCGTGGCCACGGGTTTCGTTCAGGGTCTTGAAATGATCCAGGTCCAGCATCAGCAATGCTCCCCAGCGCTGATGCCGCGCCGCCGACGCCAGCGTCTGCTGCAGGCGGTCCAGCAGCAGACGCCGGTTGGGCAGCCGGGTCAGGGAATCGTAGAAAGCCAGATAATTGATTTCTTCTTCGGCCGCCTTGCGCGGGGTAAGATCCTCGACCGTCAGCAGATAATCGTCGTCCAGCAGAACCCCGGTCACCTCGACCGTCCGGTGACCGCCGCGGCCCGGCACAAGATATTCACCCGCCTCGATGACGCCCGCGCCCGACTTGCGCGCCTCATCGTGCAAGCCGTCCCAGCGCCGGCGCATGCGCGCGCGGATTTCCGGATCGGGGCAAAGCTGCGCCCACCAGGCACTCACGTCGGCCACGTCCTGACCCGCCGCATCGAAAAGCTGCATGAACTGCCGGTTGCGGAACATGATCCGCTCATCATGCCGGACCAGGCACAGCCCCACCGGCAGGTGATCGAGAATGCCGCACAGATAACGCTCCCGGTCCCGCAACGCATCCTGCATCCGGCGCCGCTCGTCGATGTCCTGGATGACGGCGACATGGTAGTCGGGCGGCTCACCCGGCTGCCAGATGGGGGAGACGGTCAGGTCCACCCAGATCGTCCGGCCGTCTTTGCGGATGACCCGTTTTTCCAGCCGGTATTCGCGGATATCCCCCGTCCGGACGCGCTGTATCTGCACGAGGTCCGAGGCCAGGTCGTCGGGATGGGTGAGCCGCTGGAAATCGAGCCGCAGCAGTTCGGCGCGCGTATAACCCAGGATATCGCAGTATTTCTGATTCACCCGGACCAGAGCGCCGGTCTTGACGTCGGTCAGGGATACGCCGACCGCCGCCTGGTTGAAAACGGCGCGGAAACGCTCCTCGCTACGCCGCAGGGCCATGTGCGTGGAGGCGACCTCAGTGAAGGCCCGCGTGCGCTGACGCGTCAGCAGGCTCGCCAGCACCGCCAGCAGCAGGGTCAGAGCCAGGCCCGCGCCGCCGATCCACCACGGCATCATTCGCTCGGCATGCGACAGCAGGGCGCGGCCAGGCGTGAAATGCAGACGCCAGGTCCTGCCCATCACATCCAGCAGGCGGGTCTCCTCGATCCCAAGCCGGGGCATCGCGTCGCCCGGCGGCAGCAGCGCAGCGCCCAAGGCAGCCGGCACGCCGGGCACGCCGGCGGCGCCGACGTCCTGGATCCGCAGCGACAAGCCGCGCAGGAAACCGGCGGCCCGGACGGCCGCCAGCATTTCCTCGACATTGACCACCGCGGCCACCCCGCCGATGAAACGCCCGCTCTCGTCGCGGTGAAACACGGGATAGCGCAAGACAAACGCGATGCTTTCTTCTTTTTCCTGCAGCAGGGCGAAAGGCGCGGAGAGCGCCGGGCGGCCCGTCGCCCGGCCTTTCAGCAACGCGGCCGCATTGGCGGGCTGGGAAGCGATGTCCAGCCCCCGGATGCCCGGGTTGCCGTCGATGGGCCAGAGATGTTCGACGATGTAGTGGTCGGGCTGGTCGATCTGCGGGTGAATGATCGGCTTTGCCGGATCGGCGTCCGGAAGACGGGCGCGCAACAGCGCCTCGTATGCGGGCAGTTCGGCGGCAGGCACCCAGCGCACGAAAGACAGGTTCACCAGTTCCGGGTAGTTTCGACGCACATCGTGTTGCGCAACCACCCGCCCGAACAGCGCATCATCCAGATCGGGGTTCACCATGAACACATCCCGCAGACCGGCCACGACCTGCGCATAAGCGGCGATCCGCTGAGAGATCGCATCGCTGGAAGAGCGGACCTCCTCGGAAAACCGGAGCTGGGCGATCGACCGCCCGGCCTCCCGCTGCTGCTGCACCAGCCCATAGGTCAGGCCGAGCCCGAACAGGGCCGCCACAATGCCGGGGAACCACAAGCTGAATGTTCGTCTTGCAGAAGATGCCGCCATGAGGCTCCTTGGATGAAAAGGCCGGCAAAGACGCAGGGAGACGTGACGCACCCCGCCGAAGGCGGGGCCCACGGCTCAAGGATAGCGGCTTTTCAATGCCGGTTGTCAAACGCTTCAAATCCGGACGCGCCCGACGCCGGAATACGCAGTCAGCCCCGGCGCGCGCTTACCAGCGCACGAAGAACAGGACCCAGGCCCAGCAGAACGGCAGCAAGCCGGCGGTCACCAGGGCGACGGCGCCCAGCCTGGGCGCCGTCCTGACCGTGCGCAGGCCCGCGAGCCGCCATTCGAACCGCAGGCTCCAGGCCAGCGCCAGCGCCAGCAACGTAAAGCGCACGGCGTTGGCCCAGCCCGTGGAAACGCCCTCGTGCTGCAGCAGGGTCAGCGTCGTGGCCGACAACCCCAGGAAGACTCCGGCTCCCGCCGCCGGAATCAGCCCCTGGGCGAGCTTGTGAACGCCCGCCAGGCGGCTGCGCAGCAGCCGGCCGTCCGCATCCCGCACCCCCGGCATCTCCAGAGCCGGCAACAGCCGATCCGCCAGCCAGAGTCCGCCGAATGCGGCGCCGCCCACGATGACGGCCGCGCCGCCGATGAACAACAGGATGACGGCGCCGTCCAGCCAACTGAAGCTGTCATTGACTTCCGGATAGTGTGTCAGGATGAACCAGGGCGCGTCATCCATCAGCGGCCAGTAGATGTCCCGCGCCACCAGCCAGGCGGCGGCGGACTGCTTGATCGAGACGAACCAGGGACTGGCGCTCCAGAGAAAGGCGCCCACGGCCAGGCCCATCAGGCCGAACACGATCAGCGCCGTCTGCCAGCCGCTGCCGTCCTCGACATGGACGATTTCGGCCTCCGGCGAGCGGGGCGTCAGCGTGATGGCGCCCCGATAATCGCTGCAGCGTCCGCACATGTGGCATTCGGCCGCTCCCTGCATATTGCGCAAGGGCAGCAGGGGCGCGCAATTGATCGATCCGGTGCGGCGCACGGGCGCGCGCCAGGCGGCGGCATCCACCCGGTAGTGCCAGGGCGCAAGCTTGGCCAGCAGATTGAACACCCCGTTGACCGGGCACAAGTATTTGCACCAGACGCGTTTGTCGCGCCCATAGAGCCAGCCGACGACTATCGCGGCCACGGTGGAGCCGCCCAGCACGGCGGCAACGGCCCAGGGATACTGGTAGACGCTGACCAACTGGCCGTAAATGGTGGTCAGGCTGAAGGCGACGAAAGGCCAGCCGCCCCACCGCATCCAGCGTGGAATGGCATGGCCGCGCCCGTGCCGGCTGGCCCATTCGGTCAGGGCGCCCTCGGGACAGAACAGGCCGCACCAGGCGCGTCCGAACAAGGGAATGGACACCAGCACGAACGGCCACCAGATGCCCCAGAAAGCGAACTGGGCCAGAACGGTGAGGTTGTTGAAGACGGACGCGGTGCGGTCCGGCAATGGCGTGACGGCCGGAATCGCCAGCAAGGCGATGTAGACGACGACAATCACCCATTGCACCCGCCGGATCGCGCGCTGATGATCGCGCAGGAAGTCTCCCGCGCGCGCGACACCGGAACGGAAGGAATGCGACCAGACCATGCAGCTACCTCACGACACGTCCCCGGCCGGGGACGGCAGGCCGCCAGTGTATACCGCGGCCGGCTTCGCCGGCTTGCCGTGCAGGCCGATGCGCGTGCCGGATCGTGGTCATGACAGTATCCTTTGGGTCGTTGCGGGCGGGTATCGCGCATGGTCACGGCGCGAGACAGGCGGTATTCTCCTCCCCATTCCCCTTTCCAAGCAAACAGGAGCTGTCTCATGAAAGCCATCGGATACCGGCAGGCCGGAACCCTCGAGCGCGACGACGCGCTGGTCGATATCGAACTCGAACGTCCGGCGCCGGAAGGCCGCGACCTGCTGGTCGAAGTCGCGGCGGTATCCGTCAACCCCGTCGACACCAAGATCCGGAAAAACGTATCCCCGGGCGCCGGCCAATGGAAAGTCCTGGGGTGGGACGCCGTCGGCCGGGTTGCGGCGGCCGGTTCCCAAGCCACGCGCTTCCGGCCGGGCGATGCCGTGTTCTACGCCGGCGATCTGAACCGCCCAGGCACCAACAGCGCATTCCATCTGGTCGATGAGCGCATCGTCGGCCGCAAGCCCGCCACGCTTGCCGATGCCGAGGCGGCCGCCCTGCCCCTGACGGCCATCACCGCCTGGGAAATGCTGTTCGACCGGCTCGATGTGCGCCGTGCCGTGCCCGGCGCGGCGAATGCCATCCTGATCGTCGGCGGCGCCGGCGGCGTGGGCTCGATCGCCATCCAGCTCGTCAAGGCGCTCACGGACCTGACCGTCATCGCCACCGCGTCCCGCCCGGAAACCCGGGCCTGGGTCGAGTCGCTGGGCGCGGATCATGTCGTGGACCACAGCCGCCCCCTGGCCACCCAGGTCGGAGCGCTGGGGCTTGGCCAGCCGGCCTTCGTCTTCTCGACCACCGCAACCGACCGGCATGCGGCCCAGCTCGCCGAAGTCATCGCCCCGCAAGGCCGCCTGGGCCTGATCGACGATCCCGAAACCATCGACATCAAGCTGTTCAAGCGCAAATCCGTCTCCCTCCACTGGGAATTCATGTATACCCGCTCGATGTTCGAAACCGTGGACATCGAAGCGCAGGGGCGCCTGCTGGACGAAGTGGCGGATCTGGTGGATTCTGGCCGTCTGCGCACCACATTGACCGATATCCTGCAGCCGATCAATGCGGCCAATTTGAAAAAAGCGCACGCCCTGCTGGAAAGCGGCCGCGCCCGGGGCAAGATCGTGCTGGAAGGATTCCAGGACTGACGCCCGCCGGCCGCAGCGCGGCGGCGGCGAACGGCTTCAGGCGGCATCGCCTGGCCGATCAGACCGCCGCAGGCGCCTTGGAACGTCCGGCGGCCGGCGCCGTTGCGGCGCGCGAAGCGCGGCGCAACAGCCAGGCCACGACGCACCAATAGGCCAGCCAGATCAACAACTGCGACAACGCGGGATAGGCGCGGTACCCGGCGAAATCGGCCAGGACCTTGCCCAGCCCGCCTTCGGTGCCCAGCAGCCAGGCGCTGTCCCACACCGGATCCACCAGGGTCGGCAGCACGCCCAGAGAGATCAGGCGATCCGTGGCCGACACCAGCAACGCGCCGGCCAGCAACAGCAACAGGATCTCGGTCAGTTTGAAAAACCGCCGCCACGTGATGACCCGTCCCCCCAGTTGCAACAGCCAGAACGTCAGCAGCGCTGCCGCAAATCCGCCCAGGCCGGCCAGGGCCATGGCACCGGTGCCGCCCGACCCCTGCGACGAGAGGACGGAGCCGTAGAGGAACACCACGGTCTCGCTGCCTTCGCGCGCGACGGCGATCATGACCAGCGCAAGCAGACCCCACCAGTGATTACCGCCGACCCGCTCGGCGGCGCCGGACTCCAGTTCGCGCTGCAGGCCGCGACCGCGGGTGCGCATCCACACGACCATCTGGACCACCAGCCCGCAGGCCGCCAGCGCCATCAAGGCCTGGAACCACTCCTGGCCTTCGTCGGACAACCAGGAGGAAATTCCCAGCAGCACCAGCGCCAGCGCGCCCGCCAGCAGCAGCCCGGCGCCGACACCTCCCCATAGCCACGGCAAGCCGCGCCGGCCCTCGGGCGAAACGCGCAGCCAGGAATACAGGATGCCGACGACCAGCAGGGCCTCGACACTTTCACGCCAGACGATGAAGGCGACTTGTTCCATGATGAAGGGGGGTGATCAGGGTTTGGGCAGCACCACCAGAGTGCCTTTGACCTGGGGATGGAAGTCGTCGAAGAAGGGATATTCGCCCGGCCGCGACAGAGTCAGAACCACGAACGAAGTGACCCCCGGCCCGAGGACCTTTTCTTTGCGCAACGGCAGGCTCTCGAACTCGACCGCCTCGGTGCTTTCATTGACCAGGATGATCTTGAAGCGGCCCGCCGGCACTTCCAGACGGGCCGGCTCGAAGGTGCCGTCAGGCTTGAAGGTGAGCGTATAGACCGGCATGTCGGCGGCGAGGGCCGCCGGCATCGGCGCCAGCCAGCCAAGCCCTGTCAGGAGGGCCAGGGCAATCCAGATCCGCATGCGCGCCGCCATCTCCGCCCCGCGATCAGTAGCCGCCCTTCTTGCCGGTGCCGGCATAGACGAACTCGTATTTGACCTCGAAGGGCTCGAACCACGGCGCAACGCCGGTTTCCTTGTCGACATGGCGGCCGAAATGGTTATTGTGCGCCGTCTCGGGCGAGCCGACGATGAAGGTCAGGTTGTACTTGCCCGGGCCTTCGAGCTTGACGTTGTCGCCGTAGTGCGGCCCGTCGTTGGCCACCATGGGCATCAGATCGCCCTTCAAGACCTTGTCGCTGCCCTGCTTCTGCAGCACGTATTGAATGTTCAGGTACGGGGCCCAAGCGCCCTCGGGCAAGCCGTTCTTGTTGTCGGCCGTGGCATGGATATCGGCTTCCAGGTGGATGTCGGAATCCTTGGCGGCGCGCATCATGCCGGCCGGTTCCATTTCGACCGGCTGGAGGTAGACGGCGGCCACTTCCAGCCCGTTGAGTTCGCTGGGTTCGCCGATGGGGTACTCGGCCGCCAGGGCGGAAGAAGCCAGGCCGATGCCTGCCAGTGCGAGAAACAGCTTGTTCACCATGCGCGATCTCCGTGTCGATAAGAAGAATGATTCTCGTTAATATAACACCGGAGATCCACCCCGAAATCACGCGGAAACAAAAAAACCGGGGCTGCGCCCCGGTTCGCCCAGACCGGCATCCCATGCCCGAGCCTGGACCGCGATGCAGTCATTTCTTCTTTTTCGCGCCTTCGGGCGGCTCGCCCGGGAAGGGAAAGGCCGAGAACATGGTGCGTGCCTGATCCTGCATCTGATCCTGCATCTGGACGAACAGGCTGCGGCTTTGCTCCAGGTAGTTGTTCATCATGTTCTGCAGGGCCGGGGTCTGCATGTTCATCAACTGCGCCCAGGCCTCCGGGCCGAAATGCTGCTGGTACAGCCCCTGAGACTGCCCCGCCATGCGATCCTGGATGTCCATCAGCACCTGGATGTTCTTTTCGAGGAACGTGCCCATCACGCCCTGCATGGCATGGCCGTAGAAGCGGATGATCTGCGCCAGCGATTCGGCCGAGAACATGGGGACGCCGCCGGATTCTTCTTCAAGAATGATCTGGAGCAGGATGCTGCGGGTCAGGTCGTCGCCGGTCTTGGCATCGACGACCTTGAATACCGTGTTGTCCAGGACGAGCTGCTTGATGTCGGCCAGCGTGATGTAGGCGCTGGACTGGGTGTCGTAAAGGCGGCGGTTGGGATACTTCTTGATGAGTCGTTCCGCCTGGGGAGAGGAAGTGCTGTGCCGTGCCATGATCACCCCATGTGCAGGCCGCCATTCAGGGAGAAATCCGCCCCTGTGGCAAAGCCGGAATCGTCGGAAGCCAGCCAGGCGACGATAGAGCCGATTTCCTCGGGCGTGCCCAGACGCTTGACCGGGATGGTGGCGACGATTTTTTCCAGCACGTCGGGGCGGATGGCCCGCACCATGTCGGTGCCGATGTAGCCGGGGGAAATGGTATTGACGGTGACGCCCTTGCTGGCCACTTCCTGGGCCAGGGCCATGGTGAAGCCATGGATTCCGGCCTTGGCGGTGGAGTAGTTGGTCTGGCCGAACTGGCCTTTCTGGCCGTTGACCGAACTGATGTTGATGATCCGCCCCCACTGGCGTTCCACCATGTCGTCGATCACCTGCTTGGTCACGTTGAACAGGCTGTTCAGATTGGTGTCGATGACGGCGCGCCAATCGTCCCGGCTCATCTTGCGAAAGACGCCGTCCCGGGTGATGCCCGCGTTGTTCACCAGCACGTCGACCGGGCCGAACTGCTCCTTGACCTTGACGAAGGCCTCGACCGTGGAATCCCAGTCGGAGACGTTGCCGACCGAGGCGCTGAACTTGTAGCCCAGCGCAGCCTGCTCTTCCAGCCACTTGGCATGATCCCGGCTGGGGCCGCAACCGGCCACCACCGTGAATCCTTCCTTCGCGAGACGCTGGCAGATCGATGTGCCGATACCGCCCATGCCTCCGGTCACGTAAGCCAGTTTGCCGCTCATGGTGTTCTCCTTTTCAGACTGCTTTGACTTTGACATAGCGCCCGGGTGCGGGTTCTATGGCGGGATAGGTTCGGTTGCCCAGGGTGCGGCGAGCGGCCCGCCAATCGCCCGAATGGCCGGCAAGCCAATCCAGCCAATCGGGCCACCAACTGCCTTTGGCGTGGTCCGCCTGGCTCAGCCAGATCTCGGGGTCGCCCGGCAGGGCGGTATCCCGGGAGCGGAACCAATAGCCGCGCCGGCCGCGTTCCGGCGGGTTGACGACCCCCGCGATATGGCCGGACTCGCCCAACACGAAGCGCAACGGCCCGCGCAGCAGCCGCGTCGAAGCATAGGCCGAGGTCCAGGGCACGATGTGGTCCTCGCGCGAGGCATACAGATACGCCGGCATGTCCAGGGCGCACAGATCGACCGGCACGCCGCAGATGCGTAGCTGGCCGGTCCCGAGACGGTTTTCAAGATAGGTGTTGCGAAAATACCAGGTAAAGAACGGCCCCGGCAAATTGGTGCCGTCGGCGTTCCAGGCCAGCAGGTCGAAAGCACGGGGCGATTCGCCCATCAGGTAATTGGAACCGACGTAGTTCCAGACCAGCTCGGCCGGCCGCAGGAAGGAAAAAGTGGTCGACAGCTCGCCCGCCGTCATCAGGCCGCCCGCACTCAATTGCTGCTCGCGCACCCGGGCATGCTGCTCGTCGACGAACACGTCGAGGATGCCGGTTTCGCGGAAATCGAGAAAGGTGGTGAGCAGGGTCAGCGCGGCCACAGGATCTTCGCCCCGGGCGCGGGCCACGGCCAGGGCGCTGGAGAGCAGCGTGCCGCCCACGCAAAAACCCAGGGCATTGATCTGAGGCTGGCGGGTCACCTCGCGCACCACCCGCACCGCCTGCAGCACGCCGTCTTCGACGTAGTCGTCCCAGGTCTTGCACTCGATGCCGTCGCCGTCGTCCGGGAGCGGATTGCGCCAGGACACCATGAAGACTTCGAAGCCGGCCTGCACGGCATGCCGCACCAGGGAATTGGCCGGCTGGAGATCCAGGATGTAGTACTTGTTGATGCAGGGCGGCACCATCAGCAGGGGCCGGCGGCGGACCTTGGCGGTCTGCGGCCGGTACTGGATGAGCTGCATCAAGGCGTTTTCATAGATGACCGCCCCCGGCGTGACCGCCAGGTTCTCGCCCGGAACGAACGCGGACTCATCGGTCTGCGTCATGCGGCCCCGCGCCAGGTCGCGCATCAGGTTGGCCAGACCTCGTTGCAGGGATTCGCCCCCGCTGTCGGCGGCGGCCTTGAGCGCATCGGGATTGGATGCCAGGAAATTGGAGGGCGCAGCGGCCTCGATCCACTGCATGACCGAAAAGCCGAGACGTTCGCGCGCATCGTCTTCGAGATCGGCGACCTGCGCCAGACGCCGCAGGGCATCGGCCATGAGGAGATAGGCGTGCGCCGAAAACAGGGCCTGGGGGTTACCGGCCCAGGCATCCGAGGAAAAACGGCGGTCTGCGGGCGGGGCGAGCGTGCCCTGCCGGAATTGATCCAGCAGCGACTGCCAGGATTGGATGAAATTGGATCGGATGGCCGCCAGTTGGGCGGGCGCAACCCGGGGCGGCGCCCGCCTTTGTGAAGAATTCCGATCAGTCATTCCGCCATCCCTTGTACCGCCAGGGTTCCAAGACCACCCGGAACCTCACATTTGTCTATTCTGTCATTCTCGCAAATTGCGTCAATCGGGGTAAGTCGCTAGCCCCGATCCGGCCATTCCAGTCAACCATGCCAGCGTCGCCTGCCGCCCCGAACCGGGATCCCGCCGATGGGAAAAATACCGGTCCGCCCGAGCCCAGGTGCACTCCCCGCTGACTTCCACCCGGGCCACGCCGGCCTGCTGCAGCCGGGCGTGCGCCAGACCGGCCAGATCGGCCAGCCAGCGGGCGCCATCGGCTCTCTTCACCTCGGCGGCAAAGAACCTGTCGAAGCCGGGGTCCCGGTCCAGAAACGCCGCCCGCACCTCCGGGCCGACCTGGAAGGCCTGTGGCCCGATGCCCGGTCCGATCCAGGCGCGCCAATGCCGCGCCTGCGGCGCCCTGCGGCGCATGGCATCCAGCGTGCTCTCCAGCACCCCGGCCGCCAAACCGCGCCAGCCGGCATGGGCGACGCCCAACACGGAACCCGACTCGTCGGCCAGCACGACCGGCAGGCAGTCGGCCGTCATGATCACCAAAGGCCGGTCACGCCGGACCGTCACGGCGGCATCCGCGCGCGGAAGGCCGCCCGGGCGCCCCGATCCGTCAGGCGGCGCATCGGCATCGCACACGTCCGTCCCGTGGACCTGTTCCAGCCAGAACGGCGCCCCCGGCAATGCGCGCCGCAAGCGCTGCCGGTTTTCGCGGACAGCCGCCGGATCGTCCCCGACGTGCGCGCCCAGGTTCAGGCTGTCCCGGGGCGCCGTGCTGACGCCGCCGACGCGCCAGGTCGAAAAATACTGCACGCCGGCCCAAGGCTCGCCCGTCACGCCCCGCAGGCCGGGCGCTGGCTCAAGAATGGTCGTCGTCATCATGCCCCCAGAGAATGCCGTCCAGCACCCGGAGGAAGTCCCCCGGAGGGTCTGCCGTAAAGGCGCACGGCCGCCCGGAGACAGGGTCGTCGAAACCGAGGGCGCGCGCATGCAGCATCTGGCGCCCGGCGCCGGCTTCCAGCCGGCCGCCATACAGGGTGTCGCCCAGCAGAGGGTGCCGCAGACGGGCCATGTGGACACGGATCTGATGCGTGCGGCCGGTCTCCAGGCGGCACAAGACCCGGGAGACGACGAGCCCGCCGCACCGGCCGACGCCCGTGGATTCATAATGCGTGACGGCGGGCTTGGGCGCGACCGGCCGGTCGGCGCTCATGCGCACGGGCACCCGGGCATCGCGGCCGATCGGGGCATCCACGGTGCCCCGCCCCGTCAGCGCGCCGTGCACCAGCGCGCAGTACTCGCGCTTGACGGAGCGCGCCTGGAGCTGGCGCACCAGGTTGGTCTGGGCGACTGTCGTCCGCGCCACGACCAGCAGCCCGGACGTTTCTTTGTCCAGCCGGTGGACAATGCCGGCGCGGGCCACGCGGGCCAATTCCGGATAGCGGAACAGCAAGCCGTTGAGCAGCGTGCCGTGCCAATTGCCCGCGCCCGGATGGGTGACCAGGCCAGCGGGCTTGTCCACCACGATCCAGTCGGGGGAATCGGCCACGATGCGAAAAGCGACGTCCTCGGGCACGAAGGCCAGATCCTCGGGCGCCTGCTGGGGCCATACCCGGATCAAGGCGCCGGGGCCCACCCGGGTGCGGATCTTGCCCACGGCGCCGTCGACTTCGACGTGGCCGTCCTCGATCCAGGATTGCAGACGGCTGCGTGAATGGCTCGGCATGAGACGCGCGAGCGCCTTGTCCAGCCGATCGGGCAGGACGTCCGGCGGCAGCCGGTACACCTCGGGCGCGTCGAGGCCTGTGTCTTCGGTGGCGATATCCGTGTACGGCATGGCGACAAATCATATAATCTGCCGACAATGCTAACACCTTGACCAAGGATGCTCCGTGGCCGCGCATGCCCCTGTTTTCTCGAAAACCCTGTCAACCCGCGTCAGGCTGATCCTGGCCTGCCTGTGCATGGCCCTGGCGGCGGGCTGCAGCTCGACCAAGGGCAATGTCGATCCGACCGCCGGCTGGAGCGCAGAACGTCTCTACAGCCAGGCCCGCTCCGACATCAGCTCAGGCAACTGGTCCGATGCCCGCAAGAACCTCGAAGCCCTCGAAGCCCGCTACCCGTTCGGTATCTATGCCCAGCAGGCCCTGATCGATCAGGCTTACGTCAACTGGAAAGATGAAGAGCCCGAGCAGGCCAAGGCCGCCATCGACCGATTCATGCAGCAATACCCGAACCATCCCGGCACGGACTACATGCTGTATCTGAAGGGCATGATCACCTTCACGCCGCCCAGCGCCATCCTGTCGAACTTCACGCGCCAGGATCCCAGCGAGCGCGACCCCAAGGGGCTGCGGGAGTCCTACGAGGCCTTCAACGAGCTGATCAAGCGCTACCCGGACAGCCGCTATACGCCGGATGCCCGCAAGCGCGCGGCCTGGCTGGTCAACACCATTGCCGAAAACGAAGTCCACATCGCCCAGTATTACTACGAGCGCGGCGCCTACGTGGCGGCGGCCAACCGCGCCCAGACGGTGGTCACCGACTTCGAAGGCGTGCCCGTCGCGGAAAAGGCTCTTTATCTGATGATGCTCAGCTACGACAAGCTGGGCCTTCCGGAACTGCGCGACGATGCCAAGCGCGTGCTCGACCACAATTTCCCGGACAGCAAGTATTACTCGCAGGGCCTGGACGAGCCGGCCAATCTCTGGAACCCTCTCAACTGGTTCTGAAGCGGCTTGCGGCTTCAGGCCGCCGGTTCAGCGCCCGGCGGCATCTTCCGCCGCCGCTTCCCGCGCGCCGGGTGGCTGGCCTAGAAAATCCAGGGCCACTTCGGCATCGCGCGTACGGGCAAAGGGCGGCAGCCCTTGCCACAATAAGCGCCCGTAGGGTTTGTCCACCAGGCGGCCGTCGCCCACCATCAGCACCCCCCAATCGGTCTCGGACCGGATCAGGCGCCCCGCCCCCTGCTTGAGCAGCAATGCGGCCTGGGGCAACTGGTATTCCATGAAGGGGTTGCCGCCTTCGGTCCTGCAGGCGTTCAAGCGGGCTTCCAGCACGGGATCGTCAGGCGGGGCAAACGGCAATTTGTCGATCGCCACCAGGGTCAGCGCATCGCCCGGCACGTCGATGCCTTCCCAGAAACTGGTGCTGCCCACCAGCACCGCATTGCCGGCCGCCCGGAAACGCTCCAGCAGCACGCCGCGCGAGGCCTCGCCCTGACGCATGACCGGCCGCTCCGAGGACAACATGCCGCGCAACAGGACATCGGCCACCCGGTCCACCGCGCGCAGGGTGGTGCACAGCACCAGCACCCCGCCCGCACAGGCGTCCACCAGCGGCAGCAACGCCTGGGCAAAGGCATCCGTGAACCCCGGATCGCCCGGCCAGGGCAAGGCCTTGGGCACGTACAACAAGCCCTGCGCCGGATAGTCGAACGGCGAGGCCCAACTGCGCGTCTCGGCGCCGCCCAGTCCCAACTGGCGCTGGAAGTGCTGGAAATCGCCGCGCACCGACAAGGTGGCCGAAGCCAGCACCCAGGACTGGCCGGGCCGGCGAAAACCCGAAAAAATCCGCGCCACCGACAAGGGCGCGCGCTGCAGCCGCACGGAATGCGCGCTGTGCTCGATCCACCGCACCGCCGCCTGCTCTTCTTCGGCGGCCGGTTCGCCCCGCCCGGGGTGAGCCCACTGCCACAACCGGGCGCGCAGCGTGCGCGCCGTGCGGGCGGCCGCCGCCAGATCGGGGTGGCGTTCTTCCTGGGCGCCCAGCGACTCCGTCAGACCGTCCAGCGCCTGCGCCAGGCGGTCCAGCGCGGGATCGAAGGTATCGGTTTCGGGAATCTGCTCGAAAGTCGCCCGGCCGCCCGGCAACCGTCCCACGGGCGCACTGACCAGGCGCAGATCGCGCGCCGCCGCCTCCAGGGCCTGGCACAGTTCGCTCCAGCGGACGGTCTCGCGCGCGTGCGCCAGCCCGGCCGCCTCGGCCTGCCGGGCGCAGTCCAGCACCTGGTGCAGCGACAGGCTCTGGCCAAGAAAGCGGGTAGCGGTGTCGGGCAACTGATGCGCCTCGTCGAAAACCACCAGCCGGGTTTCCGGCAGCAGATCGGTGATGCCCTCTTCCCGCAGCGCCAAGTCCGCCATGAAAAGAGCATGATTGACCACCACCACGTCGGCCTCCTGGGCGTGGCGACGCGCCTTCAGCAAAAAACAGTCGCGCACGAAGGGACATTCCTGCCCCAGGCAATTTTCCCGGGTGGAAGTGACCCGGCCCCAGATATCGGCCGTCTCGGGCACCTCGGGCAGGTCCGCGCGCTCGCCGCTCTCGCTTTCCCGCGTGAAGCGGCGGATGGCGCGCAATTGAGCGATTTCGTCGCGCGATTTCAAGGCGCGCTCGTCCTGCTCCAGGCGCTCCAAGTGGTAGTGGCACACATAGTTTGCGCGCCCTTTGAGCAGCGCGACATCCACCGGCAAGGCCAGGGCGGCGCGCAGGCGGGGGATGTCGCGGCGAAAGAGCTGGTCCTGCAAGGTGCGGGTACCGGTGGACACCAGGACCTTGCCGCCCGAGAGAAAGGCGGGCGCCAGATAGGCCCAGGTCTTGCCCGTTCCCGTGCCGGCTTCGGCGATCAGCACGCCGCCGCTGTCGAGCGTATCGCGGATGGCCTCCGACAGGGCGAACTGGGCCGCGCGCGGCACGTAGCCCGGCAACTGGCGGGCCAGCGGGCCGTCGGGGCCGAAGAGGTCGGCAAGATCGTCGGAAAACATGGTGCGGGGCGCGGCGGAAATGCGGATCAACCCCCGGATGATACGCCAGAGGATTCCGCCATGGCGGGGTGGGTATGGCAAAATGCGCCGCTTGTACCGGCCTGAAACGACTCCTATGACCCTGACCTCTTCCGACTCCCAGTCCCACACCGTCGATCCCGCCCGCGTCCTGCGGCTGCTGACGGCGGAACTCGACGCCCGCCCCGCCCAGATCCAGGCGGCCGTCGACCTGCTGGATTCCGGCGCCACCGTGCCTTTCATCGCCCGCTACCGCAAGGAAGCCACCGGCGGGCTGGACGATACGGTGCTGCGCCAATTGGAAGTCCGCCTGCTCTACATCCGCGAACTGGAAGGCCGCCGCGTCGCGATCCTGGACGCCATCGAGGGCCAGGGCAAGCTCGATGACGCCTTGCGGGCACAAATCCTGGAGGCCGACAGCAAGCAGCGGCTGGAGGACCTGTATGCCCCCTACAAACCGAAACGCCGCACGCGCGCCCAGATCGCCCGCGAGGCGGGCCTGGAGCCCCTGGCCGACGCCCTGCTCGCCGATCCGGCGACCGTGCCCGACAGCCTGGCGGCCGGCTACTTGAACGCGGAGGCGGGCTTCGGGGACGCCCGCGCCGCCCTGAATGGCGCGCGCGACATTCTGGCCGAACGCTTCGCGGAGGACGCCACGCTGCTGGACACGCTGCGCACGGAGCTCTGGAACACAGGCCGGATCACCGCGAAAGTCGTGGAAGGCAAGGAAACCGAAGGCGCGAACTTCCGCGACTGGTTCGATTTCAGCGAGGCCTTGCGCACCCTGCCCTCGCACCGCATCCTGGCCCTGCTGCGCGGCCGCCAGCAAGGCATCCTGGACCTGCGCCTGGGGCTGGATCCCGAGCGCGAAGCCGAGACCCCGCACCCTTTCGTGGCGCGGGTGGCCGGGATCCTGGATCTGGACGCGCGCTTCGATGCCCACGCCACCCCGCGCCAGCACTGGCTGGCCGAGGTCTGCCGCTGGACCTGGCGGGTCAAGCTGCTGACGGGCTTCGAGACCGAGCTGATCGGACGGCTTCGGGAGACGGCCGAGGCCGAGGCCATCCGCGTGTTCGCCGCCAACCTGAAGGATCTGCTGCTGGCCGCGCCGGCCGGCCCGAAAGCCGTGCTGGGCCTGGATCCCGGCATCCGCACCGGCGTCAAGGCCGCCGCCATCGACGCCACCGGCAAGCTGCTGGAAACTGCCACGATCTACCCTTTCGAACCGCGCCGTGATGTGGAGGGCAGCCTGCGGACCCTGGCCGCCCTGGTCGCGCGCCACCGGATCGACCTGGTGGCCATCGGCAACGGCACCGCCTCGCGTGAGACCGAGCGCTTGGTCGCCACGCTGCGTGAACGCCATCCCGAACTGGTGTTCGAGCGCGTCGTCGTGTCCGAGGCGGGCGCCTCGGTCTATTCCGCCTCCGAACTGGCCGCCCTGGAATTTCCCGAACTGGACGTCAGCCTGCGCGGCGCGGTCTCCATCGCCCGCCGCCTGCAGGATCCCCTGGCCGAACTGGTGAAGATCGAACCCAAGGCCATCGGCGTGGGCCAGTACCAGCACGACGTCAACCAGCGCGAACTGGCCCGGTCCCTGGACGCCGTGGTCGAGGACTGCGTGAACGCCGTGGGCGTGGACGTCAACACGGCCTCGGCGCCGCTGCTTACGCGCGTGTCCGGGCTGAACCAGTCGCTGGCGCGCAACATCGTGCAATGGCGCGAGGCAAACGGCGCCTTCCGCAACCGGCGGGCTTTGCGCGACGTGCCCCGCTTCGGCGACAAGGCGTTCGAGCAAGCGGCCGGTTTCCTGCGCATCCCCGGATCCGACAATCCGCTGGATGCCTCGGCCGTCCACCCCGAGGCCTACCCCGTGGTCGAGCGCATCCTGCGGAAAATCGGCCAGCCCGCCGCTGCGGTGATGGGCAACGCCCAATCGCTGAAAGGCCTGTCGCCCGCCGATTTCACGGACGAGCGCTTCGGCCTGCCCACGGTGCGCGACATCTTCGCGGAACTGGAAAAACCCGGCCGCGACCCCCGCCCCGAATTCAAGACGGCCCGATTCAAGGAAGGCATCCACGACATCAAGGATCTGGTTCCGGGCATGGTGCTGGAGGGCGTGGTCAGCAATGTCGCCAATTTCGGCGCCTTCGTGGATATTGGCGTGCACCAGGACGGCCTGGTGCACGTCTCCGCGCTGGCCGACAAGTTTGTCAAGGATCCGCGCGACGTGGTGCGCGTGGGACAGACGGTGCAGGTGCGCGTGCTGGAAGTCGACGTGGCGCGCAAGCGCATCGCCCTGAGCATGCGCAAGGACGATCCGGAACCGCGCCACGCGGGCGGCCCGGCGGGGACGGGCGCCGCGCGGCCGGGCAGGCACGCCGGGCCCCGCAGCGGACGGGCCGACAAGCCGGCCGCCGCGCCCCAGGGCGCCATGGCCGAGGCCTTCGCGCGGTTGCGCCCGTCCAAGGGCTGACCCTCTCCGGGCCGGGCGGCGGCCGCCCACGGGCCTCGCCTCAAGCCCGGGTTTTCTTGATCCGGATCAGTTCAGGAAAGCCGGCGGGCGGCTATAACAACGTCTTTCCAGCCCTTTTTCACGGCAGCCCCGCCATGGACGAACCGCTCTCCCCCTCCCCGCCCGGGCTCGCCGAAATCATCGGCCGGGCGCGCGGCCGCGAACCGATCCGCGTCGCTGTCGTACATCCCTGCGACGAACTGAGCCTGCGCGCCGCCCTGGACGCCCGCCAGGCCGGCTTGATCGACCCGATATTGGTGGCGCCGCGCGCACGGCTGGAGCAGGCGGCCCGCGAACTGGGGGGGTCTCTAGAAGGCGTCCAGACCCTGGATGCCCCGCACAGCCATGCCGCCGCCGAGCAGGCCGTGGCGCTGGTCCGCGCCGGCGGGGCCGAGGCCCTGATGAAGGGCAGCCTGCACACCGACGAACTGATGAGCGCGGTGGTCGCCCGCGAGGGCCTGCGCACCAGCCGGCGCGTCAGTCACTGCTATCTGCTGCAGACGCCGCACTACCCCCGCCCCTTCATCGTGACCGACGCGGCGATCAACATCGCGCCCGACCTGGAACAGAAGGCCGACATCATCCGCAACGCCATCGATCTGGCGCACGCCATCGGCGTCTCCGAACCGCGCGTGGCCATCCTGGCCGCCGTCGAGACTGTGAACGCCGCCATGCCGGCCACGCTGGATGCGGCGGCGCTGTGCAAAATGGCCGACCGGGGCCAGATCTCGGGCGCGCTGCTGGACGGGCCGCTGGCCTTCGACAACGCCATCTCGATCGCCGCCGCACGGGCCAAGGGCATCCGCTCCGAAGTCGCCGGCCGCGCCGACATTCTCGTCGTGCCCGACCTGGAAAGCGGCAACATGCTGGCCAAGCAGTTGATGTTCCTGGGCGAGGCCGCCAGCGCCGGCATTGTCCTGGGCGCGCGCGTGCCCATCATCCTGACGAGCCGCGCCGACGCCTATGAAACCCGCATGGCCTCCTGCGCGCTGGCGCTGCTGCTGGCGCACCACTACCGGAGCTCCCCGCCATGAACGACGCGCGGCGCTACATCCTGGTGCTGAACTGCGGCTCATCGAGCATCAAGTTCGCACTCTTTGACGCCGCCTCCGATCCGCTGCCGCGCCGGCCCGCCTGGAACGGCAAGGTTCAGGGCATTGGCGGCGCGCAGCCGGATTTCGGGGAAACCGGCGTGGCGCCCCGCCCCGTTGAACTGGCCCCCGCCCACCCCTACCGCGACGCATTGAATCTGATCCTGCGGCGCATGCGGGCCTGGCTGGGCGGCGGACGCCTTGCGGCGGTCGCCCACCGCGTCGTCCACGGCGGCAGCAAATATGCCGAGCCAGTGCGCATCGACAGCGCCATTCTGCGGGATCTGCGCGGCTACATCCCCCTGGCCCCGCTGCACCAGCCCTTCGCCCTCGAAGCCATCGAGATCCTGCTGGCCGAGCAGCCGGAACTGCTCCAGATCGCCTGCTTCGACACCGCCTTTCATCACACCATCCCCCAGGTCGAGCGCATCCTGCCTCTGCCCTACGATGCCTGGGAGCGCGGCTTACGCCGCTACGGTTTCCACGGCCTGTCCTACGAATACCTGTCGATCGCCCTGCGGGAACGCCACGGCGCGGCGGCCGAGGGGCGCGTGATTGCCGCCCACCTGGGCAGCGGCGCCAGCCTGTGCGCGATGCGCGGGCTGCGCAGCCAGGCGACCACCATGGGTTTTTCAGCGCTGGACGGCCTGATGATGGGCACGCGCACCGGCGCGCTGGATCCGGGCGCCGTCCTCTATCTGATGGAAATCGAGCGGCTCAGCCTGGAAGAAGTCGGCCGGATTCTCTATCACGAGTCGGGTCTGAAGGGTGTTTCGGGCATTTCGGCCGATCCGCGGGATCTGCTCGCCCGTGAAGCGGACGCCCCGCGGGCCCGGCTGGCCCTGGATCTGTACGTGCGCCGCGTGGTGCGCGAGATCGGCGCGCTGACGGCCGTGCTGGGCGGCCTGGACATGCTGGTCTTCACCGCCGGGATCGGCGAGCACAGCGTCGAGTTGCGCCGGCGGATCTGCACGGGCCTGGCCTGGCTGGGCGTGCAACTGGACGAAACCGCCAACGCTGCCCAGGCGGCCGTGCTGTCGGCGTCCGGCAGCGCGGTCCAGGTGGCCATCGAGCCCACCAACGAGGAATGGATCGCCGCGCGCCACGCCTTGGACCTGGGCGCCTGACGGCGGCGAACCACAGACGCAAGCCGTCAGATCCCGCCCATGCAGAGGTATTTGACGACCAGATAGTCGTCCAGGCCGTGGCGCGATCCCTCGCGTCCCAGGCCGGACTGCTTGACTCCGCCGAACGGCGCGGCCGGATTGGATACCACGCCCGCGTTGATGCCGACCATGCCGTACTCCAGGGCCTCGGCCACCCGCCAGACGCGGCCGATGTCGCGGCTGTAGAAATAGGCCGCCAGACCGTATTCGGTGGCATTGGCCAGGGCGATGACCTCCGCATCATCCTTGAAGCGGAACAACGGCGCCACGGGACCGAACGTTTCTTCGGTGGCGCATTTCATGCCGGCCCCGACATCGACCAGAATGGTGGGTTCGAAATACGTGCCGCCCAGGGCGTGCGGCTTGCCGCCCGCCAGAACGCGCGCGCCCTTGCCTACGGCGTCCTCGACATGGCCGCGCACCTTGCGCAGCGCTGCCTCGTCGATCAGCGGCCCCTGGGTCACGCCCTCGTCCATGCCGTTGCCCACCTTCAGCTCCGCCACTTTTCTGGCCAGACGGCGGGCGAACTCGTCGTAGACGGCATCCTGGATATAGAAGCGGTTGGCGCACACGCAGGTCTGCCCGGTATTGCGGTATTTGCAGATCATGGCGCCCTCGACGGCCGCATCCAGATCGGCGTCGTCGAACACGATGAAGGGGGCGTTGCCGCCCAGTTCCAGGGACAGCTTCTTCACCGTGGGCGCGCACTGGGCATACAGCAGGCGGCCGACCTCGGTGGACCCCGTGAAACTGAGCTTGCGGACCAGGGGATTGCCGGTCATTTCGCCGCCGATGGCGGGCGCATCCCCCGTGAGGACGGAGAACACGCCCGCCGGCACGCCGGCGCGCCCGGCCAGTACGGCCAGCGCCAGCGCCGAAAACGGCGTCTCGGGCGCGGGCTTGACGACGATGGGGCAGCCGGCCGCCAGGGCGGCGGCGGCCTTGCGGGTGATCATCGAAGACGGGAAGTTCCATGGCGTAATGGCGGCGCACACCCCGATGGGTTCGCGCACGACCACGACGCGGCGGTCGCCCGCCGGGCCCGGAATGACTTCGCCGTAGGCCCGTTTGCCCTCTTCGGCATACCACTCGAAATAGGCGGCGCCGTAGGCCACCTCGCCGCGGGACTCGGCCAAGGGCTTGCCCTGCTCGGCGGTCATGATGCGCGCCAGGTCTTCGGCATGGTCGAGCATGAGCTGGTACCAGGCACGCAGAATCTCGGCCCGCCGCTGGGCCGTCAGCGCCCGCCAGCCGCCCCAGGCGGCCTGGGCCGCCTCGATGGCCTCGCGGGCCTCGGCGGCGCCCATGACCGGCACCGTGCCCAGGATCTCTCCCGTGGCCGGATTGCGCACGGGCTCGGTGCGCCCGTCGGGGGCATCACGCCACTGACCGTCGATATAGCACTGCTGGCGCAGCAGGTCGGGTTCCTTCAGTTGCAACATGTCGTCCACTCCTCGTCATCAATGGCCCGGCGCGCGACGCGCCGGGCCGGGTCTCGGTCCTTTACACGACGCCGCGCGCGCGCAAGGCCCTGATCTCATCGGGCGCCACGCCCAGAATCTCTTCCAGCACCTCGGCCGTATGCGCGCCCAGGGCGGGCGGCGGCAGGCGATAGTCCACCGGCGTCTCCGACAAGCGGATCGGGCTGGCCACCAGCGGCACGCTGCCGGTTTCCGGATGCGACATGTCGATGCGCAGGCCGCGCGCGCGCACTTGGGCGTCGTCGAACACCTGCGCCACCGCATTGATCGGGCCGCACGGCACGGCGCGGGACTCCAGCGCCGCAATCCAGGCGGCCGTGGTGCGCGCCGTGGTCAGGTGCCGCAGGATGGGAATCAGCGCGTCGCGGTGCTCGACCCGCGCCCGGTTGGTGGCGAAACGGTCATCCTGCGCCAGGTCCGGGCGGCCGGCCTCTTCGCAGAAACGGGCGAATTGCCCATCATTGCCGATGGCCAGGATCATGTAGCCGTCCGCCGTGGGGAAATCCTGGTAGGGCACGATGCTGGGGTGGGCGTTGCCCAGCCGCTGCGGGCTCAGGCCGGTGGCCAGGAAGTTCATGGCCTGATTCGCCAGGCAGGCCACCTGCACGTCAAGCAGCGCCATGTCCACGTGCTGACCGACGCCAGTGTGCTCGCGCGCCGCCAGCGCGGCCTGGATGGCGTTGGCCGCATACAGGCCGGTCAGGATGTCGGTCAACGCAACGCCGGCCTTCATCGGCCCGCCGCCCGGCTCGCCATCGGGCCGGCCGGTCACGCTCATCAGGCCGCCCAGGCCCTGGACCAGGAAATCGTAGCCGGCGCGCGCCGCATAAGGGCCGGTCTGCCCGAATCCCGTGATGGAACAGTACACCAGACGCGGGTTGAGCGCATGCAGGCTGTCGTAGTCCAGGCCGTACCGCGCCAGCCCGCCGGCCTTGAAGTTCTCCACCAGCACGTCCGACTGGCAGGCCAGCCGGCGGATCAGCGCCTGGCCCTGCGCGCTGGCCATGTCCACCGTCACGGAACGCTTGTTGCGATTGGCGCACAGGTAATAGGCCGCGACGCGCGATTCGCCCCCTTCGGCGTCGGGCATCCAGGGCGGCCCCCAGCCGCGCGTATCGTCGCCCGCGCCGGGCCGCTCGATCTTGATCACGTCCGCCCCCAGATCCCCCAGGATCTGAGTGGCCCACGGGCCGGCAAGAACGCGCGACAGATCCAGAACGCGGATGTGGGACAACGCGCCCCGGGACGCGCCGCCCGGCTCGGTGCTTGCGTGCGGCATGGCCGGCCCCTCAGTTGGCGAAGGCGGCGATGCCGGTGATGGCCCGCCCCAGAATCAGGGCATGCACATCGTGCGTGCCCTCGTAGGTATTGACGACCTCCAGGTTGACCAGGTGGCGGGCAATGCAGAACTCGTCGGAAATCCCGTTGCCGCCCAGCATGTCGCGTGCCGTGCGGGCGATGTCCAGCGCCTTGCCGCAGGAATTGCGCTTGATGATGGAGGTGATCTCGACCGGCGCAGCGCCTTCGTCCTTCAGGCGGCCGACGCGCAGCACCGACTGCAGGCCCAGCGTGATCTCGGTCAGCATGTCGGCCAACTTCTTCTGGATCAATTGGTTGGCCGCCAGCGGGCGCCCGAACTGCTTGCGGTCCAGGACGTACTGGCGCGCCGTCTCGTAGCAGGCTTCGGCTGCGCCCAGGGCGCCCCAGGCGATGCCATAGCGGGCTGAATTCAGGCACGTGAACGGCCCCTTGAGACCCCGCACCTCCGGGAAGGCGTTTTCCTCCGGCACGAAGACTTCGTCGAGCACGATCTCGCCCGTGATCGAGGCGCGCAGGCCGACCTTGCCGTGGATGGCGGGCGCCGACAGGCCCTTCCAGCCCTTCTCCAGGATGAAGCCGCGGATGTCGCCGGCCTCGTCCTTGGCCCAGACCACGAACACGTCGGCGATCGGGCTGTTGGTGATCCAGGTCTTGGCCCCGCTCAGGCGGTAGCCGCCCTGCACCTTTTTGGCCCGGGTGGCCATGGAGCCCGGGTCCGAGCCGTGATCGGGCTCGGTCAGGCCGAAGCAGCCGATCCACTCGCCCGAGGCCAGCCTGGGCAGGTATTTTTCTTTCTGGCCGGCGGTCCCGAACGCTTCGATGGGCACCATGACCAGGGAACTCTGCACGCTCATCATCGAGCGGTACCCCGAATCCACCCGCTCCACCTCGCGGGCGATCAGCCCGTAGCAGACCGTGTTCATTCCCGCACCGCCGTATTGTTCGGAAATCGTGGCGCCCAGCAGGCCCAGCTCGCCCATCTCGCGAAAGATCGCCGTATCGGTCTTCTCATGGCGAAACGCCTCTTGCACGCGCGGCAGCAGGCGGTCCTGGGCGTAGGCGCGGGCGGCGTCGCGCACCATCCGCTCGGTGTCGCTCAGTTGCTGGTCCAGCAGCAGGGGATCGAGCCATTGAAACTGGGGACGGGAAGTGGACATGGAGGCCTCCGGAAAAATGGGAAAATAAATCAACTAGTGATGATTACGCATCCTATCGAGATATTTCCTGAGGGACAAACGATATAAACTGCGTTATTCATGATTTTTACTCACTATTAAAATGAGAAAGCGACTTCCCAGCACACAAGCCCTGCAGGCTTTCGAAGCGGCGGCCAGGCACGAAAGCTTCACCCGGGCGGGGCAGGAACTGTCCCTCACCCAAGGCGCGATCTGCCGCCAGGTCGCCGGCCTCGAAGCCCTGGTCGGCGTGCCGCTGTTCGAGCGCGTGCGCCGGGGCGTGCGCCTGACCGACGCGGGCGAACGCTACAGCCGCCTGGTGCGCCGGCAATTGGATGCAATCGAGCGCGACACGCAGGCCGTCATGGCCCACCAAAGCGGCGGCGTGCTGGAACTGGCCGTCGTGCCGACCTTCGCCACCCGCTGGCTGCTGCCGCGCCTGACGGCGCTGCACGCCGAGCGTCCGGGTCTGCAGATCAACATGGCCACCCGCACCCGTCCTTTTTTGTTCGAGGACACCGAGTTCGACGCCGCCATCCATTCGGGCGACCCGCGCTGGCCCGGCACCCAGGCCTATTTCCTGCTGCGGGAAAATCCCGTCCCGGTCTGCAGCCCCCGCCTGGCCGCCGGCCCACTGGACGCGGCCGGCATTGCCGCCCTGCCCCTGCTGCAGCAAAGCACCCGGCCCACCGCCTGGCGCGACTGGTTCGCCTCGGCGGGCATCGCAGCGCCCGCCGCCCTGGCGGGCATGCGGCTGGAGCTTTTTTCCATGCTCGCCCAGGCCGCTGGCGACGGGCTGGGCGTGGCGTTGATTCCGCCCTTTTTGATCCGGCGCGAACTGGCGCGGGGCGAACTGACCGTGCTCAATCCGCACAGCGGTCCCGGCCAGCGGGCCTTTCACCTGATTGTCCCCGAGCGCAAGGCCGCATCGCCCGCCTTGGCGCACTTTCGCGATTGGCTGGTCACGCAGGCGCAGGATGACGCCGGCGGCCGCGACGGCGCGCCGCGGGGGGCCAGCCGGAAGGCCGGCGTTCCCGCCTGAGCACAGTTTCACCGCGCCGTCCCCGCCTCGTCCAGAGACCGCTCGAAACGATCCGCCAGCGTTTCCGCCTGAGCCTCGGAGATGATGAGGGGCGGGCAGAAAGCCACGCTGTCCTGAATGCCGCGCAGGATCAGCCCATTGTCCTGCGCCTGGCGCACGACCTGGGCGCCGGCCTGGCCGGCCGGATCGAAAGGCGCGCGCGAGGCCTTGTCGGCCACCAGTTCCACCGCCGCAATCAGCCCGATGCCGCGCACTTCGCCGACCAGCGGATGTCCGGCCAGCGCGCGCAGCCGGCGCTGCAGCACCGCACCGGCCGCGGCGGCATTTTCCACCAGGCCGCGCTCCTCGATGATGCGGATGTTTTCCAGCGCCACGGCCGCCGCCACCGGATGGCCGCTGGCCGTGTAGCCGTGGCCGAAAGTGCCCAGTTCGCCGCTGTGACGGGTGATGACGGAGGCCACGCGCTCGTTCATCAGCACGGCGGCCAGCGGCTGGTACGAGGACGTCAGCTGCTTGGACAAGGTCATGAAATCGGGCTCGATGCCGAACAGATCCGAGGCGAACATCCGTCCCGTGCGCCCGAAGCCGGTGATGACTTCGTCGGCGATCACCAGGACGTCGTACTTGCGGCACACCGCCTGCATCTTGGGCCAATAGGTTTCGGGCGGCACGATCACACCGCCCGCGCCCATGACGGGCTCGCCGATGAAGGCCGCCACTGTTTCCGGGCCTTCGGCCAGGATCATCGCCTCCAGTTCGGCCGCCAGCCGATCGGCGAAGGCGGTCTCGGTCTCGCCGGGCAGGCCTTCACGGTACCAGTGCGGGCAGCGCGTGTGCAGAATGCGCGGCAAGGGCAGGTCGAAGCTGCGATGGTTGCCCGGCAGGCCCGTCAAGCTGGCCGAGGCGACGGTCACGCCGTGGTAGCCGCGCTGGCGGGCGATGATCTTCTTCTTGTCCGGACGGCCCAGGGCATTGTTGTAGTACCAGACCATCTTGACGATGGTGTCGTTGGCCTCCGAACCGGAATTGGTGAAAAAGGCCTGGGCCATGCGTCCGCCCGTCAGGCCGATCAGTTTTTCCGCCAGTTCGATGGAGGGAACGTTCGATTTGTGGCTGAAGGTGTGGTAGAAGGGCAGGCACTCCATCTGGCGCCGGGCGGCCTCGGCCAGGCGGGGTTCGCTGAAGCCCACGGCCACGCTCCACAACCCGGCCATGCCTTCGATGTATTCCTTGCCTTCAGTGTCGTACACATGGATGCCGCTGCCCCGGGCCATGATGCAGGGGCCCTCCGCGCGGTGCCGCTCGGCATTGGTATAGGCGTGCAACTGGTAGGCGACATCGCTGCGCGCCAGATGGTCGGGGGTCGTCATGACGGAATTCCTTTTTTCGAAAGTCAAAGATAAGCGCCGACCACGCGCGCGAGCGTGTCGAAGGCGGGCCGGATTTCGTCGGGCGTCGTCCCGGCATAACCCAGCAACAGGCCGGGGCGGGCATTCGCCCGCTCCGCGTAATAGGCGCTCAGGGCGCGCGTGACCACGCCCTGCTGCAACGCGTCGCGCACGACCAGGGTGTCGTCCACCCCGTCCGGCAGCGCCAGGATCAGGTGCAGCCCGGTCTCCCCCCCGACAACATCCAGCGCATCGCCGAAATGCCGGTGGATTTCCTCGATCAGGCAGGCGCGGCGCTCCGCATAGCGCCTGCGCATGCGGCGGATGTGCGAGCCCAGGTGCCCCTCGCGGATGAAGTCCGCCAGCACCGCGTGGGTCATCATGTTGCCCTCGCGATAAAGCTCGGCCACCGAATCGGCAAAAGCGCCGGCCAACGCCTGGGGCACGACCAGGAACCCGACCCGCAGACCCGGGCACAGTGTCTTGCTGAAGCTGCCGGCATACAGGACCCGGCCAGCTTCATCCATGCCCTGCAGCGAAGACAGCGGGCGCATGTTGTAGCGGAATTCGCTGTCGTAGTCGTCTTCCAGGATCCAGCACGAGACCTGGCGCGCGTAGTCGAGCAGCATGTGCCGCCGGGCCAGGCTCATCACCATGCCCAGCGGATATTGGTGCGAAGGCGCCACCACGATCAGCCGGGGCGGACGCACCCGCTCGGCCTCGCCCGGCCAGATGCCTTCCTCGTCCACGCGGATCGGCACCAGGCGCAGTCCCAGGGACGTCAGCAGATTGCGCACGCCCCAGTAGGCAGGCTCCTCGACCCACACCGTATCGCCCGGATCACACAGCAGCCGCGCCGCCACGTCGATGCCTTGATGGATGCCGGTCGTCATCACGACCTGCTGCGCCGTACTGCGCACCGAGCGCACGCTGCCCAGGTAGTCCGAAATCGCCTGGCGCAAGGGTCCATAACCGCCGGCCGGCGCGTAGCGCATCAGATCCCAGGGGCCGGAGCGCCATTGCCGGTTCTGGATGCGGGACCAGGTCTTCAGCGGAAACTCGCGCACATCCGGCACGCCGGGCATGAAGGCGCCGGCCTGGCGGTTGGAAAAACCCAGGCTGGACACGAGTCGGCGCCCCCGGCGCGAAAGATCATGTTTCGCTTCGACCTGCGCAGCGACCGGTTCGCCCTCGGCGCCGTCTGCGACGGACTCGAGCAGATCCTGGCGGATGTCCTCGACGTACGTGCCGCGGCCAACGCCCGCATGCACATAGCCCTCTTCAGCCAACTGCTCATAGACCTGCAGGACCGTATTGCGGGCGATGCCCAGTTCGGCCGCAAGGTCGCGCGTCGATGGCAAGCGGGTTCCCGCGGTCAGATGACCTTCCAGAATGGCTCTACATATCAGCCTATACAAGCGATGATATGCAGGACTATCATCGCTTGGAACGAAGTGCTGTTGCAACCATTCAGAGAGAATGAACGCTTCCAAATTGGCTCCATCAATTTTAATTAAATGGGTCTATTTGACAAACCAAAAGATCAGTATAGTGAAAAAAAAGCAGCGCGGAAACACCCGCCTCACCAGGAGACAAGCATGACGGAACGCAACCAGGACTGGCAGGCCCGCAAGAGCGCGGCAATCCCAAACGGCATTGGCATTGCCTGCGATTTCTATGCCAGCCGCGCCTTGAACGCCGAACTGTGGGACGTGGAAGGCCGGCGGTACATCGACTTCGCGGCCGGCATCGCCGTGGCCAACACCGGGCACCGCCACCCGCTCATCATCGAGGCTGTCCGGGCGCAACTGGACGCCTTCACGCACACCGCCTTCCAGGTCGCCCCCTACGGCTCGTACGTGGCGCTGGCCGAACGCATCAACCGCCTGGCGCCCGGCGATCACCCCAAGAAAACCGCCTTTTTCACGACCGGTGCCGAAGCTCTGGAAAACGCCGTCAAGATCGCACGCGCCGCCACCGGGCGAACCGGAGTCATCGCGTTCTCCGGCGCATTCCACGGCCGCACTTTCATGGGCATGGCCCTGACCGGCAAGGTGGCCCCCTACAAGCAGGACTTCGGTCCGCTGCCGGCCGAGGTCTACCACATCCCCTTCCCCAATCCGCTGGACGGCATCACCACACAGGATTCCCTGCGGGCGCTGGATCTGCTGTTCAAGGCCGATATCGCCCCCGGCCGGGTCGCGGCCATCGTCATCGAGCCGGTCCAGGGCGAAGGCGGTTTCAACGTCGCACCGCCCGAGCTTCTGCAAGCCCTGCGCGAACGCTGCGATGCGCACGGCATCCTGCTGATCGTCGACGAAGTCCAGACCGGCTTCGCCCGCACGGGCAAGATGTTCGCCATCGAGCACTCCGGCGTGATTCCCGACCTGATCACCATGGCCAAAAGCCTGGCGGGCGGGATGCCGCTGTCCGGCGTCTGCGGCCGCGCGGATCTGATGGATGCCGCCCCGCGCGGTTCACTGGGCGGCACCTATGCGGGCAATCCGCTGTCCATCGCCGCCGCGCTGGCCGTGCTGGACGTGATCGAAGCCGAAAACCTGAACACGCGCGCCGAGGCGCTGGGGCGGCGGCTGCGCGAGGCGCTGGCCGGCTTCGCGCATCCGCGCATGGCCGAAATCCGCGGCCTGGGCGCCATGGTGGCCGCCGAGTTCCGGCACGCGGACGGCCGGCCCGATCCCGACACCGCCGCCCGCATCCAACGCCGCGCCCTGGAACACGGGCTGGTCCTGCTGACCTGCGGCGCCTACGGCCAGGTCATCCGCTTCCTGTTCCCCCTGACAATCCCCGATGGTCTGCTGGAGGAAGGTCTGGCTATCCTCCAACAGGCCATGGCCGACTGAGACCCCCGGCCGAATCCCGTTCATCCGCATTCGGAGGTTGCCCCGATGTCCGCAGTTCCCACTTCCGAGCCCCTGGTCCGATTCCAGGGTGTCCAGAAATCCTACGACGGCAGCCATCTCGTCGTCCGGGATCTCAATCTCGACATCCATCCCGGTGAATTCCTGTCCCTGCTCGGCCCCTCGGGGTCGGGCAAGACCACCTGTCTGATGATGCTCGCCGGCTTCGAGTCCCCGACGCGCGGCGACATCTTCCTGGAAGGCCGCCGCCTGAACGACGTTCCGCCCCACCACCGCAATCTGGGCATGGTGTTCCAGAACTACGCACTGTTCCCCCACATGACGGTCGAGCGCAATCTGGAATATCCCCTGAAAGTCCGCAAGACGCCCGCCTCGCAGCGCGCGCAGCGCATCCACGAGGCGCTGTCCATGGTGCAGATGCAAGACTTCGCCAAGCGATATCCCGCCCAGCTTTCGGGCGGCCAGCAGCAGCGCATCGCCCTGGCGCGCGCGCTGGTCTTCCAGCCCAAGATCGTGCTCATGGACGAACCCCTGGGCGCGCTGGACAAGCAACTGCGGGAACACATGCAGCTCGAACTCAAGGCGCTGCACCGGCAACTGGGCATCACCTTCGTCTACGTCACCCACGACCAGAGCGAAGCGCTGACCATGAGCAACCGCATCGCGGTGTTCGACCAGGGCGTCATCCAGCAGGTGTGCGCCGCCGACACGCTGTACGAAACCCCCTGCAACCGCTTCGTGGCCGGCTTCGTGGGCGACAGCAACCAATTCCCCGGCACCGTGCGCGCCACCGAGGGCGACTTGTGCGTGGTCGAACTGGCCGGCGGCACGCAACTGCGCGGGCTCAACGTCCAAGGCCTGTCGGCCGGCGCGCCCTGCATCGCGGCCATGCGCCCGGAGCGCATCCTGCCGGCCGCCGAGGGCGAAACCAATGCGTTCCGCGCCCAGGCGGTCGACGAAGTCTACTTCGGCGACCACGTCCGGCTGCGCTGCCGCCTGGACGGCGGTGAAACTTTTTTCGTCAAAATGCCCCTGGCCGCGGACGCCGGGGCGCATGCCTCCGGAACCCGCATCCCCCTGCGGATCGATCCCGGGCACGTCCGCGTGTTTCTCCCCTGATACCTTCTCATAATGACAGGAGACATTCCATGAAGAACCAAGCTCTGCTCACGGCCCTGGCGCTCGCGCTACCGCTGGCTCTGGCCCAGGCGCCGGCCCAGGCGCGCGACCTGACGGTCGTGAATTTCGGCGGCGCCAACGGCGACGCCCAGAACGCCGCTTTCATCGAGCCCTATGAAAAGGAAACCGGCAAGAAGGTCATCCCCGTCGCCTACAACGGCGAGCAGGCCAAGGTCAAAGCCATGGTCCAGTCCAATAACGTCGTCTGGGACGTGGTCGAGGTCGAGACCGGCGACCTGGGCCGGGGCTGCGACGAAGGCCTGTATGAAAACATCGACTGGAGCACCATCGTCAACAAGGGCGACATGGTGCGCGGCGCGCTGAAATACTGCGGCGTGGGCACCTTCGTCTGGTCCACCGTCCTGGCCTACAACGCCGAAGCCCTGAAGACCCCGCCGACCGGCTGGGCCGATTTCTGGGACGTGAAGAAATTCCCCGGCAAGCGCGGCCTGCGCAAGGGGGCTCACTACAACGTCGAATTCGCATTGATGGCCGACGGCGTGCCGCCGCAGGACGTCTACAAGGTTCTGGCGACGCCCGAAGGCGTGGACCGCGCCTTCAAGAAACTCGACGAACTCAAGCCCCACATCCAGTGGTGGGAAGCCGGCGCTCAGCCGCCGCAGATGCTGAGCGCGGGCGACGTCGTCATGTCCGCCGCCTACAACGGCCGGATCGATGCGGCGCAACGCGAAGGCCGGCCCCTGAAGGTCGTCTGGAACCAGAGCGTCTACGACTTCGACTACTGGGTGATCCCCGTCGGTTCGCCCAACAAGGACCAGGCGATCGAGTTCATCCGCTACGCCAGTTCGCCCAAGGCTCAGGCGGCCTACTCGCAACACATCGCCTACGGCCCCGTCAGCAAAGCGGCCATCGGCATGCTCAAGCCGGAAATCCTGGCCAACGTGCCGAACTCTCCGGCCAACGCCCGCAACGCCTTGTTCAACGACCTGGAGTTCTGGACCGATCACGGCGAAGAGCTTGAACAGCGCTTCACGGCCTGGGCCGCCCGCTGATCCGGCAAGGGGTCGGCCCGAAGCCGGCCCCGCCCGCATCCTTGAGGAATCCCGCCATGGATACGACCTTCGACGACCCCGGCGCCATCCGGCGCGCGATGCAAGCCGCGCAACGGCGACGGACCTGGCGCGCCCTCCTGCTGGTCGGGCCGCTTGCCCTGTTTTTGCTGGCGATCTTCGTCATTCCGATCGCCTCCCTGCTGACCCGGGCGGCCGACAACCCCGAAGTCACCGATACCCTGCCCCGCACATTGCAGGTGCTGGCCGGCTGGGACGGTCATTCAGAGGTGCCCGGCGCCGCCTTCCAGGCGCTGGTCCAAGACCTGACGGACGCCAAGAACACCCCAGACTCCGGCGAACTCGCCCGCAGGCTCAACTATGAAATCTCCGGCTACCGCTCGCTGATCTTCAAGACCCTGCGGCGCATGCCCCTCGAAGTCGCCGGTGACGCCGACGCCCGCGACCAGTTGATCAAGCTGGACAAGCGCTGGGCCGACCCCGCCTACTGGGAGGTGATCGCCAGTAACGACCGGACCTGGACGCCCTATTATTTGCTGGCCTCGCTGGACCTGAAGCTCGACGCCAACGGCAGCATCGTGGCGGTGCCCCCCAACACGTCGGCCTTTCAGGCCATCTTTTCACGCACTTTCGTCATCAGCCTGGTGGTCACGCTGATCACTCTTGCGCTGGGCTACCCCCTCGCCTACTGGATCACGCGCCTGCCCAAGCGGCGCGCCAACCTGGTCCTGATCTGCATCCTGATCCCTTTCTGGACCTCGGTGCTGGTGCGGATCGCCGCCTGGGTCGTGCTGCTGCAGCGCGAAGGCCTGATCAACAGCACCCTGGGTGACCTGGGCCTGATCGCCGAGCCCCTGCCCCTGCTGTTCAACCGCCTGGGCGTCTATATCGCCATGGTCCACATCCTGCTGCCCTTCATGGTGCTGCCCCTGTACAGCGTCATGCAGTCCGTGCCGCCCAGCTATCAGCGCGCCGCCATTTCCCTGGGCAGCCATCCTTTCGCCGCCTTCTGGCGCGTCTATGTGCCGCAGACCTACCCCGGCATTGCCGCCGGTTCGCTGCTGGTGTTCATCATCGCCATCGGCTACTACATCACGCCGGCCTTGCTGGGCGGCGCGGGCGACCAGATGATCAGCTACTACGTGGCTTATTTCACCAACCAGACCATCAACTGGGGCATGGCCAGCGCATTGGGCCTGATCCTGCTGGCGGCCACCTTGCTGCTCTACGCCTTGTACCGCCGGATCTCCGGCAAGGAACTGGCCCTGAACTGAGGACGAACAGATGTTCAAGACCGAATTTCCGCCCTACCTGTCGCTGACCGAGCGCACCTGGCACTACGCGTTGCGCATCCTGTGCGTACTGACCCTGGTGTTCCTGCTGCTGCCGATCCTGGTCATCATCCCGCTGTCGTTCAACCAGAGTTCGATGCTGCTCTATCCGATCAAGTCGTTCTCGCTGCGCTGGTACGAAGCCCTGTTCACGTCGGACGACTGGGGCCGGGCGGCCGCCAACAGCTTCATCGTGGCCCCCGCCGCCACCCTGCTGGCCACCGTCCTGGGCACGCTGGCCGCAGCGGGCCTGCACCGGGTGCAGTTCCGGGGCAAGGGGTTGCTGATGGCCGTGCTGATCTCGCCGATGATCGTGCCGCTGGTAGTCACCGGCCTGGGCATCTACCTCTTCTTCGCCCCCTACGGACTGGTCAACAGCTACGGCGGCCTGATTCTGGCGCTGGCCGCCATCGGCGCGCCCTTCGTGGTCACGACCGTATCGGCCACGCTGCAGGGCTTCGATCCCAATCTGCTGCGCGCCAGCTACAGTTTGGGCGCCGGCCCCATCCAGACATTTTTCCGGGTGACGCTGCCCATCATCGCGCCCGGCGTCATCGCGGGCGCCCTGTTCGCCTTCGCCACCGCGTTCGACGAAATCGTGATTACATTGTTTCTGGCGGGACCCGAGCAGGTCACGCTGCCGCGCCAGATGTTCACAGGCATCCGCGAGAACATCAGCCCGGTGATCGCCGCCGTGGCGACCATCCTGATCCTGTTCTCGACGGCGCTGCTGCTGGCCCTGGAATGGCTGCGGGGCCGCACGGAAGCCAAGATGGTGCGGCTGGACGACTGAGCGTCCGGGCCGCGCCTCTTCAGACCTGCGCCAGCGCCTCCTGCACCGCCGCCAGGCGGTCGGCCGGCACGCGCGCCCAGCGCAAGCCATCGGCTTCCAGGTCGACGTGGCCGTCGGCGCCCGGCGCCAGGCCCGACAGATCCCGCCCGGCGAAAGAGCGGCCCAGGCTGTTCAGGGTCTTCGGATCGCCAAAGGGCTCGGACAGCAGCAGTTCGGCCCCGTCGGCGCCGAACAGGCGCTGGCGGAACCGGCCGTCCTCGTCCCTGAAGGATACGATCCGCGCGCGGCCGGCGCGCGTCGCACCCGCCGCGCGCGGGACGCGGCCCGTCCCGGCGGCCCCGCGCAGGCCCACGGCTTCGCGCAGGCGGGCCATCAAGGGCGTCGCAGTGCGCCGCGCCTTGGCCGCGCCCGCCCGCAGGATGTCCTCGATGCGTTCCGGATGGGCCATCAGGTCCGCATAGCGTTCGCGCATCGGGCCGATCTGGGCCTCGATCCGCTCGCACAGCGCCTGCTTGGCCTCGCCCCAGCCCAGCCCCCCCTCCAGCGCGGCGCGGAAATCGGCCGCCTGCCCGGATGTGGCGAAGGCCCGGTACAAGGTGTACAGATGCGCGCCTTCGGCGTCCTTGGGTTCGCCGGGCAGGCGCGAATCCGTGACGATCCGCGCCACTGCGGCCTTCAGCGCTTTCAGTCCGCCCTCGAACAGGGGGATGGTGTTGTCGTAGCTCTTGGACATCTTGCGCCCGTCCAGGCCCGGCAGCGTGGCGACGTCCTCGTCGATCTGAACTTCCGGCAGCACGAAGAGGTCTTCGCCCCGGCCGTACAGGTGATTGAAGCGCTGAGCGATGTCGCGCGCCATCTCCAGATGCTGGATCTGGTCGCGCCCCACCGGCACGCGATGCGCGTTGAACATCAGGATATCGGCGGCCATCAGCACCGGATACGAAAACAGCCCCATGGTGACGCCGTCGTCCGGCTCCACGCTTTTGGCGACATTGGCGTCCACGGAAGCCTTGTAGGCATGCGCGCGGTTCATCAGCCCCTTGGCCGTGACGCAGTTCAGCATCCAGCACAGCTCTGGAATCTCAGGAACGTCCGACTGGCGGTAAAAGGTCGTTCGGTCCGTGTCCAGGCCGGCTGCGATCCAGGTCGCGGCGATCTCCAGCCGCGATCGCGCGATGCGCTCGGGATCGTCGCATTTGATGAGCGCGTGGTAATCGGCCAGGAAGAAGAAAGCGTCCACCCCCGGCTGGGTGCTGGCCTGGATCGCCGGGCGGATGGCGCCGGCGTAATTGCCCAGGTGGGGAGTGCCCGACGTGGTGATGCCGGTCAGGACGCGGGTGACGGGTGTGCTCATGGGATTTCCAGGCGGAGAATATGCGGACGGCCGGGGGTATCCGTCTCTACAGGACGACCGAGGCCCGACGCGTTTCGGCCAGGTATTCGCGCGACTGCATTTCCATCAGGCGCGACACGGTGCGGAAGAACTCGTTGGACATCGGGCCTTGAGTATAAAGCTCATCGGCCGGGCACTGGGCCGACAGGATCAGCTTGACCTTGTGGTCGTACAGCACGTCCACCAGCCAGGTGAAACGGCGCGCTTCGGAGGCCTGGCGCGGGCTCATGCGCGGCACGTCCGATACGATCACGGTCTGGAAGCGGTCGGCCAGGTCCAGGTAGTCGTTCTGCGAGCGCGGCGTGCCGCACAGGGCCTGGAAATCGAACCAGACCACGCTGCCCGCCAGCGCCACCGCCCGGATCTCGCGGTCCGCGATGGTCAAGACGGGTTTCTGCTCGGCGGTATCGGCCAGGCGGTCGAAGGCCGAACGCAGTTCGTCGTGGGTCGCGGCCACGATGGGCGTGATATAGGTGCGCAGTTGCGCCAGGGTGCGGCGCCGGTAGTCCACCCCGGCATCGACATTCAGCACGTCCATCTTTTCCTGGATCAGGGCGATGGCCGGCAAAATGCGGTCGCGGTGCAGGCCGTCCGGGTACAGGGTGGACGGCTCGTAGTTCGAGGTCATGACGAAAGACGTGCCGTGCTCGAACAAGCCAAGCAGCAGCCGGTACAGGATCATGGCGTCGGCCACGTCGGAGACGTGGAACTCGTCGAAGCAGATCAGGCGGTAGCGCGCGGCGATCTTGCGCGCCACGTGGTCCAGCGGATCGGATTCCCCGCTGACGGCGCGGATCTCGCGGTGCACTCCGCGCATGAACTCGTGGAAATGCAGGCGCACCTTGCGCTTGACGGGAACGGTCAGGTAGAACGCATCCATCAGGAAGCTCTTGCCGCGCCCGACGCCGCCCCACAGGTAGACCCCGCGCGGCACGGCCGGGCGCAGAAACAGCTTTTTCAGGCCATTCGAGCGCTGGCGCTTGAACTCGATCCAGTCATCATAGTAATGCTGCAGGCGCTCGACCGCTGCGCGCTGGGCTTCGTCGGCGACAAAGCCCCGCTCGCGCAGGGCCTGCGCGTAATACGCGCTGACATCCATGGGTAGAAGTCAGCGGCTTACAGGTTCAGCGTGCGCTTGTCGACGGCCAGGGCGGCTTCCTTGACGGCTTCGGACAGGGTCGGATGCGCATGGCAGATGCGCGCGATGTCCTCGGCGGCGCCGCGGAATTCCATGATGGTCACGGCTTCGGCGATCAGTTCGGAGGCCATCGGGCCGACGATGTGCACCCCCAGCACTTCGTCGGTCTTGGCATCGGCCAGGATCTTGACGAAACCGGTGGTGTCGCCCAGTGCGCGGGCGCGGCCGTTGGCCATGAAGGGGAAGCTGCCCGCCTTGTAGTCGCGGCCCTCGGCCTTGAGCGCCTGCTCGGTCTTGCCCACCCAGGCGACTTCGGGAGAGGTGTAGATGACCCAGGGGATCGTGTCGAAATTGACGTGCCCATGCTGGCCGGCGATGCGCTCGGCCACCGCCACGCCTTCCTCTTCGGCCTTGTGCGCCAGCATCGGGCCGCGCACCACATCGCCCACCGCCCAGACGTTGGCCAGGTTGCTGCGGCAATCCTCGTCGACGGCCACGAAACCGCGCTCATCGAGCTTGAGACCCACCACGTCGGCACCCAGGCCCTGCGTGTTGGGCACGCGGCCGATGGAGACGATCAGATGGTTCACCGCCAGTTTCTGCTCGGCGCCGGAGGCGTCCGTGTACTGCACGTTCACGCCCTTGGCGGAGGTCTTGACCTCGCCGATGCGCACGCCGGTCTGGATGTCCAGGCCTTGCTTGACCAAAGCCTTCTGGGCTTCTTTGGCCACGTCGCGGTCCACCGCGCCGAGGAAATCGGGCATGGCTTCCAGGACGGTGACCTCGGCGCCCAGGCGGCGCCAGACGCTGCCCATTTCCAGGCCGATGACGCCGGCGCCGACGATGCCCAGCTTCTTGGGCACGGCGGGGATGCGCAAGGCGCCATCGTTGGACAGGACCAGTTCCTCGTCGAAGGGCAGCCCCGGCAGTTCGCGAGGGCTGGAACCCGTGGCGATGATCACGTGGCGGCCTTCGAGGTCTTCCTCGGTCTTGCCGGCGACCTTGACGGACCAGCCGAAGTCGGTCTTGGCGGCCAGCGAGCCCGTGCCGTGGAAGAAGGACACCTTGTTCTTCTTGAACAGATACAGGATGCCTTCGTTGTTCTGCTTGACCACCGTGTCTTTGCGGCCGATCAGCGTGGCCAGATCCAGGCTGACGCCTTTGGCGGTGATGCCGTGCTCGGCGAAATGATGATTGAGCTGCTCGTAGTGCTCGGAAGACTGCAGCAAGGCCTTGGACGGGATGCAGCCCACGTTGGTGCAGGTGCCGCCGGGCGCCGGCTTGCCGGCCGCGTTCGTCCAGGCGTCCACGCAGGCCACGGCCAGGCCCAACTGGGCGGCGCGGATGGCGGCGATATAGCCGCCGGGGCCGGCGCCGATCACGATCACATCAAATTGTTTTGCCATGTTCTTCTCTCAAAACGACGCACCCCGAAGGGTGCGTCTTGTCACTTTACATCAGATTGCCGATCAGACGCCCAGCAGCATGCGTTGCGGATCTTCCAGGGCCTCTTTCATGGCGACCAGGGCCAGGACGGCTTCGCGGCCGTCGATGATGCGGTGATCGTAGGACAGGGCCAGATAGTTCATCGGGCGGATGACGATCTGACCGTTTTCCACGACCGGACGCTCCTTGGTGGCATGGATGCCGAGGATGGCCGACTGAGGCGGGTTGATGATCGGGGTGGACAGCATGGAACCGAACACGCCGCCGTTGGAAATGGAAAAGGTTCCGCCGGTCAGCTCGTCGAGCGTGAGCTTGCCGTCCTGGGCGCGGCGGCCGAAGTCGGCGATCTGCTTTTCGATGTCGGCCAGCGACAGTTGATCGGCGTTGCGCAGGACGGGCACCACCAGGCCGCGCGGACTGCCGACCGCCACGCCGATGTCGAAGTAGCCATGGTAGACGATGTCCTTGCCGTCCACCGACGCGTTGACGATCGGGTAGCGCTTGAGCGCGGTCACGGCCGCCTTGACGAAGAAAGAGGTAAAGCCGAGTTTGACGCCGTGCTCTTTTTCGAAGGAATCCTTGTATTTCTTGCGCAGGTCCATGATGGCCTGCATGTTGACCTCGTTGAAGGTCGTCAGGATGGCGTTTTCGGATTGCGACTGGATCAGGCGTTCGGCCACGCGGGCGCGCAGGCGGCTCATGGGCACGCGCTGTTCCGGGCGGCCGTCCAGGCTGACCGGCACCGGAGCGGACGCCGCTGCGGGCGCCGCCGTGGTTTGCGCGGCGCCCAGGGCGTCGCCCTTGGTCACGCGGCCGCCGCGGCCCGTACCCTCGACCGTGGCGGGATCGATGCCCTTCTCGGACAGGATCTTGCCGGCGGCGGGGGAAGCCACCGAGGACTTGGCGGCCGGAGCGGACGGAGCGGCCGCCGGAGCCGGCGCGGCTTCAGCCTCGGCCTTGGGCGCGGCGGCGGCGGCGGCGGCCTTGGCGGCGGTGTCGATGCGGGCCAGGACTTCGCCCGAGGTGACGGTGCTGCCGTCGCCCTTGACGATCTCCGAGAGCACGCCCGAGGCCGGCGCCGGGACTTCCAGCACGACCTTGTCGGTTTCGACTTCGATCAGGATCTCGTCGGCCTCCACGGCTTCGCCGGGCTGCTTCTTCCAGTTGAGCAAGGTGGCTTCCGACACCGATTCGGAGAGTTGCGGAACGAGAACTTCGGTAATGGCCATGATATTTTTTCCGTGTTGTCTGTATTGGAAAGGGGTCGGATTATTTGATCAGCGAGAAGCTCTTGAGCTTGGCGGCGAAAGCCTGCTCAAGCAAGGCGCGCTGCTGCTCCTGGTGCTTGGCCAGGTAGCCGACGGCGGGCGAGGCCGAGGCCGGGCGGCCGGCGTAGCCGAGTTTCTGCCCGTCGCTCATGTTCTCGTACAGGTGATGCTGCACGTAGAACCACGGCCCCTGGTTCTGCGGCTCGTCCTGCACCCAGACCAGTTCCTTGGCGTTGGGGTATTTCTGCAATTCGGCCTGGAAGGATTTGTGGGCGAAGGGATAGAGCTGCTCGATGCGCAGGATGGCGACGTCCTTGCGTTCCTGCTCGGCGCGGGCGTGCACCAGGTCGTAGTAGACCTTGCCGGAGCACACCAGCACGCGCTTGACGTCGGCCGGCGCGATGTTCGCATCGGCTTCTCCGATCACCGGCTGGAAGGTGCCCGTGGCCAGGTCTTCGAGGGGCGAGGTGGCGGCCTTGTTGCGCAACAGCGACTTGGGCGTGAAGATGACCAGCGGCTTGCGGAAGGGCCGGATCATCTGGCGGCGCAGCACATGGAAGATCTGCGCGCCGTTGGTCGGCTGCACGACCTGCATGTTGTTGTCCGCGCACAGTTGCAGGAAACGCTCGATGCGGGCCGAGGAGTGCTCGGGCCCCTGGCCTTCGTAGCCATGCGGCAGCATCAGGGTCAGGCCGCACTGACGGCCCCACTTGGCCTCGCCCGACGAGATGAACTGGTCGATCACGACCTGGGCGCCGTTGGCGAAGTCACCGAACTGGGCTTCCCAGATGGTCAGCACGTTGGGCTCGGCGGTGGCATAGCCATATTCGAAGCCCAGCACGGCCGCTTCGGACAACACGGAGTCGATCACCGTGAATGGCGCCTGGCCCTCGGCCACATTCTGCAGGGGCACGTAGCTGCCGTCGTCCCAGCGCTCGCGCTTTTGATCATGCAGCACGGCATGGCGGTGGGTGAAGGTGCCGCGGCCGGAGTCCTGGCCGGTGATGCGGATGGCGTAACCATTGGCCACCAGCGTGGCGAAGGCCAGGTGTTCGCCCATGCCCCAGTCGATGGGATGCTCGCCGCGCGCCATGGCCAGGCGGTCGCCCAGCAGTTTCTTGACCAGGGGGTGCACGGTGAACCCCTCGGGCACCTGGGTGAGCTTTTCGCCGATGCGGGTCAGCTCGGCCAGAGGAACGCCGGTATCGGCGTGATCCGTCCATTTGGCGCCCAGGAACGGCGACCAGTCGGTCGAGTACTTGTTCTTGTAGTCGGTCAGCACGGGTTCGACCGTGCGCTGGCCGTCTTCCATCAACTGGCGGTAGTCCTTGACCATCTGGTCGGGTTCGTCGGCGGCGAGAATGCCCTGGGCCACCAGGCGGTCGGCGTAGAGCTTGCGCGTGCCGGGGTGTTTGCCGATGCTTTTGTACATCAACGGCTGGGTCAGGGACGGCGTATCTTGCTCGTTGTGGCCCAGCTTGCGGAAGCAGACGATGTCGATGACGACGTCGTGCTTGAACTGCTGACGGTAGTCGAGGGCCAGGCGGGTAGCGAAGACCACGGCCTCGGGATCGTCGCCGTTGACGTGGAAGACCGGGGCTTCGATCATTTTGACCACGTCCGTGCAGTACAGCGTGGAACGCGTATCGCGCGGATCGGAGGTCGTGAAGCCGATCTGGTTGTTGATGACGATATGCAGCGTGCCGCCCGTGCCGTAGCCGCGCGTCTGGGCCAAGTTCAGGGTTTCCATCACCACGCCCTGGCCGGCGAAGGCCGCGTCGCCGTGCACCAGCACCGGCAGGACCTGATCGCCGTCTTCGTCGCCGCGGCGGTCCTGGCGGGCGCGCACACTGCCCTCGACCACCGGGTTGACGATTTCCAGGTGCGAGGGGTTGAAGGCCAGGGACAAGTGGACCGGGCCGCCCCGTGTGGACAGATCGCTGGAAAAGCCGTTGTGGTATTTGACGTCGCCGTCGCTGAGCGCCTGGCTGTGCTTGCCTTCGAATTCGGCAAACAGGTCGCCGGGCATCTTGCCCATGATATTGACCAGCATGTTCAGGCGGCCGCGGTGGGCCATGCCCACGACGATCTCCTGGACGCCGTTATCGCCGGCGTGGTTCACGACCTCGTCCATGGAGGCGATGAAGCTCTCGCCGCCTTCCAGGGAGAAGCGCTTCTGGCCGACGTACTTGGTGTGCAGGAAGCGCTCCAGGCCTTCGGCCTCGGTCACCTGGCGCAGGATGTGGCGCTTTTCATCGACGGACAGCTCGGGCACGCCCAGCGTGGATTCCAGGCGCTCCTGGATCCAGCGTTTCACCGCCGGATCTGAAATATGCATGAATTCGGCGCCGACATTGCGGCAGTACGTGTCCCGCAGGGCCTTGAGGATGTCCCGCATGGTCATCGTATCGGCCTTGGTGAAATACGTATTCGTGGCCGAATAGATCTGATCGAGGTCAGCCTCGGTGAGGCCGTAGAAAGCGGGATCCAGTTCCGGGATTTCCGGACGGTCGCGGCGCTTCAGCGGATCAAGCTGGGCGATGCGTGAACCCAGCGAGCGATACGCGGCGATGATGGACTGGACGTAGACCTGCTTGCTGGCGATGGCCAGGGCCTGGTCGGAAGCCTGCGCGGGACGGACCTGGAAGGTGTTTTCGCGGGCGCGCTGGGCGAAGGAGGCGACAATCGGGGCGTGAGCCTGGTCCCGGGTGGCCTCGCGGCCATCCGCGGCGGGTTGATGCTGCAACTGATCGAAATAGGTGCGCCACTGATCCGGGATGGCACCTGGGTTGTCCAGGTAGGTTTCGTAGAGTTCTTCTACGTAGGGCGCGTTGGCGCCGAATAAATAAGAATTGGACTGGAGTTCTTGTTCCGTGGACATTGTGCGCTTCACCTGACGGGTGCTTCACCCGAAACGATGCAGATTGAGAAACCTTCCGCGACTCGGCCAGACCGATGGGCGGATAGCAGGGGCAGAAGGCAGCGGTACGACGCCTTGCATAAGCCGTATTAAGGTCAAAGTATACCCGTCCGGCGGCATGGGTTTAAACTGATCGGCCGAAAACGCCCATTCCAGGCCGCTTTTCGCCGGTTTGGCGTTGGGATTAACAAACACTCGGGCGAAACCCGCCTCGCGCCACGCAAAACCCGAAACGGCCCGGCGAACAAAAGACGAACAGCAAAAATCATTCCCTCACCGATACCCACGACATAAAACCTCGCAGGAGCACAGGCATCCATGGACCTGAAAGACGACCGCGCCAAGATGGCGCTCGATTATCACGCGTTCCCCACCCCGGGGAAAATTTCCGTCGTGCCCACCAAACCCCTGGCCAACCAGGATGACCTGTCTCTGGCCTACTCCCCGGGCGTGGCGACCGCCAGCATGGCCATCCACGCCGAGGGCGAGGCCGCCGCGGCCCAGTACACCTCGCGCGCCAACCTGGTGGGCGTGGTCACCAACGGCACCGCCGTGCTCGGCCTGGGCAACATCGGACCGCTGGCGGCCAAGCCCGTGATGGAGGGCAAGGGCTGCCTGTTCAAGAAATTCGCCGGCATCGACGTCTTCGACATCGAGCTCAACGAGCACGACCCCGACAAGTTGGTGGACATCATCGCCGCGCTGGAACCGACGCTGGGCGGCATCAACCTCGAAGACATCAAGGCGCCGGAGTGCTTCTATATTGAAAAGAAGCTGCGCGAGCGCATGAAAATCCCCGTCTTCCACGACGACCAGCACGGCACCGCCATCATCTCCTCGGCCGCCCTCCTGAACGGGCTGAAGGTCGTGGGCAAGGACATCGGCCAGGTCAAGCTGGTGTGCTCGGGCGCGGGCGCCGCCGCCATCGCCTGCCTGGACCTGATGGTCAAGCTCGGTGTTTCCCAGCGGAACATCACCGTCGTCGATTCGCGCGGCGTGATCTGGCAGGGCCGCGACGAGCACATGGAGCCCAACAAGGCCCGCTACGCCCAGAAGACCGAGGCCCGCACCCTGGCCGACGTTTGCAAGGGCGCTGACGTGTTCCTGGGCTGCTCGGCCCCCGGCGTGCTGACCCAGGACATGGTGCGCTCCATGGCCGAACACCCGCTGATCCTGGCCCTGGCGAACCCCGACCCCGAGATCCGCCCGGAAGACGCCAAGGCCGCCCGGCCCGACTGCATCATCGCCACCGGCCGTTCGGACTACCCGAACCAGGTCAACAATGTGCTGTGCTTTCCCTTCATCTTCCGGGGCGCCATGGACTGCGGCGCGACCGTCATCAACGAAGAGATGAAGCTTGCCTGCGTCAAGGCCATCGCCGATCTGGCCCAGGCCGAGAGCAGCGCCGAGGTGGCCGGCGCCTACGCCGACCAAGACTTGTCCTTCGGACCGGAATACATCATCCCCAAGCCCTTCGACCCGCGCCTGATCATCCAGATCGCCCCGGCCGTCGCCCAGGCGGCGGCGGATTCGGGCGTGGCCCGCCGCCCCATCGAGGACATGGATGCCTATCGCCAGTCCCTGATGAGCATCGTCTACCACTCCGGCCAACTGATGCGCCCGCTGTTTCGCCAGGCCAAATCCGCGCCCAAGCGCGTGATCTACGCCGACGGCGAGGACGAGCGCGTCCTGCGCGCCGCCCAGACGGCCCTGGACGAGAAGATCGCCTTCCCGATCCTGGTCGGCCGCCCCTCCGTGATCAACATGCGCATCCAGAAATTCGGCCTGCGCCTGCAGCCCGGCCAGAACATCGAGATCGTCGATCCCGAAGACGATGCGCGTTTCAACGAAACCTGGAGCGCCTACTACAAGCAGCGCGGCCGCGAGGGCGTCACGCCCGACATTGCCAAGGCCATGGTGCGCAAGCACAACTCCCTGATCGGGGTGATGCTGCTGCAGCGCGGCGATGCCGACGCCATGATCTGCGGGGTGGCCAGCCGCTTCGACAACCAGTTGAAGTACGTCGAGGAAATCATCGGGCTCAAGCCCACGGCCCGCACCTATGCGGCCATGAACGTGCTGATGCTGCCGACCCAGACCTTGTTCATCTGCGACACGCACGTCAACGAAGATCCCACCGCCGAGCAGATCGCCGACATGACGATCCTGGCCGCCGAGGAAGTCCGCCGCTTCGGCATCGTGCCCAAGATCGCCCTGCTCTCGCATTCCAACTTCGGCAGCCGCCCGACGGCGTCCTCGCGCAAGATGGCCGAAGCCCGGCGCCTGATCGCAGAACGCGCGCCCGAGCTGGACGTCGATGGCGAAATGCATGCGGATTCCGCCCTGTCCGAGGCCATCCGCATCAAGGCCTACCCCGATACGACGCTCAAGGGGCCGGCCAACCTGCTCATCATGCCCAACCTGGATGCCGGCAACATCACCTACAACATGCTGAAGATGACCGGCAGCCACGGCGTGGCCATGGGCCCGGTGCTGCTGGGCGCCGCGCGCCCGGTGCACATCCTGACCACCAGCTCCACCGTGCGGCGCATCGTCAACATGACGGCCCTGGCCGTCGTGGATGCGCAGCAGGAGGCGGGCGAAGCGGTGTGACCCCGCTCGCGGGATCCCACCATGGCCGACCGGCTGGCGCGACCTTCAATGCCGCGCCAGCCGGTCGATGAATATCCTGCCGGCCGAATTGATCCGCACACTGATCGAAAAAGGCAGATCCGGCGCATCTGCGCGGCTGGCCGCCAACAGGCCGCTTAACTCGAAACGCAAGGCGATCACGTCCCGATGCTCGGACGAAACCGAAATCCGGCATTGCCGCAATCTCGGCTCGTACAGGCTGATCTGGCGCAGAATGGCTTCGGACAAGGCCTCGGATGTCCCGACGGCGAAAGATCCCGCGATATTGCTCATATCGGCCAAGCCATACTGGGCATCGATGGGCACCGACCCTGCTCGGGTATTGAGCAGCCGCGTCAGATGCCGCGCAATGGAATCCGCCAGTTGACGATCCGGCGGCGCACCCTCGGACAAGCCGGGGTCTTCAAAATGGGTCAGGCGTTCCAACAGGCGAATCTGGCTCATGCCGGGCTATCCTCGCGTCAGCGCCGCCCTGAATGGGGCGCAAACCCGCATACTACTCTCTTGACACCCATCCGTGGCATCCTGCACCATCGATGGCTCGATTGCCTCTGATCTTGCCCATGGCCACCCGCTTCAACCGGTTCTACGCTACCGAACTCGCCCACCTGCGCACCCACTCGCTGGAATTCGCCCAGGCCAACCCCGCTGTCGCTCCGATGCTGGGATCGGTCTCCACCGACCCGGATGTCGAGCGTCTCCTGGAAGGCGTAGCCTTCCTGAACGGCCTGACGCGGCAGAAACTGGACGACGAGTTCCCCGAAATCGTCCAGGAACTGGCCAGCGTCCTGGTGCCTCAGTTCCTGAGGCCGCTGCCCGCCACCTCCATGGTGGCCTTTGCGCCCAAGGCTGCGCTCAATGAAACGGCCGTGATCGAGGCCGGCACCGAGATCGCCGCCACGCCACTGGAAGGTATTTCCTGCCTCTTTCGCACCACGGCCAGGCTGCACATCTCGCCCCTCACGCTGGAAGCCGCGAGCGTGGAAAAAACCCAGGACGGCAATCACGTCCTGCAACTGCAGTTCCACGCGCCCGGCGCCTCGGACGCGCCCGCCCTGCCGGATCGCCTGCGGCTGTTCCTGACGGGCGACCCCGTCGATGCGGCTAATCTTTTCATGCTGCTCAACAGCCAGGTCCAGGCCCTGCGTCTGCGCGACCAGTCGGGCCGCACCGTACCGCTCTCCCCGAAACTCGGCGCTCCCGGCTTCGACGAACCCCTGCTGCCCTATCCCGACAATGCATTTCCCGCCTTCAGCTGGATGCAGGAACTGCTGTTCATGCCGCAGAAATTCCTGTTCATCGAACTGAACGGCCTGCACAAGGGAAATGGCATTCTTCAGGGCAGCCGCTTCCGGATCGAGTTCTTCCTGTCCAGACACAGCCAGGATCTGCCATCCCTCAGCACCCGCAATTTTGCCCTGCACGTCACGCCGGTGGTCAATCTATTCTCCGCCGAAGCCGAGCCCATCAAGCTCGATCACGAGCTGTCCGAATATCCGATCCTGCCCCACGGCACGCAGCGCGCCTATCACCAGATCTACTCCATCGACTCGGTGAGCGGTTACCAGCAAGGCGGCGCGCCGCCCCGATCTTACGTTCCGTTCTCTTTGCTGTCCCACGCTCGCCAGTCGGCCCAGGCCAGCTATCGCACCTCGATCCGGCCAGCCATCGTGGGCAACACCATCGACACCTACCTGTCCGTGGTCTACGATCAACAGAACGTGCCGGCCAACGAAACGCTCTCCCTCACCCTGACCTGCACCAATCGGACGCTGCCCGAGCGGCTGAAACTGGGCGATATTTCCCGCCCCACCAGCTCCTCGCCCGAACGTTTCACCTTCCGGAACATCACGCCCATCACGGCGGCCATCGATCCGCCGCACGGCGAAAAGCTGTTGTGGGACGTGATCAGCCATACCACGCTGAACCTGCTGTCGCTGGCCAGCATCGACAACTTGCGCGCCATCCTGCACCTGTACAACTCCACCTGCTCCCACGACAACAGCGTGCGCAGCGCCAATGAACGCCAGATCGAGGGCCTGCAGGACATCACCATCACGCCCGAGTCCCGCCTGGTACGCGGCAGCCTGTTGCAGGGCCAGCACATCGTGCTCAGTTGCGATGAGAAAAACTGGCCGGGAACGGGCACCCTCTATCTCTGGGGCTGCGTGCTGGACCGATTCCTCGCCAGCTACATCAGCATCAACACCTACACCCGTTTCGAAATCCACGACAAAAACACAGGAACCCGATTCACATGGCCGATGCGCATGGGACTCAAGACAGTTCTTTAAAGACACGGCTGCTCTCGCAGGGCGAGCGGTTCGCATTTTCGCAGGCCTACCGGTTGCTGCGGCTGCTGCCGCGCCCGGCCCCGGACAGCACGCCCGACATCCGCGCCCGGCCCCATCTCAGCCTGGACTTTCCCGGCATGGACCTCAGCGGCATTGAGGAACTCGCCCCAGGACAGTACCGCCTGACCGCCAATTTTCTGGGCCTGTACGGGGTCACATCCCCGCTGCCGAACTTCTACACCGAAGACCTGCTCGACGAGCGCCACGATGGCCGCCACAGCAATCGGGACTTCCTCGACATCATCAGCCAGACGCTGTACCCGCTGTTCTTCCGGGCCTGGCTGAAATCCCGCGCCCACATCCGCATCAAGGAGTTCGGCGATAACCGGCTGCTGGAGATCTTCCACACCTTCGTAGGCATCTGCCGCCCCCTGCGCTACCTGGACCGCCCCGGAGTCTCGCACCTGCTGCGCTTCGCCGGCCTGTTCAGCCAATACCCGCGCTCCGCCATGGGCCTGCAGACCATCATCGCCGCCCTGTATCCGGACACGGACGTCGAAGTCATCCAGCAAGACATCCGGAAACAGCCCATTCCACGTCCGCAGCGACTGGCCCTGGGCCGGCAGAACTGCGCCCTGGGCGAAGACGCCCACCTGGGCAGCGAAATCCGCTGCCGCACCAGCAACCTGACTGTGCACATCCGCCGGGTCGACGAAGCCTTGTTTGCACGCCTGCTCCCGGGCGGCGAAGCTTTCGAGGAACTAAAGTTCCTGGTTCGTTACTACCTCATTACCCCTTTGCACATCCGTCTGGTGCTGCAACCGGCGCCCGGCGTGGTGGGCCCGCTGCATCTGGGCACACAAGCCTGGGGGGCGCTGGGCAAAAACAGTTGGTTGCCGGCTCGTGACGCGCACGCCTACCAGTCGCTGACCTTCACGCTATGAACCATGACGCGAAGATCACCGGGGCGGCAGCCGCGCAGGCCTTTTCTGCTGCCCAAAGCCAGTCTCACGAAGGATCACCATGGCCATCGCCGACAAAGAACTGATCTTCACCTTCGAGCTCTCCCCGTCTTCCGCCTCATTCCAGGTCATCCGGCTGGAAGGCCACGAAGGCATCTCCCAGCTCTTCGAGTTTCAACTGACTCTGGTCTGCGACCAGCGCGACATCGACCTGGATGCCGCCCTGCAGGCCTCGGCCACCCTCACCATCCGATCCCGGGACGCGACCCGGACAGCGCCCTACCACGGCATGCTGGCCAGCATCGAACAACTGGGTTGCGTCGATCAGTACTATTTCTATCAAGCAACCCTGGTGCCCCGGCTCTGGAAGGCCGGCCTCAACCAAATCAACGAAGTCTATCTGGACGAACAGACCCTGCCGCAACTGATCCCGAAAATCCTGCAGCGCAACAACCTGCGCGGGCCCGATGTGCGTATGCTGCTCAAGAACCCGCAGGCCTACCGCGAACGCAGTTTCATCTGCCAGTTCCAGGAAAGCGACCTCAATTTCCTCTCGCGCTGGATGGAGCAGGAGGGCCTGTACTATTACTTTGATCACGACAGCAGCCCCTCGGGCGAAGTGCTGACGATCCTCGATCACCAAGAAGCGCAGCCGGCAACCGTCACCACACTGCGCTACACCCCGCCCGAAAATGTTCAGACTGACCGCCAGGACAGTTGCGTCACCGCCTTTACCTGCCGCAAGACACATCTGCCGGGCGCCACGCTGGTGCAGGACTTCAATTACCGCAAAGCCAGCCTGGCCGACGACGTCCGGCATCAGAGCCGCATCCCGCAGGGCACCCAGGGAACATACATGCTCTACGGGCAAAACTTGCGTACGCCGGAACATGCCCGCCAGCTCGCAGACATCTGCGCCCAGGCCATCGATGCTCAAGGCAGCGTCTATCATGGCAGCACCCCGGCGACAGGCCTGCGCAGCGGTTACTTTCTGGAAGTCACCCATCATTTCCGGGAAAGCTGCAACGCCCGTTACCTGATCACCGGCGTGCAGCATCGAGGCTCCCAGGCCGGCGTGGTGCTTGCAGGAAAGAACACCGCCTACAACCGCAACGAACAAGGCTCCATCTATACAGCGGAGTTCCAGGCCATCCCGGCGGCCCTGCAATACCGGTCGGCCCGAATAACGCCCCGGCCAGTCATCAGCGGCGTCCTCAGCGCCTGGGTCGATGCCGAGGGCAGCGGCAAGCTGGCCGAAATCAACGAGTTCGGGCAATACAAGGTCCAGCTACCCTATGATCTGTCCGACAAACCTCTGAACAAGGGCTCTTCATGGCTGCGCATGGCTTCACCCTATGCCGGCAGCAGCGAGGGTATGCACTTTCCACTGCGGCGCGGCTCCGAGGTGCTGCTGGCCTTTAACCAGGGGGATCCGGATCAGCCCATCATTCTTGCCGCCGTGCCCAATTCCGAACACCCGAGCATCGTGAGCCGGGTCAATCAGACCAGCAACGCGATCCGTTCGGTCAGCGGCAACTACCTGAATATGTCCGACAAACCCGGCCAGGAATCCTTCGGGATGTATTCGCCCGTCAAGCACACCATGGTCTACATCGGCACGATCCCGCAAGCCCAGTCGGAATCCCAGTCGCCCTCTCCGCCGGTTGACCCCACAGCCGCCCTGAACACGCTCTAACCCATTCTCTTCTTCCGAAAAAATCATGGCAGATGACAGCGACAAAAACGGGCTGGTCCAGTACACCCAGGGCAAATACTTCGCCTGGTACGGCAGCGGCGCCTGCACCATCACATCGGCTTCCAGTTTCGATCTGACGTACGGCGTCAAGAACAGCGTCACGATCGGTCTTTTCACCGATCTGACGATCGCGATGAAAACCGACGTGTTCCTCGGCGGCCAGATGTCGGCCAATCTGTCTACCAGCGTCGAATTCAAGAAAAGCCACGCGATCGCGGAGGCCCAGGATGCCTCTAGTCACGGCTTGAACAACAACGTCCTGTCCGCAGGAAACGACATCCCCAACGCGACAAAAATCGCGACGCTCCGAACCATCCTGAAGGTGCTCCTCAGCGCACAGGTCGTTGCCTTGCTGGCGGCGACGACCACTGCCATCGCCATGGACAAAACCAAGGTCGAGGAAAGAGTCAAAGAAGCCGACGCGGCCACGCCGCCCGACGAGCCCACGAATACGCTGATGCTGGAGAATCCGATTCCAGGCCATGTGTTCTCCCTGATCAACGGGGGCATGAACATCCTCAGTGCAATCAGCCTGATCGTCGGCACCATCATTTCCAAGGTTTCCGGCAACCAGCAATCCGACAACCCTCCTGCCGTCCTGTCCCTGGACAAACTATCCACCGCATTTCTCGGCGTCCGCAGCCCCACACCCGCCAACAGCGGAACAGCGGGGCTCTCGGTCAGTACCACCGCCCTCGAAATTTCAGCCACCGCCACACAACGCGGCTATGAAAAAAACCAGGCCCTCACCACCATTACCGATTTCAACCCGGCACAGGCGCCCGATGCCGCACTGATCCCCGGCGCGCGGGTCCGGCTCAATGCGACTGGAGACATCCAGTCCTGGGGCAGCAACTGGCTAGCCACCATGAGCGGTGAAAATCAGCAGGCGGCGCCCAGCCATCTGCTTCAGGTCACGGACGCGCAAGGAGTCAACTCCACTACAAAACTGACGGCGGACTCGAACGGGGTCGCCCTGACCGCCGATCCCAACAACGTCGTCAGCGCGACGCCAGGCGGCGTCAGTGCAATCGCCACGGCGTCCTTCATGCGATTGACGGCGGACGCAGCCTCGCTCGGGCAGGGTGGCAACACCGTGGGCGCAACAGCCGATCACGTCCAGCTCAAATTCGGCCCATCCACCACCCTGACACTTGACAGCACCGGCATCTCTATCGGCGGGGCGCTGACCATTCTGGCGCCGGGCGGACCCTTGCCCACAGGCCCCGATCTGGCGGCACTCAAAGCCCAGATCACGCAAGAGATTGCCGCTCAAGCAGCCAGCCAGGCCAAGATCACGGCCAAGATCGCCCGCCTGGCCGTCGCAGCCAATGCAAGCGCACTGTATGCGCAAACGCTGCTCCAGACACGGGCACTGACCGATTCAGTGACAGACGACACCCCCACCAAATGAACCCAAGGCTCCCATCCCTCCAGGTTTTTTTGCCGCCCCGCATCGAACTTCTGCAACGCAGTCTGAAACTGGGCGACGACCGCTACGCCATGGCACTGGGTGTGATCCAGCCCTTTGCCCTGCACCCGTCAGGCCCAGAGGCCGCTGGCGTCCCAGAGGGAAATCTCTGGGACGCGGTCGGTCAGGTCCTTGGAAAAAACGGGGAAATCGATGAAGGCTGGCCCAAGGTCCGCGGCGAATGGCTGGCGTTCGGCCAGTGCCACCCGCCGGCCGGCTACACCGAATGGCCAGTGTCCGCCCGCATCACGGCCGGGCCGCTGGACAAACAGTTGGCCATTGCGCAGGATCAGCCTGTGGTCCAGGGCTTTGCGCCATTGGCGCCCGACGACCCCGAACGCCAACAGCATCAGGGCCGGCACGATGATGCCTGGCTGGCCAAACGCTGGCCGCACCATCCCGTCGATACCGACCCCGCCTTCTTCCAACTGGCGCCGCCGGATCAGCGGCTGGACGACGGCTATTGGCAGGGCGGTGAAACCATCCTGGTGCGCAATATGCACCCGCAGTACCCGGACCTGCATGGCCGCGCACCCGCACAACGCCCACGTTTCTTCGTCCACCAGACACCGCCCGACGGCCCCCCTGATTTTGTCGAACTTCAGGTGCATGCCGACACGCTCTGGCTGCTGCCCGAGGCGCAGCTCGGCCTGATGATCTACCGCAGCCTGGTGCCTGTCCATACACCGGACGGCCGAGATCTGAACGCCTTTCTGGGAACCTTCGAGGATCCGGCCAGCCCAGAGCAATCACCGGAGCACTATCTCCAGCAATACCTGGCACTGGCGGCACCGAATCTGGCGACACAGCAACAGGCGTTGTTCGCGCAGCGGCAGCAAGAGTACGCACAACTGTCCGGCCCCGAGCTTCTGGAAAAAATCACCGAACAGAAAACGCTATTCAAAGACATGCTGAAGCAGCATGGCACGGATGACGAAACCCTGATGCAGCAGATGCTGGCCACGCCCCAGACCCGCCAGTTCGCACAGGCCATCGCACAACGCAGCGGCACGCTCAGCGGTTTTTTTACCGAGATCGAGTCCTTGCTGCGCGAGATCGAAAGCATAGACGCGCCCCAGGCCGCCCCCAGCCCCACGCTGGAATCCGTCCAGCCCCAGCCGATGGTCACGGCCTCCCAGGCCCCCGAGGCGCCTCCGTCCCCTCCCCGCCAGGATCTGATGCTGCAGGATCAGGCCCTGGCGACACGCCATCGCCTGGCCGTCCAGCGACGCCAGGCGCAGGGTCAGTCCTGCGCCGGCATGGATCTGAGCCAGGCCAATTTGGCGGGTCTGGATCTGGCCGGCATGGACTTTACCGGCGCCGTGCTGGCCGGGGCCAATCTGGCCGGCGCCCAATTGCCGGGCGCGATGCTCAACCAGGCCATCCTGCAGGGCGCCCGGCTGGATGCGGCCAATCTGGCCGGCAGCCAGATCATCCAGGCCACCCTGGACCGGGCGACACTGACAGGTGCCACTCTGAAAGGCGCCATACTGGATGACAGCAACTGCTATGGCGCCAATTTTGCCGGCGCCGACCTGACCGGCGTCAGCCTGAACCGCACCACCCTGACCCAGGCTTGGCTACAGCAGGTGCAGGCACCGCAAATCCAGGCGGACGACGCCAATTTCTCGCACGCCAACCTGGAAGGCTGCAATCTGTCGCGGTCCCGACTTCAGCAGGCCAATTTCACCGGCGCCCGGCTGGCGCGCATCCAGTTGGACGATGCCGACTGCAGCCGTGCCAATTTCACCCTGGCTGATCTCAGCCAGGCCAGCCTGCAGCGCTGCACGCTCAGCGACAGCCAGAGCACGGCCGGATCCCAGTGGCAGGGCGCCAACCTGCAGCAGGCCGTCCTGAACGGCGCCAGTTGGGTCGGCGCCGCCCTGGAGGGCGTGCAGATGGACGGCATCCTCGCCCAGGGAGCCGACTTCTCCGACACACAGCTGACCCATGCCCGCCTGGCGCAGGCTGACCTGCGCCAGGCCCGCTTCGACCGCGCCAGCCTGTGCCATGCCGTGCTGAACCGCAGCAATCTGATGGAAGCCTCGTTCAACTATGCCGATCTCCGCCACTGCCAGATCCAGGACGCCAATCTGTACGCCGCCAGTTTCATCGACACCGAACTGACGCACGCCGCCTTGAAAGGCAGCCAGATCGACGCCACCATTCTGCCCGTGCGCCTCGGCGCCCCCACCTGAGCCCCCGACCATGACCGCTCCGCAAATTATCGACGGCGTCCTCGAAGACGCCAATCTTCGCCAGGCCAAGCTGGCCGGCACGGATTTTGCCGGCATCCGGTTTCGCCACGTGGACTTCAGCCAGGCCGACCTGACCGAGACCAACTTCACCCAGGCCGATTTCCAAGGTTGCAATTTCACCGGCGCGCAACTGAACGGCAGCCTGCTGCTGGGCGCATCGTTCAAGGAGTGCGTGCTGGATCAGGCCTGCCTGGCCAACGCCAATCTGTCCACGGCCACCCTGACGCAGGTCAGTCTCGACGGGGTCCAGGGCGACCAGGCGGATCTGTCCGCCTGCCTGCTGGACCAGTGTTCGCTGAACGAGGCCACGCTCACTGCGGCCGATCTGTCCCTGACACGGCTGAAGGCATGTTCTCTGGACAATACCGATCTGGGCGGCGCCAACCTCAAACGTCTCATGGCACTGGACACAGACCTGAGCCACGCCCTGTTTCGCGACAACCCCATGGCCAGCGCCATGCTCATGAAAACCAAGCTGACGGGCCAGCGCTTTCCTGGCTGCACGCTGGATCTCACCCTCTTCATCGAGGCCGACCTGCAGGGGGCGGATTTCTCCGGCGGCCAACTGACGGACACGCAGTTTGCCCAGGCCAAACTGACGGGCGCCAGCTTCAAGGGCGCCCGGCTCGCCAACGTCAGCCTCGTCCTGGCCGACCTGACGGGGGCCGATCTGTCCGAGGCCCAGTTCGAGCTCTGCGATTTCACGGCGGCGATCCTGAACAGCGCCCGTTGCCAGAACAGCCGCTTTTCCACCTGCCTCATGCTCAAGCTGCAAGCAGCATCCAGCATCTGGGACCAGGCCTCTCTGCGGCTGTGCGACTTGTCCCATGCCGTACTGAACCAGGCCAGCGCCCGCCGCGCCACGCTGGACATCTGCAATCTGCATGAACTGCAGGAAGAAGGCACCTTGTGGGACGGCGCCACTTTCAATGACAGTGCGCGCACCAATCCCGCCCGCGCTGCCGCCGAAACCTGGGCCCCTCCCCTGTAACCCCCCGAGACGCGACGCCATGCCCAATGTCCTGCCCCTGTTCCAGCCCGCCCCCGATCACGCCAGCCTGCTGCAGGCCTACGTCACCGGCCAGAACGGCTCCGATTACCTCACCAGCCATCCGGACTGCCCCGCGGCCCGCCCGGCTTTCAGTTGCCTGGTGGAACCCCAGGAAGGCGATCTGGTGCTGTTGGCGTGCCCCACAGGCGAAGCGTCGGGCCATATTCTGGCCATCCTGACCCGCCCGGGAACGCAGCAGGCCAGCCTGACGCTGCCGGGGGGCGCCCGCCTGCAGGCGGGTGACGATCAATTGCGCCTGCAGGCCGGGCTCCTGCAACTGGATGGCCGCGAGTCCCTGCATCTGCAGGGTACCCGGATGGATATTCGCGCAGTCCACGCCCAGACCACCATCACCCACTGGCAAGGCTGGTTCGACACGCTGCAGGCCCACGCCGTCTCCATCCAATATGGCGCCAAGACTCTGTCCGCCACGCTGGGCCGGCTGCTGTCGCGCTCGATCGAGAGTTTCCGCTCCGTGCAGGGTCTGGACGAGACCCGTGCGGGCCGCAGCAGCACCATCGTCCAGGACCACCATCAGCTCCAGGCCGGCCACATCACCGCCCGCGCCGAGGGCTTCGTGAAAATCGACGGTCAGAAGATCGACCTGGGTTGATCCCGCCAGGAACTGCCATGCCCTTTGTCGCCACCATCCAAGCCGGTCAGACCAACTGCACCCCGGACGTCTGCAAGACCCCGGCCCCGCCGGGGCCGCCCATCCCCACCCCCTATCCGAACTTCGGCATGACGACGCTGGCCACCCCGCCGACCACCAAGGTGCTGGTGGGCGGAGCGCCCGCAGTGACCAAGTCGTCCAAAATTCCGCTCAGCAACGGCGACACCGGCGGCACAATGGGCGGCGTAGTCTCGGGAACCATCATGAGCGAGTGCGAATTCATCACCGCCAGCTTCAAGATCAAATTCGAAGGCAAGCCCGTCGTGCGTCAAGGCGACAGCGTCAAGGCCAACAAAGGCAATGCCATCGGCGCTTTATTGCAGCCCAGTCAGGTCAAGGTCAACTGCAACTAGGGACGTTCATTGAGGGACTTCGCGCATCCGAACGAGCGAGGCAGGGGACGGCGGCGCCTGCACCGGCCAGCCAGCGGCATCCAGTTCAATGGTCTCGCCGGGAAAACGCGACACCATGGCGGTACGCCGCTCACCCCGATAGACGTAGGCCACACGGTAGGCGCTCTCGGTGTATTGCACCTGGGTTCTGGGCAGGCAACTGGTCTCGATGTAGAAATGCTGTTCCGGCAAATAAACGCCGGGGGCTGTGGAAGCCAGCAGATTCGAAGAGACCGCATCCGGAAACAGGAAGTTGAACACCACATTGCCCAGGATGGCGCCCACCAGGGAGACGCCGGCCACCACCGGCAGCTTGGTCGGGAAATATTCATAGGCCAGCGTCCCCAAGCCGTAGCCGCCCATCACCGCGCCCGGACCTGCCAGCGCGCCCACCGCCATGCCGCCCGCCACCGTGGGATACACCCATTTCCGGTGGTTCGGACCATAGTGAGCCGTGTAGTGATAGCCCAGCGCCCCCCCCAGAATGCCGCCCAGGACCGGCTTCCAGTATTTGACCACCCAAGACTGCTGCTCGTACTGGCGCCGCGCCCGCTCGCGGTCGCTGACGATGACATCCCAGCAGACCTGCGGACGGCTGATCCGGGCCACGGTATCATGCGTAACAGTCAGTACGTGCACACGCGGGCCCGCCACGGCGGAACCGCCGGCACAACTCATGAGAAACCACATGGACAACAGCGTGCAAGCGCCTGATTTTCCGTGCCTGAAGGCCCTCATGCGGCACAGCCGAGAGATCAACATAAGATATACTTCCATGTTCTGGAAAAGAGTCTCTCCATCCAGGGGCAGTGTATTTTTTTGCCCACCTTTGCACAAGGTTTCATTTTGCATGCCCCTTTTGCGCCTGTTTTCACTGTGGATGCCGGCCTGCCTGCTGTCGCTGACGGCGGCGTGCACCAGCGTGAATTCCGCTCTCGGCGGCAATACGGCCACCGAAGCCAAAGCGGAAGTCCAGTGGGATTACGCCCGGGATGCCATCCAGATTGAACTCGACAGCAGCCCTGATCTCAACGAATTCTTCAGCCAGCCCCACACAGCGGTTCTAGGCGTATTTCAGGTCGCCGACGCCAAGACCTTCGCCGCACTCCTGAAAGACACCGACAAGCTCAAGCAAATCCTGGCCAGCGGCCATGCGGGTTCCGACGTGCTGCAACTGGATCGCTTCGTCGTCAGCCCCGACAAACACGTCATCCTGACGCTCGACCGGGTCCAGGAGGCCCGCTATGTGGGTCTGGTCGCGGGCTTTTATTATTTTCAAATCGACAACGCGGCCCGACTTTTCCGCATTCCACTCAACATGGACAGCAGTGGAATCATCAGCACCACGTACACAGCGCAACCCGCACATCTGGCTCTGAAACTGCAACTGGGTCGGCAGCGCATCACCAATGCCCGCAGCCTGACCTTCGATGCCGACAGCAAACCCAATATCGAAACCGTTCCGCTGAATAACGACAAGCTGGAAGTCGATATCGACCAGCAGGCCAGGGACGCGGCGCATGCGTCGACCTCCGCCGCCCGAAAGCTGAGAAACTAAGGATCTTGCACATGGACTTCCGCACGTCCACATACTGGCACCAGGGATTATTCCTGCAACCCCAGCACTTGCAACGCCAGGATCTGCATCAGCAGTTCTTGCAAAAACCGCTCTACGACCTGGGCGCCCCGCACGCCTGGGGGGTCGGCAAACTGGAGTTCGCCCCGGACGGTCTGGCGGCCCAGCATATCGACATCCGCGAAGCGCGGCTGATTTTCCGCCCCAACACTTACGTCGAATTCCCCGGCAATGCCCTCATCGCGCCGCGGGACTTCAGCACGGCCTGGACCGACACCGATCAGCCCCTGGATGTCTACCTGGGTTTGCGCAAACTGACTACCGCTCACCCGAACGTCACCGTCGTCGATGCATTCGAGGATGCCACCAATGCGTCCACCCGCTATGCTTCGCAGGCCGACGGCCAGGAAACCCCCGATCTGTATGGCGACGGCCCGGTCGCCCAGATCCCCATCCTCATGCACATCGTGCGGGTGTTTTTCGGTACCGAACTCGATTCACTGGATGACTACGATCTGATCCCCATCGGCCAGTTGCAGCGCGTCAACGACATGGTGCAGTTCAGCGCCACCGTGATGCCGCCCTGCTATCGCCTGTCGGGCTCTACCCTCCTGCCCAACCTGCTGCGCGACATCCGGGACGAGCTTTCCGGCCGCATGCGCCAGCTAGCCGAATACAAGGTTTCCCAGGATCTGCAGCAGCAGGAACTCGACCCCGGTTACTTCATGCTGATGCAGGCGCTGCAGGCCCTGAACCGTCAGGTACCCACCCTGACCCATCTGGCAGAAACCCCCCAGGTCCACCCCTGGACGATTTACGGCGCCCTGCGCTGCTGCGTGGGCGAGCTGAGCACGTTCAGCGAGCAATACGATGCCCTGGGCCGACGCCGCGATCTGCCCACCGACGAAGGTCTGCCGGCCTACGACCATCTGCAGCCCTATCCTTGCTTCCAGGCGGCACGCCAGTTGATCAGCCGGTTGCTCAACGACATATCCGCCGGCCCGGAATTCCGCGTCACCCTGGAACCTGTCGACGGCTATCGCGTCGCCACGATCGCACGCGATCATTTTGCGGCACGCAACCGTTTCTATCTGATGTTGCAATCTTCCAAAAAATGGGACGGCACCACCCAGGATTTTCTGCGCCTGGCCCGGCTGGCGGCGCCCCATGCCCTGCCTGCGCTCATCGACCATGCCCTGCCCGGCACCGATCTCATCGAAATCAACACACCGCCCCAAGGCATGCCCAAGCGGGCCAATGCGCGCTACTTCCGTATCGAGCAAATGAGCGCCGAATGGGAGCAAATCGTCCAAGCCGCGGAAATCGGCCTGTTCTGGCCTGACGCCCCGGACGATCTGCGGGCGCAGATCATCGTACTGCGAGGCTGAGCCATGACACTCGTCGACTGCTTCACGCTTCTGATGGCCCGTATCCAGGACTTCCAGCGCCAACCCGAAGACGTCTCGCCCGAAGCGTTCTCCCGCAGCCTCGATCAATTGATCGACCAAGCCCAGTCCCAGTCGCTCCAGAACCGCGTCGATACGGACACGTTCCGAGCCGCCCTCTATCCCGTACTGGCCTGGGCCGACGAAACCATCTCACGCAGCCATCGCTGGGCCGACGAACACGCCTGGCAGCCCTTTCTGCTGCAGCGCCGCTATTTCCAGACCGGCCTGGCCGGCCGCGAATTCTTCGAACGCCTGGAGCAGCTCACCCCCCAGGATCACGCCTTGCGCGAAGTCTACCTGCTGTGTCTCTGCCTGGGTTTCCAAGGCCGCTACAGCTCCGCCAGCAGCATGTCCGACCTGGCGAACATCCGCATGAAACACTACCGCCTGCTGCCCCAGACCGGCCCCCATACGCCCCAGGCAGACGCCCATCTGTTCCCCGAGGCCTACCCCGGGCACGGCGCCGCGACGGCGCGACGCAACCGATCCCGGCGCCTCACTCTGCAGCGTCTGCTCCTAATCCTGGCGCCCCCCTTGATCGTCCTGGCGCTGGCGCTGATCATGCACACCCGATTAACGCAGGCCGTGCTCGAATTCCGCCAGACCATCAACCTATGAAAACCTTCCTGCTCCAGTTTCTGCTGCTGATCGCCCTGGCCTTGTTCAGTTGGATCCTGGCCATGTATCTCATGTGGCCCGCATGGGGGGCGCCCGCCATCTTCTTCGGCCTGATCGGCGGCTGGCTCAGCTACAAGCTGTTGCGGCGGTTGTGGCGGGTGGCCCGCTCACGCGCCAAGCTGGCAGCCTCCGAGGCGCACGGACGCACGCGCTCCGATACGCCCACCAGCCTGACCCGCCTCAACCAGAAATGGAAGCAGGCCATCAACCTGCTGCGTCATTCCAGTCTGCGCCGCCACGGCAATCCCGTCTACGCCCTGCCCTGGTTCATGGTCATCGGCCAACCGGGCAGCGGCAAAACTGCGGCCATCACCCAGTCCCAGCCCGGCAGCCTGATCCGCGGCACAGCCCCCCAGGACGCCACGGGCGCAACCGAGAACTGCGAATGGTGGTTTCTCAATCGTGCCGTCATTCTGGATACGGCGGGCCGCTATGTGGCCCCCGGCAACACGGACACCGACCAGGCAGAATGGCTGCGCACGCTCGAACTGCTGTCGAAATATCGCGTCCGTGAGGGCATCAACGGCCTGGTGCTGTGCGTCACGGCTGACCAGGTGCGCCACACGCCCGAAGACGTCCTGGCTCGCCAGGGACAGGCCCTGCGCGAACGCATCAACCAACTGATCCGCCTGTTCGACCGGCGGTTTCCCATTCATCTGCTGGTCACTCAGTGCGATCACATCCCCGGATTCGAGGCCTGGTCCGAGATCCTCCCGTCCGATCAGTTGGGCCAAGCCATGGGCTTTACGGGCGTGCTCACGGAGGGCGACGGCGCCGAGGCCCGTTTCGCCGATCAGGCGATCGACACCATCACCGCTCGCTTGCGGCAACTGCGTCTGGACAGGGGCATCCAGGGGCAGGACCTCAGCCCGGAACTGCTGCTGTTTCCCGACGAGATCGAACGGCTGCGCACCGGACTGAAGCAGTTCCTGGCCGCCTGCATGGGCAACAGCCCCTATCTGGAGCAGCCCTTGCTGCGCGGCGTGCACTTGACCAGCGCCAGCCAGGACGGCCAGCATTGGGCCGACATTCTGAATGACCGAGCGGGCGCGCCCCGCCCCGCCCCGCCCCGCAAAGGCCTGTTCCTGCACGACGTCTTCGAATACGTCCTGCCCGCTGACCGGAACGCCTGGCAACCCACCGTCATCATCGACCGCTGGCGTCTGGCGACTCGCAATCTGGCCATGGTCGCCTGGTTCTGCCTGTGTCTGGCCGCCCTGGTATTCCTGCTGGTGTCCTACTATCAGACTCGCAGCAGCCTGCGCGAGATCCAGAACGCCTACCCCAGGATCGCCCTGGACCAGCGGGATCAGCCGATCGCGCATCGTGTCCAGGCGCTGCAGGACATCTTGCGCATCATCAACCTGATCGGCGATCACGAACGGCAATGGACCAGCCGCTGGCTGGCCTTCAGTCCGGAGTTGCTAGGCCTCGAGAACGACATCAAGGCCAAATATGTCGAGGGCTATCGCAGCTTGCTGCAGCGCAACCGACATGATGTCATCGTCCCGGCATTGCAATATGGCGGCACAAAGGACGAACAAGCCTATACCAACGCCATCCTCACGCTGGTGCGCGGCATCAACCAGACCCAGGCGCGCATCGACGGCGCCGACTACAGGCAACTGCTGCAGATGCCGCAAGCTCCGGCACAGATCAGCACCACGCTGGGCATGGATCTGCCGTCTTCGCTGGAAGACGCCTCGGCGCAGATGGCGGCGGCCTTCAAGGCTTGGAGTCCGAGCCAAGCCTCCTGGCTGCATGACAACCTGGATTCGGACCGCGCCTTGCTGCAGCAAGCTGTGGGACAGATCGACCATCTGCCCTGGCTGCTGGATTGGGCCAACCGCCAACCCGGCCTGACGCCGGTCACCCTCCGCGATTTCTGGCTGCCCGGTTCGCAAGGCCCCAACCAGGGCGAGATTCCGCCCGCCATGACCTGGGCCGGCTACCAACGCATCGAAGCCCTGCTGGACGAAATCAGCCAGGCTTTGAATCAGTCTCCCGATTTCCAGACCAGGAGAGGCGCCTTTGAAGCCTGGTACGCCAGCGAGCGCATGAACGCCTGGCGCAGCTTCGTCTGGTCGTTCGACCAAGGGGAAAAGCTCATTACCAACGAGCCTGCCTGGCGCGACCTGGTCACCCGGGTGGATACCATCACCAGCCCGTATTACCTGCTCCTCGATCGCCTGAACACCGAGTTCAGCACCATGCCGCACACCACACTTCCCGGCTGGCTGCTATTCGCCCGCGAATTCAGTTCCCAGCGGCGGGCGGTGCAGGACAACATTTCGCTGGATCGGGCCACGGCCATCATCGAGACCATCAACACCATCGGCACGCGGCTGCTGCATCCGGCGTCCAGGGATCTCGTCGACACCACGAACCCGATCAGCGTGGGCCGTTCGATCCACGGCGTGCAGGCCTTCGCGGACTACACCAAGCAGTTCGACGCCGCGGCTGCCCAGGCTCTGGAAGGCCCGGGCCAATCCTACCAACTGATGAGCAGCTACTTCAGCCAGGGTTCCGATCCCAAGGCGGCCAGCTCCGCCCTGCAGGCCACGCAAGACAGCCTGAACGCCTTTCGCCAGGCCTCGGGTTTCAATCTGCCGGATGACCAACTGATCTGGAAACTGGTCGGCGGCCCCTTGCGCGTCCTGACGCTGTATGCGCTGGAACAGACCTCGTGCCAGATCCAGCAGGACTGGGAACACGATGTCCTCTGGAAAACCCAACTGGCCGTCAGCCCGCGCGAGGCCAACGATCAGCTGTTCGGCGATCAGGGCTCAGTCTGGGCTTTTGCCGACGGCCCGCTCAAACCCTTCGTCCAGCGCCAGGCGGCGGGCTTCACCCCCATCAAGAAAAACAGCTACAGCGTCCCGCTGAACCCCGACTTCCTGCCGTTCCTCAACCGCTCGGTCGACACACGGGTCGACTCCGTCGTCAAATCCAGACAGGCGCAAGCCGCCAAGGGAAAAAGTGCCACGATCCTGATTGCAGCCCGGCCGTTGGGCGTCAATCCGGGCGCCCAGGCGAAACCCTATGCTGCGACTCTCTCCATCCAGTGCGCGCAGCAAGAAATCACGCTGGACAATTTCAACATGGATGTCACCAACAGCTTCGACTGGTCGCCGGAGCAATGCGGCGACGTGACATTGCGCGTGGACATCGACGACCTGACCCTGACCCAGCGTTATCCCGGCCCTATGGGCATGGCGCGTTTCCTGGCGGACTTCCCGGACGGCGAGCATATTTTCACCCCGGCCGACTTTCCTCAGTCCCAGGATCGCCTCGAAGCTCTGGACGTGCGCACCATACACGTGCGCTATGCCTTTACCGGCGCGGAGCAGTTGCTGGCCATGGCGGACCGGCTGGATTACCTGGCCGCAACCGAAACGCCCGCAGTCGGCGCCGTGCCGGCCCGAGTCGCCTTGAAAGTCCCCGAACGGGTCGGCCAATGCTGGACGGCTGGTACGCCCCAGCAGCCGGACAGCGCCCTGCCTCTCTATATCCGCCAGCGGGCCGAACAATTGCTCAACCCGCCGCCAGAACCCGAGCCCGAACCGGCCCCCGAGCTCCCGCCCCCTCCGGCCGCCAAGCCTGCGCCCAACCGCACGCACCGGGTGCGTGAAGGCGACACCTTGTACTCCATTGCACGCAGCTACGGCACCACCGTCCAGATCCTGCAACAACTCAATCACATCAAGAATGACAATTTGATCGTCACGAACCGGGTGCTCCAGATCCCGCCGGCGCCGTGATGACGCGCGCTCTCATGATTGACAGATAAAGTAACTCCAGCCACACTTTTTAAACTCGGTTTTTACCCGGCTCGCCATCACAGGAGACTCATATGGCTACAGAAGGTTCCGTCGCACCCAAGGAACGCGTCAATATCACCTACAAACCGGCGACAGGCGATGCTCACGCAGAAGTCGAGTTGCCGCTCAAGCTCCTGATCCTCGGGGATTTCACCCAGCGCGCCGATGACCGCAGTGTCGAAGAGCGTGCGCCCATCAATGTCGACAAGGACAACTACAACGATGTCCTCAAGGCTCAGAACTTGTCGCTGGACCTCTCCGTCCCCAATCGCCTGGAACCCGATTCGGACGACAATATCCCGGTCAACATCAACTTCGAGTCGCTGGCGGATTTCCAACCCGACAGCATCGTCGAAAAAGTCCCCGAACTGCGCTCCATCGTGCAGTTGCGCGATGCCCTCAAGGCCCTGAAAGGTCCGCTGGGCAACATCCCGGATTTCCGCAAGAAGCTTCAGGAGCTCGTTCAGGACGAAGGCGCCCGCGACCGGTTGCTGCAAGAACTCGAAATCAAAGACAAATAACCCTCCGTCTCCCCCTACGGGATCTCACCCGAACATACGCAGGATGCAAGCATGAGCGAAGAAGCAGCAAAACAGGAACAGACAGGCGCAGCTCCAGAAGCGAGCGGCTCCCTGATTGATCAACTCCTGGAGACCACTCGGGTCCGCCCCGGCGATGAATCCTACGCCATTACGCGCCAAGGCATTCAAACCTTCATTTCTTCCCTGCTGGACCCGGCACGCACCACGGATCGCATCACGGCCTCGCTGGCCGACGACATGATCGCCGAGCTCGACAAAAAGCTCTGCCGCCAGGTCGACGAGATCCTCCACCATCCGGATTTCCAGCGCCTGGAATCTTCCTGGCGCTCGCTGAAGTTCCTGGTCGACCGCACGAACTTCCGTGAAAACATCAAGATCCAGATCATGAACGTCAGCAAGGACGATCTGCTCAGTGATTTTGAAGACTCGCCCGAAGTCACCAAATCCGGCCTGTACAAGAACTGCTATACCAGTGAATTCGGCCAGTTCGGCGGCCAGCCCTTCGGCGCCATCATCGCCAACTACGAATTCGGCCCGGGCTCCTCCGACGTCAAGCTGCTGCAATATTGCGCCGCAGTGGCCTCCATGTCGCATGCACCCTTCATCGCCGCCGCCGGTTCGCAGTTCTTCGGCCTGGACGACTTCTCCAAACTGCCCGACCTGAAGGATCTGTCCTCGATCTTCGAGATGCCGCAGTACACCAAATGGAACGGCTTTCGCGAAAGCGAGGACGCGCGCAACGTCGGCCTGGTGATGCCCCATTTCCTGCTGCGCACGCCCTATGGGAACGAGACCACGCCATCCAAAAAATTCAACTACGAAGAAGACGTATCGGCTGGCAATCACGCTTTTCTGTGGGGCAACGCCGCATTCGCCTTTGCCTCGCGCCTGACGGCCAGCTTTGCCGACTACCGCTGGTGCGCCAACATCATCGGTCCCCAAGGCGGCGGCACGGTCGGCGATCTGCCGATCTACAACTTCCAGGCCATGGGCGAGATCCAGACCAAGATCCCCACCGAGGTCCTGATTTCCGAACGGCGTGAATTCGAGCTGGCCGAACAAGGCTTCATCGGCTTGGCCATGCGCAAGAACAGTGACAATGCGGCCTTCTTCTCGGCGAATTCCTGCCAGAAGCCCAAGTTCTTCGGCAACACCAAGGAAGGCAAGGAAGCCGAGACAAACTACAAGTTGGGAACCCAACTGCCGTATATCTTCGTGGTCAGTCGTCTGGCACACTACATTAAAGTGTTACAACGTGAAAATATTGGCACTTGGAAGGAACGCGCGGACCTCGAAGGCGAACTCAATAACTGGATACGCCAATACGTCGCCGACATGGACGCTCCGGGACCGGAAGTCCGCAGCCGCCGCCCCTTGCGCACGGCCCAGATCAATGTCGAAGACGTAGAAGGCGATCCCGGCTGGTATCGCGTGTCCATGCTTGTGCGTCCGCACTTCAAATACATGGGCGCTTCGTTCACGCTGTCCCTGGTCGGCAAGCTCGACCGCAAGTAAACACTGACCTTGCCAACAGAAAACGGCAATCCTCATCTTTAAGGAGTTTCACCATGCCCATGCCCGGCTACCTGACCCTGACCGGCCAAACTCAAGGCAAGATCGACGGCAGCTGCACCATCCAAGGCCACGAAAACACTATCCTGGTCCAGGCGGTCGATCACACCATCGAGATTCCCAAGTCGATCCAGACGGGTCTGCCCACGGGTAAGCGCATCCACGGCCCCCTGACGATCACCAAGGAAATCGACAAGGCCTCTCCCAAGCTCTTCCAGGCCCTGACCTCCGGAGAGCAACTGACCGACGCCAAGCTCGAGTACTACCGCATTTCTCCGCAAGGCAAGGAAGAGCTGTACTACACGGTGGAAATCAAGAACGCCATCATCACTTCCATGCACAAGTACGTGCCCATTTGCCTGGACCCCGCCAACAAGTCCATGGGTCACATGGAAGCCGTGTCGTTCACCTACGAGACCATCATCGAGACCTTCTCCCCTGACGGCATCGAGGCTCAGGACTCCTGGAACGCACCCAAGTCCTAATCGCATCACCCCGGCAACCAGGCTCCAGCCTGGTTGCCGTTTTTTCACGCGCTGCATTTCCCTTTCTCTTTTCCTTTTCCCGGATCGTCATCCATGCAAATCGTCGAGTTCAGAGCCTTGGTCGAGCGTCTCAATCCCGCCTGCCGGGACGCACTGGAAAATGCCGCTGGCCTCTGCCTGAACCGCACGCACTACGAGATCACCCTCGAACACCTGCTGGTGCGGCTGCTCGATGACCCCAACGGGGATATCCAGCTCATCCTGCGCCAGGCCGAAATCGACCCCGGCCGTTTGCAACGCGCCCTGGAGCAATCCCTCGAATCCTTCAAGACCGGCAACGGAGCTCGGCCGCAATTTTCGCCACTCCTGCCCGATCTGTTCTCCGATGCCTGGATGGTGGCCTCAGTCGATCTCTTCGAATCGTCCATTCGTTCCGGCGCCCTGCTAGCCGCCTTTGCCGCGCGCGCCTCGTTCTACGCCAACACCAGCTACGCCGCACTGCTCGACAAGCTCGACAAGGAGCGCGTCATCCAACTGCTGGGCACAATCGCCCCGCAATCCCGCGAAACCGCGCTCGCCGGCGCGGGGCCGGCCCACGCCACCGCCGCCGCAACGGGCGCACGCGGCGACAGCCACGGCTCCTTTCTGCAACGATTCTGCGAAGACTTCACCGCCAAGGCCCATGCCGGCAAGATCGACCCCGTGTTCGGACGCGACCCCGAAATCCGTCAAATGGTCGACATCCTGGCCCGCCGGCGCAAAAACAACCCCATCTGCGTGGGCGACCCTGGTGTCGGCAAGACCGCCGTCATCGAAGGCCTCGCCGTGCGCATCGCTGAAGGCGACGTCCCCGATCTTCTGCAAAACGTCACGATTCTGGGGCTCGATATGGGCGCCCTCGAAGCGGGGGCAGGCGTCAAGGGCGAATTTGAAAACCGCCTGCGTGGCGTCATCACCGAAATCAAGGCCTCGCCCACCCCTATCATCCTGTTCATCGACGAAGCCCACACCCTGATCGGCGCCGGCGGTGCAACCGGCTCCAGCGATGCCGCAAATCTTCTGAAGCCCGCTTTGGCGCGGGGCGAACTGCGCACCATCGCGGCCACCACCTGGAGCGAATACAAGAAATACTTCGAAAAGGATGCGGCCCTGGCGCGCCGCTTCGAACTCGTCAAGCTCGATGAGCCCAGCGTCGAGATGGCGGTGCAGATCCTGCGCGGCCTCAAGGAACGCTACGAGCAGGTCCACCAGGTCATCATTCGCGAAGAAGCTTTGGCATCGGCGGCCAGTCTGTCCAACCGCTATATCACGGGCCGCCAGTTGCCGGACAAGGCCATCGACCTGCTGGACACGGCCTGCGCACGCATCAAGATCAATCTTTCGTCCAAACCCGACTTCATCGAAGATCTCGAACGTCGGCTGCAAATGCTGGAACGAGAAAAACGCGGTTTGTTGCGCGACATCGAAAACCACGTGCCCGCCGAGCCGGCCCGCCTGGACGAAATCGAGCATGCATTGACGCAAACGCAAGCCGAGCTCGACGCGGCCCGCCAGCGCTACCAGGCGCAGTTCGAAGCGGCGCACCGCGTTCTCTCTCTGCGCGCAGAGCGCAGCCAGGCGGCCGCTCCTCAAGGCGCGCCGCCCCGCGCGGACGCGGAGGACGCCGATGCGCCGCCGCCCGGCCCCGAGGCCGCTGCGCCCCGTGACAAGGCAGCCATCGAGATCGAGCTGATTCAAGCGGAGCAGGCGCTGGAAGCCCTGCAGGCCCAAGAAAAGCTCATCTACATCGATGTCTCCGGCGACACGATCGCAAAGGTCGTCTCCGATCGCACCGGCATCCCGCTGGGCAAGATGATGCGGGATCAGGCTTCCGCCGCCCTGACCCTCGAAGCCACGCTCAAGGCCCGCATCCGTGGCCAGGACCATGCCTTGCACACCCTGGCCGAAGTCCTCAAGTCCGCCCGTTCCGGCCTGCGCGATCCGGATCAGCCCATGGGGGTGTTCCTGCTGGTCGGCCCCTCGGGCACCGGCAAGACCGAAACCGCGCTTTCGATCGCGGACGCCATGTTCGGCGGCGAGCAGTCCATCGTCACCATCAATATGAGCGAATTCCAGGAAAAGCACACCGTCAGCCGGCTGGTGGGCTCGCCCCCGGGCTACGTGGGTTATGGCGAAGGCGGCGTGCTGACCGAGGCCGTGCGTCAGCGGCCCTATTCCGTGGTATTGCTCGACGAGGTCGAAAAAGCCCACCTGGACGTCGTCAACCTGTTCTATCAGGTGTTCGACAAGGGCGTGCTCTCCGATGGAGAAGGCCGCGAGATCAATTTCCGCAATACCGTGGTGTTCCTGACCTCCAATCTGGCGCTCGACGTCATCACGGAACTGTGCGCGGGCGATACCATGCCGCCCCTGGAAGCCATCGAGGCGGCCATCCGACCCATCCTGTCGCAACACTTCAAGCCCGCATTGCTGGCTCGCATGACCGTCGTTCCCTTCCTCACCCTGAAGGCCGATGCCCTCAAGGGAATCGTCCGCCTCAAGCTGGACAAGCTGGCGCGCCGCATGCAGCAGAACAATAAAATCCGCCTGGAGATCGATGAGGCCGTCATCGATGCCATCACACAACGGTGCACCGAGGTCGACACGGGGGCGCGCAACATCGACTTCATTCTGCGCGGCACTCTGCTGCCCATGCTGTCCAATACCTTGCTGACGCACATGGCCGAAGCTCGCGATATCAGCCAGGCACGCCTGGCAGTCGACGATCAGGGCCAGTTCTTGGCAAGCTTCAACTGAGCGGATCCGACATGGCCAACACATGCGCATGGTTCATCAATCTGTCCGACGACGAGGGCACGGCCCAGGCCGCCGCCCGGCAACTGCGGCCCTACGGCCTGCCTGTCAAGGGGCAGCGCTGGCCGCAGGGCCTGTCCTGGCTGGCCGCCGCGCAAGAGGCTGCCGCCGCTGACGCGGCCGTCATCGTGCTCATCGGCAGCGCCCAGCGGTTTGCCGATCCCGGACTACGGCGCGATCTGGCGCTGTTTCGTCTGATGCTGCACAGCCGCGCCGGCCGCCCCCTCAACGGATTCACTCTCCTGAGCGGCGAACCGCCCTCCGCCACCGGGCGCAAGACGGAACTGTCCGTGCTGGACGATTGGGAGCCGCTGTCTGGCAACTGGCCCGCCAAGCTCGTGGCGCGCGCCCACGCGCCGATCGCACCCGCCTGGCCGGTTCAACTGGGCCTGCATGCCCATGAACGCCTCGGCGTCTGGCTGGAAACCCACCCGCACGCGGGTGGGACCACGGACGGCGCGCTGGTCGGCGTCTCGGGTCACGGCGCCAAGATCGACTTCCATGCAGTAGGTCCCAAGGGCGGTCTGCCCGCAGCCACTGACAACCAATACGAGATCAAAGGCCTGCAGTTCACGGCTGCCGGTACCGCCTTCGAGGCCTGGGGCTTGCGCAATCCGATCACACCGGACGAACGTTACTACGTCCGCCTGGAAGGCGACCCCGATCTCATCGCGCTCGGCACCCTGCCGGATGGCGAACTCCAGGACGTCACCCTGATCCGCCTGGGTTGATCCTCCGGCATCACCAAATCCCGCATGACCATCGATACAGAATCCCTGCTGCTCCCCATTTCCGAGCAAGCTCCCGGCGGGACCGACATCCGGTCCGGGGAAGAATACGACAGCCTGACCGCCGAAATCGACAAGATGTCCAATCCGTCCAGCACAGGGCAGATCGATTGGCTGAACGTCGAAACCGCAGCCAGCCGTCTGCTGGCCCAGCAGAGCAAGGATTTCATGCTGGCTGCCTGGCTGTCGGCGGCCTGGATGCAATCCCGTGGCATCAATGGCCTGGCGGCCGGCCTGCGACTGCATGAGCAATTGATCGCGCGTTTCTGGGACAGCGCCCAGCCGCCACTCAAACGACTGCGCGGACGCCGCAACGCACTGCAATGGTGGATCGAACGCGCCTCGGACTGGCTGGACGGCCAGGAGGAGATCGCCCCCCTTCAGCCTCGGCTTCATCAGGCCATGCTCGATGACGCCCAATCACTGGATACCCGATTGGGCGAGCTGGACCCTGAATGCCCACCGCTGCAGCCTCTGATCCAACGTCTCCGCCGCCTGTCACGCATCGAACCCGAGCCTCAGCCCGCCGCGTCCGCAGACACTGCACAGCCATCTTCCGCCCCAGCCGAAATGCCCACCGCTGCGGCTGCGACCCAACCGCAGGGCGCGGCCGCGCCGGCGGCCGCATCATCAGCGCCGTCTCCCGCGCTGGCGGCCTTCCGCCGGGGCGGAGACCCGCATACGGCCCTGGACAGCGAAGATGCCGTGCTGCATGCCATGCAGCCGGCTCTGGATCACATCGCCCAACTCGGCAACGCGCTCAGAACGCTCAACCCGCTCAATCCCGCCAGCATCGATCTGTGCCGCCTGACGGCCCGCGCCGCCATCCTGGCTGCCCCCCCGTCCCGGCAAGGGATCACGGCCCTTGCCGCACCGCCGGTGGCCATCCAGGACGCCTTCGCCACCATCATGCAGAACGGGAATGCCGAAGGACTGGTCGAGTTCTGCGAATCCCGACTGGCCACCTTTCCCTACTGGCTGGATCTGGATCGTGAATCGGCCCGCGGCTTCAGCCTGATGGGCGGCGCCGGCGCCCCGCTGCGGCAAACCGTCATCGACCATGCCCTGTTCTTCACCCAACGGGCGCCGGAAATCGAACACCTGGCGTTCTCAGACGGCACCCCCTTTGCCGACGAGGCCACCCGGCAATGGCTGGCCGATTGCCGGGCCGCCCGACAGTCCTCAGGCGAGGAACCTGCCGACCGGACCAGCCTGGCCCTGACACAGGCGCGCACCGCGCTGGCGGACGGCCAGATCGAACAAGCGCTGCAGAGCTATCAGACGCTGATCGAAACCACCTGGGCCGGACGCGACCAGTTCCTGGCTCGCCTGGCCATGCTGGAAGCGTTGCCGCAACTGGCGCCTCAGGCCTCGCCTCAGGCGCTGGCCCGGCAGTTGGCCGAGGAGTGCCTGAAGCACGATCTGGGCTCCTGGGAGCCGGACCTGGCCCGCCGGAGCTGGCAAACCATTCTGCGCGCCCTGAACCGTGTGCATCCTCGGCCGGATCCCGCGGAAGACGCGGGCCAGGCCGCCGCCGGGCAGGCGCTGATCGAACAGGCCCGCCAAGCCCTGGCGCGATTGGACCCGGGCACGCTGCTGAAATGATCCCCTGATCTCGAAACGCAAGAGCGGGCCCTCAGGCCCGCTCTTGCATTGCGAGATACCGTCACGGCCGCCGGGAAATTCTGACGGCGGCAATGCGGTGTTTACTTCACGTCGCGCACGGCGGCGCCGGTGTACAACTGGCGCGGACGGCCGATCTTGTAGTTGGGATCGGACAGCATCTCGTTCCACTGGGCGATCCAGCCCACCGTGCGGGCCAGCGCGAAGATCGCGGTGAACAGCGAGGTGGGAATGCCGATGGCGCGCTGCACGATGCCCGAGTAGAAGTCCACGTTCGGGTAGAGCTTGCGCTCGACGAAGTACGGGTCTTCCAGGGCGATGCGCTCGACTTCCATGGCCAGCTTGAACAGCGGATCGTTGTGCAGGCCCAGGGAATCCAGGACTTCGCGGCAGGTTTCCTGCATCAGCTTGGCGCGCGGGTCGTAGTTCTTGTAGACCCGGTGGCCGAAGCCCATGAGGCGCACGCCCGAGTTCTTGTCCTTGACCTGCTCCATGAATTCGCCGACCTTGGCCACGCCGCCCTGGGCCTGGATGTGTTCGAGCATGTTGAGGCAGGCTTCGTTGGCGCCGCCGTGCGCCGGACCCCACAGGCAGGCCACGCCGGCCGCAATGGCGGCGAACGGATTGGTGCCCGAGGAACCGCACAGGCGCACGGTGGAGGTGGAGGCGTTCTGCTCGTGGTCGGCGTGCAGGATGAAGATGCGGTCCAGCGCGCGTTCGACCACGTCGTTGACCTTGTAGTCGTCGCAAGGCGTGGCGAACATCATGCGCAGGAAGTTGCCCGTGTACGACAGGTCGTTCTGCGGATAGATGATGGGCTGGCCCAGGGAATGCTTGTAGGCCATGGCGACCAGGGTCGGCATCTTGGCGATCAGCCGGATCGCGGAAACCTCGCGGTGGTGCGGGTTGGTGATGTCCGTGGAGTCGTGGTAGAACGCCGACAGCGCGCCCACCAGCCCCGTCAGCACCGCCATCGGGTGCGCGTCGCGGCGGAAGCCCTGCAGGAAGGTGTGCATCTGCTCATGCACCAGCGTGTGATGCGTGACGACGTTGTCGAATTCCTTTTTCTGGTCGGCCGACGGCAGCTCGCCGTTCATGATCAGGTAGGCCACCGACAGGAAATCGCAGTTCGTCGCCAGTTGGTCGATCGGGTAGCCGCGATACAGCAGTTGCCCCTTGTCGCCATCGATGTAGGTGATGGCGGATTCGCAAGAAGCCGTCGCCATGAAGCCGGGGTCGTAGGTGAACATCCCGGTCTGGCCGTAGAGCTTGCGGATATCGATCACATCCGGGCCCACCGTGCCTTGGTAGACAGGGAATTCGACTGAAGGGCTGCCGTCGGAGAACGATAGCGTGGCTTTTTTATCGGATAGCTGCATGTGAATCTTCCTTTAAGTATTACAGCGCTTTCATCTGCTCGACGAGCCGGCGGATGTCGGGGTCGTCGTAGGGACCGGTCAGATCCACGCGCCCCAGCAGGACATCGAGCAATTCGTTGTCGCCCATTTCGAAAAGCTGCGTCAGGGCCCGCACGTCGGTTTCGGTCAGTTGCGCTTCATGGGCATCCAGGAAGCGCGTGATGATGAGATCGTTTTCGAGCAGGCCGCGCCGCGCCCGCCAGCGCAGGCGGGCACGATCCAGAACGGACAGGTCGCCGGACATGGCCAGGCCTCAGACCGTGCGGCGCACGAGCATTTCCTTGATCTTGCCGATCGCGGCCGACGGATTCAGCCCCTTGGGACAGACGTCCGTGCAGTTCATGATCGTGTGGCAGCGGAACAGGCGGTAGGGGTCTTCCAGGTCGTCCAGGCGCTCGCCCGTCGCTTCGTCGCGCGAATCGGCGATGAAACGGTAGGCCTGGAGCAGCCCGGCGGGACCGACGAACTTGTCCGGATTCCACCAGAAGGACGGACAGGCGGTCGAGCAGCAGCCGCACAGGATGCACTCGTACAAGCCGTTCAGTTCCTCGCGCTCCTCGGGGGTCTGGAGGCGCTCTTTTTCGGGAGGCGGCGTGTCGTTGATCAGGTAGGGCTTGATCGAATGGTACTGGTCGAAGAAGAAGGTCATGTCCACGATCAGGTCGCGCACCACGGGCAGGCCCGGCAGCGGCTTGAGGACGATGGGCTCCTTCAGCGTGAGCAGGTTGGTCGTGCATGCCAGGCCGTTCTTGCCATTGATGTTCATGGCGTCGGAACCGCACACGCCCTCGCGGCAGGACCGGCGCAGGGCCAGGCTGTCGTCGAGTTCGTCCTTGATGCGCAGGATCGCGTCCAGCAGCATCTTGTCGGTCGGCCGCAGCTCGACTTCGAACTTCTGCATGTAGGGCCGCTCGTCCTTGTCCGGATCGTAGCGGTAGATCTCGAATTTCACGATACGTTTTTGACTCATGACGATGTCCAGATTAGAAGGTGCGCGGCTTGGGCGGGATGCTTTCGGCGGTCAGGGGCTGCATGCGCACCGGCTTGTATTCGAGCCGGTTGTCCGCGAACCACAGCGTATGCTTGAGCCAGTTTTCATCGTCGCGCTCGGGGTATTCATCCAGCGCGTGCGCCCCCCGGGATTCGAGCCGGTTGACGGCGGACTTGACCGTCGCGCGCGCGACTTCGATCATGTTGGCGGCTTCCAGGGCTTCGATGCGCGCGGTGTTGAAGACCTTGGACTTGTCCGCATAGTAGATGTTGTCGAACTGCGGCACCAGATCGGCGACCATGCGCTCGCCTTCTTGCAGGATGTCCATCTTGCGGAACACGCCGCAATGGCTTTGCATGGTGTCGCGCATGCGGTTGATCACATCGTGGGTCTTTTCGCCGCTGGTGCGGCTCTCGAGCCGGTTGACGCGATCCAGGGAAGCCTCGATATCGGTATCGGGCAGTTCCTGGTGCGCATGCTCGCGCTCGGGATGCTGGGACACGATGAAGTTGCCCGCCGAACGGCCGAACACGATCAGATCCAGCAGCGAGTTGGTGCCCAGGCGATTGGCGCCATGCACCGAGGTGGCGGCGCATTCGCCGATTGCGTACAGGCCGTTGACGATCTTTTCCACGCCGTTCACCTGGGTGACGACCTGGCCGTGGTAGTTGGCCGGAATGCCGCCCATCTGGTAGTGCAGCGTCGGCACGACCGGAATCGGATCCTTGATGGGATCGATGTTGGCGAACTTGATGGCGATCTCGCGGATGGAAGGCAGGCGCTTCATGATGGTCTCGGCGCCCAGATGATCGAGCTTGAGCTGGACGTAGCTGCCATCGCCGCAGCCGCGGCCTTCCTTGATTTCCTGGTCCATCGAGCGCGACACGAAATCGCGCGGCGCCAGATCCTTGAGCTGGGGGGCGTAGCGCTCCATGAAGCGCTCGCCATCCTTGTTCAGCAGATAGCCGCCCTCGCCACGCACCCCTTCGGTGATCAGCACGCCCGCGCCGGCCACGCCGGTGGGATGGAACTGCCAGAACTCCATGTCCTGCAGCGGGATGCCGGCGCGCGCCGCCATGCCCAGGCCATCGCCGGTGTTGATGAAGGCATTGGTGGTGGCCGCGAAAATACGGCCGGCCCCGCCCGTGGCCAGCACGGTGTGCTTGGCTTCCAGGACGAAGATTTCGCCGGTTTCCATTTCCATCGCGGTCACGCCCAGGACGTCGCCGGCATTGTTGCGCAGCAGATCGAGCGCCATCCATTCGACGAAGAACTGGGTGCGGGCGGCGACATTGCGCTGATAGAGCGTGTGCAGCATCGCGTGCCCGGTGCGGTCGGCGGCGGCACAGGCGCGCTGGACGGGTTTTTCACCGAAATGGGACGTGTGGCCGCCAAACGGGCGCTGGTAGATGGTGCCGTCCGGATTGCGGTCGAAGGGCATGCCGAAGTGCTCGAGCTCGTACACGGCATTGGGGGCTTCGCGGACCATGAACTCGATCGCGTCCTGGTCGCCGAGCCAGTCGGAGCCCTTGACGGTATCGTACATATGCCATTGCCAGTGGTCTTCGCTCATGTTGCCCAGCGAGGCGCTGACGCCGCCCTGGGCGGCCACGGTATGCGAACGCGTGGGAAAGACCTTGGACAGCACGGCCACGGACAAGCCGGCCTGGGCCAGTTGCAGCGAACAACGCAGACCGGCTCCGCCGGCGCCGACGACCACCACATCGAACTGGCGGCGCGGAAGGGATTTCTTGACAGCAGCCACGTTAGAGACTCCAGAGAATTTGACCGAAGAAGACCACTGCGGCCACCAGCCACAGGATGGTCAGGACCTGCAGGAACAGGCGCAGGCCGTCGGAATGGGCGTAATCCATCCAGATGTCGCGCACGCCGATCCAGGCGTGCCAGGCAAGCGACAGGAAGGCCAGCGTGGCCAGCAACTGCCCGACCGGCAAGGTGCCGACGGTGAAGACGAAGAAAGCGCGCCAGGATTCGAAATCCATGGGGACCAGGACGGCGTACAGGACCAAGGCCAGGGTGTAGACCGCCATGATGACGGCGGTGGCGCGCTGGACGATGAAGTCGCGGGTGCCGTAGTGCGCGCCCACGACCAGGCGCTTGCGACCGATGCGTTCTTGAGCCATTACCATGCTCCAAAGAGTTTCAGACCGAAGACGACGGTCAGGGCCAAGGCCACGCCGGTCACCAGGGCGCCGGAGCGCTGCGAGGGTTCGCGCGCATTGCCGACATGCAGGTCCAGCGTCAGGTAGCGGATGCCGGCGCAGAAGTGATGGAAGTAGCCCCACATCAGGACCAGCAGCACGATCTTACAGGCCGGGGAGGAGGCCCATTCCTTCATGGCGGCAAAGGTTTCGGGCGACTGGACGCTTTGCGCGAACAGCGGCACGAGCACCAGCGGCAGCGCCAGGAACAACAGGGCGCCGCTGACCCGATGCAGGATGGATGCTTTGGCCGCCGGAGGCAGCCGGTAACTCATGAGGTCGGTCAACCCCAGGTTACGGAACTGCGGGCGCGGCTTTGTGGCTGATTCAGACATGATGGCCTCGTAGTTGGAAGATGGAAGGAATTCTGGACTCAATCGGCATTTTCACCTATCCGGGAGTCAATTCAAACTGTTGCGGTAGTGATGGCGTTCGGTGACGTAGTGGCCGCGACGCAATTCCATGGGGCGGTCGCCGTAGGTATAGGCGATGCGCTCGACCTGCAGCAGCGGGCCGCCGGGTGCGATCCGCAGCAATTCGGCCTGGATCCCGGTGGCGGCCACGGCGCGGATTTTTTCTTCGGCACGCACCATGCTGACCCCGAATTCGGTTTCGAACAATGCATAGACCGGGCCCCGATAGCGCAGCAGCGATTCCAGGGTCAGGCCCTTGAAGACGCTGCCCGGCAGCCAGATGTCGTCCAGGATGGTGGGCACGTCGTCGAACGACAGCACGCGGCGCATGTTCACGACGGCATCCCCCGCGCGCAGATCCAGGGCGGCGGCGACCTCGGCCGAGGCCTTGGCGCGCCGGCAGTCCAGGATCTGGCTGCTGGAGACTGCGGGCCGGGTTTCGTCGGGCGTCAACCTCAGGAAACGATAGCGAACCCGGGCTTCGTTGTGGGTGGCCACGAACGTGCCCTTGCCTTGGCGCCGGATCAATAGGTTGTCGGCGGCCAGCTCGTCGATGGCCTTGCGCACGGTGCCCTGGCTGACCTGGAACCGGGCGGCCAGTTCGAGCTCGCTGGGGATCGCTTCGCCGGGCTTCCATTCGCCTCGGTCCAGCCCCTGCAGGATCAGCCCCTTGATCTGCTGGTACAGAGGGCTGAACGCGGCGCTGTGGGGCGCGCGGCTCGGCGTCTGCGGGCGATCGATGGGGGGGGAATCGGACATGTCGGTCGGAGGTGCTGCAATGCGGCCATGCTACAAGATGAGACGCCGCATTTTCGCACTTCCGGCGCCGGATGTCTAATACTCTTCTGTCTTATATAAGATATAAGACCCTTGACGCTGGCCGATGAAATAAACTACTCTTTTCGGCGATTTCGTACACCCAGGGAACCTCTGAATAAGTCGAGCGGAAAGCGGGCGCTGCGGATCGGGATGGGATGCAAGGCGCGAACCGCAGCCATAGCCGGCGCTATGGCGAGGATGCGCAACGCTGCAGACCGTCCGGGTCCGCAGAGGCGCGCGACGCGAGGACTTGTTCAGAGGCTCCCGAAAATATCCTCTCACCCTATCGGAGAATCACCATGTCCAAACCCGCCATGCGCGTCGCGGTCACCGGCGCGGCCGGCCAGATCGGCTATGCCCTGCTGTTTCGCATCGCCTCGGGCGAAATGCTCGGCAAGGATCAGCCCGTCATCCTGCAACTGCTTGAGATCCCCGACGAAAAGGCCCAGAAAGCCTTGCAGGGCGTGATGATGGAACTGGACGACTGCGCATTCCCGCTGCTGGCCGGCATGAGCGCCCACAGCGACCCGCGCACCGCCTTCAAGGACGCCGACGTCGCCCTGCTGGTGGGCGCCCGCCCGCGCAGCAAGGGCATGGAGCGCAAGGATCTTCTGCAGGTCAACGCCCAGATCTTCACCGCCCAGGGCAAGGCCCTGAACGAAGTCGCCAGCCGCGACGTCAAGGTGCTGGTGGTGGGCAACCCGGCCAACACCAATGCCTACATCGCCATGAAGTCCGCGCCGGACCTGCCGGCCAAGAACTTCACCGCCATGCTGCGCCTGGACCACAACCGCGCCCTGTCGCAGATCGCCGCCAAGACGGGCAAAGCGGTGGCCGACATCGAGAAGCTGGTCGTGTGGGGCAACCACTCGCCCACCATGTATCCGGACACGCGCTTCGCCACCATCGGCGGCCAGTCCGTCCAGTCGCTGATCAATGATCAGGCCTGGATCGCCGACACCTTCATCCCCACCGTGGGCAAGCGCGGCGCCGCCATCATCGAGGCCCGCGGCCTGTCCTCGGCCGCCTCGGCCGCCAACGCCGCCATCGACCACATCCATGACTGGGTGCTGGGCTCCAACGGCAAGTGGGTCACCATGGGCGTCCCGTCCGACGGCTCCTACGGCATTCCCGAAGGCATCGTCTACGGCGTGCCGGTCACCACGGCCAACGGCGAATACACTCGCGTCACCGGCCTGGAAATCGACGCTTTCTCGCGCGAACGCATGGACTTCACCCTGAAGGAACTGCTCGAAGAGCGCGACGGCATCGCCGATCTGCTGAAATAAGTCCCGAAAACGGCGGGCGCGCGCTCACGAGGCGGCTGCGCCCGCCGCCGAATGTCCGGCCGATGACAGACAGCACGGCCCTGCGCGGCCAGAATGCCCCAACCGTCGACTGGAACCACGCCCCCATCCGGGGCGAAGCTGCCGAGACTCCGGGAATGCCTGGCGCCGGCGGCACACCGGAGCGTCCATCATGACCCGTCCCGCCTCCCCCGGCGCCCTGCTGCGCCAGGCGCTGATCGAAGAATCCCCGCTGCAGATCATCGGGGCCATCAATGCCAATCACGCCCTGCTGGCCCAACGCGCCGGCTACCGGGCCATCTATCTGTCGGGCGGCGGCGTGGCCGCCGGTTCGCTCGGCCTGCCCGATCTGGGCATCAACACGCTCGACGACGTCCTGACCGACGTGCGCCGCATCACCGACGTCTGCGGTCTGCCCCTGCTGGTGGACATCGACACCGGCTTCGGTCCCTCGGCCTTCAACATCGCCCGCACCGTCAAGTCCCTGATCAAGTTCGGCGCCGCCGGCTGCCACATCGAGGACCAGGTCGGCGCCAAGCGCTGCGGCCACCGCCCCGGCAAGGAAATCGTCGGCACCGAAGAAATGGCCGACCGCGTGAAAGCCGCCGTCGACGCCCGCACCGACAGCGATTTCTACATCATCGCGCGCACCGACGCGATCGCCGTCAGCGGCGTGGATGCCGCCCTGGAGCGCGCGCACGCCTGCGTCGAGGCCGGCGCCGATGCGATCTTCGCCGAAGCCTCCTACGACCTCGACACCTACCAGAAATTCACACGCAGCCTGGGCGTGCCCGTGCTGGCCAACATCACCGAGTTCGGCAAGACGCCGCTGTTCACCGTCGAAGAACTCGCGAGCGTCGGCGTGGGCATCGTGCTCTATCCCCTGTCGGCCTTCCGCGCCATGAACAAGGCGGCCGAGGCCGTCTACGAGGCGATCCGCCGCGACGGCCACCAGCATCAGGTGCTCGATCTGATGCAGACGCGCGAAGAACTCTATGACCGGATCGGCTACCACCGCTACGAAGAACAACTCGACGCTCTGTTTCAGCAGGGCAAGCACAAGACGTCCTGACGCCGGGTCGCGCCCGCGAACCGCACACTTCATCCAAGGAGACCGTTGATGGCGACCAAGAACACTTCCACTGCCAAGAAGCCCCCCGCCCGCAAAGCCGCCGCGCCCAAGGCGCCCGCCGTTCAGACTGCACCCGCCGCCGCGCCGGCGGGCCCCAAGCCCAAAAAATCCGTCGCCCTGTCGGGGATCGTGGCCGGCAATACCGCGCTCTGCACGGTCGGCCGCAGCGGCAACGACCTGCACTACCGCGGCTACGACATCCTGGACATCGCCGACACCTGCGAATTCGAGGAAGTCGCGCACCTGCTGATCCACGGCAAACTGCCGACTCCCGCCGAACTGCGAGCCTACAAGGAAAAGCTGCGCCGTCTGCGCGGCCTGCCCGCTCAGGTCCAGATGGCCCTCGAAGCCCTGCCGGCCGCCAGCCACCCCATGGACGTGATGCGCACGGCCGCCTCCGTGCTGGGCTGCGTGCTGCCCGAGAAAGACGATCACAACCTACCTGACGCGCGCGACATCGCCGACCGCCTGATGGCCAGCCTGGGCTCGGCGCTGCTGTACTGGTACCACTACAGCCACAACGGCCGCGTGATCAGCGTAGAAACCGACGACGACAGCATCGGCGGCCATTTCCTGCACCTGCTGCACGGAGAAACTCCGTCCGACGAATGGGTCCGCGCGATGCACACCTCGCTGATCCTGTACGCCGAGCATGAATTCAACGCCTCGACCTTCACCGGCCGCGTGATCGCCGGCACGGGTTCGGACATGTACTCGGCCATCACCGGCGCCATCGGCGCGCTGCGCGGCCCCAAGCACGGCGGCGCCAACGAAGTCGCCTTCGAGATCCAGAAGCGCTACGACAGCCCCGACGAAGCCGAGGCCGACATCCGCCGCCGCGTCGAGGCCAAGGAAGTCGTGATCGGCTTCGGCCACCCGGTCTACACCGTGTCCGACCCGCGCAACCAAGTCATCAAGGCCGTGGCCCGCCGCCTGTCGAAAGCCTCGGGCTCGACCAAGATGTACGACATCGCCGAGCGCCTGGAGTCCGTCATGTGGGACGCCAAGAAGATGTTCCCCAACCTGGACTGGTTCTCGGCCGTGTCCTACCACATGATGGGCGTGCCCACCGCCATGTTCACCCCCCTGTTCGTGATCGCGCGCACGGCCGGCTGGGCGGCGCACATCATTGAGCAGCGCATCGACAACAAGATCATCCGCCCGACGGCAAACTATGTCGGTCCGGAAGACCGCAAGTTCGTCCCCCTGGCCAAGCGCAAGTAAGCCGCACTTCTCTTCAGGAATCTCCATGTCCGCGACCATTTCCAACGTCCGTCCCCAGCCCGACCAGGTCCTGGTGGACATCGTCGATTACGTCTTCGACTACAAGATCGACAGCGCGCTGGCGCTCGAGACCGCCCGCAACTGCCTGATCGACACCCTGGGCTGCGGCCTCGAAGGCCTCGAATACCCGGCCTGCCGCAAGCTCATGGGCCCCATCGTCCCGGGCACGGTGGTGCCCAATGGCGCAAAAGTCCCCGGCACGCAGTTCCAGTTGGACCCCGTGCAGGCCGCCTTCAATATCGGCTGCATGATCCGCTGGCTGGATTTCAACGACACCTGGCTGGCCGCCGAATGGGGCCATCCGTCCGACAACCTGGGCGGCATCCTCGCCGTGGCCGACTGGCTGTCGCGCAATGCCGTGGCCGCCGGCAAGGCGCCGCTGACCATGCGCGCCGTTCTCGAAGGCATGATCAAGGCGCACGAGATCCAGGGCTGCATCGCGCTGGAAAACTCCTTCAACAAGGTCGGCCTGGACCACGTGGTGCTGGTGAAAGTCGCCTCCACCGCCGTCGTGTCCCAGATGCTGGGCCTGTCGCGCGATGAAGCCATCAACGCCGTATCCCTGGCCTGGGTGGACGGCCAGAGCCTGCGCACCTACCGCCATGCGCCGAACACCGGCAGCCGCAAATCCTGGGCGGCGGGCGACGCCACCAGCCGCGCCGTGCGGCTGGCCCTGATGGCCCGCACCGGCGAAATGGGCTACCCCTCGGTGCTGACCGCGCCGGTCTGGGGCTTCTACGACGTGCTGTTCAAGGGCCAGCCCTTCAAGTTCCAGCGCCCCTACGGCAGCTATGTGATGGAAAACGTGCTGTTCAAGATCTCCTTCCCGGCCGAATTCCACTCGCAGACCGCCGTGGAATGCGCCATGCAGATCCATGAAAAGCTGAATGCCCTGGGCAAGACGGCCGCCGACATCAAGAAGATCACGATCCGCACGCACGAGGCCTGCATCCGCATCATCGACAAGAAGGGTCCGCTGAACAACCCCGCCGACCGCGACCACTGCATCCAGTACATGGTGGCCGTTCCCATCCTGTTCGGCCGCCTGACCGCCGCCGACTACGAGGACAGCGTGGCCGCCGACCCGCGCATCGACGCGCTGCGCGACAAGATGGTCTGCGTGGAAGACCCGGCCTTCACCGCCGACTACCACGACCCGGACAAGCGCTCCATCGCCAACGCGCTGACGGTCGAATTCACGGATGGCACCCAGCTCGACGAGATCGTCTGCGAATACCCGATCGGCCACAAGCGCCGCCGCAAGGACGGGATCCCGCTGCTGGAAGCCAAGTTCCGCACCAACCTGGCGCGCCAGTTCCCGACCCGCCAGCAGGAACGCATCCTGGACGTCTCGCTGGATCAGGCCAGGCTGGAAGCCATGCCGGTGCACGAATACGTGGATCTGTATGTCATCTGAGGCCTCCTCTTCCAGAGCCATCCGCCACGAAGAGGCCGCCCGCCGCTTCACCTGGACGGAGGACGGCCAGCTTTGCGTGCTGGACTACACGCTGGAAGGCGCCGTCGCCTCGTTCACGCACACGGGGGTGCCCGCCCCCGTGGGCGGGCGCGGCATCGCCGCCGACCTCGTGCGCGCTGGGCTGGACACGGCCCGCGCGCGCGGCTGGCGGGTGCGGCCGCTGTGCTCGTACGTGGCGGCCTACGTGAAACGCCATCCGGAATATCAAGATCTGGTGGAATGACGTGTTGATTGATCGAGATTAAATCCTTCGATCAGGGTTTTCCCGAAAATGAGGGTTCCTATAACCCCATCATTAATAGGGAGATCTCCTCATGGCATTCCGCCTACGCCACACCCTTATCGCATGCGCCCTGGCGGCCGGGTCCATCGCCGGCGCGCCGGCGATGGCCCACGAAGCGGGCGACATCCTGCTGAAGGCCGGCGTCACGCACGTCGAGCCCAAGTCCAACAATGGCACGGTGGCCAACGGCACCGTCAAGCTGGACATCGACGGCAACACCCGGCCCAGCTTCAGCCTGACCTACATGGCCACGCGCCACATCGGCATCGAACTGCTGGGCGCCTTCCCGTTCAAGCACTCGATCAACGCCCGGGGCATGGGCGAGATCGGCTCGACCAAGCACCTGCCGCCCACCCTCAGCCTGCAGTGGCACTTCCTGCCGGACGCCACCCTCCAACCCTACGTGGGCGTGGGGCTGAACTACACGACCTTCTTCAGCACCAAAAGCAAGGGCGCGCTGGCCGGCAGCGACCTCAGCCTGAGCGATTCCTGGGGTGTCGCCGCCCAGATCGGCGCCGACTTCAAACTCAGCGACCGCTGGTTCCTGAATGCCGATCTGCGCTACATCGGCATCTCGTCCACCGTTCGCCTGAACGGCCAGGACATCGGCAAGACCCACATTGACCCCTGGGTCGCCACCATCGGCGTCGGCTACCGCTTCTAAGAACGCGCCAGACACGCCGCTCCGGCAGGGCGGCGCCACGCGCCCCAGGAAAAGGAGCGCGCCTTGTGGCATTTGGTCTTATATCTTATATAAGACCATTGCCTGATCGCCAGGCTTACCGGTAAAATAGGCGCGTTCACCAACCCTCTTTCCTGGGGCATCACTCCATGCTGGAATCCTACCGCACCGAAGCCGCCGCCCGCGAGGCGATCGGCATCCCGCCGCTTCCCCTGACGGCCAAGCAAACGGCCGACCTGATCGAACTGCTGAAGAACCCGCCCGCCGGCGAAGCTGAATTCCTGCTGGATCTGTTCACGCACCGCGTCCCCGCCGGCGTCGACGACGCCGCCCAGGTCAAGGCCTCCTACCTGGCCGCCGTCGCGCTGGGCAAAGAAATCTGCCCCCTGATCGACGCCCGCCGCGCCACCGAACTGCTGGGCACCATGCTGGGCGGCTTCAACATCAGCGCCCTGATCGAGCTGCTGGACCACGCCGACCTGGCGCCGGTCGCCGCCGAAGGCCTGAAGAAGACCCTGCTGGTCTTCGACGCCTTCCACGACATCGAAGAAAAAGCCAAGGCGGGCAATGCTCATGCCCAGGCCGTCCTGCAAAGCTGGGCGGACGCGGAATGGTTCACCAGCCGCCCCGAAGTGCCCCAAAGCCTGACGCTGACCGTATTCAAGGTCACCGGCGAAACCAACACCGACGATCTATCCCCCGCCCCCGACGCCTGGAGCCGCCCGGACATCCCGCTGCACGCGCTGGCGATGCTGAAGAACCCGCGCGACGGCATCACGCCCGACGCCCCCGGCCAGGTCGGCCCGATCAAGCTGCTCGACGAGCTCAAGGCCAAGGGCCATCTGGTCGCCTACGTGGGCGACGTGGTCGGCACCGGCTCTTCGCGCAAATCGGCCACCAACTCCGTCATCTGGCACACCGGCGAAGACATCCCCTTCGTGCCCAACAAGCGCTTCGGCGGCGTCTGTCTGGGGGGCAAGATCGCCCCGATCTTCTACAACACCATGGAGGATTCCGGCGCCCTGCCCATCGAGCTCGACGTGTCCGCCATGAACATGGGCGACGTCATCGAACTGCGCCCCTACGAAGGCAAGGCGCTGAAGAACGGCCAGGTCATCTCCGAATTCCAGCTCAAGTCCGATGTGCTGCTGGATGAAGTCCGCGCCGGCGGCCGCATTCCGCTGATCATCGGCCGCGGCCTGACCGCCAAGGCCCGCGCGTCCCTGGGCCTGCCGCCCACCACGCTGTTCCGCCTGCCCGAATCGCCCGTCGACACGGGCAGGGGCTATTCGCTGGCGCAAAAACTGGTCGGCCGCGCCTGCGGCCTGCCGGAAGGCCAGGGCGTGCGTCCCGGCACCTACTGCGAGCCGCGCATGACCTCGGTCGGCAGCCAGGACACCACCGGCCCCATGACCCGCGACGAACTCAAGGATCTGGCCTGCGTGGGCTTTTCGGCCGACCTGGTGATGCAGTCCTTCTGCCACACCGCCGCCTATCCCAAGCCCGTGGACGTCAAGACCCACCACGAACTGCCCGCCTTCATCAGCACGCGCGGCGGCGTGGCGCTGCGCCCGGGCGACGGTATCATCCACTCGTGGCTGAACCGCATGCTGCTGCCCGATACGGTCGGCACCGGCGGCGACTCGCATACCCGCTTCCCGATCGGCATCAGCTTCCCGGCCGGCTCCGGACTGGTCGCCTTCGCCGCCGCCACCGGCGTCATGCCGCTGGACATGCCCGAATCCGTGCTGGTGCGCTTCAAGGGCGAAATGCAGCCCGGCGTCACGCTGCGCGACCTGGTCAACGCGATCCCGCTGTACGCGATCAAGCAGGGCCTGCTGACGGTCGAAAAGAAAGGCAAGAAGAACATCTTCTCCGGCCGCATCCTCGAAATCGAAGGACTGCCGAACCTGAAGATCGAGCAGGCCTTCGAGCTGTCGGACGCCTCCGCCGAACGCTCCGCCGCCGCCTGCACGGTGCGCCTGAACAAGGAACCGATCATCGAATACCTGAACAGCAACATCACGCTGCTCAAGTGGATGATCGCCAATGGCTACCAGGATGCCCGCACTCTGGCCCGCCGCATCAAGAACATGGAAGCCTGGCTGGCGGACCCCCAACTGGTCGAGCCCGATGCCGACGCCGAATACGCGGCGGTGATCGACATCGACCTGGCGGACATCCATGAACCCATCGTGGCCTGCCCGAACGACCCGGACGACGTCAAGACACTGTCCGACGTGGCCGGCACGGCCATCGACGAGGTCTTCATCGGCAGTTGCATGACCAACATCGGCCACTTCCGCGCGGCCGCCACGCTGCTCAAGGGCAAGCGCGACCTGCCCTCCAAGCTCTGGGTCGCGCCGCCCACCAAGATGGACGCCAGCGAACTGACCAAGGAAGGCCACTACGGCACGTTCGGCACGGCCGGCGCGCGCATGGAAATGCCGGGCTGCTCGCTGTGTATGGGCAACCAGGCCCAGGTGCGCGAAGGCGCCACGGTGTTCTCGACCAGCACGCGGAACTTCCCCAACCGCCTGGGCAAGAACTCCAACGTGTTCCTGGGCTCGGCCGAAATGGCGGCGATCTGCTCGGGCCTGGGCCGCATCCCCACGCGCGAGGAATACCTCGAAGCCATGGGCCTGCTGGCCAAGGACAGCCAGGATATCTACCGCTACATGAACTTCGACCAGATCGAAGACTTCACGGCGGTCGCCAACACGGTCAACGCCTGATCCCGCCCCGATGCCGCAGCACCGGCCCCGGCCCCGACAGGCCGCGCCCGGTGGCCGGCACACTCAAGGCGCCCCACGGGGCGCCTTTTTCGATGGCCAGTACGGGTACACTAAGGTCTGCCCCGTTTTTCGATCCACCATGCCTCCTCGTTCCCGCACCTCCTCCTTGTCGCGCACCTCGCAGACCCTGATTTCCCTGGCCGAAGCCCTGTCGCGCTCGGGCAGCCACCTGGAAGACCGCTACTGGGAAGGCCGCCTCGGCGAAGCCCTGGACAAAGCCCTGGGCGCCCGCCACGGGCGCGCCGTGGAATCCGCCCTGGACGTCCTGCTGGAACAGCGCTCGCCCGCCTACGAGATCCTGGTGGAGCTAGCCGAGGCGCGCTCCGAATCCCTGATCCCGGGGCCGGACGGCCAGAACGTCGACACGCTGCTGATCTCGGCGCCGATCCTGGCCTGGACCCGCTACCGGCTGCCGGCCGGCCAGTTGAGCGCGGCCCAACTGCAGGCCCTTGAGGCCTTGTTGGCCGAAACCACATTGGGCGCCCACGCGCAAGTCGCCCTGCTGCCTTCGCTGGTCCGCTTCGACCGCCTGCCGCAATCCTTCCAGGAAACCCGCGCATGGACCCAGACGCTGGCGCAACGCGCCCTCGGGCAGCGCCGGGACGGCCCCGCCCTGCGCGACGCCGAAGCCCCCGAAGACCTGCTGGCCGACGTATTCTTCCTGGTCGGCGCAGTGGTGGTGCCGCACGGCGAAGCCCTCTTCCAATGGCAATCCCCCCAACCCGCCGAGGCGCCCACCCAGGAGGCGGTCACGCAGCGCTGGGCCGAGGGCTGCGCGCGCATCCTGGAACCCGCCTTCACCGGCTGCCAGCTTGAATACCTGCGCCCCGAGGCGTATTACACCAGCACCCGCCAGGCCGATCAGGGCATCCGCCCCCTGACGCTCAAGGCGGCCGCCACCTGGCTGCAGACCGCCGCCAAGATCCCGGGCGCCGATCTGCGCGCCGCGCTGGTCGCCTGCGGCGAACAGGCGATCGAGGAATACCGCATCGGCTTCTGCACCCGCGAAAGCAACGACGTGATCTACGGCTGCGTCTGGCCCGCGCTCAGCCGCGAGGAATCCCAGCCCGACGCCGATGCCGAAGGCCAGGTCGACACCTGGGACGCGATCGCGGCCCTGCTGCGCGAATGCGGTGTGCAGGACATCCGCCGCCTGCCCGGCCTGCAGCCCATGGAATTCTGCGAAGACTGCGGCACGCCGTACTTTCCCAACATGCTGGGCGACATGCAGCACCCCGAACTGCCCGAGGAAATCGACCCCGAGCCGGTCCAGTTCCACTAGCGCCGCGCCCCGGAATCGGCGCGCGCCCGGTCAGCGCCCACCCGCCGGTCTTCAATGAGCACCCTGTCATTCGATCTGTTCTGCCGCGTCGTCGATAATTTCGGCGATGCCGGCGTATGCTGGCGGCTCGCCCGGCGGCTGGCCGCCCTGGGGCAATCCGTGCGCCTGTGGATCGACCGCCCGGACGTCCTGGCGCGGCTGCTGCCGGCGCTGGATGCCCGGGCCTGCGGGCAGGACCTGGAGGGCGTGCGGATCGAACCCTGGAGCGCGGCGGCGCATGCCGCCCCCCCCCGGGGCGGCGTCGTCATCGAAGCCTTCGCCTGCGCCTTGCCCCCGGCTTACGAAGCCGCCATGGCCGGGCGGGACTGCCTGTGGATCAACCTGGAATATCTCAGCGCCGAGCCGTGGGTGGAGAGCTGCCACGGCCTGCCCTCGCCGCAGGTGAATGGCGTGCCGAAATTCTTTTTCTTTCCCGGCTTCACACCGGCCACCGGCGGGCTGCTGCACGAGCCCGGCCTTCGCGCGCGCCGCGACGCCGCCCAATCGCTGGAGCGCGGCCGGCGACTGCAGGATCTGACCGGGCTGGCATCCACTCCGCCTGCCGACGCATTGTGCGTGCTGCTGTTCTGCTACCCCGATGCGCCGCTGGCCGGCTTGCAAGCGGCGCTGGCGGGCCAGGACCTGCCCGTCTGGCTGCTGGCGCCCGGCGGCCGCCCGCACGCCGCCTTGCATGATCAAGGCAGGCTGCGGGTCATGCCCATCCCTTTCGTGCCCCAGGCCCGTTTCGACGAACTGCTGTGGTGCTGCGACTTGAATTTCGTGCGCGGCGAGGATTCCATGGTCCGGGCGCTCTGGGCGGGCGCCCCCCTGGTCTGGCAGGTCTACCGCCAGGACGCGGACGCCCACCTCGACAAGCTGGAAGCCTGGCTGGGCCGGGCCGGATGGCCCGCCCCCGCCGCCGAACTGACCCGCGCCTGGAACCGCCGGGACGATGCCGCCGTCGCCCGGCTGCTGCCGGTCGCGCTGCGGGAACCGGCCTGGTCCGCCTGGGGCGCACGCACCCGCGCCTGGCGCGACGAACGAGCCGCCCAAGCCGATCTGGGTCAAGATTTACTGGATTTTTGCCTGAGGCGGCGCCAAACGCGCTAGAATGGACAGTTAATTTTTTCAGTATTGCCTCGAAATGCGTTTTGGCTCGGGGCAGACATCCCCGGAGTTTTCCCCATGAAAATCGCACAGGAACTGCGCGTTGGCAACGTCGTGATGGTCGGCAGCGACCCCCTCGTCGTCCAGAAGGCCGAATACAACAAGTCCGGCCGCAATGCCGCCGTCGTCAAGCTCAAGTTCAAGAACCTCCTGACCGGCAGCGCCAGCGAATCCGTCTACAAGGCCGACGAAAAATTCGAGCAGGTCGTGCTTGAAAACAAGGAATGCACCTATTCCTACTTCGCCGACCCGATGTACGTCTTCATGGACGAGGAATACAACCAGCACGAAGTCGAGGCCGACAGCATGGGCGACGCGCTCAACTACCTCGAAGAAGGCATGACGGTCGAGGTCGTGTTCTACGACGGCCGCGCGATCTCGGTGGAACTGCCCACCATCATCGTGCGCGAGATCAGCTACACCGAGCCCGCCGTCAAGGGCGACACGTCCGGCAAGGTCCTCAAGCCCGCCAAGATCAACACCGGCTACGAACTGTCCGTGCCGCTATTCTGCAACATCGGCGACAAGATCGAGATCGATACCCGCACCAACGAATACCGCAGCCGGGTGATGTGATTCCCCCGCGAAACGCGCATGAAAAGGCCGGGCCCCGACGCCCGGCTTTTTCATGCGCGCGCACCGCCCGCGTCATCACGATAATTCAAGCAGCAGCACGCCCCCCACGATCGCGGCAATGCCCAGCCAGCCGATCCGGCCAAGCCGCTGCCCAAACAAGGCCATGCCGGCCAGCGCCGTCAGCAGGATGCCGACGCCGCCCCACAGCGCATAGGCCACGGCAAGATCGATGCCCTTGACCGCCTGCGACAGCGCCGTGAATGACGCCAGGATGCAGGCGATCCCCAAGGCGCCGGCCGCGCGGCGGCGGAAACCGTCCGAATACTTCACGAAGATATTGGCGGCGACCTCCAGCACGATGGCGGCGGCCATGAAGGCATAGTGCATGAATGCGGCGTTTTGCATGGCGTCACGCCTCCTGAGCCCGGGGCGCGCCGAGGTTCACGAGGACGACGCCGGCCAGCAGCACCGCCAGACCGAGCACCCTGGCCGGGCTCAAGCTCTCGCCGAAATAGCGCAGACCGATGAACGTGACGCAGACGAGGCCAAGCGTTTCCCAGGCGGCATAGGCCAGGGCCATGGGCAAGCGCTTGACGGCCAGCGCCAGGAAATAGAACGACAACCCGATCATGGCATACATGAACAGAAGCGGCATCCAGGCGCCGGATCCGGACGCGCGCTTCATGAGGGTTACGCCAAGCACTTCGACCGCAACGGCGGCCAGCAGGAACAACCAGGGGCGCAATGGCATGGGAATCTCTTCAAGGTCAGGGGATTCGGAATCGAATCGAGGGATCGCCCTATTTTCCACACATATCTTCGATTCAAAAAGTTTGAATCCATCAATTAATTTGATAGCATGGCGAAATGCAATGGAATCTCGATCAGCTCCGCCAATTTGTCGCCACCGTGGAAGCCGGCTCCATCAGCGCCGCTGCCCGCCGCTTGGGCAAGGCGCAATCCGCCGTCAGTACGGCCATTGGCCTGCTGGAAGCCGATTTGGGGGTGGCGCTTTTCGACCGCACCAAACATCGGGCCACCCTGTCGGACGCGGGACGGGTAATGCTGCTGGAAGCCCGCGAGCTTTTGCGACAGGCCCGGGCGCTGGATCAGCGCGCCCGGTCGCTGTCCACGGGCGACGAGGCCCGGCTGGCGCTCGCCCTGGATGAAGCCCTGCCCTATACGGCCATTCGCGCCCTGCTGCGCGAGCTCTCCGACCACTTCCCCGACCTGGAACTGACGCTGCTCAACGGCACGGCCACCGAAGTGGCGGATTACGTCGACCAGGCGCGCGCCGATGCGGCGTTCCATTTCGACCGCGGCCCCTTGCGCGACAGCTTCGATCAAGGCCGCATCGGCACGCTCGCTCAAGGAATCTTCGTGGCCAGCGGCCACCCTCTGGCGGACAAGCCGCAGGTTCGCCGCGAAGACCTGGCCTATTACCGCCAGATCGTCATGCGCGCCGAGGATGTTGAGGAAGCCATTTACAGCCCGAAGGTCTGGCGTTCGGACAGTTTCTACACCATTGCGGACATGGTCGCCGACGATCTCGGCTGGGCGACCCTGCCGGTCAATATCGCCACGTACGACGGATACCCCAAGCCCTTGTGCCAGGTGTCCTGCCCTTCGCTGGCCCTGCCCCTGCTTTCGATCCGCATGATCTGGCCGCAAGGGCGGGAACTGGGCACGGCGGCTCGCTGGGCCGAACAGCGTTTCGCAGAACTGATGCAGGCCTGGGCCTGACGCGGGCAGCGCGGGCTACTGCAGCCGGTCGTCGTCCAGAATGTCGGGAATCGGCATGATGGAAATGCCTTCGTCGACCAGATCCCGGCACTCCTGGAGAGAGGCCTGGCCGCGAATGGGGCGCTCTTCGATCTCGCCGTTGTGCATGCGGCGCGCCTCGTCGGCGAAGCGCGAACCGACATCGTCGGTCTGGCGCACGATGCGGCGGATCTGGCGCAGGACTTCGGCCTGCAGGCGGGCCAACTGGTCGCCCGACGGCGCCGCGACCGCAGCGCGGCCTTGAGGCACGGATTCGCTCCGGGCAGCCGGCTCCGCACGCGGGGCAGACCCGGCGCGCAAGTGGCTGACGTTCAGGTGGGGCGCGGATACCCGGCGCGTGATCTGGTCGCTGTGGCAAACGGGACAGCGCACCAGCCCCTGAGCCAGTTGATCCTGGAAACTGTCGCGGGACGAGAACCAGCCCTCGAAGACATGGTCATGCTCGCACGAGAGATCGAATACTTTGAGTGCCATAGTCAGCAAATGGGGGCCGGCCGGCCGTTTTCAAGCGCATCCCAGCACTGCCAGCGCCAATCCCAGGGCGCCACGGCATCCGGCTGGCGCCACAGGCCCAGGCGCCGGCCGCGGGCCTGGCGCTCCAGCCCGGGCAGGGTCTCGTCCCGCAGATACTTGCCAGCGCCTTGCCGGTTGGCCCAGGCCATTCCGGTTTCGACCATGACGCGGTTGGCCGTGCCGCCGCCGGGCAGCGGCACATCGCAGATATCGCGCCCATAGCGGTCCTGCTCGTAGCACTTCAGGGTCAGGGTCCGGCCAGCCACCAGATCGGCCAGGGCCTTGCGGGCCGCCTGGCCGTAAGGCTGGCCGGGCCGCAGACGGCCGCTTCCGGTCTCCGGCGCATCGATGCTGGCCAGCCGCACCCGATGGCGGTCGCGCCCCGCCAGCAAAGTCAGGGTGTCGCCATCGGCCACCCGCACGACCTTGCCCTTGAGCGCATAGGCGGCATCCTGCGCCAGGACCAGGTTGAAGAAACCGTCCGCAGAAAAGCCCGCCAGGAGCATGCCGCCCAGCAAAACGGGCGTCGCCGCGACATGCCGCGCGCGTGAGAACAATTCGAAAATCATGCGCCATTGTAGTGGTCAATCCGGCCAGGCCCGCCGCAGCAGCGCATCGGCGGGCAGCGCCGACGGCCGCGCCCCGAAGACGTCGCCCCCCGCCGCGCCCAGGCGGCTGTCCACGAACGCCCGCGCCAGTTCCTGTGGGGCGTGGCGCAGCAGGAGATCCGCTTGCACCAACAGCACCAGGTCCCGGGCGACCATTCGGGCCAAGACCTGCTGCGCTTCGGCATCGAGCGCCAGGACGGCCCGCAGGCGGTCGGCGGCGGCCCGCAACGCCGGTTCTCCCGGATGGGGCCGGACCACCCCGTCGGCCACCTGAGCCAAGGATTGCGGTTCCTGGCGCACGGCGCGCAGCACGTCCAGGCACATGACGTTGCCCGAACCTTCCCAGATGGAATTGACAGGCGCTTCGCGGTACAGGCGCGCCATGGGGCCGTCCTCGACGTAGCCATTGCCGCCCCAGACTTCCATGCACTCGGCCGTGACGTCGACCGCCCGCTTGCAGATCCAGAATTTCGCCGCCGGCGTCAGCAGGCGGCGCAGCGCCTGCCCGGCGGGCTGATCGAGCCGGTCGAAGGCCCCGGCCAGACGCAACGCCAGCGCGGTGGCCGCCTCGCTCTCGAGGGCCAGATCCGCCAGCACCTGCCGCATCAGGGGTTGCTCGATCAACCTGCGGCCAAAGGCGCGCCGGTGGCGGGCGTGGTGAATGCCCTGGACCAGAGCCTGGCGCATCAGCGCCGCGCTGCCCAGCACGCAATCCAGGCGGGTGTAGGATGCCATCTCGACCAGCGTGGCGATGCCCCGACCGGGTTCGCCGATCCGGCGCCCCAGCGCGCCGTCGAACTCGACCTCGGCGCTGGCGTTGGAGCGGTTCCCCAGCTTGTCTTTGAGCCGCAGAATGCGCACCGGATTGCGCCGGCCGTCATCCAGCCAGCGGGGCATGTAGAAGCAGGAATGGCCATCGCCGTCGCGCGCCAGCACCAGATGGGCGTCCGACATGGGCGAGGAAAAGAACCATTTATGGCCCGTCAGGCGGAACCAACCTTCGCCCTGCGGCTCGGCCCGGCTCAAATTGGCGCGCAGATCGGAGCCGCCTTGCCGTTCGGTCATGCCCATGCCGATCATCATGCCGCGCTTGCCGGCCAGGGGCAGGTCGCGCCCGTCGTATTCGCGGCCGGACAGCAGCGGCCGGATCTCGGAGAACCAGGATTCGCGCGCGAGCAGCGGAATGGCCGCGCTGGTCATGGTCACGGGGCACAGGGAGCCGGCTTCGACCTGGCCATGCATCAGATAGTGGGCCGCGCGGGCAACCTGGGCGCCCGCGCCCGGATCGGTCCAGGCGCCGCCGTGCATGCCCTGGGCGAAAGCCAGCGACAGGAACTCGGACCAGCCGGAATGAAACTCCACCACATCGATGCGCAGCCCCCGGCGATCAAACGCCCGCAGCACCGGTCCTTGCCGGTTGACCTCGGCGGCCAGGCGGGACAACCCGGCCCGGCCCAGCCGGGCGCCCCAGGTCTCCAGCTCGGCCTCGCGGCTGCCGGCGCCTTCGCGACGCACACCCTGGACCAAGGCCTCATCGGCCAGGTACAGATTGCAATCGGGCAGATCCGGCACCTGATTATCGGCCTCGGGCACCTCGGAGGCCCTGTGTTCGAGATGCATGCGCGCTATCCTTACGCCGTGATCATGGGTCCAGTCTACCCGCGATTCCCGGCGGCGGACAGGGCCGGGCGCATACCGCCCGCGCGGATACAATCGACCCATCCTTCAAAGTGGGAGAGCCGATGTGAGCCCTCGTTTCCTGATTCTGTGCGGCGCCCTGATCCTGGCCTCGGGCGTGGCGGCCGGCGCCTTCGGCGCGCACGGGCTCAAACACCTGGTCACCCCCGATCTGCTGGAGGTCTGGCGCACGGCCGCCCACTACCAGTTGATCCACGGCGCCGGGCTGCTGCTGACGGCCGCCCTCTGGGCGCGCCTGGCGCCGGCGCCCGCCGCCTGGGCGGGCGGCCTCATGCTGGCCGGCCTGCTCGTCTTCAGCGGCAGCCTGTATGCCCTGGTGCTGACGGGCGCGCGCGTCCTGGGGGCCGTCACGCCCATCGGCGGCTTGCTGATGATCCTGTCCTGGCTAACGCTGGCCTGGGCGGCCTGGATGAGACGGGACATATGACAGTCCATTGAGGACTGTCATATGCCAGGCGAATCCGAGCGCCCTGCAAGGCGCGAGGTGGGGGGCTGAGACAATTTGAGAAAAGTCCATTGAGGACTGTCATATGCCAGGCGAATCCGAGCGCCCTGCAAGGCGCGAGGTGGGCCCCGCCTATAATGAAGGCCCGCCTCGTCCGACAGGAACCCCGATGGCCGCCTCTCCCGATCATGAATGGCGCGAATGGCTGCGCGCCCTGCCCAAGGCAGAACTGCACCTGCACATCGAAGGCACGCTCGAACCGGAGCTGATGTTCGAGCTGGCCCGGCGCAACGGCATCGACCTGCCGTACGCCGACGTCCAGGCTGTCCGCGACGCCTATCGGTTCACCGATCTGCAATCATTCCTGGATCTGTACTACGCCGGGGCCAGCGTCCTGGTCACCGAGCAGGATTTCTACGATCTGGCCATGGCTTACCTGAGCCGCGCCCACGCCGACGGCGTCGTCCACGCCGAGCTCATGTTCGATCCGCAGACCCATACGCGACGCGGCATCGCCCTCGAGACCGTGTTCGCCGGGTTGGCGCGCGCGCTGCGCGAAGCCCGCGATACGCTGGACATCAGCAGCTACCTGCTGCTCAGCTTCCTGCGGCATTTGCCGGAGGACGAAGCCTTCGCCACGCTGGAGGCCGCCCTGCCGCTGCGCGAGGCCTACGCCGATCTATGGATCGGCATCGGCCTGGATTCGTCCGAGCGCGGCAATCCGCCGGAAAAATTCGCCCGGGTCTACGCCCGCTGCGCCGAGCTGGGTTTCCGCCTGGTCGCGCACGCAGGAGAAGAAGGCCCGCCCGAATACGTGCGCGGCGCCCTGGACACGCTCAAGGTCGCCCGCATCGACCACGGCGTGCGCAGCAGCGAGGACCCCGCCCTGTTGCAGGACCTGATCCTGCGCCGCGTGCCCTTGACGGTCTGCCCTTTGTCGAACCTCAAGCTGGGCGTGGTCCACGATCTGCGGGAGCACAATCTGGCCAGACTGCTGCGGGCGGGCGCCGTCGTGACCCTGAATTCCGACGATCCCGCCTATTTCGGCGGCTATGTGCTGGACAACTACCTCGCCAGCGCCGAAGCCCTGGACCTGTCCCGCGACGAACTCGTCACCCTGGCCGCCAACAGCCTGAAGGCCTCGTTCCTGCCCCCGGCCGGCCAAAAACGGCTGCTCGACCGGCTGTCGGCCGCCGCCGGCCGGAGCTGAACCCCGATGTCCGGCTCTTCTCCGCTGTCCAGGCTGATCACTCCGGCCGACCCGATCCAGGGCGTCTGCCAGCGGCTCGACCGTGCGTTCTACGACCGCCCCGCCGAAATCGTCGCCCGCGATCTTCTCGGACGGCTGCTGGTCCACGCGCTGCCGGATGGCCTGCGCGCCGGCCGCATCGTCGAAGTCGAGGCCTATCTCGGCCCGGGCGACCTGGCGGCCCACACCTCGCGCGGGCGCACGGCGCGCACCAAGGCCATGTTCGGACCGCCGGGCCATGCCTACATCTACCTCATCTACGGCATGCACCACTGCATGAACGTGGTCACCGGCCCCGAGGGCAGCGGCACGGCCGTGCTGCTCAGAGCCCTGGCGCCCGTCCAGGGACTGGACGCCTCCACCAGCGGCCCCGGCCGGCTGTGCCGCGCCATGGGCGTCACCCGCGACCACTACGGCATCGACCTGTGCGGCGACACGCTGTGGCTCGCCCGCGACGAGGCCCCCGCGCCCGCCGAGATCGCCGCCAGCCCGCGCATCGGGGTGGACTACGCAGGTGAATGGGCGGCCAAGCCGCTGCGCTTTTTCGTGCCGGGCCACCCGGCCGTCAGCCGCCCCCCCGGGAAATCCGCCCGGAAACTTGCTGAACGGCAATCTTGAGCGAAATAGTCGACATTTCCGGCGAAACACCCCTCTTTCAGGAGCTTTTAAGCTTTTCTTGATCCGGCGCAAGACTGCGGCCAACCCCCGCGGCTAGGATGGTGTCATCTTCCAAGAGACCCCTCCATTCTCCTCCATGCGCCGCTTCGCCACACTCCGACAGCCACGACCTGCCAGCCTGCTCTGGATGGCCTCCCTGCTTCTGCTGTGGGCCTGTCTGATCATGCCGGCGACGAGGGCGCTCGCCGCCCCGGCGGGCGGGGCGCAGCAGGCATTCAAATTCGGCCAGAGCGGCACCTCGGTCGGCTCCGGCCCCCGGCTGGGCGCCTTCCTGGACCGGTTCCCACCCGCCGACATCGTCCCCGGCGCGGACCGCATCGGCCCGCCGGAAGGCCAGCCCGCGGTCGCCCGCGCCTACGCGGGCGACACGCTCGCAGGCTACGTCTACCTGACCACCGACATCGTCAACACCCGGGGGTATTCCAGCAAGCCCATCGACGTGCTGGTGGGCTTGTCCCCGGACGGGGAAATCCTGAGCGCCCGCCTGGTCGAACACCACGAACCCATCGTGCTGATCGGAATCCCGGAAGCCAAGGTGCAGGCCTTCATCGAGGGTTATGTCGGCAAGAACTACGTCAAGGAGCCGCCGCGCCCCGGCGCGCCGCCGCCGGTGGACATCATCAGCGGAGCCACCGTCACCCTGATGGTCATCGGCGACAGCCTGACGCGGTCCGTGATGGCCGTCGCCCGCCACCACGGCATCGGCCGCGACGGCCGTCAGGCTGCCCAGGCCGCCCCGGCGCAAAAACGCATCCTCGACCTGGAGAAGGCGGACGTCCAATCGTGGGATGCCCTGCTGGCCGCGGGCGCGGTCGCCCATCTGCACGTCAGCGTGGCCGACGTCAACCGCGCCTTCGAGGAAAACGGCCGGGCGGGCGCCGCCGACCGCCCCGAACCCGGCGAACCGGATGACACCTTCATCGACCTGTACGCGGCCCTGGTCAGCGCGCCCGGCATCGGCCGCAGCCTGCTGGGCGAGGCCGAATACAACTACCTGCGCGGCCGGCTCAAGCCCGGCCAGCAGGCGATCCTGATCGCCGGCAACGGCGCCTATTCCTTCAAAGGCTCGGGCTACGTGCGCGGCGGGGTCTTCGATCGTATCGAAGTCATCCAGGAAGAGCACGGCATCCATTTCACCGACCTGGACCACCAGCGCCTCGCCGACCTGATGGCCGACGGCGCTCCCCGGTTCCGTGAAATCGCGCTGTTCACCGTGCCGACGGATGCCGTCTTCGACGCCGTCGAGCCCTGGCGCCTGCAGTTGATGGTGCAACGCATCATCAGCGTGAAGGAAAAAGCCTTCACCGCTTTCAACCTGAACTACGCCCTGCCGCAAGCCTACACCAAGGCCGATCCGGCGGCCGCACCGGCCGGAGCCGGCCAGGCCGCTGCCCCGGCCGATGCCGCGCAGGCCGCCGTCTTCGAAGAAACCGAAGAGGCCCCGGCGCTGTGGAAACAGATCTGGGCCTCCAAGATTCCGCAGATCGTGATCATTTCGATCGCCCTGCTGACGCTGATCGCGGTGTTCTTCTTCCAGAACCAGATCGTCAAGCACGAGGTCTTCTACCGGCGCTTTCGCACGGGGTTCCTGCTGTTCACGCTGTTCTGGATCGGCTGGTACGCCCAGGCGCAGCTCTCGGTCGTGAACGTGCTCACCTTCACCACGTCGCTGCGCACGGACTTCAGTTGGGAATACTTCCTGATGGATCCGATCGTCTTCATCCTGTGGATCGCCACGGCCATGTCGCTGATCTTCTGGAACCGGGGGGCGTTCTGCGGCTGGCTGTGCCCCTTCGGCGCCCTGCAGGAACTGACCAACCAGGTCGCCAAGAAGCTGCGCGTTCCCCAGATCAAGGTGCCGCACGGCCTGAACACCCGCCTGGCCGGCCTGAAATACATCCTCTTCCTGATCCTGTTCGGCATCTCGCTGTACCAGCTTGGCCTGGCGGAGCAGTTCGCCGAGGTCGAGCCCTTCAAGACCGCGATCATCCTGAAATTCGTCCGCGACTGGCCTTTCGTGATCTTCGCCATCGTGCTGCTGCTGGCGGGATTGTTCATCGAGCGCTTCTACTGCCGCTACTTGTGCCCGCTGGGCGCTGCCCTGGCCATCCCCGCGCGGCTGCGGATCTTCGATTGGCTGCGCCGCTACAAGACCTGCGGCAACCCCTGCCAGTTGTGCGCCGTGGAGTGCCCCGTGCAGGCCATCAATCCGGAAGGCGACATCAATCCCAACGAATGCATCCAGTGCCTGAACTGCCAGCAGCTCTACCACAACGAGAAGCGCTGCCCGCACCTGCTCCAGAAGAACGCCAAACTCAAGCGCCACAAGGCGCCCCCGCCGGACGCCGGCATCCCGGGCGAAGTCGTCGCCAGCCGCAAACCGACCGTGCGCCCGCGCGATCCGTCGTCCGAACCGCAACCCGTTTCGTCGAACCCATAACGCTCTACCCGGCCATCGAGCCACGGCGTTATGCCTACAACCCTTGGGAGTACACCATGTCCGACCACACCAGCGACAAATCCGGCCTGAGCCGGCGGGGATTCCTCGGCACCGCAGCCCTGACCGGGGCTGCCGCCGTGGGCGCCGCACACCTGCCCGCCAACGCCAAGGACGCCAAAGGCAAAGGCCACCAGAGCGTCGAGGTCGCCCCCGGCGAACTGGACGAATACTATGCCTTCAACTCCAGCGGGCAGAGCGGCGAAGTCCGCGTCCTGGGCCTGCCGTCCATGCGCGAACTGCTGCGCATCCCGGTGTTCAACATGTGCAGCGCCACGGGCTGGGGCCGCACCAATGAGAGCCTCAAGATCCTGAACGAAGGCCTGACGCCGGCGACCAGGGCCTACGTGGAATCCATCGGCGGCACCTTCCCCAACGGCGATGCGCACCATCCGCACATGTCCTTCACGGACAACACCTACGACGGCCGCTACATCTTCATCAACGACAAGGCCAACACCCGCGTGGCCCGCATCCGCTGCGACGTGATGAAGACCGACAAGATCATCGAGATCCCCAACGCCGACGGCATCCACGGTCTGCGCCCGCAGCGCTACCCGAAGACCGGCTACGTGTTCTGCAACGGCGAACACATCGTGCCGCTGCCCAACGACGGCTCCGTGATGGACGATCCGAAGAAGAACTTCTGGGCCATCTACACCGCCGTGGACGGCGACACCATGAAGGTCGCCTGGCAGGTGCTGGTCGACGGCAACCTGGACAACGGCGATGCCGACTACCAGGGCAAGTACTCCTTCGCCACGTGCTACAACTCCGAGAAGGGCCTGAGCGTCACCGAGATGTCCGCCAATGAGCAGGACTGGGCGGTGGTGTTCAACATCAAGCTCATCGAGGAAGCCGTCAAGAACGGCGACTACAAGGAAATGAACGGCGTGCCCGTGATCGACGGCCGCAAGGGCTCGAAGTACACGCGCTACATCCCGGTGCCCAATTCGCCGCACGGCTGCAACGCCGCGCCCGACGGCATCCACGTGGTGTTCAACGGCAAGCTCTCGCCCACCGTCACGGTGATCGACGTGCGCAAGCTCGATGACCTGTTCGCCGGCAAGATCAAGGAGCGCGACGTGGTCGTGGCCGAGCCGCAACTGGGCCTGGGCCCCCTGCACACGGCCTTCGACGGCCGGGGCAACGCCTACACCACGCTGTTCATCGACAGCCAGATGTGCAAATGGAACATCGAGAAGGCCAAGCAAGCCTACCAGGGCAAGGACGTCGATCCCATCATCCAGAAGATCGACGTGCACTACCAGCCCGGCCACAATCACACCACGATGGGCGAGACCAAAGAGGCCGATGGCAAGTGGCTGGTGTCGCTGAACAAATTCTCCAAGGACCGCTTCCTGAACGTCGGCCCCCTGAAGCCGGAAAACGACCAGTTGATCGACATCTCCGGCGACGAGATGAAGCTGGTGCATGACGGCCCCAGCTTCGCCGAACCGCACGACATGCTGCTGGTGCACCGCTCCAAGGTCCGCCCGCTGCACATCTGGGACCGCAACGACCCGATGTGGGAAGACGCCCGCCAGATGGCCGCAAAGGACGGCGTCACCCTGGAATCCGCCGCGAACGTCATCCGCGACGGCAACAAGGTGCGCGTCTACATGGTGGCCATCGCGCCGGTGTTCAGCCTGCCCAAGTTCGAAGTCAACGAAGGCGACGAAGTCACGGTCGTGGTCACCAACATGGAGCGCATCGAGGACCTGACCCACGGCTTCACGCTGACCGGCTACGGCATCGCCATGGAAATCGGGCCCCAGGCGACCTCCTCGGTCACCTTCACGGCCTCGCGTCCCGGCGTGCACTGGTACTACTGCCAGTGGTTCTGCCATGCGCTGCACATGGAAATGTCCGGCCAGATGTACGTCAAGCCGAAGAAGGCCTGATGGCATGCGGCCAGCCACCGTCCTGACGGGCTTTTGCCTGGGACTGGCGATCCTGATCGCCCGCCCCGGGGCGGTACGCGCCGCCGTGATCGACGTGCCCGCAGGTTCCGACCTGCGGGCCGCCGTCGCGACGGCGGCGCCGGGCGACATCCTGCGCCTGGCACCGGGCGACTATCCCGGCAACCTGGTGATCGACAAGCCGCTGACGCTGCAGGGGCCCGATGACCGCAGCGCCCGCATCCTGGGCGAACGCACCGGCCGCACGGTCTGGATCCAGGCCGAGGACGTCGTCCTGCGGCACCTGACGATCCGCCATTCCGGCCTGAGCCTGTCCGATATGGACGCCGGCGTCTTTCTGGACAAGACCGCCGCCCGCGCCCACGTCGCGGACAACGACATCATCGACAACTCCGTCGGGGTCTACCTCTGGGGCGCGCGCGACGCCCTGGTGGAACGCAACCGCATCGTCGGCAACACCGGCTTGCGCGTCAATGAGCGCGGCAACGGCGTGACCGTCTGGAACGCCCCCGGCTCGAAAGTCCTGGACAACGACATCTCCGAGGGCCGCGACGGCATCTTCTCGAACAACAGCCGCGAGAACGTCTTCAGCCGCAACGTCTTCCACGACCTGCGCTACGCGGTGCACTACATGTACACCAACGACAGCGAGGTCAGCCACAACCTGTCGCGCGGCAACGAGATCGGCTATGCCATCATGTTCTCGCGCCGCCTGACCGTGCGCGACAACATCGCCCTGGACAGCAAGCACCAGGGCCTGATGCTCAACGCCACCGACGAATCCGTCATCGACGGCAATGTCGTCGTGCGCGCGGACAAATGCGTATTCGTCTATAACGCCAACCTGAACGAACTGGCCGGCAACCACTTCCAGGATTGCGGCATCGGCGTCCACTACACGGGCTCCGAGGGCAACCGCATCCATGGCAACGCCTTCGTCCGCAACCAGAATCAGGTGAAATACGTCGGCACCCGCTTTCTGGAATGGTCTCTGGACGGGCGCGGCAACTACTGGTCCGACCTGTCGGCCTTCGACCTGGACGGCAACGGCATCGCCGATACCGCCTACCGCCCCAACGGCCTGATCGATCAGGTCATCTGGCGCGCGCCCAATGCACGGCTGCTGCTCAACAGCCCGGCCGTTTCCATCGTTCGCTGGGCTCAATCCCAATTTCCCGCGATCCTGCCCGGCGGCGTGATCGACAGCGCTCCCCTGATGGGGATTCCGGCCACGCCGACCCTGAAAAAACTCGAGGCCCTGCCATGACCGTCACAGCGCCCCCGATCGAATTGAGATCCGTCACCAAACGCTACGCCGCGCTGCGGGCCGTGGACAACGTCAGCCTGTTCATCGAACCGGGCGAATGCGTGATCCTGGCCGGCCACAACGGCGCCGGCAAAAGCACCCTCATCAAACTGATCCTCGGGTTGATCCGCCCGGAAACCGGCTCGGTGCGCGTCCTGGGCGAAATCGCCGGCACGCCGGCGGCCGCCCGCGCCCGCCGCCACATCGGCTACCTGCCTGAAACCGTGGCCCTGCATCCGTCGCTGACGGGCGCGGAGACCCTGGCCTTCTACGCCCGCCTGAAGGGTTTGCCCACGGACGGCAACGCCGCCCTGCTGGCGCGCGTCGGCATCGCCGAAGCCGCCCGGCGACGCGTGGGCGGCTATTCCAAGGGCATGCGCCAGCGCCTGGCCCTGGCCCAGGCGCTGCTCGGCGCGCCGCGCGTCCTGCTGCTGGACGAACCCACCACCGGCCTGGATCCGGCCTCCCGCCTGCTGTTCTACGAGATCGTGCGCGAACTGTGCGATGCCGGGGCCGCCATCCTGCTATCCACCCACGCCCTGGCCGAACTGGAGGGCCAGGCCGACCGCGTCGTCGTCATGCGCAAGGGCCAGAAGATCGCCGACGGCACCCTGGGCGATCTGCGCCGCGAGGCCGACCTGCCGGTGCGCATCCGTCTGACGCTGGACGCCGAACCGATCCGGATCCCGGAAGGCTGGCGGCGCATCGGCGCGCACCGCATCGAGCTGACCTGCGCCGAGGCCGACAAGCTGCGCCGGCTGCGCGATGCCCAGGCCATCCCCGACATCCGCGACATCGAGCTGGAACATCCCGGCCTCGACGAAATGTATGCGCAGTTCCTGCGCCGTGAGGACACCGCATGAGCCCGACCCTGATCCTGATGCGCAAGGAAATCCGCGACGGTCTGCGCAACCGCTGGGTGCTGGCCGTCACCGTGCTGCTGGCCATGCTGGCCCTGTCGCTGGGCTTTCTGGGCAGCGCGCCGACCGGCTCCGTCAAGGTCGACCCCCTGACGGTCACGGTCGTGAGCCTGTCGAGCCTGTCGATCTTTCTCATCCCGCTGATCGCCATGCTGTTGTCCTACGATGCCATCGTCGGCGAGGTGGACCGCGGCACCATGGCCCTGTTGCTCAGCTATCCGATCAGCCGCGGCCAGGTGATGGCGGGCAAGTTTCTCGGCCACCTGGCCATCCTGGCACTGGCCACGGTGGCGGGCTACGGCATCGCCGGGCTGGCGCTCCAGCTCGCGCACGGCGGCCTGGACCTGGCGGCCTGGACGCCCTTCGCCCTGCTGATCGCGGCCAGCATCCTGCTGGGCGCGAGCTTCCTGGCGCTGGGCTACCTGATCAGCGCCCTGGTCCAGGAGCGCGCCACGGCCGCCGGCATCGCCATCGGCATCTGGCTGTTCCTGGTGGTGATCTACGACATGGCGCTGCTGGGCGTGCTGGTCGCGGACCAGGGCCGGATCATCACGGCGCCGCTGCTCAACGCCATCCTGCTGTTCAACCCCACCGACGTCTACCGCCTGCTGAACCTCACCGGCCACGAAAACATCGCCATGTTCGCCGGCATGGCCGGCTTGAGCGACCAGGCCACGCTGCCCACCGGCATCCTGCTGCTGGCGCAGCTTCTGTGGATCGCCCTGCCCCTCGGTCTGGCGAGCCTGGCCTTCAAACGGAGGGCGCTATGAACCGCCTGTCTCCCCCCCGTGTCAATAACGCGCCGATCCGCCTGATCGGCGCCGCCCTGTTCTCCCTGATGCTGGCCGGCTGCGGCGGCCATCAGGACGCATCCTCCCCTCCACCCCCACCCGTGGCGATGACCGATGAGGCCGTCGGCCACTATTGCGGCATGAACCTGTACGAACACATCGGCCCCAAGGGCCAGATCCTTCTGCGCGACCGGGACATCCCGGTGTGGTTTTCCACGATCCGCGAAGTCTTCGCCTATACCATCCTGCCCGAAGAGCCCAAGACCATCGTCGCCATCTACGTGCAGGACATGGGCCGCGCGGATGCCGACGGCAACCCGCCCGCGGACGCCTGGATCGATGCGAAGACCGCCCATTACCTGATCGAAAGCGGCGCGGTCGGCGGCATGGGCGCGCCCGATGCGCTGCCGTTCGCCCGCCTGGAAGACGCCCGCGCCTACGCCGAACGCCACGGCGGACGGATCGTCGGATTCAGGGACATGCCCGAAGACTACGTCCTGCGCGCCCCCGAGCTCACGTTCGGCACGGACCGCGAACCCGCCGGAGCCCTCTCATGAAGACACCCCGCGTTCCCCGCCGGCGTTTCCTCGGCATCCTCGCCGCCAGCGCCGCCCTGATGGGGCCCGGCCCCCTGCGCGCGGCCCTGCGCGACTCCGGCGCCCTGCCCGAGCCGGTCGTCTGGCGCGGCGTGGCGCTGGGCGCCGACGCGCAACTGCAATTGCTGCATCCCGACCGCGCCCATGCCGAGCGGCTGGTGCGCATGGCCGTCGCCGAAGTCCACCGCCTGGAGCAGGTCTTCAGCCTGTATCGCGAGGACAGCGCCCTGGTACGCCTGAACCGCGCGGGCCGTCTGGACATGCCGCCCCTGGACCTGAGCCGCCTGCTGTCCCAGGCAGTCGCCTTCGGCGAGCGGACCGGGGGGCGCTTCGATCCCAGCGTACAGGCACTGTGGGATCTGTACGCCGCCCGCCTGCGGGCCGGCAAGCCGCTGCCGCCGGAACCCGGTGCGCTGCGCGCCGCGCTGGCCAAAGTGGACTACCGCGCCATCCGCATCGAAGCAGAGGCCATCGTGCTGGACCGCCCAGGCATGGCGCTGACCCTCAATGGCATCGCCCAAGGCTACATCACGGACCGGGTGACCGAGCTGCTGCGGGCCAACGGGCTGGAGCACGCCATGATCGATCTGGGCGAGGCGCGCGGCCTGGGCGCGCGCGGCGCCGGCCGCCCCTGGCGCGCCGGCATCGCCGATCCGGACGAGTCCGGCCGGATTCTGGAGACCATCGACTTGAGCAATCAGGCGCTGGCCACCTCGGGCGGCTACGGCACGCCGCTGGACGCCGAGGGGCGTTTTACGCACCTGTTCGATCCGCGCACGGGCCAGGCGACGCCGCGCTGGCGCAGCGTCACGGTACGCGCAGCCGATGCGACGACCGCCGATGCCCTGTCCACGGCTTTCTCGCACATGCCAGCCGAAGCGATCCGTGGTATGATTTCGCGCTTTCCAGTCCAGGCTTGGCTGATGCCGCCGGATGACGGCGGCCTGATCCGCCTGGGGTGACTCAGAAACCGCTTGAACAAGCACTGGAAAAAGCGATATGACAAGCCTGAAAAAGCACGTTATAATTTCGCTTCTTTAGCGGCTGTAGCTCAGTTGGATAGAGTACTTGGCTACGAACCAAGGGGTCGTGGGTTCGAATCCTGCCAGCCGCGCCATACAAATCAAGGGCTTACGATGAAATCATCGTAAGCCCTTGTCCTTTTTGGGTTCCGCTCGAAACATCCCTTCGGGCACGCCCGCAACGGCCTACATCACTGCGCGCACCGCCATGCGCAGCAGCCATGCCACTGCGGCAACGGCGATGACACCGCCACCCCAGAGCGCCAGCAGCCATGCCGCACGGCGCAGCCAGCGTCTATGCGTGCTCAATGGTATCCCTCCCCGGCTCGCACCTTGCCTCGGAACACCCAATACGACCAGCCGGTATAGGCCAGGATCATGGGAATGACGAGCAGCGCTCCAACCAACGTGAAACCCAGGCTTTGCGGCGGGCCGGCGGCCTCCCAGATCGTCAGATCAGGCGGCGCCACGAAGGGCCAGAGGCTGATGCCCAGGCCGCTGTAACCCAAAAAGACCAGCAGCAGGGTCCACAAGAACGGCGCGGCGCCGAAGCCGCGCCCAAGCGAAGCCTGCAAGCGCCAAAGAGCAACGCCCACCAGCAGCGGCACAGGCGCGAACCAGAGCAGGTTGGGATAGCTGAACCAGCGCTCCGCGATCCGGGGATGGGCAAGCGGCGTCCAGACGCTGACGACGGCAAGAACCCCCAGAAACGCCCATGCGAGCGGTCCGGCGATGTCGATGCATTTCGTCTGCAAACGGCCGCCAGTCTTCATGACCAGCCACGTCACGCCGAGCAGACCGTAGCCGACGAGCAGACCCAGCCCGGTGAACACCGGGAACGGCGACAGCCACGGTGCGCCGGCCCCGGTGTCTGGTCCGGATACGGTAAAACCGTTGAGAAACGTCCCCAGGACGACACCCTGGAAGAAAGTCGCGACGGCCGATCCGCCCCAGAACGCAAGATCCCAGCGCTCCCGGGCCGCCGGCGGCGCCTTGAACCGGAACTCGAAGGCCACGCCACGGAATACCAGGCCGATCAGCATGAGCACGATCGGCACGCTCAAGGCCTGCAGCACGAGGGCATACGCCGTCGGGAACGCGGCCAGCAGGCCGGCGCCGCCCAGAACGAGCCAGGTTTCGTTGCCGTCCCACACCGGCGCCACCGTATTCACCATGACATCGCGGTCGCCGCGTTCCCGGATGAATGGGAACAACAGGCCGATGCCCAGGTCAAAGCCGTCCATCACGACATACATCATCACCGCAAACAGGATGATGACGGCCCAGGCGAGAGGAAGATCAATGCCCATGGCCGCCCCGCTCCTGTGCGGCGGACAACGGCCGCATCGCCTGGCTGGCGCGGCCCGCCCCGCCCTCGGGATCGGGGGCCGAATCCGCCGGATCTTCCGCCAGCAGATGCAGCCCGTACGCCGTGCCGGCGCCGAACACCGCAAAATAGACCACGACGAACAGGCCCAGCGTGAATGCGACCTGGCCGGCGGGATGCGGCGATGCCGCTTCGCTGGTCCGCAGCAGCCCTTGCACGGTCCAGGGCTGGCGGCCGATCTCGGTGGTGGCCCACCCGGCCAGGATGGCCGCGAGGCCTGCGGGCGACATCGCGACGGCGCACTTCAGGAAACACCGGTTTTCGTACAGCCGGCCGCCCGGGCGCAGGCACGCGCCCCAGCAGGCCAGCGCAATCATCAACAGGGCCAGGCCGACCATGAGGCGGAAGGTCCAGAACACGATCGTCGCGTTGGGACGGTCGGCCGCCGGAAAGTCTTTCAACGCGGGGATCTGCCCATCCCAGCTATGCGTCAGGATCAGGCTGCCGAGCCTGGGGATCTCGACCGCATGGCGCGTCTCTTCCGCCTCCATGTCGGGCCAGCCGAACAAAATGAGGGGCACGCCTTCCCCCGGCAGGCCCGCCTCCCAATGCCCCTCCATCGCCGCCAGCTTCGCAGGCTGATGCGCGAGTGTATTGAGACCGTGCAGATCGCCGATCACGGCCTGCGCCGGCGCCGCGCCCAGCAGCATCCACATCGCCATCGACATCATCGTCCGCGCCGGCGCGCTGTCGCGGCGCTTGAGCAGGTGCCAGGCGCCCGTGCCCCCGACGATCAGCGCCGTAGCCACGAAAGCGGCAACCACCATATGGCTCAGGCGATACGGGAAGGACGGGTTGAAAACAACCCGCAGCCAGTCGACCGGCACCACGGCACCGTCCACGATCTCATGGCCTTGCGGCGTGTGCATCCAGCTATTGGAGGCGAGTATCCACGTGGCGGAGATCAGGGTGCCGAGCGCAACCACACCGGTCGAGAGAAAGTGCAATCCCGGCCCCACCCGCTTGAGCCCGAACAGCATGACGCCCAGGAACCCCGCCTCCAGGAAGAATGCGGTCAGCACCTCGTAGGTCAGCAGAGGGCCCGTAATCGCGCCCGCGAAACGCGAAAACCCGCTCCAATGGGTGCCGAACTGATAGGCCATGACGATGCCGGACACCACGCCCATGGCAAACGCGACGGCAAACGGCCGCAGCCAGAAGAGGTACAGCGTCATGTAGACAGACCGGCCCGTGGCCAGCCACAGCGCTTCCAGCACAGCGAGATAGCTGGCGAGCCCGATCGTGATCGCCGGAAATATGATGTGAAACGAAATCGTGAATCCGAACTGGATGCGCGCAAGCAGGACCGCGTCCATGAATACCCCCACTTCCGATCGAGCGGCGGCATGCTGCAGCAAGTTCCATTCCGGGCCTCCATGCGCAGGAAAGAATGGCCTATGGCAGTCGCCCGACCGCCACGCCGGAGACGGAGGCATCCCTTGCCGCCCCCCGCCGGAACCGCCGCCCGCCAGACCCTGCGGGCGGTGCCCGCCCTCAACCCGCCGACCGCACGGCCCGCGCCAGCACGGCCAACGCCGGAATGCGGGCGGCGGCAACGGCGACCGAGGCCGCATCGACCCGTTCCAGCCTCGGAATCTCCGCAATCACGGGCACCTGCCCGAAACGCTCCAGCGCCTCGCGGTTGCCCGGCGACGGCGGGCCGTTCATCACCACGCCCATCACCGGCAGGGCCTGCGCCCGCAAGGCCCGCAAGCTCAGCAGCGTGTGGTTGATCGTCCCCAGCGTGCTGCGCGCCACCAGCACCACCGGCAAGGCCAGCCGGGCGGCCAGGTCGATCATCATGTGGTCATCGTCCACCGGCACATACAGGCCGCCCGCGCCCTCCACCACAAGAGGCGCGGCCGTCCGGGGCGGCCGCAGGCCGGCCATTTCGAGCGTCACGCCTTCGGCCCTGGCCGCCGCCCACGGCGCCAGCGGCGCCTGCAGCACGCAGGCGGGCGCATGCAATACATGCCCGCCCTCCGGACCCAGCAGCGCCGCGACGGTTTCGGTATCGCCCGGCAAGGAGGCGACCCCGGTCTGATAAGGTTTCCAGTAGTCGGCCCCCCAGGCCTTGGCCAGGATCGCCGACACCAGGGTCTTGCCCACATCCGTATCGGTGCCTGTGACGAACACGCCAGGGCAGGCTTCCATGCCGGTGGCCGGTACGTTCATGAGACAGTGTCCTGGTGTGCGGGACCGCCGGGCCTGCGCCACAGGCCATAGGCGATCCGATAGGAGCAGTGCCCGCCCGCCCGATCGAATTCGGCGCAGACACGGCGCAGGGCCGCCAGGGACAAGGGCAGGGAATCCTCCCGCGACGTCGTCGCGCCCACGCCTTTGAGCCCACGCAGAAAAGCCAGCGCGCCGCCGCACTCATCGACCAGATGTTCCACTTCGATCCGCATCGGCCTGCCTTCGCAGGCCATCCGCAAGCATTCGGGGCGCGGGAAAGGGATGAGGCGCGGGCACAGCCCCATCGCCTCGTGCGCTTGGCGCCATTCGGCGAATGTGCCGTCCACCGGCAGGGCGACGGCCAGATGCCCGGCCGGCGCCAGCAGCGCCGTCAGCCGTGCCAGACCCCGGGCGGGATCCTCGAACCACTGCAAGGCCATGCTGGAACAGATCAGGTCGAAACGCCCGGATCCGCCTTCCAGGCGGGGGGCTTCTCCGTCCATGACCTGGTAGCGGCTGACGCCGCCCAGGCGCAGGTGGCGGCGCGCCTGCGCCAGCATGGCGGGAGAGACGTCCGTGATCGTCCAGTCCGCCTCGGAAAAAAGCGCCCCCAGCATGCGGGTGAGCAAGCCCGTGCCGCAACCGATTTCCAGAATGCGGGGCCGGGCCGGCAAGTCGAGCCGGGCGATCCGCGCCGCCAGCCGGGAGGCGACTTCGCGCTGCACACCGGCATGGCGGTCATAACCGTGCGCCGCCGCGCCGAAACGCATGCCAATGCCGCTGGATCGGGGCTTGGGCGAACGGCGAACGGTTTCTCCGGCCGCAAAGGTCGGGCGGGATGCCCGGCTTCCCGCCTGCGCGGCAGGCGCCAACCCATGGCGGGAGAGGAATCCGGCGATGCGCGCAGCACACCATTCCGGGGCTTCCAGAGGCAGCAGATGCCCGCCGCCGCGCAGCCAGTCGATATCGCAGGCAGGCAAAGCCTTCGCCGCCATGCGGACCGGCACGATGGGATCCGCCGAGCCCGCCAGCGCCAGCATGGGCGCGCTGCGCCTGCGGACGCTGTCGCGCAGATCCAGGGCCTGCATCGCCTGCAGATCGCGCGCCAGCATTGACAGGCAGGGCGCAGCCTGCGCGGGGGCCGCGCCACAGCGGCGCCGGAACTCGTCGACCACCTCGGCCGGCGCAACCGCCAGCCGGGACCGCATGCGCCGCATGAGGCGCGGATCCACGCCGTGCGGAAAATCATCGCCCGCGCTGAAGCGGGCGAAGCCGTTGATGGAGATCCAGGCGCAAGGCTGCGGACGCCGCCGCGCCAGTTGCGCCAACAGGGACAAATAACCGAAGGAATGGCCGATCGCCACCAGCGGCCCCTCGGGCAAAGCCTCGTCGGGCATGGGGCGCGAAGCAAAATAACCCCGCTCCAGCGTCCGCTGCGGCCAGGCTTGCAAGCGGGTGCGCACCGCATCCCAGAATCCGGCGTCGAACCCCCAGCCGTGCACGAACACGAGCGTGGGCGCTCCGCCAGCCGGCGCGGCTGCGGCCGGCGGCCAGGCGGGGTTCATGCGACGGCCTCCAGCGCCTGCGACAAAGCCTCGAGCAATTGGCCGATATCCGCCGGCGTGTGCGCCGCGCTGAGCGCGATGCGCAGGCGGCTGGTTCCGCGCGGCACGGTCGGCGGGCGGATGGCGGCCGCCAGCACGCCGCGCGCTTCCAGTGCCCGGCTCAAGGCCAGCGCCCGGCGCTCATCGCCGATCAGGATGGGCACGATCTGCGTGCTCGACGCGCCGGTCTCCAGGCCCAGCGCATGCAGCGCGCCGCGCAGGGCATCGGCTCCAGCCGCCAGCGCCTCGCGCTCGGCCTGCATCCCGGGGACGAGATCCAGCGCCGCGTCGATGGCGCCCAGCACGGCGGGCGGCAAGGCCGTCGTATGGATGAATCCGGAACAGGTGTTGACCAGGTAATCGCATAACGCCCGCGAACCGGTGACGTAGGCGCCGAAGCCGCCCAATGCTTTGCTGAACGTGCCCATCGCCAGATCGACCCGTCCGCCGGCCAGGCCGGACAAGCCCATGCCGCCCGGCCCCAGCACGCCCGTGGCGTGGGCCTCGTCCAGGTACAGGAACGCTTCATAGCGTTCCGCCAGGCCGGCGAGCGCCGCCACATCGCACCGGTCGCCGTCCATGCTGAATACGCTTTCCGTCACGATGATGCGGCGACCCGGACGCCCGGCCCGCGCGCGCAGCAAGGCTTCGAGATGATCCAGATCATTGTGGTGAAAACGGACCTCCCGGACCCCCGCCGCCCGGCAACCCTGATGCAGGCTGGCATGGACGAGCCGGTCGACGTACACCTGGGTCGATGGGCCGAAGGCCCGCAACAGCGCCGGCATGACCGCCGCATTGGCCTGCCACCCGGAGGCAAACAGCAGCGCGGCCTGCGCGCCCTTGGCGCGGGCGAGCCGAGCCTCGATTGCGGCGCAGGCCGGGTCGGTGCCGCAGACCAGGCGCGAGGCGGTCGCGCCCGTCCCATACTGCCGGATGCGCTCGCAGGCCAGCGAGGCGAGCGCCGGATGCCGGGACAGCCCGAGGTAGTCGTTGCTGCAGAAGTTCAGCAACTCGCGCCCATCGAGCAGGTTGCGCCCCGGCGCAGCCCGCTCGAACACCCGGATCGAACGGCGCAGGTGAAGCCGCTGCGCTTCGCGCAAGCCGTGCTCGAAAAGCGTGTCGAATGGGTTTGCCGCCACGCCGGATATCTCCTGGTTGAAAATCAATAGCGAGGCGATAATATCAAAATGATCAAAATAAACCGATTTTAAATACATTTAGAAAGACGATCGCAACATAACGGAGTTAAGCGATTTTCCTTGCAACTGCCGCCAAGCGTGCGGCATCCAGCCGTCATTCCTGTTGCCTCCGGCGGCTGCCTTCCAATTGAAACAAAACATGAGCACCTCTTCCCCCGACTGGCTGACGCACGGCCACCCCCATATCTGGCTGCCTTATACCCAGATGAAGACCGCGGATCTGCCCGCGCCCGTGGCCCGCACCCAAGGCTGCCGGATCGAACTGGCCGATGGCCGCGTCCTGATCGACGGCATCGCTTCATGGTGGACGGCCTGCCACGGCTACAACCATCCGCATATCGTCCATGCCGTCCAGGCCCAGTTGGAGCGCATGCCTCACGTCATGTTCGGCGGGCTCGTGCACGAACCGGCGCTGACGCTGGCCCGGCGTCTGTGCGCCCTGCTCGGGCCGGGCCTGGACCGCGTGTTCTTCACCGAGTCGGGCTCCGTCTCGGTCGAAGTGGCCATGAAGATGGCCATGCAGTACTGGTCCAACCTGGGCGAGCCGCAGCGGCGCCGCATCCTCGCATTTCGCGGCGGCTATCATGGAGACACCTTCGGAACCATGGCGGTCTGCGACCCCGGCATCGGCATGCATACCGCCTTCGACGGCGCCGTCGCGCGCCAGGATCTGTGCGAACTCCCCACGGACGAGGCGCGCGCCGACATGCTGGAAGCCTGGCTGGCGGCGCGCGCGGACCAGGTCGCCGCCATCCTGGTCGAGCCGCTGGTGCAGGGGGCGGGCGGCATGCGGATGCATGCGCCCGCCGTACTCGCGCGCTTGCGCGAGATGGCCGACCGCCACGGCATCCTGCTGATCTTCGACGAAATCTTCACCGGCTTCGGGCGCACCGGATCGCTGTTCGCTTTCGAGCAGGCCGGGGTGCGGCCGGACATCGTCACCTTGTCCAAGGCGCTCACGGGCGGCACTCTGCCCCTGGCTGCGACCGTGGCCAGCCAGCGCGTCTTCGAGGGTTTCTGGTCCGACGATCCCACGCACGCGCTGATGCACGGGCCGACCTACATGGGTCATGCGCTGGGCTGCGCCGCCGCGCTGGCTTCGCTGGATCTGTTCGAGACGGAGCCCCGGCTGGCCCAGGTCCGGGTGATCGAAGGCCTGCTGCGCGAAGGCCTGGCTCCCTGCAACGCCCTTCCCGGCGTCCGCGAAGTCCGCGTCATGGGGGCCATCGGCGCAATCGAACTGGCAGCGCGGCCGGATCCCGCCGCGCTGCGCCGGGCATTCCTGGAGGCGGGCGCATGGATCCGGCCCTTTGGCCGCATCGTCTACCTGACGCCCGCTTTCGTGATGCCGCCGGAAGACCTGCGACGGTTGACCGGCGTGATATGCGAGGTGCTCGGCGCATCGGCGGCGGCGCACCCCGCCTGATCGAAGGGCGGCCGGAGGGCCGCCGGGCGGCGCCTGGCTACAGCGCCAATTGAGCGGCGGACATCTGCTGCGCCTGATCCAGTCGCATGTCCCGCATCAGGCTGGCCAGCTTCTGAGTCGCCGACATCAACGCGCCATTCAATGCGCTCATCTGCGCCCTGAGCTGCAACAGGCGGGTGCGCCTGGTTTCCGGATCCAGGCTTTCGTCGGCCTGGACCGCCTGCAGGTCCCGCACCAGTTCCGCGAGCCGTTCGCGCAGATCGCGAATCATCCGCAACAGGTGCTTGACGGTCTCGGGCAGATCGCTGTCGTCGATATCCCGATAACGGCCCGGGGCGCCGGCGGAAACCGGGGACGCCCTGGACAGCGTGCGCCCCAGGTCGGAGATCGAGGCCCGCGACGAGGCCGGCGCATCCAGAAAGGCGGCCCCAGAGAACCCCTGGCCGCGGGCACGTTCGGGGCCGGCTGCGGATGGCACGGAAAAGGTCAGGGCATCGAGTGGGTTCATGGCGTCATCCCGGTCACGGAGCCCGGCGGGCAAAGCAATACCGACGACCCCGTACCGGCATCTACGGCGGGACGGCTCCGGTCTTTACCCCCCGGCTCCGGAGGGAGACCTCCCGCCCGCAGCCGGGCCTACTCCTCGATCCGCCCCAGCAAGGCGTCGGCCTCGACGAAAGCGCCCGCCGCCGCCTCCTGGCGCAGCACGCCCGCCGCAGGCGCCAGCACCTGGGTTTCCATCTTCATCGCTTCCATCACGGCCAGCACCTGGCCTTCCTCGACCGTTGCCCCCGTCTGGATCTGCCAGGACAGCAGCGTGCCCGTGATCGGCGCGGTCACCGCGCCGCGACCGGCCTGGGGCGCGGCATCCGGGGGGGGATCGCCGGCATCGGAAGCCCCGCCGTCCGTCGCGAAGCCGGCGGCCAATGCCGCACCGGCGCCCAGCATGTCCGCCGGCAATCCCAGGGATACGCGGCGCCCGTCGATCTCGACGAAGGTGCGCCGCACCGGCGCCGCATCCTGCGGCAGGGGCCTGGGCGAATCGGCCAGATCGACGGAGAATTCCGTTTCGATCCAGCGCGTATGCACGCCGAAGCCTTGCTGGCCGATGAAACCGGCCTGGTCGACCACGGCGCGGTGGAAAGGCAGCACGGACGCGACGCCTTCGATCTCGAATTCCCGCAGGGCGCGGCGCGCGCGGGCCAGGGCCTGTTCCCGCGTCGAACCGCTGACGATCAGCTTGGCGAGCAGGGAATCGAACATGCCCGGCACCCGCGAGCCGGACGCCACACCGCTGTCGATCCGCACGCCCGGCCCCGAGGGCGGCGCGAAGCGCGCGACAAGGCCTGGCGTCGGCAGATAGCCGCGCCCCGGATCCTCGGCATTGATGCGGAACTCCAGGCTGTGTCCGCGCGGGGCGGGCGTGGATTCGATCGACAGGGGCAGGCCGTCTGCGATGCGCAATTGCTCCACCACCAGATCCAGGCCGGAGGTTTCTTCGGTCACGGGATGCTCGACCTGCAGGCGGGTATTGACCTCCAGAAAGGAAATGCGGCCGTCGCGCGCCAGCAGAAATTCCACGGTCCCCGCGCTGACGTAGCCTGCGCGGGCGCAGATATCGCGGGCCGCCTGGTGGATGCGGACACGCTGCTCGTCGGACAGGAAGGGCGCGGGGGCTTCCTCAACCAGTTTCTGGTTGCGCCGCTGCAGCGAGCAATCGCGGTCGCCCAGCACCACCACCCGCCCATGGGAATCGGCGATCACCTGCGCCTCGATGTGGCGCGGCCGATCGAGGAACTGCTCGATGAAACACTCCCCCCGGCCGAAGGCGGCCGTCGCCTCGCGCACGGCGGATTCATACAGCTCGGCCACTTCATCCAGCCGCCAGGCCACTTTCAGGCCGCGCCCGCCGCCGCCGAAAGCCGCCTTGATCGCAATGGGCAGACCGTGCGTCTCGGCAAAGGCCAGTGCCTCGGCGCCGCTGGCGACCGGCCCTTCCGTGCCCGCCACCAACGGTGCGCCCACGGCCTGGGCGATCCGCCGCGCGGCCACTTTGTCGCCAAGCGCCTCGATGGCTTCGGGCGGCGGGCCGACCCAGGCCAGGCCGGCCTCGATGACGGCGCGCGCAAATTCCGCGCGTTCGGAAAGAAAACCGTAGCCCGGATGAACGGCATCGGCTCCGGAACGCTTGGCGACAGCCAGCAGCTTGTCGATGTCCAGATAGGTTTCGGCGGGCCGGCGGCCCTCCAGCGCCCAGGCCTCGTCGGCCAGGCGCACATGCAGCGCGTCGGCATCGTCGTCGGCGTACACGGCAATCGAACGCACGCCATAATCGGCGCAGGCGCGTGCGATGCGCACGGCGATCTCGCCCCGGTTGGCGATCAGGACTTTACGGATCATGGCAGGATTTCCTTGAAGGGCCCGATGGGCCGGAAACGCAGGCGGGCGCCCACGGGAATCTGGGCGGCGCGGTCCAGGTCGCGGCCGATGACCGCGCCGATCACCGGATAGCCGCCGGTCAGCGGATGGTCGGCCAGGAATAGAACCGGCTGGCCACCGGCCGGCACCTGGATGGCACCGGCCACAGTACCCTCGCTGGGCAGTTCTCCCTGGCGGGTGCGCGTCAGCGGCTCGGCGCCGGCCAGGCGCATGCCGACCCGGTCCGACTGGGGCGTGACGGTCCACTCCTGTTCGGCGAGCAGGTCCAGCGCCTCCGGGGAAAACCAGTCCGTGCGCGGCCCCAGGACGATCTCCAGGGTGACGAGTTCGCCGCGCCGGGGCAAAGCCGGCGGCGGTGCCGCGTCGGCCTGGACGGCACCGGGGCGCACGCCGCCCGGCACCGCGCCCACCGCCAGCCGGTCGCCCGCACGCAGCGGCGCCGGGCCGATGCCCGCCAGGGTGTCGGTGGCGCAACTGCCCAGCACGGGTGCCGCGTTCCAGCCTCCCCGCACGGCCACGTAGCAGCGCACGCCGGCGTCCGGCGCGCCGATCCGCAGTTCATCGCCGTCATCGAGCGCCAGCGGCTGATTCAAGGCGGCGGGCAGGCGGATGCCCGCCGCCGTCGTCAGGCGGATCTCCGCCCGGGCGCCGGTGATGGCGACCACGGCCCGGCCCCGGCACACCAGGCGCAGTCCGCCCAGGGCATTTTCCAACGCGGGCGCATCCGCCGGATTGCCGACGATCCGGTTGGCGGCGCGCAGCGCGCCCCGGTCCAGCGCCCCGGACAGCGACACGCCCATGCCGGTCAGGCCGGGGCGGCCCAGATCCTGCACCAGGGTTTGAGGCCCCGCGGACAGCACCTCGAAGCAGGCCGGCGGCGCGGCTGGGGCGGCCGCGCCGCCCGGGGCCGCGGGCGCGGCGGCCGGCAAGCGTGCGTTTTCGCCAGGCAGGCTATAGGCGACGCCCGCCGCGTCCAGGTTGCGGAAGCGCACGCGAAAACCGGGCCGCACCAGCGCCGGCTCGGCCCTGTCCATGTCCCACATGCGCCAGGGCGTCACGCCCAGCAATTGCCAGCCGCCGGGGCTGTCGGAGGGATACACGGCGCTGAAATCCCCCGCCACGGCCACCGACCCCGCCGGGACGCGCACGCGCGGCGCGGCCCGCCGGGGAATGCCATGGAAACAGGGATCGCCGCCCGCCAGATAGACGAAACCCGGCGCAAAACCCGCGAAGGCCGCCAGGTAATCGCTGCCCGTGTGGCGCTCGATCAGTTCGGCGCGCGTGAGGCCGATCAGGTCGGCAACCGCTTCCAGATCCTCGCCCGCATAGCGCACGGGAATCTCCACCCGCCGCACATCGGATGCGGCGGACGGCACGCCTTGCGCGCCTCCCGGGGCGTCGGCCAACGCCGCGGCGGCCCGCCGCAGCCAAGCGGCCACCTCCCGCGCCGTCAGCGCGGACGGGCGAAACAGCACCAGCAGCGTGCGCGCGGCGGGCACAACATCCTCGACGCCGGCCGGCCGTTGCCCGAGCGCCTGGAACAAGGCCAGCGTCTCATCCAGAGAACGAAGTTCCGCCAGCACGGCGCCATCGCCGGCGGGCAGGCAGCGCGGCACGATCATGAAACCGGCATCCCGGCAAACGGCGCCAGGGAGACGCCCGACGACTCCAGCCGTTGCCGCACCGCGCGCGCCATGGCCACGGCCCCCGGGCTGTCGCCGTGCACACAGATGGAATCGGCCTGCAGGCGCACGCGACTGCCATCGATGGCGGTGATTTCACCTGTGCGCACCAGATCGAGCATGCGCTCCGCGACCAGATCGGGATCATGCAGCACGGCGCCGGCCTCGCGGCGCGACACCAGCGCGCCGTCCGGCGTATAGGCCCGGTCGGCAAAGGCTTCGGCCACCACGCGCAGGCCGCCGGCCCGCGCCCAATCCAGCAGGGGCGAACCGGCAAGCCCCATCAGGACCAGACCGGGGTCGAGCGCCCGCAGCGCGGCGATGACGTCCGCCGCCTGGCGCTCATCGCGGGCGATGGTGTTGTACAGGGCGCCGTGCGGCTTGACGTACGTCACGCGGGTGCCCGCCGCCGCGGCCAAGCCCTGCAGGGCGCCGATCTGATAGATGACGTCGGCCACCAGTTCGCGGCTGGACGGATCCATGTTGCGCCGCCCGAAGCCGGCCAGATCGGGATAGGCGACGTGCGCCCCGATCGCCACGCCGCGCGCGGCCGCCGCGCGCAGCGTGTCCAGAATGCCGGCCGGATCGCCGGCATGAAAGCCGCACGCCACGTTGGCGCTGGTGACGATATCCAGCATGGCGGCGTCGTCGCCCATGCGCCAGGCGCCGAAACTTTCACCCAGGTCGCTGTTCAAGTCCATGTGCGTTCCTTATCATTGCAAAACGTGCCGCAGATCGTTGAACGATCCTGGCTGAATTTTCGAGACCTCTCATGCATACCCGCCATTACCCCAATCCCGGCGCCGCGCCGAGCCTGACCGACACGGTGGCCGAAACCATCCGCCAGCAGTTGATCCACGGCCAGTTGCGGGCGGGGCAGCGCCTGTCCGAGGCCGGGCTGAGCGAGCAACTGGAAGTCTCGCGCAACACCTTGCGCGAGGCCTTCCGGATCCTCTCCAAGGAAGGGTTGCTGCGCCACGAACCCAATCGCGGCGTCTCGGTGGTGGTGCCGTCGATCGCCGACATCATCGACATCTACCGGGTGCGCCGCCTGATCGAATGCCAGGCGCTGGCCCAGGCCTGGCCGCGCCACCCCGCCCACAAGCGCATGGAACAGGCCATGGCACAGGCCCGCCGCATGCGCGACGCCGGCGACTGGCTCGAAGTCGGGTCGGCCAACATGATGTTCCATGCCGCCATCGTGGCGCTGGCCGACAGCGTGCGCCTGTCGGCCATGTTCGCCGACATCTCCGCCGAACTGCGGCTGGCCTTCGGCCTGCTGGACGATCCCGAATACCTGCATGCGCCCTTCGTCGACCTGAACGGCCGCCTGCTGGATTTGTTCGACCAGGGCGACACGGCCACGGCGGCCCGCAACCTGGAAAGCTACCTGATTCAATCCGAACGCATGGTGCTGTCCGTGTATTCCGCCCACGTCGACTGACGGCCCATCGCCCCGCGCCATCGCGCACCGCCCCTGCGGGCGGGCGTCTTGGCATGCCGGTCGAGTATTCTTCATTATCGTTCAACAATTTCTGATGTGGAATGAACGATTAAAGGCTACATCAACTACAAAAACAACATTATTGTTGAAAACCCTGATCGACTCCTGATCACGGATGCTCTATCTTTGTCGCACGCCATTGCCCATGGCCGGTCCCAGGCCGCGCGCCGCTTGCCGGCGGGGCAATGTTCCACGATCGTTTTCCAGGAGTCCTCGATGAAGCGTCGCACTCTCTTTGCCACCGCCCTGATCGCCGGTCTCGGCCTCTCTTTTCAGGCGCAGGCCGCCACGCAGTGGGATCTCGCCTCTGCCTACCCGACCTTCAATTTCCATTCGCAAAACCTCGCCCAATTCTCCAAGGATGTCGAGCAGGCCACCCAGGGGGATCTGAAGATCACCGTCCACTCGGGCGCATCCCTGTTCAAGATGCCCGAAATCAAGCGCGCCGTGCAGGGCAACCAGGCCCAGGCGGGCGAATTCTTCATGGTCAGCTTCCAGAACGAATGGCCGCTGTTCGGTCTGGACGGCCTGCCCTTCCTGGTCAGCAACTACGACGAAGCCTGGAAGCTGTATCAGGCGCAGCGCCCGCTGCTGGAAAAGAAACTGGATCAGCAAGGCATGGTGCTGCTGTATGCCGTGGCCTGGCCGCCGCAAGGCATCTACACCAACAAGCCGATCCAGTCGGCCGCCGATCTCAAAGGCCTGAAATGGCGCGTGTACAGCCCGACCACGGCCCGCATCGGCGAGCTGATCGGCGCGCAGCCGGTCACGGTCCAGGAAGCTGAGCTGTCCCAGGCGCTGGCCACGGGCGTGGTCGATGGCCTGATCACCTCCAGCGCCACCGGGGCGGACAACAAGCTCTACGAAAACCTGAAGTACTACACCAACGTCCAGGCCTGGATTCCCAAGAATGCCGTGGTCGCCAACAAGCGCGCCTTCGAGTCGCTGAGCCCGGCCACCCAGGAAGCCGTCCGTCAGGCGGCCGCCGCCGCGGAAAAGCGCGGCTGGGAAGAATCCCGCAAGGTCGACGCGGCCTCCATCGCCAAGCTCAAGGCCAACGGCATGCAGGTCGACGAGCCCACGCCCCAGCTCAAGTCCGACCTGGTCGAAATCGGCCAGACGGTCATCCTCGAATGGCTGGAGACCGCCGGCGCCGAGGGCAAGGAAGTCCTGGAAGCCTCGGGCCGGATGCGCGCCCTCGGCCAAGGAGCCAACGCCCGCATGATCCAGCGCGCCACGACCGCCAACTGATCCCCTGGAGCCCGCCATGCGCAAATTTCTCGATGGCCTGTACGCCGGCAGCGGCTGGCTCGCCGGCCTGGGCATGATCGGCGTGCTGCTGATGGTCAGCTACTCCATCGCAGGTCGCCTGGCGGGCTTTCCCGTGGGCGGCATCGACGCCTACGCCGGCTATCTGATGGCCGGCGCGGGCTTCATGGCCCTGGCCAGCACGTTGAAGAAAGGCGAGCACATCCGCGTCACCCTGGTCCTGGGCATGCTCAAGGGCGCAAAACGGCGGGGGTTGGAGCTCATCGCCTTGGCGATCGCCACGCTGCTCTCCGGTTTCCTGGCTCTGTATTCAGCCCGCCTGGTCTGGCAATCCTGGGATTACCAGGATATTTCCACCGGCATCGACGCCACGCCCCTGTGGATTCCCCAGATTTCCATGGCGCTTGGCACCCTGCTTTTCTTCATCGCCTTCCTCGACGAGTTCTGGCTGGAACTCCTCGGCAAGCGCGCCCCGGACCAAGCCGCGGAGGAACCCCATCATGAGTGAAATCACCGTCGGCATCATCCTGATCGTCGTGCTGCTGACCCTGCTGGGCGGCGGCGTCTGGGTCGGTCTGACCCTCGCGGGCGTGGCCTGGTTCGGCATGGAGCTGTTCTCCAGCCGGCCGGCGGGCGACGCCATGGCCATGACCATCTGGAGCAGTTCCAGCAGTTGGACCCTGACCGCCCTGCCCCTGTTCATCTGGATGGGCGAAATCCTCTATCGCACCAATCTGTCGGAAAACCTGTTCCGAGGGCTGGCGCCCTGGGTCAACCGCCTGCCCGGACGTCTGCTGCACACCAACGTGCTGGGCTGCACGATCTTCGCTTCGGTCTGTGGATCCTCGGCCGCCACCTGCGTCACCGTGGGCCGCATGAATCTGCCGGAAATGCGTCGCCGCGGCTACCCCGACGCGCAGATCATCGGCTCGCTCGGCGGCCCCGCCACCCTGGGTCTGCTGATCCCGCCGTCAATCATCCTGATCGTCTATGGCGTGGCGGCGGAAACCTCGATCGCCAAGCTCTTCATCGCCGGGGTCGTGCCCGGTGCGCTGCTGGCGCTGCTGTTCAGCGGTTGGCTCGCGGGCTGGGCGCTGCTGCATCCCGACCGCGTGCCGGAGTCCGCGGAGGGCCACCTGCCCCTGCGGGAAAAATTGCGCGAATCGCGCCAGTTGATCCCTGTCGTCCTGCTGATCCTGGGCGTGATCGCCAGCATCTACACCGGCGTCGCCACCGCCACCGAATCCGCCGCCATCGGCGTGATCGGCGCCTTCCTGCTGTCGGCCTGGCAAAAGTCCCTGAACTGGCAATCGTTCCGCGACTCCCTGCTGGGGGCGACACGCCTGTACTGCATGATCGCCCTGATCCTGTCGGGCGCGGCCTTCATGACCTTGTCGATGGGCTACATCGGCCTGCCCCGCCAACTGGCGGAGTTCGTCGGCAGCCTGAACTTGTCGCCCGGCGTGCTGATCATCGTCCTCAGCCTGTTCTACATCGTGCTGGGCTGCTTCCTGGACGGAATTTCCACCATCGTCCTGACCATGGGCGTGGTGCTGCCCATCATTCAGGCGGCCGGCATCGACCCGATCTGGTTCGGCATCTTCCTGGTCATCACCGTGGAAACCGCCCAGATCACGCCGCCGGTGGGCTTCAACCTGTTCGTGCTGCAAAGCATGACCGGCAAAGAGATTACCTACCTGGCCCGGGTCTGCGCCCCCTATTTCGGCCTGATGACGCTCATGCTTTTCCTGCTCTGGTACTTCCCGCAACTGGCCACCTGGCTGCCCGGCCACATGTAGCGCGGCCGTCCCCGTCCCGTCTCGCGGGCCCCCTGCCGGGGGCCCGCTTGTTTTCCGGCCGCATTCCCGACTATCGTTGATCGCAAAGGCCGCCTTCACCGGCCCGCGCAAGGAATCCCCATGACCGCCACTTTGCTGATCGACCGCCGCATGCACGACCTGGGCGGCGGCTTTTCCGTCGGCCGCGTGCTGCCTTTTCGCAAGCGCCGCATGGTGGGCCCCTTCATCTTCTTCGACCATATGGGTCCGCTCGACGTGGCGCGCGGCGCACCGCGCACGCTGGACGTCAAGCCGCATCCGCACATCGGCCTGTCCACCGTCACCTACCTGTACAGCGGCGCCATCACGCATCGCGACAGCCTCGGCTCTCATCAGGAAATCCGCCCCGGCGAAGTCAATTGGATGACCGCAGGCAGCGGCATCACCCACAGCGAACGGCTGGAGTACGCGCGCGCCCATGGCGCCATCGTGCACGGGATCCAGGCCTGGGTCGCCCTGCCGCGCGAGCACGAGGAAACGGCGCCGGCCTTCCATCACCACCAGGGCTCCGAAGACCTGCCGGAATTCCACGAGGATGGCGTCCGCGGCCGCCTGATCGCCGGCACCATCGACGGCGCCGCCGCCCGCGTCCAGACGCACTCGCCCCTGTTCTATCTGCACTGGGACATGGCCGACGGCGCGCGCCGCGCCCTGGGCGCCGACTACACTGAACGCGCCGTCTACGTGGCCCGGGGCGCCGTCGAGACCGACGGCCACCCGCTGTCCGAAGGCCAGATGCTCGTCCTGGAACCGGGGCGCGCCGCGCACATCCAGGCCCGGGGCCCCGCCACGGTCATGCTGCTGGGCGGCGAGCCGGTCGGCGAACGATTCATCTACTGGAACTTCGTGTCCTCGTCCCAGGAACGGCTCGAACAGGCCCGAGAGGACTGGCGCGCCCAGCGCATGACCCTGCCGGCCGGCGACGACCGGGAATTCATCCCGCTGCCCGCGTGACCTGACCCGGCAACTGGCGCGCCACGGCATTCTTGTGGCACGCCGGACCGTCACGAAATACCGGGGCCAATTGAAGATCCCCGCCGTGGAATTGCGCAGGGTCCATGACTGACGCCGGCACACTCAGCCGGCGGCCCGATCCGCCCTGGCCAGTTGCTCGTAGGCTTCTTGCTCCATCGGACGCCCGAACAAGTATCCCTGAAAAGCCGGACAGCCGTGGCCCAGCAGGAACTGACGGTGCGCCTCGGTTTCCACGCCTTCAGCCAGCACGCCCAGCCCCAGGCTGTCGCCCAGTGCGATGATGGACCGCGCGATGGCCGCGTCGCTGGGATCCCGCAGCACGCCGCTCACGAAGCTTTGGTCGATCTTGATCTGGGAAAGCGGCAGGCGCTTGAGATAGTTCAGCGAGGAATAGCCCGTGCCGAAATCGTCAAGCGAGAAGCCCAGGCCATGCGCACGGAGTTCGCACATGATCTCGATGGCGCTGTCCACGCTGTGCAGCAGCAGGCTCTCGGTCAGTTCGAGCTTGATCCGCGCGGGGTCGGCGCCGCTGTCGCGCAACAGCGCCAGCACCTTCTCCACGAAGTCCTCCTGGCGGAATTCGCGCGGACTGACGTTGATGGACAAATCCAGCCGGCTCAGGATCGGATCCTTGCGCCAGCGGGCCTGCTGGCGCATGGCCGTTTCCATGATCCAGTGGCCCAGCGGCAGGATCAGCCCCGTCTCCTCGGCCATGGGGATGAACTCGGACGGCGGCACCACCCCGTGCTCGGGATGCCGCCAGCGCACCAGCGCCTCGGCGCCCGTCACGCGCCCCATGCTGTCCACCTGCGGCTGGTAGAGCAGCAGGAACTGCCCCCGGCGCAGACCCTGGCGCAACTCGGCCTCCAGCACCGCGCGCCGCGTCACGGCCTGCTGCATGTCCGGATCGAAGAACCTCAGTGTGTTGCGCCCGGCGTCCTTGGCGCGATACATCGCCATGTCCGCCTGCATGAGCGCCTCATCCACCGACACCGACGTGCAGTCGAGCAGCGCCACCCCGATGCTGGCCGAAAAATGATATTCATGCCCCGCCAGGTCGTAGGGCTCGCGCAGACGTGACAATATCGACTCGCCCAGCGCGCGCGTCCATGCGGCCGCAACCGAAGTGACGGCGCTCAAGCCGGGGGCCACCACCACGAACGAGTCTCCGCTCAAACGGGCGACGGTGTCCTGGTCACGCATACAGCCGCGCAGGCGCAACGCCACTTCGCGCAGCAGCAGATCGCCCATCCCGTGGCCCCGGGTATCATTCAAGGTCTTGAAATTATCCAGGTTGAGGAAGAACACCGCCGTGATCAGGCCCCGGCGGGCGTCCGTGTCCAAGGCGTCCTGCAGGCGGTCCACCAGCAAGCGGCGGTTGGGCAACTGGGTCAGCGCATCGTAGAACGCCAGATGGCGCACTTCTTCCTCGGCTGCCTTGCGGCCGGAAATATCGACGTCGAAACGGAATACTTCGGGCGGCTGGCCAGGCACCGCGACGAGCGCGTGGCTCGAAAATACATCCACCGAAGAACCGTCTTTGCGCCGCAGGCGCGCCTCGCCCGCGGCAACGACCTCGCCGGTGGCGAACATGCGGTCAATGTCCGCACGCATCCAGTTGCCCGAGGAAGACGGCGCGATCAGTTCAGGCAAAGGCCTGCCCATGGCTTCCTTGGCCGTGTAGCCGTAGAACCGCTCAGCCGCCCGGTTCCAATAGGTCGTGGCGCCGTCGGCCCCGTAGCCCTGGACCGCGACCGAGGGGATATTGAGCAGCACCGAGCGGAAGCGCAGTTCTGATTCACGCAGACGGGCCGCCGTCTCCGCCAGGGCGCGCTCGGTCGACAAACGGTCGTCCATGTCACGGAGCAGCAGGCCAAGCACCACCGTGGCGACCGTGAAAGTCAGCAGGTATGGCTGGGCGACTGCATGGGCGAACTGCCGCGCCGCGTCGCCGGGCAGGAGCTGGAACAAAGCCAGCACCGCCACATGCGCCAGCAGGCCAAAGCACGCCAGCGACACGGGGTCCACATCCAGCCATCCCCGCGCGCGCGACCGGCGATAGAGCAACCCCGCAATGGAGCACCACAGAATCACCAGCAGGCCGACCATCGCCCCCCCACCCCCCAGCGACAGCCGCGCCACGGCCGCCATGGCGGCCGCGACGCCCGCCACCAGCGGCCCGCCGAACAAGCCCGCCATGCTGAGCACCACCGAGCGCGCGTCGAAGATGATGCCGGGTTCCAGCACCAGGGGCGTCAGCATGCCGATCACGCAAATGCCGCCGAAAATGGCGCCCGAGAACAACTGGCCCATGAGCGGCCGGGTGCGCCACAAGCGGACGTTCACGCCGTGGAGATAGCACAACGCCAACAGCAGTGACACTCCTTTGACCAGCTCGATGAACATAGGCGATCGCGCGTCAGGGGATTGGCTTCACTATAGCGCATGAAGCGCGGATTGAATCGAACCGGAAATCGTGGAGGCTGTCTGGCTCAAGCAGTCCGGACAAGAAAAAAACCCGCAAGAACTTAATGTTCATGCGGGTTTCCGGTACTTCCAGGGTCGTTCTGAAACGCCCTGATTTTAATCTGTGGTGCCGTCGGCGAGACTCGAACTCGCACAGCTTTCGCCACTACCCCCTCAAGATAGCGTGTCTACCAATTCCACCACGACGGCGTTTTGCCTTGCGACAAAGACGAGCATTCTAGCATGAAACCGACGCCTCAACTGCAACCCGAAAGCCGGGAAACAGTTGCCGCGCCTGCCTCTACTGCTTGTCGGCGGGCGCGGGAGCCGGCGCCGGCACGGACGGCACCGCATCGCCCGTGGACGGGACTGAAGGCACGGCGGCGGCCGGCGCAGACGACCCAGCCTCTGCAGACGGCGCTGCGGGGACGGCCGGCACGGCGGCGCCGACGTCGGGCACGGCGGCGCCTGCCGGAGCGGTTTCCTTGGCCGGCGCCGTGAAGCCTTGCATGATGCCGGACTCGATGGGCGAGCCCGAAGGATGGTGGGCCACCCAGGCCAGGCCGCCGGTGGTGACGAAGAACACGATGGCCGCCCACTTGGTGGCGCGCGACAGGAAGTTGGCCGCGCCCGCCGAGCCGAACACGCTGCCGGCCGAGCCGCTGCCGAAGGCGGCGCCCATGTCGGCACCCTTGCCTTGCTGCAGCAGGACCAGCACGATGACCAGGATCGAGGAAATGACCTGCAGCGTCTGCAGGATCGAGGAAAGCCATTGCATGATGATAGGACTCCGGACCTTATGGGTGTTCTCGGATCAGGCGGCCGCAGCCGCGATGCCGAGGAATTCGTCGGCGACGAGGGACGCGCCGCCCACGAGGGCGCCGTCGATGTCGGGTTGTGCGAACAGGGACTCTGCGTTGGCGGCCTTGACGCTGCCGCCGTAGAGAATGCGGGTCTGCCCGGCGCCGTGTTGCGCCAGGGCCGCGCGGATGAACGCATGCACGGCCTGGGCTTGTTCCGGCGTCGCGGTGCGGCCGGTGCCGATCGCCCAGACGGGTTCATAGGCGATGACCAGACGCGCCAGGGTCTCGGCGCCCAGCGCCAGGACAGGCTCGAGCTGATCGCCGATCACGCACTCGACCTGGCCGGCATCGCGATCGGCCAGGGTTTCGCCCACGCACACGACCGGCGTCAGCCCCGCCGCCAGCGCGGCGGCGGCTTTGGCGGCCACCACGGCGCTGGATTCGCCGTGAAGCGCGCGGCGTTCGGAATGCCCGCACAGCGCCCAAGCGCAGCCAAAATCGGCCAGCATGGCTGCGGCGACTTCGCCGGTGTAGGCGCCTTGCGCGTGGACGCTGACGTCCTGGGCGCCCCAGGAAATCGGCGTACCCGCCAAGGCGGCCCGCGCCTGCGCCAGGTAGGGAAACGGCACGCACACGGCCAGTTGGGTTTCGCCCGCCCGCGCCGCGCCGGCCGTCAGGCCGCCGAGCAACGCGGCATTGGCCTCAAGGCTGCCGTGCATCTTCCAATTGCCCATGACAAGGCGCGTGCGAGTGTGGCTCATTGGTGTCATAGATCCAGTCAAACCGGGGTGTGGTTACGGCGGCCGCCCGCTTTTCCCATGGCGCTTTTTCCATGAGAAAACAGGCCCAACTCCGCAAAGAGTAACCCTGAATTGTAGCGTGTTTGAACCGAGCGCGTCGCCCCCTTCAGTCTGGCCGCCCCTCTCCCGCCGCCGGGCCCGGACGGGATGGGGCGGCATCCCCGCCTGGCGCGGCCATCACACTCTGTATCCCGGACAGGCCAAAACCGCCTGCTCATCGGGTATAGTCGAAATCACCCATCCATCGATCCTTCGCATGGATGCCAGAGACCGCCAGGAGGACCGCATGCCCGCCAACGCCACCGTCTGGAATCCGTCGCTCAAAGCCCTGCATTGGCTTTTGTTCCTCGTCATCGCCGCAGCAGTGATCTGTGTGCTCATTGCCGGCGGCTACGAGCGCGGCGACCCCGCCAAGGGGCAGTTCATGTTCCTGCACAAGAGCTTCGGGGTGACCGCCCTGCTCCTGATGATTGCCTGGGTGGCCACACGGCTGGGCAAAGGCCGGCCTCAGCCCATCGGACAAAGCTGGCAATTGCGTCTGGCGGCGGTCGTTCACTGGGCGCTGGTCGCGCTGGTGCTCGCCCTGCCGGTGGCCGGTCTGCTGATGTCGCAATTCGCCCAGCAGTCCGTCAGCGTCTTCGGCTTGTTTTCCATCCCGGTCTGGCTGGACGAGGACAAGTCGGTGGCCAAGGCGATCCACACGGTGCATGCGGGATTCGCGGGGCCGATCCTGATTGCCCTGGTCGTGCTGCATACCCTCGGCGCCCTATGGCACCATTTCATTGATCGCGACGGCACCCTGGCGCGGATGCTTCCGGGCAAAGACCGCTGACGCCGAAAGCGCGTTTCAAAATTCAGTCCACTCTTCGTCGCCGGCCGAGGCCGGGGCGGGCCGGCCCGGAGCGCGCAAGGCGGGCTTCGCGGCGGCGCGGGCCGGAGCGTCTGCCCGGGCGCTGCGCCGGGGCGCTTGAGGCGCGGGGCTGACGACCTTCTCCGGAGCCGAGGGCAGGCGCCCGGGCCCGGGTGGCTGGGCGGCGTTGTTCGCGCCGGGGGTGCCCGAGGCCGCGCCCGCCTGCGCATCCGCCGCTTCGTCCCGGCTCAGGGTGAAGGTGGCCACCAGGCGCGCCAGGGTGTCGGCCTGCTCTTGCAGGCTGCCGGCCGCGGCGGCCGATTCCTCGACCAGGCTGGCGTTCTGGCGGGTAACGTCGTCCATCTGCGTGATGGCGGCATTGATCTCTTCGATGCCGGTGGTCTGCTCGCGGCTGGCCGCGCTGATCTCGCCCATGATGTCGGTGACGCGGTGGATGCTGTCGACGATGTCCTGCATCGTGGCTCCGGCGCGCGCGGCTTGCTCGTTGCCCTTGGCGGTCGATTCCACCGAGGTGTCGATGAGGCCCTTGATCTCTTTGGCGGCGCCCGCCGAGCGCTGGGCCAGCGCCCGGACTTCGGAAGCCACCACGGCGAAGCCGCGGCCCTGTTCGCCTGCGCGGGCGGCCTCGACGGCGGCGTTCAGCGCCAGGATGTTGGTCTGGAAGGCGATGCTGTCGATCACGCCGATGATGTCGGCGACCTGCTGGGACTTGGTGTTGATCTCGCTCATGGTGGAGACCAGTTCGGCGACGATGGCGCCGCCGTCGGTGGCGGTCTTGGCGGCCGAGGCGGCCAGGGTGTTGGCCTGCTGAGCGTTGTCGGCGTTCTGGCGCACGGTGGCGGTGATCTGCTCGGTGGTGGCGGCGGTCTCGGCCAGGGAGCTGGCCTGCTGCTCGGTGCGCGAGGACAGGTCCAGGTTGCCGGCGCTGATCTGCGCCGAGGCCGAGGCGATGGCATCCGAGCCGCTGCGCACCTCGCCCAGGGCGCCGCGCAGGTTCCGCGTCATGGTGGCCAGAGCGTTCAGCAACTGGCCGATTTCATCACGCCCGCGAGCGACAGCGTCGGCACTGAGGTCCCGGCGCGCCACGGCCTGCGCCAGGGTCACGGCATGCCGCAGCGGATGGGTGATCGAGCGCGTCACGCGCCAGGCGAACAACGGCCCCAGGATCAGGGCCAGCAGCGTGGCCGCCGCCAGCACGATCAAGCCCAACCGACTTGACTGCGCGCTGTCACTGAACAGGCGCTGCACGGCATCGGCCTGCATCTGCGCCAATTGATCAAGCTGGTCCATGAGGCTGGCCGTCTGCTTGGGCATGTCCCGGTTGAAGAAAGCCTCGGCCTCGCCGTAATTGCCGCTGTCCAGGTCCTTGAACGCCTGGCTGCGCCCCTCGACGAAGGCGTCGTGCGCTTGGCCGATAGCCCGCAGCAGGTCGGCCGCCTGGGGCCGGGACAGCGATTCCATCAACTGGCCGGCGAGTTCGTCCGCCTGCCCATCGGTGGTTTCGATGTCTTGCTTCAGGCGCCGCAAGGTGTCGGGGTCGGCCGCGAGGGTGGCCTGGGTCAGGTTGGCGCTCTTGTTGATCTGCCGCGCCACCTGCTGGATGAGCGCCGTGGTGCGCAAGTGCTCGTCCAGTGTCTGGTTGTCCTGCTGGGTGTCCAGCATGCGCCAGGCGCCGATGCCCGACATGGTGAGCAGCAGCAGGATCACAAAGCCGAATCCCAGGGCCAGCCGAGTGCCGATTTTCAGGTTGCGCATGGTGTGGTCTCGCTCTCGATGAGGGTGTTCCGGACCTGATCGCAAACCCTTCCGCCGACCCGGCTTGGAGGCCTCAATGTTACGGTGAAGCCTGCGCCGGACCACTCTGTATCCAGTTCTTTCTGTTATGCCGTTTCGCGATAACAATCAGCCTCCCCAGAATTTCCATGCGCCCCCATCGCGGGGCCGGACACATCCTACAATGGGGAAACGACGGCCTTCGACTCCTCGCACACGCCGCCGTCCGGAAAGCCGCGGAATCCCGGAATCAACCCTGGGCGGAAGAAGCCGGGCTCCAGCGCGACCATTCACAGGCCTGCTCATCACATGACGACCAGCTTCATCACTTTGCTACTGTTCCAGGTTCTGGGCGAGGCGGCGGCCTTCGCGCTGTCGGTCCCCATCCCCGGACCCGTGATCGGCATGATCCTGCTGTTGATATGGCTGATCGCGAAGCAAGATCAGGACAGCGCGCTGATCCGCTCCTCAACACGCTTTCTGCGCCATCTTTCCCTGCTGTTCATTCCGGCTGCCGTGGGCATCATGACGCAATTCGACCGCCTGGCTGCCGAGTGGCCCGCCATCCTGGCGGCGGTGTTCGGCAGCACCCTGGCATCGATCGTCCTCACGGCCTACCTGGTGCGCGGGCTGGACGACGGACGCTGACATGCAGGCCACCCTCGATCATGTCATCCGCCAGCCGGCGACCTGGCTGCTGGCAACCCTCGCCGTCTACCGCCTCGCCCTGGCGATCCAGCGCCGCGCGCGCTTCACGCCTTTGCTGCATCCCGTCGCCGTCTCGACCTCGATCCTGGTGGCGGCCCTCAGCATCCTCGGCGTCGATTACGACACCTATTTCAGCGGCGCCCGCATGATTCATTTCCTGCTGGGACCGGCCACCGTCGCGCTGGCGATCCCGCTGTTTCACCAGATGAAGATCATCCGGCGCCACTGGGTCCGGTTCTGCACGGGCGCATTGCTGGGTTCAGGCGTCTCGATCGCGCTCGCCATGGGATTGGCCGCCGCATTCGGCGCTTCCGAAACCACCATCCTGTCGATCTCGGCAAAATCCGTCACCATGCCGATCGCGCTCGGCCTGTCGGAGGAACTAGGCGGGCTGGCTTCGCTGACCTCGGCCCTGGTCATGCTGACGGGGGTGGCGGGCGCTCTGATGACCCAGGCCGTGCTGGGCCGGTTGCGCCTCTCGGACCCCTGTACGCACGGATTCACCCTGGGCGTGGTCGCGCACGGCATCGGCGCCGCCCGGGCCATGCAGATCAGCCCCCGGGACGGCGCGTTCGCGGGGCTTGGCATGGGGCTGGCCGGCCTGCTGACGGCGGTCTGCCTGCCGCTGGCTTTCCGGTTGGCGGGGTATTGAACTGGTGCCCGAGGCCGGACTCGAACCGGCACACCTTGCGGCGAGGGATTTTAAGTCCCTTGTGTCTACCGATTTCACCACTCGGGCATGATGTGATGCGCATTGTACAGAAGGACCGCAGGCCCTCTGCGTTCAAGGGGCCTGCGGACCCGGAGCTCAGAGCAGCGAACCCTCGCCCGTGTCGAGAAAACGCTCGATGCGCGCACGCCAACCGCCGATGTCCAGCTTCTGTTCGCGCAGCCAGGCTTCGTTGTAATAGCTTGTCGCGTAGCGGTCGCCGCTGTCGCAGATGAGGGTGACCAGGGATCCGCTGCGCCCCTGTTGGCGCATCAGCGAGGCCATGCACAGCACGCCCATGAAGTTCGTCCCCGTGGAGCCTCCCACGCGGCGGAAGAGACGATCGGACAGCACATGCGCCGCCGCGATCGAGGCCTCATCGGGAATGCGGATCATCTCGTCGATGACGGTCGGAATGAAGGAGGGCTCGACGCGCGGGCGGCCGATCCCCTCGATGCGCGAGCCCGTCGCCGTGATGTTCATGTCGCCGCTCTGCCAGGCTTCGTAGAACGCGGAGCCCTCGACGTCGACCACGCAAAGCCGCGTATCCAGGTTGCGATAGCGGATGAAGCGCCCGAGGGTGGCTGAAGTCCCGCCCGTGCCGGCGCTCATGACCACCCATTCGGGGACGGCATGGAATTCGCCCGACATCTGGCGGAAGATGCTTTCGGCGATGTTGTTGTTGCCGCGCCAGTCCGTGGCGCGCTCGGCATGCGTGAACTGGTCCAGGTAATAGCCGTCCGCCTCGTCGGCGATGGCCTGGGCCGCGCCGTAGACTTCGCGGGCATGGTCGACGAAATGGCAACGGCCGCCGAACCGCTCGATGGCCTCGATCTTCTGCTGGCTGGTCGAGCGGGTCATCACGGCCACGAAAGACAGGCCCAGCAGACGGGCGAAATAGGCTTCCGAGACGGCGGTGGAGCCCGACGAAGCCTCGACCAGGAGCGTGTTTTCGCGGATGCGGCCGTTGCAGATGCCGTACAGGAACAAGGATCGCGCCAGGCGGTGCTTGAGGCTGCCGGTGGGGTGCGTGCTCTCGTCCTTGAAATAGATGTCGATGCCGCGCAGCCCCGGGAAATCGGGCTTGACCAGATGCGTATCGGCCGAACGCCTGCCATCGGCTTCCAGGATCCGGATGGCCCGGTGCGTCCAGTCCCGGTCCTCGGGCGTGAGCGCGCTGCGCCCCTTGATGCATTGATCCATGTCGCGGCCTGTGGGGTCGGTGGCGGAAGCGGTGAGATTCGAACTCACGGATGGGTTGCCCCATCGCCGGTTTTCAAGACCGGTCCATTCAACCGCTCTGGCACGCTTCCGCAAAGATCGAAAGTGTAGCGCATAATGCTCCGAGCCTATCCGTAGGAGCACCCATGCAAGCCATTGAAATCACCACGCCGGGCGGCCCCGACGTCCTGCGCCTGACGGACCGCCCCACCCCCGTGCCTGGCCCCGGTGAAGTCCTGATCGAGGTCGAGGCCGCCGGAGTCAACCGGCCCGATGTCTTCCAGCGCCAGGGCAGCTACCCGCCCCCGGCGGGCGCCTCCGATCTGCCCGGCCTGGAAGTGGCCGGACGCATCGTCGGCGGCGAACCCGAAGCCGCCGGGTTCAAAGCGGGCGATGCGGTCTGCGCCCTGGTGGCGGGCGGCGGCTACGCGCAGTTCTGCACAGCGCCCGCCGCCCAGTGCCTGCCCGTGCCGGCCGGCCTGTCGATGGTCGAGGCCGCCGCGCTGCCGGAGACCTATTTCACGGTCTGGAGCAACGTCTTCGATCGGGGCGCCCTGGCCCCGGGCGAGACGCTGCTGGTCCATGGCGGCGCCAGCGGCATCGGCACGACCGCCATCTCGCTGGCGCGCGCCTTCGGCCACACGGTGTACGCCACGGCCGGCAGCCCGGATCGTGTCCGGGCGATCGAGGCGCTGGGCTGCACGCGCGGCATCGATTACCGGACACAGGATTTCGTGGCGGAAATCAAGGCGCTGACGAATGGCCGCGGCGTCGATGTGATCCTGGACATGGTGGCGGGCGGCTACCTGGAACGCAACCTGGACAGCCTGGCCGACGACGGCCGGCTGGTGATGATCGCCTTGCTGGGCGGCGCGCGCGGGACGCTGAACTGCGGCCAGGTCATGCGCCGCCGCCTAACGGTGACGGGCTCGACGCTGCGTGCGCGGCCCGTGCCGTTCAAGGCCCGCATCGCGGCGGCGCTGCGCGAACGCGTCTGGCCGCTGCTGGAATCCGGCGCAGTCCGGCCTTCGATCCACGCGACCTTCCCTCTGGCCGAGGCCGCGCGCGCCCACGCCATGATGGACGCGGGCGAGCAAATCGGCAAGATCGTGCTCTCCGTGCGCTGACATCCGGCAGGCACCCATCCCTTTCATCAATAAAGAAGATGAATTTCATCTTTATGGATCGTAAGAGCAGAAGGGATAATCCGTTTCACCCCATGCGCCATCCGGGGAAAGGAAGACAGACCATGCATACCGATCTCATCAAATTGCGCCCGCTGGAGCGGGTGGACCTGCAATTCGTGCACCAACTGGACAACAACGCCAGCGTCATGCGCTACTGGTTCGAAGAGCCCTACGCCACCTTCTCCGAATTGCAGTCCCTGTACGACCAGCACGTCCACGACCAGAGCGAACGGCGCTTCATCATCGAATGCGACGCCGAGCGGGCGGGCCTGGTGGAACTGGTGGAAATCGACCACGTCCACCGGCGCGCGGAGTTCCAGATCATCATCGCGCCAGAACACCAGGGCCAGGGCCTCGCCTTCCACGCGACCCAACTGGCCATGGAATACGGCTTCAAGGTGCTGAACCTCTACAAGCTCTACCTGATCGTGGACACCGAGAACAAGAAGGCGATCCACATCTATACCCGGCTGGGCTTCCAGACCGAGGGCGAACTGAAGGACGAGTTCTTCGTCAACGGCGAATACCGCAGCGTGCTGCGGATGCGCCTGTTCCAGCACGACTACCTGGGCAAGCACCCGCCGGCGCAGGTCCGGATGACGGAAACGACCGTCTACTGATCCGGCGGCCGGCTGCCGCAGGCCGGTGGCCCAATGACAACGGGCGCCCCGAGGGGCGCCCGTTGTCATGCCGCGCAGCCCGGAAGCGGCGCGGACAGGCGGCGGGATCAGGCGGCCGGAGCGGCGGGACCGCCTTGGGCTTCGATGCCGCCGATCGCCTTGACCGACAGGCGCAGGCGGCCGCGCTCATCGGCTTCGATGATCTTGACGCGCACCGACTGGCCGACCTTCAGCACATCGTTGATGTCGGCGATGCGGTAGTTGGCGATCTCCGAGATGTGCAGCAGGCCGTCGCGGCCGGGCAGGACCTGGACGATGGCGCCGAAATCCAGCAGGCGCTGAACGGTGCCCTGGTATTCCTGGCCCACTTCGACGTCGGCGGTCAGTTCCTTGATGCGGCGCTCGGCTTCATGGGCGCGGTCCAGGTCGGCGCTGGCGATGGTGATGCTGCCGTCGTCGCTGATGTCGATCTGGCAGCCGGTTTCCTCGGTCAGCGCCCGGATGGTGGCGCCGCCCTTGCCGATCACGTCGCGGATCTTTTCCGGGTTGATCTTGATGCTGAGCATGCGCGGCGCAAAGTCGGACAGCTCCTGGCGGGAGCCATCGATGGCATCGCGCATCTTGCCCAGGATGTGCAGGCGGCCTTCACGGGCCTGGGCCAGCGCCACCTGCATGATTTCCTTGGTGATGCCCTGGATCTTGATATCCATCTGCAAGGCGGTGATGCCGCTGACGGTGCCGGCCACCTTGAAGTCCATGTCGCCCAGGTGATCCTCGTCGCCCAGGATGTCGGTCAGGACGGCGAACTTGCCGCCTTCCTTGATCAGGCCCATGGCGACGCCCGCCACGTGATCCTTGACCGGCACGCCGGCGTCCATCATGGACAGGCTGCCGCCGCAGACCGAGGCCATGGACGAGGAGCCGTTGGATTCGGTGATCTCGGACACCAGGCGCAGGGTGTACTGGAAATCTTCCGCGGAGGGCAGCAGCGGCGCCAGGGCGCGCTTGGCCAGGCGGCCATGGCCGATCTCGCGGCGCTTGGGCACGCCGAAGCGGCCGGTTTCGCCAGTGGCGAACGGCGGCATGTTGTAGTGCATCATGAAGCGGTCGCGGTATTCGCCCATGATCGAATCGATGATCTGCTCGTCTTGCTTGGTGCCCAGGGTGGTGGCCACCAGCGCCTGGGTTTCGCCGCGCGTGAACAGCGCGGAGCCGTGGGCGCGCGGCAGCACGCCCAGGCGGATGCTGATCGGGCGCACGGTGCGCGTGTCGCGGCCGTCGATGCGCGGTTCGCCGTTCAGGATCTGGCCGCGGACGATTTCCGATTCCAGCGCAAACAGCATGTTCTCGACCTCGACGTGGTCGGGCGCGGCATCGCCGCGGGCGGCGGCATGCTCGGCCAGCTTGGCCTTGACGTCGGCGTAGACCTGGCGCAGGCGCGTGGTGCGTTCCTGCTTGTCGCGCAGTTGGTAGACGGCTTGCAGCGGCTCGAAGGCGGCCGCGCGCACGGCGGTGGCCAGGACTTCGTTGCGCGCGGCGGGCTGCCAATCCCATTCGGGCTTGCCGGCCTCGGCGACCAGTTCGTGGATGGCGTTGATGGCGGCCTGCATCTGCTCGTGGCCGTAGACCACGGCGCCCAGCATGATGTCTTCGGACAACTGGCGGGCTTCGGATTCGACCATCAGCACAGCGGTCTCGGTTCCGGCCACCACCAGGTCGAGCTGGGATTCACCGCGCACTTGCGAGGTGCTGGGGTTCAGCACGTACTGGCCGTCGATGTAGCCCACGCGCGCGGCGCCCACCGGGCCATTGAAGGGAATGCCGGAGATCGCCAGGGCGGCCGAGGCGCCGATCAGGGCGGGGATGTCGGGATCGACTTCCGGATTGACCGAGACCGTGTGGATGATGACCTGCACGTCGTTGTAGAAGCCTTCCGGGAACAACGGGCGCAGCGGACGGTCGATCAGGCGGGAGGTGAGGACTTCCTTTTCGGAGGGTTTGCCTTCGCGCTTGAAGAAACCGCCCGGAATCTTGCCGGCCGCATAGGTCTTCTCGACGTAATCGACGGTCAGCGGGAAGAAGTCCTGGCCCGGCTTGGCGGTCTTGGAAGCCACCACCGTGGCCAGCACCACCGTATCATCGACGGACACCAGCACCGCGCCCGAAGCCTGGCGGGCGATTTCGCCGGTTTCCAGGACGACGGTGTGCTGGCCGTACTGGAACGACTTGCTCACTTTATTGAACATTTTCTAATCCTATAAAAGGGACGCCTGCGGGGCTCTTGCCCGCATCCCGCCCACCGGAGGCGGGGCATCGTGCGGCGACCCATGACAAAAAGCCGCGCACGCTGCCTGAAAACAATGCAGCGTACACGGCTCGTGCGAAGGGAGCGAAGCCCCCGGGCATTACTTGCGCAGGCCGAGTTTTTCGATCAGTGCGCGGTACGAATCCGGATTGCGGCCCTTGAGGTAGTCCAGCAGCTTGCGGCGGCGGCTGACCATGCGCAGCAGGCCGCGGCGCGAGTGGTGATCTTTCTTGTGGGTCTTGAAGTGGCCGGTCAATTCGTTGATGCGGGCCGTGAGCAGGGCCACCTGGACTTCAGGAGAGCCGGTGTCGCTGGCGGCGCGCTGGAATTGCGCGACGATGTCGGATTTGACGATATCTGCAACAGACATTTTTTATTCCTCTGGAACATGCGGCAGCACCGAGGCGCGCTGCCGTGAGATGAAATGAAAGCGCCACGCAGATCGTGGCGCGGAAAGATTATAGCGGATTTGGACCGGACGCGTGCCGGTTCCGGCCGCATCGATCACTCATCGCCGGCGGGGTCGGCGCCGCGCATGCGCTGCCCCAGGCGGCGGGCGCGGCGCACGCGCCAGGCCCACAGCACCCAGCCCGACAGGCTGTAGAGCACGAACAGGGCGAACAGCACCACCGGCGGATCGCTGGAGACGAAGACGAAGACCGCCACCACGACCAGCATGACCCAGAACGGCACGCTGCGGCCCAGCGCGAAGGACTTGCCGCTGAAGAACGGCGCGTTCGAGACCATGGCGACGCCGGCGTAGACGGTCATCCCGAAAGCGGCCCAGGCGATGAGGCCGTCGGACAGGGACAGCTTGTTGTCCACCGACAGCCAGACGAAGCCGGCGATCAGCGCCGCCGCCGCCGGGCTGGGCAGACCCTGGAAGTACTGCTTGTCCACCTTGCCGATATTGGCGTTGAAACGCGCCAGCCGCAGAGCGGCCCCCACCACGTAGACGAAGGCGGCCAGCCAGCCCCAGCGGCCCAGGCCCTGCAGCGACCATTCGTACATCACCAGCGCGGGCGCCATGCCGAAGGACATCATGTCGGCCAGGGAGTCGTACTGCTCGCCGAAGGCGGACTGGGTGTTGGTCAGCCGGGCCACGCGCCCGTCCATGCTGTCGAACACCATCGCCAGGAACACGGCGATGGCGGCCACCTCATAGTGCTGGTTCATGGCCTGGACGACGGCATAGAAACCGGCGAACAGATTGGCGGTAGTGAAGGCGTTGGGCAGCAGATAGATGCTGCGTCGGCGCTGGGGTTCGTCAGGCATGGGTTCAGGCTGCGGAAACGTCATCGCGGGGCGGAACGGGAAGCTCGGCCAGGACCGTGCGCGTGGCCTTGACCTTGTCGCCCAGGGCGACCCTGGGACGCGTTCCTGGAGGCAAGTATACGTCCACTCGCGAACCGAAGCGGATGAAGCCGTAGCGCTGCCCCGCGTACAGGGATTGCCCCGGCCGGGCGTGGCACAGGATGCGCTTGGCCACCAGGCCGGCGACCTGGACGGCCGTGACCGTCTGCCCGTCGGCCGTGCGCAGCACCATGGCGTTGCGTTCGTTTTCCAGGGACGCCTTGTCGAGGGCCGCGTTGAAGAACTTTCCCGGGAAGTAGTCGATGGACTGGACCTCGCCATCGACCGGGACGCGGTTCGAATGGACGTTGAAGACGTTCATGAAGACGCTGATCTTCAGCGCCGGGCGCCCGCCCGCATAGGGATCGGCCGCGTCCTCGACGCAGACGATGCGGCCGTCGGCGGGACACAGCACCAGGCCCTCGCCCTCCGGCGCTTCACGCGCGGGATCGCGGAAGAACTGCAAGGCGAACAGCGTGAACACCCAGAGCGGGACGGAGGCCCAGGGAGACCACCAGGTCGCCAGCAGGGAAACGACCACGGCGGCGGCCAGGATGAGCCAGCCTTCGCGGGCGATCAGGGGGTGGGGGTAAGGAGGGATTTTCATGGTAGGCGCAAGAATACCCTAAATCGATGCGGGGAAAAATGCAATGGCCGGGCGCCCCGGCAGGGGCGCCCGGCCATTGGCCATCGGGCAGCGATCAGTTCTTGGACTGGTCCACCAGCTTGTTGGCGGCGATCCACGGCATCATGGCGCGCAGCTTGGCGCCGACCTGCTCGATCTGCGATTCCGCGTTCAGGCGGCGGCGCGAGGTCAGTTCCGGAGCGCCGGCGGCGTTTTCCAGGATGAAGTTCTTGGCGTAGACACCGGACTGGATGTCGGCCAGGCACTGGCGCATCGCGGCGCGCGTCGCATCGGTCACCACGCGCGGGCCGGTGACGTATTCGCCGTATTCCGCGTTGTTGGAGATCGAGTAGTTCATGTTGGCGATGCCGCCTTCGTAGATCAGGTCCACGATCAGCTTCAGTTCGTGCAGGCATTCGAAATAGGCCATTTCGGGGGCGTAGCCCGCGTCCACCAGGGTTTCGAAACCGGCCTTGATCAGCTCGACGGTGCCGCCGCACAGCACGGCCTGTTCGCCGAACAGGTCGGTTTCCGTTTCCTCGCGGAAGTTGGTCTCGATGATGCCGGCGCGGCCGCCGCCATTGGCCATGGCGTAGGACAAGGCCAGGTCGCGGGCCTTGCCCGAGACGTCCTGGTGCACGGCCACCAGGTGCGGCACGCCGCCGCCCTGGGTGTAGGTGTTGCGCACGGTGTGGCCCGGAGCCTTGGGCGCGATCATGATGACGTCCACGTCGGCGCGCGGCACGACCTGGCCGTAGTGCACGTTGAAGCCGTGGGCGAAGGCCAGCGCGGCGCCCGCCTTGAGGTTGGCGGCGACTTCATTGCGGTAGACCTGGGCGATGTTCTCGTCGGGCAGCAGCATCATGACCAGATCGGCGCCCTTGACGGCTTCTGCGACTTCCTTGACGGCCAAGCCGGCGTTCTCGGCCTTCTTCCAGGACGCGCCGTTCTTGCGCAGGCCGACGACGACCTTCACGCCGGAATCATTCAGGTTCTGCGCATGCGCATGGCCCTGGGAACCGTAGCCGATGATGGCGACGGTCTTGCCCTTGACGAGGGACAGGTCGCAGTCTTTGTCGTAGAAAACTTTCATGTCGGATACTCCGTTGAATTATTTGACTTTGAGAAGAGAGGGGTTTTCAGCCGAGGCAGAAAAAACGTGCTGCCTCCGTGCCGCTGAAGGCGCGGAGGCGTTTTTCACAGCTTCAGGACACGTTCGCCGCGGCCCACGCCGGAGACGCCGGTGCGGACCGTCTCCAGGATGGCGCTGTGGTCCAGTGCCCCGATGAAGGCGGCGATCTTGTCCTGCACCCCGGTCAGTTCGATGGTGTAGGTCTTGTCGGTGACATCGATGATGCGCCCGCGGAAGATTTCCGCCATGCGCTTCATTTCCTCGCGTTCCTTGCCGACCGCGCGCACCTTGATCAGCATGAGCTCGCGCTCGACGTGGGGGCCTTCGGACAGGTCGACGACCTTGACCACGTCCACCAGGCGGTTCAGGTGCTTGGTGATCTGCTCGATGATCTCGTCGGAACCGACCGTGACGATGGTCATGCGCGACAGGGTGGCGTCCTCGGTGGGGGCGACGGTCAGCGTCTCGATGTTGTAGCCTCGGGCCGAGAACAGCCCCACCACGCGCGACAGGGCGCCGGGTTCGTTTTCCAGCAAAATGGAAATCACGTGTTTCATGGTCTTATCCCCTCACAGATCCTCGGAACCCAGCAGCATCTCGGTCAGGCCGCGGCCCGCCTTCACCATGGGCCAGACGTTTTCGGTCTGATCGGTGATGAAATCCATGAACACCAGACGGTCCTTGTATTTCGTGAATGCCTCGCGCAGGGCGGGCTCGACGTCGGCCGGCTTGTCGATGCGCATGCCGACGTGGCCGTAGCTCTCAGCCAGCTTGACGAAGTCCGGCAGGGCGTCGACATACGATTCAGAATAGCGCGAGCCGTATTCGATCTGCTGCCACTGGCGCACCATGCCCAGGTAGCGATTGTTCAGGCACAGCACCTTGGGGGTCAGGCGGTACTGGCTGCAGGTGGACAGCTCCTGGATATTCATCTGGATCGAGCCTTCGCCGGTGATGACGGCGACGTCGCGGTCCGGATTGGCCATCTGCACCCCCATGGCGTAGGGCAAGCCCACGCCCATGGTGCCCAGGCCACCGGAATTGATCCAGCGGCGCGGCTCCGGGAAGGGGTAGTACTGGGCCGCCCACATCTGGTGCTGGCCCACGTCGGACGTGACGAAGGCCTGGCCGCGCGTGACCTCCCAGAGTTTCTGGACCACGAACTGCGGCTTGATGACGGTATCGGACGCTTCGTAGTCCAGGCACTTGCGGCCGCGCCAGGCGTCGATCTGCTTCCACCAGGCATCCAGGCGCTGTTCGCTCAGGCCCTGCTCGGCCAGCGACTGGGCGTACAGGCCGATCAGGTCCTGCAGGACTTCCTTGACGTCGCCCACGATGGGCACATCCACCCGCACCCGCTTGGAGATCGAGGACGGGTCGATGTCCACGTGCACGATCTTGCGCGGCACCTGGGCGAAATGCTTGGGATTGCCGATGACGCGGTCATCGAAGCGCGCGCCGATGCCGATCAGCACGTCGCAGTTCTGCATCGCCATATTGGCTTCGTAGGTGCCGTGCATGCCGGGCATGCCGACGAAGCGCTCGTCCGTGCCGGGATAGGCGCCCAACCCCATCAAGGTCGTGGTGCAGGGGGCGCCGGTCAGGCGGACCAGCTTGCGCAGCTCGTCGGCGGCATCGGCCAGCACGACCCCTCCGCCGGCGTAGATCATCGGGCGCTCGGCGGCCAGCAGCATCTGCACGGCTTTCTTGATCTGGCCCTGATGCCCCTTGGTGACCGGCGCGTAGGAGCGCAACTGCACCGGACCGCGCGGCGCCGTGTACTTGCACATCGCCACGGAGACATCCTTGGGGATGTCCACCAGCACCGGGCCGGGGCGGCCGGAACGCGCGATGTAGAAAGCGCGGCGCAGGGTGTCGGCCAGATCCTTGACATCGCGCACCAGGAAATTGTGCTTGACGCAGGGCCGGGTGATGCCGACGGTATCGCATTCCTGGAAGGCATCCTGGCCGATTGCGTGCGTGGGCACCTGACCGCTGAGGATGACCATCGGGATCGAATCCATGTAGGCGGTGGCGATGCCGGTGACGGCATTGGTCACGCCCGGCCCGCTGGTCACCAGGCAGACGCCGGTTTTCTGTGAGGATCGGGAATACGCATCGGCGGCGTGGACGGCCGCCTGTTCGTGCCGCACGAGCACGTGCTGGAATTTGTCCTGCTTGTAGATTGCGTCGTAGATGTAGAGGACTGCGCCGCCGGGGTAGCCAAACACATGGTCTACGCCTTCCTCGATCAGACAACGCACGACGATGTCGGCGCCATTGAGTTCCATGATGATTCCTTTCTTGACCCGTGTCGGGCACCAAGCGGCCTATTGGCAGCCCGGGCCAGTTCCGGCGATCCGCCACATGATCCGACGCTGGGCGATTCACGGAATCGCTTTGCCCGGACACATCGCGGGGCCAGTCTGCACCCCTTGGCACTGGACACTCGCGCCCTGAGGCGCAACGTGGTGGAAATGGACGCCCCGGACCGCGCTTGTGACACATCCTGGAGCATAAAGACGCAAGACGAAAAAAACCGGGTGTGTGACCCGGGAGTGCTCGCCACGTCGGGCAGCCGCCATGGGGCCGACCGAACGGCTAATTTACCGCGTTGCAACATCAGCCGCAAGCGGGCCGGGTGGGGCGCCTGGCGAAACGCCCGTTGGAAAACGGGGATTTGCCTATACTGGCGCCATCGCCCCCTACCGGACGCCGGCCGCATGATCCTGCCCGCCTCGCAGTTGCAACGCTTTTTCTACAGCCACCACTTCTTCGGCGGCCTGCGCCAGGCCACAGGGGTGCTGCTGCCGGCGCTGGTGCTATCGGGCCTGTACGGCCTGCATGCCTCCGGTTTCGTGGCGGCGGTCGGCGCCGCCTGCGTGGCCATCCTGGACCAGCCGGGCGGCCCCCGGCGGTACGGGATCAACGGCATGTTCGCCGCCCTGTGCCTGGGCTCGGTCACCACCGCCCTGACCGGCCTGGCATCGAGCCACGTCCTGGCCGTCTGGCTTGCCGTGCCGCTCCTGTGCTTCGGCTTCTCGATGCTGACGGTCTACGGCAAACATGGCGGCCTGCTGGGCTTCGCCTGCCTGCTGATCATGACCCTGACCCTGCGCTCGCCCCTGACGCCGGCCGACGTGCTGCAGCACACGCTGACCTCGTTTCTGGGCGGCGCTTTCTACCTGCTCTACAGCGCGGCCGCCCACCGGCTGCTGTGGCACCGCGAAGAGCAGCAGGCCCTGTCCGTGGCCCTGTTCGCCACGGCCGACTACATTGCCGCGCGGGGTCGCTTCTACGACATCCACCTGGATCTGGACGACAGCTACCGCCGGTTGATCCGCTGCCAGGCGTTGATGACCGAGGCCCACCAGGCCGCGCGCGACATGGTGCTGCGCGAACAGCCGCGCGGCACGGCCTCGCGCGGCGACCGGCTGCGCCTGGGGCTGCTGAACCTGTTCGTGGACATGATCAACCTGCTCGACAGCATGGTGGCGACCCACACGGACTACGCGACCTTGCGGCGCGCGCTGCCCGACAGCGACATCCTGCTATTCGTGCGCGATGCGATGATGAAGCTGGCCGCCAACGTCGCCGGCCTGGCCCTGAATGTGGCGCGCAACCGCCGCCACCGCATCCGCAACAGCGTCAAGGCGGAACTGCGCGCGCTGGAATTCGAACTGCAGCAGTTGCGCGAAGGCGGCATGCCGCGCTCCGACCCGGAGCTCTATGCCCTGCTGGTCCAGGTGTTGCGCCGGCTGCGCAACATGGCCCGCCAGGTCGAGCGCATGGCGGATCACTCCGTCAACCCGACGCCGCAGGAAACCGACCCGGTGCGCGCGGGCCAGACGCTGAACCGCTTCCTGACACGGCAGAAATGGCGTACGGATCTGCTGACGCGCAATCTGAACCTGCAGTCGGCGCATTGCCGCTACGCGCTGCGCGTGGCGGTGGCGGCCCTGCTGGCGATGGTGGTGGGCGCCCTGCTCGCCCGCACCCCGCTGGTGAACGCACTGGATCCTGGCATGGCGGGACACGGCTACTGGATCATCCTGACCGTGCTGGTCATCATGAAGCCCGGTTTCGCGCTGACCCGCCAGCGCAATGGCTGGCGCCTGATCGGCACGCTGGTCGGCTGCGGCCTGTCACTGCCGCTGTTCTCCCTGGTGCACGACACCGACGTCTACCTGCTCATCCTGGTGGTCTGCAGCATCCTGGGCTACAGCCTGATCCAGGTGAACTACACCTTGTCGGCCGTCTTCAACACCCTCTTCGTGCTGCTGGTGTTCCATTTCCTGGCGCCGGACTCCAATGCGGTCGTGGGCGAGCGCCTGGCCGATACCCTGATCGGCAGCCTCCTGGCGCTGACCTGCAGCTACATCCTGCCGTCCTGGGAGCGCAACAGTCTGGGCGCCCTGGCCCAGGCGTTGCGCGCAGCCAACCAGGCCTTCCTGGACTGCGGGCTGGACTACGCCCGGGCCTGCCGCGCGGCACGGGCGGCAGGCCCGGGCGCGTCGCTGGAACAAAGCGAGGCCGAAGTGCGCTGGAAGCTGGCCCGCAAGCACGTGCACATTGCCTTCAGCAACTTCGCCTCGGGGTTCTACCGCATGATGGACGAGCCCGTCAGCCGGCAGCGCCACGTCCCGGAACTGAACCGTCTGCTGATCCAGAGCCATACGCTGGCCTCGCAGATCGCCGCCGTGATCCCGCAACTGGCCCTGCTCGATCACGAACCCGAGGGCATCCGCCAGGCGCTGGCGGCCACGCGGGACGCCCTGGCCGACCGGGAGGCCGCGCCGCCCAACATCATCGAGACCGAAGGCGACTACGCCGCCCTCGCCTATCCCCTGCGGCAGATGATCAAGGCTGCGCAGCGCATCGGCGAAGAAATGCGGGCGCTGGACGCGCCGCCCGGCCGACCGGGCTCGCCGGGCCCGGCGGAGGCGGCCGCCGGTTGAAACGCCCTAAGCGATCGCCGCGCCCATGACCAGGTCCGGCAGCCAGGTGACGATGCCCGGGAACACGCACAGCAGCACGATGGCCAGCATCATCACCAGGACGTAGGGCAGCGCGCCCTTGAGGATTTCCTGGGTGGGCACGTCCGGCGCGATCGCGTTCAGGACGAACAGGTTCAGCCCGACGGGCGGCGTGATCAGGCCGATTTCCATGTTGATCGTCAGGACCACGGCGAACCAGTAGGGATCGAAACCCGCCTGCGTGATGATCGGCAGCAGCAGCGGCGCCGCCATGACGATGATCGCCACCGGCGGCAGAAACATCCCCGCCACCAGCAGGAACAGATTGATCAGCCCCATCAGCAGCCAGCGGTTGATTTCCAGCGCCGCGATCGCCGCCGCCAGACTCTGGGTGATGAACAGGGACGACAGGGCGAAGGCGAACAGTTCGGCCGAGGCCATGATCATCATGATCATGACGCTTTCGCGCATGGCCGACCCGAACACCCCGACGTAAGTCTGCATGCGGAACAGGCGGTAGACCAGGACGACCACCACCAGCGTCAGCAGCGCCCCCGCTCCAGCGGCCTCGGACGGCGTGGCCACGCCGCCGTACAGCACGAAAAGCATCCCCAGGATGATCAGCAGCAGCGGCAGGACCTTGGGCAGGGATTCCAGCTTTTCGCGCCAGGAATAGTGCAAGACGCCGCCGCCGAAGCGAAAGCCCTTGCGCCGGGCATCGTACAAGGCCCAGGCCATGAACATGCTGGTCAGCAGAATGCCGGGCAGCACGCCGGCCAGGAACAGCCGGCCGATCGAGGTCTGGGTCGAGATGCCGTAGACGATCATGGTGACCGAAGGCGGGATCAGGATGCCCAGCGTACCGCCCGCCGCGATCGAACCGGTCGCCACCGAGGCCGGATAGCCCCGCCCGAGCATTTCCGGAATGCCCATCTTGCCGATGGCCGCGCAGGAGGCCGGGCTGGACCCCGTCATGCCGGAAAAGATCGCGCAGGCGCCGATGTTCGACAGCACCAGGCCGCCGGGCACCTTGTGCAGCCAGCGGTCCAGCGATTTGTACAGGTCGCCGCCGGCCGGCGTGCCGGCCACGATGGCCCCCATCAGCACGAACATGGGGATGGCGACATAGCCCAGATTGGCGATCCCCGCGAACATGGTTTCGGCCAGCACATAGATCACGCCCGGCCCCATGTCCAGGAACAGGCCGGCCACGGCCGCCAGCCCCAGCGCGAAGGCGATGGGCATGCCGGTCGCCAGCATCAGGCACAGGCCCAGGATGATGCAGATTCCCGCAAGAGTGGGCGTCATGACGGATCCCCCGACAATTTCATGATTTCAACCACGTACTGCAGGCTCAGCAGGACGAAACCGAACACCACGGGCGCCAGCGGCATCCACAGCGGCACGGCCGCCACGCTGGGCGTCGTCCAGCCGCCCTCCAGCGCCTCGAACAGGTGCAGGCCGGTGGCGGCGGTCATCAGCAGGCAGAACGTCAGCCCCAGCCAGGCGCCCACGCGATCCATCCAGCGGCGGGCGCGCGCGCCCACCAGCATCTGGATGAAGTCCACGCCGACATGCCCCTTGGTCATGAGCACGTAGGGCGCGCCCAGGAAAATCGCCGCCGTAGCGCCGAACACCACGGCTTCCGTCTGCCAGATGGTGGGCGCGCGGAACACATAGCGCATCAGAATCATCTGGCAGACCACCAGCATCGCGAACGTCAGCAGCAGGGCCGCCAGCACGCCGCAGGCGCGCGACAGGCGCTCCACCCAGCGCATAAAGGTTTGACTCATGCGACCTCCTTGTGTGTCGCCAGGGAAAGGGAACGCCGGCGGCATTACCCGGCCGGGCCCGCGGGGGCCGCCGCCGGATCGTGGCGGCCCCGCCCGGCCGCTACTGGACGGCCAGCGCCTTTCTCAGCAGTTCGTCGCCGCCGGGCACCTTCTCGGCAAACAGGCGATAGGAAGAATGCTTGGCCACCGCCATCCAGGCCTGATACTGCTCCGGCGTCATGGTGACGACCTCCACCCCCGCCTTGGCGTAGATATCGCGCATTTTCTGCTCGCCCTTGCGCGACTCGGCGGTGAAATAGTCTTCGGCCTTCTTCGCCGCCGCCAGGATCGCCTCGCGTTGCGCGGGCTCCAGGCCATCGAAGACTTTCTTGGACATCAGCACCGGCTCATACATGAACCACAACGCGTTGTCGCCCGGCGCCGTCAGGCACTTGGCCTGCTCGTACAGGCGGTAGGATACGAAGCTGTCGTTGGAGGTGTTGGCAGCGTCCAGCACGCCGGTCTGCATGGCCGAATAGACCTCGGACGAAGGCATGGACGAGATCGACGCGCCGGCCGCCGCCAGCATCTGCTCGAACGCCGGGCCGGCCGCCCGGATCACCTGGCCTTTGATGGTTTCGGGCCCGGTGATGCAGTGCTTCTTCGAGGCGAACCCCCCCGCCAGCCAGGCATCGGCGATGACCACGACCCCCTGCTTTTCGATCAAAGCCTTGATGTCCTTCATGAAGTTGGACTGATTCAGGCGCTGGGCATGGTCGTAGTTGCGCACCAGGCCCGGCATCAGGGTGGCGGAAAACTGCGGCACACGGCCCGAAGCGTAATCCAGGGGAAAGGCCGCCATGTCCAGTTGCCCGCGCGTGAGCGCGCCCCACTGCTCCGTGGGCTTGTACAGGGAGGCTCCCGGGAAGACCTGGATCTTCAGCCCGACGTTGGCCGCCTCGACCTCGCGGGCGATGATCTGCACCATTTCATCGCGCGGATCGCCCTGCCCGCCCGGGAACTGGTGCGACGCCCTCAAAGTGGTTTCAGCCAGGGAAGCCCCCGATCCGGCCGCCAGGGCCAGGCCCAGCATGGCGCACAGCATATGTCGCTTCATGGTTGTCTCCTGATGTTTTTATGGAGATTGCCGGCCCGGGTCCGGGCGCGGCCATGGCCCCGGCGGGGCCTATCGAACGCCCCTTTTCAACTCAGGCCCGCGTACTGCTGCCGCAGCACGTTTTTCTGGACCTTGCCCATGGCATTGCGCGGCAGCGCATCGATCACGTGAATCTTCTTGGGAATCTTGAAATTGGCCAGGCCGGACTTCAAGCCCGCCTGGATCGCGGCCGGGTCCACCGAGGCCCCGGCCCGCGGCACCACCACGGCCACCACGGCCTCGCCGAAATCCGCATGCGGCACGCCGATGACGGCCGACTCCTGGACGCCGGGCATGGCATCGATCACCATTTCGATTTCCTTGGGGTAGACGTTGTAGCCCCCCGAAATGATCAGATCCTTGCTGCGGCCCACGATGCTCAAGTAGTCGTCGGGAATGCCCGGCCCGCCCAGCGCGCCGATGTCGCCGGTGCGAAACCACCCGTCGGCGGTGAATTCCTCGCGGGTCTTTTCCGGCATGCGCCAGTAGCCGGCGAACACGTTGGGGCCGCGCACCTGAACGTGGCCCGGCTCGCCGGCCGCCACCGGCCGGTCGTCGTCGTCCACCACCCGCACCGACTCGCCGGGCAGCGCCGGCCCCACGGTGCCGGGGATGCGCGGGCCGCGCGCCGGATCCCAGGGATTGGATGTGATCATGCCGGTCTCGCTCATGCCGTAGCGTTCCAGGATGGTCATGCCGGAGCGTTCCTGGAACGCCCGGAACGTATCCACCAGCAACGGCGCCGAACCCGAGATGAAGAGCCGCATGTTGCGGCAGGTCTCGCGCGTGAAGCGGGGATCGGCCAGCAGCCGGACGTAGTAGGTGGGCACCCCCATCATCAAGGTGCAGCGCGGCAGATAGTGCAAGGCCTGATCGACGTCCAGTTTCGGCAGCCAGATCATCCGCGCGCCCGCCAGCATCGCCCCGTGGGACGCCACGAACAGGCCGTGGACGTGGAAGATCGGCAGCATGTGCAGCAGCACGTCGTCGGCGCGCCAGCCCCAGAAATCCCGCAGCGTGAGCGCGTTGGCGGCCAGATTGGCGTGCGTCAGCATGGCGCCTTTGCTGCGCCCCGTGGTGCCGGAGGTATACAGGATCGCGGCCAGGTCCCCGGGGGCGCTGCGCGCGGTCTCGAAAGCCGGATCCATCGCGGCGGCGGCCTCGACCAGAGAGCCTGCGCCATCGGCGTCCAGGGTCAGCACCTGGACCGCGCCCCGTGCGCGCGCCAGGGGCTCGCACCAGTTCTTCGCGCCGCTTGCGCAGACCACCACGGCGGGTTCGGCGTCGCCCAGGAAATAGGCCACCTCGGCCTCGCGATAGGCCGTGTTCAGCGGCAGATAGACCAGGCCGGCGCGCAGGGTCGCCAGATACAGCATCAAGGCTTCGGGAGACTTCTCGACCTGGACGGCGACCCGCGCACCCGCCGGCACGCCATAGGAACGCAGCAGCGCAGCCATGCGGCCGCTGAGGGCATCGATATCCGCCCAGCTATAGGTGCGCCCGGGCGTCTCGATCGCCACGGCATCCAGATCGGAGGGGAAGCCGCCCCGCAGCACGGTATAGAGATTCGCATTGCGTTCCAAGTCATTCTCCCGTGAAAACAGGGTCGTCGCCCTGCAAGAAGGCCTGCACGCCTTGCCGGTGATCGGGGCCGTCGGCATAGGCGAAGCAGGCCCGCCATTCGGCATCGCTCAGGGGCGCAGCGCCGCCGCACAGGCGCGCGGCGGTCCATTTGTTCAGGCGCGCGGCGCGCGGCGCGCCCGCGCACAGGCGCGCCACGGTCGCCAACAGCTCGGATTCCAGGGCTTCGGCCGCCACGACCCGCGTCAGCAGCCCCTTGGCCCATGCCTCGTCGGCATCGAACACCCGCCCCTCCAGCAGGATTTCCAGCGTCACCGCGCGGCCCGCCAGTTCCAGCAGGCCGCGCATCTCGTCGGGCGCCATGGGAAAGCCCAGACGGTTGATGGGTGCGCCGAACCGCGCGCCCCGGGCGGCCAGGCGCAGGTCGCAGCGGCTGGCGATCTCCAGCCCCCCGCCCACGCACACGCCTTCGATTGCCGCCACCACGGGGTGGAGGCACTCCGCCACCGCGCGCAGGGCCGGGGCGATGGTGTGCCGGTGATATGCCATGACGCGGTCCGCATCGGCACGCGCCTGGGGAAATTCGCGGATATCGGCTCCGGCGGCAAAATGCCCGCCCGCGCCCCGCACGATCACGCAACGCAGATCGCGGTCGGCCGACAAGCGCCCGAAGGCGTCGGCCAACTCGCCCCACATGGCGACCGTGATGGCGTTCAGGCGTCCCGGGTGGTCGAGCGTGACGGTCGCCACAGCCCCCTCGGTGCGCACCCGCACGCGCCCCGCGCCGGTGTTCACAGCCACTGCACGCTCCGTGACACGCGCGGCTTGCCGGCGGCCAGCCGCGCCCGGTTCTCATCCAGTTGATCGGGCTCGTACACGTAGTTGACCATCATGCCGCAGGATTGCTCCAGCCCCCGGGCCGATGCGTCGGCCATCCAGTTCAAGCGTTCGATGCGCGCGCCGTTGCCCAGGTGAAAGCGGGCGACGCCGTCCAGCGGTTCACCGCCGCGCAACTGCGTCAGGTAATGCGCCGCCAGCCGCAGCCCGCTGCGGCGCACGGCGTCCGGGGCATCGCCTTGCGCGGCCAAGCGCAGGCGTTCCAGCCAGCGGGCGCCCGCCTGCGCATCGGCGGCGGCCGCCTGGCGCTCAGCCTTGTCCGGCAGCAGCGCGTGGATGGCCTCGCCGGACTGGCGGCCCAGCCAGTCGGCAAAGCCGGGAATCGGCGACAGCGTGGCGAAAGACTTGAGCTGGGGCAATTCGTCCAGCAGTTCCTCGATCACCCGCTTCAGCAGGAAATTGCCGAAGCTGATGCCGCGCAGGCCGCGCTGCGTATTGGAGATCGAATAAAAGATGGCCCAGCGCGCCTTGTCCAGCCCATCGACCGGCCGCACCGGATCGATCAGCGCCTGCACATTGGCGCTCATCTGGCCGTCGAAGGCGACCTCCACGAAAATCAGCGGCACGTCGCTCATGCGCGGGTGGAAGAAAGCGTAGCAGCGCCGGTCGGACGCCACGCGGCGGCGCATGTCGTCCCAGGACCGGATTTCGTGCACGGCTTCGTAGCGGATCAATTTTTCCAGCAGCGAGGCGGGTGAATCCCAATTGATGTGACGCAGCTCCAGCATGCCCACGTCGAACCAGTTCGACAACAGGGCGGCCAGTTCCTGCTCCAGGACCGACAGCCCGGCAACCTGATTGCGCCAGCGCAACATGTCGGCGCGCAGTTCCACCATCAGTTCCAGCCGGTCGCTTTGCGCATAGAGGCGGCGAAACAGCCGCGCCCCCCGGTCGCCGCGCGGTTCGATGTCCACTCCGGCGCGCACCAGGCAGGCCAGCAGGGCGCAGCGCTCGTCGGCCCCGGCGGCCCGGTAGCGGTCCGACCACTGGCGGGCCAGTTGATTGGCGCCGCCGTCGGTCAGGGAGGCCTCGTAGAGCGCGCGCAGCGCCTCCGGATCGGGCAGGTGGTCGCGTTCCAGCCAGCGGCCCAGGCGGGCCAGCAGGCCTGCGGCCCGCGAAGGCGCCGACCCGGCCCCCGCGCCGGGCTGGCCGGCATCGGCCCCGGCCTGCTCAGCCGCGCGGACGGCCAGTTTTGGATCAGCGATGCTCATGGGAAGGCTCCGGCGTGTCGATCGCGTGCAGCGCCGACGGCCCGGCGGCGGATTCGTCCCGGTGCGCCAGGGCGCGCAGGGCGTCGAGCTGGCGCATCAGATGCTTGCGCGTCACGGCTTCGGCGCCTTCGGGGTCGCGCGCCTTCAGCGCGGCGAAGATCGCCAGGTGCTCGGCGCAGGATTCGTCGACCCGGCCCGGATAGCTGAGGCTTCGGTGGCGCGACAAGCTGAGTACCTGGCGCAGATTGTCGATCAGGCCGGATAGCCAGCGATTGTCGGCCAGCTCCTGGATGGCGACGTGGATCCGGGCGTTGGCCGCATAGTAATCGTCTATCGAGCCCCGCTCGGCATGGCGGCGCAGGTCGTGATGCAGCGGTTCGAGCCGCCGCAGGTCCGCGTCCGTGACTTTCTGGGCCGCCTCGAAGGCGCAGCGGCCTTCGAGCATCGCCATCAGGGGAAAGATGTGTTCCAGATCGCGGCTGGACAGCTCATTGACGAAGCAGCCCCGGCGCGGCTCGATGCGCAGCAGGCCTTCGGCCACCAGGACTTTGAGGGCCTCGCGCAGCGGCGTGCGGGAAATGCCCATCGACTCGGTCAGGCTGACTTCGTCGACCCATTCTCCTGCCCGCAACTCCCCCGCCTGGATCATGCCGCGCAAGCGGTCCGCGACTTCCTGGTAGAGGATTTTCTGAACAATCCTGGCCGCCATCGGGGCCTCCTGCGCAGAATTCTGAAATTAATAATTCATAATTACAGCAGGAGCGTGACACGCCCCGGGGCGGGCGGGCAACTCTCGTTATCCCTAGGAACCAGGCCCGTTCAGGCCGGACGCCGGAACACCAGCCGGTCGTCCGTGGATTCACGCGGCGCATAGGCGTAGCCCCCGGCCGTGAAATCCCGCAGACCATCGAGGCCTTCGATGGCGTGGTCGATGATGTGGCGCGCCATCAGGCCGCGCGCCCGCTTGGCGTGAAAGCTGATCACCTTCCAGGCGCCGTTCTTTTCGTCCTGGAAAACGCACTCGACCACGCGCGCGTCCAGCACCTTGCGATCCACGGACTTGAAATATTCGTTCGAGGCCAGATTCAGCAGGAGGCGCGCGCCGGGCAAGGCGTCCAGGCGCCGGTTCAGTTCGCGGGCGATGCGGTCGCCCCACCAGGCATACAGGGTGGCGCCCCGGTCGGTGCGCAGCCGCGTCCCCATTTCCAGCCGATGAGGCTGGATCAGGTCCAGCGGCCGCAGCACGCCGTACAGGCCGCTGAGAATCGCCAGGCGCGCCTGCGCCCAGTCCAGTTGCGCATCGGACAATTCGGGCGCGCGCAAGCCTTCGTAGACATCGCCGTTGAACGCCAGCACCGCCTGGCGCGCATGGCGGGCGTCGGGCGCGTCGACCCAGGCGGCATAGCGCTCGGCGTTCAGGTTCGCCAGCGCGTCGGACAGGCTCATCAGGCCCGCCAGATCGCCCGCGGACAATGTCCGCAAGCGATCGACCAGCGCGCGCGTCTGTTCGGGAAACACCGGCTGCGAGTGCAGCGCAGTGCGGACCGGGGAATCGTAGTCGAGCTTCTTGGCCGGGGACAGGACCATCAACATGCGGCGACCTCCGGCTTCAGCGGGCGGTCCAGCCGCCGTCGATCGACAACGTGGTGCCGGTCATCTGCGCCGCGGCATCCGAAGCGATGAACACGGCCGCCTGGCCCAACTGTTCGGGCGTGACGAATTCCAGGGAAGGCTGTTTTTCCGCCAGCAGGTCCTTGGCGGCGGCTTCGATGTCGAGATTCTTTTGCCGGGCCAGGGCCTGGATCTGTTTTTCCACCAGGGGGGTCCGGACCCAGCCCGGGCAGATGGCGTTGCAGGTCACGCCGGTGCCGGCGTTCTCCAGCGCGGTCACCTTGGTCAGGCCGACCACGCCATGCTTGGCGGCGACATAAGCCGATTTGTGGGTCGACGCCACCAGGCCATGGGCCGAGGCGATATTGATGACGCGGCCGAACTTCTGCCGCTTCATGGCAGGCAGCGCGGCGGCGGTGCAATGAAACACGGCCGACAGGTTCAGCGCCACGATGGCATCCCACTTGTCGGCGGGGAAATCCTCGATCAAAGCGGTATGCTGAATGCCGGCGTTGTTGACCAGGATGTCGATGCCGCCCAGCGACTGGATCGATTGCTCGATGAAAGCGCGCGCGGCCTGCCCGTCCATCAGGTCGGCATTCAGGTAGACAGCCTTGACGCCGAAGTCGTTTTCCAGCCCCGCACGCTCGCGTTCAATGGCGTCGGCATCGCCGAAGCCATTGATGACCACGTCGGCGCCCTGGCGGGCCAATTCCCGGGCAATGGCCAGGCCGATGCCGCTGGTGGAACCGGTGACGACCGCTTTTTTACCTTTGAGCATGGGGTACTCCTTTCGCGAAAATTCAGGAAAATGCTCGGGCCAGTGTAACGCGCAGCGGCTGAACGGCGCCTTGCCGGACCGGCGGGATCGCTGCTAACATCGGCGCCATCTGGAGAGGGCATTCCTCCATGAAACCGCTGCGTCCACCGCGGCTGATGATGCCTACGGCCCCCGGCGCACCGCCGGTGCCGTAGGCATTTTTCATTGTTGTACTAGACACCGGAGCCTTCATGCCAAGTTCGCTGCTCGCCATCTCTCTGGGCGCCTCGCTCGGCGCCATCCTGCGCTGGGTGCTCGGCCACGCGCTGAACGGCGTCTTTTCCAATCTGGCCCTGGGCACCCTGGCCGCCAACCTGCTGGGCGGCTACATCATCGGCGCGGCCCTCGCCGGCTTCGGCGGGCACGCGGGCCTGTCGCCCCAGATGCGCCTGTTCATCATCACCGGTTTTTGCGGCGGCCTGACGACTTTTTCGACTTTTTCCGCCGAACTGGCGGTGATGCTGGAACAGGGCCGCTTGGGATGGATGGCCGCCGCGATCACCGTGCACGTGGCCGGATCATTGGCCATGACGCTGCTGGGCATGGCCTCGGTGGCCTGGATACGCGCCTTGTCCTGACGGTTTTACCGGGCGCCGCTCGGCAGGCGCAGCCTGCGGCGCCCCGCCCGGTCAGTCTGCGTGCCCGGCCGCCTTGGCGGTCTTGCGGCTCGCCAGCCAGCGGCCAAGCGCCACCACCAGCAGCGCGCCGACGACTTCCGCCGCGAGCTTCAGGGTTGTGGTCGGCGTCCCCAGGAAATCCGCGACGACGACGTCGGTCACCAGCATGCCGCCGGCGATCCAGCCCAGCAACCCGGCGCCGAAGGTCACCACCAGGGGATAGCGGTCGATCAGCTTCAACACCAGCGTGCTGCCCCAGACAATGATGGGCACGCTGACCACCAGGCCGAAGACGACCAGGCCAACCTGATGGCCGGGGTCGGCGTTCTGGGCGGCGCCGGCAATGGCAATGACGTTGTCCAGGCTCATGACGAAGTCGGCCACGATGATCGTCTTGACCGCGGCAAAGACCGAGGCGCCGCCGGCGACCTTGTCGTGGGCGCCCTCCTCGGGCAGCAGCAGCTTGATGCCGATCCACAGCAGCAGCAGCGCGCCGACGATCTTGAGATACGGGATGTTGAGCAGCGTCAGGGCGAAGGCGATCAGCGCCACGCGCAGCCCGATCGCGCCGGCGGTGCCCCACAAAATGCCCTGCATGCGCTGGGCGCGCGGCAGGTTGCGGCAAGCCAGCGCAATGACGACGGCGTTGTCGCCGCCCAGCAGGATGTCGATCAGGATGATCTGGAAAACCGCGCCCCAATGGAGCGTTTGAAGAAGTTCGATCATGGATCCCCCAGTTGTGGGTGTTCGGTTATCGGGATGACCGCCGGGAGGATCGAGCCATTTGCATGGCGGGAAGTCGGATCTTGCCCTGGGCGGCAAGGTCTTGCTCGCAACCGGAATCCCATCGAAGACCCCTGGATTGCCCGGGCACCGGGCGCTGCGTATCCACGCAAGATGCCGTCATGACGATGCCGCAGAAAGTGAGCTACTCCCCTTGAGGGGGCGATTATAAACGATCCGGGCGCGCGCCGCGGATGCGCCGCCTTGAGCCCCGTCAAGCGCTCACCGCCCGCAACCCGCACAAGGCGCGAAGCCTGGGATAAGATGGCAGGAACGCAGCACAGGATTCCACCACACCACGAGGGAGTTTCTTATGCCGGGCCGTATTGCCATCCATCTGAATGACGACACCGTTTGCGAACGCCGCATGGATATCGGGCTGCGGCTGGCCAAGGAACGCGGCGCGGAAGTCGTCGGCATCTACCCGAGCGCCAGCGTCGCCGGCCTTCGGCAAGATGAAAACATCCTGCCCCAGGAGATCCGCACCACCCTGCGCAAGCAGCGCGACGAACACCTGGAGGCCACACGCACCCGGTTCCTGGACAAGGCCCGCGACCTGGGCGTCCAGGCGCATTGGCGCGTGCCCCACGGCGATGCCGAAGAAAGCCTGACGCTGCATGCCCGCTACTGCGACCTGCTCATCATGAGCAAGGCGGGCGTGAACGACAGCCCGGCCTCTTTGCGGCCCAACCTTCCGGAAGCCGTGGTCATGGCCTCGGGCCGGCCGGTACTGCTGCTGCCCAATCACGGAGCCATCGACACCATCGGCCGCAGGATCCTGTTCTGCTGGGACCAGCGCCGCGAGGCCGCCCGCGCCTTCTCCGACGCGGCATTGCTTCTGCGGGATTGCCTGACGCTCACCGTCCTGGAAATCGACCGCGACGACACGCTCATGCGGGAGCGCGATATCCGCGAAGACGACATCTCCGATTACTGCGCCAGCCTGGGCTACCCCACGCCCCGGCGGCTGCTGAAAGACAGCACGGGCTATGGCGTCGGCAACGTCATCCTGAATACCGCGACCGATACCGATGCCGATCTGATCGTCATGGGCGCCTACGGCCACAGCCGCATGCGCCAGTGGATCATGGGCGGCGCCACCAGCACGCTGCTGTCCACCATGACGGTGCCGGTGCTGCTGTCCAACTGAAGCCTTCCCGCCGCGGCGGGCTCAGCCATACGCCCGCGCGAAAAACACGATGGTGATGCCGGCCGTCAAGGCCAGCGTCCCGTAGCGGACCACCGGCCCCGGGATGCGTCTGCCCGCCAGCGCCCCTGCATAGCCTCCCAGGCTGGCGGTCACCAGCATGACGGCGGCGGCCGGCCAGTCCACCGCGCCGGCAACCACGAAGATCAGCACCGCCATGGTATTGGCCGCCGTCACCATCAGGACGCGCGGCCCGCTCATGCGCTTGAGATCGTGCGCGCCCAGCAGGCCCCACACGGCCACCATCATGATGCCCACCGCCCCCCCGAAATAGCCCCCATAGATTCCCAGGCAGAATTGCAGGCACAGCACCACGGCGGGCCGCAAGCGGCACCGGACCCGCACCCATTCCCCGATCCGCCGGCCGTAACCCAGGGCGAGCGTGGCCGCCAGCAGCAGCCAGGGCAGCGCGGCATCGAAAGAGCGGGACGGCATGGCCAGCAGCAGCAGAGCGCCCACAACGCCGCCCAGCACCGTCACGATCAACAGCGGCCTCAGGGGCACCGGCCCCACCCCGCCGAGCATGTCGCGATAAGCCCAGGCACTGGCGGCGCTGCCCGGGTAAAGCGCCACCGTGCTGGTCGTATTGGCCAGCACGGGCGGCACCCCAGCGGCGATCAAGGCCGGCAGGCTGATGAACGAACCGCCGCCGGCCAGGGCATTCATGGCGCCCGCCGCGAACCCGGCGCCGGCCAGCAGCCATAAGGCTTCCACAGCCCTATCCCCCTGCGCGCAGGGTGATCTGCGTGATTTCGGAAGGCCGCCCCAGGCGGATCGCCAGCCCGTTCCACAAGCCCGTGCCGTTGCTGACGTACATCTGCATGCCGCCCACCCGGTACAGGCCGGACACGAAGCCGTCGTTGGCCCATTGGGTCAGCAGATGCGCTCCCAGGATCTGGCCGCCGTGCGTGTGGCCGGACAACTGCAGCGCAACCCCGGCCCGCGCATTCTGCGCAGCCCCGGCCGGGCGGTGGTCCAGCAGAATCACCGGCACGCCCGGCGCCAGTCCTTCCAGGGCCGCGCCCAGATCGGGACGCGGCTGGCCGAACCGCACCGCCTGGCGATCCGTGATGCCGGCCACCGCCAGCGCCGCGCCGCCGCGCCGGATGATGACGTGAGCGTTCTCCAGCATGCGCAAGCCCAGAGCCTGGTAGGCGGCCATCCAGCCCGTGTAGTCGGCGTAGTATTCGTGATTGCCCGGGATCGCCAGCACGCCGTCGCGCGCCCGCAGTTCGCCCAGAGGGCGCACGTCGTCCGCCCGGGCTTGCGGCGTGCCGTCGGCCAGATCGCCTGTGAGCACCACCAGATCGGCATCCAGCGCGTTGGTCTTCGCCACCACGGCCGCCATCCAGGATCCCGTCAGCAGACGGCTGGCATGCAGATCGGTCAACTGCGCGACGCGGTAGCCGTCGAAAGCCGGCGGCAGGCCGGGCACGGTCAGTTCCAAGTATTTGACATCGGGCACCCGGACCGCCTGCCAGACGCCGACGGCCGACAGCATCAGGGCCAGCGCCCCCAGCGACAAGTGCAGCGCCCGCCCGCCCAGAATGGCGCGCCCCGCATCGCGCGCCGCCAGGAACGTCAAAGCGCCCAGCACATCGCGCAGCAGCAGGAGCATCGCCAGCAGGAGAAACGCGCCGAAGACCCAGTTCAGGCCGATGAGGATGCCCTGGGGCAACTCCGGCGATGCAATCGACCCGAAAAAGCGGCGGATGAACCCGTGATACTGAGCCACCAGGAAGAGCGCAAGCGCCAGGGCGGCACGCGCCCCGATCCCGCACGGCAGGGGCCAGATGAAACGCACCAGCACGTACAACCAGATGGAGCCGGTAATGAACGACAGCGTGGTACCCATGGATCGGCCCGGAGTGCGATGAAAGGCGTCATCTTAACAACACCCTTGCGGCAGATCGGGCGCAATGGGCCAGGGGCGGAAGGCGCATGGGGCGCGCGGGCTGGAACTCAGAGGTTGCCGAAAACACGGTTGGTGCGCTCGGGCTCCACCGCCGACACTCCCTCGATCCCCGCCAGATCGGCCAGCCGGTCCTCGTCGATGGTGCCGCTGATGACCCCCACGGTGACGAGTTCCCGCTCGACCACCAGACCCGCCTCCCGGCAATGCGCCAGGACCAGCGGATAGCGGTCGAGCCAGGTCTCGCGTACCACGACGGTCAATCGAACCTGGGCCACGTCATGTCTCCGATGGAGCCTGCACCAGCCCCGCGCCCACATCGCGGACCGGATCCGACAGGGCCCGGGCGGATTGCGCCAGCCGCTCGCCCAGGCGGGCGCCGCGCGCGGCGGGGTCGGCCTGGGCATGCAGCGCAGCCACGCCCGCCACGAACGGCGCAGCCATGCTGGTGCCGCTGATGCTGCGATGCCCGGTCGGCCCGGGCCAGGCCGACAGGATGTCGACGCCGGGCGCCGCGATGTTGACCTCGCCGCCATCGCCTTCCAAACCCGCGCAGGAAAACGCAGCCACGCGCAGCTCCGCATCCACGGCGGCCACGGCCAGAATGGAAGGACAGTTGGCCGGATGGCCGACCGGCGCGATGACTTCGGGACGGCGGCTCTCGTTGCCTGCCGCCGCCACGATCAGGACGCCGGCCGCCAGGGCGCGCCGGGCGACCGTCTCGAACACGACCGAATGCCCCTGCCCCGGCTCCACCGGACTGCCCAGCGACATGGAAATGATGTGGCAGCCCTGGCCAATGGCCCAATCGATGCCTTCCAGAATGCCGCCATCGCCGCCGCTGCCCTCGTCGCCCAGGACTTTGCCGACATACAGGCCAGCCTCTCCGGCCACGCCATAGCGGGGCTGCGAACCCGGCATCGCGGGACCGGCCGCAATGCCGGCGCAATGCGTGCCATGGCCGTGGCCATCCTGGACGGGCTGGCCTTCCACGAAAGAGCGCGACACGATGTCCCGGCCTGCGAAATCCGGGTGAGCCAGGTCCAGGCCGGTGTCCAGCACCGCGATACGGATGCCTTTGCCGGTCTGGGACGAAGCGCCCGCGCCGACGGCGCGCACCCCCCAGGTCGCCCCGGCATCATCCTGCTCGCGCGTGGAGGCCGCCGTGCGGGCGGCGGAGAGGGCGTAGACGGTGCGCTCGGGCTCGATGGCCAGGATGGCGCCATCCCCGGCCGCCGCGGCGTCTGCCAGGCGCTGCCAGGTCTGCGCGGCGCAATGCACCCGCGCAGCGCCGATGCGGTCGAAGACCAGGGCGCAGGGCGCCCGCTGGACAGATGTATCGTCCGAGCGGCTGACCACGGCCACCCGGGCCAGTTCGGCGAGCGCCCGGGCGCCCCCGGCCGGATCATCGGGCCGCAACAGGACGAGATAACGCTGCATCCCTGCCTGGGGTGTGGACTGTGTGCTGGGCATGGCATCCTCGCTGCGCTGACGGGATGTCCCACCTTAGCATGCCGGCGGCGGCCGGCCCGGCTCTGGAAACACGCGCTTGCAACAATCTGCGCGGAGTCGCGCGCGGCGCGGCGGCTTGCGGGGATTCCGGCATGAACGCCGGGTGAATGCCGGCTTCACGGAAGATTCAGGCGCCGGATTCCATACTGCCCCCATTGCCGATCCCCATCGGCCCGAGCAGAGGGAACACCTCATGAAAATCCGCTATGTCCTGTCCGTCTTTCTCGGCGTCCTGACCCTGGCATGGGCCTGGGATGCCCTCGTCCTCAACCCCATGGCCGGCGACTGGCCCTGGATGGTCCGCAAACAGGCGATCTACCTGAGCGGCGTCTGGGCCATGGGTCTGATGTCCCTGGTCATGATCCTGGCGACCCGCCCGGCCTGGCTCGAACCCGCCCTGGGCGGCATGGACCGCATCTACCGGCTGCACAAATGGGCGGGAATCCTGGCCATCGGCCTGGGCGCCCTGCACTGGCTGCTGGAACTGGGCGGCGGCGCCCTGCGCGGCCTGATCGGCCCCGCCATCCACAAACCGCCCAAGGTCGCGGTACTGGAATTCATGCAATCCAGCCATGGCCTGGCCAAGGACATCGGCGAATGGGCGATCTACGCCCTGCTCGCCTCCCTGGTCCTCACTCTGTGGAAAGCCTTTCCCTACAAATCGTGGCGGCTCCTGCACCGCGCCATGCCCCTGCTCTACCTGGCGCTGGTGTTTCACACCGTCGCCCTGACGCCCCTGGCCTGGTGGACGCAGCCCCTGGGGCTGATCATGGGCGGACTCATGCTAGCGGGCAGCGTGTCGGCCCTTCCCGCGCTGCGCCGGCGCATCGGCCAGAACCGCCGCCATGCGGGACGCATCGAATCCGTGCGCGCACTGCCCTGCGGAATCACCGAAGTCACCTGTACCATGGACGCCGGCTGGCCCGACCACCGGGCCGGACAATTCGCCTTTGTCACCTTCGACCCACGCGAAGGCGCCCACCCTTACACCATCGCCAGTGCCGGCCCGTCAGGCGCCCGCCGCCTGACCTTCCAGATCAAGGCGCTGGGCGACTACACCCGGCGCCTGGGGCAATCCCTGGCGGCCGGCCAGGCGGTCCAGGTCGAAGGCCCCTACGGCCGCTTCGACCACCGCAGGGGCGAGGCCCGCCAGGCCTGGGTGGCCGGCGGCATCGGCATCACCCCGTTCCTGGCCTGGCTGGAATCGCTGCAAGACCGGCCGGACGCCGCCCCCTGCGCTCAACTGCACTATTGCGTGCGCGACGCGGCGCGCGACCCCTTCGTCGAACGCCTGCGGGCGCTCTGCGCGCCTCTGCCGAACGTCACGCTGCACGTGCACGACGCCGGCGCCGGCCAGCGCCTGGACGCCGAAACGCTGCGCCGCGCGGCCGGTGTCCAGGCCGGGGACGCCCTGGATGTCTGGTTCTGCGGCCCGGCCGGACTGGCCCGCAGCCTGGAGAAAGGCTTGCGCGCGCTGGGCCTGAAAGACGTTCCGGTGCGCCGGGAAGCGTTCGAGATGCGCTGAAAAATATCGTATAATGCTGGACTTGGCTCGGGGCACCTGGGCATGGACATCATCGGCGCAATGGCAGAGTGGTGATGCAGCGGATTGCAAATCCGTGTACGTCGGTTCGATTCCGGCTTGCGCCTCCAAATGAAATCAAGGACTTACGTTTTCGGCGTAGGTCCTTTTTTCATTCTCCGCATTCAAGCCGGCCACCGCGCGCTTTCCAAAACGCCCCCCCTTCCTCTCTTCCCGACGGGCATACCCCTTGCTGGCGTTGCACGGGAGCTTGCCGTCCATGCTGGCGCCCCCCTCATCACGCTGCTGGAACCAGCGTGCCCGACCCCGATGTCCCGAAGAGGAAGACTATGGCGACCGAAATGAAAGACAACCTGCTGGACTGGCTGCGCGATGCCCATGCGATGGAAGAGCAAGCCGGGAAGATGTTGACATCCACCGCCGAACGGCTCCAGCACTATCCCGAGCTGCGCGCCCGCATCGAGCAGCACATCGAGGAGACCCGCCACCAGGCGCTGCGCGTGCGCGGATGCATCGAACGCCTCGGCGGGGACACCTCGGCCATCAAAGACGTGACGGGCAAAATGATGGCCATGGCCCAGGGTTTGAGCGGCATGTTCGTGTCCGACGAGGTGGTCAAGGCCTGCCTGGCCAGCTACGCGTTCGAACACATGGAAATCGCCAGCTACCGGGCGCTCATTGCCGCCGCCGACACATGCGGTGACCTGGAAACCAGGCGGGTCTGCGAAGAAAACCTCACGGAGGAGGAGGCCATGGCCGACTGGCTGGCCATCCACCTGCCCGCCACGGTGCGGGAATTCCTCATCCGCGACGAAAACCCCGATATGGTGGCAAAGCATTGAACCTGGCCGCTCTTCCCTGGCCCACGCAGGCTCGATGAGCCTGCGATATGAAAAAGCCGGACCTCCTGCTTCAGGAGGCCCGGCTTTCATCGTTGTCTGCGAATTCCCGCCCAGGGCGGGAATTCAGCAGCCATCAGAGAATCTGGATCTTGGTCGCTTGAGGCCCTTTCTGCCCGACTGCGGACACGAAAGAGACGCGCTGATTTTCTTCAAGGGTCTTATGACCGGAACCTTGGATTTCCGAGTAGTGCGCGAAAAGGTCCTTACCGCCGGATTCGGGCATGATGAAGCCGAATCCCTTTTCGTTGTTGAACCATTTCACGATGCCGGTTTCTGTAGTCAATTTCTTTCCTAAAAATAAAAGGGAAACGTTCCCCACCCCCACTTTGAGGGCTTGTGGCATGCAACACAATGAATATTTCAATTTGTCGCAAAAAAGGTGTCGGGCAGATGCGACACGGCGCCCGTCCGCTGGCGCACACACGGCGGCATGGCGGGCTGTGCGCACGACCGGATATAGCTGAGGGCCTCGGACTTGGCGAATTCAATCGCGTCCTGGGCCGATTCGAAAAGCGGCGTGAACCGCATCAAGCGATCCTGAGTCATGCTGGCATGGCCGCTGCTGATCGACACGGAGGCGACATACCGCCCGTCGTGCCCACGGCGAACCAGAGGAGAGACCAGGTACTTGCCGACCTGTATGGATGGATACATGAAAACCTTTCGATGCCGGCGAAAGAAGCCGGACATCCGATGAAAACAATGGGGCGCGAAGCGCGTGCGGTTGAACTCGATCCGCAACCGGCCTGCAGGGGTATTCGCTGCAGGCGAGGAACTGCCAGTGACAAGACCCGGAAAGATCAGGGTTGGCCGGCAAGGAAGAAGCACAGAGCCATCGCGCGTTTTTCATGGAATCATTCTGCACGTCGCGACAACTTTTGAAAGTGTACCATGACCCGCGACGATCCGTTCAATCCTTTCATGGGAGCGGCACCGCGCGATGCGCGCCCTCACCCCAGCGCGGTATCCAGGAACAACATCACCGCGAAGCCGATCATCAGGCCGACGGTGGCGGCCGTCTGGTGGCCGTTGCGATGGGTCTCCGGGATGACCTCGTGCGACACCACGAAGATCATGGCGCCCGCGGCCAGGCCGAGGCTGACCGGGTAGGCGATGGGCAGGCCGCTGGCGATACCCACGCCCACCAGGGCGCCCAGGGGCTCCATCAGGCCCGAGGCGGCCGCGACGAGAATGGCCTTGCCCTGCGACAGGCCGATGGCCCGCAGCGCCAGGGCCACGGCCAGCCCCTCGGGGATGTCCTGAATGGCGATGGCCGTGGCCAGAGGCAGGCCGACCGCCAGGTCGCCGCGGGCGAAACCCACCCCGATCGCCATGCCCTCGGGCAGGTTGTGCAGGATGATGGCCAGCACGAACAGCCAGACGCCGCTGATGCGCGCGGCGGCCGGCCCATGGGCGCCGGTGCTTTCGTGCTGATGAGGCGTGAAATAATCCAGCCCCAGCATCAGCAGCACGCCCAGTCCCAGCCCGATCACGACCGTCAACGCCGCGCCCGGCCCGCTGTCGAGCAGGTCCTGGGCCGCCGCCAGGCCGGGCAGGATGAGCGAGAACGAACTGGCGGCCAGCATCATGCCGGCGGCGAAACCCAGCATGCAATCCTGGGCGCGCGTCTCGACGGAACGCAGGCTCAGGGCCAGCAACGCGCCCAGCGCCGTAGCGCCGAAGCCGGCCGCGCCGCCCAGAACCGCGTAACCCAGGAAGCCCCGGTTGCCCTCCGCGAACGATTCCACGCCGCCGCTGAGCAGCAGCCAGAGCACGGCCAGCAGCGCCACCCCCAGGCCAAGCGCGACCGCCCGATGCTCGCGCAACTGGCGCCGCCAGGCCTGGGCCAGGAGAGCCGGAGCGGTTTGCGCATCATTCATCTGCCTGGGTCTCCGCCGGCATGGCGGCCATGGCCTGGGCCACGGCCGCCGTCAGCCGCTTGGCGTACGGCACATGCAGGAATTCATTGGGCCCGTGGGCGTTGGACTGCGGCCCCAGGACGCCGCACACCATGAACTGAGCGGCCGGGAACCCCTGGCGCAGCAGGTTCATCAGCGGAATCGTGCCGCCCTGGCCGATGTATCCGCAAGGCGCATTGAAATATTGCCGCGATGCCGCCTCCAGCGCGACACCCAGCCAAGGCGCGCACGTCGGCGCGTTCCAGCCGCTGGCCACGCCCGGATCGGGCTGGAACAGGACGCGCGCCTGGTAGGGGGCGTCCTGTTCCAGCAACTGCTTCAGCTCGTCCGCGGCCGCACCGGCATCGACCAGCGGCGGCAAGCGCAAGGACAACTTGAAGGCGGTGCGCGGCCGCAGCACATTGCCGGCGCTGGCCAGGGGCGGCAGGCCTTCGGCGCCGGTGACGGACAGGGCCGGCCGCCAGGTGCGGTTCAGCAAGGCTTGCTGAGGATCGGTCGCCATGGGCAAGACCACGCCGCCCTCGGCGCCGCAGCTCCAGGGAAAGCGTTTCCAGACCTCGTCGCCCAGGATGCGGGCGGCCGCCCGGGCCTGCTCGGCGCGCTCCGCCGGAATCTCGCAGTGAAAGCTGCCCGGCAGCACCCGACCCGTGCCGCTGTCTTCGAGGCGGTCCAGCAGATGACGCAGGATGCGGAAGCTGGATGGCACCACGCCGCTGGAATCGCCCGAATGCACGCCTTCGTCCAGCACGCGGACTTCGAGCGTGCCGGTCACCAGGCCGCGCAGCGAGGTCGTCATCCAAAGCTGCTCGTAATTGCCTGCCCCCGAATCAAGGCAGACCACCAGGGCGATGCGGCCCAGGCGGGCGCGCAAGGCATCGACGTAGGGCAGCAAGTCGTAGCTGCCGGATTCTTCGCAGGTTTCGATCAGGCCGATGCAGCGCGGACGCGGCACGCCCTGGCGATCAAGCGCCTCGAGGGCCGTCAACGAGGCGTGGACGGCATAACCGTCGTCTGCGCCGCCCCGGCCGTAAAGCTTGCCATCGCGCAACACCGGCGTCCACGGCCCCATGCCGGCGCGCCAGCCGGAGAACTCCGGCTGCTTGTCCAGGTGGCCGTACATCAATACGGCGCCGCCATCGTCGCGCCGCGTCGCGGGCGCCTCGAAATACAGGACCGGCGTGCGGCCCGGCAGGCGGATCACCTCGACCACAAGCCCCGGGATCGGCCGCGCCCGCGCCCACCGGGCGGCCGCTTCCACCACGCGGTCGATGTGGCCATGGGCGGCCCAGTCGGCATCGAAGGCGGGGCTCTTGGCCGGCACGGCGATGTAGTCCATCAGGGCCGGAACGATCTCGCGGTCCCATTGCCCATCGATGAAGGCTCCGAGAGCGGCGGGGTCCAGACCGGCGGGGGCGGCGGACAGCGGCGTATCCATGGTGTTTCCTGGCGTTTCATCAAAAAACTTATTCTACGCCGGGTACGGCGCCCTCCGGCGCGCCCTTCCCAGACAGCCTCCCGCTACAATCGCCGCATCATGACCCGCATCAACTGCATCCCCGTCGATGAACTGAGCGGCCCCCACCTGGTCGCCGAGTACCGGGAGCTGCCCCGTGTGTTCGGACTGGCCCTCAAGGCCGCTTCGAAGGGCACCCTGGACGCACCGGACCGCTATACCCTGGGCAAGGGACACATGCGATTCTTCTATGTCCGGCTGGGTTACCTGGCCCGGCGTCACCAGGCCCTGGTCGCCGAGATGCGCCGGCGCGGCTATCAGCCACGCTTCGAGGGCATCGTCCGGGCCGATTTCCCGGATATTCCCGATGTCTGCTGGAACGACTGGACGCCGCCCCCCGAGGCTCAGGCGCTGAACCGCGCCAGGATCGCGGAGCGCCTGGGCGCCGCGGCCGGCGGGAGCCGCGCATAATGGACGAACAGGTTCTGGCCGCCATGGCCCGGTGGCCGAACGTGCCGGCGGTCCGGGGCTGGCTTTCCCTGACGGCGCGCGGCCAGTGGCGCCTGCACCCCCATGGCCGGGGCTGGGGCGCGCCGGACGAAGAGCCCGGCGAGGCCATCACCAGCCCGCAGATCACCGCCTTCATCGGCCGCAACTACCTGGCCGACGAGACCGGCCGCTGGTTCTTCCAGAACGGGCCGCAGCGCGTCTATGTGCGCCTGGATGGCGCCCCCTGGATTCTGGGCGTGGACCCCGATCCACAAGGCCGGCCGCGCGTGCGGACTCATACCGGGCGTGACTACGGCCCCGTGACACAGTGGTGGCTGAGCCCGGGCGGCCGCCTGTACGCGCGATCGGCCCAGGGCGCCGGGCTGGTGGCCGACCGCGATCTCGCCCGGATGCTCGACGCCCTGCGCGCGATCGACGGCCGTTCGCTGGACGATTGGCTGGATCGGCCCGACTCCGCCGGAATCCTAGTACGCCTGGAAGGCGCCGCCCCGGATGCGGCGCCGCTGCGCCTGCTGGCCGAAGACGCCCTCGAAGCCACACTGGGTTTCGTCCGCCGGCCTTAGGCGGACGGCTTCTGCGCCGGCCGCCGCAGCCGCCCTCACGTTAAAATCCCCGCATGACTTCGCCCGACCCCGCCTTCTACCACCCTGCCCCCCGCTCTCAGCAGTTCTGCTCCCAGTGCGGCCACGCGCTCAGCCGGGAAATCCCGCCGGACGACAACCGCATCCGCGATCTGTGCACCCATTGCGGCGCAGTCCACTACCAGAACCCGCGCAACGTGGTCGGCGTCGTGCCCATCCTGGGCGACCGGGTGCTTCTGTGCCGCCGCGCCATCGAGCCGCGCCACGGGAAATGGACGCTGCCGGCGGGTTTCATGGAACTGGGCGAAACCACCGAGCAGGGCGCGGCGCGCGAAAACCAGGAAGAATCCGGCGCGCGCATCCGCATTCTTTCCCTGCTCACGGTCATCGACGTGCCTTCGGTCAACCAGGTCCATCTGTACTACCTGGCCGACGTCCTCGGGCCGCATCTGGCCCCCGGGCCCGAAACCCTGGAAGCGGCATTCTTCGGCCTGGACGAGATTCCCTGGCGCGAACTGGCCTTCCGTACCGTCAGCACGACGCTGGAGCACTACCTCCAGGATCGCGCCCGGGGCACGTTCTCTACCCACCACTACGCCATCGATCTGCGTTTTCCGGACTGAACCGGCCGGACCGCGCCGCTGCCATGACGATCATCTGGATCGAAGACCGCGATCCCTTGCCCGATCCGGCCTGCGTCCCGTTTCCCGCCAGCGGCCTGGGGGCGGCGGGACTGGACCTGTCGCCCGCCCGGCTCTACGAAGCCTATCGCAAAGGCCTGTTCCCCTGGTACAGCCCCGGGGAACCGGTGCTGTGGTGGAGCCCCGATCCGCGCATGGTGCTGCATTGCCATGAGTTGCACATCGGCCGGTCGCTGGCCAAGCGTATCCGGCAATTCGACCGCCCCCCCGAGGCCGGGCCGGCCGTCGGGAACGCCCCTTCTTTGTGCGTCACCCTGAACCGGGCCTTTCCCGCAGTGATTGCCCATTGCGCGCAGCGCGGCGCGGCGCGCATCGGCCTGGGCGCCGCCCGCGCGGGGCGGGACTGGCCCGCGCCCGGCGCGGCGCAGGGCCGCGACGGCACCTGGATCACGCCGGACATCATCGCCGTCTATACAGCCTGGCACCGCATGGGTTACGTCCACAGCGTAGAAACCTGGATCGGCGGACGGCTGGCGGGCGGCCTGTACGGCGTGGGCCTGGGGCGATGCTTCTTTGGCGAATCCATGTTCAGCCTGGCCGCCGACGCCAGCAAGGTCGCGCTGGCCTACCTGGTGCGCCACCTGCAGGCGCGCGGCACATCCTGGATCGACTGCCAGCAGGAAACCCCCCACCTGGCCAGCCTGGGCGCGCGGCCTGCGGCCCGGGCGGATTTCCTGGAGATGCTGGCCGCCGGCCGCGACGCGCCCGCCCCGCCCTGGGGCAGCGGACGTCTGCGCGCCGACGGGCGCCTGGAGGCGCAGCCCGCCGCCTGAGCCGGGCCGGCTGGTCTTCCCGTGCGGTCGGTGCCACAATGAACCGGTCGCCACCCTGGGGAATCGCCCGGACGCACGAATTGCCCGGAAGCCCCCCGAACCGATTCATGAGCAATCCCAGCGAATCCGTCTTCCGCCGCCTGCAGTTCTACACCACCGCCACCTATCCTTGCAGCTACCTGCCCGGACGCATGGCGCGCTCCGAGGTCGCCGCGCCCACCCACCTGGTGGACGAGTCCGCCTATGCGCGCCTGATCGAGCAGGGCTTCCGCCGCAGCGGCCTGTTCACCTACCGCCCCGCCTGCGAACAATGCCAGGCCTGCATCCCCATCCGGATCGACGTCCGGCGCTTCCAGCGCGACCGCACCCAGGGCAAACTCTGGCGCCGTCTTCAACCCATCCTGCCGGCCCGTCTGGCGCCGCTGCACTGGGACGCCCGGCATTTCGAGCTGTATTTGCGCTACCAGAAACGCCGCCACCCGGGCGCCGGGATGGACCAGGATGACCAGGCCCAGTACACCCAGTTCCTGTTGACCAGCCGGGTCCATTCCGAAATGGCCGAGTTCCGGGAAGACGACGGCACGCTGCGGATGGTGGCCATCATGGACCGCATCGACCACGGCCTGTCGGCCGTCTACACTTTCTACGATCCCGACTGGCGCGCCAGCCTGGGCACCTACGGCATTCTCTGGCAACTGGACTATGCCGCCCGCTTGGGTCTGCCCTGGCTGTACCTCGGCTACTGGATCGGGGAAAGCCGTAAAATGGCCTATAAATCGCGTTTCAGGCCGTATCAGATCCTGCGCGGCGGCGCCTGGACGGCATCGCCCGACGGCGACTGAGCCTGGGCCGCTCGCCCATTCACCGACCCGCTCCCGCCCATGTCCCTGCTGTTTCAAGCTTATCCGCTGGCGCGCGCCGCCCTGTTTTCCATGGACCCCGAACAGGCCCACGAATGGACGCTGCGCGCTTTGCAGCGCGGCCAGGACTGCACCGCCGCCCGCATGCTGTCCGCCCGCCAGCCGGTCCTGCCGCGCACCGTCATGGGCCTGCCGCTGCGCAATCCCGTGGGCCTGGCGGCAGGGCTGGACAAGAACGGCGCCTGCATCGACGGCCTGGCGGCCCTGGGCTTCGGCTTCATCGAGGTCGGCACCGTCACGCCGCGCGCCCAGCCCGGCAACCCGAAACCGCGCATGTTCCGCCTGCCGCGCGCGCGCTGCCTGATCAACCGCATGGGGTTCAACAACGACGGCCTGGACACTTTCGTGGCCAATGTGCGGCGCAGCCCATGGCGCAGTCAAGGCGGCATCCTGGGGCTGAACATCGGCAAGAACGCCGACACCCCGATCGAGCACGCCGTGGATGACTACCTGCTGTGCCTGGACGGCGTCTATCCGCACGCCGACTACGTCACGGTCAACATCTCTTCGCCCAATACGCGCAACCTGCGCAGCCTGCAAAGCCACGACGCCCTCGATGCGCTGCTGGGCGCGCTGAGCGAGCGCCGCGAGGCCCTGGCGGACCGCCATGGCCGGCGCACGCCGCTGGTGGTCAAGATCGCCCCCGACCTGCAGCCCGAGGAAATCGATGCCGTCGCAGACCTGGTCCCGCGCCACGGCATCGACGGCATCATCGCCACCAACACCACTTTGTCGCGCGAAGCCGTGCGCGGCCTGCCCCACGAGGACGAGGCCGGCGGCCTGTCGGGGCCGCCCGTGCATGCGCTGTCGCTGGCCGTGATCCGCCGCCTGCGCGAACGCCTGGGACGCGAAACCGCGATCATCGGCGTGGGCGGCATCGAATCCGGCCGCCAGGCCGTGGAAAAAATGCAGGCCGGGGCCGATGCGGTGCAGCTCTACACGGGCCTGATCTACCGGGGTCCGGCGCTGATCGCGGAATGCGTGCGGGCCCTGGACGCCGCCTAGCGCCCAGGGCCGCGGCGGGGACGCAAACGCGGAACGCCTCTTACCCGGCCGCGCCATGCCGCCGGGCGCGCCGCAGCCGCCGCGCCTGCCTCATCGCCCGGCCGCGCACGTAGCGGTGGTGCAGGCGGTCCAGATACAGGTACACCACGGGCGTCGTGAACAGGGTCAGGGCCTGGGACAAAATCAGGCCCCCCACCATCGTATAGCCCAGCGGCTGGCGCAGTTCGGAGCCGGCGCCCGTGCCCAGCATCAGCGGCAGGCCCGCCAGCAGGGCGCACATCGTGGTCATCATGATGGGGCGAAAGCGCAGCAGGCAGGCCTGGTAGATGGCCTCGCGCGGGGACAGTCCCTGCTGGCGCTCGGCCACCAGGGCGAAATCGATCAGCATGATGCCGTTCTTCTTGACGATGCCGATCAGCAGCAGAATGCCGATGATCGCGATCACGCTCAGATCGAAGCCGCTGCCCATCAGGATCAGCAACGCCCCCACGCCCGCCGACGGCAGGGTGGAGAGGATGGTCAGCGGATGAATGTAGCTTTCGTACAGCAGGCCCAGCACGATGTACACGGCCACCAGGGCGGCGGCGATCAGGTAGGGCTGGGTCGCCAGGGATTCCTGGAAGACCTGGGCCGTGCCCTGGAAGGCGCCCTGGATCGACAGGGGCATGTTCATGTCCTGCTGGGCCGCGCGGATGGCATCCACCGCCTGGCCCAGGGAATAGCCGGCGGCCAGATTGAACGAGATCGTCACCGCCGGAAACTGGCCCTGGTGATTGATCGACAGGTAGCCCGGCCGGGTCGTATCCACTTGCGTCAGGCTGGACAGCGGCACCTGAGCTCCGGTCAGCGGCGATTCGACGTACAGGTGCGAGAACACCTCGGGATCCGACTGCAATTCCGGCGTGATCTCCAGGATGACCTGGTAGCTGTTGATCTGGGTCGAATACTGCGCCACCTGACGCTGGCCCAGGGCGTTGTAGATCGTGTCGTCGATCAGGGCCGGCGTGATGCCGAACATGGCGGCGCGGGCGCGGTCGATCGTGACCACCGCCGTATTGGCGCTGTTCTGCTGGTCGGTCGCCAGGTCGGCCAGTTGCGGCAAGCCGCGCAAGCGCTCCAGCAGGCGCGGCGCCCAGGTGTTCAGTTCGTCCAGACTGGCGCTGGTCAGCGTGTACTGGTATTGGGTGCGCGACAGGCGGCCGCCCACGTTGATGTCCTGCCCCGCCTGCATGAACAGCCGCACGCCCGGCACCTGCTCCAACTGCGGACGCAACCGGCGGATGACCTCATCGGCGCTGGCGCGGCGGCCCTCGCTGCGCGGTTTCAGACTGATGAAGAAACGCCCCGTGTTGAAGGTCGGCGCATTGCTGCTCATGCCGAAAGCGGCGATGTCGGGATCCTGGCGCACGACCTCGGCCAATGCCATCATGCGCTCGTTCATGGCCTCGAAAGAGCTGTCCTGGGATGATTCGGCCAGGCCGAAGATCGCCCCCGTATCCTGCTGCGGAAAGAAACCCTTGGGGATGACGACGAACAGGGCGGCGGACGCGGCCACCGTCGCCAGGAAGACGCACAGCGTGGCGAACTGATGGTTCAGCGCATGATCCAGTCCCTTGCGGTAGACCGCCAGCATGCAATCGAAGCCGCGCTCGAACGTTTGGTAGACCCGCCCGTGCGAGGCCTGCCGCGGGTTGCGCAAATAGCGCGAGCACAGCATGGGCGTCAGGCTGAGCGTCACCAGCACGGAAATTCCGACGGTCATGACGACGGTCACGGCGAATTCGCGAAACAGCCGCCCCACCATGCCGCCCATCAGTAGCAGCGGAATGAACACGGCCATCAGCGATACTGAAATCGACACAATGGTGAAGCCGATCTCGCGCGCGCCCTTCAGGGCCGCCTCCATGGGCCGCATGCCCTCTTCCACGTGGCGCCAGATGTTTTCCAGCATCACCACGGCATCGTCGATGATGAAGCCCACGGAAATCGTCAACGCCATCAGCGACAGGTTGTCCAGGCTGTAGCCGGCCAGGTACATCAGGGCGAAGGTGCCCACCAGCGCCAGCGGCACCGTGGCGCTGGCGATCAGCGTGCCCGCCACATTGCGCAGGAACATGAAGATCACCGTCACCACCAGGGCGATCGACAGCAGCAGCGTGAACTCCACCTCGTGGACCGAGGCGCGGATGTTCTGGGTGCGATCGATCAGGGTGCTGACATGGATGCTGGCCGGCATGGACGCCATCAGACGCGGCAGTTCGGCACGGATGCGCTCGACCGTCTCGATGACGTTGGCCCCCGGCTGCTTGGTGATCCCCACGACCAGCGAACGGCCGTCCCGGGCGACATCGTGCGGCCCGGCGCCCTGGCCCGCGAAGGCCCAGGCGGCCTGCTTCATGTCCTCCGGCCCCGGCACGGCCGTGCCGATATCGCGCACCCGCACCGGCGCGCCATTGCGCCAGGCGACGATCACATCGTTCCAGGGCGCCGCGTCCAGCACCTGGTCGTTGGTGTAGATGGTGTAGCTCTGGTGGCTGCCGTCGATCATCCCCTTGGGCCGGTTGACCGTGGTGGTGGCGATCACGCCGCGGATGGATTCCAGGTCCAGCCCCAGCGCGGCGATCTTCCGCGGGTCAACCTGGATGCGGACGGCCGGTTTCTGCTGGCCGAAAATGTTCACCTGGCCGACCCCCTCGACACGCGACAACTGCTGGGCCAGGATGTTGTCGGCGAAATCGTTGACTTCGGTGACGGGCAGCACATCGGACTGCACCGACAGGATCAGGATGGAAAAGTCCGCCGGATTGACCTTGCGGAAGGTGGGCGGGCTGGGCAGATTCGAGGGCAATTGGCGCGAGGCCGCATTGATGGCGGTCTGCACGTCCAGGGCGGCGCCGTCGATATTGCGGTCCAGCGCGAACTGCAAGGTGATGCGCGACGAGCCCAAGGCGTTTTCGGAACTCATCTGCACCAGGCCGGGGATGGTGGAGAATTCCCGTTCCAGCGGCTGGGCCACGCTGGTGGCCATGGTTTCCGGGTTGCCGCCGGGCAGTTTGGCCGTGACCTGGATGGTGGGAAAATCCACCTGGGGCAACGGCGCCACCGGCAGCAGCGGAAACACCGCCAGGCCCAGCAGAAACAGGGCCATCGCCAGCAGCGACGTCCCGATGGGACGGCGGATGAACGGTTCGGAAAGATTCACGAGGCGTTCCCCGGCGCTTCGTCGCCCGCCTGCACGCCCTGCCCCGCCGCCCCGGCCTCGGCCACCTCAAGGCCGGGCCTCAGCTTGTACTGGCCATCGATCACCACACGCTGGCCCGCCGACAGGCCCTCGGCCACCACGGCCAGGCCGTCCTGCGACACGGTCGTGCGCACCGTCTGCAGGCGCACCCGGCCATCGGGCTGCACCACATAGACGAACAGGCCCTGGGCGCCGCGCTGTACAGCGGATTCCGGCACCACCAGGGCGCCGGGCCGGTCACCCAGGATCAACCGCACATCCACAGTCTGCCCCGGCCACAAGGCCTGGCCGGCATTATCCAGCCGGGCCTTCAAGCGCAGCGTGCCGCTGGCGGCATCGATGTGATTGTCCACCAGCACCAGCGCGCCCCGGCCCAGCAGCGCGGCCCGACTGCGGTCGTAGACCTCCACGGTCAGGGCCTCGGCCCGATCCGGCGCGGCCCGGCCGGCCGCCGCACGGACGGCGGCCTGCACGTCGGCGAACGCCGTATCCGGCACGGTAAAGCTGACGGCAATCGGATCGATCTGATTGATGAGCACCAGGCCTTCGGCGTCGTTCGCGCGCACCAGGTTTCCGGGATCCACCCGCAGGGCTCCGGTGCGCCCCGCCAGCGGGGCCGTGATGCGGGTGTAGTCCAATTGAACGCGCGCCGCCTGGATCTGCGCCTCGTCCGACTGGATCGTGGCCTGCAGCACGGCGACCTGGGCGCGCTGGGTATCGAGCGCCTTGCGGTCGATGGCGCCATGGCGGGCCAGTTCGACGTAGCGCGCCAGATCCTCGCGCGCATTGTCCAGTTGCGCCTGGTCCCGCGCCCGCTGAGCGACGACCTGGGCCAACTGGGCCTTTTGTGCGCGATCGTCGAGCTGGGCGATCAACTGCCCTTGGCGGACCACATCGCCTTCACGGAAACCGACCGACTCCAGCCGGCCGTCGATACGCGCGCGCACCGTGACGCTGGCCCAGGCCTGGACCGTGCCCAGCCCCTGGAGGCGGATGGGCATGTCGCGAGCCTCCACGAGGGCCGTTCGCACCTGGACCGGCGCGGGCGCGGCATTGCCGGTCGCCCCCGCCGCCGTCCGACTGGCCCACCAGAACCACGAGCCCAGAGCCAGCAAAGCGGCCAGGCCCCACCACAGAAAAGAACGGCGCACGGAGAAAATCGCCATGAGTCCTCGACAGGGAGTGATCGACTGACGCGTCCGCTGCGAAGCGATACCGGCGGAGCGGACGGCCGGACGGCCGCCTGTGGGCGAGTATACGGGGAAAAAAGACGACCCCGGGACTTGCGTCCCGGGGTCGGATGACCAGGCAGGCTTTGCCCCTGCCTGGATCGAGCCTGGCACAACCGGCTACGGAACCGGCCGCCCGGCGTGCGCCGGTCAGTTGGCGGCGCGGCGCGAACGCGAACCGGACTTGGCAGCCTTGCCGGCGTCGGCGGCGGCCTTCAGCGTGGCATTGGTGGCGGCGGCGAAGTTCGATTCGGCGGCGCTGGCGGCCTGGCGGGCCGCCTTGGAGGCGGACTCGTAGGCGTTGGTCGCGGTGGCCAGCGAGGACTTCAGCAGCGCCACGGCGCCTTCGGAACCGGTGGGGGCGTTGCGGGCGAACTGCTCGACCACGTCGGACACTTGCTTCTGGCCTTGGGCCAGTTGGGTTTCAGCCAGCTTGCTCAGGTCGCCTTGAACGTCGGCCAGGATTTCATAGACGTCCTTGCCATAGGCCACGGCCTGTTCCGGACGGACCAGGGCGGAGGTGAAGGCCAGCAGTTCCTGGGCATCCTTCAGTTCGACGGCTTCCTGGGATTTCTGGGCAGCCTCTTCCAGGGCGGCCTTGGCGGTCTTCAGGTTCAGGTCGACCAGTTTTTCGAAACCGCTGAAAAACGTGCCTTGGACGGCCAGCAGGTTGTCGATGACGGCCTTTTGAGAGGCCAGCAGGGATTGTTGATTCGCGCTCATGATGACTCCTTGTCAATGGCAGAAGGTTTCCTCAGAGGCACGATGCCCGGCACCTTCTCGATCGCAGCTATTTTGCTGCAACGCACAAATCAAATTTTATAGGAACGGAAAAGGATGTCAATCTATTTTGTTGCGCCGCAACAAAATATTTTTCATGCCGTGGCGGGCACAGGGACGAAGCGATGCCGGGCTCAGTGCTGCGCTTCGTAGCCCAGGGCTTCGGAAATGCGGGCGCTGGTGCTCATCAGCAGGGGGATCCAGTCGTCGCGCATGCGCTCGGCGGGGGCCGACAGGGACAACCCGGCCAACAGCGCCCCGGTATCGTCATGGACGCCGGCCGCAATGCAGCGCACGCCCAGTTCGAGTTCTTCGTTGTCGCGCGAATAGCCGTGGCGGCGCACCAGCGCGAGCTCGCGTTCCAGTTGCTCGACCTGGGTGATGCTGTTGCGTGTGGTACCGGCCAGCCCCGTGCGCATGGCGTAGCTGCGCACGCTGCGGGCATCCCATACGGACAGGAACAGCTTGCCGGTGGAGGTCAGGTGCAAAGGCGCACGCCCGCCGATGGCGCGCACCACCTGCATGCCGGAACGCTCGCTCCAGGCACGCTCGATGTAGACGATCTCATCGCCCTGGACGAGCGACAAATTGACGGTCTGTCCGGTCTGGCGATGCAGTTCACGCATCGGACCGATGGCCGCCGTGCGCACATCCAGCCGTCCTTTGACCAGCGAGCCGAGTTCCAGCAGGCGCATGCCCAGACGGTACAGGCCGCTGTCCACGCGTTCGACGTAGCGGCCCACGGTCAGGTCGGCCAGAATGCGGTGAGCCGTCGAGGCATGCAGCCCCGTGGCCGCGGACAGCTCTTTCAGCGTCACTGGATCGCGCTGCCCGGCCAGGACGTCCAGAATGCGCATGGCGCGGTCCAGGACCTGGATCGTCACCGCGCCATGATCGCCCGTGGCGTTGGCCAGGGAGGAGACACTATGAGAGGAAGAAACTGAAGAAGGGGAAAGACGTGCCATGGATCCGCTTTGTTGCAATGCGCCATTTTTCCATATTATGAAAAAATAGATCAGATGGCAAGGATTTTCTGGCCGCGGACGCAGGCCGGACGCCCCCCCCCCGGCGCACCGCCGGGGTTGGGGCGATCCGGTGCCGGGCAACCGCCGTCAGACCGGCGGTTCGAGCCGGCCGCCCAGCGCCAGCACCTCTGACCGCAGCCAGGCCAGCGCCTCGGCGGCGGCCTCGGGAGCGCCCTTGACGCCCAGTTCGATGTGCGGATGGCCGCCCGAATCGCCGACGTTGGGCAGGCTGAAAGCACGGATGCCGGCCCAACGCCGCTCAAGCGATTCCAGCGCGGGGGTGATGCGCGATTCAGGCAGGTTGAACACCAGGAAGGAATGCTCGACCCGCGATTCGAGGTGATGCCAGCGGGCGTACCGCGTATCCAGCGTCCAGGCCATCATGGCATGGGCCATCACGGGAAACCCGGGCATGAAGCTGTGGTCGCGAATGAAAAACCCGGGAATCTTGTTGTAGCTGTTCGGGATGATTTCCGCCCCGGCGGGAAACACTCCCATGAGCAGCCGCTGCCGGTTCTCAGGGGTCGTCATGTCGGCGCTGCCCTGACCCTTGGCGGCCATCTCGGCGCAGCGCTCGCCGATCAGGCGGGCGGCCTCGGGGTGCAGGACCAGCGGCACCCCCAAGGCGCGGGCGGCGGCCTGGCGCGTGCGGTCGTCGGGCGTGGCGCCGATGCCGCCGCAACAGAACACGAGATCCGGCGTGGCGAAGCTGCGCCGCAGGCACTCGGCAATCTCGTCCTCGTCGTCGGAAATGAACTCGGCCGCATGCAGCCGTAGCCCGCGCGCCTGCAGCAGTTCGATCAATTTGGAAAAATGCTTGTCCTGGCGGCGGCCCGACAGAATCTCATCGCCGATGGCGATCAGGCGCACGCGCGGCGGAGCCTGCGGCGGTGCCGGACAGACACCGGCCTCGCAAGCCGGCAGGGCGCCGGACGGGCCGGCATCGGGAGCAACGGGTTTCATCATTGGACGGGCAGTCAAAGATCGATGACGGTTTCCGCACGCAGGCGGCGGATGGCTTCCAGGCAGAAGTGCGCGTATACCAGCGCCGAGAAGACCGGCATCACCACCCAGAACAGCGGAATCAGGTTGATGACGGCCAGGCAGCCCGCGATCAGCCAGAGCTGGCGGTTGTGGCGCCGCCACAGCAATCGGCGCTCGATCGGGCTGGCATGCTCGATCATGGCGTCCACGCGCAGCATCCGGTTCAGCGCGAAGGCCCACCAGAACACCGGCAGCAACAGCGCCAGGGGCGGCACCACCCACAGCGGCATGGTGAACAGCCAGCCCAGGCAGAACAGCGTCCCGACCCAGACCGCGTTCCAGACGCCCAGCGCCGTGGTGTGGCGGCCCTGGCGGCCCAACCCCCGGTAATCGCGATGTTCGAGATGGCGCAGCGCGATGGGCATGACGAAGACGGCGGCGATCACCAGCCCGAGAATGCCCGCCATGGGCAGCAGCAGCCCCGCGGCCATCAATGGCACCAGCCATAATTTCAGGGAAAACAGGCCGGCGGCGACGAGCCAGCCGTCGACGGTATTGAACAGCCCCCAGGACGAGGCCTCCTGGTCCAGCCAGCCGGTCAGCGGCTGCCAGAAAAACCACAGCAGCACCACGGCGCCCAGGAAAGCGATCACGAAAGGCAGCAACAGGGCCGCGAGCATGCGCGGGTGAAGCTGGCTGACGACAGCGCGGCGGAAGGCCTGACCGACCAGCGCCAGGCCGCGGGAGGAACGGGGATCGCGCAAAGCGAGCTCTTGATGCGTCATAGGACGGAATAATCCTTGGATGAGTCTGGGCCCGGGGCAGCCCCCTGCGGGCTGCGGCGTGCCGGAAAGAATCGGGGCGCCTGGCACGGTGCGGCGCGCGGAAATGCCGCAACGGGCACATGGCCGTGACAGATAACCCCATACAATCATCTTATTCAAAGAATGGGATTTCTGTCTGCATGAAATTGTTTGATCCGCACGCCGATCCGCGCGCCCTGAGGGCCCGGCTGGCCCAGGACTCAGGCCGGCGCGTGGCCTGCTACTGCGCAGCCTGGTGCCGCACCTGCGACGCCTGGCGCCCCCTGCTGGAAACCCTGGCCGACGAGTACCCCGACTGGACCTTCCTGTGGGTGGACGTCGAAGACAGCCCCGATTGGCTGGGCGACGAGGACATCGAGAACTTTCCCACGATCCTGGTGCAGGACCGCATCGGCACGCGCTACTGGGGCGTCGTGCAGCCGCGTATCGAACAACTGCGGCGTCTGATCGACGGCTCGGCGGATCTGCCGGTGCTGGCGGACGGCCCCGGCCGCCTGGACACGCTGGGGGGCTGACCGCGCGCCGGGCCGGCCGGTCCCGCGCCGCCCGGATCAGGAGGATTTGCCGCCCAGCAGAACACCCACGGGCCGGCGGGCCGGCACCACGGCGGGGCGGGCTTCGGCCTCGACGCGCGGCGCGGCGGCGGCGGGCTCGTAGGGCCGGGAGAAGAAGTCGTCTTGCGGCGCGGCCGGGGCATGCCGCCCGGGCGCGGCATGATGGCCGCTGCCGACGGGACGACGGCGCGCCATGCTGCGCGGCAGCTCAAGTTCGCCGCGCGGAATCCGGGTCTTGATGAGTTTTTCGATATCCAGCAGATAGCGCTCTTCTTCGGGCGCAAACAGCGCAATGGCTTCGCCCGAGGCTCCCGCCCGGCCGGTGCGGCCAATCCGGTGGACGTAGTCCTCGGCATTGCGCGGCAAGTCGTAGTTGATGACGCAGGGCACGCCGGCGACGTCCAGGCCTCGGGCAGCCACGTCGGTCGCCACCAGGACTTCGAGCGTACCGGCCTTGAAGGCTTCCAGTGCCTTCATGCGCTCGATCTGTGTCTTGTTGCCGTGGATGGACTCGGCTCGCACGCCGTCTTGCTCAAGCTGGCGGGCCAGGCGGCTGCAGCCGATCTTGGTGTTGGAAAACACGATGACCTGATTGAGCTGGCGGGATTTCACCAGATGCACCACGGCCCGGCGCTTGGCTTCGCCTTCGAGGGGATAGGCGATCTGGGTGACGGTGTCGGCCGTGGCGTTGGGGCGCGCGACCTCGACCTCGACCGGCGTGCGCAGGAATGTGCGGCCGAGCTTGCGGATTTCGGGGCTGAACGTGGCGGAAAACAACAAACCCTGCCGCCCGGGAGGCAGCAGCCGCATGATGCGGTCCAGGTCGGGCAGGAAGCCCATGTCCAGCATGCGGTCGGCCTCGTCCAGCACCAGGATGCCGACCTGGCCGAGGTTGACGTTGCGCTGTTCGACGTGGTCGAGCAGGCGGCCCGGCGTGGCGATCAGGATTTCGCAGCCCTGGCGCAACAGATCGCGCTGCGGGCGGATGTCCACCCCGCCGAACACCACCGCCGTGCGCAAGGGCACGGCGCTGCTGTACTGGGCGATGTTGGCATGCACCTGGTCGGCGAGTTCGCGCGTGGGCGTCAGGATCAGGGCGCGCACGGGGTGCCGCGCCGGCGAGGCGCTGCTGTTGGCGAAGGGCATCAGCCGGTGCAGGATCGGCAGGGAAAAGGCGGCGGTCTTGCCCGTGCCCGTCTGGGCCGCACCCATGACGTCGCGCCCGGCCATGGCGATAGGAATGGCCTTGGCCTGGATCGGGGTGGCGGAAACATAGCCGGTGGCCTCGATGGCCTGCATGATGCCGGGGTGCAGGCCGAATTGGGCGAACGGAACGGGCGCTTCGATAGCGGTATCTTGGGGGAGGGTGTCGGTCATTCGTCGGATAGGGTGCGCAGGCACCCGGAAATCCGGCCCCACGCGTTCATGAACTCCCTATTTTAGCGTGCATCGCTCCAGGCCGGGCAATTGGTACAATGATGCCCTGACAAATTCCGGGAGACCACGATGTCCATGGCTGATCGAGATGGGGTGATCTGGTACGACGGCAAACTGGTGCCCTGGCGTGACGCGACCACGCACGTGCTGACGCATTCGCTGCATTACGGCCTGTCGGTCTTCGAAGGAGTTCGCGCCTACCGCACCGACCACGGCACGGCCATTTTCCGCCTGGAAGACCACACCCGCCGCCTGTTCAATTCGGCGCACATCTACCAGATGAAGATCCCCTTCTCGCGCGAGGCGATCTCCGAAGCCCAGATCGAAGTCGTGCGCCGCAACGAACTCGAATCCTGCTACATCCGGCCGCTGGTGTTCTACGGCTCCGAGAAGATGGGCGTCTCGCCCAAGGGGGCGTCGGTGCACGTCGCCATCGCCGCCTGGCCCTGGGGCGCCTACCTGGGCGAAGAAGCCCTGAAACAGGGCATCCGCGTCAAAATCTCGTCCTTTGCCCGGCAGCACGTCAACGTCACCATGCCGCGCGCCAAGATCGCCAGCACCTACGCCAACTCCATCCTCGCCAACGCCGAAGCCCTGGACCACGGCTACGACGAAGCGATCCTGCTCGATACCCAGGGTTTCGTGGCCGAGGGCTCCGGCGAAAATCTGTTCATCGTGCGCGACGGCGTCGTCTACGAACCGGACATCGCCTGCGCCCTGACCGGCATCACCCGGGCATCCATCCACCAGATCGCCGCCGACCTGGGCCTGAGAGTGGAATCGCGCCGGCTCACGCGCGACGACCTGTACATCGCCGACGAAGCCTTCTTCACGGGCACGGCGGCCGAGGTCACCCCGATCCGCGAGATCGACGGCCGCCAGATCGGCGCCGGCGAGCGCGGCCCGGTCACCGCCCAGCTCCAGAAGGCTTTCTTCGACGCCGTCTCCGGCAAAACGCCCAAATACCACCACTGGCTCTCCAAGGTCTGAGCCCGAAACCCACACCGGGCGGCCCGCCCGGCCCTTTCCAGGAAACACCATGAGCAGCGTGCCCGAAAACGCCCCCAACCAGGACATCGTCGAAGTCGGCGCCGCCGACCTGCCGGTCTACTGTCCCGGCCCCAAGGCGCCCCTCTGGAGCCAGCACCCCCGCATCTACATCGAAGTGGTCAAGAACCGCGTGGCCCGTTGCCAGTACTGCGGCACCCGTTACGCCCTGCGCGAGGGCGAAAAGGCGCACGGCCACTAAAGGATTCGCCGCGCCCATGTTCCCCACTCCCGAGGAAGCCGAATACGCCTTCTACGAAGCCATGCGACAGGGCGATGCCGCCCAGATGATGCGCGTCTGGAGCGACGACGAGGACGTGGCCTGCATCCACCCGGGGGGCCTGCGCACCCTGGGCCCCCGGGCCGTGCGGGAAGCCTGGGAGCACCTGTTCAGCAACGGCCCGATTGCCGCCTTTCCCGGCCAGGTCAAGGCCATGACGGGGGTCATGAACGCCGTCCATGTGCTGATCGAGCAGATCGTGGTGAACACTCCCCGCGGCAAGGACACCTTGAGTTTCTACACGACCAACATCTACCAGAAAGGCCCGGAGGGCTGGCGGATGATCGTGCACCACGCCTCGGCTGCGCCCCGCGAGGCCGAGCTGCTCGACCGGCCCGATTTCTCCCGCACCCTTCACTGAAAGCGACATGAGCGTGCCGGGCCGGTCCCAACGTGAATCCCCCGAGCTGCCGTGCGCAGATGGATCCACGGGCGCGCGGATCGACACCCGCCCGTGTCCCGTGCCGTTCTGGCTCCAGGGCGGCCATGTCCAGACCCTCTACGGGGCGTTCTGCGCCCAGCACCCCACGCTGCACTTCGTCCGCGAGCGGGTCGATACGCCGGACGGCGATTTCATCGATCTGGACTGGTGCGGCCCCGCCCTGAACCCCAATCTGCGGGCCGACGGCCAAGCGTCGGCGCACGAGTCCGGACTGGTGGGGACGGCGGCGCGGCGCTGGGCCGAGGACGCCGACTGGACGGCGCTGTCGGGCGGCGGCCCCGCGCTGATCCTGTTCCATGGCCTGGAAGGCAGCAGCCTGAGCCCCTACATGCAGGCGATCGCCCACGACTTCCGGGCCGCGGGCTGGGTCGTGGCGGCCGCTCACTTCCGGGGCTGCTCCGGCGTCCCCAACCGCATGGCGCGCGCCTATTACAGCGGCGATTCGGCGGAAATCGAATTCATCCTCGGCCACGCCCGCAAGCGCCTGCCCCAGGCCGGGTGGCACGCCGCCGGCATCTCGCTGGGCGGCAACGCCCTGTTGAAACTGTTGGGCGAATCGGGCTCGGCCCCGCACGGCCTGCGCGCCGCCGCCGCCGTGTCCGTCCCCATGGACCTGGCCGCCTGCGGCCGGCGCCTGTCGGACACCGTCTGGGGCCGGCAACTGTATTCCCGCTATTTCCTGCGCAGCATCCGCCGCAAGATCTTCGAGAAGGCCGGCGAATTTCCCGGCTCCGTGGATGTCTCGCGCACGCAGAGCATGCGCAGCCTGCGCGAATTCGACGATCTGTACACGGCGCCCATGCACGGCTACCACAATGCGCTGGACTACTGGACCCGCGCCGCCAGCCTGCCGCTGCTGCCGTCGATCCGCACGCCGACGCTGGTGCTGAACGCGCGCAACGATCCTTTCGTTCCCGAGGCCTCGCTGCCGGGCTCGCGCGACGCGTCCGGCGACGTGCTGCTGCACCAGCCGGCCCAGGGCGGGCACGCGGGCTTCGTCACCGGCGTCTTTCCGGGGCACTTGCGCTGGCTGCCGGCGCGGCTGCTGCGATTTTTTGAGACCGGCGCCTGACCGGACTTCACCGCTTCCTGAACGGCTCCAGCAAGGCGCGCTGGGTATCCAGGCGTTCACGCAGGGCGCGGATGCGCATGTCGAGGCGCGACTGGGCGTAGAAATCCTTGGACAAGCTGCGCGCCTGCTGCAGATGCTCGACCGCCGTGGGCAAGGCGCCGGTCTGCTCGAAATAGCTCGCCATCGCCTCGTGGGCCTCGACTTCACGCCCCAGGCGTTGCAGGCTTGCGGCCAGCAATTTCTGGAAATCCGGCGTGTCCGGCCATTGCCGGGCAGCGGCCTGCAGGAAAGCGGCGGCGGCCTCGTCCTGGCCGGCCTGCTGCAGCGCGCGGGCGCGGCCTTCGGCCACCCCCTGGCTGCCGGGCCAGCGTTTCCAGGCGGCGGCCGAAACCTCCACGGCGGCAGCCGGCCCTTGTGCTTCGGCCAGCTTGATCGCCAGCATGTCCAGTTGGGGCGCCGGCTGCACGGACTGGGCCTGGGCGAGCTGTGCGCGCGCACCCGCCAGATCGCCCTCCGTCCGGTGCAGCGAAGCCAGCCCGTACAGGGCGGCCGCCTGGCGCGCGCCCCGGAGGTCGCGCGCTTCGGTGCGCAGCGTCTGCTGCAGGCGCTGCCGGTCGGCATGGTCCCGCGCCTGGATCAGGGCCAGATGGGCGCGCACGAACCAGAACTCGGGGTCGGGCGTGGCCGCTGCCGCCGGTTGTCCCTCGATCCGGTTCTCGATGTCCGAGAGCCGCTGGATCGACAGCGGGTGGGTCGAGGCGTAGCCGCCCCCCGTGCCTTCATTCAGGCGCGCGGCATTCATCAGGCGGCGGAACATCGCCACCATGCCCTGGGGATCGAAACCGGCCTGGCGCATCATCTGCAGCCCCGCCCGGTCGGCCTCCTGCTCGGCGCCCCGAGAAAAGCCGAGTTGCCGGTCGATGGCGGCGGCCTGGCCGAAAGTGGCGACCCCCATGGCGAGATCGCCCTGGCCGGCCAGGGCGGCCAGCAGGGCGCCGATCAGGCTGGCCACCATGATGCCCGTACCCTGGGACTGCTGCGTGATCCCCCGGGCGATGTGGCGCTGCATGACGTGGCCGATTTCGTGCGCCAGCACGCCGGCCAGCTCGGACTCGCTCTGCGCGCCGACCACCAGGCCGCTGTGAATGCCGATGTAGCCGCCCGGGAGGGCAAAAGCGTTGATCGAAGGATCGCGCACGGCAAATACGGTGACTTCCTGGGCCAACGCCTGCGGCGCATGCGAGGCCAGCCGCTGGCCGAGCGTGGTCAGGTACTGGTTGATATCCAGGTCGCTGATGTAAGTGGGATCCTGGCGGCCCTGCTCCATGATGGCCTGGCCCAGGGTGCGCTCCACGGCGGGAGACAATTCCGCCGACGAGGCGGCCCCCAGCGAGGGCAGGCCCATGGGCTGGCTCCAGGCGGCCGGCGCGCCGGCCGCGAGGGCGCCGGCCAGGCTCAGCCCCGCGCCCGTCCGCCGCATCCAGGTTTTCATGATGAATCCTTTGCCATGACGGGCATTGCCTCAAGCCGCGCGCGCAGGCCTTCCGGCCGGGCGGCGCCGGGGTTGCGGCAGGCGATTGCGGGCCGACAGCCGCATCAGGGTGCCCAGCGCCACCATCAGCCCGAAGGCCTCGATCAGGCCGGCGGGCACCCACATGATCAGACCGCCGATCACTTGGTCATCGACCGCGCTGAAGCCGGGCAGCGCGCGGCCGCACAGATCGAACACCGGATACAGGTCGCGCTCGGAAAAAACGATCACGGCCCCCGCGACCATCTGCGGCACCATGGTGAAGATGGGCGAAAAAATCCGGCCCCCGGGCGACATCGCGGCAGGTGGCTTGGGCCGCCGGTCCAGGATCAGATTCCAGTACATGAGGCCGGTGAGGACCACCGCCCAGTTCATCAGCCGGTACAGCCGCCAGTCGAGCATGGAGTAGAACTGCACGGTCGGCTCCAGCCAGACCAGCACCATCAGCAGGAACAGCAGGGGAACCAGGAAGCGGTTCGTCGCCAGGGATTCGAGGGCGCGGACGGGGCCGGCGCGGCGCGCCGCCGCCAGCCGGACCCGCCAGGCCAGGGGCAGCCCGGCCCGCATGACCTGGCCCGGATAGGCGCCCATGATCAACAGCGGCCCCAGATGGTGCAGGACGAGATGCTGCAGCCGATGGATGAAGAACATGCGCTCGGCGTAGTAGTCCAGTTGCGTGTGCATGGACAAGTACAGCATGACCCAGCCGATCCAGAACAGGGACTGGCGCACCGCCCCGACGCGATGGATGCGGCGGCCACGCAGGAACAGCCACGCCGTCGCCACGAAGGCCAGCACCAGGGCGGGCGAGAATTCCCAAGGCTGAAACCAGGCAAGTGCGTCCATGTCATCCAGAATAAAGCGGTCGGACTAGTTTAAAGGATTCTAAAATGGACGTTTTTGCCGTTCGGAACTCCATGGCCTCACCGATCTACGATATCGCCATCCTGGGATCCGGTCCGGTTGGCTGCGCCCTGGCCCTGGGCCTGGCGGACGCCGCACCGGACCCCGCGCGCATCGTCCTCATGGGCCCGGCGCCCGCGCCCCGCGCCGCCGGGCAAGCCATCGACCCGCGCGCCCTGGCCCTGAACCACGGCAGCCGCCGCTTCCTGGAATCCCTGGGCGCCTGGCCGGAACACACCGCCGACATTCTCACGGTGCATGTGTCCCAGGCGGGGCACCTGGGCCGCACGCTGATCGACCAGGCCGAGCTGGGCGTGCCCAGGCTGGGCTGCGTGGCGGCCTACGACGATCTGCTCGAAACGCTGTATGCGGCCGTGCGCCGCACCGGCATCACCTTGCTGGCGGAACGGCCGCCGAGGCCCCGGGCGGGCGCGCCCGTCCGGCTGCATCTGTCCGACGGCCCCCGCAGCGCGCATCTGGCCCTGTTGTCCGACGGCGCCCGTCCGCAGGGCCTGCAACGGGAATATGACCAGCACGCCGTGCTCGCGACCGTACGGGCCGCCGCGCCATGGCCGGGCCGCGCCTTCGAGCGCTTCACCCGCACCGGGCCGCTGGCCCTGCTGCCGCATCCCGCCGCACCCGAGCTCTACAGCCTGGTCTGGTGCGTGCCCCCGGCCCGCGCCCAGGCCTTGCGGAACTTGCCCCACGCCGATTTCGACACGGCGCTGCAGGCGGCCTTCGGCCATCGTCTGGGCCGCCTGCAGCGTGTGGGCGAGGCCTACGCCTTTCCCCTGTCGCTGCACGCGGGGCCCAATCTGCTCGGACAGGGCCTGGCGGCCGTGGGCAACGCCGCCCAGACCCTGCACCCGGTGGCGGGCCAGGGCCTGAACCTGGGCCTGCGCGATGCGGCCCAGTTGGCCCAGGCGCTGCGGCCCTGGCTGGCGGCGCCCGGCGAACCGGTCCAGCCCTTGCTGGAGCGCCACACCCGTCGGCGCCGCGCCGACCGCGCACTGACCCTGGGCATCACCGACACCCTGCCGCGGCTGTTCGCCACGGCCAACCCCCTGGTGCGCCACGCCTGCGGCCTGGGGCTGGCCGCCCTGGATCTGGTGCCCGCACTGCGCAAGCCCCTGGCCCGCCATCTGCTGCAAGGACAGCGCCTGTAGGCGCGCGCTCAGGGTCAGACGTCCTACAATGCCCGCCATGCGCATCGGATCCTGGACCCTGCCCCACCCTGTCTGCGTGGCTCCCATGGCGGGAGTCACCGACCGCCCCTACCGCCGCCTGTGCAAGGCGCTGGGAGCGGCCTACGCGGTCTCGGAAATGGCTGCCAGCAACCCGCGCCTCTGGGACAGCGTCAAAACCGCGAGGCGCCTGAATCACGACGGCGAGCCTGATCCTGTGGCGGTGCAGATCGCCGGCGCCGACCCCGACATGCTGGCCGAAGCCGCCGTATTCAACATCCGCAAGGGCGCGCGCATCATCGATATCAACATGGGCTGCCCCGTGAAGAAAGTCTGCAGCGTGGCCTCCGGATCGGCGCTGCTGCGCGACGAAGCCCTGGTGGCCCGCATCCTGGACCGCGTGGTGTCCGCCTGCGCCCCGCTGGGCGTGCCGGTGACCTTGAAGACCCGCACCGGCTGGGACCGCGACAGCCGCAATGCCGTGCGCATCGCCCGCCTGGCCGAAGACTGCGGCATCGCCGCCCTGACGCTGCACGGCCGCACCCGCTGCGACCTGTATGCCGGCGAGGCCGAATACGATACCCTGCGCGAAGTCCGCCGCGAGATCCGCATCCCGCTGATCGCCAACGGCGATATCGATTCGCCGGAAAAGGCCCGGCACGTCCTGGATTACACTGGAGCCGACGCCATCATGGTCGGCCGCGCCGCCCAGGGGCGGCCCTGGATCTTCCGCGAAATCGCCCACTACCTGGCGCACGGCACACATCTGCCGCCGCCCACCTACGGCGAACTGCGCGAACATCTGCTGAGCCACCTGGACGACCACTACGCCTTTTACGGCGAGCGCACCGGCGTGCGCAGCGCCCGCAAGCACATCGGCTGGTACCTGGCCGGCCTGCCGGGAGCGGATACACTGCTGCCGCGCATCATGATGCTGGACGGCACTGCGCAGCAGTCCGACGCCTTGCGGCGCTGGTTCGACGAGCGTCCCGCCGGGGACGCCCTCGAACCAGCGCTTTCCCAACACTGATTTTCCGATCGATCCGACATGAGCACCACCACTCCCCTGGAACAAGCCGTCCGCGAACAGCTTGAACGCTATTTCGAAGACCTGGGCGACTCCACTCCGCACGACATGCTGTCCATGGTCGGCCTGTGCGTCGAGCGCACCGTCCTGGAGGTCGCGCTGGAACGCACCGGGGGCAACCAGACGCGCGCGGCCGACATGCTCGGCATCACGCGCGGCACCCTGCGCAAGAAACTCCAGACGCACCAGCTCCAGGCCTAGGGCGCGCCGCCGCCCCGCCACCCGTTTTCCTCTTCTTTCCCTGCCGCCGACATGACCATCCAGACTGCATTGATCTCCGTGTCCGATAAATCGGGCATCGTCGAATTCGCCCAGGCCCTCGCCCAACGCGGAGTGGCCCTCCTGTCCACCGGCGGCACCGCCCGCCTGCTGGCCGAAGCCGGCCTCCAGGTCACCGAGGTCGCCGCCCACACTGGCTCTCCGGAAATCCTCGACGGCCGGGTCAAGACCCTGCACCCGCGCATCCACGGCGGCCTCCTGGCGCGCCGCGACGACCCCGTCCACCTGCAGACGCTGAAGGACCAGAACATTCCTCCCATCGATCTGCTGGTGGTCAATCTGTACCCCTTCCAGCAGACCGTCGCCAAGCCGGACTGCATTCTGGCCGACGCCATCGAGAACATCGACATCGGCGGGCCGGCCATGCTGCGCTCGGCGGCCAAGAACCATGGTTCTCCCGCCGGCGGCGTCACCGTGGTGATCGACCCGGCCGACTACCCGCGCGTGCTGGCCGACATGGACGGCCCGGGGCGCCAGCCATCCTACGGCCTGCGTCTGGAGCTGGCTGCCAAAGTCTACGCCCACACCGCCGCCTACGACGGCGCCATCGCCGCCTACCTCAGCAGCCTGGCGGCGCGCGAGCCCGCCCCCGCCGAAGTGCCGGAGCGCGAGGCCTGGCCGCGCGTGCTGACCATGCAGATGCGCCGCGAACAGGCGCTGCGCTACGGCGAGAACCCCCACCAGGGCGCCGCCTTCTACCGCGACGCCCGGGTCGGCACGGGCCTGCTGGCCGGCTACCGCCAGATCCAGGGCAAGGAACTGTCCTACAACAATATCGCCGACGCCGACGCCGCCTGGGAATGCGTGCGCAGCTTCCAGACCGGGGCGTGCGTCATCGTCAAGCATGCCAACCCCTGCGGCGTGGCCCTGGGAGCCGATGCGCTGTCGGCCTACCGGCAGGCCTTCAAGACCGACCCCACTTCCGCCTTCGGCGGCATCATCGCTTTCAACACGCCGGTGGACGAAGCCACCGCGCGGGCCGTCAGCGAGCAGTTCCTGGAAGTCCTGATCGCCCCGTCCTATTCCGGCGCGGCCCTGAGCCTGCTCGCCACGAAGAAGAATGTACGCGTCCTGGAAGTGCCGCTGGGCACGGCCCACAACCCCTTCGACCTGAAACGCGTCGGCGGCGGCTGGCTGGCCCAGGATCCGGACAACCGGGAAGCCGCCGAGGCCGACGTGCGCGTCGTCACCCGCCTGGCCCCCACTGCCGGGCAGATGCACGATCTGCTGTTCGCCTGGAACGTCGCCCGCTTCGTCAAATCCAATGCCATCGTCTTCTGCGGCCAGGGCATGACCCTGGGGGTGGGCGCCGGCCAGATGAGCCGCATCGACTCGGCCCGCATCGCCTCGATCAAGGCGGAAAAGGCCGGGCTGACGCTGGCGGGCTCGGCCGTCGCCTCGGACGCCTTCTTCCCGTTCCGCGATGGCCTGGACGTCGTGGCCGACGCGGGCGCCACCTGCGTCATCCAGCCGGGCGGCAGCATCCGCGACGACGAAGTCATCGCGGCCGCCGACGAACGCGGCATCGCCATGGTCTTCACCGGCGTACGCCACTTCCGCCACTGATGATCATCCTTGGGGTCGATCCGGGCTTGCGGCGCACGGGCTTCGGCGTCATCGAAGCCCAGGGCGCGCAGTTGCGCTACGTGGCCAGCGGCACCATCGTCGTGCCGCCCGCCCTGCCCCTGCACGGACGCCTCAAGGTCATCCTGGACAATCTGCGCGAGGTCGCCCGCGATGCCCGGCCCGACCAGGCGGCGCTGGAAAAAGTCTTCCTGAACGCCAACCCGGCCTCGACCCTGCTGCTGGGCCAGGCGCGTGGCGCCGCACTGTGCGCACTGGCCGACTGCGGCCTAGACGTACAGGAATACACCGCCCTGCAGATCAAGAAGGCCGTAGTCGGCACCGGGCGCGCCAGCAAAGAGCAGATCCAGGCCATGGTGCGCCGCCTGCTGTCGCTGGACGGCGATCCCGCACCGGATGCCGCCGATGCGCTGGCCTGCGCCATCTGCCATGCACACTGCGCGCCCCTGGCCGGCCGGCTGCAGGCGCTGGCGCCCGAGACCCTGTCGGCGGGCCGGCGGCGCCTGCGCACCGGCCGCCTGGTGTCGTGATGGCCCGCAAACCTTCCCTGCGGACCACGGCCCGCACCCACCCCGAACGACGGAGTCCGCCATGATCGGCCGCATCACCGGCACCTTGATCGAACTGTCTCCCCCCACGGTCTGCCTGCAGACGGGCGGCCTGGGCTACGAGATCGATGTGCCCATGAGCACGCTCTACAAGCTGCCCCCCACGGGCCAGACCGTGACCCTGCACACCCACCTGGCGATCCGCGAGGACGCCCATGTGCTGTACGGCTTCGCCACGCCGGCCGAGCGCGCGGCTTTCCGGGCCCTGATCAAGGTCAGCGGCATCGGTGCGCGCACGGCGCTGTCCGTCCTGTCGGGACTGAGTGTGGAAGACCTGGCCGACGCGGTCGAACGCCAGGAATCCGGCCGCCTGGTGAAAGTCCCCGGCATCGGCAAGAAGACCGCCGAGCGCCTGCTGCTGGAATTGCGCGACAAGCTCGGCGCTGTCTCCGGATTGACGCGCCCCGACGGCGCGCCGGCCCCGGACGGGGGCGGCAACGATGTGCTCAACGCGCTGCAGGCGCTGGGCTATTCCGCCGCCGAGGCCCGCCGCGCCACGGCCAGCCTGCCCGAAGACCTGAGCGTGTCCGACGGCATCCGCCAGGCCCTGAAGGCCCTGTCCCGAGGCTAGGGCGCATGCGCGACGAAGAACCGGTTCTCTTCTGGGACGAGGACGGCCACCCCCTGGCGGCTGCGCCCGCCAGCCGCCCGGCCGGGCGGCGGGACGCGCGCCCGCCCGCGGAACCGCCGCGCCATGCGAACGCCCTGGACGCCCTGCGTGAAGTCTTCGGCTACGAATCCTTCCGGGGCGAACAGCAGGCCATCATCGAGCACATCATCGGCGGCGGCGACGCGCTGGTGCTGATGCCCACGGGCGGCGGCAAATCCCTGTGCTATCAGATCCCCGCCCTGGTGCGCCCAGGCGCGGGGGTCGTCATTTCCCCCCTGATCGCCTTGATGCAGGACCAGGTCGACGCCCTGCAGGAGCTGGGCGTACGCGCCGCCTTTCTGAATTCGTCGCAGACGCCGGGCCAGGCCCGCGAGGTCGAACGCGCCTTCGTGCGCGGCGAACTGGATCTGCTGTACGTGGCGCCGGAGCGCCTGCTGACCCCGCGCTGCCTGGACCTGCTGGATGGCGGCCGCATCGCCTTGTTCGCCATCGACGAGGCCCACTGCGTATCCCAATGGGGCCACGACTTCCGGCCCGAATACCAGGCATTGAAGCTGCTGGCCGAGCGCTGGCCCGAGGTGCCGCGCGTCGCCCTGACCGCGACGGCCACCGACGCCACGCGCACCGACATCGTCGCCTGCCTGTCGCTGGACGCGGCGCCCCAGTTCATCGCCAGCTTCGACCGGCCCAACATCCGCTACCGCATCGTCGAAAAGCACGAGGTGCGGCGCCAACTGCTGGATTTCATCCGCGCCGAGCACGCCGGGGAATGCGGCATCGTCTACGCCCTGTCGCGCTCGCGCGTCGAGCAGACGGCGGAATTCCTGTCGCGCAGCGGCATCGCCGCCCTGCCCTACCATGCCGGCCTGGACGCGCGGACCCGCGCCGAGCACCAGGCCCGGTTCCTGCGCGAGGACGGCATCGTCATGGTGGCCACCATCGCCTTCGGCATGGGGGTCAACAAGCCCGACGTGCGCTTCGTCGCCCACATCGACCTGCCCAAATCCGTGGAGGGGTACTACCAGGAGACCGGCCGTGCAGGGCGCGACGGGTTGCCCGCCGACGCCTGGCTGGCCTACGGCCTGCAGGACGTGGTGCAGCAGCGGCGCATGATCGACGACTCCGAGGGCGACGCCCTGCACCAGCGCCGGCAGATGCGCCAGTTGGACGCCATGCTGGCCCTTTGCGAAACCGTCACCTGCCGCCGCCAGGATCTGCTGGCCTATTTCGGCCAATCCATCGAACCCTGCGGCAATTGCGACACCTGCCTGGAGCCCCCCGCCGCCTGGGACGGCACGGTGGCCGTGCAAAAGCTGCTGTCGGCCGTCTACCGCCTGTGGCGCGAACGCGGCCAGCGCTTCGGCGGCGGCCATCTGATCGACATCCTGCGCGGCCAGATGACCGACCGGGTGAAGCAGCATGGCCACGACACGCTCAGCGTCTTCGGCGTGGGCGAAAGCCTGTCGGCAGACGCCTGGCGCGGCATCCTGCGCCAGGCCCTGGCCCTGGGCCTGCTGACGGTGGATCTCGAGGGCTACGGCACCCTGGCGCTGACCGAGGCCAGCCGCGCCGTGCTGAAAGGCGAGCGCACCCTGATGCTGCGCCCCGTGGCGGCCAAGCGCCCCAAGGCAAGCCGCCAGCGAACCACCACGGCGGCGCAGCTCGACGCCCTGCCGCCCGACGCCCTGGCGCGCTTCGAGCATCTGCGCGCCTGGCGCGCGCGCACGGCCCGCGAGCACAATGTACCGGCCTACGTGATCTTCCACGATGCCACGCTGCGCGAGATCGCCTTGCGCAACCCCGGCAGCCTGGATGCCCTGGCCGGCATCAACGGCGTGGGTGCGCGCAAGCTGGAAACCTACGGCCCCGACGTGGTGGCCTGCGTCAGACAGATCCGCGATTGACGCCGGGCCCGCACAAGGGCCCCGACGAGCGTCAGAACAATTCCGCCCCGCCGCCGGCGGCCGGGGCCTTCAATCCCAGGTGTTCCCAGCAGCGGCGCGTGGCCATGCGGCCGCGCGGCGTGCGCTGCAGGTAGCCGTGCTGGATCAGGTAAGGTTCGATCACGTCTTCGATCGTGTCGCGTTCTTCGCCGATGGCGGCGGCCAAGCTGTCCACCCCCACGGGGCCGCCGTCGAACTTATGCACGATGGCCTCGAGCAGCTTGCGGTCCATCAGGTCGAGGCCCTGGGGATCGACCTCCAGCATGGCCAGCGCCGCCTGGGCGGTGGCGGTGTCGATGCGCCCGCCGGCCCGCACGTCGGCGTAGTCGCGCACCCGGCGCAACAGCCGATTGGCGATGCGCGGCGTGCCGCGCGAACGGCGGGCGATCTCGGCGGCCCCGTCCTCGGTCGCGGCGGCGCCCAACAGGCCGGCGCTGCGCCGCACGATATGGGCCAGTTCGTCGGCTGAATAGAATTCAAGCCGCGAGACGATGCCGAAGCGGTCGCGCAGCGGATTGGTCAACATGCCGGCGCGCGTGGTGGCCCCCACCAGGGTGAAGGGCTGCAGGTCGATCTTGACGCTGCGCGCGGCGGGGCCTTCGCCGATCAGGATGTCGATCTGGAAGTCTTCCAGTGCGGGATAGAGGATTTCCTCGACCACCGGAGACAGGCGGTGGATTTCGTCGATGAACAGGACGTCGTTGCGCTCCAGGTTGGTCAGCATGGCGGCGAGATCGCCCGGGCGCTCCAGCACCGGGCCGGAAGTCTGGCGCAGTTGCACGCCCATTTCGTGGGCCACGATGTGCGCCAGGGTGGTCTTGCCCAGGCCCGGGGGGCCGAACAGCAGCACGTGATCCAGCGATTCGCCGCGCTGGCGCGCCGCCGCGATGAAGATGTCCAGTTGTTCCCGCACCCGCTGCTGGCCGACGTAGTCGCCCAGGGACTTGGGCCGCAAGGCGCGCTCGACGGAATCCTCGGCGTGCGAAGCCACGTCGGGAGTCACCAGGCGGGGGCCGGGCGGATGGGCCGAGAGGGGATCTGCTTGGATGGCCATGAAAAGACTGTGTTGATATCCAGTATCGGGATTATGCCATTACTGCGGCGGCACGGCCGGTCATCATGCGCGAGGCCGGCGCGGCGGCAGCACGAAATCGGTGTCCCCGTCCAGCGCCCGCTTCAACCTGGAATAGCGCTCCAGGAGATCGGATTTGTACACAACCCCCAGCAACCGGGCCGACCGATCGCGGCTGACGACCGGCAGGCGCTCGCCCTGGAAGGCGCTGAATTGCGCCTGGGCGTCATCCAGGCTCAGATCGGGGTACAGGGGCTTGACGAAATCCAGGCGCAGCACCTCGCCGCAAGTCTTGGACTGCACATCGATCTCTCCCAGCATCATCCGGGTCAGATCCTGTTGGGCGATGACGCCCTGCCAGGCGCCCTCGGCATCGGTCACGTACAGGTACTTCACCGGATAATCGAGGAACATCTCCTGCGCCTGCCGCACAGGCGCATCGGTGCGGATCACGGTTTCCGCCGGCCGCATCAGGCTGCCCAGCCGCGCATGGCGCAATTGCCGGCGCAGCGCCTGGTTGTCCTCATGGCGCAGGGTGACCTGGTACATCACCGCCTGGGCCAGGCCGCGCGAGACGAAATACGCCGCCACGCAGGCCAGCACCAGCGGCAGCACCATCTGATAGCTGAGCGTCATTTCGAAGATCATCAGGATCGCCATGAAGGGCGCGCTGGTGGCCGCCGCCAGAAAAGCGCCCATGCCCACCAGGGTCAGCACCGTGCCGTGACCGGCCAGCGCCGGCCAGACCGCGCCCAGCCCCTGCGCGAACAGCGTGCCCAGGGCCGCGCCCACGAACAGCGTCGGGGTGAACACCCCGCCCACCGCGCCCGAGCCCGCCGTCAGCGAAGTGGCCAGGACTTTGCACAGCAGGATCCACAGCACCATCTCCCAGGCCTGGGGCTGGTGCAGCAAGGACACGACCACGCTGTAGCCGTTGCCGGCCATCTGCGGCATACCGACCAGCACGCCTCCCAGCAGCAGCCCGCCCAGGGCCAGACTCAGGGGCAGCGGCAGGCCGGTGCGGCCGAACAGCGACTTCACGCCGTGGATGCAGCGCAGGAACTGCGGCGCCCCCACCCCGGCCAGGATGCCCAGCGCCAGGCAAGGCAACAACAGCTCCGCCGGCACCGCCCGCAACTCGGGCATGGCATACAAGGCCGCATAGTGGCCGCTCAGCCGCATGACGAGGTTCGACACTGCCGCCGCGACCAGCAAAGGACCGAAATTCTGGAAAGACATGGACCCAAGGATGATTTCGCCCACGAACACGGCGCCGGCGATGGGTGCGCCGTAGGCGGCGGAGACCCCGGCCGCCGCCCCGCAGGCCACCAGCAGGCGCAGATGGGCCGTGCCCGTGCGCAGCAGCCGTCCCAGCACCGAAGCCCAGAGCGCGGCCAGATGCACCATGGCGCCCTCGCGGCCGATGGAGCCGCCCGTGGCGACCGTACACAGCGAAGACAGCGAGCGCAGCAGCCCCTGGCGCACGGACAGGCGCCCGTCGCCAATGGCCACGGCCTCCATATAGTCGGAATGCGTCTCGTTGGACGCGCGCCGGGCCGCCGCCAGCAGGACCCCGGCGCACAGCCCGCCCGCGGCCGGCGCCAGCAGGCGCAGCCACCAGGGCAGGTCGCGCATCACGTGGGTGATGGCGCCCGAATGCCCCGCGAACAGCCATTGGATCGCGTGGATGCCGGCATGGAAGGCAAGCGTGACCAGGGCGCCGCCGACGCCGGCCAGGGCCGCCCAGCACAGCATCGCGACCACGCCGTCGGCCCGCAGGTGCAGATCCGGCCCGCGCATCTCGCTACGGCTTGAAATCCGGGGGGTTGGGAGGGCGCGATCGGCCCAGCATGCGCCAGTACACCCGGAGGTTGAAGATCAGCGCCACCGGCAGCGCGATCACGACGGCCGACAGCGCCAGGCGCAAGGTCGCCACCGGAGCGGCGGCATCCCACAATGTGACCTCGTCCAGCACCAGGTAGGGAAAAAAGCTGTAGGCCAGGCCGCCCAGCACGGTCAGGACGATCACCAGCACCAGCGCGTAGGGCAGCGCGGAAGCGCGGTAGCTGTGGCTGATCATGCGCTGCAGCGTCATTTCGGTCAGGACGAAGCACGTCAGCAAAGCGCCCCAGACCAGGCCGACCGCCAGCCAGTGCGCGCCATCGCCCCATTTGAGAAACACCCCGGCATTGGAAAAATCCAGCACCACCGATACGCCCACGACGCCCACCGCGCCCCAGCGCAAAGTGCGGCGCGCCCAGCCCACGGCGCGCGCGCGCAGCTCGCCCGCCTCGCGCATCATCAGCCAGGCGGCGCCCAGCAGGCTGTAGACCGCCACGGCGCATCCTCCCATCAGGACCGCAAAGCCGGTATAGCCCCCGCCCGGCTGGTAGGCCACCGCCACCCGCGCCAGGATGTAGCCATGCGAGAAGGCGACCAGCACGGCGCCCGCGCCGAAACCGAACTGCCAGCTGCCCTGGTGCTCCGCCGGCGACCGCAGGCGCCATTCGAAGCACACCGAGCGCAGCATCGTCCCCAGGGCCAGCAGCGACAGCGGCAGGTACAGGCGGCCCAGGGTCTGGGGCCAGGCATAGGGAAACGCCACCGCGAACAGCCCGATCCCCAGGAACACCCAGAACTCATTGGCATCGCGCCAGGGCCCCAGCAGCGACAGCATGCGCGGCCGCAGGGCGGCCGGCGCCACCAGGGACACGCAACCCACCCCGATATCGAAGCCGTCCAGCAGCACGCCCGCCACCACGACGGCAAAGAACACCACGATGAGCGCCAGAGGGATCCAGAAGGCTGGATCCTGGGCGCCCAGGCCCAGCAGGGCCGCCAGGGAATCGATCATGCGCGCCCCCGATGACGGGCCACCGGCACGATGCCATAGCGGGTGGCGTGCCTCAGCAATTGATGAAAGCCCGCCGCCAGCGCGCCGTAGACCGCAACCTGCAGGCAAAGAACGGCCCAGAGGACGCCCTGGCTCACATCCGTGCCGATTTCGCGCAGCGAGACCGTGCCGTAGACGGCGTACGGCAAGCTGCCGATCATCAGATGCCCCCAGCCCACCGCCTGCAGGGCCACGGCCAGCCAGGCCATGGCGCGCAAGCCGGCCCGGCCGGCCGGCGACAGGCTGTCGGGCTCATGGCCCAGGCGGCGGCCCCGCCACAGCGCCCACACGGCCAGCACGGCCAGGATGCCGGCCAGCAGCACCGTCAACCGCGCGGACAGATAGGTGAGCAGCAAAGGCGGCCGCATGCCCGCCAGTTCGTCCAGCCCATGCACCGGCCCCTCGTCAGGCAGCCGCGCCCAGTCCGCCCAGCCGGCCGGCCCGGCCAGATGCCAGCCGTCGCGCCCCTGGGCCGTATCCGGCCAAGCCAGGAGGGACAAGCGCTCGGGCGGGCCGCTGGCCCATTGGGGCACGACGGCCGCCACACGCGCCGGCTGCAGCGGCAGCAGTTCGCGGCCCAGCGTCGCCGCCAGCAGCGCCTGCAACACCAGCGCCAGCAGCACCAGCCGCAATCCCCAGGCGTAGACGCTGCGGTCCCCGGCATCGCTGGGACGCACTTCCGTGCGCCAGGCCGTGACGGCCAGCATCAGCGTGGCCGCCAGCAGCAGGCCGCCGGCCAGCAGCGCCCCGAACAGCACGGGCGCCGCCCCGTCCGCCAGCACGCCCAGCCAGTCCGCCACCTGGTAGCGGCCTTCGACCAGGACCGCGCCCACCGGCCGCTGCAGCCAGGCCAGCAGCACGGCGATCCACCAGACCGTCAGGGACGTGCCCGCGGCCACCATGCCCACCACCCACGTATGGGCGCGGTCGGACAGGGCACGCTGCCCGTACAGCATGGCCCCCAGGAAACAGGACTTGAAGACGAAGGCCGTCAACACGGCCATGCCCACCAGAGGGCCGACGACCTCGCCGGCCCGATCCATGAAATCCGGCCACAGCGTGCCGATCTGGAACACGAGCGGCAGGCTGGCGGCAAAACCCAGGATCAGGGACAAGGCGAACACACGCGCCCAGAAGCGATAGGCGAGCAAAGCCGCCTGGCTGCGCCGTGCACACAGCCGGAAGCCGAACAAGACCCAGGCCAGCCCCAATTCAAGCGTCAGGAAGAACAGCACGAACCCCAGACTCAGGTAGAACTGGGACAGCGACAGAACCCATGCGGTTTGCGTCATAATGTGCGCTAGTTTATATGAACCCCCCGCGCGCCTGTGCGCCTTTCTCGGCCCGGGCGCGGACATGGCAAAATGCCCGGTTCATCCTTTTGCTTCTTTCCGCCCCAGAGGCCCATCCCCCGCACCATGACCACCGACTCCGCGCCCGCCTCGAATTTCCTGCGCACCATCATCGACAACGATCTGAAATCCGGTCGCTACCAGGACAGGCAATGGGCGCCGCCGCCCAGCCCGGCCGAGGTCCGCCGCGCCGGCGCCCCCGATCCCGCCCGCATCCGCACCCGGTTTCCGCCCGAGCCCAACGGCTACCTGCACATCGGCCACGCCAAGAGCATCTGCCTGAACTTCGGCCTGGCGCGCGACTACCAGGGCATCTGCCACCTGCGCTTCGACGACACCAACCCCGAAAAAGAAGAGGACGAATACGTCCACGCCATCATCGACATGGTGCGCTGGCTGGGCTTCGACTGGACGCAGGACGGCACGGAGCACTGCTTCTACGCCAGCGACTATTTCGAGACTCTGTACCGCTTCGCCGAAGCCCTGGTCCAGGCCGGCCACGCCTACGTGGATGAGCAGTCCGCCGACGAGATGCGCGCCACCCGGGGCACGCTGACCGAGCCGGGCACCGACTCCCCCTGGCGCGACCGCCCCGCCGCCGAATCCCTGGCGCTGCTGCGCGACATGCGCGCCGGCAAATTCCCGGACGGCCGCATGGCCTTGCGGGCGCGCATCGACATGGCTTCGCCCAACATCAATCTGCGCGACCCGGTCCTGTACCGCATCCGCCACGCGACCCATCACCGCACTGGCGACGCCTGGTGCATCTATCCCATGTACGCCTGGGCGCACCCGGTCGAGGATGCCCTGGAGGGCATCACGCACAGCATCTGCACGCTCGAATTCGAGGACCAGCGTCCTTTCTACGACTGGATTCTCGCCCGCCTGGCCGAACTGGACCAGCTCGCGCCGCCGTTGCCGCGCCAGTATGAATTCGCGCGCCTGAACCTCAGCTACGTCGTCACCAGCAAGCGCAAGCTGCGCCAACTGGTGCTGGAAAACCACGTGAATGGCTGGGACGACCCCCGCCTGCCCACCCTGGCCGGCCTGCGCCGCCGCGGCTACACGCCCGGCGCGATCCGCCTGTTCTGTGAGCGCCTGGGCGTCTCCAAGGCCGATTCCCGCATCGACTACAGCATCCTGGAGCAAGCGCTGCGCGACGACCTGGACCCCGTGGCGGCGCGGGCCGTGGCGGTGCTCGATCCGCTCAAGCTCGTCATCACCAACTTCCCGGAAGACCACGCCGAGCCTTGCTCCGCCGCGCTCAACCCGCACGAACCGGACGGCGCCCGCCGCGCCTTTCCCTTCACGCGCGAACTCTGGATCGAGCGCGACGATTTCCGCGAAGACCCGCCGAAGAAATACTTCCGCCTGTTCCCGGGCAATCTGGTCCGCCTCAAATACGGCTACATCGTGCGCTGCACCGGCTGCATCAAGAACGCCGCGGGCGAAGTCGTCGAAGTCCACGCCGAGTACCTGCCCGACACGCGCAGCGGCACGCCGGGCGCGGACGCCGTCAAGGTCAAGGGCACCGTCACCTGGGTCAGCGCGGCGCACGCCGTGCCCGCCGAGATCCGCCTGTACGACCGCCTGTTCACCGAACCGCACCCCGACGCCGGCGACCGCGACTTCCTGCAGGCGATCAACCCCGACTCCTGCAGGGTGGTGAATGCCTGGGTCGAGCCGGGCACGCGCGCCGAACCCGGCGCCACCTGGCAATTCGAGCGCCTGGGCTATTTCGTCGCCGACCGCGAAGACTCCACGCCCGAGCGTCCGGTGATCAACCGCGCCGTCACACTGCGCGACACCTGGGTCTGAGCCATGGCCAAGACTGCCGCAGCCCTGGATTTCAAAGGCGCCTCCCTGCACGTCCTGCGGGCCGTGCTGCGCACGGCCGACACCGCCGAACTGATCGGGGCGCTGGACCAGCGCATGCAGGAGGCCGGCGCCTTCTACGAAAACGAACCCGTGGTGCTCGACGCCCAGGATCTGGACCAGGCGCCCAACTGGCCGGCGCTGGCCGAGGCGCTGCGCCGCCATCATCTGCACCCGATCGGCGTGCGCGCGCCGGAAGCCCTGCTGGACTTGGCCCGCAAGGCCGGCCTGGCGCCCCTGGACATTTCCACGGGCCGTCACACCGAGAGCCGCGCCGCATCGTCCAAGGCCGCCCAGGCGCAGCGCACGCCGCCGGACCGGGATCCCGCCGACGAGCGCGCTCCCACGGCGGCGGACGCGCCCCCCCCAACCGAAGCCGCCCGCCCCGCCGAAGCCGACGCGCACACCGGAACCCTGGTGATCCGCCACCCGCTGCGCTCGGGCCAGCGCATCTATGCGCGCGGCGGCGACCTGATCGTCATGGGCATGGTCAGCCAGGGCGCAGAGGTCATCGCCGACGGCCACATCCACGTCTACGGGCCGCTGCGGGGCAAAGCCATGGCCGGCGCGCGCGGCAACGCGAGCGCCATGATCCTGACCACCCAGCTCGATCCCGAGCTGCTGGCCATCGCAGGAGTCTACCGGGTGGTCGAGACCCGTCTGCCCGAAACGCTGCACAACCGTCCTGCCCAGGTCGAACTGGACGGAGACACGCTGCGCATCCGGGCGCTGCAGGGGGGCCACTGACGGGCCCGTCCGGGGCCGGTCCGGCCCTCCGGGCGGGCAACCCGTCACATCCGGACACGCCCCGCCGCCGGCCTTCCGGCCCGCGCGGGACATTTTGCTTTACGATGTCATGAATTTTTCGAACAGGGGAACACAGTCACCATGGCGCGCATCGTTGTAGTCACCTCCGGCAAGGGAGGGGTGGGCAAAACCACCACCAGTGCGAGCTTTTCGGCCGGCTTGGCCATGCACGGCCACAAGACGGTCGTGATCGACTTCGACGTCGGCCTGCGCAACCTGGACCTGATCATGGGTTGCGAACGCCGCGTGGTCTACGACTTCGTCAATGTCATCCAGGGCGAGGCCACGCTGCATCAGGCGTTGATCCGCGACAAGCAACTGGAAAATCTGTATATCCTGCCAGCCTCGCAGACGCGCGACAAGGACGCCCTGACGCGCGACGGCGTGGAAAAAGTCCTGACCGACCTCGCCGCCATGGACTTCGAATACATCGTCTGCGATTCCCCCGCCGGCATCGAGACGGGCGCGGTCATGGCATCCTACTTTGCCGACGACGCGCTGGTGGTCACCAACCCCGAGGTTTCCTCGGTGCGCGACTCCGACCGCATCCTGGGCATCCTGTCGGCCAAATCCCGGCGCGCCGAGAAGGGCGAGGAGCCGATCAAGGAACACCTGCTGCTGACCCGCTACAACCCCAAGCGCGTGGCCGATGGCGAGATGCTGTCCCTGGGCGACATCGAGGACATCCTGCGCATCCGCCTGATCGGCGTGATCCCCGAGTCGGAAACCGTGCTTCAGGCCTCCAACCAGGGCATCCCGGCCATTCACATCCGCGACTCCGACGTGGCCCTGGCCTACCAGGACGTGGTCGCCCGCTACCTGGGCGAAGAAAAGCCCCTGCGCTTCGTGGACTACGAAAAACCCGGCCTGTTCAAGCGCCTGTTCGGGGGTAAATAAGCATGTCGTTCCTGGATTTCCTGCGCGGACAAAAAAAGACCTCGGCGAGCATCGCCAAGGATCGTCTGCAGCTCATTCTGATCAACGAGCGCGGCAGCGGCCGCCATGCGCCCGATTTCCTGCCGCAGATGCAAAAAGAACTGATCGCGGTGATCTCGAAGTACGTCCAGATCAACCCCGACGACATCAAGGTCAGCCTGGACCGCCAGGACTCCCTGGAAGTCCTCGAGGTCAAGATCGAAATGCCGCAAGCCGAAGCACGCAACTGACGCCGCTTGCAAGCGGCTCGGATTTGACAGGCGCGAAACAGCCCGCAGGGGCTGGTCTTGGATTGGGGCTTCCCTCCACCTCGCCGCTTGCAAGCGGCTCGGATTTGACAGGCGCGAAACAGCCCGCAGGGGCTGTTTCGCGTCCAGTCAAATCCAAGTCAGTGTTGCCCACACTACCAGCGGGATCGTCGCCACCGATAGCACATTGCCCAATAGCACCACGCTGGCGACGGCTCTGGGCTCCACCCGGTATTGCTCGCACAACAGGTAGTTCAGCACCGCCGGCGGCAACATCACCGACAACGCCACCATGCGCGACCATTCCGGCGTCAGGGGAAGCAGCCACAGCACGATGGGCAGCGTCAGCAAGCCGGCCGCCAGGTACAGCACGTTGATCCGCAGCGCCAGGCCCAATTGCTCGACCCGGTCCTGGGACAGGCGCACGCCCAGCCCGAACAGCATCAGCGGGATCGCGATCTGCCCGGTCAGTTCCAGCGTGGTCGTCACGAAAGGCGGAATCCACTCCCGGTGCGGCGCCATGGCCACGCCGAACAAGGCCGCCCAGATGTTCGGATTGCGCAGCCACATCCAGCGGCTGCCACCGCGCGACAGCAGGAAGAGGCCCAGGGAAAAATGCAGCAGGTTCGACAGGACGAACAGCACGACGATGTCGCCCAGCAGATCCTTGCCGTAGGCCAGCATCATCAGCGGAATGCCGATATTGCCCGTGTTGCGGAACATCCCCGGCACCAGGAAGGCCGGGCGGGACACCCCCGGCCGGCGCACCAGGGCCAGCAACAGGCCCGGCACGACGATGATCAGCACCCCCGCCGCGATCAATGGCCAGCCGCGCGCCAGATCGACCGGATTGTCCAGCAGCGCCGAGCACACCAGCGCCGGGCAGAACACCATCACATTGGCATGGTTGATGAACGCCATGTCCGGCGTGCGGGCCTGACGGCGTCCGAACGCAAAGCCCAGGATCGCCACGGCAAAGACGGGCAGGACAATGTTCAGCAGGGTCAACAGCATGAGGGCGGCAGGGGGAAAGGACGACAGGCAGCCCAGAGTGTACAGCGCAGCGCCTTTGAAGACGGGCCGGGCCCCCGCCAGGAGGCCCGACCCGTCTGCGATCCGGCCCGCATGCGGACAGGCGGCGCCGTCCGCATGCGGCGGCCGCTCAATACCCCAGCGCGAAATCCTCGGCCGGCAGATCCATCAGCACGTCCGGGCCGGCCTTGATGGCTTCCACATGCGCCCGGGTGCGCGGCAGGATGCGGGTGAAATAGAACCGCGCGGTGTGCAGCTTGGCCTGGTAGAAAGCCTTGTCGCCCTCGCCCGCCGCCAGTTTCTCCGCCGCCACGCGCGCCATGTCTGCCCAGAAGTAGGCCAGCGTCACGTAGCCCGAATACATCAGGTAATCCACGGACGCGGCGCCCACGGCTTCGCGGTTGGTCATCGCCTTCATGCCGATCTTCAAGGTCAGGTCGCCCCATTCCTTGTTCAGTTCGGCCAGGGGCTTCACCAGCTCGGAAATCGCGCGGTTGCCGCTGTTGGCCTTGCAGAACTTGTGCACGATCTTGGTGAAGAGGCGCAACGATTCGCCCTGGGTCATCAGCACCTTGCGGCCCAGCAGGTCCAGCGCCTGCACGCCCGTCGTGCCTTCGTACAGCATCGAGATGCGGCTGTCGCGCACGTTCTGCTCCATGCCGTGCTCGGAGATGTAGCCGTGGCCGCCGAAGACCTGCACGCCCAGATTGGCCGCCTCGAAGCCGGTCTCGGTCATGAAGGCCTTGGCGATCGGCGTCAGGAATCCCAACAGCTTGTCGGCCTGCTCGCGGGCGTCCGCGTCCTGGCTGCGCTGCATGATGTCCACCTGCTGCGCGGCGTAGTACAGCAAGGCGCGGTTGCCTTCGGCGTAGGACTTGATCGTCAGCAGCATGCGGCGCACGTCAGGGTGCACGATGATGGGATCGGCCGGCTGGTCGGGGAATTTCGGGCCGCTCAAGGCGCGCATCTGCAGGCGCTCGCGCGCATAGGCCGTGGCTCCCTGCAAGGCGACTTCGGCATGCGCCAGGCCCTGGATGGCGGTGCCCAGGCGCGCCGTGTTCATGAACGTGAACATGCAGTTCAAGCCCTTGTTGGCCGGCCCGATCAGGAAGCCTGCGGCGCCATCGAAATTCATCACGCAGGTGGCGTTGCCGTGGATGCCCATCTTGTGCTCGATCGAGCCGCATGACACGCCGTTGCGCTCGCCCGGGCCGCCCTGGCCGTCGGGCAGAAACTTGGGCACGATGAACAGGGAGATCCCCTTGGTGCCGGCGGGCGCGTCCGGCAGGCGGGCCAGGACGATGTGGACGATGTTTTCCGCCATGTCGTGCTCGCCCGCGGAAATGAAGATCTTGGTGCCGGTGATCTTGTAGCTGCCGTCGGCCTGGGGCTCGGCCTTGGTGCGCAGCATGCCCAGGTCGGTGCCGCAATGCGGCTCGGTCAGGCACATGGTGCCGGTCCACCGGCCGGAGACCAGGGGCTCCAGGTAGGTCTTCTGCTGTTCCGGGGTGCCATGCGCCTGCAAGGTATTCATGGCGCCGTGCGAAAGACCGGGATACATGCCCCAGGCCCAGTTGGCCTCGCCCATCAGCTCGCTGATGGCCATGCCCAGGGATTCGGGCAGGCCCTGGCCGCCGTGGGCCACATCGTGCGACAACGCCGGCCAGCCCCCTTCGACGTACTGGGCGTAGGCTTCCTTGAAACCCGCCGGGGTCCTGACACCCTCGTCCGACCAGACGCAGCCCTCGCGGTCGCCCACGGCATTCAGCGGCGCGAGCACCTGCTCGCAAAACTTGGCGCCCTCCTCCAGGATGGCGCCGGTCATGTCGGGGGTCGCTTCTTCGCAGCCGGGCAGGGACTGGTAGTGGGCGGGATAGTTCAGGACTTCGTCGCGCACGAAACGAATGTCGCGCAAAGGGGCTTTGTAATCGGGCATCTCCGGTCTCCAAGGGGATAGTCGAGGGCAGTCCGGCGGCTCCGCAGGGGACGCCCGCCCGGGTGCCGGTCGGTTTTCAAGCCGTCGAATCGAAATTCAAACGATTGTTTGAATTTAAGGATAAAGCCCGTTTGAAGTCAAGACCTCGCGCTCCTGAAAGACCGGCGCCCCGCCGCGCAGCCTGCAGGCTGCGCGGCGGGGCGCCGGGCCCATCGCGAAGAGGATGCGAGGATCAGCGGTTCTTGCCGATCTGGTCGCCGATGACGCCGCCGATGGCCGCGCCGCCGACCGTGCCGAGAATCCCGCCGCCCGTGACGACGGCCCCCGCCACGCCGCCGATGCCGGCCCCCGTGACGGCCGATTTCTGGCGATGGCTCATGTTGTCCCAGGATGAGCATCCGGCCATGGCCGTCGCCAGCATCAGGGCCGCACCGATTTTTCCGAGTGTCCCGATCGTCATAGTGGTTCTCCTTCTCGTGTACTGCGTGATGTTCCATGCCTGGTCAGGCATCCTGGCTTCTTTATAAGCGCCGGCCCTTGAAAAAGCTGTGAGCCAAGATGTCGAACCATGTAACTTGTAACAAGGGCGGAACCGCCGGCCGCGCCCTACTTCACCAAGGCCAGGACGTCGCGGAAGGCCGGATGGGCGGGGGTTTCGAGCCATTCGAAGATCGCCATCTCGGACGTGACCGTCTCCAGCCCATAGCGGCGCCAGCGTTCGCAGGCGGCCGACCAGTCGGACTCGCGCCGCGAACCGACGCCATCCGTCACCAGCACGGGCTGGAAGCCGGCCTGCGCCAAGCCCAGGCCGGTTTGTAACACGCAGATATGGGCTTCGGTGCCTGTCAACAACACCCGCGTGCGGCCCGCAGGCCAGTCCGCCAGAAAGCTGGCCTCGCGGCACGCGTCGAAATGAGTCTTGGCCACGACCCGGTCCGCGTGCGCCAGCAGGTCGGGATGGGTGGCGCCGATCTTGCCGGGCCAATGCTCGGTCGCCCAGACCGGCACCGACAACAGGCGCGCGGCCTGCGCCAGACGCGCGACCCGGCCGCGCAAAGCGTCGGTATCGCGGATGGCCGGCAACAGCTTTTCCTGCATGTCCACCACCAGCAGCAGGCTGGCGCCGGTCGTCAGCAAGGCTTGGTTCACATCCACGTATTTCATGACGGACTCCCATTGTGGCATCTCTGCGCACCGCGCCGCGCAAGGCGCTTCGACCCGACAGGCGCATCAGGGGCCGCGGGAACTCCCGATGTGTCCTGCTTCATCTTATTTCAGGGCCTTGTAGCGCAGGCGGCGCGGACGAGAGGCCTCTTCGCCCAGACGCGCTTTCTTGTCAGCCTCGTATTCCTGATAGTTGCCGTCGAAGAACACGACGCGGGAATCCCCCTCGAAGGCCAGGATGTGCGTCGCGATCCGGTCCAGGAACCAGCGATCGTGGCTGATCACCAGCACGGAGCCGGCGAATTCCAGCAGCGCGTCTTCCAGGGCGCGCAGGGTTTCGACGTCCAGGTCGTTGGACGGCTCGTCGAGCAGCAGCACGTTGCCGCCCGCGATCAGGGTCTTGGCGAGGTGCAGGCGGCCGCGCTCGCCGCCCGACAGCTTGCCGACCTGCTTGCCCTGGTCCGCGCCCTTGAAGTTGAAGCGGCCCAGATAGGCGCGCGCCGGCATCTCGAAACGGCCCACGGTCAGCAGGTCGGCGCCATCGGCAATGGCGTCGAACACGGTCTTTTCATCGGGCAGGGACTCGCGCGACTGATCGACGTAGGCCAGCTTCACCGTCTGGCCCAGGACGACTTCGCCGGCATCCGGGGTTTCTTGGCCGGCGAGCATGCGAAACAGCGTCGATTTGCCGGCGCCGTTGGGGCCGATGATGCCGACGATGGCGCCGGCGGGAATCTTGAAGCTGAGGTCATCGATCAGCAGACGGTCGCCGAAGGACTTGGAGACGCCGCGAAACTCGATGACTTCATTGCCCAGGCGCTCGGCCACCGGGATGAAGATTTCCTGCGTTTCGTTGCGCTTCTGGTACTCGTGTGAAGAGAGTTCCTCGAAGCGCGCCAAGCGGGCCTTGGCCTTGGCCTGGCGGCCCTTCGGGTTCTGCCGCACCCATTCCAGTTCTTTCTTGATGGTGCGCTGGCGGGCGGACTCGGCGGCTTCCTCGTGCTTGAGGCGGTCTTCTTTCTGTTCCAGCCAGGAGCTGTAGTTGCCTTTCCAGGGGATGCCGTGGCCCCGGTCCAGCTCCAGGATCCATTCGGCTGCGTTGTCCAGGAAGTAGCGGTCGTGGGTGACCGCCACGACGGTGCCCGGGAACTGGCGCAGGAAGACCTCCAGCCATTCGACCGACTCGGCATCCAGGTGGTTGGTGGGTTCGTCCAGCAGCAGCATGTCGGGTTTGGACAACAGCAGACGGCACAGGGCCACCCGGCGCTTTTCCCCGCCGGACAGTTTGCCGACCTGCGCCTCCCAGGGCGGCAGGCGCAAGGCATCGGCGGCGATCTCCATCTGGGTCTCGATGTCGTCGCTGCCGCTGGTGGCGGCCGCCGCGATGACGGCTTCCAGCTCGGCCTGCTCGGCGGCCAGGGCGTCGAAGTCGGCATCGGGCTCGGCATAGGCGGCATAGACCTCGTCCAGGCGCTTGCGGGCCTCGAAGACTTCTCCCAGGCCGGCCTCGACGGACTGGCGGACGGTATGGTCGGGATCGAGCTGCGGCTCCTGCGGCAGATAGCCGATGCGCAGGCCCGCCATGGGGATGGCTTCGCCTTCGATGTCCTTGTCCACCCCGGCCATGATTTTCAGCAGGGTGGATTTGCCCGAGCCGTTCAGGCCCAGCACCCCGATCTTGGCGCCGGGAAAGAAGGAAAGAGAGATATCCCGAAGGATCTGGCGTTTGGGCGGCACGATCTTGCCGACCCGGTTCATGGAATAGACGTACTGTGCCATGTCTCGACCGTGAAAGGGCGCGCCAAAGGATTCGGCCGCGCAAAGCCCCGATTGTAGGCCGGACTGGCGGCGGATGGGCCGGGGCCCCGGGCGGCGCTCCAGCGCCGCGATGCGGCGGCCATCGAACCGGCCCGCCGTTCAAACCGTACAATGCCGTCATCAACCATCCCGCCTCATCCCATCATGACTCTCCCCCTCGCATTCACCCCGGCCGAGGCCGATCTGCTGGGCCGCACGGCCGACGCGCTGTGCGCCTATCTGGGCCGGCCCGTGATCGCCGAGATCGTGTCCGAAACCGGAGACGGCTACGAATGGGCGCTGTTCGCCCTGCCGCTGGCCCCCCAGGACGAAGACGAAGACAAGCCCCGCGTCCAGGCGGGCGGCCCCGGGGCGCGGTTCCTGGGCAATTGCGGCGGCCTGGATCTGAGCGACGGCCAGGCGGTGGATTGCGAATTCCTCTGGGCGATCCAGTTGTCCGACCTGGAAGGCGCGCGCTACATCAAAGTGGACGCCCAGGGCGAGGAGGTCGCCTGGACCGACGCGCTGACGGACCTGCTGCCGTTCGACCTCCAAGACGCCCAGGCGCCTGCGGACGACGAAGAAGACGAAGACGACGAGGAAGACGGCGAGGACGCGCCAGACCGGAACGCATGACGCCCTGATCCCTTCAGCCGGCGCCGCGTTTCAGGCGATGTGCCTCAGGTGGCCACCGGACGCTTGATCCGCGCCGTGGCGGCACGCAGGCGGTCGCGCGCGTACAGCGCCGCGCCGGCCGGCCACATCGAAGCCACCAGCAGTCGCGAAGACCAGCGGCTCAGGCGGCGCCCGGCGGGGCGGGCCACCCGCTGAGCGCGCAGATGCAGGCTGAAGCGGGTGTAGCGGATCGCGGCGGCAAAGAACGACAGCGGCTGGTAGCGGAACCAGCCCAGGCAGAACGCCACCGTGTCGTGCGCCAGCAGCCACAGCCCCAGCGCATGGCGGCCGCTGTCGGCCGCACGCCCCTCGCTCGACAAACTGCCCGCTTCATCGTGATACACGCGGAACACCTGGTTGACGAAACGGGTCAGGTAGCCGGCCCGGGCGATCGCCCGCCAGACCAGGCTTTCAGGCACGAAGCCGGGGATGTCCTCGGGAAAGGGGAACTGGCGCAGCACGTCGGTGCGCAGACAGCCGAATTTCTCGCCCCGCACGTGGTAGCGGAAGGTCATGTCCAGCGAGGACACGTCCATCACATCCAGGGGGTACATATCGCCCACCACGCGGCCGTCGGGCCGGGCGCACAAGCCGGTGATCGCCACCGTGCGCGCGCGTTGGGCCGGCGGGATCTGCTCCCAGACGCCGGCCATGTGGTAGAGGGCGTTGGGATCGAGTTCGTCGTCGCTGTCGATGGCCACCAGCCATTCGCCCTGCGCATGGCGCACGCCGTTGTTGAACGCTGTTTTCTTATGTTGATTAGGTTGCCAGACGTAACGGATGGGGAAACTGGCTTGCTGCTGCCAACCCTGCACCAATGTGCGGGTGGTATCCGTCGAACCGTCATCCACGATCACCCATTCGAAGTCCTGGAAGGACTGCTCCTGCAGCGAACGGTACACGCGTTCCAGTGTGTGCGCCCGGTTGTAGGTGGGCGTGATGACGGAAAACAGATGTCGCCAACAAGCCATGCTGGAAGGCTCCTCCTTTTATCCGTTCCGGTCATGATAGCCGCAAAAAAAACCACGCACCGTCGAGTGCGTGGTTTCCCTGAGGCCGAATTGTATACAAACAATACGGCCGGCCAGGCCGGCGCGATCAGACGCGCTTGACCTTTTCGAGCATCTTGAAGACACCCTTGGGCGAGCGCACGAAAAGGCGCTTGAAGGCCTTGCCAAGGCAACGACGCTCCAGCGTGTTGCGCCGCGTGCGTTTGATTTCTGCCATGTGGATCTCCTGGTGTAAGGCGGGCTTGAATGCAAAACACACTATTTTAGCAAAATTTCACTGGCGGACGGCCCGCATTTTGCCAAGAGGCCGCCGGCTACTGGCGCACCCCTTCGATTTCGATATCCAGGCGCACGGCGTCGGGGATGCCGGGCAGGCCGAAACCCATGCCCCACTGGCTGCGCTTGATCTCCGCGCGAAAATCCCCGCCGCAGACTTCGCGGCCCAGGCGCTTGTTCTGATAGCAGTTGAAACGGACGGCGTTCAGCGTGACTGGATGGGTCTGGCCCAGCAAAGTCAGATTGCCCTCGACCGCCCGTACGAGGTCGCCCTTGAAATGAAAGGCGGTGGATTCGAAGCGGGCGTCGGGATGCCGTTCGGCCAGGAAGAAGTCGCCGCCCCGCAAGTGCTCGTCGAACCCCTTGGAGCCCGTATTGATCGAGCCCACGTCGATGCGGATGTCCGCCCGGCCGGTGCGGGCCTCGCGATCGAAGGCGACCCGCCCCTCGACGGTGTCGAAACGCCCCCGCACGGTGGACGTGCCGTTGTGCAGAACCTCGAAATGGACAAAGGTATGATCGGCGTCGGTCGTGTAATCGGCCGCCTGGGCCAGAAAGGGGGCGGCGCACAACAGGGGCAGGACGAGCAAGCGTTTCATGGCGGTTCTCCGGATTTGCGCGGGCCGCAGGCCAGCCCGGCATCATTCAAGTCCATTGTAGGAATCGAGTCGCGGCGGCGGCCGGCGCAACAGCCCGGAGTGCTGACGCGGATCAAACCGGCGGTCTTCGGCGCGCCGGCCGGGCGCCGCCCACATTCCCGCTTCCGGCATGGCGCAACAGTCCCGCGCAGCGGATTATGATGGCGGCATGAACGCACCCATCCGCATCTTCGGCGCCCGCCAGAACAACCTGAAAAACCTGGATCTGACGATCCGCACCGGGGAGCTCCTGGTGGTGACCGGCGTGTCCGGGTCCGGAAAGAGCTCGCTGGCCTTCGACACGCTCTACGCCGAGGGCCAGCGGCGCTACGTCGAAACCTTCTCGCCCTACGCCCGCCAGTTCCTGGACCGCATGGACAAGCCCCAGGTCGATCGCATCGAAGGCATCCTGCCGGCCATCGCCATCGACCAGGTCAATCCGGTGCGCAATTCGCGCAGCACCGTAGGCACCATGACGGAGCTGAACGACCACCTGAAGCTGCTCTACGCACGCGCCGGCCACCTGCACTGCCGCCGCTGCGCCCGGCCCGTCACCCGCGACGATCCCGCCAGCATCCGGCACCAGTTGGACAGTCTGTGCGCCGCCCGCGATCCCCGGCTGGTCGTCACATTCCCGGTTTCGGTGCCCGCCAACTTCACCGAAGACGAGGTGCGCGGCTTCCTGGAACAGCAAGGCTACACGCGCATCCATCGCCAGGACGAGCCCGCGCCCGCGCCCGAAGCCGCCGGCAAGGCGGGCGGGCGGCGCAAGGCGGCCGACGCCGTCCGGCGCGTGCTGCACGTCGTGCAGGATCGGTTTCGCCTGGGCAATGCGGAATCCGCCCGCGTGGACGAAGCCCTGGAAACCGCCCTGCGCCAGGGCAATGGCCGGCTCGCCGTCCACGCGCTGTTCGACGAAGGCGAAGAAACCTGGCGCTTCAGCGCCGGCCTGCACTGCGCGCGGTGCGACATCGACTACGGCACCGCGCTGCCCAGCACTTTTTCCTTCAACTCCCCTCTGGGCGCCTGCGAACATTGCCGGGGCTTTGGCCGGGTCATGGGCATCGACTACGGCCTGGTGGTGCCGGACGAAACCCGCAGCCTGCGCAATGGCGCGATCAAACCCTGGCAGACCGCCAGCTACCAGGAGTGCCAGGTCGAGATGGAACGCTACGCCCCCAAGGCGGGCGTGCGCCTCGACGTGCCCTGGCGCGACCTGACCGACGAAGAGCGCGCCTGGGTGATCGGCGGGACGCCAGACTGGAAAGGCGGTCCTTCCGCCTGGAAGCACCAGTGGTACGGCGCGCAACGCTTCTTCGACTGGCTGGAATCCCGAGCCTACAAGATGCATGTGCGTGTGCTGTTGTCGAAATACCGCAGCTACACGCCCTGCCCGCACTGCAAAGGCGCGCGCCTCAAGCCGGACGCCACCTTGTGGCGCCTGGGCCAGGATCACGATCCGATTCCCGGCCCGGCCCGTTTCCTGCCTGCGCACGCGCACTGGACGCCCGAGCAGTTGGCGGCCCTGCCCGGCCTGGGGCTGCATGACCTGATGCGCCTGCCCATCGAGCGGGTGCGGGACTGGTTCGACCGCATCGAGCTCGGCCGCACGCTGGACGAAGCGCTGACCGAACTGCTGGATGAAGTCCGCGCCCGCCTGCGCTTCCTGTGCGACGTCGGCCTGGGCTACCTGTCGCTGGACCGGCAGAGCCGCACCCTGTCGGGCGGCGAGGTCCAGCGCATCAACCTGACCACGGCGCTGGGCACGTCCCTGGTGAACACGCTGTTCGTGCTGGACGAGCCATCCATCGGCCTGCACCCGCGAGACATCCACCGCATCGTCCAGGTCATGCACCGCCTGCGCAACCACGGCAATACCCTGGTGGTGGTCGAGCATGATCCCCAGGTCATGATCGCCGCCGACCGCGTCCTGGACATCGGCCCGGGCCCCGGAGAACGCGGCGGCCACATCGTCTTCGACGGTACGCCGGCCGAGCTGGCCGTGGCCGACACGCTGACGGGCCGCTATTTCGGCGGCCGCCTGCGCATCGAGGCGCCGCGTCCCCTGCCGGTGAAGGACGGTACGCCGCGCCTGCTGCTGCAAGGCGTCCGCGCCAACAACCTGCAGGGCATCGACCTGTCGCTGCCGCTGGGCCGGCTGGTGTGCCTGACCGGCGTCTCGGGATCGGGCAAATCCACCCTGGTGCAGGACGTACTCTATCCCGCCTTGCTCAAGCGGCTGGGCCGCGCCACGGAAGCGCCGGGCGAGTACACGACCCTGCTGGGCGCGGAACGCATCGCCGATGTGGTGATGGTGGACCAGACGCCCATCGGCAAGACGGCGCGTTCCAACCCGGCCAGCTACGTCGGCGCCTTCGACGCCATCCGCAAGCTGTTCGCGGCCGCCGCGCTGTCGCAGGAACGCGGCTACACGGCCGGCACGTTCAGCTTCAACACCGGCGACGGCCGCTGCCCCGGCTGCGGCGGCACCGGCTTCGAGCATGTGGAAATGCAATTCCTGTCGGACGTGTACCTGCGCTGCCCGGATTGCGACGGCCGACGCTTCCGGCCCCAGGTGCTGGAAGTGCGCATCGAGCACCTGGGCCGCAGCGCCTCGATCGACGAAGTCCTGGACATGACCGTGAGCGAGGCGCTGGATTTCTTCAAGGGGCTGCGCGACGTGCAATGGGGCCTGGCGCCCCTGGCCGACGTGGGCCTGGAATACGTCCGCCTGGGCCAGCCGGTGCCCACCTTGTCGGGCGGCGAGGCGCAACGCCTGAAGCTGGCCGGCCACCTGGCCGCGGCCGCGCGCTCGCGCGCCCCCCAGGGGGCGCTCAAGGGCAGCCTGCTGCTGTTCGACGAGCCCACCACCGGCCTGCACTTCGACGACATCGCCCGTCTGATGCAGGCTTTCCGCAAGCTGCTGGCCGCGGGCCATTCGCTGCTCATCATCGAGCACAACCTGGATGTGATCCGCGCCGCCGACTGGGTCGTGGATCTGGGGCCTGAGGGCGGGGACCAGGGCGGCCGCATCGTGGCCGAAGGCACGCCCGAAGACCTGATGCGCCATCCCGGCTCCCATACCGGCCGGGCGCTGGCCGACTACGCGCGCCAGGAGAGCAGCCCGGCCCTGGTCTTGCGCGAGCCCGCGCCGCACCCGCCGGCCGCCTCGGCCAGCCCCGACATCCATATCCTGAACGCCCGAGAACACAATCTGAAAGGCATCGACGTGCACATCCCGCGCGACGCCTTCACCGTCATCACCGGCGTATCGGGTTCGGGAAAATCCACCCTGGCCTTCGACATTCTCTTCAATGAAGGCCAGCGGCGCTACCTGGAATCCCTGAACGCCTACGCGCGCGCCATCGTGCAGCCGGCCGGGAAGCCGGACGTGGATGCGATCTACGGCATCCCGCCCACCGTCGCGATCGAGCAGCGCACCAGCCGGGGCGGGCGCAAGTCCACCGTCGCCACCATGACGGAGATCCACCATTTCCTGCGCCTGCTGTACGTGCGCCTGGGCACGCAGATGTGCCCGGACTGCAACGTTCCCGTGGCGCCGCAGACCCCGGAGCAGATCGTCGCGCAGTTGCTGCACGACCACACGGGCGAACATATCGGCCTGCTCGCCCCGCTGGTGGTGGCGCGCAAGGGCTACTACACCGACCTGGCGAAATGGGCGGCTTCGCATGGCCATACCCACCTGCGCGTGGATGGCGCCTTCATCCCGGTCAACCCCTGGCCGCGCCTGGACCGCTACCAGGAGCACACCATCGAGCTGCCTGTGAGCGACTTGATCGTGGACGTGCGCGATGAAGCCGGCCTGCGCGAAGCCGTGCGGGCCGCTCTGGCGCTGGGCCACGGCAGCTTCCGCGTGCTGGCCGGCCTGACCGCCCCCGGTCCGGCCACGCTCGAGGCCCGCCGTGCCGCCGGCCTGGCGCCCGACCCGCGCCTGCTGACCTTCTCCATCAAACGCGCCTGCCCGAGTTGCGGCACCAGCTTCCCGGAACCCGATCCGCGCCTGTTCTCGTACAACTCGCGCCACGGCTGGTGCCCGGGCTGCTATGGCACCGGCCTGCAACTGACCGGCTTCACCGAGGACCAGACCGGCGAGGAATCCGTCTGGCTGGACGAAACCACCGGGTTTCCGCAACCCTGCACCCAATGCCAGGGCCAACGGCTGAACCGCGTGGCGCGGGCGTTCCGCTGGCGCGACCGCTCCATCGCGGAGCTGGCCTCGATGCCCGTCAGCGACGCCCAACGCTTTTTCCTCGGCCTGGGCGCCCAGGGCCGCGAGGCCGAGATCGCGCGCGACATCCTGGTCGAAATCCGCGGCCGCCTGAACTTCATGATGGACGTGGGCCTGGGCTACCTGGCCCTGGACCGCGCCGCGCCCACCCTGTCGGGCGGCGAGGCGCAGCGCATCCGCCTGGCCGCGCAACTGGGCTCGAACCTGCAAGGCGTGTGCTACGTGCTCGACGAGCCCACCATCGGCCTGCATCCGCGCGACAACCGCATCCTGCTGGATGCCCTGACCCGCCTGGAAGGCAATGGCAACACCCTGGTCGTGGTCGAACACGACGAAGACACCATCCGCCGCGCCGGCCACGTGATCGACATCGGTCCGGGCGCCGGCGTGCGCGGCGGTATGGTGGTCGCCCAGGGCACGGTCGAGGAAATCACCCGCAACCCGGCGTCGGTCACCGGACGCTACCTGCGCGAACCTCTGGTCCACCCCATGAACGGCCGGCGCGCCGTGAATGCCGCCACCCCCAGCCTGGACATCGAAGACGCCACGCTGCACAACCTGCGCCAGACCCACGCGCGCCTTCCGCTGGGCCGCCTGAACGTCATCACCGGAGTCTCGGGCTCGGGCAAATCCACGCTGGCGCGCGACGTGCTGCTGGACAATCTGTCCCAGCGGGTCGGCAAGCGCCTGAGCGGCCCCTGGCGGGGCTGCCGCACAATCCACGGCTGGGAGGCCGTCGACCGGGTGCTGGAGGTCGACCAGACGCCCATCGGCAAGACACCCCGGTCCTGCCCGGCCACCTACGTGGGCTTCTGGGACGACATCCGCAAGCTCTACGCCAGCACGCGCGAATCCCGGCTGCGCGGCTGGACGGGCTCGCGCTTTTCCTTCAATACCGGCGACGGCCGCTGCCCGGAATGCGAAGGCCAGGGCATGCGCACCATCGAGATGAGCTTCCTGCCGGACGTCAAGGTGCTTTGCGACGCCTGTCACGGCGCGCGTTTCAATCAGGAAACCCTGAGCGTGCAATGGAACGGCCGCAGCGCCGGAGACGTGCTGCGCATGGAGGTGGATGACGCCATCGGGCATTTCTCCGCGCACCGCCGCATCGCCCGCGCATTACAACTGATGCAGGACGTGGGCCTGGGCTACCTGACGCTGGGCCAGCCCTCGCCGACACTGTCCGGCGGCGAGGCCCAGCGCATCAAACTGGTCACGGAACTCACCAAGGCGCACCTGGACGAAGGCGTGCTGCGCACCGGCCGCGCATCGCGCGCGCCGCATACCCTTTACGTGCTGGACGAGCCCACGGTGGGCCTGTCCACGGCGGACGTCGAAAAACTGATCCGCGTGCTGCACCGGCTGGTGGACGCCGGCCATACCGTGGTCGTCATCGAACACAATCTGGACATCATCGCCGAGGCCGATTGGATCGTGGACCTGGGCCCGGAGGGCGGCGACCAGGGCGGCCGCGTGGTCGCCCAGGGCAGCCCCGAGCAACTTTGCGCGAGCGACACGCACACCGGGCGGATCCTGGCGGAATTCATGAAATGACCTGCCTGTTCGAAGACCGGCTGGCTGACCGGGCGCTGCGCCTGCTCGACCCCGTGGCACGCATCGCGGCGCATCGCCGCGCCGAGTTGCCCGCCGCCTGGGCCGCCATCGAAGCAGCGCGGCGCGCGGGCCATTGGGTTGCTCTGCTGCTGGACTACGAGCTGGGCGAGTGGCTGGAGCCGGGTCTCTCGGACGCCCGGGATGGCGACGCGCGCGACCCCCTGCCGCGACTGACGGCGCTGGTCCACGCGCGCGCCGAATGGGGGCCGTGCGCGAGCACACCGCAAAGCGCGGCGGCCATGGCCGGCCGCGGCGGCGCGGCGCCCGCGTGGGATCCGCGCCCGCGCCCGGGCACGCCGCGCGCCGGTCATGCACAGGCCATCGAGGCCATCCGCGCCGGCATCGCCCGGGGCGACTACTACCAGATCAATTACACCCTGCCGCTGCACCTGGACTGGCCGCCGGACCTCGATCCCGCACAGGCCTACGCCTACCTGGCCGGCCGCCACCCCGTCTCGCATGCCGCCTGCGTGCGCGACGGCAACCGCTGGGTGCTGTCGCTGTCGCCCGAACTCTTCATCGCGCGCGATGGCGCGCGCCTGCGCGTGCGGCCGATGAAAGGCACCGCCCCCCGGCACGCCGATCCGGCCTGGGACCGGCAGGCCGGCGAAGCCTTGCAGCGCAGCGCCAAGAACCGCGCGGAAAACCTGATGATCGTGGACCTGCTGCGCAACGACCTGGGCCGCATCGCCGTGCCCGGCAGCGTGCGCGTGCCGGCCTTATTCGACCTGGAGGCCTATCCTTCGGTCTGGACGCTGACATCCACCGTGGAAGCCGAGGCGCCGGACGTCCCGCTGGCCGAGGTGATGCGCGCCCTGTTTCCCTGCGGCTCCGTCACCGGGGCGCCGAAGATCGCCGCCATGCGGGCCATCCGGGCGCTGGAACAGCGCCGGCGCGGCATCTATTGCGGCAGCGTGGGCTGGCTGGCGCCGGACGGGGATTTTTCCCTCAATGTCGCCATCCGCACCATCGAACTGCGCGACGGCCAGGCCCAGTTCGGCGTGGGCGGCGGCATCGTGTACGATTCCCGGGCTGCCGACGAATGGGAGGAATGCCTGTGGAAAGCCCGCGTCCTGAATCCGGACTGAGCGCATCCGGTCCGGCCCTGCCCGCGCCCTCCGCCGCCGAAGTCCGACGGCTTGCCCCCGACCTGATCGAAACCCTGCGCCTGGAGCAAGGCCGCATCGCGCTCTGGCCCGGCCATCGGGCGCGGCTGCTGGCCTCGGCCCGCGCTTTGGGCTACCCGCTGGACGCCACGGCGTTGGACGGCTGGCTGAGCGCACAACTCCGGAACCTGCCGGCCCCACAGCCGCAGGCGCCGGCTCCGGTCACGAATGACCCGACCGCCGAGGCCGCCGGCACACGTGCGCCGTGCCGCCTGCGCCTGCTGCTGGCGGCCGACGGCGCATTGACCCTGGACTGCGCGCCGCTGCCGCCCACGGCCGAGCCGGTGCGCATCGCCCTGGCGGCGGATGTGCTGGAGACACCCGCCGTCCTGGATGCCGACGACCCCTGGCTGCGCCACAAAACCACGCATCGCCCCGTGTACGCGGCGGCACAGCGCTGGCTGTCGGAACATCCGGATCATTTCGACCTGATCTTCGGCAACGCCGCCGGCGGCCTGTGCGAAGGCAGCCGCAGCACGATCTACGTCCAGGATGCGGACGGCGCCTGGCTGACCCCGCCCCTGTCCAACGGCCTGCTGCCCGGCGTGCGGCGCCAGGCCCTGCTGGACGAAGGCGCCGTGCGCGAAGCCCGGCTCAGCCTGGACGACCTGCGCCGGGCGCCGGCGCTGCGCGTATCCAACGCCCTGCGCGGCTGGATAAGAGCGGACATGACATGATCCCTGCGGATCATGTCATGCCGATCAAATCCGAGCGCTGCGCCGCCAGGCCCCGACGCACGGCCCAGTCGGCCGCCGCCATGCCCATGGTCGCCGTAATGGCCACGGCCGAGCCATAGCCCGCACAGGAGAGCCCCTGCGGCGCAGCGGCCAGGCCAGACGCGGCCGGCTGGCTCCAGGCTGCGGGCAGGATGACGGGCTGGTCGTACCACAGGCAATGCACGCCCATGCGCGGCACCCGGCGGCGCGGCTTGCCGCCTGCCGCCCCCCCCTTGGGGTAACCGTGGCGCTGACGCAGTTCTTGGCGCACCCGACCCAGCAAGGCATCGTGCGTCACGGCCGACAGGTCGCCGGCCCGCAAGGCCAGCGGGTCGGTCTTGCCGCCCGCGCCACCACACACCAGCACCGCCCAGCCCGCCGCACGGGCCCGCAGGATCATGGCGACCTTGGCCGACACCTGATCGGTGCAATCCAGCAGCACGCCGGCCGGCCCCGACAGAATCGCCTCGACATTGCCGGGGCCGATAAAATCGTCGACGCACTCGATGCGGCAATCCGGATTGATGTCGAGGATGCGGGCCGCCATGGCCGCGACCTTGGCCTGCCCCAGCGTGCTGCCCAGCGCATGGACCTGGCGGTTGATGTTGGATTCGGCCACGTGGTCCAGATCCACCAGCACCAACGATCCCACGCCCGAACGGGCCAGGGCTTCCGCGCACCAGGCGCCCACGCCGCCGATACCCGCCACCACCACGCGCAGGCCTGCGAGCGCCTGCCGGGCGCCGTCGCCATACAGACGGTCCAGGCCGCCGAAGCGGCGGGCGGCGTCCGCATCGGCGGCGGGGGAATGGATCGGCGGGGTATCGGACATCGCGGCGGCGTTGCAAAGAGGAGAATCCCCCATTCTAGCCGGGCCGTCGCGCCGCGCCCGCATGCAAGTCCTCTACAATAAGGGCCGTTTTCCCTCAGACATCGCCTTCGTGAACAAGCCCGCCGCCCGCGCCCATCCGCTTCCGCCCCCGCCGGAAGCCTTCCGGCTGCGCGATGCCGCCTGGCACCAGGCGTCCATCGATCAGGCGCTGAGGCACTGGGACGGCCGCTCCGACTTGTGGGTGTTCGGCTACGGCTCCCTCATCTGGCGACCGGAATTCGACCATCTGGAGGCCCGCCGCGCGCGCATCCACGGTTATCACCGCGCGCTGTGCCTGTGGTCGCGCATCAATCGCGGCACACCGGAACATCCCGGCCTGGTCTTCGGCCTGGACCTGGGCGGTTCCTGCGCAGGCACCGCCTACCGGATTGCCGGGGCCCAGGTGCCCTGCATCCTGGACGCCCTGTGGCAACGGGAAATGCCCAGCGGGGCCTACATTCCGCGCTGGCTGAATTGCCACACGGCCGCGGGCCCCGTTTCCGGCCTGGTCTTCACCATGGACCGCCGGGACGAGGGCTATGTCACCGGTCTGTCCACCGAACAGATCGTCGCCATCGTGCGCCAGGGGCATGGGCGCTACGGCCCCTGCACCGAATACGTGCTGCAAACCGCCGACACCCTGGAAGCCGTCGGCATCACCGACCACCGTCTGCGCGCCATCGCGCGTTCGCTGCGGTCTTCCCTTTGACGCCTCGCTCAGAAACCGCCATGTCCATCGCCGATATCCGCCAGACCTACCAGAAATTCGAGCTTCTCGAATCCGCCGTGGCCGCCGACCCCTACACGCAGTTCGGCCAATGGTTCGAGCAGGCGCTGCACAGCGAAGTCCGCGAGCCGACCGCCATGACGCTGGCCACGGCCGACATCGCCGGCCGGCCCTCGGCGCGCATTGTCCTGCTCAAGGATTTCGACGCCCGGGGCTTCGTGTTCTACACCAACTACCAGTCCCGCAAAGGGCTGGAGCTGAGCGTCAACCCCCAGGCGGGACTGCTGTTCTTCTGGCCCGAACTTGAACGGCAGGTCCGCATCGAAGGGCCGGTCAGCCCCGTGTCGGCCGCCGAATCCGACGCCTACTATGCCAGCCGGCCCCTGGGGTCGCGCATTGGCGCCTGGGCCTCGCCCCAGAGCCGCCCCATCACTCACGATGCGCTGGCCACGCGCGTGGCCGAGCTGACCCAGGAACTGGGCGACAACCCGGCGCGTCCGCCTCACTGGGGCGGCTACCGGCTGGAAGCCACCCGCATCGAATTCTGGCAAGGCCGCCCTTCCCGCCTGCACGACCGCCTGGTCTACGCGCGCGACGCCGAGGGCGACTGGGCGCTCGACCGCATCGCGCCCTGAGCCTCATGCGTTCACACCCTACGCCCGCCGATTTCCCGGCCTTGTTCTTCCGCTCGGCCCTGGGCCGGTTCCCCACCGGCGTCACCGTCATCACGGCGGAGCATCCCGATGCCGGCACCCCGCTGGGGCTGACGATCAGTTCCTTCAGCTCGGTTTCACTGGAACCGCCGATGGTGCTGTGGACGCTGACGCACACGGCCGCCTCTCTGTCCGCCTTCAAGAAACTGGACCGCTACGTCATTCATGTGCTGTCGGCCAGCCAGGTCGATCTGGCCCGGCGTTTCGCCAAAGGCCCGCAGGCCGAACGCTTCACCGGCCTGGCGCTGGAACGCGCGCCCAACGGCACGCTGATGCTGGCCGACACGCACTGCGCGGCCTGGTTCGAATGCCACAACACCCAGCGCCACGAAGCGGGCGACCACACGATCTTCGTCGGCCAGGTCGAGCACTGCCACCGACAACTGCTGTCGCCGCTGATCTACCACGCGGGCGACTTCGAGCTCACCCCCGGCAGCGAGCCTCTGTCCCGCAACTGAACCCGATCCGCTTCTTTTCTGCCGCCGGCGCCGCCGCGCGCCGGCCTTCCCGACGGCCATGCACGACTACATCCTGACTCTTTCCTGCCCCGACCGCATGGGCATCGTCCATACCGTCAGCAGTTGGCTGCTGACGCACCACGGCAACATCGTTCACGCACAGCAATTCGGCGATCCGGAATCCTCGCGGTTTTTCCTTCGTGTGCATTTCGCCCTGCCCGTCGCCGAACCCGTCGAGTCGCTGACGGCCGATTTCGCCGGCGCCGCCGAGCGCTTCGAGATGGAATACCGATTCCACGACACAGCCCGGAAAGCCAGGCTGCTGGTCCTGGTCAGCCGCCAAGGCCACTGCCTCAACGACCTGCTGTTCCGGGTGAGCGGCGGCCAGATGCCCGCCGAAGTGGCCGGCGTGGTGTCCAATCACGAGGATTTCCGCTTATTGGCCGAATCCCATGGCCTGCCGTTCCATCACCTGCCCGTGTCGGCCGAAACCCGCGCCGCGCAGGAAGCGCAACTTCTGGCGCTGGTCGAGCGCGAGCGGGTCGACCTGGTAGTGCTGGCGCGCTACATGCAGATCCTGTCGCCGGCGCTGTGCCGCGCCCTGGAGGGCCGCGCCATCAATATCCACCACAGCTTCCTGCCCGGGTTCAAGGGCGCGCGGCCCTACTACCAGGCTCACGCACGCGGCGTGAAGCTGATCGGCGCCACGGCGCATTACGTGACCGAGGATCTGGACGAGGGCCCCATCATCGAGCAGGACATCGGGCGCGTGGACCACGCCATGGGCCCCGCCGATCTGACGCGCATCGGCAGCGACATCGAATCCGTGGTGCTGTCGCGCGCCGTGCGCTGGCACGTCGAGCACCGCATCCTGCTCAACGACCGGCGCACGGTGGTGTTCCGCTGAAAACGCTGGCGGCGCCCTATGCGGCGCCCAGGTCGAAGAGACTGGTGACCTCGGCCTCCAGCACCTGGGCGTCGTCCTGGTTGTACAGGCGCCAGGTCCAGCGGACGATGCCCAGGTCGTCGCGCGTGGAGGACACGCGCTTGGTATCCACCGTCGCCTCCAGGCGAAGCTGATCGCCCGGGCGCACCGGCGTGATCCAGCGCAGACGTTCCAGCCCTGGCGAACCGAACGATTCCGAATCATGCAGAGCGGCTTCGGTCGCCATGCGCATGGCCAGCCCGCAGGTCATCCAGCCGCTGGCGATCAGGCCGCCCCAGCGCCCCTCGCGGGCGCGCCCCGCATCGACGTGAAACCACTGCGGATCATAGGCGCGCGCAAACGCCAGCATTTCGGCTTCATCCACCGCGATCGGCCCGTGCTGAATCACCTGGCCGGGTTCGAATTCCTTGAATTTCATCGGATCACGCTCCGCAAAGCAGCGCCCGGCGACACAGGCCTGGGCGCAATCAGGGCGGGAGGATCATCCCCCCGGCCTCGCGACCGGACAGTTTAACGCCTGCGCCCGCCGCGCCGGCAAATGCCCCCGCCGCCCCATGCCGGCCGGCACCGGCGGTTCAGGCGAACGCCGCCGCCGCCCGGGTGATGCGATCATTCACGCCCTGCCAGACCGGGTCGGCCGGCGGGCGCTGCAGCAGGATGCGGTCGTAGCCCGCGCCGTCGAGTTCGCGCAGCAACGCATACAGGCGGCGCGCGTAGACGACGGGATCCGCCGGCAAGACAACCCAGTCGATGCCCGCCGGCGCAAGGCCAGGCGCGGCGTCCAGGACAACCACGGCCATCCGCAGGCCGGCGCCCCCGGCATCCCGGACCAACCCGGCCAGCGCCTGCGCATCCGCCAGGAACAAAGGCGTGCGCGGCGCATAGTGCGCCTTGAGCGCCCCCGAGACCCGGGGCGCCGCCGCATCGGGCCGGGCAGGCATTTCGCCCAGGACTTCGGCGATCCGCGCGGCCGTCACATGGCCGGGCCGCAACAGGACGGGGCCGATGCCGCGATCCAGGCGCGACAGATCCAGGATCGTGGATTCGATCCCGACCTCCGAGGCGCCGCCTTCGAGAATCATCAGCGCCTGCCCGTCCAGATCGGGAAACTCGCTGCGCACGTGATCGGCGCACGTGGGCGATACCTGGCCGAACTGATTGGCCGACGGCGCCGCCACCGCGCCGCTGCCGTGCGGCTTGAGAACCGAGAAGGCATGCAGCAGCCGTTGGGCCACCGGATGCGAAGGACAGCGCAGGCCGATGCTGTCCTGCCCGCCGCTGACCGCGTCCGGGATGCGGGCCGCCCGCGGCAGAATCAGGGTCAGCGGTCCCGGCCAGAAGGCCGCCATCAATTGCCGGGCCTGGGGCGGAATCAAGGCCGCCCAGTAGCCCGGGTCCGTATCCGGCGCCAGATGGACGATGACGGGGTGATCGGCCGGCCGCTTCTTGGCGGCATAGATGCGTGCGATGGCTTCGGGGTTTTCCGCATCGGCGCCCAGGCCGTAGACGGTTTCGGTCGGAAAGGCCACCAGCCGGCCCTGGGCGAGCCGCTGGGCGGCTTCCAGGATCTGGCCGGGATCGGCTTCAGCCGCCCCGCCCGCGCCGGCGCGATCAGGCATCGGGAAGCCCCAGAACGGCCGATACCCGGGCGATGCGGGCATGCAATTGCGCGGCATCCGCACCAAGGATGTTCACGTGGCCCATCTTGCGGGCGCGGCGCGCCTCGGACTTGGCGTACAGGTGCAGGCGGGTGCCGGGCACCGCCAGCACGCCGGCCCAATCCGGTTCGCGTGGCCGCCCCTGGGCGTCGAACCACAGATCGCCCAACAGGTTGAGCATCGCCGCGGGCCGCAGCATTTCGGTCCCGCCCAGCGGCAGGCCGGCCATGACGCGCGCCTGTTGCTCGAATTGGCTGACCAGGCAGCCGTCCTGGGTATAGTGGCCGCTGTTATGGGGGCGCGGCGCCATCTCGTTGGCCAGGACGCGGCCATCGCGCAGCACGAAGAACTCGACGCACAGCACGCCGTGGTAGTCGAGATGATCGGCCAGGGACAGGGCGTGGCCGCGCGCCTGGCCGGCGATGCCGTCCGGCACCGAGCCGTCCGCGACCGACAGCGCCAGGATGCCGTCCCGATGGACATTGCGCGACGGCGGATAGCTGACGGACCGGCCGTGCAAGTCGCGGGCCACCACCACCGAGATCTCGTAATCCAGCGGTTGCAGGGCCTCGAGGATGCAGGGCGCGCCATGCAGCGCGCCAAAGGCCTGGCGGGCTTCGTCGCGCGAGGCGACGCGGGCCTGGCCCTTGCCGTCGTAGCCGAAGCGGGCTGTCTTGAGAATGCCCGGGAACAGCGTGTCGGGACAGGCATCGAGGTCGGCCGCCGACCCGATGGCCGCATGGGCGGCCACCGGCACGCCCGCCGCCTGGATGTAGGATTTTTCCGCCAGGCGGTCCTGGGCCACCGCCACGGCCTCGCCGGCGGGCGCGGCAATGCGGGTGCGCGCCAGGCGGCGCAGGCTGTCGGCCGGGACGTTCTCGAATTCGGTGGTCACGGCGGCGCAGCGCTGCGCCAGGCGATCGAGCGCCGCCGGATCATCGTAGGCTGCGCGGATGTGCTCATCGGCCACCATGCCCGCCGGACAGGTCTGGGCCGGATCCAGCACGGCGACGCGGTAGCCCAGGGCCTGGGCCGCCTGGCAGAACATACGGCCCAATTGGCCGCCGCCGAGCACGCCCAGCCAGGCGCCGGGAAGCAGCGGCGCATCGCCCGCCGCCCGCGTCATGAAGCCTCCGGCGGCACGACCATGGCACGCGCAACCTCGGTCTGGCGTGCGCGGTAGGCCTGGAGCTTGTGCAGCAGGCCGGGGTCCGTCATGGCCAGATTGGCCACCACGTGCAAGGCGGCGTTGGCCGCGCCCGCCTCGCCGATGGCAAAGGTGCCCACCGGCACGCCACGCGGCATCTGCACGATGGACAGCAGGGAATCCTCGCCGCGCAGATAGCGCGACGGCACGGGTACGCCGAACACCGGCACCGGCGTCAGCGCCGCCAGCATGCCGGGCAGGTGGGCCGCGCCGCCCGCGCCCGCGACGATGGCGCGCAAGCCGCGTCCGGCCGCCTGGGCGCCGTATTCGACCATGTCCAGCGGCATGCGGTGGGCGGAGACGACGCGGGATTCGTGGGCGATGCCGAATTCGTCGAACACCGCCGCCGCATGGCGCATGACGTCCCAGTCGCTGGACGAACCCATGACGAGGCCGACCACGGGGGCCTGGGCTCCGTTGCCGGCCGCCGTCATGCCTTCCCCTGGGTCAGGCGGTCCAGAGCCTCGCGGTACTTGGCCGCCGTGCGCTCTTGCACCTCGGCCGGCAGGCGCGGTGCCGGCGCGGTCTTGTCCCAATCCTGGGTTTCCAGCCAGTCGCGCACGAACTGCTTGTCGAAGGACGGCGGGCTGATGCCCACTTCGTAGGCGTCGGCCGGCCAGAAGCGCGAGGAATCCGGCGTCAGGACTTCGTCCATCAGATGCAGCGTGCCGCGCGCATCCAGGCCGAACTCGAACTTGGTGTCGGCGATCAGGATGCCCTGGCCGCGGGCATATTCGGCCGCCTCGGCGTACAGGGCCAGGGTGACGCGACGCAGCTCGGCGGCGAGGTCGGCGCCCACCTGGGCCACAACGTAGTTGAAATCGACGTTTTCGTCGTGCTGGCCGAATTCGGCCTTGGCCGCCGGGGTGAAAATCGGCTCCGGCAGGCGCTCGGCCTGGCGCAGGCCCGGCGGCAAGGCAATGCCGCAGACCGCGCCGGTGGCTTGGTAGTCTTTCCAGCCCGAACCGATCAGGTAGCCGCGCGCGACCGCCTCGACCAGGATGGGCTCCAGGCGCTTGACCACCATGGCGCGCCCGGCCACCTGATCGCGCTCGCCAGGGGCGACCACGTCTTCGGGCGCGATGCCGGTGGCATGCGTGGGGATCAGGTGCCCCAGGCGCGCCAGCCAGAATTCGGTCAGCGCCGTCAGGACCTGGCCTTTGCCGGGGATGGGGTCGTCGAGAATCACGTCGAAGGCCGAGATCCGGTCGGTGGCGACGATGAGCAGCTTGTCTTCGCCCACGGCGTACATGTCGCGGACCTTGCCGCGCCCCAGCAGGGGCAGCGACTCGATGGAGGATTGGAGCAGGGCCTTCATTGGGTTCAGTTCACCAATTGCTTGAGTTCGCCGGAGGCGTAGCGTGCGGCCATCTCGGACAGCGGGATCGCCTTGATCTTGGATGCGTGGCCGGCCGTGCCGAATTGCTCATAGCGCGCCAGGCAGATCTTCTTGGCGGCCTCGCGGGCCGGCTTGAGGTATTCGCGCGGATCGAACTTGCCGGGGTTTTCCGCCAGGAAGCGGCGGATGGCGCCCGTCATGGCCAGCCGGATATCGGTATCGATGTTGACCTTGCGCACGCCGAACTTGATGGCTTCCTGGAGCTCTTCCACGGGCACGCCGTAGGTTTCCTTCATGTCGCCGCCGAACTCGCGGATCTCGGCCAGCAGTTCCTGGGGCACGCTGGAGCTGCCATGCATCACCAGGTGAGTGTTGGGCAGGCGGGCGTGGATTTCCTTGATCCGCTGCACCGACAGGATGTCGCCGGTGGGCTTGCGGGTGAACTTGTAGGCGCCGTGGCTGGTGCCCACCGCGATCGCCAGGGCATCCAGTTGGGAGCGCTTGACGAAGTCGGCGGCCTGCTCGGGGTCGGTCAGCAACTGCTCGCGCGTCATGGTGCCCTCGGCGCCGTGGCCGTCTTCCTTGTCGCCCTTCATGGTTTCCAGGGAGCCCAGGCAGCCCAGTTCGCCCTCGACGGTGACGCCCAGCTTGTGCGCCATGGCCACCACCTGCTGGGTGACGTCCAGGTTGTATTCGTAGGAGGCGATCGTTTTGCCGTCGGCCATCAGCGAACCGTCCATCATGACGCTGGAGAAGCCCAGCTCGATGGCGCCCCGGCACACGTCGGGCGATTGGCCGTGGTCCTGGTGCATGACCACGGGGATGTGCGGATAGGATTCGACCGCAGCCTGGATCAGATATTTCAGGAAACCCTCGCCGGCGTATTTGCGCGCGCCGGCCGAGGCCTGCATGATCACCGGACTGTCGGTCTGGTCGGCGGCCTCCATGATGGCCTGGACCTGCTCCAGGTTGTTGACGTTGAACGCGGGAATCCCGTAGCCGTGCTCGGCGGCGTGATCGAGGAGCTGACGCATGGAAACCAGGGCCATGGCTGGACCTCCAAAAGAATGGAATAGTGGGAAAAACGGATTCCACGATTTTAAGGCGGATCGGGATTCGCTGCTGGCCGCTCCCACGGCGCGGGGATCCGGCCGGATCAGGCGGCAGGACGCCGCGCGGACTTGGGCCGGAACGCCTTGACGACCTCGTCGCGGGTTTCCACATACGGCCCGCCGATCAGATCCAGGCAATACGGCACGGCTGCGAAGATGCCGGGCACCCGGACGGCCCCGTCCTCGCCGCGCAGGCCCTCCAGCGTTTCGCGGATGGCCTTGGGCTGTCCGGGGAGATTGATGATCAGGGCCGCATGATCGGGCAATTCGCGGATCACCGCCACCTGGCGCGACAGGATGGCCGTCGGCACGAATTTCAGGCTGACCTGGCGCATCTGCTCGCCAAAGCCGGGCATCTCGCGGGTCGCCACATCCAGCGTCGCCTCGGGCGTCACGTCGCGCCGCGCAGGCCCGGTCCCGCCGGTGGTCAGCACCAGGTCGCAGCGCGCCTCGTCCACCAGCTCGCGCAAGGCGGCGGCAATACCCGCCCGCTCGTCCGGGATCAGCCGGGCGACGATGCGCGGCGGCTGCGTCAGGGCGGCACCCAGCCATTCCTTCAGGGCCGGGATGCCCTGGTCCTCGTAAACACCGGACGCGGCCCGATCGGAAACGGACACCAGTCCCACGACCAGTTCATCGGGGTGGCTGCGGCGCGGGGGAAAGGAATCGCTCATGGGATAGACTGTGCGAAGATGGAAATACGGACATTCTATTCGGTGACGGCCTCGTGACGGCGCATGCGCTTTTGTTGATCGGCGGCGATCTGTGCGCGCGCGCGGCGGATGCGCTGGACTCCGATGCCTGGGCCTGCACCGGCCTGAGGCGGCGGGCCATGAACGCCGCGCCGGGCGCCCGGATCGACTGGCGGCGGGCCGACCTCGCCGATCCCGGCGCACTGGCCGGGGCGCTCGCCGGCGCACCGTTCACCCACCTTCTGTACGCCCCCGCGCCGGACGCCAGGACGCCCGACGCCTACGCGCGCGCCTATCCGCACGGCTTGCGCGCCCTGCTGGAAGCCCTGCCCCACCCCGACCGGCTGCAGCGCTGCGTGCTGGTCGACTCCTCCGCCGTCTGGGGGCCGGACGCGGCCGATGGCCTGGTGGACGAGGACACGCCGCCCGCCCCGCGGGATTTTCGCGGCGCGGCGATGCTGGAAGCCGAAGCCCTGCTGCATGACCGGCTGCCCGGGCGCGGCACCGCGCTGCGCCTGTCGGGTCTGTACGGCCCCGGACGCCTGCGCCTGACCGACGGATTGCGGACCGGCCGGATCATTGCGCCGGACGGACCCGGCCATTGGGCCAACCGCATCCACATCGACGACGCGGCGCGCGCCTGCGCCCACCTGCTGACCCTGGCCACCCCCCTGCCCTGCTACATCGGCACCGATGACCGCCCCCGGCCGACGGCGGATCTGTACGATGCCCTGGCGCGTCTGGCGGGCGGGCCGGCCCCGGCCCGGGAAGCGCGCCCCCCTGACGGCAAGCGCCTGTCGAACGCGCGCCTGAAGGCCAGCGGCTGGGCGCCGGCCTGGCCCGACGCGCTCGAAGGCTATGCGGCCTGCCTGGCGGCCGCAGCGGTGAACCGGCGATCTTGAGCCGCGCGCCGTCGCCGCCTACACTGCCCTTCATGATGAAGAACGTCCCCCGCCCTCTTGAGCTGAGCACCACGCTGAGTCTGCGCAGCGGCGATCAGAGCTGGGGGACGGAGCGGCGCATGGCCCTGCTGGCCGCCATCGGCACCGAGGGCTCGATCAGTGCGGCGGCGCGCAAGATCGGCCTCAGCTACAAAGCCGCCTGGGATGCGGTGGACATGATGAACAGCCTGGCCGGCGACCTGCTGGTCGAGCGCGTCACGGGCGGCAAGCGCGGCGGCGGCGCCCACCTCACTCGCCGGGCGCGCGAACTGGTCGCCTGGTACCAGGCCGCCCAGGCCGAACATCAGCGTTTCATGGCGGCCCTGGCGCGCTTCGGCCCCGACGGCACCCGCCACCTGGACCTGCTGCACAGCATGGCGCTGCAGACTTCGGCCCGCAATCGCTATGACGGCATCGTCGGCGCCATCGAATCCGGGCGCATCAACGACCGCATCCGGCTGGACCTGGACGAGGGCATCTCCTTGATCGCCACGCTGACCCACGCCAGCACCGAAAGGCTGGGCCTGGCCGAGGGCCGGCGCGCGCTGGCCTTCCTGAAGGCCCAGGCAGTCCGCATCGGGCCCGCGGAACCCGCCGCGCCGCCCGCGCCCGGCGCCGCCGATCCCGAGGGTCTGAACCGCTGGACCGGCCGCATCGGCCATCGAACGGACGATGACGCCCTGATGGAGATCAGCCTGGACATCAGCCCCCGGGTGCGCATCACGGGGCTGGCCGGGCCGCACGCGCAGGGCTCCGCCCTTGCTCCCGGCGACACGGCCCTGGCCTGCTTCCAGGCCGCGGACGTACTGATCGGCACGGCGGATTGAGATCGGACATGAAATGGACCCAGCCGCCTCAGGCTCCGGCACCTCGTTCAACACGCTCGGCCCGCCCCTGGATTTCACCGTGTTCGATGTGAAAGACCTCGTCGGCCAGCGCCTGGACGTCGGCCAGGTCATGCGTGATCAAGACGGTCGGGATATCGATGTCGCGCTGCAACTGGGCCAATTCCTCCCGCATCCGTATCCGCAGGCCTGCGTCCAGGGCAGACAGGGGTTCATCCAGCAGCAATAGCCCGGGATCGGTGGACAAGGCCCGCGCCAGGGCCGCGCGCTGCCGTTGTCCGCCGGACAATTCGGCCGGATAGCGGTCCATCAGCGCCGCCAGGCCGAAAGCCCGCACCCAGCGCTGGGCCCGTTCCGGCAAATCGCGGCGGCCATGCAGGTTCAGCCATCCCTGCCGCAGGCCGAAACCGATATTCTGGCGCACCGTCAGATGGGGAAACAACGCATAGTCCTGGAACAGATAGGCCAGCCGCCGGCGGCGCGGCGGCACGTCCACCCCCGTCCGCGCATCGAACAAAACCCGGCCGCCGGCCTCGATGCGGCCCCGGTCGGGGCGCAGCAGCCCGGCGATGGCCTGCATCGTCAGGCTTTTGCCCGAGCCCGACGGCCCGAACAGCGCCACGCGCCGGGCATCGGTACGCCAGCGCGGCCGCAACAGAAAGCCATCGTCGCCGCCGATGCGGCACTCGATATCGACCGACAGGCTCATGATGCGCTCCGGCGTCCGGACCGCCGCTTGCGCCCGCCGGGCGTCAGCCAGGACGCCAGGCACAGGATGGCCACACAGGCAGCCGAGGTCACCAGCACCAGGATGTTGGCCGCGCCGTCGTCGCCGGCCTGGACCGCTTCGTAGATGGCGATCGACAAGGTCTGCGTGCGGCCCGGGATATTGCCGGCCACCATCAGCGTGGCGCCGAATTCTCCCAACGCGCGCGCAAACGCCAGCAGCACCCCGGCCAGGATGCCGCGCATCGCCAGCGGCAGGCTGACGCGAAAGAACACGGCGGCGGGCGACACGCCCAGCACGGCGGCCGCCTGCTCCAGGCGATGATCCACGTCCAGGAAGGCCGCCCGGGCGGCTTTCAGCACCATCGGAAACGCCACCACGGCGGCGGCCGCCACCGCGCCCTGCCAAGTGAAAACCAGCTCGATGCCGTGCGATTGCAGCCATTCGCCCAGCCAGCCGCGCCGGCCGAACAGCACCAGCAGGTAATAGCCGATCACGGTGGGCGGCAGCACCATGGGCAGCGTCAGGAGGGCATCGACCACATCGCACCAGCGCGAGGACCAGCGCGACAGCCCCCAGGCGACGGCCACCCCGCCGGCCGTCGCCAGCACGGTCGCCCAGCCGGCGACTTTCAGCGACAGCAACAGTGGAATCCAGATGTCGCTCACGGCGTCAGGGCTCGGCGAATCCATGGCGCGCCAGCACCGCCCGGCCCTCGGCCGACAGCAGGAACGCCAGGAAATCGGCCGCCTCCGGCGCGCGGCCGGCGCGCCGCACCAGCGCGATCGGGTAAGACACCGGCACAGGCGACTCGATCGCCTGGACGACCTTGACCTTGTCCTTCATGACCGCGGCGTCGGTGGCATAGACGAAACCGGCGTCGACCTCGCCGCGCTCGACGTAGCTGAGCACCTGGCGCACATTCTGGCCCAGGATCTCATGCGCCTTGACCGTCTCCCAGGCGCCGGCCTTCTCCAGGGCGGCCTGGGTGTAGCGGCCCACCGGCACGGAGGCCGGGTTGCCCAGGGCGATGCGCGTCACGCCGGCCCCCTTCAAATCATCTAGGGACGCGATGCCCCGGGGATTGCCGGCCGGCACCACCAGCACGACCTCGTTGCGCGCAAAATCCACGCGCGTGGCGGGGTCCACGGCCTTGGCATCCACCGCCTTGTCCATGGCCTTCTGATCGGCCGAGGCAAACACGTCGGCCGGCGCGCCTTCGACGATCTGGCGCAGCACCACGTCCGACGAGCCAAAGGACGTCAGCACCTTGGTTCCCGGATGGGCGGCTTCGTATTGCGTCGCCAGTTCTTTGAAGGCATTGGTCAGGCTGGCGGCGGCCGACACCAGAAGCTCGCCGGCCATGACCGGCATCCCCACGCAGCTCAGGACGCACGCAGCCACCAAAACACGAATCTTCATGCAGAACTCCTCGTCTTGACCGCCGCCGTGGCCGTGATCTGAATCACGGGCCGCCCCCCATGAACGGGGCGCCTCAGACGGACAGGCAACCATCGTAATATATATAGGTATATTCCGCTATTCTGTCCGCGTGATATCAGGTATCGGCTTGACCTTCAGCAAACGCGGCGCCGGCCGCCCCGGGCGCCCGGACGGGTAAAATCCCCGCATACCCACCACGAAGGCCCCGGCGGCCATGGCGCAGCCCTCTCTTTTCCCGACGATCGACGCTTTTCTGGACGCCCTGTGGCTGGAGGACGGCCTGGCGGACAATACCCTGGCCGCCTACCGGCGCGACCTGTGCGCCTTCGGCGGCTGGCTGCGCGCCGAACGCGGCCGTCCGCCCGAGACGGCGCGGCAAGAGGACATCCAGGCCTGGCTGGCGGCACAGTACCGGCAGACCAAGGCCAGCACGGCCAACCGGCGCCTGGCCGCCCTGCGGCGGTTCTTTCTATGGGCGCTGCGGCGCGGCCTGTGCGTCGAAGACCCCTGTCTGGGCCTGCGCAGCGCCCGCCAGCCCGCCCGGTTTCCCAAGACCTTGTCCGAGACCCAGGTCGAAGCCCTGCTGGCCGCGCCGGACATCGACACTCCTCTGGGGCTGCGCGACCGCGCCATGCTGGAAACCCTGTATGCCACGGGCCTGCGTGTCAGCGAACTGGTCGGGCTGGCCGTCCAGGAACTGAGCCTGAGCGACGGCGTCGTGCGCGTCGTCATGGGCAAAGGCGGCAAGGATCGCCTGGTGCCCCTGGGCGCCGAAGCCCTGCACTGGATCGAGCGCCATCTGCGTGAAAGCCGGCCGGCCATCCTCGGGGCGCGTCCCTGCGATGTCTTGTTCGTCACCGCCCGCGGGGCCGGCATGACGCGCCAGGCCTTCTGGCAGTTGATCCGCAAGTACGCCCAGCAGGCCGACATCCGCGTGCCCCTGTCGCCCCACGTGCTGCGCCATGCCTTCGCCACCCACTTGCTGAACCACGGCGCCGACCTGCGCGTCGTGCAGATGCTGCTGGGCCACGCGGATATCTCCACCACCCAGATCTACACTCACGTCGCCCGGGAACGGCTCAAGACCCTGCACGCCCAGCACCATCCGCGCGCCTGAGGCCATCCCGCACTCAGCCATGACCAAGACCAAGACCAAGCACACCTCCGAGACCCCCGCCACGCATTGGCTGCGGCAGCAGAAGATCGCCTTTGGCGAGCATCCCTACGACTACGTCGACCATGGCGGCGCGCGCGAAGCCGCGCGCCAACTGGGCGTTCCCCCGCATCAGGTCGCCAAGACCCTGATCATGGAAGACGAGCAGGCCCGCCCGCTGATCGTGCTGATGCACGGCGACTGCGAGGTCTCCACCAAAAACCTGGCCCGCCAGACCGGGGCCAAGAAGATCGCCCCCTGCGCGCCGGAAACGGCGCAGCGCCATTCGGGCTATCAGGTGGGCGGCACCTCGCCTTTTGCCACGCGCAAGCGCATGCCGGTGTGGATCGAGGCCAGCCTGCTGGACTACGACACGGTGTACTTGAACGGCGGACGGCGGGGGTATCTGATCAGTGTGGCGTCAGACGTGCTGACCGGCGCGCTGGGCGCGAAGCCCGTGTCGGTGGCGCTGGAAGAATAGATTCCTGGCGTCTCCTGCAGGAATCGAACCTGCAATCTTCCCTTAGGAGGGGAAAGTTATATCCATTTAACTAAGGAGACGAGGCGTGCCCGGCAGGCGCGGCCGCGAAAGCCGAGCGCCGGGGCGGAACCGGCCAGGAGCCCCAAGACGGGGCCGGCCGATTCGATGTGAACCTGTGATTATATAGTTTACGATCCGGCCGCCAAGTCCACCACCGCGCCGATCTCGCGGGCGGTGTCCTGGACGGCCGCCAACAAGCGGCGGGCACCCGGACTGTCGGCCTGGGCGGCCAGCAGATTGCCCGACACGCGGATGTACTCGGGCCGGATTTCATGCAGGTACAGCAGCGCCTCGGGCTGCTCTGCAAAACGCCGCAGGCCCAGGCGCACGCCATGTTCGCGCAGCATCGCGGCAAACGCCGTCACTTGCGCACGATGCGCCACCAGACCGTAGGAGTCCAGATCGATCAGCAGCCGGGCGCTCTGGTCGGGCATGTCGGCCAGCAGCGCCGCGACCTCGCCGCGGAATTCCTCATGCAGGATCGAGGCCAGCGACACGCGCAGCACCAGATCGCCGGGATGGGTTCGCAGCCAGCCCAGCCCCAGGCTGACCGCCTGGACATCGCATGCCGCCGACAGCCCCAGGCGCACTGCGGGGGGCATGAACAGGTAGCCCGACAGCGGCTCCGACGCGCCGGGTTCGTGCAGCGTCAGCAAGCCCTGGGCGCGATCCTCGGAGGTTGCGGACGGGTTGCGCTGCGTCGCCAGGGCAAACCAGCCTTCCTGCAGGGCATTGCGCAACAGCGTGCGCCACGCCTGCTCGCCGCCGCCCCGGCCGCCCGTCAGGCTGCGCAGGTCTTCGCCAGGCAGGTATTCCACATCCGTATGGCCGGCGCTTTCCGCGCGCATCAGCGCCTCGTCCAGGCGCGACAACACATCGCTGAGCCCTTCACCAGGCTCAAAATCCGTCAGCACCATGCGCCAGCGGCATAATCCCGCCTGCCCGAGCTGGATGCGCTGAGCCTGCAGAATTTCACCCACCGCCTGCGCCACGCGCACCGCCACCGGGCCGGGCACCATCGGCAGGACAAAGGCGAAGTCCGAACCGTTCAAGCGCGCCAGCCAGGCCTGCGGACCCAGCCGTTCGCGCAGGACCTCCAGCACCAATTGCCCCATATTGCGCAGCCACTGATCCACGACCTGGCGGCTCATGGTCTGGTTGATCGACTGCAGATCGCATTGGCGAAACAGCATCACGTGGCCGTCTTCGCTCTGGCCGGGCGCGGATTGTTCCAGCAGCCGGCGTAGCTCGTTGATGAAATACTTGCGATTGGCCAGGCCCGTCACGGCGTCCTGGTTCAGTTCAAGCTCCAGCGACTCGATGCGCGACTGGTGCTCCGCCGCCGTCGCCTGCACGCGCTGGTGCGCATGCGTGATGATCTGGGCCACCTCGCGCAATTCCACCATCGCGGGGTGGCGCACCGGCGGCAGTTCGTCGCCGGCCGCCGCCTGCGCCATGGCCTGGACACGCGCCGTCACGTCATCCTGCAGCGCACGGCGCAGCCAGCGCATCAGCATGGCCACGAACAACCCCCACAAAATGCCGGCGCCGACCGTCAGGGACACGATCCGCGCGGTGCTGTCCCACAGCGCATTGCGCGCATAGGCATCGCTGGCCTGCAGCCGCACCACACCCAGTTGGGACCAGCCGTTGGTCACCTGGCGCTGGGCTTCGTGCCGCTCAAGAGGCAACAGATGGCTGAACCAATCCGGTGCGGTCACACGGTCATCCCGGCCATCCCCCATCTCGCGGCGGATCAGGATCCGGCCCGTCGGATCCAGAAACTCGACCACCTGGAACTGGCCGCTGTCGAACAACACCGAAAGCAGCAATTCCCGCACCGTGGGATCCTGATTGGAGGGCTGCGACAGCGTCAGGGCCAGCGACGTCGCGGTGGAATCGCTCTGGCCCTGCAACTGGGCATCCAGGTATTGGCGCGCCGAGCCGATACTGAAAATGGTCGTCCCGGCCAGGATCACCAGGATCGCCAGGGTCACGCTCAACAGCAGTTGTCTCAATAGGGACATGACATTCCTTTCATTCCGTCACGGCTGAAAACCTTCGGACCGCATGCGGGACAGCAGATCCCGCCAGCGGCCGATGCCGTCCACCGAGGACCGCCTCCCGCCGGGGACATAGACCCCTTGGGCATTGAAACTGAACACCGGCGTCAGATCCGGCCGGTTGTGCGCAGGCTGGATCCGGTCGATCAGGCTGTCGAGGACCAGAGGCTCGGCCTGGGGCTGCGGGTAATAGCCCAGCACCATATGCGCGATACTCTGGCTGCCGATGCGGGCGCGCACATAGACAAAACGCAGTTTCTCGGGCGCCACCCCCAGATGCAGCAAGGAAAAATACTTGCCGATCACATAGTCTTCGCAATCCCCGGCGCCTTTGGCGAGGGACTGCAGCGGCGTGGCCCAGTAATCCACCTGCCCCCAGATGGAGATGTCTTCGCCCCCGATCAGGGCGTTGTTCCAGAAGCCGTTGACCATGCGCAGTTTTTCTTGTTCGTCCAGCCCGGCGGCCTGGGCCAGCATGGCCTGCCAGGATTCGACCGCGCGCCCGGCCTTGGCCCCGTAATGCTGGCGAGCATAGGATGCCAGCGCCCCCGGATCGAACGTGACGGCGGGCGCCGGCCCCCAAGCCACGTACAATCACGACAGCCACGCCCGACCGCTGCCATGTCCGTCATCCTGCTCATCCTGCCCGACTTCCTGCTGATCGCCCTGGGCTGGGTTCTGCTCCACCGCCTGGGGTTTGACCGGACTTTCTTCGCCGGCGCCGAAAAGCTGGTTTACTTCGTCCTGTTTCCCGCGCTGCTGTTTCATTCGATCACCCGCACGCCGTTGGATTTAAACAACACCACGGTGTTGCTGGCCGCCAGCACCGGTGTCATGGCCGGCGGCATCGCACTGGCCTGGCTGGGCCGCCTGGCCGTACGGCCGGACCCGGCCGCGCATGCCTCGGTCGCTCAATGCGGTTTCCGCTTCAATACCTACCTGGCCCTGTCCCTGGCCGGCGGACTGGCCTGGTCGGGCGCGCAAACGACCATGGCGGTGCTCGTGGGCTTTGCCGTGCCCCTGAGCAACATCGGCGCAGTGCACGCCCTGGCCAGCCGCCACGGCGGCCACGCCTTGCGCGAGATCGCGCGCAATCCCTTCATCCTGGCCACATTGGCCGCACTGGCCTGCAATCTGCTGCGCGTGCCCATCCCCCCCGCCCTGGACGCCACGCTCGGCCGCCTGGGATCCTGCGCGATCGCGGTCGGCCTGCTGTGCGTGGGCGCCACCCTGTCCCTGCAAGGCGGACGCGCCCATGCCCCCCTGATCGCTTGGATGGTGGCGGCCAAACTCGTCCTGCTGCCGCCGATCGCGCTGGCGCTGGCCTGGGCGCTGAACCTGTCGACGGGCGAACGGCTGGTGCTGCTGTTGTTCAGCGCCTTGCCCACCGCTTCGTCAGCCCATGTGCTGGCGGCCCGCATGGGCGGCGACGGCCGATTGGTGGCGGTGACCATGTCGATCGGCACCTTGCTGTCCGCCATCACGCTGCCGCTGTGGCTGGACGCCGCGACCTGAACCCGGAAAGCCTTTGCCATGACTTCTGCCCCGCCCCCCTTCCTGGACTGGCCCCTGCCGGACGAAGACGCCACCGGCGTGCTGGCGCAGCGCCTGGCTGCCTTGGCGTGCGGCCGCGTGCCGGGCGGCCCCGCCGCAGGCGGCCGCATCCATCTGCGCGGCGAGCTGGGCGCCGGCAAAACCAGCCTGGCCCGGGCCCTGCTGCGGGCCGGCGGCGTGACCGGCCGGATCAAGAGCCCCAGCTACGCGCTTCTTGAAAGCTATAACGTTTCTAACTTATACTTCTATCACTTTGATTTCTATAGATTTAGCGATGCGCATGAATGGCGGGACGCGGGTTTCGACGAATTACTCGGCGAACACGCGGTCGTCCTGATCGAATGGCCCGAGCAGGCGGGCACCCGTCTGCCGCCCCCGGATCTGGACATCCGCCTGGATTACGCCGGCGACGGCCGGCACGCCCGCCTGACCGCCTGCAGTGAAAAAGGACAACAATGGCTGACGCATCTGGACCCGTCCCGCCGATGACGCCCCCCGCCGCGCCCTTGCGGCGCAAGCTGATCGCGGGCGGCTGCACGCTGCTGCTGCTGCCGCTGGTGCCCGGCCTGGCGCGGGCCGCCACCATCGTCGCGGTGCGCACCTGGCCGGCCGACGAATACACGCGCGTCACCCTGGAAATGGACACCGAGCTGAAGGCGGAGCACTTCACGCTCGACAGCCCGCATCGCCTCGTGGTGGACATCGAGGGCGTCCAGCTCAGCACGGCCATCAACGATCTGGTGTCCAAGATCAGGCCCAACGATCCCTACATCAGCGCAGTGCGCGTGGGCCAGAACCGCCCCAATGTCGTCCGGCTGGTCTTCGACCTGAAGCAGGATGTCGCCCCGCAGGTCTTCACGCTCAAGCCCATCGGGGAATACAAGTACCGCCTGGTGCTCGACCTGTATCCGAAGATCGCGCAGGATCCCTTGATGGCCCTGCTCAAGGATACGGAAAACGATCCGCTGGCCGGCATCCTGGAAAGCCTCGCCCAGGGCGGGCCCTCCGAAGCGCCGATCCCCTCGGTAGAGGGCCAGAAACTGCCGCCCACGGCCCGCAAGCCGCCCGAAGGCGCGCCGCCGCCCCCGCCGCGCACAGCGCCGGGGCCGCGGCCGGGCCGGCCCATCCTGGTTGCGCTGGATCCCGGCCACGGCGGCGAGGATCCGGGCGCCATCGGCAAGCGCGGCACCCGCGAAAAAGACATCGTCCTGCAGATCGCGCTGCGGTTGAAAAAGCTGATCGATGCCCAGCCTGGCATGCGCGCCTACCTGACCCGCGACCGCGATTATTTCGTGCCGTTGAACGTGCGGGTGCAGAAAGCGCGCCGGGTCCAGGCCGACCTGTTCATCTCCATCCACGCGGATGCCTGGATCAAGCCGACGGCGCGCGGTTCGTCGGTATGGGCGCTGTCGCAGCATGGCGCCACGAGTTCCGCAGCCCGATGGCTGGCGAAAAAGGAAAACGACGCCGACCTGATCGGCGGAGTGAACCTGGGCGCGCACAACGCCCAGGTGGCCAAGGTGCTGCTGGATTTGTCCACCGGAGCCCAGATCAACGACTCCATCCGGGTCGGCACCCAGGTTCTGAAAGAAATCGGCAAGATCAACAAGCTGCACAAGAACCGCATCGAGCGCGCGGGCTTCGCCGTCCTGAAAGCGCCCGACATCCCGTCGATCCTGATCGAGACGGCCTTCATCAGCAATCCCCAGGAAGAACAACTGCTGCGCACGCCGGCGCACCAGCAGCGCATCGCCCATGCGGTGCTGAGCGGAATCCAGGATTATTTCTCGGCGCACCCCGCCCTGGCGCGGCGCGGCTGATCCGGCCCGGCCGGGCGCCGCCTCAGGTCGAGCCGGCCTTGCGGTTGCGCAGCAGCTTCCACAGCACTCCGCCGACCGCCGGCACGGCGGCCGCCCCGACGCCGATCAGCACGATAGTGTTGAGGTGCTCTTTGATGATGGGCACGTTGCCGAAGAAATAACCCAGCGTGATCAGACCGGCGATCCAGACCACGGCGCCCAGCGCGTTGTAGAACTGGAAGGTCAGCCAGCGCATGCCCGCGACCCCGGCCACGAACGGCGCGAAGGTCCGGAAAAGCGGCAGGAAACGCGACAGCACGATGGTCTTGCCGCCGTGTTTCTCGTAGAAGGCATGCGTTTTCAGCAAGGCCTTGCGGTCCAGGAAGCGGTAATCGCGCGAAAACACCTTGGGACCGATGAAATGCCCCACCTGATAATTGACGGTGTTGCCCAGGATGGCGGCCACGATCAGGATCCCGCCCAGCAGCACCGGATCCAGCATGCCGGAGGCGCCAAAGGCGCCGGCGATGAACAGCAGCGAGTCGCCGGGCAGAAACGGCAGCACCACCAGCCCTGTTTCGCCGAAAATGATCAGCGCCAGGATCAGGTAGATCCAGGCGCCATATTGCGCCACCCAGACCCCCAGGTATTCGTCGATGTGCAAAATGAGTTGGAAGAGTTCAGCCATTTGGCCGCGGGCCCCCGAAATAGGTTGTAAGCGGGTTGAGAACAACCTCTCACTATAATCGTTTTCATGATGCGAACCATTGCCGCCCTGCCCGACATCCTGATCAGCCAGATCGCCGCCGGCGAAGTCATCGAGCGCCCCGCCTCGGTGCTCAAGGAACTGTTGGAAAACGCCCTGGATGCCGGCGCCCGGACCGTCGAAATCCGCCTGGACGGCGGCGGCATCCGCCGCATCCTGGTGGCCGACGACGGGCACGGCATCCCGCCCGGCCAGATGCCCTTGGCCCTGCAGCGCCACGCCACCAGCAAGATCACCTCCCTGGCGGAGCTGGAATCGGTGGCCACGCTCGGCTTCCGGGGCGAGGCGCTGGCTTCGATCGCCTCGGTGGCCCAACTGACCCTCAGCTCGCGCACCGCCGGCGATGCGCAGGCCTGGCAGATCGCGCCGGGGCAGGCCGAATCCGCCCCGGCCGCGGGCCCCGTGGGCACACGCGTGGACGTGCGCCAACTGTTCGACCACATCCCCGCGCGGCGCAAATTCCTGCGCAGCGAGGCCACCGAATACGCCCACTGCCTGGGCGCCGTCGAACGCATCGCGCTGGCGCACCCCCAGGTGGCCCTGCGCGTATTCCACAATGACAAGCCCCAGCGCAATTGGCCGGCCACCGACATCCATGGCCGCATCCGCGACGTGCTGGGCGAGGAATTCACCGCCCAGAGCCTGCCGGTATCGGCCGAACAGGGGCTGGCCGTCCTGGAGGGCTGCATCACGCGCCCGACCTTCGCCCGCAACCGGGCCGACCGTCAATACCTGTACGTCAACGGCCGTTACGTGCGCGACCGCACGGTCTCCCACGCGGTGCGCCAGGCCTACGCCGATGTGCTGCACGGCGACCGCCAGCCGGCTTTCGTGCTGTTCCTGACATTGGACCCGGCCGGTGTCGACGTGAACGTGCACCCGGCCAAGCATGAAGTCCGCTTCCGCGACAGCGGCGCGGTGCACCGCTATGTTTCCCAGACGCTGGCCGAGGCCCTTGCGGGGCGTGGCGGCGCGGCCACCGAGGGACCGGCCGAGGCGCCGCCCGCGCCCACGGACGGCGACGCCGCCGGACGGGCGCCGGGCGGGACGCCGGCGGCTGCGGCGCCCTGGGCAGGCCTGCCCGCGGCCACCGGAGCCGCCCGCCCGGACCGGGCCGCGCCCCTCTACCCGGCCCGGATTCCGGTCCAGCAGCGTTTCCCGCTGAACGACCGGGCCCCGGCCCAGGATTGGCGCAAACTGTATCAGCCGCTGGAGACGCCCACCCCCGCCGACGCGCCGGACGCGGAGCATGCGCGCGCGGCGCCGGCCGGCCGGCCGCAAACCCATGCCGCGGCAGACGCCGATCTGCCCCTGGGCATGGCGTTGGGGCAGTTGCACGGCATCTACATCCTGGCCCAGAACGCGCGCGGCCTGATCCTGGTGGACATGCACGCCGCGCATGAACGCGTCGTCTACGAATCCTTGAAGCTTGCCCTGGACCAGGCGCCCCTGCCGGCGCAGGAACTGCTGGTTCCGGTGGTGTTCACCGCCACGGAGCTCCAGGTGGCCACGGCCCAGGCGCACCAGGAGACGCTCGACGGCCTGGGCCTGCGCATCCGCGCCACCGGCCCGGCCTCGCTGGCCGTGCGCGCCGTACCGGCCCTGCTGGCCCGGGGCGACATCGAAGCGCTGGCGCGCGGGGTGCTGGCCGATGTCGAACGCATCGGCCATTCGGCCCGCCTGACCGAACAGCGCAACGAACTGCTCTCGACCATGGCCTGCCACGGCGCCGTGCGCGCCCATCGCAAACTGACGCTGGACGAAATGAACGCGCTGCTGCGCCAGATGGAACGCACCGAACGCGCCGACCAATGCAACCATGGACGGCCGACCTGGTTCCAATGGAGCCTGGCCGATCTGGACAAGCTGTTCATGCGAGGGCAATAGGCCAGCGCTGCGGCCATCCCGGCGCGTCGACGATAATGCCCCCATGTCTTCGCACACCCCCGTCCTGATCTGCCTGGCCGGCCCGACGGCCTCCGGCAAATCCGCCGCCGCCCTGGCTCTGGCCTCGCGCTGGCCCATCGAACTCATCGTGATGGATTCGGCGACGATCTATCGCGGGATGGACATCGGCACGGCCAAGCCCACGGCCGAGGAGCAGGCGCGCGTGCCGCACCATCTGCTGGACATCCGCGATCCGGCGCAGACTTATTCCGCCGCTGAATTCGCCCGCGACGCCGCCGCGCTCGCGCAGGACATCCGCGCGCGCGGCCGGATTCCTCTGCTGTGCGGGGGCACCATGCTGTACTACAAAGCTCTGCGCGAGGGCCTGAACGACCTGCCCGAGGCCGACCCGGCCATCCGCCGGCAGTTGGACGAAGAGGCCCGCACGCGCGGCTGGCCCGCCCTGCACGCCGAACTGGCGCGCGTGGACCCGGCCACCGCGGCCCGCCTGGCGCCCAACGACAGCCAGCGCCTGCAACGCGCCCTGGAAATCTGGCGCGGCAGCGGCCGTCCCATGAGCGACTGGCTCGCGCGCCCCGCGCAAGCCGTGCTGCCGGATTGGCGGTTTCTGACGCTCAGCCTGGAACCGTCCGACCGCTCGGTGCTGCACGCCCGCATCGCACAACGCTACCGGGCCATGATCGATGCCGGTCTGCTCGACGAGGTGCGCGCCCTGCATGCCCGCCCCGATCTGCATCCTGGCCTGCCTTCCATCCGCTGCGTGGGCTACCGGCAGCTCTGGGACCACCTGGATGGGCGGATTTCCCTGGAGCAGGCCATCGAACAGGCCATCGCCGCCACCCGCCAACTGGCCAAGCGCCAGATCACCTGGCTGCGGTCCCTGCCGCAACGGACCCGCGTGGATTGCTTGTCCGAACGGGCCATGGACGCCATCGCCCGGCATTGCGCCCGGACGCTGGACGGCTGAGACGCGGGCTCATGCCGCAGCGCCGCGCCGGAGCCGGCCCGCCGCTGCGCGGCCCAAAGCGGACATCAATCGACGATCGTCTGGGAGCCGCCTTCGGCCTGGGCGGTGATTTCGCCCAGTGCGTAGACGGTTTCGCCCTGGGCGCGCAGGAAGGCGGCGACGGCATCGGCCTGGGCGGCGTCCACCACCAGCACCATGCCGATGCCGCAGTTGAACACGCGCGCCATTTCGTGATCCGCCACGCCGCCCTGAGCCTGCAGCCACTGGAACAACGCGGGCCACTGCCAGGCATCGCGATGCAAATGGGCGCACAGGCCCGGCTTGAGGATGCGCGGCACGTTTTCCAGCAGCCCGCCGCCGGTGATGTGCGCCAGGCCCTTGATGGCCGCGCCATGGGCGGCCAGGGCCGCCAGCACCGATTTGACATAGATGCGGGTGGGTTCCATGACCACGTCGCCCAAGGGGCGGCCGCCCAGATCCTGGTCCGGACGCGCGCCGGCATGCTGCAGGATCTTGCGCACCAGGGAATAGCCGTTGGAATGCGCGCCGCTGGAAGCCAGACCCAGCACGGTATCGCCGGCCCCGATGCGGGCGCCATCGATGATTGCGGATTTTTCGACCGCGCCCACGGCAAAGCCCGCCAGATCGTATTCGCCGTCCGGGTACATGCCCGGCATCTCGGCCGTTTCGCCGCCGATCAGGGCGCAGCCGGCCAGTTCGCAGCCGCGGGCAATGCCGCCCACGACGCTGGCCGCCGTATCCACGGACAGCTTGCCGCAGGCAAAGTAATCCAGGAAATACAGCGGTTCGGCGCCCTGGACCAGGATATCGTTGACGCTCATGGCGACCAGGTCGATGCCGACCGTGTCGTGGCGCTGCCATTCAAAGGCCAGGCGCAGCTTGGTGCCCACGCCGTCGGTGCCGGAAACCAGCACCGGCTCCCGCAGGTGGCGCGGAATCTCGAACAAGGCGCCAAAGCCGCCGATGCCCGCCATCACGCCGGGGCGCATCGTGCGGGCGGCCAGGGGCTTGATGCGGTCGACCAGCGCGTCGCCGGCATCGATGTCGACCCCCGCGTCGCGGTAGGTCATGGAAGGAGTGGTGCCTGATGTCATGAGAAAAGCCGCCGAATGTGCAAGAATTGCAGGTTTGGATATTTGCCTGATTTTACGATGAAGTTCTGCTTCACATGACGCAAGCTCAGCCATCCGGCCCGAACCCTGCCGCGGACCCGCCTCACGCACAGCCTCAGGCGCAACAATTGCTGCTCGACATCCTGCCGGGCACGATGCCGTCGCTGGACGGCTTCGTGCCCGGCGCGAACCTGGCCGCGCTCGATGCCGTGCGCGCGCTCGGGGCCGGACGCGCCGTCTATCTGTGGGGCGGCCTCGGCTCGGGGCGCAGCCATCTGCTGCGCGCCCGGGCGCAAGGCAGCGGCTGTCATTATCTCGACGCGCGCACACCGGCGCAGCGGCTGCACGCCCTGGCCACCGACGAAGACGAGTCGCTGTCGCTGGTGGCGGTGGACGACGTGGCCGATCTCAACTCCGCCGCCCAAGCCGCGCTGTTTGCCCTGTTCAACCGCTGGCGCACCGCCGCCGGCACCCCGGGAGCCTTCGCCCTGCTGACGGCGGGCGACCGCGCGCCCCTGACCATGCCTCTGCGCGAAGACCTGCGCACCCGCCTGGGCTGGGATCTGGTCTATCGCCTGGAGCACCTCTCCGACGAGGACCGCGCCCAGGCCCTGCGCGACCGCGCCCGGCGGCGCGGACTACAGTTGTCCGACGAAGTGCTGCACTGGATCCTGACGCGCTGCGACCGCGACATGGGCCGCCTGACATCCTTGATCGACAGCCTGGACCAGTATTCCCTGGCCCGCCACCGCCCCATCACCCTGCCCCTGCTGAAAGACCTGCTGGCCGACGCGCCCGCCCTGCCGAGGACTCCATGACCCCGCCGACCCACCTGGCCTTGTTCGACCTGGATCACACCCTGCTGCCCTTCGACAGCGACTACCAATGGGCCGAATTCCTGGCGCGCACCGGCCGCGCCGGCGATCCCGAAGCCGCCCGCCGCCGCAACGACGACCTGATGCGCCGCTACAACGAGGGCACCCTGTCCGCCGAAGAGGCCGCCGACTTCATGCTGGGCCTGCTGCGCCTGGGCCGGCCCGACGAACTCGACCGCTGGCACCGGGACTACATGGCCGAGGTCGTCGAGCCGGGCATCCTGCCCGCCGCGCGCGCGCTGGTCACGGAGCACCAGGCGCGCGGCGGATTGTGCGCCATCGTCACGGCCACCAACGCGTTCGTCACAACCCCCATCGCCCGGGCGCTGGGCTTCGAGCACCTGATCGCCACCGTGCCGCAGCGCGATGCCCAGGGCGGCTATACGGGCCGCATCGAAGGCACGCCCAGCTTCAAGGCGGGCAAGGTCCTGCGCGTGCGCGAATGGCTGCGCGGGCTGGATCTGCAACTGGAGGATTTCGACGAATCCTGGTTCTACAGCGATTCGATGAACGATCTGCCGCTGCTGGAGGCCGTGACGCACCCGGTGGCGACGAACCCCAGCGCGGCCTTGCGGGAAACCGCCACCAGCCGGGGCTGGCGCATTCTCGATCTGTTCGGCACGTTGCAGGATACGAAATCCTGAAAACAAAGGGCCCCTACACTGCGGCGGCGAGGACATAGGTGCAACAAAGCCTTAAAATACGCGCCATGCTCAAGCAGACCATCAAGAATTTCGTCTCGCGCCTGTTCGCGACCCCGCCCAGCGGCCCGGTGCGCCTGTCGCGCGACAAGCACGGCATCGACCGGCGCCTGGTGTCGCGGCATGCCATCAAAGTCTGCGAGGTCCTGAACCAGCACGGCTTCGACGCCTACATCGTGGGCGGCGCGGTTCGCGACCTGATCGTCGGGCTCGCGCCCAAGGACTTCGACGTCGCCACCAACGCCACGCCCAACCAGGTGCGGCCGCTGTTCCGGCGCGCCCGCATCATCGGCCGGCGTTTCCAACTGGTGCATGTGGTGTTCGGCCAGGAAATCATCGAAACCTCGACTTTTCGCGCCCCCTCCTCCGGCAACCAGGAAACGGACGAACATGGCCGCATCCTGCGCGACAATGAATTCGGCACCCACGAAGAAGACGCCGCGCGGCGCGATTTCACCATCAACGCCCTGTACTACGATCCCCTCAAGGAAGAAGTCATCGACTTCCACCAGGGCGTGGCGGACCTGAAGAACCGCGTAGTGCGGATGATCGGCGACCCCGAGACGCGCTACCGCGAAGACCCCGTGCGCATGCTGCGGGCGCTGCGCTTCCAGGCCAAGCTGGGCGCGCGCATCGACCCGGCGACCGAGGCGCCGATCAGCCAGTTGGCTCCGCTCATCGAGCACGTGCCGGCCTCACGCCTGTTCGATGAAACGCTCAAACTGCTGACCTGCGGCCACGCCATGGATTGCCTGCGCGAATTGCGCCGCTCGGGCCTGACGAAAAGCCTGATTCCGCTGATCGACCGCATCTTCGAGGAAGAAGGCGGCGAGGCCTTCGTGGAAATCGCCTTGTCGCGCACCGACGCCCGCGTGCGGGCCGGCAAGCCCGTGAGCCCCAGCTTCCTGTTCGCCGCCCTGTTGTGGCGGCTCGCCCAGAAACGCTGGGCCGCCCTGGTCGCCCAAGGCGTGCAGCGCAACGAAGCCCTGATCCGCGCCGCGGATTCGGTGATCGAAGCGCAGATGGACAAGCTCGCCATCCAGCGCCGCCACCAGGCCGACATGCGCGAGATCTGGCTGATGCAGGCCCGGTTCGAGCGCGCCACGGTGCGGTCGATCTGGCGCATGATGGAACAACCGCGCTTTCGCGCCGCCGTGGATTTCCTGCAGTTGCGGGCCGAGGCCCGCGAGGTGGACAGCGTCCTGGCCCAATGGTGGATGGACCTGTCCGACAGCAACGACGAGCGCCGCTCGCAGATGATCGATGCGTGGCAGGCCGGCCATGCCGGCGCACGCCGCACGGGCGGCGCCACCCGCAAGCGCCGCCGACGCCGTACCGCATCCTCGGGCGCGGAAGGCCAATCCTCCGCGCCGCCCGCCGTCGCGCCGGACGGCGCCGCCTGAAAGGCGAGGCGCTTCGCCTGCAGCGGCGAGCGCCTTCCCCCGCAGGATCCTCCATGAGCCCCATCCTCCCGAGTCCCCAGGCTTCGCCCGCCCTTGCCTATATCGGCCTGGGCGCCAACCTGGGCGAAGCCGCCGCGACGGTGCGCCGGGCAGCCGCCGAACTGGCCGCCACGCCCGGCGTGACCGGCCTGCGGCTGTCCTCTCTCTACGGGACGGCGCCAGTCGATTCCTCAGGGCCGGACTACGTCAACGCCGTGGCCGGCCTGGACACGACACTGTCTCCGCAAGCCCTGCTGGCGGCGTTGCAGGCCATCGAGCAGCGTCACGGCCGGGTACGCCCCTACCGCAACGCCCCGCGCACCCTGGATCTGGATCTGCTGTGGTACGGCGGCCGGGAAATCGACGAGCCCGGCCTGATCGTGCCGCATCCGCGCATGCACGAGCGGGCCTTCGTCCTGCGGCCCTTGATGGACCTGGCTCCCGATCTGGCGCTGGCACAGGGCGGGCTGCCCGAACTGCTGGCCCGGTGCGCCGGCCAGGCCATCCAGCCGCTGGACTGATCCGCCATCGCCGGCCTCAGGCGCCGGCGAACTGGGTCATCGCCGCCCGCATCTCCTCGGGCCCCACATCCCGCACATGAGTCGCAATCGACCAGCGATGTCCATACGGATCCTGGACCACGCCATAGCGATCGCCCCAGAACATATCGGCCGGCGGCATCACCGCCGTGGCGCCCGCCTGGATGGCCCGCTCGAACGCCGCGTCCGCGTCGGCCACATACAGATGCAAGAATACCGGCGTGCCTCCCAGCGTAACGGGACTGCTGGCCTGGCGGGCGGGCGCCTCCTCCGTCAGCATCACAGCGGAGCCGCCGATCCATAAGCAGCCATGCGCCAGCTTGCCGTCCGGGCCGTCCAGCCGGACGGCCCCATGGGCCCCGAACGCGCGCTGGTAGAAGTCGATCGCGCCGGCCGCATCCCGGCAGACCAGATGCGGCGTCACCGCATGCATGTCGGCGGGCACCGGAGACGGCCCCGCAACCGCATCGGGAGACAGTCCCATGAGCGCCTTGCCGGACTTCGGATCGAAGGGAAAAGAGAAATGCTCGTGAGCGATGGCCCAACGGCCGGCCTCTCGCCGGAAACCGGTGGTCATGCGGCTCCAGGCGCTGTTTCCGCCTTCGTCACCGCACCCGTCGGCCTCGCAGGCCAGCAACGCATGCGCATAGCCCAGGTCGTCCGCAGCCTGGATGTCCAGGTCCCGGAACGTGAAGCGCACACCGCCCGGACACATCTGCAGGCATGTCTTCCAATGGGCCAGGTAGCAGTCCCGCCCCTCGAAGCGCAGCGCCATGATGGCATCGTAGGCGACCACATCCTGGGCGTAGCAGGCGGCAAGCGCCTCCAGATCCTGCCGGCCTACCGCCGCCACCCACTCGTCCAGCACCTGCCGGATGGCGGTCTGCGCATCGTTTGCCTTTTCCTTGCTTTCCATACCCGTCTCCTGCTTGCGGCCGCTCGTCCGCTGGCTGCGGGAATCGCACCACGCGCGGCGGCTCGTCCATCCGGCGCACTATACCATTGTTTAATCCTAAAAAATAACTGACAAATTGTTTTTTAGGATTACATGATAAGATGCTCTTTCATGAGTACAAAGAGAAGTTATGCCGACGGCTGCGCCGCCGCCCACGCCCTCGATCTGATCGGCGAGCGCTGGGCGCTGCTCATCGTGCGCGAATTGATCCTCGGCCCGAAACGGTTCACGGACCTGCGGACCGGCTTGGGCCGCATCAGCGCCAACGTGCTCACCCAGCGGCTCGCCGAGCTGGAAGCCGCCGCCATCATCGTCCGGCGCCGCCTGCCTCCGCCGGGGGGCATGGCCTACGACCTGTCCGCCTGGGGCCGTGAACTGGAACCCATCCTCCTGCAACTGGTCCGCTGGGGCGTGCGTTCGCCCGGTTTCGTGCGCGGCGCCCCGCTGAATGTAGACGCCATGGTGCTTTCCATGCGCGCACTGTTTGCGCCCCGCGCGGGCGCCGGCCCGGAAACCCGGATTCTGCTGATCCTGGACGGCCAGCCTTTCTCCGCCCAGATCGCGTCGGGCCGCCTGGACATCCACAGGCAGGGGCCGGCCGACCCGGCGCCCGAGGCCACGCTGGAGACGTCCCCCACGACCTTGCTGCACCTGGCCTACGGTGCGGCGGATCCCGATGACGCCATCGCCTCGGGCCAGGCGCGAGTCCGCGGCGAACGGCCCGCCCTGGATCGCTTCCTGGGATGCTTCCAGGTTCCCGACCCCGCGGCCTGAACCCGGCCGCACCCTGGCGCGTGGTTTACACTGGCGCGCATGTTTTCACGGAGAATCGCGTCATGCCGCCAGCCCCCCCCATCCGCCTGGTCGTCGCCTACACCGACACACGCGTGATCGGCCTCGACGGCGGCATGCCCTGGCATCTGCCCGCCGATCTGGCGCACTTCAAGCGCAGCACGCTGGGCCACCCCATCGTCATGGGACGCAAGACCTGGCTGTCCCTGGGGCGCCCCCTGCCCGGGCGCCGCAATCTGGTCCTGAGCCGCGACCCGGATTTTTCCGCACCGGGTGCCGAATGCCACGCCTCGCTCGAGGCTGCTTTGGCCAGTTGCGCGCAGGCGGACCGCATCTGCGTCATCGGCGGCGAACAGATCTTCCGCCTGGCCTTGCCCCTGGCCGACGAACTGATCGCCACTGAAATCCACGCCGATCTGGGCGGCGACACCTGGTTTCCCCCGCTGCCCGAGGGGCATTGGCAGGAAACCGAACGGCTGCCCCAGCCCCCGGAAAACGGCCTGGCCTACGATTTCGTCACCTACCGGCGCATTCCGGGCACGAAGGCCGCCTGAACGCGCCGGCCCCCCCCCGGCCGCGGACCGCTCAGGCGGGAGATGCCGGCATCAGCCGCCGGCGGACGCTTTGGCGCGCGCGCGGATCGCCGTCACCGGTTCTCCCGCGATCCCCCAGTTGTCGGTATCGACTTCCTCGATCACCACGAACGTGGTCTTGGGGTTCTTACCCAGCACGTCCACCAGCAGTTGGGTGGCGCCCTCGATCAGGCGCGCCTTCTGCTCGACGGTGGCCCCCTCACGGGTGATCTTGATGTTGACGTACGGCATGGTGCGGTCTCCTGAATGAAAAAATGAGGAATAAAAAAACCCGGCGGTCCGCGCAACGCGAAACCCGCCGGGGGGGCATGTGGCCGGTCCGGCCCCCCGAAAGGCCGGACCTGGATCAGCGGTCAGGCCGTGACGGGTTCGGCGGCGTAGGACTCCATCGGCGGGCAGGCGCAACTGAGGTTGCGGTCTCCCCAGGCATTATCCACCCGCGCGACCGGCGGCCAGTACTTGCGGTCCGCCATGCCGGGCAGCGGGAAGGCGGCCTGCTCGCGCGTGTACGGATGCGTCCAGTCCTGCACCAGCAGCGTGGCCGCCGGATGCGGGGCGTTGACCAGCAGATTGTCGTCGGCCGGCTGCTCGCCGCGCTCGACGGCGGCGATCTCCTGGCGGATGGCGATCATGGCGGCAATGAAGCGATCCAGCTCTTCGAGGCCCTCGGACTCGGTGGGTTCGACCATCAGCGTGCCGGCCACCGGGAAGCTCATGGTGGGCGCATGGAAGCCATAATCCATCAAGCGCTTGGCGATGTCCTCGGCGCCGATGCCGCTGGCGTCCTTGATCGGCCGGATGTCCAGGATGCACTCGTGCGCCACGCGGCCGTTGACCCCGGCGTACAGGATGGGATAGTGCGACGCCAGACGCGTGGCCAGGTAGTTCGCGTTCAGGATCGCGACCTGAGTGGCGCGGCGCAGGCCTTCGGCCCCCATCATCATGATGTACAGCGTCGAGATCGGCAGGATGCTGGCCGAGCCGAAGGGCGCGGCCGACACCGGGCCCGGCTGGCCCGCCGGCAGGCGGCCGTCTTCGCCCACCATGCCGGGCAGGTACGGCGCCAGGTGCGCGCGCACCGCCACCGGACCGACGCCCGGGCCGCCGCCGCCGTGAGGAATGCAGAAGGTCTTGTGCAGGTTCAGGTGCGACACATCGGAGCCGAAGCGGCCCGGCTGGGCCACGCCCACCATGGCGTTCATGTTGGCGCCGTCCAGGTAGACCTGGCCTCCGGCCTCGTGAATCAGATCGCAGATCTCCGTGACCGTGGTCTCGAACACGCCATGCGTGGACGGATAGGTGATCATCAAGGCGGCCAGCCGGTCGCCGACCTCGGCGATGCGGGCGCGCAGATCGGCCATGTCGATGTTGCCGTTGTCGTCGGACGCCACCACCACCACGTCCATGCCCGCCAGATGGGCCGAGGCCGGGTTGGTTCCGTGCGCCGACGCGGGAATCAGGCAGACGTTGCGCTGGTGCTCGCCGTTGGCCTGGTGATAGCCGCGAATCGCCAGCAGGCCGGCGAATTCGCCCTGGGCGCCGGAATTGGGCTGCAGGCTGACGCGGTCATAGCCGGTGATCTCGCACAGCGCGGCGCACAGCCGCTCGATCATTTCCTGGTAGCCCTGCGCCTGGCCGGCGGGAGCGAACGGGTGCATGTGGCTGAATTCAGGCCAGGTGACGGGAATCATTTCCGCCGTGGCGTTGAGCTTCATGGTGCAGGAGCCCAGCGGAATCATGGTGCGGTCCAGGGCCAGGTCCTTGTCGGCCAGGGCGCGCAGATAACGCAGCATGTCGGTCTCGGACTTCACGCGCGAGAAGGCGGGATGCGCCAGGATGGCGCCCTGGCGGCGCAGGGCCGCCGGGATGCCGTCGGCTTCGGCCGAGAAGTCGGGGGCGACGCGCGACACGCCCATGCCGGCCGCCAGGGCGCCGATCAGGGTCTCGATGTCCTGGGCATCGACGGTTTCATCCAGCGACAGGGCGACGTGGGTGTCGTCCACACGGCGCAGATTCATGCCGCCGTCGACTGCCGCATCCAGCACCGCCTGCGTGCGGACGCCGGTTTCCAGGTGCAGGGTGTCGAAAAAAGTATCGTTGCAGACCGTCAGCCCCATGGCGCGCAGGGCGCCGGCCAGTCGGGCGGTGTGCGCCGCCACGCGCCGGGCGATGCGCGCAATGCCCTGGGGGCCGTGCCAGACGGCGTACATGGCGGCCATCACGGCCAGCAGCACCTGCGCGGTGCAGATGTTGGACGTGGCCTTCTCGCGGCGGATATGCTGCTCGCGCGTCTGCAGCGCCAGCCGCAGGGCCTGTTCGCCGCGCGCATCCTGGGAGACGCCCACCAGGCGGCCCGGCAGGTTGCGCTTGTAGGCGTCCTTGCACGCCATGAAGCCAGCGTGCGGGCCGCCGTAGCCCATGGGCACGCCGAAGCGCTGGGCCGAGCCGACCGCAATGTCGGCGCCCCATTCGCCCGGCGGCGTCAGCAGCGCCAAGGCCAGCAAATCCGTCGCCACGGCCACGATGGCGCCGGCGGCATGGGCCTGCTCGGCGAGCGCGCGATAATCGGCCACGCCGCCCAGGCTGTGCGGGTACTGCAGCAGCACGCCGTAGCAGTCCGGCAAGCCCCCGGCCTCATCGCCGACCACCAGTTCGATGCCCAGCCCGGCTGCGCGCGTGCGCAGGACTTCCAGGGTCTGGGGATGGACGTGGGCAGAGACGAAGAAACGGTCGGACTTGACGCGCGAGACGCGGCGCGCCAGCGTCATGGCCTCGGCCGCCGCCGTGCCTTCGTCCAGCAGCGACGAGTTGGCGATATCCAGCCCCGTCAGATCGGCGATCATGGTCTGGTAGATCAACAGGGCTTCGAGGCGGCCCTGGGAGATTTCCGGCTGGTACGGCGTGTAGGCGGTGTACCAGGCGGGATTCTCCAGGATGTTGCGCAGGATCACGTGCGGCACGTAGGTGCCGTAGTAGCCCTGGCCGATATAGCTGCGCAGAACCTGGTTGCGGCCGGCGATGGTTTTCAGGTCCGCCAGAGCCTCGACCTCGCTCAGCGGACCGGGCAAGTCCAGATACGGGGCTTCGGACAGGATGTTTTCCGGCACGACCTCGCGGATCAGGGCGTCCAGGCTGGTGACGCCGATGGCCGCCAGCATGGCGCGCTGGTCGGCTTCGGACGGCCCGATATGGCGGGCGATGAATTCGGAATGCGTGGCGGAATCGCGCGGCATGGAGTGCTCCAGGGTAAAACCGTGTGAATCAGTGGATGAGGGGCGCGGCGCGGATCAGGCCTGGGCCTCGTAGGCGGCGGCATCCATCAGGCCATCGACGTCGGCGGCATTGTCAGGCTTGATCTTGAAGATCCATTGCTCGTAGGCGGCTTCGTTGATCAGGGCGGGCTGGTCGTTGAGGGCTTCGTTGAAGGCGACGATCTCGCCGGACACCGGCGCGTAGATGTCGGACGCGGCCTTGACGGATTCGACCACGGCTGCGGTATCGCCGGCAGCCAGACGCGCGCCCACTTGAACGTCGCCGACGAAGACCAGGTCGCCGAGCTGATCCTGAGCGTCGTCGGTAATGCCGACCAGGAAGCAATCGCCGTCGGCCTTGACCCATTCGTGGGAGGCCGTGTATTTGCGGTCGTTGGGAATGGACATGATGTACCCCGTTTCAGTGGTGGAGAGAGGAAGGAAAAAACCCGGTCAGACCAAAGCCTGTCCGTTGCGCACAAAGGGCGGGCGCACGATCTCGGCGGGCAGCCACTTGCCGCGGATCTCGACCTCGACCCGGTCGCCCGGTGCCGAGCCGGCCGGCACCCGGGCCAGACCGATGGAAAAGCCCAGCGTGGGCGCCATGGTGCCGCTGGTGAGCTCGCCTTCGCCCTGGGCGGTGCGGACCTTCATGTGGCTGCGCATGATGCCGCGATCCAGCAGCTTCAGGCCGACCAGTTCGCGAGCCTTCGAAGCGGATTCCAGGGCGCTGCGGCCGATGAAGTCGCGTTGCGCGTCTTTGAGCGAAACCGTCCAGGCCAAGCCGGACTCCAGGGGATGGACGGTTTCGTCCATATCCTGGCCGTAGAGGTTCATGCCGGCTTCAAGGCGCAAGGTGTCGCGCGCGCCCAGGCCGCAGGGCCGCACCCCGGCCTGCGCCAGGGCGTCCCAGAAAGCCTTGACGGCGGTGGCGGACAGAACGATCTCGAAGCCGTCCTCGCCGGTATAGCCCGTGCGCGCCACCAGCGTGTTCTCGTCGATCAGCGTGCCGGTGAAAGGCTTGAGGTCTTGCGTGGCGGGCTTCCAGTCGGGATGCACGGACCAGACGGCCTCGCGGGCCCCGGGGCCCTGGACGGCCACCATGGACAGGTCGCGGCGGGCGGTGATCGTGACGCCGAAGGGCTCGGCCTGCTGGCGCATCCAGGCAAGGTCCTTGTCGGCCGTGCCGGCATTGACGACGATGCGCCAACGGTCGGAGGCGAAGAAATAGACGATCAGATCGTCGATGACGCCGCCATCGGGGCGCAACATGCAGGAATACAGGGCCTTGCCCGGCGCGCCGGCGATCTTGGCCACGTCGTTGGCCAGCAGGTGGCGCAGGAAATCGGGGGCGGACGCGCCCGCGATGTCGACGTTGAGCATGTGGGAGACGTCGAACATGCCGGCGGCGCGGCGCACGGCATGGTGCTCTTCGATCTGGGAGCCATAGGCCAGGGGCATGTCCCAGCCGCCGAAGTCGACGATCTTGGCGCCCAGGGCGACGTGGGTTTCGTACAGGGGGGTTTGCGCGGGCATGGAAACTCCGGACGATAAAAGGGGCGGCGGGAATGCCGGCAGCGCCCTTCTGTCCTTTTGCCTGAGAGTTGCCCCGCACTGCGGAGGTTCACCTTCGGCGCCCGCACCCGGATCGGGGAGCGGATCTCTCCAGAATGCTGCGATGCGATGACGGCATCATGCGGGTGGTACGGGGTGCCTGAGCGATTCCGGGCGAATTGCGCCTTCGGCGGCCGCACCCGGTGCGCGGGGGCGGCGCTCTCCCACCCGCATCGGGTGACAGCAAGGATGAAGCATACTCTGAAACGGAGCGATTCAACAATCGCCTCGAATCCATGGCAAGGTTTCAGATGAATCCTTGTTCCCGCCAGCGGGCGCGCGCCCCCTCGTCCACCCCCAAACGATCAAGCACCGCGTCGGTGTGCTCCCCCAGGCCGGGCGCCCGCGACTGGATGCCGCCCGGGGTGGCGGACAACTTCGGCACAATGCCCGGCACCTGGCACGGCGTGCCGTCGGGCAACGGCTGGTCCAGGATCATGTCGCGCGCGCGGTAGTGCGGGTCGGCGGCGATGTCGGCAATGTCGTAGATACGCCCGGCCGGGATGCGCGCCGCGTTCAGGATTTCCAGCACTTCATCCTGGGTACGTTGCGCGGCCCAGTCGCCGATGGCGCCATCGATGTCGGCCACCCGGCCCACGCGGCCGGCATTGTGGGCCAGGCCGGGATCGTCTCCCAGGTCCGTCCGGCCGATCGCCTGCATCAGGCGACGGAAGATGCTGTCGCCGTTGCCCGCGATCAGCACGTAGCCATCGCGGCAGGCGTAGGCGTTGCTGGGCGCGATGCCCGGCAGGCTGCTGCCGGCCGGCTGGCGGACTTCGCCGAACACGGCGTATTCGGGCAACAGGCTTTCCATCATGTTGAACACCGACTCGTACAGCGCCACGTCGACCATCTGGCCCACGCCATCGCGGTCGCGCGCCCGCAGGGCCAGCAACACGCCGATGACGCCGTGCAAGGCCGACAGGGAATCGCCGATGGATACGCCCACGCGCACCGGCGTGCGGCCCGGCTCGCCGCTGAGATGACGCAGGCCGCCCATGGCCTCGGCGACCACGCCGAAGCCGGGCCGGTCGCGGTAGGGGCCCGTCTGTCCGTAGCCCGACACGCGCAGCATGACCAGGCGCGGATTGACGGCACGCAAGTCGTCCCAGCCCAGGCCCCAGGATTCCAGGGTACCGGGCTTGAAGTTCTCGACCACCACGTCGCATTCGGCCGCCAGGCGGCGCACGACGGCCTGGATTTCCGGCTGGCGCAGATCCAGGGTCACCGATTGCTTGTTGCGCGACTGCACCTGCCACCAGACCGAGGTGCCCTCGTGCAGCAGCCGCCAGTTGCGCAGGGGATCGCCCTGACCGGGCGGCTCGATCTTGATGACCTCGGCGCCGAATTCGCCCAGCATCTTGGCGGCGAACGGCCCGGCGATGAGCTGGCCCATTTCCAGGACCCGGATGCCGTCCAGGGGTTTACGCATGATTGTCCTCCGAAACTGTCTGGCCGATTCTATCGCCCCAGGCGGGCGACACGCGCCCTCGCCGCCTCAATCAACCGCCAGCGCCCGCCCGCAGGCCACGCCCGAGGACCAGGCCCACTGGAAGTTGTAGCCGCCCAGCCAGCCGGTGACGTCCACCGCCTCGCCGATCACGTGCAGGCCCGGGCAGCGGCGCGCCTCCAGGCTGCGCTGGTCGAGTTCGCCGGTGTCCACGCCGCCGCTCATGACCTCGGCCTTCTTGTAGCCGGCCGTGCCCGTGGGCCATAAGGTCCAGCGATGGATGCGCTCGCCCAAGGCGCGCAGGCGGCGGTCGGCGACATCGGCCAGGCGCTGTCCGCCCAAGTTCGCCAGATCCTCGTCCCGGGCCGCGCCGTCAGCCGGCCCGGCGGCGGCCAGCCAGGCCTCGGCCAACCGTCGGGGCCAGGCCTGGGCCAGCGCGGCGGCCACGGTCTGGCGGCCGCCGGACTTCGCGGCCACCAGCGCTTCGGCCATGTCGCGGCCGGGCGCCAGGTCGATCCGGATCGGGTCGCCCGGGCGCCAGTGGCTGGAGATCTGCAAAATGCCAGGCCCCGACAGGCCGCGATGCGTGAACAGCAGGTCTTCGAGGAATTCGGCGCGAGCCGGCCGGCGGGATCGTTTGCCGCCGCCCTCCGGCGCGGCCGCCTCGTGCGCCAGGCGCACTTCCAGCGAGACGCCGGCCAGCGCCGCATAGGGCTTCCAGTGATCCGCATCGAACGTCAGCGGCACCAGCGCGGGGCGCGGCTCGACGATACGCAGACCGAACTGGCGGGCGATCCGCAAGCTGAAATCGGTGGCGCCCAACTGCGGGATCGCCATGCCGCCGGTGGCCAGCACCAGCCGGGCGGCCCGGATCGGCCCCGCCTCGGTATCCAGCCGGAAGCCGCCGGTTTCCCGGCCCACGCCGCGGACGGTGCAAGGCATGCGCCACTGCACGCCGCCCGCCTCGCACTCGCGGCGCAGCACCTCGATGACGGATTCGCTGGAATCGTCGCAGAACAACTGGCCCCGGTGCTTTTCATGCCAGGACACGCGATGCGCGCGTAGCAGATCCAGGAAATCCGCCGGGCCGTAGGCGCGCAGGGCGGAGCGGCAGAAATCGGGATTGCGCGACAGGAACTGCGCGGGGCTGGTGCCCAGATTGGTGAAGTTGCAGCGCCCGCCGCCGGAGATGCGGATCTTCTCGGCGAGGCGCTGCGCATGATCGACCAACACCACCCGCAGGCCGCGGTGCGCCGCCACGGCGGCGGCCATCATGCCGGCAGCGCCGGCGCCGATCACCGCCGCGTCGAAACGGGCATCCACAGGATCAGGCGCCTTCCCGGATGCAGTCCACGTAGTAGTGCCGCCGGCCCTGCTCGTCCGTTTCGTACGCCAGCCCGTGGACATCGGTCTCGAAGCCCGGAAACTGCTGGTTGAATTCCTGGGTGAACTTGAGGTAATCTACGATGTCGCGATTGAAGCGTTCACCCGGGATCAGCAGCGGGATGCCCGGCGGATAGGGCGTCAGCAGCACCCCGGTGACGCGGCCTTCCAATTGATCGACGGGCACGCGCTCGACCTCGCGGTGGGCCATGCGCGCATAGGCGTCGGCCGGGCGCATGGCCGGCACCATGTCGCTGAGATACACCCGCGTAGTCAGGCGCGCGAAGTCGTAGTGGCGGTAGGCCTCGTGGATCCGCTGGCACAGGTCGCGCAGGCCCATGCGCTCGTAGCGCTTGTGCGAACGGCTGAATTCCGGCAGCACCCGCCATAGGGGCTGGTTGCGGTCGTAGTCGTCCTTGAACTGCTGCAGAGCGGTCAGCAGGGTGTTCCAGCGGCCCTTGGTGATGCCGATGGTGAACAGGATGAAGAAGGAATACAGCCCGGTCTTCTCGACCACCACGCCGTGTTCGACCAGATAGCGGGAAACCAGCGCCGCCGGAATGCCGGAATCGGCGAACGTGCCCGAGATGTCCAGCCCCGGCGTCACCACCGTGGCCTTGATCGGGTCGAGCATGTTGAAGCCTTCGGCCAGGTCGCCGAAACCGTGCCATTCGTCGCCCGAGCCCAGGATCCAGTCCTCGCGGTTGCCGATGCCTTCGGACACCAGGCGGTTGGGCCCCCAGACCTTGAACCACCAGTCGTTCTTGCCGAACTCGGACTCGACCTTGCGCATGGCGCGGCGGAAGTCCAGCGCCTCGCGGATGGACTCCTCGACCAGCGCCGTGCCGCCGGGCGGTTCCATCATGGCCGCCGCCACGTCGCAGGACGCGATGATGGCGTACTGGGGCGAGGTCGAGGTGTGCATCAGGAAGGCCTCGTTGAAGAGGTTCCGGTCCAGCTTGCGATCCTCGGAATCCTGCACCACGATCTGCGAAGCCTGCGACAGGCCGGCCAGCAGTTTGTGCGTGGAGTGCGTCGCGTAGATCATCGTATCCTGGCTGCGCGGCCGGTTCGGGCCGATGGCGTGCATGTCCTCGTAGAACTCGTGGAAGGCCGCGTGCGGCAGCCATGCCTCATCGAAATGCAGGGTGTCGATTTCCGAGCCGAGCTTTTCCTTGATCATCTCGACGTTGTAGATCACGCCGTCATAGGTGCTCTGGGTCAGCGTCAGAATGCGTGGACGCTTGTTGGCGGCCTCGCGCGCGAAGGGATTGGCCTCGATCTTCTTGCGGATGTTCTCGGGGTCGAACTCTTCGAGGGGAATCGGGCCGATGATGCCCAGGTGGTTGCGCGTGGGGCGCAGGAACACCGGGATCGCGCCGGTCATGGTGATGGCGTGCAGGATCGACTTGTGGCAGTTGCGGTCCACCACCACCACGTCGCCGGCGGCCACGTTGGCATGCCAGACGATCTTGTTGGACGTGGATGTGCCATTGGTGACGAAGAAGCAATGGTCGGCGTGGAAGATGCGCGCCGCGTTACGCTCGGATTCGGCCACCGGGCCGGTGTGGTCCAGCAACTGGCCCAGTTCGTCCACCGCGTTGCAGACGTCGGCGCGCAGCATGTTCTCGCCGAAGAACTGGTGAAACATCTGGCCCACGGGGCTCTTGAGAAAAGCCACCCCGCCCGAATGCCCCGGACAATGCCAGGAATAGGAGCCGTCGGAGGCGTATTCCAGCAACTCGCGGAAGAACGGCGGCGGCAGGCTGTCCAGATAGGCGCGCGCCTCGCGGATGATATGGCGCGCGACGAACTCCGGCGTGTCCTCGAACATATGGATGAAGCCGTGCAGTTCGCGCAGGATGTCGTTGGGGATGTGCTGCGAGGTGCGCGTTTCCCCATACAGATAGATGGGGATGTCCTCGTTGCGAAAGCGCAGTTCGCCGATGAAGGCGCGCAGGTTCTTGATCGCGTTGGCGACGTCCTGGGGGGAATCCTCGTCGAACTCCTCGTCGTCGATCGACAGGATGAAGGCGCTGGCGCGGCTTTGCTGCTGCGCGAAGGAGCTGAGGTCGCCATAGCTGGTGACCCCCAGGACCTCGACGCCTTCGGCTTCGATGGCCGACGCCAGCGCGCGAATGCCGAAGCCCGAGGCGTTCTCGGAGCGATAGTCTTCGTCGATGATGACGATGGGAAAACGAAATTTCATGGCATTCACCGTATCGGGCCCGGGACCCCGGAAGAACCCCGGCCCCGGGCGCACGCCCGGGGCCGGAACAGCCAGCATGGCTGGGCGTGCACTACGTGCGTGGCAGCGTGACCCCTTGCTGTCCCTGGTACTTGCCGCCCCGGTCTGCGTAGGAAGTCTCGCAGACCTCGTCGCTTTCGAAGAACAGCATCTGGGCGCAGCCCTCGCCCGCGTAGATCTTCGCCGGCAGGGGGGTGGTGTTGGAAAATTCCAGCGTCACGTGGCCTTCCCATTCGGGCTCAAGCGGCGTGACGTTGACGATGATGCCGCAGCGGGCATAGGTGCTTTTGCCCAGGCAGACGGTCAGCACGGAACGCGGGATGCGGAAGTACTCGACCGTGCGTGCCAGGGCGAAAGAGTTGGGCGGAATGATGCAGACGTCGCCACGGAAATCCACGAAGGACTTCTCATCGAAGGCCTTGGGATCGACGATGGTGGAGTTGATGTTCGTGAAGATCTTGAATTCGTCGGCGCAGCGCACGTCGTAGCCATAGCTGCTGGTGCCGTAGCTGACGATCCGCTGGCCGTCGACCGAGCGCACCTGGCCGGGCTCGAAGGGTTCGATCATGCCGGCCTGCGCAGCGCGCCGGATCCAGCGGTCGTTTTTGATGCTCATGGGCGCCCTCTGTTCAAAGTTGGCGCTATTTTAAGACACATCACGCCCCCGCGGCCCGTTCAATCCCTGGAAAACCAGCGATAGACCAGCGCCAGGCCGTTGACGGTGCCCGCAGTCACCTCGGCCTGCAGGCCGCGCATCAGCCGGTAGCTCAAGCGCGCCACGGTGCCGGTCTGCGCCAGGGCCTGCTCCAGGCTCAGCCTCAAATCCTTGCTCAGAGTCTTGCCGGCCAGGACGAAACGCTGCTCGATGGGGCTGGCGCCCATGTCCAGGCCGCTGACCACGCTCTCGACCGGCAGGATGCTGCCGGAGCTGCCCAGTTCGCCCGAGCGCATGCTCAGTTCGTCCAGCCCGAACCGCTTGTAGAACGGCTCGCCGCCCGACAGAAAAGATCCGCCCACGGAAAACAGCAGCGACACATCCGCGCCCCCCTGGTCCGGGCCATGGCCCAGCAACAGCCAGGACAGCTTCTCGGTCTCGCTGACTTCGGGGCGCGACATCAGGTCGATGCGTGGACGCCGGGCGGTGCCGGCCACCTGAACGCCGGCCTGCACCGCGACATCGGTGCGCAAGGCCTGGATATCGAGCACGGGATTGGCCACATCGCCCTGGAAGGTGATGGTGCCGCGCCGCAGTTGCAGCCGTTGCCCGTAGGCACTGATGGCGCCGCCCCGGGTGCGCAACTGGCCCAGCGCCGTGAGCTTGCCATCATTCAAGTGCAGGTCCATGCTGCCGATCAGGCCTGAATCCAGGCCGAAGCCGGTCAGGTAAAAGCGCGGCCCCAGGTCGATCGTCAGGTCGGCCCGCAGGTCCAGCGGCGGCGGCGCAGGCTCGGCCGCCTCGGCGCCCGGCTCGAGAATCACGACGTCGCCATCCAGGGAGGGAATGGCGTTGAGCATGTCCAGATCGAACCAGCCCGCGTCAGCGGTGATCTTGCCGCCGATGCGGATTTCCGGAAGGGTCGCCGCAACCTCCAGGTTGCCGCTGACCATGGCATAGCGGTCGGAACGCTGCAGGATCGGGTAGCGGTGGAAGGCGACGTCCACCCGCCCTTCCTGTGTAAGCAGATCCCAGGCCCCGGACAGCGACAGCGAGCCGCCCTGGGCGTCGGGCTCCTCCGCGATCCAGGTGGCGGTGCGCCATTCCTTGGGCACGACCCGGCGCACCGCCGGAAAGCGCAGCCGGTCCAGCAGGACGCGCGCGCCGTCGAAATGAGCCTGCAGGGTGCCGTCCAGCAGCCGCACGCCCTGGTCGGCGATCAGCAGACGCAAGCCGTCGCCGCGCAGCGGGCCGGACAGAATCCAGCGCCCATCCGGCCGGCTGCGGCCCTGGATGTCGGCATGCAAGGTGCCGCCGATTTCCATCGCCCCGCCCAGCAGCAGATTGACCCAGGCCAGATCCTCGGATTCGGCCTGGAAATGCAGATGCCGCTCGTCCTGCGGCCGCAGGACGAGCCCGCCCCCCGGAGTGGCGTGGATCGGGGTATCGGCCCGCAGGCGCATGCTGCCCAGTTTGCGCGTGCGTACCTGGAGATCGGCGGCGGCGCGGCTGAGTCCGGGGCCGCTGCGCCGGATGGCGATGTCCAGGCGGGCGTCCTCCAGGCCCAGCTCGATGGGCACGTCGCCGGGCACGGTCAGATCGCCGCTGCGGCGGGCCAGACGGATCTCGCCGCTCAAGGCATCGTCGAACTTCAGATTCCAGTCCAGAACCGCATCCAGACGGCTGCGTATCGCCTCTTCGGACAACGCGGTCCGCACCCCGCCCTGCCGGGCCTGGGCGCGGCCCAGCCAGGTCTGCAGTCGCAGAATGCGCTCCGGAGTGAAGGTCAACGGATCGATGCGGCCGCGCGTTTCCCAATGGCCCTGCCCGCCCGCCGAGGCCTGATGGCGGACGCCGAGCAGGGGTTCGCCCTCCAGCGCCAGCCCGAAGACCGCCTGGCCGATCCGCCAGCCGCCATCGGCGGCCACCGACAACGGCACGGCCGCCTCGCTCTTCAGGACCAGGCCGGCGTGCTCGGCACGCAGGCCGGTCAGCCGTCCTTGCCAGCCCTGCGCCTGCGTCCAGCCGCCGCCGACAGCCAGATCCAGGCTCACGGGGGCCTCGCCGGGCACGCCGTCCCGGGCGTCCGGCACCGCATAGCGGGCTTTCAGGCGGCCCTGATGGCCGGACAGCGGGCCGGAAACGTCGAAATCCAGCTCCGCCCCGCCCGGCAGGCCGGGCCACAGCGCCGCCAGTTCCGGCAGCCGGGCCTGCAACGACACGCGCACGGCATCGGCCGATGCATCCGCTTCGGCCTGGATCCGGTCCGGCCCCAGGGTCAGGTCGGCCTTCAGGCCCGCCGCCCGCAGCTCGAGAAGATCCGCCGGCGTCCCCGTCTGCGCATCGAACAGCGCACCGCCCCGCCGCGACAGGCGCTCCAGCCGGAGCGTGCCCGCCAGCGGCCGGCCATTCCAGCGGTTGGGGCCGTCGAACGCCACATCCAGGCCCAGGTCGTGCAGCCGCTGCGCGTCATCCAGCCGCACCAGCAGCCCGCCCGTGAGGTTGAGCAGCGTCGGGCCGAGCCCCGGCGGCAGCCAGGGGTCGGGGCGCAGTTGGCGCACGGCCCACTGCACCCTCACCGGCCGCAAGCCATCCGCACCCCGCGCCTGCGGCGTCACATCGAGCGTCAGGCGGGCATCGCCTGGCAGCGCCAGATCCACCTGCGCGGCTCCCAGCGGGAACGCCTGGCCCGGCAGCAGATCGGCCTGTGCCTGAAGCGCCAGACCCTCGCCGCGCCCGTCGGCTTGCACGTGCAGGGCCTGCAGCGTGCCCGCCATGCGCAGGTGGAGATCGATCCGGCAGGCCTCGCCGGCCGCCGCATCGCCATTGCCCTCCTTTCCGGCCGCCAGCAGCCGCCGCAGGCAGACCGGCGACCCGGCGCTGCGATCCTGGGCGGTTCCGTGCAGATTGAGCTCGAAAGGCCAGGGGGCCGCCAGGCCGCGCAGAGCCAAGTGGCCGTCAAACTGCAGCAGCGTCTCCTGATGCGAAGCCTGCAGATGGTTCAGCGTGACGGTCGCCGTCCGCGCATCCAGAGTCATGGAGGTCGAGACCGCCAGCAGGTCGGCGGGCAGCGGCTCGCCGTCGATGCGCACGCCCAGGCCGCCGAGCGCCAGCCGGTCGACCCGCAGACCCAGCGGCAAGGCCGACATCTGGAAGGGGCCGCCCTCGGCGGCGGGCGCGGCGTCCTGCGCCGCAGTGCGCACATCCACGTCCACGCGCGCGGCCGACAAGTCGTTGATGTGCAGGCGGCGATCCAGCAGTTCCGGCCAGAGCGTCTTGAGATGCAGGCCGGTCACGCGCACGTCCAGATCGGGCAGAGCGATCGACAGGCCCTCGACATACAGGCCGTCGATCACGGTGCCGCGCACGCCATGGGCTTCGCCGCCCAATTGTTCGGCCGCCGTGCGCAGCAGCCAGCGGGTGCCCGCCGTGCTGGCGACGCACCAGGCGGCGAACCCGATGGCCAGCAGCAGCGCCAGCACGATGGGCGGCAGCCCCCAGAGACTGAAGGCCCGCAGGCCGCGCCAGAGCCGCGCCCTCAAAACGCAATCCCCAGAGAGAACTGGAGGCGCAGGCGGCGGTCCTTCTGCGCCCAGGCCAGGTCGACATAGAACGGTCCGGCCGGCGTGCGCACCGCCAGGCCGGCGCCGTAGCCCAGGTGCCAGTCGAACTGCCCGAAGGACTCGGCGGCGTCGCCCGCATCGATGAACAGGTTGGCGCCCAGGATATCGGTGAAATAATGTGTGTACTCGATGCTGGCCACGCCCAGCACGGGCGCGCCGATGACGGCGTCGCCGCGCTGCAGGCCGATGCTCTGGTAGCGATAGCCGCGAATGCTGCGCGAACCGCCGGTGCGCCAGGAAAAATCCTGCGGCAGGCGGTCGGTATGCGCCCAGACCTTGCCGACCTCGCCGCGCACGGTCAGCACGTCGCGCTCGCCGATGGGCCACCACTGCTGGGCGCGCAGGCTGCTGCGGTAAAAGGTCTTGCCATCGTCCAGCGTCGAACCCACGCCGAGACCGAATTCGACCAGATTGCCCTCGCGCGGATCGTACTTCGCGTCCACGTCGCGGCGCAGCCACTGCCAGGTGGCCGCCCAACTGGGCACCTCGTAGCGCGAGGCGCCGGAGATGCGAGTCTTGTCGTAGGCGACCAGCCCTCCCCAGCGGACTTCGTACTCGACGCGGCTGTCGCCGGCCGCCTTGCGCGTCTGGCTGCGTTTCCAGCCCAGGCCGGCGCGGCTGGTCTCCAGGCCCTCGATGTCCGAATGGTCGTAGAGCAGGCCGAAGCTGTCCTTGCTGCCGTCCATATGAGGCGGCAGATGCACGTCGAAAAAAGCGCGCTGCCGTTTCATATCAACGCCGGCGCCGGTCTCGATCCAGACCGGCAAGCCGTAGACGACGTTCTGGCGGTACAGGCCTTCCACCCGTACGCCATGATCGCTGTCCGCGCCCAGCGAGCCGCTGGCATAGCGGGCGGGGCTTTCCGTCACCTGGACACGCACGGGCAACGTCACGGGATCGCTGCCCTCGGGGCGCGCGGGCGGCGCAGAAGCGGGCGCCGCCGTCCCCCCGCGCGGCGCATCGGCCGCCGGCGCCGTGCCGTCGTCCAGCGTCACGAAGGCGCCGCGAAAAAACGTGGTGGACTGCAAGGCTTGCTGCCAGTCCTCCAGACGCGTCTGATCGTAGGCTTCGCCCGGATCGTAGCGCACGTAGCGCCGGATGAGCGACTCGGGCACCCGCTTCAGGCCGATGATCCGCAGTTCGCCCAGCCGGACCGGCGGGCCGCTGTCGAGCGCGACGTCCAGGTCGGCCTTGGCCGACCAAGGCTCGACCGCGGCCCGGGTCTGCGCATAGCGGGCGTAATAGAAATCCTGCCGCGAAGCGGCCTCCAGGAGTTCGGTCTTGGCCCGGCTCCAGTCGTCGTTGATGAAGGGCATCCCTTCTTTGAGCAGCCAGAGGTCGCGCAACGACTGGCGGCGCGCGGCATAAGCGTCATCGGCGATCGCCCCCTGGAACCGCAGGCCGAGGTGGCGCACCCGGGCGCGCTCGCCGATGTCGATCACGATGTCCCAGAACTCGCCGGCGTCACCCTCGCCCGGCGTGACGTCCAGCGTGACGGTCGCGTCGAAATACCCCTGGGTCCGCAAGGCGGCCTGGGCGGCCTCCCAGGCGCGCCGCCTCAGGCGTGAGACTTCGCGCACATCCTGGTCTTCGGTGAGGCGGGTAATGGCACCCACCGCATCGGTAATGGCCTGTAACACTTTCGGCGGCGCGCCGCCCGGATCGACGATGACTTGCGGAGGCGCGGCCAGCGCGGGTGCGCAGGCCGCGAACCCCAGGCAGAGCAGCACGCGGCGCGCCCTGAGGAAGCCCTGATCAGACCGGCCCGGCTGCCGCATACCCGCGATGGACTTGATCAGCGCATCCCCGGACATCAGCTCGTGCGGGCGACGACGCGCGGCCGCGTGGCGGAATCGTCCAGCGGCTGCCCGGCCACGTGGATGGCCAGCCGGCGGGCGATGTCTTGATAGCGGCGCGCGGCCTCGCCATCGGGCGAGGCGACGACGCTGGGCCGCCCGGAGTCGGTTTCCTGACGGATATCGAGCTGCAGCGGCAGCGCGCCCAGCCAGGGCAGATGATAGGTGGCCGCCAACTGGCGGCCGCCGTCCTGGCCGAAGATCGGCTCGGCATGCCCGCAGTTGGAGCACACATGGACGGACATGTTTTCTACGATCCCCAGCACCGGGACATCCACCTTCTGGAACATGATCAGGCCCTTGCGGGCGTCGGCCAGGGCCAGATCCTGGGGCGTGGTGACGATGATCGCTCCCGTGAGCGGAACCTTCTGGGCCATGGTGAGGGCAATATCGCCTGTTCCCGGAGGCATGTCCACGATCAGGTAATCCAGATCGTTCCAATTCGTAAGGGAAAGCAATTGAGTCAGCGCCTGCGTGACCATGGGGCCGCGCCAGATGGCCGGGCCATCGTCATCCATCAGGAACCCGATGGAATTAGCCTGCAGGCCGTGGCCGATCATGGGTTCCATGCTCTTGCCGTCCGCGCTCTTGGGCTTGCCCGAAAGGCCCAGCATGATGGGCACGCTGGGGCCGTAGATGTCGGCATCCAGCAGGCCCACGCGCGCGCCCTGGCTGTGCAGGGCGAGGGCCAGGTTGACGGCCGTGGTGCTCTTGCCAACCCCGCCCTTGCCGGACGCCACGGCAATCACATTGCGCACGTTTTCCAGGGTGCGCAGCCCGCGCTGGACCGCGTGGGCGACGATCTTCGACTGGAAGGCGAGCGTGCCCAGACGCACGCCGGCGGCGTCCAGCGCGGCGCGGATGGCGGCATCCAGGGCCCGCTCGCCATTGAACAAGGGATAGCCGAGGGTTACAGTGATGTCGAAAGCGTCGCCCGAAGCGGCAATTTGCAGGTCGGATTCCGTCACCGCCAGCGTTTTCCGGGTATCGGGATTGATGACCCTGGACAGGATCGCGCGGATGTCCTGTATCGTGGTAGACATATGAGGGGTCCGGAAGAAAACAATCGAAACCACAAGCATAGCGGATTCCCCTGGAAATCCGCCGATTGACCCCAATATGAAGAGGCATGGCGCGCTTCCGGAACCGGCCGGACGCCACTGCCGCCCGGCGTCCGGCCGCGCCTCGCACGCAACCTTTTCCGGCCACAGGAGTCCAAGTCTCATGAATTTCATCCAACAAGCCCTGCGCGCCGCCCTGTTCCTCGTCCTGGCCTTTTTCGGCCTGGTGATGGCCTTTGTCTTCATGGCTTCGACCCTTCTGGCGATCGGCGTCCTGTACATCGTCGCCCGGATCAAGGGCCGGCCCTTCGGCGTCAAGGCCTACTGGGCCGAGCGCCGCCGCCCGCCCATGCCGACGCGCCCCGGCGCCCGGGCGGGCCAGCCGGCGCGCGAGCGGGATGTGACGGATATCGAGATGCGGGAGATTCCTTGATCTGAGCACCGGCATGCCAAAAAATTGGCATGCCGGTGCCCACAGTGCTGACTATGAGCCACGACCACAGCACCTGACACGCCAGACTTGCGATGGCCGCACTAGGGCAACTTGGCGATCACCTTGATCTCAAAGTCATAGCCATAGAGCCAAGTGACTCCTACCGCAGTCAGCGTCGGATAGGGTGGATCCCCCCAATAATCGGGTACTACCGACCAAACATCCTCAAATGTCGACGCGGGGTCCACCATAAATATGGTCACGTCTATCACGTCATCAAAGCTACAGCCAGCCTCGGCCAGAAGGGCATTCAAGTTTTCGAAAGCCTGGCGAACTTGTGCTTTCAGTCCCTGCTGCGGCGAACCATCCTCCAGACTTCCGACCTGCCCCGACACAAAAAGAAAACCGTTTGATCGAATCGCCGGCGAGTAGCGATTCTTCTCGTACAGCGCCTGACGTTTGGGTGGAAAAACAACCTCGCGCGTTGTCATGGGGTTTACTCCATATTGAGTCAACCGACTCCAAATCGAATCGGCACAGCCAGCACTTTAAAGATCCTTTCTTTGAGGATAAACTGGCAACCCTGGTCAACATTGTTTGCAAAATCCAAACAATAAAAAATCTTCAAGGAACACAATGGATCGCTTCAATGCGATGCAGGCCTTCACTCGCGTCGTAGAAACCGGCAGTTTCACCAAGGCCGCCGAGACGCTGAATATGAGCCGAACTACCGTGACACAGCTCGTGCAGCAATTGGAGGCCCGCCTGCGCGTCAGACTGATGAACAGGACAACCCGCAAGGTGAGCGTCACCGCAGATGGTGCCGCCTACTACGAACGTGTACTGCGATTGTTGGCCGACATGGACGATGCCGAAACCAGTCTGTCAAGCTCAATGACAACTCCCCGTGGAAGATTGCGGGTAGACGTGCCCAGCCCGTTTGCCAGCATGATGCTAATTCCCGCCTTACCGCAGTTCTACGCCAAATACCCGGATATTCAATTGCATCTGGGGGTCAGTGATCGCGTGATCGATCTCATCGATGAGAACGTGGATTGCGTGGTGCGAGGTGGCGAAATCACCACTCAGTCATTGGTGGCGCGGCATATTGGCGATCTGCCGCTGGGCGTTTATGCATCGCCTGCCTATCTGGCAGATAGAGGCCCACCCTCTCACCCCCATGAACTCGCAACTCCACATCACCGTATCGTCGGATTTTTTTGGTCTCGCTCCCGGCGTGTTTTCTCGCCCACCATGCATCGCGGCAATGAACTCCTTAACGTGCAAGGCCACTACTCGTTGGTAGTAGACGATGGCAACGCCTATGTGGCAGCGGGTGTCGCAGGATTGGGGGCGCTTTGGCTACCCACCTACGCGGCCGAGCCCCATATCGAGCGTGGCGATTTGGTGCCGTTATTCATCGATTGGAAAATAGATGCTATGCCGCTGTATGTCGCATTTCAATCGAATCGGTATGTCAGCGCGAAACTGCGCCTATTCATTGATTGGGTTATCGAGTTAATGGCGCAGCCCCAAGCACGGTAAGCCACAGATCATTGCCCCTACTCTGGAACAGCAGCGACGTCGGTCACGCTGGTGTCGCATCATCGATTGGAAAACGTTCCAGCCGCGATGGCAGCCAGCGTCACGCGCGAAGCATCGAGGAAACGGCCAAGCTGGCCACATGTACGGTTTCCAGAAGGGTGTTCACGCCCTTTCCAGCACGAGCCTGCGCGGAAAGCCCAATCATCAGTGTGCTGATGTACTCCGCCAGTTGTGCTGCAATGGCGGGATGCCGGTCGGCTATGTAGCTGCGGATGACTTCAACGGCAGCATGATGCGCAGCGCGTGCAATCGCACGCGCTTCTTCATCGCTGCAACGACACCCCTCCAGCACGATGCATCCCGTGGCAGCGGGATCAGTGGCATAACGACGAGCCGCTTCTTCAAGCATGGTGGTGATGCATTCCACCACAGGATGGTCAGGGCGCAAGATGTCCGCAAGCGGAATGGCCCCGTGGTCCGCATACCGGTTGATGATGCGCTCGTAGAGGCCTGCTTTGCTTTGAAAGGCCGAATAGAAACTGGGGGGGTTGATGCCCAACGCCTCAGTCACGTCCGACACGCTGACAGCCTCGTAGCCTCGGGCATGAAACAGCCGCTGAGCCGTCGCGACGGCCTCCCCGACATCGAATTGACGGGGGCGGCCTCGGGGTTTTGTTAATTTTGTAGTCATAACTATAAAAATAGTCTAATATCGCCATCAGCGCATTTATTGTAGTGCGCACTACACATTATACCCAGAGGTGTTTAATGGCTGTGTTCGATAAAAAATCTGTGTTGGTGCTGGGCGGAAGTCGCGGGATTGGAGCGGCCATTGTGCGGCGCTTTGCTGCAGATGGCGCAAATGTAACGTTCACCTATTCAGCATCCCAAGCGGCCGCCGAAAGGCTTGCTGCCGAGACGGCCAGCAAGGCCGCCCAAACAGACAGCGCCGACCGGGCTGCTGTCATCTCACAAGTGCGCGATAGCGGCCCCCTAGACGTGCTGGTCGTGAATGCCGGAATCGCACTCTTCGGCGATGCGCTCGAGCTTGATCCGGATGCCGTGGATCGCTTGTTCAAAATCAACGTGCATGCACCTTATCATGCCTCTGTCGAGGCGGCACGTCGTATGCCCCCAGGAGGCCGGATCATCATCATTGGATCGGTGAATGGAGACCGGATGCCCGTACCCGGCATGGCAGCGTATGCGCTCAGCAAGTCCGCCCTGCAGGGGTTGGCTCGAGGCCTGGCGCGCGACTTCGGTCCACGCGGTATCACCGTGAACGTCGTTCAGCCCGGCCCCATCGACACGGACGCAAATCCGGCCGATGGGCCGATGAAAGACTTGTTGCACGGATTCATGGCTCTCAAACGCCACGGCCGGCCAGAAGAGGTCGCGGCATGGGTGGCATGGCTGGCGGGTCCAGAAGCCAGCTTCGTGACTGGGGCGATGCACACAATCGACGGCGCGTTCGGAGCCTAGCGGATAGCTCTATCACTCACGAAATAGCGTCTTCAGACGGGTTCTGGAGACGCTACGGAATCAATTCAAGAATAGATCTGTGCGAGCAACGGGACCGCATGACAACGCCCCCCGCCTGATAGAATCAATCCTTTGCCTTTTCCCCTCTGATCACCCCCATGTCGCGCACGATCTTCGTCACTACCGCCCTGCCCTACGCCAACGGTTCGTTCCATATCGGCCACATCATGGAATACATCCAGGCCGACACCTGGGTGCGCGCCATGCGCATGGCGGGCCATACCGTGCATTTCGTGGGGGCGGACGACGCCCACGGCGCGCCCATCATGCTCAAGGCGCAGGCCGAAGGCATCACGCCCCAGGAACTGGTGGGCCGCTATGCCGCCGAACGGCCAAAATACCTGAACGGCTTCCATATCCGCTTCGACCACTGGCACAGCACCGATACCCCTGAAAACATCGAGCTGTCTCAGGACATCTACCGCGCGCTGAAATCGGCCGGCTTCATCGACAGCCGCGAAATCGAGCAGTTCTATGATCCGGTCAAGGGCATGTTCCTGCCGGACCGCTACATCAAGGGCGAATGCCCGCGCTGCCACGCCAAGGACCAGTACGGCGATTCCTGCGAGTCCTGCAGTGCGGTCTACAGCCCGACCGAGCTGATCGAGCCCTATTCCACCCTGACCAAGGCGCGGCCGGTGCTGCGCAGTTCCGAGCACTTCTTCTTCCGCCTGTCCGACCCGCGCTGCGTGGCCTTTCTGCAGGAATGGACCACAGGTACGCGCGCGGACGGCACCGCCCGCCTGCAGTCCGAAGTCCTCGCCAAGACGCGTGAATGGCTGGGCACGACCGAAGGCGCCGAGGCCAATCTGGCCGACTGGGACATCTCCCGCGACGAGCCGTACTTCGGCATCCCCATCCCCGACGCGCCGGGCAAGTATTTCTATGTCTGGCTGGACGCCCCGGTGGGCTACCTAGCCTCGCTCAAGGCCTATTGCAAGCAACAGGGCCTGGACTTCGACGCCCTGCTGGCGCCGGACGGCGACACCGAGCAGGTGCACTTCATCGGCAAGGACATCATCTATTTCCACGCCCTGTTCTGGCCGGCGATGCTGAAGTTCTCCGGCCGCAAGATCCCCGACATGCTGCACGTGCACGGCTTCATCACCGTCAGCGGCGAAAAAATGTCCAAGAGCCGGGGCACGGGGATTTCTCCGCTGCGCTACCTGGACATCGGCATGGACGCCGAATGGCTGCGCTACTACATCGCCGCCAAGCTCAACGCCCACGTCGAAGACCTGGATTTCAATCCCGATGATTTCGTGGCCCGCGTCAACAGCGACCTGATCGGCAAGTACGTCAACATCGCCAGCCGGGCGGCCACCTTCATCACCCGCCATTTCGACGGCGCCCTGGCCTACGCCGGCGACACCGGCGCGCTGCAAGCCGAGTTGCGCGACTGCGCCGCCCAGGTCCAGGCCGACTTCGAGGCGCGGGAATACGGCCGCGCCGTGCGCCGCATCATGGCCCAGGCCGACCGCATCAACCAGGCCTTCGACTCGGCCCAACCCTGGATACTCGCCAAGGGCATCGCCCAGGCCGAACCCGGGCAAAAAGCCGCACTGCAAGACATCTGCTCGCGCGCCCTGGCCGGTTTCCAGACCCTGTCGGTGATGCTGACGCCAGTTCTTCCCGCCCTGACCGACCGGGTCGCCCGCGAGCTGTTCGGCGGCGACCGGTCCTACGTCTGGGCCGACGCCGGTGCGCTGCCGGCGCGCATCACGGCATTCAAGCACCTGATGCAGCGCGTCGATCCGGCGCAGCTCGACGCCCTGTTCGAGCCGCCCGAGACCCCCGCCCCCATGCCGGGCGGCGAGCCCATCGCCGACACCATCGACATCAAGGATTTCGGCCGCATCGACCTGCGCATCGCGCGCATCGTCGAATGCGCGGAGGTCGAGGGTTCCGACAAACTGCTGCGCCTGTCCCTGGACGTGGGCGAAGGCCGGCTGCGGCAAGTCTTCTCCGGCATCAAGTCCGCCTACCGGCCCGAGGATCTGGCCGGCAAGCTGACCGTGCTGGTGGCCAATCTGGCGCCGCGCAAGATGCGCTTCGGCCTCTCCGAAGGCATGGTGCTGGCGGCCAGCCACGCGGACGAAAACGCGCAGCCGGGCATCTATATCCTCGAACCCGGGGAAGGCGCCCAGCCGGGCATGCGCATCCGCTAGGGCTGCACGGACCAGGACGACGGCGATGCCCCCCACCCACCCGTTGCCGCCTGAAACGCCGGACCGCCAGACGGCCGCCCGGCGCAGCACCTGGGTCAGCATCTGGGTGAACGTGCTGCTGACCGGCGCCCAGTTGATCGTCGGCCTGTACGCGCACTCGCAGGCTTTGGTCGCCGACGCCATCCATTCCCTGTCCGACCTGGTGTCCGACGGTCTCGTGCTGGTCGCCAACAAGCACGGCGCCAAGGCGCCCGACGCAGACCACCCCTACGGGCACCTGCGCTTCGAGACAGCCGCCACCCTGGGCATCGGCGTGCTCCTGATCATGGTCGGCCTGGGCATGCTATGGGGCAGCTTCCAGCGCCTGCAAGCACCCGATCTCATCCCCACCGTCCACGTCACCGCGCTCTATGTCGCGTTGATCACCCTCCTGGCCAAGGAAGGCCTGTTTCGCTACCTGCTGCGGGTCGCGCACCGCGTGCGCTCCACCTTGCTGGTGTCCAATGCCTGGCATGCCCGCTCGGATGCGGCTTCGTCCCTGGTGGTGGCGCTGGGCGTGGGCGCCAACCTGGCGGGCCTGCCCCTGGCCGACCCACTGGCCGCTCTCGTGGTGGGGCTGATGATTGCGCGCATGGGCTGGAAATTCTCCTGGCAGGCCTTCAACGATCTGGTCGACCGCGCCGCCGATGCCGACACCGAACGCGCCATCCGCGAACGCATCCTGGGCACCCCCGGCGTGCGCGGCATCCACGACCTGCGCACCCGCAAGATGGGCGACATGGTCTGGGTCGAGGTCGATATCGAAATGGACGGCCGACTGACCATCGAAGCCGGCCATGCCATTGCGGTGGAGGCCCGGCGGCGCGTCATGGCGGACCTGCCGGTGCTGGATGTGATGACGCACTTCGACCCGGTCTGACACGGGCCGGCATTCAGCCCAGGTGCGTATTGCGCGCCGGCCCTTCCGCCGTTTCCATGCGCGCCAGACCCTGCACGATGCCGCAGGCGTCGACCGCCTGCTCGGTGCGGCATTGCTCCCGCAAGCCGACCAGTTGCCGCTGCAGATCACGCAATTCGCGCAGGCGCACGCCAACGTGCTCGATGTGCTCATCCAGCAGATGATTGATCGCGCCGCAGTCGCGGGCGGGATGGTCGATCATGCCCAGCAGCGCGCGGATCTCGTCGTGGGCCATATCCAGCCCCCGGCAATTACGGATGAAGCGCAGACGCTCCAGGTGCGCCGGGCCATACTGCCGGTAATTGCCCCCGCTGCGGGCCGGCTCGGGCAGCAGGCCGGCTTTTTCGTAGAAGCGGACGGTCTCGGTGGAACACCGGGCGGCGCGGGCCAGCTCACCGATTTTCATACGGAATCCTCCCGGGATGAACAGCAGGCTTGACCTTGTAGTCACTACAAGGTGTGTACTGCCATCATAGTCCGCCGTCCAGGAATCCGCCATGCCGCACCCGCACTGCCACGCCCCTCATGCAAACCCCGCCGCCGGCCCGGCGCAGGACATCGGCTGCTGCCATGGGCACGCCTCCGCCTCCTGGTGGCCGCTGGCGGCCTCCGGCGCCGCTGCGCTGGCGGCCGAGGCCGCCCACTGGGCCGAGGCGCCCTGGGCCTTCTCCGCCGTCCTGGCGCTGCTGGCCATCGCGGGCTGCGGTCTGGACACCTACCGCAAAGGCTGGGCGGCGCTGTGCCGGGGCAAGATGGACATCGACGCCCTGATGAGCATCGCCGTCACCGGCGCCCTGATCCTGGGCCAATGGGCCGAGGCGGCCATGGTGATGGTGCTGTTCACCCTGGCCGAGCGCATCGAGGCGCGCTCTCTGGACCACGCCCGCCAGGCCGTGCAGGGCTTGATGCAGCTTGCGCCGGAACACGCCCTGGTCCGCCAGGCCGGGGGCGGCTGGCGCGATGTCCCCGCGCGCGACGTCGCCCTGGGCGCCCTGGTGCGCGCCCGCCCGGGGGAACGCATCGCACTGGACGGCCAGATCGAGTCCGGCCGCTCGGCCGTGGACCAGTCCCCCATCACCGGGGAAAGCCTGCCGGTGGACAAAGCGGCGGGCGACCCGGTCTACGCCGGCACCATCAACGGCACAGGCGAACTGGAATACCGCGTCCTGGCGGCCGCGGGAGACTCGACGCTGGCGCGCATCATCCGGGCCACCGAATCGGCGCGTTCGGCGCGTGCGCCCACGCAGCGCTTCGTCGACCGCTTCGCCCGGATCTACACGCCGCTGGTGGTGCTGCTGGCCGCAGCCATCGCCGTGCTGCCGCCCTTGCTGGGCCAGGGCGGCTGGCACGAATGGGTCTACAAGGCCCTGGTCCTGCTGGTGATCGCCTGCCCCTGCGCCCTGGTGATCTCGACGCCGGTGACCATCGTCAGCGGCCTCGCGGCCGCGGCCCGCCATGGCGTTCTGGTCAAGGGCGGCGTCCATCTGGAACAAGGCCGCCGCTTGCGCTGGATCGCCCTGGACAAGACCGGCACCGTCACGCGCGGCCAACCCTCCCTGACCGACGCGACGATGCTGGACGAGACCGATCCCGACCGCAGCCACGCCCTGGCCGCCGCCCTGGCGGCCCGCTCCGATCACCCTGTCTCCCGCGCCGTGGCGCAGGGCCTGGAGGCCGGGCCCGCCCTGCCGGTCGAGGCCTTCGAGGCGCTGCCAGGACGCGGCTCGCGTGGCCTGGTCCACGGCCGCACGCACCTGCTGGGCAACCACCGGCTGATCCACGAAAACGGCCTGTGCACGCCCATGCTGGAAGCCCGCCTGGAGGCTCTGGAGCGCCAAGGCAAGACTGTCGCCCTGCTGGCCGATGATCGCCGGGTGCTGGCCCTCTACGCCGTCGCCGACACGGTGAAGCCCGACAGCGCCGCCGCCATCGAAGCTCTGCACGGGCTGGGCGTGCGCACCGCCATGCTGTCGGGCGACAATCCCCACACCGTCTCGGCCATCGCCGCCCAGGTGGGCATCGATCGGGCCGAAGGCGGCCTGCTGCCCGCGGACAAACTGCGCATCGTCGACGGCCTGGCGGGCCCGGGCGCCGCCGTGGGCATGGTGGGCGACGGCATCAACGATGCCCCCGCGCTGGCGCGCGCCGACATCGGCTTCGCCATGGGCGCCATGGGCGCGGACGCGGCCATCGAGACCGCCGACGTCGCCCTGATGGACGACGATCTGCGCAAGATCCCCTGGTTCATCCGCCTGTCGCGCGCCACCCACCGGATTCTGGTGCAGAACATCGCCCTCGCCCTGGGCATTAAACTCGCATTCGTGGCCCTGACGCTGGCCGGCCTGGGCACCTTGTGGATGGCGGTATTCGCCGATGTGGGCGCCAGCCTGCTGGTGGTGGGCAACGGCCTGCGGCTGCTGCGGCGCTGAACCGGGCCGAACCCGACCCCCACCCCGCATTGGACGACGCCATGGGAACCGATACGCAATCGAATGGACTGAACCGGCCGCTTCTCGACCCGGATCTCTTGAAGGCATTCACCACGGTGGTGGATTGCGGCAGCTTTACCGCCGCGGCCAAGCGGCTGCATTCCACCCAGCCCACCATCAGCCAGAAGATCCGCCGCCTGGAGGATCAGCTCGGCCACCGCCTGCTGGACCGCAATGGCCGCGAAGTCACGCCGACCGATGCGGGCCAGGCCCTGCTCGGCCAGGCCCGCCACCTGCTGGCGCTCAACGACCAGATCCTGGACGTGATGGCGGGCGCGGCAGCCGCCTCCACCGTGCGGCTGGGCGTGCCGGAGGACTTCGTCGCCAACCGGGTGGCGCAGGTTCTCGCCGATTTCAGCCGGCGCCACCCCCGGGTCAAGCTGGAAATCACCAGCGGCCTGTGTTCCGACCTGCTCGACCGCTACGACCGGGGAGAACAGGATCTGATCCTGGTGAAACAGCGCCGTCACGGCCGCACGGCCGTCGACTGCTGGCCGGAAACCCTGGCCTGGATCGACAGCGCGCGGCATCCCGGCTTCCGGTCCGACCCGGTGCCGCTGGTGACGTTTCCGCCCCGGGGCCTGTACCGCGAGGACATTATCCGCGCCATCGAAGCCATGGGCCGGCGCTGGCGCATCGCCTACACCTGCTCCAGCCTGAACGGCATCCAGCACGCCGTGGCGGCCGGCCTGGGCATCAGCCTGCTGCCTTTGCGCACCGTCACCTCCGACCATGCCCTCCTGGGCGCCCGGGAAGGCCTGCCCGCCATCGACGATTACGAGATCGCCCTGTTCCACCGGGCGACGGCGGACGCCGCGATCCTGGCTCTGGCGCAAGCCCTGACAGGCCTGCTGGCCGAAGAAGCGCCGCCGGGCGCCGGCCGGCCGCGAGCGGCGGGGCTCAGCGTCCCAGATCGCCCAGCGTCAGGGGCGCGTGACGGTTGACGTCCTTGTACAACAGGTAGCGGAAAGGCGCGGGACCGCCCGCATAGCAGGCCTGCGGGCAGAAGGCGCGCAGCCACATGAAGTCGCCCGCCTGGACTTCGACCCAGTCCTGGTTGAGCCGGTACACCGCCTGGCCCTCCAGCACGTACAGACCATGTTCCATCACATGAGTCTCGGCAAACGGAATGATGCCGCCGGGCAGGAAGGTGACGATGTTCACGTGCATGTCGTGGCGCATGTCGGCCATGTCCACGAACCGCGTCGTCACCCAGCGGCCCTCGGTGCCCGGCATCGGAATGGGCTCGATGTCCTGCTCGTTGGTGACGAAAGCCTCCGGGTGCGGCACGCCGTCCACGGCCTGGTAGCGTTTGCGGATCCAGTGAAAGCGGGCCGCAGCCGCGCTGCGATTGCGCAAGGCCCAGTCGGAGGCCGGCGGAATGAACGCATAGCCGCCCGGCTTGAGGACGTGCCGGCCGCCGGCCAGGGACAGTTCGATCTCGCCCTCGACGACGAACAGCACGCCTTCGGCCCGGGGATCCTGCTCGGGCCGGTCGCTACCGCCTCCGGCCTCGACCTCGACGATGTACTGGGAAAAGGTTTCGGCAAAGCCGGTCAGGGGCCGCGCCAGCACCCACAGACGGGTCTTGTCCCAGAACGGCAGGTGGCTGGTGACGATGTCGCGCAGCACCCCCTTGGGGATGACCGCATACGCCTCGGTGAACATCGCGCGGTCGGTCAGCAGGTCGGTCTGCGGGGGATGGCCGCCCTGCGGCGCGTAATAGGTTCTGGACATGGGCAACTCCGTGTGGTGCGGCCCCGGATGCGGGACCGTGGATGAAGGATCGGGAAGCAATGCCCTACCTTAACGAGTCCCCGTAATATTTACCAATTAAATGATTGGATTAAGATCATTCATTTTATGAATGTCTTGCACAAGCCCGCAGCCCGCACGGCGGCACGCCCCGGGACGGCCGCCGCTCGCGCCGGACGGCTCAGCGCCCCCGCGCCTGCAGGGCGGCGACGGCGGGCAGCGTCTTGCCTTCCAGGAATTCCAGGAAAGCCCCGCCGCCAGTCGAGATGTAGCCGACCCGGTCGGTGATGCCGAACTTCGCAATGGCCGCCAGGGTGTCGCCGCCGCCCGCGATGGAAAAACCATCGGAATCCGCAATGGCCTGGGCGATCGCCCGGGTGCCGTCCGCAAAGGCCTCGAACTCGAAGACCCCGACCGGGCCATTCCAGACGATGGTGCCCGCCTTGCGCAATTGCTCCGCCAGCGCGGCGGCGGCGCGCGGCCCGATATCCAGGATCAGGTCGTCGGGCCCGACCTCGGCGGCATCCTTCACGATGGCCGGAGCGTCGGCGGCAAACGTCGTCGCCACCACCACGTCCACCGGGATCGGGACTTCGACGCCGCGCGCGCGCATGGCGGCCATGACGGCCTTGGCCTGGTCGACCTGATCCGGTTCGGCCAGCGACTTGCCGATGGGCAAGCCCGCGGCCAGCATGAAGGTATTGGCAATCCCGCCGCCCACGATCAACTGATCGACCTTATCGGCCAGAGATTGCAGGATGGACAGCTTGGTGGAGACTTTCGAGCCGCCGACGATGGCCACCATGGGGCGGCGGGGAGCGTGCAGCGCCCGCCCCAGGGCGTCGAGTTCGGCCTCCAGCAGAGGGCCGGCGCAGGCCAGCGGCGCGTGGCGGGCGATGCCCTCGGTCGTTGCTTCGGCGCGGTGCGCCGTGCCGAAGGCGTCGTTGACGTAGACATCGCACAGCGCGGCCATGCGGCGCGCCAGCTCGGGATCGTTCTTTTTTTCGCCGGGATTGCAGCGGCAGTTCTCCAGCAGAACGACTTCGCCGGGAGCCACGTCCACGCCGTCGACCCAGCCGGCCGCCAACCGCACCGGCCGGCCCAGCAGTTCGGCCAGGCGCTCGGCCACGGGCCGCAGCGTGTCGTCCGGGCCGACCGTGCCTTCCTTGGGGCGGCCCAGGTGCGACGTCACCATCACGGCGGCGCCCGCGTCCAGCGCCAGCCGGATCGCCGGCACCGACGCCCGGATGCGGGTGTCCTCGGTGATGCGTCCCTGGTCCAGCGGCACGTTCAGGTCGGAGCGGATGAAGACGCGCTTGCCCGCCAGGGCGCCGGCCTGCGCCAGGCCGGAAAGAGTCTGTATGGTCATGTCGCGCCGGATGCCTTACTTGGCGGCCATCAGGGCCACGGTGGTGTCGAGCATGCGGTTGGAGAAGCCCCACTCGTTGTCGTACCAGGAGCCGACCTTGACCAGAGTGCCGGAGACCTTGGTCAGCCCGGCGTCCACCGTGCTGGAGGCCGGATCGTGGTTGAAGTCGACCGAGACCAGAGGTTCGGTGGTGTAGGCCAGGATGCCCTTGAGCGGGCCCTCCGAGGCGGCCTTGAGGATGCCGTTGACTTCCTCGACCGAGGTTTCGCGCGCGGCCACGAAGGACAGGTCGACGATGGACACATTGATCGTCGGCACGCGGATCGCATAGCCGTCGAGCTTGCCGTTGAGCTCGGGCAGCACCAGGCCCACGGCGGCGGCGGCGCCCGTCTTGGTGGGGATCATGCTGTGCGTGGCCGAACGCGCGCGGCGCAGATCGGAGTGGTAGACGTCGGTCAGCACCTGGTCGTTGGTGTAGGCATGCACCGTGGTCATCAGACCGTTGACGATGCCCAGTTGCTGGTGCAGGGGATGAACCAGCGGGGCCAGGCAGTTGGTGGTGCACGAGGCGTTGGAGATGACCGTATCGGAGGCTTTCAGGACCTGATGGTTGACGCCGTAGACGATGGTCGCATCCACGTCCTTGCCGCCGGGAGCGGAGATGATGACCTTCTTCGCGCCGCCCTTGAGGTGGGCCGACGCCTTTTCCTTGGAGGTGAAGAACCCCGTGCATTCGAGCACCACGTCCACGCCCAGCTCGCCCCATGGAAGCTTGGCCGGATCGCGGTCGGCCAGCACGCGGATACGGTCGCCATTGACCACCATGTAGTCGCCATCGACCTCGACCGTGCCGGGGAAGCGGCCATGGGCCGTATCGTAGCGGGTCAGGTGGGCGTTGGTCTTGGGGTCGCCCAGATCGTTGATGGCGACGATCTGGATATCGTGCTTCTTGCCGTCTTCGTAGTGGGCACGCAGGATGTTGCGGCCGATGCGGCCGTAACCGTTGATGGCAACACGGATGGTCATTGAAGGAGCTCCTTTACAAAATCTGCTCGACGACGGCGGCCACGTGGTCGGCCGTCAGCCCGAAGTGTTTGAACAGCTCGCCTGCCGGCGCGGATTCGCCGTAGGTGTCGATACCCACGACGGCGCCCGTCGTGCCCACGTATTTGTACCAGGTCGCCGTGCCGCCGGCCTCGACCGCCACGCGCGGCAGGTTCGCCGGCAGGACCGCTTCGCGCCAGGCGGCGTCCTGGGCATCGAACACCTGCGTGCAGGGCATGGACACCACGCGGGTCGCCACGCCGCGTGCGGCCAGGCTGTCCTGGGCCTGCAGGGCAAGCTCGATCTCGGAACCCGTGGCGATCAGTACGGCGCGCGCGCCCACCATGTCGCGCAGCACGTAGCCGCCCCGGGCGATGGCCTCGGTGGTGGCGGCGTCGCGGGCGACGAACGGCAGGTTCTGGCGCGACAGCAGCAGCGCGGAAGGCCCGCCCTCGTGGACGGCCATGCCCAGGCTCGCGGGGCGCGACAGGGCGCACTGCCAGGCGACCGCCGTTTCAGTGGTGTCGCAGGGCCGCCAGACGTGGAGATTGGGGATCAGGCGCAGGCTGCCCGCATGCTCGATCGACTGGTGGGTCGGGCCGTCCTCGCCAAGACCGATGGAATCATGGGTGAAGACATGCACCACGCGCTGCTTCATCAGCGCCGCCATGCGCAGGGCATTGCGGGAGTAGTCGGAAAAGGTCAGGAACGTGCCGCCGAAAGGCAAATAGCCGCCATGCAGGGCGATGCCGTTCATCACGGCCGCCATGCCGAATTCACGCACGCCGTAGTTGATGTGGCGCCCGGAGTGCGGGCCGCCGGGCGCGCGGCGCACGGCTTCGACGCCCTTCCAGTCGGTGAAGTTGGAACCGGTCAGGTCGGCCGAGCCGCCCAGCAGCTCGGGCAGGATCCCGGCAAAGGCGGCGATGGCCTGCTGGGACGCCTTGCGCGACGCGATGGATTCGGCCTTGTCCTGGGTGGCCAGCACATAGGCGCGGGCGCGTTCGGCAAAATCGGCCGGCAGTTCGCCCGCCATGCGGCGGCACAACTCGGCGGCAAGCTCGGGATGGGCTTCCGAGTAGCGGTCAAAGCGCGACTGCCACTCGGATTGCAGATCGGCGCCCCGGACGCGGGCATCCCAGTACTGGTAGATTTCGCGCGGGATCTCGAAGGGGGGATGATTCCAGCCCATGGCCTTGCGCGCGGCGGCGATCTCGTCGGCCCCCAGGGGCGCGCCGTGGACTTTCTCGGTGCCGGCCTTGGTCGGCGCGCCGCGGCCGATCACGGTGCGGCAACAGATGAGGGTCGGCCCCCGGCCGGCGGCGGCATGCGCGCGGGCCTGGACGATGGCGGCGTCGATCGCGGTCATGTCATGGCCATCGACGCCGCGCAGGACGTTCCAGCCGTAGGCCTCGAAACGCGCCGGGGTATCGTCGGCGAACCAGTCCTTGACCTCGCCGTCGATGGAGATGCCGTTGTCGTCGTAGAAGACGATCAGGCGCGACAGCCCCAAAGTGCCGGCCAGCGAGCAGGCCTCATGGGAGATGCCTTCCATCAGGCAGCCGTCGCCGACGAAGGCATAGGTGTCGTGATCGATCAGCGTATGCCCCGGGCGGTTGAATTCGCCCGCCAGCAGCGCCTGGGCAAGCGCCATGCCGACGGCATTGGCCAGGCCCTGGCCCAGCGGGCCGGTGGTGGTCTCGACGCCCGGCGTGATGCCGACTTCGGGGTGGCCGGGAGTCCGTGAATGCAATTGGCGGAACCGGCGCAACTCGTCGATCGGCAGGTCGTAGCCGGTCAGGTGCAGCAGCGCGTAGATCAGCATCGAACCGTGGCCGTTGGACAGCACGAAGCGGTCGCGGTCGATCCAGGCCGGATCGGCCGGATTATGGCGCAGGTGGCGCGTCCATAGCACGTGGGCGATGTCGGCCATGCCCATGGGCGCCCCAGGATGCCCGGAGTTGGCTTGTTGAACGGCATCCATGGCCAGGATGCGGACGGCATCGGCCATGGCGGGATCGGGGGCGGGCAAGGCGCTCATAAGGTCCTGTGGGGGCAAGCGCTGCACGACCGAAGCCATGGCCTCACCGCATACAAAATCACAAAGCTAGGGATTTTACCACCCCCTCCGATCCGGTTTATAGTCCACGACACTCGCCCAATGGTCATTGCCATGCCGCCTCCTCGTTTCTTTTGCGACACCCCGCTGAACGCCGGCCGCCTCGTCGCCCTGCCCGACGCCCTGGCGCATCACGCACTGCGCGTGCTGAGGCTGGCGGACGGCGACGCCATCATCCTGTTCGATGGCCGGGGCGGCCAATACCCCGCCACGCTGCGCGTCGAGGGCCGGCGCGCCCTGGCGGAACTGGGCGCGCACGCGCCCGTCGAAACCGAGCTGCGCGGACGGCTGGTCCTGATCCAGGGCTTGGCCTCGGGCGACAAGATGGACTGGGTCGTGGAAAAAGCGGTCGAGCTGGGCGTGGCCGAACTGCGCCCCGTGGCCGCCGAGCGCAGCGTTCTGCGTCTGGCCGGCCCCCGGCTGGACAAGCGCCTGGACCATTGGCGCTCCATTGCACGCGCCGCCAGCGAACAATGCGGCCGCAATCGGCTGATGGCCGTGCACCCGCCCGCGCCGCTGGCGGCCAGTCTGGAGACCGTGGAGGGGCCCGCGCTGTTCTGCCATCCCGAGGGCGGGCTGGACTTCCGTGCGGCGCTGGGCGATACACGAGACCGCCTGACGCTGATGGTCGGCCCCGAGGGCGGCTGGTCGCCGGAGGAACTCGCCCTGGCGCAACGCCGGGGCCTGCGAGGCGTGCGTTTCGGGCGGCGGGTGCTGCGCACCGAGACGGCCGGCCTGGCGCTCGCGGCAGCGGCCACGGCCTTGCTGGACTGGTAAAGCTGAAACTAAAAAATCAGGCTTCTTCGCGGCCGGAATAGGGCGTGGGATCGACGCCCGGCTCGGGATCGGGATGCGCCCCGGCATGCTGGATGGCATAGGCGAAGCAGCGCTCGTTGTTCTGGCCGAATTCCACGACGTCGTCGCACACGGCCTGGATGGCCAGGGCCTCGTCGGCCAGGGCGGGATCGCCGGAATGCAAGTGCCGGAACCACAGGAACAGACCTTCCTTCTGATCCGTCAGGGTGTCGCACAAGCCGTCGTACAAGGCGTCCAGGTTGCCGCCGAAGAACTCCGGATAGTCGATGGCCTTCACCACGGCCCGCAACACGGCGGAGCGATTGCGCGCCCGGTCGCAATCGACCACGAAAGCGGCCAGGCCGGCCTCGGCGGCAGCGTCCAGGGCTTCTTGCTCACTCACCGCCTGGGCGTCAACCACGCCTTGCGCAAACATTTTTTTGATCTGGGCCGAACTCATGCGGACCACTCCTTGAAAAAAGCGATGACTTTTTCAGCCTGATTCAAACTGTCTGCCCTGCCCAGTGCGATCAGGCTTCGGGTGTAGCCGGATTCGAACAGCAAGTAGGACGCCAGCGCACCGCCGCCCGGCTCGATCCTGCGTGGTGAAACCCCCAGGACGCGAAACAGGGTGCGCACGGCCCCCGGCAACTCATCCAGATGTTCCAGCGCCAGCTCGTCCAGGGACCTGCTGGGCGCGATCATCAAGGTATGGATGGGTCGCAGTGAATCGCTTTTTAAACGATTTGCGGGGATTCGTGCAAGCAGCTCATTGATTCGCTCCATGCGCTCCATATCCATGGACACGCCGTCGAGGAAAATATTCGACAGCGTATGCCCCGCAACCTGGGCCAGATTGGGGTACGGCGGGTCCAGTTCATGCACCCCGGGGCTGGTCTCGTCGCGGTAATTGGTGCCGATGACGAAGACGCGTTCGGCTCCCAGGTGGATGGCCGGACTGATCGGCGCCAGTTGGCGCATCGAGCCGTCCCCGCACCAGAGCGTGCGGCCGCCCGTGAGGATGGCGCGCGCGGGAAAGACGAAGGGAATGGCGCTGGACGCCATCAGGTGGTCCACGCCGATGGAGCAGGCCACGGCCCGCCGCAAGGTGCGCGACCAGGGCTGGATGCCGCGCCGCGCCTGGTAGAAGGTCAGGTGTTCGCCCGTAGTGTAGGCCGTCGCCGTGATGGCCAGGGCGCTCAGGTGCCCGCGCGCCAGATTGGTGGCCAGGCGGGGAAAGCTGAGCGAACGGGCCAGCAGGCCGGCCAGCGGCTGGTTGTCCAGCAGGGAATGCGGCGCGAAGCGCGACCATTGCGGCCGCAGCCAGCCCAGGCTCATCATGCCCAGCCATTGCAGGCCGGTGCGCACCAGCCGCGCCGCATCGCTGTAGTAGATGTCCCGGGTGTGCAGGGACTGCCACAGGCCGCACAGGTGATCGACGGCGCGGTGGGGCTGATGCGCGCGGCAGGCCAGTGCGGCGGCATTGATGGCCCCGGCCGAGGTGCCGCAGACGATGTCGAAGGGATTGCGGAAATCCGCCCGGCGGTCCGGATCCAGCGCCTCCATCACGCCGGAAAGCACACCGGCCTGGTAGGCGGCGCGGGCGCCGCCCCCGGTCAGGATCAGACCGACCCGGGGCCGCTCTCCGGCCGCCTCCGGCGGGATGACCGGCACTTCCTCAGGCGTGGCGCGGTTTGTTGGCATCGACCACGGTCAGCGCGGCCATATTGACGATCCGGCGCACGGTGGAACTGGACGTCAGGATGTGCACGGGCGCGTTGGCGCCCAACAGAAACGGGCCGACCGCCACATTGCCGCCCGCCGCCGTCTTGAGCAGGTTGTAGGCGATGTTGCCGGCATCCACGCTGGGGCAGATCAGCAGGTTGGCCTCGCCGTGCAGCGTGGTGGACGGCAGGATGCGTTCGCGCAGGGCCGGATCCAGGGCGCAGTCGCCATGCATTTCGCCGTCGATCTCGAGCTTGGGGTCGCGTTCGCGCACCAGCGCCAGAGCCTGGCGCATCTTCTCGCCGGAGGACGAACTGCCCGTGCCGAAATTGGACCGCGACAGCAGCGCGACCTTGGGTTCGATATTGAGGCGGCGCATTTCTTCGGCCGCCATCAGCGTGATCTCGGCGATCTGGGCCGCATCGGGATTGTCGTTGACGTGCGTATCCGCCAGCGCCAGGGTGCGCTCCTCGAGGAGCAGGATGTTCATGGCCGCGTAGGTGCAGGCGCCGGGCTGCCGCCCCAGGACTTCGTCGATGAAGCGCAAGTGATTGCCGTAGGACCCCACCGTGCCGCAGATCATGCCGTCGGCATCGCCCAGGCGCACCATCATGGCGCCGATCAGCGTCAGGCGGCGGCGCATTTCGACCCGCGCCATCTCCTTGGTGATGCCTTGGCGGCACATCAGCTCCCAGTACGTGGTCCAGTACTGGTGGAAGCGCTCGTCGTGCTCGGGGTTGGTGACCTCGACATCGACGCCCAGGCGGATGCGCAGGCCGTATTTCTCGATGCGGGCGGCCAGCACGGCGGGGCGGCCGATGAGAATGGGCTTGGCCACGCGCTCGTCCACGACGATCTGCACGGCGCGCAGCACCCGTTCGTCCTCGCCTTCGGCAAAAACGATGCGGGCCTTGCCGCCGTCGCGGATCATGGCGCGCGCCGCCGAGAACAGCGGCTTCATGAAGGCGCCGGAGTGGTAGACGAACTGCTCCAGTTGACCGGCATAGCTTTCGAGGTCGGCCAGGGGCCGGGTGGCCACGCCGTCTTCGATGGCGGCCTGCGCCACAGCGGTGGAAATCCGCACGATCAGGCGCGGATCGAAGGGCTTGGGAATGAAATAGTTGGGCCCGAAAGACACGTCGTACAGGCCGTAGGCGGCCGCCACGACGTCGTTCTGCTCTTCGCGGGCCAGCTTGCAGATGGCCATGACGGCGGCCTTTTCCATGCCGCGCGTGATGGTGGTCGCCCCCACGTCCAGCGCCCCGCGGAAGATGTACGGGAAGCACAGCACGTTATTGACCTGATTGGGGAAATCAGACCGGCCGGTGGCGATCACGGCGTCGGGCCGCACCGCCAGCGCATCGGCCGGCAGAATCTCGGGGTTGGGGTTGGCCAGCGCCAGCACCAGGGGGCGCTCGGCCATTTTTTCGACCATGTGGGGCTTGAGCACGCCGCCGGCGGACAGGCCCAGGAACACGTCCGCGCCGCCGATGATGTCGTCCAGCGTGCGCGCATCGGTCTTCTTGGCGAAGCGGGCTTTCTTCTCGTCCATCAGGACCGTGCGGCCCTCGTAGACCACGCCCTCGATGTCGGATACCCAGATGTGCTCCAGCGGCAGGCCCATGTCCATCATCAGGTCCAGGCAACCCAGGGCCGCCGCGCCCGCGCCGGACACCACGACCTTGACCTGGGCGATATCCTTGCCGACGACCTCCAGGCCGTTGATGAAGGCGGCGGTCACGCAGATGGCCGTGCCGTGCTGGTCGTCGTGGAAGACGGGGATATTCATGCGCTCGCGCAGCTTCTGCTCGACGTAGAAGCATTCCGGCGCCTTGATGTCTTCGAGGTTGATGCCGCCGAAGGTGGGCTCCAGGCCCGCGATGATGTCCACGAGCTTGTCCGGATCCTGCTCGTTGATCTCGATGTCGAAGACGTCGATGCCGGAGAATTTCTTGAACAGTACGGCCTTGCCTTCCATCACGGGCTTGGAGGCCAGGGCGCCGATGTTGCCCAGGCCCAGCACCGCCGTGCCGTTGGTGATGACGCCGACCAGATTGCCGCGCCCCGTATAGCGGAAGGCATTGTGATTGTCGGCAACGATTTCTTCGCAAGCGGCGGCGACCCCGGGCGAATAGGCCAGGGCGAGATCGCGCTGGTTGGAAAGCTGTTTGGTGGGGGTGACCGAGATTTTCCCGGGGCGGCCATGCTCGTGGTATTCGAGCGCCGCAGCGCGCAAGGATTCATCCATGGTGAGGCAAGCCTTGATACGTAATAAGTTAGGAGAGCGATGCTGCCAGCCATTCTAGCCGCTTGCGCCGGCCTGCGATATGGCGAACAGCGCATGCGGCACATATGCCGGCGTCAGAACTGCTGTCCCTGTTCCGGGAAGACGCCGTCGGGATCGAACAACGCGCGCACGGCGCGGTCGACGGCCCCCGCCGCCCCGCCGGCGCCCGGCCGGAGCCCGTAGCGCGATTCATAAGGACGTTCGGCCGGATGCCCGGCGCGCTCGTCGAACACCAGCCATTCGACCCAGCCCAGCTCGCCGCCATGGCCCAACAGCAGGTGGGCCAGATTGAGTGTGCCGCCGGACGCCGGACGCAAGGCATCCAGACGATAGCGGCCATTCCATAGGCTCCCGGCCTTCAAGGCATCGGCATCCGGCGCTGCGGACAGCTCGAACAGACGGGGGATCATGCCCTGGACGCGCAGATTGTCCAGCGGTTTGCGGTTGTCCACCCCGAAGGCGCCCAGACTGGCCTGGGTGCCATCGGCCAGCAGCACCAGCGCATGCGCCAGACCGCTGGCCGCCGTATCGCCGCAATCCCAGTCGCAACTGCGCCGGTCGGCCAGCCAGGCCGCCACCGTCAGGTGCGGCGGCTGGTCGCGGAATTGCGGCAAACCGGCCTGCTCCAGATCGCCGATCAGGCAGCCGGGCTGCACGAACCAGCGCGGATCATCCGGCCCCAGACGCTCGCAGCGCGCGATCGCGGAACCCGGCTCCACCCACAGCACAGGGCCCTCGTCCAGCCGCGCCGCCGACGGGATGCCGTCCAACGCCAGCGTGACGCCGTGCTCCACGCACAGGGCCCGGGCCCGATAGACATCCTGCATATGACCGGGCACCAGCCGGGCGCTGCCCGCCTCGGTGGCGAAGTCGTGCACCGCGCCCTGCGCGGTACGCCGCAGGCGCGATATGAAGGTTTCCCAGGGGGATCGTTCCGTGCGGCGGCCGACCAGAAAGGCGCGGCGCGAAGAAGACTGCATGGCGGGGCTCCGGAAACAGGGGACGGACTACAATCGGGCTTTCATTCCGAACAGCACAGCAGGGTTGCACGATGGTCCGACTGGCCGACAGAACCGAACGCACGGCGCCATTTTACGCCGTGGAAGTCCTGAAACAGGCGCAGGCACTTGCGGCCCAAGGGCGCGACATCATCAGCCTGGGGATCGGCGAGCCCGATTTCACCGCCCCCGCGCGCGTGCTGGAAACCCTGAACCGGGCGGCCGATGCCGGCCTGAGCGGGTACACCGCGCCCGCCGGCATTCCGGCGCTGCGCGAAGCCATCGCCCACTATTACGAGAGGCACTTCGGCGCCGCCGTGGACCCGGCCCGCATCCTGATCACCGCAGGCGCCTCGGGCGCCCTGCTGCTGGCGGCGATGGCCCTGATCGATCCGGGCGACGAAGTCCTGATGCCCGATCCGTCCTATCCCGCCAACCGCAACTTCATCACGGCGGCCGGCGGCGTCACGCGCCTGGTGCCGACCACGGCCGGGCACCGCTATCAATTGCGCCCCGAGGACATCGAGGCCCACTGGGGGCCGGCCACGCGCGGCGTGCTGATCGCCTCGCCCAGCAACCCCACCGGCACCTCCATGCCGCGCGACGCGCTGCGCGCGCTGATCGCCGCCGTGCGTGCGCAGGGCGGCTTCGTCATCCTGGACGAAATCTACCTGGGCCTGAGCTACGACGAGCCGCCGCAAAGCGGCCTGACGCTGGACGACGACCTGCTGATCATCAACAGCTTCTCGAAATACTTCCACATGACCGGCTGGCGCCTGGGCTGGCTGATCGCCCCCCAGGCCATGATGCCGGCCCTGGAACGCCTGGGCGCCAGCCTGGCGATCTGCGCCCCGGCGCTGGCGCAACACGCGGCCCTGAGCTGCTTCGAGCCCGAAGTCATGCAGATCTACGAGCGCCGGCGCCTGTCGTTCAAGGAACGCCGCGACTTTCTCTTGCCCGCTTTCGAGCGCCTGGGCCTGCGCGTGCCCGCCGCCCCGGACGGGGCCTTCTATATTTTTTCGGACATCCACCACCTGGGCATGGACAGCGCGGAATTCTGCCGCCGCCTGCTGCACGAAGCCGGCGTCGCCTCGGTGCCCGGCCTGGATTTCGGCCAGGCCCATGCACACCGCACCGTGCGCTTTTCCTACGCCACCGGCCTGGATCGCCTGCGCGAGGCGGTCGACCGGATGGGTGTGTTCCTGGGCCGCTGAGCGGGCGCGCCGGCCCGCCCTATTTGATCGGAATCCCCGAGGCCAGCGCGATGCGGCGGCGCTCGGCCAGCACCCGGGCGCCGTAGCCGCCGTCGCTGGGGCCCGTGGCGCCGACATAGCACGCCAGGCCGCCTTCGAGGCCGCCGCGCCGGCGGATGCAATCCGACAGGATCTGGGCTCCGACCCGGACATTGACGACCGGATCGAAGACCGAGGCCGGCCCGCCGCTGGGCCGCAACTTGGCCCGGTGCACGCTCGTCATGACCTGCATCAGGCCCTGGGCGCCCACGGAGCTTTCCGCGAACGGGTTGTAGCGCGATTCGATGGCGATCACGGCCAACAGCAGTTGCGGGTCCAGCTTTTTCTCGCGCCCCACCTCGAACGCCGTGCGCATCAAGGCACCCGCCACGCTGTGGGCGATACGGTATTTGCGCGCCAGATAGCTGCGCAAGGCATGCGCCTGGGCCTGGGTCGCCCCCTGGATCGGTTCATCCCGCAAACTGGCCGTCAAGGCGCCGGCGAAGCTGAGGGGGCCGGCGCCCTCGGCCGCCGTCTCCTGGGCGACTTCGGCCGCATCGGCGGCGGGCGGCACGTCGCCGTCGTCCGGCGCCCGCGCGGCCTGCGGCAGGGACCAGTTCTGGATATCGCCTTCGTCATCGGCCATGAAGCCCGCTCCGTCGGCCTGGAACATCGCCAGCACGACTTCGTGCAATTGCTGCGATTGCTGGCGCATGGAGGGCAGCACCAGGCTCAAGCCGAGCGTGGTGAGCACGGCCAGCCCCAGGTAGATGGCGCTGACGTGGACGAACTCGCTCACCGGCCGCAGCACGGCCCGCACGCCGCGCCACAGCCGCTCAGGAACGGAGCGCATGGGCGCCTCCAGACATCGCCCAGGCCGGGGGAATGGTAATCTTGAACACGACGCCACTGTAACCTGATCGACGACACTCTGTGAAATACCGCGACCTCCGGGACTTCATCGCCCAACTGGAACGCCAGGGCCAGCTCAAGCGCATCGCGCACCCCGTTTCCACTGCTCTGGAAATGACCGAAATCAGCGACCGGGTGCTGCGGATGGCAGGCCCCGCCCTGCTGTTCGAGCATCCGCAACACGCCGGGCAGCCCTGCGCCACGCCGGTGCTGGCCAATCTGTTCGGCACGCCCCAGCGCGTGGCCTGGGGCATGGGCGCCGAGGACGTCTCCGCGCTGCGCGAGACCGGTGAGCTGCTGGCCTCGCTGCGCGAGCCCTCACCGCCCCAGGGCATGCGCGACGCCTTGTCGAAGGTTTCCATGCTGAAAGCGGCCTTGTGGGACATGAACCCCCGGCAGTTGCGCGCCCCGCCCTGCCAGGACATCGTCGTCGAAGCCGGCGATGTGGACCTGAACGCCCTGCCGCTGCAAAGCTGTTGGCCGGGCGACGTCGCGCCGCTGCTGACCTGGGGCCTGGTGATCACGCGCGGCCCGCGCGCGCGCCGGCAGAACCTGGGCATCTATCGCCAGCAACTGATCGGCCGCAACAAGCTCATCATGCGCTGGCTGTCGCACCGGGGCGGCGCGCTGGATTTCCGCGACCACTGCCTGGCCCACCCCGGAGAGCCCTTTCCGATCGCGGTGGCGCTGGGCGCCGACCCCGCCACCACGCTGGCCGCCGTCACTCCCATCCCCGACAGCCTGTCCGAATACCAGTTCGCGGGCCTGCTGCGCGGCTCGCGCACCGAAGTCTCCCCTGCGCTGGGCAGCGGCCTGTCGGTGCCGGCCCACGCCGAAATCATCCTCGAAGGCCATATCCTGCCGGCCGGCGATCCGCGCGCGCGCCGCCCCGAGGCGCCCGAGGGCGTCGCGCCGCCACCGGAGACCGGCTACGAGATGGCGCTGGAAGGCCCCTACGGCGATCACACCGGCTACTACAACGAGCAGGACTGGTTCCCCGTCTTCACGGTGGAGCGCATCACCCACCGCCGTGATCCGATCTACCACAGCACCTACACCGGCAAGCCGCCCGACGAACCCGCCGTCCTGGGCGTGGCCCTGAACGAGGTCTTTGTGCCGCTGCTCAAGCGCCAGTTTCCCGAAATCGTGGATTTCCACCTGCCGCCCGAAGGCTGCAGCTACCGCTTGGCGGTGGTCTCCATCCGCAAGCAGTACCCGGGGCACGCCAAACGCATTCTGTTCGGCCTGTGGAGCGTATTGCGCCAGTTCATGTACACCAAGTTCATCGTGGTGGTGGACGAGGACATCGACCCCCGGCAATGGCCCGAAGTCATCTGGGCCATGACCACGCGCATGGATCCGGTGCGCGACACCTTGCTGGTGGACAACACGCCGATCGACTATCTGGATTTCGCCTCGCCCGTCTCGGGGCTGGGCGGCAAGATGGGGCTGGATGCGACCAACAAGTGGCCCGGCGAGACCCAGCGCGAATGGGGCCGCCCGATCCAGATGACGCCCGAGGTCAAGACGCGCGTGGACGCGATGTGGGGAAAACTGGGGCTATGACCGGGCTCGCCCCAGCCAGACCAGGCCGGCGATCAAGGCGGTTTTCAGGGCAATGCCGCGACGGCGGCGGTTGGACACCACCGACGTCAGGATCGACAGCAGCACCGGATAGCGTCGCAGCGCCTGGAGCCCGCCGCCCAGCCAGCCCAGGCCGGCCGAACCCAGGCGGTCGCGCACTTGTGCCACCAGGGATTCGGGCCGCAATTCGCCGGCGAGCCGGCAGGCGCTGCGCTGGACGGCCAAGCGCTCGTAGCCGGCGCGCATGCGCAGCAATTCGATGCGCATGCGGCGGTCCGCCGCAGTCGCGGGCCCGGCACGGACAGCAGGAGGTCTCTTCATGGCACGGCTCCCGGGATGGAGTCATCCGGCGCCGGGCGGACGCCCGCGCGGTTCGCCGGTTGGCCGCCTTCTTCAGGCTGGCCGGTGGCGCCAGCCAGCGCCTGGGCGTCTTCGCGCAATACCTCGGCCGTCACGGCAAACGGATCCGGGTCACGGCGCAGGCGATGCGCCAGCCAGCAAGCCAGCCCCGCGCCGAGCACCGCATACAGCAGCGCCAGCAGGCCCAAGGCCAGAAAGCGGTATTCAGTCGGCCAGAAAACCAGCGCCAGCGCCAGCGTGGCTACCAGCAGCGCCAGCAGCAGGAACACCGCCGCCGCCAGCAACGCCGCCAGGCGGCACAGCAGGCGGTCGCCGGCGTCCCGGGCCTCAAGCCCGAAGAGCTCCAGGCGCGTGCCGGCCAGCGCCGCCAATTGGGCGGCCAGATCGGCGAACGCGCGGCTGAGAGGTCCCATGCGGATCAGCGCCGCGACAGCAGCGCGCCCAGCAGCAGCCCGGCCACCCCGGCAATCCCGACGGCCTTCCACGGATTGGCCTGGACGTATTCGTCGGTGTCATGCACGACCTTGCGCCCTTGTTCCACCAGATTGGCCTGGGTTTCGGACAAGGCTTCGCGCCCCTGGTCCAGCGCCTGCAGGGCGCGGGTGCGCAGGTCGGCGGCTTTTTCCCCAGTGGCGTCAGCGGCTTCACGCAAGAGTTTTTCAGCCTGATCAAGGCTGGACTTCAGGTCTTCGATCAATGCGTCTCCCGCGGATTGCGTGGCGATTTGCTTGCGAGTGGCCATGGACAGCTCCTGTCAAACGGAATAAGGAACCCTCATCCTACATGATCGGGGAAAACCCGATGTATCAAAACATGAGACGCATGCGGCAGATCAAGACCGCACCCCGTCAATCCGTCTTCTGGCGCGTGCCGAAGATGCGGTCGCCGGCATCGCCCAGGCCAGGGATGATGTAGCCGTTCTCGTTCAGGTGATCGTCGATGGAGGCGGTGTAGATGTGCACGTCGGGGTGGGCCCGCTCGACGGCGGCGATGCCCTCGGGCGCGGCCACCAGCACCAGGGCGCGCACGGTGCGGGCGCCGGCCTGCTTGAGCATGTCGATGGTTGCAACCATCGAGCCGCCCGTGGCGAGCATGGGATCGACGATCAGCGCCAGGCGCTGGTCCAACTGGCCGACGAGTTTTTCCAGATACGGCTGGGCCTGCAGGGTTTCTTCGTTGCGGGCGATGCCGACCGCGCTGACCTTGGCGCCCGGAATCAGGGTGAGCACGCCATCCAGCATGCCGATGCCGGCCCGCAGGATCGGGACCACCGTCACCTTTTTGCCAGCCAGCTTCTCGACGTCGATCTCGCCCGCCCAGCCAGCGATGCGCGCCGGTTCCAGCGGCAGATCCTGGGTCGCCTCGTAGGTCAGCAGGGCGCCGATCTCCTGGGCCATCTCGCGGAAGTTCTTGGTGCTGAGGTCCGCCCGCCGCATCAGGCCCAGCTTGTGGCGGATCAGGGGGTGGCGGATTTCATGGATGGGCATGGCGATTCGGCTTCAAGAACAGAATGAGATGAAGTGTAACTCGCCGGGCGGCATCGCAGCCCGGCAGAGGCGGCGGACGCAGGCGCATCCGGGTCAGATTCCGATATATCGCTGCCACAGCTCGGGGGATGCGGCCAGCGCGGCCGATTCACCTCGCCAGACGACCCGGCCGCGTTCGATGAGCGTGTGCCGGTCGGCCAGCCGCACCAGGCGCTGGACATACTTGTCGATGACGAGGATGGCCTGCCCCTGGCCGCGCAGCGTATCCAGGCAGCGCCAGATCTCCTCGCGGATCAACGGCGCCAGGCCTTCCGTGGCCTCGTCCAGGATCAACAGGTGCGGATTGGTCATCAGGGCCCGGCCGATGGCCAGCATCTGCTGCTCGCCGCCCGAAAGCTGGTTGCCCAGATTGGCCGCCCGCTCGGCCAGCCGGGGAAACAGCGCCAGGACGCGGTCCAGCGTCCAGGGGTCGGCGCTCGCGTTGCGGCGGGCGGCAAAGGCCACCAGGTTTTCACGGACGGAGAGGTTCGGAAAAATTTGGCGCCCTTCGGGCACGACGGCCAGGCCCATGCGGGCGATCCGATCCGGCGCGCGCGATTCGATCCGCTCTCCCAGGAAACGCACCGTGCCGGCCCGCGCGCGCGTCAGGCCCAGGATGGAGCGCACCGTCGTGGTCTTGCCCATGCCGTTGCGGCCCAGCAGGGTAGCGACTTCGCCCGGCCCGACGGCCAGGTCGATGCCGAACAGCACCTGGCTGTCGCCGTAGGCGGTCTGCAGTCCTTCGACTTCCAGCAAGCCGCTCATCTAGGAACCTCCCTGTTCATCGCCCAGGTAGGCGCGCCGGACTCCGGGATGGGCCTGGATCTCGTCGGGGGCGCCCGTGGCGATCACTTTGCCGGATACCAGCGCCGAGATCCGGTCGGCCAGGCGGAAGACGGCGTCCATGTCGTGCTCCACCAGCAGCATGGTGTGTTCGCCGCGCAGGCTCTGCAGCAGCGCCACCATGCGTTCGGATTCTTCGGCGCCCATCCCGGCCAGGGGTTCGTCGAGCAACAGCAGGCGGGGCCGCAAGGCCAGCACCAGGCCGATCTCGAGCTGGCGCTGTTCGCCATGAGAAAGCGCGCCGGCGATGCGATCCTGGCAAGCGGCCAGACCTACCCGCCCGGCCACGGCGGCAGCAGCGTCGTAACGCTCGCGCTCGGCCCGCGCCGGACGCCAGAAACGCAGGCTACCGCCGTCGCGCGCCTGTACCGCCAAGGCCAGATTGTCCAGCACGGACAGGCGCCGGAACACACTGGTGATCTGGTAGGAGCGCACCAGCCCCCGGCGCACGCGCGCGTGGATGGGCAGGGTCGTGATGTCGCTACCGTCGAAATGGATCGTGCCGGCGGTTGGCGCCAGCGCGCCGGACAACTGGTGGATCAGCGTGGTCTTGCCTGCGCCGTTGGGGCCGATCAGCGCATGCAGCTCACCGGCGCGGATCGTCAGGCTGGCCTGATCGGTGGCCGCCAGCCCCCCGAAGCGCTTGACCAGCCGGTCGGCGCGCAGGATTTCCACCGCTGCCGGCGTCATGGCGCGCCCCGGCGGCGCGCCAGGCTCATCAGCCCATTGGGCGCCAGCAGCACCACGGCCAGCAGCAGGGCGCCCAGGCCGAACTGCCAGTGGATGGTGTAGGTGGACACGATTTCTTCGATCAACAGAAACGCCGCCGCGCCCGCCAGGCCGCCGTACAGGTGGCCCACGCCCCCCAGGATGACCATGACGAGCAGGACGCCGGATTGACTCCATTGCAGCAGGGACGGGCTGACGAAGCCGCTCTGGTTGGCCAGCAGGGCGCCCGACAGCCCGGCGATCGCGCCGGCCAGCGTGAAAGCGGCCAGCTTGTGGCGGTAGACCGCGAACCCCAGCGCGGCCATGCGCGTCTCGTTTTCGCGGATCGCCTGCAGCGCGTGGCCGAAGCGCGCATTGAGCAACCGGGCCAGGCAGACGAACACGCCGGCGCAGATCGCCAGCACCACGAAATAGAATTGCACGTCGTCGGACAGATCCAGGCCCAGGCCGGGATCGGAGCGCGTCGCCAGCGCAAGGCCGTCCTCGCCGCCGTACTGCTTGAGCGATACCATCAGGTAGAACAGCATCTGCGCGAACGCCAGCGTGATCATGATGAAATACACGCCCTGGGTGCGCAGGCTGATCAGCCCGATCACGAAGGCGAACAGCCCGCCGACCAGCAGCGCCGCCGGCCAGGCGATCCAGGCCGAAACGATACCGCCCTGCATTAGGATGCCCACGGTATAGGCGCCCATGCCGACGAAGGCGGCATGGCCGAAGCTGACCATGCCGCCGAAGCCCAGGATCAGGTTGAGGCTGGTGGCCGCCAGGGCGAAGATCAGGATGCGGCTGGCCACGCCGATGTAGAAGCCTTCGTCCAGGGCCAGGGCGGCAAAAGGCAGCAGGGCCAGCAGAACCAGCAGCGGTACGGCACTGCGGGCGCGCAGCGCATGATCCAGCAGCCCCGAAGGCTCGTGTCGCGGGGAATGCGCCATCCTCTCCTCACCCTTGGGCGGGAAACAGGCCCCGCGGTTTCCAGAACAGCACGGCGGCCATCAGCACGTAGATCAGGATCGAGGCCACGGCCGGGCCGGCATTGTCGGCGGCGGCGGGCCCCATCAGCAGCTCGAACAGCATCGGCACCACCGTGCGGCCAGCCGTGTCCACCAGGCCCACCAGCAACGCGCCGACCAGCGCTCCCCGGATCGAACCGATGCCGCCGATCACGATGACCACGAAGGCCAGGATCAGGATGCTTTCCCCCATGCCGACCTGGACGGCCAGCAGGGGCCCGAGCATCCCGCCGGCCACCGCGCACAGCGCGGCCCCGAAGGCGAACAACAGCGTGAACAGGCGGCGCACATCGGCGCCCATCGCCTGCGCCATTTCACGGTTGGATGCTCCCGCGCGCACCTGCATGCCCAGCCGGGTGCGCGTCACCAGCACGTACAGCAGCAGCGCCACGGCCAGGCCGGCGCCGATGATGAGCAGGCGATAAGCCGGATAGCTGAAGCCCGGCAGCAGTTCGACCGGGCCGGACAACCCGGCGGGCATGGGCATCATCAAGGGTTGCGATCCCCAGATCATCCGCACGCCCTCGTTGGCCATCAGCAGCAGGGCGAAAGTCCCCAGCACCTGGGACAGGTGATCCCGCTGGTACAGCCGCCGGATCACGGTGCATTCCAGCACCGCGCCCAACACCGCCGAGGCGGCCACGCCGCCCGCCAGGCCGATCCAGAACGAACCGGAGGCGACCGCGAGGGTGGCGACCAGGTAGGCGCCGATCATGTACAGCGAACCATGGGCCAGGTTGATCAGGTCCATGATGCCGAACACCAGCGTCAGGCCGGCCGCCAGCAGGAACAGCATCAAGCCGAACTGCAGGCTGTTGAGCAGTTGTTCGAGCAGGAGAATGCCGTTCATGCGCGCGGGTCCCGGCGGATCAAGACGGCATCTTGCACTCGCCGACGTAGGCATCGGCGTGGTTTTCCAGCACGCGCCCCACGAGCTTGTTGGTCACACGGCCCTGGGCATCCTTGACGACTTCGCGCAGGTAGTAATCCTGGATGGGATAGTGATTGACGTCGAACTTGAACGCGCCCCGGACGGATTCGAAGGGCGCCGATTCCAGCGCCTTGCGCAGCGCGTCCTTGTCCTTCAGGTTGCCGTTCACCTTGCGCACCGCGCCGTCGATCAGACGCGCGGCGTCATAGCCCTGCGACGCGTACATCGTGGGCAGGCGGCCGTACTCTTTCTCGAAATCGGCCACGAACCGCTTGTTCGCGGCGTTGTCCATGTCGTGCGCCCACTGGGATGTGTTGAAGAGCCCCAGCATCGGTTCGCCCACGGCGCGGATCACATCCTCGTCGCCCGAGAAGCCGGGCGCGAACAATTTCATGTCCTGGTTCAGTCCGGCGCCCACGAATTGCTTGATGAAGTTCACGCCCAGGCCGCCCGGCAGGAAGATGAACACGGCATCCGCCTGCGAAACGCGCAGCTTGGACAGTTCGGCGCCGTAGTCGAGCTGATTCAGTTGGGTGTAGTCCTCCATGACGATCTCGCCCTTGTAGAACCGCTTGAAGCCGGCCAGGTGATCCTTGCCCGCGGGGTAGTTCGGCGCGATCAGCGCGACTTTCTTAAAGCCGCGGTCCTGCACGACCTTGCCGGCCGCCTCATCCATGGTGTCGTTCTGGTAGGAGGCGCTGAAGAAGTACGGATTGCACTGGGCGCCGGCGTATTGCGAGGGGCCGGCATTGGCGCTGATATAGAAAGTCTTGGACTGGAACACCGGCTGGCCCACCGCCAGCATGATGTTGGAAAACACAATGCCGGTCATGAAATCGACGCGGTCGCGCTTGAGCAGCCGGTCGGCGGTCTGCTTGGCGGCATCGGGGCTGAGCTGGTCATCGGCCACGATGACCTCGGCTTCCAGGCCGCCGAGCGTGCCGCCCGCCTGCTTGACGGCCAATTCGAAACCGTCGCGGATGTCGATGCCCAGGGCGGCGCCCGGCCCGGACAGGGTGGTCAGCAGGCCGATCTTGACGGCGTCGGCGGCCTGGGCGACCCCCGCCGACAGGCAGGCGGCCGCCACTGCGGCCGTCATGAAGCGCAAGGATATGTGCATGATTGTTCCTCCGATGTTATTGAATATTCATGCGTGTGGATTGAAACAGCCCCGGGTCGCGCGGCTCAGCGCGCCGCCAGCCATTCGACGACGGCATCGTCGAATGGCCGCACGGCGGCCGCGCCCGGATCATTGACCAGGCTGACCAGGATGTAGCGCTTGCCGCTGGCGCCGCGCACGTAGCCGGCCAGCGCGCGCGAATCCCGCAAGGTGCCGGTCTTCAGATGCGCCTGGCCGCGCGTGTCCTCGGCCCGCAGGCGGCGGCGCACGGTGCCGTCCACCCCGGAAATCGCCAGCGAGGACACGAACTCGGGCATCATGGGCGAACGCCAGGCCACGTCAAGCATCTGCGCCAGGCCATGCGCCGTGACGCGGCCCTGGCGCGACAGCCCGGAGCCGTTGTCCAGCACCCAGCCCGTGGTGTCCACCCCCTGGTTCTGCAGGATCTGCCGGACCGCGCGGCCGCCGCTCTGCGCGGTCGCGCCAGGCCCGTTGATCTCCGCGCCCAGGGTCAGCAAGGTCATGCGCGCCATGACGTTGTTGCTGTGCTTGTTGACCTGGCGGATCACGTCGGCCAGCGTCGGCGAATCGTGCCAGACCAGCACCGAAGCGCGGGCGGGCGTACGGCCCGCGCGGATGCCGCGCGACAGCGTGCCGCCCAGCTCACGCCACAATAGGCGGAACAAGGCCTCGAAATGATCTTCCTGCCGGCCGGCCAGGCGATACACGCTGAATTCGCCGCAATCGCCGAATGCCTTGCCGGAGACGTGGACGACGGAGCCGGATCCCGAGGGACGCACGTCGACCGCCACTCCGGGCGAAGCCTTGCAGGATCCCTCCAGCCATCCGAGCTGGCCTTCGATGCGCACATCGCGCGTCGGCGGATCGAGCAAAGGAATCCACTGCCGCGATCGGGCATCGGGCAGGAACACCACCCGGGTCGCGCCGAAATTGACCATCATCGCGTCGGGGCTGGCGTTGTAGGGCCGGTCCGGGGAATCGTCGAAATCGCCCGGATCGATGGCCACGTCGCCAAAGCGGCTGCGGTCCACGATGACCTCGGACAAGTTCTTGACCCCGCGCAGGCGCAATTCGCGCAGCAGGCTCCAGAGGTCTTCCTGGCGGAACCAGGGGTCGCCGGCCGCCTGAATATAGAGCGGCCCCTGCAAGGTGCCCTGCTCGTCGACGCGCGCGCCCGGATCAGACAAGAGCCGGGTGCGCCAGACGTAATCCGGCCCCAGCGCCGACAGCGCGGCCCAGGTGGTCACGGTCTTCATCACCGAAGCCGGGTTGCGCGGCGCATCGGCCTGGACGCGGGCGATCACCGGGCCGCCGGCCTCGCGGATTTCAAGCGACAGGGCCGACAGCGGCAAGCGGGTGGCCTTCCAGGCCTGCTGCAGCTCAGGCGGCAGGCTCTGCGCGCCGGCGCCCGGGGCCGCACCCGCCAGCAGGCACGCCGCCAGCCCTGCGCCCAGGCGCTCTCGCCATGTCCGCCGTCCAAACCATCCCGCCAGCCTCATGCCGTCCCCCCGACAAAAAACGCCAGCATAATCCAAAGCGGCCGCCCGGATGTAGCGGCCTGCCCTGGAGAGGAGCCCGGCGAGACGACTGCGGCGGCGCATCAGACTAAAATACCCCCGAATTTTCCAACCCCCGACGCACCTCTTCCTTCCCGGACGCCTTAGACTGCGCCCGGTCCGCCCGTGACCGATTCCCTCGACATTGCCCAGTTCGATTACGAACTTCCCCCCGAACTCATCGCCCAGCACCCCGCCGCGCGGCGCGACGCCAGCCGGCTGCTGCACCTGGACGGCGCCGGCGGCCTGCACGATCGGCAGTTCACCGACCTGCCCGGCCTGCTGCGCGCCGGCGACCTGCTGGTCTTCAACGACACCCGCGTCATCAAGGCCCGGCTGCGAGGCCGCAAGGACAGCGGCGGCCAGGTCGAAGTCCTGGTCGAGCGCATCACTGAGCCCCGGCGCGCCCTGGCCCACGTGCGCGCCAGCAAGTCGCCCCGCCCCGGCACGCGGCTGAGCCTGGCCGGCGGCGCCTTCCAGGCCGAAGTCCTGGGCCGCCGGGACGAGCTCTTCGAATTGTCCTTTCCCTCGCCCGTCCTGGCGCTGCTGGAGCAGCATGGCAGCGTACCCCTGCCGCCTTACATCACCCACGGCGCCGACGACGAGGACGAGGCCCGCTACCAGACCGTCTATGCCGACAAGCCCGGCGCCGTGGCCGCGCCGACAGCCGGCCTGCACTTCGACCAGGCCATGCTCGACCGTCTGGAAGCCCTGGGCGTGAACCGCGCCTTCGTCACCTTGCACGTGGGCGCCGGCACCTTCCAGCCGGTACGCGTCTCGCGCATCAGCGAACACGTCATGCACGCGGAACGCTACGCCGTGCCGGCCGAGACCTTGCGCCTGATCCGCGAGACCCGTGCGCGCGGCGGCCGCGTGATCGCCGTGGGCACCACCAGCGTCCGCTCCCTGGAGGCCGCCGCCCGCGACGGCGACGGCGAGCACGCCTGCGAAGGCGATACCCGGCTGTTCATCACCCCCGGCTACCGGTTCGAGAACGTGGACGCCCTGATCACCAATTTCCACTTGCCGCAATCGACGCTGCTGATGCTGGTGTCCGCCCTGGCGGGCATGGACCCGATCCGCCGCGCCTACGCCCACGCCGTGCAATCCCGCTACCGCTTCTTCAGCTACGGCGACGCTATGTTCATCGAGGCCGCCCCGGCCTCTTCCACCACGGAAGGCCATCAGGCCCAGACCCCATGACCGGACTCCGATTCGAACTGCTGCACACCGACGGCGCCGCCCGGCGCGGCCGCCTGACGCTGAACCATGGGGTCGTCCAGACCCCGATCTTCATGCCCGTGGGCACCTACGGCAGCGTCAAGGCCATGTTGCCTCACGAACTGGAGGACATCGGCGCCCAAATCGTGCTCGGCAACACCTTTCACCTGTGGCTGCGCCCCGGCACCGACATCCTGGACCGGCACGGCGGCCTGCACGGCTTCATGCAATGGAACCGGCCGATCCTGACCGACTCCGGAGGCTTCCAGGTCTTCAGCCTGGACGGCATGCGCAAGATCTCCGAAGAAGGCGTGCGCTTCGCCTCGCCGATCGATGGTTCGCGCCTGTTCCTGACGCCCGAGGAATCCATGCGCATCCAGCGCAGCCTGAACTCCGACATCGCCATGGTGCTGGACGAATGCACGCCCTACCGCATCGGCGACCGGCCCGCCACCCATGAAGAGGCCGCCGCTTCGATGCGCATGTCGCTGCGCTGGGCGCGCCGCTCGCGCCAGGCCTTCCTCGGCCTGGGCAATCCCAACGCCCTGTTCGGCATCATCCAGGGCGGCATGTACGAAGACCTGCGCGACGAATCCCTGGCCGGGCTCACGGAGATCGGCTTCGAGGGCTACGCCATCGGCGGCCTGTCGGTGGGCGAACCCAAGGAAGACATGATGCGCGTGCTGGCCCACGTGACCCCGCGCATGCCGGCGCAGGCGCCGCGCTATCTCATGGGCGTGGGAACGCCCGAAGACCTGGTCGAGGGCGTCAGCCGGGGGGTGGACATGTTCGACTGCGTCATGCCGACTCGCAACGCGCGCAACGGCTGGCTGTTCACCCGCTACGGCGACCTGAAGATCCGCAATGCCCGCTACAGCGACGACACCCGTCCGCTCGATCCTTCATGCGGTTGCCATACCTGCCGGCATTTCTCGCGCGCCTACCTGCACCACCTGCAGCGCGCCGGGGAAATCAGCGGCGCGCGCCTGAACACCCTGCACAACCTGCATTTCTATCTGCACCTGATGGAGGACATGCGCACCGCCATCGAGGAGCACCGTTTCGAGTCCTGGCGCGAGGCGTTCCACCGCGACCGGGCGCGCGGCATAGAATGAAGACGCAAGCACGGCCCGGCGGATATACCGCTACAATCAAGAGTTAATTTCATTTGCGGGCCGCAAGCCGCCGACCCGTATCCACTCATCGACACCCCTTCACCTACGCAGGAGCCTCCATGTCTCTCGTCGACACCCTGACCCTGATCCCGGCCCAAGCCGCCGGCGAAGCAAACCCGCTGATGAGCATGCTGCCCATCATCCTGATGTTCGTCATCCTGTACTTCCTGATGATCCGCCCGCAGATGAAGCGCCAGAAGGAGCACAAGAAGATGGTCGAGGCGCTGGGCAAAGGCGACGAGATCATCATGACGGGCGGCATGCTGGGCAAGATCAGCAAGGTCAGCGACAACTACCTGACCGTCGAGATCTCCCAGTCGGGCGACAAGGCCGTGGAAACCATCGTGCAGCGCAGCGCCGTCACCGCCGTCCTGCCCAAGGGCACGATCAAGTCGCTCTGATCCGCCCGGCGGGCGCCACTCCCGGCGTCTCGTCCCATTCAGACCCGCTCCACCTGATCGACCATGAACCGCTACCCTCTCTGGAAATACCTCATCGTTCTGGCCGCCGTCCTGATCGGCGTGCTCTACACGCTGCCCAACCTCTACGGTGAATCGCCGGCGGTCCAGATCGCGGGGGCCAAGACAGCCGTCAAGGTCGATCAGAGCACCCTGTCCCGGGCCGAGCAGGCACTGGACCAGGCCGGTCTGAATCCGACCGCCGGTTCCTTTGAAATGAACGGCCCGGTCGGCACGGTGCGGCTGCGCTTCGATTCCACCGACACGCAGCTCAAGGCCAAGGATCAACTCGAAAAGGTGCTGAATCCGGACCCGCAGAATCCCGACTACACGATCGCCCTGAATCTGATGTCGGCCTCGCCGAACTGGCTGACGGCCCTGGGCGCCCACCCCATGTACCTGGGCCTGGACCTGCGCGGCGGCGTGCACTTTCTGCTCCAAGTGGACATGCAGGGGGCCCTGACCAGCCGCTACGATTCCATGGCGGGCGAAGCCCGCACCATCCTGCGCGACGCCAAGCTCAAGGTCGAGGACGTCGAGCGCAACCAGCAGTCGGTGCGCGCGACCTTCGCCACCCAGGAAGACCGCGACGCCGCCATCGACACGCTGCGCCGCGCCATGCCCGAGATGGTCTTCACGACGGGCCAGTCCGGCGACCAGTGGCTGGTGGACGGCACGCTCAGCCCGGCCTCGATCACCCAGGTGCAAGACAACGCCCTCAAGCAGAACATCCAGACGCTGCACAACCGGATCAACGAACTCGGCGTGGCCGAGCCTGTGATCCAGCAGCAAGGCGGCGACCGCATCGTGGTCCAGTTGCCCGGCGTCCAGGACGTGGCCAAGGCCAAGGACATCCTCGGGCGCACCGCCACCCTGGAAATCCACATGGTGGACGACTCGCCCACCGCCATGGCCGCGCTGGCCTCGGGGCGCGTGCCCTTCGGCCTGGTGCGCTACACCGACCGCGACGGCCGCCCCCTGCTGCTGCGCCGCCAGGTGATCCTGACGGGCGAGAACCTGCAGGACGCCCAGCCCGGCCGCGACCAGCAGACCCAGCAGCCCACCGTCAACCTGACGCTGGACTCCAAGGGCGCGCGGATCTTCCGCGACGTGACGCGCGACAACATCGGCAAGCGCATGGCCATCGTGCTGTTCGAGAACGGCAAGGGCGAGGTCGTGACCGCCCCGGTGATCCGTTCCGAGATCCCCGGCGGCCAGGTGCAGATTTCCGGCAGCATGAACGCCCAGGAAGCCGCCGACGTGGCCCTGCTGCTGCGCGCCGGCTCGCTGGCCGCGCCGATGCACATCATCGAGGAACGCACCATCGGCCCCAGCCTGGGCGCCGCCAACATCAAGCAGGGCTTCGACTCGACGCTGTACGGCTTCACCGCCATCGCGATCTTCATCATCCTGTACTACCACCTGTTCGGCGTGTTTTCCACGCTGGGCCTGAGCTTCAACGTGCTGCTGCTGCTGGCGGTGCTGTCCATGCTGCAGGCCACGCTGACCCTGCCCGGCATCGCCGCCATCGCCCTGACGCTGGGGATGGCCATCGACGCCAACGTGCTCATCAACGAGCGCATCCGCGAGGAACTGCGCGCCGGACTGCCGCCCCAGCAAGCGATCCACCTGGGCTTCGACCGCGCCTGGGCAACGATTTTCGACTCCAACCTGACCAGCCTGATCGTGGGGGTCGCCCTGCTGGCCTTCGGCACCGGGCCGGTGCGCGGCTTTGCCGTGGTGCATTGCATCGGCATCCTGACCTCGATGTTCTCGTCGGTGATCGGCGTGCGCGCCCTGGCCAACCTCTGGTATGGCCGCCAGCGCAAGCTGAAGTCGATCTCCATCGGCCAGGTCTGGAAACCCAAGCAGGACTGACGGGCTCCGGGCCTGTTCACACTAATCAAGGAGTCGCGAAACCATGAAAAATTTGGCTGAACAAGGCGCCTGGCGCAGCGCGTATGTCCATACGCGCAAGACGGGCAACGCAGGGCAGGCGAATTTTTCATGGTTTCCCGCAGGGTTGGGCCTGTGTGCCGCCGCCCGCCGCGTTGTCCATCCTCGCAAGGCATTGAGCCTTGCTGCGGTAGACGCCTTGCGCTCGACAGCGCACAGACCCAACGCGATCTCCTTGATTAGTGTGAACAGGCCCTAAGCCCCACGCCCGTCCACCCCGCATCCCAGGACACATCATGGAATTCTTCCGCATTCATCGCACCATCCCGTTCATGCGGCATGCGCTGATCCTGAACCTCATCAGCCTGCTGACCTTTCTGGCCGCCGTCTTCTTCATCGCCTCCCGGGGATTCCACCTGTCGATCGAATTCACCGGCGGCACGGTGATGGAGGTCCACTACGAGCAATCCGCCCCGGTGGGCGAGATCCGCTCGGCCATCGACGCGCTGGGCTACACCGACTTCCAGGTGCAGAACTTCGGCACCTCGCAGGACGTCATGATCCGCCTGCCGGTGCGCCCCGACGAGGACACCGCCAGCCAGAGCCGCACCGTGCTGTCGGCCCTGCAGGCCCAGCACGCGGACGTGCAGTTGCGCCGGGTCGAGTTCGTCGGCCCGCAGGTCGGCCAGGAGCTGCTGCACAACGGCCTGATGGCGCTGCTGTTCGTGGTGGTGGGCATCATGGTGTATCTGGCCATCCGCTTCGAGTGGAAGCTGGCGGCCTCGTGCGCGCTGGCGAACCTGCACGACGTGGTGATCATTCTGGGCTTCTTCGCCTTCTTCCAGTGGGAATTCTCGCTGTCGGTGCTGGCCGGGGTGCTGGCGGTGCTGGGCTACTCGGTGAACGAATCCGTGGTGGTGATGGACCGGATCCGGGAAAACTTCCGCAAGCAGCGCAAGGCTTCGGTGCGCGAGATCATCAACGCGTCGATCACGCAGAATATTTCGCGGACGGTGATCACGCACGGTTCGACGCAGATGATGGTGCTGTCGATGTTCTTCTTCGGCGGCCCCACGCTGCACAATTTCTCGCTCGCCCTGACGATCGGGATCTGGTTCGGGATCTATTCCTCGGTCTTCGTGGCCGCCGCCCTGGCGATGTGGATGGGCATCAAGCGCGAAGACCTGGTCAAGCCCGTCAAGAAAGACGGTCCGGAAGTGGAACTCGGATAAATCCGTTTCCTTCCCGCCTGACTCCAGGGCCGGCATCTTCGGATGGCCGGCCCTGTTTTTTGGGTTCTTGACCCGCGCGCGGTGGCGGGTGGTTCTCCTGCGCCACCGCGCGCTCCATCATCATGTGCCATTACCATGCGACCGCTCACGCTACAATTGAAGGTTTCCACCTTCCGCCCCCGGGATATAAACCCGTCACGGCATCCATCATGCAAGAAACTCCCGTGCGCCGTCCCGGCGTCATCCCCGCCTCCCGCGAATCCGCCGAGCATCTGAAAGACCCGTCCTGGCGCCAGGCCCAGGACCAGGCCCTGGCGGCCCTGATGCAGCCTACGGAACCCGGGCGCGTGAAGAAACTGTTCATCCGCACCTTCGGCTGCCAGATGAACGAGTACGACTCCGAGAAAATGGCCGATGTGCTGCACGCGGCCAAGGGCGTGGAACTGACCCAGACCCCGGACGATGCGGACATCATCATTTTCAACACCTGTTCGGTGCGCGAAAAGGCGCAGGAAAAGGTCTTTTCCGACCTGGGGCGGGTGCAGCACCTGAAGCGGCTGAATCCCGAGCTGGTGATCGGCGTGGGCGGCTGCGTGGCCAGCCAGGAAGGCGAAGCCATCGTGCGCCGCGCGCCCTACGTGGACGTGGTGTTCGGCCCCCAGACCCTGCACCGCCTGCCCGAGTTGATCGACCGGCGCCGCGCCACCGGCCAGTCCCAGGTGGACATCTCCTTTCCGGAAATCGAGAAGTTCGATGCCATGCCCCCCGCGCGGGTCGACGGACCGGCGGCCTTCGTCTCCATCATGGAAGGCTGCAGCAAGTACTGCAGCTTCTGCGTCGTCCCCTACACCCGCGGAGCGGAAGTCTCGCGGCCGTTCGACGACGTGCTGATGGAAATCGCCGACCTGGCCGACCAGGGCGTGCGCGAAGTCACCTTGCTGGGCCAGAACGTCAACGCCTACCGGGGGCCGGCAGGTGAAAACGGCGAGATCGCCGACTTCGCCATGCTGCTGGAGTACGTCCACGACATCCCCGGCATCGAGCGCATCCGCTACACCACCTCGCACCCGAAGGAAATGACCGCCCGGCTGATCGAGGCCCATGGCCGGCTGCCCAAGCTCGTCCCCTTCCTGCACCTGCCGGTCCAAGCCGGCAGCGACCGGGTGCTGGCCGCGATGAAGCGCGGCTATACGGCGCTGGAGTACAAATCCATCATTCGCCGCCTGCGCGCCGCGCGTCCGGACATGACCCTGTCCTCGGATTTCATCGTCGGCTTTCCCGGCGAGACCGAGACCGACTTCCAGAAGACGATGGATCTGGTGCGCCACGTGGGCTTCGACCAGTCGTTCTCCTTCGTCTATTCGCGCCGTCCGGGCACCCCGGCCGCCGATCTTGCCGACGACACGCCCGAAACCGAAAAACTCGATCGGCTGCACCGTTTGCAGGCCTTGATCAACGACCAGGCCGCCGCCATCAGCCGATCCATGGTCGGCGGCGTCCAGCGTCTGCTGGTCGAGGGCCCCTCCAAAAAAGATCCCCGCGACATGAAAGGCCGCACGGAAAACAACCGCATCGTTAATTTCGCCGGCCAGCCGCGCCTGATCGGGCAGATGGTCGATGTGCGCATCACCGAGGCCCTCACCAACACCCTGCGCGGCGAGATCGTCACCACGGATACCGTTCAATGAGCGCCACCCGATCCGCCGCCAAAGCCCGCCCCCTGTCCCTCCAACTGGAGGCGGACAATACCCACCTGGCCAATCTGTGCGGTCCGCTGGATGAAAACCTGCGCCAGATCGCCCAGGCCTATGCAGTCGAGATCAGCCGGCGCGGCAACCGCTTCACGATCCGGGGCCACCAGGCGCGGCCCGCCGCCCAGGCGTTGCGCTGGTTCCACGAACGCGCCGCCCGGGCGCCGTTGACCCTGGATGCCCTGCAGCTCGGCCTGGTGGAACTGGGCGCCCGCGACGGCGAGGCCGCGAGCGCGCCCGAGCTGCCCGAGCTGCCGCCCGTGGACGACGCCAGCCTGAGCCTGCGGACCCGCAAATCCGACCTGCGGCCGCGCACCCCGCGCCAGCGCGACTACCTGAATGCCATCCTGAAGCACGACGTGACCTTCGGGGTGGGGCCGGCCGGCACCGGCAAGACCTGGCTGGCCGTGGCGTGCGCCATCGACGCCCTGGAGCGCGAATCGGTGTCCCGGCTGGTGCTGACGCGCCCCGCCGTGGAGGCCGGCGAACGCCTGGGCTTCCTGCCGGGCGACCTGGTCCAGAAGGTCGACCCCTACCTGAGGCCGCTCTACGACGCCCTGTACGATCTGCTGGGCTTCGAGCGCACGCAGCGCCTGTTCGAGAAGCAGACCATCGAGATCGCCCCGCTGGCCTACATGCGCGGCCGCACGCTGAACCACGCCTTCATCATCCTCGACGAGGCCCAGAACACCACGCCGGAACAGATGAAAATGTTCCTGACCCGGATCGGTTTCGGCAGCAAGGCCGTCATCAACGGCGATCCGTCCCAGGTGGATCTGCCCAAGGGCCACCAGAGCGGCCTGCTGCACGCCCTGGACGTGCTCGACGACGTACCGGGCATCGCCCAGACCCGCTTCACCAGCCGCGACGTGGTGCGCCACCCGCTGGTGGGGCGGATCGTCGAAGCCTATGAGCGGGCGGGCGACCATGTATCCTGATTTCACCCTCTCGGTCCAGTATGCGGTCAAGGCTGCCGCGCTGCCGCGCTGGCGCCTGCGGCGCTGGGTGGGGCGGGCGCTGGCCTTCGCCCTGGCGTCGCCCGAGCCTCGCGCCGGCAGCCCGGTGGCCCTGACCCTGCGCATCGTCGATGCCGAGGAGGGCCGCGCGCTGAACGCCGCCTGGCGCGGGCGCGACGCCGCCACCAACGTGCTGACCTTCGAATACGGCGCCGACCCGAGCGGCCTGATCCTGGGCGACATCGTGCTCTGCCTGCCGGTGCTGGAGCGGGAAGCCTCCGAGCAGGAAAAGCCTTTGCTGCACCATGCCGCTCACCTGGTCACCCACGGCGTGCTGCACGCCCTGGGCCACGATCACATCGAGACCGACGAGGCCGAACGCATGGAGGCCCTGGAGACCCGCATTCTGGCCGCCCAAGGCATTGCGGACCCATACCGGGACGCCTGAGCCCCTCCTGCCGCCCGTCCCCGCCAGGCACGAAGCCGTCCCCGGGGGCCGCGCCATGCCCGGACGCATCGATTTATCGGTTATGCTACAGGATCCGTCACTCGTCCCCAGGACAATGCCAGACCCCCACGCCTCCGATCCGGAGCCTCGACCTCCCCGGCCCGCACGTTCCCTTATTTCCCGCTTCAAGGCGCTGCTGCGCCCTGCCCCGCCCGCAGACCGCGACGACATCCGCGCGGTCCTCGAAGCCGCCCATGACCACTCCGTCCTCGATGGGGAATCTTATGCCATGATTTCCGGCGCCCTGGCGGTGGCGGACAAGACCGTGGCCGACATCATGGTGTCGCGCGCGCGCATGGATCTGCTGGATATTTCCCGGCCGCTGACCGAGCTGATGCCGATCATCACCGATACGGGCCACTCGCGCTTTCCCGTCTACGAAGGCGACCGCGACAACATCATCGGCGTGCTGCTGGCCAAGGATCTGCTGCTGGCCCTGGCGGATCATGCGCTCGACATCCGCGCGCTGGTACGCCCGCCCGTCTTCACCCCCGAATCCAAGCGCCTGAACGAACTGCTGCACGAATTCCGGGTGAGCCGCAACCACCTGGCCATCGTCATCGACGAGCACGGCGGCATCTGCGGTCTGGTGACCATGGAAGACGTGCTGGAACAGATCGTCGGCAACATCGAAGACGAATTCGACGAAGAAGACGAAAAGACCATCTTCCGCACCGGAGAGAACAGTTGGCGCGCCATGGGCACGGCGGAAATCGAGGATTTCAACGAAACCTTCGACGTCCAGTTGCCCGACGAGGACGCCGATACGCTCAATGGCTGGCTGGCGGCCGAGCTGGGGCACATCCCCCGGCGCGGCGAACGCATCGAACGCCACGGGCTGGCCTTCACCGTGGTGGGGGCCGACGGCAAGCGGGCGCGCTGGCTGCACATCCAACGGCTGGATCCGCCGCCGCCCACTTCGGAACATGCCGCCTGAACAAACCCCGGCCGCGCGGCCACAGACGCCTGCGGCGCATCACGCCTGGCGCAGGCGCCTGACGGCGCTGTTGGCCGGCGGCCTGCAGGCCCTGTGCTTTGCGCCCGGCCCCCTGCCGGCCTGGAGCCTGCCTTTCGTGCAGATCGCCACGCTGGCCGTCCTTGCCGCACTGACTTTCCAGGCCGCCGGCCCGCGCCGGGCGGCAACCCTGGGCTGGCTGTTCGGCCTGGCCCAGTTCGGCATCGGTGTCTACTGGCTGACCATCAGCATGCACACGTACGGCGGCCTGTCTTTGCCGCTGGCCATTGCCGCCTTGCTGCTGTTCGCAGCCGCGATGGCCGCCTACACGGCGGGCGCCTGCGCCCTGGCCGCGTGGCTGTGCGCCGGCCACGGCCACCCGCAGCGGCGCGCCCCGCGCCAGATTCTCAATGCGGTCGCCTGGGCTTCGGCCTGGACACTGGCCGAATGGTTGCGCGGCACCTTGTTCACGGGCTTCACCTGGTTGAACGCCGGTTATGCCCATGCCGAAGGGATGTTCGCCGCCTGGGCGCCGTTCACCGGCGTCTACGGCCTGGCCTGGCTGGCGGCCTTTGCCGCCGCAGCCGCCGCCCTGATGATCCGCGCCAAGGACACCGCCTATGATCGCAGCGCCGCCGCGGTGGTGGGCCTGGCCTTGTCGACCGGCTTGATGGGTATCGCCGCGAGCCACATCCCGTGGGCTCGCCCGCTGGGCGAACCCTTGATGGTGCGGCTGGTTCAGCCGGCCACCCCCCAGGCCGAAAAATTCAGGCCCGAGCGGTTCCTGCCCTCGCAGGCGCGCATCCAGCACCTGGCCGCGCTGCCCCCAAAGAGCGAGGCCGACCGTCCGGCCGTGGTCATCCTGCCGGAAACCGTGCTGCCGGTCTTCCAGGACCAGGTCCCCGAAATCGTGTGGCGGCAGTGGCAGGAGGCCGTCGAGTCGATGCAGGCGACCTTCGTGCTGGGAGCGCCGCTGCGCATCGACACGCCGGCCGGCGATCGCTACACCAACGGCGCCATCGCCCTGCGGCCGCATGCCGAGGCACCGTCGCCGGCCGGGATGGCCTGGCATTACGACAAGCGCCACCTGGTGCCTTTCGGCGAATTCGTCCCGCCCGGCTTCCGCTGGTTCGTGCGTGCGCTGCAGATCCCCTTGGGCGACTTCGACCGCGGCTCCGCCCGCCAACCGCCGCTGGCGATCGATGGCCAGCTTCTGGCCGTCGACATCTGCTACGAAGATACGTTCGGCGAGGAAATCGCCGCCACGGTCGCCCCCGACGGGCTCGACGCGCCCGGGGCCAGCATCCTGGCGAACATCAGCAACCTGGCCTGGTTCGGCAACAGTTGGGCGCTGCGCCAGCACCTGTGGATCGCGCGCATGCGCGCCCTGGAAACCGCGCGGCCCGTCGTGCGCGCCACCAATACCGGCGCCACCGCCGTCATCGACGCCCGAGGCCGTGTCCTGGGGGCGCTGGAGCCGGGCCGGCCCGGTATCCTGGATGCCGAAGTCCAGGGCACCCAGGGGCTGACGCCCTATGTGCGCTGGGGCAATGCGCCGATCCTGATCTGGACGCTGCTGGGCCTGCTGCTGGCCGTCCGGACGCGCCGCTACCCGGCCTGATCCCGCAGCCGCTGCTCGAAAGCCCCCTGATCCAGCGGTTCGTCGAACCAATAACCCTGGCCCTCATCGCAGCCCGCGTCACGCAACACTTCATACTGGCCCTGGCGCGTGATGCCCTCGGCGGTCACTCGCAGGCCGAGCCGATGCGCCAACGTGATGATGGCCCCGCTGACCATGACGGCATGTTCGCTATCCAGCAGCCGTTCGGTCGTTTCCCGTTCGAGCTTGATGGCCTCGAACGGCAGTTCACGCACCGCCAGCAACGCAGGCATGCCGATCGATACGGCGCCGACGCTGAAGCACAAGCCGGCATCATGCAGGCGCTGCAGGCGGTCGCGCACCTGGGAATCGCCATTCATGAGCATGCGTTCGCTGAGCTCCAGCACCAGGCAGTCCGGCGATAGGCCCAAGGTATCGAACAACTCGAATGCAACATCCAGTCCGGCATCCTCCAGGCCGAGTTGGCCAGGCGAGACATTGATCGTCAGGCGCAGATCCGGCGCCAGGTCCCGACGCCAGCCGGCCAGCAGGCGGATCGACTCGCGAAACACCCAGTCTCCCAGCGGCCGGATCAGCAAGCGCTCTTCTGCGAAAGGGATGAAATCCGCCGGCGCGATCACGCCGAATTCCGGATGCCGCCAGCGCAGCAGAACCTCGGCCTGGACGATGCGCCCCGTGCTCAGGGAATGGATCGGCTGGAACAGCAGGAAGAACTGCGCGTCATCGATGGCCTGCGGCAGGGCGCACATCAGATCGCGCTGCATGCGCGCGCGCTCGCGCATGCTCCGGTCGAAGTAGTGGTAGCAATTCCGGCCCGAATCCTTGGCGACGTACATCGCCATGTCCACATGGCGCATCAAAATCTCGGCGTTTTCGGCATCCCGGGGATACAGGGCCACCCCCAGGCTGGCCGAGATTCGCACGGGATCGCCGCCCAGGCGGTAAGGCTCCGTGATCCGGTCGAGAATGGCGCGGCACAGCGCGTCGATCCGGGCCTTGTCGGCGGTGTCGTCCAGCAGGACGACGAATTCGTCCCCCCCGAGACGGGCCACGAAGCTGGCGCCTGACGGCACGCATGCCTGCAGTCGCCGGGCGACTTCGACCAACAGCCGGTCGCCCATGGCATGCCCCATGGAATCGTTGATTTCCTTGAACAGGTCCAGATCCAGGAACAGCAGCGCCAGGGACCGGCCGGTCTGATCGGCCGAGTCGACGGCGCTGCTCAGGCGCTCATTGAAATACTGGCGGTTCGGCAGGCCGGTCAGGGGATCGTGATGCGCCTGTTTCCAGATCTGGGCCTCGGTCTGTTTTTTCTGGGTCACGTCGCTGAGCATCGCCACCCGGCAGTTCACGGAGCCGTCGTGGTTCCAGGCCGTATCCATGACCGCGCGCTCGGCATAATCCTCGCCCGATTTGCGCTGGCTCCAGTACTCGCCCTCCCAGCGCCCCAGGGTATTGATGGCATGCCACATCTCGTCATAGAAATTCCGGTTGTGGCGGCCGGGGCGCAGCAAAGGCAGCAATTCCCCGGCAATCTCGTCGGGCCAGAAACCCGTCATCCGCGAAAAGGCGGGATTGACGTCGATGACCACCCCCGCCGAATCGGTGATGGCGATGGCCTCGCTGCTGTTTTCGTAGGCGATGGCGGCCAGTTGTGCCGAAGACTCCGCCTGCTTGCGCTCGGTGATGTCCTGGACGATGCCGATAATGGAAATCTGCTCGCCCACGCGCACGGTCGAGCTGAACACCTCGATGTCGATCTCGGAGCCGTCCTTGCGGCGGCCATGACGCTCGAAGCGCAGCGTGCCGTCCCGGCGGCTCTGGCTGGCCTTGATCGACTCGGCCATCAGGAAGCGCTCGCGCGGCACCACAATGCTCAGCAGCGTCATGGTGTCGATCATTTCCCGCGGCTCGTAGCCGAAGATTTCGGCCATCTTGTGGCTGACGAAAGTAAAGCGCTCGTTCTCGACCAGGAAGATCCCCACGATGGAGTTCGACGCCAGCCCCTGGAAGATCGTGTCCGCCCGCAACAGCCCGACCTGATCCTCGCGCATCTTGGCCAGCAAATCGTGCACCTGCCGGATGCCGTCGTTGAAATCCCGGGCCACCTGGCCCAGTTCGCCCGGTCCCCGATAGCCGATCCGGGTGTCGTAGCGCCCCTGGACCAGATCGCGGCAGGCAATCCGCAGTTCGCGCAAGGGGCGGACCAGATGGCGGCGCAGCAGCAGATACAAGGCCAGCAGCAGGATCAAGTCGAGCACCGCCAGTCCGCCACTGGCCAGCAGCGCGCGGTCCTTGCCCTGGCGCAGCAGCGGCATCAGGACGTCGGCGCAGGCATCGAGCGCGCCCAACAGTGTTTCGGCATTGTCGGCCACCCATTGGCGCTGGACGAGCTGCGGCAGTTCGTGCTCTCCCTCGGCCATGCGATCGTCGCGCGCATACGTGCCCAACAGCATGGTTTGAAGCCTGCCGCGCAGCGTGGCCCAATCACGCCGGATCCGCGGCAGGAAGTCGCGCGTGGCCTGCTGCGTGAAGGCGGGGATTTCGCGGCCATCGATGACGCCGCCCTGATCCAGCGCCTGCAAGGCGCGGTCCATGAACTCCATTTCCTGGCTCAACTGCCCGGCCTGCACCAGGGCGCCGTCCGACAGCCGCATCGCGCGAATCGCCAACTGCTGGCTGGCGGTCCGCATGCGATCCAGCGTGACCGCCTGATCGAGCGCGCTTTCGTAGCGTGACAACAGGGAATGCACGGCCACGGCGTTGCTCAGCACGAACACCAGCATGAACACGAAAAAAACGGCTGATGCCATCCCGGGCCCGAAATTGCTCCGGACCGATGGCCAGACCGCGCGCGATATGTGAGGGCTCATGCCTTCCCTGTGAGATGAACGACGGCGATGGCGGGCCGATGCGCGGCCAGGGTCGCCATCCTCTGGCATGTTACTGGATGCGCGAAAAAGAACAATGCGCTAACAAGCGCACTCCACAGGCGGATATCGGTGTTTTGAGGCCGCGCGGCAGGCTCCGGACCCGTAAAGGAAAACCCCTGCCGACGCCTGCGAAAGCATTGAAACGGAATCGGGCCCGAACGCATCCAAGGGATCAAACGTGGCGGATTTCGTCATGCATGCACCCCTTGGAGAACTGAAATGATCAACTCCGCGTTGATAATCTTTGCCCTTGCCGCCCTCGGCGGCGTGGTCCTCGCAGCCCACGTGCTACGCAATCGGTTCGCCCCGTGGCTGTTGTCCATTTTGCACGCATCGCTCGGTGCGATCGGCCTGGTTCTGCTGCTGATTCTGTTGGTGCAAGGATCCGCCCCGCAACAGATCCTGATCGGCTTCGTGCTGCTGGTGATCGCCGCCCTGGGAGGCTTTTTCCTGGCTTCTTTCCATATGCGGCAAAAACTGCCGCCCAAGGCTGTGGTTGTCGTCCATGCCGTTGTCGCGGTGCTCGGCTTTCTGACCTTGCTCAGCCTGATCCTGTAATGTCCCGCCATCCCGTCCATCCCGCCCTGGTGCATTTCCCGATCGCCTGCTGGACGCTGGCCGTCGGCGCCGACTACGCCGGCCTGTGGCTTGGCCGGGCCGCCTGGCAGTGGTCGGCAGGCCTGCTCACCGTGGGTTGCACGATCGCCGTGATCGCGATGATCGCCGGCCTGGTGGAGTTCGCCCGCATCCCGGAGGGTCAAGCCATGCGGGATGCCTATCTGCACATGGGGGCCATGCTGATCGCATTCTCATTGTTCACCGCCCGCCTGCTGCTGCGGCTGGATCACCTGCAGCCCTTGGCCCCGGATCCGGTCTCGCTCTTGCTCGACGCGGGCGGATTCGCTTTTCTTGCGGCCGGGGGCTGGTTGGGCGCCAAGCTGGTGTATCACCACGGCGCGGGACGCGCCCGCGTGAACGCGGATTATCCGACCCAGAGGGACTGATCCTGTTGATGCGCGGCAGCCAGCGACTCGCTGCAACAATCGCCCCGACGAGGCCACCCAATCGTTCACCGCGCGCTCAGAGACCGAAAATCGTTGCGTAGCGCTCGGGCTTGAAACCGACTTCGATGCCATTCGGCATCTTCAGCACCGGGCGTTTGATCATCGTCGGCTCCGCGACCATCAGGTCGATCGCGCTGGTTTCATCCAGACCGCCGCGTACCGCTTCGGGCAGGGCTCGGAACGTCTTGCTCGCCTTGTTCAGCACCTTGTCGAGCCCTGCTTCGGCGACCCACGCCGCCACTTCGGCGCGGGTGATGCCCGCGACACGATAATCGTGGAATGTGAAATCGATGCCCTGAACACCCAGCCACGCGAAGGCCTTCTTCATCGTGTCGCAGTTCTTGATGCCGTAAATGGTAACCGTCATATTGGATTGCTCATTTTTTGGAGTGGGTCTCGCTTGGCAAAGGGCGGGAAGGCGCGAAGATCGTCAAGTGAGCTTCCGGCTGACGCTTACCCCCAGAAGCAACCGTAGGGATCCGCATCGATCTCCTCCAGCACTTTGTCCAAGGTCCGCGCCGCGGCCAGGGGCTCATAGCCGTGCCACCGGAGGTCGGCTCGCATCCAGAAGATTTTCCAGATCCTTTGTGTTTTGACCCATGTCGCCTTTGCGACGGGTTCAATCATTCGCGAGCCATCGTATAGCCGGCGATCCTCATGCACGATGACGGATTGGTTTTCAACGGAATAACCAATATCCAATTCATCCCGGATCTCTGGTCGAGGGCGGCGGCGTGCAATATAGGCATCCATCGTGCGATGCACCCTTGCAAGTTCCAGTTCGCTCAATGCCATAGCGCTCCTGATAAGGTGACGAGATCCTAGCAGCCAGCCAGAGAGGCGGGGCGGCCTGCCAGCCGGAAAAGTGCAAAAAGCCCAATAGCTGTTAAACTATTGGGCTTTTTTAATCTTTTGGCGGAGCGGACGGGGCTCGAACCCGCGACCCCCGGCGTGACAGGCCGGTATTCTAACCAACTGAACTACCGCTCCGCAGCGGTGCCAGAAAATCCTGGCGTCCCCTAGGGGATTCGAACCCCTGTACCCACCGTGAAAGGGTGGTGTCCTAGGCCTCTAGACGAAGGGGACAGGACATTCGACAACGAAAGTTTGGTGGAGGTAAGCGGGATCGAACCGCTGACCTCTTGCATGCCATGCAAGCGCTCTCCCAGCTGAGCTATACCCCCAAACAAGGGCTTCGTTAACGAAGAAACGAGATTATGCACGAATTTTTTTTCGTGTGCAAGCGAGCCCCGATTTTTTTGAGATCGACCGGTTTTCCCCGATTCCGGCCAGGCCCCACCGTCGTTTTGCCCCTCTGAAATCACATCTCTTTACATCTCCAGGCGCCCGTAGAAATCGGGCCGAAATCCCGCATGCCGAAGCCGCTATCACAAAATAGACGGCAAGATCGCGCATTTACCCGAAAATTCGAGGCAGATTGCCGGCCGTTCGCGCTTGCAGGAGGGCGGCCGCACCGCCTACGATCCGGGCTGTCCGCCACTTTCCGGAGTCCGTCCGTCATGCACGCCCGCGTCCGCCACGAAACCCTGGCACCTGCCTGGCCGGTCCAGGCTATCCTGGATCTGTTCGCCCTGCCTTTCAACGACCTGCTGCTGCAAGCACAAACAGTGCACCGGGAACACCACCCGGCCAATGCCGTCCAGCAATCCAGCCTGCTGTCGATCAAGACCGGCGCCTGTCCGGAGGACTGCGCCTACTGCCCGCAATCGTCGCGCTACCACACCGAAGTCGAGGCGGCGCCGCTGATGCCGCTGGATCAGGTGCTGGAAGCCGCGCGCAAGGCCCGGGATGCCGGGGCGCAGCGCTTCTGCATGGGCGCCGCCTGGCGGTCGCCGACCGAACGTCAACTGGACCAGGTGATCGAGCACGTGCAGGCCGTCAAGGCGCTGGGGCTGGAAACCTGCGTCACCCTGGGCATGCTCAAGGACGGACAGGCCGAGCGCCTGAAGGCGGCCGGCCTGGACTACTACAACCACAATCTGGACACCGCGCCGGAATATTATGGCGAGATCATCCGCACCCGGGGATTCCAGGACCGTCTGGACACGCTGCACCGTGTCCGCGAGGCCGGGCTGAAGGTCTGCTGCGGCGGCATCGTCGGCATGGGAGAGTCGCGCGAGATCCGCGCGGGCCTGATCGCCGCCCTGGCCCGCCTGGATCCCTATCCGGAATCGGTGCCCATCAACCAACTGGTCAAAGCGCCGGGCACCCCCCTGGCCGATGCGCCCGACCTGGATCCCATCGAATTCGTGCGCACGATCGCCGTGACCCGCATTGTCATGCCCCGCGCCGTGGTGCGGCTTTCCGCGGGCCGCGAGACCATGCACGACAGCACCCAGGCGCTCTGTTTCATGGCCGGCGCCAATTCGGTCTTTCACGGTGAACGGCTGCTGACCACGCCGAACCCGCAGGCGCAGGCCGACGCCCGGCTGTTCGAGCGCCTGGGGCTGGTGCCGATGCCCGGCACCGAATCCGCCGCCCTCGCTCTGGATGAAACCGCCGCCAGCACGGTCTGACTCCGGCGCGGAAGGCCTCCAATTCCCGATCTCCAGCCCGATTTCCGATCATGCACACCCTGATCTTCAGCATTTCCTTCAGTGTCGCCGTCTCGATCTTCCTGAAACTGGCGCGCAGCCGCGACATCCGCGTGGACCAGGCCATTGCCGTGAACTATGCGACGGCAACGGCGCTTTGCCTGTGGCTGCTGAGCCCGCCTCTGGACACACTGTTCGACCAGTCGCCGGAGGTCTGGATGATCCTGGGCCTACTGGGGGTGCTGCTGCCCAGCGTCTTTCTGATCATGGCGGCCGCCGTGCGCAGGGCCGGAATCGTGCGCAGCGACACGGCCCAGCGCCTGTCGCTGATTCTGCCGCTGCTGGCCGCCTTCCTGGTGTTCCACGAAGCGGCATCGGGCCGCAAGCTGCTCGGCATCGCCCTGGCGCTGTGCGCCCTGGCCTGCCTGCTGGCGCGTCCGCGGACCGCCGGCGATGGCGCGGCCCCGGCCGGCGAAGCCGCCACGCGGCCCGACGACGAAACCCGGGGCGCATCGCGCGGATGGCTGACGTTGCTGGGCGTCTGGGCGGGCTACGGCTGCATTGACATCCTGTTCAAGCAGATGGCGCACATCGGTGCGGGCTTTACCGGCAGTCTGCTGCTCAGCTTCATCCTGGCCGGCCTGCTGATGGGCCTGTGGCTGGCGTTCCGGCGCACCCGCTGGCACGGCCGCAGCCTGGCGGCAGGCATGCTGTTGGGCGGGTTGAACTTCGGCAATATCTACTTCTACATCCGCGCGCACCAGACCTTCCCGGAGAACCCGACCCTGGTGTTCGCCGCCATGAACATCGGCGTGATCTCGATCGGAACGCTGGTGGGCGCGGGCGTGTTCCGCGAACGCCTGAGCACGCTGAACATGGCGGGGATCGGCCTGGCCTTAGGCGCGATCGTGCTACTGTTCCCCCGCTGAGCCCGCAGACCCTGCGGCCGGCCCCGGGCCGGATGCGGCGCCCGGCGCCGGTTCTGAACCGGAGGCCTGATCGTCGGGCGGCGCGGCCAGGGGATCGTCGATCACCGGATCGTGCGAGATGTCGCGCTGCGGATCGACGCGCGGATCCAGGACGGCCATCACGTTGGAGTTCTGCAGCGTGTCGGCCATGGGCACGAACTGGGTGGGAGCGTCCTCGCTGCGATGCGTGCCCTTGACCTTCTGCTCGCGGATGAACACCACCAGCAAGGCTGCGCAGGCCGACACGAAGACGAAATACACATCCGGCCCCCAGACCCGCATCAGGGCGCCCGCCGCCAGCGGCCCCAGGCAGGCGCCCAGGCCGTAGACCATGTACAGCAGGGCGCTCAGGCCCACCCGCCGTTCGGGATCGACGTTGTCGTTGGCGAAGGCCGCCCCCATGGGATAAAGCGTGAACTGGATGATCCCCAGCACGCCGGAAAACGCCACCAGCGCCGGATAGGGAAAATCGTACCAGCCCCACAAAGGCACCCCCAGGCACAACAACAGCAGCGAGCCGATGCGGATCAGCTTCACCCGGCTCATGTGGTCCGCCAGCCAGCCCAGCGGCCACTGGCACACCAGGCCGGCGGCCACGGACACCGCCAGGAACACCCCCACCTGGTGATTGTCCATGCCATGCTGCAAGCCGTAGACGGGGGCCAGGCCGTAGAACGCGCCCGTCAGCATGCCGGCCAGGAACAGCACGGTCAAGGACAGGGGCACGCGCGCCACGTAGTAGCGCAGGGCCAGGGGGGCCGGCACCTGCAGCGCCGGGTGCAGGCGCCGCGTCAGCGTCACCGGGATCAGGCTGAGGACGCTGCAGATCGCCACGAACACCAGCGGCTGCGCATCCAGCGCCGGAAACAGGCCCAGAACCAGTTGGCCCAGCACCGTGCCCAGACAGGACGCAACCATGTAGAAACCGAACACGGTGCCCCGCGAGGCGTTCTCGGTCTGCTCGTTGAGCCAGCTTTCGATGGCGATGAAGAGGCTGACCATGGCCACCCCCGCCACGAAACGCAGCGCCAGCCAGACCCACAACCCATCGACCAGGATCATGAGCAGCACGGTGATGGTCACCATCCCCGCACAGGCCGCATAGGCGCGGATATGGCCCACGCCGATGATCAGCCGGTGACCGACCCGGGCGCCCAGCACCAGGCCCAGGTAGTATGCGGCGATCATCGCCCCGACCCAGACTTCGGACACGGACAGGGCGGTCAGCCGCAAGCCCAGGTAAGTATTGAACAGCCCCGAACTGAGCAACAGGATCAGGGTCGCCAGGTACAGGGAAAAGAAAGCGCCGATCGTCTTGGCCATGCGGGATTCCGGTCTGGAGCGCCGCCGGCACCGGGCGATGCGCTCAAGCAAACATCATAGCAGCGGCGCATTCTGCACGGCGGCGTCCTCGTTTATCATAGGACCATGAGCAAAACCGATCTTTCCCCCGCCCTGAGCCATCTGGATGAAAACGGCCAGGTCCGCATGGTCGACGTCGGCGCCAAGACCGCAACCGACCGCACGGCCGTGGCCGAAGGCCGGGTGCGCCTGAACGCCCACGCCTGGGGCCTGCTGTCGGCCCAGGCCAACGCCAAGGGCGAGGTCCTGAGCACGGCCCGTATTGCCGGCATTCTGGCCGCCAAGCGGTGCGCCGAGCTGATCCCCCTATGCCACAGCCTGCCGCTGAGCTTCGTCGGGGTGGATTTTTCGGCCGATGAGGCCAGCCGCACGCTGACCATCCGCGCCACCAGCCGCACCTGCCACCAGACCGGCGTCGAAATGGAGGCCATGACGGCCTGCTCCGTCGCCGCCCTGACGGTCTACGACATGTGCAAGGCCGCCGACAAGGGCATCGTCATCGAGCAGATCCGACTGCTCAGCAAAACCGGAGGCAAAAGTGGCGACTGGCACAACGATTGAAGTCCTGTATTTCGCCCAGGTCGCGGAACACATGGGCCTGCGGCGCGAAACCCAAGCCCTGGAAGCCCCTGTCCAGGCGGGCGCCTGGCTCGACGCCCTGGCGGCGCGCTGCCCCGCCCTGGGGCCTTCGATCCGTCTGAAACTCGCCATCAACCAGGAGCACGCGGCACGAACCGCCACGATTCGCCCGGGCGACGAAGTCGCCGTGTTCGAGCCCGTCACGGGCGGCTAGGGCCATTCGCACGCATCATGATCCGCATCCAGACCGAACGCTTCGACGTTGCCGAACTGACCGCCCTGCTTCAGGCCCGCACGGACGGCCGCGCCGGCGCCCTGGTGTACTTCCTGGGCATGGTGCGCGACTACAGCCCCGAGGCTGGATCGCGCAGCCTGTTCCTGGAACACTACCCAGGCATGTGCGAACGCGAGATCCAGACGCTGTGCGATCAGGCGAAGCAGCGCTGGAGCGTGCTCGACACGGTGGTGGTCCACCGGGTCGGCGAACTGCCGCTGGGCGACCCCATCGTCTTCGTCGGGGCCGCCGCCGCCCACCGCGGCCAAGCCTTCCAGGCGTGCGAATACATCATCGACGCCCTCAAGACCCGCGCGCCCTTCTGGAAACGCGAAACCCTGGCCGACGGCCGGGCGTTCTGGGTCGAGCAGCAGGCCGCCGACGCCGAGAAAACCGCCCAATGGGATCCGCCCCGGGACGCGCCATGAAAGCAAACCCCGCCCTGCCGCCCGTCAGCCTGCGCTGCGCGGTGCTGACAATCTCCAGCCGCCGCTCCGCCGCCGAGGATACGACCGGCGACTACCTGGCCGACGCCCTGAGCGGCGCAGGCCACGTCCTGCAGGCCCGCGCCCTGTGCCCCGACGACCGCTACCAGATCCGCAAAGTCCTCAGCGACTGGATCGCCGATCCCGCCATCCAGGTCATCCTGAGCAACGGCGGCACAGGCTTCACCCACGGCAAATCCACCATCTCCGCCGTCACGCCGCTGCTGGACCAGGCCGTCTCCGGTTTCGGCGAACTGTTCCGCCATCTGTCCTGGCTGGACATCGGCGCCTCCGCGCTGCAGTCCGACGCCCTGGGCGGCACGGCCAACGACACCCTGGTGTTCTGCCTGCCGGGCTCGACGGGCGCCTGCCGCCTCGCCTGGGAAAAAATTCTCCTCTCCCAGCTCGACAGCCGCCACCCCCCCTGCAATTTCGCCAGCGCCTACCGCGCACGTACGGACCCCTGATCATGCTTGACTTCGATACCGCCCAGGATCGGCTGGCGGCGCGCGGACGCGCGCCAGCCACACGCGAAACCCTGCCCCTCGATGCGCTGTACGGCCGCGTACTGGCCGAGGATATCGTCGCCGTCCTGGACCTGCCGCCCGCCGACAACAGCGCCATGGACGGCTACGCGCTGCGCGCCGCCGACGCAGCCGCCCCTGGCGCCACGCTGCCGGTGCAACAGCGCTGCTTCGCAGGACAGGCCCCCGAGCCCTTGCTGCCCGGCCAGGCCATCCGCCTGTTCACCGGCAGCGTGATCCCCGCAGGCGCGGATACCGTCGTCATGCAAGAAGACTGCCGCGAAGACGAGGGCCGGATCACCGTCCTCGCCCCACCCGCGCCCGGACAGCACATCCGCCGCCGGGGCGAAGACATGCGCACGGGCCAGACCGTCCTCACCGAAGGCACCCGCCTGGACGCCGGCCACCTGGCCGTACTGACCGCCCAGGGCCACGACAAGGCGGCCGTCTTCCCCCGCCTGACGGTCGGCATCCTGACCACCGGCGACGAACTCATCCCCCCCGGCCATCCCCTGCCGCCGGCCGCCATCTACAACTCCAACGCACCGATGCTCGCCAGTCTGTGCCGCGGCCTGGGCACGGCCGCCCCGACGCTGCGCCACGCGCGCGACGACGCCGAGGCCACCCGCCGGGCGCTGGCCGAGCTGAATGAGGACTGCGATCTAGTGCTCAGCGTGGGCGGCGCTTCCGTCGGTGAAAAAGATCTGGTCAAACCCGCCATCGAAGCCCTGGGAGGCGTGCTGGATCTGTGGCGCGTGCGCATGAAACCGGGCAAGCCGGTGGCGTTGGCCGAGTTGAACGGCCGCCCGGTGGTCTGCCTGCCCGGCAATCCAGTCTCGGCCTTCGCGGTGTTCGCCTTGCTGGTCAGCCCCCTGATCCGCGGCCTGCAGGGCCGGCGCGACGTGCTGCCCCCCGTGAGACGCGGCATTCTGCAGACGCCCCGGCCCGTCGGCGGCACGCGCGACGACTTCCTGCGCGTCCAGGCCGCGCAAGGCGCCGCCGGCCTGCCCCGGCTGACGCCGCACACGCAGCAAAGCTCGGGCGCGCTCGGCAGTCTGGCCTGGGCGCACGGGCTGGCCCGCATCCCTGCGGATACACGGCTGGAAACCGGCGCGGAAGTCGATTGGATGGCCCTGTCCGACTGGCTCTCCTGAACACCGGGGCCGGGTCAGCGCCAGCGGGCCCAGTCTTCGGGGGTATTCAGGTTCACCAGGGCATCCGCCTCAGGGAAATCCACGGCCACCGCACCGCACTCGCGCAGCCAGGCCTGGACCTGACGGCCATCCGCTTCCAGGAAGGCCCGCAATCCATCCGCCAGGGTGCGATGCGCCATCAGGCAAAGCGGATGCGGGCCGTCGGGCGTGCAGGCATAGGCCGGACGGCCGGGCTCGGCCGCCGCACCCAGGCGCGCGCCCAGGTCGGCGGGCCAGCGCAATACGTCCACCGGCAACACGAACAACCAGGATGAGCGCGCCCGCTGCAGACCCGCCAGCACGCCGGCCAGGGGGCCGCATCCCGCGTAGTCGGGATCGTCCCGCACGACCGTGCCATAGGCGGCGTAATCGTCTGGATGACGATTGGCGCTGATCCAAAGGGTTTCCGCGCCCTGGGCTTGCAGAAAACGGGAGGCCTGGGCGACCAGCGGTTCGCCGCGCCACGGCATCAAGCCCTTGTCGATCTGCGGTTCCCGGTCGGTGCGCATGCGCCGGGATTGACCGCCCGCCAGAATCAGGCCGTCGAACACTTCATTTCCTCCACGTCGCGCCTTGCAAGGCGCTCCGATTCGACAGGCACAGGGCCATCTTCACGCCGTGGCATCTCTCCACGTCGCGCCTTGCAAGGCGCTCCGATTCGACAGGCACATAAGGGTCCGCAGGGACCCTTATGTGTCCTGTCTCATCCCCCTATATAGCTCATTTCTATTTTGTGGTCGCGGTGGGCTTCGCCGCGCCGCTCGGAATAGCGGTCGTCGCGGGACTGCCAGATGCCCGCGAGGCGCCGCGCCAAGGCCGCGTCGTCGGCGCCGGCGCGCAGCAGGGCGCGGAGGTCGTGGCCCTGTTCGGCGAACAGACAGGTGAACAGCCGCCCTTCGGGCGACAGGCGCAGTCGCGTGCAGTCTCCGCAGAAAGGCTGCGACACGCTGGTGATCAGGCCGATCTCGCCGGCGCCGTCGGCATAGGCCCATCGGGCCGCGACTTCGCCCCGGTAGCCGGCCTGCAGCGGCTGCAGGGGAAACTCCGCGGCGATCATCCGGACGATTTCCGCGCCGGTGACGACTTCGTCCATGCGCCAGCCGTTGGTATTGCCGACATCCATGTACTCGATGAAGCGCAGGGTGTGGCCGCTGCCCCTGAAGCGACGCGCCATCGGCAGGATCTGGCCGTCGTTCATGCCCCGGCGCACGACCATATTGACCTTGACCGGCGCCAGGCCGGCGGCGGCGGCCGCCTCGATCCCTTCGAGAATGGTGGCCACCGGCACGCGGCTGTCGCTCATGCGCTCGAACAAGGCATCGTCCAGGGCGTCGAGGCTGACCGTGACCCGCGACAGCCCCGCGTCCGCGAGCGCCCGGGCCTTGCGCGCCAGCAGCGTGCCGTTGGTGGTCAGGGTCAGGTCCGGCGGCTGTCCTTCCGGCGTACGCAAGGCGGCCAGCATCCCGATCAGGATCTCAATCTGTTTTCGCAGCAGAGGCTCGCCGCCGGTCAGGCGGATCTTGCGCACCCCGTTGGCCAGGGCGATCCGGGCGACACGGGTGATTTCCTCGAAGGTGAGCAAGGCCTCGTGAGGCAGGAAGACATGATCCGCGCCGAACAGCTCGCGCGGCATGCAATAGGTGCACCGGAAATTGCAGCGGTCCGTGACGGAGATGCGCAAATCGCGCAAGGGACGCCCGCGGGCATCAAGCACCGTGCCGTCCGGCGCCCGGGCCGCGTCATGGCCCTCCAGCGCCGGATCGGGCCGGTGGTGGATCACGCGGGGCATGGGATCAGTCGTTTTCCTTGACCCGGTAGACCAGGGTCGCGACCTTGGCCAGCCCCAGCACCTTGACCGTGACGCTGCCCAGCAGCAGCCGCGACAGGCCGCTGCGGCCATGGCTGCCGATGAAGATCAGGTCGCAGCCCTCGGATTGAGCGGCATGCACGATGCCGTCGGCGACGTTGAAATTGGACACTGCCAGCGGCGTGGCCTTGACGCCGGCGGTCTCGGCCCGGTCGAGCACGGCCTGGAGGTATTTCTTGGCCTGCTCTGCGGCGGTGCGGTCGTAATCTTCATCCGTGATGGCATAGGCTGCCGCCATGCCGTCGAAGCCCACCGTCGCGGCGAAAGGCTGGGTCACGTGCAGCGCAACGACTTCGGCGCCGATGGTCCGGGCGAAGCAGACGCCTTTGTTGGCCGCCTGGGCGGAGAGCTTGGAGCCATCCGTGGGGATCAGGATTTTCTTGAACATACGCGGATCATCCAAAACACTGACAGGGAGACATCAGCATAACCGTTGGCCCCCTGAAAGGACAGTCGGATCAGCCCTGAGTTTGATCTAGGCCATATTCCCGTGCCGCCATGAACAAGTTCGTGCAGCGCGTGCCCGAACGGCAGAAGGCCAGCACCGGCGCCGGCAGCTCCTGGAGCAGGCTGGCGAACTCGGCGACGTCGGCCGCCGTGATGGCGCCGCTGACCACGGGCTGATAGCGCGCCTGCAGGCCGGCGGCCCGGGCGGCCCGCAGCACGTCGTCGGACAAAGGCTGCTCGGGGCCGCCCTCGCCATCCGGACGGTTGATGATGACGGACTTGAAGCCCGCGTCCGCCAGGGCCTGCATGTCGGCGGGCTGCAGTTGGGGGGCGACGGAGAACGCCGGGGTCAGGGTCTGATAGTTCGGGTTCATGCGGTTTCCTCGGGGCGGCGGACCGCCCCTTCGATCGTCAGGTGATGTTCCGCCAGCAACCGCGCCATCAACGCGCCCGCCAGCACCTCGTGTTCGGCCTGGCGCTGCGCCGACAGGGCATCGGCGCCCTCCGCGCCGAGCGCGGGATGGCACATCAACACGTCGCCGTCGCGGCAGGCTGCCAGCCAGCGGCGCATCCAGCCCTCGTAGGCCGGAACGCCACCCTGGAAATCATACACGCCCAGAAAGCCGGGATTGAGCGCATGACCGCGTCGCTGCGCACGCCGCCGCAGACCGGCGGCACCCAGACCGGCGATGACGACGGCCTTGAAACACAGTCGGGGCGGCAGACCCGCCATGCGGGGCCGTCCGACATCGCGGATCCAAGGGCGGCCGGCGCGCGGCTCGGGCAATGCCTGGAGCAGCGCATCGCGGATCACCGGCAATTGATGCACGTGCTGGTGGCCGTCGACGTAGTCGGGCGCACGGCCCGTGATGTCCTGGAACAGCGCCACTTGCCGTTGCACGGCGTCGCGCACGGCCTGGCGGGACAAACGGCCCAGCCAGGCCGTGCGGATCAAGGCGCCCAGGGGCAGGCACAGCCCGGGCTGGCCGAAGGACTCCGTGAGATTCAGGTGCAGGCCGATCTGCAAACCGGAGGCTCGCAAGGCGGGGGTGTCCGTGCGCGCGGCCGGGCCGTCGACCAGCAGGCTGGTGGCCGAGAGGCGGCCGCGTCCGGCCAGCGACAGGATGCCGGCGTTCACCGCCGGGTTCATCCCGAAATCATCGGCGCACAATACAATGCGCCGGTATCCTTGCCCTGCTGCTTGTGAATCGGGATCCATGTTCAAAAAACTCGCTGCCCAGATCGGCTGGTTCGTCATTGTAGGCTGCGCGGCGGCGGCCACCCACTGGGCGGTCGCCGTGGCGTGCGTGACCCTGGGCGGCCTGGCGCCGCTTGCGGCCAATGTCGTCGGCTGGCTGGTGGCTTTCGGCGTGTCTTTTGCGGGCCACTACCGCCTGACCTTCCGCCATCAGCATGCCCCGCTGGCGCGCGCGGCGTCGCGGTTCTTCCTGGTTTCAGCGCTGGGCTTCGCCGTCAATGAGGCCGCTTACGCCACACTGCTGCACCTGACGGCGATCCGCTACGACGTGCTGCTGGCCCTGGTGTTGATCGGCATCGCCGGGATGACCTTCATTCTGGGGCGCTATTGGGCGTTTCGCCACAGCCATTGACGGTTTCCGCGGCGGGGATGCGCCACAGGCCCATCTTGGCCGTCTGCGCCGCCGGCGCACGTTCCGACAACGCCGGATAGCGTTCGGCCTCGTCCAGCCAGGCCAGCAGCCAGGCCGTTGCGTGGCCCGGATCGCACAAATAAGCCTGCAGCCGCTCGGGCGACCAGAGCCGGTCGGCCCCCAGCTCGGGCGCGAAACCGGCCGCATCGGCCAGCTCGCGGCGCCAGTTGTCGCCACGCATGACCTCCGGGTCATCCCAATGCGCCACGGCAACCACCGGGCCGCGCCAGCCGGCATACAACGGCACGTCGTAGGCGTACTGATCGAGCATCACCAGCCGGTCGCCGGGCGCCGCATCGGCGGCCAGCACCTGGGCCAGCGGCTTGTTGCTGCGCTGCGGGAACCACACCAGCACCGCCACAGCCAGCAGGCACAGCCCGGCGGCCACCAGGGCATGCCGCACCAGGCTGCGGCCCGCCCCCGGGGCGTTGGATTCTTCCCGTTGCTCGAAGGTTTCCTGAATGAACCAGGCCAGCGGCGGCAACACGGCAATGACGTAGCCGACCAGTTTCGAGGCGGGGATCGAGAAGAACACCAGCACCACGGCCAGCCAGGACAGCATCAGGCCGCGCAGCACCCGGCGGTCGACCTGCTCGATCCGGTGGGCGGGCGGCACGAACGCCGTCTGCAACGGCCCCCGGGGCTGGAACCAGCGCCACAACTGGATCGACCAGGGCAGGGTCAGGCCCAGCACCACCGGCACATAGAACCAGAACGGGTGCGGGTTGTTGAAGCCGGTTTCGAGAAAACGCTGAAAATGCTGGTGGACGATGTAGTAATCGAAAAAACCGGGATGCCGCACCTGCATGACCACCATCCAGGGCAGGGTCAGCGCCAGGAACAGCAGCATGCCGGGCCACCACAGCAGACGCCCCAGGGCGCGGTACCGGCGCCGGCCGAGCAGCCAGAAAAACAGCACCCCGCCCGGCAGCACGACGCCGATCAGGCCCTTGGCCAGGAACCCGGCGGCGGCGGCCGCGTACATGGCCGCCAGCGCCCACGCATCGGAGCGCAATTGCTCGCGGCGAAACACCGCATCGGCGCCCGCCATCACGGTCAGGCCCATCAGGGCGGCAACCAGCATGTCGAGGTTGGCATAATGCGCGCCGCCGAACAGAAAGGGTTGTACCGCCAGGATCAGCGCCGTCCTGCCTGCGGCACGGCCGCCGACATAGCGGCGCAGGAAGACGTAGAAGACCGTCACGAGCGCCGTGGCGGCCAGCACCGAGCACAGCCGTCCGGCCCAGGCGTTGTCGCCGAAGACCGACAGGGACGCCGCCGTCAGCCAGTAAAACAGCGGCGGCTTGTGGAAGAAAGGCAGGCCGTCCAGGCGCGGCGTCAGGAAGTCGCCCGAGGCCAGCATGTGCCAGGCCACCCCGACGTAGCGGCCCTCGTCGGGCAGCAGCAGCGGATACATCCAGGTCGTGGCTGCCAGCCAGAGAAAAGTGAACAGCGCCACCCAGGGCCAGGCGCGCCGGCCCTGCAGGCGCTGCCAGGCGGATTCGCCGGCATCGACCAGCCGGGAGCCAAAGACGGGAAGCTTCATGCCTGGCGGCCTCCGGAGGCGAGGACATCGTCGGCCGCATCCGACTGCGCATAGCGCGGCGGGGGGACCGCCGTCGGCCCTGGGCGAGGCGCGGACTCGTCGGGATCCCGGCGGCTGCCGGGGCTGGGGCCCGAGCCGTCCAGCCCCGAACCCGCGCGTTCGCGCAGCAGATAGACGGGCCTCCCCTTGACCTCGGTGAAGATGCGGGCGACGTATTCGCCCACGACGCCCAGAGACATCAGGTTGACTCCGGCGAAGAACAGGATCACGGTGATGAGGGAGGCCCAGCCGCGCACGGCATCGCCATAGAGCAGGTGCGACACGATGATGAACAGGCCGTACAGAAAGGCCAGCAGCGACACGCAGGCCCCCAGCAGGCTGAGCAGGCGCAAAGGCCAGGTGGTGAAGGCCGTCAGGCCGTCCACGGCGAAGCGCAGCAGCTTCAAGGGGCGGAAGCGGCTGGTGCCATGCAGCCGCTGGGGCGGCGTATAGACCATGGATTCGGAGTGGAAGCCGACCCAGGCGAACAGGCCTTTCATGAAACGGTCGCGCTCCGGGAGCTGCTTCAGGGCCTCGACCACGGCCCGGTCCATCAGGCGGAAGTCGCCGGCGTTGGGCGGCACGCCCAGGCCGTCGGATGTGCGCATCAGGGCATAGAACAGCCGGGTGCCGACCCGCTTGAACCAGGTCTCGTCATGACGCGTGGCCCGCACGGCATAGACCATGTGCACCCCGGCGCGCCAGCGCGCCAGCATCGGGGGAATCATGTCCGGAGGATGCTGCATGTCGGCGTCCAGGCAGACCACGGCGTCGCCGCGCGCCGCATCCAGCCCGGCGGTCAGGGCGGCCTCTTTGCCGAAATTGCGCGACAGGCGCAGATAGATGATTTCCGGATGCAGGCTGGTCCAGTGGCGCATCAGCTCGGGCGTGCCGTCGGTGCTGCCGTCGTCGACGACGATGATTTCCGGCATGCAGTCCTGGCGCGCCAGGACTGTCAGCAATTCCGGCAGCAGCACGCCCAGGTTGGCCTGTTCGTTCAGGCAAGGGATGACGCAGGACAGAGTGACGGGTTGGGGCATGATGGCAAGCGTCAGCAGCGCCGCGGGGGCGCATTCCAGGGGACGGGTGAAGACCCCCGATCATAACTGAACGCCGGGCCTGCGGGCCATGGGCCGCCGCTTGAATTTTGCGGTTCCCCATGAAGATATCTATAATATGAACCTTTGTAAATTCCACCCCCCCGCCGCATGGAAGATACCCCGGTCTGCACCGAAGACGAGATCACCACCCTCGTTCACCACTTCTACCGCCGCGTCCGCCAGGATGCCGTGCTCGGGCCGATCTTCGAGGCCCACATCGACGACTGGGACGAGCACCTGGAACGCATGGTGCGTTTCTGGTCATCGCTCCTGCGGCGCACCGGCACCTACAGCGGCACGCCCATGCCGCGCCACATCGCCCTGCCCGGCCTGGAAGGTCCGATGTTCGTGCGCTGGCTGGACCTGTTCCGGGATACCCTGGACGAATTCGACAACCCGGCCTTCACCGCCCAGGCCGAGGACTTCGCCCGCCGCATCGCCCGCAGCCTGTGGTACGGCTACCAGATCAGCCACCAACCCGACCAACCCGTGACGGAGTTCGACGCCCATGTCCCGCCTGCTCAATATTGAGGAACCGGCCGCCGCCATGCAGCGGCCCTCCATGACCGCCTTCCTGGCGCTCGGGTTCCGGCCGCTGTACATCGCCGGCGCCGCCTGGGCGCTGATTTCGATCGCCCTGTGGATTTTCGCCCCGCAGACGCTGGACGGCCCCCTGCCGCACGTCTACTGGCACGCCCACGAAATGCTCTGGGGCTTCATCATCACCATCGCGGTCGGTTTCCTGCTCACCGCCAGCGCCACCTGGACCGGTTTCAACCCCCTGGCCGGCAAGCCCCTGGGCGCACTGTGCCTGCTGTGGCTGATCGCCCGCATCGGCTTCCTGGCCGGTGGCCTGACGGGCTTCTGGATCGCCACGGCGGCCGAGGTGCTGTTCTTCCTGGCCGCCGCTGCCAGCCTGATGCGCGTCATGGTCAAGGGCCGCAGCCGCCGCAACTATGGCCTGCCGGTGCTGATGCTGGCCCTCGGAGCGGCCGATCTGCTGTATCTGCTGGCCGCCCTGGAGGGCAACTACGCCACGCTGATGCAGCGCTTCGACCTGGGCCTGATCGGCATGGCCGTGATCGCCCTGCTGATCGCCCGCCGCGTGATCCCCTTCTTTTCCATGCGCATGGTGCAAGGCCTGCAGATCCCCATGCTGACCCGCTCCGGCCAGGTCCAGATGGTCTTCAGCGCGCTGGCGCTGGCGAGCGGCGTGCTGCTGCAGATCGTGCCCGCAACCGGCCCGGCGTTCCTGCCGCTGCTGATGGCCTTCAGCCTGGCGCTGACCGGCCTGATCAGCCTGGGACAGTTGCTGGCCTGGCGCCCGCTGGCGGTGCTGCGCAAGCCCATGCTGTGGATCCTGTACCTGGGCTACGCCTTCATCGGCATCGGCCTGCTGGTGGCGGCGGTCCAGGTCAGCGGCCTGCTCGACCCGGCGCTGCTGCGCGGCCTGCTGGCGCGCAGCGCCACGCACGTGCACCTGATCGGCATGGCCGGCTTCTGCATCCTCATCATCGGCATGCTGACGCGCACGGCCCTGGGCCATCTGGGCCGCCCCCTGGCCCTGGACGGCAGCATGCTGGCCAGCTACTGGCTGATGGTCGCCGCCGTCGTCTTCCGCCTGGCCGCGCTGTGGCCCTCCGCAGCCAGCCAGCACTTGCTGCACCTGGCCGCCGCCGCCTGGATCCTGTGCATGGGCCTGTACCTGTGGCGCTTCGTGCCGATGCTGATCCGCCCACGGCCGGACAAACCGGCGACCGCCGCCCCGCCCCGGGCGGCCACCCAGCCGGCCCAGGCACGCTGAAGCGCGCACGGAACCCGCCATGCGCCTGACCAACATGAGCGACTACGCGGTGCGGCTGCTGATCTACCTGGGCAGCCACCGCGACCGCCTCTGCACGATTGCCGAGATCGCCCGGGTCTACGGCATTTCCGAACCGCACCTGATGAAGATCACGCACCGCCTGGCCCAGCATGGCTGGATCCGCACCGTGCGCGGCAAGAACGGCGGCATGGAACTGGCCCACGAACCCGAAGACATCCGCCTGGGGGCGCTGATCCGCGACATGGAGAACGACCTGGCGCTGGTCGAATGCATGGGGTCCGACAACCACTGCATCCTGAGCGGCTGCTGCGGCCTGAAACCCATCGTGGCGTGCGCATTGAAGGCCTTCATGGATCACCTGGACGCCCATACCCTGGCCGACGTGATCCCCCCTTTCCCGCCAACGGCGGTCCGCATTGCGCCGGCGCGCGAGAGCGCGCGAACTTAGTCCTGGCCAGGCCCGGCCGGCGCATCGCGCCCGCTATGCCGGCGGATCCTGATCGCTCCCGGCGCTTTCGATCAGCATGGCGCGCAAACGCCGGCGTTGTGTTTCGAGCGCCTCGATCTGCCTTTCGAGCATCGACAGCCGCTTGCGCCGGGCATCCGTGATGTCCGCACACGCCTTCGCCCCTTCGATCAAAAGCATGCAATCGGGAAAACTGCGAATTTCCCGCAGGCTGAAGCCGGTGGCGATCAATCGCTGGATTTGCCTGACCTGCGTAATGGCGACCGCCTGGAATGCCCGATAGCCGTTCCCGGCTCGCGCAGAGGCAAGCAATCCGTGCTGATCGTAGTGACGGATGGCGCGGACGCTCACCCCGGTGGCCTGCGACAGGGCGCCGATTTTCAGCATTGCCGCCGTCGATCTCTGCTTCATGGGCCGAACCCTCTCATTTCCGCTTGACTCTTACACTAGTGTCAGAGTTTAGCCTGAGCTCTTTCAAATCGAAGGAGCCTCGCAATGATGTCTTTGAATACCTTCAGCCGCTGGCAGGGCTGGCTTGCCGGAGCCGCCCTCATGGCAGCGTCCGTGCTGGCCCAGGCCGCCGTGCCACCGTATGCCGTGACTGCGCCCGACGGGGTCGTCATCGCGGTGCAAGAGGCCGGCGACCCGAACGGCAAGCCCATCATCTTCATTCACGGACTGCTGGGCAGCCATCTGAGCTGGGAAAAGCAGGTCAACAGCCCTGAACTGCAGCGCTACCGCCTGATCACCTTCGATCTGCGCGGTCATGGCGTATCCGGCCAGCCCGAGCGTGCCGACGCCTACCGCGAGGGGAGGCGCTGGGCCGATGATCTGGCCGCGGTGATCGCCGGATCGGGCGCACGGCAACCGGTTCTGGTGGGATGGTCGCTGGGCGCAGCCGTGATCACCAATTATCTGGCCGCCTATGGTGACGAGGAGATCGCCGGCGCTGTGTACGTGGGAGGCGTCATCGAGCTGGAACCGGAGCAGATCGTGCCGCAGCCCCATGCATACCGAGGAATGGCATCGCCCGATCTCAAGACCCATCTCGATGCCGAGCGCGAGTTCGTGAGTCTGTGCTTTGCCCGGCAGCCTGATGCCGATACGTTCCAGCGCCTGGTGGCCAATGCGGCCATGGCTTCCGAGCACATGCAAAATGCGGTGCACGGCATGACGCTGGATGCGCGCAAGGGCCTGGGCGCCCTGCACAAGCCGCTGTTATTGATCTACGGCGCACAAGACGCGCTGGTTCAGGCCAAGCCCTCTTTCAACCGGGCCAAGGCCCTGAATCCAGGCGCCCTCGGCAAGTTCTACCCGGAATCGGGGCACGCCCCCTTCCTGGAGGAAGCTGAACGCTTCAATCGCGATCTGGGCACCTTCGTTGACACGGCGGCAGGCCGCTAACCCGCCCTCTGCGCAGCGTGGCGGCCCTACTGCACCAGCGGTGAACCCGCGCCCTGCATCGGAATGCCTTCGATGCGGGCCGCGCCGACCAATTGCTGCAGATACTGGTGCACGGCCCGCCGGCGGCTGGCGGCTTCGAGCCAGCCGGCCAGGCGTTCGCGCACGTCCTCGAACGCCAGGGCATGGCCCTCGATCTTGAAGCCGGTGCGCACGATGTGGAACCCGAAACGGGTCTCGACCAGTTCGCCGCCCAGGGTGTATTCCGGCAGGGCGAAGATCGCCCGCTCGAATTCGGGCACCATTTCGCCGCGCGACAGTTCGCCCAGGGCGCCGCCCTTGGCCCCAGACGGACAATTGGAATAGCGCTGGGCGAAGGACACGAACGATCCCAGGCCCTCGCGGTGCAGCTCGGCCAGGATGCCATTGGCCCGGACGCGCAGCTTCTGCACATCCAGCCCCGAGGTGGCCTGGAACAGAATGTGCCAGGCCTCGACCCGGTCGCCTTCGCGGAACTCGTCGGGATGCTGCTCGTAATAACGCCGGCAACTGGCCTCGTCCGCCTCGGGGGTGCGCACGTCGTGGGCCAGCACGGCCTCCAGCAGGTCGTCGTCGTGATCGGCCGACAAGTCCAGTTCGGCGGCGCGCTGGCGGCACAGGGCGCGCAGCACCAGTTCCTGGCCTGCGGCCAGGCGGGGATTGGCTTCCCGCCGGTGGCGCGGAACCTCGGCCAGGATCTCGGCCTCGGTGATGGTCATGTCGTTGACGGTAATCATGGGGATGCGTCGTCCTGTTTCAGCGCGGCCGCACGATCTGCCAGGCGCGCGCCAGGTAGGTGACCGAGGCGAAGCCCGACCACACATGCACCAGGCGCGTGAAGGGGAAGATCACGAACAGCGTCATGCCCAGCACCATGTGCAGGCGGTAGACCCCGGGCACACCTTCCAGGGCGCCGACCGCGCCGCCGCGGAAAGTGACGATGCGCTGGGCCCACTCGCCCAACTGGACCATCACCGCGCCGTCGGTATGCTGCACCGACGTGAAGATCGAAGCAATGCCCACCACCAGCACCAGCAGGATCCACAACAGGGTCACCCAGTCGGATGGAGTGCTATTGTGGGCCAGGCGGATTTCCACCCAGCGGCGGTGGATCAGCAGCAGCAGCCCGATCAGGCACACCACGCCCAGGATCGCGCCCACCACGATGGCCATCAGTTGCTTGAACTGCGTCGTCACGCCAAAGGCGTGGTAGACCCAGGGCGGCGTCAGCAGCCCCACCAGGTGCGTGAAGAACAGGGAGATGATCCCGATGTGAAACAGGTTGCTGCCCCAACGCAGCGACCCATGCCGCAGCAACTGGCTGGAGTCGCTTTTCCAGGTGTACTGCTCGCGCTCGAAGCGCAGCAGGCTGCCCACGAAAAACACGGTCAGCGCAATGTAGGGATATACCCCGAAGAAAAAGAGGTCAAGATGGGCTTTCATCGGAATCTCCTAGGCCTGGCCGCCATCCGGGCCGCCCTTGCGGGCCCGGGGCGGATGGAACACGATGGGCTGCGCACCATCCCCGCCCGCCGGCCGACGCATCATCAGGGGTTCGGTGCCATCGGCCTGAGGGCCGAAGGTAATCAGGGTTTCTTCCATATCGCCCTCCGGAGGATCGGGCAGGGCCTCGGGCTGGACATCGGTCATGGCCCTCAACTGGGCGAACAGGCAGGCATAGGGGCTGTCCGTCTCCGACAACTTGTCGCCCAGCCGGGCCAGCACGTGGATGGCGTCGCCCAGCAGCGCTTCGGCCGCTTCGGCCGGAATCTGGCCGAGGAACTCCAGAAACAGCGGCACGTAGTCCGGCAGCTCCGTGGCGGCGGGCTCCAGCCCGTGCTTGAGGTATTCGTTGCGCAGGTCCACCATGGCCTGGCCCCGGTCGCGGGATTCGCCGTGCACGTGCTCGAACAGGTGCAGGGAGTGGGCCGCCCGGCGGTCGAAGGTGGCGACGTATTGCTCCTGGAGATCGATCAGGTCGTCGTTCCGGTCCAGGAAATCGAACAAGGGCGCCAGCCGGACGCGGACGTCGGCCGGCAGGGCGGCATGCAGTTCCGGCAGCGCGTCCAGCCAGTCCTGCTCGGGATAACCGAGCAGCACGGAGAGGACGGAGAACACCGGCGCCTGGCGGGAAGCAGTCTGGGCATCCATCGCGCGCCCCCTCACGCCGTGCGGGCCGGATCGAGGAACACCACGCTCGGCTTGCGCTTGTTGCGCGGCTTGCCGAACAGTGAGCCCTCGGACGTGCCGCCCGAACAGCCGTTGCCGAACGTGAAGCCGCAGCCCCCCCGGATCTCGAAGGCGTTCTCGGCATGCTCCCGGTGCGCGGTCGGCACCACGAAGCGATCCTCGTAGTTAGCGATGGCCAGGTAGCGGTGCATGTCCTCGACCTGGTGCAGGGTCAGGCCGACCTGGTCGAGGATGTCCATGCGCTCCTGGCGATCCACCGAGCGCGCCCGCATGAAGGCGCGCATGCCCAGCAGGCGCTCGAGCGCCGTGGCGACCGGCGCCTCGTCGCCGGCCGTCAGCAGGTTGGCCAGGTAGCGCAAGGGGATGCGCAGCGATTGCACGTCGGGAATCTCGCCGAACGCGCCGATCTGGCCGCTGTTGGCCGCCGACTGGATCGGCGAGAGCGGCGGCACGTACCACACCATGGGCAACGTGCGGTACTCGGGATGCAGGGGGAAGGCGATCTTCCAGTCGACGGCCATCTTGTAGACCGGCGAATTGCGGGCCGCATCCAGCCAGTTCTCGGGGATGCCGTCGGCCAAGGCCTGGCGGCGGACTTCCGGATCGTCCGGATCCAGGAACAGGTCCAGTTGCGCCTGGTACAGGTCTTTTTCGTGCGGCGTGCTGGCGGCGGCCTCGATGCCGTCGGCGTCGTAGAGCAGCACGCCCAGATAGCGGATCCGGCCCACGCAGGTTTCGGAGCAGACCGTGGGCTGGCCGGCCTCGATGCGCGGATAGCAGAAGATGCACTTCTCGGCCTTGCCGGACTTCCAGTTGTAGTAGATCTTCTTGTACGGGCAGCCGGACACGCACATGCGCCAGCCGCGGCACTTGTCCTGGTCGATCAGCACGATGCCGTCCTCGGCGCGCTTGTAGATGGAGCCGGACGGGCAACTGGCCACACAAGTGGGATTCAGGCAGTGCTCGCACAGGCGCGGCAGGTACATCATGAAGGTGTTCTCGAACTGCCCGTAGATGTCTTTCTGCACCGCCTCGAAGTTGTAGTCCTGAGAGCGCTTGGCGAACTCGCCCCCCAGGATTTCCTCCCAGTTGGGGCCCCACTCGATCTTTTCCATGCGCTTGCCGGTGATCAGGGAGCGCGGCCGCGCCACGGGGGGCGTGGTGCGTTCCGGGGCGTTCTGCAGGTAATCGTAATCGTAGGTGAACGGTTCGTAGTAGTCGTCGATCTCGGGCAGGTTCGGATTCGAGAAGATGCGCGACAGCAGGCGCAGCTTGCCGCCCTGGCGCGGCTCGATGCGGCCATTGTCGCGGCGGCGCCAGCCGCCGTTCCAGCGGTCCTGGTTTTCCCAATCCTTGGGATAGCCCACACCGGGCTTGGTCTCGACGTTGTTGAACCAGGCGTATTCCATGCCTTCGCGTGACGTCCAGACGTTCTTGCAGGTGATCGAACAGGTATGGCAGCCGATGCATTTGTCCAGGTTCAGGACCATGGCAACTTGCGCGCGTATTTTCATGGGGCGGACTCCTCAGGCCTGTGTCTGGGCGGAAACCTCGTGGGTTTCATCCATCCAGTCGATTTTCTTCATCTTGCGCACGACCACGAACTCGTCGCGGTTCGAGCCGACCGTGCCGTAGTAATTGAAGCCGTAGGACAACTGGGCATAGCCGCCGATCATGTGCGTGGGCTTGAGCACGGTGCGGGTCACGGAATTGTGGATCCCGCCGCGCTTGCCGGTGATCTCGGACCCCGGCACGTTCACGATCTTTTCCTGGGCGTGATACATCATGGTCATGCCCTCGGGCACGCGCTGGCTGACCACGGCGCGCGCAACCAGCGCCCCGTTGACGTTGAAGACCTCGATCCAGTCGTTGTCCACGATGCCGGCCTTGGCCGCATCGATCTCCGACATCCAGACGATCGGGCCGCCGCGCGAGAGCGTCAGCATGATCAGGTTGTCGGAATAGGTCGAGTGGATGCCCCACTTCTGGTGCGGTGTGATGAAGTTCAGCACCACGTGCGGCTCGCCGTTGCTGAATTGCTTGTCCAGCATGGGCTGGATGGTCTTGGTGTCCACGGGCGGCCGGTAGACGCACAAGGCCTCGCCGAAATCGCGCATCCAGGGATGGTCCTGGTAGAGCTCCTGGCGCCCGGTCAGCGTGCGCCAGGGGATGAGCTCGTGCACATTGGTATAGCCGGCGCTGTAGCTGACCTTGTCTGACTCGATCCCCGACCAGGTGGGCGAGGTCAGGATCTTGCGCGGCTGGGCCTGGATGTCGCGAAAACGGATCTTCTCGTGCTCGCTGGAACGGACCAGATGGGTGTGGTCGCGGCCCGTCATCTTCGAGAGGGCTTCCCAGGCCTTCAGGGCCACGTGGCCGTTGGTCTCGGGCGCCAGGGTCAGGACAGTCTCGCAGGCGTCGATGTCGGTGAAGATGCGCGGCTGGCCGTGGCCCACGCCGGGGTCGCGTTCGCGGCCGTTCAGCTTGCCGAGGAACTCGACCTCTTCCTTGGTGTCCCAGCCGATGCCCTTGCCGCCGTTGCCGAGTTTCTCCGCCAGGGGTCCGAGCGTGATGAAGCGCTCGTAGACGTGCTTGTAATCCCGGTTCACGACCATCATGCCGGGCAGGGTCTTGCCGGGGATCAGGTCGCATTCCCCCTTGCGCCACTCGCGCACGTCGTAGGGATCGCTGAGCTCGCCCGGGGAATCATGCTGCAGGGGCTGCAGCACCAGGTCTTCGTCGGGCAGGTCCGCATCGGCCGCCAGTTCGGAGAACTTCTTGGCCAGGCCTTTGTAGATTTCCCAGTCGCTGCGCGATTCCCAGACCGGATCCACGGCCGCCGACAACGGGTGGATGAAGGGATGCATGTCGGAAGTGTTCAGGTCGTTCTTTTCGTACCAGGTGGCCGTGGGCAGCACCACGTCCGAATAGACGCAGGTCGTGGACATGCGGAAATCCAGGGTCACCAGCAGATCGAGCTTGCCCTGGGGCGCGTCTTCGTGCCAGGCGACCTCCAGGGGTTTGGTTTCGCCCGCTTCGCCCAGATCCTTGCCCTGCACGCCGTGCTGGGTGCCCAGCAGGTGCTTGAGGAAATATTCATGCCCCTTGCCCGACGAGCCCAGGATGTTGGAGCGCCAGACGAACAGGTTGCGCGGGAAGTTGTCGGGATGGTCGGGGTCTTCGCAGGAAAATTTCAGCGTGCCGTCACGCAGGCCCTTCACTGCGTATTCCTTGGGATCCATGCCGGCCGCCTGGGCGGCGCGCACCACCTGGAGCGGATTGGTCTGCAACTGCGGCGCCGTGGGCAGCCAGCCCATGCGTTCGGCGCGCACGTTCATGTCGATCAGGCTGCCCTGGTATTTCGAGGCGTCCGCCAGGGGCGAGAGCAGTTCGGGCACCTGGAGTTTCTCGTAGCGCCACTGGTCGGTATGCGCGTAGAAGAACGAGGTGCCGTTCATGTGGCGGGGCGGACGCAGCCAGTCCAGGGCGAACGTCAGCATGGTCCAGCCGGTCTGCGGGCGCAGTTTTTCCTGGCCCACGTAGTGGCACCAGCCGCCGCCGGACTGGCCCACGCAGCCGCACATGGACACCAGGTTGATGATGCCCCGGTAGGCCATGTCCATGTGGTACCAGTGGTTCAGACCGGCGCCCAGGATGACCATGGACTTGCCTTCGGTCTTGTCGGCGTTGTCGGCGAACTGGCGCGCCACGGTGATGACTTTTTCGCGGTCCACGCCGGTGATGCGTTCCTGCCAGGCCGGGGTGTAGGGCACGTCGTCGTCATAGGACGCGGCCACGTTGTCCCCGCCCAGGCCCCGGTCAATGCCGTAGTTGGCCACGAACAGGTCGAACACGGTGGCGACCAGGACTTCGCCCTCGGCGGTCTGGATGCGCTTGACGGGCAGGTTGCGCACCAGCACTTCTTCATGATCCGTACCCTGGAAATAATCGTGATGGACGCCGCCGAAGTACGGGAAGGCGACGGGCGCGACCTCGTCGTGGGCGTCGATCAGGGACAGACGCGGCTGAACCTCATGGCCGCGGCCATCCTTGAGTTCGAGATTCCACTTGCCGGCATCGCCGCCCTCTTGCTGGCCCCAGCGGAAACCGATGGACCCCTGGGGCACGATCAGCGCGCCGGTGCGCTGATCGCAGGCGACGGTCTTCCATTCGGGGTTGTTGTCCTGGCCCAGCCGGTCGGCAAAGTCGGCCGCCCGCAGTTTGCGGTCGGGCACGTAGCGATCCCCCTGGCGCACCAGACGCACCAGGAAAGGCATATCCGTGTATTGGCGGCAGTAGCGCTCGAAATAGGCGCTTTTGCCCGCCAGATGGAATTCCTTGAGGATGACGTGGCCCATCGCCAAGGCCAGCGCCGCATCGGTGCCTTGCTTGGGATGCAGCCAGATGTCGCCGAACTTGGCGCCCTCGGCATAGTCCGGGAACACGGACACGACCTTGGCGCCCCGGTAGCGGGCCTCGACCATGAAGTGGGCGTCCGGGGTGCGGGTCTGGGGCACGTTCGAGCCCCACAGCATGATGAAGGTGGAGTTGTACCAGTCGGCGGATTCGCTGACGTCGGTCTGCTCGCCCCAGGTCTGGGGGCTGGAGGGCGGCAGGTCGCAATACCAGTCGTAGAAACTCAGCAGCGTCCCGCCCAGCAGCGACAGATAACGGCTGCCGGACGCATAGGACACCATGGACATGGCCGGGATCGGCGAGAACCCCGCGATGCGGTCCGGGCCATGGCGGCGGATGGTGTGGAGGTTGGCCGCCGCGACGATCTCGTTGACCTCGTCCCAGTTCGAGCGGACGAAACCGCCCAGCCCGCGCGCCGACTTGTAGCTGGCGGCCTTGTCGGGATCGGACACGATGGCCTCCCAGGCCTGCACGGCGCCCATCGTCTTGCGCTGCTCGCGCCACAGCCTGGCCAGACGGCCGCGCAGCATCGGGTATTTCACGCGGTTGGCGCTGTACAGGTACCACGAGAACGTGGCGCCGCGCGGACAACCGCGCGGTTCATGGTTGGGCATGTCCGGACGGGTGCGCGGGTAGTCGGTCTGCTGGGTCTCCCAGGTCACCAGACCGCCCTTGACGTAGATTTTCCAGGAACAGGATCCGGTGCAGTTCACCCCGTGCGTGGAGCGGACGATCTTGTCGTGCTGCCAGCGGTTGCGGTAGGCGTCTTCCCAGGTGCGGTCTTCGCGGACCATGGTGCCATGTCCGTCCGAGAAGGACTCTTTCGGGCGGGAAAAATACTTCAGGCGATCGATGAAATGGCTCACGATGGACGCTCCTGTCAGAAAGGGTTCGGCCGCAGGCTGGCGGCGCAGTGGCGCATCAGCACGGAATGTCCGCGCGACGCCTCGAGTAGTACCACCAGGTCACGGCGATCGAGACGGCATAGAACGCGACGAAAAACACCAAGGCCGCATTGGGCGTACCGGTGAGTTCGAAGGATGTGCCGAAACTCTTGGGGATGAAGAAGCCGCCGTAGGCGCCCATGGCGCCGCTGAATCCCAGCACGGCGGCGGATTCCTTGGCGCCTTCGGCATCGGCCCGGGCCTGCCCCGCCGGTCCGCCGGCGGCATGGCGGCGTTGCGCCAGGGTATTGAAGATCGTGGGGATCATGGCAAACGTGGAGCCATTGCCGATGCCGCTCAGGAAGAACAGAAACAGAAAGGACAGCAGGAAACCAAAGAAGCTTCCCGTCGACTGGCCGCCCGGCAACGAGGCCATCACGCCAAGCACGCCCACGATCATCCAGAAGAACGTCCAGAAGGTGACCCGCGCGCCGCCGATGCGGTCGGACAGCCAGCCGCCGAAGGGCCGCGCCATGGCGCCGACCAGCGGCCCCAGCCAGGCATATTGCAGCGGGCGGATCTCGGGATACAGATATTTGATCAACAGCGGAAAGCCGGCGGAAAAGCCGATGAAGGAACCGAAGGTGCCCAGGTACAGAAAGCACATGATCCAGTTGTGCTTGCGCTGGAAGATCACCGACTGCTCGCGGAAAGACGCCTTGGCGTCGGCGATGTCGTGCATGCCGACCCAGGCCAGCATCGATACGATGAGGATGAACGGCACCCAGATGAAGGCGGCGTTCTGCGCCCAGATCTCGGTCGGCCCGCCGTGCGCGCCCGACAGTTGCGCCATCTGCGGCTCGCCCGCCCAGGGGCCGAGAATGCCCAGGGTGATGACCAGCGGCGCCAGGAACTGCACCGAGGATACGCCCAGATTGCCCAGGCCGGCGTTCAGGCCCAGGGCCGAGCCTTTGCGTTCTTTGGGAAAGAAAAAACTGATGTTGGACATGGACGAGGAGAAGTTCCCGCCCCCCAGGCCGCACAGCAGCGCCAGGATCAGCATGGTGGAGTAAGGCGTGGACGGATCCTGAACCGCCACCCCCACCCCGATGGTGGGCAGCAGCAGGCTGGCCGTGGTCAGCGCCGTCCAGCGCCGCCCGCCGAACACGGGCACCATGAAGGAATAGAAGATGCGCAGCGTGGCGCCGGACAGCGCCGGCAGCGCGGCCAGCCAGAAGAGCTCGTTTTCGGTGTAGCTGAAGCCCAGGTTGGGCAGGTTGACGGCCACCACGCTCCACATTTGCCAGACGGCAAAGGCAAGGAACAGGGCCGGAACCGAGATCCAGAGATTGACGTTGGCGATGGCATGGCCTTCGCGGACCCAGAACGCCTTGTCTTCGGGCGTCCAGACGGTAAGCAGCCGGCCGCGGCGGGCCTGGGGCGAAGCATCATCGGGCGTGCGGGGCATGCGAAGGCTCCTGGTTCAGGAAACCCCCACCATAAACCCCCACATCCCGTAGGGGCGATGATCTGGATCAAACAGCGCCCGATTTCCATGCGGGACTCCGGACTGTCTGTAGCGCAGAATCATGTCGGCGGGTCACCTGGGAATACCTGACCCAGTATAGAAGCCCGCCCCGGGAACCGAAAGACCCCGCGCACGGCGGGGTCTGTAGGGATTTTTCCCTATTCCCATGTCTGCGGACCGCCCGGAGATGCCGCCGGGCGGCGCCTCAGACGCGGTCGCAGCGGATCGTGATGGGGTGGCGCCGCAGGCCCTCGATCACCTGGTCGGTGGCCTCGCCATCGACGTCGGTGATGGCATAGCCGATCTTGCCGCGCGTCTGCAGTTGCTGGCTGACGATGTTCAGGCCGAACTCGCCCATCAGGTTGCTGAGCGCGCCCATGGCGCCCGGCACGTTTTGATGGATATGGATGATGCGCGCCGTGCCCGCCTGCTCGTGGTAGGCGATTTCCGGGAAATTGACGGCGCCCTTGGTGGTGCCGCTGCTGATGAAGCGCTTGAGCTTCTCGGCGACCTCGCGGCCGATATTTTCCTGGGATTCCTGGGTGCTGCCGCCGATGTGCGGCGTCAGGATCACGTTCTGCATGCCGCGCAGGGGGCTGTCCAGCGCTTCGTCGCGGCTTTTGGGTTCGGTGGGGAACACGTCGATGGCGGCGCCCGACAGGTGGCCGGACTTCAGGGCGCGCTGCAGCGCGGGGATGTCGACCACCGTGCCGCGCGAGGCATTGATCAGGATGCTGCCCGGGCGCATGGCGGCGATGGCCTCGGCGTCGAGCAGATTGGCCGTGTCCTTGCCCCCGGGCACGTGCAGCGTGACCACGTCGGCCTGGCCGAGGAATTTCTTGAGCGAAGAGGTGGCATGGGCATTGCCCAGGGGCAGCTTGGCTTCGATGTCGTGGTAGATCACACGCATGCCGAAGGATTCGGCCAGGATCCCGACCTGCGAACCGATGTTGCCGTAGCCGACGATGCCCAGCGTCTTGCCGCGCGCCTCGTAGGCGCCGTCGGCCGTCTTGTCCCAGAAACCCTCGTGGACGCGGGCGTTCTTTTCGGGAATGCGGCGCAACAGCAGAATGGCCTCGCCCAGCACCAGCTCGGCCACCGAGCGGGTATTGGAGAATGGCGCGTTGAACACCGGGATCCCCCGCAAAGCGGCGGTTTCCAGATCCACCTGATTGGTGCCGATGCAGAAGCAGCCGATCGCCCGCAGGTCGGGCAGATCGGCCAGCACGGCCTGGTCGAGATGAGTGCGGGACCGGATGCCGACCGCATTGGCGCCCTGGAGCGCCTCGCGCAGGGCCTCGCCCGTGAGCGCTCCCGCATGGGTGACGACGTCGTCGAAACCCGCCGCGACGAAGACTTCCCGGGCGCTGGCGTGTATGTTTTCAAACAGGACTATCCGTGGCATCTCGACCCTTTCCGCAAATGAAAAACATTCATTGTGCGATATTTAAAGCTTCTCGTCAGGGTCATCCCTAATGGAAGCAGGGTCAAAATGCGCCATCCGCCACCAGCCGGTCCCGGCCGCCGGCCTTGGCGCGGTACAGGTTCTCGTCGGCGCGGCGGAACAGATCCTGCGGCGTCTCGCCTTCCCGCCATTGGGCGGCGCCCGCGCTCAGGGTCAACGGGATCGACCGGCCATTGTCCAGTTCGACGCGATGGCGCCGCACATGATCCAGAACGCCCGAGGCCAGAACCACCGCATCGCCGAGCGAAGTGGCCGGCAGCACCGCCACGAATTCCTCGCCGCCGAAACGCGCCAGCACGTCCGAGCGGCGGCGCAGCAGATTGACCAGGACCTCGGCGACCCATTTCAGCGCGGCATCGCCGGCATCGTGCCCATGGGCATCATTGACCTTCTTGAAATGATCCAGGTCGAAAATGATCAGCGTGCCGGGCGCGGACGCGTCCTCGGGCCCCGGGAGCCGCGCCAGCGCCTCGTCCAGGCCGCGCCGGTTGAGCAGCCCCGTCAGGGGGTCGTGCAGGGTCAGTTCGCGCAACTGCCGGTTGGCCTGCTCCAGCGCCCCCATGGTGGCGCGCAGATCGGCCGTGCGGGACTGGACCTCGCGCTGCAGCGAGCTGCGGGCGCCGGCTTCGATTTCCAGCGCCCGGTGCATCAGATCGTGCAACTGCATGACTTCGGCGTAGGTGAGCAGGAATATCTGGCTGCCCAGGCCGACCTGCATCCAGCGCTCCTGGGCCATGAAACCGGGGATATAGCCGAAAGCCGCCAGCCCGTAGGCCAAGTAGCCGGCGAAGAACACCACCCAGGAAAACACATACCAGCGCGCGGCGCGCTCGCCCTGGCGCAAATGGCGCAGGCCCAGGCCGAACATCGCCGCCATGCAGACCAGGGCATAGATCGTGTCGATCTTGATGATGAGCGCATAGGGCACGAACAGGCTGGCCACGAACAGCGCCGCGCCGATCCGGGCGAGCATGCGGATCAGCACGGCCTGGCGCGGCCATCGCTCCGGACTGATGCCCAGGAAGTGACGCGTGAACCAGAGCAGACTGAGAAGGGCCAGCGTCTCGGTCAAGGGCACGGAGCGGTTCGCCAGCCAGGGCCAGTCCGGCCACAGATACTGGAACGACAGGCCGGACATGGATATCAGGAACAGCCCGGCGCAGACGATGTAGGCGGTGTTATAGAGAGACTGGCGGATGCGCAGCCGCAGGTAGAGGGCCGCGTTGAACAAGGCCAGCATGACCAGCGCGCCGAGGAACATGCCCTGGCTCAGGCCGTGGTCCTGGGCGCCGCCGATGGCGGATGCGCTCGAATGCAGCGACAAGGGGACGTTGATCGCCCCGCCGCTGCGCACCCGCAGAACGACCGCCAGCGACTGCGACGGCCCGAATTCGAGGGGCAGCAGGAACAGGCGGTGGCGCACCGGCCGCGCATCGAACCGCCGCGCGTCGCCCATGCGCTCGGTGGTCAGGAGCCTGGGAGACACCCGGGGCACCGGCCCCGTGCCGAGGTCGTAGACCCAGACATCGACTTCGTCGAGCAGCGGATAATCCAGTTGCAAGTACCAGGACTGCCCGACGGGCTCCTGGTTGCGCAGGGGCACATACACCCAATAGGCGGACTGGTTGTGCTGAAAGACGAGTTGATCCGCATCCCGGCGCGCCATGGGCAACTGGCCGCCCAGGATGTCGTCCGGACCGAGCGCGTGGGTCTCGTCTTGCAGAAAACACAACTGCGGCAAAGAGGCGATATCCGCCTGGGCGGCGGTCAGGCCGAGGACCGGGCAGGCGGTTTCGGGAACCGCCGCCGCTCGGGCCGGGCCGGCCAGACACAGCGCCAGCCAGAGCATCGCCATGATGCGCGCCCGCCAGCGGGCATACCCACCGGCGGGCACCGCCATGCCGCGCAACCTCACTGCAGTCCGGCCCTGCTCCGACAGATCGGCCTCCCTGGTGAAAGACGGACGTGAAACGTCCGTTCGATTCTATGCATCGAAGGGAATTATGGATCAAAATCCGTCCATGGGGGACGATTCAAGGAGAACGATATGGCTACCTGGCCCAGTGCATTGCTGCACATCGACGACATCGCGCGCGACACCGTGGCGGTCCACTTCGGCAAGCCCGTGGATTTCCGGTTCCAGCCCGGCCAGACGCTTTCGCTGACGCTGCCGGCCGACAGCCCCGACGCTCCGGTTCTGCGGCACACTTTCTCGCTGGTCAGCGCCCCGCACGAGGGCACGCTGTGCATTGCCACCCGCATCCGCGCCACGCCCTTCAAGCAGGCCCTGGCAACGCTGCGGCCAGGCGCCGAGCTGCGGCTCGGCGGCCCCTACGGCACGCTGGTCCCGCCCGCCGACACGAGTCGCCCCCTGGTCCTGATCGCCGGCGGCATCGGCATCACCCCCTGCATGAGCATGCTGCGCGACGCCACGCACCGGCAATCGAACCAGCAGTTCCTCCTGCTCTACTCCAACCGCACCCTGGAGCAGGCCGCTTTCCTCGAAGAACTGCGCGGGCTTGCGCGGCTGAATCCGCGCCTGCGCCTGCTGGCCACCCTCACCGGAGCGGCCGACGAAGCCTGGGACGGCGCGCGCGGCCGGATCGACGCGGCCATGCTGCGGCAGGCACTCATGGGACTGAATGCGCCTCTGTGCTACCTGACCGGCACCCCCGCCATGGTGGAAGAGATCCGCACGCAACTGGCCGAGGCGGGCATCCCCGACGAGGCCATCCGCGACGAGGGCTTCCACGGCTACTGATGCCCGCCGCCCGCCGCACTCCTCGCCCGCCGCGAGGTCATGGTAGTCTAAATAGAACCGTCCGGCGCCCGCCGAACCTGCCTGGATACCCGATGAAGCCTTCCTCCGCCGCCCCGCTGCCGCCTTCGTCCGACACCCGAATCTCGCCGGAGGCTTTGTTCGCCCGAACGCCCGATCTGGCCGACCCAGATACGAACCGCCTGCGTGCCGCCGTGCGGCGCTACTTCCTGGACACCGCCGACCGCTACGAGTCCCTGTTCCAGTGCCTGGCCAACGACGAGGCCTACGTCGTCAAGCCGATTTCCCTGCGCCATCCATTGATTTTCTATTTCGGCCACACGGCGACTTTCTTCGTCAACAAGCTGATGCTCACGCGCCTGATCGACCAGCGCCTGGATCACCGGATGGAATCGATCTTCGCGGTCGGCGTGGATGAAATGAGCTGGGACGACCTGGACGACGCCCACTACGACTGGCCCTCCGTGGCCGAGGTCCAGGCCTACCGCGACCGCGTGCGGGCCCTGGTCCTGGACCTGATCGATCATGCGCCGCTGCAATCCCCGATCAATTGGCAGAACCCCTGGTGGGCCATCGTCATGGGCATCGAACACGAGCGCATCCACCTGGAAACGTCCTCGGTCCTGATCCGCCAGCACGCGCTGAAATACGTGCGCGCCGTACCCGGCTGGGCGCCCCTGCCCGACAGCGGCGGCGAGCCGCCCGCCAACGAGCTGGCGCGTGTGCCGGCCGGCACCGTGCAGGTGGGCAAGGCCTTCGACGACCCACAGTACGGCTGGGACAACGAATACGGCACCCACACGGCCCGGATCGAATCTTTCGAGGCGGCGCGCCTGCTGGTCAGCAACCGCGAATACCTCGCCTTCGTCGAGGCGGGCGGCTACCGCAACCATCGCGACTGGACCGAGGAAGGCCGGCAGTGGCTGGCCTACAGCCAGGCCGAGCACCCGACCTTCTGGGTCAAGAAGACCCAGGGCTGGTACCTGCGCCTGATGACCGAGGAAATCCCCATGCCCTGGTCCTGGCCGGTCGAGGTCAACTACCTCGAAGCCAAGGCCTTCTGCAACTGGAAGGCCGCCGAGACCGGCCAGCCCGTCCGCTTGCCCACCGAAGACGAATGGTACCGGCTGTACGATGCCGCCGGCCTGAGCGATCCGGGCGACGAGCCCTGCGCCGCCAATCTGCACCTGGATCAGGGCGCCTCGTCCTGCCCGGTGGACACCTGGCGCCACGGCGACTGGTACGACGTGGTGGGCAACGTCTGGCAATGGACCGAAACCCCCACCTATCCCTTCGACGGCTTCGACGTTCACCCGATCTACGACGACTTCACGACGCCCACCTTCGACGGCCGCCACAACCTGATCAAGGGCGGATCCTGGATTTCCTGCGGCAACGAGGCCGTGCGCGCCTCGCGCTATGCCTTCCGGCGGCATTTCTTCCAGCATGCGGGCTTCCGCTACGTCGTCTCGCATGCGCCCGCCGAGGCGCCGGCCGCCTACTACGAAACCGACAAGCTGATGTCCGAATACGCCGAATTCCATTACGGCGACTCGTATTTCGGCGTGCCTAATTTTCCGCAGGCCCTGGCGCAACGCGCCATCGAAGCCATGGGCGACCGGCCGCGCCGGCGCGCGCTGGATCTGGGCTGCGCCTCCGGGCGGGCCACCTTCGAGCTGGCCCGGGCCTTCGAACTGGTCACCGGGGTGGACTTCTCGGCCCGCTTCATCAACCAGGGCGTGCAACTGATCCAGACGGGCCAGTTGCGCTACACCCTGGCCGACGAAGGCGAACTGGTGTCCTACAAGGCCCGCGCGCTGGCCGATCTCGGCCTGCACGACACCCACGGGCGGGTGGAGTTCTTCCAGGGCGACGCCTGCAACCTGAAGCCCCAGTACACCGGCTATGACCTGGTCCTGGCCGCCAACCTGATCGATCGCCTGTACGATCCGGCGCGCTTCCTGGAGCAGATCCACGAGCGCATCGTTCCGGGCGGCCTGCTGCTGATCGCCTCGCCCTACACCTGGCTGGAAGAACACACGCCCCGCGCATCCTGGCTGGGCGGCTTCAAGAAAGACGCGGAGAACTACACCACGCTGGACGGCCTGAAGGATCGGCTGGCGCCGCATTTCCGGCTGCTGGGCGAGCCGGCGGACGTGCCCTTCGTCATCCGCGAGACGCGGCGCAAATTCCAGCACACCTTGTCCGAACTGACGATCTGGGAACGGCTCTAGGGCGCCGTCAAGGCGCCCCGGCACCGGCCCTGGCCGTACCGCAGGACGCAGCATCCGAAGGCGCCGGGCTCCAGGGCCCGGCCGCGCGCCGGATGCCTCAGGCTTCGGACAATCCGATGCCCCACCAGCGCAGGGTGCCGGCCAGGTGCGCGCGCACGGCGCGCATGGCGTCTTCTTCCCGCCCGGCCAACACGGCATCGATGATCCGCAGATGTTCGTCCATGGCGGGGATGATGCGTTCGGGCAGGAGCCTGCGCGATTGCTGCAGGACGGTGATGCGGTCGTGGTTGCTGGCATAGACCTGCGCCGCCAGCGGATTGTCCAGCGAACCGGCCAGCGCCCGATGCAGTTTCCAATCGACCGCCATGGCCCATTGCTGAAGTTCGGACGTGATGCCTTCGAGCGCCTGGTCCCTGACGGCGGCATGCTCCTCGCGCAAGGCTTGCATCGGCGCTTCGGCCAACCGCGCGGCCAGGATTCGGGCCCCTTCCTGATCCAGCATGCAGCGCAAATGGAAACAGGACCGGACCGTGTCGGGCGTGGGCTCGATGATCAGCACCCCGCGCTTGGGCAGGATCCGCACCAGGCCGGTGGACTCGGCGTGCTTCACGGCCTCGCGCACCGGAGCCAGCGGAAAGCCGGTCTTTTCCATCAGCTCCGAAATCGAAACCAACTGGCCGGCCCGGACCTCGCCGCGGAACAGCAGGTCGCGGAAAGCCTGAAAGGATTGGTCGGCCAGCAGCATGCCGCGTGCGCTCTGATCGTTCATGCCAGGGTTAATCCCATGTTTTTTCTTGCAATATGCGGATTTATTATACGCAACATATCGTCTTAGATATATTGTGAAATGTTAGAAGGAATTCCAGGCGCGTCCACTCCCGGGCCACTGGGACCCGGCACACCACGGCCATGAGGAGACAGCAGCATGGAAAACGCAACGCGCGGCCTGTACAACGAGGACCTGGCCCCAGCCAAGGAACGCACCTGGGGCGCCTTCAGCATCTTCAACGTCTGGACCTCCGACGTCCATAGCCTCTGGGGCTACTACCTGGCGGCCAGCCTGTTCCTGCTGTGCGGCAGCTTCACCAACTTCCTGATTGCGATCGGCCTCAGTTCGCTCGTGATCTTCGCCATCATGAACCTGATCGGCTACGCCGGCGTCAAGACCGGGGTGCCCTACCCCGTCCTGGCGCGCGCGTCGTTCGGCGTCTGGGGCGCCAATCTGCCCGCTCTGGTGCGCGCGGTGGTCGCCTGCTTCTGGTACGGCGCCCAGACGGCGGCGGCGTCCTGGGCCATCGTCGCCCTGCTGACGCGCAACGAGTCCATCCTGGAATTCCACCAGACCTCGCACATGCTGGGGCACTCGACGCTGGATGTGATCTGCTTCGTGGTCGTCTGGGCGCTGCAATTGCTGATCATCCAGAACGGGATGGAAACCGTGCGCAAGTTCCAGGACTGGGCCGGCCCCGCCGTCTGGATCGCCATGCTGGTGCTGGCCATCGGGCTGGTGATCAAGGCAGGCGGATTCTCGCTGGACCACGGCATCGCGCCCGAACTGCTGCTGGAAAAAACCCGCGACGCCGGCGTTTCCGGGGAGCCCGGTTCGCTGTCCGCGCTGATGGCGGTCGGCGCCACCTGGATCACCTATTTCGCCGCGCTCTATCTGAATTTCTGCGACTTCTCCCGCTACGCGCCCTCCAAGGCGGTGGTGCGCAAGGGCAACCTCTGGGGCCTGCCCGTCAACCTGATCCTGTTCTCGCTGGTCGCCGGCATCACCACGATCGCCGCCTACCAGGTCTACGGCGAAGTCCTGCTGCACCCCGAACAGATCTCCGCCAAGTTCGACAGTTGGTTCCTGGCGCTGCTGGCCGCCCTGACCTTCGCCGTCGCCACCCTGGGGATCAACGTCGTCGCCAACTTCGTGTCGCCGGCCTTCGACATCTCCAACGCTTTTCCGCACAAGATCAGCTTCAAGGGCGGCGGCTACATCACGGCGGTGATCGCCCTGTGCCTCTACCCCTTCGCGCCCTGGGAAGGCAATGCCGCCGTCTTCGTAAACGCCATCGGCGCCATCATGGGGCCGCTGCTGGGCATCATCGTGGTGGACTACTACCTGATCGCCAAGGGCGAAATCAAGGTGGCCGACCTGTACCGCGAGGACGGCGCCTATCAATTCCACGGGGGCTGGAACATCGCCGCGCTGATCGCCACGATCATCGGCGGCCTGTGCTGCAGCATCCTGCCGCACCTGACCGACTGGTTCCCGTCCTGGTGGGGCACCTACGGCTGGTTCTTCGGCGTCGCCATCGGCGCGGTGCTGTACTACCCGCTGTCGCGCATGCCCGTCATGCGCCATCCGCACGCGCACGGTTGACGCGGCCCCGCCGGAGCCGTCGCGCCGGCCGGCGGCCCGCATCCCGGATGCGGGCCGTTTTTCATGCCGGGGGATCAGTCCAGCGCGATCTGCGCCTTCAGCCAGAAGACCCTGCCCGGCTCGTTGATCCGGGTGCCCACGAAGGACACGCTGCCGGGGATGTCCGCCCCCGACTTCGACAAATGCTCGGCATAAGTCTTGTTCAGAACGTTGTCCACGCCGGCGGTCAGCAGCACGGTCTTGTTGGGCCGCCAGCCGGCATTCAAGGACAGCACGCCAAAGCCGCCGGTGGCGCCGATATCCCTGCCGGCGATGCCGCCCTTGCCCTCGTCGTAGCGGTTCTGCGCGGCCACCAGGCGCCAGAGCATGCCTGCGGAATACGGCCCCTGGGCGTAATTCAGGCCGAGGCGGACCTCCAGGGGGGGCTGCTGGGCCAGCGCCGTGTCGTCCGTGCGGTTCTCGCCGTATACATAGGCCAGGCTGGCCACGCCCTGCCAGGACGGATGGAATTGCCAGGACGCATCCAGTTCGCCCCCCATGACCGTGGCGTCGACGTTGCGCGTCCGGCTACGGTTCCAGTCGATGAGGATATAGTCGTCCACCCGGCTGTAAAAGGCCGAGGCCGACAGCGCGTAGGGGCCGCTGCGCCAGTGCGTGCCGATATCCAGTTGGTTGAGCTTTTCCGGCCTGGTGGACAGGAAGGCGCTGTTGCCGCCGTCGGGGCCGCCCTTCATCAATTCCCAATAATCGGGAAAGCGCTCCGAATGACCGAACCCGGCGTACCAGGTACTGTCGTCGCCATAATCCCGTTCATAACGCAGGAAGCCGCTGGTCAGGGTGCGGTCGTTCTTGCGCCCCGAGGTGGCCGATTTGTCGGGCGCCCGCTTGTCGCGCGCCTCGATCCAGTCGGCCCGCAGGCCCCCGATCACGCGGTCCGCTTCGGTCAGAAACCAGGTGCTTTCTCCGAACACGCCCTGCTGCTCGAAGCGCATGTCCTCGATCCGCGGCGCCGCCAGGAAGGCGGCATCGGCGGCTGCGGCCGAGGCCTGCATGCCGCTGCCCCGGCCGCGATGCACGTCCTGCTTCGCATCGGCGCCGACGACCAGTTCCCAGGCCTCGGCCGGCCGCAGCGTGGCGCTCAGCCGGCCGCCCGTGGTGCGGCGATCCGGATTGCCGGCCATGTACGGATTCATCTGGCCCTGCGGCACGTCGCGCAAGGTGTAGTTGTCCATGACGTGGTCCACGTAGTTGTAGTAGACCCGCCCCTCGATGCCATCGACCAGGCCGCCCATGCGCTTGCGCTCGAACATCAGGGAGACGTTCTCGCGCCGGAACTTCGAGCCGTCCATGCTGCGGTCGGCATAGGCGGCGCGGCCATCGCTCAGGGCCGCGGACAGTTCGATGCGCGTCCTGTCGTCCGGCGTCAGCCCGACGGCGGCATGGCTGCTCCAGCGCAGGTATTCGCTGTGCACGCGATTGCCGTCGCCGTCCTTGTAGTCGTCGGCCTGAGCGCGGGTGCCGCCGGCGCGCACATAGGCCCAAGGCCCGCCGACCTGCACGTCGGCCATCTGGTCGTTGCGGCCAAAGCTGCCCAGCGTCAGGCTGCCGGCGGCCTTGCCGCCGAACGAATCCATGCGCTTCACGTCCCGCTCGAACAGCACCACGCCCGCCGACTGGCCCGCGCCGTAGCGCACGCTTTGCGGCCCCTTGCGGACGATGACGCGATCATAGGATTCGGGATAGACGTAGGCGGTGGGCGGATCCATGCGCCCGCCGCAGCCGCCATAGATCTCCTGGCCGTCCAGGAGAATGCCCAGGCGCGAACCGGAAAAGCCGCGCAGGACCGGATCGCCGTCCGTGCCGCCCTTGCGGATCACGGAAAAGCCGGGGATGCTCTTGAGAAAATCCGCCCCGTCGTGGGCGGGCACGGGCTGGCGCGGCGCTTTGGGGTCGGTACGCACCACCAGGGGTTCGTCGGCCGCAGGCGCGGTCACGACAACCGGAGTCAGGGCGCGCACGGGCTGGGATGCCGCCGCCTGCGGCAGGCCGAGCGACATCAGGACGGCCGGGATCCCGGCCACCCACAAGGTTTCCTTCTTCATCAGTATCTCGATCGAAAAAAACTGAAAGGCGTCCAGGGCCGTTCCACGGCCGGCGCGCACGGGCGCGACGAGCCGGGACGGCCCCGAAACAAGAGAATCAGGGTTTCAGCAGGAGCGGGAAGGAGGGCACCGCGCGAGAGGCCATTCCCACGTCTCGGCCAGCCGGGCGGCGCAGGGAGTTTCGTCGAACCCTGCCGCAGGCTGGACCCAAGGCGCGGCCGGCGCGGCGGCACCTGCCAAAGCGAACGTCGGCGGCACCGGATGCGTGGCGCACAGCGGGCAATGGCCGGTTCGCAGCATGCGGGAAGAATCGGAGCCGTCCTCGCCGTCCACGGCGGGCGACAGATCCATGATCACCATGCCGGCCGGCGTGCAGGCCACGACCTGCACGCCGCGCAAGGGGTCAGCCGGCGACATGCCGGCGAAGACCGGCCCGATGACCTGGAGCCAAAGCCCCAGGATCAACAGCCAGTGGATGACCCCGCATCCGCGTGTACGCTTGCCCGCATGTCGCATGGGAACCATTTTAGGCGGCTTGGGCCGGCAGCCTGGTTGACGCCGGTCAAGCGGCATGGCCGTCGCGTGCCGGCGGACGCGGCCCGGACGCCAGCGTTGCGACGGCGCCGCCGCGCCCGGTGCAGATCCATATTTCCAGAAGCGATATGCAGATAGGCTGAAAACCTTTGCGCCTTCAAGAGCGTCTCATTAGAATGAAAACCCATAAGACGCGGCGTTCATATAACCTCTTGAATTAATCCATCTCACGCATCCATCATGACGAAAAAACTCTCCGCCCTGCTGTTCGCTTCCCTGCTCCCCCTGCTGGCCGCCGCGCCCGCCGCCCAGGCGGCCACCGACGACCTCGCCGCCATCCAGAAGGCCGGCGTGCTGCGCATCGGCACCGAGGGCACCTACGCCCCGTTCTCCTATCACGACACCAAAGACAATCGACTGGTCGGCTTCGACGTGGACATCGCCCGCGCCATCGCCAAGCAGTTGGGCGTCAAGGCGGAATTCGTCGAAGGCAAATGGGACGGCCTGATCGCCGGGCTGGACGTCAACCGCTACGACGTCGTCATCAACCAGGTCGGCATCAGCCCCGAGCGGCAGGCCAAGTTCGATTTCTCCAAGCCTTACATCTCCTCGGCGGCGGCGCTGATCGTGCGCGAAGACAACGACACGATCCACAGCTTCGCCGACCTGAAGGGCAAGCGCTCGGCCAACACCATCACCAGCAACTTCGGCAAGCTCGCGCAGCGCAGCGGCGCGGAAGTCGTGCCCGTGCAAGGCTTCAATGACTCCATCGCCCTGCTGACCTCGGGCCGCGTCGACGCGACCGTCAACGACCTGCTGTCGTTCCTGGACTTCAAGCACCAGCAGCCCAAAGCCAAGGTCAAGGTCGTCGCCACCGACAACAGCGCCGAGTTCGGTCAGTCCGGCGTGCTGATGCGCAAGAACCAGCCGGCCCTGAAAGCCGCCGTCGACAAGGCCCTGGACGCCCTGCGCGCCGACGGCACCTACAAGCAGATTTCCGAGCGCTACTTCGGCGAAGACCTGTCCGCCGTCAAGGCTCAATAAGTCCCTTTCGCGACACGCGCTTCACAGGAGTCCCGGGTGCCGGATTGGCTGCGCTTGATGACGGACTCCCTCTGGCCGCTGCTGGTCGGGGGGATCCAATTTACCGTGCCGCTGGCGCTCCTGTCCTTCGCGGCCGGGCTGCTGCTGGCGTTCCTGACCGCCATCACGCGGTTGTTCGGGCCGCCGCCGCTGGTGGCGCTGGTCCGCTTCTACGTCTGGCTGATCCGCGGCACGCCGCTGCTGGTGCAACTGTTCGTGATCTTCTACGGCCTGCCCAGCATCGGCTTCGTGCTCGATCCGCTGCCGGCCGCCCTGATCGGTTTTTCGCTGAATGTGGGCGCCTACAACGCCGAGGTCATCCGCAGCGCCATCGAGGCCATCCCCAAGGGTCAGTGGGACGCCGCCTATTCGCTGAGCATGACGCGCGCCCAGGCGCTGCGGCGCACGGTGCTGCCCCAGGCGGCGCGTGTGGCCGTGCCGCCCCTGGCCAACTCCTTCATCTCTCTGGTGAAGGACACCTCTCTGGCCGCCGTGATCACCGTGCCCGAAATCTTCCAGGCCGCCCAGCGCATCGCTTCCGTGACCTACGAACCGCTGATCCTGTACGTCGAGGCCGCCTTGATCTACCTGGTGCTCTGCTCTTTCCTGTCGGCCGCCCAGACCCGCCTGGAACGCCATTTCGGCCAGCACGCCGTGTTCACCGAGGGACAGCGATGATCGAACTGCAGGACATCCGCAAATCCTTCGCCGGCCATGAAGTGCTGCATGGCGTCGGCATTGTCGTTCCCGAAGGCCAGGTGACCGCCTTGATCGGCCCGTCGGGCAGCGGCAAGAGCACCCTGCTGCGCTGCGTGAACCTGCTGGACGTCCCCGATGCGGGCCGGCTGACGCTGGGCGACGAAACCCTGACTTTCCAGCCCGGCCGCCACCCGGCACGCCCGGCGGTGCAGCGCATCCGCCAGCAGACCGGCATGGTGTTCCAGAACTTCCAATTGTTTCCCCACCAGACCGCCGTGCAGAATGTGATGGAAGGGCTGGTGACGGTCAAGGGCTGGGGCCGCGAACGCGCCCATGAACGCGCCCTCGGGCTGCTGGACAAAGTCGGCCTGCGGGAAAAGGCCGATGCCTGGCCGTCCAGCCTTTCAGGCGGCCAGCAGCAGCGCGTGGCCATCGCCCGCGCGCTGGCGCCCGAACCGCGCGTGCTGCTGTGCGACGAACCCACTTCGGCCCTGGATCCGGGGCTGGCGGCGGAGGTGGTCGCCGTGCTGGGCGACCTGGCCGCCGAGGGCATGACCATGCTGATGGCGACCCACGATCTGCGCCTGGCCGCGCAGATCGCCCGCCAGACCATCTTCTTGCAGGAAGGCGCGGTGATCGAGGCCGGGCCGTCCGCGGCGTTGTTCCGCGATCCGCAGGATCCGCGCACACGGCGCTTCGTCGTCACGCTGAAAGCCGACGCCGCCGTTTGAGACATCCGGCGGACAGCGTCTCGGCCGGGCCGGCAAAAGGGCTGGCCTCAGCGCGCGGCGTCCGAGGCCGGGGCCGGTGCGGCCGCCGTGTACTTCGCCCCCGCGACACAGGCCACGACGAACGCCGTGACCGCCAGCATGACCCCCGTCACGGGTTCGCCCAGCAGCCAGGCGGCCAGCATCAGGCCCATGAAGGGCTGCAGCAACTGCAATTGGCCGACGGCGGCGATGCCGCCCTGGGCCAGCCCCCGGTACCAGAAAAAAAACCCCACCAGCATGCTGAAGACCGCGACATAGGCCAGCCCGCCCCAGGCGGAGGGGGCGATGCCGGTCCACACAGCCGGCCTCAGGACCACGGCCAGGGGCAAACTGACCGGCAGCGACAACACCAGCACCCAGCAAATGACCTGCCAGCCGCCCAGCCGGCGCGACAGGCGGCCGCCTTCGGCGTAGCCGTAGCCGCAGGTGACGATGGCCGCCATCATCAGGGCGTCGGCGCCCAAAGACCCCGAGCCGTCCTGGCTCAGCGCGAATCCGGCCACCGAAGCCGCGCCCAGGACGGCGAACAGCCAGAAGGCGCGGGAAGGCCGTTCGCCTCCGAGCCAGGTGCCGAAGATCGCCGTCGCCAACGGCAGCAGGCCGATGAAGACCAGCGAATGCGCGGACGTGATGGTGCGCAGGGCCAGCGCGGAAAACAAGGGAAAACCCAGCACCACGCCGAAAGCCACCAGCAGCAGCGTGCGCAGATCGGCCCGCCCGGGCCGCGGGCAGTGCATCAGGCGCAGTATCGCCAGCGCCAGCACACCGGCCAGAGCGGCGCGCGCCGCCGTGACGAACAGGGGGTCGAGCCCCAGCACGGCCAGCCGCGTCGCCGGCAGCGAGCCGCTGAAGATCGCCACACCGATCATGCCGTTGATCCAGCCGCGCGTGGAAGTGTTCATCCGCGTTCCTTGTCCTGTCGAAGCCATCGATGGATGCCAGCATGCCTTGCCCACCCGGGCGAATCCAGATACAGTGCAGTACAGTATCAACAAACTGTACTGATGGATATTCCCCCGATTCCGCCGCAGGGCCGGACCGCCGGCCTCATGCAATTCGTGCGCCGGCGCATCGCGGCCCGCGAATGGCCCCCCGGCGCGCGCCTGCCGTCCCTGCGGGGCATGGCGCTGCAGCACGGCGTGTCCAAATCCACCGTCGTCGAAGCCTACGACCGCCTGGCGGCCGAGGGGGTCATCCGGGCCCGCGCCGGCGCGGGCTTCTACGTCGCCGGGCCTCTGGCGCCGCTGGCGCTGGCGGAGATCGGCCCGCGCCTGGACCGCCAGATCGATCCCTTGTGGGTTTCGCGCCAATCGCTGGATATCGGCGCCCAGGCCCTGAAGCCGGGCTGCGGCTGGCTGCCCGACGACTGGATGCCGCGCGACGCCATCCGCCGCGCCCTGCGACAGGTCGCACGCGACCCGGATGCGCCCCTGACGGACTACGCGCCGGCCCTGGGCCTGCCGGCGCTGCGCAGCCTGATCGCCCGGCACCTGGGCACGCGCGGCGCGGCCGTCGACCCCAGGCGCATCCTGCTGACCGACTCCGGGACCCAGGCCGTCGACTTGTTGTGCCGGTTCCTGATCCAGCCGGGGGACGCCGTCCTGGTCGATGACCCCTGCTACTTCAATTTCCTGGCGTTGCTGCGCGCGCACCGGGCCCGCATCATCGGCGTCCCCCACGAACCCGACGGTCCGGACATGGACCGCTTCGAAGCCGCCCTGCGGACGCATCGCCCGCGCCTGTACCTCAGCAACGCCGGGCCGCACAATCCGACGGGCGCCCGGCTCTCGGCCATCAAGGCGCGCCGCATCCAGGCGCTGGCCCGGGCCCATGATCTGATCCTGATCGAGGACGACCTCTTCGGCGACCTCGAAGCCGGGCCGTACGCCCGGCTGGTGGACGAGGAGGGCGGCGACCGGGTCGCACAGGTCGGCAGCTTTTCCAAGACCCTGTCCGCCAGCCTGCGCTGCGGCTACCTGATCGCGCGCGAGGACTGGCTGGACGCCCTGGCCGACCTGCGCACCGCGACGACGTTCTCCGGCGCCGGCCTGACCCAGGCGGTGATCGTCCGGCTGCTGCAAGACGGCGCCTGGCAGCAGCACACCCGGCTGCTGCGCCAGCGCCTGGCGCGGGCCATGCCGCGCGCCATCGGCCTGCTGGACGCCTTGGGCCTGCGCCCCTGGCATGAGCCCGACACCGGCATGTTCCTGTGGTGCCGGCTGCCCGAGGGCATCGATGGCGCCCGCCTGGCCCGGGCGGGCCTGCAGCAGGGCCTGATGCTGGCGCCGGGCAATGTCTTCAGCCAGACTCGGACGGCCGGCGGCATGATGCGCTTCAATGTGTCGCAGATGGACGACCCCGGTCTCCCCGGGCGCCTGGCTGCGCTGATCCGGGACTGCCCGCGCGACACGCCCCCCACCCTCTCTTCCGAAAAATCCCCATGACCTCTTCGCCCGACGCCGAAGTGCACAATGCCTTTCAAGGCTCCCTGCGCAGCCAGATCGACACGCTGCCGCCCGCCTGGAAATCGACGCTGGAAGCGCCCCACCTCCAGGGCATCCTGGACCGCCTCGACGCCATGCTGGCCGAGCGGCTGGCCGCCGGAGCGTGCATTTTTCCCCTGCGGCCCTTCCGGGCCTTGATCGAGACTCCGCCCGAGGCGGTCCAGGTCGTGATCGTCGGCCAGGACCCCTATCACGGCCCCAACCAGGCCCAGGGCCTGGCGTTCTCCGTCCCGGATTTCTGCCCCACGCCGCCCAGCCTGCGCAATATGTTCAAGGAAATCGCCCGGGAATACGGCGCACCCGAACAGCCGCCGCGCAACAGCCTGGTGCGCTGGGCGCGCCAGGGAGTCTTGCTGCTGAACACCTCGCTGACCGTCGAGGCCCACCAGCCCGCCTCGCACGCCAAAAAAGGCTGGGAGCACATCACCGACGCCCTGATCATGCGCGTGCTGCGCGAAGCCCGGCCCAAGGTCCTGCTGCTCTGGGGATCGCACGCCCAGGCGCGGCGCGCGCTGCTGGACATGCAGCCTCCGGCCGGCCCGGTCGAGGTGCTGATGTCCAACCATCCCTCGCCCTTGTCCGCCCTGCGCCCGCCGCGCCCCTTCATCGGCTGCGGCCATTTCCGCCAGGCCAACGACTGGCTGCAGGCCCACGGGGAGTCAGGCATCGACTGGATGCTTGCCCGGACCCCCGCCGCCATTCCGGGGTACGGCGGCTGACGCCTCGCCCCCCGCGTCTTCCATCCACAGGCGGGCGCAATCGCGGCCCGCCTCCTTGGCCTGATACATGGCCTGGTCCGCCCTGGCCAGCAACTGGCTCAGTTCGGTGCCGCCGCGCGGCGCGCAGACGATGCCGATGCTCACGCTCAGCGGCTCGCACAGCCGGCAATCGCACTGCCGCAATTGGCTGCGGATCCGCTCCGCCAGACCCAGGGCGCCTTCGGCGTCCATATCCGGCGACAGGACGATGAACTCCTCGCCGCCGTAGCGCACGCACAGATCGCCCTTGCGCACGACACGCCGCAACACCCCCGCAAAGGCCGCCAGCACCTGATCGCCGGTCTCGTGGCCGCAATCGTCGTTGATGCGCTTGAAGCGGTCCAGATCGCACATCAGCAAAGCCACGGTACGCCCCCGGGACAAGGCGGCCTGCAGCAGATCGCCGCCCTGCTCGAACAAAGCGCGCCGATTGGCCAGATCGGTCAGGACGTCGTGCAGGGCCGCATGCCGGTAGCGGCGCTCGGCGCGCGCGCCCACCATCATCAGCACGGCAAACGCCACGCCGATGAAAAACAGCATGCCCTCGAACACCGCCATGGGAAAATCCAGGCGCAGCAGGCCCGGCTCGGGCCCCGTCACGGCCACCACGGCCATGCGAGCGGCCGTCAGCACGCCATGCAGCAGCAGAATGGAGAAAGGCAGGACCGCCAGCCGTATTTTCCCGCCCTCACCACCCGCGCCAACCCCCAGCGCCCACAGGGACGCTCCGGTGTAGGCCAGGGTCGACACGCCATACGCGACCGCCCGCGCCACGCCCGACGACACAAAGCCGGGCCACAGACACAGCGCGCACCAGATCAACGGGCCCGCCGCGATCCACACCCACAGCGCGGGCCGCCCGGAAAACGCCCGCACGCCGGTCCAGATGCAGGCATGCGCCAGAAGCAGCAGCGCGCCGAAACCGGCCACCGACCGCTCCCAGGCGCGAAGCGGATCGGTCACGCCCAGCAGAAAGCCCATGCCCACCAGCAAGAGGGCGGCGCCGGTCCATCCCAGCGTACGATCACGGCGTCCCAGCAGGGACGCCGCGATGATGAGGCCGCCCACCAGCAGCAGGGCCGGAATTTCGGCGATCAACAGCGTGCGCGCGTGCAGGGAGTTCATCATCAGGCTTCTGCGGAAGTCGGGCGGGCGCGCTCCCGCGCAACCGGACGGCCGGCGGCGGACGCGCCGCCCGATAGACGGACGCAGTCCCGTCCCGCGGCCTTGGCCTCGTACAGCGCCCGGTCGGCATTGGCCAGCAGGCGGTCCAGATCCTGGCCGTCCACCGATGAACACGCAATGCCGATGCTCACGCTCAAGCGGCCGGCCGCCGGATGGACGATCCCGGCCAGGGCCTGGCGGATGCGGTTCGCGAGCCCCTGGGCGCCGAAGGGCCCCAGGTCGGGGGCCAGGATCACGAACTCCTCGCCTCCGATGCGGGCGCACAGATCGCCTGCCCGGATCCGGGAGCGCAGCACATCGGAAAACAGGGTCAGAACCTGATCGCCCGCCTCGTGCCCATGTTCATCGTTGACGCGCTTGAACCAGTCCAGATCGCACATCAGCAGAGCCACGTCGCGGCCCTCCCGGCGCGACCGCGCCAGAACGGCGGCACCTTGCTCGAACAAGGCGCGCCGATTGGAAAGCCGGGTCAGCGCATCGTGCAAGGCGGCATGGCGATAGCCCCGTTCCGCCCGCGCGCGCACCAGGATCAGGGCGCTGAAAGACAGACTGATGCTGAACAATATGCCTTCAAACATGGTCACGGCGAAATCCGGCCACAACAGCCAGGACGAACCCGGCACCCGGATGATCGCCACCGCGCGGTAGAGGTAGAACAGACTGTGGATGGACAGCACGGCCACAAGCGGGAACACCGATCCGGCATCCGCACGGCGTTCGGGCCAGAGTTCTCGGACGCCGGCCGCAAGATAAGCGATCGACAGCAGGGAAAAAACCAGAATCCGCACCGCATCCGCGCCCATGAATCCCGGCCATTGGCACAGCGCGAACCAGGCCGCCGCGCCGGCCAGCAGAAGCCAGCGGCGCACGGGCTTGCCGACGTAGGCCCGCAGGCCGGCCCAGACGCAGGCATGCCCCGTGATCAACAGCATGTTGGAGAGCACGATCACCGCATCGCGCCAGGCGGGCATTCCGCGCGCGACGCTGATCACGAAACCCGTCCCGCCCAGCAGCAGGGCGCCCGCCATCCACAGCAGGGTCCGGTCGCGCCGCCCCTGCAGGGCGGCCAGCAGCATCAGCCCGCCCACGAGAAACAGCACGAAGGCTTCAACGATCAGCAGGGTGCGGGCATCCAGGTTCAGCATGCAGCCATCGCCTTCTTTTCCGGTTCAGATTGCCCGGCATGTTTCAAAGCATTTCACGCTTGAAATGCTGCGGTTGATAGACGGAATAACCCTGGGATGCTAGCGCGCGTCTGGCGGGGCTTCCAGTTCCCGTTCGACCCCCGCGGCGCCGTCGGCATCCAGCCGCCCGGCCTGGCGGGCCAGGGCCACGCCACGGCGGCACAAGCGATCATACAGGTCGCGCATCTCCGGATCGACCGCCTCGAGCGCCTGGCGATGCAGGCGCACCGTACCGGCGTCCCCGCGTGACACCGGGCCGGGCATGCCGGCCGCCACGCCGCTGCGCGCCAGGGACTCCAGCGTGCCTCGCAACAGCGGCAGCAGCGCATCCAGGGCCTGCCGTTCAGTCGCCCCCCAGGACTGCCACAGGCGCACCGCCTCGCCCACCAAGGCATGGACGTGCTGGGACGCGTAGCCGCCCGAGGCGTGATAACGCACGCGCGCCCCGGGCGGCAGGCTCAGGCCGACACAACCGAGGCGGCGGGCCAGCCCATGCAGCAGCGTCTCAAGCGCGGGCTGCGCCTCGATGGCCACGGTGCAGCCCGGCAAGCTGGCGAGCGCCGCGCCGGCATCCGCGCCGAACGCCTGCATGGGATGAAAGCCGCCGATGAGCGCGCCGGCCTCGGCAGCGGGCCGCAGCACGGCAACGGGGGTGGCCCCGCTGCAATGCACCACCGCCTGGCCCGCACGCCAGGGCACGGCGCGCGCGATATCGGCGATCCGGGCATCGGGCGAAGTCAGGAACACCAGATCGCAGCCCTGCGAGACCGCCGCGGAGTCGCTGACGCGGCAAGCCGGCAAGGCGTCCGCCAGCGCCCGGGCGCTGGCCTCGGAACGGCTGGCGACCCCGACGACCGGAACGCCGGCGGCTTGCAGGGCCAGGGACAAAGCCCGCGCCAGCCGCCCCGCTCCGATGAACCCGACGCGCAGCGCCTCGGGCGCGGGCGGCTCCCCTGCCTGCGCCGATGTCTTCGATCGATCCGATGTGTGCGATGCGCCCATCCCCGCCCCTCGTTTCCGTTGCACGATCCGCCCGCTCTTCGCCCGGTCCCGCCGCGCTCCGGCGCCAGGCGGCGGGTACCGGATGGAAATCCCTATAATTGTAAGCTTGCGCGCCCGGCGGTTCGTGGCGCCCTCTTTTCCTTTTTGCGCATGCCTCGCCCTCTTCCCCGCACGTTTTCCATTTCCAGCCTGACCGCGCCGGTCGCCATGGGTTATGTGCCGCTGGGCGCGGTCTTCGGCTTCCTGTTCGTGCAGGCGGGGGGTTCCGGCTGGCTGGCCATGGCATCCAGCCTGCTGGTCTACGCCGGCGCGGCCCAGTTCATAATGGTACCGATGCTGGCCGCCGGCCTGCCGGTCAGCGCCATCGTCCTGGCTACCCTGGTACTCAATCTGCGCCACGTGTTCTACGGCCTGTCCCTGCTGAACACCCTGCCGGCCTGCCGCTGGCAGCGCTGGTACTGCATCTTCGCCCTGACCGATGAAACCTATTCCGTCCTGACGGCGTTGCCCGCCCAGGAACGCGCTTCGCGCATGGCCCTGATCAGCGCCCTGAACCAGGGCTGGTGGGTGCTTGGCACCGCGCTGGGCGCCGTGCTGGGCACCCAGGCCCAGATCGGCCTGGCCGGATTGGATTTCGTCCTGGCGGCCCTGTTCGCCGTGCTGGCCGTCGAGCAATGGCGCGCGCGGCGCGACGTCGTCCCGATCTGGATCGCGATCGCCGCCTACGCCGCCGGCAGTGTGCTGATGCCGTCCCAGGCGCTGGCCATCGCCATCGCGCTCTGCCTGCTGGCCGCCGCCCTCAGGCCCGCCCGCCCCGCGCCGCGCACCGGAGCCGCCCATGACTGACACCGGCTACGTGCTGACCGTCATCGCGCTGATGGCGCTCGTCACGATCCTTCTGCGCGCCCTGCCCTTCATCGCCGGCCATTGGCTGCGCCGCCATCCCCTCGTCCACAAGCTGGGCGATTCGCTGCCCCTGTCGATCATGGTCCTGCTGCTCATCGACAGCGCGGCAGGCCAGGCGCGCGCCCACGACGGCCTGCCGTGGCAGGAGATCGCCGCCGTGATCCTGGTGGTGCTGCTGCAATGGCGCACGCGCCAGACCCTGTTGAGCATCGCCGCCGGCACCGCACTGTACGTCGGGCTGCGGGCGCTGTAGGATCGGGGCTTCACTCTTCTTTCCCTGGAGCCCGCTTCATGCCCAGCTTTGACGTCGTCTCCGAAGTCGACAAACACGAACTGTCCAATGCCGTCGACCAGGCCAACCGCGAACTCGCCACCCGTTTCGATTTCAAGGGAACGGATGCGCGCTTCGAACTAGAAGGCTACGTCGTCACCCAATCGGCGCCCAGCGCCTTCCAGTTGAAGCAGATGCTCGACATCCTGCGCGGCCGGCTCTCGGCGCGCGGCATCGACGTGCGCTGCATGGACCCGGCCGATCCCCTGGAAAACCTGGGCGGCGCACGCCAGAAGATCACCATCCGTCAGGGCATCGAGCAAAGCGTGGCCAAGAAACTGATCGCCGCCATCAAGCAGGCCAAACTCAAAGTCGAGACCCAGATCAATGGGGACAAGCTGCGGGTGTCCGGCAAGAAGCGCGACGACCTGCAACAGGCGATCGCCCTGCTGCGCAAGACGGACGTCGAGCTGCCGCTGCAATACCAGAATTTCCGCGACTAGGCGGCTGCCCGTGCCGGGCAGGCGCGCCCATCGATTGTGCAAATTGCACATATGAGAAATAATATGTGCATGGAGCACATATTATGGATCTTGCCATGACTGCTTTGCCAAACGCTGCGCCGGCGCCCGACGCCGTCCTGGCCAAGGCCGTCCTCCGGGCGGCCGACCAGCTCGGCCTGCGCCAAGCGGGGCTGGCGGATGTCCTGGGCATGCATCGCACCGCCATCAGCCGGATGAAGACCGCCCAGTCCCTGGACCCCGCCTCCAAGCAGGGCGAACTGGCCTTGCTGCTGGTGCGCCTGGCCCGCGCCCTCTACGCGCTCACGGGCGGCGACGTCCAATGGATCCGGCATTTCATGCAGTCGCCGAACCGCGTCACCGGCGGCGTCCCGGCCGAGCAGATCGCCACCATCCAGGGGCTGGTGACGGTCTTGCGCTTCGTGGACGCGATGCGGGGCAAGATTTGAACGCGGGCCGCACCGGCGGCGGGCTCTGGCAGGACTGCCGGGGCAAGGATCACATCGGCCCGATCCAGGGCTTGCTGCATCGCCTGGTCGAAAGCCAGGAGCACGTGGCCACTTTGGGCTACGTCGATACACTGGAAGAACAAGCCGTCCTGGAATCCATGCTGGACGCGGCCAAGCCCCCCTGGCCGGCCGGAGGCGAACGCCTGCATTATCTGCTGCGCACGCCTTTCCGCTACCCGCCGCTGCCCTGGGGCTCGCGCTTCGGGCAGCCCCATGAGCCCAGCCTGCTCTACGGCGGCCGAGATCTCGGCGCTACGCTGGCCGAATCCGCCTATTACCGCTTTGTCTTCTGGTTTTCCATGGCTGCGCCGCCGGCCGGGGAGACGATCCAGAGCCAGCACACTCTGTTTTCCGTCGGCTATCGCACAGAGCGCGGCCTGCGGCTGCAGGATCCGCCTTTCGACGCCCATCGGGCCGTGCTTGCCGATCCCGTCCGCTACCAGCCGACCCAGGCGCTCGGGGCCGCCATGCGCGCGGCGGACGTTGAGGCATTCGAGTACCGCTCGGCGCGCGATCCCGCGCAGGGCCTGTGCGTCGGGCTGTTCACGCCACGCGCCCTGGCAGGGAAATCCCCCCGGGACATGCGCCCCTGGCTTTGCCAGTCGAGCGCCCGCGAAGTCGCGTTCAAGCCGGTCGGCGCCCCCGCCATCCACACCTACCCGCTCGAAGCGTTCGAGGTGGACGGCCGGCTGCCGATGCCGGCCTGACGCGGGCCCGCATCAGGCCGCCGCCAGGGCCGACAAGGCCTGGATGTCTTCCTGGGCCTGGGACAGGCCGCGTTCGCGGCTTTCGGCGCCCATGTCCATGCCCTCGGCGCGGACCACGCGGATATCGGTCACCCCCATGAAGCCGAAGATCGTCTTCAGATAGCTTTCCTGGTGCTCCATGGCATTGCCGGCCTCGCTGGTCGAATACACGCCGCCGCGGCTCAACGCCAGGATCACGGTCTTGTCGCCCAGCAGGCCCACCGGGCCGTTTTCGGTGTACTTGAAGGTGCGGCCCGCCTGGGCGATGCGATCCAGCCAGGCTTTCAACTGGACCGGCACGGTGAAGTTGTAGAGCGGCGAGCCGATCACCACGATGTCGGCTGCGAGCAACTGGGTCACCAGCGCCTCGGATACCGCATTCTCATGCCGCTGGGCTTCGCTCAGGGCCGCATCCGACGGCGGCAGGCGGAAGCCCAGCGCATCCAGCGACAGCGGATTGGGCGCCTGCACGGCCAGGTCCAGGTATTCGACCGCCAGGCCGGGATGCGCGGCGCGCTGTTGTTCGACGATCGCGCGCGTCAGGCCGCGCGTGACGGAGTTCTGGCCATTGATGCTGGAATCGATGTGCAACAGTTTCATGAGAGTCCCGTTTGAGTGGAAAATGGAGATGAACGCCATTTTCCATTAGGCCTCAATAATTGATAAGATGCCGATTCCAACATACATTGTTCTATTTATGGTTCGAATAAACCATGCATGATCTCAACGATATGCGCTACTTTGCCGAAGTCGTGGATCATGGCGGTTTCGCCAGTGCGGCCCGGGCGCTCGACCTGCCGACCTCAAGACTGTCCCGGCGGATCGCCCGTCTCGAAACCGATCTGGGTGTGCGATTGCTGCATCGAAGCACCCGGAAACTGTCCCTGACGGCGGCGGGCGAACAGTACTACCGCCATTGCACGGCCGTGCGCGACCAGGCGGATCAGGCCCATGCCGAACTCGATCGGATCCTGGCCGAGCCGCGCGGCCCTCTGCGCGTCTCCTGCCCCGTCACCCTGGCCCAGACGACCATCGGCCCCCTGATCCCCGGCTATCTGGCCCGCCACCCCAAAGTGCGCCTGGACATGCAGGTCAGCAACCGCGTGGTCGATCTGGTCGAGGAAGGCGTGGACGTCGCCCTGCGGGTCCGGGCGACCCTGGACGACAGCGGCAGCGCGATCATCAAGCAGCTCGGCCTGAGCCATGGCTTGCTCGTCGCCAGCCCGGACTTGCTGCGGCGGCACGGCCGGCCGGCGCAACCCGCCGACCTGGATCGCTTCGATGCCGTGGGGCTGTCCGCGCCGGGCGGCAAAGTGCGCCTGCGGCTGTTCGGCCCTCAGAACGCGCGCCATGAAGCCACCTGCCGCCCCGCCTGCGTGGTCGACGATCTGATGACGCTGCGCTTCGCCATCCTGGGCGGCATCGGCATCGGCATGCTGCCCGACTATATGTGCCACGAAGACATCGAGCGGGGGCGGCTCGAACGCATCCTGCCCGCCTGGTCCCTGGCTTCGGGCATCGTGCACGCCGCCTACCTGTCGCGGCGCGGCATGTTGCCGGCCCTGCGTTCCTTTCTGGACTACCTGGGCGAAACACTGGTGCAGAACCCGAGCGGCGACCTGGTCGGCGTGACCCCGCTGCACGACGCGAACGCAATGGCCGGGGCCGCGCCCGCTAAGCCGCGCGCAGCGACTCCATCTCCACGACCCGCGCGCCCAGATCGCGCCAGCGGTCGGGGTGGCAAGTGAACAGCAGGATCTGATGCCGCTGCGCGGCGTCGTACAGAATGCGCTTCATGCCGTCCAAGCGCCCATGATCGCTGTGCACCAGCGCATCGTCCAGGATGATGAGCGTGGGCCGGCCCGCCTCGCGCAGCAGGTCGGCATAGGCCAGGCGGCCGATCAGTCCCATTTGCTCCCGCGCGCCGAAACTCAGGGCATCCACCGCTTCGTGCGATGAGCCGCCCGCAGCCGGGCGGACCAACTGTTCCGGCAGCAAGTCTTCGTCCACGTCCAGCCGCGCCTGGGGAAACAGCAACTGCAGATAATGGTTCAGGTGCCGCTGCAAGGGCGCCTGGATGCGGCGCGTCAGCGCCTGGCGGCCGGCCCGCAGGCGATCCAGCAGCAGATCCAGGGCCTCGGCCCGGCGCCGCAGTTCGTCGCGCCGCCGGCCGATGAATTCAGCCGATCGGTCCAGTTCGGCGCGTTGTTCCTCCAGCCCATGGGCGCCCAGGGCCTCGAGCCCGCTCTGCACCCGGATGACTTCCTCCCGGCGCCCCTCGGCCTCCCGTTCCAGCGTCTCCGCCGTGCGCGAGAAGCGTTGCGCATCCTGCGCCAGGATGTCCGGGCGGGCGGCGGCGATCCGGCCGTCCAGTTCGGCCAGGGCCTGCCGCAAGGCCGTCTCCTGGCCGCCCAGTTCGGCCAGCCGGACCGACAGCGCCTGCTCTTGCTGTTGACGCGCCGGATCCCGGACCGCATCTTGCAGCCTCTGCCATTCGGCCTGGGCCGTCCGCCCCGCCTGCTCGGCCAGGCTCAGCGCCTGCGCGTGCTGCGCCGCCTGCCGCTCGGCGGCCTGCAGCGCTTCCCGGGCGGACTCCAGGCCGCGCTCGGCTCCGGCCTCGTCCAGGCCGACGTCCTCGAAAACAACCTCCTGATCCGGCGGCAAGGCCGCCAGCGCCTCGGACACCACCTGGCGCCGCTGCCCGGCCAGGGCCAGGCTGCTGGCCAGATCCTCCGCGCCCCGGGGCGCCAGGCTGTGCAGCCTGGACTCGTCCAGGCGAATGTCCTGTGCGAGGGCCCGGGCCTGCTCCGCCCGCTCCTCGGCCTGCCGCAAATCCGCGGCCCCCAGTTCCGCCAACAGCGCCTCGAACCGGCCCTGGGTTTCCTGGCGGCGGCGCGCCAGATCGGCCACGTCCTCGCCTCCGGGCCGGACCCGCAGCCGGCCCACCCCCGGCACCTCCACCTCGACGGACTCCAGCAGCAGGCGCTCGCCGCTGCCGGATAAAGTCTCATCCCCGATCCGGATCCGCTGCTGCGGCAACAGTTCGTAGGCCAGCCGGGTGGCGACGGATTGGCGGGCCGCGTCGAGTTCGGCCAGTGCCCGATCCAAAGCGCGCAATTGTTTCAGCGCCCCCTCATCCAGCCGGATGCCCTGCAGACGTTCCCGCGCGGCGCGCAGGCGCACCTGCACGGCCCGCGCTTCGTCCAGGTCGAGCGCCAGCCGCGCCTGCTCGGCCGCCAGGCGCTCCAGATCACCGGCCAGGGCGGCGCGTTTGGCCTGACGCCGCGCCTGCGCCAGGCGATCCTGGGCCAGGCGGTAGCCGGCCTGCGCCTCCTGGACACGCTGCCCGGCCAGCGGCTGATCGGCACGCAACCCGGCCACCCGCCGCTGCGCCTGCTCCAGCTCTTCGGCACGCTGCGCCAATTCCCGATGCTGGCGGGCGTAGGCCGCCTGCTGTTCCATCCCCTGCTGCCGGCTGGCGATGCACTGCGCCAGGGCCTGATGCTCGCGTTCGCGGGCCTGACGCCAACCGCCGACCTCGGCCAGCCTGGCTTCGGCCTCGGCGGCCTTCCGCCGATAGGCCTCCCAGGGCCGGTCGGCGTCTTCGGCCCGCAGGCGGCGCAACTCGGCCAGCCGGTCCACCTGCCGGCGATAGGCATCGATGTCCCGGTCAAGCTGCGCCAGACGCGCTCCGGCGTCTTCGTGCCGCCGCAGGATCTCGGCGTATTCCCCGGTGGGGCGCCCCGTGGCCGTCAGCAGCTTCGCACGCTCGGCCTCGACCCGGGCGATCAACGCATCCCCCGTGCTGCTGGCGATGTCGCTCAAGCCGTCGCCCAAGGCGGATTTCAGGTATTGGCTCGCATGAGCCGCCGGCCCGCGCAGTTCCTGGCCTTCGCCCTGCTCGATCCACAGCAGGCCGGGCACCCCCCAATGCTGGGCCTTGCTGGCGCCCTTGCCGGGAAATTGATACCCCAGAAGTTCCGCCAGTTTTTCCTCGGCGGCCTCGCCGTCGAAACGGCGGCCGCCGACCTCCAGATCGCAGCGTTTCTGCTTCAGGAAGCGCTTGCTGAGCTTCCAGCGCTCTCCCTGCCATTCGAATTCCAGGTCCACGCTGGGCGCGGCGGACGTATCGCCCCAGGGCCGCAGACCTTCCGCGCCGCTGGATTTGTAGCGCTCGAAGAACGCCGCCCGGATCGCCTGCACCAGCGTGCTCTTGCCCGACTCATTGGGGCCGGCGAACAGGTTCAGCCCAGACTCCAGGCCGCGGATCTCCACCGGTTCGCGGAACCGCTTCAATTGCTCGACGCGCACTCGCAGCAGTTTCATGACCCCTCCGCCTGGTCGCCCAGCAAGCCGGCCAGGATCGCCAGCGCCTCGCGCGCCGTATCGGCCGCCGCATCGCCGGCATCCTGCTGCAGGCGCAACTGTGCAATCACTTCGCCCACATACCCGTCGGCCCGCAGGGCGGCCATGTCCTCGTCGGTGGGCTCCAGCCGCAAACCGGCCCGATGGACCTGCAGGCTGCGGCAGCGTCCCTGAACCACGGACAAGGCCTGATCCAGGCGACGCCCGCCCGCCAGATCGAGCGCGCCGCCCAGCGTCAGGTCCAGTACGGTTTCGGGAGAAAGGCCGTCCAGGCGCTCGACGAGCAGATCCAGGTCGGAACCGACCGACAGGGTTTCATCCCAGGCGATCCAGCGATACTGGCCGATCTCCAGGGGCTCCACCACCGGCGTTCGCCCCGGCCCCGGCACCTCCACCCGCACGACTTGGCCCGAGCCGTTTTCGCGAAAGCGTTCCGGCTCCGGCGTGCCGCTGTACACGGTGCGCTCGTCGACCTGCTTGAAGCCGTGCCAGTCGCCCAGCGCCAGATAATCCAGCCGGGCCCGCCGCGCCCGCCCGGCGGCGATCGGATTGGGGGAGTCGATCCCTTCGGCCAGAATGCCCTGGACGCTGCCGTGCGCCAGGCCGATGCGCGCCAGCCCTTCGGCCGTCTCCGCCGCATCGAACCAGGCCGTCAGGTCGTCATGGGTCTGACGCCGGGTCAGGGGCGCCGCCAGCACCGCGAACCCCAGCTCGGGAAACGCGCGCACGCCCGGCTCCAGCAGCAGATGCGCGCCGGACGGCACCGCGCCCAGCCGCTGGGCGCGAGTCCAGACGCTTTCCGCCAGGGCGGCATCGTGATTGCCGGGAATCAGGATCCAGGGGCCCTCGTAGCCCTGCAGCGCATTGAACAAGCGCCGGATGGTGCGGTCCGACACCGTCTGGGCGTCGAACACATCGCCCGCCACCAGGACGGCGTCGACCCGCTCCCGCGCCGCCAGCGCGGCGATGCGCTCGACGGCGGCAAAACGGGCCTCGGCCAGGACGGCGGCGTCCTCGGGAGCGAAACGGCCATACTGGCGGCCGATCTGCCAATCGGCAGTGTGCAGGAATCTGGGCATGGCCGGGATATTGACACCGACCCCGGCCCCGAGTCAAAGCGCGGGCGGGACGCGCAGCCCGATCGCCCGGATCATGCGCAAACCGCCCGGCCCGGCGCCTATTTGGCGAACAACTGGCCCAGATCCTTGAACGCCTTGAATTCCAGCGCATTGCCGCAGGGGTCGAGCAGGAACATGGTGGCCTGCTCGCCCACCTGTCCCTTGAAACGGACATAGGGCTCGATCACGAATTTCGTGCCGAAGGATTTCAGGCGCTCCGCCAGGGCTTCCCACTGTTCCCACTCCAGGACGATGCCGAAGTGCGGCACCGGCACATCGTGCCCGTCGACCGGGTTGGTATGGGCGCTTTCCTGGGAAGCCGTCCGGGGATGCTCGTGGATGACCAGTTGATGGCCATAGAAGTTGAAGTCGACCCATTGCGCGCTCGAACGGCCTTCCTCCAGGCCGAAGACCTCGCCGTAAAAGCGGCGGGCGGCGGGCAGGTCGTAGACGGGAATGGCCAGATGAAAAGGGGACAGGCTCATGGGAACTCCAGAAAGGGCCAGGGAATATCCAGATAATATATCTGAAATGATTGCAAGGGGTGGCCGCGCAACCGCGCCATCCGGCCGCATTCCGAAAAACGGAAGGGTTTATGATTTCGGCTGCACGCAATCCTCCAGGCTCATGAACCGCTCTTTCTCTCCGCTCGCCTGCCCCGTCCCCACCCGGAGGCCGCAGTGAGCCCGCCGCGCCCCGCCCGCCATCCGGCCTGGGGCATCGCCCTGGTGGCGCTGATCGCCCTGGCCGGGCTGTTCTACGTCAAATGGTCGCCTTACTACGACCGCGCCTTCACGGCCGCCCAGACACACTCCATCGGCTCCTCCATCCTGACGGGCGGCCAGGACGCCCCGCCCGCGCCTTCCCTGCACGCCGCGCTCGAGTACGCCCAAGCCTACGGGCTGGCCATCTGGAAGGCCCTGCTGCTGGGGCTGCTGCTGGGTTCCGCCATTCAGACCCTGCTGCCGCCGCGCTGGATCGAGCGCTGGCTGGGCCGCGCGGACGGCCGCAGCGTCATGGCGGGCGGCCTGATGTCCATTCCCAGCATGATGTGCACCTGCTGCGCCGCCCCGGTGATCACCGGCTTGCGCCGCTGCCGCGCCGCGCCGGGCGGCACGGCCGCCTACTGGCTGGGCAACACCATGCTCAACCCGGCCACGCTGGTCTTCATGGGTTTCGTCCTGGGCTGGCATTGGGTCGGTCTGCGCCTGGCGCTGGGGCTGGCGATGGTGCTGGGGCTGGGCTGGGCGCTGAACCGCATGGGCAAGACCGATGGCGCGCCTGCCGGCGGCCCGGTTCCCGAGACCGACCCCGCGCATTTCCAGCCGGGCCGCCTCCTGCGGCGCTGGGCGCAGGCGTTCGCCGGCATGGCGCTGCGGCTGCTGCCCGAATACCTGATCCTGGTGCTGCTGCTGGGCGCCGCCCGCGCCTGGCTGTTTCCCGTGCTGGATTTCAGCATCGACAACAGCCTGCCGTGGATCGTGGGCGCCGCCCTGGTCGGTACCCTGTTCGTCATTCCGACCGCCGGCGAAGTGCCCATCGTCCAGGCCCTGCTGGCGCTGGGCGTGGGTGTGGGACCGGCCGCCGCGCTGCTGGTGACCCTGCCGCCGGTCAGCCTGCCTTCCCTGGTCATGGTCGGCGGCGCATTCCGGCGCTCGGAACTGGCCATGCTGGCGTTGGGCGTCATCGCGTTGGGCGTGATCGGCGGCGGGCTGGCGGTCGGCCTGGGATTCGGCGGGTAAGGCTGCCGGCCGGACCAGGGGACGACCTCAGCGCAGGGCGACCTTGGGGAAGTCGACCGGGATGTCCAGGGCCACGTTGATGTAATTGGTAAAGAGATTCAAGGCGATATGGGCCATGATCTCGACGATCTGTTCGTCCCCGAAGCCGGCTTGCCGCAGACGAACGACATCGTCGTCGCCGACCTGCGCGCGCTGCTCGACCACCTTCAGGGCGAAAGCCAGCGCCGCCGCCGTCTTGGCATCGTCGGACTGGCCAGCCTGGGCAGCGGCCATCTCGGCAGCCGACGCACCGGCATTCTGGCCCAGCACGGTGTGCGCGGCCAGGCAATATCCGCAGCGGTTGCGGTTCGCGATGGCCACCGCGATCTGCTCGCCAAGCCTGGCGCCCAGCGTGCCCTGGCCCAGGGCGCCGAACGCGGCCCACATGCTTTGCAAGGCAGCGGGGGAGTTGGCCACCGCCTTGAACATATTGGGCGTGGCGCCGAACGCCTGCTGGATCTGCGCCAGCAGCGGCTGGCTGGCGGCGGGAACGGACTGCGGCTGAAGGTTGACACGGGGCATGATGATCTCCTGAAAAAACACCTGTACGGCAGGTGAGTGAGGACAGTATGGCGGCGTTTCATGTACCATAGGGATCAATTAGTACGCATAAAATATCATTCCGTTCAAATGCCGCCTGATCCGCCCATCGACCGCCTCTCGGGCCTCCTGGAACGCTTCCGGGTCCAGGCTCAGTTGCACCATTCGGGCGCACTGTGCGGGCTCAACCACTTCGATGCCAGCGCGGGGCATGGCTACCTGCACGTGCTGCGCCGGGGCTCTCTGCGGGTGAGTCATCCCGGCGCGCAGGATGTCCCCCGCTCGCTGAGCTTCGACGAACCGACCTTGCTGTTCTATGCGCGCCCGCTGACCCACCGCTTCCATAATCCCCCGGAGGAAGGCGCGGACTTCACCTGCGCGCGGCTGATCTTCGATGGCGGCATGCGCCACCCTCTGGCGCGGGCGCTGCCGCCCTTGATCGCCGTGCCGCTGACGCGCGTGACGGGCCTGGATGCGGCCCTGGAGCTGCTCTTCGCCGAAACCGACCGCGTGCGCTGCGGCCAGCGTCTGCTGGCCGACCGCTTGTTCGAGGTGGTGGTGCTTCAATTGCTGCGCTGGCTGCTGGACCACCCGCAAGAGGCCGGCGTGCGCCCCGGCCTCATCACGGGCTTGTCCGACCCGCGCCTGGCCCGCGTGCTGGTCGCCCTGCACGAAGCCCCCGGCGAAGCCTGGACGCTGGAGCGCATGGCCGCATGCGCCGGCATGTCCCGCACCGCGTTTGCCAATGCTTTCCGTGAGATCGTCGGCCAAACGCCGGCCGATTATCTGTCCGACTGGCGCATCGCGCTGGCGCAAAACCGGCTGCGCGAAGGCCGCCCCATCAAGAGGCTGGCCGAAGAGCTCGGCTACGCGAATCCGTCCGCGCTCTCACGCGCATTCACCGCCAAGGTCGGCATGCCGCCGCGCGACTGGCTGGCGAGGGCGCAGGCCTGAGGCAACGGCGGGGGATAGGAATTTTGGAGCGGGTGATGGGAATCGAACCCACGCTTGAGGCTTGGGAAGCCGCCGTTCTACCATTGAACTACACCCGCATCGAGGAGGCTCGATGACAGCAAGGATTCATGGGTAAAATCGGGGTTTACCGAGTTCCTTGCAGCCCGAGATTTTAACAGCATTTTGAACCTGTCCAAATCCCCCCCTCCCGTCGTCACGGCCCAGACACCGTCAGGCAGCACGCACATCCGCAGCTTCGTCCACCGCCGCGCCCACATCACGCCCAGTCAGGAACAGGCAATCGCCGAGTGGCTGCCGCGCTGGTCGATCCGCTACCAGGACACGCCCATCGATTTGGCGGCCGCCTTTGGCCGGTCTGCGCCGGTGATCCTGGAAATCGGCTTCGGCATGGGCGAAACCACGCAAAAGATCGCCCAGGCCCGGCCCGGCGACAACTTCCTGAGCGTCGAGGTCTTCAACGCCGGAGTGGGCGCGCTGCTCAAGCGCATCCATGAAAACGCGCTGGACAACATCCGCATCATCCAGCACGACGCGGTCGAGGTGCTGCGCGACATGATCGCGCCCGGATCGCTCGCGGGCGTGCATATCTACTTCCCCGACCCCTGGCCGAAAAAACGCCACCACAAACGCCGCCTCATCCAGCCCGCGTTCATCGAGCTGCTGGCCAGCCGCATGGCGCCAGACGCGTACCTGCACTGCGCCACGGATTGGGAGCACTACGCCCAGCAGATGCTGGAAGTCCTGTCGGCGGCGCCCTTGCTGCGCAACACCTGCGCAGACTACGCGCCGCGCCCCGACTACCGCCCGCTGACCAAATTCGAGAACCGCGGCCTGCGCCTGGGCCACGGGGTCTGGGATCTGATTTTCACGCGGCGCGCGGCGCAAGCCGCGCCCGCACCGGAGACCGCCTGATGTATCCCGAAATCGAGCCCTACGCACAAGGCTTCATGGACGCCGGCCACGGCCACCGCGTCTACTGGGAATTGTGCGGCAATCCCCAGGGGCAGCCGGCCGTGTTCCTGCACGGCGGGCCGGGCGCGGGCTGCTCGCCCGCCCACCGCCGCCTGTTCGATCCCGAGCGCTACAACATCCTGCTGTTCGACCAACGCGGCTGCGGGCGTTCCACGCCGTCGGCCAATATCGAGCACAACACGACCTGGGACCTGGTGGCCGACATCGAGCGGCTGCGCACGGAAGTCCTGCACGCGGACAAGATGGTCGTGTTCGGCGGCTCCTGGGGCTCGACCCTGGCCCTGGCCTACGCCGAGACCCACCCCGAACGCGTGCGGGCCCTGATCGTGCGCGGCATCTTCCTGCTGCGCCAGGCGGAACTGCGCTGGTTCTATCAGGAAGGCGCGTCCTGGCTGTTTCCCGATCTGTGGGAAGACTACCTCGCCCCGATCCCCGAGGACGAGCGCGACGACCTGATGGCCGCCTACCGCCGCCGGCTGACCAGCGACGATCCGCAGGCGCAACTGCGGGCCGCCCACGCCTGGACCCAGTGGGAAAGCCACACCATCAGCCTGCTGCCCAACCCGGCGCATCACCGCGCGCACGCGGCCGACCAGGCGGCGCTGGCCTTCGCCCGCATCGAGAACCACTACTTCGTGAACCGGGGCTTCATGGAAGAAGGCCAGTTGCTGCGCGATGCGCACAAGCTGGCCCCCATCCCCGGCGTGATCATCCAGGGCCGCTACGACGCCTGCACCCCGGCCAAGTCGGCCTGGGATCTGCATCGCGCCTGGCCGCAAGCGGAATTCCACATGATCCCGGACGCCGGCCACGCCTTCGACGAGCCCGGCATCCTGAGGCAGTTGCTGGCCGCCACCGACCGCTACGCCAGCGATTGAGGAGACCGACGCCATGAGCCTGAACATTCAGTTGAACGGCACCGCCACCACACTGGAAAACGTGCGCACCGTCCATGACCTGGTGATCCACCTGGGCTACGAGGGCAAGCGCATCGCGGTGGAGCGCAACGGCGACATCGTCCCCCGCAGCCAGCACGCCCAGGCGCCGCTGGCCGAAGGCGACCGCATCGAAATCGTGGTGGCGGTGGGCGGGGGGTGAGGCCGTGGCATACTGGCACCCATCATCAATCCTCCGAGGCGCACCATGCAAGGCCACCCCGAAGTCATTGCCTATCTCACGAAACAATTGAGCGGCGAACTCGCCGCGCGCGACCAGTATTTCCTTCATTCGCGCCGCTACCAGGACATGGGGTTGACCCGGCTCTACACTCGCAGCGACCACGAAATGCAGGAAGAAACCCAGCACGCCGACAGCCTGCTGCAGCGCCTGCTGATGCTCGAAGGCACGCCCGACATGCGCCCCGACGCCTTCACTCCGGGCACCGACGTGCCGGGCATGCTGCGCGCCGACCTTGAACTGGAATACGAAGTGCGCGCATCTCTGCGCGAAGGAATCGCTCTCTGCGAAACCCACGGGGATTACGTCACCCGCGATCTGCTCTTGCAGCAGTTGCACGACACCGAGTCCGACCACGCCTACTGGTTGGAAAAGCAGCTCGGCCTGATCGAAAAGATCGGCCTGCAGAACTACCTGCAGTCGCAGACCTGACCCTGCCGCGCTGAATGCACGCGGGCCTGATTCCTCAGGCCCGCTTCAGCGGGTTTTCCGGCCGCAGGCGCGACTCAGCGGAAACCACCCCGGCCGAATCCGCCCAAACCCTTCATCCCGCCCATGGCGCGCATCATCTTCGCCATGCCGCCTTTTTTCATCTGCTTCATCATGCCCTGCATCTGCTCGAACTGCTTGAGCAGGCGGTTGACCTCTTGCACCGGAACGCCCGACCCCGTGGCGATGCGGCGCTTGCGCGAAGCCTTGATGAGCTCGGGCTTGGCGCGTTCCAGCGGCGTCATGGAATTCAGGATGCCTTCCGTGCGGGCCAATTGCTTTTCCGCCTGACCGCCCTGCACCTGCGAGGCCGCCTGGGCGAACTGGGCCGGCAGCTTTTCCAGCAGCGAGCCCATGTCGCCCAGCTTCTTCACTTGCTGCAGTTGGTCGCGGAAATCGTTGAGATCAAAGCGTTCGCCGGACTTCATGCGCGCCGCAAGTTTTTGCGCCTCGGCGACGTCGATGTTCTTCTGCGCCTGCTCGACGAGCGACACGATGTCGCCCATGCCCAGGATGCGCTGGGCCATGCGTTCGGGGTGGAAGGGCTCCAGGCCGTCGAGCTTTTCGGACACGCCGACGAACTTCAGCGGCTTGCCGGTGATCTGGCGCACCGACAGCGCCGCGCCGCCGCGCGCATCGCCGTCCAGCTTGGTCATCACCACGCCGGTAAGCGGCAATGCCTCGGAAAACGCGCGCGCCACATTGACCGCGTCCTGGCCCTGCATGGCGTCCACCACGAACAGCGTCTCGATGGGCGAGAGCAGTTCGTGCAGGGCGCGGATCTCGTCCATCATGGCCTGGTCGATGCCCAGGCGGCCGGCCGTATCGACGATCAGCACGTCGTAGTGATGGCGCTTGGCGTGGTCCAGCGCATGGCGGGCGATATCCTGCGGCTTTTGCGTGGGTTCGGTCGGCAGGAAATCCACCTCCACCTGCGCAGCCACGGTCTTCAACTGATCGATGGCCGCCGGGCGGTAGACGTCGGCGCTGACCACCAGCACCTTTTTACGGCCGGTCTTGCGGCCATGCTGGACGTGGCTGCCCTCGGACAGCCATTTGGCCAACTTGCCGGTGGTGGTGGTCTTGCCCGCGCCCTGCAGGCCGGCCATCAGGATCACCGCCGGGGGCTGCGCCGCCAGGGACAGCTCACCCGCCTCGGCGCCCAGGTCGCCGCCCATCAAGGCGGTCAGCTCTTTGTGCACCACCCCGACCAGCGCCTGGCCAGGGTTCAGGCTGCCGGCGACCTCTTGCCCCAAGGCGGATTCCTTGACCCGCGCCACGAAATCGCGCACCACCGGCAGCGCCACATCGGCCTCCAGCAGCGCCAAACGCACCTCGCGCAGCATCTCCTGGGTGTTGGCCTCGGTCAGGCGGGCCTCGCCGCGCATGGTCTTGACGATGCGCGACAGGCGGGAAGTCAGGTTATCGAGCATGATGCCGTATCCGTAAAACTGGTTGATCCGTCGGCCTGCGCATAAAATGGATGCTTTTGAGGCGCGGCCTTGCGCGCCGGACACCGATAGGACTATGTCAGTCAGCATTGTATTTCACTTGCTCGCCGCGCTGGCCTACGCCGTACTGGGCATCGCCCTGTGGCGCCCCATCGCCCGGGCGAGCGACGTGCGCCCCACCGGCACCCTCGGCCGCAGTTGCCTGCTGGGGGCCATCGCCCTGCACGGCATCGGCCTGGCCGCCGCCATCATCGTACCCGCGGGCCTGCACCTGGGCTGGGCGCTGGCCCTGTCCACCGCCCTCTGGCTGGGCATGATCGTGTTCTGGGTCGAGAACTTCCTGCTGCGCCTGGACAACGTCCTGCTCCTGCTGCTGCCCGCCGCCGCCATCGTCAGCCTGCTGGCCGCCCTGTTCCCCCACGGCCACCTGGTGCCCCACGCCAGCAACGACTGGCTGCGCATCCACCTGCTGATCGCCATGACGGCCTATGGCCTGATCACCGTCGCCGCGCTGCACGCCATGCTGATGACCGTGCTGGACCGCCACCTGCACCGCCCCATCGAATCCGCCGGCCAGCAAGGCGCGATCGGCCGCGCCATGGGCGCCATGCCGCCGCTGCTCACGCTCGAACAACTGCTGTTCCGCCTGATCTGGATCGGCTTCGGCGTGCTGACGCTGACCGTCCTGACCGGCATCGCCGTGTCCCTGCGCCTGGGCGGCCACGCCCTGCCCATGGATCACAAGACCGTTTTCACTCTGCTGTCCTGGGCCACCTTCGGCGTGCTGCTGGCGGGGCGCCACATCCAGGGCTGGCGCGGCCGCGTCGCCCTGCGCTGGACGCTGGCCGGCTTCGCCTTCCTGCTGCTGTCCTACACGGGCAGCCGGTTCGTCCTGGAAGTCATCCTGCAACGAGGCACTCTTGGGTAAATTCCTGCTTTGGGCGGTCATCATCCTGGCCGTCCTGTTCGTCTCCCGCGTCCTGAGCCACCAGAAGGCCCACGCCCGCCAAGCCGCCGCCCGACGCCAGGCCGCCGACGCCAAGGCCGCCTCCGAAGCCATGGTGCGCTGCGCCCACTGCCGCATCTACCTGCCCCGATCCGAGGCCTACCAGAGCCAAGGCAAGACCTGGTGCAGCGCGGAACACGCCCGGCTGGGCCTGGGTCAATAAATGCCCGCGCGCGCGCCCCGGCCCGGACTGCCCCTGCGCATCGGGCCGGACGGCTGGCTGGCCGACGCCCCGGGCCTCCTGCGCCGCCCTTCTCCCAACCACGACGCGCGGCCCGGCGACGAAGCCCCCTACCTGCTGGTGATCCACAACATCAGCCTGCCGCCCGGCATCTTCACAGGCGACGCCATCATCGATTTCTTCCAGAACCGCCTGGACTTCGCATCCCACCCCTGGTTCGAGAACATCCGCGACCTGCGGGTCTCTGCCCATTTCCTGATCCGCCGCGACGGGGCGATCGTGCAATTCGTGCCCACGGTGCTGCGCGCCTGGCATGCCGGCGCCTCGTCCTTCGAAGGCCGCGAGCGCTGCAACGATTTTTCCATCGGCATCGAACTGGAAGGCACGGACACGCTGGCCTATACGGATGCGCAGTATGAGCGGCTGGATGCGCTGGCAGCGGCAATCCGCGCCCGGCATCCGATCCGGGCCGTGCGGGGGCACGAGCATATCGCGCCCGGCCGCAAGACGGATCCCGGCGCGTCGTTCGATTGGAAACGGTTCGAACAAGGAGCAGACGGCCATGAAACCACGCATCACCGTCATCACCCTGGGGGTCGATGACCTGGAGCGGTCCCTGCGGTTCTACCGCGACGGCCTGGGGCTGGCGACCGAAGGGATCATCGGCAAAGAATTCGAAAACGGCGCGGTTGCGTTTTTTGATCTACAGCCGGGCTTGAAGCTGGCCGTGTGGCCGCGTGTGAGCCTGGCCAAGGATTCGGGGCTGGCGCTGAGTTCGGCCAGTGCCACGGAATTCAGCCTGGGCCACAACGTGTCGTCCATCCTCGAAGTGGATGAGGTCATGGCGCAAGCCGCTGCGGCGGGGGCCAAGATCGTGAAAGCGGCGCAAGAGACGTTCTGGGGCGGGTACGCGGGATATTTCCAGGATCCGGACGGGCATCTGTGGGAGGTGGTTTGGAATCCGGGGTTGGCGGTTGAGGAGTGACGAGAAGCGCAATGACTGTGGAGGGTGAGCGGTTGTTCGCTAATGTCTGCTTGCGAGGGGTGAATCGCCCCGGATTTACTAGACGGTCCCGGTTTTCAAAAAATGCTGATTCTGGAATTCTACCGGTGAACGATCACCGGCATGGCTGTGACGCCGCTTCGGGTTGTAGAACATCTCGATGTAATCGAAGATATCAGCCCGGGCCTGCTCCCGGGTGGCGTAGACGCGACGGCGGATCCGTTCGCGCTTGAGCAACTGGAAGAAGCTCTCAGCCACGGCGTTGTCATGGCAATTGCCCCGCCGGCTCATACTGGGTGTGAGTCGATGGGTCTTCAGGAAGTCGCGCCAGTCGTGGCTACCGAACTGGCTGCCCTGATCGCTGTGGATGATGACCTCGGCCTTTGGGCGACGGCGCCAGACGGCCGCCAGTAAGGCGTTGAGCACCAGCTCGCCATCGATACGACTACTCATCGACCAGCCCACCACGGTGCGAGCAAAGAGGTCGAGCACCACTGCCAGATACAGCCATCCCTCATGGGTGCGGATGTAGGTGATGTCAGTCACCCACGCCTGATCGGGCGCGCCTACGTCGAACTGTTGCTGCAAGAGGTTCTCGGCCACCAAGCTGGGGCGCCCGCCTCGATTGCCTGGCCGGCGCTTGTAACCCGTTTGGGAGCGCAGTTGATTCTCACGCATCAGTCGCGCCACCCGGTGTTTACCGCAGCGCTCACCCAGGTCGCGCAGATCATGGGTCACCTTGCGGTATCCATAGACATGCCCGCTGTCCTGCCAACTATGGCGAATCAGGGCGACTAGCCGCCGATCCTCAAGCGCACGGGCGCTATCTGGGCAACGACGCCATGCGTAATAACCGCTGGGATGGATACCCAGCACTGAGCACATGCGTCGCACAGGAAAGACCATCGTGTGGTCGCGAACAAAGGCGTACTTCACTGGGACTGCTTCGCGAAGTACGCCGCCGCTTTTTTTAAGATGTCGCGCTCCTCGGTCACCCGCCGCAACTCAGCCTTCAGACGCCGGTTCTCGGCGGCCTGATCCTGCGTTTCGCGATACTCAGCACGCTGGGCACCGTACTGTTTGCGCCACTGATACAGGCTCCAGGTACTGACTCCCAGGCGGGCCGCAACATCCGCGACTTTGTGGCCGCGTTCTGTCGTCTGGCGCACGGCCTCGACCTTGAATTCCTCGGAAAAGCGTTTTTGCATGGCCTTCGTACTCATGATGATTCCTCAACGCCTCATTATGAGGCATATGGGTATCTAGATTCCGGGGCGATTCACTCCTTGGCGTCATGTTATGCCTCAAACACGAAATTAATGACAGGCCCACGCCAGCCACCATTAATTTGAAAAACCCTGCTGCCGGCAGCATATTCTATTTACATTAATGCGCTTTAAGCTTTGGTAAAGCCTGCTACGGCAGTAGAGAACAGAGCAGCGTCTTTTGCCTTGTCCCGTCCATAATTTCCGTCGAGAACAGAATCGACAACATCGGCAGCCCCACTAAAGGCCTTGGCCGCAGATTTTTCATCCTTAAAAGCAGAAACTACCTTTTCGCAATACTTCTCAAATTTGTTGGAATTCATGCGCTCAGCCGTTTTCCCCGCTGCAACGATCCGAGCAATTGGAAGTAAGTGGTACTTAAAAGGGCGATACTTCGTATCCAGGGCCTTACGACGAAATAGAGACTCAAGCCGATAGAGAGCCAACGCGCTCGCGTAGTAAGCAACTGGAGGGTGATCTGCGACGAAAATTTTCGACTCGATGGAATTCAACAACGACCCATAGTACCGGCTGGCCTGATGAGAAAGCCCCAAAAACATCGAGGCGAATGCACGGATCTGGTTCGGAATTGTAACTATCCGGATTTTCTCGATACCTGTTGTCGCACGGAACTGCTGGGAGCGCCGTTCATAGTAGAGCTTAGAATCCCCTTCGCCAGCCTCATAGTAATCCTCTAGCGATTTCTGGAAGTCGGTCAAAGAGGTAAGTTCCTCTGGCTTGACTGTAGTCTGCCGGTTTGTGGCCTTGATAATTTTGTTTTTAACCGCTCCATCCTGGGAGACGATAAGTTTAAATGGAATTTGTACCTTTTTTAGCTTATCCTGATTGCGGAAAAGCACATTACTTGTTTGACACCCATTAACAACTTGGTAGCCTTCAAGCGTAAATCGATCGCCAGTCTTCTGGATCGAATCTGCAACAACAGTGACGCCGTTGTTCATTAGCACAAAAAGATGCCTTGAATCGTCCTCAAGCGTATTTTGGATCTCCAAATTTACGTCATTATCACCCTGAAAGTCGCGCACGTTGTCGTAAAACAACCCTTTGAGCATATTTCCAGATTCATCTGAGATGAGCTTCATAAACTCTTCAGACGGTAAATAACCAAGGTACGATTCCTGAACCCCGGGCAATTCAGGCAACGTGATTTTACTTGCAAACTCAATAGATTTGGAGAAACGATTCTTAGCGTTCGAGTAAAGACGCTGGAGAGTTTTCGCATCTACAGGGATAAAATCCACAGACTCGAAGATATCGAGATCAATCAAACTATCGCGCTCGACACTCACTCTTTTAACCAACTTGGGATCATCTTGCCACTTGCCAGTAGTAGCATAATATATTTTAACAGTAGGATTGCCGCGCTTGAACCAGGCACTTTGCTCGTATATGAATTTTATCAAGCGCTCCTTCTCCGCGATCCTCGCATTTCGGGGCATCGAGGACTCTGTCGAAAAAAGGTCTTTTAAGCCAAAAAAAGTATTAGAAATTTCGTCACCAGAAAACCCCCCGGATTTCGACTGACAGAAAACCAGTTTAGCTTCGATATATTTGTTTGCTAAAGCAAGATCCTTTACTTCCTGCTCGTCTAGAACCATGGTCCCGTTCACCATGACTGCTATACCATCGATACCTAGGTCATCTGGGCCGCCGGTATGCAAGTCCTCAACATCGAACTCCTCACCGTACTCGTTCGAGATAGCGCAGTAGTTCACGAAATGCTCTAAAACTGTGGCATCGTCCATCTTTACGGGAAGAGATTCCTCAGCCTTGAACGCAGCCACAAGATTTTGAGTAACAAGATCCATGTTGAACGTCCTAAAAGATTGAATTGTGGTGTGATAGAGAGGCCGAAGTCCGTATATTTTACATTGAATCGGCCTGCCCCCCCTAAATACCCACATGCCTCATAATGATTAGTCAAAAAGTCATAATGAGCGAAACGCCCATGCAGAAGCGATTTCCCGAGAAATTTGAGGCCAAGGCCACGCGCCAGACGACTGACAGCGGCCACAAAGTGGCGGATTTTGCGTCCAACTTGGAATTCAGCACTTGGAGCTTATACCGTTTGAGCTTTTGGTTTGCTTGGCATAGAAAATCCTTGGCGTCAATTTATGCCCCAAACACGAAATTGATGACAGGCCCCAATGCGATTGATCGAAGGCGACTCGTCAAATAGCTATTTTCCACTGACCAAAAGTCTCGCACAAATTAATCCTCCGCCTTTCCTTGAACAAGATTCAACGCGCTCCTGTAGATAAATGGCACCCAGAAGGATGGGTCATCTTTGGTACCACGCACCTCAAAAAAACCAATATCAGATAGTCGTTTTGCTATCTGAGATGTCTGCTCATCGTCTGTTTTCCACAAGTGCCCAAGAGTGCCAATCGATTGCTCGGCTTTCTCCCCTGTTAATTTTTGAAGATACTCTCGCACGTCTGGATATTCAGCCAACAACGTCTGTTCGTAACGAACTTTGGATACCGTCGGAAGCGCTTCTTTGAACACAGCTCGATCAAATAACTGAGGTCCCTCTGGATCATTACCGCCGCGCTCCAATTTTGAAATTTGCAGATCCTTCGCCACTTCTAAAAGATGAATCACCTCACGGGGAACACTATTGCCAGATGCATCCGTAGTCCGGGACACAATCCAATTAAAAGTTTGGGGGTTTTTGCCGGTATCAACTTGATCAGGAGCGAGCTGGTAGAACAGGTTTCTTTGTTTCTCGTAATCTGATTTTACTTTCTCAGGATCGATCCCAGTGTATTCAACAAGGACCGGATTATTCAACAGGCGCAATATTACAAGATTCAATAACCCATCTTCTCCCCAAACTATATGCACTGATTTCGTAATATGGCTTGCCTCAGTAAACCCCCCAGCAGATATACGTCGCCATATATCATCCCGCACAAAAATCTTCATGGCAATCACAGGATAAGCTTTGAGGTCGTTATATGCTCTGAATAGTGCTCGTAGAGCATTCCGTTCAAGCTCGGGAGACTCCGCAAAAGCAACATCTAGCCGATCAAATAAAAGCCAGAGTTTTAATCCGACCTTCCTGAGGGCTTTGTTCGCCACCTCAAGCAATTCTTCGACAGGAATATCTTCTAAATTTTGAGTTTCAGAGGCATCGGCGAACTCGGTCTTCCTAGCAACCGTTGGAGCACCCGTTGTAGGATCAATTGTGAGGGCATACTCCACGGCTTTCGTATCTCTGTTCAACCAACCTTTTATATAGGTGGTCACAGCCCGGAATATAACAGAAAGAGAGTCAGTGGCCGGCAACAGGGAAGCTTTTTCTAAGGCGTTGATTAGTGGCCTAGCATCACCGTCAGCAATATCGTATTCCCGCAACGTTCTGGCAGCCAGAATCAAACAATAGATCTTCCAAAGATATATAAAAGATAGCTCTGAAGGTGGGGGATCAGAAACAATGGAGCGAAATACCGTTGCACCGCGCACATTTTCGGCCGGCGCAATCAATATTCCATCATCAAATAGTTCGTTCTCTTTTTTCGAAAGGAGGGTGTATAAGGCGCTTTTCCCGGATCCTTTCGGACCGTACACCACGTCGATTTCCCCAGAGCGCATTTGACGCCATTGCTCCGTCTCAAGAAAATACCGGACTAACTCATCAGCTTCCTCTTCTGCTACTCGCTCACCGATTTTTATACGCTTCAATACCTCCAGCTTGGAAAGCATATTTTTCCTCCTCCACATCTGATCACAGCAATGAGAATTCATTAAAAATCTTTTTAAATCAATCGCTTTCTAAATTCACTTGCATTCTAGTTTACCAAGCTCCATTCGGCGACGAACTTCCTCATTTGATACCTGAGGATCTGACCGAAGATGGCTGATAGCTGCTGACATCCCACTCTCATCAGACAATAATCATAAATCTCCCACAACCCCTATCCGTCAACCGACACCATGCCCACCCAAAAATCAGAAACCTTCCGCGCCCTCCACCACGCCCCCCGCGCCTTCATCATCCCCAACCCCTGGGATATCGGCACGGCGAAACTGCTGGCGGGCATGGGCTTCCAGGCCCTGGCGACCACCAGTGCGGGCTACGCTTACACCCGGGGCCTGTCCGACTACCAGGTCGGCCGGGATCAGATGCTGGCGCACATCAAAGAGCTGGCGGCGGCTACTGACCTGCCCGTCAGCGCGGATATGGAAAGCGGCTATGCCGACACGCTGGACGGCATCGCGGAAACCTACAGGCTGACGGCGCAGGCGGGGGCGGTGGGCGCCTCCATCGAAGACGCCACGGGCCGGGCGGACGATCCGATCTTCGATCCGGCCGAGGCGGTGGACCGCGTGACGGCGGCGGTCGAGGCGGTGCGGGCGCTGCCGGCCCCCTTCACGTTGACGGCGCGCGCGGAAAACCATCTGCATGGGCGGTCCGACTTGAACGACACGATCCGCCGCCTGCAGGCGTATCAAGAGGCGGGGGCCGACGTGCTCTACGCGCCGGGGCTGCGCACGCGGGAAGAAATCCAGGCCGTGGTGAGCTCGGTGGACAGGCCGGTGAACGTGCTGATGGGGGCGCCCGGCCTGCGGCTTTCCGTGGACGAGTTGTCGGAGATGGGCGTCAAGCGCATCAGCGTGGGCAGCGCGCTCAGCCGCGCGGCGTTCGGGGCGTTCCTGCGCGCCGGCCGCGAAATGGCCGAGCGCGGCACGTTCACGTTCGGAGAGGACGCGGTCAGCTACGCGGACATGGCCCGGCTGCTTGGCCCCCGTCCGTCATGACGCGGGCGGCGTGGGATGGGCGCCACAGCAGGATGGCTTCGCCCGGGCCCAGGCGGTAAAATAGAACATTCCTTTTAAATCAGTCATTTTCATGTCCAATCAGCGCATGCATCAACCTCCGAGCCAGGAAGCCATCTTGCGTGCCGTGGCCAGTTCCACGGCCATCGAAACAGGGCAACGCATCGCTGATATCGAAGCCAAGCTACGCAGCGGGGATAGTCATCTTCCCCAGGTTTCCCTGGCGGCGCTCAGCCGCCCCGCCCAGCCAGCGCAACGCTGACCAATGCGCGCATGGGCGCATAGTTCATGCCCACGCCGCACTGGATCGCGGTGAAATACGCGGCTTTGTCCGCATCCCATCGGCTGTAATCCAGCGTGCCATGTCCGGCCTGCACGGCCATGACGTCCGCCAGAAGGCGCGACAGGCGTCCGTTGCCTTCACGAAACGGATGGATCAGGATCAGTTCGACATGGCAGACGGCGATGGCTTCGATCAGGGCGTCTTCATCAATGTCATGGCAAGGGGTATGGCGGTGCAGGTATTGCCGCTCGAACGTCTCCAGCAATCGGGGAATCTGCCTGGCGGCGGCGAAATGAAAACCGTCCTTGCTCATGTTCACTGACCGGGGATGCCCGGCCCAGTCGTACAGATTGCCCAGCCACTGGTGATGCCATCCCATCAGGTCGGCCACGTCCAGCCGCCGATTGGGAAACTGCTCCCGCATCATCCGCTCGTAGAGCAGCAGCAGCAGTCTCGTCTCGAGTTCGTCCATCACCGCCGGATCCGTGATGCCCGGCCGATTCCGCAGCACCAGATCGTTCGATCCGGGCTGGCTTTCAGCCTGCGAGCCGGTGGCTTGATAGCGGTTGGCCATGGCCGTGCCCCACTGATGGAGGGGTTCGGAGGGCCGCCCCCTATCCCCTCAATTCCGCCGCATGGAACGCGATGTGCTCCCCGATGAAGCTGGCGATGAAGTAATAACTGTGATCATACCCGGCGTGCCGGCGCACGGTGGACAGATAGCCCGTCTCCAGGCACGCCGCCTCCAGCAGTTCGGTGCGCAACTGCTCTTCCAGGAATTCATCGGCCAGGCCCTGGTCGACCAGCATGGGCAGGTGGTCCGACGGCGAAGCCGCATGGATCAGCGCCACCGCGTCCCAGTGCGCCCAGGCGCCGCGGTCGTCGCCCAGGTAGGCCGTCAGGGCTTTCCGCCCCCAGGGCACTTGAGACGGCGCGACGATGGGCGAGAACGCGGATACGCTGCGGTAGCGCCCGGGGTTGCGCAGCGCGGTGACCAGCGCGCCGTGCCCGCCCATGGAATGGCCCGCAATGGCGCGTTCGTCCGTGGCGGGGAAATGCGCCTCGATCAAGGCGGGCAGTTCTTCGGCCACGTAATCCTGCATGCGGTAATGGGCCGCCCAGGGCGCCTGGGTGGCGTTCAGGTAGAAGCCCGCGCCCTGCCCCAGGTCGTAGGCGGGATCGTCGGCCACGCCTTCGCCGCGCGGGCTGGTGTCGGGGGCCACCAGGATCAGGCCGTTGCGCTCGGCATAGGCCTGGGCGCCGGCCTTGGTGATGAAGTTCTGCTCGGTGCAGGTCAGGCCGGACAGCCAGTACAAGACCGGGCACGCTTCGCCGCGCAAGGCGGCCGAAGGCAGGAAGACCCCGACGCGCATCTCGCAGCCCAGCGCGGCCGAGGCATGCCGCCAGACTTCCTGGCGGCCGCCGAAGCAGGCATGTTGCTCAAGACGTTCCATAGTGCACCACCGAACGGATGGATTGGCCTTCATGCATGAGGCTGAAGGCGCGGTTGATGTCGTCCAGGCCCATGGTGTGGGTGACGAAGGGCGCCAGGTCGATGTCGCCGCGCATGGCCTCCTGGACCATGCCGGGCAGTTGCGAGCGGCCCTTGACGCCGCCAAAGGCCGTGCCGCGCCAGGACCGGCCCGTGACCAATTGGAATGGCCGGGTGGAGATCTCCTGGCCGGCGCCTGCGACGCCGATGATGATGGACTGGCCCCAGCCCCGGTGGGCGCATTCCAGCGCGGCGCGCATGACGTTGACGTTGCCGATGCACTCGAAGCTGTGGTCCACGCCCCAGCCGGTCATGCCGACGATGACCTGCTGGATGGGCTCAGCGTGGTCCTTGGGGTTGACGCAGTCAGTGGCGCCGAAGACTTTCGCCAGCGCGAATTTGTCGGGGTTGGTGTCCACGGCGATGATGCGCCCCGCGCCCGCCTGGCGCGCGCCCTGGACCACGGCCAGGCCGATGCCGCCCAGGCCGAAGACGGCCACCGTATCGCCGGGCTGGACCTTGGCGGTGTTGCGCACGGCGCCAATGCCGGTGGTCACGCCGCAGCCCAGCAGGCAGACCTGCTCGGGGTTGGCCTGCGGGTCGATCTTCGCCAGCGAGACCTCGGCGACGACGGTGTATTCGCTGAAGGTCGAGCAGCCCATGTAGTGGTAGATGGGCTTGCCCTGGTAGGAAAACCGCGTGGTGCCGTCGGGCATCACGCCTTTGCCCTGGGTGGCGCGCACGGCCACGCACAGGTTGGTCTTGCCCGACGTGCAGAATAGGCATTCGCCGCATTCGGCGGTGTACAGGGGGATGACGTGGTCGCCCGGCGCGACGCTGGTGACGCCCTCGCCGACTTCGACGACGATGCCCGCGCCTTCATGGCCGAGCACCGCCGGGAACACGCCCTCGGGGTCGTCGCCGCTGAGGGTGAAGGCGTCGGTATGGCAGACGCCGGTGTGCGTGATCCGGATCAGGACTTCGCCCTTGCGGGGCGGCTCGACGTCGATCTCGACGATCTGCAGGGGTTGGCCGGCCTCGAAGGCCACGGCAGCGCGGGATTTCATCGGTCAATCTCCAATTCCACCCGCCCGGCGCAGGCGGGGTTCAGGCCGATTATGGCCAGAACCCCGCCGGATGACAAACGCGCTCAGCCGCCCAGCAGCAGCGCGTTCATGCGCTTGACGAAGGCGGCCGGGTCCTTCAGGGACGCGCCCTCGGCCAGCATGGCCTGGTCCAGCAGCAGTTCGGCCCAGTCGCCGAACGACTCGTCGGACTGCGCTTCCAGGCGCTTGACCAGGGCATGCCCCGGGTTCACTTCCAGGATGGGCTTGACCTCGGGCGCTTCCTGGCCGGCGGCCTTGAGCATGCGCAGCAGGTGCGGGCTGAGCTCGTGCTCGTCCACGACCACGCAGGCGGGCGAATCCACCAGGCGGGCGGTGGCGCGGACTTCCTTGACGCGCTCGCCCAGAGCGGTCTTCAGGCGCTCGAGCGTGGGCTTGAAGGCCTCGGCGGCCTCGGCCTGCTGCTTCTTTTCTTCCTCGTCGGCCAGGGCGTCCAGGTCGAGGCCGCCCTTGGCGACCGAAGCAAGCGGCTTGCCCTCGAACTCGCGCAGGTAGGACAGCATCCACTCGTCCACACGGTCGGACAGCAGCAGGACTTCCAGGCCCTTGCGGCGGAAGACTTCCAGGTGGGGGCTGTGCGCGGCGGCGGCGTAGGAATCGGCGCTCAGGTAGTAGATCTTGTCCTGGCCTTCCTTCATGCGGCCGAGGTAGTCGGCCAGGGAGACGGTCTGCGCCGGGCTGTCGGACTGGGTCGAGGCAAAGCGCAGCAGGCCCGCGATGCGATCCTTGTTGGCGGGGTCTTCGCCCACGCCTTCCTTCAGCACCTGGCCGAACTGGGCCCAGAATTCCGCGTAGGCTTCGGGCTTGTCTTTGGCCAGGTCTTCGAGCAGGCCCAGGATGCGCTTGGCCGAGCCGTCGCGGATGGCGCGCACGTCGCGGCTTTCCTGCAGGATCTCGCGCGAGACGTTCAGCGGCAGGTCGGCGGAGTCGACCACGCCGCGCACGAAGCGCAGGTAGGCCGGCAGCAACTGGTCGGCGTCGTCCATGATGAAGACGCGCTTGACGTAGAGCTTGACGCCCCGGCGCGCGTCGCGGTCCCACAGGTCGAAGGGCGCGCGCTTGGGCACGTACAGCAACTGGGTGTATTCGCTGCGGCCCTCGACGCGGTTGTGCGTCCAGGCCAGCGGATCCTCGTAGTCGTGGGCGATGTGCTTGTAGAACTCCTGGTACTGCTCGTCGGTGATGTCGGACTTGGACCGCGTCCACAGGGCGTTGGCCTGGTTGACGGTTTCCCATTCGTCCTTGACGACCTGTTCGGATTTTTCCGCGTCCCACTCTTCCTTCTTCATCTGGATGGGCAGGGAGATATGATCGGAATAGCGGCGCAAGACTTCGCGCAGCTTCCACCCCGACAGGAACTCGTCCTCGTCGGCGCGCAGGGTCAGGGTGACGGAGGTGCCGCGCTCCTCGCGGTCGATCGCGGCCACGGAGAATTCACCCTGGCCGTCGGATTCCCAGAGCACGCCCTCGGTGGCGGGCAGGCCGGCGCGGCGGCTGCGCACGGCGACCTTCTCGGCCACGATGAAGGACGAATAAAAGCCCACGCCGAACTGGCCGATCAGTTGGGCGTCTTTTTGCTTGTCGCCGGTGAGCTGGGAGAAGAACTCGCGCGTGCCGGAACGGGCGATGGTGCCCAGGTTGGCGATGGCCTCGTCGCGCGACAGGCCGATGCCGTTGTCCGTGATGGTGACGGTGCGGGCGTCCTTGTCGAATTCGACGCGGATGCGCAGGTCGGCCTCGCCTTCGAGCAGATCCGGATGGTCGATGGCCTCGAAACGCAGCTTGTCGCAGGCATCGGAGGCGTTGGACACGAGTTCGCGCAGGAAAATTTCCTTGTTGCTGTACAAGGAATGGATCATCAGGTGCAGCAACTGTTTGACTTCGGCCTGGAAGCCCAGGGTTTCAGCCGTCTTGGTGTCGGTTTGGCTCATGATTCGGATGGATGCGAAGGTTCTTGCGGGATTGCGAAACGCCTCGCGCAATGCCGGCGGAGCGGATCGCGGGGCGGATTGCAGGATCAGATGGGGCCGGCCGGCGGGGTTTTCAAGGCCGGCGCCGAAGGATAGGGCAGCCCTGCGCATCGGCCGGCCGGGCAGCGCCGCTCATCATGGCCTCGTACGAATAGCCCTCATTTGTTTCCAGATATCCCGCGATCGAAGGCATTCCGCTAAGGTTATTCTCGATAAGAAGAACACTTCGTTCCGCAGGAGACAAACCATGTCCAAACGACGCACGGGCCCGGGGGCGGGCCGGTTGGCGCGCTTTACGCTCGGCACCCAGTTGTTCATCGCGGCCTCCCTCATCACCATCCTGGTGATGGCGGTCCTGGCCTCCATCATCACCTGGCAGAGCCGCCAGACGGCCATCGAGAACGTCAGCGCGGCCAACCGCGACGGCTTGCGGGGCTACGACCGCACCCTGCAACTGATCTACGATATCGCGGCCAAGCGCAACATCTCCCTGTATCCGGTGCTGATCCGCTACATGAGCGGCGAACCCAAGCCGTCAGGCGTGGTGGAAAACGGCATGCCGGTCTTCAAGTCCTCGGGCATGCCCATCAACGGCGACCAGGAACTGATGCGCAGCGTCACCGGCATGACCGCCGAAATCTACGCCCGCACGGACCAGGGCTGGCAGCGCATCGCCAGCGCCTACCAGGACCGGCCCAGCCATGCCCTGGGCCAGACGCTGGCGGGCGCCGATCCCATCGCCCAGACCCTCGAAACGGGCGAGATCGCGCATTTCCCCGTGCTGGTCGATGAAAAATGGCATCTGGTCACGGTCAATCCGCTCAAGGACGGCGGCAAGACCTACGGCGGCATTGTCGAGTACCTGGACATCAGCGCCCAGATCGAGCCCGTGCTGCAGGACCTGACCGCAACCAAGCTGGCCGACTACGGCCAGTTGTTCGTCCTGCGGCCCACGGCCGACCACCAGGACTGGTACCGCGTGGCGGGCACGTTCGGCAAGCCCGGCGACCTGCTGAGCGCCGGCAATCCGCCGGCCGATTTCGCCCTGATCAACGGCGCGTTCCAGTCCGCTCCGGACGGGGTGACGCGCATCACCATCAAGGGCCAGGAAATCTTCCTCGCCTGGCAGACGATCCCCAATTGGGGCTGGCTGATGTATGGCTTTGGCAGCGTGGACGACTACCTGGCCGAGAGCAATCGCGAAATGTGGATCCAGTTGGGCGTCATGCTGCTGGGCACCCTGCTGATTTCCCTGCTGATCCGCTGGCTGGCGCGCCGCACTCTGGGCCCCGTGCATCACGTGGTGGTGGGCATGCAGCGGCTGGGCAGCGGCGACCTGACCCGCGAGGTGCCGGACAGCCCCGCCGGCAGCCGCAACGAAGTCCATCTGCTGCTGGACAGCCTGCGCAGCACCCAGGAGGCCCTGCGGCACATGATCCGGCAGGTGCGCCACAGCGTGGGGGAAATCCACACCGGGGCGCGCGAAATCGCCGTCGGCAACACCGACCTGTCCAGCCGCACCGAAGAGCAGGCCGCTTCCCTGCAGGAGACGGCCGCCAGCATGGAAGAGCTGGCCTCCACCGTGCGCCAGAACGCCGACAACGCCCGCCAGGCGGATCAACTGGCGGCGGGCGCCTCGCAGACCGCCCACAAGGGCGAGCAGGCCGTCCACGGCATGGTCGACACGATGAAACGCATCTCCGACAGTTCGGCCCGCATCACCGACATCATCGGCGTGATCGACAGCATCGCCTTTCAGACCAACATCCTGGCCCTGAACGCCGCCGTCGAAGCCGCCCGCGCCGGCGAGGAGGGGCGCGGCTTTGCCGTGGTGGCCGGGGAAGTCCGCGCCCTGGCCCAGCGGTCCGCCGACGCCGCGCGCGAAATCAAGGCGCTGATCGAGACCTCGTCCCACGAGGTCGAATCCGGTACCCGCCAGGCGAACGACGCAGGCACGACCATGCAGGAAGTCCTGACGGCGGTCGACCGGGTGACGCACATCATGGGGGAAATCGCTTCGGCCTCCAACGAGCAGGCGACCGGCATCGATCAGGTGAACCTGGCGATCACGCAGATGGACCAGGTGACGCAGCAGAATGCCGCCCTGGTCGAAGAAGCGGCGGCCGCCGCCGATTCGCTGCGCGAGCAGGCGGACCACCTGGCCCACACCGTGGCGATCTTCCACATCGGCGAGGACGAAGCGGACGCGGCGGAATCCCCTGCAACGGCGGCGGTGGCGCGCCTGCCCGCCCCGGGCCGCGCCTGAGCCTCCGGGCCCGCCTCCCGCCGGAGCGCGGGCTCCGTTACGGCAACAGCCGCCAGGCCAGCAAGAACATGACGGCGGCGATGCCGCCGTCCAGCCAGCGCCAGGCCACGGGATTCCGGAACAGGGGCGCGCACAGCCGCGACCCCAGGCCCAGCGCCGCCAGCCACAAGACGCTGGCGGTCAGGGCGCCGGCGGCAAAGCCGAAGCGGTCGTCGGCAAAACCGTGGGCGATCGAGCCCAGCACCATCATGTCCAGCCAGAAATGCGGGTTGAGCAGCGTAAAGCCGGCCGCTCCCAGCAGGGCGGCGCGGCGAGAGGACACGGCCGCCTGATCGGCGCGGGGCCCGGACGCCGGGCGCCAGGCGCGCAGCGCCGACTGCACGCCGTACCACGAGAGGAACACGACCCCGCACCACAGCACGTAATCGGCCAAGCCGGGCAACCGGGCCGTCAGCGCCTGCAACCCCGACACGCTGCCAAAGATGAAGCAGGCATCGATGAGGGCGCAGACCAGCAGGATGATCCCCAGGTGCGCCCGGGCGATGCCCTGGCGCAGAATGAAAGCGCTTTGCGCCCCCACCACGGCGAACATGCCCAGGCCCGTCAGCGTCCCGCTGGTCCAGGCGGACATCAGGGGGGAAACGGAAGGAAGGGTGGCGGCGAACATCGTGAAGCTCCTGCGGCATGAAACGGAAAACGGGGCGGCTGGGCCGGCCCCGCATCGATCTGGCCTTCATTGTGCGCAAGACAAGATATAAAATACAGCTAATTTATTTAAATACGATTTAGATAAACTTAATATACGGATCGCAGCCGGCCGGCTGCGGGAGAACCACGCATGCAACTGGACCACGACAATCTGCGCGCCCTGGCGGCCGTGGTGCGCGAAGGCAGCTTCGAGCGGGCCGCCGCCGCCCTGCACGTCACGCCTTCCGCCGTATCCCAGCGCATCAAGACGCTGGAGTCCCGCATGGGCCGGCTGCTGGTTCTGCGCACCCTTCCGGCGCAGCCGACGGACGACGGCCGCATCCTGGTGCGCCTGGCCGAGCAGGCCGCCCTGCTTGAACAGGAGGCCCTGGATCACCTGGGCATGGGCGAAGACCGCCCCGCGCCCAGCCTGCGCATCGCCGTCAACCACGACAGTCTGGAAACCTGGTTCATCGAGGCGGCCACCCGCTACGCGGAGCAGACCCGCACGACGCTGGACCTGATCTCCGAGGACCAGGACCACACGGCCGCCCTGCTGCGCAACGGCAGCGTGCTGGCGGCCGTCACCACGCTGGGCGATCCGGTGCAGGGTTGCCGGGTGCATGCCCTGGGCCGCATGCGCTACGTGGCCACCTGCGCGCCCGCTTTTCATGCCCGGCATTTCGCCCGGGGCGTGACTCCCGAAGCCCTGGCGAACGCGCCGGTGCTGGTCTTCAACCGCAAGGATGCCCTGCAGGCTCAGTTTGCGCGCCAGGTGATGGGCGATACGCCCTGGCAGCCGCCGACCTGGTGGGTGCCTTCCTCCCATGCTTTCGTCTCGGCCACGCTGGCCGGGCTGGGCTGGACCATGAATCCGCTGCCGATGGTCCGCGAAGCGCTGGATGACGGCCGCCTGGTGCCCTTGCGGGCGCGGGCCTGGCATGACGTGCCGCTGTACTGGCAGCACTGGCGCACCGGATCGCACACCATGGAACGGCTGACCTCGGCCGTTCTGCAGGCGGCCCGCGCCCTGGTGCGCCCGGCCCGCGCGCCGGCGCCGCCCGCCGCAACCGCCGCCGGAGCCGGCGCGCTCAGCCGCCCTGGCGCAGGCGGCTCAGGGTCGTCGCCGGCGTGATGGCCTCGGGGTCCAGCAGGCAGTGCAGGATGGACGGCAGGCCGCTGTCCAGGGCGCGCTGCAGAGCCGGCGCGAACGCCTCGGTCGTTTCCACCCGCTCGCCGTAGCCGCCGAAGGCGCGCGCATAGGCCGCGAAATCGGGGTTGCGCAGCGTCGTCGCCGACACCCTGCCGGGGTAGCGCCGCTCCTGGTGCATGCGGATGGTGCCGAACATGCCATTGTCGATCAGGATCACCAGGATCGGCAGGCCGTATTGCACCGCCGTGGCGAATTCCTGGCCATGCATCATGAAGCAGCCGTCGCCCGCCAGGCACACCACCCGGCGCTCCGGATACAGGCGCTGGGCGGCCACCGCCGCCGGCAGGCCGTAGCCCATCGAGCCGGACGTCGGCGCCAGTTGGGTGCCGTAGGCGCGGAACCGGTAGAAGCGGTGCAGCCAGGTGGCGTAGTTGCCGGCCCCGTTGGTCAGGATGGCGTCTTCGGGCAGCACCTCGTTCAGATGCATCATGACCCGCCCCATCTGCAAGGCGCCGGGGTGTTCGATGCCGGACGGGTCGCTCCAGGCCAGGCGCTGCGCGTGCAACTGCCCGCAGCGCTGGCGGCGCGCCTCGGTCGCCGTGGGCGCCAGGGGCTCGACGGCGCGCACCCAGGTTCCGGGCGCGCAGGCCATGGCGATGTCCGCCTGGTAGACGCGGTTCAGTTCACCGACGTCGGGATGCACGTGGATCAGCGGCTGGGCCGGATTGGGCACGTCGAACAACGTATAGCTCTGGCTGGGGACTTCGGACAGGCGCCCGCCCACGGCCAGGACCAGGTCGGACTCGCGGATCGCGGCCAGCAGCCGGGGATCGGCGCCCAAGCCGAGGTCGCCGATGAAGCAGGGATGATCCACGGGACACAGCATCTGGCGGCGGAACTGCACCGCCACCGGCAGGGCGTGGCGTTCGGCGAAGACGCCGAAGGCCTGCACGGAACGGGCGTCCCAGCGGCTGCCGCCAAGAATCGCCACGGGGCGCTGCGCATCCTCCAGGCGGTCGGCCAGCGCCCGCACTTGCGCCGCCGGCGGCAGGGTTTCAGGCACGTGGCAGGGGCGTGCGTCGGCCACCGTCACGGTCTCGCTCAGCATGTCTTCCGGCAAGGCCAGCACCACGGGGCCCGGCCGTCCCGACAGCGCCGTATGGAAAGCGCGCGACAGGTATTCGGGGATGCGTTCGGCCTGATCGATCTCGGCCGCCCACTTCACCTGCGACCCGAACACGGCGCGGTAGTCCATTTCCTGGAACGCCTCGCGGTCGCGCATGGCGCGGTCGATCTGGCCCACCAGCAGGATGAGAGGCGTCGAATCCTGCGAGGCGACGTGCACCCCCGCAAACGCATTGGCGGCGCCCGGCGCGCGCGTCACCAGGCAGATGCCGGGCCGGCCGGTCAGCTTGCCGTAGGCTTCGGCCATGATTGCGGCGCCGCCTTCCTGGCGGCAGACCGTGACCTGGATATCGGCATCGACCAGCCCGTCGAGCACGGGCAGATAGCTTTCCCCCGGCACGCAGAACACATGGTCGGTGCCGTGCAGGCGCAACTGATCGACCAGCACATGCCCGGCCATGCGGGAAGCAGGACGGGCGGGAATGCCCGGCGCCACGCCGGGCCGGCCGGACCCGTCGCCCTCATGGGGAGCGTGGCCGGGATTGTGAAGCGGATTCATGCGGGATTCCTTTCCGATGCATCATCGGCATGCAAAGCGCAACGGGCGGCGGCCAGATCCCAGGCCGCGCAACCGACGGATTTGAAAACGGCCGGGCCGGCGGGCGGCCCCTCGTCCAGCAGGCTGGACAGGGACCGCACCCGCGACCAATCCACGTCCGCCTGCAGGTAGTCGCCCGCCTCGTGGCGGGCGCCCTCGGGGTCGTCCACGAACAGATGGCTGCCGGCCAGGGTCCGGGCGCCGATTTCGGCCAGATCGTGGCGATAGGCGCCCACGCCGATCACCAGCCGGCCCTCACGCGCGGGCTGCTCATAGACCGGCACGGCGCTGGTCGTCGCGGTGAGGACCAGGTCGGCTGCCGGGTCGACCTGGCCGGCGGGCCGGACGCGGCCGTCGTCGAACGTTTCCGCGAAAGCCTCGGCACGGCCCGGCGCATGGCCGATCACATCCACGCGCACGTCCGGATGAAGGGTCAGCAGCGCCAGGACGTGGCCCGCCGCCTGCGTGCCGGTGCCGAACACGGCGGCATGGCGCGGCCCGCCGGGCAGCAGCCGCTGCACGGCCAGCATGGAGACCGCCGCCGTGCGCCGCGTGGTCACGGTCGGCCCGTCGAGCAACAGGCGCAGCCGGCCCGTGACGCCGTCATACACCGAGACGACCCCGTTGATCGTCGGCAGGCCGAGCGCGCGGTTATCGGGCGCCACATTGACCAGCTTATGGATGCCCACGTCCGCCGCCGTGGCCGGCATGGACAACATGACCGCGCCGCCGGGGAACGGCACGGCCTGCCGCGCCGGCGCGCACAGGCGGCCCGCCGCCAGGTCGCCGGCGGCCCGGGCGATCTCGCGCATCAAGGCGGAAAACGGCAACCGCGCCGCCGTCCCGGCCGCATCGCAGACCGGCGTTTCGTTCATGCTTCCTCCCTTGGCCGATCCCCCTCACTCCCGGGGGCCGGCCGACTCCAGTTCACCCGGCGTGGTGCTCACCCAAAGCACCCGGGCTTCGATCGCACTTTTGTTGACGATCCGATGCCCCATCCGGCTATCGATATAGAAACAATCCCCGGTCTTCAAGACCTCGGGCCGGTAAAACTCGGTGTGCAGTTCGATCTCGCCTTCCAGGACGTAGACAAACTCTTCCCCCTCGTGGCGGCTCCAGCCCTCGTCGGGCGCCAGCGTCCAGGCCTTGATGCGGGAATCGAACGGCATCATGCGCTTGTGCGCCAGTTGGGCGCACAACAGGCGGTGGCGATACAGCGGGGCGTCGTGGACGCTGCCCTGCCCGGCCCGCTCGATGCTGCGCCGCCCCGCGCCCATCTGGGCCTGCGGCGGCGCAAACAGCTCGGCCACATCCACCCCCAGGCCATGCGCCAGGCGCAACAGCACATCGTAGGTGGGCGAAACCAGGCCGTTCTCGATCTTGGACAGCGTAGACGTGGAAATCCCGCTGGCCTTGCCCGCCTGCCCCTGCGTCCAGCCGCGCTCCAGCCGCAGCGCCCTGAGCCGCCCGGCGAGGGCGGATTGCTGTTTCTTGACTGCCGCGACGTTCAATGCGCCATCCTCTCGATGATGTGATCCGTGGGGTCCGGTGCCACTCTACACCACGTTCTTTTCAATGAGGGGACGGCCTTCCAGAATCCGGCCCCAGCCCAGCCGGCTCAGATCCAGCGTCTGGAACCGGCCATGCACGATCAATTCGGCCAGGGCGCGGCCGACCGCAGGCGCCTGCTGCATGCCATGGCCGCTGAAGCCGTTGGCGAAATACAGGTTGTCCAGGTCGGGATGCAGTCCCAGGATGACATTGTGGTCGATCAGGTTCATGTCGTAATGCCCGGCCCAACTGCGGCTGCAGCGCAGCGCCTCGAAGGCAGGCACCCGTTGGGCCAGCAAAGGCCAGAGCACCTCGTCGAACAAGGCATGCTGCACCTCAAAGTCGTCGCATTCCGGATCCTGGCCGGGCGGCGGGGCGATTCCGGTGATGAAGCCCTGGCCCTCCGGCCGGAAATAAGCGCCGCTCGGATCGATCACCATGGGGCAGCCCGGCAGGCGCTCGGGGCACTGCACGTAAAAGACGCTGCGCTTGCGCGCCTGCACCGGCAGTTCGATACCCGCCTGCCGCGCCAGGGCCGGCGCGCCGATGCCGGCCGCATTGACCAGGGCGCCGCACGACAGCCGCGCGCCGTCGTCCAGCCCGACCGACGCCACCGCATGCCCGGCCCGCTCGACGGCGACGACGCGCCGGGGCAGGTAATGAGCCCCCTGGGCGATGGCCTTGCGCCTCAACCCCTGGAGCATGCCGTAGGCGTCCAGCCAGCCCTCGCCGCTGAGCCCGAGGGCGCCGCCCGCCAGATCGGCGACCCGCAGCCAGGGAAAGCGGGCGGACAGCGCCGCCGGATCCAGCAATTGGATGTCGGCGCCCAGGCGAGTCTGCAGCGCCTGGTTTTCACGCAGCACCGGCAGGCCCCGGGCCGTCGCCAGGAACAGGTAGCCGCCCTCATGAAACGCGGGATCGGGGCGCACGCCATCCACGGCCAGCCGGTCGGGGAAGGCGCGCAGGAATTCCGTGCCGAACAGGGACATCCGGATATTCTCGGCGGTGGAGAACTGATGGCGGATGGATGCCGCCGACAGGGCGGTCGCGCAATATTGGTAGGTCGGGTCGGGTTCGAGGACCGCCACGGATCCCTTGAAGCCGGGGTCTGCGGTCAGGAAATAAGCGACGGCGCTGCCGACGGCGGCCCCGCCGGCGATGAGAACATCGAAATGCGTCTGCTCCATCCAGCTCGGCTCCTGGCAAAGGCGGCATCGGAATCATGCGGCGCAGCGCGAAGCGCCCGCCGCAGGTCTATTGTGGGATCAAATTTTGCCGTTTTCCCTAGGTATTTTCCTTTAAGGAAAATTTTTTCCCGATCGAGTGGTGCGTGCTATCCTGAGACCGCCGTTTTCCCCCGAGACAGTCCGGAGCCCCACCATGAACCCTCAGGATGTGCTGCACGCGCTCGGCTTGAACGCCGGCCTTCACACCGATGGAGATCTGCCCGTCCACTCCCCCATCGACGGCGCCTGCATCGCGCGTCTGCCCACCCATGCGCCGGACGATGCGCGCGCCCTGATCGGCGCCGCCCACGAAGCCTTCCAGGCCTGGCGCCAGGTGCCCGCGCCCCGGCGCGGCGAGCTGGTGCGGCTGCTGGGCGAAGAACTGCGCGCCCACAAACAGGCGCTGGGCCGCCTGGTGTCCCTCGAAGCCGGCAAGATCGCCGCCGAGGGCGAAGGCGAGGTCCAGGAAATGATCGATATCTGCGACTTCGCCGTCGGCCTGTCGCGGCAACTGCACGGCCTGACCATCGCCTCCGAACGGCCGGGCCACCGCATGATGGAGACCTGGCATCCGCTGGGCGTGGTCGGGGTGATCTCGGCCTTCAACTTCCCGGTGGCGGTCTGGTCCTGGAACGCCGCCCTGGCCCTGGTCTGCGGCGCCCCGGTCGTCTGGAAGCCATCCGAAAAGACACCGCTGACGGCGCTGGCCTGCCAGGCGCTGTTTCGCCGCGCGCTGACCCGCTTCGGCGATGCGCCCGAAGGCCTGCTGCACGTGCTGGTGGGCGGCCGCGACCTGGGCGAGATCCTGGTCGACGATCCCCGGGTGGCGCTGGTCTCGGCCACCGGTTCCACGCGCATGGGCCGCGAGGTCGGACCGCGCGTGGCGCGGCGCTTCGGCCGCTGCCTGCTGGAACTGGGCGGCAACAACGCCCTCATCGTGGCCCCTTCGGCCGATCTGGACATGGCCGCGCGCGCCATCCTGTTCGGCGCCATCGGCACGGCAGGCCAGCGCTGCACCACCACGCGCCGCCTGATCGTCCACGAATCGGTCGCCGACGCGCTGCTGGCACGCCTGAAGACCGCCTACGCCAGCGCCCGGGTGGGCGACCCGCTGGACTCCGGCACGCTGGTCGGCCCGCTCATCGACCGGGCCGCCTACGACGCCATGCAGGCGGCGCTGGCCCAGGCCCGGGGCCAGGGCGGGACGATCACAGGCGGCGAGCGCCTGCTGGCCGACCGCTACCCGGATGCCTGGTATGTCCGCCCCGCCCTGGCCGAAATGCCCGGCCAGACGGACGTCGTGCGCCATGAAACGTTCGCCCCGATCCTGTATGTCCTGCGCTACCGCGACTTCGACGAAGCCCTGGCGCTGCACAACGGCGTGCCGCAGGGCCTGTCCTCGGCGATCTTCACCACCGACCTGCGCGAATCCGAGACTTTCCTGAGCGCCGCCGGTTCGGACTGCGGCATCGCCAACGTGAACATCGGCACCTCGGGGGCGGAGATCGGCGGCGCCTTCGGCGGCGAGAAGGAAACCGGCGGCGGCCGCGAATCCGGATCCGACGCCTGGAAGGCCTATATGCGCCGCGCCACCAACACCATCAACTATTCCCGCGAACTGCCGCTGGCGCAGGGCATCCGGTTTGGATGAGGCCGGACATAGGTCAGTCCCTGCGGACTGACCTATGCCTGCCGAATCGGAGCCGCTTGCAAGCGGCGACGCGGAGAGATGCCGCGGATCGCCCGGACCCGCGGATGCCCGCTCATTGCCAGCCCCAGCGGCGGACATAGAATCCCTTCATCCACTGCGTCAGGCCCATGTAGCCCAACAGGATCAAGGGCAGCAGCGCGAAATACAGCGGCGGCAGCGCCTGCAGCCGCAGGCCCGGCGCCAACGGCCCCATCGGCAGGAACAGGCCCGCCGCCATGATGACCCCCGTCATCGCCAGCAGCGGCCAGGCCGCCCGGCTCTGCACGAAAGGGACTTTGGCCGTGCGGATCATGTGCACGACCAGCGTCTGAGTCAGCAGGCCCACCACGAACCAGCCCGACTGGAACAAGGTCTGCCGCGCCGGCGTGTCCGCCCCGAACACGAACCACATCATGGCGAAGGTCAGAATGTCGAACACCGAGCTGACCGGGCCGAAGAACAGCATGAAGCGGCCGATCTCTCCGGGTTGCCAGCGCTGCGGGCGCCGCACCTGTTCCTCGTCCACGCGGTCGAACGGGATCGCGGCCTGCGAAACGTCGTACAGCAGATTCTGCACCAGCAGGTGGATCGGCAGCATCGGCAGGAAGGGAATGAACGCGCTGGCGACCAGCACCGAAAAGACGTTGCCGAAGTTCGAACTGGCCGTCATCTTGATGTATTTCAGCATGTTGGCGAAGGTGCGCCGGCCCTCGATCACGCCCGCCTCCAGGACCATCAGGCTCTTCTCCAGCAGAATCACGTCGGCGGCCTCGCGGGCGATGTCCACGGCCGCGTCCACCGAAATTCCGACGTCGGCCGCGCGCAGCGCGGGCGCGTCGTTGATGCCGTCGCCCAAGAAACCGACGACGTGGCCGCCGGCCTTCAGCAGCCGCACGATGCGCTCCTTGTGCGCGGGCGTCAGCCGGGCGAATACGTCGTGCGATGCCACGGCCTCGGCCAGCGCGGCGTCGTCCATGTTTTCCACATCCCCGCCCAGCAAGACGCCGCGCGGCGCCAGACCCACATCGCGGCAGACCTTGGCCGCGACCCGCTCGTTGTCGCCGGTCAGTACCTTGACCGCCACGCCATGCGCGGCCAGGGCCGCCAGGGCTTCCGGCGTGGACGCCTTCGGCGGATCCAGGAAGGCGATGGTGCCCGCCAGCACCAGCCCCCGCTCGTCGGCCACGCCGTAGGCGCCGCGCGCGGGTTCGGGCTCCCGGTACGCCACGGCGACCACCCGCAGGCCCTCGTCGTTCAATGCCGAGGCCACCGCGCGGACGCGCGCCAGCCGCCCGGGCGTCAGCGGCGCTTCTGCGCCATCATGCAGCACCCGGTCGCAGGCCTGCAGGACCTCCTCCACCGCCCCCTTGGTGATCAGCAGATGCCGGCCGTCGGCGTCGGCCACCACCACCGACATGCGGCGGCGCTCGAAGTCGAACGGAATCTCATCGACCTTGGCATAGGCCGCGGCCAGTCCGGGCGCCCCGCCCGATCCCGCCCGCGCCAGGACGGCTTCGTCCAGCAAGTTCCTCAGCCCGGTCTGGTGGCGGCTGTTCAGCCAGGCCAGTTCCAGCACCCGGTCCGAAGTCTCGCCCCAGGCGTCCGCATGCCGTTCCAGAACGATCCGGTCTTCCGTGAGCGTGCCGGTCTTGTCGGTGCACAGCACATCCATGGCGCCGAGGTTCTGGATCGCATCCAGGCGTTTGACCACGACCTTGCGGCGCGAGAGCGCGACCGCCCCCTTCGCCAGGGTGGAGGTGGCGATCATGGGCAGCATCTCGGGCGTCAGACCCACCGCGACAGACAGCGCGAACAGCAGCGCCTCGCCCCAGTCGCCCTTGGTGTAGCCGTTGATGAGCAGCACCAGCGGCGCCATCACCAGCATGAAGCGGATCAGTAGCCAGCTCACCCGGTTCACGCCCGCCTGGAACGCGGTCGGCCCCCGGTCCACGGCCTGGACGCGGCCGGCCAGGGCGCCGAAGTACGTCCGGTCTCCGGTGCCCAGCACCACGGCTGCCGCCGAGCCGGACACCACGTTCGTGCCCATGAACAGAATATCGTCCAGTTCAAGCGGATTGCGGACGGTCGCGTCCGAATGGACGGCGAATTTCTCCACCGGCAGGGATTCGCCCGTCATCGCGGCCTGCGCCACGAACAGATCCTTGGCCGACAGCACCCGGCAATCGGCCGGGACCATGTCTCCCGCCGCCAGCCGCACCACATCGCCCGGCACCAGCATCCGGACCGGCACCTCGACGCCGCGCGGCGGCGCCACCGCCAGCGACACGCCGAAATACGCTTCGGCCTGAGGAGCGGCGTCGGCCGCGGACGCGCGCCGCACGACGGTCGCGGTGTTGCCCACCAGCGCCTTCAGCGCATCGGCCGCACGGCTGGACCGGGCTTCCTGCCAGAAGCGCAGCACGGTGGAAAGCGCCACCATCGTCCCGATCACGGTCACGGCCTCCAGGTCATCGGTCCACCAGGAGATCGCGGTCAGCAGGGTCAGCAACAGATTGAAGGGATTGCAGTAGCAATGCCACAGATGTCGCCACCAGGACATCGGTTTTTCGCGGCCTACTTCGTTGAGGCCGACCCGCGCGCGGATCGCCTCGGCCTGCCGTTCAGTCAGGCCGTCGATGTGGCTGCCGAGCCTGGCGAGCAGGGCGTCCCGGTCGTCCAGGGCCGCGGCGGCCAGGTTTCGGGACAGCGCGCCAGGCGCTTCGCGGCCGACGCCCGTGCGGACGACGGAATCGAGCATGACGCGCCGGCTGAAATGCCGGGTCATGCGGCGAACCTGCAGAAAGTTCGCGAAGAAGTTTTTCAGGATGGTGATGTGCATGCTTGTTCTCCTGGTCGCCACCATCCCGGGAAGGTCAGGAAGGTGGCTTGCGAGGTTGTGGGTCTGAGTTCATGGCGTTGGGTTTCGAGGTTCGGGATATGGGAGAAATGGGCGGGACGGACGCGCGCGCCGGTCGCCCGGATGCGGGCATCCAGGGCGATTTCCCCGCAGAACGTCCGCCGCCGCGGACGAGCCGACGGCGGCAGGACGCCCCTGCGGGGGGCGATGCGGATTCAGGGATGGAAGACCGGAGGCAGGAAAAGGCCGTCCGGGCTGCCGCCCTGCCCTGCGGGCAAGGCGGCGAGAAGACTCGCGGTTACCTTGCCTGCGGGCAGCCGATCAGGGATCGACGACTGGGTAAGTCCACAGGAGGAACTCCGGAAAATGAAAACGACGGGATTTTAATGCCGCCGCATGCGGGGAGCAAGGATGCTCGTACGGACACGTTGCGCGACGCGGCCGGGGACGATACGCTTGCCGGATCGCCTTACCGGAGCCCACCTTGTCCAGCAGCCCGATCACCAATGAACTCCTGCACGCCCTGTTCATCATCGCCATCGCCGCCGAGGCCATGACCGCTGCGCTCGCCGCCGGACGGCGTGAAATGGACTGGCTGGGCGTGTGCCTGCTGGGCAGCATCACCGCGTTGGGCGGCGGCTCGGTGCGCGATCTGTTGCTGAACCACCACCCCCTGTCCTGGGTCGCCCACCCGTCCTACCTGCTGATCACCGGCGGCGCGGCCCTGGTCACCATCGCGCTGGCGCGGTTCATCCATTCGCTGCGGCACCTCTTCCTGTTTCTCGATGCCGTCGGCCTGGTGGTCTTCACGATCATCGGCTGCGACATCGCCCTGGGGCTGAACCTGCCCTGGGGCATCGCCATCGTCTCGGGCATGATCACCGGCTGCGTGGGCGGCGTGCTGCGCGACGTGCTGTGCAACGAAGTCCCGCTGCTGTTTCGCGCCGAACTCTACGCCACGGTGTCCATCGTCGCGGGCGCCTTGTATGTCGGCGGCCTGATGCTCGACCTGCGCCACGAGGCCGTCACGGGCGGCGCGCTGGCGATCGGCCTGGCGTTACGGCTGTTGGCCCTGCGCTTCGGCTGGAGCATGCCGAAGTTCGTCTACACCAAAAACCTTCACTGACCATGTTCACACATACCCTCCTGCTCATCCTGACCATCCATGCCGTGGCGCTGGTGTCGCCCGGCCCCGACTTCGCCGTCGTCACCCGCCTGTCCATCGTGTCGGGCCGGCGCGCCGGCCTGTGGGCGGCGGCCGGCGTGGCCAGCGCCATCGGCGTCTACGCCTTGGTCAGCCTGCTGGGCCTGTCCCTGGTGCTGGCCGCCCTGCCCGGCCTGTCGCGCGCCCTGTCCATCGCCGGCGCGCTCTACCTGATGTGGCTGGGCATCCAGTGCCTGCGGTCCAAGGGCCACATGCCCGAGTCGGGCCCGGCCGCCCTGGGCGGGCGGCGCGCCTATGTGACCGGGTTCTTCACCAACCTGCTCAACCCCAAGGCCATGCTGTATTTCGGCTCCATCCTGTCCCAGGCGGTCACCCCCGACCTGGGCGGCGCGCACCTGGCCGTCGTCTGGACCCTGCTGGTGGCCGAATCCCTGCTGTGGTTCGCCCTGGTGGCCACGCTGTTCTCGGCCCCGCGCATGCTGCAATGGCTGCGCACCCGCCTGCGCTGGTTCGACCGCGCCATCGGCGTGGTGCTGCTGGGCCTGGCGGCCAAGGTCGGCAGTTCGGGGATGTAGCTTCGGCGGCGCGTGACTCCGGTCCGGGCCAGGCCCGGACGGCGCACGGTCAGGCCGCTGCGCCGCCGGCCGGACAGCCGCTGTGAAAGCGGAATTCCGCGTCCGGCGATTCGATCAGTTCCCGCTCTCTCTCGCGGATCCGGACCACCGAGCGCTCCACGTCGCGCGCTTCGCCGAAACGCTGCGCAAAACGCAGATAGCCCTGGTAGTGGCGGCTTTCCGATTGCAGCAGCCCGCCATAGAACGAAGCCAGTTCCTCGTCCAGGTGCGGCACCAGCGCGGCGAAACGCTCACAGGAGCGGGCCTCGATGAAAGCCCCGACGATCAGCGTATCGACGAGCTTCGCCGGCTCATGGGTGCGCACCGCCGCCCTCAGGCCGGAGGCATAGCGGCTGGCCGTCAAGGGCCGCAAAGCGATGCCGCGCCGCTTCAGGATGCGCAGCACCTGCTCATGGTGCACCAGTTCCTCGCGAGCCAGCTTCGACAGCGCCGCCGACAGCTCGGCATCCTGGCCATAGCGGGCAATCAGGCTCATCGCCGTCGCAGCCGCCTTCAATTCGCAATTGCGGTGATCGAGCAGCAGCACATCCTGCTGCGCCAGCGCGGCTTGCACCCAGGCCGCGGGCGTGGGGCACGGCAGGAAGGCGATCAGATCGGCGGGCAAGTCGGACGCAGGCATGTGAAGCATCAATTCCGGCCGGCACGCGGTGGTTCAGGGCGCGGCTGGCCCGACTCGAGGGGCGCAGACAAGCCCGGCATGAAGCGCCAGGCGATCAGCCACCCCAGCGCCTGCACGGCGCACAGCGTGGCCACGGTGCCGGGCCAGCCGCCCAGCGTATAAGCAATGCCGCAGGCCCAGGCGCCCGCGAAGCCGCCGCAATAATACGCCCCGTAATACAGGCCGCTGGCCAGCGAACGGCCGTGAGTGACCCGGTGGGCGATGAAGCTCATCGTGGCCGACTGCGTCACGAACACCCCGCAGGCCGTCACGGCCAGCGCGACCACGATGGCCCAGACCGGCGCCGCCAGCGACCCCAGCACGCCCAGCGCCGATACGGCCACCGCCCCCAGCACCGTGCGCCGCGAGCCGATGCGCGGAATCACTTGCCCCGCCTGCGGCGTCACCAGCACCCCCAGCAGGTAGACCGTGAAGATATTGGCCAGGTCGCCCGAACTGAAATGATAGGGCTCGGCCGCCAGGTGCAGGTTGACGAAGGTGAACAGCCCGACCAGCGCGAACAGCACCGTGAATCCCAGCGAGCACGCCACCTGCAAGGCGGGATTGCGCAGCAGCCGGCCCAGCGTCGCCAGATTGTCGGAGATCCGGGTATTGGCCACGAAATGGCGCGAAGGCGGCAAGCCGCGCCACACCAGCCAGGCTCCCGCCAGATTGATCACCGCCATCGCCCCGAAGGCGGTGCGCCAAGCCATGAACTCGGTCAGGTGCCCCATCAGGAAACGGCCCAGAAACCCGCCCAGCACCGATCCGGTGACATAGCCGGTGATCAGCCGCACCATCGTGGCGCCCCGGAATTCCTCGCCGATGTAGGCGATCGCCACCACCGACACGCCCGGCACGGCCAGCCCCTGCAGAAAACGCAGCACCAGCAGCCCGTGCACGGATTCCACCTGCGTCATCAGCGCCGTGGGTACGGCCAGCGCGAACACCGACACGGTGATCAGCCACTTGCGCCCCAACGCATCGGACAGCATGCCGATGAAGGGCGAGATCAGCGCCACTGCCAGCACCGTCATCCCCACGGCATTGCCGATCTCGACCACGGTCGCGTTCAGGTCGCGCTGCAATTCGGGCAGGATCGACTGCACCGAATACACCTGGATGAAGGCGAACACGCCCACCAGCGCCACGGTCAGCAGCAGCGGGATGGTCAGGCGGTAATGGTCGTCGGGAACGGGGGGTGCAGGGGGGACAGCGGACATGGAAGGAGCCGGAAATGTTGACGTGGGCCCAGCGGGTCCGCAGGCATTAGCTTACCCCATCAAGTCAGCCGCCAGGCGCGGGTCAGACGTTAAATGGAAAATCGATTGATAACCAATTGATAAACAACACATCTATCTCACACATTATCGATTTGTACTCGTTTATGTACTCAGATTAAGTGCCGCTACCCTTATGCAGGTAGTCATGCACTGATCGTGCGATCGTCTATGATCATCCGTATGCAAAATTGCATAGAAATTGCATAGAACCAATTCTATGCGCCGATTTTCAGCCCTTGCCACACGTTCCCGGACAACCACGGACGTTGACAGACCAGGTACCCGTAGCCTAGAATCACTCTTAACACGGCCCCTCTCGGTGACCCCGCTTCGGCGGTGAAGCTGCTGAGGGGTTTTTTCTTGCCTGTGTTTACCACGCTGCCTCCCAGCCATCAGGGACGCCCATGCCCGCCAAGTTCAGGCCAAGGTGAGACAGGTCGGGGAAGGCCCGAAGATGCGCCCTCATCCGATCTGGCCAACTCGATCGGGGGTTGACCATCCTCAGCAGATGCAGAGTGATCTTCAAGAGCAAGAAGCAGCGAGCCTGCGCGTGCGTATCGGCCTCAAACGGTGTGACCCACGCCAGCTCGGCAGACGATGGCAACCTCGGTTGGTCAACAATGTTCCGGTTCCAAAGACGGCTGTGATGCGCGCAGACATTGCGCAGGTAGTTCAAACTGCGTAGCCATGTGGCAAACACCCTGCCGTTGCTCATGCCGTATTGGCTGGCGATCGCGTCTTGCTCTGCCTCACGCATACCATTGAACAGCGTCGAAAGCGTGCCGAAGTCCCACACCTCGCAGGCCACCCAAATCGCTAACGGCAGACCATACTTGGTCCGATTATGCCGAACGAATTCTTCCTTGGAGCGGCCGATCAACTGAGCGTGCTTCCTCAGCCATTCATGGTGTCGCGGGACGCCCGAGTCCTTGTCCAGCTTGACGCTGAACTCGTCGTGAAAAAACTCGGGCTTCAGATAGGCAAAGCGGTCGAGCCGCCCCAGGGTATAGGACACATCCACACGCAGCGCCACCTCAATGCGTTCCAGCGCGTCCATCACCAACATCCGTAGCTGCTTGTCGAACACGTACAGGTCCACTGCATTCTGAAAGGTGGTTCCGGCGCGGAAGACATCGAATACGATGCGCTCTTCACGCACCTTCTTCGGCTTACGGCCATGCTCATCCAATAAACACAAGGGTTCGCTGCGTTCGCGGAACGCGAACCAGTAGCCACTGAGGCGGTAGTAGCCAATGCGCTCCAGGTAATCAAGCGCGCGATCTCGATCCGTGACAACCATGCCTCGGCCGATCAACTGATCGAGTTGATCAGCGTAGCTTTTCCAATGTTTGGGGTAACTCACTTGGCTAATCCTAAATGCACTGGTCGTACGATCGTCTATGAGCATCCGTATGCAAAATCACATAGAGCAGATTCTATCCGCGAATCAATGCTCACGCGCATTGATATATTCATAGCGGGTCCAGCAGCACTCACTGACTTGCTGCAGATCCGGATGGTGCCCTTGCCGGCGCTATCAGTATAGGGTGGCATGCCCGGATGAATCTGCATCAGCAACATACGGCCTGTGCCCTCCTGCAGCAACAACTCCTCAAACACAGGCGTGATTTTCGGATCGATCTGATCGTAGACCGCCGCCTTGAGCATATTGGTGTCAACTTCCGGTGGAACGCATGGATGGGCCCCTTTGATGGATATTTTGTGTCGGCATACCTAGTAGCCATGAATACAAATTGTCCAACACGCTGTTGGACAATTTTTGCTTGGCAGCACCATGCGCGGCACGTGGCCGCAACTCGATGCCAATCAGAGAGGATGGACGCATCTGTCATTCGATTGTCCCCAAGCCGCAGCCCCTGATTTCTACCGAAATCCAGCGCAGCGGCCACATTCTTTGTGCTCTGGCGCAGCAACACAAAGAATGTGTGAACTGCCGTGGGGACATCAGCATCCATAGCCGCGTCCATCCCTGAATGCTGTCGACATTGAGTGGGTATTGTGGATTCATTGCGCCATACCGGTGGCGCCAACGTGTCGATACAACGGTTGCTTTGTGTGCGCAGCGTGTTAAACAGAAAGGCAACAATGTGTTGACTCTGCGGCATCATGCCGTCTGCTATCTGCCTCATAGTGACACCCATGCCGGTCATTTCGACCAGGCATTGGACAACAAAGCCGCCTGCTCAAGCACCAGCTCAACCGCCTCAGGCTGTTGATCGGGTGGGTACTTCCAACGTTGCAGCGTCCGTCGCACCAGAATCCGCAGCTTGGCGCGTACGCTTTCACGCACCTGCCAATCCACAGTCGTGCTGTTGCGTAGCTTCTCAGTGATCTCAACGGCGATTTTCTTGAGAATATCGTCGCCCAGCTCCCGTACCGCACTTTCGTTATTGGCCAAGGCATCATAGAAAGCGACCTCGTCAGGGTTCAAGCCTAGCGCCGCTTCACGTTCCAGCGCCGCCTGGAAGTCCTTGGCCATCTGAATCAGTTCCTCGATAACCTGCGCCGTCTCCACTGCACGGTTGTGATACTTGCGTAGGGTTTCCAGCAGGCGGTCGCCATACTTCTTCTCCTGCACCACGTTGTTGCGCGCCCGCGCCTTGATCTCATCGCGCAGCAGCTTTTCCAGCAGTTCCACCGCCAAGTTGCGGCTCTTCATCTGCCGCACCTCTTCCAGGAATTCATCTGACAGCAGGCCGATATCTGGTTTATCCAAGCCTGCCAGTTCGAAGATATCTGCAACTCCATCAGCCACGATGGCATTGTCCAAGATCTGCTTGAGCGCGCTGTTCTTGTCCGCATTGGTGCGCTTGCGATCCACCGTGGTGAACTTGACAATGGCGGCCTTGACGGCGGCGAAGAAGGCAATTTCCGTGCGCAGCGCAGCAGCCTCATCCAGCGTGCTGCACAGGGAAAACGCCTTGCTCACGGCCAGTATGGCATCGAGGAAACGCTGCTTGCCGTCCTTCAACCCCAGGATATGATTGGCTACCGGCACCAGCAGCTTCATTGCATCGGTCTCGAACCCGCTGTAATCGAAGCCGTGCATCAGCCCGCGCACGATGTCGAGCTTTTCCAGCAGCACCGCCAGAGCCTCGACGGCGTTGTGGGCCGGGTCGCCCCGACCTTTGGATTCGGTGTAGGTCTTCAGCGCTGCTTTCAGCTCGTTAGCGATGCCGATGTAATCCACCACCAGGCCACCGGGCTTGTTGCGGAACACCCGATTGACGCGGGCGATAGCCTGCATCAAATTATGACCCTTCATGGGTTTGTCCACATACATGGTATGGCAGCAAGGCGCGTCGAAACCGGTCAGCCACATATCTCGTACGATCACCAGTTTCAGCGGGTCGGCCGGGTCCTTGAAGCGTTTTTCCAGGCGTTTCTTGACCTGCTGGCTGTACAAGTGCGGCTGCAGCAAAGGCTTGTCCGCAGCCGAGCCAGTCATGATCACCTTGATTGCACCCTTTTCCGCTTCGGCGTCGTGCCAATCCGGGCGCAAGGCAACGATGGCGTTGTACAGCTCGGCGCAGATGTCGCGGCTCATGCACACGATCATCGCCTTGCCTTCCAGCGTGGCCGTGCGCGTCTCGAAGTGCTGCACCAGATCCGCCGCCACCTGTTCCAGACGCGGCTGCGCGCCCACCAGCTTGGTCAGTGCGGCCCAATCGCTTTTGGTCTTCTCGCGGGCGGTGATGTCCTCCTCGTCCTCGATCACCTCATCCACCTGGGCGTTCAGCGCGTCGATCTCGGCCTGGTTCACGTCCAGCTTGGCCAGGCGGCTTTCATAGTAGATCGGCACCGTGGCGCCATCGTCCACCGCATCCTGGATGTCGTAGATGCTGACGTAGTCGCCGAACACCGCCCGCGTGTCCTTGTCTTCCAGGGCGATGGGGGTGCCCGTAAAGCCGATGAAGGTGGCGTTGGCCAGCGCGTCGCGCATGTGCTTGGCGTAGCCGAACACGTACTTGCCGGTCTTGGTGTCCAGCCGCCCCTTCATGCCGTATTGGCTGCGGTGCGCCTCGTCGGAAATCACCACGATATTGCTGCGGCCCGACAGCAGCGGGTGCTGCTCCTCGTCGTCCAGCAGCGCGAACTTCTGCACCGTGGTGAAGATGATGCCGCCCGCCTCGCGCGAGGCCAGCATCTCGCGCAGTTCTTCGCGGCTACCCGCCTGCACCGGCGTCTGCCTGAGAAGGTCTTCGGCGGCGCAGAAAGTACCGAAAAGCTGCCCGTCCAGATCGTTGCGGTCGGTCACCACCACCAGCGTGGGGTTCTTCATCTCCGGTTGCTGCAACAGCTTGCCCGCGTAGCAGGCCATGGTGATGCTCTTGCCCGAGCCTTGCGTATGCCACACCACGCCGGCCTTGCGGCTACCGGGCTGCACTTCCTTGCCATAGGTGGCACGCGGCTCCTGCACTTCCAGCAGGCCCTTGTTCGGATTGCTGGCGGCGATCACCGTGGCCCTCACCGCCTCGCGCACCGCATGGAACTGGTGGTAGCCGGCGATCTTCTTGATGATCTGGTCGGCGTCCTGCTCGAACAGCACGAAGTGGCGCACATAGTCGAGAAACAGCGCAGGCTCGAAGAAACCGCGCACCAGCGTTTCCAACTCGAACTCCAGCAGGGGCCGGTCATCCTCATTGGCAATCGCCCGCCAGGGCTGCATGCGCTCCTGATTCGCAGTGAGCGACCCCAACCGCGCCGTGAAGCCATCGCTGACCACTACCGCCACGTTGGTGTTGAACAGGTCGCCGATCTCTTCCTTGTAGGTCTGGATCTGGTTGAAGGCATCCCAGATATCGGTCTGCTCGTTGGCGGGGTTCTTCAGCTCGATCACCACCAGCGGCAGGCCGTTGACGAAGGTCACCAGGTCCGGGCGGCGCGGCTGCTTGGTGCCGGTCACGGTGAACTGGCTAACCAGCAGGAAGTCATTGTTGCGTGGGTTGGCGAAATCGATCAGGTTGACCAGGTCGGTGCGCTTTTCCTCGCCTTCGGAGAACTCGACGGGGATGCCGGACAGCAGCAGCCGATGCACGCGGCGGTTGCGGGCGATCAGCAGCGGCTCGCTGACCGTCAGAAGCTCGTGTGCCGCCTGCTCCAGCGCCGCGGCGGGAACATGGGGGTTGATGCGGGATAGCGCCGCCAGCAGGCGTTCTCGCAGTACGGTCTGGCGATAGTCAGTACGGGCAGGGCTGTCGCCATCCGGTGCAATGCCCGGACCATTGACGTATTGCCAGCCCAGTTCGCCAAACCAGCCGATGGCGGCGTCTTCGAGTTGTTGTTCAGTTACGCTCACAGCGCATCACCCTTCATATACTTATGCAGCAATAAGTAAATTGTTTACTTCCTCTTAAGTTCTCTTGGAAGAAAGGCATCTATTTCCTCATCAGAGAAAGTCATATCCTCAAGCTCTTTTAGGGCCTTTTGAGCTTCGATGTAAGCTTTATAATTTGTACTGGGCGCACCGGTATAAACAGCATGCAAATCTTCGGCAAGCTGGTCTCTTTGCGAGCGAATTTCATCAAGCGATGCCACTGCTAAGCGGAGATCCGTCAAAAGGGAAAGATACTTCTCACGGATAATCCATAGATCAGCCCCCGCTTGTCTATGTTTTTGGGCAATTTCACCAAGATCATAGTCCTTGGTATAGGAATTAAGGACGAGCAATACCGTGGAAAGTACAACGGCAACAAATGTTCCACACTTCTTGTACTCAGCTAGTGCACTGAAATCAAAAAGAGCAGCTATCAAACCACCCGTAACTAGAGCCGAAAGAATAATTTGGCAGAGCTTTATTTGCTTGTGTCGCTCAAATAATATGTCCGCACATTTCTCGTGTGTTTTATGGGAGTAAACCACGCGTCCGTAGCACTCACGCAATTGCCCTTCTAGAATTTTTTCATTGTCAGTCATAGTCGCTTCCATCTGCTACGATTGGAACATGAATTCTATCCTTGGCAACCACAGTCTCATTTTCGACGAGATAGCACTCAACGATATGATCTCCTCGAAAGTTACTGCTTTCCTCTTTTGTTCGCCACCCGCCATCGAGCGTAATTTGCCCACGAACGCAGTCACGCCGGCGTGCTTCGTCGCCCCTATTTAGGACTTTCCAGTAGATTAGAAATGGGCCATTAATCTGCGGCAGTTCAGATACCCAGAACTTCAGTTTCTTGTCTGATCTTAGCGGGATTTTTAGCCCCAACATATTGCGGAGAAGGAATTTTCGAAATCCGCGCTGCATCACTTCGCAATCAATTTTTAGTTGATAGCGTATATCAACCTGAAATTTATCTTCAATAAATTCCTCGGTATCTTTCCAGGTTTGTGCAGCGCTGGCTTCAGCCAATTTTTTCTGTGCAGCAGGAAATGGGCGACCATAAACCGCCTTCCATTTCTCGTTGGCGCTTTCTTTTCCTTCAGCCTCTATGGCTTTCAGGCAAAGTTCGTAGGCCTTCTTGGCCCGCCGTTGGAACTTCTTTTTGACTTTTACCCGCTGCCGACTGCCCGGCGCGACATATTCGCTTTGGTCTGGAAGTTCAGAGATATACTTGAAAAAATCTCGACTTAGCCAGTCGTAGTAAAGGTAGCTTTTTTCGTCATAGTCCGAGGTGGAATTCAGAAAGTTATAAGCTAACGTATCGATCAACAATCCACCGATACCAATACCGTGTTTGTTTTTCCAGGCACGCACCATCTTGCACAAACGACGCAGATTTGAGTTCTTGACTGCATCCAGGTTGGCAACCGCATCCATTTCCTCTCTTGGCTTGGTGACCTTCCAGCTCCCGCCATTTTTGGTATCAGGATACTTGTAGCTCTTGTCATCCTGCTCAAAAACAGGCTGCACTTCGACATGAAAGTTCGTGTAGGTCACTGTTACCACTAGGCGATCAACTCGAACTTTCGTTGATGGATAGCGTTTGAGAATCGCATCTTTTGTGTCTTGCAAAAGTTTTAACTGCCCACCAACCTTGTCATAATCATCCCATTTGGTCTTGGGTATGATGTAGAGCATGTCCAAGTCGGAGATTCCGTTAATACCAGTTCTTCTACCAAATGAGCCAACCTGAAGCGTATTGGCCGTCTTTGATTCTGTATCCCGGAATTGTTTGTTGAGTGCAGCAGTTAATGCACCGTAGCGCATGCTTATGGTTTCAGCATTGCTTATCGCCAAATTACCAATGAACTCCGAGAACATTTCTGCAACACTCATCTCCCTACCCTCTTCATTTCAGAATCCGCAACAGACAAATCACCAGAGAGAAGCTTTGGAAGAAGGGTGTCGCGAAGTTCAGATAGCTGTTTCGATTCTAGATTGATACTTTCAATGTACGAGTAGAATGTGCGCACCTTTTTTGAGAAGGCTTTCCTCAGCTCCAAGGGCGCGCAAGGAAATTTCCAGCCAGCAATTGCTTCCTTATCCCCTCTTGGCATTTTTGCCCCTTTTGACGTGCGCATCATGAACTCGAAAAAAATATCCTGATAGAGCAAGTTGTACAGAAACTCTTGGCAGCCATCTTCCTTCGCCTCGAAACAGAGCACATCATTTGATCGCCCTCCGTCAAAACGGGCTAACCATATTTTCTTAAAATATGGCCTGATGTTGGAAACTAGAACATTTCCACTCTCGAAAGTCGGCACGGTAGCGACTACTGGGAGGGACGACGCATGACTTATGCCGCCCCGGTTTTCCAGCATATTTTCTGTGGAAATATAGTTCTCAACAGTCAGAGAAGGCACTTCAACCTTACCCGTTGCAAAGCGCGCTATATTAGAGACGGATTTAATTCCCCACCCCTTCGGAATCTCCCACAATTCCGACTCTTCCATTGCATCGGAAAATAGCGCGGCGGTGGCGGCGAGTTGGTTGTGGTGCTCGCGAGGCATCTGGTCGAGTTCGGTGTCGGTTTTGCCGCTGATGGCACACATGGCGGCGCGCAGTGGGTCTTCGCCTTGCTCGATAGCTGCGATCTTGGCCTTGACCGGGTCGAAATCGACAAACCAGGATTTGAAGATGGCTTGCGCCATGGTTTCGAGGGTTTGGTTGATGCGGCGATTGAGGTCAATCTTGTCGTCAAGCCCGCCTAGTATATTTGTGATGGCACGCATGACCTCTCGGTCTTTTGGCATTCGAATAGGAAACTCTCGCAAAGCCCCTAAAGGAACATAAGCCTGAGTTGTGCCTCTTGAATGCTGACGAATTAGTGTTTGTGCTCGAGGGCTCGTTAAATAGTAATAAAGCCATCGGCCATCCAATTCGTTTTTTGTTTTAAAAAGGCCAATGTTTTTTATTGCGAACTCTGGCTCGTCCTTCACAAGGCATGGCTCACCTACTGTGCCAATCATTGAAATCAGCACATCCCATCTATCAACCTTGCTCCTCTTGTTAATTGCATCAAAATCATCATTTGAAATTAGGTAGGCATTCGATAAGTCGATTTTCCCTCCGATGATATGACGCGACGTAATCAAGTACCGTCCTTTTTCAACTGGCTTTGGCGAGTCGTGCGTACCGTCTCGCACTGAGGCGCAGAAGTTATTTGCCGTAACTTCAGTCCACATCATGGGCCTCCATTGGCAATTCATACCCCAACCCCGCCAAATTCTTCTTGATCGCCACCTCCAGATTCGCACTTTCCACAAACTGCTCCGCCAGTTGCGCCGTCAGCCGCTGCATCTTCTCGGCAAAGGGTTCGCCATCGTTTTCCTGCTCCGCCGTGCCTACATAGCGCCCTGGCGTCAGCACATGCTCATGCTTGCGAACATCTTCCAGCTTGGCGGAATGGCAGAAGCCGGGCACATCCTCGTACCCCTCGCCTTGCTGCCAGGTATGGAAGGTATCGGCGATCTTCTGGATGTCTTCCACCGTGAAGTCACGCAGTACGCGGTCTCTCATGTAGCCCATCTGGCGGGCGTCGATGAACAGGAACTCACCGCGCCGATCACGCTTCTTCTTGTCCAACGCAAAGCCGTTTTGCTTGTCGCGGGTCAGGAACCAAATGCAGGCGGGGATCTGGGTGTTGGTGAACAACTGACCGGGTAGCGCGACCATGCACTCCACATAGTCGTCTTCGACCAGCCGCTTGCGGATTTCGCCTTCGTTGTTGGTGTTGGAACTCATGGAGCCGTTGGCCAGCAGCAGAGCCATGCTGCCAGTGGGCGCCAAGTGCCAAAGCATGTGCTGCAACCAGGCGAAGTTGGCGTTGCCCTGCGGCGGTGTGCCGGCGATCCAGCGCGGGTCGTTGGCCAGCTTTTCGTTCCACCATTCCTTCATGTTGAAGGGCGGGTTGGCCATCACGAAATCGGCGCGCAGGTCGGGATGCAGGTCGTTCAGCAGGGTGTCGGCCGGGTTGGTGCCGAAGTTGAAGTCGATACCGCGAATGGCCATGTTCATCGCAGCCAATCGCCAGGTGGTGGGGTTGCTCTCCTGCCCGTAGACGCTGATCTGCCCGGAGGTCTTTTTGCCTTGGCCATTAGCCGGATTGCCACTGTGCTGTTCGATGAAATCTTCGCTCTGCACGAAGAAACCACCGGAGCCCATCGCCGGGTCGTAGACGCGCCCCTTGAACGGCTGCAGCATTTCCACGATCAGGGTGACGATGCTCTTGGGCGTGTAGTACTGGCCGCCCTTCTTGCCTTCGGCCAGGGCGAACTGGCCGAGGAAGTATTCGTAGACATGGCCGAGGATGTCCTTGGACTTCAGGTCCAGCGGCTGACCCTTGTATTCCTTGGCGCTGAAGTCGGTATCCGAGAAGTGGCTGATCAGTCCGGCTAGCTTGCTTGACTCGAGTTGCACGCGGGCGAAGTCCTTGTTGAGCACGTTCTTCAGGCGGGCGTTCTCGCGCTCGACGGCTTCCATGGCGTTGTCGATCAGCCAGCCGACCGTGCGCATTTCTTCCGGCTCGTTCTTACCCGGCTTGTTCCAAGGGAGTGCGGCCTTGGGCGGCAGTTGTGCACAATCGCGCAGGGTTTGCCAGCGCGCCTCCACCGGCACCCAGAACACGTTCTTCTCGGTATAGTAGTCGCGCACCTCCAGCTCAGCGGCGATGTTTTCTTCATATTCCGCCGTGCCTTCGCCGCCGTAGGCGTCGGGTTCCATGAAGTAGTCGTGGTCAGCGTTGGTGAACTGCTCGCGTAGTTCGCGCTGCCGTTCTTCAAAGGCATCGGACACGTACTTGAGGAAAATTAGCCCGAGCACGACGTGCTTGTACACCGCAGCATCGAGGTTTGAACGTAGCTTGTCGGCGGCGGTCCAGAGCTTTTTTTCCAGGTCGTTGAAGAATTGTTGTTCGATCGGTCTCATGTCTTTGTCCCGTGTTGCATTCTGTTGACCTTCCTTACGAGCCTCGTTGGCTTGCCGCTTAATAGCTCCTGCTGGTGCGGTGCCGGGTTTGGGCAAAGACGAAGCACCCTCGGTCAAGGCAACTGAGCCGCCGCGCCCTCGTCCAGGACGGATGCGACCGTCGTCGATCAGTTGCTGCTTGACGCGTTGGTAGATACTGTCCTGCCAGCCCAACGCTTCAAGCAGGCGTTGATTGCCCGCGCTGCCGCCAAGGGAACCCAATGTTGCGATGAATTGCTCGATCTGTTGTTCTACGGGAGTCACTTGCTGATCCTATGGCATCAGGCAGGCCAGTACAGCCGCTTCAGCGGCACAATTCGTTTGGTTTCGGCGTCGGTAGCGTCGTAGTGCTCGATCAACGCGCGCACCACGTGATCCAGCGTCCACATCGCCAGCGGGATGGAGGCGCGGTCTGCTTCGTACAGGGCGTCCTTACTGAAACCACCCGTGCTGACATACAGCCCTCGATCATCCTTGTGGCGGCCGCCGAGGAAGCTGCGGATTTCCTGACTGCCCATCTGCCCCTTGCGATGCTTGACCTCCACGACGATGCGCGGGTGTTCAAAGCCAAAGCCATCCGGCGAGGCAACGATGTCCTTGCCCCGATCCGAGCCAGGTGCCGAAACTTGGGTTTTGTAGCCCATGGCGCGTAGGATGCCGGCGACCAGTTGCTGCATGTCGTCCCAGTCGAGTTCGTTGACGCGGTCCTTGATGCGTTCCAGCGCCTGGGACTCGATGTCGGCCAATGGATCGGCGACGACTTCTTCGGTTTCATCTTCTACTGCCGGAGCCGGCTTGCCCTTCAGCGCCGCCAGCACTTCGCTTGCCGCGCTGGACGGAACCTCGAAGAGGGTCAGGGTCGAGCCCAGGCTGTTCTTTGTGCTGGTGCCCAAGCTGTCGCGTAGCAATTCCTGCGTTTGCCACTGCACCTTGCGCGCTAGTGGCATGCCTTGTTCGGCCCACTCAGGATGGTGTTCGGCTGCCCCCATGACCTTGCCGATTGAGTACAGGCGATTGGCTGGTGAATAAGTGATGACCCAGTCTCCGTTCTGAATGTCATTGACGAAGCGCCAGACCTGGGATGCGCCCGATACCACCGTGCCTTGTTTTGCCTGTGGCTCGGCAGACTGGTACAAGGCGATTAGCTGCTTACGCCCGACACCGGGTTTGGCGTGGGCAGCCAATTGATTCCAACCCACGGCAGCCACGCCGCGCTCTCGAAAAGCGTCATACAAGCTGCCACCTTCGCCGCGCACCATCCACATCCGCGCCATCGCATTCCCTCCCGTATTCATAGCCATCAATCCAACATAACTAGAAATTCAGTTGCCAGTGCGGTCGGCTGAACATCTCGAACATTGCGCTGTAGCGAAACCAGTCCATAGTCAGCCATCAACCGTAGAGTGCGCGACAAGTTCGGCACTTTGCGGCCACTGAGTTCGGCCAGTGCGGTCAAAGACTTGGGTTGTTTGTCATGGATCAGGCGCAGCAGGTGGCGGTTGTCGTCCGACAGCACCGCTGCCAGTGACGCCAAGGATGGAAACCAGATGCTGGGAACCTCACCTCCTTGCGGAGGAGGCGAACTATTCGGTTGTCGAACACCGACAATGCAGCGTTTCATGTTCACAAGCCCAAAGACACGTTAACTTACAATAATATCAGTCCCTGATAAGCACTGTTTGGCGAACCAGGAAAACTTGCCGCGCCCCACGAGGAAATGGGGTAATTCAACAAAAATTACGCCAATACTCTCAAGCGATTACCCCATTTCCAACGCTCCGCACGCGGCAAGAGCAAATGGCAAGGGAACGGCACTCAAGGGACAACGGCCCTATCCAGAAAAGGAAAAGGCCGCCCTATCCATTCGTTCTGCAACACCTAGCCAACTCTTCCCTACGCCGTGCCGCTGCCCTCCGCAGCACTCAGGTAGTCCGCCCAGTCCTGCAACAGCGTCCTTCTCTGATCCAGCAGCAGCGCCTTGTTGTACGTCGCCCGCACCTTGTTGCCTTCCACGTGGGCAAGCTGCCGCTCAATCGCATCAGGCCGGTATCCGTTCTCATTGGCCCAGGTCGAAAAGGTCGTCCGCCAGCAATGCGGCGTTGTACCCCGCCCCAGATTCATGTCGCGCATGGCGTAGGTGAGCCGATTGGGCGTGGTGAAGCCCTTGCCGCTCCGGTGCGGGAACAGATAGCGGCCACCGCCCGTGATGCACTGCAAATCCTTCAGCACGGCAATAGCCTGCGCCGACAACGGGCTGACATGGTCACGTCGCGCTTTCATCTTCGCCGCAGGCCGACGCCACAAGGCATCCTCAAAGTCGAACTCGTCCCACTCGGCATCCGCTGCTTCCCCTGGACGGCAGGCGGTCAGCGCAATCAGCCGCAGACACAAAGAGGTTTCCGGATAGCCCCGGTAGCCACGCAACTCCTGGTAGAACTTCTGGATTTGCTCTCGCGTCATCGCCGCTTTGCTCTCGCTGAACGGCACGCGTAGCAGCCCGCGCAGGCTGGGAATTGGATTTGCCTCGACCAACCCCCGCACCACCGCAAACTCAAAGATCGCCGAAAGATCACCTTTGACGTGAATGGCCGCCCACGCGCCATGTGCCTTGCATTCCTCCAGCAGCGGACGAATCTGCTTCACGCCAATGTCGCTCATCGGCATCCCGTCGAACTTGGGCGACAGGTACTTCCTGATGCGGGATTCTTTCGTGCGGTAGAAACTGAGCGCAAAGACTGGCTTGATCTCGGCCAGGTACGCCTTCGCTACCTTGGCGAACGAGCTTTCACGGGCGCGCTTGCGTTCCTCCAATGCTTCCAGGTTGCGCTGCTTGACCTGCTGCCGCTCATGGGCGGGGTGAATACCCTGCTTGACCAAGGAACGGCCCTTCTCTCGGGCCGCACGCGCCTCCGCAAGGCTTACTAGAGGAAAGCCGCCGATGGCAAAGAGGTTCTCCTTGTCTTGCAAGCGGTACTTCCACCGCCAGAGCTTGCCGCCGGTGGGCTTGACCAGCAGGAACAAGCCCCCGCCGTCTGATAGTTTCCAATCTCGATCAGTCGATTTGGCCGACCTGACCTTGAGGTCGGTGAGTAGATTCTCGGGCATCGTTGAACTCCACTGCGGGGAGATGTACCCCACGGTTGAACACGAGTACCCCCAACGCCACCCCCGAATTTTTCAGACCTCGATGAACAATAGGAACGCTCAGCAGACCGTATTGTTTACGCAACCCATTGATTTAAAACGGGTCAACCTATCCACCAAGCGCTACTGAGCGCCACCGAGATCCAGCAAAAATCGTCAGACGTTGAACAAGAAATTCATCACGTCCCCGTCCTTCACCACGTACTCTTTGCCTTCGGCCCGCATCTTGCCCGCTTCCTTGGCCCCCTGCTCGCCCTTGCAGGCGATGAAGTCGCCGAACGCGATGGTCTGGGCGCGGATGAAGCCGCGCTCGAAGTCGGTGTGGATCACGCCGGCCGCCTGGGGGGCGGTGGCGCCGACGGGAATGGTCCAGGCACGGACTTCCTTCACGCCGGCGGTGAAATAGGTCTGCAGACCCAGCAACTGGTAGCCGGCGCGGATGACGCGATCCAGGCCGGGCTCGGTCATGCCCATGTCTTCCAGGAAGACGGTCTTGTCCTCGTCGTCCAGGTCGGCGATCTCGGCCTCGATGGCGGCGCAGACGGCGACCACGGGGGCGTTTTCCGCCGCCGCGTAGTCCTGCACGGCCTTCAGGTGCGGATTGTCCTCGAAGCCGTCGTCCTTGACGTTGGCGACGTACATGGCGCGCTTGGCGGTGATGAAGCAATAGCTCTTCACCAGGGCCTGCTCGTCTTCGTCCAGGCCCAGGCCGCGCACGGATTTGCCCTGGTCCAGGACCGCCACGATGCGCTCCAGCAGGGCGACCAGGCGGATGGCTTCCTTGTCGCCGGAATTGGCCAGCTTGCGGTTCTTCTGCAGCGCTTTGTCGGCGGTGGCCAGGTCGGCCAGGGCCAGCTCGGTGTTGATGACCTCGATGTCGGACACGGGATCGACGCGGCCGGCCACGTGGACGACGTTCTCGTCTTCGAAACAGCGCACGACGTGGACGATGGCGTCGGTCTCGCGGATGTTGGCGAGGAACTGGTTGCCCAGGCCCTCGCCCTTGGACGCGCCCGCCACCAGGCCGGCGATGTCGACGAACTCGACCACGGCGGGCACGACGCGCTCCGGTTTCACGATGGCCGACAGTTGCGCCAGGCGCGGATCCGGAACCTCGACCACGCCGACGTTGGGCTCGATGGTGCAGAAGGGGTAGTTCTCAGCGGCGATGCCGGCCTTGGTCAGGGCGTTGAACAGGGTGGATTTGCCGACGTTGGGCAGGCCAACGATGCCGCATTGCAGTGCCATGGGGAACCTGAAAGGAAAAGAGGGATGGAAATCAAGGCGCTATTGTACCCGCCCGGGGTACGCTCACCCCACGGCCAGTTGCGGGGCGAAATGCAGCACCAGGCCGATCAGCAGCAGCGGCCCGCCGTTGAAGATGGCGTGCAGGGCGATGGCGGCGCCGATGCCCCGGCGCACGCGCATCCAGCCCAGCACCAGGCCGGTGACCCATTGCGGCAGCACCAGCAGCGGCAGCAGCACCAGCGCCATGGCGTTGAGGCGGAAATTGAACAGGTGCACGGCGGCGAAAGCCAGCGCGGCGGCATGAAAGAGCCAGGGGTAGGCGCGCCGCATCAGCCGCCGGCCGCGCCAGGACATGCGCCAGCCGGCCCGCCAGCGGTGATCCGCCGGATACCAGGCCGGCGCCAGGGCCAGCAGCGCGGCGGCCGCGGCCAGAAAGCCCGAAGCGATGCCGGCGCCCTGGACCAGGATGGAGGCCATCAGGGGCACGAACCACCACAGCATGGCCGGCCGGCGCAGCGCGTGGCGGAAGGTCAGCTCTTCGATGATGGGCGCCCAGATCAGGGCAGTCATCCAGGGCAGGTTGTGGATGTCCAGCCGGTGCTGGGCGCCGCCGGCGTCGGCGGCCGACAGGGCGAGCGGCGCGAACACGAAGACGTTCACCATCCACAGCAGCACGGCCCAATGCAGCAGCCGCCACCAGGGCGCGTTCAGGCGCAGGTCCGCCCGCAGGCCGGAGCCGGCGCTCCGCCCCGCCAGGCGCGGGCCGGGGCTGGGACGCGCGACAAAGCGCAGGAAATCGACGATCTCCTGGCCCATCGTGGGCAGGCCGGGCGGTCGCTGGAACGGGCGCATGGCGGCGGGCTAGGCCTGGTTGGCCTGGTGCAGGCGCTCGGTGGCGCGGTCGAAGGCGCCGTCCAGCAACTGCGGCAGGATCACGCGGCAGCGGTTGATGGCGTCTTCGATGCCGGGCATGTCGTCCTTGCGCGGAGGATGCAGGACGAAGTTGACCACCTGCTGGGCCAGGCCCAGGCTGCGGGGATGACCGATGCCGATGCGCAGGCGCCAGAAAGCGGGCGAACCCAGCGCAGACTGGATGTCGCGCAGGCCGTTGTGGCCGGCATGGCCGCCGCCCTGCTTGAGCTTGACCGCCCCCGGCAACAGGTCGAGTTCGTCGTGCAGCACCAGGATTTCTTCGGGCTGCAGCTTGTAGAAGCGGGCCAGCGCACCGACCGCCTGGCCGGATTTGTTCATGAAGGTGACCGGCTTGGCCAGGACAACGGCCTGACCCGCATGGCGCGCGCGCGCGACCCAGGAGAAGAACGGTTTCTCGAGCGTGAAATCAGCCCGCAAGTCGTCAGCGAAGTGGTCTGCCAGCCAGAATCCTGCGTTGTGGCGCGTGGCTTCGTATTCGGGACCGGGGTTGCCCAGCCCCACGATGAGGCGGATGGGCGCTGTCGTCATCGGGAGGGGTGATCCAAAAAGCACCCATCATACGACAAAACCCCCGCCGGCCTTGCGGCCGGGCGGGGGTTTTGTAGGGTCTTGCAGCGCGGCGCTTATTCGGCGGCCGGCTCGGCGTCATCCGCCGAACCCGAGCCCTTGGCCGCATTCGCCTGGGCCAGCAGCGGGTTGGTGTCCTCGCCGTGGGGCACGTACTTCACGCCCATCGGCAGGGTGATGTCCGACAGGTGCAGGCGGGAGTTGCCCACCAGGCCGCCCAGGTCGACTTCGATGAACTTCGGCAGGTTGGCCGGCAGGCAGGTGATGTCGAGTTCGGTGGGACCGTGGGTGACGATCTGGCCGGCCAGCTTGACGGCCGGGCTGATGTCGGCGTTCAGGTAGTGGACCGGAACCTTGGTGGTGACGGCCTGGGAGGCATCCACGCGCTGGAAGTCGACGTGCAGGACCTGGGGCTTGTAGGGGTGCCATTGGGCGGCACGCACCAGGACCGGCTCGGTCTTGCCGTCCAGGACCATGTCCAGGATCGAGGCGTGGAACTCTTCCTTGTTGAGAGCGTGGTAGATCTCGTTGTGGTCGAGCTCGATATTGGCCGGCGCGGACTTGCCGCCGTACACAATGGCGGGAACCCGGCCGGCGCGGCGCAGGCGGCGGCTCGCACTCGAACCCTGAACGCTACGCGAAGTGGCGGTGAATTTCATGGAAAACTCCAAAATCCAGGCCCCGAAAGGCCTATGACAACAATGCAGCCGAAGCTGCGAAACGCCCCGCGCCGCGACCAGCGCGGGGCCACAAATCGTAGATCGCGCCCGCCTTCAGTCGGCGAACAGCGAGCTGACCGATTCCGCCGTCGAAATGCGCAGGATGGTTTCCCCCAACAGGGAGGCGCAGGACAGTTGGCGGATCTTGGCGCACTCGCGCGCGGCCTCGTTCAGCGGAATGGTGTCGGTGACGACGAGCTCGTCCAGGGCGGACTCCTGGATGCGCTTGATGGCCTCGCCCGACAGCACCGGGTGCGTGCAATAGGCGTACACGGAGCCGGCGCCCCGGTCCTTCAGGGCCTGGGCAGCCTTGCACAGCGTGCCGGCGGTGTCGACCATGTCGTCCATGATCAGGCAGGTGCGGCCGTTGACGTCGCCGATGATGTTCATGACCTCGGACACATTGGCGCGCGGCCGGCGCTTGTCGATGATGGCCAGGTCGGATTCGAGCTGCTTGGCCAGGGCCCGGGCGCGCACCACGCCGCCGATGTCGGGGGACACGACCACCAGGTTCTGGAAATTGCGGCTCCAGATGTCGCCCAGCAGGATCGGCCCGGCGTAGATGTTGTCCACGGGGATATCGAAGAACCCCTGGATCTGGTCGGCATGCAGGTCCATGGTCAGGACCCGGTCCACGCCCACGACCTGCAGCATGTTGGCGACGACCTTGGCCGAGATCGACACGCGGGCCGAACGCGGGCGGCGATCCTGGCGGGCGTAGCCGAAATACGGGATGGCGGCGGTGATGTTGCGCGCGGAGGCGCGGCGCAAGGCATCGACCATCACCATGATTTCCATCAGGTTGTCGTTGGTCGGCGCACAGGTGGGCTGCAGCACGAACACGTCCTTGCCGCGGACGTTCTCATTGATCTCGACCATGACCTCGCCGTCCGAGAAGCGACCGACGGTCATCTTGCCCAGCGACATGTCCAGGTGATTCACGACATCGACGGCCAGACGAGGATTGGCCGTACCGGTGAAAATCATGAATCTGTCTTGTGGCATGGTGTCGAACCAATGTGTCAAATGACAAGGCTGTTGACCGCCTTTCCGCAGGGGGCGGATCGGTTCAACAGCCTGGAAGCATGCGCTCTGGCGCGGAAAGGATGGCTGGGGAAGAAGGATTCGAACCTTCGCATGCCGGAATCAAAATCCGGTGCCTTAACCAGCTTGGCGATTCCCCAATAATTCAATCTGCGGTCCAGCCCAGGAGCGGGTGATCGCCCAGGCCCCGGCAGATCCAGGACCCTTCGATCGCCGCAATGGGCGGGTTTTCCATTTTACTGATTATTCGGTCTCGGTGCACACCGGCCTGGGCGACGCCGGAGAACTCGGAGAACAGGCATGAACCGGAACCCGTCATGCGTACTTCGATCCCCGTATCCCGCATCGCCCGCGCAAGCGCTGCGATACCCGGATGCTGCCGAAAGACCACGGCCTCCAGATCGTTGCGCCCGAACAATGCCCCGGCGCGCTGCCCTGTTTGCCAATCAGTAAAGACCGCAATTTTTACCGATTCGGAATTTCTTGTCAAATCAGGATCGCGAAAGACGTCCGCCGTGGTGACAGGCACGGGCGGGCGGACAATCCAGTAGGCCCGTTCGGGCAGGCCCACGGCTGTCAGGTCTTCGCCCACGCCCTGCGCAAAAGCCGCGCGGCCGAAGACGAAGACCGGCACGTCCGCCCCCAGGGGCAAGGCCAGACGCATCAGTTCGGCGCGGTTCAGGCCCGCGCCCCACAGACGGTTCAGGGCGATCAGGGTCGTCGCCGCATCGCTGGATCCGCCGCCCAGCCCCCCGCCCGCCGGAATGCGCTTGCGATAGCGGATGCGCGCGCCCTGCCGCACGCCGGCAGCCTGCTGCAAGGCGCGGGCGGCGCGCAGCACCAGGTCTTGATCGGCCGGCAGCCCCGCCAGGCCCTCGCCCTCGCGCGAGAGCGCGCCGTCCGGCGTGGACTCGAAATCGAGGGTATCGCACAGATCGACGAAGCGAAAAACCGTCTGCAGCAGGTGGTAGCCGTCTGCGCGGCGTCCCACCACATGCAGAAACAGATTGAGCTTGGCCGGAGCCGGCACGTCATACAGGGCCGCCATGCGCGCCGCCGCTAGGGTTTGTCCGCGATCAGTTGCAGGCGCCACAGGCCCTGCTCGTCCTGGCGCGACAGGCGCACGCGCCCGGGGCCCTGGCCGTCGTAGTCCGACAGGCGCACTTCCCAGCCATCCTGGCGCAGCGACGTCAGGCGATCCTGCGCGTCGTGCCGCGCATCGACGACGAGCCCGGGAGCCGCCTCGCCGCGCATCCAGTACCGCAGCCCGGACACCGGCATGGGATGCCCCCAGACCAGGGCGAGGAGTTCGTCCGGCGTCGGCGCCGACTCGCGGCTGCCGTCGGCGCGCTCGAGCATGGCGCGGCCGGATTCGACCTGGATCCGCGCCAGGATGCCGCCCAGCGGCGAGACCAGGTCCAGGCGCAAGAGGCGGCCGTCGTCGCGCCAGGAAAATCCGCCCTGGGCCGCATAAGGCGCCGCGCCGGCCGGTTGCAGATTGACGGCAAAGCGGCCCTGCCGCTCGAAGGCGGGGCCCGGGCCATCGATGCGCTGGGGGGTGGCGCAGGCGGCCAGCAGGCCGGCCAGGGCCAGCGCGGGCCAGATGCGCCGCAGGCGCCCGAGCCGCGCGAAAGCGCCGCATGCGGCGCGCAGCCGCTGGTCGAGGACGCTGATCATGGCAGTTCGACCCCCAGGCGCTCCAGCGTCTCTTTCAGGGCGGCGCTATCGGGATCGGTCCGGCGCCCCTCGGCCCAGATGCGCCGGGCCTCGTCGTGGCGGCCCAGCGCCCACAGGGTTTCGCCCAGGTGCGCGGCGACGTCGGCGGCGGGCAACTGATCGTAGGAGCGGCGCAGGTATTCCAGCGCGCCCTGGTAATCGTGGATGCGGAACAGGTACCAGCCCACGCTGTCCAGGATATAGGCGCTGTCGGGATCGAGGTCGAGCGCCCGTTCGAGCAGATCGCGCGCTTCCTCCAGGTTGCGGTTCTGCTCGACGAAGGTATAGCCCAGCGAGTTGTAGGCGTTGGCGTTGTCCGGGTCGAGTTCGATCACGCGCCGCATCAGGGTCTCGAACTCCGCCGTCTTGCCCTGCTGATGCAGCAGCATGCCCAGGTCGTACTTGATTTCCGGCGTGTCGGGCATTTCCAGGTCGGCGGCCTTGAGCAGCTCGACCGCCTGGTCGGTGCGCCCCGCGTCCCGGTAGATCGAGGCCAGCGTCAGGCGCACGACGGCCCGCTCGCGGCGATCGGACGGTTTGATGGCATCCAGCACGGCCCGCGCCTGATTCAGGTCGCCCAGCTTGCCGTACAACACGGCCTCGTGCGTGCGCGCCTGAAAGAGCAGCGAAGGCTCGTCGATCTTGCGCAGTTGGCGGATGGCTTCGCGCAGGTCGTCCTGGCGCTCGGCGATCTGCACCAGCAGCAGCCGCGCATCGGAGACATCGGCCTGGGCATTGGTGGCATCGTCGTGGATGGCCTGGCGCCGCTGCTGCTGGATGGTGATGTACTGGCCCAGCAGCGCCTTGGCGGCATCGTAGCGGCCGGCCCGGGCATTGACCTCGGCCTCGGTGTAGAGCAGGTCGAAGTCTTCCGGAGCGCGGCGGCGCATCTGGTCGAGCAGGTCCAGGGCTTCGTCGAACGAACCCCGTCCCGTCAGGCGGCTGACCAGCAGCAATTGCAGGCCACGCCGTTCGGGATGGCGGTCCAGGTAGGCGTAGGTGTCCTTGATGGCTTGCGAGGGCTCGACCCTCAGCCCGTATTCAAGCACCCGCTGGGCGGCGTCCTGGGAATCCGGATCCAGGGCCTGGGCGCGGCGGGCCTCGTCGACGGCGCGCACCGGCTCGCCCGCCGCCCAGGCGGCATCGGCCAGGGCCAGCCGGGCCAGGGCCGAGGTTCCGGCCACGCCGGCCAGGGCCTTGTCCAGGACATCCAGGGCCAGGCGCTTGTCGGTCATCTTGGAGACGATCCCGGCCGCCTGCACGATCGCCTGATCCGGGTCGTCGGCGGAAGCAATGCGGCGCGACAGCGTCTGGGCCAGGCCTTCGGTCTGGCCGCTGGAAGCCGACAGCGCCAGGGAGGCGGCCACCGCCTCGGGATTGGACGGATCGAGCACGGCCCACTCGCGGGCCGAACGCAACGCCAGCGCCAGATTGCGGCCGGTCATGGACATCTGGAAAGCGCGGCGCGCCAGCCGGGGATCCAGCGTATCGCGCGCCAGGGACAGCAGTTCCTGCGCCGCATCGTCGAACTGGCCGCGCTGGGCGGACAGTTCGGCCACCAGCAGGCGATACAGCAGCTCGGGGGTGAGATTGACGGCGGGCGGCTCGCCGCTACGCAAATGAATGGTTTCGACCGGATCGGCCGGCACGGCTGCGGGAGGCGCAGCCCACGCCGTCTCGTGTGCCGCGGCCAGCGCCAGCACCACGGGAATCACGGAAGCGGGAAATCTCATTTGCGGTAACCATGGCCGGAACGCAGGAAGAAACCGCGTCTGGTGGCAAAATTGCATCAACGAAAGTGGATGTTATCACCCTGCCATGCCGGAACTGCCAGAAGTCGAAACAACCCGTCGTGGAATTGCCACGATCATGCCCGGGCGCATCCTGCGCCGCCTGATCGTGCACGAAGCCCGCCTGCGATGGCCCATCCCCGCCGAGCTGCCCGACCGGGTCGGCGGAGCCGAGGTCCTGGCCTGCGGGCGCCGGGGCAAATACCTGCTGATCCGCTTTGCGCAAGGCACGCAGATCGTGCACTTGGGCATGTCGGGTTCCCTGCGGCGGGTGCCGATGGACGAGCCGCTGCGCAAGCACGACCATGTGGAGTGGCTGTTCGACGAGGCGCGCTTCCTGCTGCACGATCCGCGCCGCTTCGGCGCCGTTCTGTGGCACCCGGCCGAGGCGGGGCCCCTCGAGGCCCACCCGCTGCTGGCCGGACTGGGCATCGAACCCTTCGATCCGGCCTTCACGCCCGGGCATCTGCACGCGGGGCTGCGGGGGCGCCGCCAGTCCATCAAGCAATTGTTGCTGGGCGGACGGATCGTCGTGGGCGTGGGCAACATCTATGCATCCGAATCGCTGTTCCTGGCCGGCATCGACCCGCGCCTGCCGGGCGAGCGCCTGTCGCGCCCGCGCAGCGCCAGGCTGCACGCGGCGATCCTGCAAACCTTGGGCCAGGCGCTGGAATCGGGCGGCAGCACGCTGCGCGACTACGTCAACGCCCAAGGCGCGCCGGGGGCGTATTTCACGCTGCACGCCGCCGTCTATGAACGCGCGGGCCAGCCCTGCCCGCGTTGCGCCGCGCCCATCCGGCGCATCGTCCAGGGCCAGCGCGCCACCTATTTTTGTCCGGGCTGCCAAAAACGCTAGGCGTGCGCCGGGCGAACCCGGATCACGCGTTGAGGGCGGCCACGATGATCACCTCGAACTTCAGCCCCGGGGAAGCCAGACGGGCTTCTCCCGTGGCGCGGGCCGGCGGGTTCGCCGGATCGATCCAGGCCTCCCAGACCGGATTCATGGCGGCGAAATCGGCCATGTCGGCCAACCAGATCGTGGCTTGCAGAATGCGGGATTTGTGGCTGCCCACCTGGGCCAGCAGACGATCAACCTCGGCCAGCGCCGTGCGCGCCTGGGCCTGGACATCGTCGCCCTCGTGGCCCACCTGGCCCGCCAGGTAGACGGTATTGCCGTGGACGACGGCGTTGCTCATGCGGGGGCCGGGTTCGATGCGCTGAATGCTCATGGTTTGCTTCCAATAGAGGGGATGAACGGCGCCATCATAGCCCGGAACGCCGCCCTTCCCCGGCCGACCCGCCCTATCCCGCCAGCACCTTGCCTGGGTTCATGATGCCCTGGGGATCCAGGGCGGCCTTGATGCGGTGCATCAGCGCCATTTCCACCGGATCCTTGTAGCGCGGCAGCACGTCGCGCTTGAGCTGGCCCACGCCATGCTCCGCGCTGATCGACCCGCCCACCGCATGGACGCGATCATGCACCAGCTCATAGACCGCGTCCTGCCGGGCCAACAACTGTCCCTCGGCCCAATCCGCCCCGCGCGCGACGTTGTAGTGCAGATTACCGTCGCCCAGATGGCCGAAGATCACGTGCCGGATCCCGGGGAAGGCGGCCTGCAGCGCGGCATTGGTGCCCAGGACAAACTCGGCCATGCGCGACACCGGGATCGAGACGTCGTGCTTGATGCTCTTGCCGGATTCCTTTTCGGCCAGGGGGATGCTTTCGCGCAGGTGCCAGAGCGCGTGGCTTTGCGCCATGGATTCGGCGATCACCGCATCCAGGACGATGCCGGCCTCGATCGCCTCGCCCACCACGACCTCGAAGCGCTCGCGGGCATGCGCCTCGGATTCACTGTCCGACAGTTCGAGCAGCGCGTACCAGGGCATATCGGCCGATGGCCCCTCGAAAGGCAGGCGCTGCTGCGGAAAGCAGCGCACCACGTCCTGCAGGCAATCGCCCGCCATCAGCTCGAAGCCGGTCAGGGAAGCGCCCAGGCCCGCGCGGGCGCGGCCCAGCATGGCGATGGCGGACTCGATCGAGTCCAGGGCCAGCAGCGCCGTGCAGCGCGCCACCGGCAGCGGATGCAGTTTCAGGGTCGCCGCCGTAATGATGCCCAGCGTTCCTTCGCTGCCGATGTACAGATCGCGCAGGTCGTAGCCCGTGTTGTCCTTGCGCAGGCCGCGCAGGCCGTGCCAAAGGTCGCCCTGGGCGGTGACGACCTCCAGCCCCAGGGCCAGTTCGCGCATATTGCCGTAGCGCAGGACCTGGGTGCCGCCCGCATTGGTGGCCAGGTTGCCGCCGATGGTGCAACTGCCTTCGGCCGCCAGGCTGAGCGGGAACAGCCGGCCCGCCTCGCGCGCGGCCTGCTGCACCGACTGCAAAATGCAGCCGGCCTCGACTTCCATGGTGTCGTTGTCGGTATCGATGCTGCGGATCCGGTTCAGGCGCTGCAGCGACAGGATCACCGCGCGGCCGGAATCATCGGGCGTCGCCCCGCCGCACAACCCGGTGTTGCCCCCCTGCGGGATGACCGGCAAGCCGGCCCGCGCGCACAGGCGCACGACCGCCGCGACCTCGTCGGCCGTGCCCGGCCGCACGACGGCCAGCGCCCGGCCGCGATAGCGCTCGCGCCAGTCCGTTTCCCAGGGCAGCGCATCCGCGCCGGTCAGTACCTGCGCGGCGCCGACCGTCGCGCGCAAAGCATCCAGATGATCCATGTCTTCCGTCATTCCGCAGTCAAGCGATGAAAAGAACCTTCTATTCTAATCGGCGATAATGGCGAGAACCGTTTTCCCGCTGGAATGCCCCGATGAACCCTCCATTGCCCGCCGCCGTCTTCAAGGCCTACGATATCCGCGGCACCGTACCCGGACAAATCAACGACTCCTTCGCCCACCGCCTGGGCCTGGCCCTGGCCGCCCTGGCCCGGCGCGAAGGCGTGCGCAGTCTGGCGATCGGCTACGACGGGCGCCTGAGCAGCCGGGGGCTGGCCCACGCCGTCAAGACCGGCCTGCACGCCGGCGGAATCAACACGGTAGACCTGGGCCTGGCGCATACGCCGCTGGTGTACTACGCCGCTCATCGCGATGGCAGCGGTTCGGGCGTCGCGATCACCGGCAGCCACAACCCGCCCGACTACAACGGTTTCAAGATGATGATGGCCGGCCGCACGCTCCATGGCGAAGATATCCAGGCCCTGCGCCGGGCCATGGAAGACATCGAGGCGCCCGCAGGCACGAGGCCCGGCCTGAGCATCGCCACCGAACTGATCGATCCCTATATCCGCGAGATCGCCGGCCACGTCCGCCTGGCGCGTCCCATGCGCATCGCCATCGACTGCGGCAACGGCGTGGGCGGGGTGGCCGCCGCGCGCCTGTTCCGCGCACTGGGCTGCACAGTCGATGAGCTGTATTGCGATGTCGATGGCCTGTTCCCCAACCATCATCCCGATCCGGCGGATCCCGCCAATCTGCGGGATCTGATCGCGCACCTGCGGCAAACCGACTGCGAACTGGGGCTGGCCTTCGACGGCGACGCCGACCGCCTGGGCGTGGTCACCCGCTCCGGCCAGATCGTCTGGCCGGACCGCCAGATGATCCTGTTCGCCCGCGACATCCTGCAGCGCCAGCCGGGCGCCGCGGTGATTTTCGACGTCAAGTGCAGCCGCCACCTGGGCCGAGCCGTCAAGGACGCCGGCGGCACGCCGCTGATGTCCCAGACGGGGCATTCGCTGATCAAGGCCCGCCTGGCCGAGACCGGCGCGCCCCTGGCCGGCGAAATGAGCGGCCACATCTTCTTCAAGGAGCGCTGGTACGGCTTCGACGACGGCCTCTACGCCGGCGCGCGCCTGCTGGAAATCCTGTCGCGCAGCGACGATCCGAGCCAGGTGCTGGAATCCCTGCCCCAGGGCATCTCCACCCCCGAACTGAAACTGCCCATGGCCGAAGGCGAACCGCACGCCTTCATCGGCCGGCTGCAGGCCGAAGGCCGTTTCCCCGCCGCCACGGACCTCATCACGATCGACGGGGTCCGCGCCGAGTACCCGGACGGCTTCGGCCTGGCGCGGGCATCGAACACCACGCCCGTGGTGGTGCTGCGCTTCGAGGGCGACACGCCCGAGGCCCTGGCGCGCATCCAGGATGAATTCCGCGCCGCCATCGCCGTCCTGCTGCCGGGCCGGGCGCTGCCGTTCTGAACAGCCCGGCTACCGCCCGAGCAATTCCCGGTACACGGCCAGATGCGCCTGGACGATCCCGTCCAGGCCGAAATCGCGCTCCGCCAAGGCGCGGCCGGCCGCACCCATGCCCTCCCGCAGCGCGGCGTCGGCCGCCAGGCGGCCGATGGCGTCGGCCAGCGCCCGCCCGTCGCGGGCCGGCACCAGCAAGCCGCTGACGTCCGGCTCGATCGCATCCCGGCACCCCGGCACGTCCGTGGTCACGACTGGCCGGCCGCATGCGGCCGCCTCGATCAGGGATTTGGGCAGGCCTTCGCGATAGGAAGGCAGCGTCACGATATGCGCCTGCGCATAGAAGCCGGCCACGTCGTCGCATTCGCCTACGTATTCCACCACCCCGTCCGCCTGCCAGGCCTGTAATTCCTCCGGCTGGACCGAGGCGGGATTTTCCAGGTCGAGGCTGCCGGCCAGGCGCCAGCGCACGCCGTCGCCCCGGGCGGCCGACAAGCGGGCCGCCTCGATGAACTCACCCACGCCCTTGTCGCGCAGCAGACGCGCGGCCAGGGCGACCGTCACCGGTTCCGGCGGCCAGGGCGCGGGCGCATAGCGGTCCAGGTCGACGCCTGAACCGCGCAACAGCACCGCCTGGCCGGGGCGCACCGCGCCGGCCTGCGCCAGCACGTCGCGGTCGGCGGTGTTCTGGAAGATCACCCGGCTGTTCGGATGCCCCAGGGCCAGGCGATACAGAATCAGCGCCAGGCGCCGCAGCAGGCCGCGCAGCCCGGCGCCCGGGATGAAGACGTAGCCCAGGCCGGAAATCGCTGCGACGTAGGCGGGCACCCCGGCCAGGCGGGCGGCGATGCCGCCGTAGAGCACGGACTTGAGCGTGACGGTGTGCACCAGATCGGGCCGCACGCGGCGGAACAGGCGCCAGATCGCCCAGAGGCTGCGGGCTTCCGTCCACGGCCGCATGCTGGTGCGCGACAGGGGCAGGGCGTGGTGCGTGAAGCCCAGCGCCTCAAGCTGCGCCACGGCCGGGCCGCCCATGGATGCGACGTGCACCTCATAGCCCGCATCCCGTGCGGCCAGCGCGACCGGCAGCCGGTGCGACACCAGGAATGCCGGATTGGTGATGAAAAACAGCAGCCGGGGCGCGGCGGCGACCGAGGCGGCGGCGGGCGGCACCGCGGCAGCCGCCGCAGGCCGCGCCCCGGGCGGCGGAAAATCGGCGGCCAGACGGCGCCAAACGGTTTCGTAACGATCCGTCATGGCGCGCAAGCTGTAGCGCTGCTCGACGGAAACCCGCGCCATCTCGCGGCGGGCCGGCCATTCGGGCGCGCGCACGGCCGCCACCGCCTGGGCGATGGCGCCCGCCAGGGCCGAGGCATCGCCCGGCGGCGCGACCCAGCCGTGCTCGCCCACGATCTCCGCCGCATCGCCCACGTCGGTCACGACGCAGGCCGCACCGGAGGCCATCGCTTCGGAAACCACATTGGGAAAGCCTTCGGCCTTGCTCGACAGCACGTGAATGTCGAGCGCCCGCATCAATGCCGGCACATCGTCGCGGCGCCCCAGGAAAATCAGGTGGTCCAGCAGGCCGTAATGCCGCGCCAGAGCGATCAGTTCGGCATTGTCGCGCGACATGCCCAGGCCGATCAGCACGCAGCGCAGATCCGGATGGTCGCGCGTGCAAAGGGCCAGGGCCGCCAGCAGGTTCCGATGGTCCTTCAGCGGATTCCAGCGCGCCACGCTGCCCAGCAGCGGCGCGCCTTCGGGCACGCCCCAGCGGGCGCGCAGTTCGACGGCCTGCGCGGCATCCGGATGCCAGACGGCCAGGTCATAGCCGTTGGGGACGACCAGCACCCGATCGGCGCGGTATCCCCAGGCACGGTGCACATCGGCCGCCTTGCGGGCACAGGCGACGATGACCCCCGGCACCCAGCCCGACACCCAGGCGCAGGCCCAGGCCGCGATGCGGGAGGACCGGCTGCTCTCGCCCAGGCTGACGCCCGAATTGCGCACGCCCCAGGCGATGGCGCGAATGCCGGCCAGGCGCGCCACGAGCCCGGCGATCAGGTCGGCGTGATACATCCAGGTCTGCACCACGTCGGGGCGGCGGGCGCGCAGCAGGCGAAACAGGCGCCATAATCCCCGGGCGCCGCCGGCCCAGCCCTGCATGTCCAGACAGACCACCTCCACGCCCGCCTCGCGCAGCCGCGCACCCATGACGCCCTCGCCGCGCATGGACACCACGGTGTGCAGGATCGTGCCGCCAGGCGCCGTGGCCAGGCGAAACAGCACGGTCTCGGCGCCGCCGTGCTGCAGCCCCGAAATGACGTGCATGACCCGCAATGGCGCGCGATCCGCCGCAGGCTGGAGAGGAGCGGACTGATCCGCTGCGTATTCGTTCATGGCGTTTCCTCGACCTCAGGGCATCGGCCGGGGCGCATCGTCCCCGCCCTCGACGCCGTTCATTCCGTCCTCAGTCTTCCAGGCATCATCCCAGCCCCGCAGGACGGCGTCCAGCCCGTAACGCGCCCGCACCGACTCGGCCGCGGCCCGCCCCCGGGCCTCGCGCTGCGCCGCAGTGGCGCGCATCACCCGCAACAAGGCTTCGCTCAGCGCCGCCTCGTCGTCCAGAGGCACCAGTTCGGCCAGGCGCCCGCCCAGCGTCAGCTCCGACGGGCCCGAAGGGCAGTCCGTCGCCACGCAAGGCAGCCCCAGGGCCATGGCTTCGAGCAACGCATTCGGAAACCCCTCGACGCGGGAATTCAACACGAAGGCATGGGCGTGGGCCAAGTCCTCCCAGGGCGTCTGGCTGAAGCCGGGGAGCCGGATACGGGCCTCCAGCCCCAATTCCCGGACGCGCCGCAGGCAGCGCTCCCGCTGAGCGCCATCGCCCCAGATGCACAGGTCCCAGTCCGGGCAGTGCGGCGCCAGCGCGGCGAAACACTCGATCAGGCGATCGAACTGCTTGACGGGGTTGAAGCGCCCCAGCGCGGCCAGCGTGTAGCGGGGGCCCGCCGGCTCGCGGGCCCGGCAGCCGGGCAGCCTATCGGGCAGCGGATTGGGGATCACCGCCACGCGGCGCACGCCCGGCGCCACCTGGCGCAGATGGCGCGCGCCGCGCAGGGTCTGCACGGCGACCCGATGCGCCCAGGGGTAGGTCCAGCGCCGCAGCCGGCGCAGGCTGGGCTCCAGGTTGACGCTGTAGGCCGGGTCGGTGCGCTCGCCGACGACCAGCGGCAGGCCCAGGCCCCGCAGGGCCAGCAACGCCGTCACATTGACGTTGGTCAGAAAGGACAGCACCCGGTCGGGCCGGCACTCCCGCGCCAGACGCCGCAAAGCGGCAAGCTTGGCCACGGGGCGCAACCAGGCCGGCCCCTGGATCCGGTCGGCGAGCCACAGCAGGCGCACGCCCGGGTCCAGGGCCTGGTCGCAGCGCCCGCGGCCGGAATAGCAGCACACCAGGATGACCTCGTCGCCGCGCCGCGACCAGGCATTGGCCAGCGTGGCGGCCACTCGTTCGGCGCCGCCCCCGTGCATGGAACTGACCAGGAAGAGGATTCTCATCTAAACGCTCCGGCCGTGGAACACCTGCTCCCATAAGGCCATGATGCGCATGGTGCCGAAGCGGTCGCGCGCATCCGCGGCCCGGTCGGCCAGCCGCGCCCGCAGGTCGGCATCGGCCATCAGCATCGTCAGCCCGGCCGCAAGGGCATCCGGGTCGTCTGCCGGCCGGACCAGCACGCCGTCCAGGCCCTCGCGGATGATTTCCCGGGGGCCGGTATCGCAATCGGTGGCCACGCACGGCAGGCCGCAGGCCATGGCTTCGATGAGGGTATTGGACAAGCCCTCGGCCCGGGAGCTGAGCACGTACAGGTCCGAGGCGCCGTACCAGGCCGCCATATTGCCGACGCGCCCCGGCAGGCTGACACGCTCGGCCAGGCCCAGTTCGTCGCGCAGGGCTTCGAGCGCGCCGCGCTGCGCGCCCTCGCCCAGGATGGTCAGATCCCAATCGGGAAACAGCGGCGCCAATTGCGAGAAGGCATGCAGCAGGCCGTCGAAGCCCTTGACCGGATGCAGGCGCCCCACGGCCAGCAATCGCCGGCGGCCCGGCACGCGCGGCGGCTCCAGCACCGGTTCGCCGTCCGCCAGCGGCCAGCGCACGGCGTTGGGAATGACCTGGGCGCGCACGCCGGGCAGGTGTTCATCCAGCCATTGGGCCGTTCCCCGGGTGAGCGCGACGACCGCGTCGGCGCGCGGGTAGGTCCAGCGCCGCAAACGCTGCCAGAACATCGGCAGCGACTGGCCGGGGGGGTGGGTGTGTTCGGTTGCGATCACGCGAGCACGCCCGCGGGCGGCCAGCACCGCCAGCACCGAACCCCGGGTCATCATGCCCAGCACGATGGCGGGCCGGTGACGGCGCACCAGCCGGCGCAATGCCTGGACCCGCCTCAGATTGCCCCACAGGGCGCCCAGCGGGCCGGTGCTGTCGCCGGCCAGCCCCAGGGCGCTGCGCCGCACGCCATCGGGCAGCGGATAGGCATCCTGGCTGTCATCGGTCTGGGTCACGATCATCACCCGGCAGCCGCGCGCCTGCCAGCCGGCGGCCAGATCCACGGCCACGCGCTCGGCGCCGCCGCCCCGCAGCGAATGGATGACGATCATCAGATCGACCCTGTCTGCGCTCACTCGATTCACTCCTTCAGCGGCCGTGCGCGCCAAGCCAGGCCCAGGTAGCAGGTGTAGGACAGCGCGTACATCAGGGCGGTCGCCAGCATGATGCCCGCTGTACCCATGACGGGCGCCAGCACGGTGTTCATCCAGGCCTTGAGGCCGAAATTCAGGACGGCGATGGCGGCCATCCAGCCGTAGCGGTTCTGGCTGGCCAGCAGTTGAACCAGAATCAGCACGCCGAAATAGAACGGCAACTGGAGCAGGCCCCAGCGCAGTACGTGCGCCACGGCCAGGGTATCCTGGGCCGTGAAGGCGCCGCGCTCGAACAGCAGCGATACCAGCCACGGCGCCAGCCACCAGCCGGCCAGCACCACGGCGGCGCCAATCCCCAGCAAGGCGAAGGACCATTTCAACGCCATGGCGCGGGCATGGGCCGCATCGCCGCGCCCCTGGATGTCGGCCAGCACAGGCAAGGCGGCGCGCCCGACCGAGGCCGCACCCAGCCCGATCATCAGCGACAGCAGCCGCGCCGCATAGCCCAGGGTCGCGTTGGCGTTGCCCCCTAGCCGGGCGGCCGTGTACTGATCGAGCGGGCCGACGAAGCTCATGGCCAGTTGCCCGAGCAGCATGATCCCCGCGGCGGCGGCCAGGCTGGACCACTGCGGCGCGCGCCGGCTCAGGCGCGGCCGGACCGGTACGCGATCGGCGCGCCGTGCCAGAAGATCCTGCCAAACGGCCTGGACGGCATAGCCCAGCAGCGTGCCCCAGAGCAAAGGCAGGATGCCCGCGCCGGCCGGCGCCGCCAGCACGCAGACCAGGATCGACAGGGCCGGCAGGCTGTCGAGCAAGGTATTGATGTGGCGCTCGTGGGCCCGCAGCCGCGCCGCGCCCAGCCCTGTCCAGATCGTGAAGAAGGCGGCGGGCGCAAAACCCAGGATCAACAGCAGACTCATGTCGCGCACGGCGGGCGACAAACCCTCCCCCGCCACGTCCAGAACCATGGGCCAGGCCAACCCCAGCAGGACGGCCGCCCCGATGCCCAGTACCCAGGCCCAGGCCTGCAGTTCGCCCAGGAATCGGCCGTGCAGGGCGGATCCGCCCTGGCGGCTGCGCACCAGCGCGGGAATCAGCACCACGGAACAGGCGCCGACCAGCGTCACCGGCAGCCAGTTGGCGAGAGTCAGGGTGAACTGATAGGCATCCACGACATCGCTGACGCCATAGCGGTACGCGACCGCCATTTCCTTGAGCGCCCCCACCGCCTTGCCCATCAGCAGAAAGAATGCGACGCGCGCCGCCCCCAGGGCGATGCGGCGGTGGTCGGTGTGCAGGCCCGCCAGCCTGCGCCTGAGCGGCCCGATCACGCCAGCCTCACAAACGACGGTCCGGTTCGCACGTCCCGATCAGCTCAGGAACTGGACGTACCAGGGCATGGCGACCTCCAGGCCCCGCAGGATGTCGAATTGCGGGTCATAGCCCAGCAGGCCGCGCGCCTTGGCGATGTCGGCCTGGGAATGGCGCACGTCGCCCGCGCGGAAATCAGCATGGCGCGGCGCGCGCGCATAAGCCACGCCGTTGCGGCCCAGGATGTCGCGCAGGTGCCCGAACAGCTCGTTGAGCGAGGTACGGGCGTTGAAGGCGACGTTGTAGACCTGATTGGCGCCGTCATCGCCCGCCAGGGACGCCAGCACATTGGCCTGGACGACGTTGTCGATATAGCAGAAATCGCGGCTGGTCTCGCCATCGCCGTTGATCACGACCTCTTCGCCGCGAATCATGGACGACACCCACTTCGGGATCACGGCCGCATAGGCGCCGTCGGGATCCTGGCGCCGGCCAAAGACGTTGAAATAGCGCAGGCCGACGCTCTTGAAGCCGTAGGCGCGGGCGAAGACGTCGGCATACAGCTCGTTGACGTACTTGGTGACCGCATAGGGCGAGAGCGGCTTGCCGATCAGATCCTCGACCTTGGGCAGGCCGGGGTGGTCGCCATAGGTGGAACTGGAAGCCGCGTAGACGAAAGATTCGACCTGGGCGTCGCGCGCCGCCACCAGCATGTTGAGCTGGCCGCCGACGTTGACCGCGTTGGTGGTGATCGGGTCGTTGAGCGAACGCGGCACCGAGCCCAGCGCCGCCTGGTGCAGCACGTGGCGCACGCCCTTGACCGCCTGGGCGCAGGTATCCAGGTCGCGGATGTCGCCTTCAATGAAGCGAAAGCGCGCCCAGCGCCCGGCGCCGACGCGGGATTCGACCTCGTCCAGGTTGCGCTGATAGCCCGTCGAGAAATTATCCAGGCCCACGACCACCTGATCCAGGTCCAGCAAGGCTTCCAGAAGATTGGAACCGATGAAGCCGGCGCAGCCCGTCACCAGCCAGGTGCGAGGTTGCGCCCGCAGTTCGGCCAGGACGGATTCATAGCGTGAAGTCATGCTCGGGCCTCAGAGACGCAGATCGGACTCGCTGGCGGCGAGCACGTATTTCAGGTCGTACAGCACATGCTCGGGCTTGCCCAGGGCGCGCAGCGCGGCGGCTCCCATGGCGGCGAACTGCTCATGCGCCACGGCCAGGATGATGCCGTCGTAGGCGCCTTCGGCCGGCTTGGACACCAGCGTCAGGCCGTACTCGTGCTGCGCCTCGGCCGCGTCCACCCAGGGGTCGTAGACGTCCACATCGATGCTGTATTCACCCAGCTCGCGCACGATGTCCACCACGCGGGTGTTGCGCAGGTCGGGGCAGTTTTCCTTGAAGGCCAGGCCCATCACCAGCACGCGCGAACCCTGCACCTGGATGCAGCGCTTGGTCATGGCCTTGACCAGTTGGGAGACCACGTAGCCCCCCATGGAATCGTTCAAGCGGCGGCCGGCCAGGATGATTTCCGGGTGGTAGCCGATGGATTGCGCCTTGTGGGTCAGGTAGTACGGATCGACACCGATGCAATGGCCGCCGACCAGCCCCGGCCGGAAAGGCAGGAAGTTCCATTTGGTGCCGGCGGCCTGCAGCACGTCCAGCGTATCGATGCCCAGGCGGTTGAAGATCAGGGCCAGCTCGTTGATCAAGGCGATGTTCACGTCGCGCTGGGTGTTCTCGATCACCTTGGCGGCCTCTGCGACCTTGATCGAGGGAGCCTTGTGCGTGCCCGCCGTGATGATCTGGCGATACAGCGCATCGACCAGCTCGGCGACTTCGGGCGTGGAGCCCGAGGTGACTTTACGGATGGTGGCGACGCGGTGCTGCTTGTCGCCCGGATTGATGCGCTCGGGGCTGTAGCCCGCGTAGAAGTCAACGTTGAACTTCAGGCCCGAAATGCGCTCGAGCACCGGAACGCAGACCTCTTCCGTGGCGCCGGGATAGACCGTGGATTCATAGATGACGATGTCGCCGCGCTTGAGGACGCGGCCGATGGTCTCGCTGGCGCGCTCCAGGGGCGTCAGGTCCGGCTGCTTGTACTCGTCGATGGGCGTGGGGACGGTGACGATGAACACATTGGCGCTGGCCAGCTCGGCGGGATCGGCGGAAAAGCGCAGATGCACGGCCTCGGCAAGCTCGGGGCCGTCGACCTCGAGCGTATGGTCACGCCCGGCGCGCAATTCCTCGATGCGCCGGGTGTTGATGTCGAAGCCCAGCACATCGCGGTGCTTGCCGAATTCGACCGCCAGCGGCAGGCCCACATATCCCAGACCGACGACGGCCAGACGGACGTCCTGAATGTTCATTGATTTCTCCCCGGCATCGATGCCGATTTGACTGGATTGAATTTTAATCGCGCCGCACGCCGCGGCCCAAGGACGGCAGCAGCAGCCAGCGTGGCCTGCGCCAGGTCGCCAGGCGGATGTACAGCCAGATATAGACGGCGGCGAAGGCCCCCATGCTGAGACACAGTATCCAGGCGTTGTCCCACCAGAGGGTCGCGGGCACCAGCCCGATCAAGGCCAGCGCCCACAGGTAGGGCGAAGTCATGGCGTTGCACAGCGCCGGCAGCGCGTGGCGGCGGTCGCGGCTGAAGGTCACGCGCACCAGGCGGCGGAACACCAACTGGTGCAAGTGCAGCGCGTCGGGCTGGTCCACGGGGACGCCGCGCTTGAATTTGCGGCGCCAGATGGAGAACAGCGTCTCGAAGACCGGATAGAACAGGACGGCCAGCGCGTAGAAAGGCGAGACGCCGGGATTGCGCACCACCAATTGCACGGCCAGCTCGGCCAGCATGAAACCGACGAAATAGGCCCCGCCGTCGCCCAGGAAAACCCGGCCGAAAGGGAAATTCCAGACCAGGAACCCCAGGGTCGCGGACGCCAGGGCCGTGGCGATGAGAAAGATGGGCATGTCCTGGACCTGCCAGGCGACCAGGGCGAGCGACACCGCCATCAGGGTGGCGATCATGCCCGCCAGCCCGTTCATGCCGTCGATGATGTTGAGGGCATGGGTGCAGCCGCCGACCGCCACCATGGTGAACAGCAGCGAGATGATCGGCCAGGCCGACAACAGCGAATCGGCCCACGACAGGCCCACGCGCGATACGCCGCCCAGCAGCCACCAGGCGATGGCGGCCGATATGAAGGCGGCCAGCAGGCGTTTGCCCGAGCCGATGTCCTTGGTGATGTCCTCGAGCAGCCCGGCGACGAAGACCGGCATGGCGGAGACGAACAACGCGGGCCACAACCAGGTCAGGGTCATGTTGCTGGGGCCCAGCACCAGCAGGCCGGCCAGACTGCCGGCCACCACGGCCAGCCCGCCGACCCGGGGCGCCGCATGGGCGTGCATGGCCTGGGGCTTGTGCATGTCCGTATCGCCCGTCAGGCGGCCGTGCCAGCGTTCAGAGACGACAATGAGGCCGCCGACCATGAAGGCCACGATGCCGATGATCGGCCAGCCGAACGTTGCGGACAAGTTGGAGGCGTTCAATTAAACCCCGTCAGAGCAAAACAAGATTATCGGTCAAATTTGTAACTTGCGGCGCGAGGCAATGGATACAGGTGCAACAAAAGAACTTCCGGGAAAAAAGACAAAAAAAAGCCCAAGATCCGAAGATCCTGGGCTAAATCCACCAAAGGAGGAGGGTGGAGGAGACAACCTGGGCATGTCGGGCTTCAAGGAACCTGGATTCCGAGCCGCCGTGATTAGGGGTTTTCCCGCTGCAATCACGTTTCGACATCCGATAAGCAAATTATATAGAAAAATCTTGCTGCGATGCAAGATCAATTTGTTGTCAATAGACAATACCGCGCAGTTCGTTGTTTTTTTGTCACCAACAAGGGTAAGCACCTAGACACGATACGCGGTCACGGTCATGACCTTGGACATCAGCCGCATCGCGCCCCGGACCGGAGCGGGCAAGGGAACCGCGCCATGGTCTTCGGCGGTGGTGCGGTGGCCGATCTCATCGTCGCGCATCTGCGTCACGACCCGCCGCGAACGCCGGTCCTGCTGCGGCAACTCATTCAGGTGGCCGTCCAGATGCTCTTCGACCTGGCGCTCGGTCTCGGCCATGAAGCCCAGGTTGTACGGAATCCCGGCACGGCTGGCCGCCAGCCCCAGGCCGAAGGAGCCGGCATACCACAAGGGATTGAGCAGGCTCGGGCGGTCATGCAGTTCGTCCAGACGCTGCCGGCACCAGGCCAGGTGATCGACTTCTTCTTCGGCCGCCCGCAGCAGCACCCGGCGGATGCCCTCGTCCCGGCACAGCAGCGCCTGGCCCCGGTACAGCGCCTGGGCGCAGATCTCGCCCACATGATTGACCCGCATCAGACCGGCGGCATGGCGGGATTCCGCCTCGGACAGCACCGGATCATCGGCGGCCGCCGGCCCGGCGGGATTGGCCCGTTCGTGCGCAACCGAGCCATCCAGGATGCGCAGGGCGCGGCCGGCCTCGATCAGGACCGCATCCAGCCAGCCGGTCCGGCGCCGCCAGCCCGAAGCCGGCCGCCGCCCGCCGGTATCCGCCGCCGTCCCGCCCGCTCGATAGGCCACCTGTTCCATGAAAGATCCTCGTCAACGATTCAGAAAGCGCCAGATCGGCTTGAGCTCGACCAGCAGCCAGCAGGACGGCAGAACGATGGCCAGGGCGATCAGGCCCCGGCCCGACCAATCCTGGTCGTCCTGGAGATAGGCATTGCACAGGCGGATGGGCTGATCCAGGTAGATCATGCCGACGATCGCGCTCATCCAGCAGAAATTGCCCAGGAAAAAGAGCTTGATGACCACGTTGGAACGCCGCAACGACGCGCGCAGGAGCCATCCGCAAAACGGCAGACCCAGGTACTTGAATGCCGCCACGCGCCAATCCGTCAGGGCGTCGTCCAAGGCCTTGGGAATCATCCAGCCCGCCCCCACCAGACTGACCAGCAGCAGGCCGGGAATGCCATATTCATTATAGGACCAGGCCGCAGACGGGCGGGCGCTCCCGGCCGCAAGGCGGCGGGCATGCCAGGCCTGCTCGGCGCACAGCCCCGCCAGCACCAGCAAGGGAATCTGCACCAGCATGTGCAGGCTCATCAGCGCCGTCAACCGGGCGTGCAGGCCCACGGCAACGCCCAGGCAGGCCAGCGCGGCGATCCCCCAGGCCATCGACCCGGCCGGTTTGCGCTCGGAAGTACTCATGACGCCCCCTCGCTACGAGCCGCTCATCTCGCGGCCCGCCGGGGCCGCCCCGCGCCCGGCCCCACCCAGCGCCTCGGCGGCGGCAAGCGCCAGGCCGGGCTCGTCCAGATCCACGATGCGCGCCAGACGGCCGTCGGGGGTGACGATGTGAAAGGCGGCATTGTGTTCGAATTCGCCCAGCGGCGCGGGCACGACCGTGATGCCGAACAGCGCCAGCGCGGCGTCGCGCTGCGCGGGCTGGACGAAAGTCATGAATTGCCAGATGCCGGGATCGGCGCCCATGCGCACGGCGTAGCGGTCCAGGTCCGCTGCGCGGTCGCGGACATCGAAGCTGATGCTCACCAACCGGATCCGGTCTTGCAGGCCGCGCGCCTCGATCGCCTGCTGCAGGCGTTCCGTCACGGAGCCCTGGGCCAGGCACAGCGACAGGCAGCGCGTATAGAAGAAATTGACGATGGCGACGCGGCCGTCGCGGCGCAGATCCTGGCCCAGGTCCAGGATCCGGCCGTCTTTCGCCAGCACCTCGGCGGCGGGGATCGCCCGGGGGGCCCGGGCCACGTCCTGGCGGCGGGCTTCCTCCGCCGTCAGGACGGTGAAGCCGCCGGTCAGGCCGTACAGCGCTCCGAGCCCGGCCGCGAAAGCCAGCACCAACGCGAAAACCCAGCGCACGCCGAAGCCGCTCCGCGCTTACTTGTCCAGCAAAAGACCCAGATCCTCGTCGCCCTTCCAGGGACTTTTCTGGTCCTGGGTGGCCTCGCGGACCTGAGCCACCGTCTTGGCGTCGGTGGCCGAGGCGGTATTGCCGAAGCTGGACCGCACATAGGTGACGAGAGCGGCGATCTCCTCATCGGAGAACCGGGCGAAATTCGGCATTTCGCCGTTGTACTGGACGCCTTCGACCGTCAGCGGACCGTGGATGCCGTGCAGCAGGATGCGGATCATGACGCCCGGATCGCTCGCGTCCACCCACTCGGACTTGGAGAGCGGCGGGAACACGCCCGGCACGCCCGCCCCGCTGGCCTGGTGACAGGCCACGCAGTTGGCCGTATAGAGCTGCCCGCCATCGGCCGTCGCCGGCACGGCAAAATCGGCCGCGACACGGTCGTCGCCCACGGACGCGGGCATCGGGTTGAAGCTGGTATACAGGTGGAACACCGCCCACAGCAGCAGCAGGCCGATGACCGTCAAGACGACCTTGGGAACCGGCCGGCTGCCTTCCTGGGGCTCGGGCTGCTCGCGGCGCTGCTGGTTGAATCGGGAATCGTTCATTGCTTGGCTCCTTCAGCATCGGCTTGCTGAGGCAGCTCTGGCAGCAGCACGCCCGGCTTGACCGGATAGGTGTGGTCCAGGCCGATCAGATATTCCACCAGGTCCAGCGCTTCAGGCGTGGCCACGACGACCTTGCCGACCGGCGCAAAGCTGGGCGGCAGATTGACGACCTTGTCGCCCGGCTCGGCTTTGTCCTTGAGCTTGAACATGAAGGGAAAGCTCGGCATGTTGCTGCCCGGCACATAGGCGCGCGGGTTGTACAGGTGGCCTAGATTCCAGTCCACGCTCGGCTGGCGCGCGCCGATGTTGAACAGGTCGGGCCCGGTGCGCATCGTGCCCAGCAAGTGCGGGGTGTCGTAGTAGTAGTCGCCCGCGACCGGCGCGCGGCCCCAGCCGCGCTGGAAGTCCGGCGCCTGGGATTGGCTGCGGGGCTGCTGCGAATGGCAATAGACGCAACCCATTTCAATATAGACCTGACGGCCGCGCAATTGCTGCTCGGTATAGGGCTTCAGGCCTTCGGAAGGCGGCACGTCGGACAACTGCATGTGGGGCAGCACGACCAGGGTCGCGGTGGCCAGGGCGAGGGTCACCATCGCCCCGCTGAGGAGTTTGTATTCGCTTTCCATGATCAGGCACCTGCAAACGCCTGGGACTCAGGCAAGGACTTACGTTTGTGCAAGAGGGCGGGACCCACGCGGCTCGTGCCGTAGCGCAGGGCCATCTGCACGAAGTGGACGGCGAACACCAGATGGCCCAGGGTCATCAGGGTGCCGCCCAGCGTGCGCGCCTCGAGATAAGGCATCGTGACGAGGACGGAGTCCATGAAGGGCTTGGTCGCGTCCAGCATGGCCAGGCCTTGCAGCCAGCCGCCGATGGACAGGCCGACGAAATAGACGCCGATGCCCAGGGTCACCAGCCAGAAGTGCAGGATGATGAGCTTGGGATGCGGCCATTCCCAGGCCATGACGCGCGGCATCACGAAGTAGATGGCGCCGAACATCACGATGGAGAAGAAGGCGTACAGGCCCAGGTGCGCATGCGCCACGGTGAAGTGCGTGAAGTGCGCCACCGTGCTGACGCTGCGCAGGGCCTCGAAGGAGCCCTGGAACGAGCTGAGGGTATACATCATGGCGCCCAGCACGATGAAACGCAGCGTGGGCGAGTAATACATGGTCTTGAAGTGGCCGCGCATCGTCAGGTGCTGGTTCACCGAGAACGCCAGCACGGGGATGATCATCATCATGGACTGCACGATCGACAACGTGATCAGCCAGTGCGGCACCGGACCGCCCACCAGGTGGTGGCCGCCGACTTGGCCGTAGAAGAAGGCCAGCGCCCAGAAGCCGATCAGCGACAGGTTGTAGGACTGGATCGGGCGGCCGATGATCTTGGGCAGAAAGTAATATACCGAGGCCAGGGCGATGGGGGTGTAGTACAGGCCCAGCACATTGTGGCCGAACCACCAGTTCATGGTGGCCTGCTCCACGCCGAAGTGCACGGCGGGCATCTTGCCCACCAGGTACAGGACCGGGAACCAGAACAGCGCCGCCCCCATGTACCAGATCGACACATAGAGATGGCCGACCTTGCGGTTGCGCAAGGTGAACACCAGCGGCAGCGCGATCAGGGCGCCGCCCAGGACCAGCAGGATGCTGATCTGCCAGGGGATTTCCAGCCACTCCAGGCCGTCGTTGATGCCCACGGCGATGCTGCCCAGGCCGGCGATCAGGCCGGCATTCCAGAGCATGCAGCCCAGCAGCGCGAAGCGGCCGCCGTACAGGCGCGTCTTCAAGAGGCGCGGCAGCATCCAGATGGCCACGCCGAAGGCCGCCATCGGGCACCAGCCGTAGGCCACCATGTTCAGGTGCAGCGTGCGCGTGCGGCCGAAAGTCAGCCAGGCGTATTCCGTCAGGAATTCGGGGTTGTGCAGCTTGATCGAGCTGATCAGGCCAAAGGCCGACGCGAACACCAGCCAGACAATGGCACAGCACAGGAACGTGAAGGTGACATAGGCGGTGGACTGATCGGCTTCCAGGCGATCGGCAAGCTCGTTTTTCAGCGTGTCGGCCAGGGATGCGTCCACGACGGCCTTGCCGCCGTCCGTCACCACCTTTTGCAGGCCCGCCCGCTGTTCCGGCGTCGCGGAGGGATCCTCGATGTGGCCAATTTCGCCGGTCGAGAAGATCACCCCGGCGGCCTCGGGATTTTCGTCGAACATGTTCCGCCTGAGCGACCAGATGAAAACACCCAGTCCGGTGACGGATAATATGAAGGTCAGGAGTAATACGGTGACGGTATCCACGGCGCTTCCGATGAAAGACTAGAGACGTCCAGAGCCTGAAAAACGGGCCCTGGCAGCCCGCTATTGTAGTCATAGATTTGATCTATGATAAATCTGCGCCAAAAGATCAAGCCTGAATTACCCTAATCATGATAAGGACATGAGCCCATGCCGGAAGACCGGCGCGCGCCGGTCCCGGCCTCTGGGAAACAGCCCTTCATCCACACGCTATACACAACTTGTCCACAGGAAGGATCGACCATGGAATGCACTATCGACTGGCAGGGCCCCGAAGGCATGCTGTTCATCTCCCGCACCGGCAGCGGCCACGTCCTGGCCATGGACGGCGCGCCCGATGGGGGCGGCCGCAACCTGGCGCCCCGGCCGATGGAAACCGTGCTGGCCGGCGCGGGCGGCTGCGCCGCCTATGATGTCGTGCTGATCCTGAAGCGCGGCCGTCACGCCGTGACGGGCTGCCAGGTCGTCCTGACGGCCGAGCGCGCGGACACCGAACCCAAGGTCTTCACCAAGATCCACTACGCCTTCCGGGTCACGGGCCGCGACTTGCCCGCCGCAGCCGTGGAGCGCGCGGTGGAGCTGTCTCACACGAAATACTGCTCGGCCATCGCCATGCTGGAAAAAACGGCCGAGATCACGCACTCGATCGAGATCGTCGCCGCCTGAGGGGCGCGCAAGGCCCGGGGCCTACACCGCCATCGGCGCCGTCAGCGGCGGATGATGGCGGTAGCCCTCGAGCACGAAATCCGCGGGCTCCAGGCGCTCCAGCCATTCGGGCTCGTAGCGGCCGGTGTCCGCATAGGCCGGAATGCGATCCGACAGATGCAGCCGGGGCGCCTGCAGCGGCTCGCGGCCCAGTTGCTCGCGCAGCATGTCCACGTGTGTTTCGTAGATGTGCGCATCGCCGATGAAATACGTGAACCAGCGCGGCTCGTAGCCTGTCAGGCGCGCCACCAGGTGCGTCAGGGCGGCGCCCTCGGCCAGATTGAACGGCGTGCCCAGCCCCACGTCGTTGCTGCGGATGTACAGGCACAGCGACAACTCGCGCGTGACCGGATTCGCCAGGAACTGATACAGCAGATGGCAGGGCGGCAGGGCCATTTCCTCGATCTGGGCCCAGTTCCAGCCATGGAACAGGATGCGCCGGCTGCCCGGGTCGTGGATCAGGGCATCCAGGCAGGCACGCAGTTGGTCCACGGCCTTGTAGAGCAGCACGTGCGGCGCGCCCCCATCCTGGACCGGACCGACGACGCGGTAGCCCCGGGCCTGCGCCGCCTCGATGCGCGCGGCGGCGTCGGCCGGCAGCAGCTTGTAGGCCGGCCATTGGCGCCATTGCACCCCGTAGACAGGCCCCAGGTCGTCGGGGCCGTCGCGCCAGGGGCTGTCCAGCCAGGCGCGGTTCTCATTGGCATTCTGATCCCAGACCCGGCAGCCCAGGGCGCGGAAATCCGCCGCGCTGTCGGCCGCCCGCAGGAAACCGACCAACTCGCCCATGGCCGCCTTGAAGGCCAGACGCTTGGTGGTGACGGCGGGAAAGCCCTGGCGCAGGTCGAAACGCAGGCAGGCGCCCGGCAGGCTCAGGGTGCGCACCCCGGTGCGATTGTCCTGCCAGGCGCCCTGTTCGAAGATCGAGCGGACCAGGTCCAGGTAAGCCTTCATGCGGATTGTTCCAGGATGCGCCGGGCGCGTTCAATCAAAGGCAGGTCCACCATGCGGCCATCCAGGCGGAAGGCGTACTCGCCGGTCGAGTCGGCGTGATCCACCACCCGGCGCGCCCATTCGACCTCTTCGGCCAGGGGCTGGTAGAGACGGTGCGCCACGGGAATCTGCGCCGGATGGATGCAGAGCATTCCGCCAAAGCCCATGTCGCGCGCCATCGTGCAAGACCGCTCCAGCAGGTCCAGGTCGGTGAAGTCCGGATGGACGCAGTCCAGGGGAGCCGCCAGCCCGTGCATGCGGCTGGCCTTGAGAATATCGAAGCGGATCTGCCCGAGCACGAACCGGGAGGCCTCGGTCATCAGCCGCGTGCCCAGCTCGACCAGCAGGTCCAGACTGCCGAACGACAACCGCTCCACGCCATGGGCCGCGGCGATGCGGTCCAGCGCCCGGAGACCGGCGGCGGACTCGATCACCGGCAGCAGGGGCTTGCCCGCCCCGGAGACGATGTAGACGTGTTCCGCGGTCTGGGCCTTGGGCAGGACGATGCCCGCCACCGACGGCAGTGACCGGCACAGGGCCAGATCGTCCTCGAACCAGGGCGTGGTGCCGTCGTTGATACGAACCCACAGCCGGTCGCCGGGATGGGCCGCCACATGGCGCGCCAGCGCATCGCGCGCACCGGCCTTGGCTTCGGGCGCGACGGAGTCCTCCAGGTCGACGATCACGGCATCCGCGCCGCTGGCGACCGCCTTGGGAATACGCTCCGGCCGGCTGGCAGGAACGAACAGCGCCGAGCGCATCAGTGTGTCAGGCATGGCAATCTCCCTTGCGTTTCGGGCCGGGCCCGGTTCCCCTTGCCATGATATCGGCAAACGCCGCCGACGCGGGGCAAGAGCCGCCGGACGCACGAAAAATCGCAGTCTTCACTTGCCCTTCCAGACCGGCGGACGCTTCTCGGCGAAGGCGGTCGCCCCCTCGCGGGCGTCTTCCGAGGTGAAAATATGGGCGATCAGGGGGCGCTGGCGCTCGAACATTTCGTCCGGGCGCCAACTGCGCGATTGCGCAACGATGGACTTGGCCGTACGCACCGCCAGCGGGCCGTTGGCGGCGATCATGCGCGCCAGGGCCAGCGCTTCGTCCAGCGCGGCGCCGGGCTCGGCCAGCCGGTTGACCAGGCCCAACTGGTGCAGGCGCTCGGCGCCGAGCGCCTCGCCCGTCAGCACGGCCTCCATGGCCACGTGATAGGGAATGCGCGAAGGCAGGCGCAGCATGCCGCCCGACCCCGGGACCAGGCCGCGCCGGACTTCGGGCAGCCCGAAGCGGGCGTCGCGAGCCGCCACCACCAGATCGCAGGCCAGCACCAGTTCGCAACCACCGGCCAGCGCATAGCCCTCGACCGCGGCGATCAGCGGCTTGGCGGGGGGCTGCTCGCACAGCCCGGCGAAGCCGCGCTTGCCCACGTAAGGGCGCTGGCCGGTCGCGGCAAACGCCTTCAGGTCCATGCCCGAGCAGAAATTCCCGCCCGATCCGGTGAGCACCCCCAGGCGCAGCTCCGGGTCGCTGTCCAGCGTCTCCAGGGCCGCGGCCAGGGCCTGCGCGGTTTCCAGGTTGATCGCATTGCGCGCCTGGGGCCGATTGAGCTGCATGACCAGCACCTCGCCCAGGCGCTGCACGTCGAGACAATCGCTCATGTTTTCTCCGAAAAAAGAGAAGTGGATAAAATGGCCCTTCCGGACACGGCCCAAGCCATGCCCGTCGGACGACACAACCTTCGCGGGTACTCCCCGCCACGCCATGCTCACATTCCAACAACTGATTTTATCGCTCCAGCAATATTGGGATCGCCAGGGGTGCGCCCTGCTGCAGCCCTACGACATGGAAGTCGGGGCCGGCACGTCGCACACCGCCACGTTCCTGCGCGCCATCGGCCCGGAGCCCTGGCGCGCGGCCTACGTGCAGCCCTCGCGCCGCCCGAAGGACGGGCGCTACGGCGAAAACCCCAACCGGCTGCAGCATTATTACCAGTTCCAGGTGGTGCTCAAGCCGGCGCCGCTCGATATCCTGGATCTGTATATCGGTTCGTTGCGCGCGCTGGGCATCGACCCGCAGCAGCACGACATCCGCTTCGTCGAGGACGACTGGGAAAACCCCACGCTGGGCGCCTGGGGCCTGGGCTGGGAGGTCTGGCTCAACGGCATGGAAGTCACCCAGTTCACCTACTTCCAGCAGGTCGGCGGGCTGGACTGCAACCCGACCATGGGCGAGATCACCTACGGCCTCGAACGCCTGGCCATGTACCTGCAAGGCGTGGAATCGGTCTACGACCTGGTCTGGACCCGAGGGCCCGACGGCACGCCCGTGCACTACCGCGACGTGTTCCACCAGAACGAGGTCGAGCAATCCACCTACAACTTCGAGATCGCCTCCACCGCCATGCTGTTCGCCCACTTCAACGACTACGAGGCCGAGGCCAAGCGCCTGATCGAAGTCCCGCTCGCCCTGCCCGCCTACGAGGCCACCCTCAAGGCCGCGCACACCTTCAACCTGCTGGATGCGCGCGGCGCCATCAGCGTCACCGAGCGCGCCACCTACATCGGCCGCATCCGCACCCTGTCCCGCGCCGTGGCGCAGGCGTATTACGATGCGCGCGAGCGCCTGGGCTTCCCGATGCTGCGGGAGGTCGCGTGACCATGAGCACGAATCCGGACATCCGCCCGCTGATCATCGAACTGGTCACCGAAGAGCTTCCTCCCAAGGCGCTGAACGCCCTGGGCCAGGCCTTCGCCGAAGGCATCCGCAAGACGCTCGACGCCCTCGGCCTGCTGGCAGACGACAGCGCCGGCGCCGCCTATGCCACGCCCCGCCGGCTGGCCGTGCGGCTGGACGCCGTCCTGGGCCAGGCGCCCGACCAGGCCTACGCAGAAAAACTCATGCCCGCCGCCATCGGCCTGGACGCCGCGGGCGCGCCCACCCCCGCCCTGCTGAAAAAGCTCCAGGCCAAGGGCCTGGGGCATCTGGGCGCGGCCGACCTGGCCCGCCGCCATGACGGCAAGCAGGACGTGCTCTACGCGGAAGGCACCGCGCCGGGCGCCCGGCTGGCCGACGGCCTGCAGCAGGCTCTGGACTACGCCATCACCCACCTGCCCATCCCCAAGGTCATGCAGTACCAGTTGGCCGATGGCCGCAGCAGCGTGAAATTCGTCCGCCCCGCCCAGCGCCTGCTGGCCTTGTGGGGCGCGGACATCGTGCCCGTACGCGCCCTGGGCCTGGAAGCCGGCCGGCTCACCCTCGGCCACCGCTTCCTGGATGCCGGCCCGCTGAGCATCGAATCGGCCGGAACCTGGGCAGACCGCCTGGCCGCCGAAGGCCGCGTGGTGCCGTCCTTCACCGAACGGCGCGCGCTCATCGCCCGGCAACTGGCCGAAGCCTCGGCCTCGGTGGGGGCCACCATCGGCCAGGACCCCGAAGTCGAAGCCTTGCTCGACGAAGTCACCGCCCTGGTCGAATACCCCACGGTCTACGTCGGAGCCTTCGAGGAGGCCTTCCTGGCCGTGCCGCCGGAATGCCTGATCCTGACGATGCGGCTGAACCAGAAATATTTTCCCCTGTTCGATCCGGCCACGGGCGCGCTGACCCATCGATTCCTGATCGTCAGCAACATGCGGCCCGCCGATCCGGCCCACATCATCCAGGGCAACCAGCGCGTGGTGCGCCCGCGCCTGGCCGACGCGCAGTTCTTCTACCAGACCGACCTGAAGACGCCGCTGGCCGACCGCGTGGCCGATCTCGCCGACAGCGTCTACCACAACAAACTCGGCACCCAGTTGCAACGGACCGAGCGTGTGCGCAAAGTGGCCCGCTGGCTGGCGCCGCTGCTGGGCGGCGAGCCCCTGGTGGCCGCCCGCGCCGCCATGCTGGCCCACGCCGACCTCGGAACCCAGATGGTGGGCGAATTCCCGGAGCTGCAAGGCGTCATGGGCGCCTACTATGCGGCCCGCGACGGCGAACCGCCCGAAGTCGTCCGCGCCCTGCGCGACCAGTACCGCATCCGCCTGGACGAGCCCGTCACCGCCGCCACGCTCACCGCCACCGTACTGTTCATGACCGAACGCGCCGAGACCCTGGTCGGCATCTGGGGCATCGGCCTGGCCCCCACGGGCGAACGCGATCCCTATGGCCTGCGCCGCGCGGCCCTGGGCCTGATCAGCGCCTACGAGCAGCTCACGGCCGGCGGCCAACTGCAGGCCAGCCAGGATTCCCCCGCGCGCCTGTCCGCTCTGCTGGAGCAGGCGGCGGACGTCTTCCCCCCCGGCACGCTCGCCAAGGGCACGGTCGAGGCCGTGCTGGATTTCGTCTACGAGCGCTGCCGCAACCAGTTGGCCGCCGATTTCGACCGCTCGGCCATCGACGCGGTGCTGGCCCTGCGCCCGCCGCTGCATCAGGTCGCCGCACGCGTCCAGGCCTGCGAGCGGTTCGCCACGCTGCCCGAGGCCGAATCCCTGGCCGCCGCCAACAAGCGCGTCAGCAACCTGCTCAAAAAAGCCGGCGACGTTCAACCCACGTTCGACCCGGCGCTGCTGGCCGAACCGGCCGAGCGCCAACTGGCCGACGTCATCGCCCGCCTCGAACCCCAGGCCACGGCCCAGCTTCAGGCCGGCGACTTCACCGCCAGCCTGGCCACCCTGGCCCAGGCGCGCGGCGCCGTCGATGCGTTCTTCACCGACGTCATGGTCATGGCAGAAGACCCCGGCGTACGGTCCAACCGCCTGGCCCTGCTGCGCTCCCTGCACGCCTTGATGAACCAGGTGGCCGACCTGTCGAGGCTTGCCAGGTGAAGCTCATCATCCTGGACCGCGACGGGGTCATCAACCACGACAGCGACGCCTACATCAAGTCGCCGGAAGAGTGGATACCGATCCCCGGCAGCCCGGAGGCCATCGGCCGCCTCAGCCAGGCCGGCTGGCGCGTGGTCGTGGCCACCAACCAGTCCGGCGTCGCCCGGGGCCTGTTCACCATGGAGACTCTAGGCGCGATCCACGCCCGGATGCGGCAGGTGGTGGCCGACGCGGGCGGGCGCATCGACGCCATTTTCTGCTGCACCCATGGCCCGGACGAAGGCTGCGGCTGCCGCAAGCCTCTGCCCGGCATGCTGCGCGACATCGCCCAGCGCCTGGACGTGCACCTGGACGGCATCCCGTTGGTGGGCGACAGCCTGCGCGACCTGCAGGCCGCCGCCGCCGCCCACTGTTCCCCCTGGCTGGTCCTGACCGGCAAGGGCGAAAAGACCTGGAAGACCGCGGGTTCCCGCGGCGAACTGCCGGCCGGCACCCAGGTCCGCGACGACCTGGCCGCCGTGGCCGATACCCTGCTGAAGGCTGTGCCATGATCCATCTGCGCTCCGCGCTGTACATGACCTTTCTGGTCGTGACGGTGATTCCCTACGCCCTGTGCTGCGTGCTGTGGGCGCCGCTGCCCCTGTCCTGGCGCTACCGGCTGACCCTGGGCTGGCCGCGCCTGGCGCTGTGGGGGGCCCGCTGGATCCTCGGCATGCGCTATCAGGCGCAAGGTCTGGAGCACCTGCCCGCCCAAGGGCCGGCCATCATCCTGGCCAAGCACCAGTCCGCCTGGGAGACCCTGTATTTCGCGGTCAAACTGCCGCGCGACGTGGTCTTCGTCTACAAGAAGGAACTGCACCGCGTGCCCTTCTTCGGCTGGAGCCTGGCATTGCTCAGCATGATTCCCATCGACCGCACCAAAGGCAAGGAATCCTTCGACCAGGTCGTGAAAATCGGCAGCCAGCGCCTCGAAGAAGGCCGCTGGCCTGTCCTGTTTCCCGAAGGCACGCGGGTGGCGCCCGGCCAGGTCGGCCGCTACAAGCAAGGCGGCGCGCTGCTGGCCTGCCGCACCGGCGTACCGGTGATCCCGGTCGCCCACAACGCCGGCGAATGCTGGCCGCGCAATGCCTTCCTTAAAACGCCGGGGCTGGTGACTGTCTCCTTCGGCCCCGCCATCGATCCGGCGGGCCACTCGCCGACTTCGTTGAACGATGCCGTGCGCGACTGGATCGAGGCCGAGATGCGGCGTCTCAATCCCGAGCGCTATGCCGGCCGCTGAGCCCCGCCAGCTCGACCTGTTCGGCCTCGCCGATACACCGGCCCGCCTTCCCACAACCGGCCACGGCCCGCAGCCCGAACGCCCGGCGGCCTACGAACCGTTCCCCGCGGATGGCCGGCGCCGGACGCCCGCCGCACCGCCCCCGGCGCCCCCTCCGTCGCTGCCGCCCGGCGCGCGCTGGCAAACCCTGGATCTGGATGGCTGGATACTGGGCTATACGCTGCGCCGGGCGCGCCGCAAGACCATCGGGCTGCACATCCGCGACACCGGACTGGCGATCCAGGCCCCTGCCTGGGCGACGCGCGCCCAGATCGAAGAAGCCATCCGCCATAAAACGGCCTGGATCCGGAGCAAGCTCGCGGACCGCGACCGACGGCTGGAGCAACTGGCCTTGCAAGCCAGCCAATGGCGGCACGGCGGCCGCATCCCCTACCTGGGCGTGGCCATCGAACTGCGGCTGGACGGCGCTCAGGCGGCCCGCTACGAAGGCGATCCGGCCGCGCCGGCAGACGGCGACCGACTGTTCCTGCCGCTGCCCGAGGGGGCCGATGCCGGCCGCATCCAGGAACGCGCCCAGGCCTGGCTGCAAACCCGCGCCCGGGCCGATTTCGATGCACGCCTGCGGCGCTGCCTGGCGCAGGCGGGGCAAACCATCGCCGGCTGGGGGCTTTCGTCCGCGCAAGGCCGGTGGGGTTCGTGCACCAGCAGCCGGCGCATCCGCCTGAACTGGCGCCTGATCCATTTCGCTCCCAGCCTGATCGACTACGTGATCGCCCACGAAGTCGCCCATCTGAAGGAAATGAACCACGGGCCGGGCTTCTGGCGCGAAGTGGAGCGCCTGTGCCCGTACTTCCGCGCCGCGCGCGACACGCTGCGCCGCCAGCCGCCGGACACTTTGCCGCTGATCTGAGGCGGAACCGGCGGCCGGGCGTCGAAAAATGCGTATGATGTGTAATCGAATCGATTGCACGAGCGGAGGATCCCATCATGCGCCTGCTACACACTATGTTGCGCGTCGGCAACCTGGACCGATCCCTGATGTTCTATACGGAAACCCTGGGCATGCGGCTGCTGCGCCGCAAGGACTACCCGGAGGGCCGCTTCACCCTGGCCTTCGTCGGCTACCAGGACGAGGCCGATGGCGCCGTCATCGAGCTGACCCATAACTGGGACACCGACCGCTACGAGATCGGGACGGGCTATGGCCACATCGCCATCGAGGTCGAGGACGCCTATGACACCTGCGCCACCATCAAGTCGCGCGGCGGCCTGGTGGTGCGTGAAGCCGGCCCCATGAAGCACGGCAGCACCGTGATCGCCTTCGTCGAGGATCCCGACGGCTACAAGATCGAGCTGATCCAGCGCGCGGGCCGCGAAGATTAGCAAGGGCCCCCACGCCGCGCAGCTTGCCGCTGCTTGCTGCCCCCCAAGGGGGCGCTTTTTGCCTGGGGGCGGCCCGGCGGCAAAAAAGGGCCCCCACGCCGCGCAGCTTGCCGCCCCAATTCAGGCCGTGGGCGTCACGCCGGCGGCGGCCAGGGCATCGGCCATGTCCATGAATTGCGCCACCGACAATTCCTGGGGCCGCGCCGTCGGCGCCACCCCCAGGGCATCCCAGTCCAGCCATTCGGCCCAGGCGCCCAGGCTGCCCCGGATCATCTTGCGGCGCTGCTCGAAGACGCGCGCCACCAGCCGTTCGAAGATCCGCGCATCATGCGGCTGGCGCAGCGCGTCTTGCGCCAGCGGACGCATGCGCACCACGGCCGACATCACGCGCGGCGGGGGATCGAAGGCCTCGGGCGGCACGTCGAACAAGTGCGTCATCCGGTAGCGCGCCTGGAGCATGACGGACAGCCGCCCATACTGGCTGTCGCCGGGACGGGCCACCATGCGGTCGATGACCTCGCGCTGCAGCATGAAATGCTGGTCGCGGACGCGGTCCGCGCAGTGCAGCAAATGGAACAGCAGAGGACTGGAGATGTTGTAGGGCAGATTGCCCACCACGCGCAGCCGGACGGCCTGGCCCGATGCCGCATCGGCGGCGGACAGCAATGCGCCGAAATCCACGGTCAGCGCGTCGGCCTCGATCACCCGCAGACGGTCTTCGCTCCAGCGGCTGCGCAGCCTCCCGGCGAGATCCCGATCCAGCTCGACCACCGTCAGCCGCTCCAGCCGGTCCAGCAATGGCGCGGTCAGCGCCGAGAGCCCCGGGCCGATCTCGACCACGGCGTCGCCGGGCTGGGGGTCGATGGCGCGCACGATGGCATCCACCACCGACTCGTCGGCCAGAAAGTGCTGGCCGAAGCGCTTGCGCGCCTGATGCGCGCCTCCTGAACGGCCCGGCGTTTCCCGATGCTTCACGTCAGCGGCCGCCGCCCGCCGTCTTTTCGAGGCGGTTATCGATGTATGCCTGGCTGCGCAACTGGTCGAGCCAGTCTTCGTAGGCCGGGCCGATGCGGCCCTCCATCAGTTCGCGGCGCGCCTGCATGCGGCGGAATTCTTCTTCCATGTTTTTGGTCTGGCGGCCTTCGACTTGGATCAGGTGCCAGCCGAACGGCGACTTGACCGGCTCGCTGACCTGGCCGTCCTGCAGCGCGTTCATGGCCTGCTCGAAGGCCGGCACGGTCTGGCCGGGATTGAGCCACCCCAGATCGCCTCCCTGGGGCGCGGAGGCGTCCTCGGAATAGCGCCGGGCCAGCTCCGCAAAGGATTCACCGTGTTCGATGCGGGTGCGCAGGCTTTCGAGCGTGGCGCGGGCCTTGGCATCGTCCACGACCTTGGACGTCTTGATCAGAATATGGCGGGCGTGAGTCTGCGTGACCATCATGGGGCCCGAAGCCGCTGGGGCGCGGGAGGCCGCGGGCGCCGGAGCCGCCTGGGCTGGCGCGGCCGAGCCCGGGGCCGGGCGCGGCTGGGCATAGCCCCGGCGCAGGACCTTCAGGATGTGGAAGCCGCGGCCGCTTTGCACGATGCCGCTGAGGCCGCCGGGCGGCGTGTCGGCGATGGCTTGCACGAACAGATCGGGCCAGTCGCGCAAGGGCCGGACGCCCATATTGCCGCCTTCCAGGGCCTGGGGACCGTTCGAGGCGGCTGCGGCAACGCCGGCGAAATCGGCCCCGGTCTTGAGCTTGCGCAGGATGTCTTCGGCCTGCTTGCGTTTTTCCTGGACGACGCTGTTGGCCGCGTAATCGGGCACCTCGATCAGGATCTGCGCCAATTCGACCAGTTCGGGCCCGGTGGGAGCGGGCGCGGTGTCGGGCTGCGGCGCCGGCGCGGGCGCATTCACGGACGGCGCCAGGATCGGCTGGCCGGCGTTCATGGACAGGAACGCATCGATGTCGCTGTCGCTGATGGTGATGCGGTCTTCGACGAAGCGTTGCCGCAGGATGTCGTCCTGGATCTGGGTCCGCAGGTCGGCGCGATAGGCGTCCCAGCTCATGCCGCTGTTGGCGATTTCGTGCCGCAACTGCTCGACGGTGATCCGGTTCCGCTGGGCGATGGTCTGCACCGCCTGGTCGACCTGGGCGTCGGAGACCCGGATGCCGACGCGCGCGGCTTCGTGGTTTTGAAGCGTGGCATTGATCATCTGCTGCAGCACCTGCCGCCGCAGCACCGGCGCTTCGGGCACGGGGATGCGCTGCTGTTCCATCTGGCGGCGCACCTGGACCGCGCGCGCATCGACCTCGGCGAGCGTGATGACCTCTTTATCGACGATCGCGGCAATGCCGTCCACGAATTGTTCGGTTGCGGGCGCGGCCTGGGCGGGCGCCGGCTTGTGTGCGGACTGGCCGGCGGCCAGGGCGGACGCCGGTGCCCAGGCGCCCAGCACGATGGCCAGCGACAGTACACGGGCGGGATGACGCAAGCCAGACATCATTCGTACCTCTCGAAAACGGTTTTTTCAGGCGTTGGGGGGGTGACGGGCTGGTAGCCGATGACGCGATCAGTCAGCAGGGACATGGGATTGGTGCCCAGTGAGCCGAGACCGGTGAGCTCCAGTTGCAGGAACAACGCCGTATTGGTCTTCTGGGCCGACACCGCGTAACGCTGCATCACCACGCGCGCGGCCCAGCCGCCGTCGCCCCGATACTCCAGGCCGACGATGGACTGCGTGCTGCGTTTTTCAGCGAGCGAATAATCATAACGTCCCACCCCGTACCACCGCACCGACAGCGGCCATTGGGTGCTCAGGCTGACCTGCTCGCGCGTGGCCGGGACGGTGCCCGACGGCAGCACCCCATAAGGATCGGCGTAGCTGTTGACGTCGCGTTCGTAACGATAGGACAGCGACACCGTCGCCAGGCGCTTGGGCGTCCAGCGCACGCCGCTGCTGAGCCGGTTGCGCTCCTGGGTGTCGTGGTCGAACTGCCCGTCGAAATACACCGAGAAGTTATCGGTCAGTGCCGCCCGGGCGCCGATCAGGTAATCCGACTGGGTATCGAGGCGGGGCGTTTCGCTGGACAGCGTGACCTTCTGCCGGTCGAAATAGAAGCGCTGCGCGAGCGACAGGGACAAGCGCTCGAAGCCGGTGCCGGCATCCAGCCAGCGGCTGGTCAGGCCGACCGTGAGCTGATTGGCATTGGCGATGCGGTCCCAGCCGCCGCTGAAGATGTTCTCGTCGAAGGCCTGCTGGAAATTGAAGGTCGCCAGCCCCGTATCGAAGACGGGCAGTTCGGACTGGTCGCGATACGGCACGTACAGGTAGTACAGGCGCGGCTCCAGGGTCTGGACGGCGGCATTGCCGAACAACGACGCATCGCGCTCCAGGGTCAGGCCGGAGTCCACCGAGGCGATCGGCAGCACCCGCGTCTGGCTGCGGGGACGTCCGGCAAACTGTGTCATGCTCGGCGCGCTCGAAAACCATTCGGTTTCGTACTGGCTCATGTGCAGGCCGACCTTGGGCGTCAGGTAGGCGCCCGGCAGCACGAAGGGCCGTGCGATCGAGGTGTAGGACGTCAGGCGCGTGCCGTTGGGCATCAGGCGCTTGCCCGATTGGTCGGGAAACGCGTCGCCATGATAGATCGGGGCCACGAACCGCGTGGCCGTATTGGCAGACACCACGTCCAGGCCGTGCCATCCATAGCGCTGCGCGGTGAAGCTGAGCTGAGGCAGCATGTCGTAGGGCGGCGCCAGAAACGAACCGGTACTGTCCTGCAGGGTCTGGTAGCGATAGAACTGCAGCGAGCCGTTCAGGAAACGGTTGTCCGTCCAGGACAGCATCGCCTGGCTGGGCATGTAGGTGATGGCCGCGTCCGTCAGCCCGAAAGACGAGAAGTCGCGGAAATAATCATCGTCCGACACCTTGCGCGCATCCAGGTAGGCGCTGAAACCCTTGCCCAGCGTCTGGGTGTGCTGCACCGAATACATCCAGCGCTTGTCGCCCGTCTGGCGGTCGCGCATGATGTAGGAGCCGAACAGCTCGGAGTGCGAGCGGGCGCTCAAGTGGCGGAATTCCGTGCCCAGCAGCAGGCCGCGCTTGCTGAGATAGCGGGGGTACAGCGTGGCGTCGTAATTCGGCGCCAGATTCAGGTAGTACGGGGTGGTGAGTTCGAGCCCGCCGTTGCTCGACGTGCCATAGGTCGGCAGCAGGAAACCGGACTTGCGGTCCTTGCCGAGCGGGAACGACAGATAGGGCGAATACAGGATCGGCGCCCCCTTGAAGTACAGCACCCCGTGGCGCGCCACGCCTTCATTTTCGTCCAGGTACAGGTCGACGCGGCTGGAATCGATATGCCAGGCCGGATCCGGTCCCGTCCAGCCGCTGTAGCGCACGTTTTTCAGGCGCATGTGCTCGCGGCTGAGGATTTCCGCCTCGTCGGCCCGGCCTGCGCCGGCCGAGCCGCCCAGCCAGAAACGCGGCTGCTCGATCAGGCCCTGCTGGGTATCGACGTTGTAGCGCAGGTGCGGCCCGCGCACGATGTTGCCGTCGCGCAGCACCAGCCCGTTGCCACGGACCTCGGCTTCGCCCGTGGACTGCAGATAATCGATACGGTCGCCCTTGACCACGGAATCCAGTCGGCGGACCTGGGCGTTGCCGCGCAGGATCACCCGCCCGTCGGTGCCGCGAACCGTCTCGTCGCCGATCAGAAACGACGGCAGGGAATCGTCTTTCAGATCCTTGTGCAGCCGCAGGCTGCCGACCATGCGCATTCCGTCCGCATCCGGCACAGGCGGTGCGGCAAGAACCGGCGCCGGCAGGCACAAGCCCAGGAAGATGAAGCGACCGATCCAATGCGCCAAGACCCGGTTCCCCGAAATGGTTGTGAAAGACGATGGCCGGTCAACCCACCCGCGACGACCAGCGACCCAGTATTATAGAGAAGCCGGGCCGCATCCGTGTCCCGGTCGCCCGATCAAATGATCCGTTGGTCTTCTTTTTCCGCCTTCTCCTCGAATCCAGCGCATGACCTCTACCCCCACCCCGGACCTCCGCCTGGACGCCCTGCGCCATTGGCTGGAGCGGCACGCCGACCGGCTTGGCCTGATCCCGGACAGCCTCGCACCCGTTTCAGGCGACGCCAGTTTCCGCCGCTACTTCCGCCTCCAGGCCGCACACGGCACGCTGATCGTCATGGACGCCCCGCCGCCCCACGAAGACTGCGCCCCTTTCGTGCGCATCGCCGGCCTGCTGGCGCGAGGCGGCCTGCGCGTCCCCGAGATCCTGGCGCAGGACCTCGCACAAGGCTTCCTGCTGCTTTCCGACCTGGGCGAACGCACCTTCTACGAAGCGCTGCGCGACGGCCTGTCGCAAGACGAAGCCGCCCTGCAGCGGCATTATCGGGGCGCGTTGCGCGCCCTGGTCGCGCTGCAGCAGTGCCCTTCGAGCGATCTGCCCCCCTACGACGAAGCCCGCCTGCTCGAAGAGCTGGCCGTATTCCCGCAATGGTATCTGCGCACTCATCTGGGCCATACGCCCGATGCGGCCGCCGAAGCCGCGCTGGCGGACGTGTTCGGCCTGCTGGCGCAGCGCGCGGCAGCCCAGCCGCGCGTCCTCGTGCACCGGGACTTTCATTCGCCCAACCTGATGATCGGCCCCGACGCGCCGGAGCCGGCGCCCGGCGTCATCGATTTCCAGGACGCCCTGCACGGCCCGATCAGCTACGACATCGCCTCGCTGGCCATGGACGCCCGCACCACCTGGGACGAAGCCAGGCAGCTCGACTGGGCCATCCGCTACTGGGAATACGCCCGGGAGGCGGGGCTGCCCGTGCCCGACGACTTCGCCCGGTTCCACGTCGAGTACGAATGGATGGGCCTGCAGCGCAACCTGCGCATCCTGGGCGTATTCGCCCGCCTGTCGCACCGCGACGGCAAGCATCACTATCTGGACCACATGCCCAGGGTGCAGGCCTACGTGCGCCAGGTCGCGGGGCGCTACGCCGTCTTCCGCCCCCTGCTGCGCCTGCTGGACCAGGCCGAACGGCCGCCGCAGACCGTGGGTTATTCCTTCTAGTGTCCCCCCTCGCATCCCCAGGAGCCGCGACGCCATGAGCACGATGCGCGCCATGATCCTCGCAGCCGGGCGCGGCGAACGCATGCGCCCGCTGACGGACACCTGCCCCAAGCCCCTGCTGCCAGCGGGCGGCCGCCCCCTGATCGCCTGGCACCTGGAACGCCTGGCCCGTGCCGGCATCACCGACATCCTGGTGAACCACGCGTGGCTGGGCGAGCGCATCGAAGCCGCGCTGGGCGACGGCAGGGCGTACGGCGTGCGGCTGCGGTATTCGGCCGAATCCCCCGCCCTGGAAACAGCGGGCGGCATTGCGCGCGCGCTGCCATTCTTCCAGGGCCAACCTTTTCTGGTCCTGAACGGCGACGTGTGGTGCGACTGGGATCCCGGCCGCGCGCCGGGCCTGGCAGCCGGCTGGCCGGCGGATCGCCTGGCCCATCTTGTCCTGGTGGACAACCCCGCCCATCATCCGGACGGCGATTTCATCCTGGACGCCGATGGCTTGGCCGCCCCGCGTCCGGACACCGGCGGCGAAGCGGCCCCTGCGCTGACCTTCGCCGGCATCGGCCTGTACCGCCCGGCCTTGTTCGCCGACACCGACCCGGACCAGCCCGCGCCGCTCGCGCCGCTGCTGCGCCACGCCATGGCCCGGCGCGCCGTCAGCGGCGAACGGCATGCCGGGCACTGGACCGACGTCGGCACACCGGAGCGCCTGGCCGAGCTGGATGCCGCATTGGCCGGCGGGGCGCCGGATCGGCAATCCTGTCCGCATCCGTAAAATCGAAACCGGATGTAGACGCAATCCCAGCAAGCCCGCGAAACCGTTTATCCTAATTGGTTTCCCACGCGCGTCCGCCACGCGGTGCGCCGCTTTACGCAAGAATCCAAGCAATTCAGGAATTCCGTCATGTCGCTCGGCCCGAAACGCCCCACCTTCAAGCCCACCCCCTACGGTTACACCCGGCGCAGCCGCGGGATTCCGCGCTGGTTGCTCCTGCTGATCACCGGCATCGTCCTGGGCGCCGGCGGCGTCTTGTTCCTGCAGCGCAGCTATGGCCCGCAGCGCCTCACGGCCGAACAATCCGAACAATTGCGCACGGACTTGCACACCGCCAACCTGGAAAGCCAGCGCCTGTCCGTCGAGGCCGACAAGATCCGCGCTGAAATCAAGCAGGCGCGGCAGGACCAGCAGGAACAGGCCGCCCGCGCCGAGCAGTTGCGCAAACAGGTTGCCGACATGGCCGCCGGCGTCTCCAGCCTGATCGAGGCCATTCCGCCCGATCCGCGCGGCACCTCGCCCGGCATCCGCAGCGCCGATATGGTTTCGCGCGACGGCGGCGTGGATTACCGCATCCTGCTGATCCAGGACCTGCCCGAGGGGCAAACCGAGATTCCCGCCCTGCGCGGCCAGATCAAGCTGATTGCCCAGGGCGTCTACCCCAACGGCAACACGGCTTACGTCGAACTCGTCGAGCAGCCCCTCGACATGGGCCGCTACATCGCCCTCGAAGGCCGCGCCGAACTGCCGAACAAGGCTTTCCGCCCGCGCCAGGTCACCATCCAGATCACGGGCGAAGGCTCCGACAAGATCATCGCCACCCGCACCATCCGCGTCACGGGGTGATGAGATCGGACACAGGACGGTCTCTGCGGACTGTCCTGCGCCGGTCGCATCCGAGCGTCCTGCAGGACGCGAGGATCAGGCGACGTGCTGCAGGAAATCGCGCAGCCGCTGGCTGGGCGGCTGGCTGAGCAAGGTCGCGGGATCGCCGTCTTCGGCGATCTTGCCGCCGTCCATGAAGATCAGGCGGCTGCCGACCTTGCGGGCGAACTCCATCTCGTGGGTGACCACGATCATGGTCATGCCTTCCTCGGCCACGTCCTGCATCACCTTCAGGACTTCGTGGCGCAACTCCGGATCCAGCGCCGAAGTGGGCTCGTCGAACAACATCAGCAGCGGCTTGATGGCCAACGCGCGGGCGATGGCCACACGCTGCTGCTGTCCGCCGGACAACTGGCCCGGGTAATGGCCGGCGCGCTCGGCCAGACCCACCTTGGCCAGCAGCTCCAGCGCCTGCTCGCGCGCCTGGCCCTTGGGCGTGCCCCGGGTATGGAGAGGGCCGAACATCACGTTCTCCAATGCCGTCAACTGGGGAAACAGATTGAACTGCTGGAACACCATGCCGGCCTCGCGGCGCAGTTCGCGCACCTGCGCCGGAGGGCCCAGGACGCTTTGCCCGTTGACGACGATGTCGCCGCCCTGAATGGTTTCCAGCACATTGATGCAACGCAGGAAAGTCGATTTGCCCGAACCGGAGGGCCCGACCACGACCACGACCTCGCCCGCATCGATGCTCAGGTCGATGCCGTCGAGCACGATGTTCTCGCCGAAGCGCTTGGTGACATTCTTGAATTCGACGATGCTCATACGATGCGCGTCCTGTGTTCGATGAATTTCAGCACCAGCGCGATGCAGCCCGTCATGATCAGGTAAATCACAGCCACCGCGCCCCAGATCTCCACGGCGCGGAAATTGCCGGCGATGATTTCCTGGCCCTGGCGGGTGAGCTCGGCCACCCCGATCACGATGAACAGGGACGAGTCCTTGAGGCTGATGATGCACTGGTTGCCCATGGTGGGGATCATGCGCCGCAAGGCCACCGGGCCGATGATGCGGGCCAGTATCTTATGGAATGGCAGGCCCATGGCTTGCCCGGCCTCATACAGGCCCTTGGGCACCGACTGCAGGCCGGCGCGCACGATCTCGGCGATGTAGGCGCCGGAATTGATCATCAGCGTCACGGTCGCGGCGGTAAAGCCGTCGATGCGCAGGCTGACCAGCAGCGGCAGAGCGAAATAGATGAACATCACCTGGACCACGATCGGCGTGCCCCGGATCACCAGGATGTAGACCTGGGACAGGAAGGACAACACCAGCGGAATCCAGGACAGGAAGCGCCAGGCGAGCGCCGCCAGAACCGCCAGGCGCAACACCCACCAGGCCCAGTCGGGCACGCCGGCCAGGGGGCCATCGCCCAGCCAGGAGGCCAGCCGCAGCAGCACCACGGCGGCCGCCAGGACCACGACGCTCCAGCCCAGGGAACGGCGCGTCACGGGCACCGGCACGTACGTCACCACGACACCCGTCAGGGCGCCGATGATCGTGCCGCCGACCAGGCCCAGCAGGGTGATCTGGATCGTCATCCACGAACCGGCCATCAGATCGGGCCAGGCGGCCCATATGGCAGACCATTCGAAAGTCACGGTCTTTCCTCGTCAAGATCGGCGCGCATGCTACAGGCGCCGCAATGAAAAACACGGCGGCCGGACGCATGCATCCGGCCGCCGCCGTTCGTTCGGTCGCCCGCGCTCAGTTCACGGCGTCAGCTTTCTTGCCGAACCAGGTCTCATACAGCTTGTCGTAGGTCCCGTTGGCCTTGAGCTCGGCCAGGGCCTTGTTGACGACGGGCACCAGCTCGCTGCCCTTCGGGAAAGCGATGCCGTAGAAATCGCCGCTCTTCAGAGAGCCGACGACCTTGACCTTGCCGTTGCCGGCGGTCTTGGCGTAGTACTGGACGTTGGGCGTGTCGTGCACCACGGCATCCACGCGGCCCGTGGCCAGCTCCAGGAAGGCGTTGTCGATGTTCGGGAACAGCTTGAGCTTGGCCGAAGGCACGTTGGCCTTCATGTAGTCCACCGTGGCCGTGCCGATCTTCACGGCCACCATCTTGCCCTCCAGATCCTTGGCGGTCTGGATGGGGCTGTCGCTGGAGACCAGGATGGCCAGGCCGGATTCATAGTAGGGCTCGGAGAAATCGATCACTTTGGCGCGGTCTTCGCGGATGGTGATCCCCGCCAGGGCCACGTCCACGTTGCGCGTCTGCAGGCCCGGGATGATGCCGTTGAAATCCATCGGCTGCAGGCGGTATGTCAGGCCGGCCTGCTTGGCGATGGCTTCCCACAACTGGATGTCGAAGCCGGTGTACTTGCCGTCCTGCTTGAATTCGAAGGGCACGAAAGCCGTGTCGGTCGCGACGATCAGATCCTTCGCGCAAGCCTGGGTCATCGGCAGCGCCAGGGTAAGGGCCAACCCCGCCAGAGCGGTTTTGAGGGTCTTGGACAACATCATGATGTGGAGTCTCCTTGTGGGATTCGTCTGCTGCGGCCGATTCGCCGCGTTCTTGCGCATGTTAACTGAAATGCCCGTGATTCCCGCAGCCTGGAAGGCCGGAATCACGGGCATGCGCCACGATTTTCGGGAAATCCCCTAAGGACTCAGGGGGGATTCCCTTGCTCTGGGAGCGATCAGAACGCGGGAACGATGGCGCCCTTGTAGTGCTCCAGAATGTAGTCGCGGACCTTGGCGGTGTGCAGCGCCTCGACCAGCTTGCGCACGGCCGGATCGTCGGTGCGGTCCGCGCGGGTCACCACCAGATTGGCATAGGGAGAGTCCTTGTCCTCGATGAACAGGGCGTCTTTCACCGGATTCAGGCCGGCTTCCAGCGCGTAGTTGGTGTTGATCAAGGCCACGTCCACGTCGGGCAGCACGCGCGGCAGCGTCGCGGCTTCCAGTTCACGGAACTTCAGGTGCTTGGGGTTTTCCGACACGTCGCGGGCGGTCGCCAGGATGTTGCTCGGATCCTTCAGCTTGATCAGGCCTTGCTTTTGCAGCAGCAGCAGCGCGCGGGCGCCGTTGGAGGGGTCGTTCGGAATGGCGATCTGGGCGCCGTCCTTCAGATCCTTGATGTCTTTGATCTTCTGCGAGTAGGCGCCGAAGGGCTCCACGTGCACCAGGCCCACCGACACCAGTTTGGTGTCGTGTTCCTTGTTGAAGGAATCCAGGTACGGCTGATGCTGGAAGAAGTTGACGTCGATCTGCTTGTCGGAGACTTGCAGATTGGGCTGGACGTAATCGGTGAACACCTTGATGTCGAGTTCCACGCCTTCCTTGGCCAGATCGGGCTTGACGAATTCCAGCAGTTCGGCGTGCGGCACGGGGGTGGCCGCCACGGACAGCTTGGCCGCCTGCGCCGGAGCGGCGAAGGCCAGGGGCAATGCCAGCGCCAGAACCGGCGCGAGTTTCTTGAACATGAGAGATCTCCTGAATCTAGGGACTACTTTCTGTTGAGCTTGGCCACCCAGCGGTCGCCAAACACCTGAAAAACCTGAACCATGATCACCAGGATCACGACCGTGACGGCCATGACGTCGCCCTGGTAGCGCTGGTAGCCGTAGCGTACGGCCAGATCGCCCAGGCCGCCGCCGCCGATCACGCCGGACATGGCGGAATAGCCGACCAGGGTGATGGCCGTCACCACGACGGCGGCCAGGATGCCCGTGGTGGCTTCCGGCAGCAACGCCCACAACACCGTCTGCCGGGAGGTCGCCCCCATGGCGCGGCAGGCTTCGCTCACGCCCGGGTCCAGTTCGCGCAGCACGTTCTCGACCAACCGGGCGAAGAACGGCGCCGCGCTGGCCACGAGCGGCGGAATCGACCCCTGGACGCCCAGCGCCGTCCCCACCACCAGACGGGAAAACGGAATCATCACGATCAGCAGGATCAGGAACGGCACCGAGCGCAGCACATTCACGATGAAGGCGACCGTCTGGTAGACGGCGCGGTTGTCCACCGCCTGCCCGGGGCTGGTCAGAAACAGCAGCACCCCGACCGGCAGACCGATCAGCACGGTGAACAGCAGGGAAAAGCCCGTCATCAACAGGGTGTCGATCGTGGCTTCGCCGATCAACCACCAGTCCACATTCGCCATCATGGCCGCAATACCTCGTAATCGACGCCGGCTTCATCCAGCGCGGGGGCCAGCCCGTCCAGACCCGATCCGGTGCCCTCGGCCGCCACGACCAGTTGGCCGTAGGGGGTGTCCTTGATCCGGCCCACGGAACCTTGCAGGATGCTCAGGTCAAGGCCCAGGTCGCGGCTCAGGCGGCTGAGCAAAGGGCTGGCGGTGTTCTCGCCCCGGAAGCTCAGGCGCAGCAGGCGGCCCGGCACGCCCTGGGCCAGGGTCCGCCAGCCCTCGCCGCCGTCCAGGCCGCTTTCGGACAGCAAGGCACGCGTCGCATCGTGCCGGGGGTGCAGGAAGACGTCCAGCACCTGCCCGGATTCGACGATGCGGCCGCCTTCGATCACCGCCACCCGGTCGCAGACCGCACGGATCACGTCCATGCCGTGGGTGATCAGCACGATGGTCAGCCCCAGGCGCTGGTTGATGTCGCCCAGCAGGCGCAGGATGGATTGGGTGGTTTCCGGGTCCAGCGCCGAAGTGGCCTCGTCGCAAAGCAGCAGGCGCGGCCTGCTGGCGAGCGCGCGGGCGATGCCCACGCGCTGCTGCTGGCCGCCGGACAGTTGCCCCGGATATTTGTGCATCTGGTCGGCCAGGCCGACGAGGTTCAGGACTTCGCGGGCGCGGGCCTCGCGGTCGGCGTGCGGCATGCCCGACAGTCGCAGGGGGAAGCACACGTTGTCCATCACCGTGCGTGAACGCAGCAAGTTGAAGTGCTGGAACACCATGCCCACCGAACGCCGGTATTCGCGCAGTTGGGCATCGGAAAACGCCGTGATGTCGCGCCCGTCGACCCGCACGCTGCCCTCGGTGGGGCGCTCCAGCAGGTTGAGCATGCGGATCAAGGTGCTTTTGCCCGCCCCCGAACGCCCGATGATGCCGAAGACCTCGCCTTCGCGAATGTTCAGGTTGATGTCGACGAGCGCGTTCACCGCCCGGCCAGCGGATTCGTACGTCTTACGGATGTTCTCGAGATCGATCAAGATACACGGCCACTGAAAAACGCCCCACACACTGCGCCCCGCGGGCGTGCCCGCCAGGGCCTTTTCATCCTGGGGCGGCCCGGCGATGAAAGAAAGCGATCCCGGATCAACGGAATGCGAAACAGGAATTTACCATGCTGTTTCGACAGATTATTTCGATAATATATTACTGGAAATAATATGGATCGCAGCGGGATTCCCCGGGGCTTCCCGGGAAACGGCGCCCTGGCCCCGGGCCAGACATGCGCGGAAGTACGGATACACACATCGGGCATCCAGCCGCACAATGACCCGGTCGCATGCTGCCGGCCCGCAGATACGTCCATCGCGATGCATGGCCTCCAAGCGCCGCAAAGCACGACGCCTCCCGACCGGGGAGGCGTCAGCTCATGATCCGCATGGGAAATTCTGGTGGGTCGTGCGCGGCTCGAACGCGCGACCAACGGATTAAAAGTCCGGTGCTCTACCGACTGAGCTAACGACCCACGAAGCCCTATATTCTGACATCGCATCCATAGGGCGTCAAGTATTCCAACCCCGATTTCCGGAGATTCAAAGAGACCGTCCCATGCCAGATCCGACCCACCACCCGTCTCTGCGGCTGCACATCCTGTCCGATCTGCACCTCAGCCAGCAAGGCCTGACCTTGCCCGAGGTCCAGGCCGACCTCACCATCCTGGCCGGCGACATCGCCCGGCCCAGGGCGGCCATGGAATGGGCGAGCGGCATCCCCCGCCCCGTGCTGTACGTGCCGGGCAACCACGAATTCTATGGCGGCTCCATCCCCCACGTGCGCGCGGAACTGGCCGAGCAGGCGCAGGCTCACGGCATCCGGCTGCTGGACCAGCAGGCCGTCGTGATCGATGGGGTGCGCTTCCTGGGCGCCACTCTCTGGACGGATTTCGAGCTGTTCGGGATCGAGTTGCGCGAGATGGCCATGGAACGCACGGCGGAATTCATGCGCGATTTCCAGGTCATCCGCAACGGCGACGGCTCGCGCTTCACCCCCCAGGACGCCGCGGCGCTGTTCCGCGCGCAATACGACTGGCTGGACACCCAACTGGACACGCCGCATGCCGGGCCGACGGTGGTCATCACCCACCATGCGCCCAATATGCGCAGCGTGCATCCGCGCTTTGCCGAGTCCATCCTCAGCGCCGGCTTCGTGTCCGAATGCGCCAGCCTGCTGGGCCGGGCCGACCTCTGGATCCACGGCCACACGCACGACAGCTTCGACTATACGGTGTATGGCGCCCGCGTCCTGTGCAACCCGCGCGGCTACTGCCGCGACGGGGTCAACGAGAATCCCGTCTTCGATCCCGGCCTGTGCATCAGCGTGCCCGCGAAATCCTGACCTCGGCTCCGCGGCGCTTGACCTCGAGCCCCTCGGACGGCAGGATGCGCAGGCCTTCCAGGCCCTTGATGTAGCTGGAGCCCTGCATCTGCATGACGCGGATCTTGTTGCGCATGACCACCGGATTGTGCTCGGGCATGCCGAACATCCAGACTTCTTCCAGAATCCGGGCCGAGTTGATCTCGCCGGTGTGCTGGGCCGTCGGCCCCAGGCACAGCATGTGGCCCTCGCGACCGAAGACCGGCAACGTATCCAGGCCCGGCCGCACCGTCCAGCGGGTGCCGCCCTCATAGCGCCAGCCGGTGTTCAGATCCCACCAGGCATCGCCCTTGGGCAGGTAGACCTCGGTCACTCCGCCGGCCTGCATCACCGGCGCCACCAGCAGCGCCGGCCCCAGCAGATATTGCGTATCCCAGACATGCGCGTCGGGATCGGCGGGGTAGGCCTGAGCCATGGACCGCTGCACCGGCAGGCCGGTGCGCACGGCGTCATCGATGATGCCGGCCACATAAGGCAGCAACCGGTAGCGCCATTGCAGCCAATGCGCCACCAGCGCGCGCGTATCGGCATCGAAGGCATCGGGCATCAGCGCGGGCAATCCCTGGAAGCTGAAATTGGCGGAAAACACGCCCATCGCCAGCCAGCGCAGGTAGAGCTCGGGCGTCATGGCGCCCGTCGGGCGCCCGGCGTTGCCAAGGCGATGCGTCTGCACGGCGACACCGCCGTTGCCCACCGACAGGGCGGCCCGCAAGGTGGCCGCGTAACCCTGCCAGTCATTGTCCACAGCCGGCCCCTGCTGCCAGGCGAAACGCTGCACCCCGGGGAACAAATCGCGGCTCAGCAACACGCCTTCCTGAGGCGTGCGCGGGCCCGCGACGGCATCGAACAAGGCACGGCGCGCCAGATGAGGATACGCCGAGCGCAGCACCGCGCCGGTTTCGCCGCCCCGGGCCTCGATCTCGTCGGGCAGGTCGAACTGCGCCTGGCAGACCGGCGCCTCCAGGCCTTCTTCGACGGCCTGCAGGTGGCGTTCCGTCCAGAGCCGGGCGGCATCCCGGTGCGTCAGGTCCAGCAGCCCGAACGGCTGGCCGCCGGAAGCCGGCGTACCGGGGCAGAGCCAGGGTTCGCCCTCGGCGTCGCACAGCAGCCAGCCCCGGTCCGCCCATTCTTCGAACAGGGACGTGCCCTGCAGGACGCCGGGAATGCAGGTGCCCGCCAGGTGGATGTCGAGTTCGGCGGCCTGCGCCACGAAACCGCGCCAGTCGGGGATACGGCCGGACCATTCGAAGACCGGCTTGTCGGCCTGGAATCCCAGGATGGCGGGCTCGGCCAGCACCAGCGCATCGAGCGCCATGCCCTGGCTGCGCAGGCTGCGGATCTGCTGCAGGCTGGATTCGGCGGATTGGCCGGGCGCCTGGTCCAGCCAGACGCCCATAGGCCAGAGATTGGGCTGGCCGGCGCGGCCCGTGAGCGCCGTGTACTGATTCAGGATTTCGGAAGGGTCGCCGACGAACAGGAACAAGTCCAGCCCTTCACCCCATGCTTCGACGGTATAAGCCCCGTCGGCCTGAAGATCGTGCTCGACTCGATTGAGGGTATTGACGTATGCCCCCCAGCCGCGAGGACTCCAGGCCAAAGGCAGGCAACGGTCCGCCGGCGCATCGGAAACCAGGCGCGCCCCCCGGCGATCCAGTTCGTCCAGGGATTCGCCCAGGCCATATACGCCCTCGTCCGGCTCCAGCGCCCAGACCAGCGGCCAGCGGCCCGATCCGCTGCCGGCGGAGGGAATCGGCAGCAGGGCGCGGGCGATGCATTCATCGCCCCGGAACAGGCGCAGGCCGGGCTCGGAGCCGCCGACCTCCAGGCCGGCCTCGCCCTGGACCAGGCGCCAGCCGCCCGTCTCCCGGGTCAGGCATTCCATTTCTCCGACGGCCTCATGGCGCGCCAGCAGCATGTCGGCCTGGCGCTGCGCCCGCAGCGTCGGCTTGCCGGGCTCCAGCCAGGCGAGCGGCCCGCAGCGCAGCCGGAACACCCCGGGCGCATGGGCCTCGATCCGGAGGCGCCACTCGCCGGCGTGAAACGTCCATTCGACGCAGGAAGGCGTCATAGCGACCGGGCCGGCCTCAAAAACTTGGTCCGCCAATTCGATGGTGGGCGACACAGCGTGATCCTCTGGGCAATCTACCCGCATGAGTCTTGCAAAAGACGTTATTCTGACGGATTTGCGCCATAAAATAAAATCCCGTCGGTAAGCGCGCGGTTCATTCTGCGCCCTTGCCGGCTCCTGCGCCAACCTTCGTGCCACACCCGCGGAATCAGCGCACGCCGATGCGCCGGGCCAGTTCGCGCTCGATCGGCGCGGGTTCGCCATCCATCCAGGCGCCGATGAGGTCGCCCGCCAAGGCCGACCAGCTCAGCCCGCGCGACCCATAGGCACATGCCAGCCACAATCCGGGCTGATCCGGCGCCGGCCCGATCATGGGCAGGTGATCCCGCGTGGCGGCCCGCCACCCCGCCCAACCGACCACTCCCTCCCGCCCCAGCCAGGGGATGTCCCGCGTATCGGCCCAGCCCCGCACACGCGCCAGAATATCCTGATGACCCGCCGCATCCGCCACCGCGTCGGGCGCTCCGGGCCGGTAGGTGCTGCCCGCAACGCCCCAGCCGTCTTGGGGCGGGAGACAGTAACCCTGCCCCGACAGGATGCAGCGCGGCACATCGGATGCCCCCGCCGGATACAGGCTGACCTGCCCGGCGATGGGCGTGAGCCCCGACAAAACCGGCAGGCGATCGAGCGGCAATCTCTCCGCCAGCAAGGCCCGCGCATGCCGGGCATTGGCGACCACGACGACGTCCGCCCGCCCCTGCTCGAGCCCCGAGGCGTCCCGCAGCGACCAGCCGCCCCCGGGCGCCGGCGCCAGCGATTCGACAGCCGCGGCACGGCGCACCACCCCCCGCAAGGACAACAAGGCGGCAATCAGCTCGCCCGGGCACACCCGCAAAGCGCCCGGAAACCAGAGGCCGCCCCAGGGCACCCCGACACCCGCCCGCCGGCCCGCTTCAACGGCATCAAGCCATTGCACCCAATCCACGGGAAAACCCAAGCGCTCCAGCGCACGGCGCTGCACGTCGGCCTGCGCGGCCGACTGCGCGCAGACCAGTGCGCCGCAGGCCTGCGGCCGGGCCACCTTGTCCAGGTCCAGCCAGCGCGCCCGCGCCCGGGCCAGGCCGACGCGGCTCAGGCGCGAACGCGTGTCGTCGTCCGGGCTGAGGGCCGGCACCAGTGCGGCGGCGCCCCGGCGGCGCAGCGCCGGATCGGCGTCCAGAGCGCACGCGGGGTCCCAGACCTCGACCTCATGCCCCCGCCCAGCCAGGGCCTGCGCCACGCCCGCGCCCGCGAGACCGCCGCCCACCACCGCCACCCGGCGCCGGGCGGGATCGGGCGCGGGCACCCCCAGGCCGGGGCGCAAGACCGCGGCCGTCATTTCACGCTTGCCGGCAATGCCGGGGATCTTGCTCACCAGGAATCCGGCATCGCGCAGGTCTCGCCGCACCTGTCCGGCCGAACACCAGGTCGCCGCCGTCGCCCCGGCGACCGCCAGCCGCCGCAATTGGCCAAAGACGGCGGGCGACCACATGTCGGGATTGACGCGGGGCGCAAAGCCGTCCAGAAAAAAGGCGTCGACGCAGGCGCGCGCCTGACGCGCCTGGCGGCGGATGTCGCCAAACAGCAGCGTCAGCGTGAGCCGCCCGCCCTGCAGCTCCAGGCGATGCACGCCCGGAAGCAGATCGGGCCAGCGTCCGGCCAGCGCCCGGGCCAGCGGCTGATAGTCTTCGGGCAGGCGGCGCCAGGCCCGCTGCAGATCCGCCACGGCAAAGGGATGCGCCTCGAAGGCCAGGTAGTGCAGCCGGCCGCTGCGTCCAGGATCGTCCAGCCAGGCGCGCCAGGCCGCGAGGAAATTGTGCCCGAGGCCAAAGCCTGTCTCGGCGATGGTGAACGCGGCGCGCCCGCGCCAGCGGCCCGGCAGGCCGTTGCCCCCCAGAAAGACGTGGCGCGCTTGCGGCAGCGCCCCGGCCTCGCCGTGGTAGACATCGCCGAATTCCAGGCTGCGCGGCACGCCCCGCGGGTCTTCATGCCAGGAGGCGGGTTTCAAGATCTCATGATGGTCCGACACGCGGGAACACTCATCCAGGGGTCACGTACAATGGGGGCAACACGCCACGCAGGCCGGTTGGCGGCCTGACGGGCGCATCACGGGAATCAGCGCATCATGCCCAGTTCGCACTTCCTGTCGGCAGACTGCCTGGATGCCGCCGTCACGGCGGCGCATGCCGCAGCCGCCATTCTACAAACACATGCCCTGCACCGCGCGGATCTGGTGATCGACCACAAGATGCGCAACGATCTGGTGTCCCAGGCCGACCGCGAGGCCGAACAGGCCATCATCGACATCCTGCAGACCCGCACGCCGGAAATCGGCATCATCGCCGAAGAATCCGGCGGCCGGCCAGGCGCCCAGGCCACCTGGTGCATCGACCCGCTCGACGGCACCACCAACTTCATCAGCGGCATTCCACACTATGCCGTTTCCATCGCGTTGATCGGCCACGCGGGCTGCCGCCCGGACGGCCGCGACGCATTGCCCCAGGATACGCCTCTGATCGGCGTGGTCTACGATCCGAACCGCGAAGAACTGTTCTCCTCCCTGTTCGGGCTGGGCGCCTGGCTCAACGGCCGCCGCATTCAGTGCTCCCCCACCCCGACGCTGGATCAATCGGTGCTGGCCACGGGCTTTCCCTTCCGTGATTTCTCCTTCGAATCCCGCTACATGCCGACCCTGCATGACGCGATCCACGCGACCCGCGGCATCCGCCGCCAGGGCTCCGCGGCCCTGGATCTGGCCTGGACGGCCTGCGGGCGCTACGATGGCTACTGGGAAATGGGCCTCGCGCCCTGGGACGTGGCCGCCGGCACGGCGCTGGTGCGCGCGGCGGGCGGGGTCTGCGAGGACATCCGCCACCAGGAACCCTGGCCCGAGGGCGGCTACGTCTATGCCGCCAATCCGCGGATCGCCGCCGCGCTGGACGACCTGATCAATCGGCACATGACATGACACGACAGCTCCTCGATACCCTGGGCGGCTGGCTGCCCGACCTGACCGACATCCGCCGCGCCATCCACGCCTGGCCCGAGCTTGCCTTCCAGGAAGTCCGCACCGCCGACACCGTGGCCCGCCTGCTGGAGTCCTGGGGCATCGAGGTCCATCGCGGCCTGGGGGAAACCGGCGTCGTGGGCCGCATCGCCGGACGCGGACCGGGCAAGTCCATCGGCCTGCGGGCCGACATGGACGCCCTGCCCATGCCGGAGGCCAACACCTTCCCGCACGCCAGCCAGAACCCCGGGGTGATGCACGCCTGCGGGCACGACGGCCACACCACCATGCTGCTGGCCGCCGCCCGCTATCTGGCGGAACATCGCCATTTCGACGGCACCGTGCATGTGATCTTCCAGCCCGCCGAGGAAGGCGGGGGCGGGGCGCGGCGCATGATCGAAGACGGCCTGTTCGAGCAGTTTCCCATGGACGCGGTGTTCGGCATGCACAACTGGCCCGGCCTGGCCGAGGGCTCCTTCGGCCTGACCGCCGGCCCCATCATGGCCTCCAGCAGCACCTTCGAGATCACCCTGAGGGGCCGGGGCGCCCACGGCGCCATGCCCCACCTGGGGGTGGATCCCGTGGTCGCGGCCGCCCAGCTCACCCTGGCCTTCCAGACCATCCTGACCCGCGACCTGGATCCGCTGGAGTCCGGCGTCATCAGCGTGACCCAGATCCACGCCGGCTCGGCCGACAATGTCATCCCCGACCAGGCCGTGATGCGCGGCACGGTGCGCACGCTCTCCCAAGACACGCTGAACCTGATCGAAACCCGCATGCGCGACCTGAGCGGCCCGCTCGCCCAGGCATTGCGCTGCGAAGCGGCGTTCGTTTTCCACCGCGAATACCCGACCACCGTCAACCACCCCGAACAGGCCGCCCTCTGCGCCGAGGTGCTGACCGACCTGGTCGGCGCCGACCGGGTCGACACCCAGGTGCGTCCATCCATGGGGGCGGAAGACTTCGCCTTCATGCTGCAGGCCCGACCCGGCTGCTACGTCTGGATCGGCAACGGCGCGGGCGACCATCGCACGACGGGCCACGGCCTGGGGCCTTGCACTTTGCACAACGGCAGCTACGACTTCAACGACGCCATCATCCCGCTGGGCGCCGCCTACTGGGTGCAGTTGGCGCACCGCTTTCTCGCCGGCCCCACCGCCTGAGGGGCTGCGCAAGCCTTCAGCAGCCGGCGGTCCGCGCCGAGAAAAAAGACCCGCCGCGCCACGAGACCTTCGTGCCGAACGGTTAAAATACGCGCTTTGCCGAAATGCGCGCCCGCCGCCCCAGGCACGGCGACCGGCATCCACTTCGAGACCGCCATGGCCACTGCACTGCCCTCCTCCGAACATCCGGTCACCCTGCGCGTCATGCCCCAGCCATCCGACGCCAACATCCATGGCGACGTGTTCGGCGGCTGGATCATGGCGCAGGTGGACATCGCCGGCTCCATCCCGGCCACGCGGCGCGCGGGCGGGCGGGTCGCCACCGTGGCCGTCAACGCCTTTACCTTCAAGCAGCCGGTCTTCGTCGGCGATCTGCTGAGCTTCTACGCCGAAATCACGCGCACCGGCCGGACTTCCATCACCGTCTCGGTCGAGGTCTACGCCGAGCGCCAGCGCCTGGAGACCGAAGTCGTCAAGGTCACCGAGGCCACCCTGACCTACGTCGCCACCGACGAAAACCGCCACAGCCGCCCCCTCCCCCCGATCTGAGGAATCCGCCCCGATGGCCGAGCAGACCACCATCGCCGAGACCGCCGTCCCGGTCGTCATCCCGCGCCGCCTGGACCCGGAGGACGCCCAGTTGGCGCTGCAGGAACTGCAAGCCATCCTGAAACGCCAAGAGGTCGTGGACGCGCTCGCCCAACGCCAGCACGAAAGCGAGGACGAGGACGGCTCGAACCTGCTCGAAGGCATGCTGCAGCGCCAGCACGAAGACGAAATCCGCCAGATCGTCAACACGCTGCATCCGGCCGATATCGCGTTCATCCTGGAATCCCTGCCGGTGCAGCAACGCCAGGCGGTATGGCAACTGGTCAGCCAGGAGCACGACGCCGACGTGCTCCTGGAAGTCGAGGACTGGGTCCGCGAATCGCTGATCGCGTCCATGGACCACGAGGACCTGATCGCGGCCACGGGCGCCATGGACGCCGACGAGATCGCCGATCTCGCGCCCGATCTGCCGCCCGACGTCATCTCCGAGGTCCAGAAAGGCCTGACCGACGCCGAGCGCGCCCAACTGGTCGCCGCCATGGGCTACCCGGAGGACACCGTCGGCGCCATCATGGACTTCGACATGGTGCGGGTGCGCGAGGACGTGACCCTGGAAGTCGTGCTGCGCTACCTGCGCCGGCTGCATGAGCTGCCCGACCACACCGACCAGATTTTCGTGGTAGACCGCGACGACCAGTTGCGCGGCACCCTGTCGCTGTCACGCTTGTTGTTGAGCGAACCCGACACCCTGGTCAACGCGGTGATGGAGCCCGACGTCCTCAGCCTGAACCCCATGGACCCCGACATCGACGCCGCCAACGCCTTCGAGCGCTATGACCTGGTGTCGGCCCCGGTGGTGGACGAACAGGGCCGCCTGATCGGCCGCGTCACCATCGACGAGGTCGTGGACGTGCTGCAGGAAGACTCCCACGAGCAGGAACTGTCGCGCGCCGGCCTGCAGGAAGAAGACATCTTTGCGCCCGTCCTGGCCGCCCTGCGCAACCGCGCGCCCTGGCTGCTGGTGAACCTGTGCACGGCCTCGATCGCATCCCTGGTGGCGTCGCGCTTCGAAGAAACGGTCAGCCACATCGTGATCCTGGCGTTCCTGATGTCCATCGTAGCGGGCATCGGCGGCAATTCCGGCAACCAGACCATGACCATGATCATCCGCGCCATGGCCACGGGCCGCGTCACCGGCGCGAACATCGCGCAACTGGTCAAGCGCGAACTCCAGGTCACCTTTCTGGTGGGCGCCTGCGGCAGCCTGGTGGCGGCGACCTTCGCCTGGGTGATCTCCGACTCGTACGCGGTGGCCGGGGTGATGATGGCGGCCATGGTCGGCAATATGCTGATCGGCGCGGCGCTGGGGGTGCTGATTCCGCTGCTGCGCGACCGCTTCGGCAAGGACCCCGCCGTGGGCTCGTCGGTGCTGCTGACGTTCGCCACGGATTCGCTGGGGTTCTTTTTGTTCCTGGGGCTGGCGACGGTGTTCTTGCTGTAGTTTCCGGTGGGTTCTTGTGCGGCACCTCGACCGCACGGCCCCCTTCCGGCCGCGCAGCTCACCCGGTTCCGGCTGCGCCGGAACTGCCCAGGCTCCAGGCCGTCATCGGGGCGCTCGCCAAACTCGCAAGGCGCTCAGTCCCCCGGACTGAGCGCACCCGTCTTGCTCGAACAGTGGCTCGCTTGCATCCCCGCTGACGGCCTTCCGCCTGGCGGGCTCGAACAGCGCGCCCGGAAGGGGGCCATGCTTGACCTGTCCCGGTACGATGGTCCGTCTGGATTTTTGGTCGATACCAATCTCTGGATCGACTGCATGACTCCCGATAGCCGTTGGCACGAATGGTCGATCGGTCAGATTCAGCGTTGCCGCAAGCAAGCTCCTCCGCACATCAATCTGGTGATATATACCGAGTTGCTGATCCCTGACCCTGACGTCAAGGCATTGGACGCGATGCTTGATGTTTACGATACGTTGCGTAGCCCTTTACCGTGGACGTGTGCGGGCTTGGCGGCAAATGCGTACCAACGTTATCGCCGTAGCGGCGGCACACGCCGCGTTCCCTTACCCGATTTTTAATTGGTGCCCATGCCGCAGCCGCCAATCTGAGCGTGCTGAGCCGCGACGTCCGTTCCTATCGCCACCATTTCCCGCGCCTGCGTTGCATCAGTCCAGCCAAAGAGGACTGACCGCGACGAAGGCTCAGACCAAGTCTCGACCGCCCACCCCTCCCTCCCCCTCGTCAGGCCTCGTCCTGTGGCCGCACCGGGCGCTGTCGGAGTCCGCCGGAGAAAAGGCAGCAGCGGGGAGGCAAGCGAGCCACCGTTCAAGCGGGACGCTTGCGATTCGTCCAGTGGACGAATCGCCCCGCGCGTTTGGCGAGCGCCCCGATGATGCCTTTTCTTCGGGCAGTTCCGGCACAGCCGGAACCGGACGACCTGCGTCCGGGGCGGACATAGGACGACGCCGAGGCCTCACAAAAGAACGCCGACGGCCAAGCCGCCACAGCACCACTCAACCGCCAGCAATGAAAAAGGCCGGGACGCAATGCCCGGCCCTGGCCCGCCCAAAGCGGAATTACTTCAACTGCCCGTGGCAGTGCTTGTACTTCTTGCCGCTGCCGCACGGGCAGGGATCGTTGCGCCCCACGCGCGGCACCGCGCCGGCCGGTGTCGCCGCCTTTCGGCCGGGCTCGGCGGGCGGCTGATCCAGGCCCGGATCCTCGCCGCGCAGCGCCGCATCGTAGTCCGCGTGGTGGTAGCGCACGTTTTCCAATGCCGGAGACGCGGGTTCCTCGACCTCGACCTGCTCGCGCGACTGGACGCGCACCGTCATCAGCACCCGGATCGTCTCGTTGCGCACGCGATCCAGCATGTCCGAGAACAGCGTGAACGCCTCGCGCTTGTAGGCCTGCTTCGGATCCACCTGCGCATAGCCGCGCAAATGGATGCCCTGGCGCAGATGATCCAGGGATGCCAGGTGAGTGCGCCAGTTCGTATCCAGCGCCTGCAGCAGCACCGAGCGCTCGAACGGCCGCCAGCCGGCCTCGCTGACCAGGGCGATCTTCTCGTCGTACAGCCGCTTGGCCTCGGCCAGCACCCGTTCCAGCAGATCGTCATCCGTCAGATTGGGTTCTTTTTCCAGCATCTCGGCCAGCGGCAGCGCGATCCCCCAGTCGGATTCCAGAGACGACTGCAGGCCCGGGACATCCCATTGCTCTTCCATCGTCTCTTCGGGCACATAGCGGCGGAACACCGCCGTGAGTTCCGCGTCGCGCAGATTGGTAATCGTATCGGCCACCGACTCCGCTTCCAGGACCTCGTTGCGCTGGGCGTAGAGCACCTTGCGCTGGTCGTTGGCCACGTCGTCGTATTCCAGCAACTGCTTGCGGATATCGAAGTTGCGGCCTTCGACCTTTCGCTGTGCGGATTCGATCGAACGCGACACCATGCGCGCCTCGATCGGCTCGCCTTCGGGCAGGCGCAGGCGTTCCATGATGGCGCGCACCCGGTCTCCGGCGAAGATCCGCATGAGCGAGTCATCCAGCGACAGGTAGAAGCGCGAAGAGCCCGGATCGCCCTGGCGGCCCGCACGGCCACGCAACTGGTTGTCGATGCGCCGCGACTCGTGGCGCTCCGTACCGATGATGCGCAGGCCGCCGGCTTGCTTCACAGCCTCGTTGGCCGGCGCCCACTCGGCACGGATGGTGGCGATGCGGGCTTCTTTGTCCTCGGGGGACAGGTCCGGATCGGCGCGCACCAGGTCGATCTGCTTTTCCACGCTGCCGCCCAGCACGATGTCCGTGCCCCGGCCGGCCATGTTGGTCGCGATGGTGATATGCCCCGGCTTGCCGGCTTCAGCCACGATTTCGGCCTCGCGGGCGTGCTGCTTGGCGTTCAGAACCTCGTGCGGCAGGCCTTCCTTTTTCAGCGCGTTGGACAGCAGCTCGGAGTTCTCGATGCTGGTCGTACCCACCAGCACGGGCTGGCCGCGCTTGTGGCAATCGATGATATCGGCCAGGATGGCGCGGTATTTTTCCGCGTCGGTCTTGAAGACCTGGTCGTTCTGGTCCTGGCGCGCCATCGGCCGGTTGGTCGGGATGATGACCGTTTCCAGGCCATAGATTTCCTGGAACTCGTAGGCCTCGGTGTCGGCCGTCCCCGTCATGCCCGCCAGCTTGTCGTACATGCGGAAATAATTCTGGAAGGTGATCGAGGCCAGCGTCTGGTTCTCGTTCTGGATGCGCACCCCTTCCTTGGCCTCGACCGCCTGGTGCAGGCCATCGGACCAGCGGCGGCCCGCCATCAGGCGCCCCGTGAACTCATCGACGATGACGACCTCGCCGTCCTGGACGACGTATTGCTGATCGCGGTGGAACAGGTTGTGCGCCCGCAGGGCCACCAGCAGATGGTGCATCAGCGAGATATGGCGGGGATCGTACAGGGACTCGCCCTCGGGCAGGATGCCCTGGCGCGCCATGATCTGTTCGGCCTTGATCTGGCCGGCTTCGGACAGATGCACCTGCTGGGCCTTTTCGTCCACCCAGAAATCGCCTTCAGGCTCGGGCTCATGGGGCTTGGGCTCCTCGGCCATGCGCGTCAGCAGGGGCGGGACCGCATTCATGCGGACATAGAGCTCGGTGTTGTCCTCGGCCTGGCCCGAAATGATCAGGGGCGTGCGCGCCTCGTCGATCAGGATCGAGTCGACTTCGTCGACGATGGCGTAGGCGAGACTGCGCTGGCGACGGTCTTCCGGACGGAACTCCATGTTGTCGCGCAGGTAGTCGAAACCGTATTCGTTGTTGGTGCCGTAGGTGATGTCGGCCCGATAGGCGGCGCGTTTTTCCTCGTTGTCCTGCTGCGGCACCACGACGCCGACCGTCATGCCCAGGAAGCCGTAGAGCCGGCCCATCCATTCGGCATCCCGGCGGGCCAGGTAATCGTTGACCGTCACCACGTGAACCCCGCGGCCCTCGAGGGCATTCAGATAGACCGCCAAGGTGGCCATCAGGGTCTTGCCTTCGCCGGTGCGCATTTCGGCGATCTTGCCATTATGCAGGGCGATCGCCCCGAGCATCTGGACGTCGAAGTGGCGCATGCCGAACACGCGCCGGCTGGCCTCGCGCACCACCGCGAAGGCTTCGGGCAACAAGGAGTTGACGGACTTGCCATCGGCGAGCCGTTGGCGGAATTCATCGGTCTTGGCCTGCAACGCGTCGTCGGACAAGGCCTGCATGGAAGGCTCGAGCGCATTGATTTGCGCGACCTGCTTGCGATACTGCTTCAACAGCCGGTCATTGCGGCTGCCGATGATTTTTTTGAGCAGAGAAACCATATCGTGTCGTCGCTGCGGGCCCGAGAGGAAACCGGACACCGGAAAATTGTGGGATGCGTACGCCGAGCGGCGGCCGCAAGTAAACGATGCAGTTTAACGCAGCGCGCAGGCCCCCGCATCGGCGGCGGCCTGCGCGGGACCGGGCGGTCAGGGGCGCCCGCTCACGGCTCGACTTGCCCGGGGGCTCCCATCGCCAGGCGCATATGCGCGTCTTCCCGGATGAACAAGGCCGGATCCAGGGGATAGTCCGCCATCCGCACCTCGAAATGCAGATGCGCGCCGGTGGACCGCCCCGTGCTGCCCACCCGCGCGATCAATTGGCCCTGGCGGACAATGTCGCCAACCTTGACCAGCACGCTGGAAGCATGAGCGTAACGGGTGCGCAGACCGTTGCCATGGTCGATTTCCACCATCCGGCCATAGCCGTGCCAGGAGCCCGCCCGCGTCACCAGCCCCCCGGACGCCGCCCGGATCGGTGCGCCCCGGGGAGCAATGAAATCCAGGCCCTCATGCATGGTATGACGACCGCTGACAGGGTTGCGCCGCCACCCGAACGAAGAGCTGAGCGCGGGATAATCGACCGGCGACAGCGTCGGCAGGCTGGCCTGGAAACCCGCCTGCCGGGACAAGGCCGCATCCACCAGGGCATAGGCGTCCTCCTGGGTGTCCAGGCGCTTCCCCAAGGCATCGATGTAGCGCCCCAGCAATTCCGCCGAACCGATTGCGGGCGCGGGCAGCGACTGGGCGGGAATATCGTCCATCACCTGGCCTTCGTCGTCGTCCGCCGCCAGGCCCGCCGCCCGAACGGCCGGCCTGGCCTGGGCGTCGATCTCCGGCGCGGAATACTCCAGGCCGGCCGCCTGTGCCACCCGCGTGCGGACGGATTCCATGGCCAGCACGCGGCCCTGCAATTCGCCCAGCTTGTCCGCCAGACCGGCAATACTGCCCTGCAACGCCATCGAATCCTGCCGCAAACGGGTATCGATCGCCGCGCGCTGGCCGACATCCAGCGCCGGGGGCGTGCGCCAGGCCTGCCATTGGGCCCCGCCCCAGGCCGCCAGCGCCAGTGCGCAGGCCATGCCCGCCCACCGCCAGAAGCGCGCGTTAGAATGAAAACGGAGCACTGAACGCGCAGTGTGTTTCGATTGAATCACTTCATTATTCCTTCATGTCCATGACGACGCCGCCCAGGCGGAACCGATCAGCCGGCGCCCCTGTCCTGGAATGGCTGGACCGCCACCCCCAGGGCTCGCACATGATGCACACGGCCCGCGAACTGCTGGCCGTGCAGGCCGTGCTGGCAGGCACGCTGCCGCCCGCCCTGGCGCGCCGGATCCAGGTCGCCAGGATCGATGGACCGAAAATCACCGTGGTGGTTCCCGGCCCCGCGCATGCCGCCCGGCTGCGGCAACTGACCGAAGCCGCCGCCCGGCGCATCCGCGATGCCGGCTGGCCCGTCGAACAGATTGTCGTCCGGATCGACGCCGCCATGGGACGGACCTGGACAGAAAAGCCCAGGCGGGAAACCGAGCCCCTGGGCGAAAACGCCTTGCGGTCCTTCGAGGACCTGGGGCGTCAGGTGGCGCCCGGGCCGCTGGCCGATGCCATCGGCCGGCTGCTGCGCCACCACCGCTCGTAAGCGATGATCAGGCGAGCTGCCAGTCGCGGGTAAAGGCGGCGGGCGCGGCGTCGCGCGACTCGTAGCTGATCAATTCCCAGCAATCCTGCTGAGCCAACAGCGCACGCACCAGCAAGTTGTTCAGGCCGTGGCCGGATTTGCAGGCAACGTAGCGCGCCACCAGGGGCCGGCCGGCCAGATACAAGTCGCCGATGGCGTCGAGGATCTTGTGTTTGACGAACTCGTCGTCGTAGCGCAGCCCGTCGGCATTGAGGACGCGGTATTCGTCCATGACGATGGCGTTGTCCAGGCTGCCGCCGCGCGCCAGCCCCATCGAACGCAAGGCCTCGACCTCGCTGGCGAACCCGAAGGTGCGCGCGCGGGCGATGGTCTTGACGTAGGAATCCCGCGCAAAGTCGATTTCTGCCGTGTTGGCGGTGGAATCGATGGCGGGATGCTTGAAATCGATCGAGAAAGACAGGGCGAAGCCGTCGTAGGGCTCCAGGCGCGCCCACTTGGCGGCCGGGCCTTCGCCTTCGCGGACCTCGACGGGCTTGAGCACCCGCAGGAAGCGCTTGGGGGCGGCCTGCTCCAGCAGACCGGCGCTGCGCAGCAGATAGACGAACGTGGCCGCGCTGCCATCCATGATGGGGACTTCTTCGGCGTCGAGATCGACGTGCAGATTGTCCACGCCCAGCCCGGCCAAGGCCGACATCAGGTGCTCGACGGTGGATACGCGCACGGAGCCCTGCTGCAGGACGGATGCCATCCGGGTGTCGCCCACCGCATCGGCGCGCGCGGGCAGATCCACGACTTCAGGCAGATCCACGCGGTGGAACACGATGCCGGTATTGGGCTCGGCCGGGCGCAGGGTGATTTTCACGCGGCGGCCGGAATGCACGCCGACGCCGGTGGTGGTCACGGACTGTTTGATGGTGCGCTGCAAGAGCATGAGATTTTTCGTCAACGATAAAGCGGCCCTGCAAAGCATGCTTTGCACGACCTGAACCCTCGTATTGTAATCAATATTCGGGTTTTCCACGATGGTTGTGTGCGGTACAGCCCGGTCAATGGCGGGCGGCCCGAGCGAAGGCGCGCCTTCCCCCAGGGGCAGGGGAAGACGCGCCAGGCGCCGCGAACTGCGATACGACAGCCGCGATGTGAGGTGATGAGGCGAAGCCGGCCGGGTCAGTCGGCCTGCTTGCGCAGGAAGGCCGGAATGTCGAAGTGATCCATGCCGGCCGTCTCGAGCGCCCGGACCTGGGCCGAGGCGTTGCTGCGCGGATTACGGATCACCGACGGCACATCCGTGCCCGAGAAGTCGTGACCCACGCCCACCGGCATGTTGTCCGTGCCCGTGCGCTGGGCCTCGGCGTTGTTCGACACCAGTTGCGGGCGGGACGCGGCGCCCAGGCCGGTGGCCACGACCGTGACGCGCAGGTTCTCGCCCATGGCCTCGTCGTACGCCGTACCGAAGATCACCGTGGCGTCGGCCGAAGCGTAGCTGCCGATCGTATCCATGATTTCCCGGGTTTCGCGCATCTTCAGCGAACGGCTGGCCGTGATGTTCACCAGGACGCCGCGCGCGCCGTGCAGATCCACGCCTTCGAGCAGCGGGCAGGCGATCGCCTGCTCGGCCGCGATGCGGGCGCGGTCGGCGCCGGAAGCCACGGCAGTGCCCATCATGGCCTGGCCCTGCTCGCCCATGATCGTCTTGACGTCCTCGAAGTCGACGTTCACATTGCCTTCGACATTGATGATCTCGGCGATCCCGGCGCAGGCATTGTGCAGGACGTCGTCGGCCGCGCGGAAGCAGTCTTCCTGCGTCGCGTCGTCGTCCATCAGTTCGTACAGGTTCTCATTGAGCACGACCACCAGCGAATGAACATGGCGCGACAGCTCGCGGATGCCTTCCTCGGCCATGCGCATGCGCTTGCTGCCCTCGAAGACGAAGGGCTTGGTGACCACGCCCACCGTCAGGATGCCCAGTTCCTTGGCGACCTCGGCCACCACGGGGCCGGCTCCGGTGCCGGTGCCGCCGCCCATGCCGGCGGTGATGAACACCATGTGGGCGCCGTTGAGCGCCGCGCGGATTTCCTCCCGGGCGGTTTCAGCAGCGGCGCGCCCCTGCTCGGGCTTGGCGCCCGCGCCCAGCCCGGTGCGGCCCAGACGGATCTGAACCGGCGCCTCGCTGGTGGCCAGCGCCTGGGCATCGGTGTTCGCGCAAACGAACTCCACCCCCTGCACGCCGGAACGGATCATGTGCGCCACGGCATTGCCGCCCGCCCCGCCGACACCCACGACCTTGATCATGGTGCCGTTTCTGCTGGTATCCAGCATTTCAAAATTCATCATGATTGACTCCCTCACATACGGAAAAACGAACAACTTCCCCTGAAAAGCTCATGGACGGCCCTGCGGCCGCTTCAATTCATGAACCACTCTTTCATGCGCGCCAGAATGGATTTGACCGTTCCCTTCTGTTGCGCCACCTTGCGCCCGCGTGCGCGCTGCATGCGCGCCTCGGTCAACAAGCCCATCACCGTCGAGAAGCGCGGATTACGCATCACGTCGGCCAAACTGCCCTCGTACATGGGCACGGCGACACGCACCGGCTTGAGGAACACGTCCTCGGCCAGCTCCACCATGCCCGGCATGAGCGCCGTCCCGCCGGTCAGCACGACCCCGGACGACAACAATTCCTCGTAGCCCGATTCGCGCACCACTTGCTGCACGAACCCGAACAGTTCCTCCATGCGCGGCTCGATCACCGCTCCCAGGGCCTGGCGCTTGACGCTGCGATTGGGGCGGTCCCCCAGGCCCGGCACTTCGATCATCTCTTCGGCATCGACCAGCGCCTGTTTGGCGATGCCGTGGCGCAGCTTGATTTCCTCGGCGTCGGGCGTCGGAGTGCGCAGCATGGCAGCGATGTCGCTGGTGACCTGGTCGCCCGCGATCGGAATCACCGAGGTGTGGCGGATCGCGCCGCCGGTGTAGATGGCGATGTCGGTGGTGCCGCCGCCGATATCCACCAGCACCACGCCCAGCTCCTTCTCGTCGGCCGTCAGGCAGGACAGGCTGGAAGCCAGCGGCTGCAGGATCAGGTCCTGGACTTCGAGGCCGCAGCGGCGCACGCACTTGACGATGTTCTGGGCCGCGCTGACCGCGCCGGTGACGATGTGCACGCGCACTTCAAGGCGCATGCCGCTCATGCCGATCGGCTCACGGATGTCTTCTTGCGCATCGACGATGAATTCCTGCGTCAGCACGTGCAGCACTTGCTGATCGGTCGGAATATTGACCGCCTTGGCCGTCTCGATCACGCGCGCCACGTCGGTGGCGGTGACTTCCTTGTCCTTGACCGCCACCATGCCGCTGGAATTGAAGCTGGTGATGTGGCTGCCCGCGATGCCGGTGTAGACCTCGCGGATCTTGCAATCGGCCATCAGTTCGGCTTCCTCCAGCGCGCGCTGGATCGAGTTCACGGTGGATTCGATGTTGACCACCACGCCCTTGCGCATGCCTTCGGATTCGTGCTGCCCAAGGCCCAGCACCTCGAACCCGCCGTCGGGCAGGATTTCGGCAACGACGGCGGCCACTTTGCTGGTGCCGATGTCGAGTGCAACGATCAGGTCTTTGATGTCACGGGTCATGGTCTGGTCGATCGGGAGGATGCGGTGGTTTCAGGAGACAGCGTGATCGCGAATCCATTCGGATAACGCAGATCGGCGCTGGCGATCATGCGGCCGCCCAGGCGGCGGGTCAGTTCCGGCCAGGCCTGGACGAAGCGTTCGATGCGGGCGGCGAACGGCAATGCGCCGGAGCGCCCATGCGGATCGGCGACGTCGGCGGCCGGATCCCGGCCCAGCGTCAGGCGCACGGCGTCGGAAAGCGTGACCTCCCAGGCGTAGCGGGGCGTCAGCGTGGCCTCGCGCACGCTCAGGCCCAGCGGTGCGAACCAGCGGGCGATTTCGGCGTAGCGCTGCACCACCAGGCGTTCGGAATTCGCCGGGCCATTGAGCTGGGGCAGATCCAGGTCGTCGGGCAGCTCACCCTGGTTGGCCGTAAAGGCCTCGCCCCAGGTGTTGATCATCTGGTTTTCGTTCCAGAAGGCCAGCGGCTGCTGCTCTTCGATGCGCACCTGCAGCGTGGCCGGCCACACCCGGCGGACGACGGCATGCCGCACCCAGGGCGCGGTCTCGATGCGGCGCCGGGCCTCATCCAGATCCATCAGGAAAAAATTGCCGCGCACCTGCCCCGCCAGCGCGGTCTGCAGGTTCAGCGGCGTGACGTACTGCAGGGTCGAGCCGGCCACCGGGGCCAGTTCGATCCGGGAAATCGAAAAATAAGGCCGCCGGATCGTCCAGAGCACGACGCCGACCACGATCGCCAACACTGCCAGCAAAGCCAGCAGGTTGGCGATCAGGTTGGTCAATCGGGCTTCCGCGAACACGTCCGGCTCCTTGATCCGTCTCAGCAGGCCCTGGCCTGGCGCAGCTTGCAGCGCGCCGTCGACAGGATTTCCACGCACAACTGGCCGTAGCTCATGCCAGCGGCACGCGCGCCCATGGGCACGAGCGAATGGCTCGTCATGCCCGGCGAGGTGTTCATTTCCAGCAGCCAGGGCCGGTCCTGCCCGTCGAGCATCACATCGGCCCGGCCCCAGCCTTCGCACCCCAGCACCCGATAAGCCTGCACCGTCAGATCCTGAATGTGCCGCGCCAGCGCATCCGGCAATTCGGCCGGGCATCCGTAGCGGGTGTCGTTGGACACGTACTTGTTCTGATAGTCGTAATTGCCCTCGGGGGCGAAGATTTCGATCACCGGCAGCGCCCGGGCGCCGGCCCCCGTCCCCAGGACCGGGATGGTCAATTCACGCCCGCGGATGAACTGCTCGGCCAGCGCCAGATTGTCGAAGCGGCAGGCCAGCGCCTGAGCGTCGCGCAGTTGATCCGCCGACTCGACCCGGGTCAGGCCCAGCGTCGAGCCCTCGTGCGGCGGTTTGATGATCAGCGGCAGGCCCAGGGTCTCGGCCAGGCCCGCCGGATCGGCGTCACATGCCAACTCGGCAAAGCGCGGCGTGGGCAATCCATGCTGCAGCCACAGGCGCTTGGTGGTGATCTTGTCCATGGCCAGACTGGAGGCCAGCGGACCGCTGCCCGTATAGGGGATCCGCAGCAGTTCCAGTGCGCCTTGCACCGTGCCGTCCTCGCCGTAGCGTCCATGCAGGGCGATGAAGACCCGGTCGAAGCCCGCCGCCTCCAGCTCTGCGAGGCTGCGTTCGCCGGTATCGAACAGATGGGCGTCCACGCCTTCTTCGCGCAGTGCGGCGCAGACACCCGCGCCCGACATCAGCGAGACTTCCCGCTCGGCGGAACTGCCGCCGTACAGCACGCCCACGCGGCCGAATGCCTGGCTCATAACGAACTCCCCAATTGCCCGGGCACGCGGCTGATGGAACCGGCGCCCATGATGATGACGACATCGCCGTCGCGTGCAAAATCCCCGATCGCGGCCGCCATGTCGGCCACATCCTCGATGAAGACCGGTTCGACCTTGCCGGCCACCCGCACTCCGCGGGCCAGGGCGCGCCCATCGGCGGCCACCAGGGGCGCCTCGCCGGCCGGATAGACGTCGGTGAGCAGCACGGCGTCGGCCATGCCCAGGACGCGCACGAAATCCTCGAAACAATCGCGCGTGCGCGTATAGCGATGCGGCTGGAAGGCAAGCACGATACGCCGGTCCGGCCAGGCGCCGCGCGCCGCCGCCAGCGTCGCCGCCATTTCGACCGGGTGGTGGCCGTAATCGTCGACCACGGCATACGTGCCGCCACCGTTCTTTTCCGCGACCGGAAAACGGCCGACCTGGGTGAAGCGGCGGCCCACGCCCCGGAACTGGGCCAGGGATTCAGCGATGGCGGCGTCGGGCACGCCCAGTTCGGTGGCGACGGCGATGGTGGCCAGCGCATTGAGCACGTTGTGCCGGCCGGGCAGATTCAGGCGCACGGACAAGGGCGCCAAAGCGCCCTGGGCGCCCTGGCGCTCGACCTCGAAGCACATGGTGGTGCCCTCGGCGCGCAGATCGCGCGCGCGCACCTGGGCCGGCATGTCGATGCCGTAGGTCGTCACCGGACGCGACACGAAGGGAATGATTTCACGCACATTGGCATCATCCACGCACAGCACTGCGCTGCCGTAGAACGGCAGGCGCTGGGTGAATTCGACGAAGGCGCTTTTCAAGCGCGCCACGTCGTGCCCGTAGGTATCCATGTGATCGAGGTCGATGTTGGTGATGATCGCCATCACCGGCAGCAGGTTCAGGAACGAAGCATCGGACTCGTCGGCCTCGACGACGATGTAATCGCCCTGCCCCAGCCGCGCATTGGCGTCGGCTGCGTTCAACCGCCCGCCGATGACGAAAGTGGGATCCAGCCCGCCGGCCGCCAGCACGCTGGCCACCAGGCTGGTGGTGGTGGTCTTGCCGTGCGTGCCGGCGACGGCGATGCCGCGCTTCAGGCGCATCAGTTCAGCCAGCATCAAAGCGCGGGGCACCACCGGAACGCGGGCGGCGCGCGCCGCCAGGACCTCGGGATTGTCCGCGCGAATGGCGGTGGACGTGACCAGCGCGCCCGCGCCCTGGATGTTTTCCGCGGCGTGGCCGATCAGGATGCGCGCGCCCAGCGACTCCAGCCGCCGCGTCACGGCGGTTTCCTGCACATCGGAGCCGCTGATGGCATAGCCCAGATTCAGCAGGACCTCGGCAATGCCGCTCATGCCCGAACCGCCGATGCCGACGAAATGGATATTGCGGATGCGATGCTTCATGCCGATTCCTCCAGACTATGGACGCAGGCATCGGCGATCAATTGCGCGGCGTTCAGACTTGCATGTTCGCGGGCATGGGCGGCCACCGCGGCCAGCTCGGGCCGCCGACGGGCCGCCAGCCAGGCCGACAGCCCGGCCGCGTCCAGGTCGGCCTGGCGCATCAGCCAGCCGCCCCCGCATTCCGAGAGATAACGGGCGTTGGCGGTCTGGTGATCGTCGATGGCGTGCGGCAGCGGGATGAACAGGGCCGCCACGCCCACGGCGGCCACCTCGGCCACGGTCATCGCACCGGCCCGGCAGACGACCAGATCGGCCCAGCCCAGCGCCTCGGCCATATCGTCGATGAAGGCCACGACCTCCCCCGCCACGCCCAGGCGTTCGTAATTCAGGCGCACGCCCTCGGCATGGCGCTCGCCCGCCTGATGCCGCACGAGCGGCCGTTCGTGCGGCGGCAGCATTGCCAGCGCCTCGGGCACCCATTCGTTCAAACGGGCGGCCCCCAGGCTGCCGCCCACCACCAGCAGACGCAGCGGCCCCTGGCGCCCGGCGTAGCGCTCGGCCGCCGGCGGAATCGATGCCAGCGAGGCGCGCACCGGATTACCGACCATCAGCGCATCGGGCAGCGCCCCCGGAAAACCGCACAGCACCCGGCTGGCAAAGCGGGCCAGGACGCGATTGGCGGTGCCCGCCACGGCATTCTGCTCGTGCACGACCAGGGGGATGCCGGCCAACCGCGCCATCAGGCCGCCCGGGAAAGCCGCATAGCCGCCCATGCCCAGCACGACATCGGGGCGGTGCTCACGCAGCAGCCGTCGAGCTCGCAGGCAGGCGGCGCCCAGAGTGAAGGGCAGCTTCAGCAAGGTCGCATACCCCTTGCCGCGCACGCCGCCGAAACGCAGCGGCAGCAGTTCGATGCCGCGCGCCGGCACCAGCCGGCCTTCCATGCGGTCCGGATCGCCCAGCCACAGGACTCGCCAGCCGGCAGCGCGCAAGACCTCGGCCACGGCCAGCCCGGGCATGATATGCCCGCCCGTGCCCCCCGCCATGATCAGGATCGTGCGCGCGCTCATCGCCGTTTCCCCCGCATCATGCAGCGGGTCTCGTAATCCACCCGCAACAGCAGCGCGATCGCCGCCAGATTCATGACGATGCCGGAGCCGCCATAGCTGACCAGCGGCAGCGTCAGCCCCTTGGTGGGCAGCAGGCCCAGGCAGACGCCGACGTTGATGAAGGCCTGCACGCCCAACCACAACACCACGCCTTGGGCGACCAGGCCATCGAAGACCCGCTCCAGCACCATGGCCTGGCGGGCGATGTCGAAGCCCCGCATCACGATATAGACAAAAACGCCGATCAGGCACAGGACGCCGGCCAGGCCGAGCTCCTCGCCGATGACGGCGACGATGAAGTCGGTGTGCGCCTCGGGCAGGTAATGCAGCTTCTCGATGCTGGCGCCCAGACCGACGCCGAACCACTCTCCCCGCCCCAGGGCGATCAGTGAATGGGACAACTGGTAGGCGCTGCCGTAGGCATTGTCCGGATTCCAGGGGTCCAGATAGACGAACAGCCGCTCGCGGCGCCAGGGGGACAGCCAGATCAGCATCAGGAAGCTGGACATCACGCCGCCCAGCAGCAAAGTGAACAGCTTGAGGTTGATCCCGCCGATGAACAGGATGCCGACGGTGATTGCGCCGATGACGATGAAAGCGCCCAGGTCGGGCTCCAGCAGCAACAGCACCCCCACCAGCATCAGCGCCAGGGCCATGGGCGCGAAACCGCGCACGAAACCGCGCACGAATCCTTGCAGATGCGCCTGTTTGCGCACGACATAGTCGGCCGCATAGAGCAAGATGGCGACCTTCATCAGTTCCGATGGCTGGAAGTTCACGATGCCCAGGGGCAGCCAGCGCCGGGCGCCGTTGACCTCGCGGCCAAGACCGGGCACCAGCACGACCATCAGCAGGACCAGCGCAAACACGAACAGCGGCACCGAGACTTTCTGCCAGATCCGCATCGGCACGCTGGCGGTGAACAGGGCGCCCAGCAGGCCGATGAGAATGAAGGCGGCATGGCGGCCGACGAAGTAGAAGCGGCCGTAGCTTTCATAGCGCGGCCCGTCGGCCAGGGCGATCGAGGCCGAATACACCATGAGCAGCCCGAACAGGACCAGCGCGCTGACCGCCACGATCAGGCCGACGTCCACGCTGGGCATGGCCGTGCGGCGGTTCGAGCGCGCCGCGTTCACGCCGTTCCCCAGGGTGCCCGATACGCTCATGCCACCTCCCCGCGCTCAATCGCCAGCTCGCGCACGGCTTCCACGAAGCAGGCGCTGCGATGGGCGTAGTTGCGGAACATATCCATGCTGGCGCAGGCCGGTGACAGCAGCACGGCGTCGCCCGGCTGCGCCAGCGCCATGCCCCGGGCCACGGCCTCTTCCAGCGTGCCGCAGGGCTGCAGCGGCACCTCGCAATCCCTCAGCGCCTCACCGATCAGCGGCCCGTCCTGGCCAATCAGCAACACCGCGCGCGCGTGGGCCCGCACGGCCGGCGCCAGGGGGGAGAAATCCTGACCCTTGCCTAGGCCGCCGGCGATCAGCACCACGGGACGGCCCAACCCTTTCAGAGCCGCCAGCGTGGCGCCCACATTGGTGCCCTTGCTGTCATCGATGAAATCCACGCCGGCGATCGTCCGCACGAATTCCGTGCGATGCGCTTCGCCCTGATAACTGCGCAAGGCATGCAGCAGCGGCGCCCAGTCCAGACCGGCGGCGCGGCACAGGGCCAGCGCCGCCAACGCATTGAGCGCATTGTGGGTGCCCCGGATCCGCAACGCCTCGGCCGGCATCAACGCCTGGGCAGATGCGGCGGGCCGCCGGGCGGGAGGCGCTTCGGTCGCCGCGCGGCGGCGACGCGCCGGGATCCTGGCGGCCGGGTCGGCTTCGGCCTCGGGCGCGGCGGCGAGCCAGGCCAGGCCCTGCTGCATCAGCAAACCGAGGTCTCCCGCCAGCGATGGGGCTTCCATGCCGAATCCGCGCACCCGCTCGCCGGCCAGGTCGCCGACCATGTCCCGCACCAGCGGATCGTCGCGATTGACGACGGCGATGCGCGCCATCTCCAGCAGACGCGCCTTCGCCGCGGCATAGGCTTGCATCGAGCCGTGCCAGTCCAGGTGGTCCTGCGTGACATTAAGCACCACGGCGGCATCCGGCGCCAGGGTACGGGTGGCTTCCAACTGGAAACTGGACAGCTCCAGCACCCAGGCTTCGGGCAGTTCGTCGCGCTCCAGCGCATCCTGCAGACTGGCCAGCGCCGCCGGGCCGATATTGCCCGCGGCGCGCACGCGGCGTCCGCTCGTTTCGATCAGGTGGCGCACCAGCGACGTGACCGTGGTCTTGCCGTTGGTGCCCGTCACCGCCAGCAGCGTCGGCGTGTAGCCTTGCGCCCGCAGATCGGCCAGAGCACGGGCAAACAGCTCGATCTCGCCCAGAACTTCGATGCCCCGTTCGCGCGCCGCCGCCAGCAGGCCGGCCACGGGCGCCTCGCGGGGATTCAGGCCCGGGCTGAGCACCAGCGTATGGACGCCGTCGAGCGCCTCCGCCACCAGGGCGTCCGGCCCCAGGCGCAGGTCGGCGGCGATACCATCGGCCCGCAGGGCTTCCAGGCCGCCGGGCTGCGCACGCGTGTCCAACACCCGCAAGCGGGCGCCGCGCGCGGCGCACCAGCGCGCCGCCGCCACGCCCGTTTCCCCCAATCCCAGGATCAGGGTCAGGCCGTCGCGGCGCAGGGAGGGGAAATCGCACGCGTCCGTCATCGCAGCTTCAGGCTCGCCAGGCCCACCAGGACCAGCATCATGGTGATGATCCAGAAACGGACCACCACCTGGGTTTCTTTCCAGCCGCCCACCTCGAAGTGATGATGCAGCGGCGCCATGCGGAAGATGCGCCGGCCTTCTCCATACCGTTTCTTGGTGTATTTGAACCAGGTGACCTGCAGCATCACCGACAGGGTCTCGACCACGAACACGCCGCCCATGATGAACAGGACGATCTCCTGGCGCACGATGACGGCGATGGTGCCCAGCGCGCCGCCCAGCGCCAGTGCGCCCACGTCTCCCATGAAAACCTGGGCGGGATAGGTGTTGAACCAGAGAAAGGCCAGGCCCGCGCCCGCGATCGCCGCGCACAGCACCATCAGCTCGGAGGCGCCCGGAATGTAGGGAAACAGCAGGTACTTCGAATAATCCACCCGCCCGACCACATAGGCGAAGATGCCCAGGGCCGAGCCGATCATCACGGTGGGCATGATGGCCAGCCCGTCCAGCCCGTCGGTCAGGTTGACGGCATTGCTGGTGCCCACGATCACCAGCCAGGTCAACGCCACGAAACCGAACACGCCCAACGGATAGCTGACCGTCTTGAAGAACGGCACGATCAGGTCGGCACGCGCGGGCAGCGGCATCGAAAAGCCGCTCAGGACCCATTCGCGAAACAGCGGCCAGAGCTCGGTATTGGCCGGCACCGACACGGCAAAGCTGAGGTACACGGAAGCCACGGCGCCGATCAGCGCCTGCCAGAAGAACTTCTGCCGGGCCGGCATGCCCTCGGGATCATGATGCACGACCTTGCGGTAGTCGTCCGCCCAGCCGATCCAGCCGAAGCCGAAGGTCACCAGCAGCACCACCCAGACGAAGCGGTTGGTCCAGTCCGCCCACAGCAGGGTACTGATGCCGATGCCGATCAGGATCAGCGCGCCGCCCATGGTGGGGGTGCCGTTCTTCTGCAAGTGCGTCTGCGGGCCGTAGCTGCGCACCGCCTGGCCGATCTTCAGCGCCGTCAGGCGGCGGATCAGCCAGGGGCCGGCCAGCAGGCCGATGGCCAGCGCGGTGGCGCTGGCCAGCAGCGCGCGGAAAGTGATGTACTCCACGACGCCAAAGGCGCGGAAATGCTCATCGGACAGCCAGCGCGCCAATTCAAGCAGCATGATCGCCTCCCCGGACCGCGGCACCCGTGTCAAGCGCCTGGACGACGCGCTCCATGCGCATGCTGCGCGATCCCTTGACCAGGATGTGGCCCGGACGGGCCGCCAGCAGATGCGGCAACAGTTCGTCGAACGTATCGAAGGCCTGGGCCTGCGGACCGAAGGCCTGCGCGGCCCCCCGGGCGGCGGGCCCCAGCGTCAGCAGCGCGTCCACGCCGCACTGGCGGGCATAGGCGCCCACTTCGGCGTGCATGGCCGGCCCCTGATCGCCGACTTCGGCCATATCGCCCAGCACCAGGATGCGGCGGCCATCCAGGCCGGCCAGCACATCGATGGCGGCGCGCACGGAATCCGGGTTGGCGTTGTAGCTGTCGTCGATCAACTGAAACCCGTCGGCCAGCGGCCGGGGCTGCATCCGTCCGCCCACCGGGGCGAACGCGCCCAGGCCGGCCGCAATGGCCGCCGCCGGCGCGCCGGCGGCCCAGGCGCAGGCCGCCGCCGCCAGGGCGTTGCGCAGATTGTGGCGGCCCGGAGCGTGCAGGACGACGGGGACGGTTTCCGCCCCCAGGTGCAGGCGGAATTCCGTCTGCGCCGTCCCGGCGCGGATCTGCGAGGCATGCGCATCGGCGGTCTCCGCGAAGCCGAAGCATCGCGTCAATCGGCCGCCGGCCAGCTCTCGCCAGAGCCCGCTGTAGTCTTCGTCGGCCGGAAAGACCGCCACACCGTCGGCGGGCAACGCCTGCAGCACGGCGCCGTTTTCGCACGCCACGGCCTCGACCGTGTTCATGAATTCCTGGTGCTCGCGCTGCGCATTGTTCACCAGCGCCACCGTCGGCTGAGCGATGGCCGCCAGCACGGGGATTTCCCCCGGGTGGTTCATGCCCAGTTCCAGCACGGCGGCGCGATGCGCCGGGCGCAGCCGCAGCACCGTGAGCGGCAGGCCGATCTCGTTATTGAGATTGCCGTGCGTGGCCAGCCTCCCGGCCTCGCCGCACCAGGCCGCCAGAATGGCGCTGATCATTTCCTTGGTGGTGGTCTTGCCATTGCTGCCGGTGACCGCGATGACCGGCATGCGGAACTGGCGCCGCCAGGCCGTGGCGGCACGCTGCAGGGCCTGGCGGGTATCGCCCAGCACAATCAGCGGCAGGCCGGCATCGGGGATGGGTCGGGCCACGATGGCCGCGCGCGCGCCGGCCGCGGCCGCGTCGGCCAGATGATCATGGCCGTCGAACCGTTCGCCTTCGAGCGCCAGGAACACGGCGCCTGCCGGCAGCGTGCGCGTATCGGTGGACACGGTTGCGCCCTGCTGCCAGGTCAGGGCAAAGCGCGCCCACTCGCGATCATCGAAGGCGCTGCGCACATGCCGGACTTCCTGGTAGGTCTCGTGGCCTTTGCCGGCCAGCAGCACCACGTCATGCTCGCCCGCGCCCCAGATGCTGTCCAGGATGGCATCGGCCCGGTCCACCCGGACCGCCGGACGGGCCGGCATGCCCGCCAGGATCTGTTCGATGATGGCTTCGGGCGATTCGGTACGCGGGTTATCGGTCGTGACCACGACCTCATCGGCCAAGCGGGCCGCCACGGCGCCCATCAAGGGCCGTTTGCCGGCATCCCGATCGCCGCCGCAGCCGAATACGCAGCGCAGGCGGCCGCCGCGGCCCAGAGCCAACGGCCGCAACGCCGTCAGCACCCGCTCCAGCGCGTCCGGCGTATGCGCATAATCCACCACGACCAGCGGCTGGGGCCGGGCGGCGCTTGCGCCACCCAGCGCCGTGACCACCTGCAGGCGGCCCGGCACCGGATGCAGCACGGCCAGGGCGCGGGCGATGCGGCTCAGCCCCCAGCCCAGCTCGCGCAGCACGCCGGCCACCAGCAGCAGATTGGAAATATTGTGTTCTCCCACCAGGTGGGTCAGGATCTGGGCGCTGCCATCGGGCGCCACCAGATTGAAGACCAGGCCCTTGGCGCCGTGCTGGATGTCCTCGGCCCGGAAGGCCGCCGCGCTGTCGCGCCGCAAGCTGTAGCCGACCCGATGGCCGGACGGCGCGGCGCCGGCCAGCAGTTCGCACCCTGCCGCATCGTCGGCGTTGATGACCGCGCCGCGCAGGCCCGCGCGCGCAAACAGCGCGAACTTGGCTTGCTTGTAGCGTTCTTCCGTGCCGTGATAATCCAGGTGATCGCGCGTCAGGTTGGTGAAGCCCGCAACCTGGATGCTGACCCCATCCAGACGCCCCTGCTCGATCCCGATCGAAGAAGCCTCGATGGCCGCGGCCACGCCGCCGGCACGCACGATGGCGGCCAGACTGCGGTGCAGCGTCAGCACATCGGGCGTGGTCAGCGCGCCGCCCAGGTTGCTGCCGTCGGCCAGCGTCACGCCCAGCGTGCCGATGGTGCCGCACGGCATGCCTTCGGCGTTCAGGGCCGCGGCGATCCACTGTGTGGCCGATGTCTTGCCATTGGTGCCGGTCACGGCGATGACGGTCAATGCATCGGACGGGCGCCCGTACCACAGATGGGCGACCTCGCCCAGCAGCGCCGCCAGGTTGTCGATTTCGAGCACCGGCACGGCGCCGGGCGAAGGATGGGGGCCGCCGGCCTGCCGGACGATGGCGGCCGCGCCGGCCGCCACGGCCGCATCCATGTAGGCGCGGCCATCCGCGGCAATCCCCGGGCAGGCGAAGAATACGTCGCCCGGCCGCAACTGGCGCGAATCCAGGCAGAGATCCGCCCTGCGATCGACCCGCTCGTCCAGCCAGGCCATGATGTCCAATAACATGATCATTGTGTGCGTTTCCCTTGCTCCGCCACGGCCACCAGGGAATCCAGGGGCGCATCGGGCCGCACGCCGAGACGGCGCAAGGTGCTTGAAACGATGTCGGAAAAGACGGGAGCGGCCACGCGGCCGCCATAATACCCTCCCGTACTGGGCTCATCGATGGATACGGCCACGACGATGCGCGGATCGGATACCGGCGCCAGGCCGACGAAGGAGCCGCGGTATTTGGTCTTGCTGTACTGGCCGTCGACGATCTTGCGCGCCGTGCCGCTCTTGCCCGCCACCCGGTAGCCCTGGACCCGGGCGCGCTTGGCGCCGTCCGGGCCGGCGGCGGCTTCCAGCATGCCGCGCATCAGCCGGGCGACCTGGGGCGTATAGACCTGAACGCTGGTGGGCTGCCCCTCGCGGCGCAGCAGAGAGAGGGAGACCATGTCGCCGTTGCGGGCGAAGACGGTATAGGCATGGGCGACCTGAAGCAGCGAAACGGACAGCCCGTAGCCATAGGCCATGGTGGCGCGCTCGATCGGCCGCCAGCGCTGCCAGGGCCGCAGACGCCCGGAGGCCATGCCGGGAAAATGCGTCTGGGGAACGCGCCCGAAGCCCAGCGCCGAGAATTTTTCCCACATCGCCTGGGATGACAGGCGCTCGGAAATCATGGTCATGCCGATGTTGCTGGAGCGCTGGATGATGCCGCCCACGTCCAGCACGCCGTTGCGGCTGACATCGGAAATCACGGCGCCCTGGTAGCTGTAGCGGCCGTTGCCGGTGTCGAATTGCGTCTGGGTGGTGATCTTTCCCTCGTCCAGCGCCAGCGCCGCCGTGAACGGCTTCATGATGGAGCCGGGCTCGAAGGTATCGGTCACGACACGGTTGCGCAATGCCTGGCCGGTACGCTCCGACGTATTGTTCGGGTCGTAGGACGGCAGGTTGACCATCGCCAGGATTTCACCCGTGCGGGTATCCAGCACGATGGCCGCCGCAGCGCGGGCCTGGTGCGCCTTCATGGCCGCGTTGAGGGCCGTGTAGGTATCGAACTGAATCCCGGCATCGATGGACAACTGCAGGTTCTGGCCGTCGACCGGCGGCACCACGGCCTGCACGTCCTCGATCACGCGGCCCAGCCGGTCCTTGATGACGCGCCGCGAACCCGGCTGCCCCGACAGCAAGTCGTTGAACGCCAGTTCGATGCCTTCGATGCCGCGGTCTTCGATGTTGGTGAAACCGACGATATGCGCCATGACCTCGCCTTCCGGGTAGAAGCGGCGCGTCTCGGCCAGTTGATGGACCCCGGGGATCTTCAACTGCTGGATGGCCTTGGCCTTGTCCATGGCGACCTGCCGCTGCAGGTAGACGAAATTCTTGTCTTCGTCCCGCGTGAGCCGGCGCAATTCCGCAGGCTTGGTATCCAGCAGGCGCGCCAACTCGGCGACCTGCTTCTCGGAGGCTTTGTGGAAATCCTCGGGGATCGTCCAGATGGCCCGGGCCGGCATGCTGGAGGCCAGCACCACCGAGCCGCTGCGGTCCAGGATCTTGCCGCGCGATGCCTGCAGCACCAGGGTGCGCTCATAGCGGCGCTCGCCCTGACGCTGCAGGAATTCGTTGGACAGAATCTGCACGTTCAACGCCTTGGCCCCCAATGCGGTGAAGCCCAGCATGAGCACGATCACCACGAGCCGCGCGCGCCAGAAGGCCGGGCGGCTCGCCAACACGGGGCTCTCATGAAAACCAAAACGCTTCATGGCAGGCCCTCCTGCGCAACGGGGGCCGGCTGCTGCAGGTAGATCGTGCGGTCCGGCGTCACCGATACCAGGTGCAGGTCCGTGCGGGCCAGCGAGTCGATGCGGGCGTTGCGGGCCAGTTCCGCCCGTTCGAGCTGCAGGCGGCGCCATTCCGCATCCAGCTCATGGGCATGGGACTTCAGCCGCTCGGACGCCACGAACAGCTCGCGCGTCTGGAAACGCACCGTGACGAGGGAAAGGGCCGAGGCCATCAGCAGGAACGCCAGGAACAGGGTCAGGCGGATCATCGCGCAGCCCTCCCTGCCCGGCCGCGCGCCGGCGCACGGCCGGGCAGGCGGATGAAACCGGCGGCCTCGTCTTGCGACAGAGGCACGCTGGTGCGTTCGGCCACCCGCAGCACGGCCGAGCGCGAGCGCACGTTGTCCGCCACCTCGGCCTCATCCGCCTGGATGCGGCCCAGCAAGGTGACGTAGGGCTGCGGCATGTCCCGTTCGGGGATCGGCAGGCGCGCCCGATCCCGCCCCGGATGCGCGGCGGCAGCCAGACATTGCTTGACCATGCGGTCTTCCAGCGAGTGGAAGCTGATCACGGCCAGACGCCCTCCTTCGCGCAGGCGGGTCAGCGCTGCCGGGAGGGCGTGCGCGAGCTGCGCGAGCTCTTCATTGATGTGAATCCGTACAGCTTGAAAGGTGCGGGTGGCCGGGTGTTGACCCTTTTCGCGCGTACGGACGACACTGGCGACGAGCTGGGCAAGTTCGCCCGTGGTGCGCAGCGGCTCGGATTGGCGGCGCGCAACAATCGCCTTTGCAATCTGGAAAGCAAACCGTTCTTCGCCATAATCTGCGATGACCTCCTTGATCTGTGTCTGGTCGGCTTCCGCCAACCATTGCGCCGCCGTCTGTCCCCGGCTGGTGTCCATGCGCATATCCAGCGGGCCATCCCGCATGAATGAAAATCCGCGTTCCGCCTCGTCGATCTGAGGCGAAGACACGCCCAGATCCAGCAATACCCCGTCCACCCGGGCGATGCCCAGGCGATCGAGCTGCACATCCAGCGAGGCAAAGCCGTCGTGCACGATCTCGACCCGCGCGTCGGTCGCGCGCAACGCCTGCGCCTCGGCAATGGCGGCGGGATCCTTGTCGAACACCAGCAACCGCGCCTGCGGAGCCAGCCGGCTCAACAGCAGGCGGCTATGCCCCCCGCGCCCGAAGGTCCCATCCACGTAGATCCCGTCGCCCGGCGGCGCGTCCCGCTCCGGCATCGCCGGACGACAGCCGAATGCGGGGCTCAACAACGCGTCGATAGCCGGTTCCAGCAGAACGGTGCGATGGGAGTACGCCATGTACGGGCTCAGAAAGAGATCTGTTCAAGAATGGCCGGATCGAGGTTGCCCACATCCGCCATGCAACGCGCCTCCCACTGGGCGCGATCCCACAATTCAAAGTTCGACCCCAGGCCCAGCAGCATGACGTCCCTGTTGAGGCCCGCAGCCGCGCGCAGCTCGGGCGCCACCAGGATGCGGCTGGCTCCATCCATCTCCACGTCCTGGGCATTGCCCAGAAGCAGGCGTTGCAGCGGGCGCGCGGAGGCCGGCAGCGCCGCGATCTGCTCGCGCTTCGATTCCCAGATGGAGCGGGGATAGAGCATCAGGCAGCCATCGGGATGCCGCGTGAGGGTCAGCCGCCCTTGTTCTTCGGCCAGCAAGGCGTCACGATACCGGGCCGGAATGGACATCCGGCCCTTGGCATCCAGCGTGAGCGCGCTGCTTCCTTGAAACACGAGGGTTTTCCTCCCACTTCATGACACAAAAATCTACTTTGTCCCACTCTACGGGATGGATGAGTGCCGGTCAAGGCAAAAATTGAAATTTCTTCAATGACAACAAGCACTTACAACTGTTTTTAATAATTGATCGATAAATAAAAACCTGAAAAATCAAAGGATTGGAAACCAAACTGAAAGTCCTTTGTCAGGTTGGGGGCTTGTCGGCTTCCGGGCGGAGACGACTGGATACAACCGAACCTGCACCAATCCCCGATTGACACACCCGGGGGCAGCCGATGTAATGGACTTCCCCTCCCGGGCTGAAGCACCGGCACACCCGGGTGCCAGACTCGAAAGCATCCGAGCCTTTTTTGCGTTTGCCTGCCATTTCGTCAGTCACCAGAAAGGAGATTCCCTCATGTCGGATCAGACCCGTTTCCCCCACTCCCGCCGTCATTTCCTGCAATCCTCAGGAGCCGCAGGCGGCATGCTGCTGTTCGGCGGCCTCCTGCCGCTGCAACGCGCCCTGGCGGCTGGCGCGCCGCCCGCCATCAACCTGGGCCAGGTCCTGCCCATGACGGGCTCCGCGGCCGAATTCGGCCCCTACTACCGGGATGCCGTCCGGCTCGCCGTGGATCAGATCAACACGGCCGCCCAGGAGGTCTTCGGCGGCCCCCTCATCGCCAACCACGTCACGGCCGACAGCGCCACCCTGCCGACGGTGGGCGTGCAGGCCGCCCGGCAGATGGTCGATACCCAGCACACGCCGGTCATCATCAATGGCTGGTCCAGCGGCGTCACGGTCGCCGTGGCGACCTCGGTCACCATCCCATCCGGCGTCCTGCAAATCGGCAACGGCACCACTTCCCCCCTGGTCAGCGTGTTGCCCGCCGACGCCAAGGCCGATCTGCTGTTCCGCACCAGCGCATCCGACGCCATGCAGGGTGTGGTGGCCGCCCAGTTCGTCAACGGCGAAATCGACCCCGCCTACAAGTTCAAGCGCGTCGCCACCATCTACATCAACAACCCCTACGGGCAAGGCCTGTCCAATGCCTTCTCCGCCGCCTTCAAAAAACGCGGCGGCACCGTCCTGGCCGAGGTTCCCCACCCCGAAGAAGTCCAACCGACCTACAAGTCCATGCTGTCCCAGGCCTTGAAAGACAAACCCGACCTGCTGCTCATCGTCAGCTACCCGGCGCACACCATCGCCATCTGCAAGGAATCCCGCGACACCTTCAATTTCACCCACTGGCAATTCACCGACGGCAACGCCAGCATCGACATCATCAAGGAAGTCGGCGCCACGGACATGAACGGCCGCTACGGCACGGCGCCCGGCGAGGATACCACCACGCGGTCCTATCAGGATTTCGCCAAAACCTATCTGTCCACCTACAAGTACGACCACTTCCCGCCCTTCACCACCTGCTCGTACGACGCCGGTCTGGTCGCGGGGCTGGCCATGGCGGCCGCCGTGGCCGGAGGGGCCACCGATGCCTCCAGGATCACGGGCGCCATGCTGCGCGACGAACTCCGCAAAGTCTCCAACCCGCCGGGCGAGCTGATCGACGGCGGCGATCAGGATCGCGTCACGGAAATGCTCAAGGCCTTGAAGGCCGGCAAGCAGATCAACTACAACGGGGTCGCCGGACCCTGCGACTTCGACGACAACGGCGACGTCATCACGCCCGTCAATATCTGGAAGTATTCGGGCGACCAGATCGAGACCGTCAAGATGGTGGCCGCCAAGGACATCCCGGCCGGCTGATCCGCGCCTCGCACCCTTGAAAGACAAAGGTCACTTGCGTGACCTTTGTCGTGTCGGGCCCGCCGGCGGGCGCTAGTCCTCGGGCGCCTTGTCCAGAAAGCGGGAGACGCGCTTTTTCTCGGGCAGGATGCCCTGCGGGCGAAACAGCACGATCAACGCCAGCAGCAGACCCACGAAAGCCCAGCGCAGGAAGGACATGCGCGAGGCCACGTCGGGCGCGACCCCTTGCAGCGCGACCTGCAGAGAATCCGTGACGAAGCCCGTGCCGCTCCAGACGGCCCAGATCACGAAGGCCCCCAGGATGGCGCCCTTGTTGTTGCCGCTGCCGCCCAGCATCAACATCACCCAGACCAGGAACGTGGCAAACAAGGGCTTGAAGTGGCTGTAGTCGATCGTGACCATGTACGGCGCGTACAGAGCGCCGGCCACACCGATGACGACGGCACCCAACACAAAGGACTGCACGCGCAAAGACTTGACGTGCTTGCCGCTCATGGCCGCCGAATCCTCTTCGTCGCGCACGGCGCGCAACGCGCGCCCCCAGGGCGAGCGCACCATGGCTTCCAGCACGACATACACCAGCGCCAGACCGAGCGTGACGATCACCAGGTACAGATAGCTGTAGTCCCGGGGCTGCATGACGGACAAGACGGACTGCAGGCCATCCGGCAGCCAGCCGCATCCGGCGCGGTCGAATACGCAGGACAGTGGCTGGGGAATGCCGGACATGGGCTGAGGCCCGTTGGCCAGCCAGCGTTCGTTCTGGAAGACGAGCCGGATGATCTCGGCGATCCCCAGCGTGGCGATCGCCAGGAAATCCGCCCGCAAATGCAGGATGGGCTGAGCGATCAGGTAGGCCACCACGCCCGCCATGATGCCTGCGGCCGCCACGCCGGCCAGGTAGGGCGCATTCAGGCCGAACCATTGCTGGGCATAAGCCGCCATCAGGCCCGAGGGCGGCGAAGTGACGAACAGCGCCATGGTGAAGGCGCCGACGGCGAAGAAGCCGGCCACGCCGAAATTCAAGTGGCCGTTGTAACCCCATTGCGCATTCAGACCCAGCGACAGGATCGAGTAGATGATCGCCATGATGCTGAAGGACACCAGGTAATCCATGCTGCCGGGCAGCAGGCCCGCCACGCCAAACGCCAGCACGGCGCCCAGTACGAGGGCGGCCGGCAGGCGGGCCAGCCAACGCAGGCGGGAAAACAGCAGGCACCCGAGCAAAAAGGCCGGCACCAGCAGGAAGCAGGCTTTGATCAACAGTAGCGTATCCATGCCGCAGCTCCTAGCGTTGGGCGAACAGCCCCTGGGGCCGCATCAGCAGCACCAGCACCATCAGGACGAACGCCACCGCCGGCCCGTAGGCCGGATTCAGGAAGGCGGAAGTCAACTGCATGGCGATTCCGATGATGATCGACCCGACCAGCGCGCCCCAGGCGCTGCCGATCCCGCCCATGATCACAGCGGCGAACAAGGGTAGCAAGAGCACGAAGCCCATATCCGGACGCATCTGCGATGCCAGCCCGTACATGACGCCGCCGATGGCGGCCAAACCCGCGCCGATGGCCCAGGTCCAGGCGACGACCTGCTCGGTATCGATGCCGCGCACCTGGGCCAGGTCGGGATTGTCGGCTGTCGCGCGCATGGCCTTGCCGATCCGGGTGCGGGTCAGCATCCAGTACAGCAGCGCCACCAGGACGATGGCCAGGGCGAACACGAAGAGCTGGTCCGCCTGCAGGCGCAAGCCGAACGGCAGGTACAGCGCGGGATTGGAACGCCCCGAATAATAGAAATGGAAGTCCGACCCCCAGACCAGGTAGACGATGCCGCGCAGCAGGAATTCCATGCCCAGCGAAGCCATGGCCAGCAAGACGAGCGGCGACTGGTGCTTGCGCAATGGCCGATACAGCAGCCGGTCGATCAGGATCGCCACGAGGGCGGTGATCGCCGCCGCCAGCAGCAGGCCGACGACCAGTTCCCAACCGAAGGAAAAACGCCAGATGGGGTTGGATTGCGGCAGGACGAGCACCACGCCGTACGTCACGTAAGCCCCCAGAGTCAGAAATTCCCCATGCGCAAAATTCGGGAATTTCAGGACGCCGTAGCACAGGGTCAGGCCGATGCCCCCCAGGGCGATGATGCCGCCCAGCATCACGCCCCATGCGGTCAGGGACAGCATGTCTTCGGTGCTGGTGCCCGAGAGCCAGCCCGCGATCCACATGCCGGCCAGCACCAGCGCCAGCACGCCGCCCACGAAACGGCTGCTGCGCGCGCCGCCGGCGTCGCGGGCGTCGACGGTCTCGGTCTCCGGGGAATCCAGAGGCGGATTGTGATTCGCTGCGGACTGTGCCGAATCGGTCATCGCGTCATCCTCCCAGGTAGAGGCGCCCGACATTCGGGTCGTCGAGCAGATTCTGTCCCGTTCCCTCATGGCGATTCTCGCCATTGGCCAGCACGTAGCCGCGGTGGGCCATCCCCAGGGATTGCCGCGCGTTCTGCTCGACCATCAGAATGCCTACCCCGCTCTCGTTGATCCTGGCAATGCGCTCGAAGATCTCGTCCACCAGTTTCGGAGACAGGGCGGCCGTGGGTTCGTCCAGCAGCAACAGCCTGGGATTCATCATCAGGGCGCTGCCCATCGCGACCATCTGCCGTTCGCCGCCCGACATCTTGCCCGCCAGTTGGCGGCGGCGCTGGCGCAGCTTGGGAAACATCGCGTAGACCCGGTCCTTGTTGTCCGTCAGGTCGACCTTGCCCATCGGAAAGGCGCCCATTTCCAGGTTTTCCTCGACCGTCAGCGCGGTAAAGACATTGGCCACCTGCGGGACATAGCACATTCCCAGGCGGACGATGCGGTGCGGCGCCTCATGCGTGATGTCGTGATCGTCGAAGGCAATCGAACCCTGGCGCGGATGCAGCAGGCCGAAGATCGTCTTCATCAGGGTGGACTTGCCGGCCCCGTTGGGCCCGATGATGGCGACGATCTCGTCGGCCTCGACCCGGAGAGACACCGCGCGCAGGATTTCGGTGTCGCCGTACCCCGCCGTGACGGCGTCAACCTGCAACAGCGGCATATTGCCCTCCCAGGTAGGCTTCCAGCACGGCGCGGTCATTGCGCACGGCATCGGGGGCCCCTTCCGCCAGCTTGCGCCCCTCGCTCATGACGATGACCGGATCACACAGGCTCATGACCATGTTCATGTCGTGCTCGATCAACAGAAAGGTGATTCCGCGCTCACGCGACAGCGTCTGGATGTTCCCGATGATGCTTTGCAGCAGCGTACGGTTGACCCCGGCCGCCGGTTCGTCCAGAAGGATGAGCTGCGGATCCGCCATCAGCATGCGGCCCATTTCCAGCAGTTTTTTCTGACCGCCCGACAGATTGGCCGCGTATTCGTGCTGGACATGCGTGAGCTGAAGGTATTCCAGAACCTCGCGCGCCTTGGCGAGATGGCGGGCTTCCTCGGCCCAGACGCGCCCCGGACGCAGCAGGGCATTCCACCAATGCTCGCCCGACTGCCCGGCCGGCACCAGCATGAGGTTTTCAAGGACGCTCATGGTGCCGTGCTCGCGCGGAATCTGGAAGGTGCGGGACAAGCCGCGAGAAAAGACCTGGTCGGGGCGCAGATGGCCGATGTCTTCCCCGTCGAGCAGGATGCGCCCGGAGTCGGGGGGAATGAAGCCGGTGATGAGATTGAACACCGTGGTCTTGCCGGCGCCGTTGGGGCCGATCAGACCGGTGATGGTGCCGCGTTCCACCTGGAACGAACAATGATCCACGGCCCTCAGGCCACCGAAGCTTTTCGTCAGGTCACGGACTTCGAGCAGCGGATGCCGCTGGCCGACATCCGTTTCCGACAGGGATGATGCTGTCGAATCCGTCACCGATGCCTCCTGCAGGATTTCCACGATGGGAACCCGGCCGGCGTACCCTTTGCGCAGAGCGCCGAGGGCCGTCGGTTCGAAATGATGATTCAGGGTATCACAGCCGCCGCGGCGACCGAATGCGCATAATTCCCTATAAATGCGGAACAGATCTATAGGCCGGATTCTGTACGCCGGGTTGCCCCGGCGGGCGATCATTCCTCTGGGCGGGCCATTGCTGGACCGCTCTAGCCATCTACCCGCATGCTCGGACGGGCCGCCCTGTCGGCACGAAGCCGGCGCATGCCTATTTGATGTTGCTCCCGATAGAGGTTGCCGCGTTTCACCCTGCCGCAGACCGCCCGGACTGGCCGGACGGACGGTACGGAGATGGCCGTACCGGTGTGCGCCTTGCGGCGCACCCCTGCGGCAGACTCGTCTCTGTGGCCCTGGTCCTCGGCTTTCCCCGAAGGGATCGCCGGACGGCCGTTAGCCGCTATCGCGCCCGATGGAGTCCGGACCTTCCTCGATGCCTTTCGGCACCGCGATCGCCCGATCTGCCCCGCGCCGGCATTGTACCGCCTCGCGGTTCCGGACGAACCATCGCGTCGCCCATCCCGGCGGGTCACGCCCCCCCGGCACACCGCTCTCCAAACTGCGACAATACCCTTTTGGTTCCGGCGCGCCCTGCGCGCCGGCGGCTGCCCTTCCGTTGCCCGCATCATGTCCGACACCCTGCTTGCCCTCTCCCAGGCCCAGCTCGCCTACGGCCACCACCCCTTGCTCGACCACGCCGACCTGACCCTGCTGGCGGGCGAACGGATCGGCCTGATCGGCCGCAACGGCGCCGGAAAATCGTCGCTGCTGCGCGTCCTGGATGGGCGCACCCACCTGGACGACGGCGACATCCGGCGGCGCAACGGCTTGCGCATCGCCACGGTCGAACAAGAACCCGAACTGCCCGAGGATGAAACCATCCTCGGCTACCTGTCCGGCGATCCGCTGGCCACGGAAGACTGGCAGCGGCCGGCACGCGCCGGGGCGCTCATCGACGCGCTCGGCCTGGATCCCGATCTCCCCATCCGCGGCCTGTCCGGCGGCACGCGCAAACGCGTCGCTCTGGCCCACGCCCTGGTCGAGGAGCCCGACCTGCTGCTGCTCGACGAGCCGACCAACCACCTGGATTTCGAGGGCATCGCCTGGCTGGAAAACCTGCTGCGCACCACGCGGGCAGCCGTGGTGCTGATCACCCACGACCGCCGCTTTCTCGACGCCGTCGCCACCCGCATCATTGAACTCGACCGCGGGCAACTGCTCAGCTTTCCTGGCAATTTTTCCGCCTGGCAGGCCCGCAAGGCGCAGTGGCTGGAGGCCGAACAGCAGGCCAATGCCCGTTTCGACAAACTGCTGTCCCAGGAAGAGGTCTGGATCCGCAAGGGCATCGAGGCGCGCCGCACCCGCAACGAAGGCCGCGTCCGCCGCCTCGAAGCCTTGCGCCGCGCGCGCGCCGAGCGTCGCGACCAGCAGGGGCAGGTGCGCTTCTCCCTGGCTGACGGCCAGCGCTCCGGAAAACTCGTGGCCGAACTGACGGATGTCACCCACGGCTACGGCGAACACAACTTGATCCGGGATTTCAGCACCCTGATCCAGCGCGGCGACCGCATCGGCCTGATCGGCCCCAACGGCGCCGGCAAAACCACACTGCTGCGCATCCTGCTGGGCGAACTGCAGCCTCTGCGGGGCAGCGTGCGCCTGGGCACCAATCTGTCGATCGGCTACTTCGACCAGATGCGCGACCGGCTGGATGAATCCGCCACGCTGGCCGACACCATCAGTCCGGGCAGCGAATGGGTGGAGATCGGCGGCCAGCGCAAACACGTCATGAGCTACCTGGAGGATTTCCTCTTTCCCGCCGCCCGGGCCCACTCGCCCGTCTCCAGTCTGTCGGGCGGCGAACGCGCCCGGCTGGCGCTGGCGCGGATGTTCGCCCAGGCGCACAATGTGCTGGTACTGGACGAACCGACCAACGATCTGGACATCGATACCCTGGAGCTGCTGGAAGGCCTGCTGCAGGATTACCAAGGTACGGTGCTGCTGGTCAGCCACGACCGCACGTTCCTTGACAACGTGGTCACGCAAACCATCGCCGCCGAGGGCGACGGCCGCTGGCGGGAATACGTGGGCGGCTACGACGACTGGGAAAGCCAGAGGCCCCGCGCCGCAGCGCCGCAGGCTGCGGCAGCCCGGCAAGCCGCACCGGGCCGCACCGAGCCGCCCGGCGAGGCCCGGAACCCGGCCGCCGGCCGGCCCGCTGCCACGGAACCCGCCGAGAAGCCGCGCAAGAACCGCCTGGCCCCCTGGGAAGCCGAGGAACTGGCCAGGCTGCCCGACCAGATCTCCGCGCTTGAGGCGGAACAGGCCGGGCTGGCGGCACGCCTGTCCGATCCCGATCTATACCGTGACGGCACCGACGAGGCGCAGCGCGTCCAACAGGCCTTGAGCGAACTCGAAGGCCGGCTCGAGGGTTTATTCGAACGTTGGACCCTGCTGGAAGACAAACGCGGCGACTGAGATCCGCCAGGCGCGCAACCCCTCCACCCCGGGCACCTCTCCACCTCGTGCCTTGCAAGGCACTCGGATTCGCCAGGCGCGCAACCTCTCCACCCGAGGCATCTCTCCACCTCGTGCCTTGCAAGGCACTCGGATTCGCCAGGCGCGGAATAGTCCGCAGGGACTATTCCGCGTCCAGGCTCATCCAACCCAGGGTTTCTCCGGCGGCTAGGGGGACGACCACCTCATCGCCCAACGGCAGGTCGTGGGGGATGGGATTGGCCACGCGCTCCAGCGTCAGGCTGCCTCGATTGGGCTCCAGGCCATAGAAGGCCGGGCCATGCAGGCTGGCAAAGGCCTCCAGGCGGTCCAGGCGGCCGACGGACTCGAACGCCGTGGCATACAACGCCATGGCGTGGCGCGCCGTGTAGCAGCCCGCACAGCCGCAATCCTGCTCCTTGGCGCCGCGCGGATGCGGCGCGCTGTCCGTGCCTAGAAAGAAACGGGGATTACCGCTCGTGGCGGCCTCAAGCAGCGCCTTGCGATGCGTTTCCCGCTTCAGGACCGGCAGGCAATACCAGTGTGGTCGCAAGCCGCCCTTGAACAGGGCATTGCGGTTGTACAACAGATGCTGCGGCGTCAGCGTGGCCGCGATGGGGCCCGGGGCCTGCGTCACGTAGGCCGCGCCGTCCGCCGTGGTCAGGTGTTCAAACACGACCTTCAGCGCCGGAAAAGCCTGCCGCAGGGGCTGCATGACCCGCTCGATGAAGACCGCTTCGCGGTCGAACAGATCGACTTCCGGATCGGTGACCTCGCCGTGGACCAGCAGCGGCATGCCGCAATCCTGCATCGCCTCGAGCGTCGCACGGCACCGGCCCAGCAGATCCGTCACGCCGGCGTCCGAATGAGTCGTCGCCCCGGCGGGATAAAGCTTCACCCCATGCACGAACCCGCAATCGCTCGCCCGGCGAATCTCGTCCGGCGTGGTGCGGTCGGTCAGATACAGGGTCATCAGTGGCTCGAAAGCCGGCGTTTCGCCCGTCTCCGCACACGCCTGGCGCAAAGCGGACAGAATCCGCTCGCGGTAGGCGCGCGCATCCTCGGTGGTCAGCACGGGCGGCCTCAGGTTGGGCATGATGATTGCCCGCCCGAACTGGCGTGCGGAATCCATCACCACGCTGCGCAGCACCGCGCCATCGCGCAGATGCAGATGCCAGTCGTCGGGCCGGATCAGGCGGATGCGGGCGGGTGCGTCTGCGGCCCCGGCCGCAGACACGCCGCGATCCGGAGAAACGGGAAGAGAAGTCTGTGACACGGTCTGACAATCCTATTTTGTCTTTCGGGGAAACACGCGGTATGCTGCGAGGGCAATTCACTCAACACTGTAGGAGCCTGCATACATGGCAACCACCGAAAAGACCGGTCGCAAACCGAATGCGGCATTCATGAAGCCTCTCACCCCCAGTGCCACCCTGGCGGCCGTGATCGGTAACGAAGCCGTGCCCCGCACCGAAGTCACCAAGCGCATCTGGGACTATATCAAGAAGCATAATCTTCAGGATCCCGCGAACCGTCGCAACATCAACGCGGATGCCAAGCTGCGCCCCCTGTTCGGCAAAGACCAGGTTTCGATGTTCGAACTGACCAAGCTGGTCAGCCAGCATCTGAAATAAGCAGGATTGCGGCGGGCTGTCATGGCAGCCCCGCCTGCACGAAGCCAGTCGCGCCGGCCGGTGGCCGGACGACACGCCCGATGCAAGTCGGGCGGATCTCCCCCCCGCCCCGGGAGGGCAAACGGCCCGGCAGGGCGCCCCTAGAGGCTTTATGCCGCGATCACAAGCCGGGCAAAGGGGTTTCACCCGCCCAGTGCGCCAGCCAGCCCTTGGCGACGCGATAGATGATCCAGACCACGGCCACCAGGCCCGTGATGAAACCCACGAAGATCAGGCTGCCCAGCGCGCTGAGTGCCAGCCAGAGCAGCCCCCACCAGAAAGTCCGGATGATCCAGTCGATGTGGCCGGCATAAACGGTACCGACCATATCGCCGCGTTTCAGGTAGGCCAGAACCACAGCGGCCAGGACGGCTGCACCGAAGATCCCGGCGGACAGGATGCCCACGGCGAACAGCGCGTACATCAGATGGATGAGTTGTCGCTGGTTCAGTCCTTTGTCCATGTCGGGGGTGTCATCGCCTTGAATCATGAAAGCTCCTGCGAAGGCGCAGCCTGGCGCCAGCGTTTGAAAAGTCCATTCATTCTAAACCAGAAAAGACAAAGCCCCTGCAGAATACTCTGCAGGGGCTTTGCGGTATAGAAGCCTGACGATGACCTACTTTCACAGGTGTCCACCCACTATCATCGGCGCGAAGGCGTTTCACTGTCCTGTTCGGGATGGGAAGGAGTGGGACCGCCTTGCTATGGTCGTCAAGCATAACTGGTTGCGAATCAGTCTTTCGAGGGACTGGCTCGCCAATTTGGAAGAAGCACACAGGCGCGCGTCTTGCGAGGGCTGCATGGCAGCGGTCTCACAAGGGCGAAGCCCGGGGTTGCGTTGTTTCGTTCAATTGTGTCGGCTACTACACGATCACTCTAATTCCGTTGCGGTACTCCGCAAGGTTATAGGATCAAGCCGCACGGGCAATTAGTACTGGTTAGCTGCACGCGTTGCCGCGCTTCCACACCCAGCCTATCAACGTCCTGGTCTCGGACGACCCTTCAGGGGGGTCAAGCCCCCGGGATACCTAATCTTCAGACGAGTTTCCCGCTTAGATGCCTTCAGCGGTTATCTCTTCCGTACATAGCTACTCGGCAATGCCATTGGCATGACAACCGATACACCAGTGGTACGTCCACTCCGGTCCTCTCGTACTAGGAGCAGGCTCCGTCAAGTATCCAACGCCCACGGCAGATAGGGACCAAACTGTCTCACGACGTTTTAAACCCAGCTCACGTACCTCTTTAAATGGCGAACAGCCATACCCTTGGGACCGGCTACAGCCCCAGGATGAGATGAGCCGACATCGAGGTGCCAAACACCGCCGTCGATATGAACTCTTGGGCGGTATCAGCCTGTTATCCCCAGAGTACCTTTTATCCGTTGAGCGATGGCCCTTCCATACAGAACCACCGGATCACTATGACCTGCTTTCGCACCTGTTCGACTTGTCAGTCTCACAGTCAAGCACGCTTATGCCATTGCACTATCAGCACGATTTCCGACCGTACCTAGCGTACCTTCGTACTCCTCCGTTACACTTTAGGAGGAGACCGCCCCAGTCAAACTGCCCACCATGCACTGTCCCCAACCCGGATCACGGGCCAAGGTTAGAACCGCAAACAGACCAGGGTGGTATTTCAAGGTTGGCTCCACCGAATCTAGCGACTCGGTTTCAACGCCTCCCACCTATCCTACACAGGCCGGTTCACAATCCAATGCAAAGCTACAGTAAAGGTTCATGGGGTCTTTCCGTCTAGCCGCGGGTAGATTGCATCATCACAAACATTTCAACTTCGCTGAGTCTCAGGAGGAGACAGTGTGGCCATCGTTACGCCATTCGTGCAGGTCGGAACTTACCCGACAAGGAATTTCGCTACCTTAGGACCGTTATAGTTACGGCCGCCGTTTACCGGGGCTTCGATCAAGAGCTTGCACCCCATCACTTAACCTTCCGGCACCGGGCAGGCGTCACACCCTATACGTTGACTTTCGTCTTTGCAGAGTGCTGTGTTTTTAATAAACAGTCGCAGCCACCGATTCACTGCGGCCCCTTCATGCTCAGTGCGCAGGCACCTCACACTACCAGGGCATACCTTCTCCCGAAGTTACGGTATCAATTTGCCGAGTTCCTTCTCCTGAGTTCTCTCAAGCGCCTTGGAATATTCATCCCGTCCACCTGTGTCGGTTTGCGGTACGGTCTCGTGAGACTGAAGCTTAGAGGCTTTTCCTGGGACAACTTCCAATCAGTCCAGGAACCGAAGTTCCTGTCCAGCCACACCCTTGAATTCCGCGCCCGGATTTGCCTAAGCGCCTTCTATGGTGCAGCAACGGGGATATCCAACACCCCGATGACCTTCCGTCATCCGTCCCCCCATCGCATCTCACGACGGTGCTGGAATATTAACCAGCTTCCCATCAGCTACGCATCTCTGCCTCGCCTTAGGGGCCGACTCACCCTGCGCCGATGAACGTTGCGCAGGAAACCTTGGACTTACGGCGAGGGGGCTTTTCACCCCCTTTATCGCTACTCATGTCAGCATTCGCACTTCTGATACCTCCAGCAGCCTTTACAAGCCACCTTCGCAGGCTTACAGAACGCTCTCCTACCGCGTGCAATAAATTGCACACCCGCAGCTTCGGTAACTGGCTTAGCCCCGTTACATCTTCCGCGCAGGACGACTCGATCAGTGAGCTATTACGCTTTCTTTAAAGGATGGCTGCTTCTAAGCCAACCTCCTGACTGTCTATGCCTTCCCACTTCGTTTCCCACTTAGCCCGTTTTAGGGACCTTAGCTGGCGGTCTGGGTTGTTTCCCTCTTGAGTCCGGACGTTAGCACCCGGTGCTCTGTCTCCCACACTGTACTTGCCGGTATTCGGAGTTTGCCATAGGTTGGTAAGTCGCCATGACCCCCTAGCTATAACAGTGCTCTACCCCCGGCAGTAATCATGTGAGGCACTACCTAAATAGTTTTCGGAGAGAACCAGCTATCTCCAGGCTTGTTTAGCCTTTCACCCCTATCCACAGTTCATCCCCTAATTTTTCAACATTAGTGGGTTCGGTCCTCCAGCACGTGTTACCGTGCCTTCAACCTGACCATGGATAGATCGCCTGGTTTCGGGTCTACACCCAGCGACTGAATCGCCCTATTCGGACTCGCTTTCGCTACGCCTTCCCTATCCGGTTAAGCTTGCCACTGAATGTAAGTCGCTGACCCATTATACAAAAGGTACGCAGTCACCCCACAAGGAGGCTCCTACTGTTTGTATGCATACGGTTTCAGGATCTATTTCACTCCCCTTCCGGGGTTCTTTTCGCCTTTCCCTCACGGTACTGGTTCACTATCGGTCGATCACGAGTATTTAGCCTTGGAGGATGGTCCCCCCATCTTCAGACAGGATTTCACGTGTCCCGCCCTACTTCTCTGACGCTTAGTTCCACGCACTCGATTTCGTCTACAGGGCTATCACCATGCTGCGGCCGGCCTTTCCAGACCGTTCGACTATCGATTGCGCTAAATCGTCAAGGCTGCTCCGGTTTCGCTCGCCGCTACTGCCGGAATCTCGGTTGATTTCTTTTCCTCGAGCTACTGAGATGTTTCAGTTCACCCGGTTCGCCTCGTTACCCTATGTATTCAGATAACGATACGGCATCGCTGCCGTGGGTTTCCCCATTCGGACATCTGCGGATCAAAGCTTGTTTGCCAGCTCCCCGCAGCTTTTCGCAGGCTACAACGTCCTTCATCGCCTGTGATCGCCAAGGCATCCACCATATGCACTTATTCGCTTGATCCTATAACTTTGCAGATTACAGGAACTGAGTTTCGCGTGTTTGTGCCGTTCAATTCCAACAAGGTTCGTTCAATCCACCCTGGGTAGAGCAGATCGAAGTCTTTCTTGAGAACTTTTGAACAATTGATTTTGCAATCACAACCCGTAAATTACCCTGCTCGACAATCAAGTCGATCATGATATTTACATTGTTGTGCTTCTTCCAGATTGTTAAAGAACATGGTACTTCCACCGAGGGCTCATCTCGCGATGCCCCGCTCAGTCAGCAACACCCTAGTCGCCCAGGATGCTCTTGACTGAAGGCCTGATGCCCCGCTTTCCCCATGAATCGCTGGTGGAGGATGACGGGATCGAACCGACGACCCCCTGCTTGCAAAGCAGGTGCTCTCCCAGCTGAGCTAATCCCCCAGAACCCATCGCCAGCCTACCGCCCGACAATGAATCGTGGTGGGTCAAGATGGATTCGAACCATCGACCCCCGCCTTATCAAGACGGTGCTCTAACCGACTGAGCTACTGACCCCTTGAGTCTGCTTTTCATGCAGGCCTGGACTTCAGACCATGTACCAAACAGCCGATAAGCGTGGACGCTTCAATAACGAGCTTTGCTGTGAGCTCTTAAAGGAGGTGATCCAGCCGCACCTTCCGATACGGCTACCTTGTTACGACTTCACCCCAGTCATGAATCTCACCGTGGTAAGCGCCCCCCTTGCGGTTAGGCTACCTACTTCTGGTGAAACCCACTCCCATGGTGTGACGGGCGGTGTGTACAAGACCCGGGAACGTATTCACCGCGACATGCTGATCCGCGATTACTAGCGATTCCGACTTCACGCAGTCGAGTTGCAGACTGCGATCCGGACTACGATCGGGTTTCTGAGATTGGCTCCACCTCGCGGTTTGGCAACCCTCTGTCCCGACCATTGTATGACGTGTGAAGCCCTACCCATAAGGGCCATGAGGACTTGACGTCATCCCCACCTTCCTCCGGTTTGTCACCGGCAGTCCCATTAGAGTGCCCAACTGAATGTAGCAACTAATGGCAAGGGTTGCGCTCGTTGCGGGACTTAACCCAACATCTCACGACACGAGCTGACGACAGCCATGCAGCACCTGTGTTCCGGTTCTCTTGCGAGCACTCCTCTATCTCTAAAGGATTCCAGACATGTCAAGGGTAGGTAAGGTTTTTCGCGTTGCATCGAATTAATCCACATCATCCACCGCTTGTGCGGGTCCCCGTCAATTCCTTTGAGTTTTAATCTTGCGACCGTACTCCCCAGGCGGTCAACTTCACGCGTTAGCTGCGCTACTAAGGTTAATAAACCCCAACAGCTAGTTGACATCGTTTAGGGCGTGGACTACCAGGGTATCTAATCCTGTTTGCTCCCCACGCTTTCGTGCATGAGCGTCAGTATCATCCCAGGGGGCTGCCTTCGCCATCGGTATTCCTCCACATCTCTACGCATTTCACTGCTACACGTGGAATTCTACCCCCCTCTGACGTACTCTAGCCCGGTAGTTAAAAGTGCAGTTCCAAGGTTAAGCCCTGGGATTTCACACCTTTCTTTCCGAACCGCCTGCGCACGCTTTACGCCCAGTAATTCCGATTAACGCTTGCACCCTACGTATTACCGCGGCTGCTGGCACGTAGTTAGCCGGTGCTTATTCTGCAGGTACCGTCATTGACCCGGGATATTAGCCCGGGCTGTTTCTTCCCTGCCAAAAGTGCTTTACAACCCGAAGGCCTTCATCGCACACGCGGGATGGCTGGATCAGGGTTGCCCCCATTGTCCAAAATTCCCCACTGCTGCCTCCCGTAGGAGTCTGGGCCGTGTCTCAGTCCCAGTGTGGCTGGTCGTCCTCTCAAACCAGCTACGGATCGTTGCCTTGGTAGGCCTTTACCCCACCAACTAGCTAATCCGATATCGGCCGCTCCAATAGTGAGAGGTCTTGCGATCCCCCCCTTTCCCCCGTAGGGCGTATGCGGTATTAGCTGACCTTTCGGCCAGTTATCCCCCGCTACTGGGCACGTTCCGATACATTACTCACCCGTTCGCCACTCGCCGCCAAGAAAGCAAGCTTTCTCGCGCTGCCGTTCGACTTGCATGTGTAAAGCATCCCGCTAGCGTTCAATCTGAGCCAGGATCAAACTCTTCAGTTCAATTCCTGTAATCGTATTTCCTCAACCAATCAAGGTCGGTTCATACGTCGCTATGCTCAAAGAAAGACGAAGTTCGGTCAAAAACCTTACTTCTTCATTTCTGTAGTATGAGCACTTGGTTTGTTGCTTTGCTTCTCCGGCATTGCGACCGGTCCGTGAGAACCTATCGCACCGGTCAGCGTCGCTTGTCATCAAGCGCCCACACTTATCGGCTGTTAAGTTTTTAAAGAGCAATTCTGCAAGAAGCAGAGAAACGAGATTATGAAGTACTTTTTACGTCGTGTCAAGCGGCTGGCTTTTTTCGATCGGCCCGGACTTCGTCCGAACCACATCCCAACCCCCTGACCGACAAGGCCTTCATGCCTCGCTGTCGAGCCCGAAATTAAAACATTTATACGTTTCAATGTCAAGCCCCTTCAGGCTCCGGACCGGAACCGAAATCCCCGCCGGTCTTCGCTGCCGCTTTCGGTTCGGAAGCCGGGCCTACGCCTGCAAGCTTCTGAACTCCGGCCTGGCCGCGGACCCTGATCCCTATCGGTAAAACCTAAGAATCTAGGGGTTAACCCGTGTGCCTGGCGGCGAAGAAACGAGACTATAGCACGCTTTTTTAAAGCCGTGCAAATTCCTTTTTCAATGCCCTACTGAAGCGCCGGCACAGGACCAGTCAGACGTCTGCAGAAACCCATCAGCGCCAGCGAACCCAGGATCAAAACGGCGGACAGCCAGGGCAGGCCCGCCAGACCCAGCGCCTGGGTCGCCACGCCGCCCAGCGCCGTGCCCAGGGCGATGCCCAGTTGCATTCCGGACTGATTGAGCCCGACCAGGACGCCCCGCGCGTCCGGCACCAGCGCCGCGGCCCGGATCTGTTGCGCGGGGCCCGCCGCCCACGCCGTGGCGGACCACATCATCAGCACGAAGGCGACCCCGTACAACGAGCCGGAGGGCCACAGCCAGGCAGCCAGCGGCAGCGCCAGCAGACAGACCGCCTGCAGGAGTTTCGACGCCACCAGCGTGGCGTGATATCCGTGCCGGTCGGTACGGCTGCCGCCGAACCGCGAACCTGCCAGGCTGGCCACCCCGAACGCCAGGAGCAGCGGACTGATCGACGCGCCGTCGAGATGCTGGACACCGATCAGGTAAGGCGTCAGGAAACTGTAGAGCATGACATACCCCGCCATCCAGAGCACCGTCACCATCAGCCCCGCCAGGACAGCGGGGCGCCGGAGAAAAGCAAGCTGCGCGCGCAGCGGGATGGCCGCCGCGGGGCTCAGGGCGGGCAACACGAAACGATGGCTCGACGCCACGATCAGGCTCAGCAGCCCGACCAGGGGAAAGACGGCATGCCAACCGAACCGCAGTGCGATTTCCCGCCCGACCGGGACGGCCACGATCAGGGATGCGGTAAACCCCATGATGACCGTGGCGATGGCCCGTCCCTGCCGTTGCGAGCCGGCCAGCGAAGCGGCCGTGGACAGGGCGGTGACCACGGCGGTCCCGCCCGAGAGCGCCTGGAGAATGCGCACGGGAACGAACGTCCAGAAGTCCCGAACCAGCAGCGTAGAGAGGCTGGCCAGCGCATAGAAGAGCATCGCGGTGATCATGACCTTGCGCCGGCCGATATGGCTGGTGAGCGCCACCACGACCGGCACGCACAGGCCATACACGAAAGCATAGAGCGTGATCAATTGACCGGCCAGCGCCACCGGGGCGCCCAGCCCGGGAGCCACCACATCCAGAATACCTGCCAGGATGTATTCGTTGGCGCCGGCCACGAACGTCGTCATGGCGAGAAGGAGAATCTGGTATCGGAGAGGCACTTTCATGATCTCATATCTACGATTTGGTATTTGTCGATACATAAGAGCGCCATTCGGGCGCCCTTGCCGCCACCCGGCGCTAAAGTTCCCGGACAATGGCGGCAGCCACCTCGGTCACAGATTGCTCGTTTCTCTTGTAGAGCGTGTATTTTCCGATCCGCGACACGGACACCAGGCCGGCATCGCGCAGCATCGACATATAGGTGGAAGCCGTGGACTGATTGACGCCCAGGAGCGCGGCAATCTGCAGCACGCAGACCCCGTCCGCGACGGGATCGATTCCGCCCGCCGGCTTGAAGTGCCGGCGCGGATCCCGCATCGCCGAAAGCACAGTGCGCCGGTGCGGGTTATCCAGCGCCTTCAATGCCAAGTCCAGGTTCATGCGGGCATACTAGCTGACGTATTGCAAATCGTCAAATCGTTCCGCATGCACCGGACAGCCCGCAGAGGACTGTCCGGTGTCCGGCCCTATCCTTCCAGTTTCCGGATGGCGGCGGCCACGCCCGCCCCATAGGCGGGATCGGCCTGGGTGCAGTGCTCGATGTGACGCGCCTGCACGTCGGGGCTCACCCCGGCGATAGCCCGGGCGGTGTTGTCGAACAGCGCCTGCTGCTGCTCGGGCGTCATCAGGCGGAACAGCGCCCCCGGCTGGGAGAAATAATCCGTATCCTCGCGGTGGTTCCAGTGGTCCGCCGCACCTTCCAGGCTGAGCGGCGGCTCGCGGAAATCGGGCTGGTCGGCCCATTCGCCGGCGCGATTGGGCTCATTGCCCGTCAAGCCGCCATGATTGCCGTCCACCCGCATCGCTCCGTCGCGGTGGTAGCTGTGGAACGGACAGCGCGGCGCATTGACCGGAATCTGGTGATGATTGACTCCCAGACGGTAGCGTTGCGCATCGCCGTAGGAGAACAGCCGCGCCTGCAGCATGCGGTCCGGCGAGAAGCCGATGCCCGGCACGACATTGGCCGGGGTGAAGGCCGCCTGCTCGACTTCGGCGAAGAAGTTCTCCGGATTGCGGTTCAGCTCCAGGGTGCCGACCTCGATCATGGGATAGTCGCCATGCGGCCAGACCTTGGTGAGATCGAAGGGGTTCAGGTGGTAACTGCCGGCCTCTTGCTCGGGCATGACCTGGATGTACAGCGTCCAGCGCGGAAAGTCGCCCCGGGCAATGCTGTCGTACAGATCGCGTTGGGAGCTCTCGCGGTCACGGCCGATCAGTTCGGCCGCCTGGGCGTCGGTCAGGTTGCGGATGCCTTGCTGGGACTTGAAATGAAACTTCACCCAGAAGCGTTCGTTCGCGGCATTGATCAGGCTGAAGGTATGGCTGCCGAACAGATGCATGTGGCGAAAGTCGGACGGAATGCCGCGATCGCTCATGACGATGGTGATCTGATGCAAGGCTTCGGGCAGGCCGGTCCAGAACTCCCAGTTGTTCTGGGCGCTGCGCATGCCAGTGCCCGGATCGCGCTTGACCGCATGGTTCAGGTCGGGGAACTTGAGCGGGTCGCGGAAGAAGAACACGGGGGTGTTATTGCCCACCAGATCCCAGTTGCCTTGTTCGGTATAGAACTTCATCGCGATGCCGCGGATATCACGCTCGGCGTCCGCGGCGCCGCGTTCACCGGCCACGGTGGAAAAGCGGGCGAACATCGGGGTCTGTTTGCCGATCTCGGAGAACAAGGCGGCGCGCGTGTAGCGCGTGATGTCGTGGGTGACGGTGAAGGTGCCGTAGGCGCCTGCGCCCTTGGCGTGCATGCGGCGCTCGGGGATGACCTCACGGTCGAAGTGGGCCAGCTTTTCTAGCAGCCAGACATCCTGCAACAGCGCGGGGCCGCGCGGGCCGGCCGTCTGGATGTTCTGGTTGTCGACGACGGGCGCACCGGCGGCGGTAGTCAGTTTCTTCATGAGCATCTCCTGCATGGGGCCGCCCCGGAAGGGCGACGGTTCGGGGGACCGGGACCCGCATCGGCGGGCTTTTCACGAAGAACAGTCTAATGAGTTCTTATAAATAAATAAAATTAAATATTGCTCTTAATTTGATAGCGATCAACTATCGACAAGGCGGGTGGACAAACGGGCGGCGGCTCAGGCCGGCAACTCGGTCGTTTCCTTGATGGACTGCAGCGCGAAACTGCTGCGGATGTCGACGACGGCCGGATGCCGCATCAGGGTGTCCATGGCAAAGCGGGAGAAAGCCGCCAGGTCCTGGACCTGGACCCTCAACAAATAATCCATGTCGCCCGACATGGCGTAGCACTGGACGACTTCCGACCAGCTTTGCACGTCGCTGGCGAACGCGGACATGGCGCCGTGTTCGGCCCGATGGGATTTGTCCAGCCGGACGAAGACGTACGCCAGCAAGCCCAGGCCGAGCTTTTCAGGATCGGCCAACGCCACGTAGCGGCGGATATAGCCCTGATCTTCCAGGCGCTTGACGCGCCGCAGGCAGGGGCTGGGCGACAGGGCCACCCGCTGGGCCAGGTCCTGGTTGCTGATCCGGCCATCGCGCTGCAGGTGCGTCAGGATAAGGCGATCTGTCCTGTCCAGGTCGTCGATAGGCATCATATTGTCTCAACCACGAACTATTAGAAGAATGATTGCGTCACTGTAGAGAATCGTACCGCAAGTTTGCAATCTTCCCCCCCGTTGTTTTCCCTAGAATTCTAAAAAAAGAGGCAAGGAGACAACCATGACCGCTTCCTTCGTCCCCTGGGACAACCCCCTGGGCACCGCAGGCTTCGAGTTTGTCGAGTACACGGCGCCCGACCCTGTCGCACTGGGCCGGGTCTTCGAGACCCTGGGGTTCCGTGCCATTGCACGCCACCGCAAGAAAGCCGTCACGCTGTACCGGCAAGGCGAGATCAATTTCCTGGTCAATGCGGAACCCGATTCGTTCGCCCAGCGCTTTGCGCGCCAGCACGGCCCCTCGATCTGCGCCATCGGACTGCGCGTGAACGATGCGGCCCGGGCCTACGCGCAGGCCCTGGAGCGCGGGGCCTGGGGCTTCGATTCGCACAGCGGCCCGATGGAATTGAACATCCCCGCCATCAAGGGCATCGGCGACTCCCTCATCTACCTGGTGGACCGCTGGCGCGGCAAGTACGGGCACGGCGGCATCGGCGACATCGGCATCTACGACGTGGACTTCGAGCCTCTGGACCACGCCAAGGCCCGCGAAGACCTTCGCCACGCGGGCGCCGGCCTGCTGCACATCGACCACCTCACCCACAACGTGCATCGCGGACGGATGCAGGAATGGTCCGAATTCTATGAGCGCATCTTCAATTTCCGCGAAATCCGCTATTTCGACATCGAAGGCCAGCTCACCGGGGTCAAGTCCAAGGCCATGACTTCGCCGTGCGGGCTGATCCGCATCCCCATCAACGAGGAAGGCGGCGATACGCCCGGCCAGATCCAGGAATACCTGGACCAGTACCGGGGCGAAGGCATCCAGCACATCGCCCTGTCCACGGGCGACATCCACCGCACGGTCGAACAGTTGAGCGGCCGGGTGAAATTCCTGGATACCCCGGACACCTATTACGAACTGCTGGACGGCCGCCTGCCGGGCCATGGAGAAGACGCGCCCCGCCTGCGGCGCAACCGCATCTTGCTGGACGGCGCGCCAGACGGCAGCCTGTTGCTGCAGATCTTCACCGCCAACCAGATCGGGCCGATCTTCTTCGAGATCATCCAGCGCAAAGGCAACGACGGCTTCGGCGAAGGCAATTTCAAGGCGCTGTTCGAATCCATTGAGCTGGACCAGATCCGCCGGGGCGTGTTGCGGACCTGAGACGCGGGCCCGACGGCCTGCGCGCCGCGGCCGCCGGCACCGCCTACAATGCCGGGGATGCGGCCTGCCCCACCGGCGCCGCGCCTTTCCCCAATCCGTCCATGCTCCATTACCTGCACACCATCTGCCAGCGCAGCACGCGCATGTTTCTGACGATCGTGCGCATCATGCTGCCGGTCATGGTGATCGTGTACATCGCAGACCGCCTGGGTCTGGTGCGCCTGGCCGGAGAGGCGCTGACGCCGGCCATGGGGCTGCTGGGGCTGCCGCCCGAGGCCGGCATCATCTGGGCCACCACGGTGCTGACCAACATCTACGGCGGCATGGCATCGATGGCGGCATTGTCCGCCGGCATGGACATGACGGTGGCCCAGGTCAGCGCACTGGGGGCCATGATGCTGTTCGCCCACAATGTGCCTACCGAGCAGTCCGTCGTGCGCCGCGCGGGCGCCAGCGCGTTGATCACGGGCGCGCTGCGCATCGCCGTCGCGCTCATCTACGGCGGCGCCGTGAGCTGGGCCTGCCGTGTGCTGGACGTACTGCAGGAGCCCGTCTCGCTGGCCTGGATGCAACAGGACGCGGAACTGGCCCAAGGCCCCCCGGACGTCTGGCCCTGGATACTGTCCACGCTGCAATCGCTGGCGCTGGTCCTGGTCGTCATCGTCGGGCTGGTCATCCTGCTGGACGTGCTGGAGCGCCTGGGCATCACGCGGCTGGTGACCCGGCTGCTGACGCCGGTGCTGCGCCTGTCCGGCCTGGAAGAGCGCGCCGCCCCCCTGACCACGGTGGGGGTGCTGCTGGGCCTGGCCTACGGAGGCGCACTGATCATCGAAGCCGCCGAACGCGAGAACTACAGTCCGCGCACGCGGCTGCTGGCGTTGTCATGGCTCTCGCTGTGCCACGCCCTGATCGAGGACACGCTGCTGATCCTGGCGCTGGGCGCCAACATCTGGGTCATCCTGGTGTTGCGCGGGCTGGCGACCTTGGGCGTGCTGGCGGCCCTGGCGGCCCTGACCCGGCCGGGCACCGCCTGGGGGCGCCGGCTGGAAGCCTCGGCGCAGCGGCCTCCGGCGCCACAGGCCTGAAACAGGCGCCCGGCGGCGCCGGGCTCAACGCAGCAGGTGCGCGTAGCGCTGGCGGAATTTCGCCAGTTTCGGCGCAATGACGAACTGGCAATAGCCCTGCTCCGGATTGCGCCGGTAATATTCGCTGTGCACCGCCTCGGCCGGCCAGAACACGCCCGCCGTCTCGATCCGCGTGACGATGGGATCATCGAAAGCCGCCTGGGCCTCGGCGCGCACAGTCCGCGCCAAAGCCGTCTGGGCCGCGTTGCTCGTGAAGATCACCGAAGCGTACTGAGGCCCGATATCGTTGCCCTGGCGCTCGGGGGTGGTCGGATCGTGCGTGCCGAAGAAAACCTCCAGCAGCGTGCGATAGCCGACACGCGCGGGATCGAACGTGATCCGCACGACCTCGACATGGCCGGTGTCTTTGCGGCAGACCTGCTCGTAGGTCGGATGATCGACGTGGCCGCCGCAATAGCCCGGGCGCACATCCAGCACGCCATCCAGCGCGCGGAACACAGGCTCCAGGCACCAGAAGCATCCGCCGCCGAAGAGGGCGGTGTCGAAGACGGCGTTTTCTCGGCTTTCCATGTGATTTTCCTTTTTCCTGCTGCGGGATGAATCGCTCACTCGGCCTTGGCCGGCTCCGTCAGCGACAGGATCCAGAGCGCCAGCCGCTGCGCATCGACATCCGACACGCGCGTCTGGGCCGGCATGGGAATCGCGCCCCACTGCCCCCGGCTGCCTTCGCGAATGACGCGCGCCAGATGCCCGGCCGCTTCGGGCCGGCCCTGGAAGCGTTCGGCGATGGCGCGAAACGGCGGCCCCACCCGGCGGGCGTCCACCTGGTGACAGCCCAGGCACTGGCGCTGACCGGCAAGCGCCTGCCCGCCGGCCGCCGTTTCACCCGCGGCCCAGGCTTCTGCGGCGCACATCGACACCACGCCCGCCAGGATGATTCTGATCGCTCGACCGAGCGGCGCAGCCCGTTGCTTCATTTTGGTCCCTTGCTCCCATCCGATTCCATGCGCGGCAACCGCGCCCGGCCGGCGCCCGCTGCCTCGATCACGGTATTATCCATGATTGGTTTCTTCTAGGCCGTCCCCATGCCCTACCCTCACATCGACCCCGTCGCCTTGCAGATCGGCCCCATCGCGATCCACTGGTACGGCCTCATGTACCTGGCCGGCTTCGGCCTGGCCTGGCTGCTGGGGCGCTGGCGCATCCAGCACCATCCCGCCGCGAACGGGCTGACACTGCGCGATCTGGAGGACATCATCTTCTACGGCGTCCTCGGCGTGATCTTGGGCGGGCGCCTGGGCTACGTGCTGTTCTACAAGCTGGACGACTACCTGGCGCATCCGCTGATGATCTTCGAGGTCTGGCAAGGCGGGATGTCTTTTCATGGCGGCCTGATCGGCGTGATCCTGGCCATGCTGGTCTTTGCCCGCAAGCGCGGCCGGACACTGTTGGAGATCGGCGATTTCATCGCCCCCCTGATCCCCCTTGGCCTGGCCGCCGGGCGCCTGGGCAATTTCATCAATGGGGAACTTTGGGGCCGCCCCACGGACTTGCCCTGGGGCATGGTCTTTCCGGGCGCGGCGGACGGCACGCCGCGCCACCCCTCGCAACTCTACGAAATGGGCCTGGAAGGCCTGGCCTTGTTCGTCCTGGTGTGGTGCTTCGCCCGCAAGCCCCGCCCGACGGGCCAGGTCGGCGCCGTCTTCCTGATGGGCTACGGAGTGTTCCGGTTCATGGTGGAGTTCACCCGCGAACCGGACGACTTCCTGGGGCTGCTGGCGGGCGGCCTGTCGATGGGTCAGTGGATGTCGCTGCCCATGATCCTGATCGGGCTGGCGCTGTTCATTTGGGCAGCAAGACGATCGTCCCCTGCACCGACACGCTGACCCGTTCGCGACCGCCCTCGACCGGCGCAGCGGCTTTGTCGGCGGCCATGGCGCTCATCATCATGCGCGGCATGGGCACGGGCGGCATGGCGCCCTGACCGCCCAGTTCGACCATATGGAAGCGGTAGCCGGCAAAGCCCAGCGCCTGGGTCAACGCCTGCGCGCGGGCCTTGAACGCCTCGACAGCCTGGCCCAGGAGTTTTTGCTCTTCGGCGGCGCGCCGTTCCGGCGAGACCGAGAACGACAGGCCGGCGATCGGCATGCGGTCGCCCAGATCGGCAGCCAGTTTGGACACGGCAGGAAAATCGCTGGATTCCAGGAGGATTTCGGCCTGGCCCCGCCATTCGGCGATCTTGCCATCGCGATCGGTGGTCGGCCAGATCCGGTAGGATCCGCTGCGCGCCTCGATGCCCTGGTGGCCCTTGGCCCGCTTCATGACGGAATCCAGACGCTTGTTCAGGGCCTCGGCCACTTCGGTCTGCGAGTCGCCGGACAGTTCAGCGGCCAGGGTGATCTCAACGCGATCCTGCCCGACCTCGGATGAGGCCTCGGCCGACAACGAAGCGCGCGGCTCGGCAGGTTCGGCTTCATGGGCCAGCGCGGGTAGCGCCGAAACGGCCAAGACGAACGACAGACCGGCCAGAAGTTGCTTGCGTTTGAGCACGCCTCGATACATTTTCCTCTCCTGAAAAGACGAAAGCTCGTCGCGATCACGACGAGCTTTCCGGGTAACGCCCCACCTGTGCCGTCTAGGCCGGCATCCCGGAACCGAGGGTTCACGGTGGTCGCCATCAGTCAGACTTCGGGCCGGCCAGTGAAGGCAGCTCTCCTATCTGTCAATCCGGCAACCTATGCCTATAGCATTGGTTCAAGGAATGTATGGCCAGGTCACGAACACGGCAGGGACTTAGACGACCGGATGGCCTGGCGCATCCGGAGAATACTGTTGGCTAAACGGCGGTGCTCAGGACTTCATCGAGCATGCCGTTCATGGATTCAATTTTACTCTTGAAATCGCCCAAGGCAACATTGCCCAGGGGGCCGTCGGGCGCGCGCATGCTGAGCAGCTCGTTGGCGATCTGGATGGCGGCCATCACGGCGATGCGTTCGTTGCTGACGATCTTGCCGGCGCCCTTGATGGCCAGCATGCGCTGATCGACCAGCCGCACGGCGGCCAGCAGGGCGTCTTTTTGTTCAGGCGGGCAGGCCAGCGAGTAATCGCGGCCGAGAATGGCGACGTCGATGCGTTCCATGCTTCGCGGCTCCTTGGTAAATGGTAAAGGCCTCAGGCCTGCGCGCCCGGCAGGCGCTCGAGGATGAGCTCGATCTGTTGCTGGGCGCCGGTGGCGGCTTCACGCAGGCGGTCGCGCTCGGATTCGACCTGAATCAGGCGACGCTGCAGGGAATCGGAACGAACCCGGTGATCGCGGGCTTCGGATTCCAGGGCCGCCCGGTGCTGATCGGACTCTTCGCGCACGGCCTGGATTTCCTGGTCGTGACGCGCGAGCCTTTCGGACATGCGGGCGAATTCCTCGCCTTCGCGCAGTTGCTGGTCTTTCAGCGCCTGGTATTCTTGTTCGAGCTGCCGTACCCGGGCCTGCAGGCCGGCGCGTTCGGATTGCAGATCCCGCGCCAGTTGGACGACTTGGCGGATGCGTTGGGACAATGCGTCGAGGTCTTGGAGCATGCGGTCAAACCTTTTGGAGTGCCGGCGCGATACGCCACGAAAGGGATTGAATCATACCGGGTCGGGCCGAGGGGATTTCGGAAGCGACGATTCCGCCGAACGGCCGGCGGAATCATCGTGCGACCCGGCGCCTCGGGGGCTGCGATGGCGCAGGTAGCGGTTCTCGCGGCCGCGACGAAACAGCAGGCCCGACAACTCGTTGAGCGCCAGAGAATAGACCTCGCGCTTGAACTCGATGACGGCATCCAGCGGCACCCAATAGGCGTTCCAGCGCCAGGCGTCGAACTCGGGCGTATCGGAGGCGCGCAGGCTGACGTCGCTGTCGCGGCCCACCATGCGCAGCAGGAACCAGATCTGCTTCTGGCCTTTATAGTGGCCCCGCAATTCGCGGCGCACGTAATGATCCGGTACGGTATAACGCAACCAGTCCCGGGTCCGTCCCAGAATGCGTACGTGCTCGGCGCGCAAGCCGGTCTCCTCGTGGAGTTCGCGGTACATCGCCTGCACGGGAGTTTCGCCGTGCTTGATGCCCCCCTGGGGAAACTGCCATGCGTGTTCCCTGATGCGCTTGCCCCAGAAAACCTCGTTTTTCTGGTTCACGAGAATGATGCCGACATTCGGACGGTAGCCTTCGCGATCCAACATGGGGCCACCTCGGTTGTGAATTCAATACAATTACCGTCGATTATACGTACCAACCGGAATCCCTACCATGCGCGCCAGCCAGTACCATCTGAACACCCTGAAGGAAGCCCCCGCCGAGGCGGAGGTCGTCAGCCACCAGCTGATGACGCGGGCGGGCATGATCCGAAAAATCGCCGGCGGCATCTATACCTACATGCCCATGGGCCTGAAGGTCCTGCGCAAGATCGAGGCCATCGTGCGCGAGGAAATGAACCGCGCCGGCGCCATCGAACTGCTGATGCCGGTCGTGCAGCCGGCCGAGCTGTGGGAAGAATCGGGCCGCTGGGAGCAATACGGCGCCGAGCTGCTGCGCATCAAGGACCGCCACCAGCGCGACTTCGTCCTGCAGCCGACCTCGGAAGAAGTCATCACCGACATCGCTCGCAACGAAATCCATAGCTGGCGCCAGCTACCGGTCAATTTCTATCACATCCAGACGAAGTTCCGCGACGAGCGGCGGCCGCGCTTCGGCCTGATGCGCGGCCGCGAATTCACGATGAAGGACGCCTATTCCTTCGACCGCGACGAAACCGCCGCCCAGGCCAGCTACGATGCCATGTACGCCGCCTATCAGCGCATCTTCACGCGCCTGGGCCTGACGTACCGCGCCGTGGCGGCCGACACCGGCTCGATCGGCGGCACGCGCAGCCATGAATTCCAGGTCATCGCCGACACGGGCGAAGATTTGATCGTCTACAACCCCGCTTCGGACTACGCCGCCAATATCGAGCTGGCCGATGCGCCCTGCCTGCTGGCCGCGCGCGAACCGGCGCGCGAGCCCATGGAAAAACGCGCAACGCCCGAGGCGCCCAAATGCGAAATCGTAGCCGAACAACTGGGGCTGCCCTTGTCGCGCACGGTCAAGTCCGTGGTGCTGGCCACCGACCCGGCCGACGGCCCGGCCCGCCTGTGGCTGCTGCTGATCCGGGGCGATCATGAAACCAATGAGATCAAGGTCGGCAAGCTGCCCGGCTTCGGCGAGGGCTATCGCCTGGCGACCGAGGCCGAGATCGACGCGGTCTTCCATTGCGCTCCGGGCTACCTGGGCCCCGTCGGCGTGGATCCGCAGGCCGTCACCGTGATCGCCGACCGCACGGTCGCCCACATGGGGGATTTCGTCTGCGGCGCCAACGAGGCGGGCTACCATCTGAGCGGTGTCAACTGGGGACGCGACCTGCCCGAGCCGGCACTGGTCGCCGACCTGCGCAACGTCGTGGCAGGCGATCCCGATCCGCGCGGCGGCACCTTGGCGATCCAGCGCGGCATCGAGGTCGGCCACGTGTTCTTCCTGGGAGACAAATACTCGCGCGCCCTGAATGCGACTTTCCTGGAAACGGACGGCAAGCCGGCTCTGATGCAGATGGGCTGCTACGGCATCGGCATCAGCCGGATCTCGGCCGCCGCCATCGAACAGAACCACGACGAGCGGGGCATGATCTGGCCGCGCGCCCTGGCGCCCTTCGAGGTGGTGCTGTGCCCCATCGGCATCGGCAAGAGCGAGGCCGTCCGCGAGGCCGCCGAAGCCCTGTACCAATCGCTGCAGGCGCGGGGGGTGGACGTGATTCTGGACGACCGCGATGCCCGGCCGGGCATCATGTTCGCCGACTGGGAACTGATTGGCGTGCCGCTGCGCGTGACGCTAGGCGACCGCGGCCTGAAAGACGGCATCGTCGAAATCCAGGCGCGCCGCGACGATCAGGCGCAGCGCATCGCCCTGGCCGACGCCCAGGCGCACATCCTGGACCGGCTGGAGTCCCTCTAGGCCGCAGCGCCCGTGTCACAAGGCCTCACCAAAAAATGATTCCGGACCGAACCATTCCCCCCGGCGAGCTGTCCATTCGCGTATATTACGAGGACACTGACACCGGCGGCGTCGTGTACTACGCGAACTACCTCAAATTCTTCGAACGTGGTCGCACGGAATGGCTGCGCGCGCTCGGGATGGATCAACACACTCTCGCAACACAGGAACAGATGATGTTTGTGGTCAAGCATGCGGACATTGCCTACCGGCAACCCGCCCGCCTGGACGACCGCATCCTCGTCCGGACCGCCGTGACCGGCCTGGGAGCGTCGACGATCCGCTTCGCCCAGCAGGCGCTGCGCGACGGCACGCTGCTCGCCAGCGCGGACATCCAGGTCTGCACGGTGCACGCCCTCAGCTTCAAACCCATCCGTCTCTCCCCCTCCGTCAGGGATCTATTGGAAAAGGCCCTTCATTAACCATGCAAGCCTCTAGCGATTTGTCGCTGCTCTCTCTCATCGGCCACGCCAGTCTGCCTGTGCAGATCGTGATGCTGATCCTGTTCGGCGCCTCGGTCCTGTCCTGGGCCTACATATTCAGCAAGCGGGCGGCCCTGCGGCGCGCCGATGAACAGACCCGCCGCTTCGAAGATGATTTCTGGGCGGGCGGCGACCTGACGGTCCTGCAACAGGCCATCGCCAGCCGCCGCAACGAGCATGGCGCATTGGCGCGCATCTTCGACGCCGGCATGACCGAGTTCGTCAAGGCGCGCCGCTCATCGAGCCGGGGCGATACGCTGCTGGACGCGCCCCGCCGCGCCATGAAGGCTGCGCTCCAGCGCGAGATGGACAGTCTGGAATCGCACCTGAACTTCCTCGCCTCCACCGGTTCGGTCAGCCCCTACATCGGGCTGCTGGGCACCGTGTGGGGGATCATGCACGCCTTCATGGGCTTGTCCACCATGCAGCAGGCCACCCTGGCCGCCGTGGCCCCGGGGATCGCCGAAGCGCTGATCGCGACGGCCATCGGCCTGTTCGCCGCCATCCCGGCCGTGCTGGCATACAACCGCTACACCAACCAAATCGACCGGCTTTCGATCCGTTTCGAAAGTTTCGTCGAAGAATTCCTGAACATCCTCCAGCGCCAGGTGCACTAGAGCCTGTCCACACGCATCAAGGAGTCGCGAAGGCATGAATGATCCGGTTGAACAAAGCGCCTGGCGCCGCACGTATGCCCATACGTGCACGGCGGACAGCGCCATTTCCCTGATTCGCGCGAAAAGGCCCTGACATGACATCGCTCGGCAGTCGTCGCTCGCGCCGCATGAAGAACGACATCAATGTCGTTCCCTACATCGACGTCATGCTGGTCCTGCTGGTGATCTTCATGGTCACCGCGCCCATGATCACCCCGGGCCAGATCGAGTTGCCCTCCGTCGGCACGGCGTCCGAAGTTCCTCTGCAGCCGCTCGAGATCCAGATCGACGCCGAGGGCGCGCTCGCCCTGCGGATGCGCGAAGGCGGCGCCTCGTTCCGCTCCATCGACAAGGCCAACCTGCTGGCCGAGGTCCGCGCCATCGCCACGCCCGACACCCCGGTGGTGATTTCCGCCGATGGCAAGGTCCCTTACGAGACCGTCATGCAAGTCATGGATCAACTGCGCAACGGCGGCGTCGGCAAGCTGGGACTGCTGGTCAACCAGAACGCTCCGGCCGCGCGCTGATGCTGGTGCCATGAATTTGTTCGACCGCTTCTTCAACACCGATTCCGATGACGACGTACGCCCCGGCGGGCGCGACGACCGCCGCGGCCTGCTCGTCTCTCTGGCCGCCCACGGCCTGCTGATCCTGCTGATGGTGGCGGGCTTTTCCACCGCCCCCGACAATCCAGGCCCTGTCCAGGTCGAGCTCTGGGCCCAGGGCACCGTGGCCGACGCCGCAGCGCCGCAGGAGCAGCCTGAAGAACCGCAGGCCGAACCGCAACCGGAATCCGAGCCCGCCAAGCCTGAGCCCGAGCCGGAACCCACGCCTGTGCCCGACGACAGCGCGCGCCAAGCCGCGGAGCAAGCCGAGGCCGCGCGGCAGGCGCAATTGGCCGAGGCCCAGGCGCGGGCCGCGGAGGCCGCCCAAGCGCAAGCCGAGGCTGAAATTGCCTTGGCCAAAGAACGCAAAGCCCGCGAGGAAACAGAACGGCGGCTGGCCGAACAGGCCGCCCGGGAAAAGGCCGAGAAGGAAGCCGCCGAGCAGGCAGCACGCGAAAAGGCCCGGCAGGAACAAGCGGAAAAAGAAAAGGCGGCACAAGAAAGGGCCGAGAAGGCTGCTGCCGAGAAGGCCGCCGCTGAAAAAGCCGCTGCCGAAAAGGCCGCCGCCGAGAAGGCGGCCGCTGAAAAAGCCGCCCGCGAAAAGGCCGAAAAGGAAAAAGCCGAGAAAGCCGCTGCGGAAAAAGCCGCCGCCGAGAAGGCCGCCCGGGAAAAAGCCGCCAAGGAAGCCGAGGCCAAGCGCCAGGCCTTGAGGGCCGCCATGCGCGGCGACGCACTGGAAGCCGCCGGCATCGCCAGCGGCAACGCGGACCGCAACCAACGCGGCGGCGGCGGCAACGACGGCTACGCGGCCAAGGTGCGCGCCTGCGTCCAACCCGGCGTGGTCTACAACGTGCCGCCGCGCAGCGGCTCGAACAACCCCACGGCAAGCTTCCGCACCCGCCTGGGGTCCAATGGACAAGTCCAGGGCGTCGACCTGACCCGCTCTTCCGGCAATCCCCGCTTCGACGATGCCGTCCAGAAGGGGATCCTGGCCTGCTCGCCCTTCCCGAAACCGCCTGGCGGCAAGTATCCGTCGTATATTGACGTGGACTACCGCATGTACGACTAAGGAGATCGTCATCATGACCGTATTCACAGCCTCCAGCCTCATCGGACGCCTCTGGCGGCGCGCCGCTGCGGCCGGCCTGGGCGTCGCGCTGGCCGCCGCGGGCGCCGCCCCGGCCCATGCCCAGTTGCGCGTCGATATTTCCGGCGTCGGCGCCACCCAGTATCCGATCGCCATCGCCGATTTCGCGGGCGCATCCAGCGCCACCTCGACGCCCGAAGTCATCCGCGCCGACCTGACCCGTTCAGGCCAGTTCCGCCTGATCGGCGCCTCGGGCGCCGGGCTGGACGTCCAGAGCCAGATCGATCACGGCACCTGGCAGGCGCGCGGAGCCGACTACCTCGCCTATGGCACGGTGGCACAAAACGGCAGCCAGTACACGGTCAGCTACCGCTTGGTGGACAACGTCCGCAAGACGGAACTGGACCAGGCGTCCTACAGCGGCACCGAAGCCGAAATGCGCCGCATTGCACACCGGATCGCCGACCGGATCTACGAAAAGATCACCGGCGTGCGCGGTGTGTTCTCGACACGGATCGCCTACGTGTTGCAAACGGACAACGGTTATGAGTTACAAATTGCTGACGCCGACGGCCAGAACCCGCAGGTGATGCTGCGCTCGAAACAGTCCATCATCTCGCCCGCCTGGTCGCCGGACGGCTCGCGGCTCGCCTACGTCAGTTTCGAATCTGGAAAATCCGTGATCTACGTGCAGACGCTGGCGACCGGCCAGCGCCAGCCGATTGCCAACTACAAGGGCAACAACAGCGCGCCCGCCTGGTCGCCGGACGGCCAACGCATGGCGATCGTGCTGTCAAGAGACGGCATTTCCCAGATTTACACCATCAACACGGACGGATCCGATCTGCGCCGGGTCATGCGCTCCCCGCTGATCGACACCGAGCCGCGCTTCACCCCCGATGGCCAATCCCTGGTCTTCACCAGCGACCGGGGGGGCAGCCCGCAGATCTACAAGGTGCCGGCGGGTGGCGGGGACGCCCAGCGCCTCACCTTCTCGGGCAGTTACAATATTTCACCTAGGGTATCGCCGGATGGACAGCAACTGGTGTACGTTACCCGTAGAAATGGTGCCTTCAGGATTGCAAGCCTGGCCTTGAACTCGGGTACCGAGCAGATTCTGACGGACGGTCCGGACGACCAATCCCCCAGCTACGCGCCCAATGGCATGCAAGTGCTCTACAGTTCCATCCAGAACGGTCGCAGCGTGTTGGCGGTGACTTCGATCGACGGGCGCGTGCGCCAGACACTGTCGGTGCTCAACGGCAAGGTCCGCGAGCCGGCCTGGGGCCCTTTCACAGACTGATTTTTTTCGTGTGACTCTTCTTTCTTCTAAAGGACATTAAATGAGCTCGCGCATCACCAGGACCCTGACCATCGCCGCCATCGCCGCCTCGCTGGCCGCCTGCAGCTCCGTGCCGCTGGACCAGAACGGCGCAGCAGGCAACGGCTCCGATTCGGCGTCCGCTGGGCAAATCATGGATCCCTTCAATCCGCAAAGCCCGCTCGCGCAACAACGCTCGGTTTACTTCGATTTTGACAGCTACGCGGTGCCCGAACAGTACCGCAGCGTCGTCGAGATGCATGCCAACTACCTGACCAGCCATCAAGGCCAGAAAGTCCGCGTGGAAGGCAACACCGACGCACGCGGCAGTACCGAATATAATCTGGCCCTGGGCCAGCGCCGTTCGGATGCCGTGGCGCGCATGATGACCCTGCTGGGCGTCAATGCCAACCAGATCGAAGCGATCAGCTTCGGCAAGGAGCGTCCCAAGGCCCTGGGCAACACCGAAGCCGACTACGCCGAAAACCGCCGCGCCGACATCAATTATCAGCACTGATCGTCAGCCAGGCAGCGACAGCGCCGTAGCGGCTCCCGCTACGGCGTTTTTTCATCGCCGGGCCGCTCCAGGATGAAGCCCCCGAGGCATCCCGCGCACAGCGTGGGGGCCCTTTTATTCAGAAGACGGAAGATCCCATGACCGCATCCCATCGCCCGCATACCCTGACCGCCACCCTTCTGCTGGCGCTGACGCTGGCGGCGCCCGCCGCCCAGGCCTTTTCCGACGACGAAGCGCGCCGCGCCATCCTGGAACTGCGCACCCAGATCAAACAGATGAACGAACAGAACCAGCAGGCCCGGCTGCAATTGGCCGACCAGATGGATCTGCTGCATCAGGAGATCGCCACGCTGCGCGGCCGTCTCGAGGAACTGGGCCAGCGCGCATCACCCGGCGGCGGCAACGGCAACGCCCCCAAGGCCCCGCAAAGCGGCGATCCGCAGGAGCAGGCCGTCTATGAAGCCGCCGCGGATCAGTACCGCAATGGCCGCTACAAAGAGGCGGCGGAAGGCTTCGCGGCCTTCATCCAGTCTTATCCGGACAGTTCCCTCACGGGCGACGCCCAGTTCTACCTGGGCAGCAGCCAATACGCCTCCAAAGATTTCAAGGGCTCCATCCAGACCATGCAATCGCTGGTCAAGAACCGCCCCGACGATCCCCGTGCTCCCGACGCCTTGCTGGTCGTGGCGGCCGATCAGATCGAACTCAACGACATGAAAGGCGCCAAGGCCAGCCTGCAGCGCATCATCAAAGACTATCCGAACAGCGCCTCCGCGGAAACGGCCAAGAGCCGGCTGAAACTGCTGTAATGCCGGCCCCGCGCACCGAGCCGCCGCACCATATCCTTCCCCTTCCCGAGGGCGGCCTGCACTACACCCAGGCCGGGACGGGCGCGGGCGCGCCGGTCCTGCTGATCCACGGCTCACTGTGCGACTATCGCTACTGGCGCTGGCAGGTGCCGGCTTTCGCCGAGACGCGCCGCGTGCTTGCCCCCAGCCTGCGCGGCTGCTGGCCCGACACACAGTCCCATCCCCAGGCGGCCTATGCCATCGACGCGCATGCCCGCGATCTGGCACACCTGCTCCGGGCACTGGACGAGCACGACGGCGCTCACGTGATCGGCCATTCGCGCGGCGCCCAGGTGGCGTTGAGCCTGGCCATCGAGGCGCCCGAGCTGTGCCGATCGCTGACGCTGGCCGACCCCGGATTCCGCTTTGCGGACGAGCCGGAAACTCCCGTCTTCTATGCGGATGCCGTGCAACGCCTGCAAGAAGGGGATGCGGAAGGCGCCCTCGAGCAATTCATCGACACGGTGAACGGCGATGAGACCTGGCGCAAGATGGTCGGCTGGTTCAAGGATATGGCCCGCGACAACGCAGTCACCCTGCTGTCGCAGATCCGCGAAGCCAATCTGCCGGTGGCCCCGCAAGATGCGGCCGGCGTGACCTGCCCGGTGTTGCTGATCGGGGGCGCGCAAAGCCCGGCCAAATACGCCACCCGCCAGGACCGGCTGCAGGCCTTGCTGCCCCAGTCGAAGCGTGTGCGCATCGCCCTGGCAGCACACGGAATGAACCTGGCCAATCCGCGCGCTTTCAATCGCGCCGTCCTGGAATTCATCGCGGGGGCCTGACGCGGCAGCGCCGGCACCGGGGCGCCGCGGCATGCGCAAGGCATGTCCGGCCAGCCCCTCCGGCAAGCCGATCAATGCTTCATGTGCTGGGACATATCATGCCCGCCCGCGCCCGGCATGGCTTTGGGCGATTTGACCTCGCACGTGGTGGACACGCCTTCGCCATTGGCGAGCGTGAGTTCCAGGCGCACGGTATCGCCGATCTTCAGGCCGGCGCGAGGCTGCTCCAGCATCAAGTGGTAACTGCCCGGTTTGAACGCCAGATCCTTGCCCGCCGGAATGGCGACCTGGTGAACCATGGCCATTTTGCTCATCCCATCGGACTCGGTGGTTTCATGCAGCATGACCATGCCATAGTCGGGCGAATGGGCGCCCGTCAGCACGGCGTCTTCGGATCCGGCATTGTGCGCCACGAAAAAACCGCCCGACGGCGCGGGCGACGGAATCAGGCGGATCCAGCAACCGGACGCCGTCACGGTGGCGGACGCCTTGGCCGGCGGGGCGGCCGACGCATGGTGCGCGGCATTCTGCCCATGCCCCCAGGCTGCGGTTGCCAGCAGCAGACCGGCCGAGAATCCCAGTGTACGCGTCAAAGCTTTCTTCATTTCACTACCCATGATGTGACCCGCAGATTGCCTGGATGGCCCTGCGGCGGGACCAGCCGGAACGCCGGCCGGCGCGGCCGAAGAGCATCCGTTCGCCTCGGCGGGACCAGTGTACTATGGGCTTTTCGACCCTTCTTTGCGCCATGTCCAAACCGCTCGATTCCGTTTCCGGGGCCGCCGCCCCCGAGGCTCGCATCAGTCTGGATGAATTTCGTGAACTGCTGGACCGGCTGCATCCCTTTGCCGCCGTGCTGGGCATCGAAGCGCTGGAGATCCGGTACGGGCAGGCTACCCTGCGTCTGCCGCCCAATCCCGCGCACCAGCGGTTGGGCGGCATCGTAGCCGGCCCGATGCTGATGGGCCTGGCCGACCTGGCCCTCTACGCCGCCGTGCTCGGCGCCACGGGCGTTGCCGAATCCGTCACGGCCAGCCTGACGATCAATTTCCTGCGCGGCGCGCCGGCCGGCGGGATCATCGCCCAGGCCCGGATCCTGAAAACCGGCCGCATGACGGCCGGCGAAGTGCTGCTGTCGCCCGAAGGCGGCGGTGAGCCGGTCGCCCAGGCCGTCAGCACCTGGTCCGTGCCCCGCAAAGGATGAGCCCGGTCATGACCGGTCCGCAGGGACGGAGCCATGACCGGGCTCATCCGGGGGCCTTGCAAGGCGCAAGGCGAAGAGATGCCGCGATTCGACCGGGCGGCCGCGCGCCCGGGATCGAATCCGCTCAATTCTTGGTCAGCTTGCCGACCACGCCCTCGACGTAGTAATTCATCGCGTTCAGACCTTTGTCGTCCAGCGCGCCCTCGGACAGCACCACCTTGCCCTCGTTGGTCTTGAGCGGCGCGGAGAAGACCTTCAGGGAGCCGTCGGCGATGGCGTCTTCCTTGGCTTTGAGATCCGCCTTGAGCGCCTCGTCGACGGCGGGACCGAAGCCTTCGAGAGCCACCATGCCTTCCTTGAAGCCGCCCCAGACCTGGTCGGATTTCCAGGTGCCGTCCAGCATCGCCTTGGCTTCGCGGGTGAAGTACGGGCCCCAATGATGGGTGACGGCGGCCAACTGGGCCTTGGGCCCGAACTTGTGCATGTCGGAGTGATAGGCGATAGCCCACTTGCCGCGCTCTTCGGCAGCCTGGACGGCGGCGGTCGAATCGGTGTGATGGGTGACGATGTCGGCGCCCTGGTCCAGCAGGGCCAGCGCGGCGTCGCGCTCTTTGCCCGGATCGAACCAGCTATTGACCATGATGACGCGCACGGTGGCATCGGGCTTGACGCTGCGCAGGCCGAGCGTGAAGGCGTTGATGCCCTGAAGGACTTCGGGAATCGGATAGGCGCCGATATAACCAACCACGCCCGTCTGGGTCTTGTGCCCGGCCAGGATGCCGGCCACGTAGCGCGCCTGGTAGAAGCGGGCGTTGGTGGTGGCGACGTTGGGCGCGGTCTTGTAGCCGGTGGAATGCACGAACTTGACGTCCGGGAACTGCTTGGCGACCTTGATGGTCGGATTCATGTAGCCGAAGGACGTGGTGAAGATCAGCTTGTTGCCCTGCTGGGCCAGGTCGCGGATGACGCGCTCGGCATCCGCGCCTTCAGGCACGTCTTCGACGAACTGGGTCTGGATCTTGTCGCCCAACTGCTGCTCCATGTATTTGCGGCCCAGATCCTGCTGCCAGGTCCAGCCCGCCTCGCCGATCGGGCTGACGTAGACGAAGCCGATCTTCAGGGGTTCCTGCGCGGCGGCGGGGCCGGCGGCCCACAGGCACGCCGTGGCGGTGGCGGCGGCCGCCAGGGTTTGACGAATCAGGCGAGTTTTCATGGAAGATTCTCCGTGGAAGACAATCAATGATTGGGATTGAACACGCGCCCCAGGGATGCGGGCATGTTGATGCGGATCCAGTTCACGTTGCGCGAAATCAGGACCAGCACCAGGATGGTGGCCAGGTAGGGCAGCATGGAAAGCAACTGCGAGGCAATCGGCACGCCCAGCGCCTGCATGTGGAAAGTCAGGATGGTGATGCCGCCAAACAGATACGCGCCGATCAGCACCCGCAATGGGCGCCAGGTGGCGAACGGCGTCAGTGCCAGCGCGATCCAGCCGCGGCCCGCGACCATGTTCTCGACCCACATCGGCGTGTAGACCAGCGACATGAAAGCGCCGGCCAGGCCGCAGCAGGCGCCACCGAACAGCAAAGCCACCAGGCGGATCCGGCGCACGGAATAGCCCAGGGCATGCGCGGATTCGGGGGATTCGCCCACGGCGCGCAGGACCAGGCCGGCGCGCGTGCGGTACAGGAACCAGGTCAGTGCAACGGCCAGCGCCAGGGCGCCATAGACAAGCGGATGATGCCGGAACAGGGCCGGGCCGACGAAGGGCAAATCGGCCAGCCCCGGCACGGACCAGGACGCGGCCTGGATCGTGGCGCCGACATAGGGCAGTCCGATGGAGGCGGACAGACCGACGCCAAACAGCGACAGGGCCAGGCCGCAGGCAACCTGATTGGCCCCCAGCCAGACCACCAGCCAGGCGAACAGGCCGGCCATCAAGGCGCCGGCGCCGGCGCCGGCCAGGAAGCCGATCCCGGTGCTGCCGGTTTGCACGGTCACGGCAAAGCCCAACGCCGCCGCCACCAGCATCATGCCTTCGGAACCCAGGTTGATGACGCCGGATTTTTCATTGATGAGCAGACCCAGGGCCGCCAGCATCAGCGGGGTGCCGGCGTTCATGGCCGCAGCGATCAGGGGAGCCAGTACATCCATGGTATCAGCGCCTCCAGCGCAGGCGTTGGTGGATCAGGACATCGCACGCCAGCAGCGAAAACAGCAGGATGCCCTGGAAGATGCCGGTGATGGCGCTGGGCATGCCCATGCGCGTCTGGGACAGCTCGCCGCCGATGTAGAACAGCGCCATGATGAAGCTGGCGAAAATGACGCCGAGAGGATGCAGGCGCCCCACAAAGGCCACGATGATGGCGGCAAAGCCATAGCCCGGCGAAACCGACGGCGTGATCTGGCCGATCGGCCCCATGATCTCACAGGCGCCCGCCACGCCGGCCAGCGCGCCGGAGCCCAGCATGCATCCCCACAATGCGCGGCGCGAGGAAAACCCGGCATAGCGCGCCGCCAGGGGCGCCAGGCCACCCACCGTCAGGCGATAGCCGGCGAACAGGCGGGCCAGCAGGAGCCAGGCCGCCAAGGCCGCCGCCAGCGCCAGCGCCAGGCCCAGATGCAGGCGCGTTCCGGGCCACATCGGCAGCAGGAAACCGTCGTCGAACAGGCGCGACTGGGGAAAGCCGAAGCCGTCGGGATCGCGCATCACGCCATGCACCAGATAGCTCAGGAGCAGCTCCGCCACGTACACCAGCATCAGCGAGACCAGGATTTCATTGGCATGAAAGCTGTCACGCAGCCAGGCCACCACGGCAGCCCAGGCCGCCCCGCCCAGGGCGCCGGCCAGCAGCGCCAGCGCGATCATCAGCGGCCCGCCGCCGCCCGTCCCGTCGTCGAACCACAGGATGAGCGCGCCGGACGTGATCGCTCCGACGACCAACTGGCCCTCGGCCCCGATGTTGAAGATATTGGCGCGGAAGCACAGCGCCAGGCCGACCGCGCACAACAGCAGCGGCGCCATCTTGACGCCGACCTCGGACCAGCCGTGCAGGCTGGCGAGCGGCTCGAAGAAGAACACGGCCAGGCCATCCAGAGGCGACTTGCCCACGGCCAGGAACATGAATACGCCGCACAGCGCCGTCAGGGCCACGGCCATCAAGGGCGACAGCCAGACCATCCGGCGCGAGGGCTCGGCGCGGGGAACGAGCTCAAGCATGGGCGACCTCTGCGGCGGCGTGAACGGCGATTGGCTCCCCGGCCTCGGCACCGGGCCACAGGCCGCTCATCCACTGGCCGATCTGTTCGCGCGTGGCCTGCGCGCGGGTGACGGGCGGCGACAGGCGGCCCTTGGCCAGCACGACCAGGCGGTCGGACAACTCGAACAATTCGTCGAGTTCCTCGGAAATCAGCAAAATGGCGCAGCCCGCATCGCGCAGCGCGAGAAGCTCGCCGCGGATCTGGGCCGCCGCGCCGACATCCACGCCCCAGGTGGGCTGGGCGATGATCAGCAGCCTGGGCTGCCGGACGACCTCGCGCCCGACGATGTATTTCTGCAGATTGCCCCCCGACAGGCTGCCGGCCAGGGCCTGGGGGCCGGGCGCCTTGACGCGGAAGCGCTCGATGATGTCGGCCGTGATGCGGCGCACGGCGGCATTGCGGATCCAGCCGTGCCGCACCGTATCCGGCCCCTGGTGCGAGAGCAAGAGATTGCGCGCCAGCGTCAGTTCAGGCACGGCGCCGCGCCCCAGGCGTTCTTCGGGCACGAAGGCCATGCCCCGCGTCCGCCGCCAGGCCGAGGAGCGCCGGCCCACCGGCTGCCCGTCGAACAGAATGCTGTCCGGCGCCGCGCGCGTATCCTCGCCCGAGAGCGCGCCCATCAATTCCTGCTGGCCGTTACCGGACACCCCCGCCACGCCCAGGATTTCACCGGCATGCAAGTCGAAATCAATGCCGTCCAGCGCAGTGGCAAAAGGGTGCGCGGGCGGCAGCGCCAGACGGCGCGCCTGGAACAGCACCGGCCCGGCGGCGCGCGCCTGGTGCTCATGCACCGGGAGGTCGGCGCCGATCATCAAGCGCGACAGGCCCGCTTCGGTTTCCTGGCGCGGATCGCAGATCCCGGTCACCCGGCCCGCGCGCATCACCGTGCAGCGATGGCACAGGGCGCGGATTTCATCGAGCTTGTGGCTGATGTACAGGATACTGCATCCTTCGGCCGCCAACTGGCGCAGCACATCGAACAAGCGCAGCACGGCCTGCGGTGTGAGCACCGAGGTCGGCTCATCGAGGATCAGCAAGCGCGGCTTGCCCAACAGGGCGCGCACGATCTCCACGCGCTGGCGCTCTCCCACCGAGAGGGTATGGACATGGCGGCGCGGCTCGACATCGAGACCATATTGCGCCGCCGTGGCGGCGATGCGCGTTTCGAGGACCCGCATGTCGGTGTCCGGCGCCAGGCCCAGCGCGATGTTTTCCGCCACCGTCAGCGTATCGAACAAGGAAAAATGCTGGAACACCATGCCCAGCCCCAACGCCCTCGCCGCCGCCGGGTTGGCGATCTTCACTTCCCGGCCGTCCCAGTGCACCGTGCCCTCATCGGGGCGGACCACACCGTAGATGATCTTCATCAGGGTGGATTTACCGGCGCCGTTCTCGCCAAGAATGGCGTGGATCTCGCCTGGTTCGACGGTCAGGTCGATGGCATCATTCGCCCGGACCGCCGGATAGGATTTGCTGATATTTCGTAAGGCCAGACGCGGGGTCATGCAAGCATCCTGTTCGTATCATTCGTGAAACACCCGGGATGCGAAAAATTCTACTCAGGATACGCAAGGCGACCTAAAGGGGATAAACCCCTAGCCTGACCAAACAAGCGCAATCCGCCACCGCCGCCGCCATAGGGGCAGCGGGCGGATGGCACCGGAACATCATTCGATATGAATAGTCGATATTATTGCATGATGATGGCGCGGCATGCGCAGCCCGCGCAACCGGTCTTTCACGCTTCAAAAGCCATGCGGCCCGCGAACCACAGGAACAACAGGCCGACCAGGCCGCTGCCCGCGCGCGACAGCCCCTGGCGCCGCCGGAACGCCGACGCCAGCCGCGAGCCGCCGAAAATCAGGGCGGACAGATACAGCAGGCTGCAGGTCTGCAGGATCACCGCCAGGATGCAGAAGGACAGCGCCGGATGGGCATACGCCGGATCGACGAACTGCACGAAGAACGACAGCAAGAACAGAATGGCCTTGGGATTGAGCAGGCTGAGCAGCAGCGCCTTGCGGAAAGGGCTGCCCGGCCCGCCGGAAATCGTGTGCGTCTGGGCCGGCCCCGGCCGCCAGGCGGACATCAGCAAGCGGATGCCCAGGTACGTCAGGTAGACCGCGCCGGCGGCCTTCAGAACGATGAACAGCATGGGCAGCACCCGCAGCACCGACGCCGCGCCGGCCGCCGTCAGCGCCATAAGGGTGGCATCGCCGACGAAGACGCCCAGCACGGCCTGATAGCCCGCGCGCACGCCGCGCCCGGCGCCGATGGCCAGCACGAACAAAGAGTTGGGACCGGGCAGCAGGATGATGAACACCACGCCGGCCAGGTAGGTCCACACGTCGAGAACGCCGTATTGCGCCAGCATGGAAAATCCCTTGATCAGAACGGACAAGGGATCCCCCGGTCCGGAGGATCCCTTGTCATTTTATCCCGGTCCGGCACGCGGCCGGCCCGTCACCGTGCCGTTCAGGCGACGGCTTTTTCCTCGGTGGCGACCGAGCTGCGGATCAGGTGATCGAAGGCGCTCAGGGCCGCCTTGGCGCCTTCGCCCGCTGCGATGATGATCTGCTTGTACGGAACCGTGGTCGCATCGCCCGCCGCGAACACGCCGGGAACGGAGGTCTGGCCGCGGGCATCGACCACGATCTCGCCGTGCTTGCTGAGCTCGACCGTGCCCTTGAGCCACTCGGTATTGGGCACCAGACCGATCTGGATGAACACGCCTTCCAGGTCGACGCGATGCTCGGCGCCGCCGTTCGCGCGGTCCTTGTAGCTCAGGCCGACCACACGCTTGCCGTCGCCGTGGATCTCGGTCGTCTGGGCCGACGTGATGATGCTCACATTGGCCAGACTGCGCAGCTTGCGCTGCAGCACGTCGTCGGCCCGCAGCACGTCGCCGAATTCGATCAGCGTGACGTGGCCCACAATGCCGGCCAGATCGATGGCCGCCTCGACGCCGGAGTTGCCGCCGCCGATGACCGCCACGCGCTTGCCCTTGAACAGCGGACCGTCGCAGTGTGGGCAATACGCCACCCCGCGATTGCGGTATTCGTCTTCGCCCGGCACATTGATCTGGCGCCAGCGCGCGCCCGTGGACAGGACGACGGTCTTGGCCTTCAGGACCGCGCCGCTGGCCAGTTCGACCTGGATGGATTGGCCCGGAACCAGGCGGCTGGCCCGCTGCAGGTTCATGATGTCGACCTCGTAGGCCTTGACGTGCTGCTCCAGCGCGACGCCGAACTTGGGCCCTTCGGTTTCCAGAACGGAGATGTAGTTCTCGATCGCCATGGTATCGAGCACCTGGCCACCGAAACGCTCGGCCACCACACCGGTGCGGATGCCCTTGCGCGCCGCGTACACGGCCGCCGCGGCGCCCGCCGGGCCGCCGCCGACCACCAGCACGTCGAACTCTTCACGGGCGTTCAAGGCCTCGACCTTGGCCTCGTCATTGCCGGCATCCAGCAAAGCCAGGAGCTCTTCGACCCCCGCCCGGCCCTGATGGAACAGCTCGCCGTTCAGGAACACGGCGGGCACGGACAGGATCTCGCGCTTCTGCACTTCGTCCTGGAACAACGCCCCGTCGATCGCCACATGGCGGATGCGCGGGTTGATGACCGACATCGCATTCAGCGCCTGGACCACGTCCGGGCAGTTCTGGCACGACAGCGAGAAATACGTTTCGAATTCGTAGTCGCCCGGCAGCATGCGTATCTGCTCGACCACCTCATCGTCCAGCTTGGGAGGGTGGCCGCCGACCTGCAGCAAGGCCAGCACCAGCGAAGTGAACTCATGCCCCAGCGGTATGCCGGCAAAACGCACCGACACGTCGGTGCCGGCGCGGGCGATTTCAAATGACGGCACCCGCGCCCCGGGGGCGCCGGCCGTCAGGGTAATCTTGTCGGACAGGCTGGCGATGTCTTCCAGAAAGGCCCGCAGCTCCTGCGACTGGGCGCCGTCGTCCAGCGACGCTCGCAGTTCGACGGGCAGCGTGACGCGTTCGAGATAGGTTCCCAGTTGTCCTTTGAGGTTTGCATCCAGCATCGTCTTCACCTTTTCTTCAAATACAGGGCCCCCGGGCGCGCCGGGTCGGCGCCGCCTGTGACTCGTTCAGTGGGGGGAAACTGCCCGCCGCCGCGCAGGGCGGGCGGCGGGTTCGGGTTCCGGCGGCGCCGGAGAAGGCCGGCTTAGATCTTGCCGACCAGGTCCAGCGAGGGGGTCAGCGTCTTGGCGCCTTCTTCCCACTTGGCGGGGCAGACTTCGCCCGGGTGGGCGGCGATGTACTGGGCGGCCTTGACCTTGCGCAGCAGTTCGGACGCGTCGCGGCCGATGCCATTGTCATGGATTTCCAGGACCTTGATTTCGCCGGCGGGATTCACCACGAAGGTGCCGCGCAGCGCGATGCCTTCTTCTTCGATCAGCACGTCGAAGTTGCGCGACAGCGCATGGGTGGGGTCGCCGATCATCGGGTAGTTGACCTTCTTGATGGCGTCGGAGGTATCGTGCCAGGCCTTGTGGGCGAAGTGCGTGTCGGTGGACACGGAATAGACTTCCACGCCCAGCTTCTGGAATTCGGCATAGTGCTCGGCCAGGTCTTCAAGCTCGGTGGGGCACACGAACGTGAAGTCGGCGGGGTAAAACACGAAGACGGACCACTTGCCCGCGACGGTCTGCTCGGTCACCTCGACGAACTTGCCGTTGTGATAGGCCGTGGCTTTGAAGGGCTTGATGGTGGTGTTGATCAGGGACATGAAAAAAGCTCCTTGTTCAGAGGTTCAGTGAAAGAGCCACGAGGGCGACGAAGACCAGTGTAGGCGAGCCCATATGATAAGTAAAATTGATTGTTTAAATAGAGTCGATTGTGTTTAGCTATCAACCAGCAGGCCTGCGTGCTGGAACACAATGGAGACCCTTTTTTTCATGCTTATTTTGCATGGAAATGAATGCAAAATACACATGCAGTCCGGGCATGATGCGTGAATGCCGGAATATTTGACGTAATCTATTGATACGAAAGATATTCCAACCCTTGGCAATCCAGGGATGCCCCCTGTGCAAGAACTTGCCCGTCAGCGAACAGGATTGAGCTTCAGCGGCAAGCGCCCCGCGCCGGTACGCCCGGCCGCGCCTGGCCATGGCATCGTGGAGAGCACGCGGCGCCCCCTTGCCTTTTCAGGCGAACCGGCATCGCAGGTCAGGCATCCAGCAGCGCCTGATAGTGCTGGCGCGCCCGCAGGTACAGCTCCAGGGGAAAGCGGACCGGCACGCCCTCCAGGGCGGCGGCCAGCATGGCCAGATGGCCTTCGAATCCGGCGCAAGCCTTGGCGACGTCTTCATCCGCGGGCAGGCGCACCGACAGCGTCAGCCGCGTGCCGCCCGCCTGCGCCGCCAGCTCCCATCGAATGGGCCGTTCGGGCTGTTGGCCGCTGCTCCAGGAGTACTCCAGGATCCGCTGCGGCTCCAGCGCCATGACGGTGCTGTCGATCACGATGCCGCTGTCGACGAAGTCAATGCGCACCGCACCGCCCCGCCGCAGCTCGATCGTGCCGGGCGCCAGCCATTGGGCCAGATGCCGGGGCTCCGTCAGCATGGCCCAGACCGCGGCCGGATCCTGCGCATAGCACCGCTCGAGCCGGCCCTCGAAACCCCGCTCCCGCCGCTGGATCGTACCGGGGTGAAAATCATCGTCGCTCATCTGGAAACCTCTTTGACTGACCCGGGCCGGATTCTCCGCACCCCACCGGGTGGCAGGCCGTCCGCCCGAAACCCGCATCATCGTTCAGCCGGGGGCTGGATTCCCGAATGCCCCTATCTTCCTCAAGGTCGTATGCTGTCATGACGCGGCGGCCCCGCCCACGCGGCCCGCCTCATCCCGCCTCCGGAGGACCCACTCTTGCCGCCGATACACGCCCTGCTCTCCCTCCTGCTGGCCCTGGGCTGCGCCGGCCCGGCGCACGCCGCGCACATCCTGGTGGATGCGGGCCATGGGCCGGAACGGCCGGGCGCCACGGGCGCCAGCGGCCGCACCGAGTCCCTGTACAACCGCGACCTGGCCGCCGCCCTCGTCCGCGCGCTTGCCGCGCTGGGCAACCGGACGACCCGGATCGAGGGCATCGGCGCGGACATCCCCCCGGCACGGCGCGCGCAGGGCGCACCGGACGCCGACCTTCTGGTGTCGGTCCATCACGACTCGGTACAGGCGAGATTCCTCGCGGCGGGCCGCCAATCCGAATTCGCAGGCTATTCGATCTTCATCTCTATGCTGAACCCGCATCCGGGGCGCAACCTGGCATGCGCCCGGCACATCGGCGCACGCCTGCAGATCGCCGGCGAACAGCCTTCCGCATACCACGCCGAGCCGATCGAGGGCGAAAACCGCCCGTTCATTGACCGCCGCCTGGGCATCCACCGCTACGACGGCCTGGCGGTGCTGCGGACCGCGCCCATGCCCGCCGTTCTGGTGGAGGCGGGGGTCATCATCAATCCCGCCGAAGAAACCCGCCTCGGAAAGCCGGAGACGATCACGCGACTGGCCCGTGCCATCGCGCAAGGAGTGCATGCCTGCCTGGCGGATCCACACGCCGGCCAGGCGCAGGGGAACCGATAGCGTTTCCCTCTTGAGCGCAACGTTTCCGGGCTTTCTGGAATCAAGAGGGCGGAACAGCCAGGGCGCGACATTTCCTTCAGCCCCCGACTTGTAACAAGCCACTTCCCCCTCTTGAAACCCGAGAAATCGTCCTTATAATTAGCACTCGATGGGGTTGAGTGCTAACAATGGCTGCCGGCCCCCGCATCCTTTAATTTCTATGTACAGGAGTTCCTCCATGGCACTGCGTCCTTTGCACGATCGCGTGATCGTCAAGCGTCTGGACAACGAGCGCACCACCGCCTCGGGTATCGTCATCCCTGACAGCGCGGCTGAAAAGCCCGACCAGGGCGAAGTCCTGGCGGTCGGCCCCGGCAAGAAGACCGAAGAAGGCAAAGTGATCCCGGTCGACCTGAAGGTCGGCGACAAGGTTCTGTTCGGCAAGTATGCCGGCCAGTCCGTCAAGGTCGATGGCGAGGAAGTGCTCGTCATCCGCGAGGAAGAAGTCCTCGCCGTGATCCTGTAAGCCACCTCACCGTTCAACACCAAGGAATTTCAACATGGCTGCAAAGCAAGTTTATTTCGGTGACGATGCCCGTACCCGCATCGTCCGTGGCGTCAACATCCTCGCCAACGCCGTCAAGACCACCATGGGCCCCAAGGGCCGCAACGTGGTGCTGGACCGCTCCTTCGGCGCTCCCACCGTCACCAAGGACGGCGTCTCCGTCGCCAAGGAAATCGAACTGAAGGACAAGTTCGAGAACATCGGCGCCCAACTGGTCAAGGAAGTGGCTTCCAAGACTTCCGACAACGCCGGTGACGGCACCACCACCGCCACCGTGCTGGCCCAGTCCATCGTCGAAGAAGGCCTGAAGTACGTGGCCGCCGGCATCAGCCCCATGGACCTGAAGCGCGGCATCGACAAGGCCGTGACCGCCGCCGTCGACAGCCTGCACTCCCTGTCCAAGCCCTGCACCACCAGCAAGGCCATCGCCCAGGTCGGCTCCATCTCGGCCAACAGCGATACCTCCGTCGGTGAAATCATCGCCAACGCGATGGACAAGGTCGGCAAGGAAGGTGTCATCACCGTCGAAGACGGCAAGTCGCTGGACAACGAGCTGGACGTCGTCGAAGGCATGCAATTCGACCGCGGCTACCTGTCGCCCTACTTCATCAACAACCCCGACAAGCAAGTCGCCGTCCTGGATGATCCGTACATCCTGATCTTCGACAAGAAGATCAGCAACATCCGCGACCTGCTGCCGGTGCTGGAGCAAGTCGCCAAGTCCAGCCGCCCGCTGCTGATCGTGGCCGAGGACGTCGAGGGCGAAGCCCTGGCCACCCTGGTCGTGAACAACATCCGCGGCATCCTGAAGACCACCGCCGTCAAGGCCCCGGGCTTCGGCGACCGCCGCAAGGCCATGCTGGAAGACATCGCCATCCTGACGGGCGGCACGGTGATTTCCGAAGAAACCGGCCTGTCGCTCGAAAAGGCGACCCTCGAGCTGCTGGGCCAGGCCAAGCGCATCGAAGTGGCCAAGGAAAACACCACCATCATCGACGGCGCCGGCCAGGCCGCCAACATCGAAGCGCGCGTCAAGCAGATCCGCGCCCAGATCGAGGAAGCCACGTCCGACTACGACCGTGAAAAGCTGCAAGAGCGCGTCGCCAAGCTGGCGGGCGGTGTCGCGGTCATCCGCGTCGGCGCGGCCACCGAAGTCGAAATGAAGGAAAAGAAGGCCCGCGTCGAAGACGCTCTGCACGCCACGCGTGCGGCCGTCGAGGAAGGCATCGTCCCGGGCGGCGGCGTCGCGCTGATCCGCGCCAAGGCCGCCGTGGCCAAGGTCAAGGGCGACAACGCCGACCAGGACGCCGGCATCAAGCTGGTCCTGCGCGCCATCGAAGCCCCGCTGCGCACCATCGTCAGCAATGCGGGCGATGAAGCCAGCGTGATCGTCAACGCCGTCGAGCAAGGCGAAGGCAACTACGGCTACAACGCCGCCACCGGCGAGTACGGCGATCTGGTCGAGCAAGGCGTGATCGACCCGACCAAGGTCACCCGCACCGCGCTGCAGAACGCCGCCTCGGTCGCCAGCCTGCTGCTGACCACCGAAGCCGCCGTGGCCGAAATCGTCGAAGACAAGCCCGCCGCGCCGATGCCCGACATGGGCGGCATGGGCGGCATGGGCGGCATGGGCGGCTTCTAAGCCCCTGCCCTCCCCGGTCCGGCGCTCCGGCGCCGGCCGGCACCCGGCCTTTGGAAATCCCCGTCACGGTCCGCCGTGGCGGGGATTTTTCATGGGCCCGGGCGCACGCCCCGGGCCCCATCCTTTACAATGCCGGCACCATCCGGACCGATCGACCCATGACCCAGCCCTCCCCCTACAAGAGCACCGGCGGATTGCTGCGCATCGCGCGCGCCTTCGGCTATTCGCTGCAGGGGCTGGGGGCGGCGTGGCGCCACGAGGCCGCCTTCCGCCAGGAAACCGCGCTGGCCGTGATCTTGATCCCGCTGGGGCTGTGGCTGGGCGATACGGCCCTGGAACGATTGCTGCTGGCCGGCGCGCCGGTGGCGGTGCTGGTGGTGGAATTGCTCAATTCCGCAATCGAAGCGCTGGCCGATGCGATCAGCACGGACCGCCATCCCCTACTGGGGCGCGCCAAGGACATCGGCAGCGCGGCCGTGCTGCTGACGCTGCTGCTGGCGGGTGCCGCCTGGGCATCGGTGCTGGCGCCGCGCTGGTGGCCGTCATAACCCCTCCAAGCCTGTTTGGCGGGTCGGGCGACCCAGTGCGCCCAGCCCGCTTTTCTGGAACTCACGCGAGATAGAGGCCGACCTCCATGACCTTCATCGACAAATTGAACCGCGCCTGGGCCGCCCAGGATTCCCTGCTGATGGTGGGCCTGGACCCTGACCCGCGCCGCTTCCCCAAGGAACTGGAAGGCCGGCCGGACGCAATCACCGAATTCTGCCTGCGCATCGTCGAGGCCACCGCGCCCTACGTCTGCGGCTTCAAGCCGCAGATCGCCTATTTTTCCGCGCTGGGCGCCGAGGATCAGTTGCAGGATATCTGCCGCGCGATCCGCGAACGGCATCCCGACCTGCCCATCGTGCTGGACGCCAAGCGCGGCGATATCGGCAGCACCGCCGAGCAATATGCCCGCGAGGCGTTCGAGCGCTACGGGGCCGACGCCGTCACGGTCAATCCCTACATGGGGCGCGATTCCGTACAGCCCTACATCGATTACGGCGAGCGCGGCGTCATCATCCTGTGCCGCACCTCCAACGCGGGCGGCGCCGATCTCCAGGACATGCGGCTGGCCAACGGCACGCCGCTGTACCTGCACGTCGCCGACCAGGTGGCCCGCGTCTGGAACACCAACGGGCAATGCGCCCTGGTGGTGGGCGCCACCTTCCCGGAAGAAATCGCCCAGGTGCGCCGCCGGGTGGGAGACATGCCCCTGCTGGTCCCCGGCATCGGCGTCCAGGGCGGCGACATCCAGGCCACGGTGCAGGCGGGCCGCACCCCCGAAGGCCGGGGCATGATGATCAATTCATCACGCGCCATCCTGTATGCCAGCGCCGGGGAAGGCTGGGAACAGGCCGCCGCCAAGACCGCGCGCGCCACGCGCAGCGCCATCCGGGCGGCGCTGCAAGGCTGACCCTCCCGCCACGCGGCCGCCCGTCCGCGACGGCCGCCGGACCGATTCCCAGGAAGATGCCCATCACTCTCGACTATCGCTGCCTCTATGATGCGGTCCGCGCGCGTTTCGAATCCGACGCGGCCCTGGAGGCCTTTCTGCCCCAGGCGCTGACGCCCGGAGAACTGGAGCGCCTGGGCGACGACCGTTATCTTTCCGCCATGACCCGGCGGGTTTTCCACGCGGGCGTGCGGCACACGATGGTCGATGCCAAGTGGCCCGAATTCGAAAAAGCCTTCCAGGGCTTCGCGCCCGAGGCCCTGGCGCGACTCGGCCCGGAGCAGATCGAAACACATATGCTCAACGAGCGGATCATCCGCGACCGCGCCAAGATCAGGAGCATCCCCGAGAACGCCCGGTTCATCCTGGACATCCGCCGGGAGCGGGGCGCCGGGTTCGGGGCGTTCCTGGCCGGCTGGCCGGACACCGACACCATCGGCCTGTGGCGCCTGCTGGCCAAGCGTGGCGCCCGCCTGGGAGGGCGTTCCGCCGCCGGATTCCTGCGCCTGGCCGGCAAGGACACGTTCCTGCTGACCAGCGACGTGGTCGCGCGCCTGCAAGCCGCCGGCGTCGTCGAACGCGAGCCGTCCAGCCAGTGCGACCTGCACGCCGTGCAGGATGCGTTCAACGCATTGCGGCAGGAATCGGGCCGGCCGTTGTGCCAGTTGTCGGCCCTGATGGCCCTGAGCATCAACCCCGGGTTCTAGCCCGTCCGTCGGCCCGGAGGCGGCGGGGTGCGGCTCCGAGACGGAATCAACGGCCCGCCAGTTCCGCCAGCGCCGCCTGCAGGGCGCGGCGCACCGCCGCGTCGCGCACGGCGTCCCGGTCGCCTTCGAAGATCTGCGTGACGGCCCGGGTCACGATCCCGGCCCCGGCGCGGCGCGCGACCCCGAAGCACACCATGCCGACCGGCTTGCCGGGGGTGGCGCCGCCCGGCCCCGCAATCCCGGTGGTGGACAAGGCCAGATGGGCGCGGGGTACCGCCGCCAGCACGCCACTGGCCATTTCCATGGCGGTTTCCTCGCTGACGGCGCCGAAGCGTTCCAGGGTATCGGACGAAACCCGCAACTGTTCGACCTTGGCGGCATTGCTGTACGTGACGAAACCGCGCTCGAACCACAGGCTGGAGCCGGGGCAGGACGTGATGGCGCCCGCCAGCAGGCCGCCGGTGCAGGATTCCGCCGTGGCGCACAGCCAGCCCGCGGCACGCAGGGCGGCGCCCACTTCGCCCGCCAGTGCGCGCAATTCACGTTCGTTCATGACAGGACTCCCAGGCGGACAAGCAACGCCCCGGCCAGCAAGGTATACAGGGCGGCCACGATGTCATCGATCATGACCCCGAAGCCGTTCTTGAAGCGCCGGTCGCACAGGCTGACCGGCGGCGGCTTGACGATATCGAAGAACCGGAACAGCGCCACCGAGACGGCCTGCGCCCAGAACCCGTGGGGCATCAGCCACAGGACCAGCCAGACGGCCACGATCTCGTCCCAGTTGATGCCGCCATGATCCGGCACGCCCAGCGCGTCGCCGCAGCGCTGGGCCGCCCAGCAGCCGATGCCGAAGGACAGCAGCAGGACCAGAACCATCCAGCCATCGGGCAGGCCGTGCAGCAGGACGGCCCACAGCAGCCAGCCGACCAGCGTGCCCCAGGTGCCCGGTGCGGGGTGGATCAGGCCCGAACCCAGGCCAAAAGCCAGAATCCGTTCGGGACGAGCGAAAACCCAGGCGGCGGACGGCCGGAGGATAGGCTGGCCGGGGCGCTCGGTCATGCAATGTCCCCGCAGGGTTCGGAAAAATGATCGAACCCCCGATAGGCCACCGGCACGACCTGCCCCGCGCCATCCAGCACACGCAGATCCTGCCCGCGCACCAGGGTGCCCACCCGGGCCACCGGCACCCCCAACTGGCGCCCCAGCACTTCGATCTGCTCGCGCCACAAGGGCCGCGCGGTGAAGCACAATTCGTAGGCATCCCCGCCCGCCAGCAGGATCTCGCGGCGCAGGGATTCATCCAGGCCGGCCAGCGCAGGATGCGCCGGCAAGACATCCAGCCAGAGATCGGCGCCGCAATGGCTGGCCTTGAGAATATGGCCGAAATCCTGCAGCAGGCCATCGGACACATCAATGGCGGCGTGCGCCACGCCGGCCAGATACCGCCCCAGCTTCAGGCGCGGCGTCGGGCGGTCCAGGGCCGGCCGGGTGGCGCGCAGGCGCTCGGGATCGGGGGGCAGGCGGCCCAGCACCAGCCGCAGGGCCAGATCGGCCGCGCCCAGCGTGCCGGACACCCAGACGTCATCGCCGACGCGCGCCGCATCGCGGCGCAGGGCGTGCGTGCGGCGGACTTCGCCCAGGACAGTGATACTGAGCACCACGCCGGATTCGCTGCGCGTGGTGTCGCCACCGACCAACGGGCATTGCGACTCGCGCGCCAATGCATGAAAGCCCGCGGAAAAGGCCTCCAGCCAGGCATGGTTCACGACGGGCAGCGACAACGCCAGCGTGCAGGCCAGCGGGCGCGCACCCATGGCGGCCAGGTCGGAAAGATTGACGGCCAGGGCCTTGTGGCCCAGGGATTCGGGATCGGCATCGGTCAGGAAATGCCGGCCTTCGACCAGCATATCGGTGCTGACGGCCAGTTCGCAGCCCGCCGACAACGGCATCAGGGCGCAATCATCGCCCACGCCCAGCATCCTACCGGGCGACGGCCGCTTGAAGTAGCGCGCGATCAGGTCGAATTCGCCATCCGCCTGCATGGGCTCGCCCCGCGCCGCCTCAACGGCGCGCCGTCGCCTGTACCTCGGGCGCTCGGACTTCGGCCGCGAGCTTGTCGAGCACGCCGTTGACGAAACGGTAGCCATCCGTGCCGCCGAAGGATTTGGCGAGTTCAACGGCTTCGTTGATGGCCACGCGGTAGGGAACCTCGACGTGCTGGACAAGCTCGAAGCTGCCGATCAGCAGGATGGCGTGCTCGATGGGAGACAGTTCCGCCAGCGGCCGGTCGATGTAGGGCACGAACCGCTCGCGCAACGTCTCGGCCTGGGTGGCCGCCCCCTGGAGCAGGGTTTGATACCACTGGGCATCGGCCTGGTCGAAGTCTTCTCCGTCGCGCACGTGGGCATCGATCTCGCCCAGTTCGGACAGATCCTTGCCGCCGCGCAACAGCCAGGCATACACACCCTGCAGCGCGAACTCGCGCGCCAGCCGGCGCGCGCTGCGGGCATTGGCGCGGCCGGCGCGCGCAGGCTTGAGTTCAGTCATCCACGTCCTCGTCGTCCTCGCCGTCGAAGTCGTCGTCGTCCTCATCGTCGTCGTCCGATTCCGGCTCGAGGGCCGCCACCAGGTTGGCCATCTCGACGGCCGCGCGGGCGCAGTCGCGGCCCTTGTCGGCCGCACGGACCTGGGCCTGCTCGTCGGTGTCGGCGGTCAGCACGCCGTTGGCGACCGGAATGCCGGTTTCCAGCGCAATGCGGCTGATGGCCGAGGCAGATTCGTTGCTGACGATCTCGAAGTGATAGGTTTCACCGCGAATCACGGCGCCCAGGGCGATCAGCGCGTCGAACTCGAAGGTTTCGGCCATCTGCGCCAGCGCCACGCCCAGCTCAAGCGCGCCGGGCACGGAAACCACCATGACGTCGCGCTCGTCCACGCCCAGGGCGGCCAGTTCGTCCAGGCAGGTCTGCAGTTCGGCCATGCCGATTTCTTCGTTGAACCGTGCGCGCACGATGCCGATATGCAGGCCTTCCCCGTTCATGTCGGGGGTCATCACGTAAGGGTTCATAGTCGCGGTTCCATGTCAGGTCGCGGCGTTGGGTACGCCAGGTTCGTTATGGTAACCCGTAATGGTCAGGGAGAACCCCGCCATGCTGGGCATTTTGCGCGGGCGCGCCAGCAGCCGGGCCTGGCCCACGCCGAGGTCACGCAGAATCTGCGCGCCGATGCCGAAGGTGCGCAGGCCATGGCGCTCGCCGTCGACGACGGGCTGCGCGGCGGGGGTTTCGCCGCCGCTGCGGGCCCAGGCCTCGAACTGCGAGAACATCAGCTCGGCGCCGCCATGGCAGTTGAGCAGCACCAGCGCGCCGCTCGGCGCGGCGGCGATGGCTTGCAGCGCCTGAGGGATGGTCCAACTGTGACGGGTGGCGCCTTCGCACAGCAGGTCCAGCACGCTGGTGGGCTCGTGCACGCGCACCAAGGCCTCTTGATCCGGCCGGATCTCGCCATGCACCAGCGCCAGATGCGGGGCGTTGGCGGCGCGGTCCCGATAGGCCACCGCATGGAACGGCCCCCAGGGCGTGGTCACCGGGCGTTCGACCAGGCGCTCGATCATGGATTCGTGCTCGCTGCGGTACTGGATCAGATCGGCGATGGTGCCGATCTTGAGGCCGTGCTCCCGGGCAAAGTTCATCAAGTCGGGCAACCGCGCCATCGTGCCGTCCGGCTTGAGGATTTCACAGATCACGGCGGCCGGAGTCAGGCCCGCCATGGCGGTCAGGTCGCAGCCGGCCTCGGTGTGGCCGGCGCGCACCAGCACGCCGCCCTGGACGGCGCGCACGGGAAAGATGTGCCCCGGCTGGACGAGATCGGAAGGCCGCGCGTCGCGCGCCACCGCCGCCTGGATGGTGCGGGCGCGGTCGGCGGCGGAAATGCCCGTCCCCACGCCTTCGGCGGCTTCGATGGAAACCGTGAAATTGGTGCCGTAGCGGGTGCCGTTCTGGTTGGACATCATCGGCAACTGCAGTTGGTTGCAGCGTTCGTGCGTCAGCGTCAGGCAGACCAGCCCGCGCGCATGCGTCACCATGAAATTGATGGCGTCGGGCGTCACGAAATCGGCGGCCAGCACCAGGTCGCCTTCGTTTTCGCGGTCTTCTTCGTCCACCAGGATGACCATATGGCCGGCCCGCAACTCGTTCACGATCTCCTGGACCGGAGAGATATCGAAGGACGGCTCGTTCGAGACCGTGCCGGATGCCATGTTCATGCGATGCCTGTGAAATGAAAACGGAATACGGGCATTTTAGCCCTTGCCGGACTCTGCCCCGCCCAAGAGCGCGTCGGCGAATTCGGCCGCGACGAAAGGCTGCAGATCCTGCATGCCTTCGCCCACGCCGATCCAGTACACGGGAACGGGCCGGACCCCCTGGCTGCCCGCCGCCACCGCCGCCAGCGTCCCGCCCTTGGCCGTGCCGTCGAGCTTGGTGACGACCAGCCCGGTCAGGCCCAGCGCGGCGTCGAAGGCGCGGATCTGCGCCAGGGCGTTCTGGCCGGTGTTGCCATCGACCACCAGCAGGACTTCATGCGGTGCGGCCGGATCGGCCTTGCCGATGACGCGCCGGATTTTTTTCAACTCTTCCATCAGGTGCAACTGGGTCGGCAGGCGGCCCGCCGTATCGACCAGCACCACATCCGCCGAGCGCGCGCGGCCGGCATTGACGGCGTCGAAGGCCACGGCCGCCGGATCGCCGCCTTCCTGGGCGATGACGGTGACGCCGTTGCGCGCCCCCCAGGCCACGAGCTGCTCGCGCGCCGCCGCGCGGAAAGTATCGCCGGCCGCCAGCAGCACCGACGCCTGGCGCTGCCTGAGCGCGTGAGCCAGCTTGCCGATGGAGGTGGTCTTGCCCGCCCCGTTGACGCCCGCGATCATGACCACCATAGGCGTGGTTTCGCCGACGACAAAAGGCTTTTCCAGGACCTTCAGGTGCTCGGTGAGAATATCGCGCAACTCGGCGCGCACGGCTTCGGGATGCTCGATGCGCTGGCGCCGCACGCGGGCGCGCAGTTCCGCCAGCAGTTTTTCCGTGGCCTCGACCCCGGCATCGGCCATGATGAGCGCGGTCTCGAGTTCTTCGAACAAGGCCTCGTCGACCTTGACTCCGGTGAACAGGCCGCCCAGGCTCTGGCCCGTGCGCGACAGGCCGCGCCGCAGGCGGCCCAGCCAGGAGCCGGAGGCGGCGGGTCCGGGCGCCTGCGCGCCCGTCGAGCGGTCGAGCCGCGCCAGCGGGTCGGAGGATTCGTCCGGCCGGTCCGACCAGGCGTCGGGAGGCTGCACGAAGACCTCGACGGCTTCGGAATCCGACCCGGCCTCGGGGGCCGGATCCATGGCCGAGGCCGGTTCGCGCGCCCCGGGCGCGGAACCATCGGCCTGCGCCGCCCAGGTATCGGGCAGTTCGGTCGGCGCGACCGGCGCGACCTCGGGCGCATCCGCGGACTCGGGGATCCCGGCCTGGACAGCCGCCGATTCCTGGGGCGCGGGCGCCTTTTTGCGTTTAAAGAAACTGAACATAGGCTTTACACTGAAAACGATCCGGCCAAGGCCCGGCACGGACCAGCGGACCGCGCATGAAAAAACACCAGATTCGTATTGTAGGCGGTGCTTACCGCCGCACGCCCATTTCCGTTCCGGAAAGCGCGCACTTGCGCCCGACGCCCGACCGGGTGCGCGAGACCCTGTTCAACTGGCTGGCGCATTTCTGGGATGGCGTCTTTACCGGCCGCCGGGTGCTGGACTTGTTCGCCGGTACAGGAGCGCTGGGCTTCGAGGCCGCCTCCCGGGGCGTGGAGACCGCCCAGATGGTCGAGCAGGCGCCGGCTGCGCTGGCCGGCCTGCGGGCCGTCCAGGCCCGTCTGAAGGCGCCCGCCGTCCGTATCCATGCGGGCGAGGCGTGCGCCTTTCTGCGCGCCCAGCCGGCCCCCTCCTACGACCTGATCATGCTCGATCCGCCCTTCGGCGCGGGCTGGCTGCCGCGCCTGCTGCCCCTGCTGGAACGCGCCGCCCTGCCGGGCGGCCTGCTGTACCTGGAATCGGAAGCGCCCCTGGAGGCGCTGCCGCCGGATTGGACCTTGCTGCGCCAGGGGCGGGCCGGCCAGGTCCACTTCGGGTTGATCCGGTTTGCTGCGATGCAAAAAAATATGAATAATGACGGTTTCATGACGCCCTGAACCGCCACCCGGAACCACGGGCACGGGACATGCGTCGCCTTGGCCTGGGCCCTCCCGGGATTCGACCACCGCTTCCGTCAACCTATACGGAGACCGCATGATCACCGCCGTCTACCCAGGCACTTTCGACCCGCTCACCCGTGGGCATGAAGACCTCGTGCGACGGGCGGCCAGCCTGTTCGACCAGGTTGTCGTCGGCGTCGCCCACAGTCAGAACAAACGGCCGTTCTTCTCGCTTCAGGAACGCCTGGAGATCGCGGAGGAAGTCCTGGGGCACTACCCCAACGTGCGGGTGCGCAGTTTCAGCGGTCTGCTCAAGGATTTCGTGCGCGAACAGGATGCGCGCGTCATCGTGCGCGGGCTGCGCGCCGTGTCGGACTTCGAATACGAATTCCAGATGGCCGGCATGAACCGCCACCTGCTGCCCGAAGTCGAAACGCTGTTCATGACCCCTTCGGATCAGTACCAGTTCATCTCCGGCACCATCGTGCGCGAAATCGCCATCCTGGGCGGGGACGTCAGCAAGTTCGTGTTTCCGTCCGTCGAACGCTGGCTGCACGCCAAGGCCAAGGCCCTGCGCGATGCGCAGGGCGCCGCAGGCGGGCATGCCTCTTAGGCCCACTCCACGGGACCGGCTTCCGGGTGAACCTTCACCAGCCTGCACGGCTGGCCCAGCCACTGGGTGAACCAGGCCGCCGCCAGGTCGCCCTCATCCACGACACGCACGTCGCGCCCGCCGATCTTCGCGGTGCGTTCGACGCTGTCGTCATCCTCGATCACGTCCAGCGGCACATCCAGGCGCAGCATGCCTTGCGCGCGAATCACCAGATAGCCGAAGCGCAGGCTGATGTCCAACTGATTCAGGCCGGGCGCCCGGCCCGCCTCCAACCAGCGATCCTGGTCGTCGACCGCCAGCCAGCGGCGATCGTAAAACTGGGCGGCCTCATCGGCCAAGGCGGCCGCCCCGGCGATCGGCTGATACGCGGAATGAGTCGTCATACGTGTGTCTTCCTCTTGGTTTTCATTGTCCCAGCAGGCCCTTGAGGGCCTTGCCGATGCGTTCCACCGGATCGGCGCCGGCGGCCGGCGCCGCGGATGCTCCAGGCGCGGCGCCGCGCGTCTCGGACTCCAGCGACGGCAAGGCCTGATCGATCAGATCCCGCCCCTTGAGCAATTCCATCAGGCCCGATTTCAGGGCGCGTTGAATGGACGGATTGCGGATGCTCGACCAGTCCACCTCGTACGCGGGCTGCGCCCAGGCGCCGGTGATGCGGATCGGAATCCGCGTGCCCAGCAGGGGCGTCAGTGCGATATCCAGCCCCTTGGGCAACCGCGCCGCCACCTGGGCCTGCAGAACCAGATCCAGGCTGCGGCCGGGCACGTCGATGCGCGCCGGCTTGCCCTCGGACAGACGCACCAGATCGGACACCACCGCCAGCTTCGACAGCGTCCCCTGGCCGTCCTTGAGATCCAGGCGGGCGTCCAGGGCGCTGAAAGCGGTGCTGCGCCGGTCGTCGAACGGCGAGGCCAGGGCGTCGAGGCGGCCCTTCAGGACATTGCCCAAAGCCGCAGCCACGTCCGCCAAGGTTCGCGAAGCATCCACCCCGTGCACGGCGCCGTTGCGCACCTGCACGGAAACCCGGCCCGTCAGCGTGCGCCGCAAGGCGTCCGCGGTCGCCCCCTGTGCCCGTACGTCGATCTGCGCCGCCCCGCGCCCCGAAAGCAGGTTCCGCCGCATCGCGGCTTGAATCAGAGGCGCCACGGCGACTTTGTCCAGCGCCAGCTTCAGGCCGAACGCCTGCTCGGCCGACGCGCTGAACTGGCCCGACAGGGTGCCTTCGTACAGAGCCGCCGCCAGCTTGGTGACGGCCAGTTCCCCCTTCTGGACGCGCGTCCGGGCGCTCACGTCCGTCAGTTGCAGATCGCGCAGCCGCAGATCCCCGATCGTGACGTCGCCCTCGATGTCCAGGCCTTTCAGGAAAGACAGGTCGATCGGCGCGGGCGGCTGCGGCGCGGGCGCCTCTGCGGCAGGCACCGGTTTCTGGTCCCGACCCGGGTCCGGTTCCGGTTCGGTTTTCTGCTTTTCGCCGCCCGGCCCGGCGGCGGGCGCGGAGGCCGGCGCCGGCAGCCAGCGGTTCAGATCGAGTTTCTCCGTGCTCAGCGAGAACCGGGTCTGGGGCTGCGATGCGACCAGCCCTGTGGTCTGTGACTTGAAGGCGGCTTGCCCGCCATCGATCACGGCGTTCAAGTCCGCAGCCAGCAGATCCTGGATCAAATCCAGATGCACGCTGCCGATCATGGGAAACTCATAGCTGCCGGACGGCAGCGCCTGGTCGCGCACGCCCATATCGCCCTTGATGGCGCTCAGGGAACCCTTGCGCAGGGCCATGTTCCAGGTCAGCGGCGAAGTCAATTCCAGATGCAGGAGGCGGTCGCCCTGGGTGAGCGCCCCATCCAGGCTGGCCGCGCTGAACCGCCATTCGTTGGCATTGCCCGACAGGCCTTCCAGGCCGAGCGAGACGGCCAGCGTATCGTCGCCCGTCCATTTGAAGGTGCCCGTCACCGGATCGGCCTGGGCCGAATCGGGCGAGATCGCCAGGGCCGGCGCATCCAGGGCGAGATCCAGGGCGCGCCCGCCATCCTGGCCGGCGGCGCGCAAGGCGAGCTTATCGATATTGACCGCGGTGTTGCGCTGGTCCAGGCGCAACTGGGCGGCGGTCAGGCTGGCCTTCAGCCCCTGGATCGGGTGGGCACCCACGATATTGCCGCTCAGGGCGAGTTCAAGGTTGTCGGCAGAAAACAGGCGCGCCTGCCCGTCATAGGCCAGGTTGCCCCGCAGCGTGGCCTGCGACTGATCCAGATTGCCCAGGCGCCCGCTCAGTTGCACATTGATCTTCTGTGCGGAATAGCCGCGTCCGCCGGGGTTCAGGCGCAGCAGCGCCTGGGCCTGGAACTGGGCGTCCTGCACCGGATCATTGCCTGTGACGATGGCCTTCAGGGATACGTCGAAAGGCTGATCGTAGGTGACGCGGCCCGTATTGGCCTCGATCTGGTCGAAGGTCGTGGACAGGCCGTCGCGCTGATCAACGTACTGGACCCGCCCCCCCTTGAGCTCCAGGCCCGCGATGTCGATATTGAGATCCGAGCCGGTGCCGGACGGCGCCGCCGCGGCGGCCGCGACCGCCGCCACAGGCGCCGATGAGGCGGCCGCCGCCTGGTCGGCGTCCAGCAGGTCGCTGAAATTGAAATGGCCTTCGGCATCGCGCACGACCGAGGCCTTCAGCCCCGTGACGGCGACATGATCCACCACCAGCCGATTCGACAGCAGCGGCCAGATTGCCACCGCGAAACGGGCGCTGTCGATGGAGACGAAGGTGTCTTGGGCGTCGCGCTCGGACAGGGACACGTCGCTGACGGACAGGCCGATGCGGGGGAACAGCGACAGGCCGATGTCGCCGCCGATGGTGAGCGTGCGCGCGGTGCGTTCGAAAACGAGGGACTCGAGCCTGGACTTGTAGGCATTCGGATTGAAGGTCAGCAGGAAGATCCCCAGCCCGACCACCGCCAGCAGCAGTACCGCAACCAGGCTGAACAGCACCCGCTTCAACCAGACATTCATATTCAGGACCTGCTCACACTCATCAAGGGGATCGCGTTGAATCTGCGCGTCATCGAGCGCAAGGCGTCCACCGCAAAACGAAATGCTAACCCATGGCCGCGCCCGGCACGGCCGTTTACGGCGCTGTGCCGCATTCTATTGCACCGCATTGCATTTCGTAGAAGAATGCACAGGACTTTATATGACATGTGGCTATAAAGAAATAGGGCTGCAACCCTTAGCAGAAATCGCATTCGCCGGTACGATGGCCGATTGCCCCATCATGTCGAACCAGGAGACTTCCCTATGACACGCCGCTTCGAGACTCTGGCCATCCACGCCGGATACACGCCCGACCCCACGACCAAATCGGTCGCCGTGCCGATCTACCAGACTACCTCGTACGCCTTCGACGACACCCAGCACGGGGCGGACCTGTTCGATCTGAAAGTGGCCGGCAATATCTATACCCGCATCATGAATCCGACCACCGCCGTCCTGGAAGAGCGCGTCGCCGCTCTGGAAGGCGGGGTGGCCGCGCTGGCCGTGGCCTCGGGCATGACGGCCATCACCTACGCCATCCAGACCCTGGCGCAGGCGGGCGACAACATCGTGTCCACCGGCAAACTCTACGGCGGCACCTACAATCTGTTCGCCCATACATTCCCGCGCCAAGGCCTGGAGGTGCGCTTCGCCCCCCACGACGACGTGGCCGCGCTGGAGGCCTTGATCGACGAGCGCACCCGCGCCGTGTTTTGCGAATCCGTCGGCAATCCGGCGGGCAACATCATCGACATCCAGGCATTCGCCGAAGCCGCCCACCGCCACGGCGTGCCGCTGATCGTGGACAACACGGTCGCCTCGCCCGCCCTGTGCCGCCCCATCGAGTGGGGCGCGGACATCGTGGTGCACGCCTTGACCAAATACATGGGCGGCCACGGCACCAGCATCGCCGGCGCCATCGTGGACGCCGGGACTTTTCCCTGGGCCGAGCACCGCGACCGCTTCCCCATGCTGAACGAGCCGGACCCGTCCTACCACGGCGTGGTCTACACCGAGGCCTTCGGGCCGGCCGCCTTCATCGGCCGCTGCCGCGTCGTACCGCTGCGCAACACCGGCGGCGCGATCTCGCCCTTCAATTCCTTTCTGGTGCTGCAGGGCATCGAGACCCTGCCCCTGCGCATGGAACGCCACTGCGCCAACGCTCTGGCCGTGGCCCGCTTCCTGAAGGATCACCCTCAGGTCGCCTGGGTGAACTACGCCGGCCTGCCGGATCATCCCGAGCATGCGCTGGCGCAGAAATACATGGGCGGGCGGCCCGCCAGCATCCTGTCCTTCGGCATCCAGGGCGGCCTCGCTGCGGGGGCGCGGTTCATCGATGCCCTGCAACTGATCCTGCGGCTGGTGAACATCGGCGACGCAAAATCCCTGGCCTGCCATCCGGCCTCGACCACGCATCGCCAGCTCAGCCCCGAAGAACTCGCCCGCGCCGGTGTCGGCGAAGACATGATCCGCCTGTCCATCGGTATCGAGCACATCGACGACATCCTCGACGATCTGCGCCAGGCGCTGGACGCCAGCCGCTGAGCCGGCGCCGTCCCGCCCCAACCCTCAAGATATTCAAGGAAATCTCATGCAGCAATACCGCCGCACAGCCTCCGGGAGGCCGCCATGCAGGTAGGCATTCCCCGCGAAACCCTGCCGGGCGAGACCCGGGTCGCCGCCACACCTGAAACCGTCAAGAAACTGGTGCAGGCCGGCCATCAGGTGCGGGTCGAGCGCGGGGCCGGCACGGCCGCCCGCTACCCCGACGCCGACTACGAGAAGGCAGGCGCCGAACTGGCCGACGCCCAGACCGCTCTGGGCGGCGAGCTGGTCCTGAAGGTGCGCCGGCCGGATGCGTCCGAACTGGACCGCATGAAACCGGGCGCGGTCCTGCTCGGCATGCTGGACCCCTTCGACCCCGAAGGCTTGCGGGCGCTGGCGGGCGCCGGCCTGACGGCCTTCGCCCTGGAGGCCGCGCCGCGCACGACCCGCGCCCAGAGCCTGGACGTGCTGTCGTCCCAGGCCAATCTGGCGGGCTACAAGGCCGTGCTGCTGGCCACCCAATACTACGGGCGCATCTTTCCCATGATGATGACCGCCGCCGGCACCTTGAAAGCGGCCCGCGTGGTCGTGCTGGGCGCGGGTGTGGCCGGCCTGCAGGCCATCGCCACCGCGCGCCGCCTGGGCGCCGTGGTCGAAGCTTCGGACGTGCGCCCCGCCGCGCGCGAGCAGGTCGAATCGCTGGGCGGGAAATTCATCGACGTGCCCTACGAAACCGACGAGGAGCGCGAGATCGCCGAAGGCGTCGGCGGCTACGCCCGGGCCATGCCGGCCGCCTGGATGGCGCGCCAGGCCGCCCTGGTGGCCGAGCGCTGCAAGCAGGCCGACATCGTCATCACCACGGCCCTGATTCCCGGCCGCCCGGCACCGACCTTGATCCAGCCGGATACGGTCGCCGCCATGAAGCCGGGCTCGGTCATCGTCGACCTGGCCGTGGAGCGCGGCGGCAATTGCCCGCTGTCGGTCCCCGGCGAGGTCGTCGAGCGCGACGGCGTCACCCTGGTCGGGCTGGCCAACCTGCCCGCCCTGCTGGCGACCGACGCGTCCGCGTTGTACGCGCGCAACGTGCTCGATTTCCTGAAACTCGTCATCGATGCCGAGGGCCGCTTCGCCCCGCCGGCGGACGACGACATCGTCAACGCCTGCCTGGTCTGCAAAGACGGCCAGGTCCTGAGGAGCGCCTGATGGAAGCCGTCAACCCCACCCTGATCAACATCATCATCTTCGTGCTTGCCGTCTACGTGGGCTTTCATGTCGTCTGGAACGTCACGCCCGCCCTGCATACTCCGCTGATGGCCGTGACCAACGCCATCTCGGCCATCGTCATCGTCGGCGCCATGCTGGCGACCGGCCTCACCGACGGCGGCCTGGCACAGTCCATGGGCGTGTTCGCCGTGGCGCTGGCGGCGGTCAACGTCTTCGGCGGCTTCCTGGTCACCCAGCGCATGCTGGAGATGTTCAAGAAGAAAGACCGCAAGGGAGGCCAGGCATGATCTCGGCCAATCTCGTCACCCTGCTTTACCTGGTCGCCTCGGTCTGCTTCATCCAGGCGCTCAAGGGCCTGTCCCACCCGACCACCTCGCGTCGGGGCAATGCCTTCGGCATGGCGGGCATGGCGATTGCCATCCTGACCACGGCGGCCCTCATCATCGGGCTGGCGCGCGACGGCGCGACCGCCGCCGGCCTGGGCCGCGTCATCCTCGGCCTGCTGGTCGGCGGCGCGATCGGCACCGTGCTGGCGCGCAAGGTCCAGATGACCAAGATGCCGGAGCTGATCGCCTTCATGCACAGCATGATCGGCCTGGCGGCGGTGGCCATCGCCACCGCCGTGGTGGCCGAGCCGCATGCCTTCGGCATTGCGGCCGAGGGCGCCCCCGTCCCCATCGGCAACCGGCTGGAGCTGTTCATCGGCACGTTCGTCGGCGCCATCACCTTCTCCGGATCGGTGATCGCCTTCGGCAAACTGTCGGGCAAGTACAAGTTCCGCCTGTTCCAGGGCGCGCCGGTGGTCTTCCCGGGCCAGCACCTGTTCAACCTGCTGCTGGCGATCCTGATGCTGGCCTGCGGCTTCTGGTTCATGGCGACGCAAGCCTGGCTGCCGTTCATCCTCATGACGGCCATCGCCTTCCTGCTGGGCGTGCTGATCATCATCCCGATCGGCGGGGCCGACATGCCGGTGGTGATCTCCATGCTGAACAGCTACTCCGGCTGGGCGGCGGCGGGCATCGGTTTCTCGCTGAACAATCCGATGCTGATCATCGCCGGCTCTCTGGTGGGATCTTCGGGCGCGATCCTGTCCTACATCATGTGCAAGGCGATGAACCGGTCGTTCTTCAACGTGATCCTGGGCGGCTTCGGGGCCGAGCCGGCCGCCGCGGGCGCGGCGTCCCAGGCCCAGCGCAGCGTCAAGTCCGGCAGTCCGGACGACGCCGCGTTCCTCATGAGCAACGCCGAGACCGTCACCATCGTTCCCGGCTACGGCCTGGCCGTGGCGCGCGCCCAGCATGCGCTCAAAGAACTGGCCGCCAAGCTCTCCGCCCAGGGGGTCACGGTGAAATACGCCATCCACCCGGTCGCCGGCCGCATGCCGGGGCACATGAACGTGCTGCTCGCCGAAGCCGAAGTCGCCTACGACCAGGTCTTCGAGATGGAAGACATCAACGGTGAATTCGGCCAGACCGACGTGGTGCTGGTGCTAGGCGCCAACGACGTGGTCAATCCGGCGGCCAAGAACGACCCGAACTCGCCCATCGCCGGCATGCCGATCCTGGAGGCCTACAAGGCGCGCACCGTAATCGTCAACAAGCGCTCGATGGCGGCGGGCTATGCCGGCCTGGACAACGAGCTGTTCTACATGGACAAGACCATGATGGTGTTCGGCGACGCCAAGAAGGTCGTGGAGGACATGGTCAAGGCCCTCGAATAAGGGCTCCGGCCTCGGGGAAGACCCGCGCATGCGGGCTTTCCCGCAGTCCCGGAATACGGATTTCCGGACGGGATCGTTTAGAATTCATCCTGTCGCACTTTTGTGTCGTAAATAGAAACATGGCCTTCCAGGAAGACGATCCCTGTCTGGTGTCGCAACCGCTCGAAATCAGTTCCATCGTGCAAGGCCTGCTCAACCAGCGGGTGCTCGTGCGCCTGGACATCCCGGGGAAGACCGTCTCGATCATCTCGACGCTGCTCGATGTCGATCCGAAGACGAATACGATGATCCTCGACAATGCCTCCGAGGACCAGATCAACACCCAGTTGCTGCGCGCGCCCGACGTGCGTCTGCAAGGCACGCTCGACCGCGTGATGATCGAGTTCTCCGGGCCGCTCAGCCCTGCCATGCACGGAGGCAAGCCGGCCCTGTCGATGGCCTGGCCAACCCAGTTGCGGCGCATCCAGCGGCGCGAGTTCTTCCGGGTCGATATTCCGGCCAGCAATCCTGCATACTGTCTGATCGAAAACGATGCCCTGCCCTCGGGCTCCGCGCGCTTCCGGATCGCCGACATCAGCGCCGGCGGCCTGCAACTGGTGGACCACGACAAGCTGCTCGTCGACATCCCCGTGGGCACGATCTTCGAGGAGTGCACCCTCGAACTGCCCGACGCCGGCGAACTGGACGTCGGCCTGCGCGTGCTCCGATCCACCCACCTGACGCAGGACAACGGCAAACCGCAACATCAGGTCGCCTGCCGCTACTTCAATCTGCCCGACAGCCGCCAGATCACCATCCAGCAGTACATCGGCACCCTGGAGCGCGCCGTCCTCGCCCGCCGCTGGGGCATGGAATAAACCCGGCGGGATCCGGCCCGGGTCTCCGGCTCAAACGGCGCCCGATAAATATATTGGTTGAATATTTATCGGGTCTGTGAAATCATCCCCGTACCGGGTCCGCTGGCGACCCTGAACGGCACTTATCATGAACGCTTCCTCCTGTGACGTCGCCATCGTGGGCGGCGGCATCATCGGCCTGAGTTGCGCCCTGTACCTCCGCGAGGCCGGGCACGACGTCATCGTGGTCGAACGCAACGATCCGGCCAGCGGCGCCAGCCGGGGCAACGCAGGGGCACTGGCCTTTGCCGAAATCCTGCCGCTGGCCTCTCCGCGCATCATCCGCAAGGCGGCTCGCTGGCTGTTCGACCCCCTGGGGCCGCTCAGCCTGCCACCCGCCTATCTGCCGCAGATCGCGCCCTGGCTGCTGCGCCTGTGGCGCGCCAGCCGGCCATCGCGCTACCAGGCCAACATCCAGGCGCAGGCGACCCTGATCTGCCTGGCCGAACAGGAAATGCTGGCCATGCTGGCCCGCACGGGGCTGGATCGCCATCTGCATACCGAAGGCGTGCTGGAAGTCTACGAAGGCGCCGGCCGTTTTGCCGCCGCCCAGGAAACCGCCCGCCAGCGCCTGGCCCACGGCATCGAAAGCCGCCCCGTCCAGGGCGCCGAACTGGCCGAACTCCAGCCCGGCCTGTCGCCCCGCTTCACCCACGGCATGCTGGTGCCCCGCTGGCGCAACGTCGACGACCCCCAGGCACTGGCCGTGGACATCGGCCGGCAGGCGCAGGCGCTCGGCGCCCGCATGCTGCGCCGCGAAGTCCGCGCCGTCGAGCCGGGCGCCGGGGGCGCCCGCCTGGCGCTGGACGACGGCACCTCCCTGGCGGCACGCCGGGTCGTCATCGCCGCCGGCGCCTGGTCGCACCGGCTGAGCCGCCCGCTGGGCGACCCCATCCCCCTGGAAACCGAGCGCGGCTACAACACGACCCTGCCGCCTGGCGCGCTCGACCTGCGCCGCCAGATCACCTTTTCCGACCATGGCTTCGTGATCTCGCCCCTGAGCTGCGGCATCCGCGTCGGCGGCGCCGTCGAACTCGCCGGCCTGAAGCGCCCGCCCGACTACCGCCGCGCCCAGGCCATGCTGGACAAAGCCAAGGCCTTCCTGCCGGCGCTGCGCACCGAGGGCGGCGAGCAATGGATGGGATTCCGGCCCAGCCTGCCCGACTCACTGCCGGTGATCGGCCGCGCGCGGCGCCACCCCGATATCTTCTACGCCTTCGGCCACGGGCATCTGGGCTTGACGCAATCGGCCGCCACGGCGCGCCTGATCCGCGACCTGATCGGCGGCCATCCCCCCGCCATCGACCCCGCTCCCTACCGGCCGGAACGCTTTTTCTGAGGACTCATCATGCACCGCATCGCCATCCTGGATTCCCACACGGGCGGAGAGCCGACCCGCCTGGTACTCGACGGCTTTCCCGATCTGGGCGGGGGATCCATGGCCGACCGCCGCCGGCTCCTGGCCGAACGGCACGACGATTGGCGCAAGGCCGTGATTCTGGAGCCGCGCGGCAGCGACGTGCTGGTCGGCGCCCTTCTGTGCACGCCGGTCGATCCCGCCGCCACCGCCGGCGTCATCTTCTTCAACAACACCGGCTATCTGGGCATGTGCGGCCACGGCACCATCGGCCTGCTGGCTTCGCTGGCCTGGATGGGCCGCATCGAACCGGGCGCGCATCGCATTGAGACTCCGGTGGGCGCCATCGGCGCCACCCTGCACGCCGACGGCTCGGTCAGCGTGCGCAATGTGCCGGCCTACCGCCATCGCAAGGCGGTCGCCGTGGACGTCCCGGGCTACGGCACCGTGCACGGCGACATCGCCTGGGGCGGCAACTGGTTCTTCCTGGTCGAGGCGCCCGACCGGGTCGTACCCGGCGCCGACCGGGCCGCCCTCACGGATTACGCCTGGGCCATCTGCCAGGCCCTGGAAGCCCAGGGCATCCGCGGCCGGGGCGATGCGCGCATCGACCACATCGAGCTTTTCGGCGCCGACGAGGAGGCCGACAGCCGCAACTTCGTGCTCTGCCCCGGCAAGGCCTACGACCGCTCGCCCTGCGGCACCGGCACCAGCGCCAAACTGGCCTGCCTGGCCGCCGACGGCAAGCTCGCGCCGGGACAGATCTGGCGCCAGTCCAGTATCATTGGCAGCCAGTTCCAGGCCAGCTACGAACCGGGTGAGCACGGCGAGGTCATCCCGACCCTGCGCGGACGCGCCTGCATCAGCGGCGAAACCACCCTGATTCTCCAGGACGATGATCCCTTTCAATGGGGCATCGAACCGCAGCTCTGATCCGACCATGACTTCCGCATCCCCCACCATCAAGATCCGCGCCACCGAAGCGGCCTACGACCGCATCGAGCAGATGATCGCCACACTGCAACTGGAGCCCAACCAGCCGATCGTGGAAAGCGACCTCATTCAGATGACCGGCCTGGGCCGCACGCCCATCCGCGAGGCACTGATGCGGCTGATCGCCAGCGGCCTGATCGAACAGCAGCCCCGCCGCGGGCTCCGCGTCAGCGAAATCCGCATCGCGGAACACCTCATCCTGATCGAGACCCGCCGGGTTCTGGAACGGCTGATCGCCGGATCGGCGGCCCGCCGCGCAACGTCCGGCCAGCGCGCCGCCCTGCTGCAGTGCGCGCACGACATGGCGGCCGCCGCGCACGAGGGCGACCTGGGCGACTACATGCAGGCCGACCAGGCCCTGGATCGCGTCACGCACGAAGCCAGCCGCAACCCCTACGCGGTGCAGGCGATCATTCCCATGATCATTCAATGCCGGCGTTTCTGGTACGCCTACCAGCACGAAGGCGACCTGGAGCGCGGCGCCCGCTGCCACCTGATGCTGGCCGAAGGCATCCACGCCAACGATCCGGAGCGGGCCATCGCCGGCGCGGATGCGCTGATGGACTACCTGATGGATTTCACCCATACAGTGATCGAGGGGTGAGCCCCCCTCGCTGCGCAGCCCCACGCCGCCGGGGCGGCCCTGCGGCGTGGAACTTTCCTGCGCCAGGCCCGGGCAGGCCTAGTTCACATACCAGATCGTCTTGACCTGCTGGTACTGGTCCAGGGCTTCCAGGCCATTGTCGCGGCCGCCGAAGCCGGACTGCTTGTAGCCGCCGAACGGGGTCGTGATGTCGCCTTCCGAGAAACCGTTGACCGACACCGTGCCCGCCTGGATGGCGCGGGCCACGCGCTGGGCGCGGCCCACGTCGCGGGTGTACAGGGACGCTGCCAGGCCGTAGTGGCTGTCATTGGCCAGCTCGATGGCTTCGGCTTCGGTCTCGAAAGTGCTCACGGCCAGGATAGGACCGAAGACTTCCTCGCGGAACAGGCGCGAGGCGCGCGTGACGCCGTCGAAGATGGTCGGCTCCACATACCAGCCGCTGCCCAGGTCGGAATGAATGCGGCCGCCATGCACCAGCCGCGCCCCTTCGGCCGCAGCGCCTTCGAGGAAGCCGCGCACCTTGTCGAAATGCGCGCGTTCGACCATGGGGCCGATCTGCACGGATTCGTCCGTGGGCAAGCCGACCTTCCAGGCGGACAAGCGCGCGCGCAGACGGTCGAGCAGGGCATCCTTGATGCCGGCCTGGACGATCAGGCGCGAACCGCAACTGCAATTCTCGCCCATGTTCCAGAAGGCGGCGGCCAGCACATGATCCACCAGGCCATCCAGATCCGCGTCGTCGAAGATCACCTGCGGGCTCTTACCGCCGCACTCCAGGACGATTTCCTTCAAGTTGCTTTCGGCGGAATACTTCAGGAAGTAGCGGCCGACCTCGGTGGAGCCCGTGAAGGACACCACGTCCACATCCATGTGGCGGCCCAGCACCTGGCCGACTTCCTCGCCTAGGCCGGTCACCAGTTGCAGCGCCGACGCCGGGACGCCGGCCTCGTGGGCCAGTTGGGTCATGCGGTAGGCGCTCAGGGACGTGAGCTCGGCGGGCTTGACGATGACCGAATTACCGGCCGCCAGCGCGGGCGCGACCTTCCAGGCATACATCTGCGCGGGGAAATTCCAGGGCAGCACGGCGCCCACCACGCCGATGGGTTCCTTGACGATCAGGCCCATGGCATCCGGTCCCGTCGGGGCGATGCGGCCGAAACACTTGTCGATGGCTTCGGCGTACCAGCGGAACGTGTCGAGCGTGGCCGGCAGGTCGGTATTCAGGCACTCGGTGATCGGCTTGCCGGCATCGATGCAGTCCAGCGCCGCCAGCTCTTCGGCGTGGGCCGTCATCAGGTCCGCCCAGGCCAGCATGATGCGCTTGCGTTCCGCCGGGGCCAGTTGCGACCATTCCCCGGACTTGAAGCCGGCGCGCGCCACGCGCACCGCCAGATCGACATCGGCGGCGGTGCCCGATTCCAGGGAGCCGATCACGCTGTTGTCGATCGGCGTCGTATTGTCCATCCGGGCGCCCGGCGCCTCATGGCCGGGAATCAGGTGGCCCGCCCAAAGGCTGCCTGCGCGGGCCTGGGCGAAAATCTGTTCTTTGGTCTGCGGCATGGTGGTCTCCTCAGCCTTGGTAGGCATCCAGCAGCGCCAGGAAGGCGCGTTCGTCCTGCTCCGACAGCGGGGCCAGGGGCTGGCGCACCGGGCCGGCCTCGATGCCGTGGCGGCGGCAACCCAGCTTGGCCTTCTGGTTGTAGTCGCCGGACTCCATGGCCTGGATCACCGGGTACATGCCGCTCATCAGGCGGCGCACCTCGTCCCACCGGCCGTCGTCGGCGGCCTTGACCATGGCCGCCTGCTCGCCCGGGAAGACATTGGCGCCGCCGCTGATCCAACTGCGCACGCCCCAGAACAGGAAATCGGCCGCCATGTCGTCGGAGCCGCTGATGATCTCGAAATTCGGGATATCGGCCTGGATCAGGGCCAGGGCGCGATTGAAGCTGCCGCTGCTTTCCTTGATGCCGACGATGTTGGGGATGCGGGCCAGCTCGATCACGGTCTCGACCTCGATCTGCACGCCGACCCTGGCCGGGAAGTCGTACATGATGATCGGCAGCCTCGTAGCTTGCGCGACCGTGCGGAAATGCTGCGCAATCCCGGCCTGCTCCGGCAAGCTGTAGGGCGGCGTGGACAACATCAAGCCGTCGTAGCCCAGGGCCTCGGCCTGTTGCGCATTGCGAATGGCCTGCGTCGTCGACAGGGCATTGATGCCGGCGATCGCGGTCACGCGGCCCCGGGTGGCCTCGGCCACCGTGCGCAGCACCAGTTCGCGCTCGTCGTCTTCCAGCGCGTAGTACTCACCCGTGGTGCCGCAGGCGACGATTCCCGCGACGCCGGCCTCGATGAAGCGTTCCGCCAGCCGGCGCAGCGCGTCGGCATCGACGCGGCCATCCGCCGCGAACGGGGTAATGATGGGAACTAGGACTCCAGCGGTATTCATATGTATTCCTAAAGACGAGAAAAACGGCCCGGACTCCGGGCGAATGCGGGGCGCAAGACCCCGGAATCAAAATCAGAACCCGACGACGCGCTGCGGCAACCAGGTGGCCAGGGCCGGGAACAGCACCACCAGCGCCAGGGTCGCGAACTGGATCAGGATGAACGGCACCACGCCTTTGCAGACCTGGCCATACTTCATGTCCGGCGGCGCGATCGAAAGCAGGTAGAAGATCGAGGATGCCATCGGCGGGGTCAGGTAGCTGGTCTGGATGACGATGATCACCAGCGTGCCGAACCAGATCGGATCGACGCCGGCCGCCGTGAGCACGGGCAGGAACAGCGGCACGCAGATCAGCACATTGGCGGTCCAGTCGAGCACGAAACCCAGCAGGAACACGATGCACAGGAACAGCACCAGGGTGCCCGACACCCCCAGGCCCATGTCGGAGATCAGCCCCTGGATCAGGCGTGACCCTCCGTTGGCGGCGAAAATTCCCGTAAACATGATACCGCCGGCCACGATCAGCATGATCATGGCGGAGATCCGCACGGTGATCGCCAGCGACTCCCGCATCACGGGCAGGCTGAACTTGCCGTAGCAGATGCACAAGATCAGCGCGCCGACCGCGCCGACGGCCGCAGCCTCGGTGGGCGAGGCGATGCCGGCCATCAGCGAGCCCAGCACGGCCACGATCAGCAGCATGGTGGGCAACAGGCCGCTGAGCGTGATCTTCAGCTTTTCCATCACCGGCAGACGCATGTCCGGATCGTCGGCCCGGGGGCCTTTCTTCGGATCCACGAGGCAGACGACGATGATGTACAGGATGAACAGCGCCACCATCACCAGCCCCGGGAACAGCATGGCGGCAAACAGCTCGCCCACCGAGATCTGCGCCAGCGAGGCATACACCACGGCCACCACCGAAGGCGGGATCATAGTGCCCAGCGAACCGCCCGCGCAGATGGTGCCTGCGATCAGGGAATTGTCGTAGCGAAAACGCTGCATGGCGGGAATGGCCATCAGGCCCACCATGACTTCGACCGCCCCCACCACGCCGGCGGCGGCGGCGAAGGTGGCGCCCATGGCGATGGTGGCCACGGCCAGGCCGCCGGGCAGCCGGCCCAGCCACAACTGCATGGTGCGGAACAGGCGTGCGGCGATCCCGGAGCGCTCCAGGATCGCGCCCATCAGCACGAACATGGGAATGGCCGACAGGATGTAGTTGGTGGCCGCCGAATACAGGCCGCCGTAGAGTTGGTTGAACACCTGATCGCCGAAAGCGAACCAGCCGGCCGCCAGGGCGGGAATGATCAGAGACAGGGAAACAGGGACGCCCAGGAAAATCAGCAGGAACATCCCCGGAAACATCAGGGCGGCGATGGTCGGATTCATCAGTGTTCCTTCTTGGCGTCGGAATCCAGGCCGCGGAAGGCCCGCAGACCCTCCACCGCCAATTGCAGGGTCAGGGCGGTCAACCCGATCGCAAAGCACAGGTAGAACGGCCACATCACCGGCGCCCAGGGGCTCACCGTCTCGACCTCATGCCGCACCCAGGCGCGCCAGGTGTGCGATGCGGCAATCCAGGACAGCATGCCGAAGAACGGCGCCAGGACCAACAGGTAGGCGACCCCCTGAACTCCATGGTTGAAACGGGCGGGCAGGCGGTTGCGCAGCACGTCGATACGGATGTGCGCGTCTTCCCGCAGGACGTAGGCCACGCCCAGCAGGAAGACGGCGCCATTGGCCATGTAGGCAATGTCGAAGGCCCAAACCGTGGGCGCATCGAATACGTAGCGGGCCACGACCTCATAGACCATGGCGATGGTCAGAACGGCCGCCGACACGCTGGCCAGTTGGGAAGCGCACCAGGATACGCCGTTTGCGAATCGGGTCAGGGCATTGAGCATCTCGGCCTCGCTAGGTAGGCGCGCGGATCAATCGCGCATCAGGTAGTTGCTCTCGGCCTTCCAGCGCTTGTGGTAGGCCTCGTAGTCGGCCAGCACCTCGGCCATGCCCGGTTTGCCGGCGGCCTTTTGCGCTTCGGCCGTCTTGTGCATCCAGTCATAGCCCGCATCGGACAACTGCTTCACGAATTCGGGGCTCAGGGTGATGATCTCGTTGCGTCCGGCGCGGTATTTTTCCATTGCTTTCATATCGGCGTCATAGAAATAGTCCAGGCTCTGCTCGGTGGTCAGTTGGGCGGCGGCCTCGATCAACGGTTTCAGGTCCGCAGGCACCTTGTCCCAGGTTTCCTGCTTGACGACCACTTCCCACATGAAGGTCGGCTGGTGCACGCCCGGCACGACGATGTACTTGGCCGCCTGGTGGAAACCTTCGGGCATATTGGCCGAGGGCGGAGCCCATTCCACGGCGTCCACACCCTTGCGCTGCAGCAGCGTATAGGTCTCGCCCGGCGGCACCACGGTCGGCACGGCGCCAAAATAATCGCGCATCACCTCGGCCCAGGGACCGGACGTGCGGTATTTCAGGCCCTTCAGGTCTTCCGCGCTGCGGATGGGCTTGTTGGCGTGGGCCATGATTTCAGAAGAACCGATCCCGACGATCATGGTCTTCAACCCCTGCCCGGCGCGCAGCTTCTCCAGCTTTTCCTTGCCGCCGCCCTGGTACAGCCAGGCTTTGTAGGTGTCCGGCCCCATGCCGCCCGGGAAGCCCGAGAAAATGGCGTTTTGCGGATCCTGGTTGACCAGGTAGCTGGACGTGGAGTGGCCGGCTTCAACCACGCCTTCGCGCACCGCATCGAACACCTTCAAGGCAGGCACGATGACGCCGGCGCCGAAAGGCTGGATCTCGACCCGGCCGGATGTAATCGTCTTAACGTTGGACGCGAAGCGCTCCAGGAAATTCTGATAGAAGGGCGAGCCTTCGGGCACGGAAGTCGGCACGCGCCAAGTCACGTCGGCCGCCGTCGCGGCCCCTGCGGTGCACATCGTCAAGGCCGCCACGGCCAGAGTACGGAAAATTTTCTTCATGGTCTCCCCCTTGAAGTATTGGACCGGCGCAGCTCGAACAGCACTCGCGCTATGCCTAGTCTAATATCCTATAAATATATTTACAACATATTTAGGGTAAACACCGAACTTGGCCTGTCGATGCCCGGCGCGGGGGTAACTGCACGGGCGCGCCCGCCGCATATGCTAGGCTCCCGTTCTCGACTTCACAGGAGTTGTGCCATGCCGACCATGCACATTGAATTGTTCGAGGGCCGCACCCCCGAAAAGAAACGCGAACTCGTCCGCGCCCTGACGGAGCGCACATGCGAAGTCCTGGGCTGCCAGCCGGACTCCGTGGACATCATCCTCACGGAAATCAGCAAGGACCGCTGGGCCACGGGCGGCGTACTCTGGTCCGAAAAGAGCTGACCCTGGCGCAAAGAGACGCCCTCGCTACTGGCCGACCAGACGCTCGACCTTCCGGCGCAACTCGGGATTCTCGCGCACGGCGCGGCTGATGCCGTTGTATTCGGCCACACTCATGCCGCCGGCCTCGACCTGGTCCACCATTTTCTGGTCGGCCTCGACACGCACCGCCTGCCTGGCCGGTTCGTCCTGGGCGGCCTCCAGCTTGGGCTGGTATTCCGCAGCCACCATGCCGACCTTGCGCACGGCCGCCGCATAACGCTGCAGTTGCTCGTCCGTCGGCTGATCCACCACCTCATAGGCCGCCTGGGCGTTCGCCGTCCGGACTACCGTCAAGGGGGCGGCCAGCCCCAGCGCAATGACGGAAGCCGCCAGAAACGCCCCGACACTGCGCAGCCCCTGGCTGCTCGCTGCCCCCCCAAGGGGGGAGCTTTCCGCCTTGGGACGGCCCGGCGGCGGAAACAGACCCCCCTCGCCGCGCAGCCCCTGGCCGCTCGCTGCCCCCCCAAGGGGGGGGCTTTCCGCCTTGGGACGGCCCGGCGGCGGAAAACCCTTCATCGCCTGATTCATCCTGGACTCCTGCGTTGGGTGATTGACGGTTTCATCATCACGGCGGAGCGGGCGTATTTCAAGTTTCCCGTTGTATAGGCCTGTGTCGCCATGACACAGGGATTTCCCTTCCCCTTCCGCCGCCAGCCTGCGCCAACCGGCATTAATAGCAGAACGTATATCCGAACTATAAGAACCTCGACATGCCGACGAGGCCAACACTTCGTTACGTTAGTGGGGCGCCGGATCAGGCGCCCGGCATCGCGAAATCCGCGTGGCCGCGTCCCTCGAAAAAGAAACCATTGGAGACATGATGCAAAAACAACCGCGACGCCTGCTGGCCGCCGCCTGCCTCGGACTCAGCGTATCCGCAGCGGGCACCGCCCACGCCGCCAACTGGAGCGACAACTTCATCGGCTATCGCTATAGCCCGTCATACACGGAACCTACGAATCCGGACACCGTCACGAAGAACGTCCTGTCCTTCACTCACGCCAGTGGCTACGACTACGGGCAGAACTTCCTGAACATCGACATCCTGCAATCCAGCAGCAACGATCCGGCCAGCGGCGGTTCGCGCAACGAAAGCAGCACGGGCGGCGCGACCGAGGCCTATCTGACTTACCGCCACCAGTTGCTCCTCGACAAAGTCTTCGATCACGACCTGGCCTTCGGGCCCGTCAAGGATGTGGCCTTGACGGCGGGTTTCGACCTGAACACGAAGAACACGGCGTTCGCCCCTCGCAAGCGCCTGCTGGTGCTTGGCCCAACGCTCAAGTTCGACGTGCCCAAAGGCTTTGTCGACCTGAGTCTGCTCTTAGGCAAAGAATGGAATCACTGCGGACTGGGCGCGCCGGCCTGTCCCGAGGCCAATGTCGCCTTCGATCCGCAGTGGATCGTGAGCCTGGCCTGGGGCCTGCCGTTCCAGGCAGGTTCGGTCCCCATGAAATTCCAGGGCTTCGCAAACTACAACAGCAAGAAGGGGCGCGACTACTCCGGCGTGGAAACCGAACCGGAAATCCTGGTGAGGGCCTCGCTCATGGCCGACGTCGGACAGATGATGTTCGACAGGAAGAACACCTTATGGGTCGGAGTCGGTTATGAATACTGGCACAACAAGTTCGGCAACCGCTACTACGGCAACGGCGCCAAGAAAGACGGCATCCTGACGACCGCTCCCACATTGCAAGTCGAATACCATTTCTGACCGCCCCGCAGCCGCCCATCCGAAACCGCTACACTGGAAACCCGAGGCGCTTCGGATGGGATACGAAACATGGATACGGATTTCTGGCTGCAACGCTGGACGCACGGGCAGACCGGCTTTCATCAGACCCGCGTCATGCCCTTGCTGCAAAAGCACTGGCCCGCGCTTGGCCTGCCGGCCGGCAGCCGGGTGCTGGTGCCCCTGGCCGGCAAATCCCTGGACGTCGCGTGGCTGGCGGCGCAGGGCCATGCCGTCCTGGCCGTCGAGCTTTCGCCGATCGCCGTGGAACAGTTCTTCACCGAACACGCGCTTCAGCCCGATCTCCACGCCACGGCCCGAGGCACCCTGTATCGCGCCGGCTCGATCGAGTTCCTGTGTGGTGACATTTTCGACCTGGATGAAACCTCACTGGCCGGCTGCTCGGCCTGCTATGACCGTGCGGCCCTGATCGCCCTGCCTGCGGACCTGCGCGCGCGCTACGTACGCCACGTCTATGGACACCTGCCCGCAGGCTGCCGCACCTTGCTGCTGACTTTGGATTACCCCCAGGCTGAAATGGACGGCCCGCCGTTCTCCGTGCCGGCGGCCGAGGTCCAGGCCCTCTACGGCGACCGTTGGCATATCGAAGCGCTGGAAACCCGGGACGTCCTGGCCCAGGAACCCAAATTCGCCGCACTCGGCCTCTCCCGCATGAATACGGATGTCTATCGCCTGACGGCCGTCTGAGCCGCACCGGAATGCCGCAAGCGGCCGCCCCATGCAATTTCCGCATGAAACCAACGATCGGCCGGGGAAAAGCAAAACACTAGAGGAATTATCCCCCCCTACTGGACCGATCAAGCGGCCAGGGTTTTCCCTAAGATAAAGGGATACCCTCTGCCGTATGGCGTCCCTCTTCGAATCCCCATGCAAAACGTCAAAATCAGTACGCGACTCGCCACAGCTTTCGGCTTCATCCTGTTTCTGGCGCTGATCCTGGCGCTGATCGGCATCTGGAATGCCCTCAGCACCCAGTCGATCACCAGGGAAATCAGCCAGCGCAACCAAACCGGCCAACTGATGAACCAATGGGCCCGGGATATCGACGTCCGCTCCAACCAGCTCATGGCCTACGCCCTGGTCGCCGACCCGGACATGATCGCGTACTTCAAGCAGGGGATCGACGAATCGACCGCCAGGATCAAGGATTACGCCCGGCAGGCCGACACGCTGTTCACCCAGCCCCGATCCCGGGCTCTTCTGCAGAAGGCCATGGCCGAGCGCGCCCAGTACCTGGACGTCCTGGGCACTATCTACAAGGCGCTCGACAACTACCAGAACCTGGCGGCGACCGAGATCGTCCGCAATCAATTGCCACAGCTCAACCAAAGCTATCTCGCCAGCATCGAAGCCCTGCGCGCCTACCAGCAGGAACAAATCGGCTTGGCCCAGCAGCAGGCAGCCGACCGGGCGCTGCTGAGCGAACAGATCCTGGCGATCGCCACCCTGCTGGCCCTGATCCTGGGGCCGCTGCTCGCCTGGCGTGTCATGCGCGCCATCACGATACCGCTGCGTCGCGCCGTCGCCGCAGCCGAAACCATCGCGCGCCGCGATCTCAGCCATGACATCCACGTCGACTCGAACAATGAGATCGGCCAGTTGCTGAACGCTCTGGCCACCATGACGCGGAACCTGCGCGGCGCCCTGGGCGAGGTGCGCAGCGGCTCGGATGCCATCGCCTCGGCCTCGGCGCAGATCAGCGCCGGCAACCTGGACCTGTCCTCGCGCACCGAGCAGCAGGCCAGTTCCCTGGCCGAGACCGCCGCCACCACCGAGCAGATCACCGCTACCGTGCGCCAGAACGCCGACAACGCCCAGCAGGCCAACACCCTGGCCGCCTCGGCCGCCAGGACCGCCACCGACGGCGGCGCCATCGTCGCCGAACTGGTCTCCACCATGAGCGAGATCAACACCAAGTCCCAGCAGGTCGCCGACATCATCGGCGTGATCGACAGCATCGCCTTCCAGACCAACATCCTGGCGCTGAACGCCGCCGTCGAGGCCGCCCGCGCCGGCGAACAGGGCCGCGGCTTCGCCGTGGTGGCCGCCGAAGTCCGGGCGCTGGCCCAGCGCTCGGCGGGCGCCGCCAAAGAGATCAAGGGCCTCATCGACACCTCGGTGGAATCGACCGCCAAGGGTAACGAGCAGGCCGCGCGCGCCGGGGCCACGATGCAGGACATCGTCGACAGCATCCACCGCGTCACCGACATCATGGGCGAGATCAGCGCGGCCAGCCGCGAGCAGACCACCGGCATCGAAGAGATCAATGCCGCCATCACGCAGATGGACGACGTTACCCGCCAGAACGCCAGCCTGGTCGAGGAATCGGCCGCCGCGGCCGGCAGCCTGCAAGAACAGGCCGACACCCTGGCGCGCCTGGCGTCCACCTTCACCCTGAGCCGGGACGCCGCCCAGCCACCCAGGCCCGCGCGCCTGCCCTCGGCTCCGGAGAAGGTCGTCAGCCCCGCGCCTCAAGCGCCCCGGCGCAGCGCCCGGGCAGACGCTCCGGCCCCCGCCGCCGCGAAGCCCGCCTTGCGCGCTCCGGGCCGGCCCGCCCCGGCCTCGGCCGGCGACGAAGAGTGGATCGATTTCTAGCGCCCCGACACTGCCCCCGGCCCGGCGTCCTCGCCGTCGGGCCGGTTCCCCCCATGCCCATGCGGGCTGTTTTCCGTCAGGCGCCCGCACCGCCCTCCCCATTTCCCGGCTGAACTGTGGCGACACCGGGCGCCTGTTATGCGCTTTGAAATCGGGGTCGCTTCGTACAATCAGACACAAACGATCGTTCGGCCCGCATCGGATGGCTGCCACCGTGGGCCCAGGAGACATTCAGCCATGACGCGAGTCCACCATGCGTAATCTCAAAATCGGCACCCGACTGGCCTTGGGCTTCGGGCTCATCATCGCTTTGCTGCTGGTCATGTCCGGCATCGGCGCCTGGCGCATGCTTGGCAGCCAGCAGGCCAACGCCAACCTCGAAGAACGGCAGATCGCCAACGCCCTGATCCTGCAATGGGCCCGCCAGGTCGAGGTCAACGCCAACCAGGCCCTGGCCGCCGCCAACCTGACCAATCCGGACGTGCTGGCGGTCTTCAAGCAGGGCATGGATGCCTCGGACCAGCAGGCGACCGACATCCGGGCCAAGATCGAACCCATGATCACCAGCGCAGAAGCCCGGGCGCTGTACGACGCCGCCATGCAGGTTCGCGAGGCCTACATCCAAGGGCGCACCCAGGCCTTCAAGGATCTGGACAACGGCGACTACGCCAAGGCCGATGCCTTCTTCAACCAGGAAATGCCCAAGATCACGGCCCAGTACATCGCCGAGATCGACAAGCTGTCCAAATTCCAGGGCAGCTACGTCACCCGGCTGTTCAACGAAAGCGAGCAAGCCACCGAACTGGGCCTGAGCATTCTGGCGGTGGCCACCCTGCTGGCCCTGATCCTGGGGCCGTTGTTCGCCTGGCGCGTGACGCGCTCGATCACCCATCCGTTGCGCCGCGCCGTCGATCTGGCCGGCGCCGTCGCCCGCCGCGATCTCAGCCACAACATCCAGCCCCAGGGCAAGGACGAGGTCACCTCCCTGGAGCAGGCGCTGCGCAACATGGCGAACGACCTGCGCAATGCCGTGAGCGAAATCCGCAGCGGCTCGGATGCCATCGCCTCGGCCTCGGCGCAGATCAGCGCCGGCAACCTGGACCTGTCCTCGCGCACCGAACAGCAGGCCAGCTCCCTGGCCGAGACCGCCGCCACGATGGAAGAGATCACCGCCACCGTGCGCCAGAACGCCGACAACGCCCAGCAGGCCAACACCCTGGCCGCCTCGGCCGCCAAGACCGCCACCGACGGCGGCGCCATCGTCGCCGAACTGGTCTCCACCATGAGCGAGATCAACACCAAGTCCCAGCAGGTCGCCGACATCATCGGCGTGATCGACAGCATCGCCTTCCAGACCAACATCCTGGCGCTGAACGCCGCCGTCGAGGCCGCCCGCGCCGGCGAACAGGGCCGCGGCTTCGCCGTGGTGGCTTCCGAAGTCCGAGCGCTGGCCCAGCGCTCGGCGGGCGCTGCCAAAGAGATCAAGGGCCTCATCGACACCTCGGTGGAATCGACCACCAAGGGCAACGAGCAAGCCTCGCGCACCGGCGCCACGATGCAGGACATCGTCGATAGCATCAACCGCGTCACCGACATCATGGGCGAGATCAGCGCGGCCAGCCGCGAGCAGACCACCGGCATCGAGGAAATCAACTCCGCGGTCACCCAGATGGACGACGTCACCCGCCAGAACGCCAGTCTGGTCGAGGAATCGGCCGCCGCGGCCGGCAGCCTGCGGGAGCAGGCCGACACCCTGGCGCGCCTGGTGGGCACCTTCACCCTGAGCCGGGACGGCGCCGCCGCCGGCCCGGACGCGCAAACGCGTGCCGGCGCCCAGCCGGGCACGGCCTCGGGCGCCCCCGGCGCGAACAACGCCGCCCAGCCACCCAAGCCCGCGCGCCTGCCCTCGGCTCCCGAGAAGGTCGTCAGCCCCGCGCCTCAAGCGCCCCGGCGCAGCGCCCGGGCAGACGCTCCGGCCCCCGCCGCCGCGAAGCCCGCCCTGCGGGCCCCGGGAAAACCGGCGCCGGCCTCGGCCGACACCGAGGAGTGGACGGAGTTCTAAAGCACGGTCTTCGGCAGCCCCCCTCTGCGCCCCCGGGGCGGCCTGCCAGGCCTTTTCATTACAATCGCGAGAGATTCGCGCAACGGCCCGCAATCGCGGGCCGTCTTTCATTCAGGAGACATCGCCGTGAACATCCGCTTCTCCAGCGCCGCCCTCGCGGCCGCCCTGGCCCTGGTCCTTCCGCTCCATGCCCATGCCCAGGTGAAGGTCGGCGTGGTGGTATCCGCCACCGGCCCGACGGCCCTGGTCGGCATTCCGCAGAAAAACACGGTTCCCCTGCTGCCCACCCAGGCGGGCGGCCAGTCCATCGAATACATCACGCTGGATGATGCCAGCGACCCGACGCAGACGGTCACGGCCTTCAAGAAATTGATCAGCGAAACGCACGTGGACGCCCTGATCGGCCCCACCGGCTCGCCCAACGCGATGAGCGTGCTGCAGTTCGCTGCGGAATCCGGCACGCCGATGCTGGCTCCGGTAGGCGCCGCGTCGGTCGTGCTGCCCATGACCGAGCAGAAAAAATGGGCCTTCAAGACCACCCAGAATACCGGCATCATCGCCCAGGCCCTGGTTGAAGACATGGTCGGACGCGGCATCAAGACCGTCGGTTTCATCGGTTTCGCCGATGCCTACGGCGATGACTGGCACCAGGTCTTCAGCCGCATGGCCCAGGAGGCAGGCCTGGACTTGATCGCCACCGAACGCTACCAGCGCACCGACAGCTCCGTCACCGGGCAGGCATTGAAACTGCTGGCGGCCAGGCCCGACGCCATCCTGATTGCCGGCACGGGCGGCGCCGCCGCATTACCGCAAACCACCCTGGCGCAGCAAGGCTACAAAGGCCGCTTCTACCAGACTCACGGCGCCGCTCTGCCTGCCTTTCTGAAGTTCGCCGGTCCGGCGGCCGAAGGCACCATCCTGGCCGCCGGCCTGATGCTCGTCCTGCCCGAGATCCCTGACAGCAACCCTTCCAAGCCCATCGTTCAGGATTACATCCAGCGCTACGAAGCGATGCATGGCGAAAAACCCGCCACCTTCGGGGCCAATGTCTACGATGCCGGCCTGCTGCTGCAGCATGCCATCCCCGCAGCGCTGAAATCCGCCCAGCCGGGCACCCCGGAGTTCCGCCGCGCATTGCGCGACGCCCTGGAGCAAACGCACGAACTGGTGGCGACCCAGGGGGTCTACAGCATGACGCCCGAAGACCACAGCGGTTTCGACCAGCGCGGGCGCGAACTCATCACCGTCAAGAACGGCGCCTGGACGCTGCTTCGCTGACCGTCATGCCGGGTCAGCCCGCAGCGGCCGACCCGCTCCCCGGCTCGTTCTGGGCATCCAGCTTCTTTTTCAGGGACTCCAGCGGCATCGCGCCGTTGACGCGGCTGCCATCGGCAAAGAACAGCGCGGGCGTGCCCTGCACATTCAGCTTGCGACCCAGCGCCAGGTTGGCCTGGATCGGCGTCTCGCATTCGGCCTGCGCCGGGGCCTCGCCGTTCAGCATCCAGGCTTTCCAGGCCTTGGCGGGGTCGGCCGCGCACCAGATGTCACGCGAACGGGTGGTGGAATCCGGCGAGAGGATCGGGAACAGGAAGGTGTAGACCGTCACGTCATCCACCTCTTCGAGGGTCCGGTGCAACTGCTTGCAATAGCCGCAATTGGGATCCTCGAAGACGGCGACCTGGCGCGTGCCGTCGCCCTTGACCTGCTTGATCGCGCGATCCAGCGGCAGGCTGTCGAAGGCCACCTGCTGCAAAACCTCGAGCCGCTCGGCCGTCAGGTCGCGACGCGCATGGGCATCGATCATCGATCCTTGCAGCACATAATCCACCTGGGCGTCGGTGTACAGCAGGTCCATCCCGACCTGAACCTCGAAAATCCCGTTCATGGGGGTCACCCGGACGGCATCCACGCGGATCCCGGGAAACCGCTGCTCAAAGGCGCGGGAGACGGCTTGAGCCGAATCGGCCTGGGCGGGAGCCGTCGACAGCACGCGATCGGCCGTGCCGTCGCGGGCGGGCACGGGCGCCTCGGCCCCGCCGGCCGTCCGGGTGCTCAAGACCTGGTCGGCGGCCGGCTGCGCCTGGGCGGTCAAACTGGCGCACAACAACAGCGCGGCCAGGCTCAGGGAGTGTTTCATGGAAAGAACCTCAAAAGACGAACCGGCGTTCAATCGCCGGCGGCAGCCTGGATCAGGCGGCGTTTCAGGAAGGGCACGCCGTCAACGAGACGCATGCCCTGGTTGCGTGCCCAGGCGGTCGGCGCGTTCGAGGCGCCGAACAGCCGGTGCAGGCCGTCGGTGACCAGGCCCATGGCCTGGACGGGCTCGGCCCGCCGACGGCGGTACCGCGCCAGAACCCGAGGATCGCCGGGCGTACGGTGCGGTTCGCGCATCCGCAGGACGTCCACCAGTTCCCGCACGTCGCCCAGCCCAAGGTTCAAGCCTTGGCCGGCGAGCGGGTGGACCCGGTGCGCGGCGTCTCCGATGAGCGCAACGCCAGGGGCCGTCATCGCGCTGCGCTCAAGCGTCAGGGGGAAGCCCTGGGGCCGCGTGCGCAGGCGCAGCGCCCCCAGGCGGTCTCCTGTGATGGCGCGCGCATGCGCGGCCAGGAAAGCCTGCTGGGCGTCGCCGTCCAGCGCCAGCCATTGACGCGCGCGGCCCTCATGCATCGACCAGACCAGAGAGGCTTGCGGACCGTCCGCCGTATCCGGCATGGGCAGCAAGGCGAACACGCTGTCGCCGGTGAACCATTGGCAGGCGCGATTCTGATGGGACCGCCCGATGTCCAGGTGCGCGACCACCCCCATGTCGCCATAGGGCGTGTAATGATGCTCGATGCCGGCCGCCAGCCGCACCGGGGAGCGCGCGCCATCCGCGCCCACCAGCAGCGCCGCCTCCAGCGCGCGGCCTTGCGCCGTCGTGATCCGCACGCCCGGGGCGCGGGCCTCGAGCCGCTCGAAGCGGTCCTCGTGCCAGGCGATCCCCATGACCTGCACGGCCTGCTGGAGTGCGCGTTCGATCTCACCGGACTCGACGATCCAGGCGAGTGCGTCGCGCGCATCCTGCCAGGCGGACAGGTCCAGGCGCCCGTCGGCATCGCCATGAATCTCCATGGCTTCGACGGCGGTGATACGGCGCGTATCCATCAGCCGCCAGGCGCCCAGCTTATCGAGCAGGTCGCGGCTGGCCGGCGAAATCGCATAAACGCGCGGATGGTAGTCGTCGACGGCGCGCGCGGCCGGCGCCTGGCGCGGCCCCAGCAGGGCGGCGGGCAGGCCCGCCCGGGCCAGCCCCAGCGCACACGCCAGGCCGGCAATGCCGGTGCCGCAGACGAGAATGGGTTCCTGATTCTTCATTCGAGCATCTTACCGCGCCGCGCGCCCGAGCGAATGCCCCCCGCCAAGGAAAGCCGGGTTCCCGGCGGGGTGTCCGCCGCCGTCAGCGCGCCGACGGCGCCCCGGCCCGCGCAGGCCACAACAGCCACATCCGCCCGGACTGCTTCATGCGGCCGGCGCGCGCGCCGGCCTCGTCTCCGGTGCCCCAGTAGAAATCGGCCCGGGCCGCGCCCTTGATCGCCGCGCCCGTGTCCTGGGCGAACACCAGCCGCCGCATCGGGGCGGCGCCGCCCTGGGGCCCGATATCGAGGAAGACCGGCGTGCCCAGCGGCACGAAGGCGGGGTCGACCGCGATGGAGCGCTGCGCCAGCAGCGGCACCCCATAGGCGCCACGGGGGCCAAGCTCGGGATCGATGATGGCTTCCTCGCGGAAAAACACCATGGCCGGATTGACGTTCAGCAACTCCGGCACACGCTCGGGATGCGCGCGCGCCCAGGCCTTGATGTTCTGCATGGAAGCCCGGGCCAGCGGCATCTCGCCCTGCCGTGCCAGCCACTGGCCGATGGAGACGTACGGCCGGCCGTTGTGATCGGCATAGGCCAGGCGCAAGACACCGCCATCGGGCAGGACGGCGCGCCCCGATCCCTGGATCTGCAGAAAAAAGGCCTCGACCGGATCATCCGCCCAGACGATCGCGGCGGGCTGGCGGGCCGGGTCGGAGGCGATCTGGGCACGCGTGTCGTAGGGCACTACCCGGCGGCCTTCGAGTTTGCCGCGCACCCGCTTGCCGGCGAGTTCCGGATACACCGCGCCCAGATCGACGATCAGCAGGTCGTCCGGTACGGCGTAGAGAGGCCACTGATAGGCGCCTCCACGGGTCCGCGAGGCCCGGATGAGCGGTTCGTAATAACCCGTCACGGTGCCGACGGCGGCCAGCCCGGCGCCATCGTCGAGCCGCCAGGGCCGCAACTGATCCTGCAGGAACTGGCGCACGGCGGGCCCGCCGGCCTGGGCCCCCAGGCCGGACTGTACCGCCGCCTGGCAGACTGGCTGCCAGGCCCGGGGCGCCGCACGCGCGGGCAGCGCCAACGAGCCCGATACCGGTCGCATCAGGCCGCGGCAATCATTCAGCAACGCCTTCCAGACATGCCTCAGGTCGTCGCCCGCCCATCCCGGCACACTGTCCCAGGAAACAGGCGTATAGCGCCCCTGCAAGGGCCGCGCAGGCGTTTCCGGCAACGCCGACAGCGGCGGAACGGCCAGGGGCTGCTCGCCCGGCACCGCCACGCCAGGCCCGCCGCCGGAAGCGGGCTCTTCGAGCGGCACGGTGGAGCACGCGCTCAGAACGGCCAGCACGGCCACAAACCACAAATGCTTTTTCATGCGGGGGGGCACTAAAATGGAGGCTGCAAAACCGTCATCATGACATATCCGGACCCCCTTTCGCCATGACTGAACTGCCCGCCGCCCGCATCGCCCCCAGCCTGCTGTCCGCCGATTTCGCCCGCCTGGGCGAAGAGGTCGCCAGCGTGATGGCCGCCGGCGCCGACTGGATCCACTTCGACGTCATGGACAACCACTACGTCCCGAACCTGACCATGGGGCCCATGGTGTGCGCCGCCCTGCGCCCCCACACCACCGCGCCCATCGACGTCCATCTGATGGTCGAGCCCGTCGACGCGCTCGTGCCCGCCTTTGCCGATGCCGGCGCGGACATCATCAGTTTTCACCCGGAGGCCTCGCGCCATGTCGACCGCACACTGGCGCTGATCCGCGACCACGGCTGCCGCGCCGGCCTCGTGTTCAATCCGGCCACGCCCCTGGAATGGATGGACCACGTGATGGGCCGCCTCGACCTGGTCCTGCTGATGTCGGTCAACCCGGGCTTTGGCGGCCAATCCTTCATCCCCCACACGCTGGACAAGCTCGCCCAGGCGCGGACGCGCATCGACCGCTGGCGGGCGGCGGGCGGCCAGCCCATCGACCTGGAGGTCGACGGCGGCGTCAAGATCGACAACATCGCCGACATCCGCGCCGCGGGGGCCGACGCCTTCGTCGCGGGTTCGGCCGTGTTCGGCCAGCCGGACTACGCCCATGTCATCGCCGCGCTGCGCGACGGCATCGCCCAGGGCGACGCCAGGCGCCGCACAGCCGAAAACCACGCCCCGTCACCGGGCCGGGCGGCAGATTCCCTGCGGTAATGATACGATGACGCCCGCCGACGTCCGAATGGCCCCTGGCATTCCGGCGCTCTCATGATTCACCCGGCCGCAGATCCGATGCGGCCGCTTTACCCGGCGTGCGACACCATGCAATTTCCCGGAATACTGTTCGACCTGGACGGCACCCTGCTGGACACCATCCCCGATCTGGCGGACGCCGCCAATGCCATGCGTCAAGACATGGGCCTGGCGCCGATCGCCGAAGAGATCATCGCCACCTATGTCGGCAAGGGCGTGGAACAACTGGTCATCCGCACGCTCGGCCATGAAGGCACGCCCGCCAGCGTGGACATGGTCATGCGCGGCCTGGCCCGCTACCAGGACCACTACCGTGCCCTCAACGGCCAGCGCAGCCACCTGTATCCCGGCGTCATCGCGGGCCTGCAGGCCTTCCGCGAGCAAGGCGCCCGTCTGGCCGTCGTCACCAACAAGGGCGCCGAGTTCACCGGCCCCCTGCTGCGCCAGAAGGGCCTGGATGGCTATTTCGACGCGGTGGTCTGCGGCGATACCTGCGAGCGCAAGAAGCCCGACCCCATGCCTTTGTTCCACGCCTGCGACCTGCTGGGAATTTCTCCCTCCCAGGCCCTGTTCATCGGCGATTCGATCAACGATGCCCTGGCCGCCAGGGCGGCCGGCATGCGCGTGCTGGCGCTGCCCTACGGCTACAACGAGGGCCGTCCCGTGCAGACCCTGCCGGTGGATGCTATAGTTGACTCCATTGTCGCGGCTGCCCGCTGGGCCACCGACGCGGCGCCCCAGACCGAACACGCATGAACACCCTCCGTTACTACCCGATCACCGCCGGCGCCTATTGGCGCTGGTGGTATTTCCGTTCCGGGTCGTAACGGTCACCCGGCGCACAGGCCCGCCTGTGCCCCGCCTCCACAGCCCGGACCCCTGATCGGCCGGGCTGTCTTGTTTCTGTCCCGGTCTGCCTCCACCCCCCTGAGACCACCATGACGGAAATCGAATTCAACGCACTGGCCGCCCAAGGCTACAACCGGATTCCGCTGATCGCGGAAACCTACGCCGACCTGGACACGCCCCTGGCGATCTACCTGAAGCTGGCGCATGCCGGGCCGGAAGCCGGGCGCAATAGCTGCCTGCTGGAATCGGTGGTAGGGGGCGAGCGCTTCGGCCGCTATTCCTTCATCGGCCTGCCGGCCAAGACGCTGATCCGCGCCACCGGCACCACCACCGAAGTCGTCACCCGGGGCCAGATCGTGGAAACCCACGAAGGCGATCCCCTGGCCTTCATCGAATCCTTCCAGAAGCGGTTCCGTGTCGCCCTGCGCCCGGGCATGCCGCGTTTCGCGGGCGGCCTGGCGGGTTATTTCGGCTACGACACCGTGCGCCACATCGAGCCGCGCCTGGGCCCGTGCGTCAAGCCGCGCCCCGCCGGCCAGCAGCCCGGCACGCCCGACATCATGCTGCTGCAGATCGACGAACTGGTCATCGTCGACAACCTGGCCGGGCGCACCTACCTGATCGTCTACGCCGACCCCCAGCAGCCGGAGGCCTACGCCCTGGCGCGCCGCCGCCTGAAGGCCCTGCGCGAGAAACTGCGCACGCCCGTGGTCATCCCCTACGCCTACGCCAGCATGCAGACGCCCACGGAGCGCGACTTCAAGAAAGACGACTACCTGGCCGCCGTGCGCAAGGCCAAGGACTACATCGCCGCCGGCGACCTGATGCAGGTCCAGATCGGACAGGTGATCGTCAAGCCCTTCCGCGATTCACCGCTCTCGCTGTACCGGGCGCTGCGATCCCTGAACCCCTCGCCCTACATGTACTACTGGAATTTCGACACGTTCCACGTCGTGGGCGCCTCGCCGGAAATCCTGGTGCGCCAGGACCGCGAATTCGAAGACGGCCGCAGCCGCGAAATGGTCACCATCCGCCCGCTGGCCGGCACGCGCAAACGCGGCGCCACCCAGGACGACGATCTGCGCCTGGAGCAGGAACTGCTGGCCGATCCCAAGGAACGCGCCGAACACGTCATGCTCATCGACCTGGCGCGCAACGACATCGGCCGCGTCTCCAAGGCCGGCACGGTCGAAGTCACGGACACCATGGCCATCGAGCGCTATTCCCACGTCATGCACCTGGTGTCCAATGTGCGCGGCGAACTGAACGACGGCATGAGCAACATCGACGTGCTGCGGGCAACCTTTCCGGCCGGCACGCTGACCGGCGCGCCCAAGGTGCGCGCCATGGAAATCATCGACGAACTCGAACCCGTGCGCCGCGGCATCTACGGCGGCGCGGCCGGCTACATGAGCTACGGCGGGGAAATGGACCTGGCCATCGCCATCCGCACCGGCATCATCCGCGATGGCATGCTGTATGTGCAGGCCGCCGCCGGGATCGTCGCCGATTCGGATCCCGAAAAAGAATGGCAGGAAACCGAGGCCAAGGCCCGCGCCCTGCTGCGCGCCGCCGAACAGGTGCAATTCGGGCTGGACGAGCCGATCTGAACACACGCGGCGCGGGGGCCGCGGCGCCGGCGCGGCCCCCGCGGGCCTTGCGGCTCAATCGCGGACCAGCAACTCCCGCGTGATGTCGGCGATGGTGCGCGCGCCGGTGAGCGTCATGGCCACGCGCATTTCCTTTTCGATCAGGTCCAGCAGGTTGGCGACGCCCGCCTCGCCCCCCGCCGCCAGCGCATACAGCCAGGCGCGGCCCAGCAGCACGGTGTCGGCGCCCAGCGCCAGCATGCGCACCACGTCCAGCCCGGTCCGCACGCCCGAATCCGCCAGCAGGGTGATCCGGCCTTTGACCGCATCGGCAATCGCCGGCAGGGCGCGGGCCGTGGAAAGCACGCCGTCCAACTGACGGCCGCCGTGATTGGACACCACAATGCCGTCGGCCCCGAAACGCACGGCGTCGCGCGCGTCATCCGGATCGAGGATGCCCTTGATGATCATCGGCCCCTGCCAGAAATCCCGGATCCATTGCAGATCCTTCCAGGAGATCGAGGGATCGAAATTGGCCCCCAGCCAACCGATGTAATCCTCCAGGCCGGTCGGCTTGCCCAGATACCGGGAGACATTGCCCAGATCGTGCGGACGGCCCCACAGGCCGACGTCCCAGGCCCAACGCGGATGCAGCACCGCCTGGACGTAGCGGCGCAGGGCGGCATAGGGGCCGCTCATCCCCGAATGGGCGTCGCGGTAGCGGGCACCCGGAACCGGCATGTCGACGGTAAAGACCAGCGTCGACACCCCGGCCGCCTGGGCGCGCTCCAGCACGCTTTTCATGAAGCCCCGGTCTTTCAGGACGTAGAGCTGGAACCACATGGGCCGGCTGATGGCGGGCGCGACCTCCTCGATCGGGCAGACCGACACCGTGGACAGGGTGTAGGGGATGCCCTTGCGATCGGCCGCGCGCGCCGCCTGGACTTCGCCGCGGCGGGCGTACATCCCGGTCAGCCCCACCGGCGCCAGGGCCACCGGCATGGACAAGGTCTCGCCGAACAGCCGCGTGGACAGGTCCAGTTGCGACATATCGTTCAACACCCGCTGGCGCAGCGCCACGCCCGCCAGGTCGCTGACGTTGTGCCCGAGCGTGTATTCGGCATACGCCCCGCCATCGCCGTAATGGAACAGGAAGGGAGGCAGGCGGCGCCGGGCGGCTTCGCGGTAATCGGTAGAAGCGGAAATGATCATGATGTCAGTGAGAAAGGGGGCAAACGGGAGGCGCGGGCGCACCGCGCTTCATCTTCGTCGAGTTTGCGCACACTGCCGTGCACGAACTCCAGGTGGCGCCAGACAGTCGTCCGGGCGGCTTCGGCATCGCCGCGCAGGATGGCTTCCATCAGCGCCTGATGCTGAGCCGTCAACTGATCCTGGGTATCCCGGATCAGGTACATGCGCTGGCGGTTTTCGGTCACGGTGGAGCGCAGCAGTTCGAACACGCCCCGCATCATCTGCAGCAACACCGCATTATGGGAAGCCTCGGCGATGGCCAGGTGGAACCGGGCATCGGCCTGCGCCGACAGATCCGGATCGTCCCGGCCCTGGAAGCGCACGATGTCCTCGAAGCGCCGCCGGATCGCCTGGCGGTCCTGGTCCGTGGCGCGCAGCGCGGCATGCCAGGCGGTGCCGCCTTCCAGGGCATGGCGGGCTTCCAGCACGTCGTAGCGGTATTCGGGATCGTCGGACACCAGCGCATCCAGCGGACGCATCAGACGCCGCTCGGGCCAGTCGTCTTCCACGGATTCAGCCGCCTGGACGTAGGTTCCCCCGCCCTGGCGGCTGCGCAACAGGCCTTGGCTGGACAACTGGCGGATGGCTTCGCGGATCGAAGGCCGCGAAGCGCCGAGGTCTTCGGCCAGCCGCCGTTCCGCCGGCAGGCGGTCGCCGGGTTTCAGGCCCTGCTCGTCGATCAGGTCCAGAAGCTGTTTCGCGAGTCGGTCGGAAAGGCGCATGCCGCACAGGCACGGTCTGCTTGAAGCCGGATATTGGCCAGACCATTTGAGTGATATGCCGTCCCAGATTTTAGGGCGCAGGCCCTCACACAGTCAACAAATCAATGAACAAGCCGGCCTGTCCCAAAAGACCGGCAAAAATGGTATGACCTTTATGCTTGCACGATCCCGATCAGGCTCGCGCCGACAGGCTCTGCCTGACTTGCGCGGCGACCCGCACGATGGCCTGCACGATGGTTTTTTCCCGCTTCGGCCCCAGCCGATCGGTGGGGATCGATGTGCTGACGGCAATCCTGCGCCCCATCGGGGTTTCGCCGGCAAAGACCGCGAAACAGTTCAAGCCCGCGGCCACCTCTTCCTGGTCGAGCGCCAGCCCGGACCGGCGGACCGCCGCGAGTTCCGCCAGCAGCACGTCATGCCGGGTAATCGTACGGTCCGTGATGGCGACGAGTTCGCGCGGCAGCAACCGCATGACCTCTTCATCGGACAACTGCGCCAGCAGCGCCTTTCCCAGAGCGCAGGCATGCGCGGGCAGCCTCGTCCCCATGTCGGACACCAGACGGACCGGACGGTGGGCATCCTCGCGCGCCAGATAGACGACCTCGGCACCCTGCAGCACGGCCAACTGGACGACTTCGTTATGCGCAGTCACGAATTCGGCCGCGGCCGTCCGGAAAATATGCTGCAGATTATCGAAATGGACGTAGGCGCAGCCCAGGATGTAGAGCCCGATGCCGATGACGTAGCCGCTGCCCTTTTTTTCGATCCAGCGGCGCTGTTCGAGCGAAGTGAGCAGCAAGTAGAGCGTGCTTTTTGCCAGGCCGGTATGCAGGGCCAGGTCGGCGGGGCTGACCGGCTCGCTGCTCAAGGCCAGCACCTGGAGCACGGCATCGGCCCTGTCCACTGCGGGCACTGCGGAATTGGAATCGCTCATTTCGGTCTGCCGCGTCGTGAAGGGCCCAGGTCATGCGTCCCAGGCAAGCACCTTGCCCGGATTGAAGATGTTGTGTGGATCATAGGCGTGTTTCAGCAGGCGCATGAGTTCGAGACCGGCCGCCCCATGCTCGGTCTTCAGGAACTCCATTTTATGGATGCCGACGCCATGCTCGCCCGAACAGGTGCCTTCCATGCCGATCGCCCGGTGGACCAGCCGATGATTGATGGCCTCGGCCGCCCGCCACTGCGCCTCGCAATCCGGATCGATCAGCATCTGGACGTGAAAATTGCCATCCCCGACATGGCCCACGATCGTAAACGGAAACTCGGCCGACTTCAGATCCTCCGCCGTCTGGGTGACGCAATCGACCAGTTTCGAAATGGGGACGCAGACGTCCGTGGCGACGCTGCGCGCCCCGGGCCGCAATTGCAGCCCGGCAAAATGGGATTGATGCCGGGCCGCCCACAGGCGCGCGCGATCCTCCGGATTCTCCGCCCAGGCGAATCCCGATCCGCCATGATCGCGCGTGATTTCCCGCACCACCTCGGCCTGTTCCCGCACACCGCTGGCGCTGCCGTGGAATTCGAACAGCAGCAGCGGCGTCTCCGCGAGTTCCAGCCGGCTATGGCGATTGACCGCCCCGACGGCGCGCTCATCCATGAACTCGATCCGGGCGATGCCGACGCCCGTCTGCATGATTTCCACCACCGACTGCACGGCATCGGCCAGGGTCGGAAAATTGCAGACTGCCGCGGTCACGGCCTCGGGCCGCGGATGAATCCGCAGCGTCACCTCCACGATGATGCCCAAGGTGCCCTCGCTGCCGACGAACAGCCGCGTCAGATCGTAGCCGGCGGATGATTTGCGCGCCCGGCTGCCCGTCCGGACGATCTCGCCCTTGGCCGTCACGACCTTGAGCGACACGACGTTCTCGCGCATGGTGCCGTACCGCACCGCATTGGTGCCCGATGCGCGCGTCGCCGCCATCCCCCCGATCGACGCATCCGCCCCCGGATCAATGGGAAAGAACAGGCCCGTATCGCGCAAGGCGTCGTTGATCTGGGTGCGCGTCACGCCCGGCTGGACGGTGGCGGTGAAGTCTTCGGGCCGCAGGGAAATGATCCGGTTCATCTCCGCCATGGACAATGTGATCCCGCCCTCGATGGGCAAGACATGCCCTTCGAGGGATGAGCCGGCGCCAAATGGAATGACCGGCACACGATACCGGTCGCACAGCCTGACGGCATGCGCCACTTCGTCCGCATCGCGCGGGAACACGACGGCATCGGGCAGGCACGCGGGATACGGCGACTCATCCCTGCCATGGTGCGCGCGCACGGCGTCGGACGTCACGAACCGCGCCCCGAACGCTTGCTTGAATTCGGCAACCCCCTGCGGCGGCAGGCTCCGCCGCCGGGCGTTCTCAAAACCGTTCTTCATGCCTTCCCTTCCTGTTCCAATCCCGTTTCATGGCGGCGCGTCCCCGGGCCGCCCAGCCCCGCGCTCAATGGTTGTTGCGGGCCTCGCCGCGCGTTTCCAGAATATTCAGGTAGAGCGTCGCAGGCTCCAGGCAGGCACCCGTGCCGTGCTGGCCGATCATGCTGCGGTAAATCTCTTCCCAGGGCGTCTGGCTGACCAGATCGGGCGGTTGCCATGCGGCGCGCCGCTGTTCAAGCTCCGCATCGGGAATCAGCACATCGACCCGCCGCGCATTCAAGTCGAGGCGAACCTTGTCGCCCGTTTTCAGCAGCGCCAGGCCGCCGCCGATGGCGGCCTCGGGCGACACGTTGAGGATCGACGGGCTGGCCGACGTGCCGCTTTGCCGGCCATCCCCCATGGTGGGCAATGTATCGATGCCCCGCGCGAGCAACGCGGCCGGCGGCTGCATGTTGACCACCTCCGAGCCGCCCGGATACCCCACAGGGCCCACGTTGCGAATGACCAGCAGGGTGTGCTCATCGATCCCGAGGCCGGGATCCTCGATCCGGGCGTGGTAGTCCTCCGGCCCCTCGAACACGACGGCTTTCAATTCCGCCACATTCGGATGCCCGGGATCGGACAGGAACCGCTCGCGGAATTTTTCATCGATGACGCAGGTCTTGATGACGGCGCTGTCGAACAGATTGCCGCCCAGCACCACATAGCCGGCATGGTGCTTGAGCGGATTTCCATAGGCCCGGATGACTTCATGGTCGGGCTCGCCCACCTGGCTCAGGTTCTCGGCCAGCGTCTTCCCGGTGACCGTCATGACGGTCGTGTCCAGCTTGCCGGCCCGCATCAATTCCCGCAGCACGCCCGGCACGCCGCCGGCGCGGTGGAACGCCTCGCCCAGATACCGCCCCGCCGGCTGGCAATCCACCAGCAAAGGGATGTCCGGCCCAAGCCGCTGCCAGTCGTCCAGCGTATGCTCGATGCCCATGTGGCGGGCAATGGCGATCATGTGGATCGGGCAGTTGGACGAAGCGCCCAGCGCCGCCGCCGCCACCACGGCGTTTTCAAAAGCGGCCTTGGTCATGATGTCGGAGGGCCGCAGGTTTTCATGCACCATGCCGACAATGCGCCGGCCCGTTTCATAGGCCATCCAGCCGCGCTCCCGGTAGGGCGCGGGAATGGCGGCGCAGCCCGGCAGCGACATGCCCACGGCCTCGGCCAGCGAGTTCATGGACAACGCCGTGCCCATGGTGTTGCAGTGCCCGATCGAGGGCGCCGAGGCGGCCGCCGCATCCATGAAATCGTCGTAATCCATTTCCCCGACCGCAAGGCGGCGGCGCGCCTCCCAGATCACGGTGCCCGAGCCCGCCAGCTTGCCATCCCACCAGCCGTCCAGCATCGGGCCGCCGGACAGTACGATCGCGGGGATGTTGACCGTCGCCGCGCCCATCAGGCAGGCTGGCGTCGTCTTGTCGCATCCGGTCGTCAGGACCACGCCGTCGATCGGATAGCCATGCAGCACTTCCACCAGGCCCAGATAGGCCAGATTCCGATCGATGGCGGCGGTCGGGCGCTTGCCGGTTTCCTGGATCGGATGCATCGGGAATTCCAGCGGAATGCCGCCCGCATCGCGTATGCCTTCCCGCACGCGCTTGGCCAGTTCGATATGGTGGCGATTGCAGGGGCACAGATCGGAGCCGGTCTGCGCAATGCCGATGATGGGCTTCCCGGACTGAAGTTCGGCACGGGTGATCCCGTAGTTCATGTACCGCTCGACATACATGGCCGTCATGCCGGGATCCGCCGGATTGTCGAACCAGCGGCGGCTGCGCAAAGTGGGTTTTTCGGAATTGGACATAAAACGCCTTCAAAGACTCTCTGCGACAAGGAGGAATTGATCAATCATCTGGCGCCGCGGCCCGTGACCGGGCCGCCCAGGCCCCGCGGGCGGCCTGCGGCAAAGCGCAGCGTCTTCCATCCGGATGCGCGCCCCGCCGCCATCGTGAGCGCTCATTGCGCCGCCTGTGCGGCCTTCACGATGCCATCCACCGTTTCAGGCCCGATTTCGGTGCGCAATTTGGCCACGATCGGTTCCAGTGTCGCCCGGATCTTCTCTTTTTCCTCGGGGGAGAAGCGCGACACTTCCACGCCATGATCCTTGATGAATTGCAGCGACTCGCTGTCCGCCTCCCGGCTGATCTTGCGCTGGTAGGCCTGGGAGGTCTTGGCGGCCTGGGTAATGACATCGCGCTCATCGGCCGTCAGGCTGTCCCACCAGCGCTTCGAGGCCAGCAGCACGAAAGGCGTATAGACGTGATTGGAAATCGTCAGGTAAGGCTGGACCTCATAGAACTTGCTGGTCTTGATCGTGCTCAGGGGATTTTCCTGGCCATCGACCGTCTTGGTCTCCAGCGCCGTGAACAATTCGGTGAAAGGCATGGGAATGGCATTGGCCCCCAGCCCATTGAACACCGCCAACGCCACTTCATTCTGCATGACGCGCAGCTTGATGCCCTTGATGTCTTCCATTTTGGCAATCGCATGGCGCGAGTTCGTGAGGTTGCGGAAGCCATTTTCCCAGTAAAGCAGCCCGATCAGCCCCTTCTCGGGCAAGGTGTCCAGCAGCTTCTGGCCCTCTGGCCCGTCCAGCACCGCATCCGCGACCTTTTCATTGTCGAACAGGAACGGCAGGTCGAAGACGCCAAAGCCCTTGACCATGCCGGCCAGCGGCGCCGTGGAGACGAAGGTGAGCTCCTGCGAGCCGCCGATCAGCGCATTCTGCATCTGTTCGTCGGAACCCAGCGAGCCGTTGCCGTAGGTCTTGACCTTCATCTTGCCATCGCTGAGCTTGCCGACCTCTTCGGCGAAGAAGCGCACGGCGTGGCCGGACGGACTCGAATCCGCCAGACCATAACCGAAGCGGATGATCCGCGAATTGATATCCTTGGCCATGACATCGTGGCCGGCCAGGCCCAGGGTCATGGCGGCCGCCAGCCCCACTGCGGCCGTCTTGAGACTCAGCCTTTTATTCAGATCAACAGACATTTGCCATCCTCCAGAAAATCACCGGTTTGCCGCCGCGGCTTCGGCCACGGCCGTCGCGTTCCGGCCTTTAATAAAACCAGTCCAGGGGGACCAGTACGATTTGCGGGAAAATCACCATCAGAACGACCAGCAGCGTATAGGCGATGACATAGGGCATCACCCCCTTGATGACTTCCTCCATCCGCACGCGCGCCACGCTGCACACGACGTTCAGCACCGTGCCGACCGGCGGGGTCAGCAAGCCGGCGCAGCCGACAATCACGAAGATGACGCCGAAATAAGTCGGATCGATGCCCGCCTTCTCGATGACCGGCATCATCACGGGCGCCAGAATAAGGATGGTGGGCGTCAGATCCATGGCCGTCCCGATGAGGGTCAGCAGGATGACGATGCAGAACATCAGCAAGGTGGGCGAATCCGTGAGCGGGCCCAGCAGGTCGATCAACTGGTCGGGGAGATCGGCCAGCGTAATCATGTAGGAGGCCACCAGCGCCGCCGCCACCAGGTACATCACGATGCTGGTCGTCTTGGCGGTATTGACCAGCACCTGAAAGAGCATTTTGAGGCCGATCTCGCGATACACGAACACACTGATCAGCAAGGCATAGGCCGCCGCGACGGCCCCCGCTTCGGTCGGTGTGAAGATGCCGCCGCGCAGCCCCCCGATGATGATGACCGGCAGGAACAAGGCCCAGAGAGAATCCCTGAACGCCTTCAGCCGGACCGCGCCGCTTTCCTTGGGCGCCATCCGGATGCCTGTCGAGCGGCGCGCCGAATACGCCCAGACCGCGGTCAGCGTCAGACCCATCAGCAGGCCGGGCACAATCCCCGCGATGAACAGCTTGGTGACCGAGATATTGGCCGCCACGCCAAAGATGATGAAGGAGATCGAGGGCGGGATGATGGGCGCGATGATCCCCCCGGCGGCGATCAGGCCGGTGGACTGGCCCATGTCGTAGCCTTGCTGGCGCAGCATGGGAACGAGCAGCGCGGCCAGCGCGGCCGCATCGGCGACCGCCGACCCGGAAAGGGCCGCCAGCAGGATGCTGGCCATGATGGCCACATAGCCCACCCCGCCCTTGATGTGGCCGACCAGCGTGGTCGCCATGAAGACCATGCGCCTGGACATGCCGCCCGCATTCATGCTCTCGCCCGCGAGGATGAACAGCGGCACCGCCATGAGCGAGAAATTATCGGCCCCGGTGAGCATGTTCTGCACGATGATCTGCGGGTCGAAGAAGGACAGGTGAAACATCAAGCCGATGGCGCCCAGGATCAGCGCAAAGGCGATGGGCATGCCGAAAGCCATGAAACCCAGCAGCGTGCCGACGAAAATGAGGACATCCATGCTCAGATCTCCTCCACGCTGTCCACCGAGGTGCGGAACACCCCGGTGTTTTCCGGCGTCGCGGGCGTGCGCAAGGCCACGAAAATGTCCAGAATCGCCATGAGGGCCATCGCCACCGCCGAGAACAGGACCGCGCCGCTGAAAACGGCGATCGGCATGCCCGCCACGGGGGTGACCGTGCGCATGCTGATGACGGTCTGCTCCCATCCGCCCGTGATGATCAGCCACAGCACCCAGAGAATGAGCAACTGCCGGGCCACGTGGGTGAACTTCTGCATCCTCGGGGAAAAGCGCTCGATTCCCATATTGATGGCCAGGTGCTCGCGCGTCCTGAAGGCGAGCACGGCGCCGCCGAATGTCAGCCAGACGAACGCCAGGCGCGCGATCTCGCTGGAGATATTGATTCCCGAATTGAACACATAGCGCAGCACCACATTGCCGAACACAAGCACCAGCATCACGAAAACACACAGGGCCAGGGCGACGGTCAGCACCGCGAACATCAGATCGGAAAGCGTCCGGATCCTCGGCGCCGTCGCTCGTCTGTCTTTCTCCTCCAATGACATCTCCTTATCTCTCTTGATATTCATTGCCCGTGCGCCCGGGCTTTTTGACCCCTGAGCGCCGGAATCCCGCCCCGCTAGGCGGGCAGCAGCAGTCCCCGCGCGCCGAGATTCCTGTAGAGCGCCCGCACGCCGAAAGTCCAGCGGGGAATCTCCGTCGACAGTTGGACCTCATTGACCAGGGCGCCCAGCAGCGGCGATGAAATGGTCACGATGTCGCCCAGGTGATGAGTGAATCCGGCGCCGGGGGTTTCCCGATCCTGAACGGGCGAGAACATCGTGCCGAGAAACAGCATGAAGCCGTCCGGATACTGATGGTGATCGCCGTAGGCCTGGTTGACGAGATCCAGCGGATCCCGGCTGATCAGGTCCATGCGGCTGACGGCCTCCAGCCTGAAGCCATCGAGCCCTTCGATCAACAGCGACACTTCGGCCCGGCGGACGGAATCCAGGGTGTAGTGCGCGTCGAACAAGCGGATGAACGGACCGATGGCGCAGGAACCATTGTTGTCCTTGGCCCGCCCCAGCAACAAGGCGCTGCGGCCTTCGATGTCGCGCAGATTGACGTCGTTGCCCAAAGTGGCGCCCCGCGCCCTACCCCGGCTGTCCACGGCCAGCACGATTTCCGGCTCGGGATTGTTCCACCGGGAATCGGGATGCAGGCCGATCCGGTCTCCCAGGCCGACCGACGCCATCGGCGGCGCCTTGGAAAAGATCTCCGCATCCGGGCCGATGGCAACCTCCAGATATTGCGACCACTCGCCGCGCCGGACCAGTTCGCGCTTCAATTGCCGCGCGCTGTCCGATCCCGGGCGCACCGAGGACAGCTCGGCGCCGATCGATTGCTGCAGTGAATCGCGGATGGCCTGGGCCTGCCGGGCATCGCCCCCGGCCCGCTCCTCGATGAGCCGCTCGAGCAGACTGACAATGAAAGTCACGCCCGACGCCTTGACGGTCTGCACATCGCAAGGAGCGCACAAGACAGGCGCCGCGCTTTCCGGCGACCGGGCGAGACTGTTGTGGATCAGTTCGTCGACCGGGCCGATGGGAGCGCCCGTCACGCGGCGCACGAATCCGGCGCAGTCCTCGCGGTCGAGAAGATCCGCCATGGTCGGCGCATGGGCCGAAATATCGAAGACCATGCCTTCCTTGACGACCACCGTGCTGGGACCGCCCTGCGGGCCCGGCACCCAGACTCTTCCCACGAGCGTGGCGTGATCGACATCGGCGGGCAAGTGGCTGACAGCATTCATCGATTGAATTCCTGATATTCGAGACACCGCAATCCGGAGAGGCGTTCGGAGAGGCTGGAGGCAGTCTAGTATTCGCTTTTCATCCAAACAACATATTGTTTTTATTTCCAATATATTGGAAACACAGCCGATGCGCCGTGCACGCCTTCCGCGGCGCGCCGATCCGCCCCAGGCGCACCGAACGCAGCGGCATGGCGCGCCACCCGCTCGACAGTCTTCGCGCCACACAGTAGAATGCTTGCCATGATTTCACTTGCGACCGTGCACGCTTCGTCCTGGTGGCGCTCCTCTTAGGGGCGGCATCCTCATGCGTGATTCATCGCACCTTGCCGCCGCTCTGGCAGGCATAGGTCTTCGTGAATCTATCTCCGGTGCGGCGGCTCCTGACTCCAAGGAAGACCATGTCCGTATCGCTTCATCCCTCCCGCACCCCGCAGCTTCCCGAGCGTGCCCCGGTTCGCGCGCGCGTTTCCCGACACTGACCAGGACGGCTCGATCATGAAACTGCTGATGCTGGACAACTACGACTCTTTCACCTACAACCTGGTGCAGTATTTCGGCGAACTGGGCGCTCAGGTCCAGGTCGTGCGCAACGACCAGATCGACCTGGCCGGCATCGAGGCCATCGACCCGGACCGCATCTGCGTGTCTCCGGGGCCCTGCTCGCCCGCCGAGGCCGGCATCTCCATCGAACTGATCCGGCATTTCGCCGGCAAGAAGCCGATACTGGGCGTGTGCCTCGGCCACCAGGCCATCGGCGCGGCCTATGGCGCACGCATCGTGCGCGCACAGGAGATCATGCACGGCAAGGTCTCGTCCATCACGCACCGGGGCACCGACGTCTTTGCGGGGCTGCCTTCGCCCTGCACCGTCACCCGATACCATTCCCTGGCCATCGAGCGCGCCTCCCTGCCCGACTGTCTGGACATCACCGCCGAGACCGCCGACGGTGAAATCATGGGCGTCGCCCACCAGTCCCTGCCCCTCTACGGCGTGCAGTTCCACCCGGAATCCGTACTCAGCGAACACGGCCACGCGCTATTGCGCAATTTCCTGGAACTCTGAAGCCACCGCGCCCGGCCATCCGAAACACGAAGACACGAGGAGCCTTGCCCATGCCGCCGATCACTCCCAACGAAGCGCTGTCCCGCTGCATCGAACACCGGGAAATCTTTCACGACGAAATGCTGGAACTGATGCGCATGCTGATGCGCGGGGAAATGTCTCCCCAACTGGCCAGCGCCTTGCTGATGGGCTTGCGCGTCAAGAAAGAAACCGTCGGCGAGATCACGGCCGCCGCCCAGGTCATGCGCGAATTCGCCCTGGGCGTTGACACCCCCTACCCCGAAGAGCTGCTGGACATGTGCGGCACGGGCGGCGATGGGTCGCATACGTTCAACATCTCGACCGCCGCCATGTTCGTGGCGGCGGCGGGCGGGGCCAGGATCGCCAAGCATGGCGGGCGCAGCGCCTCGTCTTCATCGGGCAGCGCCGATGTCCTCGAAACGCTGGGCATCCACTTCGCCGCCACGCCCGCCCAGGTGGCCGAATCCATCGAGGCCACCGGCATCGGCTTCATGTTCGCTCCCGCCCACCACAGCGCCATGAAGAACGTCGCCGCCGTGCGCCGCGAGCTCGGTGTGCGCACGATCTTCAACATCCTCGGCCCGCTGACCAACCCGGCGGGCGCGGCCAACCAATTGATGGGCGTGTTCCATGCCGATCTGGTCGGCATTCTGGTGCGCGTCCTGCAGCGCCTGGGCTCGCGCCACGTGCTGATCGTGCATGGCAAGGATGGCATGGACGAGGCCTCGCTGGGCGCAGCCACCCTGGTGGGCGAACTCAAGAACGACGAGGTCCGCGAGTACGAGATCCACCCCGAGGATTTCGGCATGTCCATGGTCTCCAACCGCAGCATCAAGGTCGCCAATCGCGACGAATCCGCCCAGTTGGTGCGCGCCGCCCTGAACAATACCGCCGGCGCGGCCCGCGACATCGTCGCCCTGAACGCGGGCCTGGCCCTGTACGCGGGCAACCGCGCCGATTCGATCGACGCCGGCATCCGCCAGGCCTTCGAACTGATCGCCTCGGGCGCCGCGCGCGACAAGCTGGAACAATTCCGCCAATACACGCAAAGGTTTTCCGCATGAACGACATTCTGGCCAGGATTCTGGACACCAAGCGTACCGAAGTCGCCACCGCGCGGCAGATGCGCAGCGAATCCGAAGTGCTGCGCGAAGCCCAGAGCCGCCAGGACATCCGCGGCTTCGTGCGCGCCATCGAAGACCGGATCGCTCAGGGCAAGCCCGCCGTGATCGCTGAAATCAAGAAGGCATCGCCCTCCAAAGGCGTGATCCGCGAGGATTTCCGGCCGGCGGACATCGCCACCAGCTACGCCGGCCACGGCGCGGCCTGCCTGTCCGTGCTCACCGACGTGCAGTATTTCCAGGGTGGCTATGATCACCTGCGCCAGGCGCGCGCCGCCTGCAGCCTGCCCGTGCTGCGCAAGGATTTCCTGATCGATCCCTACCAGGTCATCCACGCCCGGGCGCTGGGTGCGGACTGCGTGCTGCTGATCGCCGCCGCCCTGACGCCCGCCCAGTTGAGCGAACTCGAAAGCGTGGCCACGGAACTGGGCATGGACGTGCTGGTTGAAATCCACGACCGCGACGAACTGGACGCGGCCTTGTCGCTGAACACGCCCCTGATCGGCATCAACAACCGCAATCTGCGGACCTTCGAAACCCGCCTCGAAACCACGCTGTCGATGCTGAAGGACCTCCCGGAAGGCAAGCGCGTCGTCACCGAAAGCGGCATCCTGCTGCCTGAAGACGTCGACCGCATGCGCGAGCACGGCGTCCAGGCCTTCCTGGTCGGGGAAGCCTTCATGCGCGCGCCGGATCCGGGCGCCGCCTTGCACGAACTGTTCTTCGCCCGCTGACCCGGCCGCTTCCGCCATGGATTTTTCTCCCGACTGCCCGCTGTGCACGGCAAACCCCGACACGCTGCTCTGGCGGGACGACAAACTGCGGATCATTCGTGTGGATGAGCCCCGGTACCCCGGCTATCTGCGCATCGTCTGGCAGCGCCACAAGGCGGAAATGACCGACATCGACCCCATGGATCGCCTGCACCTGATGCGCACCGTATTCCAGGTCGAACGCCTGCAGCGGACCTTGCTGCGTCCCGACAAGATCAACCTGGCCAGCCTCGGCAATCAGGTGCCTCACCTGCACTGGCACCTGATTCCCCGCTGGCGCGGCGACCCCTGCTTTCCGGATGCCGTCTGGGCGCCGCCCCGGCACGATCCCGCCCGCGCAGCCGCCTGGTCGCACGCCTGCGAGGCGCTGGCTCCGCACGTCGAGCGGCTGCACCTGGCCCTGTCGACCCGCGGGCCGGCGGCCGAGCCGCCCCGCGCCTGAAACGCCCCGATACGCTCCCCGCGGTTCCGATTCCCCACGTACTTCCTGCTTCCATGCCCACCCCTCCCCCCGCATCCGGCGCAGCGCCCGCCGCTCTGGCGCGCAGCCTGAAAAACCGGCACATCCAGATGATCGCCCTGGGCGGAGCCATCGGCACAGGCCTCTTCTACGGGTCGGCCGCCTCCATCCAACTGGTCGGTCCAGGCATCATCCTGTCCTATCTGATCGGCGGCCTGGCGATCTACCTGATCCTGCGCTTCCTGGGGGAAATGTCCACCCAGGAACCCGTGAGCGGCGCGTTCAGCCATTTCGCCTATCGCTACTGGGGCGGTTTCGCAGGCTTTCTGTCCGGCTGGAACTACTGGCTGCTGTACGTTCTGGTCAGCATGGCCGAGCTCTCGGTGGTCGGCCTCTACGTCAATTACTGGCTGCCCGACTTTCCCGCCTGGGCCAGCGCCCTGGCGGTGCTGCTGGCCGTCACGTCCCTGAACCTGCTGAACGTGCGCCTGTATGGCGAAAGCGAATTCTGGCTGGCCTTCATCAAGATCGCCGCCATCATCGGCATGATCCTGCTGGGCGGCGTGCTGATCGCGCGCGGCGCCGGCGGCGCGAGCGTGAGCAATCTCTGGGCGCACGGCGGTTTCCTACCCAACGGCGCGCACGGCCTGCTGCTGTCCCTGGTGGTGGTGATGTTCTCCTTCGGAGGCACCGAGCTGATCGGCATCACGGCGGGCGAAGCCGACGATCCCCGGCGCAGCATCCCGCGCGCCGTCAATCAGGTGATCTGGCGCATCCTGATCTTCTACATCGGCGCGCTGGCGGTGCTGGTGGCCCTGTATCCCTGGAATGAAGTCGGCTCGCACGGCAGCCCCTTCGTGCTGATTTTTTCACGCCTGGGAATCCCCGCAGCCCCCGATATCCTGAACCTGGTCGTGCTGAGCGCCGCCATCTCGGTCTACAACAGCGGCATGTACAGCAACGGCCGCATGCTCTACAGCCTGGCCGAGCAAGGCAATGCGCCCCGCATCTTCCTGCGCCTGAGCCGGCGCCAGGTGCCCTGGGCGGGGGTGCTGTTTTCGTCGGCCTGCACATTGCTGATCGTGATCGTGAATTTCCTGGTGCCCGAAGGCGCCTTCATGCGGATCATGGCCGTGGCGACGGCGGCAGCCGCGATCACCTGGATGATGATCGTGCTGGTTCACCTGCGCTTTCGCAAGGCCCATGCACGCGAAACACTGTTGTTCCCCGCGCCCTTTTATCCCTGGACCAACTACCTGTGCGTGGCTTTTCTGGTGGGGCTGGTGGGACTCATGACACAGTTGGAAAGCACCCGGCCGGCCGTCTATGTGCTGCCGGTCTGGCTGGGCGCGCTCTACCTGGGCTACCGGCTGCGGCGGCGGCATTGCCCAGAACGCCCGAAGATCGGGGTGTGAATCCAGATCAGGCGGGCGGGCAATGCCCAAGCCCATTGCCTCGTCAGCGGCCGGGCCATTGCACAAGGGAACGACGCTCGCGTCGCGCCCTGTGCGTCCTCTTGCGCGGTATCGGCGCGGATCAGCCCTCCTTGCCCCACGCAAGCTCGTACAGCTCAAGCTGGAACCGGTAGCACGGGTCCGTCTCGAACTGCGGCGGATAGTTGCCGGGATGCGGCTCGCCACCGTCGCGGATCGCATGCTTTTCCATATCCGTCAGCACAGCGAAGCAATCCTGCGCGCTGTCGAACTCGGTCGCGTAGGCTTGGTCCCGGCGCTGCTCGATCTGCTCCAGGATCTTCAGGGTGGACAGCGTCTGCGCCTTGCGCACCCGCTCTGGCGATGCGTTCAGATCGAACGTGCCGATATCCCCGTGGAAAATCACGAAGGCATTCGGGCCCGCTTCGTGGATCTTGATCTTGTCCTGGTGCCCCATCCCGGAGAGTTTCGAGTTGCCGGACATCTGGGCCTTGGCCCAGGCGACCAGCCCCGTCGCCGGCCCCTCGGGCTCTCTGTGCAGCACGGTATAAGCCTTGCCGTTCTCGTCGAACGTCATCAAGGCGGTTCGCGCCCGCGCCTCCTCCAGCGCCCGCCCCTGCAGGTTGTCCGTGATGACCTCGGTGGGCATGTTGCTGCCGACCCCGCCATCGGTGAAGGAACGCGTGCCGCTGCCGTCGCCGGGATCGAAATCCACGGACCGGAAGTACACCGGGATGCTCATGGAGATGCGCCCCGCGACGGCCACGGGCATGTCCGGCGTGTTCTGCGCGTTGAAGTAGGTTTCCTGCTTGTTGGTGCTGTCCCACCCCGTGAGCGTCAGCTCCTTGAACTGCGCGGGCGCCAGCAGATGCATCAGGCGCAGGTCCTTGAACGTCACCATCTGGCCCGTGCGGTCGCTCTCGAAATCCTGCGTGCGCAACTGCGCCAGGCGCTCGATGGCGCTATCGATCTCCCCCTCGCCGCCCAGGCTGGCGAGCTTCTCCCGCATGGCGGCCGGGTCCCAGTTCCTGTTCAGGTATTGGGACACGCCGGTGGCCGAGGTCTGGTCCAGCAGTTCAAGCGCGCGGCCGGCATGGAACCCCACGCGCCAGCTCACATCGACCATCGGATAACGCGTCTCGAAGTTTTTCGGCGTGCCCTTCAGTTCGTTCATGTCCACCGAGGCGGAGAACGTCTGGAAGGCATGCGCGTCCTGCCCGCACGACAGACACACCGCGGTCAGCGCGCCGGCGGACGTGCCCACCAGGTGCTTCAGGCCACTGAGCATGCCGGCGTCCTGCATTTCGACCAGGGCCCCGGGATTGCCGATGCCTTTGGCGCCGCCGCCGCGGAACACCAGATTCTCGATCTGCGGCGCTTGCCGGATCACGTTGAAGCCCAGCACCTTGCCTTCGGAATCCTTGCGCGGAACCACCTGCGGCCGGATATCCACTTGCCGATCCACCGTCAGCCGCGCGTGCGAGGCATGGATCTGCAGTTCCTGCAGCGCTTCCTGGGCGCGGGCATTGGCCTTGGACACGGCCTCGCGCAGCACCTTGTCCGGCACCCGGCCATCGCCGCGAGCGAGGGCTTCCCGCGTCGCGATGTTCAGCGAGTTCTCCAGGATTGAGGCGCACAGTTCCTGAGCGCGGACCTCGAAGCCCGCCTTGCTGTGCCCGGGTACGCCCGCCCCGAGTTGCGAGACCTGGGCCTGGAAGAAACCCTTGAACGCTTCACGCGTGTTGATCAGTTGGGCGACGCTGCGGGTCGGCGTGCAGAAGACGCCGACCAGCCGGGCAAACCACGTGGGGGGTTCGCTGCTGCGCTGGACCGCGTCATTCCATTGCGTCGAGAGATGGCTTACGTTGCCTAAGGGGGCGGTCATCATCATTGATCTCCTTGAGGCGCGGCGGCAAGCGCCGGGGCCAGTTCATAGGCGAGACGGCTGTTCTCGAAACCGATGGTGCGAACCAGTTCGCGTACGCGGCGCCCCTGATCGAGCATCCAGATCAACCAGGCGCCGAACGTACCGCCCTCGAGGCGGTCCATGGCCTGGCTGGCGTGCACGACGATGAAATCGCGGCTGTCCAGACCCACGCGGAACGGCTGTCCGGCCTGCGCGGAGCGATTGAGCAGCAACAGCGTATCGACCAGGGCGCGGCGCGGCGCGCCGACATACGCCGAGACGTCATGGCACCAAACGTCGACGCAGACATCCGGTCGTTTGAGATGTCCGGACACGGTCACGCACAGGTTGTCGTCGAATACCAGGTCGAAGCTGCGCGAGGACGTGGGCGTCACGTCTCCGAGGCTGGCAGCCAGGCGTTGGAAATCGGGATCTTCGAATTGCGGCATCTGTCTTTCCTTGAGAGGCGGTGCTCAGACTCGCGACCAGCGAGCAGGCGTGTTGATCGTCGACAAGGAGGCGTCGTCCGGAGCGGGCGTGTCGGACTCTTGCGCGGGTGCCACGCAGCGTTCGAACATCTGGTTCAGCAGGGTTTCGACGGCCATGGCGTCGACCGGTTCGGCCAGCTCAGCCAGGACACAATCGCGGCCTTCGTCGTCCAATCCACCGGCAAATGCCTGGCTGAAGCGGCTATCGGCTCCGAGGCGCAGCAGCGCCTCGCGCGCGGCCGCTTGCTGCGCTTCGGTGCGGCCCACGGCCAGCGTGGCCACGGACAGTCCGAGCGTAGATGGCACGGTGCGTCGCAGCAGCCGGACCATGCGGTGCTCGTCCAGGGGCATGTGGACTTCCTGGCCAGGGGCCAGGGACGCCGCGCCTTCGGCGATGGCCTGCGCAATCGCGGAAATCGAATTCATCGGGGCTCTCCATTCCAGCGGATCAAGTTCCGCTTTCCAGGTGAGTAACCAGAACTCCCGAGACAGTTCCCCGGGGCCGCCAAGGACATCCGGCAGCGCCGGGAGCGCGCCTGACTTGGCATGGCGCGTGCGTCGCAATGATGGCGCCGCCTCCCTGGAGGCGCGAGATGCGGCGCAATGGCCGCAGACAAAAGAAAAGGCGCCCAGAGGGGCGCCTTTTCCGGTGACACTGCGGTCGCCGGTCAGTGCGAGCTGCGTTTCTGACTGAACTTGCGTGCCGCGGCGGCCTGGGCCGCCAGCATGGCGAGTTCGGCCTCGACGACAGCGATGTCGGACTTTTCCTTGGTGTTGCGCAAGGCTTCCTCGGCACGCTCCCGCGCGGCGACGGCCTTGGCTTCATCCAGGTCGGCGGCGCGGATGGCGGTGTCGGAGAGCACCGTGACGGCATGCGGCTGGACTTCCAGGATGCCGCCGGCCACGAAGATGTGCTCTTCGGTGCCGTCGTCACGCCGGATTTTCAGCGTGCCGGGCCGCACGCGCGAGATCAGCGGGGTGTGCCCCGGCAGGATGCCGAGATCGCCCGATTCGCCCGGCAGGGCGATGAAGGCCGCCTCGCCGGAAAAGATCGAGGCCTCCGCGCTGACCACTTCGATGTGAAGAGTCGCCATGTGCAATCCTTATTGGAGGGTTTTGGCCTTTTCAAAGGCCTCGTCGATGCCGCCCACCATATAGAAGGCCTGCTCGGGCAGCGCATCGCACTCGCCCTCGACGATCATCTTGAAGCCGCGCAGGGTCTCGGCCAGCGGCACGTACTTGCCGGGCGAGCCGGTGAAGACTTCGGCCACGTGGAAAGGCTGCGACAGGAAGCGCTGGATCTTGCGGGCGCGGGCCACGGCCTGCTTGTCTTCCGGCGACAGTTCGTCCATGCCCAGGATGGCGATGATGTCGCGCAGTTCCTTGTAGCGCTGCAGCGTCTGCTGCACGGCGCGGGCAATGCCGTAATGCTCTTCGCCGACGACCTGCGGGTCGAGCTGACGGCTGGTCGAATCCAGCGGATCCACGGCCGGATAGATCCCCAGGGCGGCGATGTCACGCGACAGCACCACGGTGGAGTCCAAGTGCAGGAAGGTGGTGGCGGGCGACGGGTCGGTCAAGTCATCGGCCGGCACGTACACGGCCTGGATGGACGTGATCGAACCGGTCTTGGTGGACGTGATCCGTTCCTGCAGCTTGCCCATTTCCTCGGCCAGCGTCGGCTGATAGCCCACGGCGGACGGCATCCGGCCCAGCAGGGCGGACACTTCGGTACCGGCCAGGGTGTAGCGGTAGATGTTGTCCACGAAGAACAGCACGTCGCGGCCTTCGTCGCGGAATTTTTCCGCCATCGTCAGGCCGGACAGGGCCACACGCAGACGGTTTCCGGGGGGTTCGTTCATCTGGCCGAACACCATGGCGACCTTGGATTCCGCCAGGTTGTCGAGCTTGATGACGCCCGCGTCGGACATTTCATGGTAGAAGTCGTTGCCCTCGCGGGTGCGCTCACCCACGCCGGCAAACACCGACAGACCGCTGTGGGCCTTGGCGATGTTGTTGATCAGTTCGAGCATGTTGACGGTCTTGCCCACGCCGGCGCCGCCGAACAGGCCGACCTTGCCGCCCTTGGCGAAGGGGCACACCAGGTCGATCACCTTGATGCCGGTTTCGAGCAGCTCGACCGAAGGCGAGAGTTCGTCGAATTTGGGAGCGGTCTGGTGGATGGCGCGCTTTTCGTCGGACTGGATGTCGCCGCGCTCGTCGATCGGGCGGCCCAGCACGTCCATGATGCGGCCCAGGGTGCCGGTGCCCACGGGCACGGAGATCGGCGCGCCGGTGCCGGCCACGGACATGCCGCGGCGCAGGCCGTCGGACGAACCCATGGCGATGGTCCGCACGACACCGTCGCCCAGTTGCTGCTGGACCTCGAACGTCAGGCCCTTTTCCGCGAATGCGGAGGACTCGTCGGTCAAGGTGAGCGCGTCGTAGATGTTGGGGATGCTGTCGCGGGGGAACTGAATGTCCACCACGGCGCCGATGCACTGAACGATGGTACCGTTGCTCATGTTTAGTCCTATAAGTATCTCTGGGTTGCCGGTGCTTGCGTCGATCAGACCGCGGCGGCGCCGCCCACGATTTCCGAAATTTCCTTGGTGATGGCCGCCTGGCGGGTCTTGTTATAGACCAACTGGAGGTCGCCGATGACTTTCTTGGCGTTGTCGGACGCGGCCTTCATCGCGACCATCCGGGCGGACTGCTCGCTGGCCATGTTTTCCGCCACGGCCTGATAGATCAGGCCTTCGACGTAGCGCAACAACAGCTCGTCGATCACGGTCTGGGAGTCCGGCTCGTAGAGGTAGTCCCACCCGTACTGGCTTTCCAGGGCTTCCTCGCCCTGCGCGTCGGTCTGGAAGGGGTCTTCCAGGCCCGAAGGCAGCGGCAGCAGGCGGATGAAGCTGGGATCCTGCTTCATGGTGTTCACGAAGCGGCTGGTCGCCAGATAGACCGCATCCACCTTGCCCTCGACGAAATCGTCGAGCTGGACCTTGATGGCGCCGATGAGGCGTTCCAGGTTAGGCGCATCGCCCAACTGGACTTCCGAAGACACCACATTGACGCCGACGCGGTTCAGCAGGCCCAGGCCCTTGGAGCCCAGCGCCGTCGCCTGGACCCGCACGCCTTGCTGCTCGAATTCCTTGATCCGCGCCAGTACCAGGCGCGAGATGTTGGTATTCAGGCCGCCGCACAGACCCTTGTCGGTGGTGACCAGCACGACGCCCACGGACGACAGCTTCTGGCGCTCCACCATGTAGGGATGGGTGTAATCCGGGTTCGCCTGCATCAGGTGGGCCGCGATGGCGCGCACCTTGGTGGCGTAGGGACGGCCCGTCCGCATCCGTTCCTGCGCCTTGCGCATCTTGGATGCGGCGACCATTTCCATCGCCTTGGTGATCTTGCGCGTGTTTTGCACGCTCTTGATCTTGGTTCGAATTTCCTTGATTCCGGCCATTCCACTATCCTGTCAGGGCTGACCGGGACGCGCGCCGCGCGCCCCGGGCGCTACTTAAAACGTGCCGTGCTTCTTGAATTCCTGGATGGCGGCGCCCAGAGCGGCGTCGTCTTCCTTGGAAAGTTCCTTCACGTCTTCGATGCGCTGGATCAGGGCTTCGTGCTTGGCCTTGAGGTAATCCTTCAGGGCCTTTTCGAAGGACAGCACCTGGCCGACTTCGAGGTCGTCCAGATGGCCGTTGTTCACGGCATACAGGGCCACGGCCAGTTCCCAGACCTGCTGCGGCTGGTACTGCGGCTGCTTGAGCAGCTCGACCACGCGCTTGCCGCGCTCGAGCTGGCGGCGGGTGGCGTCGTCCAGGTCGGAGGCAAACTGCGCAAACGCGGCCAGTTCGCGGTACTGGGCCAAGTCGGTCCGGATGCCGCCCGACAATTTCTTGACGACCTTGGTCTGGGCCGACCCCCCCACGCGCGACACCGAGATACCGGCGTTGATGGCGGGGCGGATACCGGCGTTGAACAGGTCGGTTTCCAGGAAGATCTGGCCGTCGGTGATGGAAATCACGTTGGTCGGGACGAAGGCGGACACGTCGCCGGCCTGAGTTTCGATGATCGGCAGCGCAGTGAGCGAACCGGTCTGGCCCTTGACGGCGCCCTTGGTGAATTTTTCCACGTACTCGGGATTCACGCGGGCGGCGCGCTCGAGCAGGCGGGAGTGCAGATAGAACACGTCGCCGGGGTAGGCTTCGCGCCCGGGCGGGCGGCGCAGCAGCAGGGAAACCTGGCGATACGCCCAGGCCTGCTTGGTCAGGTCGTCGTACACGATCAGGGCGTCTTCGCCGCGATCGCGGAAGTACTCGCCCATGGTGCAGCCCGAGTAGGCGGCCAGGTATTGCATGGCGGCGGAATCGGACGCGGCGGCGGCCACGACGATGGTGTATTCCAGCGCGCCGTGTTCTTCGAGCTTGCGCACCACGTTGTTGATGGTGGAAGCCTTCTGGCCGATGGCGACGTACACGCAAGTGACGTTCTTGCCCTTCTGGTTGATGATGGTGTCGACAGCCACCGCGGTCTTGCCGGTCTGGCGGTCGCCAATGATCAGTTCGCGCTGACCGCGACCGATAGGCACCATGGAATCGATGGCCTTCTGGCCGGTCTGCAGCGGCTGCGACACGGACTGGCGTGCGATCACGCCCGGCGCGACCTTTTCGATCACGTCGGTTTCTTTGGCGTTGATCGGACCCTTGCCGTCGATCGGGTTGCCCAGCGCATCGACCACGCGGCCGCGCAGCTCGGGGCCGACCGGCACGGCCAGAATGCGGCCGGTGGTCTTGACGGCGTCGCCTTCGGAGATGCCGACGTAGTCGCCCAGCACCACGGCGCCCACGGAATCACGTTCCAGGTTCAGGGCCAGACCGAACTTGTTGTTGGGGAATTCGAGCATTTCGCCCTGCATCACGTCGGACAGGCCGTGGATGCGGGTGATGCCGTCGGTGACGGACACGACCGTGCCCTGCGTGCGGACATCGGTGGATGCGCCCAGGCCTTCAATGCGGCTCTTCAGCAGTTCGCTGATCTCGGACGGGTTAAGTTGCATGGTAAGACTCCTGGAATCTTGTTGGTTGGCCCGCCATCACGCGGCCAGCGTATCGCGCAAGCCGGCCAGCCGGGCCTGCACGGAAGTGTCGAGCACATGATCGCCGACGGCGACGCGCACCCCGCCGATCAGTTCCGGGTCGACCGTCACCTGGGATTTGAGCTTGAGGCCGAACTTGCGCTCCAGCCCCTGCAGCAGGCCGGCCACCTGGGCGTCGCTGAGCGGATAGGCGCTGGTGATGTTCGCCAGGGCGGTGCCTTCGAGCCGGTTGCGCAGCAGTTCGAATTGCTCGGCCACCTGAGGCAAGGCCTGGACGCGGCCGTTCTCGACCACGAGGGCCACGAGATTGGCGGCCTGCTCGGGAAGTTCCTGGGACACCAGGCCGGTCAGCAGATCGGTGCGCTGGGCATCGGACAGGCGCGGATCGGCCATGGCCTCGAGCACGTCGGGCATGCCGGACACCTGGGCCAGCAGCGACATCACGCCGGACCAGTATTCGAGCCCGCGTGCGTCGTTGCGCACGGACTCGAACAAAGCCTCGGCATAAGGCCGCGCGATAGTAGACAGTTCAGCCATGACTCGCCCTGGTTCAGAGTTGCGCCTGGAGCTGGTCGAGCAGCTCGGCATGCGCCTTGGCATCGACCTCGCGACGCAGGATTTGTTCAGCACCCTTGACGGCCAGCACGGCCACTTCGGTACGCAGCGTTTCACGTGCGCGCTGGACTTCCTGGGCGGCGTCCTGACGGGCCTGGGCGACGATCCGGGCCTTTTCGGCTTCGGCTTCGCGGCGGGCTTCGTCGATCAGCGCGGCGGCCTGCTTTTCGGCTTCGGCCAGACGTGCATGGTTTTCCGTTTTGGAGGCAGCTTCCATCAGACTGACGCGAGCCTGGGCCTGGGCCAGGTCGGCCTTGCCCTTCTCGGCGGCGGCCAGACCGTCGGCGATTTTCTGGCGACGATCATCCATTGCCTTCGTCAGGGGCGGCCAGATGAATTTCATCGTAAACCAACCCAGAACGAAAAACACGATCATCTGGAAAAAGAGAGTCGCGTTTAAATTCACGGTCGTTTTCCTAATTTACCCGTTCGTGCCTTGCGGCGATTCCGCAAGGCACCTAAACCGGCCGTCCACGGCTTGAAGGCCGCCGACGAACCCCTGGCCTGCGACACGCGCGCAGGCCTGCGCCGTCATCAGCCCACGAAGGGGTTGGCGAATGCGAACAGCATGGCCAGACCCACACCGATCAGGAAGGCCGCGTCGATCAGGCCGACCAGCAGGAACATCTTGGTCTGCAGGGTGTTCATCAGTTCGGGCTGGCGCGCGGAGGCTTCCAGGTACTTGCCGCCCATCATGCCGATGCCGATGCAAGCGCCGATGGCGCCCAGACCGATGATCAGACCGCAAGCGAGAGCAACGAATGCAACGTTGGTCATAACAACTCCTTGGTAAGTAAACGTTGTTTAGTCAAAAAATCAAAAACCAGAGATCAGGGCAAGCCCCGCGAGCCCGCCCGGGAAGCCCCGGGCGAATTTTTAGTGGCCTTCGTGCGCCTGCCCGATATACACCAGGGTCAGCATCATGAAGATGAACGCCTGCAGCAGCACGATCAGGATGTGGAAGATCGCCCATGCCGAACCGGCGAGCACGTGTCCGAACGCAAGACTGATGCTGGAAGCATTCGCCCCCGTCCAGGCACCACCCAGCAAGGCGATCAGCATGAACAGCAGCTCGCCCGCATACATATTGCCGAACAGCCGCATGCCCAGCGACACGCACTTGGCCGCATATTCGATGAGGTTCAGCAGGAAATTGAAGGGCGCCAGGATCAGCGCGGCGATGCCGTGCGCATGAAACGGCGCGGTGAAGAGTTCCTTGACGAAACCGCCCGGGTTCTTGATCTTGATGCCGTAGTACAGCATCAGCACCAGCACGCCCAGGGACATGCCGATGGGGATGTTCAGGTCGGCGGTCGGCAGGATGCGGTGGTAGTACAGCGGATCGGAGTGCTCCGCGCCCAGGCCGGTGATGCGGAAGATCCAGGCGGCCAGATCGACGGGAATCAGGTCGAGCGCGTTCATCAGCGCGATCCAGAGGAACACGGTGAGCGCCAGCGGCGCGGCAAACTTGCGCGTGTTTTCGTTGGGGATGATGCCCTTGGCCTCTTCATGGACCATGCCCACGAGCATTTCGATGGACATCTGGAAGCGGCCCGGCACATCGGTCGTGGCCTGGCGGGCGGCGCGCCAGAGGAAGAAGATGACGATGGCGCCCATCAGGACCGACCAGAACAGCGAGTCGTAGTTGACGACGTCGAAGTTGGCGATGATGTCCTGCTTGTGCCCGAGATTGTTCAGGTGAACCAGATGGTGCTGGATGTATTCGGACTGAGGCGTGCTTACAGCGTCGGTCATCGGAAACCCTTTTTCGTATTCAAATCATGGCAGTCGGCGCAAGGCCAGCAATACCACGTACCCCTTCATGACGCCCAGCAAGCCCAGCAGAAAGGCCAGCCAGCTCAGCCAACCGCCCCACTGCCACGCCACCAGGACCACCACCCCCGCCACCACCAGCAGCTTGAGGAATTCGCCCCAGAAAAAGGCGAGCGATCCCGGGCGCTTCGGCCCGAAGTACCCCAGCAACAGCCGCAAGGCGAACAGCGCATTGGGTACAAAATAGGCCGCCGCCCCGATCAGGGCGGAGACCCCAGCGTCCTTCCCGGCAATCCCCCAGGCGACCAGCACCACCAGCATCCCCGTGAATGCCTGCGCTGCCAGCGCCCGAAACAGGCCGACCCGTGAACGTCGGGCGATCAGTGCGCGTTCCTGGTCGGAGAGCACCAGCGCGCCGACGGAATCGTCATCCAATCCACAACGCAGATCCGATGCGGACCGATCACCCATAAAAGCCCGTTCACAGCCCCGCGCCGATGGCGCAAGGCGATACAGTCAAACCGTTGAATTATAGCCTTCTTTAAGCTGGCGTTCAGCGCACCCGCCCAAAAGGCGCACCATTTTAGCGTAGTTTGCGCTCCCGTGCCCACCGCCGCGCATGAGCAAAGGACTACGGCTTTTGGCGGAAGGGGGATGCCCTGCCGCCAAAAAGCCTAACCCTTCCGTCCTATAGGACTGGCGCAAACGGACTCTTAACATTTCCCCACAGATCACAGTTCGATACGTTCAGAAAAAAACGTGTTCATCGGGGAGATCGCTGTGTCGTTCCATGAGTTCCGCTTCGCGCTGGCAACGATGTCGCTGGCGGCCTCCCTGGCCGCGGCGCTGCCGGCTGCGGCGCAGGAACCCGGCCCGTCCAAACTCAACCTCGACGAAGGACGGATCAACAGCGACCCGCTGAAGGGTCTGATCATCAGCCGCACCATGACCGTCATGGGATGGGACTTCTACAGCAATTTCACCCAAGTGTGGCAAGCGCTGTACCCGGACTCTCAGGCCACGATGACCGTCATTGAGCGCCCCACGGCGCAATTCGGCAGCGAGATCTGGATCACCTATCTGAACCAAACCGTTTTCCACACTTTCCTGTCGCCGGCCCGCTCGCGGGCGAAAGACCAGAGCAGGGAAGTCGTCCAGGCAGTCCGGGAAAACATCGACATCATCAACGCCCAAAGGCAGTTCATCCAGAGCGCCGACCTCGGGCCAGAGGAGATGTAAATGAATCAATCCAAACGCAACGCCCGCCCCAGGCCCGGCAGGCCCATCGCGATCTTCTTGGGCGCCCTGCTCGCGCTGCCATGGGTCTCGCTGCCCGCATCGGCGGAGCAACTGGTCTACACCCCGGTCAACCCCAGCTTCGGCGGCAACCCGCTCAACGGCCCCACGCTGCTGCAAAGCGCACAGGCGCAGAAACGTTTTCCCTACCCCATGGACGATCTCGGCCTGGACAACATCGGGCAGATTCTGCAAACCGACCAGGGCTTCCTGATCCAGAAGGGCGACAAGCTCTACTGGGTCGACCTGAACGGCAACGCGCACCCTATCGATCTCGACAGTGCCAGCAGCAGCGACGCCCCCATCAACTGAACCGGAACAAGAAAGGCCCGCCATGGATACCCAGAAGATACCCGGAGTCCGCGCATTCACGCCGGTACGCGGTTCATGGATCGCTCCGTTACTGGCGCTGACTCTGTCCGCATGCGCCCTCCAGAAGCCCGTCAACGTCTCCAATGAAGCACAGTTGACACCGCCGACGCCGTCGGCCACCGCATTGCTGCAGTTGCCCCCACCGCAAAACAAAATTGTGGCCGCCGTCTACGGTTTCCGGGATGAAACCGGTCAATACAAGCCTTCACCCAACAGCGCATTCTCCACGGCAGTGACCCAGGGTGCCGCGTCGATGCTGATGAAGGCCCTGAGGGATTCCGGCTGGTACATCCCCGTCGAGCGCGAAGGCCTGCAATCCCTGCTGACCGAACGCCGGGTGCTGCGCGCCGTGGCGGAGGGCGCGCAAAACGGCAACAACGGGGTTCCGAACCTGCTGCCCGCCTCCATCATCCTGGAGGGCGGCGTGATCGCCTATGAAACCAACACGAGAACCGGCGGCCTGGGGGCAAAGTTCCTGGGGATCGGCTTGAGCACGCAGTACAGCGTCGACCAGGTCACGATCAATCTGCGGGCCGTGGACGTCTCGTCCGGCGCAGTCCTGGACAGCGTCTCGACCACCAAGACGATCTTCTCGCACGAGATCCATCCGAGCTACTTCCGCTTCGTCAATTACTACGACCTCCTGGAAATCGAAGGAGGCTACACCCACAACGAACCCGCCCAACTGGCCGTGAAAGAAGCCATCGACGCCGCCGTCATGCACCTGACGGTCAACGGCATCAAGAACAACCTGTGGCAACTGAAAAATCCGGAGGACTGGAACAGCGCGCTGATCCAGCGTTACCTGACCGCCGACAGAAACGAGGTCGTGACAGTGACGCCGCGCCAGGCGGCCGACATGGACGCCACCGCCACGCCGGCCCAAACCCAATAACCGCCTTGAATGCGGCTTCGCCCGCAGGAGTGCGCCATGATGAATGCTACTTTCCTTTTCCGAACCCGCCCGCCTGTCGGCCGCGCCTGCCTGCGTCTGGGCCTTGCCGCCCTGCTGGGCGCCATCCCCCTGGCCGGCCACGGCGCCAGTCCTGATCTTTCCATGCCCGGCGAACTGCCGCCCCAGGAGCTGACCCATCTCGGCGTCCAGGCGCACATCGCCCAGCGCGGCGCAATGAACACCGGCGAGATCACCCAAAAAGGCGCCGATTCCGCAGCATCCATCCTCCAGGACGGCCTCCACAATCGCGCGGACACCTCGCAATCGGGCGTGGGCAACACGGCCGTGATCCAGCAGGCCGGGGTCAACAACGAGGCCCAGATCATCCAGGCCGGCATGGGAATCTGGGGCGAAATCCATCAAACCGGCCTCTCCAACCGCGGCCGGCTGGAGCAGTACGCGAGCAACAGCTACGCGAACCTGAACCAGGTCGGCAGCTTCAACCAGTTGTCGGTGACGCTCACCACACCGGGCCCACTGGCCCCCATCACCCAGATCGGCAGTGGATTGAAACTTTCCGTATATCGCTGACGCCCCCTTCCTTTCAACGACGCCCGGTTCCAAGACCGCCGGACAGCGTTTTTCCCTCACTGGTCTTGTCGATTCAAGGAGCTTCAACATGAAACACTCTCTTTGCGCACTGGCGTCCGGTCTTGCCCTGGCTTTCGCCGGCACGGCGGCATTGGCCGGCAGCACCGGCGATGTCTACCAGAACGGCTTCAACAATGACGCCGAGATCACACAGGCATTCAACGGCGACGCCTCCACGGTCATCACCCAGATCGACACAAGCAACATCGCCAAGGCCAACCAGTCCAACAACTATTTCGGCCCATCCCTGATCGATATCTATCAGAAGGGATACAACAACTATGCCGACGCGGCGCAATCGCACAACACGATCGCCAGTTCCAAGGTGGTGCAAAAGGGCTGGAAGAACGTGACCAACACGGATCAAAGCCACAACGTGAACGCCAAGTCGGACGTCTACCAGGATGGTGTCAACAACTCGGCGGACGTCACACAGACCTGGACATTCAACGCCAGCGCCAAGATCGTCCAGAAAGGCCTGAAGAACGTCGCGGAAACCAACCAGGAACACAGCCTGGACGCGACGGCGGACATCTACCAGGATGGCGTCAACAACTCCGCGGACGTCCACCAGAAATGGACCGGCAATGCCGACGCGAAGATCGTCCAGGCCGGTTTCATGAACACCAGCACGGTCACGCAGCAGTTCGGGAGCAACCAGAAGGCCGACCTCTACCAGGATGGCTGGCTCAACACGGCAACCGTGATGCAGACAGGCTCCGATCTCAGCGCCACGGCTGTGCAGATCGGGGTTGGGAACACCGCGACATTCAATCAGACGGGCTGGTAAATCCGCAGGCCTTCGGGCCGGCGTCTCTGGCGGGACCGGCATGGCCCGCACCCGCCAGAGCCGCCCTTTCTTCTTCCGGAGCATGGCCATGATGGCGGCAGATCTGAATCTTCAGGTATGGCTCGATAGCGGGACCGGAGCGCAGACCGGCATGATCGTGCCCTACGTCCAGAGTCCGGACAGCCGCGTGATCGGCTACCAGCTCCAGGCCATCAAGCAAGGCGCGTCGGGCACCTCGCGGATCACGCAAAGCGGCACCGTCGAGCTTCCGGCCGACCGCCCCACCGCACTGACGCAGTTCTCCTTATCGCTTGGGGCCGACGATCAATGCCGGATCGAGCTGCTCCTCTTTTCCCAGGGCGTCCAGGCGGGCGTCTACCGCTTCGCATGCCCCCGTTCACACTGACCTTTCCACGCCGCGAGACCGTCCGTGAACGACACCCTGCCCCCTGCCGTCTTTACTTTTTGTACGCTCCTGGCACTTCCTGCCATCAGCGCGGCAGCGACCGCCCCCGGCGACCAGACCCTCATCCAAGAAGCGCGGGCGCAGCGGGATGCGCGCCAGTGGTCACAGGCCATTCAACTGTTCAGCCTGGGAGAGCGCCGGTTTCCAGGCCAGCCGGCGTTCGCCTACGGGCACGTCATGACGCTGGCCGATGCGGGGCGCCCGCACGATGCGATTGAACGCGGCAAGGCGCTCGTGGCGCTGCGCCCAGACGACCCGGACGCACATCTTGCCCTGGCCTACGCATACGGACGCAACGCAGCGCCGTATGCGGCCCTGGAGCATGCTTCCGACGCGTATTCCCTGGCTCCGGACCGCGCTTATGTCATCCGTGCCTACGTGCTCGCCCAGCAGGACGCAAGGCTGCCGCACAGCGCCTTGCAGTTGGCCGACGCGCATCCGGGCCTGCTGAGCCCCGCCCAGACCCGATCGCTGCAGGCCGACGCGGCGGCGCATCTCGTGCGCGCAGCCATGACGGCGTCACGCGGCGAAGCCGACCGCTACGCGCTGGCCGACCAGGCCCTGGCGATGTACGAGACGCTGATCCCGGCATGGGATGCCCTGGGCCCGGCGGGGCGCGCGGACGCAGACCGCGCCCGCGCGGACCGGCTGCAGGCCTTGAGCGCCCGGCGCCGTCCACGGGACGTGGTGGCGGCATACGAAGCGATGCGGGCGCAAGGCCGACCCATCCCAGCCTACGTACTGGATGACGTGGCCTCGGCCTACCTGACGCTGCGCCAGCCCGAAAAAGCCGAACCCTTGTTCCGGCAGTCGCTCGCCTCGCAGGCGAACCGGCCGCAGACCGCCCCCCCTCTCCAGGCCGAGATCGGTCTTTTCTACGCGCTGACCGAGTCCGACCCTTCTCTGGACACGCAGCCGCAACTCGATCAAGCGACGGAATCCATCCCGGTCTGGGTCCACCACAAGGGCGACCCGGCCCGATACCCGAATGCCGTGAAACTCGAGGCGGCGCTGGCAAGCGCCATGGCGACGCTGCACTCCGGCCGGACATTGCAGGCGCAGCATCAGCTCGACGCCATGGTCGAGCTGGCCCCCAACAATTCCCGCCTGCGCGCTGCGCGTGCGCAGGTCTACCGCGCCCGCGGGCTGCCCCGGCATGCCGAAGCGGACCTGCAGATCGCACAGACGCAAGACCCCCGTTCGATCCTCGTCATGCAGGAACAAGCCGGCACCGCCCTGATGCTGCACGAGCCGCACGAGGCGGACTTGCTGATCGATGATCTCCTGGCGCGCGCCCCGGAAGACCCCGCCGTGCAACGGCTGGCCGATGACCGCGAGCTCGATGGAAAAGCCGAACTGCAAGTCACGGGGGCATACGGCGTCACCAGCGACAGCCCCGTACTGGGCAGCCGCGACCTGAGCCTCGAATCGACGCTGTATTCCCCTCCGGTCGACGATCATTGGCGAGGGTTCGCCGGCACAGGCTATTCACAGGCGGAGTTCGAGGAGGGCAATGCCCACCTGGCCTGGATGCGCGCAGGCGCGCAATGGCGCAATCGCGACATCACGGCTCAAGCCGAGGTGTCCGCGAACCGATATGGATTCGGCACCCGCGCCGGCGCATCGGCGTCCGCAGAGTATTCGCTGGACGATCACTGGCGGATCGCCGCAACGGCGGCGCTCAATTCCCGCGACACCCCCCTGAAGGCGCTGCGGCACGACATCACATCCCATCGATTCGGCATGTCGATCCACTGGCGCGGCGATGAGCGTCGCGAGTGGTCGCTTGCCGTCTCACCCAGCTATTTCTCGGACGGCAATCGCCGCATCGAAGTGGATGTATCGGGCCGGCAGCGGCTGTACACGACCCCGGGCGTCCGGGTGGATGCCCTGCTGGGGCTTTCCGCATCGCACAACAGCGCTGAGGACACCCCCTACTTCAATCCAAAATCCGATTTCACCGCTCTGCCCATGGTCGAGCTCACCCATGCGTTGTACCAGCGGTACGACACGCGGTGGGAACAGCGCTTCCTGGTGGGCGCGGGCCTGTATGCGCAACGGGATCACGGCAGCGGCGCCCTCTACCAGATCGGCTATGGGCAGAATTTCCGGTACGCCAGGAATTTTGAGGTCGGTGTGCTGCTGACGGGCACATCCCGGCCCTACGACGGCCAAAGAGAACGGGATTTCCGCATCGTCGTGTCCATGACCTACCGATTCTGAAACCGGAGCGACCATGTCACGCCTTCATGTCTCCGTCTTTCAATGCATCGCGCTTTCCTGCTGTCTGCTGCTGAGCGCCTGCGCCGGCGGCGCACCCCGTTTAACGCCGGTGGATCAGCGCCCTGCGCCGGCCCAGGACCGCCCCTGGCCGAAGAACCACGTGCTCATCCTGGCCTACCACGACATCGAGGACACCGACCCCGACCAGCGTTTTCTGGCTGTCCGGACCGACCTCTTCGCCGCCCAGATGGAATGGCTGCGCACCCACGGCTACCACGCCGTTTCGGTGGACCAGATCCTGGCGGCGCATGCCGGCGGGACGCCGCTGCCCGAAAAAGCGGTCCTGCTGACGTTCGACGATGGGTATCACAGCTTCTACAGCCGCGCGTTCCCCATCCTGAAAGCCATGAACTGGCCCTCCGTCTGGGCGCCTGTGGGCAAATGGCTGGATACCCCGGCGTCCGAACCGGTTTTGTTCGGCGCCGTCCAGGTCCCCCGGGAGCGGTTCGCCACCTGGGACGAAGTCTCGCGCGTCGCGGCCTCGGGCCTCGTGGAAATCGGATCCCACACCGACGATCTGCACCATGGGATTCTTGCCAACCCCCAGGGAAACATGGAGCCGGCCGCCGCCACGCATCGGTACGACCCGGTGACGCAGACCTATGAAAGCAGCACAGCCTATCGTCGGCGGATCGAAACCGACGCGCGGGAAATCACCCGCAAGATCGAGAAAGCGGCCGGGAAGGCCCCCCGCGTGTGGATCTGGCCCTACGGCGCCGCCACCGGCGAGGCGATGGCCCTCGTCCAGAAGCACGGCTACCGCATCGGCCTGACCCTGGACGACGGGTTGGCCGATGCGGGCCGCCCGCTGTCCATGCCCCGCCTGCTCATCAATGGCTCACCCGATATGGCGGCCTTCGCCCGATCCGTCCTGGCGTTCGAATCACGAGGAGTCCAGCGGGTGGCCCAAGTCGATCTCGATTACGTCTACGACCCCGATCCCGGGCAAACGGACCGGAATCTGGGCGCGCTGGTGCAGCGCATCGCCGATCTCGAGATCAGCACGGTCTACCTGCAGGCCTTCGCCGACCCGGGCGGCGAAGGCCTGGCGCGAGAGGTCTACTTTCCCAACCGCTGGCTGCCTGTGCGGGCGGATCTGTTCAACCGGACGGTCTGGCAGCTCAGGACCCGCGCCCATGTCGAGGTCTACGCCTGGATGCCGGTCCTGAGCTTCGACTTTCCAGGCGACATGGCCCGGGTCCGCCGATGGAATCCGGACGACGCGGCCGCGCCGTCCCAACCCGACCCAGGCCAGTATCGCCGGCTGTCCCCCTTCGACCCGCGTGCGCGTGAGGCCCTCATCGGCCTCTACGAAGACATGGCCCGCAGCGCGCCGATCGACGGCATTCTTTTCCATGACGACGCCATCCTGAGCGACTACGAGGATGCGAGCGCGCCCGCGCTGGCGGCCTATCGGGCTGCCGGCCTGCCGGACTCGATTCCCGCGCTCCGGAGCGACCCGGACACATGGCAGCGCTGGACGCGCTTCAAAAGCCGCACCCTGATCGAACTGACCGGGCAACTGGCGGCGCACGTCCGCGCCATCCGCGGCACTCATGTCAAGACGGCGCGCAACCTCTACGCCGAACCGATCCTGAACCCGGCCAGCGAAGCCTGGTTCGCACAGAACCTGGATGACTATCTCGCGGCCTACGACTGGACCGTACCCATGGCCATGCCCTTGATGGAGAAAGTCCCCGCGTCACAGGCCGACGCCTGGCTCGACCGCCTGGTCGAAACGATCCGTCAGCGCCCCGGCGCACTGGAGCATACCGTGTTCGAACTCCAGGCCCGCGACTGGAACCTGCCCGTCAAGCCTCCGGTGGACAGCCGCATCCTGGCCGGATGGATGCAGCGCCTGCAGCGGGCCGGCGCCCGGCATTTCGGTTACTACCCGGACGATTTCGCGCTGGACCGCCCGGTGCTGGAAACCATCCGTCCCGCGATCTCGACGGCCTGGTATCCCCACCGCTGAGGAGCGCCTCGATGACGGAACGACTGCTCGCCTTGCTGATCCTGTGCCTCGTCGCGGGCGCGCCCCTCGGGGCGGCGCTGCTGTGGACGGGCAACCTGATCCTGGATTTCGTCTTCTTCTATCCCCTGTTCATGTCGGGCCTGTGGATGTTCGGCGGACTGTACTACTGGCTGCATTGGGAACGGCGCTGGGCCTGGGGTCCGCAAACCGCCCCGCCGTACCTGAAAGGTCAGCCCTGGATCACTATCCTGATCCCCTGCCACAACGAGGCCCGGCACGGGGGCGACACGGTGCGGTCGGCATTGGGCCAGCGCTACCCGCGGGTGGAAGTGATCGCCATCAACGATGGCTCCACGGACGGCACCGGCGCCATGCTGGAGGAACTGGCCGAGTCCCACCCGCGTCTGAGAGTGATCCACCTCGCACGCAACCAGGGCAAGGCGATGGCCCTGCGCATGGGGGCGCTGGCGGCCCGCGGCGAGTATCTGATCTGCATCGACGGCGACGCCATCCTGGAACGCGATGCCGCAGCCTACCTGGCCGCGCCCATGGTCCATCACCCCAGAGTCGGGGCGGTCACCGGAAACCCGCGTGTACGCACCCGTTCCACGCTGATCGGTCGCATCCAGGTCGGCGAGTTCTCTTCCATCGTCGGCCTGATCAAGCGCACCCAGCGCGTCTACGGCCAGATCTTCACGGTGTCCGGGGTGGTGGCCGCTTTCCGGCGCAGGGCGCTGGATCAGGTCGGCTACTGGAGCCTGGATATGGTGACGGAGGACATCGACATCAGTTGGAAGCTGCAGCGCGACCACTGGTCGATCTTCTTCGAGCCGCGCGCACTGTGCTGGATCCTGATGCCGGAGACGCTGCGCGGCCTGTGGAAGCAGCGGCTGCGCTGGGCGCAGGGCGGCGCCGAGGTGTTTCTGAAGAATATTCCAGGCATCCGGGCCTGGCCCCACCACCGCCTCTGGCCCATGGCGCTGGAATACTGCATTTCGACGATCTGGTCCTTTGCCGTGGTCCTGTCCTTGATCCTGTGGATGGCCGGCCTGATCGTGGATCTGCCCGGCCGCCTCCATGTCGAAGCGCTGGTGCCGCCCGCCTTCACCGGCATGGTGCTGGCCACGGCCTGCCTGCTGCAGGCCTGCATCAGCGTCTTCATCGATCACCGCTATGAGCGCGGACTGTTCCGCTCACTGTATTGGGTGATCTGGTATCCCCTGGCCTATTGGCTGATCGGCCTGCTCACCACGCTGTGGGCCTTCCCCCGCGTCATGCTCAGGCGCCACCGCGCCAGGGCCCGCTGGGAAAGCCCCGACCGCGGCATCAAGGCGCCCACACCATGATGATGATCGTCAAGACCCCTCGTTCCGCCCTCGCGTCCGTGATCGATGGCCTGCTCACGGCACTGGCATGGACCGCCTTCTGCTTCCTGCTTGCGTCCGGCGTCCATACCCTGGCGCTGGATCCGGCCCATGCCGCCGGCCTCTCCGCCACCCAGGCGCTGCCCAATGCGCAGACCCTCTTGGCGTACACGCTGGCGGGGGCCTGGATCGGGCTGCTGCTGGCAGCCTGGGCCTGTTACAACGCCGTGCGCTTCAGTGGCCTGGACCGGCGAAAACCGCCCGGCGATACGCTGCCCGCCGCGCTGGCCGATCACTTCGGCATCAGTCTGGCGCAGCTCCGGATTCTGCACGCCAGCCGAACTATTCTTGTCCATCATACCGATGAGGGGCGGATCAGCATGATCGATTTCGCCCATGATCCGGGGGTTCATGACGGTTGCATGCAAATGAAACAATAATTCATATGCGATGGTAATCAACGGAAAAATGAGTCACGATTGGAAAGCCAAGGATTGCCAGAACGTACCTGCGAATAAAAAATAAAACAGTCGCCTCACACCAGGTGGGGCGCAGGGGGCCTTCAAAAGGAGCTTCGCGATGGTGAACGTCACTGTGGTAGAGCCCAACGCACTCGCGCGCATGGGTCTGCTGACGCTGCTGAAGACGCTGGACTGCGCCCTCGCCACAACCGGTATCGATTATTCACAACTGTTTCAGGAGCCGCCCCGGCGCGCCCACGTGGATCTGATGCTGCTGTCGGTGCCAGACGCCTATGACAGGATGATCGAACTCGTTGCCGCAGCCCAGCAACGCTATGCGCCGCGCCGCCTCCTGCTGCTGTCCGAGACGCCGACGCTGCCCTATTCGCTGATCAATCTTCCCCATGCCCTGTCCGGGTACATCTCCAAGCACGCCTCGCAGGAAGTGCTGAAGACGTCCATCATGCTCGTCCTGGCCGGCGGCAATTGCTTTCCCCCGCCCGACCCGCCGCCCGTCAACCACCCGCAGCCAGATCACGACGAGCCGCCGAAGCGGCGCTGGTATGACCGCCATTCTCCACCCAATACCATCCTGCATGACACGCCCGCTCCCGACAACCTCCTGCATCTTCCGCCGGCCAGGCCCGGATCGGGCGCAGCCGGGGGAGCGCACCGGACAATCGCCCAGGAACTCATTTCCCGGGAAGCCGGCCTGCTTCATCTCACGCCCCGCCAATACGAAGTGCTGGTGCTCTTGGCCAAAGGCTACCCGCTGAAGAAGATCAGCCGCGAATTGAACATCTCGGTGGCAACCGCCAAGACCCACACCGAAGCGCTCTACCAGCGCCTGGCCGTCAACAGCCGCAACGCGGCGGTCTATGCCGCCGTGTCGCGCGGCGCGACACTGGGATGGCACGATCCCGCCTCCGCGGTGCGCAGCGCGGCGGCGCAGAACGACACGTCCGCCTAGAAAGGCGACACACACCATTGCGCGATGGCGCGCGCGGCGCGGCTCGCGGCGGCATCGGGCTGATAACGCGTGATCGGTTGCTTGCACGCCAGCGCCTCGTGCAGGCACTCTTCGCGGCAGATCACCTGCGGGAGCAAGCGCGCGCCGTAGTGATGGCGCCAGTCCCGCACGATGGCCCGCTCCAGCGGCCGGGAAGGGTCATAATCATTGATCAGCAAGTGGCTGGTGGCGTCGAGCCCCATCTGCGCCAGCAGGACATGGGCGGCGATGTCCGGGCGGGCGATCAGCACGTCCAGCGTGCTGTGAAACCTCAAGGCAGGCGCCGAGCGGCCTGGATGGGACGGGCAATCGAACAGCACCCAGTCGAAATCGCCCGCCAGGCCAGGCAGGGCCCGCACCCAGAAATCATCGCCATGCAAAAGGGGCGACACCCCGGCGTCTTCGATGGCAGCCCGCCCGAAAGGAACCAGCATCAGGCCGGGCGCCAGTTCGAACGCCTGGCGCCGCCACTCGAATGGAAACCCGGCGGCGACCCAGCCATGCTCGTCCCCATGCGCGACGTCGAAATGCAGGCGCAGCAGATCCGAAGGGTTCAGATCCACCAGCAGCACGCGCTGGCCCAACGCGCGCAGGGCGTCCCCCAGCATTCCCGCGACCGTCGTCGTGCCCCCGCCCCCGCGCACGCCCGTCAGGGTCAGGATGTTCATTGCGGCACATTCGGACGGTCGCCCCGGGAGGGCGCCGCCCGCCGGTGCCAGACCAGATAGTGATCCATCTCCGCGAGCAACGGCCAATGAGCCAGCGCTTTTCGGAACGCCGTGCGTTCGGCGCCGGCGGGATCGGCGGCCTGCGGGGCGCCTGCGGCGTCGCCGCGGCCATGTGTCGATTGCGCTTCAGCCATTGCGCCCTCCCTCCGTCACCGGATCAGAACATTCACAACATTCTGTATCCAGTGACGATAAGGGTTTTCCGGAACGCCCGTAAGGGACGAATGGCCGATCGGCCATTCGGGCGAGGCGGCCCTGTGCGGGATGCGCACAGGGCGGACCGCGCTAGCGGTGCTTGAACTCCGGCTTGCGCTTCTCGACGAAAGCGCGCATGCCTTCCTTCTGATCTTCGGTGGAAAACAAGGCATGGAAATTGCGCCGCTCGAACAGCAGCGACTCATCCAGCGAAGCCTCGAAGGCGCGGTTGACGCACTCCTTGGCCATCATCACGGCGGGCAGCGGCATCGAGGCGATCGTCGCGGCGGCCTCGAGGGCCTCGTCCAGCAGGCGCTCGACCGGCACGATGCGCGCCACCAGCCCGGCGCGTTCGGCCTCGACGGCATCCATCATGCGGGCCGTCAGCACCAGGTCCATGGCCTTGGCCTTGCCCACCGCGCGAGGCAGGCGCTGGGTGCCGCCATAGCCGGGAATGACGCCCAGCTTGATTTCCGGCTGGCCGAACTTGGCGTTTTCGGCGGCAATGATGAAGTCGCACAGCATGGCCAGCTCGCAGCCGCCGCCCAGCGCATAGCCGGACACGGCCGCGATGAGGGGCTTGCGAATGCGGCGCAGCCCATCCCAGGCGCCGCCCAGGTAGTCGGACTTGTAGACGTCCATGTAGGTCCAGTCGGACATGGCGCCGATATCGGCGCCGGCGGCAAAGGCCTTCTGGCTGCCGGTCAGCACCATGGCGCCGATGCCGTCGTCCGCCTCGAAGGCGCGCACGGCGGCCGACAATTCCTCGATGACCTCGTTGCTCAGGGCGTTCAGGACCTGGGGACGGTTCAGGGTCAGCAGGCCGACGCGGCCCCGGACCTCGACCTTGACAAACGATTCGCTCATGGTGCCTCCAAAGTAAACTATCGACATGAAAAACGAACAGAGAATCCAGTACCAGGTGCGGCTGGCCGACCCTGCGGGGCACCGCTACGCCGTGCGCCTGACGATCCCGCACCCCGATCCGGCCGGCCAGGACCTGCGCCTGCCCGCCTGGATCCCGGGCAGCTACCTGATCCGTGATTTTGCCCGACAGATCGAAACTCTGCAGGCCCAGTGCGGCGGCGACCCGGTCGCCACGCGCAAAACCGACAGCCACACCTGGCGCTGCGCCCCCTGCACCGGGCCTTTGATCGTGGACTATCAAGTCTACGCCTGGGATCTGTCCGTGCGCGGCGCGCACTTCGATGAAAGTCATGCCTTCTTCAACGGCTGCAGCGTGTTCCTGGCCGTGGCCGGCCAGGAATCGCAACCCTGCCTGCTGGACCTGCGCCCGCCCGCCCACGCCCGCGGCTGGCAGGTCCACACCAGCCTGCCGCCTGCCGCAGGCCATCCGGCTGCGGCCCCCGCGCACGGTTTCGGCTGCTACCAGGCCCGCGACTACGATGAACTGATCGACCATCCCGTCGAGATCGGCACGCCCCAATGCATCAGCTTCGAAGCCCACGGCGCGCGCCACGACCTGGTGTTCACCGGCCGCGTGCCCGGCCTCGACCTCGATCGCATTGCCGCCGACGCGCAGAAGATCTGCGCCGCCCAGATCGCACTGTTCGAACCCGACAACCCCCGCGCGCCGTTCCTGGACGGCGCCGCACGCTACGTCTTCCTGGTGACCGTCACGGGAGACGGCTACGGCGGCCTGGAGCACCGCGCCTCCACCGCGCTGATCACGCGCCGCGCCGACCTGCCCGTCCGGGGCCGCGAAGCCCCCGAGGGCTACACGACCTTCCTGGGCCTGCTCAGCCATGAATACTTCCACACCTGGAACGTCAAGCGGATCAAGCCCGCCGCCTTCGTCCCCTACGACCTGAGCCGCCCGAACCACACGGCACTGCTGTGGGTATTCGAGGGCTTCACGTCCTACTACGACGACCTGATGCTGCTGCGCGCGGGCGTGATCGACGAACCCGCCTACCTGAAGCGGGTCGGCCGCACCCTGGACCAGGTGCTGCGCGCCGGAGGCCGCCTGAAGCAATCCGTGGCGGAAAGCTCCTTCGACGCCTGGACGCGCTACTACAAACAGGACGAAAACTCGCCCAACGCCCTCGTCAGCTACTACACCAAGGGCGCATTGGTCGCCCTGGGCCTGGACCTGGAGATCCGCCGCCAGTCCGGCGGCGCGCGCAGCCTGGATGACGTCATGCGCCTGCTGTGGCGACGCTACGGCCGCGATTTCTACCGGGGCAGCCCCCGCGGCGTGGCCGAAGACGCCATGCCGGCGCTGATCCGCGACGCCACCGGCGCCGACGTGGCCGATTTCATCTCCCGCTACGCCCTGGGCCGCGAGGACGTCCCCTTGAAAGCGGCCCTGGCCCGTGCCGGCATCGAGCTGTCCGCGCAGCCCGATCACACCCGCCCCACGCTGGATGTGCGCACCCAGGCCGATCCCGCGGGCCTGCGCCTGGCGACCGTCTACGAGCATGGCCCCGCGCACCGCGCCGGACTGTCGGCCGGCGATCTGCTGATCGCCGCGGATGGCCTGCGCATCACCGACGCCACCAGCCTGGACCGCCTGCTGGACGCCCGCCGGCCGGGCGAACGCGTGACCCTGCACGTATTCCGGCGAGACGAATTGCGCCAATACACCGTGCGGCTGGGCAAGCCGGCCGCCCTGCGCCACCGGCTGCGGCGCATCGATCCCGGCGTGCCGGCCCGCGACACCCGGGAGGCGGAATGAGCACCCGGCGCGTCATCCTGGACGGCCTGCGCGTCCAGGCCTCCATCGGCATGCTGGACCACGAGCGCCGCGCCGCCCAACCGTTGACGATCCGGGCGGAATTCGACACCGACGCCTCGCAGCCGGTGGACGACGCGGACATCGGCACGGTGCTGGACTACCGCCTGCTGCGCGCCGCCTTGATCGACGAGGTCACCCGCGCCCACACCGATTTGCTGGAAACCCTGGTTGACCGCGTCCTGGCGCGCATCCTGCGCGACTTCCCCGGCGTCCTGGGCGTTAAAATCCGCCTTTGCAAGCCGCAGGCCTTCGACGACTGCACCGTCTGCATCGAGCAATCGCGCCGCCGCTGACCCCGTTTCCGCCTCGAGCCATGACCCCTTCTTTTTCAGCGCCGTTCACGCCCGCCTCCGACCCGATCCTTCCCTCCGAGACCCCGGCCGCCACCGGGCCGGCCGCACACCAGCGCCGCAGCGTCAGCGAAAACAAGCTCGTCAAGCGCCTGCTGCGGGAAACCGGCAAGGCCATCGGCGACTACGGCATGATCGAGGACGGCGACCGTGTCATGGTCTGCCTGTCGGGCGGCAAGGATTCCTACGGGCTGCTCGACATCCTGCTGACGCTGCGCCAGCGCGCGCCCATCGATTTCGAAATCGTCGCCGTCAATCTCGATCAGAAGCAGCCCGGGTTTCCCGAGCATGTCCTGCCCGACTACCTGAGCGCGCGCGGCATCCCCTTCCATATCGAAAACCAGGATACCTATTCCGTCGTCAAGCGCCTGATCCCGGAGGGCAAGACCACCTGCTCCCTGTGTTCGCGCCTGCGGCGCGGCATTCTGTACCGCGTCGCCCGCGAACTGGGGGCGACCAAGATCGCCCTCGGCCATCATCGCAACGACATCCTGGCGACCTTCTTCCTGAACCTGTTCTACGGCGGGCGCATGAAAGCCATGCCGCCCAAGCTGGTGTCCGACAACGGCGAACACGTCATCATCCGACCCCTGGCGTACGTCCGCGAGAAAGATCTGATCGCCTACGCCAAGCTGCGCGAATTCCCCATCATCCCCTGCAATCTGTGCGGCTCCCAGGAAAACCTCAAGCGCAAGGAAGTCAGCCGCATGCTGGAAGAATGGGACCGCCATTTCACCAACCGCACCTGGAACATCTTCCGGGCCTTGTCGCATGTCGTGCCTTCACACCTGATGGATCCGGCGCTGATGGACTTCGCCGGCCTGCGGCCCACCGGGCGCGCCGATGCCGATGGCGACCGCGCCTTCGACGAAGAGGACTTCCCCATGCCGGCTTTTTCCGAGGACGAAGACGAAGACGGCCGCATCCCGGATGCAGACGGCCCGGCGGAACAGGTAATCATCCGGCCCCGCGCGCGCCGCACGGCCGAGCCCTGACGCGGCCATCCGCCGATCCAGGCGCACGCCCCGGGCAGACGGAATACGAGACGCATCATGCCGCGCTGGACGCTTGCCCTTCTGGCCATCGCCGCCGTCCTGGCGGTCCTCTGGTGGCTGAGCCTCAAGCCCTCGAACCACCGCGATTGGGCCGACGAGGTCTCCCGCACCCTGCGCGGCAGCGTGCAGGGTTCTCTCGTCACGCTGCACGACATCCGCGATTTCGACTGGCGCAGCGAAACGGACTACACCGCGCGCTGGCACGATGACGTCTACGATCTGGACGACCTGTCCTCCGTGGACATGGCGCTGTCCTACTGGATGGGGCCGGCCATCGCCCACACGCTGGTATCCTTCGGCTTCACGGACGGGCGCCACCTGGCGTTCTCCGTCGAAATCCGCAAAGAACGCGGCGAGGCGTTTTCCTCTCTGGGCGGTTTCTTCAAGCAGTTCGAGCTGTCCATCGTCGCCGCACAAGAGCGCGACATCCTGCACGTACGCGCCGGCCCCCGGGGCGAACAAGTCTTTCTGTACCCGGTGCGCATGCCTGCGCAGGCCCGGCACGCCTTGTTCCTGTCCTACGTAGCGCGCGCCAACCGGCTTGCGGACGAACCGCGCTTCTACCACACGCTGACGGCCAACTGCACGACGCTGGTCTACGACATGGTCCGCCCGCTGGTCCCAGGCCTGCCACTGGACGTCCGGCTGATCCTGTCGGGCTACCTGCCCGAATACCTGTACAGCCACGGCGGCCTGGACACGAGCCTGCCACTGGAAACACTGCGCGCCCGCGCCAATATCACGCGCCTCGCCGCCGAACGGGCCGACTCCGCAGAAGCCTTTTCACGCCGCATCCGCACACCGCGCGAATGACATCGCGGGCGCGGCCGCAAGCCGCCGCCTCGCCCCGTCTCGACAAACCGCTCGATATCGCTTCCATGCAGGGGGCACCGTTTCCTTTCCGGGCGCAACACGGCCGTCCCATGGCGGCATGGTCACGCGCGCCCGGGCCGATTGCCTCCAACAATGGAAAACTGAATTCGCATCAGACCTATTTATCGAGCAGCAGCAACGGCGCAGAATACGTCTCACCAAGGCAGGACATAGCGCGCAAAACGGAAAGCCCGCAGCGCCCTGCCCCATTGACCTACTTTAAATGAAGGAAACCATCATGAAAGTCACCGCCACCCTCGCCGCCCTCTCGCTCGGTCTTGCCTCTGCCGGCCTGGCCCACGCCGCCGACCTGACCCGCGCCCAAGTCGTCGAACAACTGCACGCCGCCCAGGCCCAGGGCCTCGTGACCATCGGCGAACAGGCCGCCTATCCGGCCGACGCCACGCCCAGCACTCTGAGCCGCACGGAAGTGGTCAATGCATTGCGTCTGGCGCAAGCGCAAGGCCAGCTTGCATTCGGCGAGCAAGCCCACTATCCGCGCAACCAGACCGAAGGCGCGTCCAAGACACGCAACCAAGTGCTGGCCGAGCTGGCCGCCGCCCGCGCCGACGGCTCGGTGATCATCGGCGAAAGCGAACACTATCCGCTGTAATTCCGGGCGGCCAGGCTGCGGCGCCCCGTGCGCCCGGCCGTGCTGGCGCGGATTGACGGCGGCGGCATGTTGCGCGACCAGCGAGCGAAACGCCGGGCTGTCGTAGCCGAAGTAGTAATCCGGCTGAGTGCAGATGGCGTAATCCGGCGGCTCGACATGCAAGATCGACGCGGCCTACCTGGTGGGCGCCGACGCCGCCCTGTACGCAGCAAAAAGCGCGGGCAAGAACCGGGTGAAGTGGGATGAGATGGTGGGCGGTACTGGGTTCGAACCAGTGACCCCTGCCGTGTGAAGGCAGAATGCCATTGTATTTCTAAGTTTCCTGACGTCTTTATACGTATATTTTTCAATAGGTTAGTTCTTTCAGAGTCCTTTATAATACCTGCAAGTACGCAGATGTTTTGCGTACTTGTTGCGTACAAAATGAGGACGACATGGCAAACAGCATTGATAGCGTGACGGCAAGGGCCAGACTCAAGGCGCGTCGTGATGCTTACTGGCATAAGATCGCTACCGGCTGTTATATCGGATTCCGCAAGACCACCCGCGACAGCACAGGCTCCTGGATAGCGCGATATTGGGACGACGCACACCGCAAGCAGCATTTTCAGTCGCTTGGTCAATTAGACGAGTACCTACCTGGGGATCGATTTGACAAAGCGGTAGCGCTTGCTCGCGACTGAATCACACCGGGGATCGCGGAGGCTGTTTGGTTAAAGTAAAACAGGTTCCACAGTCGGCGCTGCAAGTTGCCGATAGTATCGCGCTTCGGCCTCAGCGGGCGGAATGTCGCCGATGGATTCGAGCAGGCGTTGGTGGTTGAACCACGAGACCCATTCCAGGGTCGCCAATTCCACGGCAGCCTTGGTTTTCCAGGGCGCGCGCCGATGAATCACTTCCGTTTTGTAGAGGCCGTTGATCGTTTCGGCCAGCGCATTGTCATAGGCGCTTCCGGTGCTGCCGACTGATGGATTGATTCCGGCCTCGCTCAATCGGTCGGAGTAGCGGATGGACACGTATTGGGATCCCCTATCGGAATGATGGACGAGCCTATCGGACTGCGTCGGTCTTCGGTCATAGACAGCCTGCTCCAGGGCATCCAAGACAAAGTCTGTCGTCATGCTGCTGGAGGCTCGCCAGCCGACGATACGCTTGGCATAGGCGTCAATGACAAAGGCCACGTATAACCATCCCTGCCAGGTTGAGACGTAGGTGAAATCTGCGACCCACAGTCGATTGGGCCGGTCGGCCTCGAAGCGCCGCTTCACCAGATCTCGTGGACAGGCAGCTGCGCTATCAGGGATCGTGGTGCGAACCCGTTTGCCGCGCCTGATCCCCTCGATGCCAAGGTGTCGCATCAGACGCTCCACGGTGCACCGCGCCACCATCACCCCTTCTCGATTCAACTGCTTCCAGACCTTGCGGGCTCCATAGACCCGAAAGTTCTGTTCCCACACACGCTGGATATTCACCATGAGTTGTTCATCCCTCTTGGCTCGCAGGCTTCGCAGTTCCGGATTCCGGCATCGGGCGGCATATCGCCGGTAGGCTGACGGGGCGACCTGCAACACCTTGCAGATCGGCTCGACCCCATACAGGCCCCGATGCTGGTCGATGTAGGCGTTTATTTCTTCAGTTCGCGGTCGAGCGCCGCCTGAGCGAAAAAAGCGCTGGCCGACTTGAGAATTTCATTGGCCCGGCGCAATTCCTTGACTTCACGTTCCAGAGCCTTGATGCGCTCTTGCTCTGCCTGCGGCACGCCGGCCCGCGTACCGGCCTCCACTTCCTGGATCTGAACCCACTTCAACAGGGTGTATGCCGAGCAGCCGATCTTGGGCGCAATGGACTGCACTGCTACCCACTGCGATGGATACTCGCCACGATGCTCCTGGACCAGCCGTACGGCGCGCTCACGAACTTCGGGGGAAAACTTGTTGTTCTTGCTCATGGCTCCATTCTCTCAAGAATCGAAGCCTCCTGAAAACCCGGTGTGATTCAAATAGTACCTTGATCCGATGAGTGAAGACTGCCAAGATTCCGTCATGAAATCTTGGCAGTCTTGGTCATCTTGATTACCTTGACTAGAAACAACGGGGGTCATAACCTCCAGAACCAACCGCCGTTACCGTCCTTCTCCGCCCTTACTCGAAGCTCGGCTTTCGCGCGATTGATGGTTGATGTGGAGTGGCCCGCCTCCGTCGCAAGCTCTAGTATCTTCGTGGATGGTACCCGGCCTGAGCCGATCAGCACTCCACACAAGAAATCCTTCGCTTCATCCAACCTGCTCGACAGGTTCACACTTCGCTCAGCATCAGCCAAAATCGACTGTGCATCACCGTCCACTGAGTCGCCCCAAACCACCTTGGAGGTTTCAACGGCATGAGGAATGACTAAGTGCTCAACAGAGTATTCAAATCCTCCACCATCCGGCCCAAGATTGTTCTTCGCACGAGCAAAGAGTCGCTCGTCAGAATTTGAACGTCTGGCCGCGACCAAAACGACACGCGCAAGGGCGGCGAAAGCTTGCGATCCGATGACGCGATCTAGAGGATGCTGATTGACCTTCCCACCGCTTTTCGAAAAATGAGAGATTCCGATCACGGCGGCATTGGAACGAGCCAAAACGACGAGATCGTGCAAGTCCCGACGCACATCATTGGCACGGTGCGCATCTCCGGACACTGCGTTAATAATGGGATCAATGATTACGACAGCGGCCCCGCCGATCTCGGCAATCTTCATCATTAACTGACGTATATCAGTGCTCGGATCAAACTCTCGAAAGCTACCCTTGTCCTGAATCTGAGCCACAAAATGCACTCGCTCAAGGTCGGCGCCCATAGCAATCAGACGAGGTAGCAGCGTCGCTTCAATTTCATCTTCACCAGACCAAATCACGATGTTACCTGGCTTGATGCACTGCGATCCATCCGGCCAACACGCTGCACTTGATACGATCGATGCAATAGATAGCGCAAGTGTTGTCTTCCCAGTGCCGGGCATTCCCGCAAGAATCGTGATTGCGCCCCTCGGTAGCCAGTGCCTCCATAGCCATTGAACCGGTTGAGGCTCGCACTCAGCAGCTCGCAGCAGCCGAACCCCATCGGGGAACTCAGAAGTATCCCATGCCTTCATGACTGCCCCCCCGCAACAAGCTGGGCGGAGTCAATGGAAGAGGCTACCTCCATCCGCTTGCGCCATGCTGCAGCGGCTTCGACAGTAATCAACCGCCTGCGCCCTACGCGCATGAAAGCGGGCCCTTCGCCGTTGCCCCAAAGTCTGTATAGGTGGTTTCTACTAATTCCGTGCTCGTCACAGAAACTTTGTACTGAATAAACAATGTTTTCCTTTTTCATATCAGACCTTTAAGTAAAGCGCCATGGCCAGTTCCACAGCTAAGGTCATTATTCGGAAAATACCCGCTTCACGAGCGGGTATCAGTGCCCTTTGAGGGCACTGATAGGAAAAACTAGGACATCAGATGACGCTCTTTAGCATGCTAAAACGTCAAAATACGTCAAACGAGGCTCTTCATCATAATCGGGGGACAAGCGGTACTCATCATTAAACTTGTTGTTGCGACGAACAGGAATAATGAGAGGAAATACCGATGTCCCCAGTTGATTCTATCTTAGGCTTTGGCGGCTTGGCGATTGAACGCGTTCAGCGTCGAGAGGACATTCACGTGTGGGCCAAGCCTAAGCACCGTCCGGCATGTGTGTACTGCAACGAGACCGCAGTACGGATCAAGGCCACGTACCTGCGCACAGTCAAGCACACCCGTGTGGGCGACCGTTTAATGGTGCTGCACTTGAGGGTGCCTAAGTATCACTGCAAACAGTGCAATCGGTTCTTCCGTCATCGATTCCCTAGCATTCGCCCGCGTTATCGAGCCACCGAGTCGTATCGGCTGGAGGTCTTTGAGGCGCATGAGGGCGGTGTCAGTCAAAAGCGCCTGACCAGGACTCACAGGATCGGCAGCGCGACGGTTGAGCGCTGGTATCAGTCGTATGTGCGCCGTCGCGTCTCCGAGCTCTCGGGCAGGAGCTGCCCTCAGGTGCTGGGTATCGATGAGCACTTCTTTACGCGCAAGCGAGGCTACGCGACCACGCTGGTCGATCTGAAGAACCACAAGGTGTTCGACGTGGTGTTAGGGCGTTCTGAGCCGAGTCTACGCAGCTATCTGAAGCGTTTGCCAGGCAAGGAGAACGTGCGCGTTATCGTGATGGACTTATCGGAGACCTATCGCCGCATTGCCCAGCAGTACTTCCCTAACGCCATGATCGTGGCTGATCGATTCCATGTGGTGCGTCTGGTGAATCAGCACTTTTTGAAACTGTGGCAGCAACATGATCCCGAAGGGCGAAAGAACCGAGGTTTACTGAGCTTGATGCGCCGGCATCACTGGAAGCTCTCTGCGGTGCAGAAAGAGCGCCTGCATCAGTATCTGGCCCAGTCACCGACCCTTCAGGCGTTGTACTTCGCCAAGCAGCAATTGAATGGGTTTCTAGGGATGAAGAGCTTGAAGCGAAAGCGAGCCCGGCGGATGTTGCCACAGTTCCTTGCACTGATCGCACAGTTCGAGCAAAGCCCGGCCAGAGCGCTGGCGGCCACATTAAAATCCTGGCTAGAACCCATCGTCAGGATGTGGCGCTTCACCAAGTCCAACGGCATCACAGAGGGCTTCCATACCAAGATGGAAATGATCTCGCGCCGGGCGTATGGGTTTAGGAACTTTGAAAATTACCGGCTTAGGGTCTTGGCCCTGTGCGGTTGGGATGGTGTGATGCACCGTACTTGATGAGTGCCCTTCCCCCGATTATGGGGAAGAGCCTTGATTTATAAGGGAATATTTGGTGGGCGGTACTGGGTTCGAACCAGTGACCCCTGCCGTGTGAAGGCAGTGCTCTACCACTGAGCTAACCGCCCAATCGAACTGCTCAAAAGACGCGCGCGGGGCGCGAAAACAGCCGAATGGAAAGACAGCAATTATACATGGTTTTCAAGAGGCCCGCAGAACACGGCCTCAGCCGGCCACCTCGTGAGCTTCAAGCTCGACGGGGCGGTCGATCTGCCGCCACAGGCAAGGCCGGCCCGCCGCTTTATCCAGACCGTCCAGGTAGGCTTCATGCGCTTGCGAAGCCTGCTCGGCGACCTGAATGACAGGCAAGCCCGAGGCGTCGAACCGGCCATGGGCGCTCGCCGCGCCGGCGCCGGCATCCACCGCCTCATCGGACGCCTCGCCCAGCAGGGAATCCTGGCCGCGCGTCATCGCCAGCCAAACCTCGCCGAGCAATTCCGAGTCCAGCAAGGCGCCGTGCAAGGTCCGGTGCGCGTTGGAAATGCCGAACCGCTCGCACAGTGCGTCCAGGTTGTTGCGCTTGCCCGGGAACATCTCGCGCGCCACCATCAGCGAATCGGTGACCTTGCCGCACAGCTCGGTGAAGGGCGGCAGCCCGGCGCGGCGCAGCTCGGCGTTCAGGAATTTCACGTCGAAGGCCGCATTGTGGATGATGACCTCGGCATCGCGGACGAAATCCACCAGTTGCCGGGCAACCTCCCGGAAGCGCGGATGGCCGGACAGGAATTCGGTCGTCAGCCCGTGGACCCGCAAGGCCTCGGGATCGCTGTCGCGATCGGGATTCAGGTACAGATGCAGATGGCGGTCGGTGACCCGCCGGTTGAGTATCTCGACGCACGCCAGTTCCACCACCCGGTGGCCCTGCTCGGGCTCCAGGCCCGTGGTTTCCGTATCCAGAACGATTTGACGCATGGGTTTCCTTGCCGGTCCGCCGGACCCGGCCGTATGGCTAGAATTCAGGAGACGCGGACGCCTTGAGGGTCTTCGACGCCAAGGTTGGCGAGGGCATCCGCCCGCTCATTGCCGGGGTCGCCGGCATGGCCCTTGACCCACCGCCAGTGTAATTCATGGCCGGCGGCCAGTTCATCCAGGGTGCGCCACAGGTCGGCGTTCTTGACCGGCTTTTTATCCGCCGTGCGCCAGTCGCGCCGTTTCCAGTTGGGCAACCATTCGGTCATGCCCTTCTGGACGTAGGACGAGTCAGTATGCACCGTGACGATGCAGCGCCGCTTGAGCGCCCGCAACGCCTGGATCACGGCCATGAGCTCCATGCGATTATTGGTCGTATCCGGCTCGCCGCCATACAGCGTTTTTTCGTGCGGCCCCTGACGCAGCAGCACGCCCCACCCGCCCGGCCCCGGATTGCCCTTGCAGGCGCCATCCGTCCAGGCATCGACCCTGGGCACGGCCGGCGCGGCGCCGTTTCTGGATTCAGCCATGACCATCCTCATTGATTCGATTGGCGACGGGCGACACGGCGCCCCGGCGCACGCGGCGGCGCCGGGCCTGGCGCCAGGCCGGCCCGACCAGGCGCACCCCCGAGACCCGCTTGACCGCCGCAATCGCATAGACCGCGCCGCCGGCGGGCCACCAGCGGTCGCCCGCGTGTTCCATGAAACGCCAGCGATGCAACCAGAGCTGAGTGGCGCACAGGGGCGCGTAGCAGCCGAAACGGCCCCGGTCCATCTCGAAGGACAGCAGCTTGAACCAGTCTTTCAGGCGCGCCGGAGAGACCTGGGACGGCACCGGCACCGGAAGGCGCAGTTCCAGGCCCGGCAGGGATTCCCGCAGGCCCCACAAACTATAGGGATTGAAGCCGGTCAGCACCACCCGGCCCTCGGGCATCAGCACGCGCTCGACCTCGCGCAGGACCTGGTGCGGATCCGCGCACCATTCCAGCGTATGAGGCATGACCATCAAGTCGATGCTTTGCGTGTCGAAGGGCAGTTGCTCGGGTTCGCAGACCAGCCGGCCGGCCCGCGTGCCATAAGGCGCGCTGGGGCTGTGCGCCCAGGCCTTGTAGGGGATGCGGTTGGCCTGCAGCAGGTTCCAGTGCGGCAGCCCGACTTGTATGGCATGATAACCAAACGCATTGCCAACCATGGCGTCGACCTGGCGCTGTTCCCAGGCGCGCACATACCGCCCCGCCGGGGTTTCCAGCCATTCGGCCAATTCGACCGGCATTTCGCGCTGCGCCGCCACCCTCACTCCTTGCCATGAATCAGTCCACTTCCGCACAGGCCACCCTGACGCCCATCCCGGCCCTGTCGGACAACTACATCTGGATGGTACAAAAAAACGGTCACGCCTTCGTCGTGGACCCGGGTGAATCCGAGCCCGTCGAGGCCTTGCTGCATGACGGGCTGGTCCTGGAAGCCATCCTGGTCACGCACCACCACGGCGACCACGTCGGCGGGGTGCGTGCATTACAACAGCGAACCGGTGCGCGCGTCTATGGGCCGCGCCGCGAAAACATCCCGGCCTGCGACGTCCCACTGGCCGAAGGCGACATCGTCGATCTGCCCGGCACGGGCCTGCGGCTCCAGGTGCTCGACATCCCCGGCCACACGGCCGGCCATATCGCCTACGCCGGTCAGCTCGATCCCGGCCGGCCGGCGGTCTTCTGCGGCGATACCCTGTTTGCCGCCGGCTGCGGCCGCCTGTTCGAAGGCCCCCCCGCCCAGATGCTCCACTCCCTGGACAAGCTCTCCGGGCTGGCGCCGGACACCCTGGTGTGCTGCGCGCATGAGTACACGCTGTCCAACATCCGCTGGGCGCTGCAGGTCGAGCCGGACAACGCCGCCTTGCAGCGGCGCGCCCGGGACGCCGCCCGGCTGCGCGAACAGAACCAGCCCACCTTGCCATCCACGCTCGGCCTGGAGCGAGCGACAAACCCGTTCCTGCGCACCGGCCAAGCCGATGTCCGCGCCGCCGCCACGCGGCATGCCCGGGCGCCCCTGGACACTCCCCAGGCGGTCTTCGCCGCCCTGCGGCAATGGAAAAACGACTTCAGGTAAGCCGCCGATCTCCGTCCGCCATTCGGGCGGCTTCTCAAGTCCTCTGCACAAACATGTGATTCATTGGGTAAAATCGGGAAATTTCACGCCTTGAAATCCCCCATGATCCGCCGCCCATGAACATCCTGCGACTCCTTCTGCCGTTGATCCTGGTCGCATTGGCCGGCTGCGCCGCCAACCAGACCACCGAGCAGCGCCAGGCCTATGTAGCGGAAGACACCTCGCGCACCGTCGACCTGACCCACCCGCCCCGCGACATGTGGGATCGCATCCGGCGCGGTTTCGCCATCCCCAACCTGCGCAACGAGCGGGTCGACTACTGGACGGACTACTACGCCTCGCACCCGCAATCGGTGCTGCTCATGAGCCAGCGGGCGGGCAAATACCTGTACTACATCGTCGACGAGCTCAATCGCCGCGGCATGCCCACGGAACTGGCCCTGCTGCCTTTCGTCGAATCCGCCTACAACCCCAACGCCCTGTCGCGCTCCAAGGCGTCCGGCCTGTGGCAATTCATCCCCAGCACCGGCCTGCACTACAAGCTGGAACAAAACTGGTGGCGCGACCAGCGGCGCGATCCGGTCGCCTCCACCCAGGCGGCGCTGGATTACCTGAGCTATCTGTACGATTTCCAGGGCGACTGGTATCTGGCGCTGGCCTCGTACAACTGGGGTGAAGGCGCCGTGAAGCGCGCCATCGGCAGGGCGGCGGATGCCGGCCAACCCACTGGCTACACCGCGCTGGAGATGCCCGAAGAGACCCGCAACTACGTCCCGAAACTCCAGGCCATCAAGAACATCATCGCCCGGCCCGAAAAATTCGGCATCACCCTGCCCAACGTCAGCAACACCCCGTATTTCACCACCGTACGCAAGTCGCGCGACATGGATATCGCCGTGGCCGCCGCGCTGGCGGAAATGCCGCTGGAGGATTTCCAGGCGCTGAACCCCTCGTACAACCGGCCCGTCATCCTGGCGTCCCACCAAGCGACCCTGCACCTGCCTCTGGACAAGGTCGGCGTCTTCAACGAGAACCTGAAGGCGTATACGGGCCGCCTGACCTCCTGGCAGGTCGTCCACCCGAAAAAAGGCCAGTCCCTGGCGGCCATCGCCAAGGCGCACGGCATCACCCTGGAGCAACTGCGCCAGGCCAACAAGCTGAGCGCGAAGCAGACCCGCGCCACCGTCGCCACGCTGCTGATCCCGGCACGGGAATCCCAGGCCGGCGGCCTCATGCTGGCTTCCTACTCGGCGCCCACCGCCGATTCGACACCCCAGGCCGCTGCGACCGGACGGAGCAGCACTTCGATCCGCATCGTCAACCGGCCGCACGCCGCCGACCTGCGGCCCAAGCCCGTCATCCGCACCCACACGATCCGCCGGGGCGACACCTTGTATTCGCTGGCGCGGCGCTACAACACCTCGGTGGACGCCCTGCGCAAACTCAACAATCTGAAGGGCTCCTCCTTGTCCGCCGGCCAGCGCCTGCGCGTGCCGGGCGCGGATGTACAGGGATAAATTTTCATAGGACACATCATGGGCATTCTCAACGGCAAACGCATCCTGATCACAGGCGTCATTTCCAACCGGTCGATCGCCTACGGCATCGCGCACGCCTGCCGCGCCCAGGGGGCGGAGCTGGCGCTCACCTACGTCGGCGAACGTTTCGAGGAGCGCGTACGCGGCTTCGCCCAAGACCTGGGCAGCGACATCATCATCCCCTGCGACGTATCCGACGACGCCCAGATCGAAGCCACCTTCGCCACGCTGCGCGAGCGCTGGGACGGCCTGGATGGCCTGGTCCATTCGATCGGGTTCGCGCCGCGCGATGCCCTGGAAGGCGACTTCCTGGACGGCATGACGCGCGAGAATTTCCGCATCGCCCACGACATTTCCGCCTACAGCTTCCCGGCCCTTACCAAGGCCGCCCTGCCCCTGCTGGAAGGCCGCAACGGCTCGGTCCTGACCCTGACCTACCTGGGCGCCGAAAAAGCCATCCCCAACTACAACATGATGGGGCTGGCCAAGGCTTCCCTGGAAGCCAGCGTCCGCTACCTGGCCAAATCCCTGGGCAAGCAGGGCCTGCGCGCCAATGGCATCTCCGCCGGCCCGATCAAGACCCTGGCGGCCAGCGGCATCCGCGACTTCTCCAACATGCTGAAATACGTAGAATCCCAGTCCCCGCTGGGCCGCAATGTCACCATCGAGGACGTCGGCAAGGCCGCGTCCTTCCTGCTGTCGGACCTGGCCAGCGGTGTCACCGGCGAAATCCTGCACGTCGATTGCGGCTTTTCCAACACCGTGCCGGGCATGGACTGAAGCCCTTCATCCCATCGGCACACGGACTCAGGCAAGCCGCCATGGCGCACTCTGAACAGGACCGGGCCCGCAGCAAGCTGCAGGGCTTTCTGGAAGACAAGCTCAAGTGGCACGACTACACCCATCTGGTCGTGGCCGACGAAGACATGGATCCGGCCGCCTGGTTCATCCATACTATCGGCCTGGCCCGGGCGGGGGACGCCGAACTGATCATCACCGGCACACTGGACCATGCCCTGGCCATGGAGGTGATCTCGGATGTGGTGGCTTATGGCCGCCAGGCGGGCGGCCTGGCCGATGACCAGTCGCCCGGCCCCGCCGTGCGCATCCCCGTGCAGTTGCGGGACGTCTCCACGCCTTTCGTGCGCTCGCAACGGGTCGCCCAGGCCAGCAGCCGATTCGGCGCCTCGATCCGGGTGTTCCAGATCGTCTGGGCCGATGCGGCCGGGCGGTTCCCGGACGATCCGGCCTACGATCAGGCCGGCAGCCCCCAGCAGAAGCTGTGGGAGGCTCAAACCTGAGTCTCACGCCGCCTCAAAGAAAAACCCCGCAGCACCAAAAGGGCTGCGGGGTCTTTCTTTCCGGGGCCTGCCCGGAAGAATTCCTGGCGGACAAGGGGGGATTCGAACCCCCGATACGCTATTCACGTATACACGCTTTCCAGGCGTGCGCCTTCAACCACTCGGCCACCTGTCCTGCACGCCCGCACGCCATTGGCGGCAGACGAAGTCCGCTATTCTAACAGAAGAATGCCTGACTTGTCTGAAACCGGCCCTGGCTAGGCGCGGCCGGCTGCATGAACCGGGCGCGCCAGCCTGATCAGACGATGCCCATCCCCGCGGGCGCGGCCACGCCCATGCCGCCGACCATGCGTTCGACGTAGCGGGCGATGAGATCGATTTCCAGATTGACCGGAGCGCCGACTTCCAGGTTGCGCAAGGTCGTGACCTGGACGGTGTGCGGGATCAGGTTGATGGAGATTTCCGTGCCTTCTTCCTGGTCGTCCACGCGATTGACCGTCAGACTGACGCCGTCGACCGTGACCGATCCCTTGTAGGCCAGGTATTTCGACAGATGGGCCGGCACGATAATGCGCAACTCGGTCGATTCAGCCACCGCATCAAAGCAGGTCACGCGCCCCACGCCATCGACGTGGCCGGACACCAGATGCCCGTCCAGGCTGTCGCCCAGGCGCAGGGCGTGCTCCAGGTTCACCTCGCCGGAACGATCCAGGCCGCAGGTGCGGTCCAGGCTCTCGCGCGAGACATCGACCTCGAAGGCGTCGTCATGCAAGGCGACGACCGTCATGCAGGCCCCCTGGATGGCGATCGAATCCCCCAGGCGGGTTGCGTCGAGCGGCAGGCCGCCGGCCTGGATGAGCAGGCGCACGCCCGCATCCTCGCCCGCCCCGAGGGGGCGAACTTCGGTGATGCGGCCCACGGCCGCGACGATACCAGTGAACATGGGCTACTCTCTTTTCAAACCGCAGGCCTCGGCCAGCGCCTGCCAGCGGACCGGATCGCGCAGCCGCAGCCGCATGTCCCGGCCCAGATGCGCAACATCCAGGAACTCATACCGATAGGCTTGGTCCAGGGCTTCGACAGGGGCCGGCAAGGCCGCCAGGCCCTGGCCGTCGCCCAGAATGCTGGGCGCCAGGTAGGCGACCCATTCGTCCACCAGGCGGGCCTGGATCAGCGCGCCCTGCAGCCGTGCGCCGGCCTCGACGTGGACCTCGTTGATCTCATGCTCGCCCAGCCAGCGCATCAGCGCCGCGAGGGACAGGCCGCCCTGGTTGTCCGCGGGCAGCACGATGACGCGCACGTTGCGCGCAGACAGGCGGGCGGCCTTGCCGGCGTCGGGCCGCGTCGTGAAGACCCAGACCGGATCGCCGTTGATGATCCGGGCCTGCTCGCCCAGCACGAACTGGGTGTCCAACACCGCGCGGACCGGCTGGCGCGGTGTCTCGATCGCGCGCACGTCCAGCATGGGGTCGTCGGCCAGGATCGTCCCGATGCCGGTCAGCACCATGCAGGCGCGGGCGCGCCAGCGGTGCCCATCGTCGCGGGCGGCATCCCCCGTGATCCACTGGGAACGGCCGTCTGGCAGTGCCATGCGCCCGTCGAACGATGCGGCGGACTTCAGCCACAGCCAAGGGGTGCCGCGCGTCATCCGGGCGCAAAAGCCCGGATTCTGCGCCATCACATCCTCTGCGAACAGGCCGACGTCGACGCGGATGCCGGCGGCCCTGAGCCGTTCGATCCCGCGGCCGGCCACCTTGGGGTTGGGATCCCGCAGGCCGACCACGACCCGCTCGATGCCGGCGGCAATCAAGGCGTCGGCGCACGGCGGCGTGCGGCCTGTGTGGCTGCAGGGTTCCAGCGTGACAAAGGCCGTGGCGCCGCGCACGTCCACGCCCTGGAGGGCGGCCTCATGCAGGGCCTGGGCCTCGGCATGACGCCCGCCCACCTGCTGCGTGCATCCCTCGGCCAGCCAGCGGCCGCCGCGCACCAGCACACAGCCGACGCGCGGATTCGGATTGCTGACGAACAGGGACTGCTCGGCGACCGTCAGGGCGCGCCGCATCCAGCGGTGATCCTCGGTGGACGGGAAAGAGCCGCCGGACTGCGCCTGCGCCGCGCCGTTCACGGAAGAGGCGCCTTCCGCCTTGAGGCGGCCCGACGCCGAAAGAAGGGGATCAGACGGTTTCATCGGCATCGTCCGCACGGCGGAATTCGTCGATGGCCTGGACGAACTCGCGAATATCCTCGAAGCTGCGATAGACCGACGCAAAGCGCACATAGGCCACCGGGTCCAATTGGCGCAATTCCGACATGACCAGTTCGCCGACGCGGTCGGACGGCACCTCGCGCTGGCCGCTGGTCATCAGGCGCTCCTGGATGCGCGCGACGGCGGCGTCCACCGCCGTCGCGCTGACGGGGCGCTTGCGCAGGGCCAGGGACATGCTGCCATGCAGCTTGGCCGGATCGAATTCGACCCGGGTTCCGTTGCGCTTGACGATGGCGGGCATCATCAGGTCCACCCGCTCATAGGTCGTGAAGCGGCGCTCACAGGCCGTACAGCGGCGGCGGCGGCGGATCGTGTCGCCTTCCTCGGAAACCCGGGAATCCACGACCTGGGTATCGGCACAACTGCAGAACGGACACTTCATCTGCGCTGCGGGCGCCCTCAGGCGCCCGTTCCGGTTGGGTTAGCGGTAGACCGGCAGGCGCGCGGTCAGCTCGTTGACCCGCGCGCGCACCCGGGCGACGTTGTCGGCGTCGTTCGGATTATCGAGCACGTCGGCGATCAGATTGCCGGTGAGCTCGGCCTCGGCCTCTTTGAAGCCGCGCGTGGTCATGGCCGGCGTGCCCAGGCGGATGCCGCTGGTCACGAAGGGCTTTTCGGGGTCGTTCGGGATGGCGTTCTTGTTGACGGTGATATGCGCTTCGCCCAGGACGGCCTCGGCCGCCTTGCCGGTGATGCCCTTGGCGCGCAGATCCACCAGCATCACGTGGCTTTCAGTGCGGCCGGACACGATGCGCAGACCGCGCTTGACCAGGGTGTCGGCCAGCACGCGGGCGTTGGCGGCCACCTGGGCGGCATAGGCCTTGAATTCGGGCTGCAGGGCTTCGCCGAAGGCCACGGCCTTGGCGGCGATGACGTGCATCAGCGGCCCGCCCTGGATGCCCGGGAAGATGGCGGAATTGACGGCTTTCTCGAATTCGGCCTTCATCATGATGACGCCGCCGCGCGGACCGCGCAGCGACTTGTGCGTGGTCGAGGTGACGAAATCGGCGTGCGGCACGGGATTGGGGTAGACGCCGCCCGCCACCAGGCCGGCGTAGTGGGCGATATCCACCATGAACAGGGCGCCGTTGTCATGGGCGATGCGCGCCATGCGCTCGAAGTCGATGCGCAACGAATAGGCCGAAGCCCCGCCGACGATCATCTTGGGCTTGAGGGTGCGGGCGAGTTCTTCGAGCTTGTCGTAATCCAGGACTTCATTGGCGTCCAGGCCATAGGAATGGAAGTCGTACAGCTTGCCGGAAGCGTTCACCGGAGAACCGTGGGTGAGGTGGCCGCCTTCGGCCAGGCTCATGCCCAGCACGGTGTCGCCCGGCTTGAGCATCGCCATGTACACGCCCTGGTTGGCCTGGGAGCCGGAATTCGGTTGCACGTTGGCCGCCTCCGCGCCGAAGATCGCCTTCAAGCGGTCAATGGCCAGTTGTTCGACCACGTCCACGTATTCGCAACCGCCGTAGTAACGCTTGCCGGGATAGCCTTCGGCGTACTTGTTGGTCAACTGCGTGCCCTGGGCCTGCATGACGGCGGGGCTGGCATAGTTTTCCGAGGCGATCAGCTCGATGTGCTGCTCCTGGCGGGTGTTTTCCTGCTGGATGGCGGCCCAGATATCCGGGTCGGCCTGGTCGAGAGTACGGGAACGGTCAAACATGGGGTGATGGTCCTGAGGGCAGTGGAGTCGATGGGGTGAAAGGAATCCGGGTCATTCTAGCGCGAACCCCCGCGCCCTCTCTTCAGAGGGCGTGCAGGCGGGGATTCAGGGTATAGGTGCCGGTGAGGGACGCCTGGGCCAGAACGCGCCCCCGCATGGCCTCGAGCGCCTGGGCGCCGGTGAAGCGCCCGGACACGCCCAGCTCGGCCACGTCCAGCGCATAGACCGTGAAGACGTAGCGGTGGATGCGCGCGTCGTTCCAGGGCGGGCAAGGGCCGTCGTAGCCAAAGTAGTCGCCGCTCATGTCGCGATCGGCGGCGAACCAGCCCGTATAGTCGTTCAGCCCCTGGCGCGTACCGTCCAGCGCCAGCGGGCCCGCCTTGCCGCGCGGCGTGATGTCGTTGGAATAATCGCCCTCGGCGATGGCGCGCGCATCGGGCGACACATCCACCAGCACCCAATGAAAGAAATCGGTGCGCGGAAGGTCGGCGGGAATCTCGCGGCCTTCCTGGTTGACGTCGTCGGGCCGCGTCGGCACATCCGGATCGACGCACAGGATCGCGAAGGACCGCGTGCCTTCGGGCACGTTCGTCCAGGCCAGGTGGGGATTCCGGTTGCCGGCCAGGGCAACGTGGGTCTGCGGATCGATCCGCGCGAAGGCATTGCGTTCTGGAATGACCCCCTGGTCGGGGAAAGACTCGCTGTGCAGTTTCATGAGGGCCTCCGTGGGGGTTTTTGGCTCAGGTCAGCGTGACCCGGGCGAACTTGCGCTTGCCGACCTGCATGACGTAGGTGCCGGCCGCCAGCAGCAGGGATTTGTCTTCGACGCGGTCGCCGCCGATGCGCACACCGCCTTGCTCGATATTGCGCTGGGCCTCGGATGCCGAGGCCGCCAGCCCCGATTCGCGCAGAACCTTGAGAATGCCCATGGGCGCGGCCCCGACGGTGACCTCGGGCATCTCTTCGGGAATCGCGCCGTCGCGGAAGCGGGCGTTGAACTGCTCGAGCGCGCGCGCGCCGGCCCCGGCGCCGTGGAACCGGTCGACGATTTCGCCGGCCAGCAGCACCTTGGCGTCACGCGGATTGCGGCCGGCCGAGATTTCCGCCTGCAAGGCGCCGATGGCCTCGATCGAGCGGAAGGACAGCAGCTCGAAATAGCGCCACATCAAGGTGTCGGAAATGGACATCAGCTTGCCGAACATGGAGTCCGGCGCTTCGGTGATGCCGATGTAGTTGCCCTTGGACTTGGACATTTTCTCGACGCCGTCCGTGCCTTCGAGCAACGGCATCGTCAGCACGCATTGGGGCTCCTGGCCGTATTCCTTCTGCAGCTCGCGGCCCACCAGAAGATTGAATTTCTGGTCGGTGCCGCCGAGTTCCAGATCCGCCTTCAGGGCGACGGAGTCGTAGCCCTGCAGCAGCGGGTACAGGAATTCGTGCACGGAAATCGGCACGCCACCCTTGAAACGCCGGGTGAAGTCGTCGCGCTCCATCATGCGCGCGACGGTATAGCGCGACGCCAACTGGATCAAGCCCCGCGTCCCCAGCGGATCGCACCATTCGGAGTTGTAGCGGATTTCCGTGCGGTCGGGGTCCAGCACCAGGCTGGCCTGGGCATAGTAGGTCTTGGCGTTTTCGCGGATCTGCTCGGGCGTGAGCGGCGGGCGGGTGGCGTTGCGGCCGCTGGGATCGCCGATCTGGGCGGTGAAATCGCCGATCAGAAAGATCACGGTATGCCCGAGATCCTGCAACTGGCGCATTTTATTCAGCACCACCGTGTGGCCCAGATGGATGTCGGGCGCGGTGGGATCCAGACCGAGCTTGATGCGCAAAGGCGTACCGGTGGCGCGGCTGCGGGCGAGCTTGGTGGCGAATTCGGAGACGACGAGCAATTCGTCGCAACCCCGCTGGGCCACGCGCAGATCTTCGGCGATCCGCGGGTCGACGGGGTCGGAGGGGGACGACATGATAGACGCTTTTACCAGAAAAAAATGAAAAACCGCTCGAAAAAACAGCAAGTATGCGCTAGCATAACGTGCCATCGCAGCTTCTGTACAACACAATTCGACGCCGGTCCGGGCGGCAGGGATCTCATGTTAGCAGACCCCCCGCTTCCGCCCGGGATGCGCGCAGCCTGAATCCACCACACCGATCCCGCCCATGACGCCCGAGGCCACCCAGCCGCAATACCGCCGACACATCACCCGCAGTCTGTTGTTTGCCGCCGGCGGGCTTTTCCTGACCGCGGCCGCTTTGGCCGTCGTCCAGCCGTCACCCCCCCCCGAACCTGTCTTCCAGGCCCGCCAGACGCTCGACCTGCCGCCTCTGGACACCCAGGCCGGCCATCACGACGAAGCCCCCTATATTGCCTCGACCCGGATCCGCCGCGGCGATACGGTGGCCGAGCTGCTGAACCGTCTGGGCGTGAAAGAAAGCGGCTTGCTGGCCTTCCTGACGCACGACGAGCGCGCGCGATCCATCTACAAGCTCTACCCGGGCCGCTCCGTGCAGGCCGCCCTGGACGACCAGGGCCGGATGGTCTGGCTGCGCTACGCCCACACGCCGGGCGCCTCCGTGAAATCCGGCATCGAGTCCGCCTGGCTCGAGGTCCGCCCCGAAGGCAAGGGGTACACCGCCCAGGAGCGCACCGTCGCCGCCATCCAGGAAACCCGGATCGCAGAGGGCGAGATCACCAGTTCCCTGTTCGGCGCCGCCGACGAGGCGCAGATTCCCGATGCCATCACGATGGAAATGGTGGACATCCTGGGCAGCCGCGTCGACTTCCTGAAAGATCTGCGCAAAGGCGACCGCTTCCGCATCGTCTACGACGCCTACATGCACGATGGCGAGGAAGTCGGCACCGGCCGCATCCGCGCCCTCGAATTCATCAACCGGGGCAAGACCTACAGCGCCGTCTGGTTCCAGCGCGGCAAAGAGCCGGGCGGATATTACGACTTCTCGGGCGCCAGCCTGAAGGGCGCCTTTCTGCGCACCGCGATCAAGTTCACCCGCATCAGTTCGCGCTTCGGCATGCGCAAGCACCCGATCCACAACAAATGGATCGGCCACAAGGGCGTGGACTACGCTGCGCCCTCCGGCACGCCGATCCACGCGACGGCCGACGGCACGGTCGAGTTCATCGGCCGCCAAAACGGCTACGGCAACGTCATCATCCTGAAGAACTTCGGCAAATATTCCACGCTGTACGCCCACCAGAGCCGCTTCGCCAAAGGTCTGAAAAAGGGCGATCGCGTCCAGCAGGGACAACTGATCGGCTACGTGGGCGCCACCGGATGGGCGACCGGCCCGCACTTGCACTACGAATTCCGCATCGGCAAGAAGCCGGTGGACCCGCTGTCCGTCGATCTGCCGGTGGCGCGCACGCTCGAGGCCGCCGACCGAAAAGCCTTCCAGGCCGTGGTGGCGCGCTACCAGCCGCAGATCGAACTGATGGCACGGCTGCAGGACAGCCGCATCCAGCTCGCCCAGCGATAAGGCGCGCCACCGCATGTCCCCCGCCCAGGCGGTCGAGCCGTACATCGGCCTGATGTCGGGCACCAGCACGGACGGCGTGGACGGGGTGCTCGCGGACCTGGCCGGCGGCGCGATCCGCACGCTGGCGAGCGCCAGCCTGGCGTTGCCCGCCGACCTGCGCAGCGAACTGCTGGCGCTGAACACGCCCGGCCCCGACGAACTCGCCCGCGCCGCGCGCGCCGCCAATGCACTGGCGGACTGCTACGCGGGCGTCGTCCACGCACTGCTGGCGCAAGCCGGCCTGCCGGCCGGCCGCATCCGCGCCATCGGTGCCCACGGACAGACCGTGCGCCACGCGCCCGAGTCGGGCTATACCCTGCAAATCAACGCGCCGGCACGGCTCGCGGAGCGCACGCGCATCGCCGTGGTAGCCGATTTCCGCAGCCGTGACGTGGCGGCCGGGGGGCAGGGCGCCCCGCTGGTTCCCGCCTTTCATGCCGCGTGCTTCGGATGCGGCGCAGGCCGTGCCGTGCTGAATCTGGGCGGGATCGCCAACCTGACCGTGCTGGAAGACCCGGTGCGCGGTTTCGATACCGGACCGGCCAATATGCTGATGGATGCCTGGATCCGGCGCCACCAGGGCCGGCCCTATGATGACCAGGGCGCCTGGGCGGCGCAGGGCCGGCACCACGAAGGGCTGCTGGCCGCGCTGCGGGCCGAGCCCTGGTTCGACGAGCCGCCGCCGAAATCGACCGGGCGCGACCTGTTCAGCCTGGCCTGGCTGGACGACCGGCTGGCCGCCTTGCCCTCCCGTGAGCGGCCGGGGCCCGCCGATGTCCAGGCCACCCTGCTGCGTCTGTCTGTGGATACGATCCTCGATGCCGTACGACGGCATGCCCCGGCCGTGCGGGCAATTCTGGCCTGCGGCGGCGGCGTCCGGAATCCGGTGTTCATGGCTGCGCTGGAACAGGCCTTGCCCTGCCGTCTGGCGACCACGGAAACCTGCGGCGTCCCTGCCCAGGACGTCGAGGCGCTGGCTTTTGCCTGGCTGGCGCAGGCGCACCTCCAGGGCCGCCCCGCCTGCCTGCCCGCCGTGACGGGCGCGCGGCACCCGACCATCGCGGGCTGCCTGTATCCGGCCTGACCGGCCGCGTCAGGGCGCGAATGAAGAGCCGCAGCCGCAGGTGGTATTGGCGTTGGGGTTGCGAATGACGAACTGCGAGCCTTCCAGATCGTCCTTGTAGTCGATCTCGGCGCCGACCAGATACTGGAAGCTCATGGGGTCCACCAACAGTTGAACGCCATCGCGCTCGATGGTGGTGTCGTCTTCGGCCACGTCTTCGTCGAAGGTAAAGCCGTACTGGAAACCCGAGCAGCCGCCCCCCTGCACGAAAACCCGCAATTTGAGGCCGGGGTTGTTTTCCTCGACCAGCAATTCGCGGACCTTGGCGGCGGCGGCGTCGGTGAAGATGAGCGGGCTGGGCGGAACGTCGAGATCCGCGTGTTCGATGGTGGTGCTCAAGGCAAGACTCCTGCGCGTTCTGGAACCACGCGATTCAAATCGGCGTCCTGGGAGGCCCGGACCGTATCGCCTTCGAGGATTTCGAGGCGGACCGACTGGATCGAAAGATCCGGCACCCGTTGCAGGACACCCTGGCTGCGCTGGAACTGATCAAAGACCAGCGTCAGCGGATCCGCCCCCGGGGCGGACGCGGCGGCCTCGCCTGCGGCAGGGGCCACCGGCGGGCTCAATTCGATTTTAACGGCTTTCCCTGCGGAACGGCCACTCGCCACGAACCGCATGCGGCCTTTGAAGGGTTCAGCCAGGGGGGCGGCATTGCGCGTCAACAGCACCCGGTAGCGCAGAAACTCGCCATCGACCTGGAGATCGAAGGCGCGCACCGCCACCGCGCCCGCCGGCCCCGGCGGGATCAGTTGTTCGTAGAAGGCCAGTTGATCGCGGGTACGGCCCAGCTCCTGCTGCAATTCGGCATTCTTGTCCTGAAGCACGCGCTGCGTGCCCGCCTGGACCTGCGCCTCGCTGCGCAAAGCGGCCAGCTCGGCCTGGATGCGATCCAGATCCGCCTGCAGGGATTCGGCCCGGGCCTGCTGCTTCCGGAGCTCGGCGTGCTCGCCCGAATGCATGCCGAAATGCATGGCGAGCGCCCCGGCGGCGAACACAACCGCCAGCAGCATGAGCCGGGACAGGCTGCGCACCACCCAGCGGCTGAAGCCGCCGCCGTGCGCGGGGGCGTTTTGCGTCATGCGCGCCTCTCGTCAGGGAAGGACCGCCACCTGCTGCAGCCCGGTGGTTTCCGGCAGTCCGAACATCAGGTTCATGTTTTGCACAGCCTGGCCCGCCGCACCCTTGACGAGGTTGTCCTGGACCACCAGCACCACCAGGGTATCGCCGCCGGCCGGCCGGTGCACCGCGATGCGCAGCATGTTCGAGGCGCGCACCGAGCGCGTCTGCGGCAGGCTGCCCGCCGGCATGACATCGACGAAAGGCTCGTCGGCGTAGCGCTTTTCGTACAGCGCCTGGAAATCGGTGTCCAGGGCCTCCGGCAGAATGCGCAGGTACAAAGTGGAGAACATGCCCCGGATCATGGGAACCAGATGGGGCACGAAGGTCAGCCCCACCGGGGCACCCGCAATGCGCGCGAGGCACTCGGAGATTTCCGGATGATGGCGGTGCCCGGCCACGCCATAGGCCGCGAAGTTGTCGGCGGCTTCGGAGAACAGGGAGCCGACCTGGGCCTTGCGCCCTGCCCCCGACACCCCGGATTTCGAGTCGGCGATGACGTGCGACGTATCGATCAGGGGCCGCCCGGCCTGCAGCACAGGAGCGAGGCCCAGCAGGACCGTCGTCGGATAGCAGCCGGGATTGCCGACGACGCGCGCCTGGCGGATCCGGTCTCGATCCAGTTCGGGCAAGCCATAGACAGCCTCTTTGAGCACGTCGGGGCTGCTGTGCGGCATCTTGTACCACTGCTGAAAGGTATCGACGTCCTGCAGGCGGAAATCGGCCGCCAGATCGATCACGCGCACATCGTGCTCCAGCAGGCCGCGCGCCTGTTCCATGGCCACGCCGTGCGGTGTGGCGAAGAACACCACGTCGCACTGGTCGAGCGCGGCTTCCTCCGGCGTCCGGAAGCACAGGTCGACATGGCCGCGCAGGTTGGGGTACATATCGGCCACCGGCATCCCGGATTCCTTGCGCGAGGTGATGGCCTGCAGCCGCACGTCCGGATGCTGCGACAACAGGCGCAGCAACTCCACGCCCGTGTAGCCGGTCCCGCCGACGATGCCGGCCTTGATGGAGGGGGTGGTATTCGTGCTCATGCGATGGAATCCTGTCTGAAGAACGGTTGCCTGCCGGGAAAGCGGGCCGGGGATTTCCCCAATCCAGAATTATGGCATGCGCAGCGGAGCAAAGAAAAAACGCCGCCCGGACAGGGCGGCGTTTTTCGCATCGGGCGGATGCCGCCCGAACGCAGGATCAGCGCTTGCTGAACTGCTTGCGGCGGCGGGCTTTGTGGAAGCCGACCTTCTTGCGCTCGACCTCGCGGGCGTCGCGGGTCACCAGACCCGCTTGCTTGAGCGACGGCTTAAGCGTTTCGTCGTAGTCGATCAGGGCACGCGTGATGCCGTGACGCACGGCGCCGGCCTGGCCGGATTCGCCACCGCCGTGGACGTTGACGTGAAAGTCGAACGATTCCAGGTGGTTGGTCACCTCCAGCGGCTGGCGCACGATCATGCGGCCGGTTTCGCGGGCGAAGTATTCATCGACGGGACGGCCGTTGACGACGATCTTGCCCGTGCCTTTCTTCAGGAACACTCGCGCCACAGACGTTTTGCGGCGGCCGGTGCCGTAATTCCAATTACCGATCATGATGGCCTATCCTCAAAAATCCAGGGGTTGCGGCTGCTGCGCGGTATGCGGATGCTCTGCACCGGCATAGACCTTCAGCTTCTTCGCCATGGCGTAGCCCAGCGGGCCCTTGGGCAGCATGCCCTTGACGGCCTTCTGCAGGGCGCGACCCGGGAAGCGCTGCTGCATTTTCTGGAAATTGGTTTCCGTGATCCCGCCCGGATAGGTGGAGTGGCGGTAGTAGCGCTTGTCTTGCGCCTTGGCGCCCGTGACGACGATATCGGCGGCATTGATGACGACGATGTAATCGCCCGTGTCCACGTGCGGCGTGAATTCGGGTTTGTGCTTGCCACGCAGGCGGCGTGCGACTTCGCTGGCCACACGACCCAGGACCTTGCCCTTGGCGTCGATCACAAACCAGTCACGCTTGACTTCATGCGGCTTGGCCACAAAGGTCTTCATGATGGTGTTCCTGATAAATGAGTGAAGGAATTTCCGCTGGCTCCGCCAGGGCTTTATGTAAGGAAGGACAAAGCCCGCCATAGCCCGTACGGTGTAAACCCAAACGAAAATCCTACCATTGTACATGGCCGGGGCCTGATAGACAAACATCAGCGCCCCCCCGCGCCACACCGCCTGCCGCGGCTTGCCGCTCCCCCCAAAGGGGACGCTTTTTGCCTTGGGCCGTCCCAAGGCAAAAAGAAAGGGCGCCCCGAGGGGCGCCCCGGCAGCAGGCGGGCGGCTTATTTCTTGCGGGCCAGCGCGGCGCCCAGGTAGTTGTCGTAGGCGCCTTCGTTGACGCGGAACCAGGGCACGATGTTGTCGCGGAACGCCATGTAATTGTCGAAGATCTTCTTGAAGCCTTCGTCCTTGTCGCAGAATTCTTTGTAGACCTGCGTGGCGGCATCGAAGGAAGCGTCCATGACCTCGCGCGGGAAGCTCTTGAGCACGGCGCCCCCGGCGATCAGGCGGCGCAGGGCATCCGGGTTGTTGTTGTCGTAGTACTCGACCAGATGGTTGGCCGCCGCGCGCGAGGCCACGTCGACCGCCGCCTGGTAGGCCTTGGGCAGTTCGGCGTAGGCCTTGTCGTTGACGTACAGCGACACCTGGGCGGAGCCTTCCCACCAGCCCGGGTAGTAATAGTATTTGGCGACCTTCTGGAAGCCCAGCTTTTCATCGTCCACCGGGCCGACGAATTCCACCGCGTCCAGCGCGCCCTTTTCAAGGGCCGGATAGATATCGCCCGTCGGGATCTGCTGCGGCACCACGCCCATGCGCGACAGCACCTCGCCCGCAAAGCCGGCCGTGCGCATCTTCAGGCCCTTCAAGTCGTCGATCGTCTTGATTTCCTTGCGGTACCAGCCGCCCATCTGGGCGCCCGTGTTGCCCAGGGGGAAGTTCACGATGCCGCGCGGCGCGAACAGCTCGCGCATCAGTTTGAGGCCGTCGCCTTCGTACATCCAGGCGTTCATCTGGCGCACATTCAGCCCGAAGGGCACGGCGGTATCGAAGCAGAAAGCCGGATTCTTGCCGTAATAGTAGTAGGAGGCGGTCTGGCCGCATTCCACGGTGCGGTTGCCGACGGCATCCATCACGCCGAAGCCGGGCACCAGTTCGCCGACCGGGTACAGGCGGATGTTGAAGTTGCCGTCGGTCAGATCCTTGACCATGCTGCAGAACAGTTGCGCCGTGGAGTACAACGCAGGAGTCGCCGTCGAATACGTGGACGTCATCTTCCAGTTGAGCTGGGGCGAGGTCTGCGCAATGGCGGGTGCGGCCACGGAGGCCGTGCCGGCGACGGCACCCAACCCGGCCTTTTTCAGAAATGCACGACGCTGCATGATGAAGGATCTCCTGTTTGTTAGAAATATTGGTCTGGCTCAAAGCCAAGCGTTTCGATATTACACTGCGTGCCTGCAAGCTGCACGCCGCGCTGCACGCAAGACTCCCGGCCTACTGGCCGGCAACCGCCATGCGCTCGATCAGCACCGAGCCCGTCGACTTGGCGCCGCGCGCATAGACGTCGGCCCCCACTGCGACGATCTGGCGAAACATCTCGGCCAGGTTGCCCGCGATGGTGATTTCCTGGACGGGATGGCTGATGACACCGTCCTGCACCCAATAGCCGAATGCGCCGCGCGAATAGTCGCCGGTGACGTAGTTCACGCCCTGCCCGATGAGTTCGGTGACCAGCAGCCCCGTCCCCATGCGGCGCAGCAGGGCGGGCAGGTCGTCATCCGGCTCGGTCAGGCGCGAACGCAGGCTGAGATTGTGCGACCCGCCCGCGTTGCCGGTGGTCGCCATGCCCAGCTTGCGGGCCGTGTAGGTGGACAGGAAATAGCCCGTGAGCACGCCTTGATCCACCACCCGGCGGGCCTGGGGGCGGACCCCCTCGGCGTCGAAGGGCGAGCTGCCCTGCGCACCGGGGATGTAGGGGTTCTCGACCACATCCAGGTGATCGGCCAGGACGGGCTTGTCCAGCGCATCCAGCAGGAAGCTGGCCTTGCGGTACAGTGCGCCGCCGCTGGCAGCTTGGACCAAGGCCCCAAGCAGGCCCACAGCCAGAGGCGCCTCGAACAGGACCGGATAGCGGCCGGTCTTGACCGGACGCGCACCCAGGCGCGACAAGGCGCGCTGGGCCGCGTAGCGCCCCACTTCGGCGGGCGCGGCCAGGCTGCTTGGCCGGCGCGCGGACGTATACCAGTAATCCCGCTGCATGCCGTCGCCGCGCCCGGCGATGGGCGCCACCGACAGACTGTGGCGGGAATAGGGATACCCCCCCAGGAAGCCGCGCGAATTGCCCAGGACGAAATGACCTTCCATGGTATCCAGGGAGGCGCCCTCGGAATTGGTGATCTGCCGGCTGGTCGCCAGTGCGGCGCGCTCGGCCTGGATCGCCAGGCGGGCCGCCCCCCCGGCATCGATGGACCAGGGGTGATGCAGGTCCAAATCCGGATAATGCAGGGCGAAGCGTTCGGGCTCGGGCAGGCCTGCGGCCGGATCCTCGGCGGTATAGCGGGCGATGTGCCAGGCCGCGTCCACGGTGCGGTGCAGGGCTTCGGCGGAGAAATCGGAGGTGGACGCCGATCCCCGGCGCTGGCCGGCGAATACGGTGACGGCCATCGACCGGTCGCGGGTCTGCTCGATGGTTTCGATGGCGCGCTGGCGCACCGACACGGACAGCCCCCGGCTTTCGGAGATTTCCACGGCGGCATCCGTCGCGCCCGCCTGCCTGGCATGACGCAGCGCATCGCCGACCAGCTCGCGGAACTGGGCCTGCTGTGCAGGGACATCGAGGAAATCATCGGTTCGTTGGTTCATGCGGCAGGACACTCGGTATGGGACGGTTATCATAGGCAATCACGGACCATTTTATGCCTGATCCCATGGACGACATGCCCCTGCCCGCCTCGCCGGACGATTTTCCGGAAGATCGGCGGCCCAGCAAATCCCAGGTCAAGCGCGATATGCACGCCCTGCTGGACCTGGGCCGCGAACTGATCGCACTGCCCGCCGCCAAGCTGGCCCAGTTGCCACTGGACGACACGCTGCGCGAAGCCATCGCCCTGGCCCAGCGCATCCACAGCCACGAAGGCCGGCGCCGCCAGGTGCATTACGTCGGCAAGCTGATGCGCCGCACCGACGTTTCCGCCCTGCGCGCCCAGCTCGACCTATGGGCCAACGGATCGCGCGAACAGACGCGCGCCATGCATCGGCTGGAGGATCTGCGCGACCGCCTGATCGACAGCGACGAGATCCTGACCCGATTGCTCGAACGCTTTCCTGGCCTGGACATCCAATCCCTGCGCGCGCAGATCCGCGCCGCCCGCAAGGAAGCCCGCGACAATGCCGCGCTGCCCGAAGGCCGCGAGCCGGCGCGCAAGCACTACCGCGCCCTGTTCCAGACCCTGAAAACCCTGGATTTCGAAGACGAGACTTTCTGATGAACCCCACCCTGGAAACCATCGAGCGCGTCACCGGCCCCGAGCCCACGCACAGCATCATCTGGCTGCACGGCCTGGGGGCGGACGGCCATGATTTCGAGCCCATCGTGCCCGAATTGCAGCACCCCGGCCTGCCCGCGCTGCGTTTCATCTTTCCGCACGCGCCCGTGCGCCCGGTCACGCTGAACCAAGGCATGCCGATGCGCGCCTGGTACGACCTGTACGGGCTGGACCGCGATGCGCGCGAGGACATCGATGGCCTGCGCGCCGCGCGTCATGCGGTCACGGAACTGATCGAGCAGGAGAACCGCCGCGGCATCCCCGCCGAGCGCATCGTGCTGGCCGGTTTTTCCCAAGGCTGCGCAACGGCGCTGTACACCGGCCTGCGCCACGCCGAACCTCTGGCCGGCCTGATCGGCCTGTCCGGCTACCTGCCGCTGCGCAATACCCTGCCCGCCGAGCGCCACCCCGCCAACGCCGCCACACCGGTGTTCATGGCGCACGGCACGATGGACATGGTGGTTCCCATGACCTACGCCGAAACCAGCCGGGATGCGATGCTGGCGCAGCAACAACCGGTGCAATGGCATACCTATCCGATGCCGCATGGCCTGCACCCGCAGGAACTGGACGACATCCGCGCATTCCTGACGCGGGTGACGGCGACAGCCTGAAGTGTCTGGCGGCGCTCCGATGCGCCAGGCGCCTGACAGTCCGCAGGGGACTCTTGGATCGTGGCATCCCTCCACGTCGCGCCTTGCAAGGCGCTCCGATGCGCCAGGCGCCTGACAGTCCGCAGGGGACTTCAGGCGTCCAGGCGCATCCACAGTCTTCTCATTCCTGGGTCGTCTTCGTCGGGATCGTTGCGCATGCCCAGGGAGGTCATCAGGCCCAGCATCGGGCGATTGGTCGCCAGGACGACGCCTTCGATGTAGCCCAGGCCCTGGCGGCGCGCGACGTCGATCAGGCTGCGCATCAGTGCCGCGCCGACGCCGCGCCGCTGCCAGTCGTCGGCGATCACCAGCGCGTATTCCGCCCCCTCTCCGTCGGCATTGCGCAAATAGTGCGCAAATCCCACGATGCGCTCGCGCAGCAGGCCCCGGTTTTCCGGATTGGACACCTGGGCCGTGGCGACCAGTGCGACTTCGCGGTCATAGTCGATGCGGGTATAGCGCGCCAGCATGCGCGGCGTCAGTTCGCGCAGCATCGAGACGAAACGCATGTAGCGCGACTCGTCCGACAGGTCCCGCACGAACTCCTGCAACAGCACGGCATCCTCTGGCCGGATGGGACGAAGCAGCCATTCCTGGCCGTCTTTCCGGACCATGGGCTGGACCAGGCGGCGTGGATACGGGTGGATCGCCATATGCCGATAGGCGCGGTTTTCGGGCCGCTCGCCATCGTAATCGGGATCCAGGCCGACCTGGATGCCCCCGGCATACAGGCTGGTGTCGTCCCACCAGAGAGGATCGATCGATAGCGTTCGGATGCCGGGCAGTTCGCTGACGATCTCCGAGATCCGCTCCAGCGCCTCGCGCAATTGCTCGAACGCGGCCGGGCTGAGATCTCGCTCCAGCACGCGCGACCAGAACTTGCCTCGCTGGATCAACTGGCGCGCCAGGTAATTGTTCAGCGGCGGCAGTTCGATTTCCCGATGGGGTGATGCCAGCAGGGCGGCATCGCCCCCCGGCCCGAACTGCAGGTAGGGCCCGAAGCGCGCGTCCTGGCGCAGATGGATGGCCATGGGCAGGTGTTCGAGGGCAGCGTCGGGCACGGGCTGATCGTCGGACAGAATCGGCACATGGAAGCAATCCAGCAGCCAAAGGCAACTGGAGGGCTCCAGTTCGGAGCGGCCCGACATGATGGCATCGTTGAGCAGCGCGCGCGCCTCGTCCAGGCGCGGCGGCCGACTCAGCATTTCCGGCGGCAGGGTCTGCTGCGCCAGGGTCTGGTTGTACTGATAGGATGCCAGGATGCCAAAGGCATTGGCGGCCGATTCCGGGGTGCGGAAGGCCGGCAGCCCCACCGAGTCCAGCCGGTGGCGCTGAGAGCGCATCGAAGCATCGCCCAGAAAGCAGGACATGATGGGCTTGGTCGAGGCCTCGGAGAAGCGGGCCAGGGCCTCGGCGGCGCCGTCCATGTCCGACAGGGCATCCGGAGCGATCAACACCAGCACGCCGTCCACGTTGGTGTCGCCCGCCAGCAGCTCCAGCGCCTGCCGCAACCGGGCCGGATCCAGCGGAGCATGGCTGATGACGGGATTGTCCAGCGCCGCGCCCGGCTCCAGGATCGACGCCAGATCGCGCCGCGTCTGGGTGGACAGAACGGCTCGTGACACCGGACCGCCGCCGTCGATGGCATCCAGCGCCAGGTGGGCCGCGCCATAACCGTTGGAAAACAGCGCAATGCGCCGCCCTCGCTGGCGCTTTGCGTGAACGAGCACTTTCAGCGCCGAGAACAATTGGACGAAAAACCGGATTCGCACGGCGCCCGTGCGCCGCACCAGCGCATCGAAGACCGCATCGGCCGCCGGATTGCTGTCGGAGCGTCCGGCCTTGAGCAGGATGACCGGCTTGACGCTGGCCGCCGCGAGCAACGCGCTGGTGAAACGGCGCGACGAATCGGCCTCTTCCAGGTACAGCACGATGCTGTCCGTGCGCGGATCCATCGACAGGTACTCGAGGACTTCGGCGACGGTGACGCCCTCCGCGTCGCCCGCCGAGACCACGGCGGAAAATCCGAGCTGGATGTCGCCCGCCCAATCCAGCACGGCGGCAGCCACCATGCGGGACTGCGCGACCAGGGCCACCCGGCCCACGGGCGCGCCATACGGATCAAGGCCCAGGTTCAACCCCAAATGCGGACGCTGGACGCCCAGCGCCCCGGGACCGAGCACCAGACAATCGTTCATCCGTCCCCAGGATTGGCAATACGCGCGTGTTTCGATGGGATTGGCCGCAGGCGTGGAATGCGGCAGCAGCACCAACGCGCGCGGCCGATGCTGCCGGAGCGCACCCAGTGCGGCCGGCAACTGTGCGGGATCCAGGCACAGCAGGGCCATGTCCAGCCGTTGGTCCGCCGCCAGGAAATCCAGGCGGGACGGCATGTCCATGCGACCATCGCCGCCCACCCGCACATCGGCGATCCGTCCCTGGAGCAGGGCGGGAGGCGTGCGCACGACGGGCAGCTCGCGAGAACTCAGGATCAGCAGGGAGCGCGGCTCGAACACGGCCGCCAGGCGGTGACGCAGCATGGATGGAAACTCCGGACGCCCCTGACCGGGCCGTCCCTTAAAATGACGATTCGACCTTCCGATTCTACAGGGGTTTCTCCAATACTTTGTTGCAGTGCAGCAACCCCACTCGATCTCTCGACATGACTGACACCTCCTCGCGCCCCGTGCGCACGCGCTTCGCCCCCTCTCCCACCGGCTACCTGCACCTGGGGGGCGCCCGAACCGCCTTGTTTTCCTGGGCCTTCGCCCGCCACTTCGGGGGCACCTTCGTGCTGCGCATCGAGGACACCGATCTGGAGCGCTCCACGCCCGAAGCCGTGCAGGCCATTCTCGACGGCATGCGGTGGCTGGAGCTGACGGCCGACGAGGGGCCGTTCTATCAGATGCAACGCATGGATCGCTACCGCGCCGTGATCGCCGACATGCTGGCCCAAGGAACGGCCTACCACTGCTACAGCACGCCCGAAGAGGTCGAGGCCATGCGCGAACGCGCCCGCGCCGCGGGCGCCAAGCCGCGCTACGACGGCACCTGGCGGCCCGAGCCCGGCAAGACCTTGCCCCCGGTCCCGGCCGGCATCAGGCCCGTGGTGCGCTTTCGCAGCCCGCAAGACGGCGTGACCGCCTGGGACGATCTGGTCAAGGGCCCCATCAGTTTCGACAACAGCGAGCTCGACGATCTGGTGATCGCCCGGCCCGACGGCACCCCCACCTACAACTTCTGTGTGGTGGTGGACGACTGGGACATGCGCATCACCCATGTCATCCGCGGCGACGACCACGTCAACAATACCCCGCGCCAGATCAACATCCTGCGCGCGCTGGGCGGCGAGCTGCCGCGCTATGGCCACGTGCCGATGATCCTGGGGCCCGATGGCGAAAAACTGTCCAAGCGCCACGGCGCCGTCAGCGTCATGGAATACGACCGCATGGGCTACCTGCCCGAAGCCATGGTCAACTACCTTGCACGGTTGGGCTGGAGCCACGGCAACGACGAACTCTTCTCGCGCGAGCAATTCGTGGAATGGTTCGACCCGCGCCACCTCAGCCGCTCGGCCGCCCAATGGGATCCCAAGAAGCTGAACTGGGTCAACGCCCACGCGCTGCGCGCGCTCGAACCCGCCGACCTGGCCGAGCGCGTCGCGCCTCGCATCGTGCGCCGGGGCGGCGACCCCGCAGCCATCGATCTGCCCGCAGTCATGGCCCTGCTGCGCGACCGCAGCGAAACGCTGGAAGATCTGGCTGAAGGCGCACTGCTGTTCTGCGGCCCCTACACGCCGGCCGATGACGCCCTGCGGGCGGAGGTGCTGGACGAGGCGGCGCGCGGCCTGCTGGGCGATTTCCTGCAGCGGGCCGGCGCACTGCCCGACTGGACGGAAGAAGCGCTCGACAGTCTGCTCAAGGCCATCCTGAAGGACCACGGCGCCAAGATGCCCAAGCTGGCCATCCCGCTGCGGGTGGCTGTCACCGGCCACAAGCACACGCCGTCGATCGGCGCGGTGCTGGCCCTGCTGGGCCGCGAAACCGTGCTGGAACGCCTGGCCGCCAGCCTGGCCTAGAACGGCAAGCGGTAGCCCGGCGACATGCGCCGCGCCTTGACGGTGCCGTTCGGGCCGCTCAGGCGCAGCTCCGTGGCGCTGACCCGGTCCACGCGATAACGGTTGGTATAGATCGGATCGTCCAGATTCACGGGCGAACCGTTCGATTCCAGCGTGCGCAACACCAGCGACTGCCCGTCGCGCGACCAGCAGCCGGCCTCGTACAGGCCCTGTGACGGCGTGCGCGGGCGCTTGATCTGCTCGACGTAGTTCATGGTGCCGTCGGGATTCAGCGTATAGAGCGTTCGCAGCGCGCCTGCGACGCCTTTCTGCGAACTGACCGACAACCAGTTGCCGACCAGGGAATCGCCCGCCGCCGCCACCGTGCAGGACGGCGCGGCGGCGGCGTCCATCGGCGCCGGAGCCGGCTTGATCGGCGCGCAGGCCGCCAGAGTGCCCAGGAAGGCCGCGCACGCGGCCAAGGCATGAATACGAATGCGATCCATTGCTTGACTCTCATCCATGACAAATGTCATCCAATACCCGGGATCAGCGCAGGGGCGCGGCGGGCCGACAAGGCTTCCCGGCCTACAATTTCCCGGTGCGCGCGCGTTCCGCGGGCCAGTCATCATTCTACCGACATGAGCCATTCACTACTCGTTACGCTGCACCTGTTCGCCGCCATTTTTTTCGTGGGCACGGTGTTCTTTGAAGTCCTCATTCTCGAAGGCATTCGCAAGCCCCTCGGCCGCGAGGCCATGCGCAACGTCGAATTGGCCATCGGCCAACGCGCGCGGCGCATCATGCCCTTCGTCATGATCGTGCTGTTCGGCGCGGGCCTGGGCATGGCGTGGCAATTCCGTGAATCGCTCGCCCACCCCTTCGCCAGCAGCTTCGCCACGCTGCTGTGGATCAAGATCATTCTGGCTTTCAGCGTGCTGGGCCATTTCATCACCGCCATCTCGCTCAGCGGCACGGGAAAACTGAAATCCCGCCATTTCCAGCTCATTCATCTCAGCGTGTTCTGCCACGTCGTCCTGATCGTTTTTCTCGCCAAAGCGATGTTCTACCTGGAATGGTAAACATCTCCTGAAAAGACTTTCCACGCGGTCTCGCGACAAAAAGAACGCGACTTTTTCGAGACAAGCACAATCGAATATCGGCCTCATCACACCATGCGCCGGGAATAATGCTTGGAACACGCAGGGGCTTACGATAGACTTGAAGGCGTGCAATATTCGTGATATTGCACGCCTGCGCCATTTGAGATGGGCCGCGCATCACGCGGGGGTCATATCAAATGGGTGGACATTCTCTTCGATCCCAAGGAGCATGACGATGGCAACCGCCAAGAAGGCCTCTGTCGCACCGGCCAAGAAATCCGCAGCCCCGAAGTCCGCATCCAAACCGGCAGCCAAGAAGTCCGCCCCGGCAGCCAAGAAAGCCACCCCCGTCAAGAAAGCCGCGCCAGTGAAGGCCGCTGCCAAAAAAGCAGCACCCGCCAAAAAAACCGTGGCTGCCAAAAAGGCCGCGCCGGCCAAAAAGACTGCAGTGAAGGCCGTTGCCAAGAAAGCCGCGCCAGTCAAGGCCGCTGCCAAGAAAGCAGCACCCAAGAAAGCCGCAGTGAAGAAAGCGCCGGCCAAAAAGGTTGCCGCCAAAAAAGCCGCTGCGCCGAAAAAAACCGTGGCGAAAAAAACGGTCGCGAAGAAGGCCGCCAAGCCTGCAGCCAAGAAAACGACGGCGAAGACCGCCGTCGCGAAAAAGGCGCCGGCCAAAAAGGTTGCCGCCAAGAAAGCGGCGCCTGCAAAGAAAGCGGCGCCTGCAAAGAAAGCGGCGCCTGCAAAGAAAGCGGCGCCTGCAAAGAAGGCCGCCAAGGCGCCTGCCAAGCAAACCGCCGCCAAGCCCAAGCCGGCGGCAAAGAAAGCGGCCGCCAAACCTTCCGCACCGGCCCCCGACGCCCGCACGGACGCCAATCCGGCGGCTTCCTGGCCGTTTCCCACCGCAAAGCGCCCCTGAGCGCATCGCCTCCGCTTTTCGAGGCGGAGACGGGACAGGCCCGGCGGCATCCGCCGGGCCTTTCATATTCGTGAACCACGAGCGCCCGCTATTCGCCAGACAGGCTGGCTTGATGCGACAATGAGCGCTTCTTTTTCGTCGTCTACGAGCACCGCATGGCCCAAGACATCCTGCAATTCCTGATCGACATCATCTTTCAGCTCTTCGGCATCGGCCTGATTCTGCGGGCCTGGATGTTCGCCATCCGCCTGCACCCGTTCAATCCGTTTTCCCAGGCCATTCTGCGGGCCACGGACTGGCTGGTGCAGCCGATCCGGCGTGTCGTCCCCAGCAGCGGCCGGTTCGACTGGCCCAGCATCCTGGCCTGCTGGATCACGGCGATCCTGTATCTGCTGTTGACCTGGCTGATCGCCATGGGTGGCCTGATGCCCTCCGCATCGGTCATCGGCCCCCTGCTGCTCTCGGGCCTGATGGTGGGATTCAAATGGCTGTTCAACGTGATCGTCTGGGTCACGCTGATCCAAGCCATCCTGTCCTGGATCAATCCCCTCTCGCCCATCATGCCGGTGCTCTACACCCTGACGGCGCCGCTGCTCGATCCCATCCGCCGGATGCTGCCGCGCATGGGCGGGCTGGATCTCTCGCCCTTGGTGCTGCTGGTGCTTGCCCAGATCGCCATGATGGTGCTCAACCACCTGGTCTTCACGACCTTCGGCGCATAGCGCGATCGCGCCGATCCGCCACGCAGAAAAGCAAAGGCCCGGCTGTCGCCGGGCCTTTGCGCATCGGAGGAACGCCGGAAGCGTTACATCGGCACCACGCGGGTCGGGCCGCCGCCGCTGATAACCTGGACGCGCTGGCCGGAACTGAGCGCCACGTCGTCCGCCTGCGCGATGACGCGGGTTTCGCCGTTGTCCAGCCGGACCGTGATTTCCAGGCCCCTGGTCTTGCTGACCTGGTTCTCGACGGCGTTGCCGGCCAGGCCGCCCAGCAAGGCGCCGCCGATCGACGCGAGGATCTGGCCCCGCCCACCGCCGATGGCGCTGCCCGCCACACCGCCCAGGGCCGCGCCGCCCAGGGCGCCCACGCCGGAAGACTTGTCGGACTGGATGGTCACGGGACGCACCGACACCACGGTGCCATAGCGCACGATCTGCTCCTGCTGGGCCTGGCCGTAGGTGTAGGTGGAACTGGACGCGGACTGGTTGGCGCAACCGCCCAGCATCAGCAGCGACAGGGAAACCCCGGCGATGGCGGCAAGACGCACCGCGCGGGTGGAAGAGGCAGGTGTGAGGATCGCCATGGGTGACTCCTTGGAATGAAGCGGGCCGTATCCGAATCAGGCGAACGAGCCCGCATCGATACCGTAATGCGCCTGCAGCACCGCCGCGATGTCGGCGTGCGACGGGCGATGGTTTTGCGGGCCTCTATGAGCGATTTTAAAGCCCCCCATCACGTTCGCCAAGCAGCAGGCGTCCCGCAGGGACCAGCCGTGCGACAAGCCATACAACAGCCCGGCGCGGTGCGCATCGCCGCAGCCGGTCGGGTCCACGATTCCGCTGACGGGCGCGGCCGGAATATCGGTGCGCGTCTGGCCGACGAACAGAGACGCGCCATCGCCGCCCCGGGTGACCACCACCGCCTGCAGGCCGGCGGCCAGTTCCTGGATCGAAAGGCCCGTGCGCTCTTCGATCACGCTGGATTCATAGTCGTTGGCGGTCAGGATGCTGGCCATCGCCAGCATGCGCCGCAGGTCATCGCCATCGAACAGCGGCATCGCCTGCCCCAAGTCGAAGATGAACGGAATGCCCGCCGCCTTCAAGCGTTCGGCGTGGGCGAACATGCCATCCTTGGAATCGGGCGAGACGATGGCCCAGCACGCGGCATGGCCGCTCAGGTCGTTCTCGGCGGAACGCATCATCGCGCCGGGATGGAACGAGGCGATCTGGTTGTTTTCCTGATCCGTGGTGATGTAGCACTGGGCCGTATAGGCATCGGGCAGCACGCGCACCAGGCGGGTATCGATGTCCAGGTCGCGCAGGCGCTGCAGGTAATCGTCGGCATCCTGGCCCACCGTCCCCACAGGCACGGGCCGGCCGCCCAGCAATTTCAGGCTGTAGGCGATGTTGCCCGCGCAACCGCCGTATTCCTTGCGCAGCGCGGGCACGAAGAACGACACGCTGAGGGACTTGATGCTGTCGGCCAGAATATGGTCGCGAAAGCGCCCTTCGAACACGGCAATGGTGTCGAAAGCGATGGAGCCGCAGATCAGAACGTCCTTGGACATGGCGATGGAATTCCTTCAGGGATAGAAGAGGTCGAGCTGGTAGCCGTTGATGCGGATGCCGCTCAGGGTCAGGGGGACGCGCACCAGGACTTCGCTTCGAGCCGCGAAAGGCTCGGCGGCACGGGCCGGCCCCAGGTAGTCGGCGGGAGCCAGGTTGCGGCGCACCAGCAGCGTGCCGGCGCCGTCCTTCAAATCGAGGACCAGCGTCGGCCATTCCTGCGGCTGCTCGGCCCCGTTGCGCACGGTGGCGTGCAACACGAAGTGCTGTTCGGCGGCGTCCTGCCCGGAAGCGGAATGCCCCGCGGGCGCATCGCCATCCGCGAGCTTGAGGGCGGAGCCGGTGATGGCGATCCGGGCGATGTCCCGGGCATAGGGCACCCGGCACTGCAGCGGTTCGCAGGCGCGCTCCAGCGCGGGCCGCAGCGCGGGGGCCATCCGCGCAATATCCGCGCGATAAACGTAGACGGCCTGCGCGGCCAGCAGAAGCAGCAGCAGGACGAGCAGCAGCCAGGCGCAGAAACGCAGCAGGGCATCCCACCAGCCCAGGGCGTCGTCGTCGCGCAGCAGGGGCGCGGCGGATCCGCCCTGGCCCCGATGGCCGGGACGGGCTTCGACCACGAAAGACGCCGCCTGGCCGGATGGTTCGTCCAGCCCGGCCGGCGCCCCGGCATCGGGCACCCAACCCTCATCCACCAGGATATCCTCGACCGGACGCGGCGCCGCAGGGCCCGCCGCATCGCCGATCCGCGGCTCGGGCCGGTCATCGGGCCAGGGTGCGACGCCGATGCGGAAAGCCGGTTCGGATGGGGTGGCGGGCGGGCGGCCGGAGCGAATCACCTGGGGCGGCGGAACAGCCGGCCGTCCGGCCACGGGCGCCTCTGGCGCCGTGGGGGCGGCCGGCGCGGGCGCGGCAGGCTCGGACGCGTCGGACACCACCTCGGCGTAGCCATCGAAGATGTGGGCGCACTGGACGCAGCGGATATAGCCCTTGCGCAACTGCAGGTCGGACAGGCCCGCCTGGAACACGGTCCCGCATTTCGGGCAGCGCGTGGTCAGGTCCATCGCCGCGCTCCGTCAGGCCCTTCGCCCTGCCAGGCAGACCCAGCCATCGCGCGCCGCCCAGACCTGCAAGGGCAGGTGCGGCGCATAGGCTTCGCAGACCTCATCGGCCTGGCGCTCCAGGACGCCGGACAGCGCCAGCCAGCCGCCGGGCGCGACCCGGGCGGACAACATGGGGGCCAGGAGCTTGAGCGGATTGGACAGAATATTGGCGACCACCACCTGGCTGGTTCCTTCGGGCAGGCCGTCTGGCAGGCAGGCTTCGATCTCGACGCGATTGGTCGCTGCGTTGCGAACCGTGGCCAGCACCGCCTGCTCGTCGATATCCACGCCCCGTGTCGGCCCGGCGCCCAGCAAGCGGGCGGCGATGGCCAGGATCCCGGAGCCGCAGCCGTAATCCAGCACGGTTTCTCCGCCCTGCAGGTGGGCGGCCAGCCATTCCAGGCACAGATGCGTCGTGGGGTGGCTGCCGGTCCCGAAGGCCAGCCCGGGATCGAGCTCGATGCGCACAATGCCGTCCCGCGCGCCGGCCAGGGGCAGGCCCGCGTCGTCGCGGTGCCAGCTCGGCACGATCCAGATGCGGTCGCCCACGACGATGGGCCCGAACTGGGATTGCGTCAGGCGCACCCAATCGGCATCCGGCACCTCGCGCAGGAACCAATCGGCCTGGCCGGGCGCGGGGCCCGCCAGGCCGTCCAGCGAGGCCAGCAACTGGGCCGGATCATCCCCATCGGCCAGCAGCGCCACCAGCCGGTTGCGCTGCCAGGCCAGGACGTCGGGCTCGGTGCCCGGCTCGCCGAACAGGGCCTGTTCGTGCTCCGTATCCCCGTCGGCGTCCTCAACCGACACCGACAAGGCGCCGGCTTCCAGCAAGGCGTCGGACCAGGCCTCGGCCTGGCTCTGCGCACAGTTCAGCACCAGTTCTCGCATGCCGGATCTCAAGCGCGCGCGGCGAGCTTGTGTTCGAGGTAGTGGATGCTGGTGCCGCCTTCAACGAAACGGGCATCCTGCATCAACTCGCGATGCAGCGGGATATTGGTGTGCACCCCTTCGACGATCATTTCCGACAGGGCGATATCCATGCGCATGATCGCCTGATGGCGGTCGTCGCCATAGGTGATGAGCTTGGCGATCATCGAATCGTAGTAAGGCGGCACGGTATAGCCCGTGAACACGTGCGAATCCATGCGCACGCCCGGGCCGCCCGGCGTATGCCAGTTGGAGATCCGGCCGGGGCTGGGCGTGAACTTGTAGGGATCCTCGGCATTGATCCGGCATTCGATCGCGTGGCCATGCAGATGGATGTCGCGCTGGCGCAGGGTGAATTTCTCGCCGGCGGCGATGCGCAACTGCTGCTGGACCAGATCGATGCCGGTGATCATTTCCGTGATCGTGTGCTCGACCTGGATGCGGGTGTTCATCTCGATGAAGAAAAATTCCCCGTTCTCGTACAGGAACTCGAACGTGCCGGCGCCGCGATAACGCATCCGGCGGCAGGCCTCGGCGCAACGTTCGCCGATCCGCTCGACCAGGGCGCGATCGATGCCCGGCGCGGGCGCCTCCTCGATGATCTTCTGGTGGCGGCGCTGCATGGAGCAATCGCGTTCGCCCAGCCAGACGGCCTTGCCCTCGCCGTCGGCCAGCACCTGGATCTCGATGTGGCGCGGGTTCTCGAGGAATTTTTCCAGGTAGACCTCGGGATTGTTGAAGGCGGCGCCGGCTTCGGTGCGCGTCATGGCGACCGCGTTGAGCAGGGCCGCCTCGGTATAGACCACCCGCATGCCGCGACCGCCGCCGCCGCCCGCCGCCTTGATGATGACCGGATAGCCGACCTCGGAGGCGATGCGTTGGATTTCCTTGGGGTCGTCGGGCAATGCGCCACCCGAGCCCGGCACGACCGGCACGCCGGCGGCGATCATGGCCTGCTTGGCGCTGACCTTGTCGCCCATGGTGCGAATGCTTTCGGGGCGCGGCCCGATGAACACAAAGCCGCTCTTTTCCACCCGTTCGGCAAAATCGGCGTTTTCCGACAGGAAGCCGTAGCCCGGGTGGATGGCTTCCGCGTCGGTGACCTCGGCGGCCGAGATCAACGCGGGCATGTTCAGGTAGCTGTCGCGCGGAGACGCGGGACCGATACACACGGATTCGTCGGCCAGGCGCACGTATTTGGCTTCGCGGTCCGCTTCCGAGTGCACGACGACGGTCTTGACGCCCAGTTCGCGGCAGGCCCGCAGCACTCTCAAGGCGATTTCGCCGCGGTTGGCGATCAGGATTTTTTCGAACATGGCGTTCAGGCGATGATGAACAGGGGTTGGCCGTATTCGACCGGCTCGCCGTTCTCAACGAGGATTTCCTTGATGACGCCGGACTTGTCGGCCTCAATCTCGTTCAGCAGCTTCATCGCCTCGATGATGCACAAGGGGTCGCCTTCCTTGACGGCCTGGCCGACTTCGACGAAGGCCGCCGCGTTCGGATTGGGCGAGCGGTAGAACGTGCCCACCATGGGCGCCTTGACTTGATGGCCCTGCACGGCGGCGGGCGCCGGCGCGGCGGCAGCCGCAGCGGGCGCGGCGGCTGGGGCGGCCGCGGCCACGACCTGCGCGGGCGCGCCGGCCACAGGCGCCGGGGCGACCGCTGCGACCTGGGAGAACTTGACGATGCGGACCTTGCCCTCACCCTCGGTGATTTCCAGTTCGGCAATGCCCGAATCGGCCACCAGGTCGATCAGCGTTTTCAGTTTTCGGAGATCCATGACGTATCAATTCCTGTGTGCTGGCCCGGGATGAGCGCGGGCCGGTCAATGAGTGGATTCAGGCGACGAAAACGAATGCGCCGTCGGTCCGACCCCGATGAGACGGGGAGAATCCACGACGGCCACATGAGTTGCTGCTGCCAGCGGGCGGCCCTGGAGTCTTGCCGAAGCCACCTGATCCCGGGTACGAGGGCACCCTGTAAAGCGCCTTTTTACGCTAAAACCGTTGATTTGTCCATAAAACGGGGTCCTGACCGGTGAGCAAACCTATCATTGAAACCTAAAGTATTCGCGACAGACGGGCCTGGATATCGTCTGGCTTGAGTTCGCCCATGATCGAATCGGCCACGCGACCGCGACGGTCGAAAAGCAGGGTGAACGGCAGGCCGCCGCTCTTGTTGCCCAGCTCGCGCATCAGTGGAATGCCTTGGGTGCCCGTCAGCAACACCGGATAGGACACCGGGATTTTTTCCAGGAAACGCTCGACGTTGGCCCGCGTGTCGATGGCCAGCCCCAGCAGGGCCAGGTCGGGATGGCGCTGGTGCAGGGTTTCGAGCAGGGGCATTTCACGCACGCAGGGAGCGCACCAACTGGCCCAGAAATTCATCAGCACCGGCCGCCCCACGTAGGCGGACAGCGCCTGCTCTCGCCCCTGGAGATCGGCAAACGAGCGCCCGAAGACGGGATCGGGCGGCAGGAGGGAGGCCGCCGCGCCGCGCGCCCCGCCGGCAAGCCCCAGCGCCGCCAGACAGGCCGTGCGCAAGAATTTCCGCTTGTCCATATGAAACGCCATCCATCCTGCTGACCGTACCGATCGTTCATCATAGCATCGGGCCCTCGGGACCTTCCGGACAGGCGGGCGCCGCACGCGGCGCGACGGCCCGCCCAGAGGTTCCTTACAATACAGACCGGAGGAAGCGATGCACGTACACATATTGGGAATCTGCGGCACGTTCATGGGCGGGCTGGCCCTGATCGCCCGCGCGGCGGGTCACCGGGTCACCGGTTGCGACGCGGGGGTCTACCCGCCCATGAGCACACAGTTGCGCGAGCAGGGCATCGATCTGATCGAAGGCTTCGACGCCGGCCAGACCGGGCTGGGCGCGGATCTCTACGTGGTCGGCAACGTCGTCAGCCGGGGCAATCCGCTGATGGAAGCGATCCTGGATCGTGGCCTGCCCTACACCTCCGGCCCGCAATGGCTGGCCGACCATGTCCTGGGCGGCCAGCACGTCCTGGCCGTGGCGGGCACGCACGGCAAGACCACGACCAGCGCCATGCTGGCCTGGATCTTCGAGCAATCGGGCCGGCCCGCCAATTTTCTGATCGGCGGCGTGGCGCCGGATCTGGGCGTCTCGGCCCGCTACGACGCCGCCCGCAGCCACTTCGTGATCGAGGCCGACGAGTACGACACGGCTTTCTTCGACAAGCGCTCGAAATTCGTCCACTACCGCCCCCGCACCGCCATCCTGAACAATCTCGAATACGACCACGCCGACATCTTCCCCGACCTGGCCGCCATCGAGACTCAGTTTCACCATCTGGTGCGCACCGTCCCGGCATCGGGGTACCTCGTGCGGCCCGCGGCCTGCGAAGCCCTGGACCGCGTCCTGGCGCGCGGCTGCTGGAGTCCGGTGGAAACCTTCGGCCCCACGGGCGACTGGCAGGCGCAGCCCGAGGCTGAAGACGGCCGCCGCTGTCTCATCCTGCACCGGGGCCGGTCGGCCGGCACGCTGGACTGGTCCCTGGCCGGCACCCACAACCAGGCCAACGCCCTGGCCGCGCTGGCGGCGGCCCGCCACGCCGGCATCGCGCCCGAGGACGGCATCGCCGCACTGAGCCGCTTCCAGGGGGTGCGCCGCCGCCTGGAACTTCGCGGCACGCAGGACGGCGTGGCGGTCTACGACGATTTCGCCCACCATCCCAGCGCCATCGCCACCACCCTGGACGGGCTGCGCCGCCGCGTCGGCCCGCACGCCCGCATCCTGGCGGTGATCGAGCCGCGCTCCAACACCATGAAGCTGGGCGCGATGGCCGCCCGGCTGCCAGAAGCGCTGGCCGGCGCCGACCAGGTTTTCTGCCACGGCGCCACCCGGGGCAAGCACGCCCTGGGCTGGGATCCTCGCCAGGTTCTGGCCGGCCTGGGGGCGCGCCTGTGGACGGGCGACGACCTCGACGCCCTGGCCGACGCCGTTTGCGACGCGGCGCAGCCCGGCGACCACGTGCTCGTCATGAGCAACGGCAGCTTCGGCGGCATCCATCTAACCCTGCTCGACCGGCTGGCGCAGCGCCGCCCCCGATCGTCTCACTGAACCCCGAAGTCTCCTCTCATTTATGCACGTTCTCTACGAAGACGCCGGCAAGCTCAAGGCCGAAACCATTTTTTCCGAAGCCGACACCTCGCTGCAGGTCGAGTCGGCCAGCGGCAAACGCAGCAAAATCAAACGCAACGCCGTGCTGTTCACCTTCGAGCAGCCTTCCCCCGACGGCTTGCTGCCCGCGGCCGAGACCCTGGCGGCCACGCTGGACGCCGGTTTTCTGTGGGAGTGCGCGCCGCAGCAGGAGTTCGAATCCGCCGCGCTGGCCGAGGACTACTTCGGCCATGCGCCCGACGCGGTGGAAAAGACCGCCATGATCCTGGCCTTGTCGGCCGCCCCGGCCTATTTCCACCGGCGCGGCAAGGGCGCCTTCCGTCCGGCCCCGCCCGACATCCTGCAAGCCGCCCTGGCCGCCATCGAAAAGAAACGCCGCCAGGCCGAACTGCAAGGCGAATGGACCGCCGCCTTGCTGGCGGGCACGCTGCCCGACGCCCTGCGGCCCGTCGCCGCCACATTCCTCGACCGCCCCGACAAGAACACGCTGGAATGGAAAGCCTTCGACGCCGCCGTGCAGCAATCGGGCGTCAGCCCCGAGCGGCTGCTGCTGTCGCTGGGCGTCTGGCCCCACCCCCTGGCCATGATGCGGGACCGCTTCTTTTCGGCCCATTTCCCCCGCGGCACGGACTGCCCGCCCGTCGAAGTCCTCGACTGGGGCGGCGACCTGCCGCAGGCCGAAGTCGAGGCCTATTCCCTGGACGACGCCAGCACCATCGAAATCGACGATGCCCTGTCGGTCACGATTCCCGAGCCCGGCACGGTCCGGGTCGGCATCCACATCGCCGTACCGGCGCTGGCCGTCACGCGCGGCAGCGCGCTGGACGAACAAGCGCGCGCCCGCATGTCCACCGTCTACATGCCGGGCGACAAGATTCCCATGCTGCCGCGCGAACTGATCGCCGCCTTCTCCCTGGACGAAGGTCAATGGCGTCCCGCCCTTTCGCTGTACGTCACCGGGCGGCTGGAGGATGGCGAGGTCCTGGACACCGAGACCCGGCTGGAACGCATCCGGGTGGCCGCCAATCTGCGCCACGGCCAGATCGACGGCGCAGTCACCGAGGCCGCGCTGGCCGATCCCGATGCCCCCCTGCCGCACGCCGGCTGGCTGCGCCCCTTGTGGCAATTCGCCCAGGCGCTGTGCGCCGTGCGCGACCGCACGCGCGGCAAACCGGAAAACAACGACCGCATCGAATATGGCTTCGAAATCGACGGCCCGCCCGACGACCCGGATTCGATCGTCCGTCTGGTGCCGCGCCAGCGCAACGCGCCGCTGGACCGGCTGGTGGCCGAATACATGATTCTGGCCAACACGCAATGGGGCGCCTTGCTGGCCCGCCACGGCGTGCCCGGCATCTACCGCTCCCAGCAGACCGGGCGCACCCGCATGTCCACCCAGGCCCTGCCCCACGAATCCATCGCCGTGCCGCAATACATCTGGTCGACCTCGCCGCTGCGCCGCTATGTGGACCTGGTCAATCAGGGCCAGATCCTGGCGGCGGCCGAGCATGGCGTCTCCGCCCGCCTGGCCGCCCCCTTCAAGCCCAAGGATGCAGACCTGTACGCCTTGATCGGAGCCTTCGACTCGCAGTACACGCTGTGGGGCGAATTCCAGTCCTCGGTGGAACGCTACTGGTGCATCCGCTGGCTGCAGCAACAAGGACTGAAAGAAGTCGGCGCCCACGTCCTGAGGGAAAACCTGGTCCGGCTGGCGTGCGCGCCTTTCGTGACCCGCATCAACGGCCTGCCCGAATTCGAGCGCGGCCAGGAAGTGCGGCTGGACATCCTGGGCTACGACGAGATCGGTCTGGACATCGAATGCCGCCTGCGGGAAGCAAGCTAGGCCAGGACCACGCCCCACCTTCAAGGAGCCGCAAAGCCATGGACACGCTGCCGCTGCAACTGCTGGAATACCGGCATGAAGGCCGCGGCCGCATGGCGGCCGCCCTGACGCTGTCCCTGGCTGCGCATGCGGCGCTGCTGGCCTGGCGCTTCCTGCCCGCGACGCCAGCGACGCAACCGTCCACGCTGGAAGTCACCCTGGTCAACAGCCGCAGCGAACACGCCCCCCTGAAGCCCCAGGCGCTGGCCCAACAGAACCTGGACGGCGGCGGCGACCGGACGCGCGGCATGGCCTCGTCCCCGCTGCCCCGGACCGCCGAGGGCAGCGCCGAGGAATCCGTACTGGCCGCATTGCGGCGACGCCAGGCCGAACTCGAAGCCGAACAGCGCCGCCTGCTGGCGCAACTGGAATCCCTGGACGCGGTCCAGGCGGCCAGGCCCGCGCCGGAACTGCTGGGACGCAGCATCGATCCGGGCGAAGATGACCGCCACCAGGACAGCCTGATCCTCAGCGCCCGCATCGCCGCATTGAAAGAGCGCATCGAGCGCTACAACGCCCTGCCCCGGCAGACCTTCACCGCCCCGTCCGCCCGTGCGTCGGACGACGCCCGCTACGTGGAAGCCTGGCGCCAGCGCATCGAGCTGATCGGCACGCAGCACTATCCCCCCGAGGCGCGCGGCCGCATCTACGGCGACCTGCAACTGACGGTCTACATCCGGCGCGACGGCGGCCTGGAGCGCATCCAGTTCGACCGCCCGTCGAATCAGGCCGTCCTCAACAGCGCCGCCCGGCGCATCGTCGAACTAGCCTCGCCCTTCGACCCGCTGCCGCCGGAACTGGCGCAGCACACCGATATCCTCGCCATCACGCGAACCTGGCACTTCACCCGCGAAGGCCTGGAGACGGACGCGCCCGGCGCAAAGGAAGTCCCATGAACCGGCCAGGCAGGAAAATCATCACGACCGTCCTGCTGGCGGCGCTGTGCGCCGCCTTCCTTTACCAGATCGGCCTCTTGGGCATGGTGGTCTGGTTCAATTTCCGTAACCCCGCCAACACCCCCATCATGCAGGACACGCTGCATGCCTTGCGGGCCGAAGACCCCGACGCCAGGCTGGCATACGAGTGGGTGCCGTACGACCGCATCAGCACGCACCTGAAGCGCGCCGTGATCGCCTCAGAGGACAGCGGCTTCATCGATCACGACGGGGTCGAATGGGACGCCATCCGCAAGGCCTGGAGCTACAACCAGCGCCAGGCCGATCTGGGCCGCGCACGCCGGCGCGGCGGATCCACCATCACCCAGCAATTGGCCAAGAACCTGTTCCTGTCGAATTCGCGCAATTATCTGCGCAAGGGTCAGGAGCTCATCCTCACCTACATGATCGAAGGCGTCATGAGCAAGCGCCGCATCCTGGAGCTCTACCTGAACGTGGCCCAATGGGGAAGCGCCACCTTCGGCGCCCAGGCCGCCGCCCGGCATTATTTCCGCACGGACGCGGCGCGCCTGTCGGCCGGCCAGGCCGCTCAACTGGCGGCCATGCTGCCCAATCCGGCCTACTACGACCAGCGCGGCGCCACCGCCTACCTGCGGTCCCACACGGCCACCGTGCGCGCCCGCATGCGCCAGGCCGCCGTGCCGTAGGCAGGCCCCGTCCCTTCCCGCCGTTCGGGGTACTATTGAGGTTTTCACCGTATTTCCGGCCATGCGCACGGCACGACGCTACATCGCACGCGAAATCTACCGTTCGACCGCCGTCGTCCTGGTGGCGCTCGTGGGCCTCTTCCTGTTCTTCGCCCTCATCGAAGGGCTGGACAAGGTCGGCCAGCGCCTGACCCTGCTGAACCTGTTCTACCTGCAGGCTCTGGACATCCCCAACCACCTGTACGAGCTGTTGCCCATCGGCCTGCTGATCGGCGCGGTCCTGGCGCTTGCGGGGCTGGCGCAGCGCAACGAACTCACCATCCTGCGGGCCTCGGGCGTCAGCGGCTTGCGGCTGCTGGTGGCCCTGTGGCTGCTGACGACTCCGCTGGTGCTGGGCGCCTTTATCCTGTCGGAATTCATCACGCCGGCCGCCGAGCTGCGCGGCAGCGAATCCCGCCTGGCGCTGATGGGCCGCACCGACGGCGGCCGCCTGTCCAGTGGCTACTGGTTCAAAGAGGCCGACGACCAAGGCGGCACCCGCATCATCAATATCGGCCAGCTCACCGGCAAGGGCCATGTCGACGATGTGGTGCTGTACGAATTCGCGGCCGACCACACGCTCAGGGCAACCGTCCAGGCCACCGACGGTCAGTTCGAGCAAGGGCGTCTGGTCCTGCGCGACCTGACCGAGACGCGCATCCACCCGCAATCCGCCGCCGCCCTGGCCGACGCCCGCATCCCCGCCGCGCCCATCAGCGAACTCGTCCACCTGGACGAACGCAGCGTACCCACCTCGCTGACGCCCGAACGCCTGATCGCCCGGATCCTCACGCCCGAGCGCATGGCCATCTCGGATCTGCTGGACTACATCCGCTACTTGAAGAACAACCAGTTGCAGGCCGACCGCCAGGAAGTCGCCTTGTGGCGCAAGATCGCCTACCCCTTCACCCTGCTGGTCATGGTCACCATCGCCGCGCCGATCGGCTTCATGCAGACGCGCCGGGGCGGCATCGGCCTGAAGGTCTTTACCGGCATCATCCTGGGGGTCGGTTTTTTCATGCTCAACCAACTGGCCCTGAACGCCGGCATGCTGGGCGACTGGCCGCCCTGGGCCACGGCCCTGGTCCCCAGCCTGGCCGGCCAGGCACTCGCCCTGCTCGTCCTGCTGGGCATGGAACACCGGCACCCGCTCTCCCTGTGGCTGCGCCAACGCCGGCTCCAGCGGGGCGCCGCATGACCCTGCCCGCTTCGCGGCCGCCGTCCGAAGCCCGGGGCGACGTCTGGGTCATCGGCGACGTCCAGGGCTGCGCGGGCGCCTTGCGCGCCTTGCTGGCGCATCCCGAGCTCTCCCGGCCCGACACCGAACTCTGGTTTGCCGGCGATCTGGTCAACCGCGGCCCCGATTCCCTCGGGGCGCTGCGCCTGATCCGCTCCCTGGGCGCCCGGGCCCGCGCCATCCTGGGCAACCACGACCTGCACCTGCTCGCGGTGGCCGCCGGCGTGCGGACGCCGGGAAAGTCCGATACCTTCCAGGACATCCTCGACGCGTCCGACGCCGCCGAACTGCTCGACTGGCTGCGCCATCGGCCGCTGATGGTGCGCGACCGGGGCCACGTCATGGTCCACGCCGGCATCCTGCCTGCCTGGACACTGGATCAAGCCCAGGCTCTGGCGGGCGAAATCGAGGCGGCCCTGCGGCAACCCGACTGGCATCCCGCGCTGCACGATCTGTACGGCGAGAAACCCCTGAACTGGGACGACGCCCTGCGGGGCCCCGACCGCATGCGGGTCATCGTCAACGCCCTCACCCGCATGCGGGTCTGCCATGCCGAGGACGGCCGCATGGATTTCCACCACAAGGGCAGCGCCCACGCGGTCCGGGGGCTGGTGCCCTGGTTCGATCTGCCCGGGCGCCGCGACCCGTCCGAGCCGGTGGTCTTCGGCCATTGGTCGGCCCTGGGGCTGCACATCCGCCCGGATGCGATCTGCCTGGACACGGGCTGCGTCTGGGGGCGCGCGCTGACCGCCCTGCGGCTGAGCGACCATCGCATCATCCAGCAGGACTGCACGGCCTGCCGCTGAGGCGGTCCGCCCTCAATCCCTTTCGCTCAAGCCGATTCGCCGCGCACCGCCGCACTGATGGCGGCCTGGGCACGCTGCGCCAGTTCACCCCGGGACAGCCCGGCCGACGCCGGGATGGGCGCAAGAAAACAGCACTCGACGCACACACCCCGGGCCCCGAGCAGAAACCACAGGTTCGCGACCAGAGTCTGTTCACCGACGAAGGCCAGTTCCGGCGCATGCCGTCCGTGCTTCAGAAAGCGCAAGGCCACGGGCTGCGTCGGCACGCGGGCCTGCACGGCGGCATCGAACAGCCCGGCATGAAAGGGCAGGACATGGGAACCGTCGGTCGTCGTGCCTTCAGGGAACAACCCCACCGCATCGCCCCGCTCGAAACAGGCGCGCATCTGCCGGCCGGCATCGCGCACGGCATGCCGATGGCGCCGGTCGATGAACAGCGTGCCGGCCCAGGCCACCAGCAGCCCGATCACCGGCCAGCGCCGGATATCGCTCTTGGCCACGAAAGACGTGGTGCGCACGCTGTTGAGCACGAAGATATCGACCCAGGACACATGATTGGCCACCCACAGGACGGCTCCCCGCGCCACGGGCGCGCTCACGGGGCGCACGCGAACCCCGCACAAGCGCAGCAGCACCCGGGACCAGGCCCCCACGACCCGACGCCGCCGGACGCGGCCCAATACCGGAAACACCAGCAATTCGGTCAGCAGACCCAGCAGGATCCAGGCCGACACGCAAACGAAACGGAACAGAAACAGGAACGGCGCCACCGACATCCTCCGCCCGGCATGGGCAATGGCGCACATCATAACTGGTCGAGATAGCGCTGCAGGATCACGGCGGCGGCCATGGCGTCGTCCGGTGCATGGGTTCCCAGAATCTGCTGGGCTTCGAGGCTGGAGCCGCGCTCATCCACCAGCACGACCGGCACGCGGAAGCGGCCCTCGATCTGATGCGCGAAGCGGCGGCTGTGTCCCGAGGCGGGCTGCTCGCCGCCGTCGAGCGCGAGAGGCAGCCCCACGACAACGCGGTCAGGCTGCCATTCGGCCAGCAGGGCGCCGACCTGGACGAAACGCTGCTCGCGCGTGACGGGCGTCAGGATGCAGAGAGGCCGGGCCTGGCTCGTCAGGGTATTGCCCAGCGCCACGCCGATTTTCTTCAGTCCGAAATCGAAAGCCAGCAACGTCTGCTCGGATTGGCGAATTCCGGCCCCGGGGCCGGAACCGCGCTGCGGCATGTGTTCAGGCATGGCCCGCATCGCTGGCCAGCATCGAAGCGCGGATGCCCAGTTGGGCCAGGGCGGCGTCGTAGCGGTCTTCCGCGGGCGTATCGAACAGGATATCGTTGGACGAAAGCACGTTCAGCCAGGCGTTGCGGGCAAGCTCGTCTTCGAGCTGGCCCGCGCCCCAGCCGGCGTAGCCCAGCGTCACCAGCAGCCGGGCCGGGCCATGGCCCGCAGCGACGTCCTGCAGCACGTCGCGGGACGTGGTCAGCGCGACGTCGTCGCCCAACTGGATGCTGGAGCTGTATTCGCCGCGCGGCACGTGCAGCACGAAGCCCCGGTCGGTCTGTACCGGCCCGCCAAAGAAGACCGGTGATTCCTGTACCGGCCCGATTTCCAGCGACAGGGACAGATCGATGCGCTGCAAGAGATCGCCGATGGTGAGATCGGTGGGCCGGTTGATGACCAGGCCCAGCGCGCCATGCTCGGTGTGCTCGCAGACGTAGATGACGGTGTTGGCCAGCTCGCCCGACACCATCCCCGGCATGGCCAGCAGAAACTGCCGGGACAGGTCGATGCGTGAACCGGCGTCGGAAGCATGCGGTACGGTCGTCGTCATGGCGATCCCCTGTAGTCCGGCCCTACGGCCCATGACGCTAGAGTATCAGAAACGGCCCGAATCACGCACGGAGTAAGCCGCCTCAGATTTCGATCAGCTCGAAATCTTCTTTCCGGGCCCCGCATTCGGGACAGACCCAGTTGGGCGGCACGTCTTCCCAGCGGGTGCCGGGCGCGATCCCGTCTTCGGGGAAACCGGCCGCCTCGTCATAGATCCAGCCGCAGATCAGACACATCCAGGTACGCATGACAATGAAACCCTTTATCCTCTAAAAGCCCTCGCGGCCTGCATGCCGCTCGGATTCGGCAGGCACAGCCAGCCCTCAACCGCGGCAGCTCTCCACCTCGCGGCCTGCATGCCGCTCGGATTCGGCAGGCACAGGTCAGTCCGCAGGGACTGACCTGTGTCCGGCCTCATCCATTAGAATGGGTGCATAGTACACAACCGCCGGCCGCGGCGACCGGCCTCTTCATTTCTGCTGTCATGCCCGCCCCCGATCCCGCCTCCATTCCTCTTCCCCTGATTTTCGGTCCATTCGATCCCAGCGGGGCCAGTCACCTGCCTATCGATGCGGTCATTTGCGCAGGCCTGGGCGCGCACGCCGGCACGGTCGCCACCGCCATCCACGTCCAGGATACCGCGGGCGTCGAGACCATCCAGCGCCTGCCTGCGGAACTGATCGACGACCAGGCCCGCTGCCTGCTGGAAGACATGGCCATCGGCGCCCTGAAGATCGGCCCCCAGTACGACCCGGAGAGCATCGCGACGCTGGCCCAGATCGCCGCCGACTACAGCAACCTGCCGCTGGTGCTGCAACTTAGCGCGCCGCCGCTGGTGCCCGACCTGGAAGACCTGGACCCCGAGGAAACCGTCGGCGCCCTGCTGGAATTGCTGGTGCCCCAGGCGCACCTCGTCGTCGTCGACGCCCGCCTGCCGGAACAATGGGCCGGCCAGGGCCTGCTGTCCTCGGCGCGGGCCGGCGATCCGGTCGGCGCCCTGCACGAATTCGGCGCGCCGCTCGTCCTGTGCTGCAACGCGCCGCTCGGCCCCGGCCTGAACGGCCTGGTGCTGCATGCGCACGACCAGGCCGGCGGCCGCTGGCCCTGGCCGGCGCCGCGCGTGCGCACGAGCGACGCCGAAAGCCTGCTGGCCACGGTGCTGTGCTGTCTGCTGGCACGCGGGCTCGCGCCGGCCGATGCCATCGCCCAGGCGGTCCCGGCCGCCACCGCCCTGCTGGAGCGCCACTTCCACCCCGGCATGGGGCAGCGCATCCTGCGGCACGCCGCATCGTGAGGGCCATGCAATGAATACACCCCGTTTTCCGCGCGGACTGTACGGCGTCACGCCCGACTGGGCCGACACCGACCGCCTGCTGGCCGCCATCGAACAGGCCCATGCCGGCGGTATGGCTGCCCTGCAATGGCGCCGCAAGCAGGGCGCGCCCGCGGAACTGCGCGCACAGGCCCGCGCTGTCCGCGACCTCAGCCTGCGGCTGGGACTGATCCTGATCATCAACGACGATTGGCGCCTGGCGGCCGACCTGGACGCCGATGGCGCCCACCTGGGCCGGGACGACGGCGCCGTCTCCCAGGCGCGCCTGGCGCTGGGCTCCGACAAGCTGATCGGCAGCTCCTGCTACGATCGGCCCGCGCTGGCGGCCCGGCGCCTGCAAGAGGACGCCGATTACATCGCTTTCGGCGCCTTGTACCCGTCCCGCATCAAGCCCGACGCCGCGCATGCCTCACTCGACCACCTCCGCGCCGGCCGCCGACTGGCCGAAGAGGCCTCCTGCGGCCGCCGCAGGGCGGCCGTGGTCGCCATCGGCGGGATCACGCCCGACAACGCCGTCCCCGCGATCCAGGCGGGCGCCGACAGCATCGCCCTCATCAGCGCCCTGTTCGACGCCCCCGACATTCGTGCGGCGGCGCAGCGCTGCGCCGCCCTGTTTTCCTGAACCTCTGCAGCAACTGGAACCCCGCCATGTCCCGCAACACCGAACTCTTCGAACGCGCCTGCCGCGCCATCCCGGGCGGCGTCAACTCGCCCGTGCGCGCCTTCCGCTCCGTGGGCGGCACCCCGCCCTTCATCCAGCGCGCCAGCGGCCCCTACCTCTGGGACGCCGAAGGCACCCGCTACATCGACTACATCGGCTCCTGGGGCCCCGCCATCCTGGGCCATGCCGACCCCGAGGTCGTCTCCGCCGTCCAGGCCGCCGCGGTGGACGGCCTGTCTTTCGGCGCACCCACCGAGGCAGAAATCGACCTGGCCGAGGCCATCATCGAGCGCATCCCCTCGATCGAACAGGTGCGCCTGGTCAGCTCGGGCACCGAGGCCACCATGTCGGCCATCCGCCTGGCGCGCGGCCACACCGGCCGCTCCAAGATCATCAAGTTCGAAGGCTGCTACCACGGCCACGCCGACAGCCTGCTGGTCAAGGCAGGCTCGGGCATGCTGACCTTCGGCAACCCCACTTCGGCAGGCGTGCCGCCCGAATTCGTCCAGCACACCCTGGTGCTGGACTACAACGACCTGCCCGCCGTCGAGGCCGCCTTTTCCCAATACCCCGAGGACATCGCTTGCGTCATCGTCGAACCCATCGCCGGCAACATGAACATGGTGCGCCCGGCGCCCGGCTTCCTCGAAGGCCTGCGCATGCAGTGCACCCGCCACGGCGCCGTCCTGATCTTCGACGAGGTCATGACCGGACTGCGCGTGGGGCCGCAAGGCATGCAGGGCCTGTGCGGCGTCACACCCGACATGACCACGCTGGCCAAGATCATCGGCGGCGGCATGCCGGTGGGCGCCTTCGGCGGCCGCGCCGCCATCATGGCGGACATCGCGCCGCTGGGCGCGGTCTACCAGGCCGGCACGCTATCGGGCAACCCGGTGGCGGTGGCCGCCGGTCGCGTCACCTTGCGCCGCCTCGCCGAACCGGGCTTCTACGATGCCCTGCACCGGCAGACGGGCTTGCTGATCGAGGGTCTGGTCGAACGCGCCCGCCGCCACAACGTCACCCTCAGCGGCGACTGGCAGGGCGGGCTGTTCGGCCTGTATTTCCGTGAAACGGTGCCGACCAGCCTGGCCGAAGTCTCCGCCAGCGATCTCGACGCCTTCAAGCGCTTCTTCCACGGCATGCTGTCCGAAGGCGTGCATTTCGCGCCCTCGGCCTTCGAGGCCGGCTTCGTCTCCGCCACCCATGACGACCAGGTGATCCAGGCGACGCTGGACGCCGCCGACCGGGTCTTCGCGGGGCTTCAATAGTCTGAACTTCAAGTTTCTTGACGCAGGACAAGGACACGCCACGGCGGGTTCCCTACACTGGGCATGCTCTGATCAAGTCCGCCAGGAGGCGCGTCATGACCGACTACACCCAATACGCCGCTACCCAGCACCCCGCCGTCACCCCCGCGGTTCCGGATCTCGAAACCCAGGCCACCGGCCAGGAACCCCAGGACCTGCGCCTGTGGCTGCGCATGCTCAGTTGCTGCACGCTGATCGAAAATGAATTGCGCAGCCGGCTGCGCAGCGAATTCCAGACCACGCTGCCGCGCTTCGACCTGATGTCCCAGCTCACTCACGCCCCCAGGGGCCTGAAAATGAGCGAGCTGTCCCGCCTGATGATGGTCACCAACGGCAACATCACCGGCATCACCGACCAGCTCGAAAAAGACGGCCTGGTCGAACGCCTGAAGGACGACGCCGACCGCCGCAGTTCGCTGATCCGCCTGACCCCGAAGGGCCGCCGCCACCACCGCCGCATGCAACGGGCGCACGCGTCCTGGATTCAGTCCATGCTGGGCGGCCTGGCGCCGGCGGCGCGCTCGACGCTGTTCGATCTCCTGGGAGACCTGAAACAATCCACTTACGCGCGCCTGCCTGCGGCCTGACCCCGCGCAGCGCCCACGGGCCGGCCGCCGGGCGGTCTCCCCGGCGCCCCCATTCGGCATAGAATGGGGGCTGTTTTTTTGTCTCGACCCACCGCCTCCCCGGACCCCTCGCCATGGCCATCAACCTGATCATCCCGGCGCAAGACGCCATCCACCCGATTTCCGGCATCCGCATCGGCACGGCCGAGGCCGGCATCCGCAAGGCCGGCCGCCGCGACCTGACCGTCCTGCTGCTGGAAGAAGGCGCCTCGGTGGCGGGGGTCTTCACGCGCAACCGCTTCCGCGCCGCGCCGGTCCAGGTCTGCGAAGCCCATCTGGCCGCCGGCGACGGCATCCGCGCCCTGGTCATCAATACCGGCAATGCCAATGCGGGCACCGGCGCACCCGGCCTGCAGGCCGCCCACGATACCTGCCGCGCGCTGGCGGGCCGACTGGGCGTCGCGCCGGAGCAAATCCTGCCGTTCTCCACCGGGGTCATCCTGGAGCCGCTGCCGGTGGAGCGCCTGATCGCCGGCCTGCCGGCCGCTCTGGACGATGCCCGCCCGGACCACTGGTTCCAGGCGGCCCACGCCATCATGACCACGGACACCCAGCCCAAGATTCACTCCACCCGGATCGACCTGGACGGCACGCCGGTCACGATCACCGGCATCAGCAAGGGCGCCGGCATGATCCGGCCCAACATGGCGACCATGCTGGGCTTCCTGGGCACGGACGCAGGCCTGCCGCCCACGCTGCTGCGCGCCCTGGCTGCGCGCATCGCGGATCAATCCTTCAACCGCATCACGGTGGACGGCGATACCTCCACCAATGATTCATTCATCCTCATCGCCACCGGCGCCAGCGGCGCACACATCGAGTCCGAGCAAGACCCGCGCTATCCCGCCCTGGCCGAGGCCCTGACGGCCGCCGCCCGCGATCTGGCCCAGAAGATCGTGCGCGACGCCGAAGGCGCGACGAAATTCATGACCATCCGCGTCGAGCAGGCCGCCTCCACCGAGGAAGCCCTGAAGATCGCCTACGCCATCGCCCATTCGCCCTTGGTCAAGACAGCCTTCTACGCCTCCGACCCCAATCTGGGCCGCATCCTGGCGGCCATCGGCTATGCCGGCGTCGACGATCTGGACGTCTCGAAACTGACGCTGTGGCTGGGCGACGTGCGCGTGGCCGTGCAAGGCGGGCGCGATCCCGGCTACCGCGAGGAAGACGGCCAGCGCGTGATGGCGGAACCGGAAATCCTGGTGCGCGTCGCCCTGGGGCGCGGCGACGTGGCCGACACGGTGTATACCTGCGATTTCTCGCACGAGTACGTCAGCATCAATGCGGATTATCGATCCTGATACTAGGGTTTACCCCTAGTTAACAGGAGTTGGCTGGAGTTTCTGTGTTCTAGGGTTATCCCTAGGATTATACTGGGCCAGATGCGCCGTCGGATGGCTTTACGGTCGAGGGCGCACAGTCCAGTCATCGCCCATCCGGGCAGGAATTCCCTCATGAATACGTCTCCAACGGCAGCGGCGATCACGCTGCCTCCCAACTCTTTGAACGACCAGCAAGAGGCTGCCGATGCCCGCTGGACCCCGGGCAGGATCACCCTGTGGGCAGCCATCGCCCTCATTGGCGCCGCCGCGTGGTCCGTACTGGCCATTTCTCGCGGCGAAACCATCAACGCCGTCTGGTTCGTGCTGGCGGCCGTCTGTACCTATCTGGTGGGCTATCGCTTCTATTCGAAAATGATCGAACGGCGGGTCGCCCAGCCGGACGACGGCCGCGCCACGCCCGCCGAGTACCACTCCAACGGCCGCGACTACGTCCCGACGGACCGCGTCGTCCTGTTCGGGCATCACTTCGCCGCCATCGCGGGCGCGGGCCCCCTGGTGGGGCCGGTGCTGGCCGCGCAAATGGGCTACCTGCCCGGCACGATCTGGATCGTCGTGGGCGCCGTGCTCGCAGGCTGCGTCCAGGATTACCTGGTGCTGTTCTTTTCAATGCGGCGCGGCGGGCGCTCGCTGGGCCAGATGGCCCGCGAGGAACTCGGCGTCGTGGGCGGCACGGCGGCGCTGGCCGCCACTTTGACCATCATGATCATCATCGTCGCCATTCTGGCGCTGGTCGTGGTCAACGCGCTGGGCGAATCCCCCTGGGGCGTGTATTCAGTCTCGCTGACCATCCCCATCGCCCTGTTCATGGGCTGCTACCTGCGCTACCTGCGCCCGGGCAAAGTCCTGGAGGTCTCGCTCATCGGCCTGGCCCTGCTCATGTTCGCCATCATCTCCGGGCGCTGGGTGGCCGAATCCGAATGGGGCAGCGCCTTGTTCCACCTCGACCGCCTGACCCTGGCCTGGGCCATCATCGCCTACGGCTTCATCGCCGCCATTCTGCCCGTCTGGCTGCTGCTCGCGCCGCGCGATTACCTGTCCACCTTCATGAAGATCGGCGTCATCGGCCTGCTGGCCATCGCCATCCTGGTGGTGCAGCCGGAAATCACCGTGCCCGCCTTCTCGGAATTCGCCGGCCGCGCCGACGGCCCGGTCGTTCCAGGCTCCTTGTTCCCCTTCCTGTTCGTCACGATCGCCTGCGGCGCGCTTTCCGGGTTCCACGCCCTGATCTCATCGGGCACCACCCCCAAGCTGGTCGAAAAAGAAAAGCAGACGCGTTTCCTGGGGTACGGCGGCATGCTGATGGAATCGCTGGTCGCCATCATGGCGCTGGTGGCAGCCATCTCGATCGATCGCGGCATCTACTTCGCCATGAACGTCTCCGCCGCGTCGACGGGCGGCACCGTCGACTCCGCGGTGGCGTTCGTCAACAGTCTCGGATTGACGGGCGTTCACCTGACGCCCGACATGCTGACCGACTTGGCGCGCAACGTGGGCGAGCCCAGCATCATTTCGCGCACAGGCGGCGCGCCCACGCTATCCGTCGGCATCGCCCACATCATGCACCAATGGTTCGGCGGCACCGCCATGATGGGTTTCTGGTACCACTTCGCCATCATGTTCGAGGCCCTGTTCATCCTCACGGCCGTAGATGCCGGCACACGCGTCGCGCGTTTCATGCTGCAGGACACCATCGGCAACTTCTTTCCCAAGTTCAAAGACACCTCCTGGAAGCCGGGCGCCTGGCTCTGCACGGCGATCATGGTCGCGGGCTGGGGCTACATCCTGGTCCTGGGCGTCACCGACCCGCTGGGCGGCATCAATACCTTCTTCCCCTTGTTCGGGATTGCCAACCAGTTGCTGGCCGCCATCGCCCTGGCGGTGGTGATGGCCATCGTGGCCAAGCGCGGCAATTTCCGCTACCTGTGGGTCGTCGCCGCGCCCCTGGTGTTCATCGCCGTCATCACGATCTGGGCGTCCTGGGAAAAGATCTTCTCCGATATTCCCGCCGTCAGCTACTGGGCGCAGCACGAGGCCTTCAAGAACGCGCTGGCCGAAGGCAAGACGAGCTTCGGCACCGCGCATACGGTGGAGGCGATGCAGGCCGTGGTGCACAACACCTTCGTGCAGGGCTCTCTGTCGATCGTCTTCGTCGTGCTGGCCCTGATCGTCATGGGCACGGCCGTCCTGACGGCCTGGCGCGCCTACCGTAAGACTCACCCCAGCCACAGCACCGAAGATCCGCGCGTCGAATCGCGGCTGTTCGCGCCGGCGGGCCTGCTGCCGACTCCGTCGGAAAAAGCCCTGCTGGCCCGCTGGGAAGCCGCGCCCTCATCCGCCGCGCCGGCGGCGATGGGGCACTGAGATGCTGAACCAGGTCCAGCCCGGCCAGCGCCGCCGCCTCGGCGGGCTGGGGCAGTTCTTCAAGGGCATCCTGCGCGCGGACGCCTACCAGAAATACCTGGAGCACATGGCTCGCGTCCATCCCGACCAGACGCCCGCGTCGGAACGCGAGTTCTGGCGCGAGCGCTACGACTGGGAAGACCGCAATCCTCAAGGGCGCTGCTGCTAGCCTCGCCGGCCATGGGCCAGCACACCCCCTTGATTTACAAGCCGAATTCTGCCAGAATACGTGGCTTGGCCTGGCTTATCGGTAAGTCAGGCCGTTTTTGGCATCCCGGCGTGTGCGCCACAGGCTTTGCCCTTTACTTGGGGCAGGGCCGCATCGCCAGGAATTTTCACAGGAAATCCCCATGTACGCGGTCATAAAAACCGGCGGCAAGCAATATCGTGTTTGCGCCGGCCAGAAACTGAAAATCGAACAGATACCGGCTGACATTGGGCAAGAAATCTCGCTCGACCAGGTGTTGTCCGTCGGCGAAGGCGAAACGCTGAAGATCGGCACGCCCTTCGTCGAAGGCGCCGCGGTCAAAGCCACCGTTCTTGCACAAGGCCGTCACGACAAGGTCAAGATCTTCAAGATGCGCCGTCGCAAGCACTATCAAAAGCATCAAGGCCACCGTCAGAACTACACCGAAATCCGCATCGACGCCGTTGCGGCCTGATCCGGTCATCGCATTTAGGAGCTCATCATGGCACACAAAAAGGGCGGCGGCTCGACTCGCAACGGCCGCGATTCCGAATCGAAACGGCTGGGCGTGAAGGTCTACGGCGGCCAGCAGATTTCAGCCGGCGGCATCATCGTCCGCCAGCGCGGCACCCAGTTCCACCCCGGCGTCAACGTCGGCATCGGCAAGGACCACACATTGTTCTCCCTGGTGGACGGCGTCGTGCAGTTCTCGGTCAAGGGCGCGCTCAACAAGCGTACCGTTTCAGTCAGCGCGGCGAGTTGATCGCCGTCTGATCCGCCCTCCCGCGCCGCGCCTCCGGCTTGCCGCCCCCAAAAAAGGGGCGCTTCTTGCCTTGGGACGGCCGGGCGGCGAAAAGGCCCTGCTCCTCAGCAGGGCCTTTTTTTTCATTAGAATGGTTCCACCATGAAATTCGTAGACGAAGCCACCATCGAAGTCATCGCCGGCAAGGGCGGCAATGGCGTCGCCAGTTTCCGCCGGGAAAAATTCATTCCCATGGGCGGCCCCGATGGCGGCGACGGCGGCCGGGGCGGCTCGATCCTGGCGATCGCAGACCGCAACATCAACACCCTGATCGACTTCCGCTACGCCCGGCTTCATCGCGCCAAGAACGGCGAGAACGGCCGGGGCTCGGACCAGTACGGCGCGGGCGCGCCGGACATCGTTCTGCGCATGCCGGTGGGCACGGTGATCCACGACGCCGACAGCGGCGAGCAGCTCTTCGACCTGGACCACCACGGCGCACAGGTCACGCTGGCGGCCGGGGGCGCCGGCGGCCTGGGCAATCTGCACTTCAAGTCCAGCACCAACCGCGCGCCGCGCCAGTTCACCCCCGGCCGCGAGGGCGAGCAGCGCCGCCTGCGCCTGGAACTGAAGGTGCTGGCCGACGTGGGCCTGCTGGGCCTGCCCAATGCGGGCAAATCCACCCTGATCACGCGGGTGTCCAACGCCCGGCCCAAGATCGCCGACTACCCCTTCACGACCCTGCATCCGAACCTGGGCGTGGTGCGCACCTCACCTTCGCACAGCTTCGTCATTGCCGACATCCCCGGGCTCATCGAAGGCGCCTCGGAAGGCGCCGGGCTGGGCCATCTGTTCCTGCGCCACCTCAGCCGCACCCGCGTCCTGCTGCACATGCTGGACGTGTACTCGCCCGACCCCGACGTCGATGCGGGCGCGCAAGCCATCGAGGGCGCGCAGGCCATCACGCGCGAGCTCGAACGCTACAGCCCCGAGCTGGCCGCCAAGCCGCGCTGGCTGGTGCTGAACAAACTGGACATGGTGGAGGATCCCGCCGCGATCCAGGACCGCATCTGCCGCGAACTCGGCTGGGCCGGGCCGGTCTTCGGGATTTCCGCCCTGACCGGCGAGGGCACCCAGGCGCTCACCGGCGCGCTGCAGTCCTGGCTGGACGAGCAGCAGCGCAACGCCCACGCCCACGACGAGGACCCCCGCTTCACGCGCAACGGCGAAGATCCCGGCGCGCCCGATAGCGACGATCCAGGCGATCCCCGCTTCTCGCGCTGAGTTTTCCACCCACGGCTTTCGCTCCGACCCGCCCGCCATCATGACTCGTCCGGATCTTTCCCCCTCCGTCGCCCGGGACGCGCACCGTCTCGTCCTCAAGGTCGGCTCCACCCTGGTCACCAACGAAGGCCGGGGCATCGACCTGGAGGCCGTCGCCCAATGGGCCGAGCAGATCGCGGCCCTGCATGCCTCGGGCCGGCAACTGGTCCTGGTGTCCAGCGGCGCCATCGCCGAAGGCATGGCGCGGCTGGGCTGGCCCCGCCGCCCCAAGCTCATGCCCGAGCTGCAAGCCGCCGCCGCCGTGGGCCAGATGGGCCTGGTCCAGGCCTACGAGGCCGCCTTTGCCCGCCACGGCATCCGCACCGCCCAGATCCTGCTGACGCACGAGGATCTGGCCGACCGGCGCCGCTACCTGAATGCGCGCAGCACCCTGAACACCCTGCTGGCCCTGGGCGTGGTGCCGATCGTCAATGAGAACGATACCGTCGTCACCGACGAGATCCGCCTGGGGGACAACGACACGCTGGGCGCCCTGGTCACCAATCTGATCGAGGCCGATACGCTGGTCATCCTGACCGATCAATCCGGCCTGTACAGCGCCGATCCGCGCAAGCATCCGGATGCGCGCTTCATTCACCAGGGTCAGGCGGGCGACCCGGCGCTGGAAGCCATGGCGGGCGGATCGGGCAGCGCCATCGGCACCGGCGGCATGCTGACCAAGGTTCTGGCCGCGCGGCGCGCCGCCAACAGCGGCGGCCACACCATCATCGCCTCCGGCCGCGAACCCGCCGTGCTGCAACGCCTGGCGGCGGGGGAGCCCATCGGCACCGAGCTGCGCGCAGTCCTGCCGGTGCGCTCGGCCCGGCAACGCTGGCTGGCCAACCACCTGCGCCTGCGCGGCCGCGTCACCCTGGACGCCGGCGCCGTGCGCGCGCTGACGCAAGGCCACCGCAGCCTGCTGCCCATCGGGGTGATCGCCGTCGAGGGAGAGTTCGAACGCGGCGACGTGGTGGCCTGCGTCGATGAGCACGGCGTGGAGTGCGGCCGCGGCCTGATCAATTATTCGTCCGCCGATACGGCGCGCATCCTGCGCCAGCCCAGCGCCCGCATCCCGGAGATCCTGGGCCACCTGACCGACCCGGAGCTGATGCACCGCGACAACATGATCGTCGCGCGGCCAAGAGCCCAAAGCTAGGATCCGCGCGCCGACGAACGCGGGACGCCCGCCGCGGCAAGGCCAAGCGTCTTGCGAGGATGGCGGCACAACGGGCGGCGGCGCACAGCCCCCAGGCTAACGCTGGGCCGGGATGAACTGGGTCTCCTTGACTTCCTCCATCACCACGCAGCTCTTGGTCTGAGTCACCCCCGGCAGGCGCAGCAGGATCTCGCCCAGCAGGCTGCGGTACTGGCTGATCTCCTTGATCCGCGCCTTGACCATGTAATCGAAGTCCCCGGAAACCAGGTGGCATTCGAGCACCTGCGGCACGCACAGCACCTCGCGGCGGAAATCCTCGAACGTGCGGCCCGACTTGCTGGACATGCTGATTTCCACGAACACCAGCAAGCCGGCATCCAGGGCGGCGGGCGATACTCTGGCGTGATAGCCGGTGATCACGCCGTCGCGCTCCAGGCGGCGCACGCGCTCGATGCAGGGGGTCACCGTCAACCCGACCGCATCGGCCAGCTCGGTCATCGACAGGCGGCCATTGTGCTGCAGCAGATCCAGGATCCGGCGGTCGATCTTGTCCAGGGCATGGACGGATTCCTTTTGCACGCGCATGATTATTCTCCGGGACGGTGGGTCTTGCCGCGCCGGCCCGCGCAGCGGCGCGGAACACCCGCCTGACGCAGGGCTGCTGGATCGGGCCGGTGCGGCGCACCAGGCTTTTGTCCTGTATGCGCGCCCCTAACCCCCCTGTTCCTGTATTTTTTCATGGAAATATGATTTTTTCATAAAAATTTATCTGGGTATATTGCCTATCATCATGAAAAATTAATCCCATTAGGAGCTGTCATGAAGGTTTTGGTTCTAGGGGCAGGCGTGGTCGGCGTCACGAGCGCCTATTACCTGGCCCGCCAAGGGCACGAAGTCACCGTGATCGATCGCGAAAGCGGCACGGCGGAAGAAACCAGTTTCGGCAATGCCGGCCAATTGTCCTTCGGCTATTCCTCGCCCTGGGCGGCACCCGGCATTCCCCTGAAGGCCTTCAAGTGGCTGTTCACACCGCACGCCCCGCTGACGATCCGCCCGGACGGCAGCCTGACCCAGTTGCGCTGGATGCTGGACATGTGGCGCAACTGCACGCCGGCCCGCTACGCCGCCAACAAGGACCGCATGTTGCGCTTGTCGGCCTACAGCCGCCAGTGCCTGCATGCGCTCCAGGCCGACACCGGCATTCAGTTCGAGGGCCGGCGCCAGGGTACGCTGCAGCTCTTTCGCACACAGAAGCAGATGGACGACGCCCAGCGCGACGTCCAGGCCCTGAGCGAGGCCGGAATCGCCCACGAGTTGGTCCAGGGCGACCGGCTGGCCGAATACGAACCCGCGCTGGCCCAGGTCCGCCACAAGCTGGTCGGCGGGCTGCGCACGCCGGACGACGAAACCGGCGACTGCCGCCTGTTCACCCAGGCCCTGGCCCGGATGGCCGAAGCGCAGGGGGTGCATTTCCGCTATGGCGAAACCATCCAGTCCCTGCAGACAGCGGGCGACCGCGTCACGGGCGTGCAGTGCGCCTCGGGCCTGGAGCGGGCCGACGCCTACGTCGTCGCCCTGGGATCGTATTCGCCCCTGCTGCTGCGCGGCGTGGTCGACATCCCCGTCTACCCCATGAAAGGCTATTCCATCACGGTGGACATCGCCGATCCCGACCGGGCGCCGGTGTCCACCCTGCTGGACGAAACCTACAAGATCGCCCTGACCCGCTTCGACCACCGCATCCGCGTCGGCGGCATGGCCGAAGTCGTCGGCTACGACACGGCGCTGGATCCGCGCCGCCAGCGAACCCTGGAAATGGTGCTGAACGACTTGTTCCCGGGCAGCTACGCCCCCGGAGACGTCCATTTCTGGACCGGGCTGCGCCCCAAGACCCCCGACAGCACCCCCATCGTCGGCTCCACGCAGCTGGGCAACCTGTACCTGAATACCGGCCATGGCACGCTGGGCTGGACCATGGCCTGCGGCAGCGGCCGCCTGATCGCGGACATCGTGTCGGGCAAGCCGACCGACATCCGCCACGACGATCTGGGCGTCCAGCGCTATCGCTGAACGTTCCGGGGCGGCCGGCGGGCGGCCGGCCTAGATTTCCCAGACGTAGCCGTAGCTGCGCAGGGACTCGATCGGGGGCTCCATGCCCGCCTGCAGGCCCCGCCAGCGCAAGCGGCTGATGATGCCGCGCGGCTTGGGATCATGCGGCCGGTTCCCATAGGCGTGCCGCCAGGCCGCCATCAGGGCCTGGTTCAGCATGGCGTGGCTGGCGACGTGGCCGGGCGCCTCGAACAGGCAGACCAGCACCGCGCGCTCGGAAACCGTCAGGCGCATCGAAGCGCCGCCGCAGTGCTGAAGGCACCACCCCTGGTCCTCCAGGGTCCACGGCCCAATCGCGTGGGCGGATTCTGCCGGCGCGGAACCGGCACGATCGAGACGACGCAGGCGCAAGGCGTGCAGAACGCCGGCCAGCAGGGTCGGCGGATCGCCCTGGCGCATGACGCAATCCACCCCGACCCGCAGCAGCGCCGCGATCTCGCCCCGGCGCGCAGGCCCGGTGAAAGCCACCAGGTCCAGCGGCAGGTTCATGTCGCGCACCAGATGCGCCGTCCGGCAATTGGCGGCGGCATCCGCCATGAGCAGCGCCGCCTCGCAGGATTGCATGTCGGCCCGGAGCGTCTCCCGGCCGAGCGCCTCGATCGACTCGCAGCGCCGCACCAGGCACCCCGCGGCCCGCAGGTATCGCAGGTCGGCGTTATCGGCCGGCGACAGCGCCCACACCCGACGTTCTTGCATACATTTCCCCCTGACGAACCGTCAAATATTACAAAAGTATTATTCCATAAACACCCTTGTGCTTGATCTTTTTAGTCCAATGGGCGGGTGGAAACCTTTGCAGAACGGCTCCGGCACGCCCGGCTCCTGCGCGGCCTGTCGCAGGAGGCTTTGGCACGCGCCTGCGGCCTATCGCAAAGCGCCGTCTCCAGCTACGAGAACGGCACGCGCCAGTCGCCGAAGAAACTGCTGAACCTGGCCCAGGTCCTGGAAGTGGATATCTACTGGCTGAGCCGGGGCCTGGGAGACATGACGCCCGCGCCCGGCACGTCCGGCGCGCTGGGCGAGGCCGCCTGGCCCTTTGCCTCGATCGATCCCCGGCAGTTCTGGAGCCTGACCCGCAAGGACCGCCAGGTAGTGGAGAACGCCGTCGGCGCCCTGATCGACAGCCTGCTGACGCCAGGGAAAGAACGCTAGCGGGTATACTGCACTCCACGCAGGGGTACTCGCCGGCCTGGCCGGCGTGTTGAGAAAAACCCTTCGTACCAGTACGGATAATGCCGATGCTGGGAGCGTGCGCGGTTTTCACTACGGGCTCATTCTGTCCCCGAACCCTTCTCCCGAAACGCGCTTCCCCCCTCCCCGACTCGGCTCCATTTCCGAATCCTGTTCGAACCTGGAGCTACATCTTGAACGCCAATCCGCAATTCCTCGCCTCCCGGGCGACCGTCGACCTGGCCGCTGTCGAGCCGCTGCCGCAATCCCGCAAGATCCACGTCACCGGATCCCGGCCCGACATTCGCGTGCCTTTCCGCGAAATCCGCCAGGACGACACGCCGACCTTGTTCGGCGGCGAACCCAACCCCCCCCTGACGGTCTACGACACCAGCGGCCCTTACACCGATCCCGAGGCCGTCATCGATATCCGCAAGGGCCTGCCCACGCCCCGCCTGCCCTGGATCCTGGAACGCGGCGACACCGAGGCGCTTTCGGGGCTGAGCAGCCAATACGGCCGCGCCCGCCTGGCCGACCCGGAACTGAATGCCCTGCGCTTCGACCTGAAACGCACGCCGCGCCGCGCCCGCGCGGGCGCGAACGTGACCCAGATGCACTACGCCCGCAAGGGCATCGTGACACCCGAGATGGAATTCGTCGCGATCCGCGAAAACCTGCGCCGCGAGGCGTACGTCGAATCCCTGCGCCGCAGCGGTCCGGACGGCGCCCGCCTGGCCGAACGCCTGACCCGCCAGCATCCCGGCCAGTCTTTCGGCGCCGCCATCCCCGAGCGGATCACGCCCGAATTCGTGCGCGATGAAGTCGCTCGCGGCCGCGCCATCATCCCGGCCAACATCAACCATCCCGAAGTCGAGCCCATGGCCATCGGGCGCAACTTCCTGGTGAAGGTCAACGCCAACATCGGCAATTCCGCCATCCGCTCGGACATCAGCGAAGAGGTCGAGAAGATGACCTGGGCGATCCGCTGGGGCGGCGACACGGTGATGGACCTGTCCACCGGCAAACACATCCACGAAACGCGCGAATGGATCATCCGCAATTCGCCGGTGCCCATCGGCACCGTACCGATCTATCAAGCGCTGGAAAAAGTCGGCGGGGTCGCCGAGGAACTGAACTGGGAGATCTTCCGCGACACGCTGATCGAGCAGGCCGAGCAGGGCGTGGACTATTTCACCATCCACGCGGGCGTGCGCCTGCCCTTCGTGCCCATGACGGCCAGCCGCATGACGGGCATCGTGTCGCGCGGCGGCTCGATCATGGCCAAGTGGTGCCTGGCGCACCACAAAGAGAGTTTCCTCTACGAGCGCTTCGAGGACATCTGCGAAATCATGAAAGCCTACGACGTCAGCTTCTCGCTGGGCGACGGCCTGCGCCCGGGCTCGGGCTACGACGCCAACGACGAGGCGCAGTTCGCGGAACTGCGCACGCTGGGCGAACTGACCCGGGTGGCCTGGAAGCACGACGTCCAGGTAATGATCGAAGGCCCGGGCCACGTGCCCATGCAGATGATCCGCGAAAACATGGACCTGCAGCTCAAGCACTGTCATGAAGCGCCGTTCTATACCCTCGGGCCGCTGACCACCGACATCGCGCCGGGCTACGACCACATCACCTCGGGCATCGGCGCGGCGCTGATCGGCTGGTACGGCACCGCCATGCTCTGCTACGTCACGCCCAAGGAGCACCTGGGCCTGCCCAACAAACAAGACGTGAAGGACGGCATCATCACCTACAAGATCGCCGCCCACGCGGCCGATCTGGCCAAGGGCCATCCGGGCGCGGCGATCCGCGACAACGCCCTGTCCAAGGCGCGTTTCGAGTTCCGCTGGGAAGACCAGTTCAACCTGGGGCTGGACCCGGACACGGCGCGCGCCTTCCACGACGAAACCCTGCCCAAGGACTCGATGAAGGTGGCGCACTTCTGCTCCATGTGCGGCCCGAAGTTCTGCAGCATGAAGATCTCGCAGGACGTGCGCGACTACGCCAAGGAAAACGGGCTGGACGAAGCCGCCGCGCTGGCCCAGGGCATGGCGGCGAAGTCGGCGGAATTCATCCGCCAGGGCTCCGCGCTGTACCAGAAGGCCTGAGGGCGCGGACGGCCGCCCCTTCAGGCGGCCGTCCGGCCGGCGCCGCTACCGCACCGCGTACAGGAACAATTCCACCCGGCGGTTCAGGGCGCGGCCCTCGGCGGTACGGTTGTCGCCCACCGGGCTGGCAGCGCCCCGGCCCTCGGCCATCAACCGGTCGGCGGCCACGCCGTGCCCGGACAGATAGCGCGTCACGGCCTCGGCCCGGCGCTGCGAGAGCGGCACGTTGATGGCGTCGGTCCCCGTGGAATCGGTGTGGCCGACGGCCTTGGCGCGCAATTCCGGATGTTGGCTCAGGGCCCGCGCCACGCTGTCCAGGACCGGCAGCAAGGCGGGCTTCAGCACGGCCTGGTTGGTATCGAACGACACATTGCTGGGGATGTTCACCTTCAGCGTGCCATCGGGCATCTCGATGACGGCGATCCCGAGGTCGGAAGCGCCGGATTTCTCGACATCCTGCTTGACCGTCTTCCAGTTGTAGCCGACGACGCTGCCCACCACGGTGCCGATGCCCGCGCCGATCAGCGCCGCCTGGCTGCTGTCGCCGATCAGCACGCCCAGCCCCGCCCCCAGCGCGGCCCCCGCGCCCGCGCCGACCGCCGTGTTCTGCCCCTGGGGCGACATATTGGCGCATGCCGTCAAGAGGACCAGGCTGCCGATGACCGCTGTGCGGGCGGTCCGTTCCATTGCCGTGCGCATCGCATTCTCCTTGTTATCCAGACGAGGACAGCGTAGCAAGAAGCGCCGGCACACGTGTAAGCCGATGCAGCGAAAGACGACAGGGAATTTCCGCCGGCCGGGCTCCGGCGGCGGAACCGGTGCGCGCCGGCCGGACACGGCGAACCCCGGGCGGGCGCGGAGAGTGCGCGCCAAGCCCGGGGCCCGCGGGCGCGATCAGTGCAGGATCTGGCTGAGGAAGAGCTTGGTGCGTTCGTGCTTCGGATCGTCGAAGAAGGCGTCGGGCGCGTTCTGCTCGATGATCTGGCCGTAGTCCATGAAGATCACCCGGTCGGCGACCTTGCGCGCGAACCCCATCTCGTGGGTCACGCACAGCATCGTCATGCCGGTCTCCTCGGCCAGCTCGACCATGACGTCCAGCACTTCCTTGACCATTTCCGGATCCAGGGCGGAGGTCGGCTCGTCGAACAGCATGATCTTGGGATTCATGCACAGGGACCGGGCGATGGCGACGCGCTGTTGCTGGCCGCCCGAGAGCTGGCCCGGGAATTTGTTGGCCTGCTCGGGGATGCGCACCCGTTCCAGGTATTTCATGGCGGTCGCCTCGGCCTCGGCTTTCGGGCGCTTGAGCACCCAGACCGGCCCCAGCGTCAGGTTCTCCAGCACCGTCATGTGGGGAAACAGGTTGAAGTGCTGGAACACCATGCCGACGTCCCGGCGGATGGCTTCGATCTGTTTGAGGTCGTTGGTCAGTTCCGTGCCGTCGACGATGATCTGGCCTTCCTGGTGCTCTTCCAGGCGGTTGATGCAACGGATCATGGTGGATTTACCCGACCCGGAAGGACCGCAGATCACGATGCGCTCGCTGGGCGCGACTTCGAGGTTCAGGTCCTTCAGGACATGGAACTGGCCGTACCACTTGTTGACGTTCTGCAGGCGGATGATGGGTTCCGACATGGACGAAAGCTCCTGGGCGGCTGGGCCGATGCCCCGCCGCGGCAAAGATTAACGGTGCTGCCCTTGATCCAACTGGCGTTCCAGCGACAGGCTGTAGCGCGAGATCGAGTAGCAGAAGACGAAATAGATGGCCGAGATGAACAGATAGGATTCCGTGCTGAACCCGCGCCAGACGGCGTCGGACACGGCCGCCTTGGCCGCCTGGGTCAGGTCGAAGATGCCGATGATCACCACCAGGGAGGTATCCTTGAACAAGGAAATGAAGATCCCCACCAGCGGCGGAATGACGATCTTCAGCGCCTGGGGCAGGATGATCTTGCGCATCTGCTGCCAGTAGCCCAGGCCCAGGGAATCGGCGCCCTCGTACTGGCCTTTGGGGATGGCCTGCAGGCCGCCGCGCACGGTTTCGGCCACATAGGCCGCCGCGAACAGGATGATGGCGATCTGGGCGCGCAGCAGCTTGTCGATGGAAAAGCCTTCCGGCAAGAAGAGCGGCAGCATGACCGAGGACATGAACAGCAGGCTGACCAGGGGGACGCCACGGATCAGCTCGATGTAGACCACGCATACGGCCTTGACGCCCGGCATGTGCGAACGCCGCCCCAGGGCCAGCAGCAGCCCGAAGGGAAAGGCGAAGGCGATGCCGAAGGTCGACAGGATCAGGGTCAGGGGCAGGCCGCCCCATTTGGCGTTCTCGACATAGGTGAGGCCCAGGACCCCGCCCCACATCAGCACGCCCACGGCCACCAGGCAGACCAGCCACATCAGCCCCAGGAACGGCCGCCAGAACCAGCGGATGCAACTGCAGACGATGACGCCCACCAGGATCACGGACGCCAGCAGCGGGCGCCATTGTTCGTCGTAGGGGTAGATGCCGAACAGGATCAGGCGATGCTTCTCGCGCACGAAGGCCCAGCAGTAGCCGCCCGTCGCGCGGCACTCGGCCGCCGTCGTGGCGGCGAAATCGGGCTTGACGAACAGATAGTCGATCAAGGCCGGAATCGCCATCAACAGGATCCACAGGGCCAGGATCGTCAGGATCGCGTTCAACGGCGAGGAAAACAGCCGGCTGCGCAGCCAGCCGATGACGCCCGCATCGGTGTGCGGGGGCCGGCGCCCGGTGCCAGGGAGGGTATGGTCCATCTATCGCTCCACCAGCGCGATGCGCTTGTTGTACCAGTTCATGAAGACCGAGATCGACAGGCTGACCACCAGATAGGCCGCCATGATGATCATGATGCCTTCGATGGCCTGCCCGGTCTGGTTCAGGATGGTGTTGGTGACGGCCACGATATCGGGATAGCCGATGGCCACGGCCAGCGAGCTGTTCTTGGTGAGGTTCAGGTATTGGCTGGTCATGGGCGGAATGATGACCCGCATGGCCTGGGGCAGGATCACCAGGCGCAGCGTGCGCGACCGCGACAGGCCGATCGAGGAGGCGGCCTCCCATTGGCCCTGGCTGACGGCCTGGACGCCGGAGCGCACGACCTCGCCCACAAAGGCCGAGGTGTAGGTCACCAGCCCCAGCAACAGCGCCGAGAACTCGGGCGACATGTTCAGGCCGCCCTGGAAATTGAAGCCCTTGAGTTCGGGCCGGTCGATTTCGAGCGAGCCGCCGCTGATCCAGAAAGCCAGCAGGGGCACGGCCACGAGCAGCCCGAGGGCGGCCCGCCCGAGGGGGAAGATCTTGCCGGTGGCGTCCTGGTGGCGGCGCGCCCAATGGGCCAGCACCACGATCAGCACGATGGCCAGCGCCAGACCGCCGAAGATCCAGTCCATGGCGTCGCCCTTGAGCCAGGGAATCTTGAAGCCGCGATTGGAAATGAAAACGTCCGGCAGGGGCTGCAGCGCCTGGCGCGGGCCGGGCATGATCTCGGTGATCAGGGCATACCAGAAGAAAAGCTGCAGCAGCAGCGGAATATTGCGCATGACCTCGATGTAGAGGCCGGCCAGGCGCGAGATCAGCCAGTTCTTGGACAGGCGGCTGATGCCCAGCAGCGTGCCGAACAGGGTGGCGGCGATCACGCCGATCACGGAAACCTTGAGGGTGTTCAGCAGGCCGACCACGACCGCATGGCCATAGGTGTCGGCGGGAGAGTATTCCACCATCGATTCGCCGATGGCGAAACCGGCTTCCTCATGCAGGAAGTCGAAACCGGTGGAGATGTTGCGCGCCGCCAGATTGTGCAGCGTGTTGGAGGACAGGTACCACACGCCCAGGCCGACCAGGCCCAGGATCAGAATCTGATAGATCAGCGCGCGCGTCGCGGGGTCGTTCCAGGACCAGCGCCGGCGAGGCGCCCTGGGTACGCGAGGTGTTGTTTGAGTCATAGGATGCGGGCGGTGAAGGCGGCGGCAGCAGCCGCCGCCGCTGGAACCCGGCCGCCGGGAGAACCCCGGCGGCCGAAAGAACCGTGGAGCGGATCAGGCGATCAGCGGATCGGCCAGGCGTACATCACGCCGCCCTTGGTCCACTGGGCGTTCAAGCCGCGCTCGAGCTTGAGCGGGGAGCCCATGCCGATGTTGCGCTCGAACGATTCGCCATAGTTGCCGACCTGTTCGATGATGTTGTAGGCCCATTTCTTGTCCAGGCCCAGACCTTTGCCCATATCGCCGGACACGCCCAGGATGCGCTGGATGTTGGGGTTGGGGCTCTTGAGCATCTCGTCCAGGTTCTTCGAAGTGATGCCGTATTCTTCGGCCTCGACCATGGCGTTCAGCGCCCAGCGCACCACCATGAACCACTCATCGTCACCCTGACGGACCATGGGGCCCAGGGGTTCTTTGGAGAAGTCTTCCGGCAGAATGATGTAGTCGTCCGGCGTGGCCGAAGAGGCGCGCAGGCTGCCCAACTGGGATTTGTCGCTGGTGACCACGTCGCAGCGGCCGGCCTCGAAGGTGCGGAAGCCTTCTTCAGAGGTATTGATCACGACCGGCTTGAAGTCGAGCTTGTTGGCGCGGAACCAGTCGGCCAGATTGAGCTCGGTGGTGGTGCCCTGCAGCACGCAGACGGAGGCGCCGCCCAGCTCGGTCGCGCTCTTCACGCCCAGGCTCTTCTTGACCAGTACACCCTGGCTGTCATAGTAGTTGACGCCGGCGCTCATCAGGCCCAGCGTGGTGTCGCGGGACATGGTGGCGGTGGTATTGCGGGTGAGCACATCGACTTCGCCCGACTGCAGGGCGGTGAAGCGCTGCTGGGTGGTCAGCGGAGTGACCTTGAATTTGCTGGCGTCGCCGAAAACCATGGCGGCCACGGCCCGGCACATATCGACGTCGATGCCCTGCCAGACACCCTTGCTATCGGCTTGCGAGAAGCCCGGCAGACCGGCGTTCACGCCGCATTGCACGAAGCCGCGCGCCTTGACGGCATCAAAGGTTTCACCTGCCTGAGCGGCGGTGCCGGCAAACAGCAGTGCCGCACCGACAGCTGCGAGTTTCATGAATTTCATAGTCATCCTTTCCCGATTGAGCAAGTGGCATTGAACAACACGGAATACAATCTCGTGGAATTGATCCGTCTGGGCTAGATCGTAGCCTGCCACCGCAGGCCTGAGACATGCGGGATATCCCTGCTCCCGCCATGGCAATCGGCCCGCGCCACGGCGGCCTTCCCAGCCGGATCCATCCCGGATCGACCCCGAAACGGCCAGCCGGGCATATTACGCTAAGTACACCAGACGCGCATGATCGAATTCCAGCATGTCTTCAAATCCTTCGGCCGGGGGCGCAATATCCTCGCCGACGTCAACTTCGGCATCGACCCCGGGGAATTCGTCTTCGTCTCGGGCCCCTCGGGGGCGGGCAAGTCCACCCTGCTGAAACTGGTCGGGGGGCTGGAACCCGCCAGCCGGGGCGCCGTCACGGTCAACGGCCACCGTCTCGACCGGCTGTCGGCGCGCACGCTGCCCTACCTGCGCCGCACCGTCGGCCTGATCCTGCAGGACGCCCACCTGCTGTTCGACCGCAATGCCTTCGACAACGTCATGCTGCCGTTGGCCGTGCTGGGCCTGGATCGCGTCACGGCCGCCACCCGCGCCCGCGCCGCCATGGAAAAAGTCGGCCTGCGCGGCAAGGAAGACCTTTCGCCCATCGAATTGTCCGGCGGCGAACAGCAGCGCCTGGCCATCGCCCGCGCCATCGTGGGCCGGCCCGCCATCCTGATCGCCGATGAACCCACCGCCAACCTGGATCACGACAGCGCCACCCGCATCATGGACGTATTCCGCGACTTCAACCGGGTCGGCGTCACGACCCTGATCGCCTCTCACGACACCGCGCTCATGACCCGCTACGCGAGGCGCACACTGCGCATCGACGCCGGGCGCTTCGAAGACATCGCGGGGGTGCCGACATGAACGGCACGCCCCGCAACACCAGGAGGGCGCCATGAACCGCTGGCTGCGGCATCACCGGTACGCCCTGGCCGTGGCGCTGCGGCGCCTGCGCCAGCACCCCTTCTCATCCCTGGCCAACATCGCGGTCATCGCCCTGATGCTGGCCGTGCCCGTTCTGGGAGCCTCGATCCTGCAGTCCAGCCAGCCGCTCGCCCGGCAGTTGGCGGTCGCGCCGGAACTGACGCTGTTCCTGAAGGCCGGCACCCCGGCCGCCGCGCAGCAAGCCCTGCTGGCGCGCGTGCGCGAGCAGGGCGGCGGGCACATCGCCCAGGCCCGGCTGATGCCGCGCGACCAGGCCATGGCCCAGTTGCGCGCCGATCCGACCTGGGCGCGCGCCCTGGACGCCCTGCCCGACAACCCCTTGCCCGACGCCCTCATCGTCACCCTGCGCGATTCCGACACTCCGGCGCGCGAAGCGGCCGACCTGGCCGAAGCCTGGCGCCAATGGCCGGAAATCCAGGAAATCCAGCTCGACAGCGAATGGGTGCGGCGCCTGGAATCCCTGCTCGCCTTCATCCGGGTGGGGCTTGGCATGCTGGCGGGCGCCGTGGTCATCGTCGTATTGGCGACCGTGTTCAATACCGTGCGCCTGCAGGCGCTGACCCAGCGCGAGGAAATCGCCGTCGCCCGGCTGGTGGGCGCGACCGAATCCTTCGTCCGCCGCCCCTTCCTGTATCTGGGCGCCCTCACCGGCCTGGCCGCCAGCCTGCTGGCGCTGCTGCTGGCCTGGCTGGCGCTGACCCCGCTGAATGCGATTCTGGGCGGTTTCGCCCGCAGCTACGGCGTGGACTGGGCGATCCGCCTGCCGGCGGCCCCGGACCTGCTGTTGTCCGGCCTGCTGGTGGCCCTGCTGGGCGCCGTCGCGGCGCGCCTGTCGGTCACGCGCCGCACCCGGTTCTGATGCGGCGCCCGACCGCGCCGCCCGACAGCGCCGCTGCCCGCATCGCCGCGTGGCAGCATCGGGCCGGGCGCCACGGCCTGCCTTGGCAAGGCACCCGCGACCCTTATCGCATCTGGTTGTCGGAAATCATGCTGCAGCAGACCCAGGCGGCCACGGTGGTGCCCTACTACACGCGTTTTCTGGAACTGTTTCCCACCGTCATCGACCTGGCCGACGCACCGCAAGATGCCGTCCTGCAGGCCTGGGCCGGCCTGGGTTACTACGCCCGCGCACGCAACCTGCACCGCTGCGCACAGACATTGCGCGACCAGTTCGGCGGCCGCTTCCCCGCCCGCGCCGCCGAACTGGCGCAACTGCCTGGCATCGGCCCCTCGACCGCCGCCGCCATCGCCGCTTTTGCCTTCGGAGAGCGCGCGCCGATCCTGGACGGCAACGTGCGCCGGGTGCTGGCGCGCTATTTCGCGGTCGAGGGCGACCCGACGGCGGCACGCGCGGCTCGGCAGCTCTGGGAGCACGCACAGGGGCTGCTCGCCGCCGCGCCCGCCGAACTGGACATGACGGCCTACACACAAGGCCAGATGGACCTGGGGGCCACGATCTGCACCCGGACGCGGCCCGACTGCGCGCGCTGCCCGCTGGCACCGGATTGCCGGGCGCGGATCGAGAACCGCCAGGACGAACTGCCGGCGCCGCGCGCGCGGCGGGCGCAGCCGCTGCGTCATGGGTGGATGTTGATCGCCGAATGCGCGCGCCGCGTGCTGCTCGAACGCAGGCCGGATTCGGGCATCTGGGGCGGCCTGTGGGCCTTGCCGCAATTCGAGGATGCCCTCGCGCTGCGGGCAGCCTGCGCCAGCCTGTCCGCCACCTCGGCGCCGCGGGCGATGGCGGCGGTCGATCACGTCTTCACGCATTTCCGGCTTCGCATGCACCCCTGCCGGCTGCAACTGCCGGACGGGGCCGCGCCGGCGACGGGCCACGCGGACCGCGCCTGGGTGCCCGTCGGCGAACTGGGCGCCTACGGCATGCCGGCGCCCATCGCCCGCCTGCTGGGCAGCCTGTACGACGACGCGTCCCCGCTGCGCTGACCCGCCTCCCGGCTCGGGCCGCGCTCACCCATCCGGGCGGGGGGGCTGCGCGCCGATGCTCATCAGCAGGCCGCAGGCCACCCCCAGCGTCATCAGCGCCGTGCCGCCGTAGCTCATGAAGGGCAGCGGCACCCCCACCACCGGCAGCACGCCGGTCACCATGCCGATATTCACGAACACGTACACGAACATCATCATGGACATGGCGCCGGCCAATAACCGCCCGAACTGGGTGGGCGCCCGCACGGTGATCGTCAGGCCGCGCAACACCAGCAGCATGTACAGGATCAGCAGCACCACCCCGCCGTACAGGCCGAATTCCTCGGCGTATACGGCGAAGATGAAGTCCGTGGTCCGTTCGGGGATGAAGTCCAGGTGCGTCTGGGTGCCCTGCATGTAGCCCTTGCCGTACAGGCCGCCCGAACCGACCGCGATCATGGACTGGATGGTATGAAAGCCCTTGCCCAGCGGATCCGAGCCCGGATTGAGCAGCACGCAGACGCGGTATTTCTGATAATCGTGCAGCACCACCCAATCCACCTCGGGCTGGCAGATCTGGTCTTCGTACGCCACCAGCGTTCCCAGCGCCAGCGTCACCGCCAGCACCGCCGGTATCAGCAGCTTGAACGACAGGCCGGCAAAATAGATCACGCAAAAGCCCGAGGCCAGCACCAGCAGCGCCGTGCCCAAATCCGGCTGGTCGATGATGAGCCCCGCGGGCACCGCCAGCAACACCCCGGCCACCAGGAAGTCCAGGATGCGGAAACGATTGGCCGACTGGCGCTGGAAATACCAGGCCAGCATCAGCGGCACGGCGATCTTCATCATCTCCGAGGGCTGGATGCGCGTGATTCCGAGATTCAACCAGCGGGTTGCGCCCTTGCTGGTCTCTCCGAACAGCATGACCGCCACCAGCAGGCCCACCCCGAGCACATAGAACAAGGGCGCCGCACGCATGATCCAGGCCGGGCGCAACAGCGCGACGAACCACATGGCCGCAAACGCCAGCAGGAAGTTGCGCAACTGATCGGCGAAGCGCCAATCGGTATTGCCCACCGCCGAATGCATGGTGGCCATGCCGACCAGGGCCATGACGACCAGCAGAATCAGCAGAGGCCAATCCAGCACCGCGAACATGCGGCGCGCCGCCTGCACGATCAGCTTCATGGGTTCTCCTCCAGGGCGCCGTCTCCGGGAGCCAGGGATTCATCGGGCGGGAGCGCCGGCTCGGGCGCCTCGCCTTCATCATCGGGTGCCGGATCCAGTTCGGGCCGCCCCGGAGCGGCCGCCGGCTGCGCCGGGTCGCCCTGCGCTTCCCGCTCGATCTGCAGGCGCGCGCGACGCAGCGCGGTGCGGTCCGGATCCAGCCAGTAGTCGAACACCGTGCGGGCGATCGGCGCGGCCACCGAGGCGCCCCAGCCGCCATTTTCCACGATCAGGGCCACGGCGATCTGGGGATCCTCGACTGGCGCATAGGCCATGAACAAGGCGTGGTCGCGCAGGCGCTCATCGACCGAGTGCGCCCGGTACTTGGCGCCGCGCAGGCTGTAGACTTGAGCCGTGCCGGTCTTCCCGGCCGCCTGGTAGGGCGCGCCATCGAAAGCGCGCCGCGCCGTCCCTTTGCGCACGACATCCACCATGGCCTCGCGGATCACGCGCAGATTGTCCGGCTTCAGATCGATGGTGTACTGCGGGCCGGCCACGGGATAGTTGAACCGCCCCGAGAGCGGGTCGATGATCCGGCGCACCAGGTGCGGCTTCATGTAGACCCCGTCGTTGGCGAGCACCGCGGTCGCCTGGGCCAGTTGCAGCAGGGTGAAGGCGTTGTAGCCCTGCCCGACGGCGACCGACACGGTCTCGCCCTGATACCAATGCTGCTGCTCGCGCTGTTTGTAGGCCTTGCGTTTCCAGGCGCGCGAAGGCAGCACGCCGCGGCGCTCGCCGTCCAGGTCGATGCCTGTGATCTGGCCGAAACCGAACTGCTGCGCGAAATCGTGCAGGGCATCGACGTCCATCTGGGCGCCCAGCGAGAAGAAATAGGTATCGGAAGACACGACGATGGCCCGATGCATGTCGGTCGGCCCGTAGACCGCCCCGCCGGCATTGCGGAACCGCTGCCCGGCCAGCTCGAAGTAGCCGGGATCGGGGACCAGTTCGCGCGCCGAGCGCAGCCCCATTTCCAGGGCCGCCAGCCCCACGAAAGGCTTGTAGGTCGAGCCGATGGGATAGGTGCCGTACAGCGGCCGGTTGATGAGCGGATGATCCGGCGATTCGTTCAGCTTGCGCCAGCTCTCGACGTCGATGCCGTCCACGAACAGATTCGGATCGAAAGACGGCGAGGATACGAAGGCCAGGACCTCGCCCGTGTGCGGCTCGATGGCGACCAGCGCCCCGCGCCGGCCCGAGAACTGCGCCTCGGCCAGTTGTTGCAGGCCGATATCCAGGGACAGCTCCAGGTCGGAACCGGGCACCGGGTCGGTGCGGCTCAGTTCGCGCACCGGGCGCCCGCCCGCCGTGACTTCCAGCTCCTCGACTCCGGTTCGGCCGTGCAGGGCTTTCTCCCAGGTCTTCTCGACGCCTTTCTTGCCGATGACCGAGGTGCCCCGGTAATTGCCCATCTGGCCGGTTTCTTCCAGGTTGCGCTGGTCCTCTTCGGAAATCCTGCCGACGAAACCCAGCACATGGGCGGCCGACTCGTGCCGGGGGTAGTTGCGCACCCAGCGGGCCTCCAGGTTGACGCCGGGGAAGCGGTAGGCATGGACGGCAAACCAGGACGCCTCGATGTCGTTCAGGTTGTTGCGCAGCAGGACGGGCGCATAACGGCCGCTCTGCCGGTACAGGCGCATGAACCTGCGCCGGTCGCCTTCGCTGAGATAGACCAGCTCGCCCAGCCGGTCGAGCACGTCATCGATGTCGCCCTGGATCTGGGCGCGCGTCACGGTCAGCGTGTAATCGCGCAGGTTCTGCGCCAGCACCGCGCCGTTGCGGTCGATGATCCGCCCGCGCCGAGGCGGGACGGGCACGATGGTGATGCGGTTCTGCTCGGCGCGCGCCGACAAGGTGTCGTAGCGCTCGATCTGCAAGTACCACAGGCGCCCGGCCAGCAGCAGCAGGCACACCAGGGCGAACAGTCCCGCCACCCAGGCGCGCAGCAGCACGGTCTGCCGCTGGAGATGGCCGGTCTTGCGGAATTCGAACATGCCGTCCCCGGGCCGTCGTCAGACGGGGCCCGCGCCGTCGCCGCCCAGGCGGCGCGGGCGCAGAGACATGAGCACATCGGGCAAGGGCCACAAGATGCCCGTGAACAAGGCCGACCACAGCCAATTCCAGCCCTCCCAGGCGCCGCTCAGCCAAGCGCCCAGCAGGCTGGACACCATGCAGGAACCCACGAATACCGGCAGGACCTGCAGCGTCTGCAGCCAGGCGTTGAAATGCCGCAGCCGATGGCTCAGCCGCAAGATGCCGTAGGCGGCCAGCACGTAGCACAGCGCATGCAGGCCCAGCAGGCCGGCATCCTGCACATCCATCAGCAGGCCGAACACGAAGGCGGTCGTCAGCCCCACGCGGGCGGGCGCGCGCAGGCACCAATAGAGCAGCATCAACAACAGCACGTCGGGCACCGGCTGCCAGAGCCGCCAGGGCAGCAGGGACGCCATCCATACCAGGATCAGCGAGCCCCATACCAGCCAACCGGGCGCGGCGTTCTGGAATGCGGCGGCATCCACCGGCTGCAGCGCCATCAGGGAGGAACCTCCCTGGCGCTTATTGGGCGTCGAGGGCATGTTCGATCTCCTCGGGCTGGGGCACGTCGGCCACGTCCACGCGCAGAACCAGAAAATGACGGTAGCGCTCGGGGTGCGACAACGGCTCGGCGATCGCCATCGCGAAACCGGTGCCGGGGTCGCGCTCGATTCTTTCCACGCGGCCGACCGACAGGCCGGCCGGAAACAGGCCGCCGATGCCGCTGGTCACCAGCACGTCCCCGGCGCGCACATCCACGCCGGACGAAAGGTAGCGGACTTCAAGCTTGCCGACCTCGTTGCCGCCAAAGGCGATCAGTCGCAACCCGTTGCGCAGCACCTGGACCGGGATGGACACCTGGTCATCGATCAACAGGGCGGCCTCGGAGGTGAACGGCGTGACGCGCACGATCTGGCCCACGACCCCGCCATCGTCGATCACCGGCATGCCCGGGGCGATGCCGGCGCGCGACCCCTTGTTGAAGATCAGGCGATGATTGAAGGCGCCGGACGGCACGTAGAAGACCTCGACCGCCACGGACTGTTGAGTGATGGATTCGGAGACATTGAGCAGACGGCGCAACTGCTCGTTTTCAGTGGCCAACTGGGCCGCGTGGGTCGAGAGCTGGGCCATTTCGATGCGCTGGCGGCGCAAGGCTTCCTGTTCGGCGCGTGCCAGCGTGGCCGCGTGCGACCAACTGTCGAAATACTCCATCGCGTCGCGCGGCGCCAATACGACGCGCTGAAAGGGATAGAGAAACACGGACAGGCCGCTGCGCACCGGACCCAGCACGGTCCAGTGCGCATCGGTCACGACCATCCCGAGACACAAGGCCAGCAGCAGGACCAGCCGGACTTCGATGCTGGGGCCGCGTTTGAAGAGTCTCAGGGTTCCCGGTTCATGCATGACGAGGAACGCCCGGCCAAAGCTCAGTCGTAGATGAACACCCCGCCCAGGCGCTCGAGATGTTCGAGCGCCTCGCCGCAGCCGCGGACCACGCAGGTCAGCGGGTCTTCGGCGACCACGACGGGCAGGCCGGTTTCTTCCTGGAGCAGGCGGTCCAGATCGTGCAACAGCGCACCGCCACCGGTCAGGGCGATGCCCTTGTCGGTGATGTCGGCGCCCAGCTCGGGCGGGGTCTGCTCCAGGGCCGTCTTCACCGCCGAGACGATCTGGTTGAGCGGATCGGTCAGGGATTCGAGGATTTCGTTGGAGGACACCGTGAAGCTGCGCGGGACGCCTTCGGACAGATTGCGGCCCTTGACCTCGATCTCGCGGATCTCGGAGCCCGGGAAGGCTGAGCCGATTTCCTTCTTGATGAGCTCGGCCGTGGGTTCGCCGATCAGCATGCCGTAGTTGCGGCGGATGTAGTTGATGATGGCTTCGTCGAATTTGTCGCCGCCGACGCGCACCGAACCCTTGTAGACCATCCCGCCCAGGGAGATCACGGCCACCTCGGTGGTGCCGCCGCCGATGTCCACCACCATCGAGCCGCTGGCGTCGGACACGGCAAGGCCCGCGCCGATGGCGGCCGCCATGGGCTCTTCGATCAGGTAGACCTGGCTGGCGCCCGCGCCCAGCGCCGATTCACGGATGGCGCGACGCTCGACCTGGGTGGAGCCGCAAGGCACGCACACGATGATGCGCGGGCTGGGGGCCAGCATGCTGCGCGGGTGCACCATGCGGATGAACTGCTTGAGCATCTGCTCGGTGACGGTGAAGTCGGCGATCACGCCGTCCTTCATGGGCCGGATGGCCTCGATGTTGCCGGGCACGCGGCCCAGCATCTGCTTGGCTTCGCGGCCGACGGCCTGGATGATTTTCTTGCCATTGGGACCGCCGTCATGGCGGATGGCGACGACCGAGGGTTCGTCGAGCACGATGCCCTTGCTTCGGACATAGATCAGCGTATTCGCCGTACCGAGGTCGATCGCCATGTCGCTGGAAAAGTAGCTGCGTAGGAATCCGAACATGGGCGCACTAATAAAAGGGGTGTCTGGTGGATCCGCGCGAGCGACCCGGTGCCGACTTGAACCAAAACCGCCACAACGACGGCGCAGGCCGGGCAAACCGCATGGAATCAGCAATGATAACTTATAATCCTTTAGGGTTAGACCCGGATCAGCAGTCAATGTTTTGCAAAATTCCTGCTTTTCATGCTTCCGGTCACATCCGCACACACTCAATCCGGCCGCCCCGGCGGCGGCCCCTCCGGCACGACGACATGGCACTCACCGAACAGGACATCGCCCGGCTGGCACGGCTCTCGGGCCTGCGGCTGGATTCCAACGACCAGATCCGCGCCCGCCAGGAACTGGACCGCATCCTGGGCCTGATCGAAGCGTTGCAGGCCGTGGACACGGCCGGCATCGAACCCATGGCCCACCCGCTGGCCGCCCACCAGGACATCGCCCTGCGCCTGTGCGACGACGCGCCCGAGCCGGCGCAGACGCCCGAACAGCGCGACGCCTGCCTGGCCAACGCCCCGGCCGCCCACCAGGGCCTGTTCCTCGTCCCCACCGTCATCGAATGATGCCATGACCCAGCTTTCAGAATTCCGCAGCATCCAGGCGCTGGGCGAAGCCCTGCGCGCCCGGCGCGTCAGCGCCGCCGAACTGGCCGCCGACGCGCTGCGCGCGGCGCGCGCCCATGCCGACCCCCATGTCTTCCTGCATATCGACGACGAACTGACCCTGGCCCAGGCGCGTGCCGCGGACCAGGCCCTGGCCGACGGCAGCGCCGGGCCGCTGGCGGGCATCCCTGTCGCGCACAAAGACCTGTTCGTGACGCGCGGCTGGCGCACGACCGCCGCCAGCAAGATGCTGAGCGATTACGTCAGCCCCTTCGACGCCGCCGTGGTGGATCGCTGGCGCGCGGCCGGCACCGTCTCGCTGGGCAAGCTCAGTTGCGACGAATTCGCCATGGGTTCGGGCAATGAAAACTCCGCCTTCGGCCCCGTGCGCAATCCCTGGGATCCGGAGCGCATCCCGGGGGGGTCGTCCGGCGGCTCCGCCGCCGCCGTGGCCGCCGGCCTGGTGCTCGGCGCCACCGGCACGGACACCGGCGGCTCGGTGCGCCAGCCCGCCGCCCTGTGCGGGGTCAGCGGCATCAAGCCCACCTACGGGACCGTCTCGCGCTACGGCATCATCGCCTATGCCTCCAGCCTGGACCAGGCCGGTCCGCTGGCGCACAGCGCCCGCGACCTGGTGCCGCTGCTGGACGCCATGAGCGGCTTCGACCCCCGCGACTCGACCAGCCTGGAAACCTGCGACGGCGCACCCAACGCCGCCGGCCGCATCCAGGCCGCCTTCGACGCCGCCCAGAACGGCTTCCAGGCGGGCGGCGAACGCCCGCTGGCGGGGCTGCGCATCGGCGTTCCGCGCGAGTTTTTCAACGAAGGCCTGTCGGCCGAGGTCGGCGCCGCCGTCGAATCCGCCCTGCAGGTCTTCGAATCCCTGGGCGCGGTCCGGGTGGACGTGTCCTTGCCGCGCACGCGCCTGTCGATCCCGGCCTACTACGTGATCGCCCCCGCGGAAGCCTCCAGCAACCTGTCCCGCTACGACGGCGTGCGCTACGGGCACCGCGCGGCCGAATACACCGACCTGGCCGACATGACCAGCCGGTCCCGCTCCGAAGGCTTCGGCGACGAAGTGCGCCGCCGCATCCTGGTGGGCGCCTACGTCCTGTCGCACGGCTACTACGACGCCTACTACCTGCAGGCCCAGCGCGTGCGGCGCATGATCGCCGACGACTTCCGCCGCGTCCTGGCGCAGGACTGCGACGTGATCATGGGGCCGGTCACCCCCGCCGTGGCCCGCCGCATCGGCGACAACCGCCAGGATCCGATCGCCGACTGGCTGGGCGACATCTACACACTGGGCGTCAGCCTGGCGGGCCTGCCGGGCATGTCCATCCCCTGCGGCTTCGGCGGCGAATCGGGGCGTCTGCCCATCGGCCTGCAGATCATCGGCCGCTATTTCGACGAAGGCCGCCTGCTGGCCCTGGCCGACCGCTACCAGCAAGCCACCGACTGGCATCAACGCATTCCGGGACACGCATAATGGATTGGGAAATCGTCATCGGGCTGGAAACCCACGCCCAGCTCTCCACGCGGTCGAAAATCTTTTCCCGCAGCAGCACGCGCTTCGGCGCCGAGCCCAATACCCAGGCCAATGCCGTGGACATGGCACTGCCCGGCTCGCTGCCGGCCATGAACCGGGGCGCGGTGGAACGCGCCATCCAGTTCGGCCTGGCCATCGGCGCCCGGGTGGCCGAACGTTCGGTCTTTGCGCGCAAGAACTACTTTTATCCGGACCTGCCCAAGAATTACCAGATCAGCCAGTTCGAGCTGCCGATCGTGGTGGGCGGGCGGCTGTCTTTCTTCGTCGGCGAACAAGAGCACACGGTGAACCTGACCCGCGCCCATCTCGAAGAAGACGCGGGCAAGTCGCTGCACGAGCATTTCACGGGGCCGCACGGCGAATCATCCAGCGGCATCGACCTGAACCGCGCCGGCACGCCGCTGCTGGAAATCGTGTCCGAACCCGAGATGCGTTCGGCCGCCGAGGCCGTGGCCTATGCACGCGCGCTGCATGGGCTGGTGGTGTGGCTGGGCATCTGCGACGGCAACATGCAGGAAGGCTCGTTCCGCTGCGACGCCAACGTGTCGGTGCGCCCGCGCGGCCAGGCCGAGTTCGGCACGCGCTGCGAGATCAAGAACCTGAACTCCTTCCGCTTCATGGAACGCGCGATCCAATACGAGGCGCGCCGCCAGATCGAGCTGATCGAGGATGGCGGCACGGTCGTGCAGGAAACACGCCTGTACGACGCCGACCGCGACGAGACCCGCAGCATGCGGACCAAGGAAGATTCCGACGATTACCGCTACTTCCCCGATCCGGACCTGCCGCCGCTGGTGGTGGCGCCGGAATGGATCGAGCAGGTGCGCCAGGCGATGCCCGAGCTGCCGGCGGCCAAGCGCGCGCGGTTCGAGGCCGACCTGGGATTGACGGGCTACGATGCGGCCCAACTGACGCTGCACCGCGCCACGGCGGACTACTTCGAAGCCGCCGCCGCCGCCCTGCCCGCCGGTCAGGCAAAACAGGCCGCCAACTGGATCCTGGGCGAGCTGTCGGCGGCGCTGAACCGCGACGGCCTGGACATCGGCGCATCGCCGGTCCCGCCTCAGCGCCTGGCGGCCTTGATCGCCCGCATCCTGGACGGAACGATTTCAACGAAGATCGCGCGCGATGTGTTCGCGGCGATGTGGGCGGGCGAGTCGGACGGCGACCCGGATGCCATCATCGAGTCGCGCGGGCTGCGCCAGATCAGCGATACGGGCGCGATCGAAGCCATGATCGACGAGGTGCTGGCGGCCAATCCCGCCATCGTCGAGGAATACCGGGCCGGCAAGCAGAAGGCGTTTAATTCGCTGGTAGGCCAGGTGATGAAGGCGGCCAAGGGCAAGGCGAATCCGCAGCAGGTCAATACGGTGCTGAAGCAGAAGCTGGATTCGTAGGAGTCTTATTGGCGGCGATCCCGGAACTTCCCGGGCGCCCAACCATCACCGCGCCCGCCCTGCCCCGGCGTCAACTCACACCCCGTATCTGCCCCGGTACGCCGACACGGCATCGCGGTACTGCGCCAGGGCGGGGTCGTCTTCCAGCAGCGAAAGGATATCGGTCAGCGCGGCGATGCTGACTACGGGGATGCCGTAGGTCTGTTCCACGTCCTGCACCGCCGAATGCGCGGACAGCGCATCGTCCGCGCCGGCGCGTTCCATGCGGTCCAGGGCGATCAGCACGGCGGCGGGCTGCGCGCCAGCGGCGCGGATCAGGGCGACGGATTCGCGCACGGAGGTGCCCGCCGTGATGACATCGTCGACGATCACCACGCGCCCCTGCAGCGGCGCGCCCACCAGCAGGCCGCCCTCGCCGTGATCCTTGGCCTCTTTGCGGTTGAAGGCGAAGGGCACAGGAAGGTCGCCCCGAGCGGGGTGGTTCGACAAGGCGATCGAGGCGGCGGTGGCCAGGGGAATGCCTTTGTACGCGGGACCGAACAGCATGTCGAAATCCAGCCCGGCATCCACCAGGGCCTGGGCATAGAACTGGCCCAGGCGGCCGACGCAGGCGCCGTCGTTGAACAGCCCGGCATTGAAGAAATACGGACTCAGGCGGCCGGACTTGGTCTTGAATTCACCGAAGCGCAAAACGCCCTGTTCCAGGGCGAAACGGACGAAGGCTTGGGCGCGGGAACCAGGCATGGCGGATGACCTCTGTGCAGGAAAACCCACATTATCGGATATTTGGCGCCGCATTCGCGCGGCCCGGCGCGCCGCCGCGCCCGCCGGGTTAAAGTGCAGGCTTGCAACAACCACCGGATACCCTCGTGCTGCGAATCACTTCTCTGAACGTCAACGGCATCCGCTCGGCCTTCCGCAAAGGGCTGGCCGACTGGCTGGAGACCGCCCGCCCCGACATCGTCTGCCTGCAGGAAATCAAGATCCAGGACAGCGACCTGGCCGACGACCTGCGCCACCCCGGCGAGTGGACGGGGCATTTCCACCATGCGGAGAAAAAAGGCTACAGCGGCGTGGGGCTTTACCTGCGGCGGCCGGCCGACCGCGTCGCGGCGGGCATGGCGTGCCCGGAATTCGATGCCGAGGGCCGCATCCTGCGGGCCGACTGGCCCGGCCTGACGGTCGTCAGCGCCTATCTGCCGTCGGGCTCCAGCGGCGACGAGCGCCAGGAGGCCAAATACCGCTTCCTGGCCCATTTCGAGACCTGGATCGACGCGCTGATGCGAGAGCACCGCGAAACGGGACGCGAATTCGTGATCTGCGGCGACTGGAACATCGCCCACAAGGAAATCGACCTGAAGAACTGGAAGGGCAACCTGAAGAACAGCGGCTTCCTGCCCGAGGAACGCGCCTGGCTGAGCAAGGTCTTCGACGAGCACGGCTGGGTGGACGTCTACCGCCGCCTGCACCCGGATGCCACCGGCGAGGCCTACACCTGGTGGAGCAACCGCGGCCAGGCCTGGGCCAAGAACGTGGGCTGGCGCATCGATTACCACATCGCCACCCCCGGCATCGCCGCCCGGGCGCAGGCCGCCTCGATCCACCGGGAACCACGCTACAGCGACCATGCGCCGCTGACGATCGATTACGACTGGACATGATTTGCAGGCATAAAGAACATACAATGGATGCCGTAGAAAAGGCGAGATCCGTTTTCGCCGTTCGCGCCCCCGCGTGAAGCCCCTATTATTCACAGGAGTTCACATGTCCGCTTCCATCGAAGGCACCGTCGCCGCGGCGACCGGCCTGCAAAACTGGAACATGATGCAGGAAAAAGAAAACCTGCTGCTGCGCAAGGTTCTGGACGGTCAGGCCAACACCATCCTCAGCCTGGTCAATTCGGTGCCCACCGCCCCGCAACTGGCCACCAGCGGCATGGTCGGCACGCTGCTGCACACGACCGCTTGACGCACGCTTTTCTCCGTGGATTGGGGCCTGGGTTTCCAGGCCCTTTTTCAATAAGGAAACCCATGAACCCGCTTCCTCACTGCCCCCAGTGCAACTCCGAGTACACCTACGAAGACGGCGGCCACTTCGTCTGCCCTGAATGCGCCCACGAATGGTCCCAGGCGTCCGTGACGGACGAAGAACAGGCGCGCATCATCCACGATGCCCACGGCAATGTGCTGCAAGACGGTGATACGGTGGTGGTGATCAAGGACCTGAAAGTGAAGGGCTCGTCCTCGGTGGTGAAGGTCGGCACCAAGGTCAAGAACATCCGCCTGGCCGACGGCGATCACGACATCGACTGCAAGATCGATGGCTTCGGTTCGATGGGCTTGAAGTCGGAATTCGTGAAGAAGGCTTGAAGCCGCCATTTCCGCTTCCCACGGGCGCCTGTCGGGGGGGGGGGGGGGGGGGGGGGGGGGCGGACGATCAAAAGCCCGAATCAGGCGGCCGCGCGCCGTCCAGGCGAACGCTTCCCCTGCGCCTGCCCCGACCGCAGATAATGCTGCGCCAGCACCGCGCACACCATCAACTGGATCTGGTGGAAGATCATCAGCGGCAGCAGCACCGGCCCGATGGCCGCCGCGCTGAACAGCACCCCGGCCATGGGCACGCCCGTCGCCATGCTTTTCTTCGAGCCACAGAACACGATCGTGATCTCGTCGGCGCGATTGAAACCCAGGCGGCGCGCCGACCATGTGTTCAGCACCAGCACCAGCGCCAGCAACACGCAGCAGGCCACCACCAGCCAGGCCAGCGAGGCCGTATCCACGGTCTGCCACAGCCCGCCGATGACCGACTCGCTGAACGCGGTGTAGACCACCAGCAGGATCGAACTCTGGTCGATGCTGGTGACGAGTGTGCGGTGGCCATCCATCCAGCGGCCGATCACCGGGCGCATCAGGTGGCCGGCGACGAAGGGCAGGAAGATCTGCACACTGATGCGGCCAATGGCCTGCAGCAGCGAACTGCCATCCAGCGCGGAGGTATCCGCGCCCAACAGCCACTGAAGCAACAGGGGCGTGATGACGATGCCGACGATGCTGGAGGCCGAAGCGGCGCAGACCGCCGCAGGTACATTGCCGCGCGCAATCGATGTGAAGGCGATGGCCGACTGGACCGTCCCGGGCAGGACCGTCAGGTAGACAATGCCTATGTAGAGCGGTTCGCCCAGCAGGGGCAGAAGAACCGGCCGAAGCACCCACCCCATGAGGGGGAAAATCACGAACGTCCAGATGAAGATCACGCCGTGCAGCCGCCAATGTGTGGCGCCCGCAATGATGGCCTCGCGTGAAAGCTTGGCCCCATGCAGGAAAAACAGCAGGGCGATGGCCGCAGCCGTAAGCCATTCGAAAAAGACCGCACCTTGTCCGTGGGCCGGCAAGACCGTGGCGGCCGTGACGACCGCGATCAGGATCAAGGTGAAGCGATCGAACAGCAGACGTAATTTCGACATCATGAAAGTGGGTGCTCCGGCGGTCCGGGGCTCTCGAAGAGAAGGTTAAACTGGATGCCCTGCCATGTTTGGCGGTAAACAGCTATGAATTATTCGCGAACGGACATCCCCGCCCCCGATCCGGCCGTCCTGCGCCGCAACCGCAGGCTTTCCGAAGAGGCCCGCAAGACACGCGCCCGATCCGGGCACGGCCCCTTGCGCCGCCTGCCGCGCCCCGTCTACGGGCACATCGACAGCTTGTCCAACACCTTGATCCCCCGGCGCCACCGGCACATCTGGGCCCAGTTATCCTATGCCACACAGGGCCATCTGCAAGTCTGGACGCCGTACGCCCGCTTCGTCGCCCTGCCGCAGCGCGCCGTCTGGATTCCTGCCGGGGTGCTGCACCGGGTGCAGCAATCGCCGCACACCGTCATCCGCAGCCTGTACCTGGACGCCGACGCGCTGGGCCTGGACTGGCTCGACTGCCGGGTGCTGGCAGTCAGCCCCCTGCTGCACGAACTGATCCGGCATTTCAGCACCCTGCCCATTGAGTACGATCTCGACGGCCCGGACGGCCGGCTGGCCCAGGTGCTGGCGGACCAACTGGCCGTCAGTCCGGATGCCGGCCTGATCCTGCCCTGGCCCACCGATCCGCGCCTGCAGTCCGTATGCCAGCAGTTGCAGCGTTCGCCCGACGACACGCCCGATCTGGGCTCGTTCAGCCGCCGCCTGGGCGTGTCGGACAAAACCCTGACGCGCCTGTTCCAGCAGCAGACCGGCCTGGGCTTTCGCCTATGGCGCCAGCGCGTCCGGCTGGTGCATGCCCTGCCGCTGCTGGAGCGCGGCGACCGCATCACGGACGTGGCCCTGGCCTGCGGCTACGACAGTCTGTCGTCCTTCATCGCCGCCTTCAGGGCGCATACCGGCGTGACGCCCCGGGCCTTTGCCGCAGGCGCGCGCGAAGACGATTCCCCGCTGCCCGGCTGAACGGCCAGGCGCACGGCCGTCAGAGCGGCGCATCCAGGGCCCGCACCCGCGCGCGCATCCACCACAGCAGGCCCAGCCCCGGCAAGGCGATCGCCACGGTCAGCACGAAAAACACCGGCCAGCCGAAGCCGGCGACCAACACCGGCGTCAACGGCCCGGCCAGGTAGGTGCGGCCCACGGCCGACAGCGCCGACAGCAGCGCGAACTGCGTCGCGGAAAACTTCGCCCGGCACAAGGCCATCAGCAGCGCCACGAAGGCGGCCGTGCCCAGGCCGCCGCACAGGTTCTCGACCGCCACGACCAGCGCCATGGAATAGAGATGGGGCGGCGTGACGGCCAGCATCCAGTAGCCCAGGTTCGAGACGGCCTGCAACACACCGAAGATCATCAGGGCGCGGTACAAGCCCAGGCGCGTCATCAGGGCGCCGCCCGCCAGCGCGCCGACGATGGTGGCGGCCAGGCCGAAGACCTTGTTGACCATGCCCACCTCGGTGACGTCGAATCCGGCCCCCCGGAGCAGGAAGGTGGTCGACAGCGCGCCCGCGAAGGCATCGCCCAGCTTGTACAGGACAATGAGCAACAGGATGGCCCAGGCGCCCCGGCGGCCGAAAAATTCACGCAGGGGTTCGGCCACGGCCTCGCGCAGGGTGCGCGGCGGCCGGACGGCGCGTTCCGGCTCCGGCGCCCACAAAGTCGCGAGCGAAGCCAGCGCCATCAATCCGCCCATCAGCATGTACATGGCGTTCCAGCCCAGCCATTGATCGGCCAGGATCAAGGCCAGCCCGCCGGACACCACCATCGCCAGCCGATATCCCATGACCTTCAGCGCCGCCCCGGCCGCGCGCTCGTCCTGGCGCAGCACGTCGGTGCTGTAGGCATCGAAGGCGATGTCCTGGGTGGCCGAGAGAAAAGCCACCCAGACCGCCAGCAGGGCCAGCATTTGCAGTTCCGTGCCCGGATTGAACAGGCCCATGGCGGCGATCGAGGCCGCCAGCAGCCACTGCGTGAGAAAGACCCAGCCGCGCCGCCTGCCCATCCAGGGGGGCGCATAGCGGTCCACCAAGGGCGCCCAGAGAAATTTCAGCGTGTAGGCCGTGCCCGCCAGCGTCAGGAAGCCGATGCTTTGCAGGGAAACCTGCTCGACTGTCGCCCAGGCCTGCAAGGTGCCGGAGGTCAGCGCCAGCGGCAGGCCGCTGGCAAAGCCCAGGATCAGCAGCGGTGCGACGCGCCGGCTGCCATAGACCCGCCAGCTCTGTGCCGGGGCCGCCGCGTTTTCAGTGCCGGAGTCCGCATCCCGCGCCGCGGTCATGCGCGCCCGCTCCAGGGCGACTCGAAGCGATAGACCGCGAGCTGGCTGCGCCAGCCGCGCAGCCAATGGATTTCCTGCTCGCCCCGGAAAGCGGCCAGGTGCGTGACCCGCAGCCCCAGTTGCGCCGCCAGGATCTGGAAATCCCGCAGCGTGCACAGATGGATATTGGGCGTGTCGTACCACTGATAGGGCATTTGGTCGTTGACCGGCATGCGCCCGCGCAAGATCGACCAGCCGTGCGGCCAATAGCCGAAGTTCGGGAAGGACACAATGCCGTACCGGGCCACGCGCGCCATTTCCCGCAGAATGTGTTCGGTATGGTGCATGGACTGCAGAGTCTGGGACAACACCACCGTATCGAACTGCCGGTCGTCGAACAGCGCCAAGCCTTCTTCGAGATTCTGCTGGATCACGCGCACGCCGCGCCGCACCGATGCGATCATGTGCTCATCGTCGAGCTCGACGCCGGCGCCGCTCACCTGGCGTGTGCGCTGCAGATAATCCAGCAGCCGGCCGTCGCCGCACCCGAGGTCCAGCACCCGGCTGCCCGGCGCGATCCATTCCGCAATCCGCAGCAAGTCGATCCGCATCGGCGGATCCTGCTCCGCGACCGGGTGCGGCGCAGTCTGCGCCGGGGTCTGTACCGGCGTCATGCCAGCACTCCGGTGACCCGGCGGCGCGCGCCCAGCCCCAGCCGGGCGGCAATGCCATCGTAATAACCCTGCACAACCGCATGGTAGCGCCGGTCTCCCAGGAGAAAAGCGTCGTGGCCATGCGGCGCATCGATTTCCGCATACGTGACTTCGCGCTGATTCTTCAACAAGGCGCGGACGATCTCGCGCGAGTGCTCGGGCGCGAACCGCCAGTCGGTGGAAAAGGACACCAGCAGGAAGCGCGCCTGTGCCGCCGCCAGGGCCTTGGACAAATCGCCGCCGTGCGCGCGCGCCGGATCGAAGTAATCCAGCGCGCGCGTCAGCAGCAGATACGTATTGGCATCGAAATACCGGGAGAATTTCTCGCCCTGGTGGCGCAGATAGGATTCGACCTCGAATTCGATGTCGTAGTTGTAGCGGTAATCGCCCGTGGGCCCGGGCGCGCGTTGCGTGCGGCCGAATTTCGAAGCCATGACCTCGTCGGACTGATAGGTGATGTGGCCCACCATCCGCGCCACCGACAGGCCGTTGGCAGGCACCGTCCCGTGGGCGTGGTAATCGCCCCCGCGAAAATCCGGATCGGTCAGGATCGCGCGGCGGGCGACCTCGTTGAAGGCGATGTTCTGCGCCGACAGGCGCGCCGTGCTGGCCACCACGATGCAATCGCCCACCCGGTCCGGACACGTGATCGCCCAACTGAGCGCCTGCATGCCGCCCAGCGATCCGCCCATCACGGCGGCGAAACGCCCGATGCCGAAATGATCCGCCACGCGCGCTTGGGCGTGCACCCAGTCTTCGACGGTCAGCAGCGGAAACGAAGCGCCCCAGGGCTGGCCGGTGGCGGGATTGATCGAAGTCGGCCCCGTGGAGCCAAAGCACGAGCCCAGGTTGTTGACGCCGATGACGAAGAAACGGTCGGTGTCCACCGCTTTGCCGGGGCCGACCATGTTGTCCCACCAGCCGATCTGGTCCGGCCGTCCGGCATCCATGCCGGCCACGTGATGCGAGGCATTCAGCGCATGGCAGACCAGCACCGCGTTGCTGCGCGCGGCGTTCAACTGGCCATAGGTTTCCACCGCCAAGGTGTAGGACGGCAGCACCTGGCCGCTGGACAGCGTGAGAGGTTCGGAGAAATGCAGGAATTCCGGCGAGACGAAACCGACACTGCCTTCAGGGACGATGCGCGGTTCGATGGCGGAGTCGGCCGGCGCGGAGGCGGGCACGGGAAAGACGGCGGTCGTGGTCATGAGACCTCTTTAGCTGGATTTATGGAGCGCCCGCAAGCGGATCAGGCAAATCGGCGCCAATTCGTGGTTCATTCTAGACCGCGAGCCGTTGCGCGGGCAAGCCCGCCCCCGCACGAGCCGCCCGGCCGGCAGCCCTTCCCCACGGAATTAAGACACATCAATGTTTTCCGGATTCCCTGCCGGCCCGCCGGGAGGCGATGATACATTTGCTCACGTTAGCTTTCATGGGGGTACACATGGAGCCACTGAAGGGATCCGTCATATTGAGGACGCTGACCGAGCGCGAGCACGATTGCCTGTACTGGGCGGCGCAGGGCAAGACCAGTTGGGAGATCGGGCGCATCCTGGGCATCAGCGAACGGACCGCCAACTTCCACATCGCCAACATCTGTGACAAATTCAACGTGCGCACCCGCCAGGCCGCCATCACCGCGGCAATCCGCCTGGAACTCCTGTCCCCGCCCCGCCAGGCCAGCGCAGCGAAAGCCAGAAATCACCCACCGGCGCGCGTGCCTGGTCGTCGGATCCGGCAATCACCACGGCCTCCAGCCACTCGTCGGCCGTCACTCTGATTTGCGCCTCGACCCGCACCGGGCCTTGCGGACCTTGCCCCAGAAAAGAGAACCGCTGCTGCGGATCGATCTCCGGGCCGGGCGGTTCGGCCCCGGCATTGCGATACAGGGCCTCCATCGCCCAGCGCGCCAGGCGAAGACGCGCCTGCGCATCGCCGGCCCATTCGGGGGGCAGATTCGCCGCGCCCAGCGCAAACAGCACACCGCCCGCCCGCGCCGAGTGCATCGTCAACGCCAGGGTCCGGCCCTCGAACGACACCGGCCGGGTCTGAGACTGGGGAGTATCCGGCAGCACGCCGGCCGCGCCGCCCTGGCCGAACGCCACCGGCCGCCAATCGAAAGTCGGCGAACAGGCGGCCAGCCAGACCGCGCAACAGCCAATCACCGCCAAAGCCCTGAGCATGCCTCGCCTCCTGTCCGCGCCCCGTTCGCCCCAGGCGCCGGGGCTCCATCGGCCGCATTGTACGTCGCGCATTCCCGCACGGCGATCCGCGCATCGCCCGGGGCGGGCTGGCGATGCAGCTAAAATCCTTCTTTATTCAGACCAACCCGGTACCCATTCATCATGAGCCTGGCCTCGGAAAGGCGCGCCCACCTGGCCGCGCAACCAGAATTGCTGCGCGCCATTCAACGCGGGATCGAAAAAGAAGGCCTGCGGGTGGACGCCTCGGGGAACCTGGCCGCCACCCCGCACCCCACCGCCCTGGGGTCGGCGCTGACCAACCCGCGCATCACCACCGACTACTCCGAATCCCTGCTGGAGCTCATCACCCGCCCGCTGCCGGACGCCGAGGCGCTGGTCCGCGAACTGACCGACATCCACGCCTTCGTCGCCCTGCGCAACCCCGCCGAACCGGTCTGGAACCAATCCATGCCGGCGCACCTGCCGCCTGAGGCCGAGATCCCCGTCGCCTGGTACGGCACGTCCAACACCGGCATGCTCAAGCACGTCTACCGCGAAGGGCTGGCGTGGCGCTACGGCAAGGTCATGCAATGCATCGCCGGGGTGCACTACAACTTTTCGCTGCCCGAAGCGGCCTGGGACGGGTTGGCCGACGGCGAGACGCCCCAGGACCGCCGCAACACCGGCTACATGGCCTTGATCCGCAATTTCACGCGCCACGCCTGGCTGCCGATGTACCTGTTCGGCGCCTCGCCCGCCGTATCCCGCAGCTTCCTGCAGCACGCCGGCTTCGAGGCGCAATTGACGAAGCTCAGTCCGGACACCTTCTGTCTGCCCTGGGCCACCAGCCTGCGCATGAGCGACCTGGGCTACAAGAACCCGAACCAGTCCGACCTGCAGCTTTGCTACAACGACCTGGACACCTTCACGGCCCGCATCCACAACGCCGTGACCACGCCGTGGCCCGCCTACGAAGCCATCGGCACCCACCGCGATGGCCGGCGCATCCAGTTGAACACCAGCATCCTGCAGATCGAGAACGAATACTATTCGAGCATCCGGCCCAAGCAGACCACGGGCCGCTGCGAACGGCCCAACTCCGTATTGCGCCAACGCGGCATTCAGTACATCGAAGTTCGCTGTATGGACATCGATCCCTGGACGCCCGCAGGCATTGCGATCGAGACCTGCCGGTTCCTGGACGCCTTCCTGCTGTTCTGCGCCGTCGAGGACAGCCCGCTGTTCCCCCCCCCCGGTTTCTGCCGGGAAAGCCAGGACAACTTCGCCGTGGTTTCCCGCGAGGGCCGCCGCCCCGGCCTGCTGCTGCAGCGCGACGGCTGCGCCGTCGGCCTGCGCGACTGGGCGCAAGAGGCCCTGGACCGCATCGAACCCTACGCCCGCTTGCTGGACGCGCACTCGGGGGACGGCGGCCACGTCGCGGCGCTGGAACTGCAGCGCGCCAAGGCCCTCGATCCAGAGCTCACGCCCTCGGCCCGCCTGCTGGCCGCGTTGCGCGACGACGGCCGGGAGTTCCACGACTGGACCTTGGCCCAGAGCCAGGCTCACTGGGCCGCGCTGCGGCAGCGCGGCCTGTCCGCCGACACATTGGCCGCCTACGATGCGGCCGCGCAGGCATCCCTCGCCGAGCAGGCCGCCATCGAGGCGGCCGACACGATTTCTTTCGAGGACTATGTGGCGCGGTTCCATGCGGCGCTGGGAGACGCGCCGGCGCGCTGAGGCGCGCCCGACAGGGCGCCCAAAAGAAAAATGCCCAGCCTTCGCTGAGCATCTTGCATGTGGCGCGCCCGGCAGGAATCGAACCTGCATCAGAAGCTTCGGAAACTCCTATTCTATCCATTGAACTACAGGCGCCTTGCGCATCGGCGCAAGGCCGACGCATCCGCCCGGGCACGGCACGAGGCCGGCGCAGGCGCCCATGCCATTGCGGCATGGGGACGCCATTGTAGCGTGTTTATGCCCCGCCTGCTGGCCATGCAAGGCGGCTTGCGCGCCCGCGCCGGCCGTGCGCGGCGCGTCGGGCGCGCCCGCACCATGCAACCGCCCAGGCCAGTCGCTATAATCTTCGGTTGAAGCCTGTAACACGAACGATTACCAGGATCCCATCATGAGTCTCCCCGAAAACGCCCACGGACACGAAAGCGCCATCAAGACCCCGCGTCAGTTGCTGATCACCATCGTCCTGGCCTTCCTGATCCCGATCGCGATCATCATCCTGCTGGTCAACCTGGTTGGTTCGTCCATCCGTGCGGGCGCCGGCTCCGATGCCATGTCGGAAGAGGCCACCGCCAAACGCATCCAGCCCGTGGCCGGCTTCAAACTGGTCGACGCCGATGCGCCCAAGGTCTTCAAGACCGGCGAGCAGGTCTACCAGAGCACCTGTGCGGCCTGTCACGGCACGGGCGTGGCCGGGGCGCCGAAATTCGGCGACAAGGACGCCTGGGCCAAGTACATCCAGCAAGGCTACGAAGAACTGGTCAAGAACGCCATCCACGGCATCGGCGCCATGCCGCCCAAGGGCGGCAACGCCTCGCTCGACGACTTCGAAGTCGCGCGCGCCGTGGTCTACATGACCAACCAGTCGGGCGCCCAGTTCGACGAACCCAAGGAACCGTCCGGCGACGCCGCCGCCGAAGCCGCGCCCGCCGCCGAACCCGCCGCGCCTGCCGCTGCCGCTCCGGCGCAAGCGCCCAAGGCCGCCGAAGCCGCCCAGCCGGCCGTCCCGGCCCAGCCCGCCGCCGAGGTCTCCGTCGGCGAAAAGGTCTATCAATCCGTCTGCGTCACCTGCCATTCCATCGGCCTGGCGGGCGCCCCCAAGTTCGGCGACAAGGCAGCCTGGGAGCCCTACATCAAGTCGGGCCTGGACGCCATGCTGAAGAACGCCATCACGGGCGTGGGCGCCATGCCCCCGCGCGGCGGCTCGCAGGCCACCGACGAAGAACTCAAGGCCGCCATCGAATACATGGTGGACGCCGCCCGATAAGACCGTCTTGGGCCTGCGCAAGGCGGCCCTTCGGTACCTGGACCCCGGCCCGCGCCGGGGTTTTTCATTTTCAGGCGGCTGCCGCCTGCGCGCCGCCGGGCGCATCCGGCAAAACCCTCCCTATTTTCAAACAATCGTTTGATTTAGAATGAGGCACTCCCCGGCGGTCCGGCCGGGATCCGTCCGCCCGCGCCGCCCGATCGGCCGCGCAGGCGGTCTCATGCACACGCAGGAGACACATTCCCATGTCCCATCCCATCGTCACGGCGCTGCACCAATCCATGACGCTGCCCGTCATGGCGGCGCCCATGTTCATCGTCTCGAACCCCGAACTGGTGATCGCCCAGTGCGCCAGCGGCATCATCGGATCGATGCCGGCGCTCAACGCGCGCCCCCAGGAAAAACTCGGCGAGTGGCTGACGCAGATCGAAACCAGCCTGGCCGCCCTGCGCGCCGCCGATCCGGACAGGCCGATCCCGCCCTACGCGATCAACCACATCATCCACCAGTCCAACGACCGGCTGCAGCACGACCTGGAAGTCTGCGCCGAACACCGCGTGCCGCTGGTCATCACCAGCCTGCGCGCGCCCAACCAGGTGGTGGATGCGGTCCACGGCTGGGGCGGCAAGGTCTTCCACGACGTGACCACGCTGCGCCATGCACAAAAGGCGCTGGACGCCGGCGTCGACGGTCTGATCCTGGTGTGCGCGGGCGCCGGCGGCCACGCGGGCACGCTGTCGCCCTTTGCGCTGCTGGGCGAAATCCGGCGCATCTTCGACGGCCCCGTCTGCCTGTCGGGCGCCATCAGCCGCGGCGAGGACGTCCTGGCCGCACGCGCCATGGGCGCCGACTTCGCCTACGTCGGCACGCGCTTCATCGCCAGCACCGAGGCCAACGCCCAAGCCGAATACAAGCAGATGATCGTGGACACGGCCGCCGCCGACATCGTCTACACCCCGTACTTCACCGGCATCCCGGGCAACTATCTGAAGCCCTGCGTGCGCAACATCGGCCTGGATCCCGACAATCTGCCGGCCGCCCAGGGCACGAACTTCGGCAGCGACAGCAAGAAGGCCTGGCGCGACATCTGGGGCGCGGGCCAGGGCGTGGGCAACATCGACAGCGTGCAGCCCACCGCCGACATCGTCGCCCGGATGCGGGATGAATACCGCGCCGCCGCCCAGGCGCTGCGCGACAATTTCCTCGAAGAGGTCCGCGCATGATCCGCATCGAACGCCGGGACGCGGTCCTGGAAATCCTCATCGACCGGCCGGAGCGGCGCAACGCCCTGAACGACGCCATGTACCGCGACATCGAGCGCGCCCTGCGCGAGGCCGACGCGGACCCCGCCTGCGCCGCCGTGATCCTGCACGGCGCGGGCGGCCACTTCACCGCCGGCAACGACCTGGCGGAATTCCAGATGCCGCAGGACAACTGCGACGTGGGTTCGATCGCCTTTCTGCATGCCCTGGCATCCGTGGACGTGCCGGTGATCGCGGCCGTCCAGGGGCAGGCGGTGGGCGTGGGGGTCACACTGCTGTTGCATTGCGATTTCGTCTATGCCGCGCCCGATGCGGTGTTCCGCCTGCCTTTCGTGTCCCTGGGCCTGTGCCCGGAAGGCGCCTCCAGCCTGCTGCTGCCCCGCATCGCAGGGGATCGCCGGGCCGCCCGCTGGCTGCTCGGCGCCGAGCCCTTCGGGTCCGAAGAGGCCCTGGACGGGCAGTTGCTGACCGCGCTGGCGGACGATCCGCTCGCCGCGGCGCGCGTCTGCGCCCAGGCGCTGGCCGCCCAGCCGGCGTCTGCCGTGCGCGCCAGCAAACACCTGCTGCGCGAACCCATGCGCGCCGAGGTCCATCGCGTTCTGGACACTGAGGCCGGCGTGTTCTTCGAACGCTTGAAATCCCCCGAAGCCCAGGCCGCCTTCCAGAAGTTTTTTCACCGCAAGGCTGCCGCCCAACAGTAAATCTGGCCCGCTCCCGGTGCCGGTTTTCATCCGCCCGGGGCGGGCGCGGCCCGCGTTTGTTGTTTTCCGGCACCGATTTTGGGCGCTTCCAGGAGATTAGGGTTTTCCCCTATCTTTTACCTAGGGTTTACCCTATACTGACCTTGTTGAAATCTGAAGCTTCTGAAACAGGAGTCAGTCATGGCCACTACGCACACCACCACTCTGCTGTCCGACGCCCTCGAACGCGCCTACAGCAATTCCATCCTGAGCGCTTCCCAGCCGCTGTCGCTGCGCAAGGGCATCCGCCGCACGGGCCGCCTGATCGGCCGCGCCGCCGCCGCCACCGGCCGCTTCATTGCCAGCGTGATCAACGCCCAGGCCGAAGCCCGCGCCCGCGACATGCGCTTCAGCCGCACCCCCTGGTAATCAGCGCTTCAGCAGCGCCTTCAAGCGGTCCAGCGTCCGGTCCGGATCGGTATCGCCGGCCGGCCCGGGCGCCTGCGCCTGCAGGCCCATTTCCGCGATGAAGCGCGAGGGCTCGCAGATCGTGTCTTCCCGCCCGCGGCGCCGCTTGCGGCACCAACTGACCCGGAGCGTGCGCTGCGCGCGCGTGATGCCCACATACATCAGGCGCCGCTCTTCTTCGATGCGGCGCGCCCGCGCCGCGACGGCAGCCTCGCTGACATCGCCCTCATCCTCGCCGCCACGATGCGGCAGCAAGCCTTCTTCGACCCCGATCAGGTAAACGTGGGGGTACTCCAGCCCCTTGGACGCATGCAGGGTCGACAGCTTCACCGCGTCGGGTTCCTCATCGTCGGCGCGCTCCAGCATGGTGACCAGGGCAACGTGCTGGACCAATTCCAGCAAAGTCATGTCGTCCTCGTCCGCCTTGCGCTTGAGCCATTCCACCAATTCCAGCACATTGGCCCACCGGGCCTGGGCCTGGCGCTCATCGAGCATGTCGTACAGGTGGCGCTCGTAATTCATCGCCGCCAGCAGATCGTCCAGCACCCGGCCGGCGTCGTCGCCGCGCAGGCCGTCGATCCCCACCGCCGCGCCCGCCAGGCCGGCCAATGATCCCGGTTCCACTGCGGGCGCGGCATCGGGCCGGCCGCCGTCCCGTGCCTGAGCCACCGGATCCGCATCGAAGGCGGGCGGATCGGGATCGAACGCCAGCAGATCCCCCTGGACGGCCGCTCCCGGCAGGGGCGGCACCGCACCGCCGCGCCGCGCCGCGCGGGCCTGGAAATGCGCCACCAGCCGGACAAAACCGTGCACGGCTTCGCGTTGCCGAGGCGCCGGAAGGACCGCCTCGGACACCTCCGCCGCCACGGCGTACAAGGACACCCCGCGCCGGGCGGCTTCCGCCCCCAGGGCCTGCAGGGTGCCCTGACCGATCCCGCGCCGGGGCGTGGTCGCCGCGCGGATGAAGGCCGGGTCCTCGTCCTCGTTGGCGATCAGCCGCAGCCAGGCCAGCACGTCGCGGATCTCGGCCTTGTCGAAGAAGCTCTGTCCGCCCGAGACGGTATAGGGAATCCGCAGCGTGCGCAGGGCCTGCTCCATCACCCGCGCCTGGTGGTTTCCCCGGTACAGCACGGCAAAATCCTTCCATTGGGCCTGGCGCTCGAAGCGCGCCGCCGACAGACGCATGGCGATGGACTCGGCCTCGGCCAGGTCCGAGTCCATGGGCGTGACCACGATAGGTTCGCCCGCCCCCAGGTCCGACCACAAGGTCTTGTCGAAGGTCTTGGGATTGTGGCCGATCACGCGGTTGGCCGCCTCCAGGATGCGCTGGACGGAGCGGTAGTTCTGCTCCAGCTTGATGAGCCGCAGCGCCGGATAATCGCGCGCCAACTGGGCCAGATTTTCCACCGTCGCGCCACGCCAGGCGTAGATCGCCTGATCGTCGTCGCCCACCGCCGTGAACATGGCTCGATCACCGCACAGCATGCGCACCAGTTGGTACTGGCAGACATTGGTGTCCTGATATTCATCCACCAGCAGGTACTGAACCCGCGCCTGCCAGCGCGCGCGCAGGGCCTCGTCGGCCGCCAGCATCTGCGCGGGCAGGCGGATCAGATCGTCGAAATCCACCGACTGATAGGCCCGCAGAGTCGCCTCGTAGCTGCGGTAGATGCGCACCGCTTCGGCCTCGTCGGGCCCCTGGGCGACCCGGGCCGCGCCGTCCGGATCCAGCAGCGCGTTCTTCCACAGGGAAATCGTCTGCTGCACAGCCCGCAGCCGGGCGCGATCCGTCGTGGCCAGCAGTTCCTGGACGATGCCTTGGGCATCGGTCGCATCCAGGATCGAGAAACCGCGTTTCAGCCCCGCGCCGGCGTATTCTTCGCGCAGAAAGCGCAGACCCAGGGAATGGAACGTGCCCACCGTCAGCCCGCGCAGCAGGCGGGGATTCACCAGCGCGCGGACCCGCTCGTTCATTTCGCGCGCCGCCTTGTTGGTGAAGGTCAGCGCCACCACATGGCGGGCCTGGTAGCCGCATTCGCGCAGCAGATAGGCCATTTTTTGCGTGATGACGCGGGTCTTGCCGCTGCCCGCGCCGGCCAGCACCAGGCACGGGCCGTCCAGGTAAAGCACGGCCTCGCGCTGGCGGGCGTTCAGGGCATCCAGGCCCTCCACGCCTCAGATCTCCTGGGGATCGATTTCGATCCCCCAGTGCTGGACGACGCCCCGGGCCAGTTCGTCCAGCCCGGGCAGCAGCGCCCGCAACAGCCGGTGCAGCGCGCCTCGGCCATCCGATTCGAACAGGAGCTGGGCGCGCTCGACGCGGGCCACGCGCACGATGCGCAGCGGCACGGGGTCATGCACCCGCACGCCGGCGGTCTCGGGCAAGGCCCGCGCCCGGGCGCGGGCGGCCTCGAGAAAATCGAGCGCATCGCGCACCCGGTCCGCCTGCGCGGTCAGCAGCGCCTGGCTGGAAAACGGCGGCAGGCCGAGATCCCTGCGCTCTTCGAGGCAATGAGCGGCAAAGCGCTGATAGTCGTGACGCAGCAACGCCTGATAGACCGCCTGGTCGGGGTAATCGGTCTGCACCATCACTTCGGAGCCGCCCTGGCGCCGCCCGGCCCGGCCGGCCACCTGCATCAGTTGCGCGAACAGCCGTTCGGGCGCGCGGAAGTCCTGCGAAAACAGCATCGCATCGGCATTGAGCACGCCCACCAGCCCCAGGCGCGCGAAATCATGCCCCTTGGACACCATCTGCGTGCCGACCAGGATATCGGCCTCGCCGGCATGCGCCCGGGCAAACAAGGCCTCAGCGCTGCCTTTCAGGCGGGTGGCGTCGGCATCGATGCGCAGGACGCGCGCGCCGGGAAAGCGCTCCGCCAGGAACTCCTCGACCCGCTGCGTACCGCGCCCCATGGGCTGGATGTCGGGATCGCCGCATTCGGGGCAGGCGCGCGGCACCGGCATGGCGTCGCCGCAATGGTGGCATTGCAGCACGTGCCGCCCCCCCGGGCGATGCAGCACCATGTGCGCCGTGCAGCGCCGGCACTGGCTGACCCAGGCGCAGGATGCGCAGCGCAGCACCGGCGCATAACCGCGCCGGTTGATGAACACCAGGCTCTGCCCGCCTTGCGCCAGCCGGGCTTCCAGCGCATCCAGCAACTGGGGCGTGAACCCTTGCTCCAGCCGGGCGCGGCGCGTATCCACCAGGCGGATTTCCGGCAGCGGCTGAGCCTGGGCGCGCTCCGGCAACGACAGCAGCCGATAGCCGCCCTCCTGCGCGTGACGCCAGGTTTCCAGGGACGGCGTGGCCGATCCCAGCACCACCGGGATCTTCAGGTCGTGCCCGCGCCAGACCGCCAGATCGCGCGCCGAATAGCGCAGCCCGTCCTGCTGCTTGTAGGACGCGTCGTGCTCTTCATCGACTACGATCAGACCCAGGCGCGGCAGGGGGGTGAACAGGGCCAGGCGGGTGCCCAGCAGAATGTCGGCCTGCCCGCGCGACGCCCGCAGCCAGGCACGCAGGCGGTCGCCCTCGGACAGGCGGCTGTGGATCACCGCCAGCCGGTCGCCCAGGCGCGCACGCACGCTGTGCTCCAACTGAGGCGTCAGATTGATTTCCGGCACCAGCAACAGCACCTGCCGCCCCGCCGCCCGCACCCGCCGCGCCAGGCGCAGATAGAGCTCGGTCTTGCCGCTGCCGGTCACGCCGTGCAACAACGCCACGCCGCTGCCGGCCGCCAGCAGGTCTTGCAAGCCTTCCAGGGCGCAGGCCTGGGCAGCGGTCAGGACAGGCCCCTCGCCATCCCGCGCCGGATCGGGCGCCGGGCACGCGGCGGCGTTCTCGCCGGCCGCCGCATCGACGGCCCCGGCGTCGGCACCGCCCTTGCGCTTGCGCGCGGCGCGCGACGTCCCGGGCCGCCGGTCGGCCCGGCACACCGGACCGCCCGCCGAGCGCGCACCGGTATAGGCGCCGGGCCGGCGCAACGACGGCGGCAGCACCGGCAGCAACACTTCGCCCAGGGGCCGGTGGTAGTAGTGCGCCGCGAATTCCGCGAGGCGCAGCCAATCGGCCGGCATGGGCGGCACATCATCGAGCACCGCCTCGATCGGCCGGACGCGCTCCGCCGCCACGCCGGGCGCATCGCGCACGGCCCATACCATGCCCACCATGGCGCGGCGGCCGAACATCACCCGCACGCGCACCCCCGGCGGCACGGGCCGGTCGTGGGAATAATCGAACAAGCCCGGCAAGGGCACGTCCAGCGCCACGGCCAAGTAGACCCTGGACGCCACTGCGGAGACTGTTTCGGCGGCCGGCGCCGGCGTGCCGGACGCCGCGCCTGTGGCGCGTTTCAGCGGCACAGCCCCTCCGCCGCCGCTCCGATGCGCACAGCCTGTGGATAACTTTGTGGAGAATCGCCGTTCAAAGGGGTCGACACCAAGCCGCTCAAATGGTCAAGTGCTTTCAGAATCCGCACAAAAGACAAATTTATATAATAAAAACAATGACTTATATAGTATATCGAGAATCGGCCTTCAATGACCAGCGTAAACCCTGATTCTTGATTTTTTTGTGCATAAGCACAAAATCCCGAAGCCCGCATCACCCGTGGCTTTGCACTTCAAACAGGCGGTACCGCGCCGTTTTCAGGCACTGGATGCTTCATGATACGCGCGGCTGGCGGCGTGCACTTCGTCCACCAGAACCGAAACAGCCTCCGGCGGCGTGAACTGGGAAATCCCGTGACCCAGATTGAAGACATGGCCGCCCGCCCCGACCCGGCCGAAGTCGGCCAGCACCCGGCGAACCTCGGCGCGGATGGCCGCCTCGCCGCCAAACAGCGTCATGGGATCCAGGTTTCCCTGCAGGGCGACCCGGTCTCCGACCCGGCGGCGGGCGGCGGCCAGATTGGCGGTCCAGTCCAACCCCACCGCGTCGCAGCCCGTGGCGGCGATGTCCTCGATCCACTGCCCTCCGCCCTTGGTGAAGACGATGACCGGCACGCGCCGGCCGTCGCGTTCACGCACCAGGCCATCCAGCACCTGGCGGGTGTAGGCCAGGGAAAATTGCTGGAACAGGCCGTCGGCCAGCACGCCGCCCCAGCTATCGAACAGCATCACGGCCTGGGCGCCGGCCTGGATCTGCGCGTTCAGGTAGGTCTGCACCGCCTGGGCATTGACCGAAAGGATGCGGTGCAGCAAATCGGGCCGCTGATACAGCAGCGTCTTGATCTGCCGGTAGTCGGCACTGCCCGAACCCTCGACCATATAACAGGCCAGCGTCCAGGGACTGCCGGAAAACCCGATCAGCGGCACCGCGCCGGCCAGTTCGCGACGGATCAGCGACACCGCATCGAACACGTAGCGCAGGCGGTCCATATCCGGCACCCGCAGGGCCTGGATCGCGGCTTCATCGCGCAGGGGGCGCTCGAAGCGCGGCCCCTCGCCGGCGACGAACTGCAGTCCCAGCCCCATCGCATCGGGCACCGTCAGGATGTCGGAAAACAAAATGGCGGCGTCCAGATCGAAACGCCGCAGCGGCTGCAGCGTGACCTCACAGGCGTAGTCCGGGTTCTGGGCCAGCCCCATGAAAGACCCGGCCTGCGCCCGGGTCTGGTTGTATTCGGGCAGATAGCGTCCGGCCTGGCGCATCATCCACAGCGGGGTGTAGGCCACGGGTTCGCGCATCAAGGCGCGCAGGAAAGTGTCGTTTTTCAGTTCAGGCACAGCGGATCCTAGGAGAACGGCGCAGGATCCGATGGTGCGAGCGCCCACCACGGATCCGGGAAGTCGTCCGTGCGGGGACGTTGCCTCGATTTTACCCGGCCTGTGGAATCGGGGGCGGTCCCGTTTGAACCCGCGCAGATCCCCACCCATGCGACGCTCCGATGGAGGCCCCCCCAACCTTCTTGGCCTGTGGCCGGATTTCTCATAGAACATCGATTAAATGTAAATTTATTTCACTTAATTTATCAAATTAATTTAGCGAGGATTAGCGCACAAATAGCGCTCAATTCACAACAGAAAGCGACAAAATTGCCGATATAATTTCTTAATGGTAATTATTAATATATATATAAAATATTTATCATATATACACAAATTGGAATTTATGAGATTACCTTTCCTTCGAACAAAGGCTATGAAACATCACATCCTGAGCTCCCTGGTCCTGTCCGTCGCTTCCACGCTGCCCTGCGCCGCTCACGCCTACTCGAATATCTATTTTTTTGGCGACAGCCTGTCTGATGCGGGCGCCTTCGGCGGCATCGGCGGGCTGCCTGCCAATACGCGCTGGACCACGAACTACGGCACGATCTGGACCGAGGCGCTGGCTGCCCGGTTCGGCTTGACTACCCGTCCGAACAATCCCCTTAACCCCCATGTCGCGGCGGGCGGCAATAACTATGCCCAGGGAAGCGCCCAGGCGCATCCTACGGAAGAAATCCGACAGCCCGTCGGCCCGGACGGCGGCGCTGGCGATGAGGCCCTTTACGTCGTCAACCTGAAGGAACAGGTGGACACGTACTTGGGACAACACCCTCAAGCCGATGCCAAGGCCTTGTATTCCGTATGGATTGGAGGAAACGATGTCATCGCGGCGGCCAACCGGATCGATGAGGCCCCCGATATTCTGATGGGCGCGGCCGGGAATACAGTCAATGTCGTCAATAAACTGAAAGCGGCCGGCGCGCAAACCATCTTGCTGCCGAACCTGCCGGACGTTGACTCCGCCCCGCTGGCCATCTTCGCCGCCATCCAAAATTCTGTCCCCGACGAGGCGGACATTGCGACGGCCTGGGATGCCGCCTTGAACAACCTGGCTGCAGTCAATGGCACTTATGACCGCGCCGTCATCAAACAGGCGCTGGAGGCGGCCGAGGCCGCCTCTGGGCAGCCCCCCGGCACATTCTCCGAAGCCTATGATCAGATCGTGCCCGGTCTGCAGCAATTGGCCTCCGGTTATAACCAGCTTGTGGACACAGGGCTGACGACGTCCGGGCAAACCCACGGCATCATCCGTGCAGACATCAAAGGCCTGTTCCGGGAAGTGCTTGCCAACCCCGCCGTCTATGGCTTCACGAATGTCATGGGCGCCGCCTGCGCCGGCAACGCCCTGTACTGCGTCGATCCAGGCGGCGACAAGGCCGGTTACCTCTTCACCGACCAGATGCATCCCACTCCGGCCGCCCACTCGCTCATCGCGGACTACATCACCGGCTTGCTGCAGGCCCCCTATTTCGCCGCTGGCCTGCCCGACGGCGGGTTGAACAACGCTTTCCAGTTGAATGCCACGCTCAATAGCCGCCTCGCAGCTTTGCGCGCACAGCCGCGCCCGGCCGGCACCACCAGTCTGTTCGTCCAGGGCGCCTATGGCGATGCGGGTACCCCCCTTTCCGGTACCCGGGCCCACGGACAGCTCTATACCTTGGGCATCGATTTTCAGTCTAGCGAAGCGCTCGCCGTCGGCCTGGCCGTCTCACGCCAACTGGGGGATACTGACATGGGCAGCCGCGGCACGCCCGGCAGTGTCAAGGACCGCAGCACGCTCTTGAGCGCCTACGCCAGCTATGCCTCCGACAATTTCTGGGCCGCCGGTACAGTGCATGCGGGCAGCGGAGAGCTCCAAACCCGCCGCCAGGTCGCACTGGGACAGCACACCTTGACCCTGAAAGGCAGCCCTAACCAGCGTCAATACGGCCTGGGCCTGCACGGCGGCTACAACGCCGCCTTCGGGCAGATCAAAGCCGGGCCGGTGATCGGCCTGGATTACGCGCGTGTCAGGGTGTCTCATTTTACGGAAGAGGGGACCCTCAGCAGCCGCATGTGGTTTTCGGACCAGAAGGTTGAGTCTTTGGTCGGGCGTTTCGGCGCGCAGGTGCACATGGACATCGCGGGCCGTTACACCCCTTATGCCAAAGTCGTATTCGCCAACGAATTCAAGCGCGGCGACCGCACCATCACCAGCGGCGTCGCCTCTACGATGGGCGATTGGACGACACGCCTGGACGCCCCCGACAGCAACTGGGTGGAATGGACCGCCGGCCTCACGGCCGGCCTGAGCAAGTCCGTTTCCATCCAGGGGCAAATATCCACCACCACGGGACGCGCCGGCGGCAATCAGACGGCGGGCAGCATCGGCCTGGCTGTCTCGTTCTGAGGTTGTCACACATCGGTCCGGTAGGGCGCCGGGTCGATGTCGTGCTTGCGCATCAAGGCCCAGAACGCGCGGCGGTGCTTCTGGGCCATGCGCGCGGCCAACGTGATGTTGCCTCCGTGCCGGCCCAGTGCCGCGCGAATGTAGGCGCGCTCGAACCGGGCGACCACCTGGCCTTTGGCGGCGCGGAAGGATTCCCGCGAGGTGGCCCGCTGCATGGCCAGGGCCACGGCGTAGGCCTCAAGTTCGTTGCCGGTGCGGTCGAGAATGGTGTCACAGAACGCGAGCTCGTCCTCGGTGGCGGGCGGCTCGGGCGCGCCGGCCAGGGACGGCCGGGAGCCCGCGGCGGCCCCCGGCGCCCCCGCCCCGTAGGCAGCCGCCGGCTCGGCCAGGCAGGCCGGCGCCAGGCGGTTCAACGCCTGGTCCAGCCGGGCGCGAAGTTCTTCCGGGCAAAAAGGCGGACGCACGAAATCGGCCGCGCCCAGCGCCGTCAGATCGCCCACCGCCTGCGCCCGCAGCCCCACCGCGTAGACCAGCAGCACGGTCGGCGGGCGGCCCGCCAGGGCGGCCAGCGCCGTACGCCACTCGCGGATCGAGGATTCGTCCGCATACAGCAGCCCGGCATCATAGCGGCCCCGCGCCAGGGCCGGATCCGCCAGAGCCTCTTGCGCCGTGCCATGCGGATGAGGCGGCACGTGCAGCATCAGCCGCCCCCCCAGGTAAGGGCCGCGCAGGGCGGCCGCCCAGTCTTCCCTGCCCGGCGCCAGAATCGCGCAATCCAGTCGTCCCCGCATTTCGCTTCTCCTGTTCATCGCGTAGGCACAGGATAGGAAAACCGCAGCGGGGCGAACAGTCGCAAAACTACGTCAGTGGCTTGCGCGCGCCATCACATGGCAGCGGTAGGCGTGCAGGGGGGCATCGGGACGGGCCAGCAGCGCCTGGGGCCGCTCGCAGCCCGCCGTCGCCCAGGGGCAGCGGCTGCGAAAGAAACAGCCTTGCGGCAGCACGACGTTGCCCGGCAATTCGGCGGGCTCGGCCAGCGGGGCCTCGGGCCAGGGCCGGTCCAGCCGGGGCACGGCATCGAGCAGCTCGCGCGTATAGGGATGACGCGGGGCCTGCAGCACCCGGGCGGCCGGGCCCTGCTCGACCACCTGGCCCAGGTACATCACCGCCACCCGGTCGCACAGGTGGCGCACGACCGACACATTATGCGAGATCAGCACATAGGTCAGGCCGTGCGCGCGGCGCAATTCCCGCAGCAGGTTCAGGATCTGCGCCTGAACGGAAATATCCAGCGCGGAGGTCGGCTCGTCCAGCACGATCACATCCGGCGACGGCGCCAGCGCCCGGGCGATGGCGATCCGCTGGCGCTGTCCCCCCGAAAATTCGTGGACATACCGGTCGAGATGCTCGGGCCGCAGGCCCACCTGCAAGGCCAGCGCATCGGCCCGCTTGCGCAAGCCCGCCTTGCCGGACGCCTGGCCGCCCGCGGCCACCAGCGGCTCGATGATCACCCGCCAGGCGGGCAGGCGCGGGTCCAGCGAAGACAGCGGATCCTGGAAGACGATCTGAACGTCGGACGGACGGCCATCGGCGCGCGGCAGCCTGCGCAGCTCGCCTTCGGTGGGCCGCACCAGGCCCATGAGCACCGCCGCCAGGGTGCTCTTGCCGCACCCGGATTCACCGACAATGCCGAAGGCTTCGCCGCGCCGCACCTGCATGGTGACGCCGTTCAGGGCATGGGCGTGGCGCACGGCCCGGCCCCGCCAATCGCGGGACAGCGGAAACCACACCCGGACGTCCCGAAGCTCCAGCACGGCGGTCCCCGCGCCCGCGCCGCCCCCCGCCAGACCCGGGACAGGATCAAGGGGGGTCATAGGGACGGTCGGCGGCATCATGCGTCTCCTTGGCCGTGCGCGACGGCTTCCGGCACCAGCGGATGCCAGCAGGCCACCGCCGCGCCCTGCCCGGCATCGGCCACGGGGCGCAATCCGGGCGGCCGGCGGCAGGCCTCGTCGGCAAATGCGCAGCGGTCGAAGAACACGCAACCCCGGGGCGGATGGCGCATGTCCGGCACCCGCCCCGGGATCGCGGCCAGGTCGGCGCCCGGCACGGCGCGCTCCGGCAGGCCGTCCAGCAGACCGCGCGTATAGGGATGGCGAGGCGCGCCCAGCACCTGGCCGGTCGGCCCCTGCTCGACTACAGTGCCCGCGTACATGACGTAGACCCGGTCGCAGAACTGCGACACCACCGCCATATCGTGCGTGATAAACAGGATCGCGGCGCCGCGCTCGCGCGCCCGGTGGCGCAGCAACTGCAGCACCTGGCGCTGCACCGTCACGTCCAGCGCCGTGGTCGGCTCGTCGGCGATCAGCAGCGCCGGATCGCAGGAGAACGCCATCGCGGCCATGACCCGCTGGCGCATGCCGCCCGATAGTTCGAAAGGGTAGGCCCGCAGCGTCCGGACAGGATCGGGGATCATCATGTCGCGCAGCAGCGCCCCGGCCCGCGCCAAGGCCTCGCGCCGGCCCAACCGGTGATGCGCGCGCAGCACGCCCGTCAATTGATCGCCGATGCGCCGGGTCGGGTTCAGGGCGGTCATCGGCTCCTGGAAGATCATCGCCGCGCGATGGCCGCGCCATTGCCGCATGCGCGCCTCGGGCGCCGCCAGCACGTCCTCGCCGCACAAGCTCAGGCTGCCGGCCGTGATCCGGTGGCCGCCCGGCGGCAGCAGGCGCAACGCCGCCATGGCCGTCACCGACTTGCCCGAACCCGATTCGCCCACCACGCCGACGATCTCGCCCGGCATGACGTGCAGGCTGATGCCCGCCAGCGCCCGGACCGCCCCGCCGAATACGGGGAACTCCAGCGACAGGTCGCGGATCTCCAAAACCGGGCCCGGCGCGCTCATGCCGCCCCCTTGGCGCTGCGCGCCGTCCCCCCCAGGGGGGAATGAGCGCTTGGGACGGCCCGGCGCGCTCATGCCGCCCTCGACTTCGGATCGAGCAGGTCGCGCACGCCGTCGCCCACCAGGTTGCAGGCCAGCGCCGTCACCAGGATCGCGCAGCCCGGCGTCACGGTGTACCACCATTGGTCCAGCAGGAAGTTGCGGCCCGTGGCCACCATGGCGCCCCATTCGGCCGTGGGCTGCTGAGCGCCCAGGCCGATGAAGCCGAGGGCGGCCGCCATCAGGATCGCGCCGCCGATGTCCAGCGTGGCCTGCACCACGATGGGCGAGGCCGCGTTGCGCGCGACGTGCCAGCGCACCACGTGGCGCCGCGTCGCGCCGAACGTCCAGGCCGCCTGGACGTAAGGCATCTCGCGGATGCCCAGCGTCTGGCCGCGCGCCAGCCGCACATAGAACGGGATGCGCACCAGCGTGATCGCCAGCATCGCATTGAACAGGCTGGGCCCCAGCGCCGCCGCCAGCGCCATGATCAGCACCAGCGATGGCACCGACAGCACCACGTCCATGGCCCGCATGATCAGACTGTCGAAGCGGCCGCCCACGATCCCGGAAAAACAACCGATGACCGCCCCGACCAGGCTGGCGCAGCCGGCGACGAACAGCCCCACCCCGATGGATTGGCGCCCGCCATGGAGGACGCGGCTGAAGATGTCCCGCCCGACCTCGTCGGTGCCGAACCAGTGCGCCGCCGACGGCGCCGCCAGCCGGTGCACCAGATCGATGCGTTCGGGATCGTAGGGCGCCACCCAATCCGCCAGAATGACGGCCAGCCCCACCGCCGCCAGGATGGCAAGCCCCAGCAGCATCAACGGATTGCGGCGCAACTGATACAGCAGATAGCGCATCAGCCGACCCCCCGGATGCGCGGGTCGAGCCGCCGGTACAGCAGGTCCACCAGCAGGTTCAGGATCACATAGGCGAAGGACACCACCACGGCAAAACCCATCACGGCCGGGAAATCCAGGGCCTGGATCGAATCCACCACATAGGCGCCCATGCCCGGCCAGCCGAACACGGTTTCCGTCAGCACCGCCCCGTACAGCAGGTCGCCCAGCGCCAGGCCCAGCACGGTCACCGACGGAATCAAGGCATTGGGCAAGGCGTGCCGCACCACCACGACCCAAGGACTCAGGCCATAGGCGCGGGCGGTGCGGACGTAGTCCTCGCCCAATTGTTCCAGCATGGACGAGCGCACCTGCCTGGCCACCACCCCCAGGTGCACGAAGCCCAACGTCAGCGCGGGCAGGATCATGTGCTCCAGCGCGCTGCGCCAGACGGCCCAGTCGCCCACCACCGCCGCGTCGATCAGGTACAGGCCGGTGAGGCCGGGCGGAGGCGCCAGGCCCTGGTCGATGCGCCCGCCCCCCGGCAGCCAGCCCAGCTCGCCGTAGAACACCACGATCAGGCCCAGTCCCAGCCAGAAGGCCGGGGTGGAAATCCCCGTGACCGCCAGCGTGCGGGCCACATGATCGATGAAGCGGTTGCGGTACACCGCCGACAGCACGCCCAGCGGGATGCCCAGCAGCGTCGCCAGCATCAATGCCACCAGCGCCAGCTCCAGGGTGGCGGGAAAGAATGCGGCGATATCCTGCAGCACCGGCCGGTGCGTGCGGATCGAGGTGCCGAGATCGCCCTGCAGCAACTGCCCCATGTAGCGCAGGTACTGCTGCGGCAGAGGCAGGTCCAGGCCCAACTGCGCGCGGATATGGGCGACGATTTCCGGCGTGGCGCGGTCGCCCGCCACCAGCCGGGCCGGGTCGCCGGGCACCAGGTGCGAAATGGTGAAGGTGATCAGGGACACCCCGATCACCACCCAGACCAGGCTGGCCAGCCGCCGGCGCACCACGGACAGCCAGGACACGTTCATGTCGCCCCCTGGGGACGGCCCGGCACGCTCATCTTATTTCGTCATGTCGGCGACGTTGAAGACGCGTTCCAGCATGGGGTTGAAGACGAAGCCCTTGACGCCCGCCCCCAGCCCGGCCTGGTAGTTCTTCTGATAGAGGTAGGCGTAGGCCGCATCCTTCACGACCTGCTCCTGGACTTGCTTGTAGAGCGCCACGCGCTGATCCTGGTCGCTGAGCGTCGCGGCTTCGCGCAGCCACTGGTCCACCTGGCCGTTGGCATAGAAAGAGCGGTTGCCCGCCAGACCCTTCTTGTCCGAATCGAACCAATAGCTGGTGAACATATAGGGGTCGGCGAAATCCGGGCTCCAGTTGCCGATGGAGATGTCGAAATTGCCCTGGCCAAGGTTTTCACGCAGGGTGGCGTTGGCCAGTTTTTCGAGCTTGACCGGAATCCCGACGGCGGACAGGTTGGCCTGCACCGTCAGGGCGATGGGCTCCCAGGCGGGATCCTGGGTGGAATAGCGCAGCAACAGCGGCGACTTCACCCCGCCGGCCTTTTCGACCAGCGCCTTGGCCGCCGCCATGTCCTGCCTGGGTTGAGGCAGCGCGGCGTCATGCCCCCACATGCCCTCGGGAATCGGGCCGCGCATCTGCTTGGCCTGCCCCATCATGATGCCATCCACGATGCCTTGGTAATCCAGCGCGGCCACCACGGCGCGGCGCAGATCGGCATTCTGCAACGGCCCCTGGGCGTTGTTCAGGTACAGATAGGTCACCCGCAGCGACGGGAATTCCGCCACGCGCACGGCGTCGTCCTTTTTCAAGGCCTGGAGCTGGTCCACCGGCAGTTCCTCGGCCACGTCCAGATCGCCCTTTTGCAATTGCAAGCGGCGCGCGGACGACTCCGGCACGATCTTGACCACGAACTTGTCCAGCGTGGGCTTTTTCGAGCCCGCGTAGTGCGGATTGCGTTCGAGCACGAGCGACTGCCCCTTCTGCCAGGACACCAGTTGATAAGGCCCCGAACCGGCCGTATGGCCCGACAGCCAGGCATCGGCGTCGTCGCGCTGCATCGCCTTGGGATTGACGATGGACGCGCCGTTGTTGGCCAGCGTATAGAGGAAAGGCGCAAAAGGCTTCCGCAGGGTGAAGCGTACAGTCTGGTCGTCCACCGCCTCGATCTTCATGTCGGCGGGGAACGCCTCGGACGGCCCCTGCTTCTTGGCCAGCAACCGCTCGAAGGATTGCTTCACCGCCCCGGCATCCACGGGCGAGCCGTCCGCGAACCGCTGGCCATCGTGCAGCTTGAACGTCCAGACCAGGCTGTCCGGCGACGCCGACCAACTGGCCGCCAGATCGCCCTCGACCTCGGTCGAACCCTGGCCGTCGACCTGCTTGTAGCGCATCAGGCGCTGATACGCGGGGTAGGTGACAGTCCAGTCGTTGTTGTCGATCGTGACAGCCGGATCCAGGGTCTGGGGATCGGCCGGCTTGCCGATCACCAGCGTGTCGGCCGGCGTCGCCGCCAACGCCCCGCCCGCCAGGGCCCAGGCCCCCGCGCCCAACGCCGCCGCCATCAGGGCGCGGCGGATTCCTGCCCGAATCGTGGATTGCATATCGCCTCCGTCCAATGAAAGAATCATCGGCGGGACGCCCGGCCCCCACGGGGCCGCGCCCGCCTGCAGGTCTGGTCCGCGCGGGGCCGGCTTTCCGATCAGCCCGCGACGACTTCGACCATCTCGTTCTCCGGCAGTAACGCATATTCCTGCGCGCCGGGCAATTCGTAATGCCACCATTCCGTCGGGATCGAGCAGAACCCGGCCTGCAGCATGATGCCCAGCAGCATGTGGCGGTTGCGCTGCGCGTCGGGCGGCAGGTCGTCGCGGTCATGGTGCGACTGGTCGCGCATGTCGTCGAAACCCGTGCCCATGTCCAGCGGCGCGCCGCCCGCATCGATCAGGCCAACATCCACCGCCACGCCGCGCGTGTGGTTCGACCCAAGCGAGGCATCGGCGATGTAGCGAGGATCGGGCAGCATCCGCCAGAACACCGCCTGGGCCGCCGCCGGGCGGTAGGCGTCGTAGACGACCAGGCCCAGGCCCGCGCGGCGGGCGGCGCGGGCCGCCCGAAGCAGGCAATCCGCCGCCGCCGGGCGCAGCGCGCAGCGGGCGCCGGGGGCATACACCGGGCGCCCGGCCAGGTTGTCGGGTGTGGCGTAGGCCAGCGCGATGCGCAGGCCGTCGGTTTCAGTGAGCGCTATCAGATCCGGCATGCGTGCCCCTGCCTGCCCCGGCCGGCGCAGGCGGCGCCGCATCGGCCCAGGCTCATGGGATGTGGGACAGACATTCTACCGATATTCCGGGCGGTTTCCACTGCCTACCCTCATCCTTTTGAGGAAGACCTGTTCAACCACAACGAGATTCAATCCACTGCCAAATCCAAGCCTTGCTGACCGCCTTCGTTGAAGGCGCAGGCATCAAAAAACCCATCCGCCAACGCAATGGCATGAATCCGACACCGTTCCAAAACCTTCAGACGATCACAGTATTTGAGCAGCGTAGATCTGTCTTCCGTCAGGATATAGGGGATTTTTTCGTGACAAGCCTGGGCGATCAACTTGACATCGTCGCGCGCCACCCGGCGCGACACACCAGACTTATGCGGGTTAAGATCGCCCCACAAGGCGCCCGCCACCTGGCCATGGGGCACGCTGAATGGAATGGGCCGGAAACTGGTGTCGAGAAGGACCGACGCTGTCATGCCCCACCATTTCTCAGGTCGTCCAGCCAGGCCGTCACATCAGAAACACCCGACCATGCGGTAGTCCCCCGCCGCACCATGGCCTCAAACTCCGCATCGTCGTAAACAGGCTGGTGCGATTCGAACGAGAGCAGCTTCGGATCCCGGATCGCGCCGGTCAGCAGATTTTCCTCGGCTGCAATATGCAGCAAGGCATGACGATACAGACGATTCTGTTCTTCTCGGGCCAACAGACCCTGCTCGGCCGATATTTTCAACACCATGCCATCATCCATTTCCAAGTGGATGTTAGCCTTGATCTTGCCCCCCCAATCCACAATGCGGCCATAGACATATTTCTCGATTGCCACCCATGGATCCTCGGCCCTGCGAAAATCCGTCTCATGGCTGATATGCCAGTGTCGACGTTCGTCGACGTCCGCGACCCGATACACACGGTGGGGGTTCTGTTGTGAGGATGCCTGCCAGCGCTCTATCACGGCCGCCCGTTTTGGGTCGATCCGGCCCAGCGCATCCGGGTTTTCAAGTTGAGCGAGATCCGCCCACAATGCCGTGGCCGCTATAAGCCCGGTCGCCACCAAGGCCAGAGAGCCATCTTCCACCGATACCAGCACCTCTGCCGGATCGACATCCCTGGAGGATCCACGCAAAAACTCGGTCACGTCCTTCTGGAACTCTCCGAGCAAGCTCAAAGGCACGTGCTTGAGCCCGACCTCGACATCATTGATGCGGTCGCTCACGGCAAAGCGAAGGACATTGAGCGGTTCCATATCCACATTCTAGGCTCAAGCAGGTCCGGCGTCAGTCAAACGGTGCGACATGATTGGCGCGATCCCCAGCATTTTCACTGTTAAGCGCTCTCCATCGGCCGCCCATGGTGCACTCCGGCACCGCATTGATGCAGGCGCGCCCCACCCGCGACCTGTGCGGTCGGCCCGCACCGGGGCCGTTTCCCGTCTCCCGGATGCCGGCGCCGGGCTCCGCCGCCCAGGCGCAGCGCGCTTTGCACCCGACCGCCCCGGCACGGCCGGAAAAATTGGCACATGAATTGCTTAACCCTGAATAACCATCTTTCATCGACAGGGAGCGCATCATGTACAACGACACCATCGACGGCTTCGTGAAAGCCGCCAACGCCAAACTCGAGATGCTGCGCCTCGCGCCGCACGGATTCTTCGTAGGCTGCATGCTGGCCGGCGCCTACATCGGCCTGGGCATCCTGCTGATCCTCAGCCTCGGCAGCCACGTGCCGCCGGACACCCGCCCGCTCGTCATGGGCGCCACGTTCGGCATCGCGCTGATCCTGGTCGTCATCGCCGGCGCGGAACTGTTCACCGGCCACACCATGGTCATGGCGCTGCGCCGCTACCGGGGCCAGGGCAGTTGGGCCGAGGCCTGGTCTGTCCTGGGCGTGAGCTGGGTGGGCAATCTGTGCGGCGCCGCCGTGCTGACGGGGCTGTTCGTCATGGGCGGCGGCGGCGGCCTGCTGAGCGACCCCCAGGGCCTGCTCATGAGCACCGCCGCCCACAAGATGAACGGCTCCGCCGCCAGCCTGTTTGCCCGCGCCGTGCTGTGCAACTGGCTGGTCTGCCTAGCGGTCTGGATGTCCGCCCGCTTGTCTTCCGACAGCGCGCGCTGCATCGTCATCTTCTGGTGCCTGATGGCCTTCATCGCCAGCGGCTACGAACACAGCGTGGCCAACATGACCCTGCTGCTGCTGGCCCTGGCCGGCAACCACCCCGACACCGTCAGCCTGGCCGGCATGGCCTGGAACCTGAGCTGGGTGACGCTGGGCAATATCGTGGGCGGCGCCGTCTTCGTCGCCGGCGCCTACCGCGCCGCCTCGCCGGCCCGCGCCGGGCAAGCCGCCCTCTCTTCGGCAGGCCGCGAACCCGCCGCCCGCCCCTCCCTGGACACGCCCGCCCCGCGTCCCTGAATCCGCCGATTTCCTGGAGCGCAGCATGAATCCACACGACCTCCCCGCCTCCGCCGCGCCGCGCCTGATCGTCATCGGCCACGGCATGGTCGGCCACCGCCTGCTGGAAGAGCTATCGCGCGAAGCGCACGGCTACGCCATCACTGTGTTTTGCGGCGAGCCCCGACTGGCCTACGACCGGGTGAAACTCAGCCAATGCTTCGACGGCGCGGACGCGCAAGACCTGACGCTGGCCGACGAGGCCTTCTTCCGCGAACACGGCATCACTGTGCTGCGCGGCGTGCGCGCCGCCTGGATCGACCGCAAGCGGCGCCGCGTCCACCTCTCGGATGAGCAGTTCCATCCCTACGACAAGCTGGTCATCGCCACGGGATCCAATCCCTTCATCCCCCCCATCGAAGGGGCCGACCGCCCCGGCTGCCTGCCCTACCGCACGCTGGAGGACGTCGAGGCCATCCGCGCCTGCGCCGGCGGGAGCCGGCGCGGCGTGGTCATCGGCGGTGGCCTGCTGGGGCTGGAGGCCGCCCGCGCCCTGCGCGGCCTGGACCTGGACACCCACGTCGTCGAGTTCTCTTCCCACCTGATGGCGGCGCAACTGGACGAACCCGGCGGACGCCTGCTGCGCACCAAGATCGAGGCCCTGGGCATCCACGTCCACACCGGCAAGATGACCTCGGCCATCGTCGAGGGGCTGCGCGCGCGCCACCGCCTGCGCTTCTCGGACGGCGAATTCCTGGAAGCCGACATGGTGGTCTTTTCCGCCGGCATCCGGCCCTGCGACCGCCTCGCGCACAACTGCGGCCTGGTGATCGGCGAACGCGGCGGCGTCGTGATCGACGCGCACTGCCGCAGTTCGGACCCCGACGTCTACGCCATCGGCGAAGTCGCCAGCTGGCAGGGCGGCACCTTCGGCCTGGTGGCGCCCGGCTACGAGATGGCGCGGGTCTGCGCCGCCCACCTGCTGGGCCGGGATACGCCCGTCTTCCAGGGCAGCCTGCCCGGCACCAAACTCAAACTGCTGGGTGTGGACGTCGGCTCCATCGGCGACGCCCAGGGGCGCACGCCCGGCAGCGTCAGCTGCGTGTTCGAAGACACGCTGGCCGGCACCTACCGCAAGCTGGTCATGGACCCGGAAGGCAAGCGCCTGCAAGGCGCCGTCCTGGTAGGCGACATCAGCGCCTTCGGCCTGCTGGATCAGTATTTCAGCAACGGCCTGGCCCTGCCCGCACAGCCCGCCGCGCTGATCGCGCCGCAGGCCGATGCCGCCCCGGCCCTGGGCGTGGACGCGCTGCCCGACACGGCGCAGATCTGTTCCTGCAACCAGGTCAGCAAGGGCGCCCTGTGCGGCGCCATCGCCGAGGGCTGCACGACCCTGGGCGACCTGAAGACCCGCACCCGCGCCGGCACCACCTGCGGCGGCTGTGTGCCCCTGGTCAAGCAGGTGCTGGAAAGCGAACTGCAGCGCCGGGGCATCGCCGTGGACCGCAGCCTGTGCGAGCATTTCCCCCACAGCCGCCAAGAGCTCTACCACCTGATCCGCGTCAACGGCATCCGCGACTTCAAGACCTTGATCGCCCGCCACGGCCGGGGCAAGGGCTGCGATCTCTGCAAACCCGTGGCCGCGTCGATCTTCGCCTCGTGCTGGAACGAATACGTCCTGGCGCCCCAGCACGCGCCCCTGCAGGACAGCAACGACGCCTATCTCGGCAACCTGCAGAAGGACGGCACCTACTCCGTGGTGCCGCGCATCCCGGGCGGTGAAATCACCCCCGACAAACTCATCGTCATCGGCGAGGTCGCCCGCAAGTACGACCTCTACACCAAGATCACCGGCGGCCAGCGCATCGACCTGTTCGGCGCGCGGCTGGAACAGCTTCCGGCCATCTGGCGCGAATTGGTCGATGCCGGCTTCGAATCCGGCCACGCTTACGGCAAGGCCTTGCGCACGGCCAAGTCCTGCGTGGGCAGCACCTGGTGCCGCTTCGGCGTGCAGGATTCGGTGGGCATGGCCATCCGCCTGGAACAACGCTACCGGGGCCTGCGCGCGCCGCACAAGATCAAGATGGCCGCCTCGGGCTGCACGCGCGAATGCGCCGAGGCCCAAAGCAAGGACGTGGGCGTGATCGCCACCGAGAAAGGCTGGAACCTGTATGTGTGCGGCAATGGCGGCATGCGCCCGCGCCACGCGGAACTGCTGGCCTCGGACCTGGACGGCGACACCCTGATCCGCACCATCGACCGCTTCCTCATGCTCTACATCCGCACGGCGGACAAACTGCAGCGCACCGCCGCCTGGCGCGAAAGCCTGGAAGGCGGCCTGGACTACCTGAAGGACGTGGTCGTGAAGGACAGCCTGGGCCTGGGTGCGGAGCTGGAGGCGCAGATGCAGGCCCTGGTGGACGCCTACGAATGCGAATGGGCCGCCACGCTGAAAGACACGCAGGCCCTGCGCCGCTTCCGGCCGCTGATCAACAGCGACGCGCCCGACGAGCACATCATCCACGTGCGCGAACGCGGCCAGCCGCGCCCCGCCACCGTGCGCGAACGAGCGGCGCTGGCCGTGCCGGCCGAATGAAGGAGGACGCCATGAAGCCATCGACCCAACGCCGCGCCAGGCACGCCGCCGCCCTTCACGCCGCAGACGATGCGCCGCGCCCCGACGCGACCGCCGGCGCTACCGCGGCCCCGGCCTGGCAGCCCGTCTGCCGCCTGGACGACCTGATCCCGGATGCCGGCATCGCCGCCCGCGCCCACGGCGAACAGGTCGCCCTGTTCCTGACGGAGGCGGGCCCGTTCGCCCTCGACCACGTCGACCCCTTCAGCGGCGCGGCCATCCTGGCGCGCGGCATCGTCGGCGAACTCCAGGGCCATCCGGTCGTCGCCTCGCCCATGTACAAGCAGCATTTCCGCCTGGACACCGGAGCATGCCTGGAAGACGCCACCGTGCGCGTGCGCCGCTGGCCGCTGCGCGTGGACGCCGACGGCGTCCTGAGCATCGGCCGCCCCGAAACCCCTTGCCCCCAGGAGGCCGACCATGCGCCCGCCGCCACTGCCTGAACCCCTTCCCGGCCCGGCTGTCCCGCCAGTCTTTCCCACGAACGCGGCCGCCCCGGCCGCACACCCCGCCGCCGAGCGGACCGGACACGTCTGGCTGGTGGGCGCCGGCCCCGGCGGTCCCGACCTGATCACCGTGCGCGGCCTGCGCGCCCTGCAGGCCGCCGACGTGGTGTTCCACGACAGCCTGGCCGCGCCCGAGCTGCTGGACCACTGCCGCTCCGACGCCCTGCGAATCTCCGTGGGCAAGCGGGCCGGCCGGCACAGCGTGCCCCAGGCAGACATCCACCTCCTGCTGGCCGCGCATGCCCGCGCCGGCCTCACCGTCGTGCGCCTGAAAGGCGGCGATCCCTTCATCTTCGGGCGCGGCGGCGAGGAAATGGAATCGCTGCGCGCCCAAGGCATCCCCGTGACGATCGTGCCCGGCGTCACCGCCGCCTCGGGTTGCGCGGCGGCCACCGGCATCCCGCTCACGCACCGCGACCTGGCTGCCGGCGTCTGCCTGATGACCGCCCACCGGCAGGACGGCGCGACCGGCCTGGACTGGACCTCGCTGGCGGCGGACCGCCAGCGCACCCTGGTGTTCTACATGGGCCTGTCCCAGGCCGGCCACGTCGGCACCGAGCTGATGCTGCACGGTCTGCCCGGCACGACGCCTGCCGCGCTGATCTCGCAGGGCGCCACCCCGCGCCAGAAAGCCGTGCGCTGCACCCTGGCCGGCCTGGCCCGGGCTGCGCGCGACGGCGGCCTGGCCTCGCCCTGCCTGATCGTCATCGGCGAGGTCGTCGCCCTGGCCGATCCGGCGCTCGCGCCCTGGGTGGAAACGCCCCTGGCCTGCCCCGCATGACGGCCCTGTACCCGCTGTTCGCCGACCTGGACGGTCGCCCGGTGCTGATCGTGGGCGGCGGCGCCGTCGCCGAGCGCAAGACCCGCGCCTTGCTGAACTGCGGCGCCGCCGTGCGCGTCGGCGCACCGCGCCTGACCCGCGCGCTGCGGGCCTGGGCCGCCGAAGGCCGCCTCGCACACCTGGCGGGGCCGTACCACGAGGGCTGGCTGGAATCCGCCTGGCTGGTCATTGCGGCCACCGATGACCGGGCGCTCAACGCCCGCGTCAAGGCTGCGGCCGACGCGCGCCGCATCCTGGCCAACGTCGTCGACGACCCCGAGCTGTCGTCCTTCCAGGTGCCGGCCATCGTCGACCGCGCCCCGCTGACCATCGCCATTTCCTCGGGCGGCGCCGCCCCCGTGCTGGCGCGGCGTTTGCGCGAACGCATGGAAGCCCTGTTCGACCCCGCGCTGGGCGACCTGGCCCGGCTGGCCGGCGATCACCGCGCCGCCATCCGCACCGCCTGCTCCGATCACGGCGCGCGGCGCCGCTTCTACGACTGGCTGCACGACGGGCCCGTCCTGGCGCAATTGCGCGCAGGCGAACCCGCCGCAGCCGCACGCACGCTGCGCGCCTGGCTGGACGGCGCCGGCGAAGAATCCCCGCCGGCACACCGCCTGGACTGGATCGACCCCTGCCCCGCCGACCCCGGCCAGCTTACCCTGCACCAGTTGCGCCTCCTGAACGAGGCCGACGTGCTGGTGCACGACGCCGGGGTGGGCGAAGCCGTGCTGTCCCTGGCCCGGCGCGATGCCGACCGGCGACTGCTGGAGGGGGGCGCACGGGAAGACCCAGGGACGCTGCAGGACAAAGTCCTGGCGCTATGCGCAGGACGTGGAAACAAGGTAGCGCTGATCAGCCAGCCGGCTTGAGCAAGCGCCGGACCCAATCGCCATGCCGGCCGACGGCATCGGCCAGGTCCGCCTCGGCGGCCAATTGGAAGCCCGAAAACTCGAACCCCGGCGCCACCGCGCAGCCGACCAGCACGAAATCATCGGGGCGGATCAATTCCGCGGCAAACCAGCAACCGGCGGACACCACCGCCTGGAACACCGCCCCGTCGTGGCGCATGGGATCCCCCAAGCGATGCGTGACCAGCCCGCCTTCGGGCGAGAGCACGTGCAGCGCCAAGGGCCCGCCCGCATGGAAATACCAGGTCTCGTCCGCGTCGATCCGATGCCAGGCCGAACAGGCGCCCTGCGCCAGCAGGTAGTAGATGGACGTCCCGGCGCTGCGCGGCGCCCCCAGGAACGGCACCTGCAGGCCAGAGCGGAAGACCTCGCGGTAGTAGCCGCCTTCGGGATGAGGCTGCAGGCCCAGTGCCGTCACCAGCGACCGCCAGGCTTCGGATCCGCCCGAAGCCCCGGCGCCACGGGCCGGTCGGGCATCAGCCACGGCCGCCCAGCGCCTTTTCAATCTTTTTGTCGGTGTTGTACTGACTGAGCGCGTAGACGGCCCAGATCGCCGCCGGGATCCAGCCGACCAGCGTGATCTGCAGGATCAGGCAGATGATCCCCGAAATCGGGCGGCCGATGGTGAAGAACGCCAGCCAGGGCAGCAGCAGAGCAATGAGAAGACGCATAGCGCGGGTTCCGATGTGAGAAATGGAAGAGATATTCTACCGGGCGGCAAAGGCCGGGCAACCGGGCTTATCGCATTCTCAACCCGCTTTGAGGCTGACAGACTGACCATGGCACGCGCAGGGCACTGCGCAGAATGTCTTAAATAAATGACATTAGACTGATAATGTCATATTATCGTGACATGGATGCTCTTTTACTTCTGTCCCGCCTGGGCGATCAGATCCGCCAACAGCGCAAGCATCGCGGTTTGTCCCAGGCCGCGTTGGCGCAGCGCGCCGGCCTGACTCGCCAGAAGCTCATCGAGATCGAACAAGGCGCAGACAGCGTCGGCGCCGGCTACTATGCCCGGGCCATTGCCGCCCTGGGGTCGGAACTGCATGTCGTGCCTGCCCGCATGCCCACCCTGGAAGAGCTGAAGGACATCTTCCCATGAACGCCACCACCGTAGACACCCCGCAGGGGCGTAGCGGCACACTGACGGATCTCGGCTCCGGCCAGTTCTCCTTCCGGTATGCGCCATCCGCGCAAGAACGCGCGGCCGTCTGTCTTTCCATGCCCGTCCGCTACACGGACTACCCTCATGTCGGCCTGCATCCCATCTTCCAGATGAACCTGCCCGAGGGCTTCGTACTGGAGGCCCTGCGCAACCGGTTTGCGAAGACCAGTCCGCTAAACCCGATGCTGCTGCTGGCGATGACCGGCCGCAACGAACCCATCGGCAGACTGCGTATCGATATGCCGGGCCTGCCGCCGGTTCCAGAACTGCCCGGCGAACGCCTGGCGGACTTGATCGCCTGGGACGGGACGGAAGACCTGTTTGATGAGCTGCGGGACAAATATCTCTTGCGATCAGGCATTTCAGGGGTACAGCCCAAGCTTTTAGTCCCGGAATCACCAGCAGACCGCCAGACATCCATCACCCGCGAACTGATCATCAAATCCGGCGGGCACGAGTGGCCCCATCTGGCCATCAATGAATTCCTGTGCATGTCCATTGCGCGGGCCTCTGGCCTGAACACACCCGAATTCCACCTGTCAAACAATCACCGCCTGTTCATCATGCGGCGCTTTGATCGCAACGGCCAGACTCATCTGGGATTCGAAGACATGGCCGTCCTGATGGGCATGGGAGCCCATCAGAAATATGCAGGCAGTTACGAACACATTGCCCGGGCGATCCGGCTGTTTTGCGCACCCGACCAGATCCAGTCAGCGCTGCAGCAACTGTTCCTGTCCGTCGCCGTGTCATGCCTCGTCGGCAACGGAGACGCCCACCTGAAAAATTTCGGCCTGCTGTATTCCGACCCCACAGCGCACGATACCAGGCTGGCGCCTGCCTACGACATCGTCAACACCACGGCCTACTTGCCCAACGATTCCCTGGCGCTGCAATTGGCTGGTCAAAAAAGCTTCTTTTCCGCCCGCGTGGGTCTGCGTGATTTTGCGGTGCAGTTGGACATCGACCAGCCTGTTGAGCACATCAGACATATTCTGGAAGCGATTGAATCCGTCCTCAGCGCCTACCCGGATCTTGCAGAGACAGCTCCCAAGATCGTCCACGCCATCCGCGCCAGCGCGCAGGTGCTGGAAAGCGCGTTCTAAGCCTCACTTCCTCAAATAGCTCTTCCTGCCGCTGTCCGAATAGCAATAGCGCCCGCCCCGGGGGCCCGTGCAATAGGTGCCCGCGCGGCATGAGCAGGCTGCACCCGCAGCAGGGGCCGCCGAGCGGCCTGCCGGGGCGGGCGCGAAACCGCCGCTGTCCCCCAGCAACGCACTGCACGAACGCTTACTGGCGCTGACCGAACCGTCATTGCAGACGAAGGTTTCCCCCTGGCAATGCGAAATCCCGCCCTTGCGGCCGCTGCAGGGCTGATTGGCGGCCGCAGCGGACAGGCTTAATGCCATGCCGGCCAGCAGCAGGCACAGACAGGCCGCGCGTTTGAAAAGACCGTGCCCCGCGCTTGCGCGGCAGGCCTCAATCATCCGCCTCGTCCAGATGAAACTTGTGCATGATGCGATGCGCGATCGGCGCCAACACCACACCCAGGGTCGCCATCACCACCAGGCCGACGAAGAACCCGTACACGGCAAAGAAAATCTTGCCGGCGGCCGTTTCCGGCAGCGCATAGGTGCCCAGTCCGCCGACGACGAACGCCGCGTTCATCAAGGCATCGTGCCAGCTATGGCCGCCAAACAGCCAGTGGCCGAACGCCCCCACCAGCACGGTGGCGCCCACCAGCAGCAGGGCATAACCGGCATGCGAAAGCATCCGGCGCCGGAAATGCGCCGGATGCAACAAAGGCTCATTGCGGGATTCGTACATGGAAAGCGCCCCCTTTCTTATTGATCATGGACACGCCGGCATCAAAGCGCCTCGCGAAGACCGAGGACAGCCTGATTCATTCCCCCATAGTCTACCCAATCCCCTTTCGAAAGAGGCCCCTACCGCGCCCCCCACCCCGTCAGCACGATCCGCACCGTCTTGAACACGATCAGGATGTCCAGCCACAGCGAGAAGTGCTTGATGTAATAGAAATCGTGCTGGATCTTCACCCGCGTCGCGTCGGCATCGCCCGCATAGCCCTGCATCACCTGAGCCCAGCCGGTGATGCCGGGCCGCACGACGTGACGATAGATGTAGAACGGAATTTCGGCATCGAACCGGTCCACGAATTCCCGCTGCTCGGGCCGGGGGCCGATCAGGCTCATGTCGCCCTTCAGCACGTTCCATAGCTGCGGCAGTTCATCCAAGCGGGTATTGCGGATGAAGTGGCCCACGCGCGTGATGCGGCCATCATCCTTGCACGCCAGGCGCGCGCCATTGGACTCGGCTCCGACCGTCATGCTGCGGAATTTGAAAATCCGGAAATCACGCCCGCCCAGGCCGACGCGGCTCTGGACGAACAAGGCAGGCCCGGGACTGTCCAGGCGGACGGCCAGCGCCGTCAGCAACATCAGGGGCACCGCCACCGGGACCACGACCAGGACCCCGGCGATGTCGATCAGCCGCTTGCACACGGAATACAGCGGCGACGGCAGGAGAGCGCCCACATCGTTTTCCGACAGATGCTCGATTTCGACTCGTCCGGTCAGGTTTTCCCGCATCTGCCGGACATGAAACACGGGGATGTGCGACAAGATGCACTGGGCCAGAAACCGCTCCCAGTCGGGGGCCAGCCCTTCGGCCTCCAGATCGGCAACGACCGCGTCGTACCGGACTCCGGCCAGGTCGGGGGCCGCAAGCCGCCGGACCTCCATATTGCGCCGGGGCTGGATGGACCACGTCTCGCCCAAGGGCACCGCCGCGAGCTTGCGCCGCCGGTATTTCCCCCCGACGAAGCAGGCGCCGTAGCACCAGACCAGGGTCGCCGCATAGGCCATCAACAGCACCGGCCTGGAATACGCGCCGCGGCTGAAGAACAGCACGGCGAACGCCACCAGGAACACGGCCGTCACGACCGGCGCGATATGCGCAATGAACACGCCGCCTGAAAATTGCCCCAGGCGGCGCAACGTCAGTGTGATCAGCAGAAACGACAATCCGACCGCCAGCAGGGTATTGATCCGGGCGGGATCCATCTGCCGCCAGAATGCGCCGCCCCAACCCAGGAAGGCCGGCAGGACGGCCACCGCCAGCAATCCCGCCACGATCTGGAACGGCCCGCCCAGCAGGACGTATTCGTACCAGCGGGAATGGCGCCGTTCATAGCGGCCCAGTTGCCCGGTCGCTCCGGATCCCGCTGCGCCGGACCCCTGCATCGCCGGCAGCCAGGCAAACGCCAGCATCACGATCAGGTACGCCCATTCCGACATTTCCGAAGAAAACGTATGCAGCATCAGGCTGGCCAGATAGGCCAGGGCCGCGCCGGCCGAAGCCGCGACGAAGTAGGCGTCCCAGGAGCCGCCCGCGCCACGCGCCAGAACCCGCCGGATCGGCTGCACGGCCGCCACGATGAACCCCAGCATGCCCAAAAGCCCCAGCACGCCGAAATCCGCCAGAACGCCCAGGTAGGCGTTATGGACTTGCATGGGGATGCCGTAGCCTGGATCCATGGCGGTGGATCCGAAGCCGCACCCCAGAGGCAGGCAGTCCGCCGCACGGTCGATGCCATATTCCAGCAGCCTGACGCGCTGCGGATCGCCGCTGCCCAGACGGCTCGTGGCGATCGGATCGACTGCGGTTTCCATCAGCGCTTCGGCATGGCCCCCGAAAACCCCTCCGGCACGGCTCCGCTCGGCTGGGTGCAGCACGGCCGCCCCATGGCTCAGGTATCCGATGCCCGTGCTGAGCAGCAGCAACACGAACAGTGCCGGGATGCAGAGGAGCAATGCGGGCCGGGCGCCCGACAGCGCGGCCCAGTCCCGGCGCCAGGCCAGCAGCAGGCCACACGCCAGAATCATCAGCCCCAGCACCAGCACGCCCGTGCGGCTGCCGTCGATCAGCACCAGAAAAATGCAGCCTGCGGCCGCGAGACCATTGGCGATCCAATATCGCGGCCGGACGAGCATGTCCGCCAGGAACAGCGGCATGAGGAAGGCGCCCGCCTTCCAGATCACCCCTGGCCACGCCAGGAAACTGCCTTCGCGGCCGGCCGCCCCCAGAGCGATGTAATAGCCGCTTGGCGCCGCCTTGGAGGCCAGAAACACCAGCACCACGGCCGCCACGATTCCTCGCAGAACGGAAACCCGCGCGCCCCATCCCAGGCCTGCGGCCAGACGCCAGGCAATGCAGCAGCACAAGCCGATGACGGTGATCTTGATGCCCTGGTACAGAGTCTCGGCACTGTGGTTGCCCCAGGCTGACAACAGCATGCCCAGCACCAGCACCGCGAACGAACCCCACACCCATGCGGGCGGCATGGGCCTGGCCGCCCCTGGCGCATGCACCGGCCACGTCACCGCCATCGTCGCCACGGCCCAGGCCAGCCATCCCACCCAGTACCCCAAGGGTGTCACGAGATCCCGAAGACTGCCCAGCGCAGCCAGCAGCAGGCCCAGCGTCAGTAACGATGAGATGAAGAAACCACGATGAACCATTGACAGAATGAAGTCCCCACAGCAATCCACCCACATCCTAGAGAATCGCCGCCGGGAAAATGTAAGCGGTTCATTGATTTATGATCAGAATGCCTCGCAACATCCATAAAGAATTGGACACATCGCGTCGATCCATGCCGGACAAGCCGCGCCGCCCGCCGCACGCGCCCGGCAACACGGCCAGAAACGGCCCGCCGCCATCTCACGACAGCAGCCAGTCCGATAACTTCTGGTTGATCTTTCGCACATCGAAACATGACTCGGCCAGACAACGGCTGGCGTGGCCCATGGACACGACACGTCCCGGTTCGTCCACGAAACGCAGCATGGCGTCCGCCAGAGCGTCCGCATCGCGCGCCGGCACCAGATAGCCATTGAGCCCGTCTTGCACCGTTTCCCGGCAACCGGGCACGTCCGTGGTGATCACCGGGCGCCCCATCGCCATGGCCTCCTGGGTGCTGAGCGGCACCCCCTCGCGATACGAAGGCAAGACGAACACACTCGCACGCGCCATCCAGGGCTGCACCGGCACGTGTCCCGGCCATTCGAGCAGCCCCTCGTCCACCCAGGCCTGAACCTGCGGCCGGTCCAATCCGCCGGGGTTGCTATCCAGGCCGCCCAGCAGGATGAACCGCACCTGCGGATGACGCGCCTTGACCCGTCGGGCCGCCGCCGCATATTCCACAATGCCCTTTTCGCGCAGCAAACGGCCCACCAGCAGGAAGCTCATCGGTTCGGTGACCGGCGGCGCCACGCGCCAGGCCTGCAGATCGACGCCAATCCCGCCCAGCAGCACCGATTTTGCCGATGCCGCCAGGCCGCGCTCGATGAATTCCCGCCGGTCATCGGGATTCAGGAACACCACCCGATGGGCGCGGCCCAACGCAACCCGGTACAAGGCTTCGACCGCGAAGCGCAAAGCGCGGCGGCGCCACCCCGGCCGTCCGCCCGAAGACGTGAAGACATAGCCCGCGCCCTCGACCATGGCCACGCGCCTGGGAACCCCGGCCAGCCAAGCCGCCAGGGTGCCATAGACCATCGGCTTGGTGGAAAACGCGAACACGACATCCGGCGCCAGGCGGCGCAGAATGCGGACCAGCCCCGCGATGGCCGCCAGATCGCGCACGGGATTCATGCCGGTGCGCTGCAAGCGGTAGTCGACGGGCTCCGCGCCCAGGGCCGCCAATGCCGCCCGCGTCGACGCATCGTAGTCCGGCGCCAGGCAGCGCACCCGCACGCCGGACACGGCCAGATCGCGGATCAGGCTGCCCCGGAATCGCAGCAGATCCACCGCATGATGGGAAACGATCGCCAGACTCGTCATGCCGAAGACCCTTTTCGCTCGGCCATCGCCTTCGCCGCGCAATACACCAGGCACTGGACGCTGCGGACAGCCGCCTTGAGCTTGTCCATCCAGTACGGCTCCCTGCCGATCTGCGCCGCGTAGAACAGCAGGAATCCGCCAGGGTTGCGTCGCAGATGCGCGCGGAAGTTCCGGGTATAGCCATCGTCCAGATACTCGCAGCGATAGATCGCCCGATCCAGATAGAACCGGATCGGCCCCCGATCGCCGATCCGGTTCCAGATGTAGAGTTCGGGCACGAATTTTTCGCCCGGGATGATGGGAAAAGGCAGCTCGGCCATGAGGTTCCGGCGAAACACGTAGGCCAGATCGCCTCGCACCATGCGTCCCGCCTGGGTAGGCGTGCCCACGAACGGGGCCGTCCCCTGCGCATAGGGCAGGCCGATCAGGCGCCCGTCCGGATCCGCCTTGCGAAAGCACACGCCAGCCACCGGCTGCGGCGCATCCGAGACGCCCGCCACGGCGTCCAGCACGCACTCGACGGCATCGGGCGTCAGATGATCGTCGCTGTCGACGATGAAGACCCAGTCGCCGCGCGCCTCGCGCACCCCGGCGTTCAGGGCCGCATGCTTGCCGCCATTGGCCTGGACCAGCGTGCGAACGGTGAATGGCGGCGAGTGCGTCCGGCATGATTGCAACCACGCCGCCGTGTCATCCGTGCTGCCGTCATCGACCACCAGCCATTCAAAATCCAGCCGGCGCTGCGCGCACAGACTTTCGTACAGGCGAGGCAAGGTGGGCCGGCGGTTGTACGTCGGCGTCAAGATGGTCAGCACGCAGTTTCCCCCCGATAAAGTTCCAACCAGACATCCACGACGCGCTCGATGTCCAGGTCGTCCTCGACCCGTCGGCGCGCCGACGCCGTCATTGCGGCCCTCCGCCCGGAATCCATGGCCAAGGCCTCGACCAAACCGCGCGCCAGCGCTTCATCATCCTCAGGCGGCACCAGGATGCCCGTGCCGCCCAGCACCTCGGCCACACCGCCCGCATCGGCCGCCACGACCAGCGTCCCGGACGCCATTGCCTCGGCCACCACCAGTCCGAACCCTTCAAAACGCGAGGACAGCACGAACACATCGGCGGCCCGCATCAGATCGGGCACATCATGCCGCTCTCCCAAAAACACCACCCGCTCATCCAGCCCCAGTGCTGCGCGTTGCGCCAGCAGCGCCGGCCGCAAAGGGCCGTCCCCCGCAATCCACAGCGCGACGTCCGGGCACGGCTGCGCCAGCCGCGCAAAGGCGCGCAGCAGACTCGCATGGTTCTTTTCCCCGGCCAAACGCCCCACCGACAGCAACAGGCGCATGCCGGGCCGCACGCCGGCTCGCTGACGGGATTGCGCCCGCAGACCGGGCGCTGCGGAAAACATCCTCACGTCAACGCCATTGAGCACCGGCCGCATCCGCCCCCTGGGCACCGCCCCCGCACGCTCGAAGGCGGCGACCGCTTCGCGGCTGACGTGGGTCGAAAGGTCCGCCAGCCGGTCCGTCAGGCGATAAGCCCACATCACGGCCCGTCCGCCTTCGGCCGGGCTGTGCGCCGTGCAGATCAGACGGCGCACGGGCGCGACCAGACGGATCACGCGGGCTATCAGGTTCGCATGCACCATATGACTGTGCACCACGTCCGGCCGCCATGCCCGGATCAGGCGGGCCAGACGCCGGCAACCCCGCAGCACGCCAAACGGCGTCTTGCTGAACCCCAGCGCGTGCAACTCGACCGCATCGCCGGGCCGCACTGCGGCCCCGCCGGTCAGATACGCGATGGCCACCGCATGCCCTCGTGCCGCCAGCCGCTCAGACAGGTCCGCCACTTGACGCTCGGCGCCGCCCATCCGCAAACCCGTGACGACCAGCAGGATTCTCATCGGGCCTCTCCGTCGCGCGCCGCGCCCCGCCGGACCAGGGCCGCCGCCATGCCGACCATGACCGCCAGCAGCGCCGCTTCGGCTCCCACCAGCCCCGCCGCCATGCCCAGCCCGCCATACGAGAAAGACAAGCCCGTGCCGCAAAGGACGGACAAGACCGAGAAAGCCGAAATGGCGTAGCTGGCTGGCCTGGCCCTGCCGGCGGGGATCAACAGCACCATCGCGATGCTCTGATTGAGGATGCGCAAGGGCGCCAGGCCGATCAGCACGCCATAGATCGGCAGAGACCCGTCAAAGCCCGAGCCCAGCATCACATCCAGCGCCCAGGGGCCGATCAGGATCGCCAGCCCCGTGCCCGCCAAGGCCAGGACCGCGATCGCCGCAATCACCGCCAGCGGCGCCCGGAACGACGCCGCCCCGCCGCCCGTTTCCAGGCGCTGCGAAAAAACGGGAAACACCGCCGACAAGAAAGGCAGGACCAGGCTGGTCATGCCTTTGATCAATTTCTCAGGCGGCGCAAATTCCCCCACGGCCCGTTTGCCCGCGCTCAGGCCCAGAAAAACCGGGATGGCCGACATCGCCAGATTGCTGGCGCTGCGGTAGACAAAAAAATGGAAGCCTGCGAGGATCTGGCGGCGGGCACCTCCGAAATCCCAGCGGACCGGTCCGACCTCGCGGCGGCACCAGCCCAGCGTCAGGCCGGTATTGAGCAAGGGGGGAAGGGCCAGGATGGGCAGCGCCAGCGGGAAGTCGTCCGGCGAACGGACCAGAAGCGCCAATACGCCCAGGCCGGCCAGACGCAGCGCCACGTCCAGGCATGCCGGCCCCGTCATCCGTTCCCGTCCCTGGAAATACCACATGGGGCTGAAACCGAAGGCCAGGAAATAGGCCAGCACGAATCCCAACAGCGCCGCCCCGCCCAGATAGGCATCCAGCAGCCCCAGGCCCCAGGCCGCCAGCACCAACCCGGTGAGCGGCGCCGCCAGCAGCACCTTGGCCAGCAGCACCTGGGAAAACAGGCGGTTCAGCGTCTCCAGCCGGCCCCGCGCCAAAGCGGCCTGCTGCGCGGCATTGATGTTGAAGCCATATTCCACCAGCAAGGACGCCGACAGGGCCAACGCCTGGCAGAACAGAATCTGGCCATAGGCTACCGGCCCGAGCGCGCGCGCCAGGATAGGAATCTCGAAGATCGGGACCAGAAAAGAGACGATCTGGACAGCGTACAGCGCGCCCGCATTGCGGGCGACTCGACCCCGGGCGGAAACCCGCGCCATCAGGCGCTCTTGGCCGGCGCCCACGCGAACGCCAGCATCAGAATCAGAAACCCCCATTCCGACATCTCGGTCGTGAAGGTATTGAACATCAGAGCCATGCCGTAGGCGAGCGCGGAGCCCCCCGCCGCCACGACAAACAGGCCGTGGGCCGACCGGTCGCCCCGCCGCACCACCCGCCAGACCGGCAGCGCCGCAGCCGCCAGAAAGCCCAGCATGCCCGCCAGGCCCAGAATCCCGAAATCCCCCAGCGCGGCCAGATAGGCGTTATGGACCACCATCCACGCCCCGGTCCCGATGTCCGTTCCCATCGCCCCGAACCCGCAACCCAGCGGCAGGCACGCCGCGACCTGGCCCAGGCTGGCTTGCAGCAGCTTGATGCGTGCCGGATCCCCGGCGCCGATCCGGGTCTCGAAGGTGCGGCTCAAGGCCCCTTCCAGGACCCGGCCCGGCTCGACCGCCGCCGGCGCCGTTGCCGCGCCGCTCGGCATGCCCGGCGCGGCCGCCCCAGCGTGCAGCCAGGCCATCCCCATGTTCACGCCCGTGTTGAGCAGTTGCAGGACCAGCAGCAGCACCAGCGCCGCCCAGAGCCATCGCAGGCGCCGGCCCGGCAACCGCCAGCCGCTGCGCCAGGCCAGGAACGCGAGAAAACCCGCCGCCGTCGCGCCCAGCAGCAACAACCCCGTGCGGCTGCCGTCGATCAGCACCAGAAAGATACAGGCGGCGATCATCAGGCCATTCCTGGCCCAGGCCCCAGGCGCCGCAACCGCATCGGCCAGGAACACCGGCAACAAAAAAGCCCCCGCTTTCCACAGCACCCCGTATACTGCCAGGAAGCTGCCCTCGCGAGGGCCTGCAATCAAAGGCAGCCCGGTCGGGTTCCATATCTTGGACACGGCAAGGCCGACGAGCACCATCGCGACGGCCCAATTCATCGCCCCGACCAGCCGGCGCCAATCGAGCCTCAGTGCCAGACGCCACATCGCCACGAACATGACGGCAACCACGGCGATCTTCAGCGCCTGATACGCCGAGGCCCCATCCCGATTCACGGCGGCGGCCAGAAACATGCCCAGTCCCAATACCGCGTAGGACACCATGATCCAGGCGGGGGGCATCGCCCCGGCGGGAACACCCCGGGCGCGATGCGTGACGGCCAACGCCGCCACCGCCCACGAGCCCCAGGCTCCCCAGTATCCCAGGGGGGTCACAATATCCCGCAGGCTGCCCGAGGCCATCAAGACCAAAGACGCCGTCAACAACAAGGCAGGGAGCCTGCCACCCGCCGCCGCATATTCCAAGAGCCCTCCGTCGTCATGCCGTTGCACCGGCATCAGCTTAGCAGCGACGAATCATACGGAAGGTTAACTTTTATTAGACAAAGTACGGGGCCAAGCCCTCATCCCCTCGGTTCATACTCCGGCACCCAGCGCTTCAGTCCGGCCCGCACGGCCTCATCCTCTTGCGGCCCCTGCGCCAGCCACGCCAAGACTCCTTCGTACAGCCCATCAGGCACCGTGCGCGAACGCGCGATGCGCAGTTTCTCGTGCGGAGTCGGCAGGGTCTCCTCGGCGTCGGCCAGCAACTCTTCGTACAGCTTTTCTCCAGGCCGCAGACCGGTGAATTCGATGCGGATCTCGTCCTCGGTAAAACCCGACAAGCGGATCATGTTGCGTGCGAGGTCGACGATCTTCACGGGCGCCCCCATGTCCAGGACGAAGATCTCGCCGCCCTGCCCCATCGCGGCGGCCTGCAGCACCAGTTGCGCGGCCTCGGGGATGGACATGAAATAGCGGTTGATCTCCGGGTGCGTCACGGTCACCGGGCCGCCATGCGCGATCTGCGCCTGGAACTTGGGGATCACGCTGCCCGTGCTGCCCAGCACATTGCCGAAGCGCACCACATGAAAGCGCGTGGTGCCCGGGCCATTTTGCAGCACCTCGCAGACCATTTCGGCGATGCGCTTGGTCGCCCCCATCACATTGGTGGGGTTGACGGCCTTGTCGGTGGAAATCAGCACGAAGCGCTCCGCTTCCGCATCGCGCGCGGCGCGCGCCACCGTCAGGGTGCCGGCCACGTTATTGCGCACGGCCTGCCAGGCATTGCCGACCTCCATCAGCGGCACATGCTTGTAGGCCGCCGCATGAAACACCACCTGGGGCCGATGCTCCGCAAACACCTGCGTCATGCGGGATTCGTCCTTCACATCGCCCGCCAGGCGCACGATGGGCACCTCGGGGCGGTGCTCGCCAAACCACTGCTCGATCATGTACAGGGCGAACTCGCTGGATTCCAGCAGCACGACACAGGCTGGCTCGAAGCGGGCCAATTGGCGGCACAACTCGCTGCCGATCGACCCGCCCGCGCCCGTCACCAAAATGCGCTTGCCCGTCAGCATGGCGCGCACATTATCATTGTCGATCCGCACCGACTCGCGGCCCAGCAGATCCTCGATCTTGACGGGCCGCATCATATTGATGGCCACGCGGCCGCTCATCAACTCGGCCAGGCCGGGGATGGTGAACAAGGCCGCTCCCGCCTCCGTCGCCAGCCGCGTCACCGCTTGCAACGCCTCCGCCGAGGCCGAGGGCATCGCGAGGATCACATGCCGCGCCCCGTGGCGCCGCAAAATGGCCGGCAGGTCGATAGTCGCCCCCTCGACCCGGCAACCGCTCAGCTCCAGGCCTCGCTTGTGACGGTCATCATCCACCATCGCCACGACCTTCCAATCCGGGCTGCGCGCGAGTTCGCGCAGCAGCATGGCGCCGGCCGTGCCCGCCCCGACAATCACCACGGGCTTTCGTTCAGCATCGGATACCGGCAACAGGCGGGATTCTTTCCATAGTCGCCAGGCGATGCGCCCGCCGCCCATGATCATGATCAACAACAGCGGGTACAACAGCACGATCGAACGCGGAATCAACAGCCAAGTGCCATCGAATGCAGCCAAGGCCAGCACGGCGATGACGGATATCCCCACCGCCCGGATCAGGCGGCGCAGATCCGGCAAGCTGGCAAAGCTCCACATCCCGCGATATAGCCCTGCCCAACGGCAGGCTGCGAGCTGCACTGCCATCAGGATCAGGGCGCCGTAGGCGATCTCCGCATGAAACGCGCGCGGCCATTCCAGATTGAAGCGCAGCACGAACGCCCCGATCCAGGCGATCAGCACCGCCGCCAGATCAAAAGCGAATACCAGAAAAGACCGGATATTGATCATGCGGCGGCCCTCATGCCGTCGCCTGCGCCATCACGGCGCTTAGCGCCTCGCAAGTCCGGTCGAGATGCTCGTCCCGCAGCGTCGGATGCACCAGGAACATCAGGCTGGTCTCGCCCAATGCACGCGCCACCGGCAAACGTTCCTCAGGCCGGAAGCCCGTGCCGTCGAATGCTTTTTCCAGGTAGATTTCGGAACACGAACCCGAATACACCGGCACCCCCCGATCCGCAATGGCCTGCATGATGCGTTCACGCGTCCACCCGGGCGCCAGGGCATCCAGGTTCAGGAACACATAGCATTTATAGGCCGCGTGATCGATGGAATCCGGCACGGCGGGCACTCGAAGACCCGGCAGCGCCCGGGCGCATTCCCAGATCCGCCTGGCGTGCCGCAGGCGCGTGGCCTGCCAATCCGCCATGCGCCGCAATTGGATGCGGCCGATGGCAGCCTGGACCTCGATCATGCGCCAATTGGTGCCGAACGATTCGTGCAACCAGCGATAGCCCGGCGGATGCTGGCGTTCGTAGACAGCATCCCACGACTTGCCGTGGTCCTTGTACGCCCACATGCGTTTCCAGAGATCTGGATCATTGGTCGTGACCATGCCGCCCTCGCCGCCCGTGGTCATGATCTTGTCCTGGCAAAACGACCAGGCGCCCACGTGGCCGATGGATCCCACCGGCCGCCCCTTGTAGCGAGCCCCATGCGCCTGGGCGCAGTCCTCGATCACGAACAGATTTCGTTCGCGGGCCAAGTCCATGATGGGGTCCATGTCGCAGGGCCAGCCCGCCAAGTGCACGCAAATCACTGCCTTCGTGCGCGGAGTCAGCACTGCGCGAATCGTGTCGACCGTGACGTTCTGGGAATCCGGATCGACGTCGGCAAACACGGGAACGGCACCCGCGTTGGCGATACAGGATGCCGAGGCCAGGAACGTACGGGGCGTGACGACGACCTCGTCCCCCGCGCCGATTCCCAGTCCCCGCAGCGCCAGATCCAGCGCCACCGTGCCGTTTGCCAACGCGATCGCATGGCGCGTCCCCGCCCAGGCGGCGAATTCACGTTCGAACTCGCGGCATTCCTGGCCGGTCCAGTAATTCACCCGGTTGGACAGGATCACATCGCGAGCGGCATCGGCTTCTTCAGCGGTGAACGCAGGCCAGGGGGGAAAGGGGGTATTCAGCACGTCAGCATCCTGCGATTCGAAAGTAAGGCATTGTAAAACCGTAAAACGCGCGCGAGAAAACGATTGCCCGCGATCACGCCCCCCTTCGGGAGAGAGGCCGGGCCGGCACGCCAACCACCGTCAGGCCATCTTCGACATCCGACACGACGGCAGCGCCAGCGCCCACAATGACCCCCGATCCGATGCGAACCCCTTGCCGCACCGACGCGCCGATCCCGATCCACGAACGATCCCCCACATGCACATCGCCCGCCAGATGCGCGCCCGGGCTGATGTGAACGGCATCCCCCAGAATGCAGTCGTGGTCCACGCTGCATGCCGTGTTGAGGATCGTCCCCAGGCCAATGACGGCATCTGCATTGACGATGGCGCCGGCCATGATGACCGACCCTGGTTCCACGCGGGCTGACACGGACACGCACGCCGCCGGATGCAGAATGGACACCACCTTGGCCCCCGCCTGGCGCAGTTGCGTCAACAAGACCTGTCGGATTTGATTGTTTCCTATCGCGACCACCACTCCATCCAGGCGATTCAGTGCGCTTGCCAAGCCCGCATCATCCCCCATGATCGCCCAGCGGCCAACCTGCTGCTTGCCCGGCCAGGCCCGATCATAAAATTCCACCGCACCCCAGCCTGCCGCCAGCGCCGCTTCGGCCACGACCTTGCCGTGGCCGCTGGCTCCCATAATGGCCAGGGTATGGCCGACCTGGGCCTGCCTATTCATGACGCCCCGTAAACTTTGACATCGTCGCCTCGCCCTCTGCGCTGATCCCATCGCGAACCAGCACCTTTTTCACCGTCAAGTACAGAACCTTCAAATCCAGCCACAGCGACTGATTATCCACGTACCACACGTCCAGACGAAATTTGTCTTCCCAACCGAGTGCATTGCGCCCGTTGACCTGCGCCCAACCGGTGATCCCCGGGCGCACTTCATGACGGCGGGCCTGATCCGGCGTATATAGAGGGAGGTATTCCATCAGCAAGGGGCGCGGGCCGACCAGACTCATGTCGCCCTTGAACACATTCCACAGTTCGGGCAATTCATCCAGGCTGGTGGATCGCAGCAAGCGGCCAAAAGGCGTCATCCGCTCTGCATCCGGCAACGGCTGGCCATCCGTGCCCACCGCATCCCGCATCGTACGGAACTTGATCATGTAAAAGGGGCGTCCGTGCAGACCCGGCCGCATCTGCCGGAACAAAACAGGACTCCCCAGCCGACGTCGAATCATCCAGGCCAGCACCAGGATCACCGGCGACAAGATCATCAACCCCAAGCCCGCTCCCAGAATATCCAGCAGCCTTTTCAATGTGAAATCTCCATGCCCCGCAACATCTCGGCATTTACCTGCTGAACATCGTAGCGCTCTTCCGCAATCCGACGAGACTGCTCACCCATTTCCCGAGCCAAAGATGGCTCCCCCAAAAAACGCCGCATGGCATCCGCCAGCCTATCGCTTGATCCAACGGGCACCAGATAGCCATTTACCCCTTCGACAACCGTCTCCCGGCACCCAGGGGCATCCGTCGTCACCACCGCTCGTCCGATCGCCATGGCTTCCAGCACCGTGCGGGGCGTTCCCTCTCGGTACGAAGGCAACACATACACGCAGCAATCCTGTAGTGCCGGCCGCACATCGCCCAAACGCCCCAAATATTCCACATTGCCCTCGTCCACCCACGACTGCAGTTCATCGGCACTGATCGAGTCCGGCCCGCCATCAATCCAACCGGCCAAACGGAACACGGCGGACGGAAATTCACGCCGTAGCCGGCCAGCCGCCTGGGCATACTCTCGCACCCCCTTGGCTCCCAGCAAGCGCGCAATCAGGAGAAACTTGACCTGCCCATCCGGCACTCGAGTCTTTTTAAAGTACTGCACATCAACACCCGAACCATTCACCACTGCTGATGGAGTCTTAGCGCCCAACAGGCCGACAGAACGAAACAAGGCCTGATCGTCCGGATTCTGGAAAAACACACGATCTGCAACGAGCAGCGCCAGCCGGTAAAGACCCCGCGCCAAGCCAGCGACCAGCCGCGCCTTGAACCCCTCCGGCCGATCCTGAAAGGCATAGCCCAAGCCAGTGATCAGTGCATAACGCCGGCTCACCCCCGCAAGCCGAGCGGCCAGCAAACCATAGATCACAGGCTTGATCGTATAGCCAAGGAATACATCCGGACGCAAGCGGCACATCAAACGCCATAAACCATACAGGGCCGCAAGATCCGCCACGGGATTCATGCCCGTCCGGCGCAAAGCGATATCGTGCGGCACCGCGCCACGTGCCAGCAGCGCCTGCCGGCACTCGCCATCGTCCAGCCCCGGAGCCGCCACATGAACTTCAACGCCGGCCCTTAGCAAATCGTCAATCAGCGCCCCGCGGAAATTCAGCAGGGATTCTGCGAACCCCCCCACCAGCAATAGCCTCATGCCACGCCGCCCTCGCTGGACAACCAGGCCTGGAACATCAGGATCGGCCAGAGCTGGTACTGCCAGTTATGGCTGCCCCGCACATGCTGACACCAGCGCGTACGAATTGGCGCAGGGTCAAAATAGCCCTCGGCCCGCAAACGATCCTCGTCCAACAAGCCTTCCGCCCAGGACCGCAGGGGACCACGCAGCCAGTCATCAATCGGAATCCCGAAGCCTTTTTTGGGGCGTTCGACCAATTCACGGGGCACGTGCCGGTACAGCACTTGCCGCAGCAGCCACTTGCCCTGGCCATCACGGATTTTCATGCACAGCGGCATTCGCCACGCCAACTCCACCACACGATGATCGAGCAAGGGCGCCCGCGTTTCCAGGCTGGCCGCCATCGCAGCACGATCCACCTTCGCCATCACCTCGTCCGGCAGGAACGTCTGCGCATCCATCGCCATCATCCAGTGCTCGAAGCAATCCGCTTGCGGCTGAGATGCCGGACTCGTCATCAGTGCAGGATGCTCATCCCCCCCCAGCACGACACTCGCAGGGTCTTGCCAATGGCTGGTCAGGCGACGGAAATAGTCCATCTCGGTATCCAGCTCCAGCACATCGGCCAGCTTCTGGGCCTTGGTGCCCGGAATCGCCAGTCTGAATTTTTCGGGTAATACCGGCTTGGCGAAAGCAAACAAACGGTCCCAGCCGGCAGGCGACAAACTGCGCAAAAACGCCGCGCAGGCACGCCGGACAGGCCCTGGCATGGACTGCAAGCGCAACCAGACACGGCGCGCGCCCAAATACCGGTTATACCCGCCGAACAGCTCATCGCCGCCATCGCCGCTCAGGGCCACCGTGACGTGCTGCCGCGCCAGCTTGCTGATCAAATACAAGGGAATCTGCGAGTCCGCGCTGAGCGGCTCACAATACATGCGCGGCAACAAAGGGATCACATCCAGCGCATCTTCTGGCCGCACAAGCAGCGGCATGTGGTCCGTCCCCAGATGCCTGGCAATCGCCAAAGCATGCGCGGCCTCGTCATATTCACTGCCGCTGAAACCAATCGTAAAGGTCCGCACCGGCTTGGCGCTGAGCTTTTGCATCAGCGACACTACCGTAGTGCTGTCGATTCCGCCGCTGAAAAACGCCCCGACAGGCACATCGGCCAACATCTGCTGTCCGATCGTGTCCGACAGCCTTGATTCCAGAGCATCGATTGCCGCCGTCTCATCGCCGGCAAATGGCTGCGCGCATCCCTGGGCGACGATCTCGTTGAAATTCCAGAACGGCTGCGGAGCAGCCGCCTTGGCTACGAATGCCCCCTGCCCCAGAGGAATATCGATCCATTGGCCCTGCGGCAGCTTGAACACATCCTGATAGATCGACCACGGCGTCGGCACGTAGCCATGACGCAAATACAACGCCAGCGCCCCCCTGTCCACTGCGCCCCGGAAATCCGGATGCGCCCGCAAAGCTTTCAGTTCTGAGCCGAACAGCAGCATGTCGCCTTGCCAGCCCCAATACAAGGGTTTTTCACCCAAGCGGTCCCGCGCCAGACTGAGCATCTGGCGTTGCCGATCCCATAAGGCCAGCGCAAACATGCCGACCGCCTGCTCCAGGGTTCGTTTCAGTCCCCAGGACTGGATGCATGCCAGCAGGGTTTCAGTATCCGAGTGCCCGCGCCACTCTCGTCCGGTATCACCGAGCCCAGTCCGCAGATCCAGATGGTTGTAGATTTCACCGTTGAAGACCAGCACATACCGGCCGCAGGACGAGTGCATCGGCTGGTGGCCGGCGGCGGACAGTTCCACGATGGACAGGCGGCGGTGGCCCAAAGCAAGGCCTGCGACCTCATCAACCCAGACGCCGCTATCATCCGGCCCCCGATGGCTCAAGGCATCCGCCATCCGGCGCGTACGCGCCTCCAGTCCTGCAAACGACCCCGGTTGCCAGAAGCCCGTTATCCCGCACATGTCCCGTCCGCCTTTGCGTCATTCCGGGTACTTCCTGCACGCGACTTCCTGCTGTACACGCCGCCGGCATGCACAGCCAAAAGCGTCAACATCGCCCACATCCAGGGATGCCTGAGAACATGATGGGCCATACTGAATGCCCAAAGCGCCAACAACGCAAAGAACAATTCGATATTCCCCTGGCGAGCGCTTCGCCAGAGCACGACCGACACCAGCGCCGTCAACACCACGCCGCCCAGAAAGCCGGTCGCCATCATCCAATCCAGCAGGCTATTGTGCGCTTCGGACCCTCCGAACGGCCCGCTCATCCCGGAAAGAGCACCTGGCCCATACCCAAAAACAGGTGAACCCTGAAGGACCACCCAAGCGTTCTCCCAAAGAGTCAGCCGATCCGTCCATCCTGCTCCGCCAGTCAGCATCATCTGCTCCGCATTCATCGTCCCTGTGCCTGGAAGTACGTCATCAAACAAATAATGCACTCTGGACACCATCGATTCAGACGACAGGAATATCAGCATGGCACCCAAACCGACCGTCAGCGCATAATCACGCCGCGCACGCTGTAATTCCGAATGAAAGAACATTCCCGCCATAATCATCATGGGAATCAGGGCAATCCAGATGAATCGCAAGGCCGCGCTTCCCGTACTCCAACCCGCAGCCAGTCCAACAGCCCCGACAGCTATTCCGAATCGCCGTTCCCAAAGGCCTGCCGCTGAGGTGCGTAACAGAAAAAACAACAGAAACGGAAGGCTCACCAGCAGCAAAGCATTCTGATTCGGATTGATGGCGAGGCCGGTGAATCTGACACCATATCCGCCATACCAAAGATTGAACTCACCCAATGCTCCAAACGCTATCGCCCAAATCCAAATGATGGCTGAAACAGAAAGACCCACCCACGTCAGATCGCGCAAAGTTCTCGCCACATCACCCGGCCCATCACTATTCACAACGATTCCGGCGGACACCAGAAAACAGAACGCATAGGCCAGCATGTCACGAACCGACCCTGCATAGGGATTCAAGCCCGACTGATTCCCCTGCCAACATCCCACCATCAACACGAGAAACAAAGCGGCATAGCACCCTATCAAAGATACGTGCTGCCACGGCTTCGCAGCCAGACGATGCCGCAAAGCCCCCTGCAACCATCCCGGCAACACAACCAGAATGAACAGCAACAGCAACACCTCGCCCACACCAAAGGGAGTCTCGAAAGGACGCAGCCTGGTCATTGTTGCCGTGATCAGCCCTGCTGCGAGCAGGGCTCGTGTAACCATCTTCATCTATCTACCTTTACGCATCCTCCGAGACTCGAACCGCACGAAATACGCTCACGAGTCTCTCCACCTGCTGCCCACGCTCATACGCCCCGGCCCGATCACGGAACGCGCGATCATAGCGCACACCTGCCGCGGGGTTCGACAACAAATCGGACAAAAACCCAAGAATTTCCGCGGGATCACTGGAAGCCATCCCAAAGCCCTCCCGGCGCACCAAGGCAGCCGCATCGCCCCCAACATGGCCCAAAACTAGGATCGGCCTGCCCGCACCAATGTACTCAAACAGCTTTCCTGTCAGAACCCCTCTTTCCCGAGGATCGTCCCAGGTCAGCAGCAACAGCACATCCGCCTGTTGCTGCTCTCTGATGGCCTCCTCACGCGTGATCGGCTCATGCACACAAACGGCGTCTTGTACGCCATATTCCACCGCCAGATCCGCCACCCACGCCAGATTGGGGCCATAAAACCACACATCCACCTGCGACATCAGGGAACGATCCATCGACAAGGCCTGAAACAGCTTCGTCGGATCGCGACGCCCCGCGTAGAGCTGCCCCGTGTACACGATCTTCAGACGTCGATTCTCTGTTCCCGACCTATCCGCCTGAGGCCCGGCCCCTCCGGAGAAATCCTCCGCATCAAACCCGTTCATGATCACGTGGCAAGGGCTTGGATACTTGTCCGCTAGGACCTTGGCCAGCGGCTCTGAAACCGTCACCAATGCGGCAGCCGTCCGCAAGGTTCGGCGTTCCAGCCATTTGGATATGGCCCGGTGGTGCGCATACGGATTGTCCGTCCACAGATCCCGCAGTTCGCCCACCCATGGAATGCGATACCTCCGCCCAATACTGGAGGCCACCATCAAGGCCGTATAAGGTGTCGCGGATGCGTAAATGATGTCGGGCCGCCATCCTTCGTCGATTGTCTGTTGACAGGCCTTGCGCGCAAAGAAAAACCAACCGATATACCGATCTGGCACATACATCCAGGACACATAAAAGCGCCCCGCCGCACCGACTAGCCGAGAAAACCAGCCCGTCTGGAGGTTCGGCATTGTGGCAGTAGACTTAGCCTTGGCTATCGTGCCTTTGCCCAACGCACGAGCAATAAACATATTCACATCGATCCAGTCGGTGTAGTTCACGATCCCCGCCGGCATTTTCATGCTCAAAGTCTGCGGAAGACCCTGGCGACCTGCGGAGATCACCCGCACATCATGCCCGGCATCCAGCAATCGCCGCACCATCTTGCCAGTGCGTACTGCTCCGATCGCATTGTAAGGTGGGAAGAAATAGCTGATAAACAGCACCTTCAGTCTGGATCCATCTTGCTCTCGATAAACCCCGGCGTGCTTCGGTTTTGCCAAGCGCCCAGCCTCAACCAGGTACGCCAATACACCATACCCCGCCAGCCAATAAATAGGTTGACGAGCCACGTGATGAAAGAAAGAAAAGACAATAACCGCCGACAGCGCGCTGAAAATCAAGATGCGCCCCTGCCGGTAGGCAAGGAACCATGCGCACACTGGAAACAGATAGACCGCAAACAACATCGGAAATCCACCAATTGTCAGCGCATCGATCACCGTATTGTGCACTTCCGAGCCTTGAAATGGAGCACCCATGCCTGAATAGCTACCAGCCCCAAATCCGAATAGAAAACTCGGCATCGAAGAAAGCCAAGCATCGATTCCATGAAAAAAAAGCAACCGCCGGGCATCTCCATAATCGACCGCAGCCCACCGCGCCTCTATATTGCTGATAAGCTCATGCCCAAAAAACAGCCAAACCAATCCCATGGCCAGCAAAAACCACAACAGGCGCGTCCTAAATTTCAAATAGGGAATAAAAATAGCAAAACAGCCCGCCAATACAAAAACAGCCATTGAAACCTTGGCCGCATTCGATTGCGCCAGATATCCAAAGACAGCCAGTCCCAGCAGCGCCGAGAAAATCAACGGGACATGTCGCATATAAACCAACAGCAAAAGCAAGCTGCAAAGCACGTACAAGGCCACTTGATTAGGATTGAGCGCCCCTCCCCTGAAACGTGCCGCCAAATACCACACCTCGTCCGAAGATCCAAATACCAGAACCAGAATCCAAATAAACAACAAACCGGCAATCAGAGAAACCGCCATGCGACGATAATGCGTGGGGCGGAAGGCGATGCTGCACAGGAACATCAAACTGAACGCATAGGCCACCCAATCCCTCATCGAGCTCCCTATCAGATTGATCGACGAGTAATGCCAGGTTTGCGGAAAAAGCACAACAACCAGATACCCCACAATCAGCGGCGGCCCCCAATGCCGCACACCATGAAAAGCGCCCCCTCCCCTGGATTTCCAAATCAATGCCGTCACAATAAAGCCCATCAACATAGTGACCGACAGCATCAGTTCGCCCAGCCCGACACCTACAGGCAACCGCCAACCGGTCTGCAGGATGAGTGCCAACGCAATACCAGAGAATGAATCTATAACGGACGATATTTTCAGATAGCGCGCCGCAGATGCTTCACACTCGCTCGCTTGCATACAACCCATCGTCTTAACTTTATTTTTCATGATGTCTTTGCTTTTGACACCAGCGTGTGAAAGCATTCTCCATAATGCTGCGCAACACGATCCATATCGAATCGCTCCATGATCCGCCGCCGCGCGGCGCGCCCCAACGATTGACGGTCTTCCGGCGCCATTTCCAGCAATTCAAGCATTGCCATCGCCAATAATTCCGGCTCTCCTGCACGAACGACCCGTCCTGTCGGCCCGACGATGTCGGCGCAATCCCCGACATCAGTCACCACACAAGGAACTCCACATGCCATCGATTCGCCTATCGCGTTTGGAAAGGCCTCCGCTTTTGATGCCAGGCAGGCGATATCAAAAACATTATTCAGATCTGATATATCGGATCTTTCTCCCAACAACAGTACAGCTTTGGCAATCCCCAATTCATCGATCCACGCCATCAATTGCGGACTTTTCTCTGTCACCCCAGTCCCAGCAAGCAAAAATTTAACATCCGGACGGTGCTGGTGTACAACTTTCGCAGCCCGCAGAAAATCATGATGCCCTTTAACAGGATGGAATCGCGCCACCATTCCGACGACCAGCTCATCCGCTATCTGCAGAGCGGAACGCACAGCAACGCCTTTTTCAGGACATGGGGCAAAAGTTTCAACATCGAAACCATTGGGGATCACCCGCATGCCGCTTCCACCAAAACCAAAATTCCGATGTGTCTCAAGGCTGAAAAAACTGTTAAATACACAGCCCTGCACCCGTTCCGACAGCCAAGCATTCGCGCGGATGACCCACCGCGTATTGAATCGCTCACGGGACAGTCCATAAAAGCTTTGTCGAACACCGAAGCTCAGGGGTGCATGACTATTTGCAAGGAAACGCCCCAGCCACGCCAGCAGATTACCGTGATACATCCACCCCTGGATAAGATCAAAACGATGCTGTCGAATCAAGCGGCCCAACACAAAGGGCGCCGCCAAGATATGCACCAGACGGTCCATTCGCAAGCAGATCACCGGAATCCCAAGTGCTTTAATCTTCTTGCCTACAGTACCCTCATCAAGCAGGGAAACCACCACAGGGTCGAACTGATCCCGATCCAACCGCTGCAGGATCTTGAGCAGCATCTGTTCCGCCCCCCCTGTTCCCAGGGTCGTAGTGACAAATAATACGGACTTTGCTTTCTGTCTGATCATCGTGCCAACCGCAAACCAGACTCTGCAAAAATCCGCTTCCCAATATATTCGGCACCCTCCTGGGTCAAATGCCCACCATCATAAGAAATCAACCCGTCATGTCCCGTTACCTGTGGGCAGAGCCCATCCGGACCACATATAATTTCAACCTGGTCAACGAAGACCTCGCCTGGCAAACCACGTTTCAAAATAGCATTAGCCCGAAACACCTCGGAGTTTATCTTATTACGCAATGCGGCACGACTATCTTTACCCAATGCCAGAAGCCGGTGAATATCCACCTCACCGAAGCTCTTCGGACCCACTACAAACAGATGCTGGTCCGAGCGTAAATTCATGTTGGAAATTGTTCTCGGCATCAACTCAGCAGACCAAGATTGCCAACTCGACACCATCACGACAATATCCGCTTCTCTGATTTGCGGCATTGATGACCGGATGGTCGGATTTCTAGCACAGGCCGGTCTATTGATGGGAGCAATATTCTTGCTGACGTCCTCCTCGACATAGGACATCTGGCAAATGGTGGGGATATAGATTGTCCGTATCTGCGCATCTTGCCAGACGCCCGCCTCGTACACCATATTGACAAAATCCTGGGCGTGGCTATCTCCTAGAATCAAAATTTTCCGCTCAGCCCCGGGCGCAAAGACGCCCGCATGAGCATCAAACCGCCTGACGACATAGCCTGACTGCAGGCCAATATCGGCATAGCGCCACCATGCCAGTTCTTCGGCGGTATACCGGCTGGAAACCCCTTGTGTCGCAACCAACCAAGCACCAAAGCCCAGCATGCCGGCAGACAGAACCCCTGCCCACCAGAAGACCGCCCTACGCGATATCCACGCCCGATCACGAAAAGGATGCTCTACGTAGCGCCAGCTTATCCAGGCCAGAAGCAGGCTGACGGCAACCAGACCCAGACTCACCCCCAAACCTGGACTCCAGCCTGCAATATGTACAAAAGCAAAGACCGGCTGATGCCACAAGTAGGCACTGTAGGAGATCAGCCCAAGCCCCACCATCACTCGCCACGACAGCACGCGTCCCAGCAAGCCATCCGCCTGCACAAACGCCAGAATCAAGGCCGTTCCCAGTGATGGAACCAATGCACGCCAACCCGGAAAGGGTGTTCCCCCGCTGAACATCGTCACGGCCCACACGACAGCCCCCAGCCCCACCCAGGCCAGCGATTCGGCAAGCTGCGCCCCCAGATTCGGGATTCGTCCCCGGAATGCCGCCAAAGCGACCAAAGCTCCCAGCAACAGTTCAAAAGCCCGCGAGGGAATCAGATAAAAAGCGGCCACCAGGCGCCCTGTCTGCACACCCCACTGACTGATCGCCAGGGAAGCCGCAGCCACCAAAAGAATCGACAGCCACAGCCAGGCCCGCGCATGACGCCAAACAAGCCAGAGGAATAATGGAAAAAAAATGTAGAACTGCTCCTCTACACCCAAACTCCAGGTATGGAGCAGAGGATTGCCCGCCGTCGCAGCGAAGTAATCCGTCGTGCGCCAGAACAAGATGTTGGAAACAAAGATCGTCACCGCAATCAGCCCCTGGCCTAGCCGCCAGAATGCGTAGGGATCCATCAAGAACCAGCCAAAGGGGATGCACACCAGCAAGACCAAGAACAAAGCAGGCAAAATCCGCCGTGCGCGCCGCTCGTAGAAGGTCACGAGGGAAAACGTGCCTGCGCTCAGTTCCCTGAGCAGGATCCCCGTGATCAGATAACCGCTGATCACAAAAAAAACATCAACCCCGACAAATCCACCGGAAAGCCCCGGCACGCCAGCATGAAACAGAATCACGGACAAGACCGCAATCGCGCGCAGACCATCAATTTCTGGACGGTATTTCAATACAGTAGACATCTTGCTCTTGAGTTTTAATTACGCCACAGATCTACACGATCCGTACGGCAACCGTCATTGGTCCGCCAGCCACGCCTGAAACATCAAAATGCTCCACAGCTTACTCGATCGATCCGCCCGTCCGCTGAGGTGTTCCCGCCATGTTTCCCGGACTCTTTTCGTATTGAAATAGCCTTCTTGCAACAACCTGGATTCTTGCAGCAGATCTTCCGCCCACTCACGCAACGGGCCTCGCAACCAACTACCCAACGGCACCGCGAAACCGGCCTTTGGACGATCCACCAGAGATTGCGGCACATAGCGATATAGCAATTGCCGCAACACCCATTTGCCTTGGCCGCCCCGGATTTTCATCGAAAGCGGCAAGCGTGCGGCGAACTCAACCACACGATGATCCAGCAACGGCACCCGTGTTTCCAAGCTATTGGCCATCGCTGCACGGTCAACCTTCACCAGGATGTCATCGGGCATGTAGCCGCAGACATCCAGAGACATCATCCAGGCCTCGAACGATTCCACAAACCGCCACTCACCAGGATTGCGCAGCAAGGAATCCGGTTCGTTCGCACCCAGAACCACTGACTCCGTATTCATCCAATGGCTGCGCACGCGAAAATATAAATCTTCCCGACTGGCAGCACCCAGGATTGCCAATAGCTTTTCGATTCGCTGAGGAACCGGTAACGGCGCCAGCAGGGCCGCAACGCCCTGGCGCAATGGCGCAGGAACCATCCGAAGCCAGCCCCAGAGCCTGGGCATGAACTGATACGGCGTATACCCCCCGAACAACTCATCGCCACCATCCCCACTGAGCGCCACCGTTACACGTTGGCGCGCCATCCGGCTGACGAGGAAAGTGGGGATCTGAGAACTGTCCGCAAAAGGCTCGCAGTAAATGCGAGGCAACTCCGGAACGATCGCCAGAGCGTCCTGCTCCGTGACATATAGTTCCGCATGATCCGTGTCCAGGTGATCCGCTACGGCGCGTGCATGCACCGCTTCGTCGAACGCCTTGTCCTGAAACCCGATTGCATAAGTGTTCACCCGTTGCGAGGCCTGCCGCTGCATCAGCGCCACAACCAGGCTGCTGTCGATCCCGCCACTCAGGAATGCCCCAAGGGGGACATCCGCCACTCGCTGCCCCTGGATGCTCGTCATCAACCGCGCCTCCAGCTCATCTATGGCCTGCCCATCGGTTCCAGTGAACGGGGTTTCCAATCCAGCCCGCACGACATTGCGGTAATCCCAGAATGGCCTGGGCATGGCATCCCGATCCCCTGCGGCAATGACGACATAATGTCCTGCCGGCAGTTTTCGGATACCGCGATAGATACTATACGGAGCGGGGATGTAGTTGTATCGCAACAGCAGCGTCAGCGCTTCACGGTCAATCATCCCTTGAAAATCAGGATGAACACGCAATGCCTTCAGCTCGGAACCAAACAATAAGGTTTGCCCTTGCCATCCCCAGTACAGCGGCTTCTCCCCCATGCGGTCCCTGGCCAGAGTCAAGGTGCGGTCCTGCCGATCCCATAAGGCAAAAGCGAACATGCCGACACACGCCTGCAAAGTCCGATCAAGGCCCCATCGGGCAAGACAAGTCAGCAACGCCTCGGTATCGGAATGGCCCCGCCAAGTATTGCCCTGCCCTTCTTGCTCTAAGCGATTTCGCAACTCCCCATGGTTATAGATTTCGCCATTGAATGCCAAGATGTACCGGCCACACTGCGACACCATAGGTTGATGGCCAGCAAGAGAAAGATCTGAGATAGAGAGACGTCTATGTGCCACTCCGAAACCTGTCACATCATCGCACCAAACTCCATCGCTATCAGGGCCACGATGTTTTATAGCCAAGCTCTGTTTACGCAAGATTGCGGTTGAGTCATCCGCGGCGAATCGGGCGGATCTAAAAAATCCAGCAAACCCGCACATTTAGAATGTTCTCCAAATATCATACATCTGCCAACGCGCACGCACTGTCATGCATGATCTCTCTCTTGAAGTATTCGGAAAACCGATCTAGTGTATGATCCCTCAGCACACGAGCTCTCGCTTCCGAACCGAGCCGGCGACACTCCGCTGGGTTTTCAAGCAGGTACTTAATCGACGACGCCAAAGCACTCGCATCCGGTTTTATTAGTATCGCGCAAGACTCATCAAGCAGGCGTCTCGTTTCCCCGACATCAGTTGCAATCACAGCACATCCAGATGCCATGGCTTCCAATAGTGCTTGAGATGGGTAGTTCTCCTTATCCTGCAACGATAAAAAGATCTTGGATCGCGCCAAGACATCAAAAGGATCCTGGCACTCATACACCTTGGCGCGCTCTGTAATGGGCGGATTAGAACCAAAGCCACACAAATGTATCTCCAACCCTTCTGGAAGATTGGGGGCAGCCTTCAAAAAAAGGCCATAGCCTTTTTCCGGAGAAAAACGAGCCATCATCACGACATCGATATCCCTAATATCCCGCAACTTAACCTCAGAAAAATCAGTGAAACTGCACGGGGAAACATGGACTTTTCTCCTGTCTGTTTCATTTTCACATGCGCAACGTATATTCTTCCCTATAGAATCAGACAGACAGTCTACAGAATATGTCGCTTTAACAGCACGCCGCACCCAACCTGCATTAAACCCCAACCTAGAGTCAACAACAGAAAATGAGAACAGTGGCAAAAAGCGGCTCAGAGCCGCATATAGATACACAAGGAATCCAGGATTAGCGATGATATGCACATGTTTGTATTGAGCAGATCTAATTAAATACAGCGCTCTTATAATTCCCAACGCTCTATTTATTTTACGAAAGAAGACGGGAATAGATCTCCATCCAAAATCAATCAATCTAAAGGATGATTGTGGAAAAATGATATTTAGATCGCGCATACCAAGCAATGCATCATGCGTGCAGATCACAGTCACTTCCACACCTTGATCATGAAGAGATCCAGCAAGCCTTGCATAGCGACGCTCCATACCGCCAAACTTTCTTCCACAGAATAGAAGGAACGCAATTTCTGACATTTATTGTCCATTTTCTGCATAAAGCAGCAATATTTCTAATATGCGCATTTCAGATCTCTTTGCTCTCACCGGCCAAAACCCACTTACCTCCGTCACGGCCCAGTAAATATACCGATCAATATCGGATAATTTCTACGTAAAATTTGTCACAACACAGAAAACAAGAAAACAATAATTACTTAATTCGACTGAATCCACTAGCCAGAGACGATGCCAGACAAAACATCGCGAACATTTCCACCCTTCCATGTGCCGGTTTCAGAACGCTTGTAAAAACTCACCCATTCCAAGATATGAGATACGTCTTGTGAAACACAGACTGCCAAGCCGCACGACCGTTCTGGTAGAAAATACTTCTTAAGTATCCCTCCATTTTCATAGCGATCATTTAATAAGGCCGTCGGAATTCCATACCACCCAGCTTCAATTGTCGTCGAACCGCAATCAGTAATATGTAAATCACATTTCGCCAATACCAGTGGCAACGGCAGCGATGTAGGCAACTCCCAACAAACAGCTCCCTCCTTGCCAAAAGAGCGCTCTAAAAAGGACACTACCTTGTCCTTGATTCCGCTACGAACCTGCACAGGATGGAGTCTCAACCACCAATTGTATTCATTCTTAGATGCGTTGATGGCCTGAATTAGAGCCTCTGGAAGAAACTCATAATAGTCTGGATCCTTAAAAAATTCTCGCAAACCCCATTGCATCGTCACAAGAATGGTTTTTTTACCAACCAAACTAGGTATGCAGTCAGATAACACCTCTTCAACAAGCGAATCACTTTCTCTTCGATGGATAAATCGTTGAAACCACGGATTTCCTATGACATGTACTTCCCGTCCACGCTTACGAGCCCATTCAAGGGTATCCGCTGCTGTACGATCCCAACACAGAAAACCAGAAGGCACATACTCATCCGGACCATCTCTTAGTATTTCCTTGTATACAACATGCCCCTCATTAATGACTCCATGCTGGACATCGTACACAGGAACCGACATTTCATTTGCTGCCCAGCAAAGTTCGGGCCCCGGAGCAATGCCAATAATCGCTCTCGGCGAAACAGCTTCGATCACTGTTCGCCATACGTTTTTCTTTGCATATATGTTTGATCTTACTCGATCGCCGCCAAATTTAAGCTTGGAGAAAATAGTAGCAAATGCGTACGCTCTATTTATACAGAAAGGACTTCCATACGCCTTCTCCCCCACTAAAAAGCTATAAGGCGACGCTACCGTACAGCAAGTCTTCCCAAGATCTTTCAGAACATCTGAGACGCTATCTAAAATATGGGAATACGCAAGTCCATTGTAAGAATATCCACAATCCAAGTCGTGCCGAACCAGCAAAACATCAACCTTTGATGGAAGCGCCTTAGCGCCTGGGCAACCCAAAGTCCTCAGCAAGCCTCCCAATGAGCCCATACTGACCATCATTCATCACCAAAAGCATCCCAATTAACAGGCTCGCATCGCTCAATATCACGGCAGACACGACGGCCAATAACCTCGCTTAGATGCTTCGGCGCCAAACCATAGCCAGGACGAACACTTCTGACGCACTGATCCGTAACAATATCTCCTGCCTTTAATGCCCGAACAAAGTAAAGCGAGCGCCGAAATTTGGCATTATCTTTTTCACTGGGCTTTCGTCCATAATCAATGCTTCCCAGAGCTGACCAGGCAGTTCTAGAATCCCTGCATAATACGGCGAGCTCATGTGGCTCCAAGGAGAAACTATCATCGGCACCGCCACCCTCCCGATCAAGAGTGAAATGTTTCTCAATAATAGAGGCCCCCAGCGCGATGCTAGCGATGGCAGTAGCATTATCCAGCGTATGATCCGACAGCCCGGTCACCACCTCATAACGTCGCGCCATGTCTGATATTGTATTTAAATTGTAATCTGAAGCGGGTGCGGGATATCCGCTGACACAATGTAAAATAGCCACATCCTTACATCCATTATCGTAAGCAGTATCGATAGCCTCTTGAATCTCAGCCATATCCGCCATGCCTGTAGAAATTATCATCGGCTTCCCAGTGCTTGCCACATACTTGATCAGAGGCAAATCCACCACCTCAAATGATGCGATCTTGTATGCCGGCGCCCCCAGATTCTCCAATAGGTCGACTGCACTATTATCAAATGGACTACTAAATATTGTGATCCCCAACTCTCTAGCCCTATCAAATAGCGGACGATGCCATTCCCACGGCATATGTGCATCTTGATAGAGCTGATAGAGCGTCTTGCCATTCCAGAGCCCACCGTTAATCTGAAATGCTTCAGTATCACAATTCAAGGTGATCGTATCGGCAGTATAGGTCTGCAACTTGACAGCATCGGCACCCGCTTCCTTTGCCTGTTCAATGATGCGTGTTGCTCTCTCAAGACTTCCATTATGATTCGCAGAAACTTCAGCAATGATATAAGGCGGATGATCCTTTCCAACCATGCGTCCGTCTATCATAAATGATGCATGTTTCTTCATAGCTTTTGTTCCCTCATGGATTTCCACTCCTCCGCCAGTATTCCGAAGCACAAGACATCCTCATAGCAACCATTCGTTTCGAAATGATCCCGTAGCAATCCTTCCTGAAGAAAGCCTAGCCTCCTATGAAACCCGATGGAAGCAACATTACTGCCAATGACTTCCCCATACACTTTATGCAATCCAAGAAATTTGAATGCATGGTCTAAGGCCAAAACACCCATCGGAAATCCTGTTCCTTTCGGGGCACCGGGATCTCGATAGAATCCCCACTCTGCTACAGACATCCCCTGCAGGCGCCTTAGTGTTATGACACCAAGCGGCAACCCATCCTCCTCGTACAATAAAGCACACCTCAGAGGATCGCGCTGAAGCCCAGTGAACCATGCCTGATGCTCCGATTGGCTTATTTCCTGACGTGTAAACATATTTTCTCGGATGTCCGGATGATTACGCCAACTTAGAACTTGCTCTAAATCTGACTCAATCATTGCTCGAATTCGCCTATCGGCCATTGGCATACTCTCCTGATGCGAGGAAGGTAGCCACATCTTCCGCACCTGTCCCTGAAATCATTGCAAGCCCTGCTTGGCTCATGCGCTCAAGGCGCTCTGGGTTCTCTTGAAAATCACGAATCCACTGCGGCAAATCAAGTCCGATCCGGTCAACGGCAAGTAATTCCGCAGCGCCAGCCTTCACTATTGCATTTGCTCCGGATACTTGATTCTCTGCCAATACTACTAACAATGTCGGCACACCTAAGCAGCACCTCTCCCAAGCAGTACCGCCTGCCGCACCGATACATAGATCATTTTCAGCCATATGCCGAGCCATATCATTTACACCGAAAAGAACTTCGGTAGGGACTCCGATACTTGCAGCCTGCCGTTTCACAGTAGCCGAATGTGGTGCATTAGCCCCCATGATCACCGTAATTCTGCTCTCCTTAGGCAACTTGATACCTGCCATCACATCCAGAATACGTCCGGTTATGTTTTCCGAATCCACCCCTCCCATCGTGATTAACCAGTACTTCAGAGACATAGATCGGCGACGGAGTACGCTATAGCTGCGTGTAGCGGAAAACTCGGGCCGCAAAAGTGCATAGTGAGGACCAATAAGTCTTCGGCACTGCGTCGGGGTCAAATTTAGATAATCTGTTTCCGTGCGCCCAAGATTCTGATCCAGCAACACGTCACACTGATGGCGCCTATCGGCCAGATCATCGATCACAAGAAGACGCGCGTAACAATCTCGTAGCGACATCTCCCAATATTCATCCAGCGCATAATGGTCCACAATCAGCCAATAGGGACGCAGGTTCTCGAGCAGAGGACGGCATGCTGCAGAATCCATCGCCTGGGTAGAACCCAACCATGCCGAATGAGCGAGGTGCCCTGGCTGAGCGCCCTCTCGCCATCCAGCAGGCGCCGGCAACATATTTACAGAATAACCGCGTGCCTGGATCACGGTCGCCAAATGGCCTGGATGATCACGGCAGATAAATGTCGAACTGATTCCCCTAGAGCGAAGAGCATCAGCCAATGTTAAGCAACGCATAACATGGCCTGTCCCAATTTGTACTGATGCATCAGCTCGGAAGACCGCGGTTCGCATCACACTCAACTCGTATCGCCGAACACATCCAATGGCCAACGGACAGGAACGCCAGCGTCGGCCAGCGCTCTCTTGGCGCCAGCCGGGGTTTGCTCAGTAAAATGAAACATGCTGGCGGCAGCCACTGCCGCCGCACCGCCTTGCATCACCGCATCAACCATGTGTTGATACGAACCAGCCCCACCGGACGCGATTACCGGGATATTGACCGCACTCGCTATGGTTTCAATCAGGCCAAGATCATAACCCGCCATTGTGCCATCCCGATCAATAGAAGTAATCAGTATCTCACCAGCCCCCATGGCTTCCAATTGACGAGCCCATTTAACGGCATATAGACCCGTTGGCCGAGTACCTGCATGGCTGAAGCACTTCCAATTTCCTCTATCATCAACACGAACATCAACACTTGCCACGATACATTGCACCCCATGCCGGCGCGCAATTTGGGGAATCAGTTGAGGACAATCATATGCCGCAGTATTAATGCTTATCTTATCTGCACCCGCACGTAAAAGCGCGGAAACCTGATCGAGATGCCGCACCCCACCCCCAATAGTCAGTGGAATGTGGCAATCCTGGCTCAAATCCTCGATTGAGTCAAAATCCAACTCATTGCCAGGTTGATGCGCCGCGATATCAACAAGAATAAGCTCATCAACTTCCCGAGCTGCGTACACCCGAATGGCAGGCAGTACCGAACCAACTCGACGCCAACTATCAAAACCAATACCTTTTACAAGTCCGAACTGTTTCCACAACAGCGTAGGGATCACTCGTACTTTCAACATACTTCTGTCAATACAAAATTCTTCAAAAATATTTGCCCAGCCTTGGAACTTTTTTCCGGATGGAACTGAACTCCCCATACAAGCCCCTTACGGATCGCCACCGGCAAAAGCACACCATAATTTGTGGTAGCAACGATATCTTCCTGATCCACCACGTCGAAGGCATAACTGTGCACAAAATAAAAGTCCGTGCCATTCGGAATCCCCTGAAATAAGCCAGTCGACCCAGAAGGAAGTTCTATTGAATTCCAACCGACATGAGGAATTCGAAGCTCGCATCCCAAACTAGAAAGATGCCGGACTTCACCGCGGATCAATCCAAGACCTGAGACACCTACATCATCGGAGCCTTCAGCCCCTTCGTGCCCCAAATCGCAAAGCAATTGCATGCCCACGCAAATTCCGAGCAGAGGTTGATATCTCCCCAAGACCGCATCAAGCAGCGCACTCCACCAGCCTGTCCGATGTAAGCGTAATGCACAATCTGAAAAATTCCCCACACCCGGAAGAATCAACCGGTCTGCCTGAATAGCATCGAGAGGGTTGGCCAACAGCCGGACCTCACCATGCCCCTGTAAGGAGTGGGCCAGAGAACCTAGATTACCAACACCATAATCAATTATACCGACAATCATGGGATATTATCATCATTGATTTTCTTCAGATTGCCATGTCGATCTTTCAACAAGCCACCTGCAGAGTCACGCTGAAATAGTTTTTTGTTTGTAAATCTGTCGCAGATTTTTATAAATTCATCAACAGTGACATCCAATGGCCTCAGAATATCTTCTAGACCTTTCCCCAAATACTCCCAGGGAAACCTGCCGTCCAGGCGTTTCACAGCATCCAAACCATCCAACCTGCTGAGGCGACCGCGGCGGATATGCAGACAAGCAAGATCAGTCGCACGCCCAAAACCAAATTTCAAAAATTTAAAATAATCGTGAATCCCCGTCTGATAGTTATCGAGATTCTCATAACTGACCATGGATCCTTCCACCGTCTTATGATAGGTAGTGAAGCCATTGGCTTGGGCAATCAAGGCATTTGAAAGCCCGTCCCATGGTATATAGTGCCCAAGGAACAACCCAGTTACCCCAACGCGTGCAAGTTCGGCATCGGTAGGATAGGTGTAATTGATGAGATGTTTCTGCTCTATCCCTTCCATGCCCAAAAGATCTGTAACCCGCATCCCCAACAAGCCACCAAACTCCTCCAGCCATCGGCGGTCAAGCACATTATTCTCAGCAGCGGCAGCCGGACCACCATACTCATTCTGAGAATTTTCCCCCCATACGATCAACGGCACATTGAATTGCACTGCTGCGCGCACAGGGATTGTGAATATTCCGACATGCTCCGGCCAAGAGATGTCACCCACCTGCATCAGGCCGATCCTATTCATCTTGGCCCTGACGACTGGATTAGGACTGACTTCGATATAATCGACACCCAACTGCTTGATATTTTCAATATTCTTCCGACCGATCTCTGTCAGGTCACACGTTGTAGATGTCACGCATAGCGGATTCAAGCCAAGCTGCAGCATCCTGACAACTTGGTAAGTACTGTCCTTTCCGCCACTAACCGGAACGATGCAATCCCAATTGGTTCCGCCCTTGTTGCGATATTTATCCAGGATGTCCAGCAACGATTTATAGCGGCTATCCCAATCAACTTCATTGCGCATTTCATAACTGCGACAGGCATTGCAAACCCCATGCTCATCAAGCCGCAAATCCGGTTTGGTATCCGGCATAACACAATGCGCGCAATATCTAATCATCATAGCCCCCCTTAAAAATCAGCCGTTTTTTCCATCAGGAACCAAGTGATATCATCTTGAGGAAAGCTCGGATCCAGATGATAGGCAAAACCGTAATCAATAAGCTGTAATTGCGGATACCGGCTCATGATCTCACCAGCGAAATCCCGCTTGAAAAGCCGATTTTCATGTCCTCGATATGAAATAGCCACTGGAACTGGATTGTAGTACTCCGCCACTAGCACGTATCGTTCAGAGGATGCCACCAATTTGTCATAGACTTCCGTCAATGAGTCGGGAGCGATATGTATGAGAACACCCTTTATTAGCACCAAGTCCCACTTACGATCCGGCTGAAACTCAAGAATCGAAGTTCTATGCACATGATCCTCGCCCAGAACAACACTCAATTGGTCGGCAGCCTGTGAATTGATCTCTATCCCTTGAATATCCAAAGACGGGTAAAGCAACTGCAGTGCTCTTGCATTCATCCCAATATTTGCGCCGAATTCGATGCAAGAGCGCAAACCGCTAGCACTCTTAAGGGCCTTGGAAAAAAATTTTAGATTTGCTGCCAGCAGCTCTTTCCCCTGATTCCGGTTGATGTACTCAACACCGAAATCTCCTGCCCAAAAATCTTCTTGTTCAGTCTTGAATTTTTTCATTAAAATCTCATCAAAATATCTTAATCCGATTTAATCAACGACATACACTATACCAACGGTCATTCTTATACCGCCTCCATTCTGGTTTCCCGATTCAGCGTTTCGATCAAATCCTTGTCCGTTTTATATTTTAATGTAAGATGCCCGTTTATTTTTGATATTTCCGGATTTCCATCCAACACTGCAAATACCTCATCAGCGGAATAAAAGCTCTTTTCATTATTTAATTTTTCGTAGAGGCGATTGAACATTTTAAGATCTTCCTGGTAGTCCAGTGTCATTCTGTAATCCCGCACCAGGCTTGGAGGCAATTGCACTAGATTTATTTTGAAATGACCCGGATTATTTTGAAAATACCACGTCATATATTCAGAATATTCGGCAGCACCGAAATAATCCCGTACCTTTTTAAGGGCACGGACATTAATGATTTCTCCAGCAGTCCCAACAGCAGCATTTCTGGCTGCCGTATAATCAGCGCCAGAGAGAAAATGCTGCTCCAGAAGATAAGTAATAATCTCTGGAAGGATCAAAGGACAATCCGCCGTCACTCTCACGACCACATCGATATTAAAGTGTTCACAGGCTCCAAGATATCTGCTGATTACATCATCTGGCTCTCCTTGCCAGAAGTCGACCGCTCCGTTAAGTGTATGGTTACGCAGGACAGCATCAGCCTCTAGATCAGACGTGGCCAGCACCACCCTATGGACAGCCGGAATCGCCAGACACTGAGACAAGCAGCGATCAACCGAAGGAACACCAACAATCGGGAGCAGTGCCTTCTGCTGCAGACGGGAAGATTTCATGCGGCATGCAGCGATAACTGCAATATTTGCAGGCCGAAAATTCTCTCGGTGGAAAGATGCATTGGCTGCTGGGCTCATGGCTAAAAGATGCTTTTGGTTCTGAATATCTTGAATTTCACGGAAACTCAAACCGCTTTGCTTTGTCCTGCGGAAAATGATGTCAGACTTAGAAATCAGATCGCCAGAGTTCATCGCATGACGCGCTATCGGGATCTGAATGGACTTTCTGAGATATTCTTTTTCATCGTCACTAACAAATAATCCATGAGACGCCAAGCTCGCGTTCTTCAAAGACGCACATAGAGATCGCATTTGATCTGGCTCTAATGAGGAAAACCCATCATACTTTGCCATTTTACGATCAAGGCAAAAATGTTTCTCTATATATGAACACCCAAGCACTGCGGCATAAATAGGAACCTCCAGCGCGAAGTTTTCATTGGCATCCGCATGATCGGCCATGCAGAGGGGAACTCCTGGAAAAGCAGCGTGCAAAACTGGAATTTTCTGCAATCCTGTATTGGATATTTTCGTGGGATAACTTTGATAGCCTATTTGCAATATGACATTTTCTGCTATGCCCGAGAAATAATCATATACCGCATGAACTTCATCCAGCGCCAATCCTGATACATTGATGATCAGTCGTCGGTCTCCAAACTCGACCTGCTCAAGAACACTGCGTATCTCATGATTTTCTAACACAGAGGCCTGCAGCTTGATACCCACGATATGATCTATATTTTCTTGCAGAACAATAGCGCCATAGCCATCAAATATGTCAACCCAGGCATCTCCATATTTGGCGGTCTCATTGATCATGTTTTTCCACACCGACCGGTCGAAACAAAGTTCCTTGTAAACCGGATACCATTCAAAATCCGGCAACGCTATACCGTCTGGAGAGAAAATTTGAAATTTTATGCCTTTGTTCTCGTATTCAACACGAGAAAACGCGTCGATCATTCGCCCAAGATAGTTAACGTTTCCTGCATGAACGTTGGCGACTTCGAAAATGACATAAGGCGGAACGTATCTTTTATTCATTTACTATGGCCTCACTGACAATGATGTCTTATAGATCACGCCTAATTCTTTCTGTTTTATTGAATGATTGATTTCACAGCACTCTGAACAATCAACTGCTCGTCATAGGACAAAGTTGCATACATCGGCAAACTGATTGCCTCACGATAATATTTTTCAGCCTCTGGAAATTGTCCGATACGGAAACCCATACTTCTATAGTAAGGCTGAGTATGCACAGGAATATAATGCAGATTCACACCGACACCCTGACTTCGTAATTTTTCAAATACGTCGCCATGTGCCATTCTTATATCCTCCAAGTGCAATCGAATCACATACAGATGATATGCTGAGTAGCATCTTGAATGCTGCACGGGAATAGTTATAGGAAGGCCCTCGAAAGCCAGATCATAGCGTCGAGCTACTTCATGGCGTTTAGTGACGTATTCATCAAGACGCTCGAGTTGACTTATGCCCAGCGCAGCCTGTAACTCTGTCATTCTGTAATTCAATCCAAGAGCTATCTGCTGATAGTACCAGGGGCCATCAGGTTTATGCGTCATCAAGGAAGGATCTCTGGTAATTCCATGGCTACGTAGCAGCTTCATCTGCTCTGCCAGAGCCTCACTATTGGTGGTCGCCATACCACCTTCGGCTGTAGTGATTATCTTAACGGGATGAAAGCTGAATACAGTGATATCGCTATGCTGACAAAATCCAACATACTGTCCTTGATATTTTCCACCGATGGCATGTGAAGCATCTTCAATAATTTTGAAGCCATACCGATCAGCCAGGACATGAATAGCCTCCATGTCACACGATTGCCCAGATAGATGCACGGGTACCACAATCTTAGGAAGACGGCCAATTCGATCGGCTTCGATCAATTTGGACTCCAGTGCACCGACATCCATGTTGTAGGTCAACGGATCAATATCGACAAAATCGACTTGAGCCCCACAGTACAGAGCGCAATTCGCTGTCGCCACGAATGTAATAGGCGATGTCCACAAGAGATCTCCGGGACCTAGCCCAAGCGCTAAGCAAGCGAGATGCAGCGCAGACGTTGCGCTATTGGATGCTACTGCGTATTTCGCCTTGACCTTTGCAGCTATCGCCTGCTCAAAGGCCGGCACCCTGGGCCCTTGCGTAAGGAAATCGGATCGGAGCACATCCACTACAGCGTCTATATCTGCCTGGCTGATATCCTGACGTCCATATGGAATCATAATGGTCTACAACTTACCTATCTTATTCAGATTTTTCTCAACCCATGCGGCCAATGTCTCTGGCCGCATCCACTCTGGATTCGTATCACTTGCATAGGTAAATCCTTCTGGCACAATCCTTCCGCCCTTTATTCGCTCCGGTGAATCGTTCCAACCATTGATGGCGGGCAGTATTTTATAATGCTCCGGGTATTCATAAGTATAAAGAGAATCCTCCGCACTGATCATTTGTTCATGTAGTTTTTCGCCCGGGCGTATGCCAATTATTTTATGTGCCGCATCCGGTGCTATCACACGAGCAAGATCCACGACTTTCATCGAGGGAATTTTCTTTACATAGATTTCACCGCCCACCATATCATCAAAGGCATGCCATACCAATTCCACGCCCTGCTCCAGGGAAATCATGAACCGAGTCATACGAACATCCGTAATCGGTACCTCTCCGCTTTCTCGAAGAGACATGAAGAAAGGTATTACAGAGCCACGCGACCCCATGACGTTACCGTAGCGCACCACAGAAAATCTCGTTCCATGCTCTCCAGAATAGGCATTTCCAGCGACAAATAGTTTGTCGGACGCCAATTTGGAAGCACCATAAAGATTAACAGGACTACTGGCCTTGTCAGTAGAAAGCGCCACGACGCGTTTTACACCCTGATCGATGCAGGCATCGATCAGATTCATCGCACCAATGACATTCGTCTTGATGCACTCGAAAGGGTTGTATTCCGCAGTGGGAACGATCTTCGTCGCGGCCGCATGAACCACATAATCGACTCCATCCAATGCGCGATACAACCGATCTTTGTCTCGGACATCGCCAATGAAGAAACGCACTCTGGAATCTGACTTGTAAATCTTTGCCATCTCCCATTGTTTCATTTCATCCCGAGAAAGGATGATGATTTTTTTTGGCTTGCAGCGAGCCAAAGTCATTGGCACGAAAACATGCCCGAAAGAACCGGTTCCTCCGGTTACAAGAATGGTTTTTTCTTTAAACATTTATTTAAAACATCCTAATATTCAATGCAGTTTCGGCAAGATCGAAACAGCCGCCGGAATCATCTGCTCTTTATTTTCCATCGAAGCACGAAGAAGATTATTTTCAAATATTTCTTTATAGAGCAGCTCATGACACTCCCATCGAATATGATAACCATCATCCTGGAGTAAGGATGGATTTGATTTTGTCATGTTGTACAAATCAACAACCGCATGCGCCGAACCCGAAAAAACCTGATCAATGATACCGTTGTATCTGGATACGGCCTCGCCGACACCAAAAGTCCGTTCTGACAGACCCGGTCCGGGATGCGGGATATTGATTGCAATTACTTTGCAACCAATACGGCTCATTAGATTACGAAACTGCATCATATTGCTCTCGAATTCAGACGACCCAACGAAAGAGATCTGTTTTTTTTTGGTGAAATATAGCCTTCTCTTTGACTTAAACGAAATATAGAATCTTGCCAAGCGACGAAAGCCTTGAATTCTCGAAAGAACCCCCAGAATACGCCGTTCGTATTTCGACATCAAACGCGGCAGACAATCCACAACCCCTACCTGCAATACCACCACATCGGGAAGCAAGGGCAAAATATACTCTTCCTGATAGTTTTCAGATATTATCTGCCTTGATGTATTAGCACGCACGGATCCGTTGATCACGAGCCAGTTCTTGAGATGGCATGCAAGCAGTGTCGAATACATCTGCTCATAAGCAACCCCCTCACGATGACGTGACATCGAGAGGGAGTCACCCACAATCAATAGCTTTTTCACGAAAAAGGCCTCAACCAAGGCATTGGGAATACATGGTTGGCTGAAATCCAGCAAAATATGAATGCCAAAATCTTTCCAATCAGCATTCCTACAGCCACACCCACTAGACCAAAATCCCGACACAAGATAAAAGAAAGAACCAATCCAATCCCACCACTCACGAATGTATTGATCGCCAGCAGATCATTTCGGTTCTGGATATGCATGAATATGGCTGTTGAGTAATAACATGCACCAAAAAATGCGCTGACTGCAAATATCAAGGCTATCCAGATTCCTGCAGAGAACCTTTCCCCAACCAACCAAGGATAGATTAACCAGATAAGCAGGCAATAAATGCTAAGGGCAAGAAACGCGCCGCTCACGACTTTATAAACTGACAACACCAACAGTTTCCGATTTTTCACTTCATCTTTTATGACGCTCTTTGTTATTGCTGGATGCCATGATCTGAAAAATGCTTCGTACGCCATATGGAGCCCCATGCCAACCTGCATGGCGGCCATATAGATTCCCGTATCGGCCAGTCCAAGATTTTCCTTGACTATGAATCTATCACCAGCGATCAACAGCCATCCACCAATTGCATGGGGAATCAAAGGCAATCCGAAACGCACTGCATCTTTGCCATACTCCCTCCATGCGTGCGGCTTTACGAACAGCTTGTCCCGTGACATCCATAACATGACAACAAGCCCGAGCAGGCCTACCGATAGTGCATGACCGAGCACCCGACCCTGCCAAGCCATTCCGGCGATCAAAACCAGCCATAAAGAGGCTATCGCATTGATTGAGCTTTGAGAAACTTGAAGAACCCCAAATTTCTTCGCCTTTCCTTCTACCTGCAGAAGCGTAAGCTTGATATTGACAACGAACTGAACCCCCGCAACGATCACAGCAACAATTAGCCAGCCAACTGGAACGCCTGTGGTAGAAGCCATCCAGTCACCCGCCAGAATAACCGCAGCAATTGACACGAAAGTAGTGAACACCAACATAATTGTGATCGTACTAATGTACTCTGCAAGTTGGGCACGACCTAACTGGAAGTAGCGTATGCTGATGACTCCATTCATGCTCAAACCTACCACAGCACTAAAAATGCTGAGCATTACCAGGAACATCGATACTACGCCATAGTCTGACGGCGATAGAACCCGCGTCAAAATCGGGAGCAAAATAAAGGGAATAGCAGCATTAAAAACATTGGCAACCAGATATATAAGCGCATTACCTAGAACCTGGTTTTTAATATGCACATCGCATCCTCGAAAAATCATTCAGGGGCAAATCATCAGTCACACGACCGTACATGATGGTGCTCACACGAATAGCAGCTCAAGGATCCGCTGCACGCTGTCTCCATGTCCATACAATTCGTTCGCCTCAAATCCAGCCAGATCAACTTGAGACATACCTGCCACAATGCGCTCCCGATCAGTGCCCACCAACACATTCGCCCCCACCTCCACCAACTCAACCCACTCCGTCTCATCCCTCAAGGTGACGCAGGGTTTCCCATGAAAGTAAGCTTCCTTCTGCACCCCGCCAGAATCCGTGACGACCAAGCGGCAATGGGATTCCAGCCACACCATTTCCAGATACCCAACGGGGTCCACGGCACAAACCGTATCCGGCAGGCCCAGATGAAACTGCGCCAATTGTTTCCGGGTCCGGGGATGCAGCGGCAGCACGACCGGCAGCGGGGACTTAGCCAACCCTGCCAGGATGCCCCGCATCCGGTCAGGATCGTCCGTATTTTCAGCCCGGTGGATAGTGCATAGGGAAAACTCCCCGAGCCTGAGCGCATCGAACCATGCCGGTTTTCTAGCCAGAGGCTTGTAGTACAGGGCTGCGTCATACATGACGTCGCCCACCACGTGGATCTTTGAATCCGCGACGCCCTCTTTCTGCAGATTTCGCTGTGCGACCTTGGTCGGCGCGAACAACAGGTCGGCAACGTGATCCGTCAGCACCCGATTGATTTCCTCAGGCATCCGACGATTGAAGGATCTGAGCCCTGCCTCGACATGAGCCACCGGCACATGCAGTTTGGCAGCGGCCAGCGCACCCGCCAGCGTACTGTCCGTATCACCATAGACCAGAACCCAGTCGGGTTTTTCCTGAACGATCAGCGCATCCAGCTTTTCCAGCATGCGGCCGGTATTCTGCCCGTGAGATCCACCGCCCACCCCCAGATGATGATCCGGACGGGGGATGTCGAGTTCATCGAAAAACACGTCGGACATATTGGCGTCGTAATGCTGCCCGGTATGGACCAGAATCTCGCGCGAGTCAGGATGATGTGCGGCCAACGCACGCGATACCGTGGCGGCCTTGATGAACTGAGGCCGCGCGCCAATGACTGTGAGCAGCTTCATCGACGAAACCTCAGATAGATGTCTTTCAGCAGGTTCCACAGTTTGATTTCACTGGGATAAGCCGTATGGGGGCGCTCGGGCCGGTTCAGATAGTCCTGCAGTTGAGCCTCGGTCCAGCCCATCTTCTTCAGGAAATACTGGCGATCATCATCCAGCTCGGCCTGGCTGGGATAGGGAATGTTTTCCAGATCCCTGATCGCTTCTTCACGCGTCATCTGTCCAGCCACGATCAGGGTCGAAAAATGTACCCGACGCTTGTCCGCACCGAATTTCTGCGGCAGCAGATAGCCCTGATAGAACCGGGTAAAGATCGATTCATAATGTTTATAGGGATACGGCTTATAGCCATGGGATTCCTGCAAGGCCCGCATGGCGTCGAACTTGTTGTATTCCATCAGGTTCAGGATCTGGGTCCATTTGATCCGCCGCACGAACTCAGCCCACACATACTGCAGGGTACCGAAGGTCGGCAATGTCCGGATCTTCACATTTCCATGTGCTTTGGCAATGGCCCGGATGTTGCGCTGATCGTGCTTGAACCAGTTCCAGGATTTGGGAATACTGAGGCCTTCGGTTGCCTGGTTCGATCCGGACAGAATCCATTTCACACCATGCTGCGTCGCCTGCTGGTAGTTCACCGCCAGCATGGCATTGTCGTACAGCAGTTCAACGTCGATCACGTCGGCATCGAAGAATGCCTGCATCAACGCCCGGTATTCAGGCCAGTCGATCACGTGAGTATGCAGATCCACCCCCAGGCCCTGCACCAGGTTTGCGATGTTGTTCTGGGCCAATTCGGAATTCCAGCCATTGTCCATGTGAACGGCCAGCGGCCGCAGACCGAGTTCTACCGCGCGCACCAGCACCCAGGAACTGTCCACCCCGCCAGAAACACCGACAACGCAGTCATAGCGCTTGCCTTGGCCATCGCGCTTGACTCGTTCGACGAAGGCATTCAACTGACTCTGCCGCTCTGCGGGCTCGGCATGAATGATGTGGCCTGAATGCTGCAGGAATGTCGTGCAGTAATTGCACACGCCCTGCGCGTCGAACTGGATGTCGCCCGCGCTGGTGTCCATCACACATCGGGTACACATCTGATAGGGTTTGCTCATGCTGAAACGTCCAGAATGCGCTCCAAATCCTGGTAGCGCGGATAAGTAATCAAAACGGCCCGGTGCGGGCCATGAAAAACAAACATCGATCCGGCGGCGGCCGCAGAGGCCCCAGCCAAGACAGCCTCGCGCAAATGATCCAGACTGCCGGCGCCCCCCAAGGCAATGACAGGCACTGATACGGATTGTGCAAGGTGTCGAACCAGATCCGTGTCGTAGCCTGCCCTCATGCCATCCCGATCTGCGTCGTTCAGCAGAATTTCGCCCGCGCCAGCCTCGATCACGCGCTGCGCATGGCCCAGCCAGTCCAGCGATAACCGCTTTCCCGCGCTGCTGCTATACAAGTGCGGCCGCTTGCGCCAATCCCGCTGAATATCAATGGAGGCAATGACGCTTTGACTGCCATAACGGCTGGCAATTCGGGTCACCAGATCGTAATCCGACAGGACGGCGGTCTGCAGACAGACCTTTTCCACACCCAGATCGAATATCCGGGCGGCTTGATCCAGGGTCCGGATACCTCCGCCATAGGCCAGGGGCATGAAGCATTCCCCCGCAAACAACTCGATCGTACTGAAATCAGGACCTTTGCCGGATCGGGTCGCTTCGATGTCCAGCACCATCAGTTCATCGACTTCCTTTTCATTGAAGATGCGGATGGCGTTGGTGGGATCGCCCACGTACACAGGGTCCTTGAAACGCCGCGTCTTGACCAGTCCGCCTTGACGCAGCAATAGTGCGGGAATGACCCTATGCCGCAGCATGAACCCACTCCACGAAACGACGCATCATGGCCAGTCCGAACCGATGGCTTTTCTCCGGGTGGAACTGTGCGCCGAACAAATTGGCCTTCGAAAACGCGGCAACGAAGTCGTCGCCGTACTCGCAAGTCGCCACCACGTCTCCCGGATCATTGCACCGAATGCGATACGAATGCACGAAATAAAATCGCTGATCAGACTCATCCGCGGACAGCAAGGCATTTTGCTTTGTAATGCGCAAGGTATTCCAGCCCATGTGCGGCACAGGCAGCCGCGTGAGCCCCGGGTCGGGAAACCGTGTAGCCTGCGCATCGAACCAGCCTAGCCCCGGAAGCCGGCCTTCTTCGCTGCCCCGGCACATCAGTTGCATCCCCAGGCAGATGCCAAGCACAGGCACCGCATGGTTATTGACGGCATCATTCAAAGCACGGTCCAGGCCACGCTCCATCAGCGCCCCCATCCCATGATCAAAAGCGCCGACTCCAGGCAGCACCAGCGCTTGCGCCTCGCGCACCTCTTCCGGCGTCGACACGCGATTGGCCGAAGCACCGGCCTTCTCCAACATCCGGATGACGGAACGGATGTTGCCGCAGCCATAATCAAGCACAGAGATTATTTTCACGATCAGCGTGACCTTTCTTCAAGCCCCGACACCTGCAGTCTGCCTGCCGCCATATCGACTGGACAACATCAGATACACCACATACATACCCGCGTAACCAGCACCATAGGCAATCAGCGTAAGACGGTAGGAATCGAAACCATATAGAACCACGATCACCATCCCCAACAAAACACTTTGCCAAATCAGATCCACCTTCTGCTTTTGCGCCAGAAAGAAGGTATAACTCAGGGGACTGGCGATGAAACGCAATGCAAATAACGGAACCAGCCAGATGGCCATCACCCCAGCCAGGCGCCAAGGCTCACCGAACACCAGGGTGAAGGCGGACTCGGCCAACGGCACCGTGACCAGCACAAGACAAAAAGACAACAGCGCCAAAATACGGAACGTCCGACGATAGACCTGTCTGCAATGGCCGTGTGTACGCATTTCCAGCCCGGCATCACGGATGAACACGTCGCGAACGGCGGCACCCAGCACTGCCAACGGCGCCCCCAGGGTTCTGGAGGCCAGCGCAAAACAGCCTGCCACCTCCCCGCCGTAGCGTGCTGCCAGCACAATCACCGGCAACTGAGCCGCCGAAGCATTGATCATGTCGCTCGGCATTGCCAGCAAGGGAAAGCGCCAGTACTTGCGCCAGACCTCGGACCACAGAAGCTGCAATTCAGACCATGCGCGCGGCAGATACGCCAGGATCGGCAGCAGCCTGATGGCCACGCACACAGCCACAGCCGTCCCGGCAATCTGAGCCACGACCAATGACTCGGCAACCGGATTAAACCAGGCAGCCAGTATCTGCAGCCCGGTCACGCCTGCTGCCTGAACCAGGCGGATTGCATTGAGCGCATGAATCTGCCCGTTATTGGCAGCCCATGCTTGCCAGACGACAGATAAGGCGGCACACAAACACATAGGCGCCAGCCAGCCGGTCAACGCAGCAGAAACTCCGAATAACCCGGCCGGCCACAGGCCGACGACCAGCCAAGTCAACAGGCCCAACAAGCCCCCCATGCCCAACACCACCAGAACCGTCGCGACCACCAGGCGACCGCGCTCGACACCATCCGAAGCCAGGCCAAAGGCGGCATCCAATCGAGCCGTCAGGAACAGGTTCAGGACCACCGACACCCCATACCAAGCGGCGAACAAACCGAACTCTGCCGGCACGTATAGCCGGGCAATCAGCAGTGAGCCGGCAATCGGGATCGCTTGCGACAGTGCGGCTCCTGAAAAGACCACGGCCACTCGCTGCCAGTAGGAGGACAGCCGCTTACGGTGCATCATGGCTCACCAGTGCACGGATCTGCATTTGAGCCGCCTGCGCATAAGCCCGCACTCCCACCTGATTCAAATGACTCTCGTCCATATAGATCAGATTTTCGGCCAGCCACGGGGCTTGATTGAAAACGGGCAACTGGTCGAGCGCCAGGAAATGCGCGCCGCTACTCTTTACAAGGCGAGAAATTTCATCGTTTGCGCGGCGATAGGCTGGATCTACGGGGACACGGCTCGTTAGGCCAAGGCTGGCGAAGCGCTGTATCCGCATCGGGTTTTTCAACCACAGCGGCACCTGGGACAGAACATAGATCCGATCCGGACGATGCGCTTTCAGGAAGGCTTCCAGATTGGCGGCAAAGCCGGAATCCTGCAGTTGATAACTCCACATGCCCGCCAGAACCAATACTCGACTCCGATCCCGCTCCAGCTCCGTCTGCACTCGCCGGATCTGGTCCAGACACTGCGCCTGAGACCATTCAGGCAGTTTGCTGATGTTGAAGTCCGGAATCGGGATGCAACTACTGGCCGTCAGCACCCTGGCCTTGAAATGCTGTTCTTTGCCAAGTTCAGCAAAAAAATCATTCAGCATCGCCGCGTGCGAGTCGCCAACCACGAGAACTTCCAGTTCGCTGGTCAGGTCTCCTTTTACACAATGCCCGGTATCAGATCCATGGCAGATCAAATCTGCCGGATCTGCGTACCGTGTATATTCGGATCCCAGGCCTGCGGATGCAATATAGGTCTTAGCCGCCGGAGCCACCTGATACAGGCCCAGCAACCCGACACCTGCAATCAACGCCCCAGCCAACGCGCTGGGTACTGTCAGATATGGACGCAGTACATTCAGACGTAGCTTTCTAGCCGGCTCCTCGATCAGATAAAACGACAGGCACGCCAGCAATAAAGTGCCAAATCCAAAAACCAAAGTCGCCTGCAAGCCTAGCGACTGACTACCAGTGTAGTACCGGATACAGGCCAAAATCGGCCAGTGCCATAGATAGAGCGAATAAGACAGAAAGCCGATCCAGACCATGACGGGATGGGCCAATGCAACTGACAAACGAGAGCGGGAAGCCGCGATGATCAGGGCGGCTCCGATGACCGGCGGCAGGGACAGGAGGCCGGGAAAAGAGGACGCACTATTCAATCCGAATAGGCTGGACGCGATCAACACCAACCCCACCAGAATGGCACCATCTGCACACCGCTGCGACCAATCGCGACCCACGACGTTGATCGCCAGCCACGAGCCCACCAGAAATTCCGGAATGCGCGAGTACAGCGCGTAATAGGTTTCCTGACGGTGCCCGCCAAGCCGTAACTGCCATTCGGCCACCAACACCAACACGAGAATCAGGATCGGAATGACCCGCTTGACCCAGGTGCCAGAAAGCATCAACACCAATGCGGGCAAAAGCAGGTAGAACTGCATTTCGACCGCCAGCGACCAAGTATGCAACAGCGGCTGCTCCGCCAGGCCGGGGGCAAAGTAGTTGCCAAAATGAGCGAAATACTGATTGCTGGTGAAGATCGCCGTGGATTTCAGGCTCGCTAAAAAATAAGCATAATCATCGTCAGTGAACAGCAGCTTTGCCACGCCCCAGACCAAGAGCAACATGAAGAAATAGGCGGGTACGATCCGGCGTAGCCGGCTGATGTAAAACCGCCGCAGGCATACCGTGACAGCGTAGTCGGCTGCTTGCTTCTTCAGAAAAAGCTGTTGCGTAATCAAAAACCCGGAAATGACCAGGAAGATATCCACGCCCACATAACCACCGGGCAATAGCGCTGGATCATAATGGAACAACATGACCGCCAAGACCGCCAGGGCACGTAAACCCTGGATATCCAGACGATACCTAGCATGATCAACTGCACGCATCATTTCCTGTTTACCTCTGATTCCCGCTGCAGCTCTTCGATCTCCCGCCTCAGGGCTTCGTATTCCCTCTGTTTGATCTTCAGGAAGCTGCGCGTAAGTTCGGCCTTGGCAGCGATCCCTGCGGGAGTCAGCAGGTAGGCGTAGCCCAGCTTGTTTTCGCTATGTCGAAAGTTCTGCATCTTGATCAGCCCCTTGTCCAGCAGGGCGCGCATGCAGTAATTGGTCTTCCCCAGGCTGATTCCCAGAGCCTGTGACAAGTCACGCTGGCTCAGCCCCGGGTCTGCTTCCAGCAGACGCAGGACTTTGAGGTGGCTTTCTTCGTAAACGCCTTCGGTCATTTTTTCAAGAACGGATGGTAGTCCTCTGTCAATGGGGCCAAAGGCGCATGACGGATGGCCGACACAGTCTGAATAGCGGTACGATTTTCCTCCAGCCCGAACCCCTGCCCAGCCAGGATGCCCTCGTAGCTGCGCGTATGCAGATCGGTGAAGCCGCCGGAAAACTCGATTTCCTGACCATCCACGGTAATGGATCGGAATGTGCGCTGGCCGCTGGCCTTCTGCGTATCCGGCACATCGGCATAATCCACGGACAAGAACCAGCGCACCCGGGCGTGCTCGTATTCCAGGTAGCCGCCCGCGTAGGTTTCCGCATTGGCATGCACCACATTGGCCTGCAGGTTGCCAAAAATGTAATGCAGCATGTCGAAGAAATGCACGCCGATATTGGTGGCGATGCCGCCGGATTTTTTCACATCGCCCTTCCAGGACTGCAGATACCAGTGGCCGCGAGACGTGATGTAGGTCAGGTCCACTTCGTGCTTGGTGTTTTTCTTCTGCTCTGCGACTTGCTTGCGCAGGGCCACGATGGCGGGGTGCACGCGCAGTTGCAGGATGGTGTTGACCTTGCGCCCTGTGTCGCGCTCGATTTCCTGCAGGCCGTCGATGTTCCAGGGGTTCAGCACCAGCGGTTTTTCGCAGATGGCGTCTGCGCCGGACCGCAGGGCGAAACGCATATGCGAATCGTGCAGGTAGTTGGGTGAGCAAATGGACACGTAGTCGATGCGCTTGTCGTCGCCCGAGCGGCGCATCTTGTCGATGTGGCGGTCGAACCGTTCGAATTCCGTAAAAAATTCCGCATCCGGAAAGTGGCTGTCGATGATGCCCACGGAATCGTTGGGATCCAGGGCGGCCACCAGCCGGTGGCCGGTGTCCTTGATGGCTTTCATATGGCGCGGAGCGATGTAGCCGGCGGCGCCGATCAGAGCGAAGTTCTTCATGTCTCTCGTTTGGCTGGATAAAAAGGCAGATGAATCAGGCCGCTTGGCATTGCCGCACGGTATCGACCACGCGGCTGATAGCCGCCTCGTCCAGATACGGATGCATCGGCAAACTCATCACCCGCTCGGCCACGGCATCGCCAACCGGCAGCGACACGCCGTCATCCGCCACCGCCGGTTGGCGGTTCAGGGGAATGGGGTAATGGACGGCAGTGGGGATGCCTGCGGCTTTCAGGGCGTCCTGCACGGCATCGCGCCCGTCGAGTTGCACGGTGTACTGCGCCCAGGCGCAGGCATTGTGGGCCTCGATGACCGGTGTGGCCTGGATGCCGGCCGCATTGAACAGGCGGGTATAGGTGTCCGCCACGCGCTGGCGGGCGGCGATCTCGTCGTCCAGCACAGCCAGTTTCGGCAACAGGATGGCAGCCTGCAGGGTGTCCAGGCGGCTGTTCACGCCGACGCGGATATGGTGGTAACGGCGGTCCTGTCCATGACGGGCGATCTGGCGCAGCACGACCGCCAATGCGTCATCGTTGGTAAAGATCGCGCCGCCGTCCCCGTAGCAACCCAGGGGCTTGCTGGGGAAGAAACTGGTACACGAGATCGTGGACAGATTGCCGCTCTTGCGGCCCTTGTAGCGGCCGCCCAGGCTTTGGGCCGCGTCCTCGATGACCGTCAGTCCGTGCTTGTCGGCGATGGCGTTGATGGCGTCCATGTCGGCGCACTGGCCGTACAACGAGACGGGAATGATGGCGCGGGTGCGCGGGGTGATGGCGGCTTCCAGCCTGGCCGGGTCCAGGGTGTAGGTGCGCGGATCGATATCGACGTAGACGGGCTTGGCGCCCAGCAGGGCGACGGTTTCGGCGGTGGCGATATAGGTGAAACCCGGCGTAATGACCTCATCCCCCGGGCCGATGCCCAGCGCCATCTGGGCGATCTGCAGGGCGTCGGTGCCGTTGGCGACCGTGATGCAGTATTTGGCGCCGGTGTAGTCGGCCAGCCGCTCTTCCAGTTGGGCCACTTCCGGTCCCAGGATGAATTGGCCGTGGGCCAGCACGCGCTGGATGTTGGTATCGATTTCGTTTTTCAGGCGCTGGTACTGGGCTTGCAGATCAACGAATTGCATGATGACGATGAGTATGGAATGAAAATCAAAGACGGACGCACTGGCCGTCGGTCAGCCGGTAGGTGGCGCCGGTATGGGAACAGATGGTTTCACCATGACCGCTCAGGGGCAGATCCAGTTGTTCGCCGTGCTGGCTCATCCAGCCGATCTGGCGCGCCGGCACGCCGACCATCAGGGCGTAGGGTTTGACGTCCTTGTTGACGACGGCGCCCGCGCCGATGAAGGCGTATTCACCGATGGTGACGCCGCAGACGACGGTGCAGTTGGCGCCCAGGGTGGCGCCCTTCTTGACCAGGGTGTCGCGGTATTCGTCCTTGCGCTCGATCAGCGAGCGCGGGTTGTAGACGTTGGTGAACACCATGCTGGGGCCGCAGAACACGCCTTCTTCCAAGGTGACGTTATCGTAGACGGAGACATTGTTCTGGATCTTGCAGCGGTCGCCGATCACGACTTTGTTGCCGACGAAGACGTTCTGGCCCAGGGAAACACCCGCGCCGATGCGGGCGCCGCCGCAGACGTGGACGAAATGCCAGACGCGCGATCCTTCGCCGATCTGGGCGCCGGGATCGACGATGGCGGTTTCGTGTTGGTAATGGGTCATGGGTTCTGGACGTTGGAGGGGATTGCAGGCATTTCAGGCACGCTACCGCCGTGCTGTGACACGGTCAGCAAGCGCCAGGCGATGTTCATCGGGTGAACGCGATCATACATCACCTGGCCAGGCACTAAAACAAAGAAGTAGCCACAGGATTTATCTGAAACTGCCCGTCACGCCCAGCCACATCCCGTGCTGCCTCTGCCCCGCTCCATGCTGGCCGGTATAGGCGAAGCCAATGCGGGCGCTGCGCGCAACGGGCGCCTGGACGCCCAGGTCCAGGCGCAGGACATGACGCGGCAGGGGCAGGCCTTCGACTTCATAGCGCCGCTGCGGATCGGCCCGATAGGCCTGATGGCTGGCCAGGGCGGATCCGCCCCATAGACGGCGCACGCCCAGCTCCAGCGCCATCAGAGCATCTCCATGCCGCGTGGACCAGGGACGCCGGACCTGGACACCCAATTGCCCCATCCAGCGGCGATCCGTGTTTTCGTCCAGAGCGACGGCCGCCAATCCGCCACTTTCTTCCGCCGCGGGACGATGCAGGCGCAGCCAGACCGCCCGGGCGTAGGGCGTCAATTGCCACGAACCCAGGGGAACCGGCCGCTCCGGCTGGACATGCAGCCAGGCCTGGACCAGCCGCGCGTCGGTGCGGCTGCGCAGCGTGGCGTCTTCCGGGTCGGCCTGGCGGTCGAGGTCGGCCCGATGCCAGGACTGCGCGGCACCCAGGCTCATGCGCCAGCCATGGCGCGCCAGGCTGGCGCCCAGGCCCAGGTGCGCGGACCGATCATGCACGCGATACAGGTTTCCCATCTGGGCCGGTGCAGGCGCGGCCGACCCCGGGTTCGCCAGGCGGGTGTCCTGGGTGCCCATGAAGACCGACAGGAAGCCGCCCGTGCCCACCTGCCGGCTGACGCCGATCTGCAGGCCGCCGGTGTCCCGGTCGTCGCCCGGCAGGCCCCGGACACCGCTCCGCTCGGTGTTGGCGGCCCAGCTCCGGGCCCAGGCCTGGCCGCTGTCGCCGTGCGCCAGGGCGGCATCCCGCGCAAAACGGCTGTCGTCCAGCAGGGCGCCGCGCCAGGCGGCGTCGGCCGTGCTCAAGCCCTGCGCGTTGTATCGCAGGCCCAGGGTGACGGTGTTGGCGCCATACTCCAGGACGGGGTCCAGGTAGCGCAAGGCGCTGACGACCCGGGTGTAGCGGCCATCGCCGGGCACAGGATCGCCGCCGCCATCCGCCCCGTATTCCAGGCCGCCATCGGCCTGGACGATAATCCAGCGACGATCGGGCGTCCAGGCGCCGGGCGCAGGCTCGATCGCCAGCTCGCCGCCCAGGCGCGCCGTGCCAAAAGACCAGATCCGGTCGGCCTGGCCGCCGGCATCGATGCGGATGCGGGTCTGGGCGCCCGGCAGCAGGGCCAGGCGCTGGCCAATCATCAGGGTGCCGGTCTGATCCGTATCGCCCGGGCTCAGCAGGCCGGCGATACGGGCCTCGTCCACCTGGCCGGTACCGGACAGCACGGTGCCGGGTCGGGTCAGCACAGGCCCCCACCACAGTTGCCCGATGTGCAGGCCGCCCTGCGCCAGGACGAGCGGGTCGCGGTCGATGCTGAATCCCGCGCCCGCCAGCCGCAAAGTGCCGGCGCCGTCCTTGACGACCGGGGCATTGGTCTGGATCCCGCCCGCCCAAGTGGCCTCGCCCGCCGGCACGCGCCACACGGCGGCGGCGCCCAGGCCGGCGATGGGGGGCAGGCCCCAGTGCGCGGGCGGCGTGCGGGCGGTGTCGGCGGAGCGCACCTGCATCGCTTGCCCGATACGGATGCCGGGGCGCAGCTCCAGGCGGGTACCGGCCGACATTTCCAGACTGTTGCCCGGCACGCCCAGGGCGCTTTCGTGCGCCAGGCCCAGGCTGCCCTCGGCCAGCACGATCTGGCCGTTCGTGGCGCTCGCGCCGGCCAGTTCCAGATGCCCACCGCCCAGTTTCCAGAACGGAATGGGCAGCAGGGGATCGACCGGGTGGCCCAGAATGGGGCCTTGCAGTTCCAGGGTCCGGCCGCCGGCGACCCGGAATCCGCTGGCGCCCTCCAGGTGCAGCCCCCGCGCGATGCGCCGGTCTTCATCCACGGCGATCCATTCGCCGCGCAAAACAAAAGGCGCCGGGGAATCATCCCACGGCGCCTCGGGCAACACCTGCGTCAGGCCGGGCGGCGGCAGGCCCAGGCAAAGCAGCGCCAGGATGGCGCGCAAGAAAAGCGTTCTGAAGATGGACATTCTTGTCTCCTGTAGAGGTTTTGTGTCACTGAATGTGACAACCCGGTTTTACAGAAGACGGAAGGGAATGGGGAGTTGAGTTGCGGCGGACTTAAGATGGGTCAAGCCACCGCCGCCCCCTGCTGGTACTTCCACGCGCTGCGGCACATGTCCTCGAGCGTGCGGGCGGCCGTCCAGCCCAGATCCCGGCGGGCTTTGGCGGGATCGGCATAGCAGGCGGCGACGTCGCCCGGGCGGCGCGGCTGGATGCGGTAAGGCACGGGGCGCCCGGACGCCTGCTCGAAGGCGCGGACGAGCTCCAGCACGCTGTGGCCGCGCCCGGTGCCCAGGTTGATCGCATGCCAGCCCGGGTGGCTGGCCAGAAAGCCCAGGGCGGCGGCATGGCCCTCGGCTAGGTCCATGACGTGGATGTAGTCCCGCACACCGGTGCCGTCGAGCGTGGGGTAGTCGTTGCCGAACACGCTCAGCTCGGCCCGCTGGCCGGCGGCGACCTGGGCGACGTAGGGCATGAGGTTGTTGGGCACGCCTCGCGGGCTTTCACCGATCAGGCCGCTGTCGTGCGCGCCCACCGGGTTGAAGTAGCGCAGGCAGGCCAGACGCCAGACCGGGTCGGAGGCCGCCAGATCGCTCAGGATTTCCTCGATGTGCAGCTTGCTGCGGCCGTAGGGGTTGACGGCGCGCGTGGGGTGGCGCTCGTCCAAGGGCAGGGATTGCGGCTCGCCATAGACGGTGGCGCTGCTGCTGAAAACCAGGGTGCGCACGCCGCCGGCACGCATGGCTTGCAACAGGCAGAGTGTGCCCTGGACGTTGTTGCAGAAGTAGTCCAGCGGTTTTTCGACGGATTCGCCTACGGCCTTCAGGCCGGCGAAGTGGATGACGGCCTCGATGGCGTGGTCGCGCAGGGTGCGGGCCAGCAAGGCCTCGTCGCGCACGTCGCCCCGCACGAAGACCGGCGCCGCGCCCAGGATGCGCGCCAGTTGGCCGACGACGGCCTCGCTGCTGTTGGACAGGTTGTCGAGCAGGACGACGTGGTGGCCCTGTTGCGCCAGGACGGTGGCGGTGTGGCTGCCGATGTAGCCCGTGCCGCCGGTGAGCAGGATGTTCATGCGGGGTGTGGTTCCATGGAGAGAAGAATTCATGGAATCGTACCAGTCGTCTTCAGCCGAGGTCGGCTTTTACGAATAGCTCGCTACAGTGAAAGCGGGTAGTTTGTAGGTCCGACTACTTATTGCGATAGTCCCAAATTGGGACTATGATTGAACCATGCGCATCATTGCCACGCGCACCTTAAGGCGCTTCTGGGATCGGCACCCAGACGCAAAACAAGCTATCCAGGTCTGGGTAGACGAAGTTCGCCAGGCCAATTGGCAGCAGCCAGCAGACATCAAGGCCCGCTATGCCAACGCCAGCATCCTTGGCAACCGGCGCGTCGTGTTCAATGTCAAAGGCAATGACTATCGATTGGTTGCAGCCATCGCTTACCGCTTGGGCGTCGTCTATGTGAAGTTCATCGGCACGCACGCTGAATATGATGACATCGACGCCGCAACAGTCGAAATGGAGTAGCCCCATCATGGAAATCCGCCCCATCCGTACCGAAGCCGACTATGAGATGACGCTCAAGGAGGTTTCTCGCCTGGTTGATCTTGATCCCGCGCCCGATACCGTGGAGGGCGACAGGCTGGAAGTGCTGTCCACGCTGGTGCAAGCCTATGAGTCCCGCCATCATCCCATCGACCTGCCGGACCCGATCGAAGCAATCAAATTTCGCATGGAACAATCGGGACTGAGTATCAAGGATCTGGAGCCAATGATCGGGCGGCGCAACCGCGTCTACGAGATACTGAACCGGAAGCGCGCCCTGACCCTGCCCATGATCCGAAAACTGCACCAGGAGCTTGGCATTCCCGCCGAGAGCCTGATCCAGCCGACCGCATAAAAAGAGACGGGCAGGCATTAGCCTGCCCGCTGATGCCGCTCGAATCCGGTCCGGGCGGTCTGCGGGCAGAGTGCGGGCTCGGGGAAGCGCGGCGGCCCGCTACAATCCATCCCATCACATTTTGTCATTGCTTGTGTCATGCCCTCTTCTCCGGCCGTTCTCCCTGCCTGGCTGTCGACCTGGATGTCTGCCGGCGCTGCGCTGTTCTTCCTGCTGATGCTGTCGGTGCCCTCAGGCTATTCCATCGGCGGCGGCGTCTTGCTGCTGGGCGGGCTGGCCGCGTGGTGGACTGCCCGGCGCGCGGGGCGCCGGACCCAGGCCGGTGTGCCGGACGGGCTTGCGCCCGCCCCCTGGACGGCCGAGGACCGCACGCTATGCGCGCTGCTGCTGGCGGTGTTCGCCATCAATGCGCTGGCCGTGCTGTGGCACGGGGATTCGGGCAAATACCTGGACCAGGGCGCCCGCTACCTGTTGGCCGTGCCCATCCTGGCGGGCCTGCGGCGCATCCGGCTGCGCCTGGATTGGGCAGCGGCGGGGTTGGCGCTGGGCCTGTTCGCCACGGCGGGCGTCGCCGCATGGCAGACGTTGGGTATCGGCTATGTCCGCGCCATGGGTTTCGTCACCAGCGCCATCCCGTTTGCCGACATGGCGCTCACCATGGGATTCTGGAGCTTGATGGGGGCCGCCCTGGCGGCGATCCAGCGGCGCTGGGCCTGGAGCGTCCTGCTGCTGGCCGGGGCGCTGGCCGGCCTGTACGCCATGATCGCCGCCGCCACGCGCGGCAGCCTGATCGCGCTGCCGGTGCTGCTGGTGCTGGCCGCTGTGGCGCTGCTGCGCCGCGCGCACCTGCGCCCGCTGCTGGCGGGCATCGCCCTGCTGGGTGCCACGGCGGTTATCGCGCTGGCCGTGCTGCCGGCCGGCCAGATCGCCGAAAGCCGCTATGCCGCCGCGCTGGACGAATGGCAAGCCTACCGCCAGCAAGGCGATGCCTCGAACAATGTCGGTTCCCGCCTGGAGGCCTGGAAGGCGGCACTGATCAGCATTCCGGAACGGCCTTTGCTGGGCTGGGGCCATGCGCAATACGATGCTCACCTGCAGACCTTGATCGAGGCCGAACGGGTGGCGCCCTTTGTGGGGACGCTGTCCAATACGCACAATCAGTTCATCGAGATCTGGCTGCACCAGGGCAGCCTGGGGCTGATCGCGTTTCTGGCGCTGCTGATCGCCAGTTTCTGGTATTTCTGCCGCCGCCTGCGTGCGCCCGAGCCGGCGGTGCGGGTGCTGGCCTGCTGCGGGGCGGCGTTGCCGGCCGCTTTCGCCGCCTATGGGCTGACCCAGGTGATTCTGGGCCGCAACAACGGGGTGATGTTCTTCCTGGTATCGCTGGCTGTGCTGTGGGCCGCGCTGCGGCAAGCCGAGTACGACGCCGCGCACGGGGTCTAGGCTTTTTCCCGGCCGCGCAGCCACTCCCTCAAGGCCTGATTCATGCGGGTCTGCCAGCCGGGCCCTCCGGCCTTGAAGGCATCAATGATATCGACGTCGTAGCGGATCGCTGTCTGAATCTTGCGCGGTGCTTTCTGAGGCCCGCGCTGGCCGCGTAGTTTCTGCTGCAGCGACTCAGGCAATCCATCCAGGCGCACGGCCGTGCGCATGTCGGCCTCGGTCCATTCCGGGTTGTCGTCGTCCACGCGCTCAGGATCGATTGATTTCTTGCTCATACAAATACACCTCCCGCCGATTGGCCTTGCGCAAGCTGATGATGCGGATCGCATGCTCGCGCTCTGTGAATACCACCACATGCACACGGCCATCGATCTTGCCCAGCGCCCGGATGCGCACCTCGCCGTAATCGCACCGTGCATCGACTTTGAATACCGCGGTCTCGAACTCGAACTGGGACGCCAACGCGAACGGCAGGCCGCGCTCTCGCTCATTGATCCTCGATTTATACGGATCAAATTCGATATCCATATTCTGATTGTAGATGCATTTAAATCAATGATCCATCTTTCTGTAGACACATTGACGGGATGGGAGCATGTTGCATCGCCCATCTTATGGATATCTGTCTTGTAAGCGAGGCGGGCTGTGGTGGATTGATCACAACCTGCACTGGAGGCAAGGCGGAGCTTCCGCCCGGCTACAGCGGTGCGATCCGCCCGAACTCGACCTGCACGGTCTGCGGGCGGCCCAGGATGTCCAGCAGCAGGGTGACGCGGTCGGCGGAGACCGCCCGGACCAGTGCCTGGACGCCGGCCAGCGCCGGATCCCGCAGGCGCACGGCCATGCCGGGCTGGTAGGGGCCGATGTCGGCCAGACCGGCGGTTTCGCGCAGGTCTTCGGCCCGGCGGATGGCCTGGACGGCATCGTCCGCCAGGGTGGCGGGCTGGTGGCCGAACATGACCAACCGGCTGACGCCCACCGTGGAACGCACCACGGACAGGGACTGCGTGGCCCGGGTGGGCCGCAGGAACAGGTAGCGGGGGAACATGGGCTCGCGGGCGGTCAGCGCGGGATCGGCCGCGGCCGTACTTGCCGGATCGGACGGCGTCGGCGCGACGGCCGCGCGCCGACGCCGCCCAGGTTCCCGGAAGACCTTGAACAGCGGCAGATAGACCTCGAAATCCTGGCGCCGCAGTTGTTCGGCGGCGGTGCGTTCCTGACGGGGCTTGGTGTGAGCGACGTACCAGGCGGAGGGAAGATCAGGCGTATTCAATATGGCACCCGCACATCCGGGGCATCCACGGGAAAATCCCGGTGATTGCGCGACACCAGCAACATCCCATGGACCTGGGCGGAAGCCCAGATGATGGCATCCGGTAGCCGGATGCGCCGTTCCCTGCGGATGACGACGGCACGACCCGCCACCTGGTCATCCACCCCGATCCGCTCGAAGGAATCCAGCCAGCGACGGATCGCGGATTCTTCGTGCGGCACGGCACCCGCCAGCACCTCCATCCAGGTAATGATGCTGATGGCCGGCCGCGCATGGCGGTCGAGTTCGGTATGTGCCTTTTCGTGCCCGCTGAGGAAATCGATGAGCACGTTGGTATCGATCAGCGCTCTTACCATTCCGCTCTTTGCGCCTCCTGGTATTCGAGCCCGTCGATCGAGCGATCCCGCCAGAGACCGAACACGGCCGATGCATCACCCGGCGCATGGTGCGCGAGATAGGCATCGATGGCATCACGAATGATGGCCGCACGGGACCGCCCTTCGGTGCGCACTTTTGCGGCAAGGGCCTGCAACTGCGTTTCCGAGAGATCGATGAGGATTCTGGCCATGGTTTTTGAGTCCTCAGAAGATATCATCATTGTATATCATCCAGAATCATGACCAAAGGAAATCCAGCATATCCACCTGAACCTGCACTGTCAGCCTGCGACTTCTACGCAAGCCTGTCGCCTGCCCGGATCACCTCGCAGCAACAATTCGGGCGCCTCCTCTTTCAAGGAAGGCGCCCGATGCATGGCGCGCGGCAGCGGAACCGGATGGCCAAGCCAGCCATCCGGATCGCCCGAAGATCAAGCCTCCGCGTGTTTGGCGGCCTCGACGGCGGCGTCGGTGTCGTGCGGGGCGCCGTTGAAGAACACGTTCAGCAGCACGGCCGACAGCGACGTCAGCAGGATGCCCGATTCGATCAGCGGGTGGATGGCGTGCGGCATCCACTGGCGGAAGTTCGGGGCGACCACGGGGATCATGCCCATGCCGATGGAGATGGCCACGATCATGGCGTTGTTGCGGTTCTTGGCGAAATCCACGCCGCCCAGGATGCGGATGCCGGTGGCGGTGACCATGCCGAACATCACGATGCCCGCGCCGCCCAGCACGACGGTGGGCAGGGATTCGACCAGCGCCGCAAGCTTGGGCAGCAGGCCCAGTACCAGCAGGATGACCCCGCTGGCCACGCAGACGAAGCGGCTGCGCACCCCCGTGACGGCGACCAGGCCGACGTTCTGGGAGAAGCTGGAATACGGGAAGGTGTTGAAGATGCCGCCGATCAGGGTGCCCAGGCCGTCGGTGCGCAGGCCGCGCGCCAGGTCTTTCTGGCCGATCTTCCTGCCGGTCATGTCCGACAGGGCCAGGAACATGCCGGTGGATTCGATCAGGATCACGATCATGACCAGGACCATGGTCAGGATCATCCAGAAATCGAACTTCGGCATGCCGAAATGAAAGGGCATGACGATGTCCACCCATTCGGCCCGGCCGACCTTCTCGAAGGTCATGATGCCCATGGCGGACGTGATGACGGCGCCGATGACGATGCCCAGCAGCACGGCGATGTTGGCCAGGAAACCCTTGCAGAACTTGGCGATCAGCAGGATCGACACCAGCACGATGGCGGCGATGCCCACGCCGGTGAGATTGGCGTACTTGGGATTGGGCATCGTGGGCATGAGCGCCAGGCCCTCGGGCACGGCCGGCAGGGGCGAGCCCGGCGCGCCCGAGGCGGCCCGGATGTCGTTCAGCCACGCGACGTAATTGGGATCGACCAGGGACGGCGCGGTGGGGCCGAAGGGGTTGCCGAAGATCCAGTTGATGCCCACGCGCATCAGAGTGATGCCGATGATGGCGATGATGGTGCCGGTGACGACCGGCGGGAAGAAGCGCAACAGGCGGCTGATCCAGGGGGCGATGAGGATGGTGATGATCCCCGCCGCGATGATGGTGCCGAACAAGAGCTGCGCGCCTTCGTGCCCTGGGTTGGACTGGGCGATGTGGATCATGGGCCCGACCGGGGCGAAGCTGACGCCCATGATGACGGGCAGCTTGATCCCGAACCACGGGGTGGCGCCCAGGGACTGGATGATGGTGGCGATGCCGCAGGCGAACAGGTCGGCGGCGATCAGCAGCGATACTTCGTGGGCGTCCAGGCCGAGCGCCCGGCCGATGATCAAGGGGACGGCCACGGCGCCGGCGTACATGACCAGCACGTGTTGCAAGCCCAGGGCCGTCAGTTGGCCCATCGGCAGGATTTCATCCACCGGGGCGACGGTTTTGCTCATGTCTTGTCTCCAGGGTCGGGGCTCGCCCTTGCGCGGGGATGGCCCTCATGTCTTGGTTTTGAAGTCTGAAAAACGCTTTTCCAGCGTTCAGTGGCCACTCTACCGGAGGTCGCCACGCACAGTCATGTGCAAAGCACGATAAGGTTTTTTCGGCCCGGCGCATAATCCTGGGTAAACCCTGAGCGTTTTCAGACAATCCCGCCTGGGCCGGGGTGAAAGACCGGGAAAGCCCCTAGATCTCAACCCCGCAGGCGGTCGATCCAGTGGCGGGTGGAAGCGTCGTGCCCGGCGCCCGGCCCGCCGCTGGCGGATGCACCGGGGCCGGCCGCGTCGGCGCGGTGCGCCTGGCTGGCCGCCGGATCCAGCTCGGCAATGATGCCGCGCGCCAGGATCTTGCCGTATTCGACGCCCCATTGGTCGAAGGGGTCGATGCCCCAGATCACGCCTTGCGTGAAGACGCGGTGCTCGTACAGGGCCAGCAGGGCGCCCAGGGAATACGGGGACAGGCGCGGCAGCGCGATCAGGTGGTTGGGGCGCCCGCCCGGATGGACGCGGTGCGGCGCCAGCCAGGCGGCGCGGGCTTCTTCCATGCCCTCGGCCAGGCATTCTGCGTGCGCCTGGGCCAGGGTCTTGCCGCGCATCAAGGCCTCGCGCTGGGCCAGGCAGTTGGCCAGCAACTGGCGGTGGTGCGCCGGCCAATGGTGGTCGGCCTCGCGGCACAGGATGAAGTCCACCGGCGCGCCGTCGCTGCCCTGGTGCATCCATTGAAAGAAAGTGTGCTGCGCATCGGTGCCGGGCATGCCCCAGACGGCCGGGCCGGTGGGCACGCCCACGGGGCGGCCGGCGACGTCCACCGACTTGCCCAGGGATTCCATATCCAGTTGCTGGATGTAGGGCACCAGGTTCGCGAGACGCGAATCGTAGGGGGCGATGTTCAGCGACCCCTGGCCCAGCACGCTGCGGTTGGCCACCCCGGCCAGCGCCATGCGCACCGGAGCGTTTTCCGCCAGAGGCGCCTGGGCGAAATGCGCATCCATGGCGGCCGCGCCCGCGCGCAAGCCTTCCAGCACGTCGACGCCCACGGCCAGCGCGGTGCTCAGGCTGACCGCGGACCAGAGCGAAAACCGCCCGCCGACCCAATCCCACAATTGAAAAATCTGATTTTCCGGCACGCCCCAGGCGCGGGCGCGGTCGGGCCGGGCGGTGACCGCCGCCAGATGGGCGGCCGGATCCAGGCCGGACGCAATCAGCCATTCGCGCGCACGCGCGCCGTTTTCCAGGGTTTCCGCCGTGGTGAAGGATTTGGAGACCAGCACGACCAGGGTTTCGCGCGGGTCCAGCCCCGCCAATCCGCCTTCGATCGCGTGGCCGTCGATATTGGCCACGAAGCGCACGTCGCGCCAGGTGCCGGCATAGCCGAAGGCCGTCACCGCCAGGCGCACCCCCCAATCGGATCCGCCGATGCCCACATGCACGACGTGGCGCCAGCGCCGTCCGGCATCGGCGCGCTGCACCCAGGCGTCCATGCGTTCGCGCTCGGCCTGCACCTCGGGCGGCGCCTCGGGCGCGCGCAGCAGGGTATGCCAGGCGGCGCGGTCTTCCGTGACGTTGACGACCTCGCCGGCCAGCAGGCGCGCGCGCTGCGTGTCGAAATCCCGCGCCCGCAGCAAGGCCTCGCCTGCGGCCATGAGTTCGGGCGAATGACGCTGGCCGCTGGAATCGAGCGTCAGGCCGGGGGCCTCGATCAGGTCCAGCACGCCGGTGCGCGATGCGCAGGTCTGCGCCGCCAAGGCAAAGCGCTTCCACTCGGGAAGGCCGGTGAGGGGGGCAAGCGTATCGGCGGCAAGGCGATCGGACATGGCGGTGGAATGAAGGTCGGCGGGATCGCCGGTCATTATGTCATGCGGTCATACGAAGCAAGCGCGCCGGGGGTCACAGCACAGCCTCCAATCCTTTGCGGTCCAGCAGATTCAGCAGCTTCAAGGAAGGACCACTGGGTTGCTTGTCGCCCTGCTCCCACTTGCGAACGGTCGAGACGCTGGTGTTGAGCACAGCGGCCAACACGGACTGGCTGAGCCTGAGCTTCGTACGCATGGCGCGGATTTGTTCACTGGTATAGGCGGGGACCGGATCCAGGCACAGGGCGTCATAGCGCAGCATCTTGCGTTTGTCGATGAATCCCAGCCGATGCAAGTCGCGGGCCGTTTCATGGACAGCGGCCAGCAGCGGGCTGTCAGCCGAATGTTTGATCGTCATGGCAAATCTCCTGTAGCGAGCCGTCCCCGATGGCGGCGTCCATCTGTGATGGCGCCAATCTCAACAAGTCCGAAGCCAGCATCCGCAAGGCCATCAATTCAGCGCCAGTGATGTTTTCCCTGTCGTTCTTGGCGAATCCGAACATGAAGAACCAGCGATCCCCACGGTTAGTCGCTACCAGAGTCCGCGCACCCCCGCTTTTTCCGCGTCCCGCGAGACCGACGCGTTTCTTGAATATGCCACCACCCAGATCGGCATCCAGGAGGCCCTGCGCCATCTCCGAAACGGCGCGGCAAAGCGCATCGTGCGTCAATCCGGTCTTCCGCATCCAACGCAGGAAATGACGCGTCAGGAAAACCCGCTGTCGTCGAGTCATATTATGCCACTCAGTGCCATAGCAACCAAGCTCATCCCGAGCTTAGCGGCCTGACGGTTGCATTCCAACCCCTCCATGGACAAAAACGCCCCGGCGCTTCCCTGTCGAAGGAAAGCGCCGGGGCGTGCAGGCGCCGGATTCAGCAGCGCTCGAAGATGCCGGCGGCGCCCATGCCCGTGCCCACGCACATGGTGACCATGCCGTACTGCAGGTTGCGGCGGCGCAGGCCGTGGATGGTGGTGGCCGAGCGGATGGCACCGGTGGCGCCCAGGGGGTGGCCCAGGGCGATGGCGCCGCCCAGCGGGTTGACCACGTCTTCGTTCAGGCCCAGGTCGCGGATGACGGCCAGGGACTGCGCGGCAAAGGCTTCGTTGAGTTCGATCCAGCCCAGTTGGTCCTGCGTCAGGCCGGCCTTTTTCAGGGCGGCGGGGATGGCCTCCTTGGGGCCGATGCCCATGATGTCGGGCGGCACGCCGCGCACGGCGAAGGACACGAAGCGCGCCAGCGGCGTCAGGTTGTGCTCTTTCAGGGCGCGCTCGGACACGACCAGCAGGGCGCCGGCGCCGTCGGAGGTCTGCGAGCTGTTGCCTGCAGTGACACTGCCCTTGGCGGCGAACACGGGGCGCAGGCGGGCCAGGGCTTCCAGACTGGTGTCGGCGCGCGGGCCTTCGTCCAGATTGACGGTGCGGCGGGTTTCGCGGACTTCACCGGCCTTCAGGTCGGGCAGGCGGCGCACGATCTCGACCGGCAGCATTTCATCGGTGAACTCGCCCGACTGCTGGGCGGCCAGGGCGCGCTGGTGCGAGCGCAGGGCAAAGGCGTCCTGGTCTTCGCGGGAGATCTTCCAGCGCTGGGCGACCTGCTCGGCGGTGGACCCCATGCCATAGGCGATGCCGATGTTCTCTTCCTTCAGGTAGACATCCGGGCTGAAAGAGGTGTTGATCCCCATGGTGGGGACCAGGCTCATGGATTCGGTGCCGCAGGCCAGCATGACGTCGGCCTCGCCCACGCGGATGCGGTCGGCTGCCATGGCGACGGCCGTCAGGCCGGACGCGCAGAAGCGGTTGACGGTGACGCCGCCGACGGATTGCGGCAGGCCGGCCAGCAGCACGCCGACGCGCGCGACGTTCAGGCCCTGCGGGCCTTCGGGAATGGCGCAGCCGACGATGGCGTCCTCGATCGCGGCGGGATCCAGGCCGGGCGCCTGGGCCATCACGCCCTGGATGGCCTTGGCCAGCAGTTCATCGGGACGGGTGTGGGAATACATGCCGCGCGGGGCCTTGCCGATGGGCGTGCGCGTCGCGGCGACGATGTAGGCTTGTTGCAGAGCAGTCATGGTAAGTCTCCTTGTTCGGGTATCCGGGCCGCTGCGCGGCCCGGGGCATCGTCTGCGACGCGTCAGTTGCGGACGGGCTTGCCGGTTTGCAGGAGACCGGCAATGCGCTCTTGTGTCTTGGGATTGGCAAGCAGCGCCAGGAAAGCCTCGCGCTCCAGCCGCAGCATCCAGGCCTCGTCGACCAGGCTGCCCGGATCGACGTCGCCGCCGCAGATGGCCGTGGCGACCTGTTCGGCGATGTGGAAGTCGTAGTCCGAGATGTAGCCGCCCACGCGCATGTTCACCAACTGAGCCTTGAGGGTCGCGATGGCGTCGCGGCCGGCCACGGGGAAGCGCGCGGCCAGCGGCGCGCGGTAGCCCTGCTCGGCCAGGTTGGCGGCTTCGCGCACGGCCACGTACAACAGTTCGTGGCGGTTCATCACGATGGGGTCGGAATCCCGCAGGAAGCCGATCTGGCGGGCTTCCAGCGCGGATTTGGACACGCGCGCGGTGGCCACGGCCAGGACGAACTCCTTGACGTAGGCCAGCAGCGGGGCGTCCGGGGCGGACTGCGCCTGGATCTCGGCCGCGCGGCGGGCGCTATACGTGATGCCGCCCGCGCCCGGCACCAGGCCGATGCCGACTTCCACCAGACCGATGTAGCTTTCCAGATGGGCGACGCGGCGCGCACAATGCACGGACAGTTCGCAGCCCCCGCCCAGCGCCAGGCCGGCCACGGCCGCGACCACGGGCACCTGGGCGTAGCGCAGGCGCATGACCATGTCCTGCATTTCCTTCTGGATCGGCTCGACGGCCTTGACGCCGCCGGACATGAAGGCGGGCAGCATGGCCTTCAGATCGGCGCCGGCGGAGAACGGGTCGTCCAGTTGGGCGACCACCAGCGCCTTGTAGCCCTGCTCGGCCAGGTCCACAGCGCGGACCACGCCGCGCACCACGTCCGGGCTGAGGGTGTGCATCTTGGTCTTGAACGACACCAGGAGCACGTCCTGGGGATGCGGGGCGGGCAGCGTCCAGCACATCACGGCGTCGTCCTCATGAACGACGTTCGGCGCCAGGGCCGGGCCTTCGCCCACCAGGCGCGGCGCGCCGATCTGGCGCTGGTAGACAGGCAGCGCGCTGCGCGGCACATAGGCGTTGGCGGCCGGGCTGTAAGAGCCTTCCGGCGTATGCACGGCCTGCTTGTCCCAGACGGCGCCGCTGGTGGCCCAGGCGGGCAGCGGGGCATCGGACAGGGTCTTGCCGGCGGCGATATCCGCCTGGATCCACTCGGCGACCTGGCGCCAGCCGGCGGCCTGCCAGATCTCGAAAGGCCCCTGGGCATGGCCGAAGCCCCACTTCATGGCCTGGTCCAGCTCGCGCGCGCTGTCGGCGATGTCGCCCAGGTGCACGGCGCTGTAGTGGAAGGTGTCGCGCAGCACGGCCCAGACGAATTGGGCCTGGGGATGCGTGGAATCATGCAGCGCCCGCAAACGCTTGGCGGGATCGCGTTCCTTCAGGATGTCTTTGACTTCGTCAGCGGCCTTCTCGCCGGAAGGCACGTATTCGCCGGCCTGCGGATCCAGGCGCAGGATCTGCTTGCCTTCTTTCTTGAAGAAACCGGCCTTGGTCTTCTGGCCCAGGGCGCCCTTCTCGATCAGGGCGGCCAGCACGGGCGGCACGCCGAAATGCGCGCGGAAGGGATCATCGGGCAATTGGTTTTTCATCGTGTCGATGACGTGCGCCAGCGTATCCAGACCCACCACATCGGCGGTGCGGTAGGTGCCGGATTTGGCACGGCCCAGGCGGGTGCCGGTCAGGTCGTCGACCAATTCATAGGGCAGGCCAAGCGCCTGGGTGTGATGAAAGACCGACAAAATGCCGAACACGCCGATGCGGTTGCCGATGAAGTTCGGCGTATCCTTGGCGCGCACGACGCCCTTGCCCAGTTGCGACACGAGGAAAGTTTCCAGGTGGTCCAGCAGCGCCGGCTCGGTGGCGGCGGTGGGGATCAGCTCGACCAGCGGCATGTAGCGCGGCGGGTTGAAGAAGTGCACGCCGCAGAAGCGGTGGCGCAGGGTCTCGGGCAGCGCCTCGGACAAGGCCGTGATCGACAGGCCCGAGGTGTTGCTGGCGACGATGGCACGCGGGTTCAGGGCCGGCGCCAGCTTGTGATAGAGATCGCGCTTCCAGTCGAGACGCTCGGCGATGGCCTCGATGACGACGTCGCAATCGGCCAGCAGCGCCAGGTCTTCGTCGTAATTGGCCGGCGTGATCAGATCGGCCAGCGCATTGACGCCCAGGGGGGCGGGGTTGAGTTTCTTCAGTTGGGCGATGGCGCGCTGAACGATGCCGTTCTTGCCGCCCTGGCCGTCGTCCTTGGCCAGATCGAACAGCACGACCGGCACGCCGGCGTTGACGCAGTGGGCGGCGATCTGCGCGCCCATGACCCCGGCGCCGCACACCGCCACGCGGCGGATGAACAGAGGGGCGGACTGGCTGGTTTGCATGATATTGTGTCCTCGCTGGTTTTAATGGGCCGGCCGATTGTTCGGGATGCGCCGTGCAGGGTGCGCGGCTGCCGCATGCTGCGGGCGGCTGGCTGCGGTTGCGGTGCGCATCGCCTTCCCGGGCCGATTTTTTGATTGTCGCTGATTTACGATGAAAATTCAAACAATCGTTTGAATTTAATGTTTGCTGCTGCCATGGCCCGATTGCCCCGCCTCTACGCCCCCCGCATTCCCCAGTTGATCCAGGCGCGTTTCGCGCATCCGCTGGCCCCGCCCGATGCGCCCGCGCCCGCAGCGGCGCTGGACCGGATCCGCGCCTGGCTGGCGGAGGAAACCGGGCGGGCCGCGGCGGGCGAAGCCGGCGCCCTGGCCTTGCATGCCTGGATCATCCTGCCCGATCGCATCACGCTGCTGGCCACGCCCGGAGACGAAACCGCGCCCTCGCGCCTGATGCAGGCGCTGGGGCGGCGCATGGGTTCGGGCCTGATGCGCACGCGCGTCTACGCAGGACGCTATCACAATGCCCTGCTGGAACCGGGCCGCTGGGTGCTGCCGGCCATGATGTGGCTGGAATCGCTGGCGGTCTCGGCCGGCCAGGTGGGCGCGGCCACGCAATGGCCCTGGTCGTCGGCGGCGGAACACGCGGGACTGGTCGGCGTGGAGCCCGCGCCCGCCGCAAACGGCATGCCCGGCGGTGCGAAGACCGCCGGCGCGGCGCACATCCGCCCGGTGCTGACGGACCATCCCGACTATTGGCGCGAAGGCGACACGCCTTTTGCACGCCAGGCCGCCTGGCGCAATCGGCTCGCCGCCGGGCTGGGCGAGGCGCAGCGCCTGCCGATCGAGGCGGCCTTGTCAGGGCAATGGGCGCTGGGGGAAAAAATCTTCATGGCGCACCTGGGGCGCCTGGCATCCCGGCGCGTCAGCCCGGCGCCGCGCGGGCGGCCCAGGAAATCACTGCACTGATAATGTTTATCACACCGACGAGCAATCCCTCCAAAGCGCCAAAGTTAAAATTCGAGACAAATCATGTATATTCTTACGACTGCGAGGCATGGATCAAAAGCCAGGCCGGATCCAGACGGCTGCGCCCAACAAGAAGCAAAGTGATCGATGCCGCACCGACAGAGGGTGATTGAGCATGCCAGCCTTGCGTATCGTGATTGCCGATGATCACCCTATCGTCCGGGTGGGTATCAAGGCATTCCTGGCCGAGCACTCCATACGTTTCACTTTGGCGGGGGAAGCGTCCAGCGGCGATGAGCTGCTGTCATTGCTCTCGGCCACGCCGGGGGTCGATGTCGTCATCACCGATTTCGCCATGGATGAAGGACGGCAAGACGGTCTGCGGCTGCTGCGCCGTCTGCAACAACAACATCCCGGGATCAGGATCGTGGTGCTGACCATGCTGACCAACGGCGCATTGCTCAACAGCATTCAGAAGGCGGGGGTTGACTGCATTGTCGGCAAGCGCGACGTGCACAAGAACCTGGCTTCCGCGATCGAAAACGCCGTCAACCACCGGCCCTTTTTATCGCCAGACTTGAAAGCGCTGCTCGATGCCGCCAACCGCCTTTCTTCCTCCCCATCCGCCGATCACGCATCGCGGCTGTCGCCCCGGCAGGCCGAAACTTTGCGATTGCTGCGCAGCGGCCTGACCGTCTCGGAAATCGCCGCGTCGCTGAATCGCAGCAAGAAGACCATCAGCGCCCAGAAACAAGGGGCCATGGCGAAGCTGGGCCTGCAAAACGACGCCCAGTTGTTTGAGTACCTGCACAGTAGCTTCGAGCGCTAGGCCTGCGCGAACCGCCGGGCCAGAGCCGCGAGTTCTCCATCGAAAGCGGCCACCTCCGGGAGGGCTGCGGAGGCGTCCCGATTTTTGAGGATGTTTTCAACTTCGACCGCCCGGTCCGCCAGGCCGACATGCCCGACGACGGCCAATGCGCCCGCTTGCCGATGCACCCAGTCTTGCAGCGCCTCGAGATCCCGGGCCTGCAGCAGCGCGGGCAACCGCGTCCGATCCTCTTCTATGACCATGGCAAATTCTCGCAATACGGCTGCCGGCACGTCCATCACGCCGGCAGGCGGCGCCATGGAAGGCTTTACCGGCGCGGCCAGATCATCAGGCCCGCTGGATACGACGCCGCGCAGCAGTTCGTCCAGCTCGCCGAGCTTGACCGGCTTGAGCAAAATCGTCACCCCCTGAGCCAGGCCAGTCGGCTGCCCGGGCAGCACCAGCGGCGTTGCCGAAAGCAGGGCCACCGGCAAGGTCCGCAGCGCCGGATCGTCTGACTGGCGCAACCGCTGCAACAGCGAGACGCCATCGAGCCTGGGCATATGGCCATCGGTGATCAATACATCGTAGTCATGCGGGCGCGCCAGCCGCCGCCAGGCATCCTCGCCATCTTCGCAGCTATCGACCACGCATCCCAGCGTCTCGAGCTGGGCCGCCAGCAGCTTGCGGCTGATGGCGTGGTCTTCGGCGACCAGCACCTTGCACGGCCGCGTGCCGCCCTCATCGGACCGGCCGGCGGGCGCGCCTTCTTCGCTTCGCCCCTCTCCTTGCAGCAAGCGCACGACGTCCCGCCAATGCAGCAGACTGTCGTCGACCTTCAGCCTGAAAATGGGCCGCTGCCCGGACACCGTGGCCACCACCACCTGCTCGCCTGGGGCACACGTCAGCTCCAGGCCGGACGGCGCACCGGCGGCCTGATCGCGCGCCTGTGGCTTCACCAGGTGCTCGCAGCCCAGAATCTTCAAATATTCGCGCAGCAACCGATCCACGGCCGGATTTTGAATCGCGAGATAGAGCGCCTGATACGGCACGCGATCGATGAATGCCTGAGCGGCGACGGGCAACGACAGTTCAAGCGCGGCCTGCGCCCCTTTGCCCTGGGGGTTGTCCGCCAGTGTCAGTTGCCCGCCCATGGCCTGGGCGATTTTCCGGCAGATCGACAGCCCCAGCCCGGTGCCGCTGACCGCTCCGGCCAGATCCAGCCCCGTCTGGCCCTGGGTATAGGGTGCAAAGAGTTCTTCCTGGGTGACGCCGGCCAGCCCCACGCCGGTATCGGTCACGGTGCAGTGCAGCGAGGCGAAGGCGGCCTGCCGGTCGCCCTCGCGCCGGATCTCGACTGCCACCGAACCGGCGTTCGTGAACTTGATGGCATTGCCCACCAGGTTCGTGAAAATCTGGCGCAAACGCAAGGCGTCACCCTGCACATACATGGGGACGGCTGGATCGACGCGCAGAGTCAGCGCCAGCCCCTTTGCCATCGCCGACGCCTTGAACAGGCGGACGACGTCCACGACGACCGATCGCACATCAAATGGCCTGGCGTCGAGCTGGATGCGGCCGGCCTCGATCTTGGAGGCATCCAGGATCTCGTCGAGCAATGCCAGCAGATGATTGGCGGACTCATCGATGGTGTCCACCATCGCGGCCTGCTCCGGCAGGAGCCGGCTTTCCCTGAGCAGCTCGAGCATGCCGACGACGCCATTCATCGGCGTGCGTATCTCATGGCTCATGACCGCCAGGAAATGCGCCTTGCCTTGCGCGGCGCGCTCGGCGGCCTCTTTGGCCGCCTCGATCTGCGCCGCCTGATGTTTGATATCGGAGATATCCACCCAGTAGCCGCACCAGACCACCACACCGTCCGGGGCATGGGTGGGCACGGCATTGCCGCGGATCCAGCGCGGTTGCGCAGACCCATTCAGCACCCGGAATTCGAGCAGAAAAGGTTCAAGACTTTCACTGGCGACGCGCTGCCGCTCAAGGAACTCGTCCACGTCGCGCGGGTCGATGCGCTCCAGAAAGCGCCAAGGGTGGTCGCGCATGGCCTCCGGGGTAAGCCCCCAGATATCGACCGAATTGCCGCTGACATAATCAAATGCCAGATCATCCACACCGCTCTTGCGGGCCTGGAACACCACGGCGGGCAGGTTGCGGGTGACCGCATGCAGCTTGGCTTCGGCCTCGCGGCGCTGCAAGGCTTCGCGGCGATACTTTACAAACGCCAGGAACAGCGCGCCAAGCACCAGCGCCCCCGCCAATAATGCGGGCAGCAATTTTTTGGCGACCCGCATCCAATCGACCGCCGAGGGCTTGTAGACCACGGCGGTCCATGAATTGAGTATCTGGCGCTTCAAGGACGGCGGCGTCGCGCCCAAGACGCGGTTCACCAGCGGCACCAGCCACGCATAGCGGTCGACAATGGCGGCGCTGAGCGGCACGACCAGGCCCGTCTGGCCCGCAATCTGCAATGAATAACGATAAGGGCCGCGAATCAGCGCATCGACGATGGCCGCGTTGCCGACGTACGCTTCCACGTGCCCGTATTTGACCATGTCCAGCCCCTCGGTCGCGCTTGGCGCGGCGAACACGCTGGCCCCCGCAATCCTGTCGCGCAACTTCTGCCGCGTAGATTCAGGAGCCGCCGTGACGATGACCTTGCCGCTCAACTCGTTGGCCAGGTGGCGGCCGGACTGCCCGGGCCGCGTGACGAAGACCTCGGGCAGCGTCTCGTAGGGTTCGCTATAGATGAATCTCCGGCCGACCGGATGCGAGTGCGTCATGAGGGGCACGATATCCACTTCGCCCTTCAGCATGAGGTTTTGAAGTTCCATCATGCTGCCGACCGGCACGAGCTGGAAACGCAAACCCAGCGTCTGGGCAAGCAAATCGGCGTACTCGCCGGCCACGCCGCTGACCCGCCCCGCCAGAGGGTCGTAGAACGACAAGGGCTGCCACGCCGGCACATATCCCATGCGCAGCACGGGCAGGCCGGCCAGTTTTTCACGCTCGTCCGGCGACAAGCGCACCGTATGCTCGAAGTCTTCGAGATCGACCCGCGACGAAGACCCCGTGGGCAGATAGGCCCACGCCAGCCACGCGGCGCAGATCAACGCCAGCACCGCCAACAGGGACCACGAAACCAGACGACGCTTCATATCAAGGGAGCCGTTGCACACACCACGTTACATGAGGATCACCCGCCCGGAGATCCGGATGACCAGGCTGCAAGGCCGCACACCACAAGCGTGATCCGGGGAGCCAAACATCACCAGGATGATACGTCACTTCCTGGCTGATCCTCGAGCGGCCCGCCGCACGTCGAAACGCCCCAGTTGTGGCAACTGCAGGCCAAAGAGCGCCGCAACCCGCGCCTGGACATCAGAACCGAGATGAGTGAAGTTCGTCTCGATCTCGGCATACGCCGCCACACTGATATCCGCGCGGCGGGCCACCTCTTCTTTCGAGAGCCACAGGTACTCGCGCCAGGCCCGCAGCAGGCCCCACCCATGCGATGAAGCCAGCGCGAGCACTTCGCGCGGGATGGTTGCCTCGGCGGGTATGCCGCCGGGCCGATTGGCGGACACCAACCGTCCGAACTGGTACCCCGCGAGTACGGTCAGCACATCAGGCTCACCGGCCCCACGCTGAACGGCCGGCTCAAGGCTGTTCTTTTCGCCGTGCGCCGCACTCATCAGCCTTTGACGGTCGGCCCGTTTCAAGCCGGCCCGCGCATCGCCATTTCGAGAAAGAACCGCGCGGGATGCCGGTAATGCATAGATTCTGCAACGCTCGGCTTCGTCGCTCCGTTCAGGCAGGCGCTGACCGCCGCGGTTCGTGCTGGATGCTCGGTTGGAGTGTTTCATAATCTATCTGTACCTTCGGTAAGTGGGCACATGACCGCATTGGTCTGTAAACCCATAGTGGGCCTTGAGCGCGAACCACCCCATCAGACAAGTCTCAAAATCGCACATGACTTACAACGCTCACTTCTTGCCACAGCACCGCGGCGCTTCCGGATTCACCCCCTTCGATCACGGCACCTGCGGCGTGAACGCCTGAAACACGGCCGAGTCTTCCCATTTGCCGCGATGGGTCATCCAGTTCGAGGCCGTGCTGACCCGCGTATCCACTTCCAGCCGGACCGCCAATACTTTGCCGCGTTCGGGCGCACGCGTCTGAACGCGGTCGCCCGGCACCAGGACGGACACGATTTTTTCCGGATCGCGGCTGGACACCAGTTGCACCGGCTCGCCGTCGAGCTGGGCGTCGGCCACCCGGTACGCCACCTCAACATGGCCTTCGTTCATCCGCGCCGAACCCGCATCGATCGCCAGGCCCATGCGCTGCGGGTTTTCGCACTTGACGAGCACCGTCACCATGCGCTCCCCCAGCGCCGCCCGCCCACCGCTTTCGAGCACCAGCAGCTCGGCACGGGCAACCCTTCCGTAGTCGACGACCGAGTCGCTGATCTCGACCGCACAGGAGGCGGCATGGGCCATCGGCGGCAGACAAGTCGTACCGAGCAAGGCCCACATCAACAGCCGGGGCCATGCGCGGGCAAGCGACGGCGAGCCCGGCGGCGAAGCGTGAAAGTGTGTCATCTGGATTCACCCATGGTCGGACAGCCGGCAGACAGCGTCGACTGTTTCGTAGTAATTGTTCACGTCCGGTTTGTCGCCAAGCTGGAACGACAGCTCGCACTGCCGGCCGTCGGACATCTCGGCCCGCAGCGGCATCGGCGCGTCGAGGCCGGGCAGGAACACTTTTCCCTGACTCAAGACGGCCGTGACGAAATCGCCATTGGCATCGATCACCGATACCCCCCTGGCCAGCAGGCTGCCGTCCGAGACTTTCGTTCTGAGCAGCACGCGCCGGGTCTTGACCACGCCAAAGTCCAGGCGCTGCACGGCGCCCCGGGCCGCCTCGATCTCACGATAGCCATTGACCAGATCGACATTGCGGGGCAACGACGGGGTCGCCACTTGCAGCCGGCTGGTCCGGTACGGGGTCAGGCCCGGCACGACCGCCCGCCCCGAGATGTCGGTCCAGACCGGCCCCTGCGGGGTGGCAATCTTGACGCCCGCCACGTCGCCGACCTTGGCGATGGCGTAGGTGTCATTGATCGGATAGGGAGACAAGGTGACGCCCGAACCATGAATCGCCACCCCTCCCCGCAACTGGCCGCTGTACATGGTGCCCGACGAGCCGTTCCGGGCAGCGCCCAGGCTGGCCTGGAAATAGCGGGGCAGCAGGCTCAAATTGCCCGACACGCTGGTTTCCCGATCCTGGCCGTCATGTTCGGCCGACAAGTCGTATCCCACGTATTCATTGACCTGCTCGCTGACGCTGGCGCCCGACCGGGTACGTCCCTCATGGCTATTGACATACCCACGCACCGAACGCGGCCCAAGCGGGATGCTGACCGACAGCAGTACGGTGTTGCCCGACGAATCACTGCCGCCGCTGGCATGCTGGAAATTCAGCGAAACCGTCACGCGCTTGATCGATTTGCTCCAGGCCGCCGTGAAATATTGGGTGCGGCGGCCATCGAACGTGCCGGCGCGCGAATAGGATCCCTGCACGCTGCCGAATGCATCATTCGACCATCCGATCGAGCCCGTATATTGCATGCGGTATCTCGCGTCGAATCCGCTCCACCGGTCGTCGTTCACCACATCGCCCAGATCGCGAAACCCCGGCGTCTGCATCGTGGCGCCCAGGCTGGCCGAGACCGTCTCGATGATCTGCGAATTGAGCGACACGCTCGTCTGCATGCCCTTCGCCTGGTGATCTTTCGAATACGAGACAACCTGCCGCACACTGCCATTGACCGAGGGGGTGAATGCGCGGTTGAGCGCGGCGCCCACCGCGTAGTAGTCCGTTGCCGCCATGAGGCCCGCGGTCACGTTCGAATCCTTGTCGAGCCCCCAGGTGCCGGTGCCCGTAGCGATGAAAGGCTCGCGCGTCGTCCTGCGGGAACCATAAGCGCGGTATTTGCCCAGCGCCAGGGAATACCCCGGCGTGCCTCCCAGATCACCCGATGTCAGCTCGGCGGCGGGCACGACGAAGGTATGCACCCCCCCATTGTTTTCAATGACCGACACGTGCAGGTCGCTCGAACGGTTCAAGAGCGGGATATCCGCCAGGCTGAACGGGCCCTGGGGCACGACCGTCGTATAAATGAGCGAGCCGCTTTGCCGCACTTCGATGCGCGCCGGCGAATTGGCAATGCCGCTGACCAGCGATCTCGCGGCCTGGCGGCCCTCCTGCAATGCCGCTTCGGGCACCCATTGCACACCGGTGATGCTACTCCCTGCAAACAGCGAGTTGGCAATGGAAATCTGCCCCGCCTGCACAGTCTGCCCCAGGCCGGCAAAGGTTTTCTGCCCATAGGCATACAGGTGGTCGAAACGCGTGCGCCCCGCGCTTTCGACATAGCTTTGCCGGCTGCGCAGCACCCAGTCGCCGGCATTGAAGCCCGCCTCGGACTGAATGGAGCGGAATTGATCCGAACGGCCCGGCGATTGATTGCGCGTCAAGAGCACATCGTAATTGAGGATGGCGCCGGCGCCGCCCGTTGCATACGCGCGGTGCCCGGCCCCTTGGGGCCGGATCGCGTCCGTGGGCACGATCAGGCGTACTTCCTCGCGGCCCGGGATCAGCTTGACGATGGTATTGGGATACTGCGTCAGGAAATCAGCGCATCCAGGCTGCTTGTCGCCAGTTGGCGCGTCACGCCATTGCAGGCCGGCACCCGACATGAACGCTTCGTCGAAGCAGACCTGGCCCTGGTCGTCAAAACGCGCACCGACCTGCCCGATCCTCTGATCATTGACGAACACCGTCACGCGGGCCATGCCGGCCCGGAATCGAGCGCCGCTTTTGAAGTACTCGGCCACATCCGCGCCCAGCCCCCGGTTCTTGAGCATCTCGAGATCGAATTCCACCGCCGGCGCCTGCGCGCCCGTGCCCGCCGCCGCGCGATCCTGATGCGCCGGCGCGGCCAGCGCCTGCGGTGCGGGGCCGATCGCCATCACGCCGGCCCACGCCAGGGCAGCGCCATCCACCCACCGCATTTACGGCCTCTTCGCCAACGGCGCCTCAAACGCACCCGCGGCGAACCCGTACGCTGTCGCCGGGTTGATCCGCACCCCGGTCAAGCCCGCCGCGCCGCCATGCAGCGGAAAGCTGAACGTCTGGTTGGGCAGAATGTAAGTGCGGTCAAGATTCAGCCTGGCGCCCGAAGGCAGCAAAGCGGCTTCGGGACTCAGACGCACCACGTACGGGCTGGGGTTTTCAAGCTTCAGGTCTGTGCCGTCGACACTCCATTTCAGGCGCTTCCAGGGCTCGGGATCCTGGGCGAGGCCGGCAGGCCGGATGAGCACCGGCAGGTTCTGCCGGAAATTGACATTGACGCGCACCCCCGGCGCATTGCTCTTGGGCGGAATGCCATCGAAGACCACGCGCCGCAGCCGCTCCGTCTTGAACGGTTCGTGCGGCTGGAGAATGAACCGCACCAACTGGGTCTGGCCCGGTTCAACCCGCGCAACGGGCGGCGTCACGATCAGCAGATCCTCGTCGTCTTCGGGGATTCCCCGCAGCGAGGTATACAGCAGCGCCGGCGCATCGTCCGTGTTCCGAACATTCATGCTGGCTTCTCCGTCGCTTTCTTCGACGATCACCACTGAGGTTTCAGGGCGCATCCCCGCCGCATGCGCCTGCGTAGCACCGGACATCACGGCAAATAGGGACAACATACCGTGCAGGGCCGACAGCGCCACGGCAGATTTGAGGGTTTTATGCATAGTCTTGAAAGAACCGTGCGGCCAGTATGCGGGTGGACTGCGCTGCGGACCGCCGGACTCATGCACCCGAGAAGATTGAAGAGCCGCCGCAGCCCCAGTCCATGCGCAGGACACGCATGTAACCGGTTTCAAACGATTAAGGATGAGGAATGATCGCCTCGCGCCATCTTGCAATCCATAAGACTTGTCTTGTTTTCTCAAACCGCGCGGAATCTTTAGGACAAGTCTTATCGACCGATCCCAGGCACGGGAAGATCATGAGAGTCACCTTCTCTACTTCTAGTGTTTGGAATCTTATGAAACGCACGCTTCTTTCCCTGATGATCGCCACTTCAGCCGCCACGCCGATGCTGGCCAATGCCGCCTCGTCGGTTCAACTCAGAGTCACCGGCTCCATCGTCCCCGCCTCATGCTCGATCACGATGCCCGGCGGCACAACCATCGACTACGGAACAATCACGTCGGACAAACTGACAAAAGATGCCCCCACTGTGATTGGTGACGATGTACGCGCCAAGCTCCAGGTCAGTTGCGACGCGCCCACGCTGTTCGCCATCAAGGCGACCGACGAGCGCGCCGGTTCGGCAATCACTGGGACCGGTGAAGCGACCGAAATCTTGTTTGGCCTGGGCAAGACGGGGGCGACCGACATCGGCGCCTACAGAATCTCTCTCGACAACGTGAGCGGCGATGGGAAAATCGTGAACGTACTGCGCAGCTCGGTCGGCAGCAGCACTTTTATCAAAAACGCACAGGCGCAACCCGGCGCAATATCGGCTTTTGGCGATGGCAGCAACGCCGTCCCGGTCGCCTACAAGAATGTCACCGCCGACCTCAGCCTGAAAACCTACGTTCAAAAAGCCAGCGCCTTGCCTCTGAAGCAGGAAGTCAAGTTCGACGGCCAGACCACGTTCGAAGTGGTTTATCTGTAAACCAACCTGCTCCAATACCCATTAACAACCAAGAAGGGGAACCCTCATGAAACGCACGCTTCTTTCCCTGATGATCGCCACTTCAGCCGCCACGCCGATGCTGGCCAATGCCGCCTCGTCGGTTCAACTCAGAGTCACCGGCTCCATCGTCCCCGCCTCATGCTCGATCACGATGCCCGGCGGCACAACCATCGACTACGGAACAATCACGTCGGACAAACTGACAAAAGATGCCCCCACTGTGATTGGTGACGATGTACGCGCCAAGCTCCAGGTCAGTTGCGACGCGCCCACGCTGTTCGCCATCAAGGCGACCGACGAGCGCGCCGGTTCGGCAATCACTGGGACCGGTGAAGCGACCGAAATCTTGTTTGGCCTGGGCAAGACGGGGGCGACCGACATCGGCGCCTACAGAATCTCTCTCGACAACGTGAGCGGCGATGGGAAAATCGTGAACGTACTGCGCAGCTCGGTCGGCAGCAGCACTTTTATCAAAAACGCACAGGCGCAACCCGGCGCAATATCGGCTTTTGGCGATGGCAGCAACGCCGTCCCGGTCGCCTACAAGAATGTCACCGCCGACCTCAGCCTGAAAACCTACGTTCAAAAAGCCAGCGCCTTGCCTCTGAAGCAGGAAGTCAAGTTCGACGGCCAGACCACGTTCGAAGTGGTTTATCTGTAAACCAACCTGCTCCAATACCCATTAACAACCAAGAAGGGGAACCCTCATGAAACGCACGCTTCTTTCCCTGATGATCGCCACTTCAGCCGCCACGCCGATGCTGGCCAACGCCGCCTCGTCGGTTCAACTCAAAGTCACCGGCTCCATCGTCCCCGCCTCATGCTCGATCACGATGCCCGGCGGCACAACCATCGACTACGGAACAATCACGTCGGACACGCTGAAAAAAGATGCCCCCACTATGATTGGTGACGATGTACGCGCCAAGCTCCAGGTCAGTTGCGACGCGCCCACGCTGTTCGCCATCAAGACGACCGACGAACGCGCCGGTTCGGCAATCACTGGGACCGGTGAAGCGACCGAAATCTTGTTTGGCCTGGGCAAGACGGGGGCGACCGACATCGGCGCCTACAGAATCTCTCTCGTCAACGTGAGCGGCGATGGGAAAACCGTAAACGTACTGCGCAAAGCCACCGGGGAAACCTCCTATGCAAAGTTTGCACAGGCGCAACCCGGCGCAATATCGGCTTTTGGCGATGGCAGCAACGCCGTCCCGGTCGCCTACAAGAATGTCACCGCCGACCTCAGCCTGAAAACCTACGTTCAAAAAGCCAGCGCCTTGCCTCTGAAGCAGGAAGTCAAGTTCGATGGCCAGACCACGTTCGAAGTGGTTTATCTGTAAACCAACCTGCTCCAATACCCATTAACAACCAAGAAGGAGAACCCTCATGAAACGCACGCTTCTTTCCCTGATGATCGCCACTTCAGCCGCCACGCCGATGCTGGCCAATGCCGCCTCGTCGGTTCAACTCAGAGTCACCGGCTCCATCGTCCCCGCCTCATGCTCGATCACGATGCCCGGCGGCACAACCATCGACTACGGAACAATCACGTCGGACAAACTGACAAAAGATGCCCCCACTGTGATTGGTGACGATGTACGCGCCAAGCTCCAGGTCAGTTGCGACGCGCCCACGCTGTTCGCCATCAAGGCGACCGACGAGCGCGCCGGTTCGGCAATCACTGGGACCGGTGAAGCGACCGAAATCTTGTTTGGCCTGGGCAAGACGGGGGCGACCGACATCGGCGCCTACAGAATCTCTCTCGACAACGTGAGCGGCGATGGGAAAATCGTGAACGTACTGCGCAGCTCGGTCGGCAGCAGCACTTTTATCAAAAACGCACAGGCGCAACCCGGCGCAATATCGGCTTTTGGCGATGGCAGCAACGCCGTCCCGGTCGCCTACAAGAATGTCACCGCCGACCTCAGCCTGAAAACCTACGTTCAAAAAGCCAGCGCCTTGCCTCTGAAGCAGGAAGTCAAGTTCGACGGCCAGACCACGTTCGAAGTGGTTTATCTGTAAACCAACCTGCTCCAATACCCATTAACAACCAAGAAGGGGAACCCTCATGAAACGCACGCTTCTTTCCCTGATGATCGCCACTTCAGCCGCCACGCCGATGCTGGCCAACGCCGCCTCGTCGGTTCAACTCAAAGTCACCGGCTCCATCGTCCCCGCCTCATGCTCGATCACGATGCCCGGCGGCACAACCATCGACTACGGAACAATCACGTCGGACACGCTGAAAAAAGATGCCCCCACTATGATTGGTGACGATGTACGCGCCAAGCTCCAGGTCAGTTGCGACGCGCCCACGCTGTTCGCCATCAAGACGACCGACGAACGCGCCGGTTCGGCAATCACTGGGACCGGTGAAGCGACCGAAATCTTGTTTGGCCTGGGCAAGACGGGGGCGACCGACATCGGCGCCTACAGAATCTCTCTCGTCAACGTGAGCGGCGATGGGAAAACCGTAAACGTACTGCGCAAAGCCACCGGGGAAACCTCCTATGCAAAGTTTGCACAGGCGCAACCCGGCGCAATATCGGCTTTTGGCGATGGCAGCAACGCCGTCCCGGTCGCCTACAAGAATGTCACCGCCGACCTCAGCCTGAAAACCTACGTTCAAAAAGCCAGCGCCTTGCCTCTGAAGCAGGAAGTCAAGTTCGATGGCCAGACCACGTTCGAAGTGGTTTATCTGTAAACCAACCTGCTCCAATACCCATTAACAACCAAGAAGGAGAACCCTCATGAAACGCACGCTTCTTTCCCTGATGATCGCCACTTCAGCCGCCACGCCGATGCTGGCCAATGCCGCCTCGTCGGTTCAACTCAGAGTCACCGGCTCCATCGTCCCCGCCTCATGCTCGATCACGATGCCCGGCGGCACAACCATCGACTACGGAACAATCACGTCGGACAAACTGACAAAAGATGCCCCCACTGTGATTGGTGACGATGTACGCGCCAAGCTCCAGGTCAGTTGCGACGCGCCCACGCTGTTCGCCATCAAGGCGACCGACGAGCGCGCCGGTTCGGCAATCACTGGGACCGGCGTGCCGAACAATGCCTTTTTTGGCCTGGGCAAGACGGGCTCGACCAATATCGGCGCCTACAGAATCTCTCTCGTCAACGTGAACGCCGATGGGAAAACCGTGAACGTACTGCGCAAAGCCATCGGGAGCACCTCCTATGCAAAGTTTGCAGAGATGCGGCCCGACGAAATATCGGCTTTTGGCGATGGCAGCAACGCCGTCCCGGTCGCCTACAAGAATGTCACCGCCGACCTCAGCCTGACAACTTCCGTTGAAAAAGCCAGCGCCTTGCCGCTGGACAAGGAAATCAAGTTCGACGGTTTGGCCACGTTCGAAGTGGTTTATCTGTAAGCCAACCTGCTCCAATACCCATGAAAAATCTTAAAAAGAAACAAACCTTTTTGAAGCGCGCCCTCCTTTCCTCGTTGATCGCCACCGCAGCCGCCACGCCGATGCTGGCCAGCGCCGCCTCGTCGGCTCAACTCAAAGTCACCGGCACCATCGCCCCCGCCGCATGCTCGATCACGATGCCCGGCGGTGCGACCGTTGACTACGGCAAGATCGCGGCCAGCACGCTCAATGCAACGGCAGACACCAAGATCGAAGAGAAAATCCGAGCCAAGGTCAGCATCACTTGCAGTGCGCCCACCCTGTTCGCAATCAAGGTGACCGATGAACGCCCTGGAACCGCCATCACAAGAAACGGTGACACTTATCCGCTCTATGGCCTAGGCACCCAGCATAACGTCAAAGTCGGCGGCTACGGATTGGATCTGCTCAACAGCCAAGCTGACGGCAAATCCGTTTCGATCATGCGAAAACCGGCTGAAGCGGCAGATTGGGAAACGGGCCCAAAAACCTATGCCATCCCAGGCAGCCTGCTGGCCTTCGGTGGGCCAGCCGTGGCAAGCACCACAGCAAACGCTGATATCAGGGTCAGGACCTATGTCGCCCCGTCCCGCGACTTGCCACTGGCCGAAGAGACCCCCCTGGACGGCTTGGCATCATTTGAACTGGTCTATCTGTAAATAAAGCCTGCCCCGCGCCGGGGAACGCCTTGTCCCAGCCATCCGTGCGGGGACAAGGCGTTTTTATGTGCCGTGCGATCAGAACGAACTGGTCACTTCCATGAAGAAGGTGCGGCCGGGCTGGTTGTAGGTGTAGGCGCCGGCGCCATGGATGTAGTTGGCGGACTGGGGGCCCGTCAGATTCACGCCGATGGCGTTGCCCGCACGGAAAATGCGTTTGTCGAACACATTGTCCACCCCGGCCGTCACGCGGAAATGCTTGTTGACCTTGTACTGCGTACTCAGGCCGAACAAGGCGTAGGGCGGGATCTTGTCGGTGGCGCTGCCCGTCAGGGGGTGGCCGTAGTAATCGTATTTCGGCCCTTCCTGCTCGCCGTAGACCGTTGCCTTGGCGCGCAGCGACCAGGCCGGTGTCACTTGCCAATCCAGCGTGCTGTTGATCGTGTACTCGGGGATGGTGGACAAATGCTCGCCGGTATCCTTGTTCTTCGATTCGATCATGTAGGTGAAGTTGGTGGACCACAGCCAGTCCTGGGCAAAAGGCCAGGTCAGGTTGCCCTCGATGCCCTGGACGACGGCGCGAGGAATGTTTTCCCATTGGAAAACGTTCTGGACTTTACCCCCCGCCACGAAAGACGATACGGGCGAACGCCCGGCCTCGATCTTGTCGCGGTAATCGTTGTGAAAATAAGTCAGGCTGGCGCCCAACCCCTCCGGGCTGCGAAACTCGATTCCCAACTCTTTATTGAGGCTGGTTTCCGCTTTCAGGTCCGGGTTGCCCATCAGGAAGCAGCCGTTGCCGCCCCCCGCCGGATTGCCCCAGCAGCCGTTGCCCGCGCTGTATAGCGCATAGCCGGAATTGCTCTGGTACAGATTGGGCGCCTTGTAGGCGCGGGCGATGCCCGCCTTCACCGTCCATTGATCGTTGACCATGTAGGACAGGTTCAGCGCGGGGCTCCAGTTGTTGCCCTGGAGGCTGTGATGATCGAAACGCAAGCCCGGCGTTACGGTCCAGTGATCGCCGATGTACAGGTTGTCCTCGGCGAATATCGAATAGATGTTCGCATGCGTCTTGGCTTGATAGGCCACCTCAGGCGCCGGAACCTGCGCCTGAAGGTTGCGCTTCTTCAGGTCGGAGGAATAATCCTCCAGATCCTGACGCACCCATTCCAGACCGAAGGTGCCCATCTGCTCGATGCCGCCCCAGTTCAGGCGGCGGTTCAGTTCGGTATGGGCCGTCAGTGTGCGCAAATTGATGTCGCCGTAGCCGCCATCATTGACCTTGGGATTCGTCGGGTCGTTGAATGCTCCTTCGGTGCCCCCCGCCAAGCCTTCCAGCAGACGGGTATTGCGCGTCCGCTCATACTGCAGATAGCTGAGCGTGTGGGTGTCGGCATTCCAGTCTCCGCTGTGCGTCAGTGAATAGGCCTGACGATACGTGCGGTTGGTCTCGCTGCCCAATTCGCGCTTCACCATGTCGTTGGTGTTCGTGTTCTGCGTGTCGCCCACGTAGACGTTGCCCTGGCGCCCGTAGCCGGCCTCGAAATCGATCTTGTGGCCGGCGGCGGGCTTCCAGCTCAGCACACCATTGACGTCGCGGTTCTTGAAACCTTCGCGGCCGGCGGGGAATGAGTCCTTGTGCTGCCCACCGCGCGCTGACTGATGCCCGTCATTGATGTCCCACGCATCCCCCTGGAAATTCGCCGCGCTGCCGTACAGCCGGAAATCCAGGCGCTCGGAGATCGGGCCGGCCAGGCTGAAAGTGGTGCGCGCGGTCGAGCCTTCGTCGCTGTGCTCGGGCGCGTTCGCATAGACCGAAACCGAGCCGCTCAGCGTGTCCGGGGCGGGCTTGGTGATGATGTTCACCACGCCGCCGGCGGCGCCATTGCCATAGCGCGCGGCGGCGGGGCCGCGCAGGACTTCGATGCGTTCGATCTGCTCGGGCGGCACCCAGTTGGTATCGCCGCGCGTGTCGCGCTCGCCGCGCCAGCCGAAGCGCACGGAATTGCGGGACGAGACGGGCTTGCCGTCGATCAGGATCAGCGTGTTTTCCGGCCCCATGCCGCGGATGTCGATCTGGCGGTTGTTGCCGCGCTGGCCGCTGGAGGAATTGCCGGTCAGGTTCACGCCCGGCATGGTGCGGATGATTTCCGACACGTCGGTGGCGGGCGGCGATTTCTGGATATCCTCGGCGGTGATGGTGGATGCGCCCGGGGTCTGTTTCAGTTCCTGTTCGGCCTTGACGACGACGCGGTCGAGCTGGGCGACGCCATCGGCGGATTGCGCGCCGGCCGGGGCGGCGGCCAGCCCCAACGCGATGAGAAGACTGATCGGGGGCAGAGCGCGGCCCTGGACCTGGGAGGCAGACATAGGATTCCTTCGATTGCTGCAGTGAGTCAAAGAGATGAGAATATAAACGATAACAGTTTCTATTCTCATAAAAATTGACGCACATCAGCATGACGCCTTGCGGCTGCGCCGCGGTTAGCCTTCCGCCAACAGCCAGCGCCAGCCCGGCATCAGGGCGTCCAGCGGCGCGCTCCGGTGCGTGCGCCCCGCCAGCACGGCGTTGTCCAGCCGCAGGCCAGGACACAAGGCCAGTTCCCCGGCCAACTCCCGCATACCGTCCACCATGGCGCGTTCCCGGCGCAGGGCCAGCCGGCGGGCGCGCTCCGCCGCGTCGAGGGCCGGGCCGGACTCTTCGGGCGCCAGGCTTTGTTCGTGTTCTCCCACGGTCAGCCGCACGCCGAGCGCAGGCAGACCCTGCGCGCACAGCCATGCACGGCGCCGGCGCAGCAGGCGGACGGCGTAGCGCCCGCCCCACCAGACGGAAGGGCTGGACAACACGTAGCCGCCGAAAGCCTGCGGCCGATGGGTCAGCACGTAGAGGGCGAACAGGGCGCCCAGCGAGTGGCCGCACAGCACCTGGCGATGCGGGTCCAGGCGCCAGTCGCCGCCGACCCGGGCGCGCACGCGATCCAGCGTGCGCAGCCAGCGGGCGGCCCCCGCCCGCACGCCGGGCGACGCGTCGCACCCGTCCGTCCGCCTCACCGTGGGGACGTAGTCCCAGCGGCGGTCCTCGGGCACGCCCGGCCCCAGGCCCACCAGCAGGCCCGGCAGGCCGGCGGCATCGGCGCGCATCGTCTCGAACTGTTTGAGGTCCAGCACATAGGCCACGGGCCAGCCGCCGGCCGGCATCGGGCCGGGCGGCGCGGCGACGCGCACGGCGCAGACGCGGCCGTCTTCCAGGGGCAGGTCAAAGGCAGGCGAATCCATGTTCCACTATACTGGCAAGGCCCTAAACGGTTCTCATTCTACCGAGACGCCTGCCCGGGCTTCCGACCCTGCTCACGCCGCCGCATACGGCAGGCCCCGCCTTTTTTCCGCATGGACGCTACGCTGACCCCTTCCGCCCCGGTTCTGATGGACTATCGGCGCATGCTGCGCCGCCGCTGGCTGCTGGTCGGCCTGCTGTCGGTCGTCATCCTGGTCTCGATCCTGGCGGACTTCATGCTGGGGCCATCGGGCCTGGGCTGGGCCGACCTGAGCCATGCGCTGTTCCATCCCGATCTGGCCGATCCGACCACCCGCGTGATCGTCTGGGACATCCGCCTGCCCTACGCGCTGATGGCAGTGGCGGTGGGCCTGGCCCTGGGGCTGGCGGGCGGAGAGATGCAGACCATTCTGAACAATCCGCTGGCCAGTCCCTTCACGCTGGGCATTTCTTCGGCGGCCGCGTTCGGGGCATCGCTGGCGATCGTGCTGGGCCTGTCGCTGCCGGGCGTGCCGCAATCCTGGACGATCGCCGCCAATGCCTTCGTCTTCGCGCTGATCTCGGCGCTGCTGCTCGATGCGGTGGCGCGCTGGGGTTCGATGAGCACGTCCGGGCTGGTGCTGTTCGGCATCGCGCTGGTGTTTTCCTTCAACGCGGCCGTATCGCTGGTGCAGTTCGTGGCCAGCGCCGAGGCGCTGCAGGGCCTGGTGTTCTGGACCATGGGCAGCCTGGCGCGTTCGTCCTGGCCCAAGGTCGGCATCCTGCTGCTGGTCTTCGCCGTGCTGCTGCCGCTGTCGCTGCGCGATACCTGGAAACTGACCGCGCTGCGCCTGGGCGAAGACCGCGCCGCGAGCTTCGGCATCGATGTGCCGCGCCTGCGGCTGACGGCGCTGGTGCGCATCAGCGTGCTGGCCGCGCTGGCCGTGTCCTTCGTCGGCACCATCGGTTTCGTGGGGCTGATCGCCCCGCACATTGCGCGCCGCCTGTTCGGCGAGGATCACCGCTTCTACCTGCCGGGCAGCGCACTGGTGGGCGGAACGATTCTGTCGCTGGCCTCGATCGCCTCCAAGAACATCGTGCCCGGCATCATCGTGCCGGTGGGCATCGTCACCTCGCTGGTCGGGGTGCCGTTTTTCCTGGCGGTCGTCTTGCGCCGCCAAATGAAATAGCCATGCTGCAGATCCAGGACCTGTCGGTCGCCTACGGGCATCGCCCCATCATCCGCAACCTCTCCGCCGGGCCGCTGCTGCCCGGCCGGGTGGTCTCCCTGCTGGGCCCCAACGGCAGCGGCAAGTCGACGCTGCTCAAGGCCATGGCCGGCCTGCTGAAGGTCGCCCGCGGCCAGGTGCTGCTGGACGGCCAGGACCTGACGAAACTGAGTTTCGAGCGCCGCGCGCAGCGCGTGGTCTACCTGCCGCAATCCCTGCCGGCGGCCGTACATCTGCGGGTCTTCGAGTCCGTGATGGTGGCCGCGCGCGCTTCGGACCTCGACCCGCACGCCCAGGACGCCAGCCCGCAGCGCATCCTGGAAGTGCTCGGACGCCTGGGCATCGAGCACCTGGCCATGCATTACCTGGATCAGTTGTCCGGCGGCCAGAAGCAGTTGGTGGGCCTGGCGCAGGCGCTGATCCGCACGCCGCGCCTGCTGCTGCTGGACGAACCCCTGTCGGCCCTGGACCTGAACTACCAGTGCCATGTGATGGACCTGCTGGCGCAGGAAACCCGCGAGCACGGCCTGACCACGCTGATCGTGCTGCATGACCTGAACATCGCCCTGCAGCGCAGCGACGAAGCCTTGCTGATCCGCGAGGGGGCGCTGGTCGGCCACGGCCGCCCGGACCAGGTCGTCACGGCCGAATCCCTGGCCGCCGTCTACCAGGTCGACGCCCGGGTCGAAACCTGCTCGCGCGGGCTGTCCCACGTGCTGATCGACGGGTTGTGCGCCCCCGCTTCCTGAAAGGATCCCGATGACCCCGCTTCCTTTTGCGTCTTTCCTGCGCGCCTTGCTGCTGGGCCTGGCCTGCCTGGCCGGCGCGGCGACGGCCGCCCCCATCCAGGTCACCGACGTGCTTGGCCGCCAGGTCACCCTGCCCGGGCCCGCGCACCGCGTCGTCCTGGCGCAAGCGCGGCATTTCCAGGTACTGTCCCTGCTGGCGCCGGACCCCGCCGCCCTGCTGGCGGGCTGGTCCGACGAGTTGCGGACCTCGTTCGCCCCGGACTACCAGGCCGCCCTGAAACGCTTCCCCGCCCTGGCGCACGTGCCGGTGGTGGGGCGCCACACGCCGGATTCATTCTCGGTGGAACGCACGCTGGCCCTGCGCCCCGACCTGGTGGTGATGACCGCCACGTTCGCCGGCCTGCGGCCCGGCCAGGCGGCCGGCGAATCGCCGCTGGTCGGCCGTCTGGAAGCCGCCGGGGTGCCGGTGATCGTGATCGACTTTTTTCTGCAACCGATGGAAAACACCGTCCCCAGCCTGCGCGCGCTGGGCTACGCCATCGGCCAGGCGCAGCGGACCGAAGCCTTCATCGCCTTTTATCAGCGGCATATGCGCGCCGTCGCCGAGCGGCTGGCGGACTTGCCCGCCGATCAGCGCCCGCCGGTCTTCGTGCATGCGCATGCGGGCGTCACCGATTGCTGCAGTTCGCCGGGCACGGGCACATTCAACGATATGGTCGCCTATGCCGGCGGCCACAACATCGGCGCCGATGTGCTGAAAAGCGCCACCGGCAAGCTGAACTTCGAATACATCAATGCGCGCGCGCCCCGCGTGTACGTCGCCACCGGCACCGGCTCGCAAAAGGGCGCGGGCCTGGCGATCGGCGCGGGCGTGGCCGGGGACGACGCCCGCGCCAGCCTGGCGCGGCTGATCGAGGCCAACCACCTGGAGGCGCTGCCGGCGGTGCGCTCGGGCAACAGCCACGGCATCTGGCACGCATTCAACGATACGCCGCTGCACGTGGTGTTCATCGAAGCCCTGGCCCATTGGATCCACCCGGACCGGTTCGCCGACCTGGACCCCGCCGCGACCCTGCGCGAACTCAACGAACGGTTCCTGGCCGTCCCCCTGGAGGGCACCTACCTGGTCGACCTGAAGCCCGGGACCGCCCGATGACGCTGCGGGAAACCGCGCTTGCCTCCGGCACGCCGGACGCGCGCCGCGTGCGCCTGCATGTCCCCGAAGGCCGGCCGCCCCGGGACGGTTGGCCGCTGCTGGTGCTGCTGGACGGGGACTGGATCTGGCCCCTGGATCCGCCGCTTGGGGCCAGCCCGGCCTGCGCCGTCCTGATCCCGGGGCACGGCGGCCCGCAATCCCGCTTTCAAGGCGCTGAAGCGCCCGCACCGGCCCAGGACGCCCCCCAGGCGCAGGCCCTGGCGCGGCGCGCGCTGGACTTCACGCCGCCCTCGCCGGATGGCGGCCGTTGGCCCGATCCGCGCCGGCCCGAGTGGCAGTGCGGCGGCGCGGATGCCTTCCTGGACGCGCTCCTGGGGCCCATGCTGGTCTGGGCGAGCGCCCAGGCCCCCCTGAATCCGGCCCGGCTGAGCCTGTACGGCCATTCCTACGGCGGCTTGTGCGCGCTCTACGCGCTGGTCCGCCATCCCGGGCGTTTCGCCCGCACGATCTGCGCCAGCCCTTCGCTCTGGTGGCGCGATGGCTGGCTCGAAACCCTGCTCGACGGCCTGCCCCGCGCGCTGCCGCCCGGCCCGCAGGCCTGCGGCGCGCCGTCGCCCCGGACTGCGTCCGTCCGGTTGACGCTCATGGCCGGCACGGACGAACGCTGGCACCCCCGCCCCCTGGACCCCGGGCATCCGCGCCGCCCGGCCGATGGCATCCCGACCCTGCCCCGTCTGGAGGCGCTATGCCGCCGGCTGGCCGGCCTCGCCTGGCTGGACTGCGCGCTGGAGCGCCTGGACGGCATCCAGCACGGCGACGCCTTGCGAGCCGGCGCGCGGCGGGCCCTGGCGCTCGCCGCCTGACGGCACGCGCCCGCACGGCAACCCAGGCCTGCCATGCCGCACCCGGATCTCTCCGTTCCATACCAGGTAGTCCTGTCGCGCGGCTTGCCGGACGAGGCCGGGGCCGTGCGTCTGCGCCGCGACCTGCCCGAGGCCGAATGGCGCCGGATCGCCCGGTTGCGGCAACCCGATGACCGGCTGCGCAGCCTGGTCGGCCGCGCACTGGCCCGCCGTCTGCTGGGCCAGCGCCTCGGACGGGCGCCGGCGAAGGTTTCCCTGGGCGCCGGGCCGCGGGGCAAGCCGATGCTGATGGATACCGGACCGCACGCATCCGGCATGCCCCCGGCCCTGCATTTCAACATCGCGCACAGCGGCGACCTGGTTCTGGTCGGCGTCGGCCCCGAACCGCTGGGCGTGGATGTGGAGCACTGCCCGGACAGCGTGGATGCGGCGCTGTGGCGGCTGATCACCGGCCGGCCGCCCCCCCCTGAAGCCCCCCCCGACCCCCAGGCGCTTTGCGCCCACTGGGTCCGCCGCGAGGCCGTCCTCAAGGCATGCGGGCTGGGATTGGCGGCCGAGCCCGGGACGCTGCGCCTGGCGGACGCCGACGCGGCGGGCTGGTCGCGGGTGTCGGGCAGGCCCGAGGTCGAGAACCTGCGGGTGCGCTTGCTTTGGTCATCCCCGGACCACTGCGCCGCCCTGTGCCTGCCGGATGCAGCGATCCGCCCGCCCGCCTGCGCGTCCGCCGGCAGTCCGCCCTCGGAAAGCTGGTCTCTGCGCACGCAGGCGCTGGCCGACTGGATCGGCGCGCCCCGGCCCGCCACCTGACTTCAAGCTGAATCCACGGGCTGAATCCCGTATTTTCATAGACTATAATCATTCTCATTATCATGTCCAAGATTATTGAAGCTTGAATCATGACGACGGCACCTCTTTCTTCGGCTTCCGGTCCCCTCCCCTTCGCCGGCGAACCGCCCCGCCCCGTCCAGGTCTGGCCCGACCGGTTTGCCGCCCGCTACCGGGCCGCCGGCTATTGGCGCAATGAGACATTCGGCGCCTGGCTGCGCGAGCGCGCCACGGCGCATCCGGACCGCCTGGCCGTCGTCGGCGGCGAGCACCGCTGGACCTATGCCGAGCTGGACCGCCGCGCCAGCGCGCTGGCGTCGGGCTTTCTGGCGGCCGGCCTTCAGCCTGGCGACCGCGTGCTGGTGCACCTGCCGAACATCCCCGATTTCATCGCCGTGGTGATGGGCCTGTTTCGCGCCGGCCTGATCCCCGTCTACGCCCTGCCCGCGCACCGCATCACCGAAATCGAACACTTCGCCCAGGGCTCGGGCGCGCGCGCCTACGTGGCCGCCGCCTCTCATGCCGGCTTTGACTATACGGGGCTGGCGCGCGAGCTCCAGGCCCGGCAGCCCCGGGTCGCGCACATCTGGATCGCGGCGGCCGCCGCCGCGCCGGCGCCGACCGATCCATTCCCGCGCCTGGAGACGCTCTATGCCATGGACGGCAGCGCCCTCCCGGCCAGCATCTCGCAGGGTGCGGATGTGGCCTTCCTGCAGATTTCAGGCGGCAGCACGGGGCTGTCCAAGCTGATTCCGCGCACGCACGACGACTACATCTATACCCTGCGGGAATCCGCCCGCATCTGCGGCCTGGGGCCGGACAGCGTGTTCCTGGGGGTGCTGCCGATCGCGCACAATTTCCCCATGAGTTCGCCGGGATTCCTGGGCGCGCTGTACGCGGGCGGCCGCGTGGTGCTCTGCCCCTCGCCCGATCCGGAATCGGCGTTCGCCCTGATCGAGCGCGAAGGCGTCACGGTCACCAGCCTGGTGCCGCCGCTGCTGCTGCAATGGCTGGACCGCGCGCCCGTCTCGGTGCACGATCTGCGCAGCCTGCGCGCGATCCAGGTGGGCGGCGCCAAGCTGTCGGCCGAAATCGCCCGCCGCGTGCGTCCCACGCTGGGCGCCACGCTGCAGCAGGTCTTCGGCATGGCCGAAGGGCTGGTGAATTACACCCGGCTCGATGACCCGGACGAACTGATCATTCACACGCAGGGCCGCCCCATCAGCCCGGACGACGAGATCCTGATCCTCGACGACGAGGGCCGGCCGGTCGAACCCGGCCAGGCGGGCCATCTGCTGACCCGGGGCCCGTATACGATCCGCGCCTACCACGACAATCCCTCGGCCAATGCACGCGCCTTTACCGAGGACGGCTATTACCGCACCGGCGACGTGGTGCGCATGACGCCCGAGGGCTATCTGGAAGTCCAGGGCCGCGCGGGCGACCACATCAACCGCGCCGGCGAAAAGATCTCCGCCGAAGAAATCGAGGATCACCTGCTGTCGCACCCGCAGGTCTTCGACGCCGCCGTCGTCTCCGTGCCGGACGAGTTCCTGGGCGAGCGCAGTTGCGCCTTCGTCATCCCCAAGGGCGGACGCCCGCGCCCGGCGGATCTGAAACGCTGGATCCGCGCGCGCGGCATCGCCGACTTCAAGGTGCCCGACCAGATCGTGTTCGTGGAGGCCTTCGCCTCCACCGCCGCCCTGAAAATCAGCCGCAAGGCCCTGCGCGCCCAATTGCGCGCCCAACTGCTGGAACAGGAAGCGCAGGCACGCACCGAGCCGTGACGCCGGCTTCGATCATTCACTCACACGCAACACCGACATGCCCACCCTGAACCTCGAATCGATGCGCGCCGACGTTGCGCGCATGCTGCGCGAATCACCCGACGATATCGGTGACGACGACAACCTGATGGATCTCGGCCTGGATTCCATGCGCCTCATGAAGCTTGCCTCTCAATGGCGCGAGGCCGGAGCCCGGCTGGAATTCGCCGACCTGGCCGCCGACGCCACCCTGGCGCACTGGTGGGCGATCGTCTCACGCGGCCAGGCAGGGGCATGAACACTCCGGATGCCGGCGGCATGGTCCGGGCCGCGCCTTCCTGGGCGCCGCTGACCGAGGCCCAGGAAGGCCTGTGGTACGCCCAGCGCCTGGACCCGTCCAATCCGATCTTCAATCCCGCGCACTGCACCACCCTGCGCAGTCCGCTGGACGTGCCGCGCTTCGAACAGGCGGTGAACCAGACGCTGGCCGAGGCCGAATCGCTGTCCCTGCGCTTCGAAGACCGCCCGGACGGCCCCGCGCAGCAACTCGACCCGGCGCGCGCGCCACGCCTGGAGATCCGCGATCTGCGCCACTTGCCCGAGACGCAGGCGCAAGCCCGGGCGGACGACTGGATCCGGGGCGATCTGCGGCGTCCCGTCGACCCCCTGCGCGATCCCCTGTCGCGCCAAGTATTGTTCCTGTGCGGTCCGGCGCTGGCGCTGTGGTACCAGCGCGTGCATCACCTGGCCGCCGACGGCTACGGCATGGCCCTGATCGAAAGCCGCGCCATCCGTCTGTACCGGGCGCTGGGGGAAGGCGCCGCCGATCAGGAACCGCCGCTGGCGCCGCTGGCGCCGGTCTGGGACGAGGACCGCGCCTGGCGCGCCGATCCGAGGCGCGCCCAGGCGCGCGAATTCTGGCTGGCGCGCTGCGCGGGCCTGGTGCCCGCCGCCAGCCTGGCCGCCGGGACCGCGCTCAGCGCCCACGATTGCCTGCGCCTGGAGCGCGGCGCGCCCGCGGCGCTGATCGAGGCGCTGCGGGCGCTGGAGGCCGCCAGCGAAGTCGGCTGGCCCGACATCCTCACCGCCCTGGGCGCCGCCTATGTGGCGCGCCACCTGGGCCCGTCGGCCTGCGTGACGGGCGTGCCGGCCATGGGCCGCCTGGGCGGCAAGAGCGCCCGGGCCGTGGCGACCGTCATGAACGTGCTGCCCTGGGCCTGGACGCCGGACGAAGAGGCCCCGCTGGCCGACATGCTGCTGGATGCCGCGCGCTCGCTGCGCGGCCTGCGCCGGCACAGCCGCTACCGCGCCGAGCACCTGCGCCGCGGCCTGGCGCTGCCCGGGGGCCTGCCGCGCCTGCACGGCCCGATCCTGAACATCCTGCCGTTCGACGCGCCCTATGCGGCAGCCGGCCTGGATGCCTCGCAAGCCGTGCTGTGCACCGGGCCGGTCGAGGATCTGACGCTGAGCTTCCGCGCAGCCCCCGATGGGGGCGGCCTGCGCATCGAGATCGAGGCCAACCCCGCCCTGTACACCTGGGCGCAGGTCGACACCCATTTGCAGCGCCTGACGGCCTTTGTGTCGGCCGCCCTGTCGGCGCCCCGCCTGGCCGCCGTCCCCACCCTGACGGCGCAGGAGCATGAACGCTGGGTGCTGGCGCCCAACCGCACGGATCACCCCGTGCCCGAAGGCACGCTCTGGTCGCGCATCCACGACCGCCTGCGGGCCGAGCCCGGCCGCATCGCCCTGGAAGACGGGGCGGAGGCCTGGACCTGCGCCCGGATCGATGCCTGGACGGCCCGCGCCGCCCGCCGCCTGCGCAGCCTGGGCGCCGGCCCCGGCACACGGGTGGCCGTGGCCCTGCCGCGCTCGGCCCGGCGCGTGCTGTGCATGCTGGCGATCCTGCGCAGCGGTGCGGCCTACCTGCCCCTGGATCCGCGCCAGCCGCCCGCACGCCTGCGCGGCATCCTGAGCGATGCCCGCGCCCGCATTCTGATCGGCCCCGCCGATCTGTGCGCAGGCCTGGAGACCCGGCCGCTGGCGGCGGACACGCTGGGCGGCGCAGGCGCGGCAGACGGCGACGCGCCCGGAACACCCGCCGGCCCCGAGGATCCCGCCTACGTCATCTACACCTCGGGCTCGACGGGGGCGCCCAAGGGCGTCATCGTGCCCCACGCGGCCATCGTCAACCGGCTGGAGTGGATGCGCGCGCACTACGCCATCGGCCCCGCAGACCGCATCCTGCAAAAAACCCCGGCGACCTTCGACGTCTCCGTCTGGGAACTGTTCCTGCCTTTCCTGAGCGGCGCCTGCCTGGTGGTGGCCCCGCCCGAAGCGCACCGCGATCCAGCCTGGCTGTGCCGCCTGGTGCGCGAGCAGGCCATCACTGTGATGCATTTCGTGCCCTCCATGCTGGCGGCGGTGCTGGACGAACCCGCCGCGCGCGGGCTGGCGCCCCGGCTGGTGTTCTGCAGCGGCGAGGCGCTGCCGGCCGCGCTGCGCGACCGCTTCCACCGCACGATCCGGGCGGAACTGCACAATCTGTACGGCCCGACCGAGGCCGCCGTGGACGTGTCGTACTGGCCCGCCGGCCCCGAGGACGACAGCCAGCCCATCCCCATCGGCCATCCCGTCTGGAACACCCGGCTGCATGTCCTGGATGCGCGGCTGCGGCCCGTGCCGCCAGGCACGCCCGGCCAGCTATACCTGGGCGGCCGCCAGTTGGCGAGCGGCTACCTGGGCCGGCCCGACCTGACGGCCGAGCGCTTCATCCCGGCCCCGCCCGGCCTGCCCGGCGGCCGCCTGTACGCGACCGGCGACCTGGCCACGCAGCGCGAGGACGGCGCCGTGGTCTACCTGGGCCGGCTGGACCATCAGGTCAAGCTGCGCGGCCAGCGCATCGAACTGGGCGAAATCGAGGCCGTCCTGGCCGCCCATCCGGATGTCGCCCAGGCGGCCGTCCTGGCGCGCGAAGACCGCCCGGGCCAGACCCTGCTGGCCGCCTACGTGGTGACCGAATCCGGCCGCGCCTTCGACCGCGAGGCCCTGGCCGCCCACATGGCCGCCCATCTGCCGGACTACATGGCGCCGGCCGCCTGGGTGCCGCTGGCGGCGCTGCCGGTGACGGCCAATGGCAAGCTCGACCGCAAGGCCCTGCCCGCGCCCGACCTGTCCCTCCAGGGTTCGGCACGCCCCTTGCGCAGCGCCGCCGAACACCGGGTGGCGCAGGCCTTCCGCACCGTGCTGGGGCTGCCGGCGCTGCCGGGCGCGGACGACGATTTCTTCGCCCTGGGCGGGCATTCGCTGCTGGCGGCGCGGCTGGCGCTGGCGCTGCGCGATGGCCATGACCTGTCGCTGGGCACGGTCTTCCAATATCCCACGGTGGCGCGCCTGGCCGCTCACCTGGAGGACGCGGATGGCCGCGCCGCGGGGGCCGTTCAGGCCGGTTTCGGCCCTGTCGTGACCTTGCGCGAGGCGCCCGGCCGGCCCGCGCTGTTCTGCATCCATCCGGCCGGCGGCCTGTCCTGGTGCTACGGCGCCCTGGCCCGCGCCCTGCCCACGCCGCGCACCGTGCACGGCCTGCAGGCCGCCGCCCTGGCCCTGGACGGCCAGCCGCCCGCCGCCAGTCTGGGCGCCCTGGCGCAAACCTACGCCGACCGGGTGCTGTCGCTCCAGGCCGAAGGCCCCTATCACCTGGCCGGCTGGTCCGTGGGCGGCATCCTGGCGCACGCCGTGGCCGCCGAACTCCAGGCGCGCGGCCGCGCGGTGGGCGTCGTCGCCCTGCTGGACGCCTATCCCTGCGAAGCCTGGCGCAACCGCCCCAAACCCGCCCCTGCGGACCTGTACAAAGCGCTGCTGCACATCGCCGGCGCCGATCCGGACGCGCTGGCGCCGGAGCGCCTGAACCGCGATGGCGTCGTCGCGTTCCTGCGCGAGCAGAACCACCCCCTGGGCGAACTGTCCGACGCCCGGCTGGATGCCGTGTTCGCCACGGTCAGCCATACCAACCGGCTGGTGCGCGGCCACCGCCACGCGCGCTACGAAGGCGCGGCGCTGCATTTCCAGGCCGCCCTGGACCATGCCGATTCGGGCCTGACCCCGGCGCTCTGGCAGCCGCACCTCGGCACGCTGGCCTGCCATGCGATAGACAGCACCCACGCCGGGCTGCCGGGGGCTGCCGCCACCGCCCGGATCGCCCCCATCCTGGACGCCTGCTTGCGCACGGCGGACCAGGGCGCGCCGATCACTGCTTCCGCCTGACTCCGTTTTCGCTCCCTTCGATGACTCAAGGAATCCGCATGAACACGCTCTCTCTGCCCCACCCCGCCCCGCGGCGCGGCGCCCGCGCTCTGGTGGCCGGCGCCGCCCTGGCCCTGGCCGCCGGCTGCGCATCGAACGCCCCGGCCACGCCCCCCTCTGCGGCGACGGCCACGCCGGTCTGGACCGTCTCGGCGCAATCCGCCAGCCTGCCGCCGGGCGTCTACCAGGGCGCCTACAGCGCCACCGCACAGCGCCTGTACGCGACCTCGGCCATCGGCCGCCCGCCGGTGAAGGAGTCGCGCCTGCTCGCCATCGATCCCGCCAGCCTGCGCGTCGTGGACTCCGCCGTCCCCGCCCCGCAGGCCAGCCGCACGGACGGCCAGGTGCAAGCCGTCTACGGCCTGGCCGTGGATGACGCCCGCAGCCAGGTCTGGACGACCAACACCCGCAGCGGCTCGGTGGCCGTCTACCGGCAAGCGGACCTGTCGCTGGTCAAACAGTTTCCCGACGGCGCCGTGCCGCATGCGCGCGACGTGCTGATCGATGCCGAACACCATCGCGCCTACGTTTCCTCGCCGGCCTCGAACCTGATCCACGTCTTCGACAGCGCCACGCTGCAGCCGTTGCCCGGCATCACCCTCACGGGCGCCGGCGAGGCGCCCAAGCCCATGAGCCTGGCGCTGGACGCCGCCCGCCAGCGCCTGTACGCCGTCAGCCTGAATACGGCCGAAGTCTTCGCCATCGACACGGCCACCGGCCGCCAGACCGCCCGCTATACCGTGCCCGGCGTGCGGGGCGCCTCGGGCATCGCCGTCGACAGCCAGGCGCAGCGCCTCTACGTGGCGGCCCAGAAATCCGGCGATCTGACGGTACTGGACGCCCGGGATGGCAAAGTCCTGCAGCATCTGGCGACCGGCGCCGGCGCCCTGAACGTCGCCTTCGATCCCGTCCGCCGCCTGGCCTACGTGGCCAACCGCGGGGCGGGCACCGTCACCGTCCTGGACGAAACGGGCGCGATCCAGGCCCAGGTGGACACCGGATCGGCGCCGAACCACATTGCCCTGGATCCGCAGGGCAATGCCTGGGTCATGGTGAAAAAGAGCAAGAGCGATCCGCGCGGCGACCGCGTCGTGCGCATCGAGGCCCGCCGCTGATCATGGACATGCCTGCCGGCAAGCCCTGCGATCCCGGCGCGGACGCCCTGTCCGGCTTCCTGCCGGGCGACAGCCTGTTCAGCACCGGGGGCGCGGGAATCCATGGCCGGGGCTGCCTGCTGCAGGCCGCCCCGCGCGAGGATGTGGGCGCTTGCGCCGCCCATCTGCTTGCCCAGGCGGCCGAACTGCACGCCGACGCGGCGCCCGCAACGGCGTGCGCGGCGGATGGGATGCGGCCCCTGCTGCTGGGTCTGCTGCCCTACGACCCGGCCGGCCCGGCGTCCGCGCAACTGCGGGTGCCCCGGTGCCTGCGGCGGATCGCCGCGCCGCTCGAACCGCTGGCGGCGCCCGGCGCCGCCATCCTCCAACGCCGGGAACACCCCGACCGGGACGGGTATGAGCGCGCCGTGGGCGCGGCGCTCGAACGGCTGGGCCGGGACGCCTCCCTGCGCAAGCTGGTCTTGTCCCGCACCCTGGAGCTGGAACTGGACCGCCCCCTGGATCTGCCCGGCGTCCTGGCGCGCCTGTGGCGGGCCAGCCCGCACGGCCATACCTATGCCCTGCCCGTTTCCGGGATCGGCGCCGAGCAGGATTATTTTCTGGGCGCCAGCCCGGAACTGCTGGTCAGCCGGGAAGGCCGCCGCGTGCGGGTGCACCCCCTGGCGGGCACCGCCGCGCGCCACCCCGACGCCGCCGAGGACGCCCGCATCGCCCAGGCGCTGCTGGCCTCGCCCAAAGACCGGCTGGAGCACGCCGTCGTGGTCGAAGCCATCGAAGCCGTGCTGCGGCCGCTGTGCCGCACCTTGAACGTCCCCGCGCAACCCGGCCTGACCTCGACCGCCCGGCTCTGGCACCTGGGCACCCTGATCGAGGGCGAACTGGCCGATCCCGCGATCAGCGCCCTGGATCTGGCCGTCGCCCTGCATCCCACCCCGGCGGTCTGCGGCCTTCCCACGGCGGACGCCCGGCGCGCCATCGCCGCACTCGAACCTTTCGAGCGCGGCTACTTCGCCGGGGCCGTAGGCTGGTGCGATATCGCCGGCGACGGGGCCTGGGCGGTCGCCATCCGCTGCGCCCGCGCCAGCGGCCGCCGGCTGACCTTGTCGGCCGGCGCGGGCATCGTTCCCGGCTCAGTCCCCGAACTCGAATATAGGGAAACCGGCAACAAGCTGCGCACCATCCTGGATGCGCTGGGCTTGCACTGAGTGAACCGCCCTTTACCCTGGAGCCCCGCTTCATGAGCATTCCCCCCCTCGCACCCTACGCCATGCCCCGGGAGCCCGCGCGCAACCGGGTGCGCTGGCGCCCCGCCCCCCACCGCGCCGCCTTGCTGATCCACGACATGCAGGATTACTTCCTCGGCAAGTACGATGTGACGCAGGCGCCGATCCCCGATCTGATCGCCGCCATCGGCCGCCTGCGGGACCACTGCCACGCCCTGGACATCCCCGTCTACTACACCGCGCAGCCGTCCGTGCAGCCCAAGGCCGACCGGGCGCTGCTCAACGATTTCTGGGGCCCGGGCCTGACCGCGCCGGAACACCGGGAGGGCGCGCGCATCGTCGCGGCCCTGGAGCCGCGCCCGCAGGACACGGTTCTGACCAAATGGCGCTACAGCGCCTTCCAGCGCTCCGACCTGCGCGAACGGCTGCGCGCCCAAGGGCGCGATCAGCTCATCATCACCGGCGTCTACGCCCACATCGGCTGCCTGAGCACCGCGCTGGAAGCCTTCATGCAGGACATCCAGCCCTTTCTGGCCATCGACGCCTGCGCGGATTTCAGCCTGGAAGACCACGGCATGGCCGTGACCCACGTCGCGCGCCGCTGCGGCGTCAGCCTGACTCTGGCCGAAATCCTCGCCGCGCTGGCGCCGCAGGCCGCCCGCCCCACCCTTCGGGAGACCCCCGCATGAACGCCCTGCCCGACATCGGCCGCGCCGCACCCGGCGATTTCCAAGGCCGCCATTTCTTCGTCACCGGCGCCGCAGGCGGCATCGGCGCCGCCGTCGCCCGTCAACTGCTCGGCCGGGGCGCCCGCGTCTCGGCCCTCGACCTCGACCAGACCGGCCTGCGGCGCCTGCACGAATCCCTCCCGCACGGCACGGACGCTTCCGGCCGGCTGTGGACCGCCCCCCTGGACGTGCGCGACGCCACGCAGGTCGAACGGGCCGTGGCCCGGGCCGAGGCCGCCCTGGGCCCGCTGGACGGCCTGGCCAGCGTCGCAGGCATCCTGGAAATGGGCGACGTCGTGGATCTGGACGATGCCCAATGGGCACGCTGCTTCGACGTCAATGCCACCGGCGTCTTCCACGTCTGCCGCGCCATCGCCCGCCGCCTGCGCGAGCGCCGCGCGGGCGCCATCGTCACGGTCAGCTCCAACGCCGCCGCCACGCCGCGCGCCGGCATGGCGGCATACGCGGCTTCCAAGGCCGCCGTCACGCAATTCAGCCGCTGTCTGGGCCTGGAACTGGCGCCGCACGGCATCCGCGTCAACATCGTCTCGCCCGGTTCGACCGACACCGCCATGCAGCAGGCCATGTGGGCGCTGGGCAGCTCGCGCGAGGCCGTCATCGCCGGCGATGCCGCCCGCTGGCGCCTGGGCATCCCCCTGGCCAAGATCGCCGAGCCCGATGAAATCGCCCGGGCGGTCTTGTTCCTGCTCTCGGACCAGGCCAGCCACATTACCCTGCACGACTTGCGTGTGGACGGCGGCGCCACGCTGGATCAATAGCGTGGCCGAGGCCTGGAGGATCCGGGCTTGAAACAAAAAATCCACTCCCCATCCATCGGGGTTTCCCCTGAACCCCGAGGACAACCCGACAAAACACATTTTTTCTTTCAATTCATTTGATCCGTCCCCAGATATAAGAGACAGGATTCACAGCATTAATAAATAGGGACACATCAACAAAAAATCCTATTGTCAGCAAGGACTTGGGGCTGTAATTTTCCCCTTCTGCCGTGCCAAACGGCATCTGTATCCGCCACGCGAGTCCTGCCATGACCCACCCCGTTTCCTGTCCCCCCGGCCTGCCGGCCGCCCAGGGTCTCTACCGCCCCGAGCAAGAACACGACGCCTGCGGCGTCGGCTTCGTCGCCCACATCCAGGGCCATAAAAGCCACGCCATCATCCAGCAGGCCTTGAAGATTCTGGAAAACCTCGACCATCGGGGCGCCGTCGGCGCCGACGAGCTCATGGGCGATGGCGCGGGCATCCTGATCCAGATCCCCGACCAGCTCTATCGCGAGGAAATGGCCGCGCAAGGCGTGACCCTGCCGCAGCCCGACGACTACGGCGTCGCCATGGTCTTCCTGCCCAAGGAAACCGCCTCGCGCCTGGCCTGTGAACGCGAACTGGAGCGCGCCGTGCGCGACGAAGGCCAGGTCGTGCTGGGGTGGCGCGACGTGCCCGTCGACCAGGACATGCGGATGTCGCCCGCCGTGCGGGCCTGCGAGCCCGTCATCCGCCAGCTCTTCATCGGCCGCGGGCACGACATCATGGTCCCCGACGCGCTGGAGCGCAAACTCTACGTCATCCGCAAGACGGCCAGCCACGCCATCCAGCGCATGCAACTGGCGCACGGCCAGGAATATTTCGTGCCTTCGATCTCGGTGCGCACGGTGGTCTACAAGGGCCTGCTGCTGGCCAGCCAGGTCGGCCTGTACTACCGCGACCTGGCCGACACGCGCGCCGTATCCGCCCTGGCGCTGGTCCACCAGCGCTTTTCCACCAACACTTTCCCGGCCTGGCCGCTGGCGCACCCCTACCGCATGATCGCGCACAATGGCGAGATCAACACGGTCAAGGGCAACTTCAACTGGCTGCGCGCCCGCGAAGGCGCCATGAGTTCGGCCGTGCTGGGCGAAGACCTGGCCAAGCTCTATCCCATCGTCTACGAAGGCCAATCCGACACCGCCACCTTCGACAACTGCCTGGAGCTGCTGGTCATGTCGGGCTATTCCCTGGCCCAGGCGATGATGATCATGATCCCGGAGGCCTGGGAGCAGCACGCCGACATGGACGATTCGCGGCGTGCCTTCTATGAGTATCACGCCGCCTTGATGGAACCCTGGGACGGCCCGGCCGCCGTCGCCTTCACCGATGGACGCCAGATCGGCGCCACGCTGGACCGCAACGGCCTGCGCCCGGCCCGCTACCTGATCACCGACGACAATCTGGTGATCCTCGCGTCCGAAGCCGGCACGCTGCCAATCCCCGAACACCGCATCGTCAAGAAGTGGCGCCTGCAGCCCGGCCGCATGCTGCTGATCGACCTGCAGCAGGGCCGCATCATCGAGGACGAGGAAATCAAGTCCCAACTGGCCAACGCGCATCCCTACCCGCAGTGGATCGAGCGGCTGCGCCTGAAGCTCGACGACCTGCCCGCCCTGAAGGCCGACGACCTGCCCGAACCCTCCGCCAGCCTGCTGGACCGCCAGCAGGCCTTCGGCTGGACCCAGGAAGACTTCAAGTTCATCCTGGAGCCCATGGCGAAAAACGGCGAGGAAGCCATCGGTTCCATGGGCAACGATGCGCCGCTGACCGTGCTGTCGGACCGCCCCAAGCCCTTCTACAACTACTTCCGCCAGATGTTCGCCCAGGTGACCAATCCGCCGATCGACCCGATCCGCGAGCAGATGGTCATGTCGCTGGTGTCCTTCATCGGGCCCAAGCCGAATCTGCTGGACATCAACAACGTCAACCCGCCCCTGCGCCTGGAGATCAGCCAGCCGGTGCTGGACCGGGCCGCCATGGCGCAGTTGCGCCACATCAGCCGCCAGACCAACGACAAGTTCCGCTGCTGCGAGCTGGACATCACCTATCCGGTCGCCTGGGGCCGCGAAGGCATCGAAGCCTGCCTGGCCTCGCTGTGCGCCAGCGCCGCCGATGCCGTGTTGAGCGGCGACAACATCCTGCTGATCAGCGACCGCCACGTCGATGCCGAGCGCGTCGCGATCCCCGCGCTGCTGGCGACCTCGGCCATCCACCAGCATCTGATCCGCGCGGGCCTGCGCACCCGGACCGGTCTGATCGTGGAAACCGGCTCGGCGCGCGAAACGCACCATTTCGCGCTGCTGGGCGGCTATGGCGCCGAGGCCGTGCATCCCTGGCTGGCGCTCGAAACCTTATCGGCGATGCCGGACCCCCACGCCGCCGAAAACTACATCAAGGCGATCGGCAAAGGGCTGAAGAAGGTCATGTCCAAGATGGGCATCTCGACCTATATGTCCTACACCGGCGCGCAGATCTTCGAGGCGGTGGGCCTGCACGAAAGCCTGGTGGAAAAATACTTCACCGGCACGCCCAGCAATATCTCGGGCATCGATATCTTCCAGGTGGCCGAAGAGGCCCTGCGCACCCACCAGGCCGCCTTCAGCGCCGATCCGGTGCTGGCCGACGCGCTGGACGCGGGAGGGGAATACGCCTTCCGCATCCGCGGCGAACAGCACCTGTGGACGCCGGATTCGATCGCCAAGCTGCAGCACGCCACGCGCGCCAACAACTACTCGACCTTCAAGGAATACGCCCAGCTCATCAACGATCAGTCGCGCCGCCACATGACGCTGCGCGGCTTGTTCGAATTCCGCGTCGACCCGGCCCGGGCCATCCCCCTGTCCGAAGTCGAGCCCGCCAAGGAAATCGTCAAGCGTTTCGCCACCGGCGCCATGTCGCTGGGCTCGATCTCCACCGAGGCGCACGCCACCCTGGCGGTCGCCATGAACCGCATCGGCGGCAAATCCAACACCGGCGAAGGCGGTGAAGACGCGCTGCGCTACCGCGCCGAGATGCGTGCGGGCAAGCCCACGGTGCGCAAGGGCGACAGCCTGGCCTCCGTGCTGGGCGCGGACCGCATCGCCGCCGACGTGCCGCTGGCGGCCGGCGATTCGCTGCGTTCGCGCATCAAGCAAGTGGCCTCGGGGCGCTTCGGCGTCACGGCCGAATACCTGTGCAGCGCCGACCAGATCCAGATCAAGATGGCCCAGGGCGCCAAGCCCGGCGAAGGCGGCCAACTGCCGGGCCACAAGGTCACCGACTACATTGCGCAACTGCGCTATTCGGTGCCGGGCGTGGGCCTGATCTCGCCCCCGCCACACCATGACATCTACTCCATCGAAGACCTGGCCCAACTGATCCACGACCTGAAGAACGTCAACGAGCGCGCCTCGATCTCGGTGAAGCTGGTGGCCGAGGTGGGGGTGGGCACGGTGGCCACCGGGGTGGCCAAGGCCAAGGCCGACCACGTGGTCATCGCCGGCCACGACGGCGGCACGGGCGCCTCGCCCGTATCCTCCATCAAACATGCCGGCATCCCCTGGGAACTGGGCCTGGCCGAAACGCAGCAGACCCTGGTGCTGAACCGCCTGCGCAGCCGCATCCGCGTGCAGGCCGACGGCCAGATGAAAACCGGGCGCGACGTGGCCATCGCCGCCATGCTGGGGGCCGACGAGGTCGGCTTCGCCACGGCGCCGCTGATCGTCGAAGGCTGCATCATGATGCGCAAGTGCCACCTGAACACCTGCCCGACGGGGGTCGCCACCCAGGATCCCGAGCTGCGCAAGAAGTTCAACGGCAAGCCGGAATACGTCGTCAACTATTTCTTCTTCGTCGCCGAGGAAGTGCGCGAAATCATGGCGCAACTGGGCATCCGCACCTTCGACGAACTGATCGGCCGCGCCGACCTGCTCGACATGCGCAAGGGCATCGACCACTGGAAGGCGCACGGCCTGGACTTCAGCCGCATCTTCCACCAAGTGCCCACCGAAGACCCGGTGCACCACACCGACGAACAGGACCACGGCCTGTCGCACGCGCTGGATCACCAGTTGATCGAACGCAGCAAGGCCGCGCTGGAACGCGCCGAGAAAGTGTCCTTCATCACCCCGGTGCGCAACCGCAACCGCACCATCGGCGCCATGCTGTCGGGCGAAGTCGCCCGGCGCTATGGCCATGAGGGCTTGCCCGACGACACCATCCACATCCAATGCAACGGCGCCGCCGGCCAGAGTTTCGGCGCTTTCCTGGCCCACGGCGTGACCCTGGACCTGGTGGGCGAGGCCAACGACTACGTCGGCAAGGGCCTGTCGGGCGGCCGCCTGATCCTGCGTTCGCCCAATGATTTCCGCGGCTTCGGCCCGGATCACATCATCGCCGGCAACACGGTGCTGTATGGCGCCACCGGTGGCGAAGCGTATTTCAACGGCGTCGCCGGCGAACGCTTTGCGGTGCGCAACTCGGGCGCCGCCGCCGTGGTGGAAGGCACGGGCGACCACGGCTGCGAGTACATGACGGGCGGCACCGTGGTGGTGCTGGGCGAGACCGGCCGCAATTTCGCGGCCGGCATGTCCGGCGGCATCGCCTACGTCTGGGATCCGGAACAGCGATTCGCGCGCCGCTGCAACACCGGCATGGTGCGCCTCGACCCGATGGAGACCGACGAGGCCCAGCGGCAGGCCGGCGAGCCGCAATTCTGGCACGGCCTGGAGCGCAACGGCCCGCGCGAGACCGACGAGGCCATCGTGCGCCGCCTGGTGGAAAACCATTTCCGCCACACCGGCAGCTTCCGCGCCCGGGAAATCCTAGAGGACTGGAACCAGGCGCGCCGCGCCTTCATCAAAGTCACTCCGATCGAATACCGCCGCGCCCTGGGCGAACTGTGGCAGGCGGCGCAGACCCCGACCCAGGCTCAGGCTCAGGTCGCTTGAGAGAACATCATGGGAAAAATCACTGGTTTCATGGAATTCGCGCGGGTCAAGCCGGCCTACGAGGCGCCGGAATCCCGCCTGCGCCACTGGAAAGAATTCGTCTCCCCGCTGACCGACGAGCAGGCCCGCATCCAGGGCGCGCGCTGCATGGACTGCGGGGTGCCGTTCTGCACGCACGGCTGCCCGGTCAACAACATCATCCCGGACTGGAACGATCTGGTCTACCGCCAGGACTGGAAGCGCGCGCTCGACGTGCTGCTGTCGACCAACAACTTCCCGGAATTCACCGGCCGGATCTGCCCGGCGCCCTGCGAGGCGGCCTGTACGCTGAACCTGAACGACGACGCCGTGGGCATCAAGTCGATCGAGCACACGATCATCGAACGCGGCTGGCAGGAAGGCTGGGTGACGCCGCAACCGCCCGCGCGCAAGACGGGCAAGCGGGTCGCCGTGGTGGGTTCGGGGCCGGCAGGCCTGGCCTGCGCGCAGCAATTGGCGCGCGCCGGGCACAGCGTGTCCGTCTACGAGAAGAGCAACCGCATCGGCGGGCTGCTGCGCTACGGGATCCCGGACTTCAAACTGGAAAAACTCCACATCGACCGGCGCCTGGCCCAGATGGAGGCCGAAGGAGTGGAGTTCTTCCCCTCGACCTACGTGGGCGACGCGGCACACGCGGAGGACGGCCTGACGGTCGTGACGCCCGACGAGCTGCTGACGCAGCACGATGCGGTCGTGCTGGCGGGCGGGTCCGAGCAGCCGCGCGACCTGCCGGTGCCGGGCCGCGCGCTGCGCGGGGTGCATTTCGCCATGGACTTCCTGCGCCAGCAGAACAAGATCAACCATGGCGACCGCATCGCCAAGCCGATCAGCGCCAAAGGCAAGCACGTGGTGGTGATCGGCGGCGGCGACACGGGTTCGGATTGCGTGGGCACGAGCAACCGCCAGGGGGCGGCTTCGGTGACCCAGTTCGAGCTGATGTTCCGCCCGCCGGAGGAAGAGGACAAACTGCTGACGTGGCCCTACTGGCCGATCCGGCTGCGCACCTCGTCTTCGCACGAAGAAGGCTGCCAGCGCGACTGGGCGGTCGGCACCCAGGCCTTCGAGGGCAAGGGCGGCAAGGTGGAGAAGCTGGTCGCAACGCGCCTGGAATGGCTGAAGGACAAGGCGACGGGCCAGATGAAGATGCGCGAGGTGAAGGATTCGCGCTTCGAAATCCAGGCCGATCTGGTGCTGCTGGCCATGGGTTTCGTCTCGCCGGTGCGCACGGTGCTGGACGCCTTCGGCGTGGAAACCGACGCGCGCGGGAACGCCCGGGCCAACACCGACGACTACTGCAGCTCCCGGGCGAAGGTATTCGCCGCGGGCGACATGCGGCGCGGACAGTCGCTGGTGGTGTGGGCGATCCGCGAAGGACGCCAGTGCGCGCGGTCGGTGGATGAATACCTGATGGGCGCTTCCGTACTGCCGCGCTGAAGCATGCCGGGCACGGCTCCCGCCGCTTCAGCGGCGGGAGCGCCCCATCAGGACTCGTGCGGAATCCGGATCGCCTGCCAGCCCGGGTGATCGAAGTACTCGCCGTAGCGGTTCAGCGCCTCGGCCAGGCGCACGACCCCGGCGGCGCGGGCTTGCCCGGCGTGCTGGCCGCCCGCGATACCCGCCCCCTCGACCACATCGGCCAGAATCACATGCAGCACGGCATCGGCCTGCGGTTCGAGCTTGCAGTTCTCAACGATATACGCCAGTTCGCGATTCGCCTGCGCGCCCAGCGCATCGTAACCCGCATCGGACAGCGCACCCGCGTGCGCCTCGGGCAGGGCCCGCGCCACGGCCTGGTGCAGATTGCCCATGGCCTGGCGCAGCGGATCATCGGTGGCCCATTTCTGGCCGTGATCCAGGGCCAGTTCCGCGGCCGCGTGGCCGTGATCGTGCGTCTGCGCCGCTTGAAGAGGCCCGGCGGCGATCGCAAGCGGCAAAGCGAACCCCAGGGCGAACAGGAGGCGGGAAGTCTGGATTTTCATGATTCATCTCTCAAAAAAGGGGGAAGTCGATGTCATTCCGACATCTGCTCTAACGAACCGCCCATGAAAAAGTTCCCTGGCCGCCCGCAAAACGCCCGCACACAGGATGCGCGCATTTCAGCGGGTTGCGGGCGCCGTCTGGTGCAACTGCTCCACCCGCGTGGCCTGCGCGGCGAATTCCTGCATCAGCAGGTCTTTGAGCATGGCTTGCTGACCGGGATCGAGCACGCTGCGCTCCGCCAGCAACTGGCGGATCACGCGCTTTTGCTGCGCGTCTTGCAAGCGGGCGATCTTTGCCTGGATACCGTCAAGCCGCGCCGCATCCGGCCGCGCGGAAAAAACTTCGTCGAGCAAGGCCTGGCGCTGCGCACGGATGTCCGCCCAGTTTTCGGCCAGATCCTCCAGAAACGGGGCTTCGAGCGCCGCCCAGGCGGCCTGCTGGCCGGGCGACAGCCCGAGGCGCTGCGTCAGCGAGGCCGCCGCCTGAGCCGGCTCATCGCCCGGCCAGTGCCGCTGGACGGCGATGGCAACGAAACCGATGTTCAGGGCCAGGGAAGCGGCCAGCAGGATATTCCGGTGGCGTGGGGTCATGTTCTCTCCTTGGCGGATCCGCACAAATCGCCCGCAGCGCACAGTCCGCCGGGCGGGACCGGCCCAAAAACGTCCAGCCGCGCCATCGAAGCCGGAGGCGATGCGGGGGCCGCCGCGGGCCAAGTCCGGTCAGCCATCCCGATCCCGACCGCCAGCGAGGCCGTGACGGCCGCTCCAGCCGGCAACCAGCCCAGCCCGGCCAGCAGGATGTCGGTGAAAGAACGGCGCCGGGCGGGCCGCCGCCCGGCAGGCGCGGGACGCCAGGAACGGGCCACGTCCGGCGCCCCGGCGGGATCCGGCAAGGCGCGCAGGCCGGCGGTCATGCTCCGCAAGGCCTCCAGTTCGGCCTCGCAGATCGGGCAGCGCGCCACGTGCGCCTCGACCAGGGCGCGCCTGCGCCCGGCCCATTCCGGGTCCAGGCAAGCGCAGAGCAATCGTGTTCGGGGGCAAGGCATGGCGTCTCCTTCGTCAATCTTTCAGGGCGGCCAGCAAGGCCGCCCGGGCACGGGCGATGCGCGAGCGCACGGTGCCCGGATTCAGGTCCAGGGTCCGGGCGATGTCCTCGTAGGACATGCCCTCGATCTCTCGCAGCAGCAGAATCTCGCGATGCGCGGGCGCCACGGCGGCCAGCGCCCGTTCCAGGCGGTGCGCCCTTTGTGCGGTTTCAAGCCGCCGTTCGGGGCCTGGCGCAGGGTCGGGAACCTCCAGGCCCGATTCCAGGGGCTCCATGCGCACCCGGCCGGCCCTGCGCAAATGATCCAGCGCCAGGTTGTGCGCGATGCGAAACAGCCAGGTCCGGAACTTGGCTTCTGGCCGCCAGGCGCGAATCGCCTGATAGGCGCGCAGGAACGTGTCCTGGGTGAGGTCCCGGGCAATTTCCGGCACACGGATCATGCGCACGAGATACCGGTAGACGGCGCCCTGGTGGCGCGCCACCAGCCAGGAATAGGCGTGATCATCTCCCGCGCCCGCACGCACGGCATACTGTTCGTCCTCGAGATCGGCTTCTGCACTCACACCCAGTCCAACGAACGGCGGCGCGAAAAGTTCCCTGCCCCCATGCCACAGCCCGCCCTGCCGGCATGGTACTGGATATGCGCGCCAGCAAACCGGAAACCCACACAGGTACAATCCATAGAAAACAGGCGTCCGCCCCTTTTCCATGACTGACATTTCCTCCGACCCTCTCGTCACCTTCGACGACGTTTCGCTCGGCTACGGCGAATTCACCGTACTGAGCGGCATCGACCTGCGCGTCATGCCGGGGCAGGTCGTGGCCATGATGGGCGGCTCGGGCTCGGGCAAGACGACGCTGCTGCGGGCGGTGACCGGCCAGTTACAGGCGCAGGCCGGGCGCATCCGCGTATTCGGCCAAGACATGGCCCGGCTGGATGGCGAGCCGCTGCGGGCAGTGCGCCAGCGCATGGGCGTGCTGTTCCAGGGCGGGGCGCTGTTCACCGACCTGAACGTCTTCGAGAACGTCGCCTTTCCGCTGCGCGAGCACACGTGCATCTCCGAGCATCAGATCCTGGAACAAGTGCTGGACAAACTCCAGGCGGTGGGCTTGCGGCATGCGGCGCACCTGCGGATCTCGGAGATTTCCGGCGGCATGGCGCGGCGCGTGGCGCTGGCGCGCGCGATCGTGCTGGAACCCGAACTCATCCTCTACGACGAGCCCTTCGCCGGGCTGGACCCGATTTCACTGGGCATCACGGCCCAGTTGATCCGCTCCCTGACGGATCAACTGCATTGCGCCTCGATCCTGATCACGCACGACGTGGCGGAATCCTTCGCCATCGTGGATCAGGTCTATCTGATCGGCCAGGGCCGGCTGGTGGCCCAGGGCACGCCGGCGGATCTCTCGGCCTCGCAAGACGAATACCTGCAGCAGTTCCTGCAGGGCCGGCCCGACGGGCCGATCGGTTTTCACTACCCCTTGACGCCGGCCTTCGAGCGCTGGCTGGCCGACCGGAGGGCCGCATGAACACAAAGGCCGCGCCATGAACGCGCTCGCACGCCGCATCGCGGCACTGGGGCACGGTTTCGCTTCCATGATCACCGGCCTGGGCGCCTTCGCCCGCCTCTTCGGGGCCATCCTCGCGCGCAGCGGCGTGGTGCTGCGCCGCCCGCGCCTGACGGCCCAGCAGGTTCACTTCATCGGCAACCATTCCCTGCTGATCATCGGGGTTTCGGGCCTGTTCGTGGGTTTCGTGCTGGGCCTGCAGGGTTACTACACGTTGAACCGCTACGGCTCCGAAGAGGCCCTGGGCCTGCTGGTGGCCCTGTCCCTCACGCGCGAACTGGGGCCGGTGGTGACGGCGCTGTTGTTCGCCGGGCGGGCCGGCACGTCGCTGACGGCGGAAATCGGCCTGATGAAGGCCGGCGAGCAGATCTCGGCCATGGAAGTCATGGCCGTGGACCCGATCCGCCGCGTGCTGGCGCCGCGCTTCTGGGGCGGTGTGATCGCCATGCCGGTGCTGGCGGCGGTCTTTTCCATGGTCGGCATTCTCGGCGGCTGGTTCGTGGGCGTGGTGCTGATCGGCATCGACCCGGGGGCGTTCTGGTCGCAGATGCAAGGCGGGGTGGATGTGATCGACGACGTGCTCAACGGCGTGATCAAGAGTCTGGTCTTCGGCATCGTGGTGACCCTGATCGCCCTCTACCAAGGCTGGACGGCGCGCGCCACCCCCGAGGGCGTCGCGCGCGCCACCACCCGCACCGTGGTCAGCGGCGCCCTGGCGGTGCTGGGGCTGGATTTCCTGCTGACGGCGCTGATGTTCGCCCACTGACCCCCATTTTTCGCCAACCGAAACCTGCGGAACGACTTCATGACACGCGAGAAAACCGATTTCTGGGTAGGCCTGTTCATTCTGCTGGGGCTGATCGCCCTGGTGTTCCTGGCGCTGCGCGCCGGCAATATGAGCTCCTTTTCCTTCGCCCCCACCTACCGGGTGCAAGCCTACTTCGACAATGTCGGCGGGCTGAAGGCCCGCGCGCCGGTCAAAAGCAGCGGCGTGGTGGTCGGGCGGGTCGCCGCCATCGGCTTCGACAATCAACGCTTCCAGGCCGTCGTCACCCTGGATATGGAGCAGGCCTACGCATTCCCGAAGGATTCCTCGGCCTCGATCCTGACTTCCGGCCTGCTGGGCGAGCAGTACATCGGCCTGACCCCCGGGGGCGACGACAAGAACCTGGCCGACGGCGGCACGATCGAATTCACGCAATCCGCCGTGGTGCTGGAAGACCTCATCAGCAAGTTCCTGTACAGTTCGGCCGAAAAGGAAGGTTCGCAGCAGGGCGCGGACGCCGGGCATTGAGCCCCTTCCTTTACACTTACAATAAGCAATAAACGACGCCCGAACGCACACCGACCCGACCGCACGAGATCCGACATGCACCCTGCAGCCCCGACGAAACCCGCCGCACGGCATCCCCGCCCATTCCCGGCCCGCGCAGGGCTGGCTCTGGCGACCGCCGCCCTGCTGGCCGGCTGCGCCAACGTGCCGCACCCCGCGCCCAACGATCCCTGGGAATCCTACAACCGCAGCATGTACAGCTTCAACGACGCGGTGGACCGCGCCGTGCTCAAGCCCATCGCGACGGGCTACGAGACGGTCACGCCGCGTCCGGTGCGCACCTGTATCCACAACATCTTCAGCAATCTGGGCGACGTCTGGTCTGGCGTCAACAGTCTGCTTCAGGGCCGCGGCCGCGACTTCGTGGATACCTTCGGCCGGGTGCTGTTCAACAGCACGGCGGGCCTGGGAGGCTGCATCGACGTCGCTTCGATGCACGGTGCGCGCAAGATCCCCAATGATTTCGGCATGACGCTGGGTGTCTGGGGCTTCGATCAAGGCCCGTACTTCGTGCTGCCTTTCCTCGGCGCGAGCACGGTGCGCGACGGGGTCGGCACGGCGGTCGCCCTGTCGGCGCCGCTGACGCCGACCGCCGCGGTGTTCGCCATCGACAACGTCCCGGTGCGCAATTCCATCCTGGGCCTGTACATCGTGGATACGCGCGCCAACCTCCTGGAGGCCGACCGCCTCGTAGACCAGATCGCGCTCGACAGGTACAGCTTCATCCGTGACGCCTACCTGCAGCGCCGCAAGGCGATGCTCGACAGCCGCCAGCAGGGCAGCCGCGCCTCGACCGAGGACGCGCTGGATCACACGGCGGCGCCGGCCGGCCCGGACCTGCCGGTCTACGAAGACCCGGACGCCGAGAACTGAAACCGCCCGCCCGGGCCGGCGGACGGCCCGGGCCCCGAGCCGTCCGCCTCGCGCGGGCAAGCGTCACACGGAGACGACCATGCGTTTTTTTTCTTTTTTCCTGCATACCCTGCGCCGGATGGCCGGCCCGTGCCTTCTGGGCGCCGCCCTGGGCCTGGCCGCCGCGCCTGCCGGCGCGGCTGAGCGCCCGGTCGACCCCCTGGCCGCGCCCAACGACTTCCTCGAAGCCGTCGCCAACAACATGCTCGACGCAGTCAAGGCCGACCCCCTGGCGCTGCAGGGCGACACCGGCCACATCGCCGACCTCGTGCGCCGCTACGCGCTGCCCCACGTCGATATGAACAAGACGACGCGCCTGGCGGCGGGACGCCACTGGCGCCAGGCCTCGGCCGCCCAGCAGGAGGCGCTGGTCCAGGCGTTCACGGGCACATTGATCCGCACCTACAGCGGGGCGTTCACGCGGGTGACGTCGGGCACGACGATCACGCTGCTGCCGTTCCGGGGCGATCCCAAGGCGGACGACGCGGTGGTGCGCACGTCGATCTCGCAGCCGAACAGCCCGCCGATCGGCGTGGACTACCGGCTCGAGCGCACCGACGCGGGCTGGAAAGTCTACGACCTGAACGTCGAAGGCATCTGGCTGATCCAGAACTACCGCAACCAGTTTGCCGCAGAGATCGGCCGCAGCGGGATCGACGGGCTGATCAAGGCGCTGAACGCGAAACAGTGATTTCTTGCTGAACGCGCCCGTGTGCGGACGCGACGAGCGGGGCCGCATCCGTACAAGCCCTTATAATGTCCGATGGCGCCCACTTCGGGGCGCATCGCCTGCCCATGCCCGCTCTCGACCTGCAACACATTTCCAAGACCTATGCCCCGCACCCGCGCTCCTGGCGCGATCGCCTGCGAGGCCGGCCGGCGCCCGCCGGTTTCCAGGCCCTGCGCGACGTCAGCCTGGCCATCGAGCACGGTGAATTCTTCGGCCTGCTGGGCCCCAACGGCGCCGGCAAGACCTCGCTGATCTCCATCCTGGCCGGGCTTTCCCACGCCACCCGGGGCAGCGCGCGCGTCTGCGGCTACGACGTGGTCGAGGACTTCCGCCGCGCCCGCCAATCGCTGGGCGTGGTGCCCCAGGAAATCGTCTACGACCCCTTCTTCACCGTGCGCGAGACGCTGCGGCTGCAGTCGGGCTATTTCGGCCTGCGCAACAACGACGACTGGATCGATGAGATCCTGGACAACCTGGGGCTGCTGGACAAGGCCGATACCAATATGCGCGAGCTGTCGGGCGGGATGAAGCGCCGCGTGCTGGTGGCGCAGGCCCTGGTGCACCGCCCGCCCGTGATCATCCTGGACGAACCCACCGCCGGGGTGGACGTGGACCTGCGCCGCACGCTGTGGGACTTCATCACGCGCCTGAACCAGGCGGGGCACACGATCCTGCTGACCACCCACTACCTGGAAGAAGCCGAATCCCTGTGCGGGCGGGTGGCGATGCTGAAATCCGGCCAGATCGTGGCGCTGGACACCACCCAGGCGCTGATGGCGCGGGTCGGCGGCGCCGACCTCGAAGACGCCTTCGTGCGCATCATGCACGACGATTCCGTGCTGGAGGCCGAGCTGTGATCCGCCCCGTCGCCCAGACCCGGCCCGCGATGGGTTCGGGCTTTCCGACCCTGCTGCACAAAGAGCTGATGCGCTTCTGGAAGGTCGGCCTGCAGACCATCGCCGCGCCGGTGGTCACGGCGCTGCTGTACCTGCTGATCTTTTCCCACGTGCTGGAAGACCGCGTCCAGGTGTACGACACGATCTCCTACACCGCTTTCCTGATTCCCGGGCTGATGATGATGAGCATGCTGCAAAACAGCTTTGCCAATCCCTCCTCGTCCCTGATCCAGAGCCGCATCACCGGCAACCTGATCTTCGTGCTGCTGCCGCCGTTCTCCCACCGCCAGATCTTTGCCGCCTACATCCTGGCGGCAGTCGTGCGCGGGCTGTGCGTGGGGGCCTGTGTCTGGCTGGTGGCGCTGTTCTTCGTGCGCCTGCCGGTCGCGGAACCCCTCTGGCTGCTGGTCTTCGCCGTGCTGTCGTGCTGGATCCTTGGGGTGCTCGGCCTGGTCGCGGGCCTGTGGTCGGAAAAATTCGACCAGTTGGCGGCCTTCCAGAACTTCCTGATTGTGCCCGCCACATTCCTGTCGGGCGTGTTCTACTCGATCCACAGCCTGCCGCCCTTCTGGCAGGAAGTCTCGCGCTGGAACCCCGTGTTCTACATGATCGACGGCTTCCGCTACGGATTCTTCGCGGCGTCCGATGTTTCCCCCTGGCACGGCCTGGCCATCGTGCTGGCCGTCGCCGTGGCCCTGAGCCTGTTTGCCCTGCGCCTGCTGGCGCGCGGCTACAAACTACGGAGCTGAACCATGTCTCCCACCCCCGACCACGTCCGCCAGTACATTGCCGACAACCTGCCCTGCGAGCATCTCGAAGTCTACGGCGACGGCGCCCATTTCGAAGCCCTGATCGTCAGCCCCCTGTTCGAGGGCAAGCGCACGCTGGCCCGCCACCAGGCCGTCTACCAGGCCCTGGGTGAGCGCATGCGCGCGGAAATCCACGCCCTGTCGATGCGCACCCTGACGCCCGCCGAATACGAAACCATCAAGAACAATGGATAAGCTGTTGATCCAGGGCGGGCGGCCGCTGCAGGGCGAAGTCGCCATTTCGGGCGCCAAGAACGCCGCCCTGCCGATCCTCTGCGCCTCGCTGCTCACCGCCGATCCCCTGGCGCTGGACAACGTGCCGGATCTGCGCGACATCGGCACCACCCTGACCCTGCTGCAGCGCATGGGCGTGCGCGCGCAGCGCGGGGAGGGAAACCGCGTCACCCTGCAGGCCGACGAAGTCTCCAGCCAGGAAGCCCCCTACGAACTGGTCAAGACCATGCGGGCGTCCATCCTGGTGCTGGGCCCGCTGGTGGCGCGCTTCGGCCGCGCCCGGGTCAGCCTGCCGGGCGGCTGCGCCATCGGCCAGCGGCCGGTGGACCAGCACATCAAGGGCCTGGCCGCCATGGGCGCGCACATCCGCATCGAGCACGGCTTTGTCGTCGCCGAGGCCAGGCGCCTGCGCGGCGCCAGCATCCTCACGGACATGGTCACCGTCACCGGCACCGAAAACCTGATGATGGCCGCCGCCCTGGCCGAGGGCCGCACCGTGCTGGAAAACGCCGCCTGCGAACCCGAGGTCGTCGACCTGGCCCACATGCTGGTCGCCATGGGCGCCCACATCGAGGGCCACGGCACCGACCGCATCGTCATCGAGGGCGTCGAGCGCCTGCACGGCGCGGCCCACCGCATCGTGCCCGACCGCATCGAAGCCGGCACCTTCCTGTGCGCCGTGGCGGCCACGGGCGGCGACATCACCCTGCGCCATGCGGCCCCCGATACGCTGGGCGCGGTGCTGGACAAACTGCGCGACGCCGGGCTCGAAATCACCACCGGGCCGGACTGGATCCGCGCCCGCATGGCCGGCCGGCCACGCGCCACGGGCTTTCGCACCAGCGAATACCCGGGCTTCCCGACCGACATGCAGGCCCAGCTCATGGCCTTGAACACCCTGGCCGACGGCACCGCCGTCATCACCGAAAACATCTTCGAAAACCGCTACATGCACGTGCAGGAACTGCACCGCATGGGCGCGGACATCGAGATCGACGGCCACACCGCCGTGGTCCAGGGCGTCGAGCAACTGCTCGGGGCCACCGTCATGGCCACCGACCTGCGCGCCTCGGCCAGCCTGGTGATCGCCGGCCTGGCGGCCAGCGGCCAGACCACGGTGGAGCGCATCTACCACCTGGACCGCGGCTACGAACGCATGGAGCTCAAGCTCCAGGCGCTGGGCGCGGACATCCAACGCATTCAATGACAGGCCCCGCATGGCTCTCCACCCTCTGACCCTGGCGCTGTCCAAGGGCCGCATCTTCGAAGAAACCCTGCCCCTGCTGGCCGCCGCCGGCGTGAACGTATCCGAGAACCCGGAATCCTCGCGCAAGCTGATCCTGCCCACGGATTCCGACGACCTGCGCATCATCATCGTGCGCGCCTCCGACGTGCCCACCTACGTCCAGTACGGCGCGGCCGACTTCGGCATCGCCGGCAAGGATGTGCTGCACGAGCACATGGCGCAGCACCCGGGCGGCCTGTACCAGCCCACCGACCTGAACATCGCCCGCTGCCGCCTCTGCGTGGCCGCCCCCGAAGGCTTCGATTACCAGGCCGCCGTGCACCAGGGTTCGCGCCTGCGCATCGCCACCAAGTACGTGCGCGCCGCGCGCGAGCACTTCGCCGCCAAGGGCGTGCACGTGGACATCATCAAGCTCTACGGCTCGATGGAGCTGGCCCCGCTGGTGGGCCTGGCCGACGCCATCGTCGACCTGGTGTCCTCGGGCGGCACGCTGCGCGCCAACCGCCTGGTCGAAGTCGAGGAAATCCGCCAGATCTCCTCGCGCCTGATCGTCAACCAGGCCGCGCTCAAGATGAAGGGCGCGCGCCTGCAGCCCTTCCTGGATGCTTTCGCCCGGGCCGCCGCACAGTAAGATAGAACCCACCCCATTCCAATCGCCGCCATGTCCCTGATTCACCGCCTGGATGCCCGCTCTCCCGATTTCGATGCGGCCCTGACCCGCCTGCTGGCCTACGACGCCTCCCAGGACGAGGCCATCGAGACCGCCGTGCGCGAGATCCTCCGCGACGTGCAGGCGCGCGGCGACGCGGCCATCCTGGACTACACGGCGCGTTTCGACCGCGTACAGGCCGACGACCTGTCGGCGCTGGAAATCCCCCGCGCCGACTGGCTGGCGGCCCTGGACAGCCTGCCCGCCGATCAGCGCGCGGCGCTCGAAGCCGCCGCCGACCGCGTGCGCCGCTACCACGAACACCAGCGCGCCGAAACCTGGACCTACACCGAACCCGACGGCACGATGCTGGGCCAGCAAGTCACCGCGCTGGACCGCGTCGGACTGTACGTGCCGGGCGGCAAGGCCGCCTACCCGTCTTCCGTGCTGATGAACGCCATCCCGGCCAAGGTCGCCGGCGTGCCCGAGCTGATCATGGTCACGCCCACGCCCGGCGGCGTGCGCAATCCCATGGTGCTGGCCGCCGCCGCCCTGGGCGGCGCGGACCGCGTGTTCGCCATCGGCGGAGCCCAGGCCGTGGGCGGCCTGGCCTATGGCACGCGCACGCTGCCCGCGGTGGACAAGATCGTCGGGCCGGGCAACGCCTACGTCGCGGCGGCCAAGCGCCGCGTGTTCGGCACGGTGGGCATCGACATGATCGCCGGCCCGTCCGAGATCCTGATCGTGGCCGACGGCAGCACGCCGGCCGAATGGCTGGCCATCGACCTGTTCTCCCAGGCCGAGCACGACGAACTCGCCCAGGCCATCCTGTTGTGCCCGGACGGCGACTACCTGGACGCCGTCCAGACCGCCATCGAGCGGTTGCTGCCCGCCCAGCCGCGCGCCGATATCCTGCGCATCAGCCTGGCCAACCGGGGCGCGCTGATCCGCACCGACAGCCTTGAGCAGGCATGCGGCATCGTCAACCGCATCGCCCCCGAACACCTGGAGCTCTCCACCCGGGATCCGCAGGCCCTGCTGCCCCTGGTGCGCCACGCGGGCGCGATCTTCCTGGGCGCCTACAGCTCCGAATCCCTGGGCGATTACTGCGCCGGGCCGAACCACGTCCTGCCCACCGCGCGCACGGCGCGCTTCTCCTCGCCGCTGGGCGTGTATGATTTCCAGAAGCGCAGCAGCCTGATCCAGGTGTCGCGCGCCGGCGCCCAGACCCTGGGCCGCATCGCCGCCACCCTGGCCACGGGCGAGGGTCTGCACGCCCACGCCGCCAGCGCCTCGCTGCGCCTGGACCCCTGACATCCGCCCGGGCGGCCCCGCACGGCCGCGCGGTTCCCACCCGAACGAGCCTTCATCGCCCATGCGCACCGCCACCATCGAACGCAACACCCAGGAAACCCGCATCCGCGTCAGCATCAATCTCGACGGCACCGGCACCCGCACGCTGAACACCGGCGTGCCTTTCCTGGATCACATGCTCGACCAGATCGCCCGCCACGGCCTGTTCGACCTGGACGTCCACTGCGACGGCGACACCCACATCGACGACCACCACAGCGTGGAAGACGTCGGCATCACGCTGGGCCAGGCCTTCGCCGCCGCCGCGGGCGACAAGGCCGGCCTGCGCCGCTACGGCCACGCCTACGTGCCGCTGGACGAGGCCCTGTCGCGCGTGGTGGTGGATCTTTCCGGCCGCCCCGGCCTGTTCTACCGGGTGGACTACGCCCGCGCCCGCATCGGCACCTTCGACGTCGATCTGGCGCGCGAGTTCTTCCAGGGTTTCGTCAATCACGCCCAGGCGACCGTGCACATCGACAATCTGCATGGGGAAAACGCCCACCACCAGTGCGAGACGATCTTCAAGGCCTTCGGCCGCGCCCTGCGCATGGCCACCGAAGTCGATCCGCGCGCCGGGGGCGCCATCCCCTCGACCAAGGGCTCGCTGTAATCCACCCCGCCTACCGTCCCAGGATCTCCGCATCGTGACCCGCATCGCCATCGTCGACTACGGCATGGGCAACTTCCATTCCGTCGCCCGCGCCCTGCAAGCCGCCGCCCCCGACCACGACATCCGCATCGCCCGGGAGGCCGGCGAAATCCGCGCCGCCGACCGTGTCGTGTTTCCGGGCCAGGGCGCCATGCCCGACTGCATGCGCACCCTGGATACCTCCGGGCTGCGCGAAGCCGTGCTGCAGGCCGCCCGCGAGAAACCGCTGCTGGGCGTGTGCGTGGGCGAACAGATGCTGTTCGAAGCCAGCGACGAGGGCGACACCCCCGGCCTGGGCCTGTTCGCCGGCCGTGTACGCCGCTTTCAGGGCCCGGCCTTCGACCATGCCACCGGCGACGGCGCCCGGCTGAAAGTGCCCCACATGGGCTGGAACGCCGTCACCCAGACGCGCGCCCACCCGCTCTGGGAAGGCATCGCCCAGGACACGCCGTTTTATTTCGTGCACAGCTATTACGCCGAACCCGCCGATCCGGCGCTGGCGGCCGGCACCAGCCTCCACGGCCTGCCATTTTGCTGCGCCATTGCGGACGGCAATATTTTTGCCGTACAGTTTCACCCAGAAAAGAGCGCAGCCCCCGGGCTGCGGATGTACCGCAATTTCACCCGCTGGCAGCCCTGAAACCATCCGGCTCCCGGCACCGCTTCCTCCTTTCGGCACTGACCACGACGACCATGCTTCTCATCCCCGCCATCGATCTCAAAGACGGGCATTGCGTGCGCCTGCGCCAGGGCGACCTGGACCAGGCCACCGTGTTTTCCGAAGATCCCGCCGCCATGGCCACCCAATGGGTCGACCAGGGCACGCGCCGCCTGCACCTGGTTGACCTGAACGGCGCCGTCGCCGGCAAGCCGCGCAACCGCGCCGCCATCCAGGCCATCATCGAGGCCGTCGACGAATCCATCCCCGTGCAGATCGGCGGGGGCATCCGCGACCTGGACACGGTCGAATACTACCTGGACAACGGCATCTCCTACGTCATCATCGGCACGGCGGCGGTCAAGGATCCCGGTTTTCTCAGCGACGCCTGCTCGGCCTTCCCCGGCCACATCATCGTCGGCCTGGACGCACGCGACGGCAAGGTCGCCACCGACGGCTGGTCGAAACTGACCCGCCACGACGTGCTGGACCTGGCCCGCAAGTTCGAGGACTACGGCTGCGAGTCCATCATCTACACCGATATCGGCCGCGACGGCATGCTCTCGGGCGTCAACATCGAGGCCACCGTGCGCCTGGCGCAGCACGTCCGCATCCCTGTGATCGCCTCGGGCGGCGTCGCCTCGCTGGACGACATCCGCGCCCTGTGCGAAGTGTCCCAAGAAGGCGTCGACGGCGCCATCCTGGGCCGCAGCCTGTACGAAGGCACCCTGGATTTCGCCGCCGCCCAGGCCCTGGCCGACGAACTCGTCGGCTCCGCGGAAGAAGACGAGGGCGACGGCGCATGACCCAAGCCGCCGCAGTGGCCGGGCAGCCGGCCCTCTCGGGCCTGTGCCGCCGCATCATCCCCTGTCTGGACGTCAATGCCGGACGGGTGGTCAAGGGGGTGAACTTCGTCAACCTGACCGATGCCGGCGACCCGGTGGAAATCGCCCGCCGCTACGACGAGCAGGGCGCCGACGAAATCACCTTCCTGGACATCACGGCCACGTCCGACAACCGCGGCCTGATCCTGCCCATCATCGAAGCGGTCGCGCGCCAGGTCTTCATCCCCCTGACGGTCGGCGGCGGCGTACGCGAGGTGGGCGACGTGCAGCGCCTGCTGGACGCCGGCGCCGACAAGGTCTCGATCAACAGCGCGGCGGTCGCCCGCCCCGAGCTCGTGGCCGAGGCCGCGCGCCACCACGGATCGCAATGCATTGTCGTCGCGCTCGACGCACGCCGCGTCAGCGGCGCGGATGAGCCCCCGCGCTGGGAAATCTTCACCCACGGCGGGCGCCGCGCCACAGGGCTGGACGCCGTGCAGTGGGCGCGCCGCATGGCCGACCTGGGCGCCGGCGAACTGCTGCTGACCAGCATGGACCGCGACGGCACCAAATCCGGTTTCGACCTGGAACTGACCCGCACCGTCTCGGACGCCGTGCCGGTGCCGGTGATCGCCTCGGGCGGCGTCGGCACCCTGCAGCACCTGGCCGACGGCGTCACCCTGGGCCACGCCAGCGCCGTGCTGGCCGCCAGCATTTTTCATTTCGGCCAGCACACCCTGGCCGAGGCCAAGGCCTACCTGGCCGCCCGAGGCATCCCGGTGCGCACCGCCCCCGGGCAGGCCACCGCATGACGGCGTCCGCTTCCCCCGAAGACTGGCTGGCGGCCCTGCGCTTCGACGAACAGGGCCTGATCCCCGCCATCGCCCAGGATGCCTGCACCGGCACCGTGCTGATGATGGCATGGATGAACGCCGAGGCGGTCCGCGAGACCGTGCGCACCGGCCAGGCCGTGTACTATTCGCGCTCACGCGCCCGCCTGTGGCGCAAGGGCGAGGAATCCGGCCACGTCCAGCAGGTCCACGACATCCGCCTGGATTGCGACGGCGACGTGCTGCTGCTCAAGATCACCCAGATCGGCGGCATCGCCTGCCACACCGGGCGCGAGCGATGCTTCTACCGCAGCCTCGACCTGAACGGCATGCAGCCGGCCTGGGCCGTCCAGGATCCCGTGCTGAAGGATCCGACGGCCATCTACGGGCATCCGCACCCGGACAAGCACTGAGCGTGCGCATCCGGCGCGGTTTTCCTTCGATCACGGATCCATCCACATGACGACTCCCTCCTCTGCCGATATCCTGGCCCGGCTGGCCGACACCCTGGCGACGCGCCGGCCCGATCGCGGCGGGGATCCGCAGACCTCCTACACCGCCAAGCTGCTGGCGCGTGGCCCCGACGCCTTCCTGAAGAAGATCGGAGAAGAAGCCACCGAACTGGTCATGGCCGCCAAGGACGGCACCCGCGAGCGCATCGTCGCCGAAACCGCCGACCTGTGGTTCCACTGCCTGGTCGCCCTGACGCATTTCGACCTGCGCCCCGAAGACGTGCTGGCCGAACTGGCGCGCCGCGAGGGCCTGTCCGGCCTGGAAGAAAAAGCATCGCGGCCCCGGGATTGAGCCCCGTCCGCGCCCGCCTTCTCGGGACATACCCGCAAACAAGGCATCCCGCCCCGCCGCGTCGAACCGGCCCTCGCGAAAATATGGCAACATACGGGATTGATGGGGCCGATGTCCGGCCCTGCCTCGTAGATCCCCATGAGCCACGATTGCCTGTTCTGTAAAATCGCCCGGCACGAAATTCCCGCCCGCATTGTCCACGAAGACGACGAATTCCTCGCGTTCCACGACATCAACCCGGCGGCGCCCGTGCACCTGCTGCTGATTCCGAAACATCACGTGGCCTCCCTGGCCGAGATCGGCCCCGCCGACGGCGATTGGCTGGCGCGCATGCTGCGTCTGGCGCCCGAGATCGCTTTCGGCAACGGCTGCAACCCCCTGCCCGCCGGGGGCTTCCGCCTGGTGGCCAACACCGGCGCCGAAGGCGGGCAGGAAATCGATCACCTGCATTTCCACATCCTGGGGGGCGAACGCCCCTGGTCAAACCGCGCGGCGCCCGCCGCTTAAGGAGTTCTCATGGGTAGTTTCAGCATTTGGCACTGGCTGATCGTCCTGGTCATCGTGGCCCTGATCTTCGGCACGAAAAAATTGCGCAACATGGGCGAAGACCTCGGCGGCGCCGTCAAGGGCTTCAAGAAGGGCATGAAAGACGCGCAGGACGACTCCGCCGCCAAGCCCGCCGTCACCCAGCAGACCCAGGATCCCGATACCGTGGACGTCCAGGCCCGCGAAAAGACCGACGCCTGATCCCCGCCGCCCACCGGATTCGCCATGTTTGATGTCAGCTTCAGCGAACTGATGCTGATCGGCGTCATCGCGCTGATCGTCATCGGCCCCGAGCGCCTGCCCAAGGTCGCCCGCACCATCGGGCACCTGCTCGGCCGCGCCCAGCGCTACGTGAACGAAGTCAAGACCGATATCCAGAAGGAAATGGATCTCAAGGAAATCGGCGACATCAAGCATCAGATGGAAGACGCCGCCCGCTCGGTCCAGACCTCGATGACCTCGTCGGTGGACGACCTGAAGGCGGCCGTCACCCAGCCCACGCAGGCGCTCAAGGACACCCTGGACCAGGCCCGCCAGGCGCTGGATCCCCTGCCTTCCGGCACCTCCGCGCCGGCTGCCGCCGATGCCGATGCGTCCGCGCCCCAGGCACCGGCCTCCATTCCCCCGGCGCCCAGGCCGGAACCGGCCGCTGAACCGGCGCCCGCCTCCCGGCCCGCGCCGGCTTCCCCCGAATCCAGCCACTGAAGCCCGGCATGACAGACGCTTCCGAACCCTCCTCCCAGGACACGTTCATCTCCCATCTGGTCGAACTGCGCACGCGCCTGCTGCGGGCCGTGGCGGCCGTGCTGGGCATCTTCGTGGTGCTGTTCATCTACCCCGGCCCCTCGCCGATCTACGACCTCCTGGCCCAGCCCATGCTGGCGACCCTGCCCCAGGGAACCCGCATGATCGCCACCGGCGTCATCACCCCTTTCATGGTGCCGATCAAGGTCACCCTGCTGGCCTCCTTCGTGCTGGCCCTGCCGGTGGTCCTGTACCAGGCCTGGGCCTTCGTCGCCCCGGGCCTGTATCGCCACGAACAACGCCTGGCGCTGCCGCTGATCATCTCCAGCACCCTGCTGTTCCTGGCGGGAATGGCATTCTGCTATTTCGTGGTCTTCCACACGGTGTTCAGCTTCATTGCCCATTTCGCGCCGCAATCCATCACCCCCGCGCCGGACATCGAAGCCTACGTCAATTTCGTGCTCACCATGTTCCTGGCCTTCGGCGTGACCTTCGAGGTCCCGATCGCGGTCATCCTGCTGGTCAAGACCGGCATGGTCACGGTGAAGAAACTGCGCGAGATCCGCGGCTATGTGATCGTCGGCGCCTTCGTCGTCGCCGCCGTGGTGACGCCGCCCGATGTGCTCAGCCAGATCCTGCTGGCCGCGCCGTTGTGTCTGCTGTATGAAATCGGCATCCTGGCCGGCGCCGCCATCGAGAAGCGCAAGCCCGCGCCAGAGGACGAGGCCGACTCCGCGCGCGACCTCAGCCGCACGGACGCTCCCACTGGCGAGCCGGGCGACTGAGGCGCGCCTGCCCGGGCCCGCCGCCGTCCGGCGAGGGCCGGGACGCCCGCCTCAACGAGCGCCCAGCACCCGGTCCTGCACCTTCAGAAAGGCCTCGGCCTTGCTGAATCCCACCACCCGGGCCTCGGGAATCAACCGTCCCCGCGCATCGAAAAACAGAATGCCCGGCGGGCCGAACAGATCGAAGCGCGCCAGCAGCGCGCGATCCTCGTCCGTCATCCGGGTGACATCCGCCTGCAACAGCAGCATCCGGTCCATACGATCCGACACGGCCGGATCGCTGAAGGTGAATTTCTCCATCTCCAGGCAGGACACGCACCAGTCGGCGTAGAAATCCAGCATCACGGGCCGGTCGGTGGCGGCCAGCCGCGCGTCCAGATCCGCCAGCGACGCCACGCGCGTGAAACGGGCGCGAACCGCGGCGGGATCCGCGGACGCCGCCACGCCGCCCGCACCGGCGGTGAATGGCGCCAGAGGGCGCAGCATATCCTGCCCGCCCGCCAGCAGGCCGGCCCCCTGCGCCAACCCCCACAGGGCCAGCATCGCAGCCAGGGCGCGCGCCAGCAGCCGCATCGGCCCGGTTTCATCCGGGTCCCGGCCCGCCGCCGACCAGACCAGCAACGCGGCCCACAGGGCCAGCAGGATCCAGCCGGCGACGTACAGCCCGTCGGCCAGGAGAGGCCGCGCCATCCACCACGCGGTCGCCAGCAGCAGCAGGCCGAAGCCCCCTTTCAGCAACGCCATCCAGGCGCCCGCACGCGGAATCAAGGCGCCCGCCCCGGCCCCCACGGCCAGCAGCAGCAGGCCCTCACCCCAGGCCAGCGCGAACAGGGCGGCGCCGCCCACCACCACGTCGCCGGTCTGTGAGATGAACAGCAGCACGCCGGCCAGCGGCGCGGCCACGCACGGGCCGACGATGAGGGCCGACAACGCCCCCATTGCGAACACGCCGCCCGCGCGCCCCCCCGGCAGGCGCTGCAGGCGCGCCTGCATGGCCGACTGCAGGCCCACAGGCGCCTGCAGAGTGAATACATCCAGCATCGCCAGGGCGAACAGCGCCAGCAGGACGGCAAACGTGCCCAGCACCCAGGGCGACTGCAGCCAGGCCGCCAGACCGGCGCCCAGCAGGCCGGCCGCCACACCCAGCGCGGTATACACCAGGGACATGCCCAGCACGTAGAGAGCCGCCAGCCCCAGGCCCCGCGCCCGGCCGACCGCGCCGCTGCCGGAGATCACGGCCAGCAAAATGGGCACCATGGGCAGCACGCAGGGCGTGAGGGACAGCAAGGCGCCCAGCAGCAAGCTCAACGCCAGGATCTGCCACATCGGCGCCTGATGCAGCCAGGCCGCCATGCCCCGGTCGCCCCATTCCAGCCAGGACCCGCCGCCGGGTGCGGCGAGCGCGGCGCCGGCCTGCCCGGCCAACATCCCGGATGCGTCCGGGGCAGCCGTCTCGTCGCGCGGCGGCGGCACCCGATCACTCGCCAGATCGCCGACCGCGCGATAGCCGTCGCCGTCCGCCTGCAGGACAAAGGTTTTTGTCATGGGCGGATAGCACAGGCCGGCATCGGCGCAGCCTTGTCCCGTGATCGTGACCTGCAAAGGCCCCTGGGCGCCTGGCCGCAGGGCCGCGCGCAGCGTCACGCCTTCATGGAAGACCTCCATGTCCTTTTCGAACGTAGGGTCATACTTGACCCGCCCGCGCGGCAGATGAAGCGCATCACCCCACTCCGGCACACGGGTTTCGGCTTCTGGCGGGGTCAGATCGGAGCGCCGGAACAGCAGCAATGCGCCCTGGGCGTCTTCGATACGCACTTCGAAGCGATCCTGGTACATGTAATAGCCTGGAGCGATCCGCCAGTGCATGTCGAGCGTCAGGGGATCCGTCATCGCCACCGTTTCCACGAACGCCAGCGCGGGGTCCAGAAACTCATCCTGGGCGCGAACGGCATTGGGGGCGCACAACACACCCAGCGCCAGCAATAGCGCGCTCAGCCCGGCTGCGGCGCGACGCGAGAAGCCCTGCAGGCGCGCGCGCGGAAGCGGGCCCGGCGACAGCGGCAGGCGGAGGTCCGGCAGAAACGACATCGGTGAATTCCTTGCAGACAATGACGGGAAGGCCCGTCAGGCATCCCCGGCGGCGGGCTGGGCGGCGGCCCGGGTGCCCTGGGCCACCCAGCTCAGGTAGGCGCGGCTGCCCGCCGGCACGCCGAGCACCACGAATTCGGGAATTTCGTAGGGGTGCAGGTCGCACAAGCGCGCATACAGCGCGGGCAGCGCATCGGCCGCCGTCTTGAAGGTGAGCTGGACTTCGTCCGTACCTTCGAGCTCGCCCTGCCACAGATACATGGAGATCACTGCCGGGCCCACCTGGGCGCACGCCACGAGGGATTCTTCGACCAGCACATGCGCGATACGCTTGGCCAGCAGTTCGTCGGGCGCGGTGCTGAGCACCACCACGGTGTCGGTAGGCGCCCCGGCCTGGCGCACGACAGGGGTGGACTCGCCGCCAGGTGTCTGATCTTTCATGATTTCCACGGCAATGGGGTATTGAATCCATTGTACCCGGGGATGCCGCGCGGCATGTATGCGCCAACGCAAAACGGGCTCCTCGCGGAACCCGTTTCTGGTGCGGCACCGCCCCCCCGGGGCGGCATGGCCTGGCTTACTCGCCGGCCGGCGCCTCGGCTTCGGGGCGATCGACCAGTTCCATGTAGGCCATGGGGGCGTTGTCGCCCTGGCGGAAGCCCATCTTCAACACGCGGGTATAACCGCCGTTACGGGCGGCGAAGCGCGGCCCGATATCGTTGAAGAGCTTGGTGACGGCGTCACGGTCGCGCAGGCGGGCGAAGGCCAGGCGGCGGTTGGCCAGCGTAGGGTTCTTGCCCAGGGTGATCAGGGGCTCGACCACGCGGCGCAGTTCCTTGGCCTTGGGGAGGGTAGTCTTGATGGCTTCGTGGGTCAGCAGGGACACCGCCATGTTGCGGAACATGGCCAGACGGTGGCTGCTGGTGCGGTTCAGTTTGCGAAGGCCGTGACGATGGCGCATTTCGGTTTCCTTTTGAATCTATGAAACCCGGATCTTCTATCGGATCAGAGCGCCTCGTGTTCGGAAAGCGCCTCACCGCGGCCCGGGTGGGTTGAATCCCGGCCGCCAAAACGGCCAGGGCGGGATATTAGCATGTGCGCGGCCGCGGCAGGCGGCCTTGCACACGCCGGTACTGCGATCAGGGGCGCTCGAGGCCGACGGGCGGCCAGTTTTCGAGCTTCATGCCCAGGGTCAGGCCGCGTGCGGCCAGGACTTCCTTGATCTCGTTGAGCGACTTGCGCCCCAGGTTCGGCGTCTTGAGCAGCTCGTTCTCGGTGCGCTGGATCAGGTCGCCGATGTAGTAGATGTTCTCGGCCTTCAGGCAGTTGGCCGAACGCACCGTCAGTTCGAGGTCGTCGACCGGACGCAGCAGCACCGGATCGATCGGCGCCGACTGGCCGCCCACCGGCAGGCTGGTGGTCAGTTGGCCGGCGTCCTTGTCGGCCAGCGACACGAACACGGAAATCTGGTCCATCAGGATGCGGGCCGACTGGCGCACGGCTTCCTCGGGGCTGATGACGCCATTGGTTTCCACGTCCAGCACCAGCTTGTCCAGGTCGGTGCGCTGCTCGACGCGGGCGTTCTCGACGGCGTAGCTGACGCGGCGCACAGGGCTGAAAGAGGCATCCAGCACGATCTGGCCGATGGTGGCCGAACGGTCGTCGGCCAGGGCGCGCACATTGCCCGGCACGTAGCCGCGGCCTTGCTCGACCTTGACCTGCATTTCCAGGCGGCCGTTGTCCGTCAGGGTGGCGATCAGGTGATCCGGATTGACGATCTCGACGTCGTGGGGCAGCTCGATGTCGCGGGCGCGGACTTCGCCGGGGCCCTGCTTGTTGAGCTGCAGCGTGACTTCGTCGCGGTTGTGGAGCTTGAACACCACACCCTTGAGATTCAGGAGGATGTCGACCACGTCCTCGCGCACGCCGGTGATCGTGGAGTATTCATGCACGACGCCGCTGATCTGGACTTCAGTGGGGGCGTAGCCCGTCATGGAAGACAGCAGGATACGGCGCAGGGCGTTGCCCAGCGTGTGGCCGTAGCCGCGTTCGAAGGGCTCCATCACGACCTTGGCGTGATGCGCGCTCAGGGTCTCGACGGAAATGGTACGGGGCTTCAGAAAACCTTGTGCGGACATGGATGTTCCTTTTCAATACCCTCGGCTCGTTACACCGATAAGGCTGACGGAATGAAGAACCGGCGGTGAAACCGGAACACGAACACAGCCCACCTCGGGCTGACGGCCGGAGCGTGGGCTGTGCTGCGGATCCCGGACACCTGGCCCGGAACCCGCGCGGCGGCGCAAGGCCGCCGGAATCGATTAGCGGGAATACAATTCCACGACCATGGATTCATTGACGTCGTGAGCGACGTCGGCACGGTCCGGAACCTGCTTGAACACGCCCGACAGCTTGCTCGCATCGACTTCGACCCACTGGGGCAGGCCATTGCCGGTCGCCAGTTCCAGGGATTCCTTGATGCGCCCCTGGCTCTTGGCCTTCTCGCGCACGGTGATCACGTCGCCGGCCTTGACCAGCATCGAAGCGATGTCGGCGGTCCGGCCGTTCAGTTCGATGGCGCGGTGGTTCACCAGTTGGCGCGCTTCGGCGCGGGTCGAGCCGAAGCCCATGCGGTAGACGACGTTGTCCAGACGCGACTCCAGCAACTGGATCAGCGTCTCGCCGGTGTTGCCGCGGCGACGGTCGGCTTCGGCGAAGTACTTGCGGAACTGCTTTTCCAGCACGCCGTACATGCGCTTGAGTTTCTGCTTTTCACGCAACTGCAGGCCGAAATCCGAAGTGCGCGAACCCGAGATGCGGCCGTGCTGGCCGGGCTTGGATTCCAGCTTGCACTTGGAATCCAGCGAACGGCGGGCGCTCTTCAGGAACAGGTCGGTGCCTTCGCGACGCGAAAGCTTGCATTTGGGTCCAGTGTAACGAGCCAAGATGTTCCCCTTAGATACGACGACGCTTGGGCGGACGGCAGCCGTTGTGCGGCACCGGCGTGATGTCCGAAATGCTGGAGATCTTGATCCCCAGGGCATTCAGGGCGCGCACGGAGGATTCGCGGCCGGGACCGGGGCCCTTGATGCGGACTTCCAGCGTCTTGATGCCGTACTCCTGGGCCACGCGGCCGGCGGACTCGGCAGCCACCTGGGCGGCGAACGGCGTCGACTTGCGCGAGCCCTTGAAGCCGGCGCCGCCGGACGTGGCCCACGACAGGGCGTTGCCCTGACGGTCGGTGATGGTGATGATGGTGTTGTTGAAGGACGCGTGGACGTGAGCGATCCCGTCGGCCACGTTCTTCTTGACTTTCTTGCGGACGCGCGAGGCGCCGCTCTGAGCTTTCGCCATGTTCTTTCCTCAGGTTATTTCTTCAGGGACGCTGCGGCGCGACGCGGGCCCTTGCGGGTGCGCGCGTTGGTGCGGGTGCGCTGGCCGCGCACCGGCAGGCCGCGCTTGTGGCGCATGCCACGATACGTGCCCAGGTCGATCAGGCGCTTGATCGACAACTGCACTTCGCGGCGCAGGTCGCCCTCGATCGTGTAGCCGTTGATCTGTTCGCGGATCTTTTCCAGTTCCTCGTCGGTCAGATCCTTGATCTTCTTCGAGTACTCGATGCCGGTCGCTTCGCAAATCTTGCGGGCGCGGGTGCGGCCGATGCCAAAGATGGCCGTCAGACCGATCTCGGCGTGTTGGTGCGGCGGAATATTGATGCCAGCAATACGGGCCATGACTGTTCCTCGTGAAATCCGTGATGCCCGGCCTTAGCCTTGGCGTTGCTTGTGACGCGGGTCGGTGCAGATGACGCGCACCACGCCGTGACGTTTGATGATTTTGCAGTTGCGGCAGATCCGCTTTACCGATGCCATTACCTTCATGGTGATCTCCTGGTTCTTGACCGGCCGCTACCTATTTGGAGCGGAAAACAATCCTGGCGCGCGACAGGTCATAGGGCGTGAGCTCCACTGTGACCTTGTCACCCGGAAGGATCCGGATGTAGTGCATACGCATCTTGCCCGAAATATGGCCCAATACCATGTGGCCGTTTTCCAGCTTGACGCGGAACGTTGCGTTGGGCAGGTTTTCGATGACCTCCCCTTGCATCTGGATGACGTCGTCCTTGGACATGTTGTTCAGCGCATGGGTAAACCCGCGCCACCCTTGAAGTTGGCCTTCCTGAGCAACGAATCGTACTGTTGGGACATCATGTAAGCCTGCGCCTGCGCCATGAAATCCATGGCGACCACGACGATGATCAGCAGGGACGTGCCGCCAAAGTAGAAAGGCACGTTCCAGCGCATCTGCATCAGCTCGGGCAGCAGGCAAACCAGCGTGACGTAGATCGCTCCCGCCAGCGTCAGCCGCATGAGGATCTTGTCGATGTAGCGGGCGGTCTGCTCGCCGGGACGGATCCCGGGCACGAAGGCGCCGCTTTTCTTCAGGTTGTCCGCCGTCTCGCGGCTGTTGAACACCAGCGCCGTGTAGAAGAAGCAGAAGAAAATGATCAGGCCCGAATACAGCGTCACGTACAACGGCTGCTGCGGCGACAGTGCGGCCGCCAGATCGCCCAGCCAGCGCATGTTCGGGTTGCTGGAAAACCAGCTTGTGACCGTCGCGGGCAGCAGGATGATCGACGAGGCGAAGATCGGCGGGATCACGCCGGACATGTTCAGCTTCAGCGGCAAGTGCGAGGACTGGCCGCCATAGAGCTTGTTGCCCACCTGGCGCTTGGCGTAGTTCACCGTGATGCGGCGTTGGCCACGCTCGACGAAAACCACGAAGTAGGTCACCGCCACGACCAGCGCCAGGATGAACAGCGCCGACAGGATGGACATCGAATCCGTGCGGACCAGATCGAGCATGCCGCCCAGCGCGCCGGGCAGGCCGGCGACGATCCCGGCGAAGATCAGCAGGGAAATGCCATTGCCCAGGCCGCGCTCGGTGATCTGCTCGCCCAGCCACATGATGAACATGCTGCCGGTGACCAGCGTCACGATCGCGGTGAAGCGGAACAGCAGGCCCGGATCGATGACCAGGCCGGGCTGGGATTCCAGCGCCACCGAGATGCCGATCGCCTGGAAGGTCGCCAGGAACACCGTGCCATAGCGGGTGTACTGGGTGATCTTGCGCTGGCCCGACTGGCCCTCTTTCTTGATGGCCTCCAGCGTGGGAACCACCACAGCCAGCAACTGCATGATGATGGCCGCCGAGATATACGGCATGATGCCCAGCGCCAGCACCGAGAAGCGCTCCAGGGCGCCGCCCGAGAACATGTTGAACAGCCCCAGGATACCGCCCTGGTTCTGCTGGAACAGGTCGGCCAGCGCATCCGGGTTGATGCCGGGCACGGGGATGTGCGTCCCCAGGCGATAGACGATCAGGGCGAGCACGAGAAACAGGATGCGGCGCTTGAGATCGCCGTATCCTGCGCTGGGCTTATGTGCCTGAGCTTTGGCCACTGCCGCCCCTTACGCCAGCGAACCGCCGGCCGCTTCGATCGCGGCGCGCGCGCCGGCCGTCGCATTGATGCCGCGCAGGGTGACCTTGCGGGACAGTTCGCCGGTCTTGATGACCTTGACGGTGCGAACCAGCTCGCCCACCAGGCCGGCGGCCTTCAGGACCTGCAGATCGATTTCATCGACCGGCAGCGCCTGGAGATCCGACAGGCGGATTTCGGCGAACAGGTGGCGGCCCAGCGGCGTGAAGCCGCGCTTGGGCAGGCGGCGCTGCAGCGGCATCTGGCCGCCTTCGAAACCGACCTTGTGAAAACCGCCCGCGCGGGACTTCTGGCCCTTATGGCCACGGCCGGCGGTCTTGCCCAGACCGGAACCGATGCCACGGCCCACGCGGCGGCGGGGACGCTTGGCGCCTTCGGCGGGGGCGAGCGTGTTCAGTTGAGTGACGGACATCTGAATTCCTTTAGGCTTCCGAGACGGTGACCAGATAATCCACTTTGCGGATCATCCCGCGCACCTCGGGGGTATCGACCAGGACACGGCTGCTGTTGACCTTGCCCAGACCCAGACCGCGCACCGTGGCGCGGTGGGACTTGTGCGTGCCGATGACGGAGCGCACGAGCGTGACTTTGATTTGCTTCTGTGCCATGTCTTACCCCAGGATTTCTTCGACGGACTTGCCGCGCTTGGCCGCGATTTCCGCAGGCGTGGAGCAGGCGCGAAGGCCGTTGAGGGTCGCACGGACCATGTTGTAGGGATTGCTGGAGCCGAGGCTCTTGGCCACGACGTTGCGCACGCCCATCACTTCGAAGATGGCGCGCATCGGGCCGCCGGCGATCACGCCGGTCCCTTCGGCGGCCGGCGAGATCAGCACCGTCGAGGCGCCGTGCTTGCCCACCACGGTGTGGTGCAGCGTGCCGTTCTTCAGGGCCACCTTGAGCAGGCCGCGACGGGCCTGTTCCATGGCCTTCTGAACGGCGACGGGCACTTCGCGGGCCTTGCCCTTGCCCATGCCGATGCGGCCATCTCCGTCGCCGACCACGGTCAGCGCGGCGAAGCTCATCGTGCGGCCGCCCTTGACGACCTTGCTGACGCGGTTGACCGCGATCATCTTTTCACGCATGCCGTCGTCGCGTTCCTGCTCCGGGGCGTGCTTGCCTTGTGCTTTAGCCATGTGATTCCCTTAGAACTTCAAGCCGGCTTCACGCGCAGCTTCGGCCAACGCCTTGACGCGGCCATGGTAACGGAAGCCCGAACGGTCGAAAGCGACGAGTTCGATGCCGGCAGCCTTGGCCTTCTCGGCCACGCGCTTGCCGACCAGAGTGGCGGCGGCGGCATTGCCGCCATTGGCCTTCTGGCTGGCGAGTTCCTTGCGGACCTCGGGCTCGAGCGTCGAGGCGCTGACGAGCACGCGGTCGCCTTCCGGCGAAATGATGTTGGCGTAGATGTGCAGATTCGTGCGGTGCACCGCCAGGCGATGCACGCGCAACTCGTGAATCTTGCGGCGGGTTGCCGCGGCACGACGCAAACGGGAAGTTTTCTTGTCCATGATTCGTCCTTGCCTGCGTGCTTATTTCTTCTTGGTTTCTTTCAGGATCACGCGCTCGTCCGCATAGCGCACGCCCTTGCCCTTGTAGGGCTCGGGTTCGCGATAAGCGCGGATTTCGGCGGCGACCTGGCCGACGACCTGCTTGTTGGAGCCCTTGACCACGACCTCGGTCTGGGAAGGGCACTCGATCTTGATCCCCTCGGGGATGTCATGCAGGATGTCGTGCGAGAAACCAAGCTGCAGCTTCAGGGCGTTGCCCTGGACCTGGGCGCGGAAACCCACGCCGACCAGGTTCAGGCGGCGTTCGAAGCCGGTGCTGACGCCCGTGACCATGTTGTTCACCAGCGCGCGCACGGTGCCCGACATGGCGTTGGCCTGGCGGGAATCGTTGGCGACGGCGAAGGTGATCTGGCCGTCTTCCTGGGTGACCCGGACATTGCCGTCCAGGGCCTGGGTCAGGGTGCCCAGCGGGCCCTTGACGACGATCTGCCCGGCGCTGATGGTGGCTTCGACGCCTTTCGGCAGCGCGACGGGGTATTTGGCGATGCGTGACATGGTTGAAATCTCCTTATGCCACGTAGCAGAGCACTTCGCCGCCGACGCCGTTGGCGCGGGCCTTGCGGTCCGTCATGACGCCACGGGGGGTCGAGACGATCGCCACGCCCAGGCCGTTCATGACCTGGGGAATGGCGGTGCTGCTCTTGTAGATACGCAGGCCGGGACGCGAGACGCGGTCGATGCGCTCGATCACCGGGCGGCCGGCATAATACTTCAGGGTGAGTTCCAGTTCCGGCTTGGCTTGTTCGCCGCCGATACGGAAATCCTCGATGTAGCCTTCGTCCTTCAGCACGGCGGCAATGGCCGCCTTCAGCTTGGAGGAGGGCATGGAAACCGACGTCTTGTTGACCATTTGTGCATTGCGCACACGGGTCAGCATATCGGCGATGGGATCGCTCATGCTCATGTGTGATTCTCCTACCAGCTTGCCTTGGTCATGCCGGGCACTTCGCCGCGCATGGTCATTTCACGCAGTTTGTGACGGGTCAGCCCGAACTTGCTGAACACGCCGCGGGAGCGGCCCGTCACCACGCAGCGGTTGCGCTGGCGGGTGGGGTTGGCGTTGCGCGGCAGTTGTTGCAGTGCCAGGCGCGCCTGATAGCGTTCTTCGTCGGATTTGGACTGGTCGGCGATGATCGCCTTCAGCGCGGCGCGCTTGGCGGCGAATTTCTCGGCCAGCTTGGCGCGCTTGATGTCGCGATTGATGAGGGAAAGTTTTGCCACGTCAGCCCCTTAGTTGCGGAAGGGGAAGCTGAATGCGCTCAACAGCGCCTTGGCTTCCTCGTCGGTCTTTGCGGTGGTGGTGATGCTGATGTTCATCCCGCGCACGGCATCGATCTTGTCGTACTCGATTTCCGGGAAGATGATCTGTTCCTTCACACCGATGTTGTAGTTGCCACGGCCATCGAAGGCACGGCCCGACACGCCGCGGAAGTCGCGCACGCGGGGCAGGGCCACCGAGATCAGACGGTCCAGGAATTCATACATGCGCTGGCCGCGCAGAGTGACCATGCAGCCGATCGGATAGTCTTCGCGGATCTTGAAACCGGCGATCGCCTTGCGGGTCTTGGTGATCACGGGCTTCTGGCCGGCGATCTTGGTCATGTCGCCCACGGCGTTCTCGATGACCTTCTTGTCGGCGACGGCTTCGGACACGCCCATGTTCAGGGTGATCTTGGTGATGCGGGGCACCTCCATGATCGACTTGTAGCCGAACTTCGCCTGCAGGTCGGCGGCGACCTTGGAGCGATAGAAATCTTGTAAACGAGCCATTTTGTACGCGCCCCTTATGCCTTCGCGCCAACGACAGCGCCGTTGGAGCGGAAAATGCGAACCTTGGCGCCGTCCACGACCTTGACGCCGACGCGGTCGCCCTTGCCGGTTTCGGGATTGTAGAGCGCCACATTCGAGATGTGGATGGGCAGGGTCTTGTCGATGATGCCGCCTTGGGCCCCCGTCATGGGGTTGCCGCGGGCGTGCTTCTTCACGACGTTGATGCCTTCGACCAGCACGTGATCGTCGCCGACCCGGGCCACCACGGTGCCACGGCGGCTGCGGTCGCGGCCAGACAGCACGATGACTTCGTCGCCTTTGCGAATATTTTGCATGATCGGCTCCTTACAGCACTTCGGGCGCCAGGGACACGATCTTCATGAACTTTTCGGTGCGCAGTTCGCGCGTGACCGGTCCGAAGATGCGCGTGCCGATGGGCTCGAGCTTGGCGTTGAGCAACACGGCGGCGTTGCCGCCGAAGCGGATCAACGAGCCGTCCTTGCGGCGGACGCCCTTGGCGGTACGCACCACCACGGCGTTGTAGATTTCGCCCTTTTTGACGCGCCCGCGGGGGGCCGCTTCCTTGACCGTCACCTTGATGACGTCGCCAATGGCGGCATAACGGCGCTTGGAGCCGCCCAACACCTTGATGCACATCACAGAACGCGCACCCGTGTTGTCGGCCACGTCCAGCGTGGTCTGCATTTGGATCATGATTTTTCCTGTTCCAACTTAACAACGAAGCCCAGGGCATGTACCCCCGGCCGCGCAGCCAGTTTTGGTCCCGTCAGGCCTACTTGGCTTGCCGCTTGGGGCTTGCCAGATAAGGTTCGCCAATTCGGTTGGCCAAGTACACCCTGGGTTGAAATTCGAGAACTTCCTTTGCCCGGCGCAAAAACACACAGCCCCAAGGCCATGCAAATCCGCGCCTCTTTGAAGGCAAGACAGCAATTATAGGATACCGACCAGTTCTTAGCAAGCGTTTCCTGTAAAAAACACAGGCAATGGCCACGCCATGCCAAGGATAGAAGCCGCCGCTGGCGGCCGGCGGTCAGGCAATGCGCGGCAGCGCGCCGTATTCGATGACCATCTGGCGCGTGGCCGGATCATCCGCATCGTCTATATAGACACGCATGCCCATGCCGATGGCGGTTTCGGTGACGGCCACCATCATCTGCACGCCGCCCGGACTGGCCAGCAATTCACGCACGAAGGCGCCTCCCAGCTTGACGTAGGTGAAGTCGATTTCGTGAATCTGGCGCAGGGCGTCGGGCTGCTGATCCAGGCCGCGCAGGCCGACATGCAGCCCGGCTTCGATCGCGCCCTGGGCGAAGGCCCGGAAAGCCTCGTGGTGGCGGCTCAGGCCGTAGGCGTCCAGCTCCACCGCCAGGCGATGCAGCAGTTGCGCGTCGGCATTGCGGCAGATCTGGCGGATTTCCTCCAGATACTGCGGGTCGAGGACCGAGGCGATCGACATGCGGATGACCAGAACGCCATCGTGCTCACCCAGCCAGTTCAGCGCCAGGCACAGCGCGCGCAGGTCACAGGCCGGCGACAAGCCCAGGCGCGCTGCGGCCGGCATGAACAGGAAGCCGGACATGCGCGGCTGGTCGGGTTCGTCCTCCTGGAGAACCAGCGCGGCCTCGTAACGCTCTGGAACGTCGTCGCCCTCGTACTGGACGCGGCGCACGTCCAGCGACAGGCGGTCGTGGTCCAGCGCCTGGGTGATCAAGGTGCGCCAAGACGCCTCGCCCATGAGCAATTCGCCGTCCTCGTGGTCGGCGTAGGACAGGAATTCGATTTCCTCGTGCCCGGCGCTCTCGGCGCACATCAGGGCCTGGTCCAGGCGCGTCAGGACTTCCTTGGGCGTGCACTGCACGGTGTAGTCCGTCAGGGCGAAGGCCCAGCGCGACAGGTTATGGCTGTCGAGCTTGACCCGCAGGGTTTCCAGCAAGGCGCGCAGCCGCTGCACCGGGCGCATGACCTCGGGGCCGCCGCCCACCGGGAACAGCACCACGAAATCGCTGCCCGTCAGCCGGGCGGGCAAGGCCCGCGCCTGCGGGTTTTCATTCAGCAGTTCAATGATGCGCCGCCCCAGCAGCCGCAGCCAGTCGTCCAGTTCCTGGCGACTGGTCTGGTTCTGCAGCCGCGCCATGTCGCGGCTGCGCACCAGCAGCACGTAGCCGCTGACCGCGCCTTGGCGGGAATCGTCGCGCAGCATGCGCTTGAGTTCATTGAGAAAGTAGCTGCGGTTGGCCAGGCCGGTGACCGGATCGCGGTTGAGTTCGATTTCCAGCCGCTCGATGCGCGCCATCTGCTCGTCCATCGTGGGCGCGACGCGCTCGCGGACGTCGTCCATGAGCTCGGCGTCCTCGACGGGTTCGGTGCGCTTGATCTTGATTTCGGGCGCGTCGGCCGCGGCGGAAGCGGCAAGTTCGCGCCGCACCCGGGCCATCAGCGCAACCACGAACAAGGCCCAGAAGGCCGCCAGCCCCAGCGCCAGCCAGGTCCATTGCGATACATGCGCCCAGAGGGCGTCGCGCGCGGGCCCGGGATCCAGCGTCAGCCGCAGCGCTCCCACGCCCGCGACTTGCCGTGACGCCTGGTGGGGCTGGATATCGACCAGCGCAGTGAACCAGTCCGGCGCGTCGCCGGTGGAATGCGCGGTGCGGCGGGACTGGAAAGCGGGCGCCGCGGGGTCGTCGGGCGCGAGATCCAGATCGGCGAAACGCCCCTGCTGGAAGGCCGCCTCCAGCACCCGCACGCGGGCCTCGGCGCCAGGCTGGGCGCTCACCAGCAGGGCCAATGTGGCGGCGGCGTTTTCGCCATCGGTCTGCAGTTGGGCGTCGAGCCGGCGTTCCATCAGACTGGTGCCCATCGCCAGCATGCCTACCAGAATGCAGGCGATCACCAGGGATGAAATCACCAGCAGCTGTCGCACGGAAGCCATCGCGAACCCTTCAGATCATGGAAACGAACGTGTGGAAGTGTATCCTGGACGCGGCATTTCCCCAAGAAACAAACACCGGCACACAACTGCGGCCTCCTTATCCTAGGGGGTAACACGGATACCCAATCCCGACAGACTGTGTATAGTTTTAAAACAAACGTTTGAATTGATTCATGGCCACTACTCGCTCGATCCTCACTCGCGATGCCATTCTCAATGCCGCCGAACGCCTGTTCGCCGAGCATGGGCACGACAACACCTCCATGCGCCAGATCACCCGGGCGGCGCAGGTGAACCTGTCCGCCGTGAACTACCACTTCGGCTCCAAGGATGCGCTGATCGAGGCCGTCTTCCAGCGCCGCCTGGATGCGCTCAACGACGAGCGCCTGCGCATCCTGGACGCCCTCGAAGCCAAGGCCGGCGGCCAGCCGCTCAAGCCCTCGTCCATCGTTGAAGCCTATTTCGGCCCCCTGGTGCGTCATGCCTGCAGCGCCGGGGCCGAGCGGCGCGCCTTCATCCCGCTGCAATCGAACACCATGTCCGACCCCAACGGCGCCATCAGCGCCTTGTTCGCCACCGAGCGTTCCGTGGTCGCGCACCGCTTCACCCGCGCCCTGCTGACCTCGTTGCCAAGCGTGCCGGAAGCCGAGATCGTCTGGCGCTTTCACTTCATGCTGGGCGCCACGGCCTACGCCCTCATGGGCGTCGAGAGCTCCAGCCGGGCCATGAACCTGCCCGATGACACCAACATCGACGCCCAGGCCCTGCTCGACCGCCTGATGGCCTTTCTGCTGGGCGGCCTGCGCGCACCGCTGCCGCTGGGCTCACTTTCAGGAGCACAGACATCATGACGTTCCTGCTGATTCTCCTCATCCTGCTGCTGGTGGCCGCCGCCTTCGTGCTGTCCAACCGCGACTTGCGCACCCGCCACCTCAGCCGTCCCCTTTACCAAGTCTTCCGCCGCATCCTGCCGCGCATGTCGGATACCGAACGCGAGGCCCTGGAAGCGGGCACCGTCTGGTGGGAAGGCGAACTCTTCCGCGGCCGGCCCAGCGCCCGCGCCCTGCATGCCATCCCGGCGCCGCGCCTGTCCGGGGACGAACAGGCCTTCCTGGACAACGAAGTCGAGACCGTCTGCGCCCTGGTGAACGACTGGCAGGTCACCCGCCGCGACCAGGACATCCCCGCCGAAGCCTGGGACTACATCAAGACCCACCGCTTCTTCGGCATGATCATTCCCAAGGAATACGGCGGCCTGGGTTTTTCGGCGCTGGCGCATTCCGCCGTGGTCGCCAAGCTGTCCACCCGCTGCTCCGCATTGTCGGTCACCGTCATGGTGCCCAATTCCCTGGGGCCCGCCGAACTGCTGCTGCACTACGGCACAGACGAACAGAAGAACCACTACCTGCCGCGCCTGGCGCGCGGCGAGGATATCCCGGCCTTCGCCCTGACCAGCCCCTGGGCCGGCTCGGACGCCGCCGCGATCCCCGATCACGGGGTCGTCTGCAAGGGCGAATGGCAGGGCCGCGAGGTCCTGGGCATGCGCGTCACCTGGGACAAGCGCTACATCACCCTGGGGCCGGTCTGCACTCTCCTGGGCCTGGCCTTCCGCCTGTATGACCCCGACGGCCTGCTGGGCGACGCGCCCGACCTGGGCATCACCTGCGCGCTGGTGCCGTCCGACCACCCCGGCGTGGAAATCGGCCGCCGCCACTTCCCACTGGACGCCATGTTCATGAACGGCCCCACGCGCGGGCGGGATGTGTTCATGCCGCTGGACTTCATCATCGGCGGGCCCGACATGGCCGGCCAGGGCTGGCGCATGCTGATGGAATGCCTGGCGGCGGGACGTTCGATCTCGCTGCCGTCATCCTATACCGGCATGGCCAAGCTCACGGCGCGCGCCGTGGGCGCCTACACCGTGGTGCGCGACCAGTTCCGCACCCGCATCCACAAATTCGAGGGCGTGGCCGAGGCCCTGGCCCGCATCGGCGGCCATACCTATCTGATGGACGCGGCCCGCGTGATGACGGCCGGCGCCGTGGATCTCGGCGAAAAGCCCGCCGTGGTCTCGGCCATCGTCAAATACCACGTCACCGAGCGCGGCCGCATCGTGGTCAACGACGGCATGGACATCATCGGCGGCAAAGGCATCTGCCTGGGGCCGCAGAATTTCCTGGGCCGCGCCTACCAGCAGCTTCCGGTGGGCATCACGGTCGAGGGCGCCAACATCCTCACGCGCAGCCTGATCATCTTCGGTCAGGGTGCGATCCGCTGCCACCCCTATGTGCTGGATGAAATGCACGCTGCCCAGGCCGCCGATCCGGAACAAGGCCTGCAAGACTTCGACCGCGCCTTCTGGGGCCATGTGCGCCATACCACGACCAACGCGCTGCGCGCCGTCGGCCATGGCTTCACGAACGCCCTGCTGGCCCGCCCCGACACCACCGTCGCGCCTGAAATGGCGCGCTACTACCGGCAGATGACGCGATTCTCGGCGGCCTTCGCCACCCTGGCCGACGTCTCCATGCTGACGCTGGGCGGCTCGCTGAAGCGGCGCGAATCGATCTCCGCCCGGCTGGGCGACATCCTGTCGCAGCTCTATCTGATTTCCGCCGTCCTCAAGCGCTACCAGGACGAGGGCCGCCAGGCCGACGACGCGCCGCTGGCGCACTGGGCGATCCAGGATGCCTTCTGCCGCGCCCAGGATGCCTGCGCCGGCGTCCTGGCCAATTTTCCCAACCGACCCCTCGCCTGGGTCTTGCGCGCATTACTGTTCCCCTGGGGCCGGCCGTTCACCGCGCCGTCCGATGCGCTCTCCATGGCCGTGGCCGACGCCATCAGCCAGCCCGGCGGCGCACGCGACCGGCTGACGCGAGGCGCTTACGTCCCGCGCGATCCGGCCGAGCCCGTCGGCGCCATCGAAGTCGCCTTCTCCGCCGTGCTGGATACGCAGGCCATCGAGGCCCGCATGCGCGAATTCGAGAAGGCCGGCCGCGTGCCGGCCGCCGACCCGCGCGCCAATGTGCGCGACATGGCCGAGGCCGTCCATGCGGCCGGCGGCCTCACCGACGATGAGCTGCAACGCCTGCGCGCGCGCAACGCGCTGCGGGACCGCGTCATCGCCGTGGATGACTTCGCCCCCGATTTCCAGGGCCCGTCCAATACCGACACCACGGGAGAGCGATCCTGATGGCCTTCGAACCCGTCTACATCATCGATGGGGCGCGCAGCCCCTTCCTCAAGGCCCGCAACGCGCCGGGGCCCTTCTCCGCGTCCGACCTGGCCGTGCAGACGGGCCGCGAACTGCTGCTGCGCCAGCCCTTCGCGCCCACCGAGCTGGACGAAGTCGTGATCGGCTGCGCGGCGCCCTCGGCCGACGAAACCAATATCGGCCGGGTGATCGCGCTGCGCCTGGGCTGCGGCGAGCACGTGCCGGGCTGGACGGTGATGCGCAATTGCGCCTCGGGCATGCAGGCGCTGGATTCCGCCGCCATGGGCCTGCAGACCGGCCGGCACGGCCTGGTCCTGGCCGGCGGCGTGGACGCGCTATCGCGCGCGCCGCTGCTGTTCCCCGATGAAATGGTCCATTGGCTGGCCCAATGGAACCAGACGAAGCGCTGGTCGCAGCGCCTGCCGCTGCTGCGCCGCTTGCGCCCCGCCTACTTCACGCCCGTGATCGGCCTGCTCAAGGGGCTCAGCGATCCGGTGATCGGCCTGTCCATGGGGCAAACCGCCGAAAACCTGGTCCACCGCTTCGGCCTGACACGCGAACAGCTCGACGCCTATGCGGCGCAAAGCCATGCCCGCGCCCTGGCGGCGCGCGCCCGCGGCGCCTTCGACGAAATCGTGCCCCTGGTCGATGCCAAGGGTGCGTTGTACGCCGAGGACGATGGCGTGCGGGCGGATTCCACGCCCGAGAAGCTTGCCCGGCTCAAACCTGTCTTCGACAAGCCCTACGGCAACATCACGGCGGGCAACAGCTCCCAGGTGACCGACGGCGCGGCGCTCCTGCTGCTGGCTTCCGAACGCGCCGTGCGCGAGCGGGGTCTGCGGCCCATCGCCCGCATCGTCGACGCACAGTGGGCCGCTCTGGACCCCGCCGTCATGGGCCTGGGCCCCGTACACGCGGCTTCGGCTATACTCGCGCGCCACGGTCTGGAACTGAATGATCCGGACTTGTGGGAAATCAATGAAGCCTTCGCCGCACAGGTGCTAGGCTGCCTTGCCGCCTGGCGCGACGAAACGTGGTGCCGGGAGCACCTGGGTCGCGGCGCACTGGGAGATCTGGACATGGATCGGTTGAACGTAGACGGCGGCGCCATCGCACAAGGCCATCCGGTGGGGGCCTCGGGCGCGCGCATCGTGCTGCACCTGGTGCGCGCCTTGCAGGCGCGCGGGTTGCACCGGGGCATGGCCGCCATCTGCATTGGCGGCGGCCAGGGCGGCGCCATGCTGGTCGAACTCTGCACGCAGGAGGGCTGACATGAGTTTCGCCTCCCTGAACCTGCGCCATTTCCGCTGCGACACGGACCCGCAAGGCATCGCCTGGCTGACCATCGACTGCGCCGACAGCAGCGTCAACCGCCTGTCGGGCGAGGTGCTGACGGAACTGGGCCGCGTCCTGGAGTACTTTCAGTCCGCTCCGCCCGCCGCGCTGGTGATCCGCTCCGGCAAGGCCGCAGGCTTCATCGCGGGCGCCGACATCCATGAATTCTCTCAACTGGACGACGCCGCGGCCGCGCGCGCCTTCGTCGAGCGCGGCTGGACGGTCTTCAACCGCCTGGCGGCGGTGTCCTGGCCGACCCTGGCGCTGATTCAGGGGCACTGCATGGGCGGCGGCCTGGAGCTGGCCCTCGCCTGCCGCTACCGGATCGTCGTGGACCAGCCCGATACGCGCCTGTCGCTGCCCGAAGTCATGCTGGGCATCTTCCCGGGCTGGGGCGGCATGCTGCGCCTGCCCCGGCGCGTGGGGGCTCCCCTGGCCCTGGACATGATGCTGACGGGCCGCGCCTTGAATGCGCGCCGCGCGGCATCCGCCGGCCTGGCCGACCTGTGCGTGCCGCCCCGCCTGGCGGAGCGGTCCGCCGCATGCCACGTCCTGTCCGGGCAACCGGTGCGCGGCCCCCGGGGCAAAGACGCCTGGCTCAGCCACCCGATCCTGCGGCCGCTGCTGCTGCGCCAGGCCCGCAAGACCCTGGACAAGCGCGATCCGCAGGGCCACTATCCGGCCCCGCGCGCCATCCTGGAAATCTGGGCGCATCACGAAGGCGACGCGCTGGCCGCGCCCGGGCTGATCGAGGGCATCGTCCAGTCGGACACCGTCCGCAACCTGCTGCGCGTCTTCCACATGCAGGAACGCCTCAAGGCCTTCGGCAAGGCCTCAGACCGGCCGCCCGTACACCGCGTCCACGTGGTGGGCGCAGGCGTGATGGGCGGCGACATCGCCGCCTGGTGCGCCCTCAAGGGGCTGACTGTCACCCTGCAGGACACAGACCGCGCACGCATCGCCCAGGCCATCGGCCGCGCCCAGGCGCTGTATGCCCGCCGGATCAAGCCCGCCCGCGAAGCGAGGCTGGCCGCCGACCGCCTGATCCCGGATCCGGACGGCCAGGGCATCGACCACGCCGACCTGGTCATCGAGGCCATCAGCGAAAACCTGGAGGCCAAGCGCGGCCTGTACGCCCTGATCGAGCCGCGCCTGAAAGACGGCGCGCTGCTGGCGACCAACACCTCCAGCCTGTCCCTGGAGGATCTGGGCCGGGATCTGGCGCGGCCGGACCGCCTGGTCGGCATCCATTTTTTCAATCCCGTGGCGAAGATGCCGCTGGTCGAAGTCGTGGCCGCCGAGGCCACCGACCCGGACGCTCAAACCGCCGCCTGCGCTTTCGTCGGCCGCATCGGCAAGCTGCCCCTGCCGGTCAAGAGCGTGCCCGGGTTCCTGGTCAACGCCGTGCTGGCGCCCTACATGCTGGAAGCCATGCGCTGCGTGGACGAAGGCCTGCGCCCCGAGACCATCGATGCCGCCATGCAGGCCTACGGCATGCCCATGGGGCCGATCGAACTCATCGACACCGTGGGCCTGGACATCGCCCGCGACGCCGGCGCGCAACTCACCGGCCAGGCCGAGCCGCCCGCCTGCCTGGCGCGCCATCTGGAACGCAATGAACTGGGCCGGAAATCCGGCCAGGGCTTCTACCGCTGGCGCGAGGGCAAGCCCGTCCGCGCCGAAGCCGGAGCGGCCCCGGCCGGGCTGGCACGCCGCCTGCTGCAACCCTTGATCGATGCCACGCACCGCCAACTGGCGGCGGGCGTCGTCGCCGATCCCGAACTCGCCAATGCCGGCGTGATTTTCGGGACGGGCTATGCACCCTACACGGGGGGACCTATGACACTCGACGACGATTGATTTCGCCCTGATGCCGGGCTGAGAGCCCGGTAGGACACCGCTGACCCGAAAAACGCTGCGCCGACCGCGCGGCGCGGGGTTTTTTGCGCCTTTTATTTGACAGGCCGCAGCCACCTGCTGCGCGGCCGGAGGGCGTTTGTTTCCAATTTTATCCCTAAACCCGGCGCAGTCGTCCGGGAAGTACCTATCAACAGGCAGGCATGCCTGTGCACTAAGACGACTTTCATCTATCAACCGGAGGTAACATGATGAAAACGCAACACCCGATCAAGACCTTATCGGCCCTGATCCTGGGCTTGGGTGCCATGGGCGCCGCCCACGGCGCAGGCTTCCAACTGCTGGAGCAAAACGCCAGCGGCCTGGGCAACGCCTATGCCGGTTCCGCCGCCATCGGTGAGAACGCCAGCGCCAACTTCTTCAACCCCGCCAGCATCACCTTGCTGCCGGGCATGAACGTCAGCGCCGGCGCGGTGGCGATCAAGCCGAGCTTCAAGTTTTCGGACGGCGGCAGCACGGGGCCGACGCACTTCGCCGGCAACCCGCTCGGCCCCCTGGGCGCCCGACCGACCGGCGGTGCCGATGGCGGCGATGCCGGCTCCTGGGCCGCCGTGCCCAACGCCCACTTCACCTGGGAGGTCAACCCGCGCGTCTGGCTGGGTCTGAGCGTGGGCGCCCCCTTCGGCCTGATGACCGACTACGAGAAGGGCTGGGCCGGCCGCTACCACTCGGAAAAATTCGCCATCGAGAGCATCAACATCAATCCGTCCATCGCTTTCAAGGCCACCGAGACGCTGTCGGTCGGCTTCGGCCTGAACTGGATGCATCTGGATGCGGACTACAGGAAGGCACAGTACGCGTATCTGGCTCCCGTTCCGGGCATGAGCGGCGACTTGGAAGCCCGGGTCAAGGCCAAGGGCGACGGCTGGGGCTGGAACGCCGGCCTGATGTGGCAGGCCACGCCGGACACGCGCTTCGGCCTGTCCTACCGCTCCAAGGTCAAGATCGATGCGGACGGCACCACCAAGGTCAGCAATCGGTCGTTGAGCGCCGCCGGTGCCGGCGTCCTCACCGGCATGGGTGTCATCGGCTCCCACAATGCCGAAACCACCGTCGAGCTGCCCGACACCGCCACCCTGAGCGTGGTCCACCAGTTGAACGAGCGCTGGACCTTGCTGGGCGACGTGTCCTGGACGGGCTGGAGCAGCATCCCGAACTTGAAGATCAAGAACACCGGCATCCCGGACGCCGAGCTGGACCTGCGCTTCAAGGATGCCTGGCGCGTGGCCCTGGGCGCAAACTACCGCCACAGCGACCGCTGGACCTTCAAGGGCGGCGTGGCCTGGGACCAGTCGCCGGTGCAGGACGACGCCTTCCGCCCCGCCTCTCTGCCGGACAACGACCGCTACTGGGTGTCCGTGGGCGCGCAATACAACTTCAGCAAGAACACCGCCATCGACGTCGGCTACGCCCACCTGTTCGTGAAGAACACCTCGGTGAACAATACCTCCGATCCCCGGGGCGCGGGCGTGCTGAAGGGCGACTACAAGAGCAGCGCGGACCTGATCGGCGTGCAGTTCTCGCACCGCTTCTGATCGTGGCCACCGTGAGCCTGGCATGAAGTTGTCGCAGTTGAAACGCCTGCCGCCCCGGTGGCGGGCGCGCGCCATGCGCACGGGCTTCAACCTGCATCCGGCCTTCCGCGCGACGGGAGGCCGGGTGGAATATGTATCCCACGATCTGCTGCACGTGCGCGTGCGCCTGGCGCTGACGCGGCGCACGCGCAACATCGTGGGCTCGCTCTTCGGCGGTTCGCTGTTCGCCGTGACGGACGGCGTGCACGTCGGCATGCTGATGGCCCGCCTGGGGCGGGACGCCATCATCTGGGACAAGGCCGCCGAAATCCGCTACCGCAAACCGGCCTTTCGCACGCTGTACGCGGATTTCATCCTGACGGAGGCCGAACTGCAGGACATCCGCGACACGCTGGACCGCGACCACGAGACCGAACGGGTCTACCAGGTCAACCTGAAGGATGCCGAGGGCACGGTGCACACGGAAGTCCGGCGCACCATCTACCTGGCCGACAAGGCCTATTACAAACAACGCAAGCCGCGCACCGACGCGGCGGGAGACGAAACATGACTCACCCGAACACATTGCCCGATGCGGCGCGGCACGCGCGCGGCGCGCTGCTGCGCAAGGCGCTGCCCCCCTTCGCGGCCCTGGTCCTGGCGGCCGCCGGCCTGTGCGCGGCCCCGCCCGCCCTGGCCCTGACCGTGGCCAACGTGGACGTGCCGGAACAGCAGTCGGTCGCCGGCCAGAGCCTGGTGCTCAATGGCGCCGGATTGCGCCAGCGCTTCGTCTTCCACGTCTACGTCGCCGCCCTGTACCGGCTGCAGCCGACACAGGACGCCGACACGATCCTGACCAGCCCCGAGCCGCAGATGCTGCGTCTGACGCTGCTGCGCGACATCAACAGCAAGGCGCTGACCGATGCGCTGAACGACGGCCTGAAAGCCAACTGCACCGAGGCCGAGCTGCGCGACATGGCCGACACGATCGCCCATTTCGAGGCGTTCATGAAAACCGGCGGCGAGGGCGCCTCCGGCGATCTGGTGGACGTCGTTTTCAATCAGGGGACAGTCTCGGTATCATTCAAGGGAAAGGCGCTGGGGGAGGTCAAGGATCCTCGCTTCGCCACCGCGCTCCTGAAGGTCTGGCTGGGCGCCCACCCGGCCCAGGAATCCCTGAAGAAGGCCCTGCTGGGCCAGGACTCCAAAAACAACTGATAGACACATAAGGAACCGCATCATGGAACGCATCTGGCTGGAACACTACCCCGAGGGGGTGCCGGCTGACATCACCGATCAGGCCGCCGCCTTCGATTCGCTGGCCGACCTGTTCGAGCAAAGCTGCAGGCAGTATGCCGGCAACACGGCGTACATCAGCATGGGTGCATCCATGACCTACGCGCAGACACGGGACAAGGCCCAGGCCTTCGCGGCCTGGCTGCAATCCCAGGGCGTGGAAAAAGGCGACCGCGTCGCGCTGATGATGCCCAATCTGCTGCAATACCCGGTCTGCCTGTTTGGCACGCTGATGGCGGGCGCGGCGGTGGTCAACACCAACCCGCTCTATACGGCGCATGAACTGAACCATCAACTGGTCGATTCGGGCGCCACGACGGTGGTGGTGGCGGAAAACTTCGCCCACACCCTGCAGCAGGCGCTGCCCGGCACCCAGGTCAAGCGCGTGGTGGTGACCTCGCTGGGCGAGATGCTGGGCTTTCCGAAGGGGGCGATCACCGACCTGGTGGTCCGCCACGTCAAGAAAATGGTGCCCGCCTGGAAGATCCCGGGCGCCTTGCGCCTGCGCGACGTGCTGGCCGCCGGCGCCCGCGCGCCCTTCCACCCCCCGGCACTGACGCACGACGACCTGGCGGCGCTGCAATACACCGGCGGCACCACCGGCGTGGCCAAGGGCGCCATGCTGAGCCACGGCAACCTGGTGTCCAACGTCTGCCAGGCCTACGCCTGGGTGCGGCCCTTCTGCAACGGCGACCGCGAGTGCATCGTGACGGCGCTGCCCCTCTATCACATCTTTGCGCTGACGGCGAACTGCCTGACCTTCATGCGGCTGGGCGCCAGCAATCTGCTGATCGTCAATCCGCGCGACATCCCGGCCTTCATCAAAGAGATGGGCAAGGTCAGGTTCACCGCCCTGACTGGCGTCAACACCCTGTTCAATGCGCTGCTGAATCATCCCGACTTCAGCAAGCTGGACTTCAGCAGCCTGCAGACCACGTTGGGCGGCGGCATGGCCGTGCAGGAAGCCATTGCCCAGCGCTGGCTGAAAATCACCGGCAAGCCCATCGCCCAGGCTTACGGCTTGACGGAAACCTCACCCGCCGTGACCATCAATCCGCTCGACAAGGTTGATTTCAACGGCTCCATCGGCTTGCCGGTCTCGTCGACCGACGTGGCCGTGCGCAACGACAACCGCACCGTCGCCATCGGCGAGTCGGGCGAGATCTGCGTCAAGGGCCCGCAAGTCACGGCCGGCTACTGGAACCGCCCCGAGGAAACCGCCAAGGTCTTCGATGCGGACGGCTGGCTGCTGACCGGCGACATCGGCTACATGAACGACAAGGGTTACGTCTTCCTGCTGGACCGCAAGAAGGACATGATCCTGGTGTCGGGTTTCAATGTCTACCCCAACGAAGTCGAGGCCGCCGCCATCGAGCACCCCGGCATCCTCGAGGCGGCCGCGATCGGCGTACCCAATGGCGCTTCAGGCGAAGTGGTCAAGCTCTACGTGATCCGCAAGGATCCGAACCTGACCGAAGCCGATGTGATCGCGCACTGCCGCAAGCTGCTGACGGGCTACAAGGTGCCGAAGTACGTGGAGTTCCGCGAGGATCTGCCGCGCAGCAACGTGGGCAAGATCCTGCGCAAGGAACTGCGCAACGAGAAGAAGGCGTAGGCGGCCCGATACCGCCGGCCGGCCTCCCGGCCTTCGCGGCACGGGGGCCGGCGCTCAGTACCCGAGCGCGGCGCCGTCCGGGTTGCGCGGGTCCGAGGCCCCGTACAGCATGCCGTCGCGGATCAGGATGGTCTGTGTCCGGCCCATGGCGGGCTTGACGGCAATACGATGCCCATAGCGGCGCAACAAGGCCAGCGTATCGGGGCTGAAGCCTTTTTCGACCCGCAGCTCGTCGGGCTGCCACTGATGGTGGAAACGCGGGCGGGCGGCCGATTCCGCCGGGTTCATGCCGAAGTCGATGGCATCGGTCACGGTCTCGAGCACCGTGGTGATGATGCGCGCGCCGCCGGGGCTGCCCGTGACGAGCCACGGCCGCCCGTCGCGCAGCACGAGGGTCGGCGTCATGGACGACAGCGGCCGCTTGCCGGCCTGGATGGCGTTCGCCTCGCCGCCGATCAGGCCGTAGACATTGGCCACGCCCGGCTTGGCCGAAAAATCGTCCATCTCGTTGTTCAGCAGAATGCCGGTGCCCTCGGCCACGATGCCCGAACCGAAGTTGGTGTTCAGGGTGTAGGTGACGGCCACCGCGTTGCCCGCCGCGTCGGCCACGGAGAAATGCGTGGTCTGATCGCTTTCGTAGGGTTGCGGCCGGCCCGGCCGGACATCGGCTGCCGGCCGGGCGCGCTCGGGCGCGATGCCGGCGGCCAGATGCCGGGCATAGGCCTTGGAGACCAGGCCCGCGACGGGCACCCGGACGAAGTCCGTATCCCCCAGGTATTCGGCGCGATCCGCGTAGGCGAGCTTCATCGCCTCGGCCATGTGGTGCAGGGTGCGCGCGCTGCCCGCGCCCCACTGGGCGATGGGCCAGGATTCCATCATGTTCAGGATCTGGACCATGTGGATCCCGCCCGAGCTGGGCGGCGGCATGGTCACGATCCGATAGCCGCGGTAGGTGCCGACGATGGGCTGGCGCTCGATGGCCCGGTAGCCCGCCAGATCCTGCCGCGTGATCAAGCCGCCATGACGCGCCATCTCGGCGGCGATGCCGTCTCCGATCGGGCCCTGGTAGAAGGCGTGCGCACCCTCGCGCGCGATCAGGCGCAGGGTGCGCGCCAGGTCGCGCTGCACCAGCCGCTCGCCGGCCCGCAGAGGGCGGCCATCGCGCCAGAAGATTTTCCGCGTCGCGGGCCAGCGGCCCATGGGTTCCGCGTTCTTCGCCAGGGCATCGGCCAAGGTGGGGCTGACAGGATAGCCCCGCTCCGCCAGGCGGATGGCGGGCGCCATGACCTGCTCCAGGGGCAGCGACCCCCAGCGTGTCAGGGCATGGGTCAGGCCGGCCACCGTCCCGGGCACGCCCACCGCCTGGTGGGTGTGCAGGGAACGGCCGTCCACGACTTTTCCATGCGCATCCAGGTACATGTCGCGCGTCGCCCGCCCCGGCGCTGTCTCGCGGAAATCCAGGGCGAAGTCTTGCCCGCCGGCCTGGTGCACCATCATGAAGCCGCCGCCGCCCAGATTGCCGGCATTCGGCAATGTCACCGCCAGCGTGAATCCGACGGCCACCGCCGCATCGACGGCGTTGCCGCCCGCCCGCAGCATCTCCAGCCCCGCCCGCGCGGCCTGCGCCTGCTCCGCGACCACCATCCCATGCCGCGCGGCGACCGGATGGAAGATGTCCATCCCCGCGTCGTAAGCCGCCGCCGCAGCCTGGGTGGCGGGCGGGGCGGACCCTGGCCCGGCCGCCTGCGTTGCCGGCCGTCCGGGGGCGGCGCACGCCGCCAGCAGGCTCAGCAGGCCCAGGCACAACCAGCGATGAACGCGCTCTTTCATGAGTATCCTCTCGATGCCGGGCGGGGGCGGACGACCGGCGCGGTGGCCGGGGGCGGAATCAGGCCGCGCTGAACTGGATCGGTTCGCCGGTCCGGTCGAACGCCAGCAGCGAACTGACCGTGCCGTACTTGATCATCTGCGTCATGCGCTGGAATGCCTGATCCACGTCTTTGTTATCCGGCAGATAGGCCGTCTGGTCGGCCATGGCGGCCACGAACACGACATGCCAATCCTGGCCGGTGCGGCGCGACTCCTCCGCCAGCGCGGCGAACGTATCCAGTTCGTCCGGTGTCTTGTCCACGCACAGGATGGGCGTCAATTCGCCGCCTTCGCCCCGGGCATGGCTGGCCTTCTGTTGCGGCGTGGCATCGTCCGGCACCGAGCTGGCGGCGAAGACGAACAGCAGGCGCTGCGGCTCGGGCTGCAGGCGCGCCGCCTGCAGCAGATCGTCGAAACACGTGATGTCCATGACGGATGCCTCTTGTGAAAATTGACATGCTACAGGATTACGCCGGAGGCGCCGGTCCGCCGGCGGCGGCGGCTTGCGCCGGATCATGGCCGGTCGGCCCGGCGCGCCCATGAAAAGACCCCGCGCGAGGCGGGGTCCGGGCGGCGCGGCCGAAGCCGCGCGAAGTCGTGGCCAGCGGAGGAAATCCGCAGGCCGGCAGCGGCATCAGATGATGCGCACGGCCTCGATCAGGCGCACCACGGTCCAGGACTTGGTCTTGGAGATGGGGCGGCCTTCGGCGATTTCGACGGTGTCGCCTTCGTTGTACTGGTTGGCTTCGTCATGCGCCTTGTACTTCGCGGTGCGATTGACGAACTTGCCCAGCACGGGGTGCTTGACACGGGTCTGGACGCTGACGACGACGGACTTGTCCATCTTGTTGCTGACGACCTTGCCGACCAGCGTGCGTTGACGCTTGGCGGTATCTTTCTGGGTTTCGGTAGTCATATTACTTTCCTGCGTTCTCAGTCATGATGGTGCGGATGCGCGCGATATCGCGACGCACCTTGCCCAACTGGCTGGTGTTGGAAAGCTGCTGGGTGGCACGCTGCATGCGCAGGTTGAAGTGTGCCTTCAGCAGGCTCTCGAGCTCGGCCTGGAGCCCGGCGGCATCCTTGGCGCGCAGTTCACTGGCTTTCATATCCTGATCTCCTAGGCGCCCACGCGGCGCGACACGAAGGTCGTGCTGATGGGCAGCTTGGCGGCGGCCAGGCGGAACGCTTCGCGGGCGAGTTCTTCGCTCACGCCTTCCATTTCGTACAGCACCTTGCCGGGTTGAATTTCCGCGACCCAGAACTCCGGGTTGCCCTTGCCGTTACCCATCCGGACTTCGGCGGGCTTCTGCGAAATGGGCTTGTCCGGGAAGATCCGGATCCAGATGCGGCCGCCACGCTTGATGTGACGGTTGATGGCACGACGGGCAGCCTCGATCTGGCGAGCGGTCAGGCGGCCACGACCGGTGGCCTTCAGACCGAACTCGCCGAAGGAGACCTGGGCACCGCGCGTGGCCAGGCCGGTATTGCGGCCTTTCTGTTCCTTGCGGTACTTCCTGCGAGAGGGTGACAGCATGTTTATTCTCCTTCAGGCGCCGGAGCAGCCGAGGCGGCATCACGGCGCGGGCCACGGCCACGGCCGCGGTTGTCGCCGGGACGGCCCGGACGATCACCACGCGGCGCACGGCGCGGACGGCGTTCTTCGTCACGCGGGGCGGCGGTTTCCGGGGGCATTTCGCCGTTGGGCAGCATGTCGCCCTTGTAGACCCAGACCTTGATCCCGATGATCCCGTAGGTCGTCTGGGCTTCCGAGAAGCCGTAGTCGATGTTCGCGCGCAGCGTGTGCAGAGGCACGCGGCCTTCGCGGTACCACTCGGTACGAGCGATCTCGATGCCGTTCAGGCGGCCGGAGGACATGATCTTGATGCCCTGGGCGCCCAGGCGCATGGCGTTCTGCATGGCGCGTTTCATGGCGCGGCGGAACATGATGCGCTTTTCGAGCTGCTGGGCGATCGAGTCGGCGATGAGCTGCGCGTCGGTTTCCGGCTTGCGGATTTCCTCGATGTTGACGTGCACGGGCACGCCCATCAGGCGCTGCAGGTCGGCCTTCAGCGTTTCGATGTCCTCGCCGCGGCGGCCGATCACCACGCCCGGGCGGGCCGAGTACACAGTGATGCGGGCGTTCTTGGCGGGGCGCTCGATGATGACGCGGCCCACGGAAGCGGATTTGAGTTTCTTCTTCAGGTATTCACGCACGCGGATGTCTTCGGCGAGCATGCTGCCGTAGACCTTGTCGTTCGCGTACCAGCGAGAAGTCCAGTTGTGGTTGACCGCGAGGCGGAACCCAATCGGGTGAATTTTCTGTCCCATTGCGACTCCTTACGCCCCGACCTTGACCACGATGTGGCAGGTCTGCTTTTCGATGCGGTTGCCGCGGCCTTTGGCGCGCGCGGAAAACCGCTTCATCGATTGGGCCTTGTCGACGTAGATCGTGGTGACCTTCAGTTCGTCGATGTCGGCGCCATCATTGTGTTCGGCATTGGCGATGGCCGATTCCAGCGCCTTTTTCAGGATGCCGGCGGCCTTCTTGGGGCTGAACGTGAGGATGTTGAGGGCGTGCGCCACGGACTTCCCACGGATCAGATCCGCCACCAGGCGGGTCTTCTGCGCGGAAATATGGACGCCGCGGATGACTGCGGTAGTTTCCATGGCTTACCTCTTGGCCTTCTTGTCCGCCGCGTGCCCCTTGAAGGTGCGCGTCAGGGCGAATTCGCCGAGCTTGTGGCCGACCATGTTCTCGTTGATATACACGGGAACGTGCTGGTGGCCGTTGTGCACGGCAATCGTCAGCCCGATGAATTCGGGCAGGATGGTGGAACGGCGCGACCAGGTCTTGATCGGCTTCTTTTCTTTGCCCCCGACGGCGGCATCGACCTTCTTGATCAGATGCGCATCGACGAACGGGCCTTTCTTGATCGAACGTGACATAGTGTTCGCCCCTTATTTGCGCTTGCGGCGAGAGACAATCATATTGTCCGTCCGCTTGTTACGACGGGTCCGGTAGCCCTTGGCGGGAGTACCCCACGGGCTGACGGGTTCGCGGCCTTCGCCGGTGCGGCCTTCACCGCCGCCGTGCGGGTGATCCACCGGGTTCATGGCGACGCCACGGACCGTCGGACGCACGCCGCGCCAGCGCATTGCGCCGGCCTTGCCGATCTGGCGCAGGCTGTGATCGCCGTTGCCGACTTCGCCGATGGTGGCGCGGCAATCGATGTGAACGCGGCGGACTTCGCCGGAACGCAGGCGGACCTGAGCGTAGACACCTTCGCGGGCCAGCAGCACGGCCGACGAGCCGGCCGAGCGGGCGATCTGGGCGCCCTTGCCCGGCTGCATCTCGATGCAGTGGATGGTGGCGCCGACCGGGATGGCGCGGATGGGCAGCGTATTGCCGGCACGGATCGGCGCGTCGGCGCCGGACATGACGGTGGAGCCGACTTCCAGGCCGCGCGGAGCGATGATGTAGCGGCGCTCGCCATCGGCGTAGCACAGCAGCGCAATGTGCGCCGTCCGGTTCGGATCGTATTCCAGGCGCTCGACGCGGGCGGCGATACCGTCCTTGTTGCGGCGGAAATCGACGACGCGGTAGTGCTGCTTATGGCCGCCGCCACGATGGCGGACGGTGATGTGGCCGTTGTTGTTACGGCCGGAATGGCGCGATTGCGGTTCCAGCAGGGGGGCGTAGCCCGGGCCCTTGTGCAGCTCGGGGTGCACGACCTTGATCATGCCCCGGCGACCGGCGGACGTGGGTTTGACTTTGACCAGCGGCATTTAGTTCACCTCCGTAAAGTCGATTTCCTGCCCGGCCTTGAGCGAGACGTAGGCCTTGCGTTCGTTGCGGCGACGGCCCATGAAACGGCCGAAGCGCTTTTCCTTGCCCTTGCGATTGGCAACCTGCACGGACTCGACCTCGACCTTGAACAGCAGTTCGATGGCGGCCTTGATCTCCGGCTTGGTGGCGTCGGCGACGACGCGGAAAGCGACCTGGTTGTTCTTTTCGGCGATCATCGTGGACTTTTCGGTCACGACGGGCGCCAGGATGACTTTCATCAGACGTTCGGCATTCATCCCAGCAACTCCTCGAGTTGGGCGATCGCCGGCTTGGTGATCAGCACTTTCTTGTAGTGGACCAGGGACAGCGGATCGGCGTAGCGCGTTTCGATGACCGCCACGTGGGGCAGGTTGCGCGTCGCGAGATAGACGTTTTCGTCCAGGGCATCGGTGATGATCAGGACGGGTTCGGCAATGCCCAGATCCTTGAGCTTGGCGGCGGCCAGCTTGGTCTTCGGGGCTTCGAGGGTGAAGCTCTCAACCACGGCCAGGCGATCTTCGCGGACCAGTTGCGAGAAGATGGCGCGCAAGCCGGCGCGGTACATCTTCTTGTTGACCTTGTGGCTGAAGTTCTCGTCCGGCGAGTTCGGGAACGCGCGGCCACCCCCACGCCAGATCGGCGAGGAAGTCATCCCGGAACGGGCGCGGCCGGTGCCCTTCTGGCGCCAGGGCTTCTTGGTGGAGTGCTTGACCGTTTCGCGGTTTTTCTGGGCGCGGTTGCCCATGCGGGCATTCGCCTGGTAGGCCACGACGATCTGGTGAACCAGGGCTTCGTTGAAGTCGCGGCCGAAGATCTCATCGGCGGCGGCCACGGTGGCCGAGGATTGACCCTGATCATTCAGGAGCTTGAGTTCCATGATTAGGCTCCTTTCTTGGGCGTCGCCTTGACGGCGGGGCGCACGACGATATCGGCGTTCTTGTGGCCGGGGACGGCGCCCTTCACCAGCAGCAGGCCGCGCTCGGCGTCCACGCGCACGACATCCAGGTTCTGGACGGTGCGGGTGACATCACCCAGGTGACCGGACATTTTCTTGCCGGGGAAGATGCGGCCCGGATCCTGGGCCTGGCCGATGGAGCCCGGCACGCGGTGCGAACGCGAGTTGCCGTGCGAAGCGCGCTGGGAACCGAAGTGGTGGCGCTTGATCGTGCCCGCGAAGCCCTTGCCGATGGTGGTGCCGGTGACGTCGACCTGCTGGCCGACTTCGAACACGGACTCCACGGCGACCACGGCGCCCGCCGTGAATTCGGCGGCGCGGGCGGGATCCAGACGGAATTCCTTGAGGATGGAACCGGCTTCGACGCCGGCCTTGGCGTAATGGCCGGCTTGGGCCTTGGTGACGCGAGAGGCGCGGCGCTCGCCGTAGGCGACCTGGACCGCTGCATAGCCGTCGATTTCAGGCGTCTTGACCTGGGTGACGCGGTTGTTGGACACATCCAGCACCGTGACCGGGATGGACTCGCCTTCCTCGGTAAAGATGCGGGTCATGCCAACCTTGCGCCCCACGAGCCCGAGCCGCCAGGCGGCGGGCGTAGGTGTCGAATTCGACATTGTTTTCTCCGGGGGGTGTTTCCCCACAGTTTTAAATCCCGACTGCGATTGGCCGGGGCTGTAAATCCCGCCGTCCATGCATCTGCTACACCAAAATGGACGACGAAGCCCTTGATTCTAGCATAAAAACATCCCCAAAACCACCCCCCGGCATGCCGGCCCCGGGGGGAGCGATGCCGGGGCGAGCCGGGAATGAAAAAACCGCCCTGCCTGGAGGGCGGGGCGGTCCGGTCCGGGCGGGCCGCGCAAACGGCCCGGACGGAATTACTGCAGGGCGATCTCGACGTCCACGCCGGCCGGCAGATCCAGGCGCATCAGAGCGTCCACGGTCTTGTCGGTGGGATCGACGATGTCCATCAGGCGCTGGTGCGTGCGCATCTCGAACTGGTCGCGCGAAGTCTTGTTGACGTGCGGCGAGCGCAGCACGTCGTAGCGGCGGATGCGCGTGGGCAGCGGCACGGGACCGCGCACCACGGCGCCGGTGCGCTTGGCCGTATCGACGATCTCGGCGGCGGACTGGTCGATCAGCTTGTAGTCGAACGCCTTCAGGCGGATACGGATTTTCTGGCTTTTCATGGGAAACCCCTAAAGAACGAAAGGGGCGGGAGGCTGGCCCCCCGCCGATCCATCAATTACTTGATGATTTTGGCGACGACGCCGGCGCCCACGGTGCGCCCGCCTTCGCGGATGGCAAAGCGCAGGCCTTCTTCCATGGCGATCGGCGCAATCAGGTTCACCGTCATCGACACGTTGTCGCCCGGCAGCACCATTTCCTTGTCGGCCGGCAGCTCGATCGTGCCCGTCACGTCCGTCGTGCGGAAGTAGAACTGGGGACGATAGCCCTTGAAGAACGGCGTGTGGCGACCGCCCTCTTCCTTGGACAGAATGTACACCTCGGCCGTGAAGTTCGTGTGCGGGTGGATCGAACCGGGCTTGGCCAGCACCTGGCCGCGCTCGACTTCCTCGCGCTTGGTGCCGCGCAGCAGAATCCCCACGTTATCGCCCGCCTGGCCCTGGTCCAGCAGCTTGCGGAACATCTCCACGCCCGTGCACGTCGTCTTGACCGTGTCGTGGATGCCCACAATCTCGATTTCCTCGCCCACCTTGATGATGCCGCGCTCCACGCGGCCCGTCACCACCGTGCCCCGACCCGAGATCGAGAACACGTCTTCCACAGGCATCAGGAACGCGCCATCGACCGCGCGCTCGGGCGTCGGGATGTAGCTGTCCAGCGCCTCGGCCAGTTGCATGATCGCCTGCGCACCCAGCGGACCTTCGTCGCCGTCGAGCGCCAGCTTGGCCGAACCCTTGATGATCGGCGTGTCGTCGCCCGGAAAGTCGTACTTGGACAGCAGCTCACGCACTTCCATCTCGACCAGTTCCAGCAGTTCCTCGTCGTCGACCATGTCGCACTTGTTCAGGAACACGATGATGTAGGGCACGCCCACCTGGCGGGCCAGCAGAATGTGCTCGCGCGTCTGCGGCATCGGGCCGTCAGCGGCCGAGCACACCAGAATCGCGCCGTCCATCTGCGCCGCACCCGTGATCATGTTCTTCACATAGTCCGCGTGACCCGGGCAGTCCACGTGCGCGTAGTGACGGTTGGCCGTCTCGTATTCCACGTGCGAGGTGTTGATCGTGATCCCGCGCGCCTTCTCTTCGGGCGCATTGTCGATCTGGTCGTAGCCCTTGGCTTCGCCGCCCATCGCCTTGGCCAGCACCGTCGTGATCGCCGCCGTCAGCGTCGTCTTGCCGTGGTCAACGTGGCCGATCGTACCCACGTTCACGTGCGGTTTGGTCCGTTCAAACTTGCCTTTTGCCATGATATTTCTCGTATTTCCCAGGAAATGAAAGGTGAGCGCCCGGCCTGCCGGCCGGGCCGTGTATTACTTGCCGCGAGCGGCGATGACTTCGTCGGCGACGTTGCGCGGCGCCTCGGCGTACTGCTTGAATTCCATCGTGTAGGTGGCGCGACCCTGGGTCTGCGAACGCAGGCTGGTCGAATAACCGAACATCTCGGCCAGGGGAACCTCGGCCTTGATGATCTTGCCACCGCCCGGGATGTCGTCCATGCCCTGGACCATGCCGCGGCGGGACGACAAGTCGCCCATCACCGTGCCGGCGTAGTCTTCCGGGGTTTCGACTTCGACGTGCATCATGGGCTCGAGCAGGACCGGGTTGGCCTTGCGCATGCCGTCCTTGAACGCCATCGAAGCCGCCATGCGGAACGCGTTTTCGTTCGAGTCCACATCGTGGTACGAACCGAAGAACAGCGTGACCTTGACGTCCACGACCGGATAACCGGCCACCACGCCCGCAGGCAGGGTTTCCTGGATGCCCTTGTCCACCGCCGGGATGAACTCGCGCGGCACCACGCCGCCCTTGATGGCGTCCACGAATTCGTAGCCGCCGCCCGCCTCGAGGGGTTCGAGCTTGAGCACGACGTGACCGTATTGGCCGCGCCCGCCGGACTGCTTGACGAACTTGCCTTCGATTTCCTCGCAGGTCTTGCGGATGGTTTCGCGGTAGGCCACCTGCGGCTTGCCGACGTTGGCCTCGACACCGAATTCACGGCGCATGCGGTCGACCAGCACTTCGAGGTGCAGTTCGCCCATGCCGGAAATGATGGTCTGGCCGGACTCTTCGTCGCTGCGCACGCGGAAGGACGGATCCTCGGCGGCCAGGCGCTGCAGGGCGATGCCCATTTTTTCCTGGTCGGCCTTGGACTTGGGTTCCACGGCCTGGGAGATCACGGGCTCGGGGAATTCCATGCGCTCCAGCAGGACGTGATCGCCCACGTCGCACAGGGTTTCACCCGTGGTGACTTCCTTGAGGCCCACGACAGCGGCGATGTCGCCCGCCACCACTTCCTTGATTTCGGCGCGGTTGTTGGCGTGCATCTGCAGAATGCGGCCGATGCGTTCCTTCTTGCCCTTGATCGGGTTGTAGACGGTGTCGCCGGAAGCCAGCACGCCCGAATACACGCGGATGAAGGTCAGTTGGCCCACGAAAGGATCGGTCATCAGCTTGAACGCCAGGGCGGACAGCTTTTCCTTGTCATTGGCCTGGCGGACGATTTCATTGCCTTCGTCGTCGGTGCCCTTGACCGGGGGGATGTCCACCGGGGACGGCAGGTAGTCGATGACCGCGTCCAGCATGCGCTGCACGCCCTTGTTCTTGAAGGCGGTGCCGCACAGCATCGGCTGGATTTCGCCGGCGATCGTGCGGATGCGGATGCCGCGATCGATTTCCTGCTCGGTCAGCGAACCGGTCTCGAGGTACTTGTTCATCAGTTCCTCGTTGGCCTCGGCAGCCGATTCCATCAGCTTTTCATGCCACTCGTTGGCCTGATCGACCATATCGGCAGGGATGTCGATGTAGTCGAACTTCGTGCCCTGGGAGGCTTCGTCCCAGATGATGCCGCGCATCTTGGTCAGGTCGATGACGCCCTTGAAGTCCTCTTCGGCGCCGATCGGGATGACGATGGGCACGGGGTTGGCCTTCAGGCGCAGCCGGAGCTGGTCGTAGACCTTGAAGAAGTTCGCGCCGGTGCGGTCCATCTTGTTGACGAAGGCCAGACGGGGCACGCCGTACTTGTTGGCCTGGCGCCACACGGTTTCGGACTGCGGCTGCACGCCGCCCACGGCGCAATACACCATGCAGGCGCCGTCGAGCACGCGCATCGAGCGTTCGACTTCGATGGTGAAGTCGACGTGGCCCGGGGTGTCGATGATGTTGACGCGGTGTTCTTCGTACTGGTGCTCCATCCCGCGCCAGAAGGCCGTGGTGGCCGCCGACGTGATGGTGATGCCGCGTTCCTGTTCCTGCTCCATCCAGTCCATGGTGGCCGAGCCTTCATGGGTTTCGCCAATCTTGTGATTGACGCCGGTGTAGAACAGGATGCGCTCGGTGGTGGTGGTCTTCCCGGCGTCGATGTGCGCCGAGATGCCGATGTTGCGATAGCGCTCGATGGGAGTTTTGCGGGCCATGATGTATTTCCTGGTGATTGACCGGCTGGATTACCAGCGGAAGTGGCTGAAGGCCTTGTTGGCCTCGGCCATCTTGTGGGTGTCTTCGCGCTTCTTCATGGCGCCGCCGCGGCCTTCGGCGGCATCCATCAGCTCACCCGCAAGGCGCAGGTCCATCGATTTCTCGCCGCGCTTCTTGGCGGCTTCGCGCAGCCAGCGCATGGCCAGGGCCAGGCGGCGCACGGGGCGCACTTCAACCGGCACCTGATAGTTGGCGCCACCGACGCGGCGGGACTTGACTTCGACCACCGGCTTGATGTTGTTGATGGCGGTGTTGAAGACTTCGATGGGTTCCTTGCCCGTTTTGGCCTGGATCTGGTCCAAGGCGCCGTACACGATGCGTTCCGCCACGGCTTTCTTGCCGGACAGCATGACGACGTTCATGAACTTGGCCAGCTCGACACTGCCAAATTTGGGATCGGGGAGGATTTCACGTTTCGGTACTTCGCGACGACGAGGCATTTCGATTTCCTTGTGACGATTCAGTTGAGCCGCCTGGCGGCCACGGCTTCCATCAGGGAGAGCCACTTACGTGCCGCAACGTTCATGGCTGCGGCTGCACGGCCCGATCCAGAGCGATCGGGGTATTGCGATGAAGCGGGGAGAATTACTTCTTGGGACGCTTGGCGCCGTACTTGGAACGGGCCTGCTTGCGATCCTTGACGCCCTGCAGATCCAGGGAACCGCGGACGATGTGGTAGCGCACACCGGGAAGATCCTTCACACGGCCGCCACGCACCAGAACCACCGAGTGTTCCTGGAGGTTGTGGCCTTCGCCGCCGATGTAGGAGATGACCTCGTAGCCATTGGTCAGGCGCACTTTGGCGACCTTACGCAGGGCGGAGTTCGGCTTCTTGGGGGTGGTGGTGTAAACACGGGTGCAGACGCCGCGACGCTGGGGGCAGTTTTCCAGCGCCGGGCTCTTGCTGCTCTCGCGACTGACTTGGCGCGGCTTGCGCAGCAGTTGAGCAATGGTAGGCATGACCTTTACGCATCCTTTGTACTTGCGTACGTTTTACGTCGATATTCAGAGTGCCTGGATCTGCTTGGCCGCGCGGGGCGCGGCGGGGCATTTTCAGGCGATGTGCGCAAAATCCGCCTGAAACGAATGACGTAAAGAGCGGGTCTTGCACAAGGGCTGCTTGCCGGGGGCCGCAGGCCCCCGGATCGCTGGGGCGAAAATCAGGCACAAGACCGGCGGCGCATACCGCGACCAGATGCCATTAACCCAGCAAGCCAGGAAGTTTAGCATGATTTGTTTTGGCAGGGCAAAGAGTTATTCACTTCCGTCCCGCGCCTCGCCCGCATCCGCCCGCACCGCGTTTCATGTACACATCGAACTTGATTAACTAAACTGTTAATTCATCCTGCGTTTGTGCTATCTTCGGCTCGAGCAGGCCCATCACAGTGGAGCGAGACATGTCCGACTCAGACGAAGACACGAACCCGGCCGGGGTTCTGGGCATCGAGTTCGTCGAATACCTGTCCCGACAACCCGACACCCTGGGCGGCGCCCTTGAACAGTTGGGCTTTCGCCTCATTGCGCGGCACCGCTCGCGCGCGGTGCGACTGTATCGCCAAGGGACGATGAATATCATCGTCAATGCCGATGCCGCCACGCTGGCCGAACACCCGGCGGTCGAAAGCGACCGCATCCAGGCGGTCGCCCTGCACGTAGCCGACGCCGCCCAGGCCTACAACCACTGCCTGCGGCAAGGCGCACACCCGGTTCCCACACGCGCCGCCGCCATGGAACTGAACATTCCCGGCATCAGCGGCGTCGGCGATTCCGTTCTCTACCTGGTCGAGCGGCGGCCCGGCTTCTCGATCTACGATGTGGATTTCGACTACCTCACGCCCGACCACGACGCACCCGCCCTCGTTCCGGGACTGCACTTTTTCGGCCTGGTGCACTACATCGATCCCGGCCGGACGCCGTACTGGACCGATTTCTACGCCCGGCTGCTGGGATGCCGCGCCCTGCCGCCAGACACGCGCTTCGGCATCCTGCCCCGCGGGACCATCCTGCGCGGTCCCGGCGGCCGATTCCATCTGCAACTGGTCGAGCCCTCGGGCGATGCATTGTTCGACGTGAAATGGGACGAACAGTTCGCGCGCCTTGCTTTCGGCGTGCCGGACGTTCCATACGCCGTGCGAACGCTGGCCGCGCGCGCCGTGCCCTTCGACGATAACGAGTTCTCCCACCCCGACGCCTGTGGCGCCGTGGCGCTGGGCCTGTCCTACGACGTGAACTTCGAACTGGTCCGCAACGGCTCCGCCGCACCGGAGCCGGACCGGAGCCGCTGAGCGGCACGCCGCCGCGCGCACCCCTCTTCCCCCGGACGGGACTCCGTCCAGCCCCGGGAAAATCCCTAGAAAGATATGTTTGACGCCTCTAAGGTCGATCACTATAGTGAATTGCATGTACCAGTTAGTACATGCAACCCAGGATGGATATGCGACTGCACACTGAAACACCCGCCCTGCTGCTCGGCCTGATCGGCGAGGGCATCGGCCAATCCCTCAGCCCCGCCCTCTATGAAGGAGAGGCTGCCCAGCACGGCATTCTGTGCCTGTACCAGCGCATCGATCTGGATGAGTTGCGATTGACTTCGTCGGCCCTGCCTGAATTGTTGACGGCCGCGGAACGCTTCGGCTTCAAGGGCCTGAACATCACCCATCCTTGCAAGCAGGCCATCATCCCGCACCTGCATGCCCTGTCCGACGAGGCGCGCGCCATCGGCGCCGTCAATACGGTGGTGCTGCATGCAGGCCGACGCATCGGCCACAACACCGACCACTATGGTTTTGCCCAAAACATCCGGCAGCACATGAGCGGCGAATCCATCGGCCGCGTCGTACAACTGGGCGCCGGAGGCGCGGGCGCCGCCGTGGCCGACGCCATTTTGCGCCTGGGGGCCGGGCATCTGGCCCTGTTCGATCAGGCCCCGATGCGGGCGCAGGCCCTGGCCCGGACATTGCAGGCCCGATTTCCGCACGTTCCGGTCACGGCGGGCGGCGACTTGGCCCATGCGATGCAGGCGGCCGACGGCTTGATCAACGCCACGCCGGTCGGCATGCACAAGCACCCGGGCACCCCATTGAATCCAGACCTGCTGGAGCCCCGGCATTGGTTTGCCGAGATCATCTATTTCCCGCTGGAGACCGAACTGCTGCGCATCGCCCGGCAAAAGGGCTGCCGCACGATCGACGGCATCGGCATGGTGGTGCACCAAGCCGCCCGCGCCTTCGAGCTCTACACCGACGGCATCCCCGCCGACGCCCAACGCATGACGGCCCACGTCATGCGGATTCTGGAACACCGCGCTGCCGCCGTCACCAGCGCCTGAGCCCCTTCCCGATTCAAGGAGAGCGACTTGAACAGCTTCCTCGATGCGTTCAGCCGGTGCCTGCAGGCCCTGATCGCCGCCATGCTGATGATCATGGTGATCCTGGTGTTCGGCAATGTGGTGCTGCGCTACGGCTTGAACTCCGGCATCATCGTGTCGGAAGAAGTGTCCCGCATGCTGTTCATCTGGGTGACGTTTCTGGGCAGTGTCATCGCCCTGCGCGAAAATGCCCATCTGGGATCGAACTTCGTCGTGCGTGCGCTCGGCCCGGCCGGCCGGCGCGCCAGTCTGATTGCCGGCCGGCTGATCATGCTGGGCATCTGTTGGCTGGTGTTCTCCGGCTCGCTCGACCAAACCCGCATCAATCTTCCGGTGGCCGCCCCCATCACAGGCGTGTCGATGGGCTGGTTCTACGCCAGCGGCATCGTCTTCAGCGTTGCCGGCGCCCTGATCCTGCTCTGCGATCTGCTCACGCTGGCTACTTCGCCCATGACGACCGTGGACCGGTTCCTGGACGAAACCGGGGAACAGGCATGATCCTCACGACCTTCCTCGTCTCGCTGCTGGGCGCCATGGCCATTGGCATCCCGATCGCGTTCGCCCTGCTCGTCTCGGCCGCCGCGCTGATGTGGCACCTGGACATGTTCGACGCCCAGATCCTGGCCCAGAACCTGATCAACGGCGCCAACAGCTTCCCGCTGCTGGCGGTGCCGTTTTTCATGCTGGCCGGAGAGATCATGACCGTGGGCGGCCTGTCGCGACGGATCGTCGATTTCGCCATGGTGCTGGTGGGACACGTCCGGGGCGGCCTGGGCTACGTCACCATCATCACCGCCTGCCTGATGGCGGCGCTTTCAGGATCCGCCGTGGCCGACGCCGCCGCCATGACCGCCCTGCTGCTGCCCATGATGACAGCGGCCGGCTACGACAAGAAGCGCTCTGCGGGGCTGATCGCCTCGGCCGGAATCATCGCACCGGTGCTCCCGCCCAGCATCGGTCTGATCATCTTCGGCGTTTCGGCCAACGTCTCGATCTCCAAGCTGTTTCTGGCCGGCATCGTGCCCGGACTGCTGATGGGCGCCGCATTGTGGATCACCTGGACCTGGCTGATCCGCCGCGAAAAGCTGACGACCGCGCCCCGGAAATCCCTGCGCGAAGTCCTGCACGCCGCGCGCGAGGGCATCTGGGCGCTGGGCATGCCCGTCATCATCGTCGTGGGCCTGCGCTTCGGGGTGTTCACCCCTACCGAGGCGGCCGTGGTCGCCGCAGTGTACGCCCTGTTCGTATCCACGGTGATTTACCGCGAGATGACCTGGAAAAGCTTCTACCAGGCGTTCTACCACTCGGCCAAGGTCAGCGCCGTCATCATGCTGCTGGTGGCCGCCGCGATGGTCAGCGCCTGGCTCATCACCGTCGCCGGCCTGCCCGACCGCATGGTGGACCTGCTCGAACCGCTGATCGACGAGCCGATGCTGCTCATGATCGCGGCCATGGTCCTGGTGGTGCTGGTGGGCACGGCCATGGACATGACGCCCACCATCCTGATTCTGACCCCGGTCATGATGCCGGCCATCAAGGCCGCCGGCATCGATCCCGTTTACTTCGGCGTGCTTTTCATCCTCAACAACGCCATCGGCCTGATCACGCCCCCCGTCGGCACGGTGCTCAACACGGTCGCCGGCGTGGGACGCCTCAGCATGGACGACACCACGCGCGGTGCGCTGCCGTTCATGCTGGCCCAGCTCGCAGTGTTGTTCCTGCTGGTGCTGTTCCCCGACCTCGTTCTCGTTCCCGCCCACTGGCTTTACTGATAACACTCATCCAGGAGACAAAACATGAAACGATTCGTCCTTTCCTCCCTCACCGCCCTGAGTCTGGGCCTGGCCGCGCTGGCGCCAAGCCATGCCGCCGACATCCACGAACACACGATCAAATTCGCCTCGCAGAACAACAAGGGCCACCCCCAGGTCATCGGCATGCAGAAGTTCGCCGATCTGGTCGCGCAGAAATCCGGCAACAAGATCCGCGTGCGTCTGTTTCCGGGCGGCGTGCTGGGCGGCGACCTGGAAACCGTCTCGGCACTGCAGGGCGGCACCATTGAGGCCACGGTCCTGAACTCGGGCATCCTGCAGGCCCAGGTCAAAGACTTCGCCGCCTACGACTTTCCATTCCTGTTCAACGGCGACAAGGAAGTCGACGCCCTGGTGGACGGCCCCTTCGGGCAAGCGCTGCACCAGAAGCTGCTGGACAAGGGCTTGGTGGGCCTGGCGTATTTCGACCTGGGCTTTCGCAACATCACCAACGGCAAGCATCCGATCAACAAGCCCGAGGACATCGCCGGCCTGAAACTGCGGGTGATCCAGTCTCCCATCTACGTGGACGTATTCAAGGCGTTGGGCGCCAATCCCACGCCGCTGGCCTGGCCCGAGGTCTACAACGCACTGGAACAAGGCGCAGTCGATGGCCAGGAAAATCCGTTCACGGTGATCCTGAACGCCAAGTTCGACGAGGTACAGAAATACCTGGCCGTCACGCGCCACATCTACAATCCGCAATCCGTCATCTTCAGCAAGAAGTTCTGGGACACACTGAGCGCCGACGAGCAGAAGCTGATCCGGGAGGCCGCTGTCGAAGCCGCCGTCTATCAGCGCCAGGTCTCGCGCGATGCGGCGTCCAAAGCCCTCGAAACCTTGAAGAAACACGGCATGCAGGTCACCGAAATGTCACCTGAAGACATGGATAAAATGCGCGCCCTGGTCAAGCCTGTCGTGGAGAAGTACGCTCAGGAGGTCGGCGAAGCCTCGATCCAATCGATGTACGCCGAACTTGACAAGATCCGCCAACAAAAGCAATAAACCCGGTGGGCGGGCTGGCGCCGCTCCGGCGCCAGCCCGCCTCCCTTCCCTTCATCGACAGGACCCCCCATGAAAATTCTCGTGCTGCACGGCATCAATCTCAATATGTTCGGCCAGCGCGACCCGAAGCAATACGGCACGACGACCCTGGCGCAGATCGATGCCCGGCTGGGTGAATTGGCCGGCGAGCTGGGCGCCGAGATCGAATGTTTCCAGAGCAACTGCGAAGGTGCCCTGTGCGAACGCATCCACCGCGCCCATTCCGACGGCACGCAGGCCGTGCTGATCAACGCCGGCGCCTGGACGCACTACAGCTATGGCATCCGCGACGCGCTGGCCATCCTGACGGTGCCGATCGTCGAGGTCCATATGTCCAACATCCACGCGCGCGAGCCGTTCCGCCACACCTCGGTCATTGCCGAGGTGTGCCGGGGCCAGATCGCGGGCTTCGGCGCGGACAGCTACCTGCTGGCCCTGCGGGCGGCGGTCGCCTTGGCGCAGACGCGCCTGGACGCCTGAACCTTCGCCATGTCTTCACTGCAAACATCCGGTTTCCGCCCCCTGCCATGACACAAGCCCCGCCCGCCAATCCACGCAACAACGACGCCGCGGCCACCCGACGCAACATTCTGGAAATCGCCATCCGCGAGTTCGCCCACAAGGGCCTGGCCGGCGCACGCATCGACGAAATCGCCGAACAGACCTGTGCCAGCAAGCGGATGATCTACTACTACTTCAAGAGCAAGCAGGCGCTGTACCTGGCCGCGCTGGAAGAGTCCTACCACCGCATCCGCGAAATTGAAGGCAGCCTGAACCTCGAGAACCTGGCGCCGGACGAAGCCATGCGGACCCTGGTGGGATTTACCTTCGACTACCAGTCTCACAACCCCGACTTCGTGCGCCTGGTCATGAACGAAAACATGCACTACGGCCGCTACCTGGCCCAATCGACGACCATCAAGGATCTGAACGTCCCGGTCATCCGCAGCATCCGCGACATCTATGCGCGCGGCTGCGAAGAGGGTCTGTTCAGGCCGGGCCTGGATCCGATCGACCTGCATGCCTCCATCAGCGCGCTGTGCTTCTTCAACGTCTCGAACCGGCACACGTTCTCGCTGATCTTCCGCCGCGACGTCATGGATCCCGAGGTCTACGCCCGGCGCCGCGCCAGCGTCATCGATACGATTCTGCGCTCCATGCTGGCTTAGGGCCGGCCGCAGCAAGCCATCGTCCACACCAGAGGTCATCCATGCAACGCCGCTACTCCCTGGCCCATTTGACCTTGCTGTCCCTGGACCCGCCGGCCATGATCCAGGCGGCCGCGCAAGCCGGTTACGACGCCTGCGGACTGCGCCTGCTGCCCTTCACGCCCGGCGGCATCGCCTACGACCTGATGGGGAATCCCGACCGGCTGCGCGAAACGCTGGCGCTCATGCACGATACCGGCGTGCGTGTCGAGGACATCGAAATCATTCGGCTCGGCGCCTCGTTCGAGGTCGATGCCTGCCTGCCCTTCCTTGAGACGGGGGCACGGCTGGGCGCCCGGAACGTCCTGGTGTCCGGCGAGGACGCCGACGCCGCGCGCCTGGCGGATTCCTTTGCGCGACTCTGCGAAGCCTGCCGCCCCCACGGGTTGAGCGCGGACCTGGAATTCATGCCCTGGCTGGCCACGAACAGCCTCACGGCCGCCCGGCGGGTGGTCGAAGCCGCCGATCAGCCCAACGGCGGCGTACTGATCGATCCGCTGCATTTCTCACGCTCGGCCAGCACGCTGGACGATCTGGCGGATCTGCCCCGGCCCATGATCCACTACGCGCAGATCTGCGATGCGCCCGCCGCGATTCCCGCCTCCCTCGACGAACTGATCCAGACTTCGCGGTCCGCCCGCCTGGCCCCTGGAGAAGGAGAGATCAATCTTCAAGGAATATTCGCACGCCTGCCGCAAGACATCCCGATCAGCGTCGAAATCCCCAATGATGCGCAATGCGCCCGCCTGGGCGCACAGGCGTGGATCCGGCACTGCCTGGAGGCGGCGAGACGGTTCTTTTCAGCCCCGCCGGGCCAGCACCCAGCGCCGCAGCAGCGGCCCTGAGGTCAGCATCAGGCCGCCCCCCGCGATGATCAGCATCCCCAGCCAGGTCATGGCATCCGGTACCGTCGAAAAAGCCAGCCAGCCCAACAACGTGGCCCAGAATATCTGGGTGTAGCCGTAGGGCCCCAGCGTGGCGGCCGGCGCGTGCAGCAGGGCGTGGGTCATGATCAGGTGCCCCAGCGCGGCCACGGCGCCCAGGCCGGCCACCAGCAAGAGGTCGGCCCAGGCCATGGGCGTCCAGGCCATGGCGCCCCAGGGCGTCAGGACCAGCGCGCCGATCAGGCCGGTATACAGATTGCTGGTGGCGGGATGCTCGGAACTGCGCGAGGAACGCGTGACGAGTTGGTAGCACGCGTTGCAAATGGCGGACCCCACGGGAAACAGCACCGCCCAGGTCAGCAGCCCGCCGCCGGGCCGGACGATGATGAGCACCCCCGCGAAGCCGCAGGCCACGGCGATCCAATCCAGCCGGCGGGCCTTCTCCTTCAGCAACAGGCCCGAGAGCACCGTGATGAGCACCGGCGCCATGAAGACGATGGCGGTCGTCTCGGCCAGGGGCAGCCGTGCCAGGCCGTTGATCACCATCACACTGCCGCAGCACAGGCACAGCCCGCGAAACAACTGGATGCCGTAACGATGGGCGTGGAACAGGCTGCGCCCCATGCCCGGCAGAAAGATCAGGCCGACGGCCAGGGCCTGGGCCATGTACCGCATCCAGACGATCTGGTTCACGGGGTAGCCGGCCGTCAGATATTTGGTGCCCGCATCCAGCACGGAAAAGAACAGGCTGGCCACGCACATGAGCAGGGGTCCCAGCCAGACCCGTGCGGGGCGATTCGCATCCATGGGGCATCAGGCCAGTTTCAACTGCTCCAGGACGGGGCGTACATCGGGCAGCACGCCGCGCCAGATGCGGTAGGATTCGGCGGCCTGGCCCACCAGCATGCCCAGGCCGTCGACCGTGCGCGCGGCACCGCGTTCGCGGGCCTGGCGCATGAAGGGGGTGTCCTCGCCATAGGCCAGATCGTAGGCCAGGCCACCGGCCGCCACGCGGTAGTCCACGGCGGGCGCCGCCCCGTCGTTCAGGCCGGCCGAGGTCGCATGAATGACCACGTCGTATTCGCGGCCGCCGGCGGCATCCAGCGGCCCGGCCAGGATGGGCCCCTGCGCCGCCAGTGCCTCGGCCAGGGCCTGGGCGCGGGCGACCGTGCGGTTGACCACCAGGACGCCGGAGGGCTGCGCCCGCAGCAGCGGCAGCAGAATGCCGCGCGTCGCACCGCCTGCACCGATCACCAGCACCCGGCGTCCGGCCAGGCGCACGCCCAGCCGGTCCTGGATGTCGCCGACCAGTCCGACGCCGTCCGTGTTGTCGCCCAGGATGCCCTCGGAATCGAATTTCAGCGTGTTGACGGCCCCGGCCGCACGCGCGCGTTCGGTCAGGGTATCCGCCAGTGCGGCGGCCTCCAGCTTGAACGGCGCGGTGACGTTCATGCCGCGACCCCCGGCGGCGATGAAGCTGAGGACGGTTTCACGAAAGGCATCCGGTGCGGCCAGAATGGCCTCGTAGCGCAGATCGTGGCCGAACTGGCGCGCAAAGGCCGTATGCAGCAGCGGCGATCTGGATTGGGCGATGGGGTTGCCGATGACGGCGTAGCGGTCGGTCATATGATGTCCAGGCAAGACACTCGACTATAGAACAGGCGGAGAAAAAAAACCCGCCCTGCCTTGCGGCAGAGCGGGAGCTGGAAACGCATGACGCGAGGCGGGCGGCGTGTACCCCCCGCCGCCGCGATCAGTCCTGCGCCGGCGCCTCGCCGTCGGCCGAAACGTCGGCGTCCGGATCGGCGGCTTCGGAACCCGCATGCGCCATCTCGTTCGGTTCCCCGAACGGGTTGGCCAGCTCGCGGGCGGCGGCGCGCTCGGCCGCCTCGAAGATTTCCTTGTCGTGGCGGGCGATGTGATAGGACATGCCCGTCCCGGCGGGAATCAAGCGGCCGACGATGACGTTTTCCTTCAGGCCGCGCAGTTCGTCGCGCTTGCCCATGATGGCGGCCTCGGTGAGCACGCGGGTGGTTTCCTGGAAGGACGCCGCCGAGATGAACGAATCGGTCGACAGGGACGCCTTGGTGATCCCCAGCAGCACGTTGTCGTACGTGGCCGGGATCTTGCCTTCGGCTTCCATGCGGTCGTTCTCGTTCAGCAGCTCGGAGCGTTCGACCTGCTCGCCGGTGATGAAGCTGGTATCGCCGGAATTGCTGATGTTCACGCGGCGCAGCATCTGGCGCACGATCACTTCGATGTGCTTGTCGTTGATCTTCACGCCCTGCAGGCGGTAGACGTCCTGGACTTCGTTGACGATGTAGGAGGCCAGCGGCTCGATGCCCTGCAGGCGCAGGATATCGTGCGGGTCGGCCGGACCGTCGACGATCAGTTCGCCCTTGTTGACCACCTGGCCGTCGTGCACCAGCACCTGCTTTTCCTTGGAGATCAGGAACTCGTGGCTGACGCCGTCCATGTCGGTGATGACCAGGCGCTGCTTGCCCTTGGTGTCCTTGCCGAAGGAGACCGTGCCGGTGACTTCGGCCAGCATGCCGGCGTCCTTGGGCGAACGGGCCTCGAACAGCTCGGCCACGCGCGGCAGACCGCCGGTGATGTCGCGGGTCTTCTGGGATTCTTGAGGAATCCGGGCAAGGAAGTCGCCCACGCCCACGGCCTGGCCGTCGCGCACGGTGATCAGCGCGCCCACGGGCAGCGAGATCGCCACGGCGTGGTCGGTGCCGGCCACCTTGATTTCCTGGCCCTGCTCGTCGAGCAGCAGGATCTGCGGACGCGCAGCCGCGCCCTTGGTGCCGCGCGTCTTGGGCGTGATCACGACCAGCGTGGACAGGCCGGTGATCTCGTCGACCTGGCGCGCCACCGTGACGCCTTCCTCGATGTTGGCGAAACGGATCGTGCCGGAGTATTCGGACACGATGGGGCGCGTCAGCGGATCCCAGGTCGCCAGCTTGGCGCCGGCCTTGACGGCGTCGCCGTCGCCCACGGCGATGGTCGCGCCGTAGGGCACCTTGTGGCGTTCGCGCTCGCGGCGGTTGTCGTCATAAATGACGATCTCGCCGGAGCGGGACACGGCGATGCGGTCGCCCTTGGCATTGGTCAGGTAGCGCAGGCCGATGGCAAAGCCCACCGTGCCGGCGGACTTGGTCTCGACCGAGCTGGCCATGGCCGAACGAGAGGCCGCACCGCCGATGTGGAACGTCCGCATCGTGAGCTGCGTACCGGGTTCGCCGATGGACTGGGCCGCGATGACGCCGACGGCCTCGCCCTTGCTGACCAGCGAGCCGCGGCCAAGATCGCGGCCGTAGCAGTGCGCGCACAGGCCGTGGCGGGTTTCGCAGGTGAGCGGGGTGCGGATCTTGACCTCATCGACGCCCACTTCATCGAGCAATTCAACCAGGTTCTCGTCCAGCAGGGTGCCGGCCGGGATCACGGTTTCCTGAGTGTCGGGGTTGACGACGTCGGCGGCCGCCACGCGGCCCAGCACGCGGTCGCGCAGCGGTTCGATGACTTCGCCGCCCTCGACCATGGCCTTCATGACATAGCCGTGGGAAGTGCCGCAATCGTCCTCGGTGATCACCAGATCCTGGGTCACGTCCACCAGACGGCGGGTCAGGTAGCCCGAGTTGGCGGTCTTCAGGGCGGTGTCGGCCAGACCCTTGCGCGCGCCGTGCGTCGAGATGAAGTACTGCAGCACGTTCAGGCCTTCACGGAAGTTCGCCGTGATGGGGGTCTCGATGATGGAGCCGTCCGGCTTGGCCATCAGGCCGCGCATCCCCGCCAACTGGCGGATCTGGGCGGCGGAGCCCCGGGCGCCGGAGTCGGCCATCATGTAGATGGAGTTGAACGATTCCTGGCGGACTTCCTTGCCGTGGCGGTCGAGGACCGGCTCGGTGGACAACTGCTCCATCATGGCCTTGCCGACGCGATCGCCGGCCTTGCCCCAGATATCCACCACGTTGTTGTAGCGTTCCTGGGAGGTGACCAGGCCGGAGGAGTACTGCTTGTCGATTTCCTTGACCTCCTTGGAGGCCTGGGCCAGGATTTCGTTCTTGACGTCGGGCACGATCATGTCGCCCATGGCGATCGAGACGCCGCCGCGCGTGGCCAGGCGGAAGCCCGACTGCATCAGCTTGTCGGCGAAGATCACCGTGGCGCGCAGGCCGCAGCGGCGGTACGACATATTGATCAGGCGCGAGATTTCCTTTTTCTTCAACGCCTTGTTCAACACCGAGAAAGGCAGGCCATGGGGCAGGATCTCGGACAGCAGCGCGCGGCCCACCGTGGTCTGGAAGCGGCTGGTGACCGCCTTCCATTCGCCGTTCTCGTCCTTGACGTATTCGGGCAGGCGGGTGGTGATGCGCGTCTGTAGCTCGACCTCGTGGTTGTCGTAGGCGCGCTGGACCTCGGCCAGGTCGGCCAGGAACATGCCCTCGCCCTTGCCGTTGATGCGCTCACGCGTGGCGTAGTACAGACCCAGCACGATATCCTGGGACGGCACGATGGCGGGTTCGCCGTTGGCCGGGAACAGGACGTTGTTGGAGGCCAGCATCAGGGTGCGGGCTTCCAACTGGGCCTCGAGCGACAGCGGCACGTGCACGGCCATCTGGTCGCCGTCGAAGTCGGCGTTGAAGGCCGCGCAGACCAGGGGGTGCAACTGGATGGCCTTGCCCTCGATCAATTGCGGCTCGAAGGCCTGGATGCCCAGGCGGTGCAGCGTGGGGGCGCGGTTGAGCATCACCGGGTGTTCGCGGATCACCTCTTCGAGGATGTCCCAGACCACCGGCTCCTGGCTCTCGACCAGCTTCTTGGCCGCCTTGATGGTGGTCGCCAGGCCCATCATTTCGAGACGGTTGAAGATGAAGGGCTTGAACAGTTCCAGCGCCATCAGCTTGGGCAGGCCGCATTGGTGCAGACGCAACTGCGGACCGACCACGATGACGGAGCGGCCCGAGTAGTCGACGCGCTTGCCCAGCAGGTTCTGGCGGAAGCGGCCGCTCTTGCCCTTGATCATGTCGGCCAGGGACTTGAGCTGGCGCTTGTTGGCGCCCGTCATGGCCTTGCCGCGGCGGCCGTTGTCCAGCAGCGAATCGACGGCTTCCTGGAGCATGCGCTTTTCGTTGCGCAGAATGATGTCCGGGGCCTTCAGTTCGAGCAGGCGCTTGAGGCGGTTGTTGCGGTTGATGACGCGGCGGTACAGGTCGTTCAGGTCGGACGTGGCGAAGCGCCCGCCGTCCAGCGGCACCAGCGGACGCAGATCCGGCGGCAGCACCGGCAGCACTTCCATGATCATCCAGTCGGGCTTGATGCCGGACTTCTGGAAGCCTTCCAGAACCTTCAGGCGCTTGGAGATCTTCTTGATCTTGGCGTCGGAGCCGGTGGCCTTCAGTTCGCCGCGCAGTTTTTCGACCTCGGCGTCGATGTCGATGTTGCGCAGCAACTCGCGCACGGCCTCCGCGCCCATCAGGGCGTGGAAATCGTCGCCGTATTCCTCGGTCTTGGCCAGGTAGTCGTCATCGGACATGATCTGGCCGCGCTTGAGCGGCGTCATGCCCGGTTCGATCACGCACCAGGCTTCGAAGTAGAGCACGCGCTCGATGTCGCGCAGCGTCATGTCGAGCACCATGCCCAGGCGCGAAGGCAGGGACTTCAGGAACCAGATGTGCGCCACCGGGCTGGCCAGCTCGATGTGGCCCATGCGCTCGCGGCGCACCTTGGCCACCGTGACTTCGACGCCGCATTTCTCGCAGATGACGCCGCGGTGCTTCAGGCGCTTGTACTTGCCGCACAAGCACTCGTAGTCCTTGATCGGGCCGAAGATCTTGGCGCAGAACAGGCCGTCGCGCTCGGGCTTGAACGTGCGGTAGTTGATCGTCTCGGGCTTGCGGACCTCGCCAAAGGACCACGAGCGGATCTTTTCGGGCGAGGCAATGCCGATGCGGATGGCGTCGAACTGCTCGTCCTGGGAGACTTGCTTGAAGAGATCGAGTAGCGCTTTCATTATTTACGCTCCAGATCCATGTCCAGGGACAGGGATCGAATTTCCTTGACCAGCACGTTGAAGGACTCGGGCATGCCCGCGTCGATCACGTGATCGCCCTTGACGATGTTCTCGTAGACCTTGGTCCGGCCGGCGATATCGTCGGACTTCACCGTCAGCATTTCCTGCAGGGTATAGGATGCGCCGTAGGCTTCCAGCGCCCAGACTTCCATTTCCCCGAAACGCTGGCCGCCGAACTGGGCCTTGCCGCCCAACGGCTGCTGGGTCACCAGGGAGTACGGGCCGGTGGAGCGCGCATGCATCTTGTCGTCCACCAAGTGGTGCAGTTTCAGGAAGTGCATGTAGCCCACGGTCACGGGACGCTCGAACTGCTCGCCAGTGCGGCCGTCGGTCAGCCAGGCCTGGGTGCGGCCGCTGGTGAGCTTCAGGCGCTCGGCGACTTCATCCGGGTAGGCGATTTCCAGCATGCGGGTAATGTCTTCCTCGGCCGCGCCGTCGAACACCGGCGTGGCCAGGGGCACCCCGCCGCGCAGGTTGTTGGCCAGCGTGAGCACTTCATCGTCGGTCAACTGGTCGAGTTTCACCGAGCCGCCGCACGCGTTGTAGATGGTCTCCAGCGTCTTGCGCACGGCCTTGACCTGCACGCCGCGCTCCTGGTCGAGCATGTCGGCGACACGCTGGCCCAGGCCCTTGGCGGCCCAGCCCAGGTGGACTTCCAGCACCTGCCCGATGTTCATCCGCGAAGGCACGCCCAGCGGGTTGAGCACGATGTCCACAGGGGTGCCGTCGGCCATGTGCGGCATGTCCTCGACCGGCGTGATCCGCGAGACCACGCCCTTGTTGCCGTGGCGGCCGGCCATCTTGTCGCCCGGCTGCAGGCGGCGTTTGACGGCCAGGTAGACCTTGATCATCTTGAGCACGCCCGGGGGCAGCTCGTCGCCCTGCGTGAGCTTCTTGCGCTTTTCCTCGAAGGCCAGGTCGAACTGGTGGCGTTTCTGCTCAAGCGCGTCCTTGACCTGCTCGAGCGTGACGGCGGCGTCCTCGTCGGCCAGGCGGATGTCGAACCACTGCCAGCGGTCCAGGTCGTCGAGGTATTCGGCCGTCAGGGCGGTGTTCTTGGCCAGCTTGCGCGGGCCGCCGTTGGCGGTCTTGCCGATCAGGGTCTTGCGCAGGCGGTCGAACGCGTCGTTCTCGACGATGCGCAACTGGTCGTTCAGATCCTGGCGATAGCGGCGCAGTTCATCGTCGATGATGGACTGGGCGCGCTTGTCGCGCTCGATGCCTTCGCGGGTGAAGACCTGCACGTCGATGACCGTGCCGACCATGCCGGAAGGCACGCGCAGCGAGGTGTCCTTCACATCGGAGGCCTTCTCGCCGAAGATGGCGCGCAGCAGCTTTTCTTCCGGGGTCAGTTGGGTCTCGCCCTTGGGCGTGACCTTGCCGACCAGCACGTCGTCGGCGCGCACTTCGGCGCCGATGTGCACGATCCCGGAGTCATCCAGGCGGTTGAGCTGGATTTCGGCCAGGTTGGAGATGTCGCGCGTGATTTCCTCGGGCCCGAGCTTGGTGTCGCGGGCCACGACGGTGAGTTCTTCGATGTGGATCGACGTATAGCGGTCGTCGGCGACGACGCGCTCGGAGATCAGCACCGAATCCTCGAAGTTGTAGCCGTTCCAGGGCATGAACGCGATGAGCATGTTCTGCCCCAGCGCGAGTTCGCCCAGGTCGCTGGAGGCGCCGTCGGCCAACACGTCGCCGCGCGCCACCAGATCGCCCCGCGACACGATGGGCCGCTGGTTGATGTTGGTGTTCTGGTTGGAACGGGTGTACTTCTTCAGGCTGTAGATGTCGACGCCGACCTCGCCGGCGACGTTCTCATCGTCGTTCACGCGGATCACGATACGCTCGGCATCGATGAAATCCACGATCCCGCCGCGCACGGCCTGCACGGTCGTGCCCGAGTCAACCGCGACGGTGCGCTCGATGCCGGTGCCGACCAGCGGCTTTTCGGGCCGCAGGCAGGGCACGGCCTGGCGCTGCATGTTGGCGCCCATCAACGCGCGGTTGGCGTCGTCGTGCTCCAGGAAGGGAATCAGCGAGGCGGCGACCGAGACGATCTGCGACGGCGCGACGTCCATATAGTGCACGTTGGCCGGAGCGGTCAACATGGTTTCGCCGGCTTCGCGGCAGGCGACCAGGTCGTCGGTGAAACGGCCTTCCTCGTCCAGCACCGCGTTGGCCTGGGCGATGACGTACTTGTTTTCCTCGATGGCCGACAGGTATTCGATCTGGTCGGACACCTTGCCGTCGATGATCTTGCGATAGGGCGTTTCCAGAAAGCCGTACTCGTTCAGGCGCGCATACAGGGCCAGCGAATTGATCAGGCCGATGTTCGGGCCTTCCGGCGTTTCGATCGGGCAGACGCGGCCGTAGTGGGTCGGGTGCACGTCGCGGACTTCGAAGCCCGCGCGTTCGCGCGTCAGGCCACCCGGCCCCAGGGCGGAAACGCGACGCTTGTGCGTGATCTCCGACAGCGGGTTGGTCTGGTCCATGAACTGGGACAACTGGCTGGAGCCGAAGAATTCCTTGATCGCGGCCGAGATCGGCTTGGAATTGATCAGGTCGTGCGGCATCAGGTTTTCGGTCTCGGCCTGGCCCAGGCGTTCCTTGACGGCGCGCTCGACGCGCACCAGGCCGGCGCGGAACTGGTTCTCGGCCAGTTCGCCCACGCAGCGCACGCGGCGATTGCCCAGGTGATCGATGTCGTCGATCTGGCCGCGGCCGTTGCGCAATTCGACCAGCAGCTTGATGGTGTCGAGGATGTCCTCGTCGGTCAGGGTCAGCGGGCCCGTATTGCCGGTATCACGGCCCAGGCGGCTGTTGACCTTCATCCGGCCCACGCGCGACAGGTCGTAGGTTTCCTCGGAATAGAACAGGCGCTGGAACAGGGCTTCGACGGCCTCTTCGGTGGGCGGCTCGCCGGGGCGCATCATGCGGTAGATGGCCACGCGCGCGGCCATCTGGTCGGCGGTGTCGTCGGTGCGCAGGGTCTGGGAAATATAGGCGCCTTCGTTCAGCTCATTGATGTAGAGCGTCTCGATGTCGCGGATCCCCGCCGCACGGAATTCGGCCAGCAGGGATTCGGTGATCTCGTCGTTGGCCTGCGCCAGGACTTCGCCGGTATCCGGATTGACGACGTTCTTGGCCAGGACGCGGCCCAGCAGGAAGTCCTCGGGCACCGAGATGTGATCGACCTTGGCGGCGGTCAGGTCGCGCAGATGCTTGGCATTGATGCGCTTGTCCTTCTCGACGATGACGTTGCCCTTCTTGTCGGCGATGTCGAAGCGGGCGACTTCGCCTTTCCAGCGGTCGGGCACGAATTCGAGCATGCCGCCTTCCTGGTGGAGGGCGATGTGATCGAAGCTGGAGAAATAGGCCAGGATGGCCTCGGGCGTCATGCCGATCGCCTTCAGCAGGATCGTCACCGGCATCTTGCGGCGGCGGTCGATGCGGAAGAACAGGATGTCCTTGGGATCGAACTCGAAGTCCAGCCACGAGCCGCGGTAGGGAATCACGCGCGCGGAGAACAGCAGCTTGCCCGAACTGTGGGTCTTGCCGCGGTCGTGTTCGAAGAACACGCCAGGCGAACGGTGCAACTGGGACACGATGACCCGCTCGGTGCCGTTGATGACGAAGGAACCGGTGTCGGTCATGAGCGGCATCTCGCCCATGTAGACTTCCTGTTCCTTGACTTCCTTGACGGTGGGCTTGCTGACCTCGCGGTCCATCAGCACCAGGCGCACCTTGGCGCGCAGCGGCGACGCATAGGTCAGGCCGCGCTGCTGGCATTCCTTGACGTCGAACACGGGGGTGCCCAGCACGTAGCTGACGAATTCCAGCCGCGCCATCTGATTATGGCTGACGATTGGAAATATCGAATTGAAGGCCGCCTGCAGTCCTTCCTCCTTGCGTTTGGACGGGGTGACGTCCGATTGCAGGAAGGTTCTGAACGATTGCAGTTGCGTCGCCAGCAGGTAAGGAACGTCCTGGACGTCCTCGCGCTTGGCGAAGCTTTTGCGTATGCGCTTCTTTTCGGTGTACGAATAAGGCATGAGCACTCCGACTCGAGGGTTGCTTAGGCCGTCAACCACGGCCATGGTTTACGACTCCGGAAAACCCGGCTCGGCGTGATGCGACATGGCATCGAACGCGGGTTTTCTGGAAACGCAAAAGCCCGGGAGGCTTTGGAAAGCGCAGAACAGGCCTGAAACAGGTGTCTGGCGCTTCCCCGGGCATCCCGGGCGCGGCGATAAGGTCTTACTTGAGTTCGACCTTGGCGCCGGCTTCTTCCAGCTTCTTCTTCGCGTCTTCGGCGGTCGCCTTGTCCGCGCCTTCCTTGACGGGCTTCGGAGCGCCGTCGACCAGGTCCTTGGCTTCCTTCAGGCCCAGACCGGTGATTTCACGCACGGCCTTGATGACGTTGACCTTGTTGGCGCCGACTTCGGCCAGGACGACCGTGAACTCGGACTGCTCTTCAGCGGCGGCGGCAGCGCCACCGGCGGCCGGGGCGGCGGCCACGGCGACAGCGGCCGCAGCGGCGGACACGCCGAACTTCTCTTCCATTTCTTTGATCAGCTCGGACAGTTCGAGCACGCTCATGGCGGCGATCGCGTCCAGGATTTCAGCTTTAGTTGCCATTTTTAGAACTCCAGATAATTGAATAAGCCAGGTTTGGTTGTCGCTTCCAGCAACGAAGGGATGCCGGCAGGCCGCTTACGCGGCTTGCTTCTGGTCGCGAACGGCCGCCAGGCCGCGCACGAACTTCGTGGGCACTTCGTTGAGCGTACGCACAAACTGAGCGATGGGCGCCTGCATGGTGCCCAGCAGCTTCGACAGCAATTCTTCGCGGGACGGCATGGTGGCCAAGGCCTTCACGCCATCCTGGCTCAGCAGGCTGTTGGGCAGGGCCCCGCCTGTGATGACCAGCTTGTCATTGCTTTTCGCGAAATCGGACAGGACCTTGGCGGCCGCCACCGGGTCGGCGCTGATCCCATAGATCAGCGGACCGGTGAGCTGGGCGGACAATCCCTCGAAAGGGGTGCCGGCCAGCGCGCGACGCACCAGCGTGTTTTTCAACACGCGCAGGTACACGCCCGATTCACGCGCAGTTTTGCGCAATACGGTTGCGGAGGCGACGTCCAGACCACGGTACTCAGCGATGATGACCGATTGGGCGCGGCTGATTTCAGCAGCGACTTCTTCGATGACCACAGCCTTTTCTTGACGATTGAGACTCATGGTTGAACACTCCATCTAACGACGCCGGGGAATCCCCCGGCATCAACCGAATGCGGCGCACCTGGTCGAGTTCATGAATGAATTCTTCCTGGGCGCCGTCTACGCTGGATCCGGCGGTACGGCCCGGTATTAAGCGTCACGCCGAGGCGATCGGCTCCAGCGGTCTTTGACAGCGGCGCCCGGCCTTGCGGCCGGGCACAGCCCAAAGTTCTGTTGGCTGGCCTTACGCGGCCAGCGAGGCCACTTCGACGCGCGCGCCACCACCCATGGTGGAGGACACGGCGACCTTGCGCAGATAAACACCCTTGGCCGCGGCGGGGCGGGCCTTGTTCAGGGCGTCGATCAACGCAGCCAGATTGGTTTGCAGTTTCTCGACATCGAAAGACGCGCGGCCGATCGTGGCATGGATGATCCCCGCCTTGTCGGTGCGATACTGCACCTGGCCGGCCTTCGCGTTCTTGACGGCGGTGGCGACATCGGGCGTCACGGTGCCGACCTTGGGGTTCGGCATCAGGCCGCGGGGCCCCAGGACCTGACCCAGGGCGCCGACGATACGCATCGTGTCGGGCGAGGCGATGACGACGTCGAAATCGATGTTGCCGGCCTTGATGCTGGCGGCCAGGTCATCCATGCCGACGATATCGGCGCCGGCGGCCTTGGCGGCCTCGGCCTTTTCGCCCTGGGCGAAAACAGCGACGCGCATGGTCTTGCCGGTGCCGGCGGGCAGCACCACGGAGCCGCGGACCAGTTGGTCGGACTTCTTGGGGTCGATGCCCAATTGCACGGCAACGTCGATGGACTCATCGAACTTGGCGGTGGCGGTTTCCTTGACCAGCGCAATGGCCTCGGCCACCGGATACAGCTTGGTGCGATCAATCTTGGCCGCGATGGCGGCGACGCGTTTGCTCAACTTGGCCATGATCAGACGACTCCTTCCACGTCGATGCCCATGCTGCGGGCGCTACCGGCGATCGTCCGCACGGCGGCGTCCAGGTCGGCGGCCGTCAGGTCGGGCTGCTTGGTCTTGGCGATTTCCTCGGCCTGGGCGCGCGTCAGCGTGCCGACCTTGGCCGAGTTGGGCGTTGCGGAACCCTTCTGGACGCCGGAAGCCTTCTTGATCAGGATCGTGGCCGGCGGAGTCTTCATGATGAACGTGAAGCTCTTGTCGGCGAAAGCGGTGATCACCACGGGGATCGGCAGACCGGGCTCCATGCCCTGGGTCTTGGCGTTGAACGCCTTGCAGAATTCCATGATGTTCAGACCGCGCTGACCCAGCGCCGGACCGATCGGGGGAGAGGGGTTGGCCTTACCAGCTGGCACTTGCAGCTTGATGAAGCCGACGATTTTCTTCGCCATGCGATGCTCCTGTCGGGTACATGCGCCCACCCTCGAAAGGGCCGGCTCCCCGGGTTAATAAACGCCCCCACGCCGCGTCTTCGGTTTGCGTCCACCTGGCAGCTTGCATGCTGCCCGGATTTGTCAGGCCCGGGACAGTCCGCAGGGACGATCCCGAGTCTGGTTCATTTCCCCGAGGGGACGCTTGACCGTAGCGCGACCTGGCGGTAAAAAATCAGACCTTTTCGACCTGACTGAAATCAAGCTCGACCGGGGTGGCGCGACCGAAGATCGTGACCGACACGCGGACTTTGCTTTTCTCGTAGTTGACTTCCTCGACGCTGCCGTTGAAGTCCGCGAACGGGCCTTCCTTGACGCGGATGGTTTCGCCAATTTCGAAGAGAACCTTGGGACGCGGTTTTTCCACGCCTTCTTCCATCTGGGAAAGAATCTTTTCGACTTCCTTTTCGGAGATCGGGGCCGGACGATTGCCGGAGCCGCCGAGGAAGCCCGTGACGCGATTGGTGCTCTTGACCAGGTGCCAGGTTTCGTCGGTGAGATCCATCTCGACCAGGACATAGCCCGGGAAAATGCGACGCTCGGAAATCGACTTGCGACCGTCCTTGATTTCGACGACTTCCTCGGAGGGCACGAGAATGCGGCTGAACGAATCCTGCAGCCCGGCACGCTCGATGCGTTCGACCAGGGCCTTATGGACGCTTTTTTCCATGCCCGAATAGACATGGACGACGTACCAGCGCTTGCTCATGCGGTTTTCGTTCCTTAGTTCCAGCCCAGCAGCAGGCCGTAAATGACCCAGCCCAGCAGCTTGTCGGCGAGCCAGAGCAAAGCGCCGATGGCCAGCACGAAGGCGAACACGATCGCCGTCATGCGCGTGGTTTCCTGGCGCGTGGGCCAGATGACGCGACGCGCCTCGTTGTACGATTCGCGGCCGAAGGCGAAAGTGCGCCGGCCGGTGTCGCTGAACCAGACGATGACCGCGGCCAGGATCAGGCCCGCGATGAAAGCGCCCACGCGCACATAGCCGGGCGAATCCACAAGGGCCGAATACGCCACGATACCCGCAACGATCACGAGCACGGCCAGACCGAGCTTGATACGTTCGGCGGCACGGCTGACGGTTTCTACGTTCTGGTGAGACATATACGGGTGTTCGACGCCGCTGCTGCGGCAATGAGATCGGTGGCAGGGGCAGAAGGAATCGAACCCTCAACCTTCGGTTTTGGAGACCGACGCTCTGCCAATTGAGCTATACCCCTAAACCTCGAAAAACGGCGGTGCTGCCGCACCCCGTTTTTTTGAAAAAAAGAGGTGGGCGGCTAGGCCAGCCCACCATTGTACTACAAAATTACTTGATGATTTTGGCGACGACGCCGGCGCCCACGGTGCGGCCGCCTTCGCGGATGGCAAAGCGCAGGCCCTCTTCCATGGCGATCGGCGCAATCAGGTTCACCGTCATCGACACGTTGTCGCCCGGCAGCACCATTTCCTTGTCGGCCGGCAGCTCGATCGTGCCCGTCACGTCCGTCGTGCGGAAGTAAAACTGGGGACGATAGCCCTTGAAGAACGGCGTGTGGCGGCCGCCCTCTTCCTTGGACAGAATGTACACCTCGGCCGTGAAGTTCGTGTGCGGGTGGATCGAACCGGGCTTGGCCAGCACCTGGCCGCGCTCGACTTCCTCGCGCTTGGTGCCGCGCAGCAGAATCCCCACGTTATCGCCCGCCTGGCCCTGGTCCAGCAGCTTGCGGAACATCTCCACGCCCGTGCACGTCGTCTTGACCGTGTCGTGGATGCCCACAATCTCGATTTCCTCGCCCACCTTGATGATGCCGCGCTCCACGCGGCCCGTCACCACCGTGCCCCGGCCCGAGATCGAGAACACGTCTTCCACAGGCATCAGGAACGCGCCATCGACCGCGCGCTCGGGCGTCGGGATGTAGCTATCCAGCGCCTCGGCCAGTTGCATGATCGCCTGCGCGCCCAGCGGACCTTCGTCGCCGTCGAGCGCCAGCTTGGCCGAACCCTTGATGATCGGCGTGTCGTCGCCCGGAAAGTCGTACTTGGACAGCAGCTCGCGCACTTCCATCTCGACCAGTTCCAGCAGCTCCTCGTCGTCGACCATGTCGCACTTGTTCAGGAACACGATGATGTAGGGCACGCCCACCTGGCGGGCCAGCAGAATGTGCTCGCGCGTCTGCGGCATCGGGCCGTCAGCGGCCGAGCACACCAGAATCGCGCCGTCCATCTGCGCCGCACCCGTGATCATGTTCTTCACATAGTCCGCGTGACCCGGGCAGTCCACATGCGCGTAGTGACGGTTGGCCGTCTCGTATTCCACGTGCGAGGTGTTGATCGTGATCCCGCGCGCCTTCTCTTCGGGCGCATTGTCGATCTGGTCGTAGCCCTTGGCTTCGCCGCCCATCGCCTTGGCCAGCACCGTCGTGATCGCCGCCGTCAGCGTCGTCTTGCCGTGGTCAACGTGGCCGATCGTACCCACGTTCACGTGCGGTTTGGTCCGTTCAAACTTGCCTTTTGCCATGGCTGACTCCTGACTATGGAATGATCCAAGATAGTGTGGTGCCCATGATGCGGATCGAACGCATGACCTCTCCCTTACCAAGGGAGTGCTCTACCACTGAGCCACATGGGCAATATTCATTTCGACATCCGTCGAACCGGACCCGCTGGAGCGGGTGAAGGGAATCGAACCCTCGTCGTAAGCTTGGAAGGCTTCTGCTCTACCATTGAGCTACACCCGCGATTCGGATCCCTGCGACGCCCCTCGATTGAGCATGAGGCGTCTCGCTATGGTGGTGGGGGTTGGATTCGAACCAACGTAGGCGCAAGGCCAACAGATTTACAGTCTGCCCCCTTTAACCACTCGGGCACCCCACCGAAGCGAATCCCGAATTATGAAGATATAGAAAACTCTTGTCAAGCGACGGCGTCGCGGTCCGCCAGAACGGAGCCCAGGCCCTGGCGCTCCAGCAGCGCATCCAGGTGATTCCAGTCGGAAAACTCGATGACCAGTTGCCCGCCCTTGCGCGCGCCGGTCCGGATCTTCACTTGGGTCGCCAGATGATCGGACAAGGCTTTTTCCAGCCGGTCCAGATCACCCGAACGGACGCCATCCGCCTTGCGGGCCGCGCGGCCGGCCGGCGTGGAGAGGGTTTCGTCAGCTTCGCGCAGGGCGCGCGAGACGCGCTTTTCGGTTTCACGCACGGACAGCCGCCGGGCCACGACTTCATGGGCCAGAAGAATCTGCCGCGCGGCATCGGTCGCCAGCAAGGCGCGGGCATGGCCCATGTCGATATCGCCGGCCAGCAGCATGGTCTGCACCGGTTCGGCCAGGTTCAGCAGACGCAGCAGATTGGTGGTGGCCGAGCGCGAGCGGCCGATGGCCGTGGCGGCCTGCTCATGAGTGAGACCGAACTCGTCCAGCAGGCGGCGCACGCCGTGGGCTTCCTCGAGCGGGTTGAGGTCTTCGCGCTGGATGTTCTCGATCAGCGCCATGGCGGCAGCGTTCTCGTCGGCCACCTGGCGCACCAGCACGGGAACCGTATCCAGGCCGGCGAGACGCGCAGCGCGAAAACGCCGCTCGCCGGCGATGATTTCGTACTGTCCGGCCTCGCCTTCCAGAGGCCGCACCAGGATGGGTTGCATGATGCCCTGGGCACGGATGGATTCGGCCAGATCGTTCAGCGCGCCTTCGTCCATGCGGGTGCGCGGCTGGTAGCGGCCCGCGCGCAAAACGTCGAGCGGCAACTGATTGGGCGCATCGTCCTTCTGGCGGCCTACCGCATCCAACGCACCGTTGTCGGCGCCCAGCAAAGCGTCCAGACCGCGTCCAAGTCCTTTTTTTCGAGTGGCCATCGTCTGTTTTTCCTATGGGTGATGCCAGCCGGGCCGCTCAGGCGGCGCGCCGGCGAATCTGGCCGCCGACACGGCGGATGAGTTCCTCGCCGAAGGCAAGGTAGGCGCGCGCGCCCCGGGACGACTTGTCGTAGACCACGCCGGGCTGGCCATGGCTGGGCGCCTCGGCCAGGCGCACGTTGCGCGGCACGACGGTCTTGAAGACTTTGTCTCCGAAATGCGATTCCAGTTGGGCGGAGACTTGCTGCTGGAGCGTCATGCGCGTATCGAACATGACACGCAGCAGGCCGATCAGCTCCAGATCCGGATTCAAGTTGCGGTAGACCCGTTTGATGGTGTTGACCAGATCGGACAGGCCTTCCAGCGCGAAGTATTCGCACTGCATGGGGATGATCACGCCATGGGCGCCCGCCAAACCATTGAGCGTCAGCAGAGACAAGGTCGGGGGACAGTCGATGAGGATGAAGTCGTAATCCCCGGAGACCTTGGACAGGGCCCGCTTGAGCTGCATTTCACGATCATCCATCTGCACCAGGTCGATCTCGGCGCCGGACAATTCCCGATTTGAAGGCAGCACGTCGTAGCCGCCGCTCTCGGAACGGATCCGGGCGCCGGCCACGTCGGCCTCGCCGATCAGTACCTGATACAAATTGATGGAGGCCGCATTCTTGTCGACGCCACTGCCCATGGTGGCATTGCCCTGCGGATCCAGGTCGACCAGCAGCACGCGCTGGCCGTGCAGGGCCAACGCGGCCGCCAGATTGATGGCCGTGGTGGTCTTGCCCACGCCGCCCTTCTGATTGGCGATACAGAATACGCGGGCGGATTTCGGACGATCAACAGTCATGAGGTTCCTTCGGGACCGGTTTCGAGTTCCAGCAGACAGCGGTGCGCGTCCATCTCGGGCACGCTCAGTTCAACGGCATGTTTCACGAACCAGCCAGTCTCTGTTTCCAGGGCGGCCCGTTCCGCCACGGGATCCTGACCCTTCATGGCCATCATCGCGCCGCCGGGCGCGCGATGATGCGCGGCGACGCGCACGAAATCTGTCAGCGAAGCGAACGCGCGCGAAATCACCAGATCGGCCTGCAGGCTGTCCATGGATTCGATGCGGCCATGTTCCGCGCGCACGTTCTTGAGCCCCAGAATGCCGGCCGCCTGCCGGATGAAAGCGGTTTTCTTGCCGACGGCATCCACGCAGACGACGAACCAACCTGGCTGGCAGATGGCCAGAATGATACCCGGTAAACCGGCGCCCGACCCCATGTCCGCGACCCGCAGATCACGGTCCGGCCAGCGGTCGCGCAGCACAGGCACGATGGCCAGGCTGTCGAACACATGCTGCACCAGCATTTTTTCGGGATCCCGGATGGCTGTCAGGTTGTAGGCCTTGTTCCAGCGTTGCAACTGCTGCAGATAGCCCAGCAGCGCGGGGATGCAGGCATGGTCCGATTGCATTCCCAAGGCATCCAGGGCCTTTTCCAGGCGCGTTTCGAAGTGCGGATGGTACAGGCCGGTCATGCCGCCCGCCGTCCGCGCGCATGCCGCTTCAGGTGGACCAGCAGCAGGGACACGGCTGCCGGCGTGATGCCGGAAATCCGCGCCGCCTGCCCGATGGTGAGGGGGCGCGAGGCTTCGAGTCGCTGCCGGACTTCATTCGACAGACCCGCTACGCCGGCGTAGTCAAAATCATCCGGAATTTCCTGATCCGCCTGGGCTTTCTGGCGTTCTATCTCGTCGCGCTGACGATCCACGTAGCCGGCGTATTTGACCTGGATGCCAACCTGTTCGGCTTGCACGGGATCACCCAGCCCCGGACCGGCCAGCAATACGCCTTGCGTATCTTGTAGAGCCATCAGGGCGTCGTATTCGACATCGGGGCGCCGCAGCAGATCCAGCAGGCTGGGATGGCGGTCAGGCCGCTGCAAGGCCAGGCGTTCGCGGGCATGGGCATCCAGCACGGCGGGATTGACACGGGTCTCGCTCAAGCGCTGGATTTCAGCCTCCACCGCATCGCGCTTGCGGCTGAAGGCGTCCCAACGCGCATCGTCCACCAGGCCCAATGTCCGCCCGATTTCCGTGAGCCGCAGATCAGCATTGTCTTCGCGCAGGCTGAGACGATATTCCGCGCGGGACGTAAACATTCTGTAAGGTTCGGTAACGCCTTTTGTTACAAGATCATCCACCAACACGCCCAAATACGCTTGGCTTCGATCCAGCGTCCAAGGCGCTCGTTCCATGGCGTGCAAGGCAGCATTCGCACCCGCCAGCAAGCCTTGGGCGGCTGCTTCTTCGTAGCCTGTCGTGCCATTGATCTGCCCTGCAAAAAACAATCCGCGGATTGACCGGGTTTCGAGCCAGGCATGCAGGTGCCGAGGATCAAAATAGTCATACTCGATCGCATAACCTGGCCGCATGATGCGGGCATTTTCCAGACCAGGCAGGCTGCGTACCAAAGCGAACTGAATATCGAACGGCAGACTGGTTGAAATCCCATTGGGATAGATTTCGCGGGAAGACGCCCCTTCTGGCTCCAGAAAGACTTGATGGCTGGTCTTGTCGGCAAATCGGTGAATCTTATCTTCGATCGAAGGACAATACCGGGGCCCGACTCCCTCGATCACACCTTGATCGCTATACATCGGCGAGCGATCCAGACCCGAGCGCACAATTTCGTGCGAACGCTCATTGGTATGGGTAATCCAACACGGCACTTGCTCCGGGTGCATATCGGCCCGGCCAAGGAATGAAAATACCGGCACTGGGTCTGTATCCCCAGCTTGGATCTCTGTCTTGGAAAAATCAATTGTGTTGGCGTCGAGACGTGGCGGCGTCCCTGTTTTCAAACGTCCTTGAGGCAGCTTCAATTCTTTGAGTCGCTGGCCCAGACTGGTCGCTGGTGGATCCCCCGCCCGCCCAGCCGCATAGTGCGACAAACCAACGTGCATGAGACCATTCAGAAACGTGCCCGCCGTCAGGACTACCGCTCGGGCCCGAAACTCAAGACCAATCTGAGTCCGCGCCCCGACGACCCGATCTCCTTCCAGAATCAGATCATCTACGGCTTGCTGAAAAATCATCAGATTTTTCTGTCCCTGCAAAATCATCCGCATGGCGCGCCGGTATAAAGACCGATCGGCTTGTGCACGCGTGGCCCGCACAGCGGGCCCCTTTGAACGATTCAGTATCCGGAATTGAATCCCCGCCTGATCCGTTGCCCAAGCCATGGCCCCGCCCAGAGCATCAACCTCTTTCACCAGATGCCCCTTACCAATCCCACCAATCGAGGGATTGCAGGACATCTGGCCCAAGGTGTCCATATTATGGGTCAACAACAGCGTGGACGCACCCATACGGGCAGATGCCAATGCGGCTTCCGCCCCGGCATGACCACCACCGATCACGAGGACATCGAATTCTTCTGAGTAATTCATAGGGATAAACAGGAAGGTTCCTGGAATTATACTTCGCGAACCCCTGAGAAAAATGTTCCACGTGAAACAGAGTCTATGTGTTTCACGTGGAACATAACCAGACCCCAACGAGTATCTGCCTCGGAAGTTTCATCCGCTTGGCTAAGGGAAACCATCCTATCAAAACGAAACCAACTCAACACATCGTCAGAGAGCGGAGCAAGCTAAAGCCTTTCCACAGCGGACACAACAAAATCAGTTAGTTCAAACCTTAGCCAAGCTGATCGGAAGGACCTCTCGTTGATTCATCAACCAATCGTTCGAGAGATTTTCAGAGATTATCTTCCGAATTGATAACCAGTCGATTGATCGAGACGTCAATTTCTACGGGCGAAACACACCTTCAATCAAATGATTCGTTTCATCGAATTCGTCCTGGATGTTCCACGTGAAACACATTAAGTTTATGAAAAACAATATGTGGATAAAACTGTGGACAAACCCTGAACAACAAGGGTACAAGTTTTCAAGTCTCAGAATTTTCAGATCAATACCCGGGCATAAAAAAGGCACTCCGAAGAGTGCCTTTCAGAAAACCAAACGCTGATTACAGCGGGCGGATTTCAGCAGCCTGGGGGCCCTTGGGGCCATCCTTGACTTCGTACTGCACGGCTTGGCCTTCGTTCAGGCTGCGGTAGCCGCGACCTTCAATGGCGGAGAAGTGCGCAAACACGTCGGTGCCACCGGCATCCGGCGTGATGAAGCCGAAGCCTTTCTCAGCGTTGAACCATTTGACTTTGCCCGTTTGAGCCATGATCTGAAACGTCCTAAATGAATGAAAGAAAACAATGAATCAAGAACGCTGAAACGAAACAGATCGTGCCGGAGTAGCTCAGAGCAACAGGGCATGCCGTGTGCGAGACGTGCGTACTGCTAGATTGCATTGCAACAGGGAGCATAACTACGCAATATGAAAAGTCAAATCATAGTTTTCCCTTAGGCGCGATTGTATCCGCAACTGAACGCGCCGTGCTCAAAAACGAATCCTAAAACCAACAGAAATCAAACAAACTCCTATGTCAAAACCTCTGCCTTCAAAACTGCCTCACGTTGGAACAACCATCTTTACTGAAATGAGTGCCTTAGCGCAGCAATGCCAAGCCATCAACCTGGGACAAGGATTTCCGGACTACCCGCCGCCCGATGCCTTGATCCAAGCAGTGAGCGATGCCATGAGGCAAGGGCACAACCAATACGCCCCTATGGCAGGAATGCCGGTGTTGCGGGAGGCCATCGCATCCAAGGTTCAGACGCAACACGGGCAGGTCTATGAAAGCCGTTCGGAAATCACTGTGACAGCGGGCGCCACGGAAGCTTTGATGAGCAGCTTCCTGGCTCTGGCTCATCCAGGGGATGAAATTCTGCTGATCGACCCTGCCTACGATCTGTACGCCCCATCGATCCGCTTGGCGGGGGCCAGCGCAGTGCGCATACCCATGCAGGCACCTGAAACAAACCGTCCCGCGTTCCGACTGGATTGGAATCGTGTCGAAAACGCCATTACGTCAAAGACACGGATGTTGGTTTTGAACTTCCCGCACAACCCGACCGGACTGACACTCAAGCCTGAGGATCTGGACGCTCTGGAAACGATACTTTCAAAACACCCCATTTTGCTGCTATCGGACGAAGCCTATGAGCACATTGTCTTCGACGGGCAGGCCCACTTGAGCCCCGTAACCCGTCCTTCATTGGCAGATCGCACGATTCTGATCTCTTCGTTCGGAAAAACATTTCATGCCACTGGATGGAAAGTGGGGTATTGCTGCGCGCCCGCGGACATTACGGCGGAAATCCGGAAGGTCCATCAGTTCACCGTCTTTTCGGTGAGTACGCCCATGCAGGCCGGCATCGCCCGGCATCTGCGCGAGTCCGACACTCTTTCTGAATTATCCGGGTTCTATCAGAAAAAACGGGATCGTTTGGTTTCCGGACTGCAGAAAACCGTGTTGCGACCGCTGTATTGCGAAGGCACGTTTTTCTTGCTGGTGGACACGCAGGCACTCGGGCCAGGCCTGGAGAAAGAACTGGCGGTCCGCCTGACACGCGATGTGGGTGTAGCCAGTATTCCTGTGTCTGCTTTTTATGCGGAGCCTGGCAACCCGAAGTCGAATCACGGCTTGTTGCGCTTATGTTTTGCAAAACTGGATGCCACCCTGGACCAGGCGTTGGAACGATTGCATTCCATCCGCTCCGGTCTGGCTGGCTGAGTTCTTTATGTTTTACTTCTTTCTTTTATATAAAACTGGTAAGGATAATGGGTGCCTGTGGATAACTCGGATAACTCAGTAATACTATTTAAATCAATGAGTTATGGTGCTTTCTCTTGTGCAGGTCCTTGTGCGTGGCTCAGGCATGCTTTGGGGATGGTTTCGGGACTCCGGCAAAGAGGCGGGCTTATGAACAGCTTGTCAGCAGGATGGGCACACCACGGCGGCTCTAGACTTATCCACAGGCGGGGTTCGGGGAATCAGGCGACACCGGCCGTATCGAGTGTCGGAATCCGGGCACCGTCGTCGAATACCAGAATGCGTTCGGGCCATAGCATGGCGGCCAGCCGGTAACGGTTTTCGGCGTTTTTTTCCGGGAATTTGCGGGTTCGCCAGCGTGCACCGACCGAATAGTCGATGCAGAATGCCTGCCGATGCCGCCCGTGCCAGGCAACAGGGGCAACCCCTTCGAAGAGTCTTCCGTAGCGCCAGGATGTGCTCGGCTTCGGAGGTTCGAACAGACGCCAGTAGTGGCCGATCAACACGGGAGTCGGGTCGTCGTCCTGGTCCCACCAGGCCGTGCGATCGGAGTAGCGCCAGCGATTGCCCGAGAAGAAAGGTTGCGGGCTGCGGGCCTCGATGCCGGAGGTCAATCGCTTGATAGGGTTCAGCCGTTGTTCGAGCGATTCGTAATCCGCCACGGCATCCAGGTAGGGCGGAGGATCATTGGGATCTTCGAGCTGCTTTCCCCAGCGGTCGAGTTCGCCGCGGTAGCGGGCATGCAGATCATCGGTCTTGGCCGCCTGAATCAGGTTCAATTCCTGTTCGCGGATCAGTTCCAGGATGTTGCCCAGCGGGAAACCGGCAATGGTCTGGATGGAAGCGGGGTCCCAGGCAGCATGCACGATGCGCAACCCGGGCATGCGGATCGCCAGGGGCAGGCTGCACAAGAAGTCGCGGATTTCAGGCCGTTCACGAGCGGATGCGCGGGAAAACGGGGCATAAAAGGGAGTGTCCGAGCTTTCCCGGCTGTCGAAGAACCAGCCGGATCCGTCCTTGGCATCGTTGGCCAGCAGGTTGATTTCATGGTTGCCCAGGATGGCGAGTGCGCGGCCTTGTTCTACGAGTTCCCGCACCCGCCGGATGACGCCGACGCTGTCGGGCCCCCGGTCACACAGGTCGCCGATGAACACCATCAGACGGTCTCGCGTTTCCGGATTTTTCTGGAGGTGGTCCAGCAAGGCGTCGAGCGCCTGGCTTTCTCCGTGGATATCGCCGATGACGGTGAGGGGTTGTTCGTCCAGGGTGTGGAGCAGGGTCGGGTTCATCGTCCTATTGTCCTTCGGGAAAGGAATCAGGACAATGGATGATGATTGTTTGCGTCAGTTCAAGGTTTTTTCCGGTCCGTCCGTGTGCCGGGCCCTGGCATGCGGTAGAGTTGCATCGAGGCGTACAAGCGTCCGCGTTCTCGTTCTGAATCACAGGAGCTCATATGGCGAAGGATATTGTGCTGGCGACGGATGGTTCCGCGTACAGCCTTCAGGCTGCCCGCTATATTGCAGAGTCCGGGCTGCTTCCCGAGGGCGGGGTCGTGCGGATCCTGCATGTGGCGGCCAGCCTGCCGGCCCAGGTGGGCCGATTCGTGGATGCCTTGTCGATTCAGGGCTGGTACAAGGAGGAATCCGCCAAGGTTCTGGAACCGACGGCCGAGATTCTTCAGAAGGCGGGCATACCGCACGAAACCGAATCCAGGGTGGGTTTTGCGCCTCAGGAAATCACCCGCTATGCGGAAGAGGTCGATGCGCACATGATTGTGATGGGCGCGCACGGACGGGGCGTGCTGCTGGACGCCGTGATCGGGTCGGTGGCCGGACGGGTGCTGGCCTTGACGCAGCGGCCGGTGTTGCTGATCCAGCATCCCGAAGACGTTTCAGGCGGGTAATCCGGTTTTCACTCGGGCGTTGTGACGGGCGCTTTGCTCAACAGACGTTCGAGGCGATGCAACCGCTCGCGTTGCAAGGTATCGGCCAGTGGTTCGGGAGCGCGGCCCAGCACGACAGAGTCGACGGCCACAGCCTGCACAGCGGCTTGCAGACGCGATGATCCCGCTCGCCACCAGTCGGCCAGCAATTGGTCGGGGGAATGCACATCCAGCCCCTGGCGCCGCAGTTCGGATCGGTTGAAATCCTTCAGATTCCAGGTCATCACCCGCACGGCGGGGGGACGCTGCAGGCCGCAGCGCGCCCGCCGCGCCAGGCCGGCCGCAATCACGTGGAAGTCTTTCGGATCGCTGTAGCGCAATCCGATTTCGTAGGGGGTGGTGTTGGTCTCCATTGCGCTGGGAAAGCGCTGGTTCATGGCATCCCATTGCGCCACCAGCTTTTCAGGCGGAATCTGCCACAAGCGTGCCGCGTTGCGGCGCCATTCCCCGCCGATGCGTTCGGTCCAGATCGGCTGGAATACGCCCAGGTCGGCCACGCGCAGCAGCAGTTGACGCTGCAGCGTGGACATCAACACGCAGGCATCCAGGACGACGAAGGGACGGTCGGGGTGGAACATGGGGCGCCGCAAGGAGGAGGATACTGTATTCCGTAAAAATGACCGCTGATCAGGCGGTCATTTTCTAGGGGAAGCGACGGGCCAACTTTCCGTGAAACTTGGCCGTTTTTCAGGAATCGACAGGATCACACGTCGATATTGCCGGCCTGCAAGGCGTGGGTCTCGATGAAGGCGCGGCGCGGTTCGACGTTGTCACCCATCAGGGTGACGAAGATTTCGTCGGCGGCGATGGCGTCTTCGATCTGCACGCGCAGCAGGCGGCGCGCGGCCGGGTTCATGGTGGTTTCCCAGAGTTGCTCCGGATTCATTTCACCCAGGCCCTTGTAGCGCTGCTTGCTGATGCCGCGTTCGGCTTCGGTGCGCAGCCACTGCATGACTTCACGGAAATCGGCAACGGGTTTTTCCTTGAGCTTGTCGCCCGAGCCCCGGCGCACGACGGCGCCTTCTCCCAAGAGCCCGAGGAAAGTCTTGGCGGTGCGGGACAGGATGGCGTAGTCGCCGCCACGGACGAAGTGACGGTCGAATAGACTGACGCGCAGGTTGCCGAAGTGCGGGCGGATGACGGCCAGGCGCCAGGCTTCCTCGATGTCGTCGTATTGGGCCTCGACGTGCACGCCGTGCGGATCGGCCGGATCGTGCAAGGCCTGTTCCAGAGAGGCGGCGCTGGCCCGCGCAGCGTTTTCGTCGATCAGGCTGATCTGTACGCCTTCGGCCATGGCGGAAAGGGCTTCGGCATCCAGTGTGCGCGACAAGCGGGCGATGACCGAGTCGGCGGTGACGTACTGGCGGGCCAGGTCCATCAGGGCCTCTTCGGTGATCGGCGCGGCGCCGGCGCGGGGAACGAGTTCGGTATCCTTGAGCGCCAGTTGCAGCATGAACTGGGCCTCCTCGGCGTCGTCCTTCAGGTAGCGCTCTTCACGGCCGACCTTGACCTTGTAGAGTGGCGGCTGGGCGATGTAGACGTAACCGTGCTCGATCAGCGCCGGCATCTGGCGGTAAAGCAGGGTCAGCAGCAGCGTGCGGATGTGGGCGCCGTCCACGTCCGCGTCGGTCATGATGATGATGCGGTGGTAGCGCAGCTTGTCGATGTTGAAATCCGGCCCGATGCTGGTGCCCAGGGCCGTGATCAGGGTGGTGATCTGCTCGCTGGCCAGCAGCCGGTCGAAGCGGGCCTTTTCGACGTTCAGGACCTTGCCGCGCAATGGCAGGATGGCCTGGAACTTGCGGTCGCGGCCCTGCTTGGCCGAGCCGCCCGCCGAGTCGCCCTCGACGATGTAGAGTTCGCACAAGGCAGGGTCTTTTTCCTGGCAGTCGGCCAGTTTACCGGGCAGGCCGGCGCCTTCCAGGACGCTTTTGCGGCGGGTCATCTCGCGGGCCTTGCGGGCGGCCTCGCGGGCGCGCGCGGCTTCGACGATCTTGGCGCACAGCGCGCGGGCGTCGTTGGGGTTTTCGAGCAGCCAGGTCTCCAGGGTGCGGCCAACGGCTTCCTCGACGGCCGGGCGGACTTCGCTGGAAACGAGCTTGTCCTTGGTCTGGCTGCTGAATTTGGGTTCGGGCACCTTGACCGACAGCACGCAGGCCAGGCCTTCGCGCATGTCGTCGCCCGAGGTGTCGACCTTGGCTTTCTTGGCCAGTTCGTTGTCGGCGATGTATTTGTTCAGCACCCGGGTCATGGCGGCGCGCAGGCCGGTCAGGTGAGTGCCGCCGTCGCGCTGCGGGATGTTGTTGGTGAAGCACAGAACGGTTTCAGCGTAGCTGTCGTTCCATTGCATGGCGACCTCGACGCCCACGCGCACGCCGCCGGCCTCGGATTCCGTGCTGACGGCAAAAATGTTGTCGTGCAAGGCGGTCTTGGCGCGGTTGATGTATTGCACGAAACCCTTGACCCCGCCGAGGAAGGCCAGGTTCTCGTCCTGGCCGGTGCGTTCGTCCACCAGGCGGATCTTCACGCCGTTGTTCAGGAAGGACAGCTCGCGCAGCCGGCGCGCCAGGATTTCGTAGGTGTAGTCGATGTTGTTGAAGATTTCGGAGTCGGCCAGGTACTGGACCCGGGTGCCGGTGCGCTCGGTCGCGCCGGTGACGGCCAGCGGTTCGACGCGTTCGCCGCGCCGGAATTCCATCTGGTGTTCCTGGCCGTTGCGCCAGATCGTCAGGCGCAGCCATTCGGAGAGGGCATTGACGCAGGAGACGCCCACGCCGTGCAGGCCGCCGGAGACCTTGTAGGAGTTCTGGTCGAATTTCCCGCCCGCATGCAGCTCGGTCATGACGATTTCCGCCGCGCTGCGGTGATGCTCGTCGTCCTTGTGGATCGCGGTGGGGATGCCGCGGCCGTTATCCATGACGGAAATGCTGTTGTCCGCGTGGATGGTCACGACGATGTCGTCGCAATAGCCCGCCAGGGCCTCGTCGATGGCGTTGTCCACGACCTCGAAGACCATGTGGTGCAGGCCGGTGCCGTCGGACGTGTCGCCGATGTACATGCCCGGGCGCTTGCGCACGGCTTCCAGGCCCTTGAGCATCTTGATCGAATCGGCGCCGTAACCGGCGGCCGGAGAATTCTGAGGGGTGAGGTCTGACATGAAAATCCTGTGGTTGAGTCCGTCGGCCGGGCGCAGGCCCGAAGGCTGTTCAGATGCGCATCGGCATGACGACGTACTTGAATTCCTCGTCGTTGGGCAAGGTAATCAGCACGGAAGCGTTGGCGTCGGGCTGGACGGACCAGCGCACGGTGTCGGTCTTGATGTTGGTCAGCACATCGAGCAGGTAGCTGACGTTGAAGGCGACGTCCAGCGGTTCCTGGGCGTAATCGACTTCGAGCTCTTCGCGGGCCTCTTCTTGCTCGGCGTTCGAGGAAGACAGGCGCAGCAGGTTGTCTCCCAGTTGCAGGCGCACGCCCTTGAGCTTGTCGGTCGTCAGGATGGCGGTGCGTTGCAGGGACGCCTGGAGATGATCGCGGGCGATGTCGAAGTGCCGGGTATAGCCGGAGGGGATGACGCGGCGATAGTCGGGGAACTTGCCCTCGACGAGCTTGGAGACGACCTCGATATCGTCGAAGCGGAAGCGGATCTGGCCGGCGGCGACGTCGATCCGCACGGCGGCCTGCTCGTCGTCGGACAGCAGGCGCTGCATTTCGTGGATGGTCTTGCGCGGGATGATCACGTCCAGGGTGGATGCCTGGTCTTCGACCGCGATGCCGCTGTGGGCCAGGCGGTGGCCGTCGGTGGCCACGGCCCGCACGCACCCGGGCTCGAGCACCAGCAGCAGGCCGTTCAGGTAATAGCGGATGTCCTGCTGGGCCATGGCGAAGTGGACCTGGTTGAACAGGCTCTTCAGCGCTTTCTGGGGCATGGAGAAGGACGCCGCCCATTGGTCGGACTGAGTGACCGTGGGGTAGTCGGCCGCGTCCAGGGTCTGCAGCGCGAAACGGCTGCGGCCGGCCTGGACGGTGAGCTTGGATTCATCCAGGGACAGCCGGACGTCGCCCGACTCGGGCAGGGCGCGCAGGATGTCGAGCAGCTTGCGGGCGGCGACCGTGGTGGCCTGCGCCTCGTCGCCCACGCCGAAATCCGCGCGGGTGGTGATCTGGACTTCCAGGTCGTTGGCGAGGAATTCGAGCTGGCTGCCTTGTTTGCGGATCAGCACGTTGGCCAGGATCGGCAGCGTATTGCGCCGCTCGACGATCCCCACCACCATCGTCAGGGGCTTGAGCACGGCATCGCGGGTCGCTTGAATGAGTTGCATCTTCTTATCCTTTGAGGGTTTGCTCGAGTACGTGGAGTGCGTGATTCAGCTCGGTCTGCTTGGCGCGCAGGTCAGTGATCTTGCGCACCGCGTGCAGCACGGTGGTGTGATCGCGTCCGCCGAACAGGTCGCCGATTTCCGGCAGGCTCTTCTGGGTCAGTTCCTTGGCCAGATACATGGCAATCTGCCGGGGCAGGGCGATGCTTGCGGGCCGACGCTTGGAATACATGTCGGCGACCTTGATTTTATAGAAATCGGCCACGGTCTTTTGGATGTTCTCCACCGTGATCTGGCTGTTGGACACCGATAGCAGGTCTTTCAGGGCTTCTTTGCAGACTTCGACGGTGAGTACGTCGCGGCCATGGAAATTGGCGTAGGCTGACACCTTGCGCAAGGCGCCCTCGAGTTCGCGCACGTTGCTGCGCAGGTGCTTGGCGATGAAGAAGGCGACTTCCTCGGGCATGACGATGCGTTCGGCCTGGGCCTTGCGCAGCAGGATGGCCACGCGCATCTCGAGCTCGGGCGGCTCGATGGCCACGGTCAGGCCCCAGTCGAAGCGCGAGATCAGGCGGTTGTCGATGTTCGACAGTTCTTTTGGGTAGGTGTCCGAGGTGATGATGATCTGCTTGCGCTGGGCCACCATGGCCTCGAACGCGTAGAAGAACTCTTCCTGGGTACGGTTCTTGCCGGCGAAGAACTGGATGTCGTCGATCAGCAGCAAGTCCAGCGAGTGGTAATAGCGCTTGAAGTCGTCGAAGGCCCGGCGGTGATAGGCCTTGACCACGTCGGAGATGTATTGGTCGGCGTGGACGTAGCGGACCCGGGTGCTGGCGCCGCTGGCGAGCAGGGCGTTGCCGATGGCGTGGATCAGGTGGGTCTTGCCCAGGCCGACGCCGCCGTACAGGAACAGCGGGTTGTAGGATACGCCGGGATTCTCGGCGACCTGCATGGCGGCTGCGCGGGCCAGTTGGTTGGCTTTGCCGATGACGAAGTTGTCGAAGGTCAGATCCCGGTTGAGGCGGGAGTGATCCTGGATGGATTCGTCGGTGGCGGCCTGAACGGGGGCCGGCTGGGCGGCCGCGGCGGGCGCCGCCGCGGCGACGGCGTCGGCCGCCCGAACCGGGGCGGCCGGCTGCGCGGACCGGGCGGCGGGGGCGGGCGTCGTCCGGCCGGCCGGGGCCGACAGCTCGAACTGTACTTGCACCGCCTGGGAATACCAGTCGGAGGCCATGGATTCCAGGCGGGTGGAGAAATTCTTGCGGACCCAATCGAGCTTGAAGCGGTTGGGCGCACCGATTCTCAGGACCGCGAGTTCCTCGTCGTAGTCGAGAGGCACCAGGGGCCGGATCCAGGCATTGATCTGTTGTGGGGGGAGTTCCTGTTCCAGCCTCTGGACGCAGGTCTGCCAGAATTCATTCATAGGGGTCATCGTGCTAAACCTCGATTCTACCCTTTCCCGATCGAAGTTATCCACAGCCTGGCGGGGCCGGGGCTCCCCGGCGAGGGCCGGAATGCCTACAAGTGATTGACACGAGGCCGTAAATTTGCTGAAATACAGGGCTTTTCTATGCCGTAGGCAAATTGCGCCTGCCGGTTATTTCCCGGGATGCGGTCCCGGGCCCATTCCGGGTTGTTTATCCCAAGCGGGCCATTTGCCCCGAGCTCTTTTGGATCCACCATGAAACGCACTTTCCAGCCTTCCGTTACCCGTCGCAAGCGCACCCATGGGTTTCGCGTGCGCATGAAGACCCGTGCCGGCCGCGCTGTCCTGAGCGCCCGCCGCGCCAAGGGCCGCAAGCGCCTGGCCGTCTGATTGGCCCTTCGGGGCCCGGCGCGTCTGGCGCGGCCCCCGAAATGATCGCCATGCCTACCGCTTTTCCTCCGGCGGCCCGGCTGCATCGCCCCTCGGAATACGCGGCTGCCCTCAAGGGGCGGCGTATCGCCCGAGGGGCTTTGTTCGTTGTGTCCGGGCCGCGCGAACCGGCGGCCGGCCCAGCCCGGCTGGGCCTGGTGGTGCCCAAGCGCCATGCGCCCCTGGCGGTGACCCGCAATGCCATCAAGCGCGTCCTGCGGGAAGCCTTCCGCTTGCGCCGGGGCGCGCTGCCCGACGGAGACTTGGTCTTTCGCCTGGTGAACCGCCCGCCCGCCCTCAGCCTGACCGCGCTGAAACGCCAGGTCCGGACCGAGGCCGACGCGCTTCTCGCACGGATCGCACCATGATGCGCGCGCTGTTCATCGCCCCGATCCGCTTCTACCGTTATTTTCTCAGCCCCTGGGTGGGGCAGCAGTGCCGCTTCACCCCGACGTGCTCGGCCTATGCGATCGAGGCCATCGAAACCCACGGGGTAGTGCGGGGATTGTGGCTGGGCACGCGGCGCATCGCCCGCTGCCATCCAGGCTGCCCGGGCGGACACGATCCGGTCCCGCCCGTGCGCGGCGCGAGTCATCCGTGATCCCGGTTGGCGGGGCCTTAGGGCCATCGTCAGGATTGCTACGTTAAACTGATGGGCTTTTGCCCCGTACCCATACGAAAAACAGGCGCCAATGGACATTCGACGCACCATCCTCTGGATGATCTTCTCTTTCGCACTGCTGCTGCTGTGGAACAACTGGCAGGTTTACCAGGGCCAGCCGTCGCTGTTTTCCCTGACGCCGCCCGCCGCGGAGCCGTCCAATCCCGGGGCGCCCGCCGCCGGACAGCCCGCCGGCGTGCCGACGGCGGCGGCCCAGCCCGGCACACCGGCGACGGTGCCGGGGGCATCCGCCGAGCCCGAAGGGCGCAAGGTCCATCTCAAGACCGACGCCTACGATCTGACGTTCGACACCACCGGCGCCCAACTGGTGCAGGCCCAGTTGCTGAAATACAAATCCCTGGATGGCGACGACGGCCCGATGTTCCTGCTGAACGACCAGCCGGGCGACACGTACGTCGCCCAGACCGGCGTGGTGGGCGCGCCGCAGGGCAGCGGGTATCCGACGCACCTGACGCCGTTCTCTCTGGTGACGCCGGAACCCGTGGTCAAGGGCGATACCCTGGAGATCGCCTTCGAGGCGACAGCCGGGCAGGTGCGGGTGGTCAAGACCTTCATCGTGCCGCGCGACGGCTATGACATCCGCGTACGCCACGACATCACCAACCTGGGCGACCAGCCGATCGATCCCTCGCTGTACCTCCAGTTGACGCGCGACGGCAACGACCCCCCGAACACCTCGGGCTTCTACAGCACCTTCACGGGCGCGGCGGTGTATTCGTCGGAAGAGAAATTCCAGAAGGTCCATTTCGACGACATCGCCAAGGGCAAGGGCGGCTACATCCAGCAGGCCGACAACGGCTGGATCGGCATCGTGCAGCATTATTTCGCCACCGCCTGGGTGCCGCCCCAGGGCACGGTGCGCACCAACCAGGCGCTGGCACTGGCCAATAACCTGTATGCCATCCGCACCATCGAGCCGGTCGGCACCATCGCCCCGGGCGCCCAGCGTTCGGTCGAGGCCGATCTGTGGGTGGGCCCGCAGGACCAGGAGGCCATGAGCGAGGTGGCCCCCGGCCTGGAACTGGTGGTGGACTACGGCTGGGTGACCATCATCGCCAAGCCCATGTTCCACTTCATGACCTGGCTGCACGCGCTGCTGGGCAACTGGGGCTGGACCATCGTGGTGCTGACGCTGCTGATCAAGCTGGTGTTCTACCCGCTGTCGGCCGCCAGCTACCGCTCGATGGCCAAGATGAAGCTGGTCACCCCGCGCATGCAGCACCTGAAGGAAAAATTCGGCGACGACAAGGCCAAGCTGAACGCCGCCATGATGGAGATGTACCGCACCGAGAAGATCAATCCGCTGGGCGGCTGCCTGCCGATGCTGGTGCAGATCCCGGTGTTCATCGCGCTGTACTGGGTGCTGCTGGGCAGCGTGGAAATGCGCGGAGCGCCCTGGATCCTGTGGATCCACGACCTGTCGGTGCGCGACCCCTGGTTCATCCTGCCGGCCATCATGATGGCGACCATGTTCCTGCAGATCAAGCTGAATCCGACGCCGCCGGATCCGACCCAGGCGAAGATCATGATGATCATGCCGCTGGTGTTCGGCGGGATGATGTTCCTGTTCCCGGCCGGCCTGGTGCTGTACTGGTGCGTGAACAACATCGTGTCCATCATCCAGCAGCGCGTCATCATGCTGCGGCTGGACCGCGAGAAGGCGGCCTCGGCGTCGAGCTGATGTAGACTGACTCCGCCTGCGCAACGGTGCTCCTCGGGGCACCGTTTTGCTTTTGTGAACCCGACAGCCGTTCCTGGTGACGCATGACCGCCTTTTCCACCGACCCCATCATTGCCATCGCCACGGCCCCCGGCCGGGGCGGGATCGGCGTGATCCGCGTGTCAGGCCCGGACCTGGGTGCCTGGGCCGAGAGGCTCTGCGCTCAGCCCCTGCGTCCCCGGCATGCCCATTACCTGCCGTTTCGCGACCGCCACGGCGAGACCCTGGACGAAGGCCTGGCGCTGTTCTTTCCCGGGCCGCATTCCTACACGGGAGAGGATGTGCTGGAATTGCAGGGCCACGGCGGCCCCGCCGTGCTGCGGCGCGTGCTGGAGGACTGTCTGGCGAGAGGCGCGGACATCGGCCTGCGCCTGGCGCAACCGGGCGAGTTCACGCAGCGCGCGTTCCTGAACGACCGTCTGGACCTGGCCCAGGCCGAGGCCGTGGCCGACCTGATCGAAGCCAGTTCCACAGCGGCGGCGCGCAGCGCCATGGCGTCCCTGTCGGGCGCGTTTTCCGCCGAGGTCGATGCGCTGAGCGAGCGTATTGTGCAACTGCGCATGCTGGTCGAAGCGACCCTGGATTTTCCGGAAGAAGAAATCGACTTTCTGGAAAAATACCAGGCCGCCGAGCGGCTGGGCGGGGTGACGGCGGCGCTGGATGGCGTTTTGCGCACCGCCCGCCAGGGCCTGGTGCTGAGGGAAGGGCTGCACGTGGTGCTGGCGGGCCAACCCAACGTGGGCAAGTCCAGCCTGCTGAATGCGCTGGCGGGCGAGGACATCGCCATCGTCACCCCGATTGCCGGCACCACGCGCGACCGCGTGGTGCAGCAGATCCACATCGAGGGCATCCCCCTGCACATCGTGGATACGGCCGGCCTGCGCGAGACCGAGGACACGGTCGAGCGCATCGGCATCGAACGTAGCTGGGCCGAGATTGCCCGCGCCCAGGTGATCCTGCACCTGCAGGATGCCCGGCACCCGGACGATCCGCTGGACGCGGACATTGTGCGGCGGCTGCCGGCGGGGGTGCCGGTGCTGCGGGTGTGGAACAAGGTGGATTTGCTGGGCGGCGTGGTGCCGGGCGAGGCTGGGCGGCATGCAGGCTGCACAGCGACGGCTGGCGCATCAAGCCCCGTCGTGGGGAAGGCGGCAAACGATGCCCCTTTGCTGATTTCCGCCCACACCGGCGCGGGCCTGGATGCGCTGCGCGACCGGTTGCTGGCCATCGCTGGCTGGACACCGGGGGCGGAGTCCCCCTGGCTGGCGCGCGAACGGCATGTGCGGGCGCTGGAGGCGGCGCGCGAACACCTGCGGGCCGCCGCCGGTCATGCGGCGCACAGCGATCAGGTGCTGGATCTGTTCGCCGAGGAATTGCGCCTGGCGCACGAGGCGCTGTGCGGGATCACGGGGCAGTTCACCAGCGATGATCTGCTGGGGGAGATTTTTTCCAGCTTCTGCATCGGGAAGTGAGGTGGGGTCCAGGGACGTTCATTGAAGTCTGCTCGCGTGCCTGAAACCCGCATAAATAATGAGTTTTTGTCTACTGGTTGATTCAGTGATACAGTCAAAGCCGTCGCTATTAGGGTCCATATATGGGTCCAATTTCACCGAATAGCCTGACTCTTGACTTTCATGGACCCAAAGGAGGGTCCATGTCTCTCACAGATACCGCGCTCAAGGCGCTCAAGCCCAAGGATGCCTCGTACATCGTCAGCGACGACCGCGGGTTGTACATTGAAGTGCTGCCGAGTGGCAGCATCGTCTGGCGTTATCGCTATCGGCTGGATGGCAAGCGCGAGAAGCTCACTCTGGGCAAGTACCCGGCCCTCACCCTGAAGAACGCGCGCCTGAAGCGGGATGAAGCGGCACATCTGGTAGCGCTGGGCCAGTCTCCTGCACAGAAAAAGCAACAGGAGAAAGTAGCTGGCGCAGAAGACGCCACCGTGGCCGACGTACAGACCCGTGGAGATACTTGGTATGAGTAACAAAAAATTGATCCGCAACAGCACCGCCGAGTTTCTGATCTTCACTGGCCAGGCCGGCGAACAGAGCATCGAAGCCCGCTATGAGGACGAAACCCTGTGGCTGTCGCAGAAGCTGATGGCTGAGCTGTTCGGGGTGGATGTGCGCACCGTCAGCGAACACCTGAAGAACATCTTTGTCAGCCAGGAACTGACCGCGGAGGCAGTTATCCGGAAATTCCGGATAACTGCCAGTGACGGCAAGAACTACCAGACCCAGTTCTACAACCTCGACGCCATCATCTCCGTCGGCTACCGGGTCAACTCCCTACGCGCAACGCAGTTCCGCCAGTGGGCGACCGGCGTCCTGCGTGAGTTCGCCATCAAGGGCTATGTGCTGGATCGTCTGCGCATGGAAAACGGCAGTTTCCTGGGTGAGGACTACTTCGAGCGGCTGCTGGCTGAAATCCGCGAGATCCGCCTCAGCGGGCCTGTCATTAATTTCGTGTTTGAGGCATAACATGACGCCAAGGAGTGTCTATGCCACGCAAACCAAGAACCCAGCCAGCCGCGCTGCCGACCATTGCTCCAGAGTTGCTGGAGTCGTTCGGTCACGGTCCGATGACGGCCGAAGCCATCAATGCCGCATCGCTGGCCTTCAAGAAGGCGCTGATCGAACGCGCCCTGGCCGGTGAGATGAACCATCACCTGGGCTATCCGGCCGGGGCAGCCAAGCCGGCAGCGGTCAGCAACCAGCGCAATGGCAAGGGCGCCAAGACCGTGCTGACCGAGGACGGCCCGATCCGCATCGAAGTGCCACGCGACCGCGATGGTAGCTTCGCCCCGCTGCTGATCCCCAAGCACGAACGCCGCTTCACGGGCTTTGACGACAAGATCGTCGCCATGTATGCCCGGGGGATGACGGTGCGCGAGATCCAGGGCTTTCTGCTGGAGCAGTACGCTACTGAGGTCTCACCAGACTTCATCAGCTCAGTCACCGATGAGGTGATGGCGGAGGTCACCGCCTGGCAAGCCAGGCCGCTCGAACCGATGTACCCGGTGGTGTTCTTCGATGCCCTGCGGGTCAAGATCCGCGAGGATGCGGTCGTGCGCAACAAGGCCGTCTACCTGGCCCTGGCGGTGCTGCCCGACGGCACCCGTGACATCCTGGGGCTGTGGATCGAAGGCACCGAAGGGGCCAAGTTCTGGATGAAGGTTTTCAACGATCTGAAGACTCGAGGCGTGTGCGACATCCTGATCGCCGTCACCGACGGCCTCAAAGGCATGCCCGAAGCGCTGGCAGCCGTCTTTCCAGCCACCACGCTACAAACCTGCATCGTTCACCTGATCCGCAACAGCCTGGACTATGCGAGCTGGAAGGACCGTAAGGCGCTGGCTGCCGCCATCCGACCGATCTATACCGCCGTCAGCGCCGAAGCTGCTCAGGCCGAACTTGAGGCCTTTGCAGACGGTCCCTGGGGGCAGAAATTCCCGACCGTCAGCGCGGCATGGCGCAATGCGTGGGACCGGGTGATTCCGTTTTTTGCCTTCCCGCCGGCCGTGCGCCGTGTGATCTACACCACCAACGCCATCGAGAACATCAATTCGCAACTGCGCAAGATCATCAAGACTCGGGGGCATTTCCCCAGCGATGATGCCGCCGCTAAACTGATCTGGCTGGCGCTGCGCAATATCACGGCAAAATGGAGCCGATCCGCGCATGACTGGAAGCAGGCCATGAACCAGTTCGCGATCCTCTATGAGGATCGATTCAGCCGTCTTTCCGTGTAGTGCTCAACCCGCTTCAAACACGGAATTTCTGACAACCCCGCCTCACGAGCGCCGCTTCTACCAGAAGATCACCGACATCTATGCTACCAGCGTGGACTACAACAAGGACGCACCGACCACCAAGGCCTTCTTCGCCAAAGTACAGAACAAACTGCACTACGCTATCCACGGCCATACTGCTGCAGAGTTGATCCGCAAGCGGGCCGATAGCAGCAAGCCACATATGGGGCTGACTTCCTGGGCGAACGCACCCGAAGGAAAGATTCTGAAAACCGACGTAGCCGTGGCCAAGAACTACCTGACCAAGGACGAGTTGGATTCGTTGGGCCGTATCGTCAACGCCTATCTGGAACTGGCCGAGGATCGTGCTCGCCGCAAGATTCCCATGAGCATGGAAGACTGGTCCAAGCGGCTGGACGCCTTCCTCGAATTTGATGAACGGGAAGTGCTACAGAACAGCGGCAAGATTTCTGCGAAACTTGCCCAGACGCATGCGGAAAGCGAATTTGAGAAATACAGAATTGTGCAGGATCGCCTGTTTGAAAGTGACTTCGACAAAGCAGTGAAAAAACTGGCAGCCGGTGAGCCGAACACCAGAGATGACGGATAGGTGTCAGCGTCGGTGTAATACTGACCCACCGGGGGCGCGGACATTTTGTTGGACTGATTATGCTGCAATTCCCAGGTGCTGACGGTACTCCACAGGGCTCATGCCGCCAAGCGAGAGCTTGATCCGATGCTGGTTATACCAGCGGATATAAGCATCGAGCGCCTGCATGAATTCCCCAATCGTCGCTTTAGTCCAGTCGCGGTGGTAGTACATCTCGGTTTTCAGTCGTCCGAAGAAGCCCTCGCAGGCTGCGTTATCCGGCTAACCCTTGCTCCGAAACTCTATCAGCCGCTGTCTACTTGACGGGGGAGCTTACGCACGTCCATCAAGAGACACGTATCGGTTTTGGGTCCAAGAATAGGTCCAAGTAGCTCAACGTCATCTTTAAATATTATTTAAAATCAGAAAGATACGACTCAATAAATCCTTCTGCATCGGGAAGTGAGATGAGGGCCAGGGACGTTGCTGCACGCGCAAAGCGGGTCTTCGGACCGGGGCGTTGGTGGTCTTTCCCTTTTTGGGTAGGGCCGTCGTCCCTTGATTGCCATTCCCTTATCCTTCCACCACCACCTCCGAATGCACCACCTCCGGCGCCTTTTCAAAGAACCCCCCGACCAGGCCGCGCCAGGCCTGGAAATCTGCCGACTGGCGGAAGTGGACCATGTGATCGTCCAGGGTTTCCCAGTACACCATCAGCACGTATTGCCCGGGCTGTTCGATGATGTGGTGCAGTTCGACGCGCTTGCAGCCCCGGGCGCGGTGAAAGAGCGGCAGCGCCTGGCGCACGCCGGCCTCGAAGTCGGCTTGGGTGCCGGGTTTCACGGTGATATGGGCCATCTCGCGGATCATGTCGGGTTCCTGTGAAGAAGGTGGGGGATATTGCCATGATTATGCACCGTGCCGCGCATCATGCCAGCCGTTGCGTGACCTCGTCGGCGATGGCCAGGCAGGCGGTCAACCCGGGGGATTCGATGCCGTACAGGTTGACCAGGCCGGGGACGCCATGCGCCCGGACGTCCTGGATGAGGAAGTCGGCGTCCTGGCCCGCGGGCACGATCAGCTTGGGGCGGATGCCGGCATAGTCGGGGTGCAGGGCGCCGTCGCGCAGGCCGGGCCAGTAGCGGCGGATCGCGGCGTAGAAGCCGTCGGCGCGGGCGGGATCCACGCGATAGTCGATGCCGTCGATCCATTCGACGTCGGGGCCGAAACGGGCTTGTCCGCCCAGGTCCAGAGTCAGGTGCACGCCCAGGCCGCCGGGCTCCGGGACGGGATAGATCAGGCGGGAAAACGGGGCCTTGCCCGACAATGCGTAGTAATTGCCCTTGGCGTAGCGGCCGGCGGGGATGCTGCCGGGCGGCAGGCCGTCGAGCGCGGCCGCGACGGCCTGGGCGTGCAGGCCGGCGCAGTTGACGACGCGGCGGGCGATGAGTTCCATGGGTTCGTCGCCGCCGATGCGCAGCAGGATGCCGCCGCCGTTTTTCAAGACCCGGCCGGACAGGGCGGGGGATCGCAGGGCCAGCAGGCCGCCGGCGGCTTCGAGATCGCCCTGCAGGGCGAGCATCAGGTTGTGGCTGTCGATGATGCCGGTGGAGGGCGATTCCAGCGCGGCCACGCAGCGTAGCGCGGGTTCCCGCGCCTGCGCCTGGGCGGCGTCCAGTTGGCGCAGGTCGCGCACGCCGTTGGCGTGAGCTGCGGCGGCGATGCGCCGCAGGGCGTCGATCTGGGCGTCGTCGGTGGCGACGATGAGCTTGCCGCAGCGCCGGTGGGCGATGCCATGAGAGGAGCAATAGTCGTACAGGGCCTGGCGGCCCTGGACGCACAGCCGGGCCTTGAGCGAGCCGCGCGGGTAGTAGAGGCCGGCGTGAATGACTTCGCTGTTGCGTGCGCTGGTGGCGGTGCCGATGGCCGCCTCGGCTTCGAGCGTCAGGGTTTCCAGGCCGGTCCGGGCGCAGGCGCGCGCCACGGCCAGCCCGACGACGCCGGCGCCGATGACGACGCAGTCGATGTGATCGGTCATGGTGGTGTTCTCCCGGATGGATGGGGCAGTGTATCGTTGCCTTCCCGGGGACGGCGGGCCTACAGCCACCGGTCCGGGAACTGTTCGCAGAGGAAATCGATGAAGGCGGTGACGCGGGAACTGGTCAGCCGCCGGGAGCTGTGCAGCGCCCAGAGTTCGACCGGGCGGTCCGGTACGATGCCCCAGATTTTCAAGCCCTCGGTCGCGGGGCCGGGCCGCGTCATGGATTGGGGCAGCAGCGCCGCGCCCGCGCCGGCGCGCACGGCATCGCGGACCATGAGCAGGGAAGACAGAACGAGGCGCGGCGCGGGCGTGACGGTGCGGGTGGTCTTGCCGTGCTGGAAGGTCCAGGGGGTTCCGCCGGAGGCGTTGGCCAGGACGACGGCGGGGATTTCGGGGGGGGTGGCGGCGCGGCGCGGCAGCCGCAAGCCGGCCGGTGCGGTCAGCAGCATGCGGTCGCGGGCGAAGCAGCGCCCCACGAGCAGCGAGTCGGCGGGCGGATTGACCCGGATAGCGACGTCGAAACCGTCTTCGACCAGATCGACGCGCCGGTCCTCCGCGCGTATCTCGAGCGTGATGCCGGGGTACCGGCGGGTGAACTCGGCGGCCAGCGGGGCGAGCAGCGTATGGGAGAACAGGACGGGCGCGCTGACCCGCACGGTGCCGCGAGGTTGCCGGCCGCCGCTGTGAATGGATTCGACGGCGTCGGCCAGATCGCTGAGCAATCCATGCGTGCGCGCATGCAGGGCGGCGCCTTCTTCGGTGAGCCGGAGCGTGCGCGCGCCGCGTTCGATGAGGCGCACCCCCTTCCGGTGTTCCAGTTCCATGATCCGGCGCGACAGCGTGGCCTTGGCGCATCCGCTGGCGCGGCTGGCCTTGCCGTAGCCGCCATGCGTAGCGACCAGGTCGAATGCCTTCAGGGCCGTGAGATCCATAAGTGTTCCATGTATGAGACGATCTGTATGGATTTTATGCCTTCTTCCCCGTATCTGGAACGATCTATAGTGGCGCCGTAGGCCAGGGATGCGTCCATGGTTCGATGATTGTTGACGTGGGGAGTTTCTGAAATGACGACATTGTGGGATCCGGTCCGGCTGGGCCATCGGGTGCTGGGCAACCGCCTGGTTCAGGCGCCGATGACGCGCAGCCGCGCGCAAGACGATGGCACGCCGGGTGAATGGGCGCCTGTGTACTATGCGCAGCGGGCATCGATGGGCCTGCTGATCACGGAAGGCACACAACCCTCTGCCGATGGCCAGGGCTATGCGAATACCCCGGGCCTGCACGAGGCCGCGCATGTGGCCGGATGGCGTCGGGTGGTGGAGGCGGTGCATGCGGCGGGCGGACGGGTGTTCATCCAGTTGATGCATGCCGGCCGGATGTCCCATCCGGACAATACGCTTCATCACCGGCAGGCCCTGGCGCCATCGGCGGTTGCGGCGAATGTCCGGATACCCACGGCCTCGGGCATGAGGGATGTGCCGGTACCGCGCGCCATGACGTCGGCCGACATCGTGCGGACGATCGAAGATTTCGCCGCTGCCGCTGAACGGGCGGTGGAGGCCGGAGCGGACGGGGTCGAGCTCCACGGCGCCAACGGTTATCTGGTCCAGCAGTTTCTGGCCCCCAATGCCAATGTGCGCACGGACGCCTACGGCGGGTCCATCGAGAATCGCGCGCGGTTCGCCTTCGAGGTGGCGGCGGCGGTGGCGGACCGGATCGGGGCCGCCCGCACGGGGCTGCGCCTGTCGCCCGGCAGTGCGCTGGGCGGTATCGATGAAGGTCCGGAGCGCGCGGATCTGTATCATCACCTGGTGACGCAACTGGCGCCGCTGGAGTTGGCCTACCTGCATGTGGTTCAAGGACGGGACGAGGCCTTGCTGCGGGAAATTCGCCGCTTGTGGCCGGGCGTGCTGATCGTCAACCGGCCGGGGCGCGACCGGCAGTCCCTGTCTGCCGATCTGGATGCGGGCTTGGCGGACATGGTATCGGTGGGCCGGATGGCGTTGTCCAATCCCGATCTGCCGACGCGCATCCGGGAAGATCTGCCCTTGAACGAACCGGATCCCGCCACTTTCTACGGCGGCGGGGAAGCAGGCTACACGGACTATCCCGTTTTCCAGCCTGCGTGACGGGAGACGGGCGGAAGCGGTGTGCCGGCCCGGCCGCCGGCGCCTGCAAGCGCATGGTGCCAGAATAGGCTGATGATATAGCTTGCTATTAAATAGCATGCTATATAAAATGGGTCTCATGAATGCCCTCCTTCCCCTTGCCGCCGACAAGCCGCCCGTCCAATTGGCGCTGGATGCGCAGTTGTGCTTTGCGTTGTATTCGGCGCAACTGGCGATGGGCAAGATCTACCGAAAGCACCTGGCCGGCCTGGGCCTGACCTATCCGCAGTACCTGGTGATGTTGGTTCTGTGGGAAGCCGACGGATCGACGGTCACGGCGTTGGGCGAGCGCCTGTATCTGGATTCGGCCACGCTCACGCCGTTGCTCAAGCGCTTGCAGGCGATGGGCCTGCTGCATCGGGATCGCTCGGACGAAGACCAGCGCCAGGTACGAGTGACGCTGACGCAGACTGGGCGCGAACTCTGGCGCCGCGCCGGCGGCATCCCCGAGGGCGTGCTGTGCGCCACGGGCTGTACGCCCGACCATGCCCGGGTGTTGAAGGCCGAGCTGGAAGAACTGCGCGCACACTTGTTGGCCGCGTCCGCCGCTCTGGAAAATCCTACGGCGCCGGACTGACCGGCCCGTTTACGGGACGCCGCCGATCGTGGTGCCGGCGGTGTTCCTGGCATCGCACCACAAGGAGTTCAAGCATGACAGTCGAAAACGTTCTCTACACGGCCCACGCTTCGGCCACCGGCGGTCGCGAAGGCAGTGCCAAGTCGTCCGACGGCCGCCTGGCCATCAAGCTGTCCACGCCGAAGGAACTGGGCGGCGCCGGCGGCGACGGCACCAACCCCGAGCAACTGTTCGCGGCGGGCTATTCCGCATGCTTTCTGGGCGCGTTGAAGCTGGTGGCCGGCAAGGAAGGCGTGAAGCTGCCCGACGCCACCGAAATCGGGGGGTCCGTGGGCATCGGCCCCATCCCCACCGGTTTCGGCATTGCCGTGGAACTGAAGATCTCCGCGCCCGGCGTGGATCGGGCCACGCTGGAAGGCCTGGTGCAGAAGGCGCACGTCGTGTGCCCGTATTCCAACGCCACGCGCAACAACATCGACGTCAAACTGACGGTGGCGTAAGCCCGTGCGTTCGGGGCGGGCCGCGCCGCAACCGGCTGCAATCCGCAGTCCGCCCGGAACGGCTCATCCGCGAACGCGCCTCACAGCCGCTCGATGATCGTGGCGGTCGCCATCCCGTGGCCGATGCACATCAGTTGCAGGCCGAGCGCGCCGCCCGTGGCTTCCAGGCCGCACAGCATCTTGCCCATCAGACCGGCGCCGGTGGCGCCCAGCGGGTGGCCGTGCGCAATGGCGCCGCCCCAGGGGTTGGCCTTCTCCAGGCCTTCGGGAAACGCCCGGCCCCAGGCCAGTACCACGCTGGCGAAAGCTTCATTGATTTCGATCCAGTCCAGGTCGCGGATGGACAGCCCGCTGCGCCGCAAGGCCTCGTGGGTGGCCGGGATCACGCCGTCGAGTTGCATGACCGGATCCGAGCCGATGGCCACGCGGGCGCGGAAGCGCGCCCGGGGGCGCAGACCGTCGCGCAAAGCCTGCTCGTGGCCTCCGACCAGCACCAAGGCCGCGCCATCGGCGATCTGGCTGGCATTGGCGGCGGTGATCCGGCCTTCGCCGACCGGGCGGAACACGGGCGCCATGGCCGCCATACGCGCCGGGTCGGTCGCGGGGCGGATGCCTTCGTCGCGAGCCAGGTCGATGGGGCGGCCGTCGGCGTCCTCGCCCGGCCAGGGCAGCAGTTCCGCATGGCGGCCCTCCTGTGCGGCGGCCCAGGCGCGCGCGTGGCTGGCGCGAGCATAGTCGTCCAGCGCCTGGCGGTCCAGATTCCAGTGCTCGGCGATCCGTTCGGCGCTTTCCACCTGGTGGATCAGCGGGTGGCGCGCCAGCAGGTCGGGATTCAGGCGGTCGAACCCGGCAAAGTCCGCGCGGCCCAAGGTCAGGTCGGTAAACATGGGCACGCGCGACATGCTTTCGACCCCGCCGGCCAGGATGTAGTGCGCATCGCCGGCCGCCACGGCCTGGGCGGCGAAGTGCACGGCCTGCTGGCTGGAGCCGCACATGCGGTTGAGCGTGACGCCCGGAACGTGTTCGCCCAGGCCCGACAGCAGGGCGGCCTGGCGGGCGATGTTGGCGCCCTGCTCGCCCGCCTGGCTGACGCAGCCGACGATCAGATCGTCGATGCGCGCGGCGGGCTGGCGTTGCAGCATCCGATCGACCAGAGTGGCCAGCAGGGCGTCGGGACGGATGTTGCGCAAGGCGCCCAGGCGGCGCCCGAAAGGGCTGCGGATGGCATCGATGAGGACAGCTTCTGGCATGGGGGATTCCTGGGTGCGGATATTGGGGCCGGTCTTCAGCGGCCGATGAAGACCGGGGGCCGTTTTTCGAGGAAGGCATCGAGGCCTTCGCGGAAGTCCTGGGTGCCGGCGCCCGCCAGAAAGGCGGCGCGTTCGGCATCGAGCTGGCCCTCCAGGCTGCGGGAAAGAGAGGCCCGCAGCAGCGCTTTGGTGCGGCCCAGGGCATCGGTGGGGCCATCGGCCAACTGCCGCAGCAAGGCCACGGCCTGCGTCTGCAGCTCGGCGGCCGGCACGACGCGGTTGACGATGGAGAGCTGCAGGGCCTGCCGGGCATCCAGGGGTTCGCACAGCAGCGCCAGTTCCATGGCCTTGCGCAGGCCCACGATGCGCGGCAGGTGCCAGGTGGCCGAGGCATCCGGGCTGGCGCCGATGCGTGCATAGGCCAGTGTGAAGCGGCTGTCGTCCGCGGCAATGGCCAGATCGGCGGCCAGCAGGATGCTCAGGCCCGCTCCGGCCACGGCGCCGTGGACGCAGGCCAGCACGGGGACCGGCAGCCGGGCCAGGGCCGACAGGGCGGCGTGCAGGGGATCAATGAGCGCCGGGCCGATGGCCTGCGGTGCTGCCCGGATGGCGCTTACGTCGCCGCCCGCCATGAAGGCGCGCCCCGCGCCGCGCAGCATCACGGCGCGGATCCGGGGGTTTGCGGCGATCCGGGCGATGGCATCCCCGAAAGCATGGGCGCCGGCGCTGTCGATGGCGTTCAGGGTCTGGGGGCGGTCGAAAGTAATGAAGGCGCACGCGCTCTCGATGTCGAGCCGGATGGAGGAAGTGGGCATGGTCGTCGAACCTCAGGAGTCGGGCTGCAGATCCGGAAGTGCGGCCTGCCGGAGCTGCTGGATGAAGGCTTCCGGCGCCAGGCGGCCATCGGGCCGGTACCAGCGGACCGTCGAATTGAGGCCGGCCAGCAGGTATTTGCGCAGGATGACCGGGTCTCCCCGGGCCAGGCCGTGGGCGACCGCGTCGTCGATGACCTGATGCCATAGTTGTTCGTAGGCTTCGCTGAGCGTGCGGATCGGTTCGCGCGCTTCGGGCGACAGGCTGCGCCATTCGTAGATCATGGCGTGCATTGCGTCGCCGCCCACCCCGCTGATGATGCTGTGCATGTGCAGGCGCAGCATGCCCTCCAGGCGCGCGGCGGGGTCGTGGTTGCGGGCCAGCAGGGCGCGGGCTTCGTCGATGACCGACTGGATGCCGTTGGCCATGACGGCGACCAGGATCTCTTCCTTGCTGCGGAAGTGGTGGAACAGGCTGCCCGACTTCAGGCCGACCGCATCGGCCAGTTCGCGCACGGTGGTGCGTTCATATCCGTGCCGGTGGAACAGACGCCCGGCCGTCAGGATGATCCGGGTGCGGGTATCCGCATCGGGGGGGAGGGTTTCAAGGGCGGATTTCATGCGTACAGGGCCTCGATCTGCTCGGCGTAAAGACGGTAGATGCTGGCGCGCCGGACTTTCATGGTGGCGGTGACTTCGCCGTCGTCGTGGTCGAGTTCCTTGGTCAGCAGGTGGAAGCGCTTGATCCGGGCGACGGAAGCCAGGTCGGCGTTGGCGCGGTCGATCTCCGCCTGGATCAGCTCCAGGACCGCCGGGTGCTCGGCCAGGGAACGGAAGTGCGTGAAGGCGTGGCCCCGGGTTTCCGCCCACTTGGAGACGGTATCAAATTCGATCTGGATCAGCGCCGTCACGTACTTGCGCCCGTCGGCGATGACGATGCATTCCTTCACGTAGGGGCTGGACTTGGCGGCGTTCTCGATTTCCGTGGGCGTCAGGTTCTTGCCGCCGGATGTGATCATGATGTCCTTGAGGCGGTCCAGGATGCGCAGCGCGCCGTTTTCCTCGGCCGCCACGTCCCCGGTGAGCAGCCAGCCGTCCCGTAGGGCGGCGCGCGACTGCCCCGGATCCTTGTAATAACCCTCGAAGACCATATCGCCGCGGATCAGCAGTTCGCCGGCCTCGCCGAGGCGGTGTTCCACGCCCAGGATCGGTTCGCCGACGGTGCCGGGCACGATCCGGTCGGGGTGCTGGCCCAGGATCATGCCGGTGCTTTCGGTCAGGCCGTAGACTTCCACCAGCGGGATGCCCAGGATGCGGAAATAGTGCAGGATATTGCGGGGGATGGGTGCGGCGCCGGTCAGGGCGATGCGCGCCTGACGCAGTCCGATGAAATTGCGCAGGGCGCGCAAGATCAGCAGGGACCAGAAGGCGTGGATGCAGCGCTGCCGCAGGGTGCGCTGACGCGCCGAGCGCCAGGCGAAGGGCGTGCAGGCCCGCAGGGCATGCCGGTACAGTGCGCGCGCCCAGGGGCGGGCCTCCAGCATCTTGATGGTGATGGAGGCGTGCAGTTTTTCCCAGATGCGCGGCACGCCCAGGAACAGGGTCGGCGCGACTTCGCGCAGGTCTTCCTGGACGGTGCGCAGGGATTCGCCGAAATTGATCTGGGCGCCGGTATAGATCGGCACGAACGTGGTCAGCATCTGCTCGGCCACGTGGCACAGCGGCAGGTACGACAGGTGCCGCTCGTCGGCGCCCAGGCCCAGCCGGTCGATGATGCCGGGCGCCACGGCGCGCATGTTGCGGTACGAGATCATGGCGCCCTTGGGCTTGCCTGTGGAGCCGGAGGTGTAGATCATCAGGCCGATGTCGTCCAGCCGCTGCCGGGCGAGCGCGGCCTCGATGCGGCCCGGTCCGGCTGCGAACCGGCGCGCGCCCTCGGCCTCGAGTTCGGCATAGGTCGCGATCAGCGCGCGGTCCTCGGGACCGAAATTGCGCAGGCCCTTGGTTTCGATGACCACGATGCGCTTCAGGCCGGGCAGTTGCGCCCGGCATTCCAGAACCTTGTCGGCCTGCTCCTGGTCTTCGCAGATGACCACGGACACGTCGGCGTGGCGCAGGACGTAGCCGATTTCGGCGGCGGGGCTGGTGGGATACAGGCCCACGGCCACGGCGCCGATGACGCCGGCGCCCATCTGGCCGAGCACCCATTCGATGCGGTTCTCCGACAGGATGCCCACGTGCCCGCCGGCGGGCAGGCCGAGCGCTTCCAGGCCCAGCCCGACGTGGCAGGACCGCTCCCAGTACCGGCGCCAGGAGCAGGGCTGCCAGATGCCGAAGTCCTTTTGCCGGATGGCGATGCGGTCCGGAATGCGGGCCGCCTGTTCGCGCAGCATCTGCGGCAGAGTGAGGGCGGGGAGTTCCAGGGGCGTGGTCATGGGCGGCTCATCAGGAAAGCCAGCGCTTTCTGCGCTTGTAGTGCTTGAGGTCGCGGAAGCTGCGGGTTTCGCCGGCGCCGCCCACGCCCAGGTAGAACTCCCGCACGTCAGGATTGCCGGCCAGGGGCTCGGCCGGGCCGTCGATCACGACTTTGCCGGATTCCATGATGTAGGCGTAGTCGGCGACCGCCAGGGCGACCGAGGCGTTCTGCTCGACCAGCAGCATGGCCGTGCCCTGCTCCGCGTTGATGCGCGCGATGATGGTGAAGATGTCCTCGACCAGCATGGGCGACAAGCCCAGCGAGGGTTCGTCCAGCAGCATCAGGGCGGGGCGGGCGAGCAGCGCCCGGCCGATGGCCAGCATCTGCTGTTCGCCGCCCGACAGGTAGCCTGCCAGGCTGCGGCGGCGTTCGTGCAGGCGCGGGAAATACGCGTAGACCAGGTCGAATTCCGGCCGGGCGGCGCGCCGCCCGGACAAGGCGTAGGTGGCGGCCACCAGATTTTCCTCGACGCTCAGGTCTTCGAAGACGCGGCGGCCTTCCATGACGTGGCTGATGCCGGCGTGCACCAGGGCCTGGGGCGGCAAGGCGGCGGTGTCCTGCTGCGCGAATGTGATCCGCCCCTTGACGAGGGCGCCGTCCTCCAGCTCGAGCAGGCGGGAAACCGCCTTGAGGGTCGTGGTCTTGCCCGCGCCGTTGCTGCCCAGAAGCGCGACCACCCGCCCGGCCGGCACGGCCAGGGACAGGCCCCGCAGCACCTGGACCGCCTTGTTGTAGACCACCTCGATGTTCTGGATGTCGAGGAGAGGGGCGGTATCGGCGGGAGGAGAGGCGTGCGGGGCCATGGCGGTTCAGTCCAGGACGATCCAGTCCGAGGCCGGGACCATTTTCTGCTGGCTGACGTCGGCGCGGTAGATGCGGCCGTAAGGCAGGGAGTTGCCCTTGACGCTGATCGGCACGCCGATGATGCCGCCCGTGTCGAAGTTCTGGATGGATTCCAGGCTGGCCTTCAGGTTGGCGGTCGTCAGGGGTTTGCCGTCGGCCAGCGTGCGCTTGGCGGCTTCGGTCAGCAGCATGGCCGACAGGAAGCCCTGCATGTAGGCGGTGCTCTGGTACTCTGGCCGGAGTGCGCGGATTTTCTGCAGCATCGGGGCATCGGGCGCATCGTCGTAGTAGTAGCGGAACGGCATGACGCCCATGAAGCCGTCGGCGTTCTCGCCCATCTTCATGACGGTGGAGTTGTCCATGGTCCAGAAGGTGCCCATGTACTTGGTCTTCAGGCCCATCTGGCGGCCTTGCGAGACGAACTCGGGGATGGGCGCCAGCACGTAGCCGTGGAAGATGGTGTAGTCGGGATTGGCGCGGCGCAGCTTGAGCACTTCCGTCGAGACGTCCACGCTGCCCGGCGGCGTCATGATGGTGGCGGCCACCGTCAGCCCCAGCGCCTGGGCGGCGGCGCTGGATTTCTCGATCGGATCGCGGCCGAATTCCGTGTCCGAGTAGACGAAGGCAACCTTGGCGCCGGGCTTTTCCTGGGCGATGTAGCGCAGCAGGATGCCGAACATTTCCGTGTAGTCCGGGCCGACCAGGAACTGGGCGGGGAAGGCCTTGGGATCGTTGATTTCCGAGGCGAAGGACGCGCCCGTCATCAGGATGTTGCCCAGGCGGTTGAGCTCCGGGTTGATGGTCTTGGAAAAGCCGGTCGAATCGCCGTAGTAGAGGTGGACCTCGTTCTGGCTGGTGATTTTCTTGAAGGCGGCCACGGACACGTCCACCTTGTAGGCCGTGTCCTCGGGGACGTAGCGGACTTTGTGGCCCTCGATGCCGCCGGCCTCGTTGAGCATCTTCACATAGTCGCCGATGCCCGCGTGGATGCCCACGCCGGCGAAGGCGAAGACGCCGCTCATGGGGATGGAGCCGCCGATGACGATGTCCGGTTTGTCCTGGGCGTGCGCGGCCGTGCCCAGGGCGAGCCCGGCGGCCAGGGAGATCGGCAGGGCCAGTGTGCGGGCCAGCCGTGCGAGAGGGGAACCGTGTTTCATGCTGCCTCCTGGTGTCGTGAAGAAAGGACCGGTGCGGCTAGGTCCGAAAGGGCCACAGATGAAAGAAACGGCGCACGCGCCGCCAGATCTCGGCCAGGCCCTGCGGCTCGAAAATCAGGAAAAAGATGATCAGCCCGCCGAAGACGATGGTGCGCACCGGCGAGACGTAGCGCAGGGTGTCGCCTTCGATCGGCAGCCAGGTCACGGCGATGCGCAGGATTTCCGGCACCATCGTCATGAACAGGGCGCCCAGGATCCCGCCCAGGATGGACCCCATGCCGCCGACGATGATGGCGGCCAGGAAGAAGATGGACAGGATCAGGGGAAAACTTTCGGGCGTGATGACGCGGAAGAAATAGGCCCACAGGCCCCCTGCCACGCCGGCGTAGAAAGAGGACAGGCCGAAGGACATGAGCTTGTAGCGCAGCAGCGGGATGCCCAGCACCTCGGCGGAGATGTCCCGGTCGCGGATGGCGATGAAGGCCCGGCCGGTGCGCGTGCGAAACAGGTTGGCCGCGCCCAGCACCATCAGGCAGGTGAGCGGCACGATGAGCCAGTAGATCCGGAACGAGGTGTCCAGGGTTTGCCCGATCAGGGTGGGCGGCGGGATGGTCAGGCCGCCCGGGCCGCCGGTGTAGTCGAAGTTGGAGAATAGGAATTGCGTGATGAAGGTGGCGGCGATGGTGACGATGGCCAGGTACAGGCCTTTGACTCGCAACGAGGGGATGCCGACGACCACGCCGCCGGCCATGGCCACGGTGCCGGCCAGGACGAGGTTCAGGAGCGCGGGGGTGCCGAGGTCCCGTTCGAGGATGGCGACGGTATAGGCGCCCAGCCCCATGAATGCCGCCTGACCCAGGCTGACCAGGCCGGTGTAGCCGGTGAGAATGTTCAGGCCGGTGGCGCTGGCCGTGTGGATGGCGACCAGGCACGCCAGGTACAGCCAGTAGTCGTTGGCCAGGAAGGGAAAGACGGCCAGGGCGGCCAGCAGGACGGCCAGCCAGGCGCGCTGCGTGTTCGTGTCGAACAGGGCCTCGTCTGCACGGTAGCTTTCGCGGGCGGTGCCGATGCGCATGGTTCAGAGCCTCTCGATGTCGCGGGTGCCGAACAGGCCGTAGGGGCGCAGCATCAGCACGACGGTCAGGATCAGGAATGTGACCAGCAGCTTGTATTCGCCGCCCAGGAAGGCGCCGGTCCAGGCTTCCAGTACGCCGATCAGCAGGCCGGCCAGGAGGGCGCCCAGGATGCTGTCCAGGCCGCCGACGATGACGGCGACCAGCACGCCCAGGCCGAAGAGGCCCATGGACGAGGACAGGCCGCCGATGGCGCCCACCATGATGCCGGCGATGGCGGCCAGGGCGGCGCCGGCCATCCAGGCCAGCGAGAAGACGCGCGGGACGTTGATGCCCATCGCGTAGGCGGCGCCCTGATCCGAAGCCGTCGCCCGCAGGGCGATGCCGCCGCGCCAGCGATGGAAAAGGGGGGCGCTGGCCGCCACCAGCGCCAGGGCCGCCAGGAAGCCGTAGAACACTTTGGACGAGACGAAGGCCTCGCCGATGAAGACCGGCTCCTGCGGCAGGAATTCGGGCAGGCGGCGCTGGTCGGCCGTCCAGATGAGTTCCACCAGCCCCACCAGCACGGAGCCCAGCCCGATGGTGATCATGAAGGCGGAAATGGGGGACTCGCCCAGCATGGGCCGGATGGCGACGCGCTCGATCAGTCCGCCGATCAGGGCGCTGGCGGCAATGGCCAGGAGGGCGGCCAACCAGATCGGCCATTGCAGTTGCGCGGAGAAAGCAAAGAACAGGTAGGCGCCCAGCATCAGCATTTCGCCGATGGCCAGGTTGACGACGCGGGTGGCTTTGTAGACGATGACGAAGGCCAGCCCCGCCAGGGCGTACAGGGCGCCGGCGCCGAGACCGGCCAGGGTGACTTCGAACAGGAACAGCGCATCCATGTCAGGCCTCCCCGGCCGGCGCCAGGCGGGGCGCCGCATCCGCGCGCAGGCGGCGGCGCAGGCCGGTGATGTCGCCCGCGCCCAGATAGGCCTGGATCACCTGCGGGTCGGCCTGGACCTGGCCCGGGTCGCCGCTGGCGATGACATGGCCGAAATTGAGCACCACGACGTGATCCGACAGATCCATCACCAGCCCCATGTCGTGTTCGACCATCAGGACGGTCACGTCCCACTCCGCCCGGACGTCCAGGATGAAGCGGGCCATGTCTTCGGTTTCTTCGCGGTTCATGCCGGCCACCGGCTCGTCGAGCAGAAGCAGCCGTGGTTGCATGGCCAGGGCGCGCGCCATTTCGACCCGTTTCTGCAGCCCGTAGGGCAGCGAGGCCACGGGCGCGTGACGGATATGGTCGATTTCCAGGAAATCGATGATGCGGGTCTCGATATCGGCGCGCAGCGCCATTTCCTCGCGGCGGGCGGCCCCCAGGTACCACATGTTCTGGAGAAGATTGGTGCGCAGGTGGCAGTGCCGGCCCAGCTTGATGTTGTCCAGCACCGACATGCCGCGAAACAGGGCGATGTTCTGGAAGCTGCGCGCCAGGCCCAGTTTGGCGCGCTCGGGGGCCGGCAGGCGCGTGATGTCCCGGCCCTGGAAGCGGATGCGGCCCTGCTGTGGGCGATAGAAGCCCGAAATGGTGTTGAACAGCGAAGTCTTGCCGGCGCCGTTCGGGCCGATGAGGGTCGTGATGGAGCCGGGCGGGACCTCGAAGCCGACGTCGTTGAGGGCCGTGATGCCGCCGAACGACAGCGTCAGGTGCTCTACCTGCAGGATCGGACTGTCTTGTGCCACCGCGCGTCTCCTCCTCGTGGGGACCGGAAACTTCTGATGCCAAAAACCGAGCAAGCGCTTGGTAGAACCATGAACGATCCTCGAAATCCAGGCAAGTCGGTGCTTACCCTGAGAGGCGCCCTGCGCAGGCGAAGCGCCCGGCTGCCGGGGGCGCTCCGCGTGCCTGCCGGCTGACCTAGGTCATATGGCCGCACGCGGCATGTGGGTATGATTTCCGCAGGGGCGCCTGCCCCGCAAAGGGAGATCGCCATGTCATCGAATGCCGCGCCGCAACCGGCGCCCGCCTCGCGCCAAGCCCTGTCCGTGCTGTTCTCCAGCACGTTTGCCTTCACCGTCTGCTTTGCGGTCTGGACCATGTTTTCGGTCCTGGGCGTGCCGCTGAAGACCGAACTCAGCCTGAACGAAACCCAGTTCGGCCTGCTGATCGCCACGCCGGTGCTGACCGGCTCCCTGGTCCGCGTGCCGTTGGGCATGCTGACCGATCGCTTCGGCGGCCGGCCGGTGTTCGCGCTGGTGCTGCTGGTCTGCGTACCGCCCCTGTACCTGATGGCGCATGCAACCAGCTATGCGCAATTCCTGGTCCTGGCCTTGTTCGTGGGCCTGGCCGGCGGGACGTTTTCGGTCGGCACGCCTTACGTGGCGCGCTGGTTCGCGCCGGAACGCCGGGGCTTCGCGATGGGGGTCTTCGGTGCGGGCAATTCCGGGTCCGCCCTGAACATGTTCGTAGCGCCGCTGGTCATCGGCGCGTTTGGCTGGACGATGCTGCCCCGGGCCTATGCGGCCCTGATGCTGGGGACCGCCGTGTTGTTCTGGCTGTTCAGCCATTCCGATCCGTCGCACCGGATGTCGTCCGGCACGGGGCTGCGCCAGCAGTTGAGCGTGCTGAAGGATCCGCGCGTCTGGCGCTATTGCCAGTACTACTCGGTGGTGTTCGGCGGCTATGTGGCCCTGGCCCTGTGGATCACCAAATACTATGTGTCGGAATACGGTTTCGACCTGACGCTGGCGGCTTTCCTGGCGATGGTGTTCTCACTGCCCGGCGGTGTGCTGCGCGCCCTGGGCGGCTGGTTTTCCGACCGTTTCGGCGCCTATGTGGTGACGTGGTGGGTGATGTGGGTCTGCTGGGTGTGTTTTTTCCTGCTGTCCTACCCGCAGACGCAAATGACGATCCAGACCCTGCAAGGGCCGGTGTCGCTGCATATCGGCTTGAACTCCACCGTGTTCACGATCCTGCTGTTCGTGGTCGGGGTGGCGATGGCCATCGGCAAGGCGTCGGTGTTCAAGTTCATCAGCGACGATTATTCGGACAACATCGGCGCCGTGTCCGGGGTGGTGGGCCTGGCCGGCGGCCTGGGCGGGTTCATCCTGCCGATCCTGTTCGGGGCGCTGCTGGACATCACCGGGATCTATTCCAGCGCCTTCATGCTGCTGTACGGCACGGTGTGCGTGTCGCTGGTGTTCATGCACTATTCGTACCGGGGCACGCCCCGTGCGGGCACGGAACTGACCGGGACGATTTGAGGGCGGCTTGCAGGGCGCTCGGATGATTCCAGCGGTGGAGCGTTTCCGGTTGAGGAAGCCCTTTCCCACCTCGCGGCTTGCACGCCGCTCGGATTCGACAGGCATGGGATAGCCCGCGGTTGTGATCGCTCTCCACCTCGCGCCTTGCAAGGCGCTCGGATGATTCCAGCGGTGGACAGCCCGCAGGGGCTGTCCAGCCGTCTGGAATCATCCCCCGCATCCGCCGCAGCAGTTGCCGTCTTCGCCGTGGACGGGCTTGAGGGCTTCGTAGCCGGCGTCCTGGACGGCGACTTGCAGGCGCTGGACGGAGACCTGGGCGGTGTCGAAAGTGACGGTGGCCTTTTCGTCGGCCAGGGAGACCGTGACCTCGGAGACGCCGGGGACGGCGGCCAGGGCCCGGTCCACGGTATCGGCGCAGGATGGGCCGCGCAGGCCGACCAGGCGCAGGGTGGCTGTTTTCTGGGAAGAACGTTTCAGGGTTGCTGCTTCCATGGGGTCCTCGCGAGCGGGGAAAGCCCTTGATGAGGGCGGGGTTATAGATTCATTTGAAATACATCTTCAAGGACGGCTAGTATAGCAGGGACTCTGCTTGTTCGTGCCATGTCCGCCGCCGCTCCCGCCCGCCGTATCGCACATCTGGATATGGACGCGTTCTACGCGTCCGTGGAGTTGCTGCGTCATCCGGGCCTGCGCGGCCGGCCGGTGGTGATCGGCGGGCACGGGCCGCCGCCCGCCGAAGGCGGGTACGCCCTGCTGCGGGATTATGTCGGCCGGGGGGTGATCACGACGGCGACCTACGAGGCTCGCGCACTGGGCGTGCATTCGGCCATGGGCATGATGAAGGCCGCGCGCCTGGCGCCCGAGGCCGTGATGCTGCCGGTGGATTTTCCGGCCTACCGCCACTATTCGCGGCTGTTCAAGGCCGCCGTGGCGGCCATCGCGCCCTGCATCGAGGATCGCGGCATCGACGAGATCTACATCGATCTGACCGGGTTGCCGCAAGAGTCCGGCACGCTGGCCCGCCTGCTGAAACAGGCCGTGCGCGATGCGACGGGGCTGAGCTGTTCGATCGGCATTTCACCGAACAAGCTGTTGTCGAAGATCGCCTCGGATCTGGACAAGCCCGACGGCATCACGCTGATCGGCCCGGGCGATCTGGAGCGGCGCATCTGGCCCTTGCCGGTGTCCAAGGTCAACGGCATCGGCCCTAAGGCCACACGCAAGCTTCAGGCCCTGGGTATCGAGACCGTAGGCGGGCTGGCGCAGGCCGCGCCGGCGTTGCTGCAGCAGCATTTCGGGCTGGGAACGGCCCAATGGCTGCTGGACGTGGCGCATGGCATCGACGAGCGTCCGGTGGTGACGCAGTCCGAGCCCAAGTCGCTCAGCCGGGAGACGACCTTCGAGCGGGATCTGCACGTGCGCCGCGATCGGCCGCTGCTGTCGCGGATTTTTCTGGAGCTGTGCGAGCGCCTCGCCGGAGACCTGGCCCGCAAGGGCGTGCGCGGCTCGACGGTGGGCATCAAGCTGCGTTTCGATAATTTCCAGGTGGTCACCCGCGATCTGACGCTGGACGCGGCAGTCGGGGATGCCCGGGCCATCCACCGCGCCGCCGGGCAATGCCTGAAGCGGGTGCCCCTGGAGCGGCGCTTGCGGCTGCTGGGCGTGCGGGTCAGCAAGCTCGAGCCCGTCGGCGCCGAGGACCGGCCGCATCCGGTGCAACTGGATCTGTACTGATGGGCGGATGCTGCAATGCGCAGGCGCCCCGGCCGGCTCAGAAATCGTATTCGGGTTCGATGGCGTCGCCTACCTGGAGCCAGGTCTCGCCGTCCGGCAGTGTGGCGATGGCGTTCATGCCGAACAGCACGCCCTGCTCGAACTGCCGGTGCCGCGCCAGGGTGCGGCCCGGCTCCGCCGCCGTCGCGCCGGTGGCCGGGTCTACATTGGGGATGGGGCAGCGGGCGCAGGCCTTGACGAAGGCAAAGCCGGCGCGGCCCGTGCGGAATCCCGCCAGGTGGTCTTCATCGTAGGGCTCCAGGCCCTGGAGCACGATGTTGGGGCGGAAGCGGATCATGTCCACCGGCGCGGCGCCTTGGCCGGCCAACTGGCCGTTGAGCTCTTCCAGCGAATGCCGATTGGTCACCAGGAAGGGAAAACCGTCGGCAAACGCGAAGGCATGGCGGTCCACGGGCAGGAAGGATTGCGGCCAGTCGGGATGGGTCTGGATCCAGCGGCTGACGTGCGGCACGCTCGCCAGGCGGCGGGCCTGGGGGTGCAGGTGCAGCAACCGGCAGGGCGTGCCGATGAAGGCGCTCAGCCATGCGGCGGCTTCATCGCCCTGGTCGGCGCCCAGGGTGGGCGTGCCCCAGATGACGACCGGTACGGTTTCGGCGTGCGCGGAAGGGGTGGGTGCGAAGCAGTCGGCCTGGCCGGGAGCCCGCAGCCACAGGCCGTCGGCCGTGGGTTCGGGGCGGATCAGCACCATGCGGGGATGCTGGCGCTGGGTCATGAAAACGCCTCGGCCGTCCACGATGACCCAGTGCCGGTCGAATGCCAGGCCGGCTTCGGTGATGCGGGCGCGTTCGTGGGCGATGCCGGCGCAGGACTTGACGGGGTAGCTGTACAGGCTGTGGATGGCCAGGCGCATGGAACTCTGCCGATGTCGGGGAGGAAGAAGGACATTCTAAAGCGCGAAGCGCCGGCGCATGGCGTCATGGCGTCCCCGGTTGCCCATGCCGGCCGAAAATACCGTAGCATGCAATGTTCGCGGGATTTGCGCGCGCCCTGACGCGGTCTCCGACATGCGCGTCGAAGCAGGAGACTCCATGCCCTTGAAAGACATCCTGGCCGCCCTGACCGTCATCGTGGTGTGGGGCGCCAATTTCGTCGTCATCAAGATCGGCGTGGACGAAGTCCCGCCGATGCTGCTGGGCGCGCTGCGCTTCCTGTTCGTGGCCTTCCCGGCCGTGTTCTTCATTCCCCGCCCCGCCGTCCACTGGCGCTACGTCGTCGGCTATGGGGCAACCATCTGCCTGGGCCAGTTCGTCTTCCTGTTTCTGGCCATCTATCTGGGCATGCCCGCCGGTCTGGCGTCCCTGGTGCTGCAGGCGCAGGCCTTCTTCACGGTGGCGATCGCCGCGCTGGTGCTGCGCGAGGCGGTCCGTCCGCATCACATGCTGGGAATCGGCCTGGCGGCCGCCGGGCTGGTGCTGCTGGACCTGGGTGCGGGGGGCGAGACGGCGGTGCCGCTGGCGGGCTTTCTGCTGACCCTGGCGGCGGCGTTCAGTTGGGCCTCGGGCAATGTGGTGCTGAAATGCGCAGGCCCGGTGCGCATGCTGCCGATGGTGGTATGGGGCGCCTTGCTGCCGCCCGTCCCGTTTCTGCTGCTGTCGCTCGTTTTCGAGGGGCCGGACCGCATCGTCGATACGCTTGCGCATCTCAGTTGGCGCGCCGTGGGCGCGGTGGCGTATCTTTCCGGGGTGGCGACCTTGATCGGCTATGTGCTGTGGGGGCGTCTGCTGGCGCGCCATCCGGTCGCCCGTGTCGCACCGCTCAGCCTGCTGATCCCGGTGGTGGGGCTGCTCTGCGCCGATTGGTTCCTGGGCGAGCGGCTGGGCCTGTGGCAGTGGCTGGGCGGGCTCGTGGTGCTGGTCGGTCTGGCGGTGAATCTGTTTGGCGCCAGGCTCTGGAAAACCCCGCGTCCGTCTTAGAATATCGGTTTGCGCGGCGCCGTGCCGCCGGGACTACGTTTTTCAGGAATTCGCACACATGTCGATCGATCGCGCCGGGCTGAACGCCCTGATGGAAATCACTTCGCGTCCGGAGCTGGTGTTCGTCCGGGGCCAGGGCTCCTGGCTGGAGGACCACACCGGCAAGCGGTATCTGGATTTCATCCAGGGCTGGGCCGTGAACTGCCTGGGCCATAATCCCCAGGCCATGATCGACGCGCTGGACCGCCAGTCGCGCCTGCTGATCAATCCGTCGCCCGCCTTCTACAACCAGCCGTCCATCGACCTTGCCCGCCGCATCGTGGAGTCTTCCTGCTTCGATCGCGTGTTCTTCGCCAACAGCGGGGCCGAGGCCAATGAGGGCGCGATCAAGCTCGCCCGCAAATGGGGCCAGTTGCATCGCAAGGGCGCCTACAAGATCATCACGTTCGATCATAGTTTCCACGGCCGCACCCTGGCCACCATGTCGGCTTCCGGCAAGGCGGGCTGGGACACGAAATTCGCGCCGCAGGTCGATGGTTTTCCCAAGGCCGACCTGAACGACCTGGATTCGGTGCGCGCGCTGATCGACGATCGGACGGTCGCCGTGATGCTGGAGCCCGTCCAGGGCGAGGCCGGCGTGATCCCGGCGACGCGCGAATTCCTGCAGAGCCTGCGCGCCCTGACCCGCGAGCATGGCCTGCTGCTGATCGTGGACGAAGTCCAGACCGGCATGGCCCGCACGGGGCGGATGTATGCCTATCAGCACGCCGGCATCGAACCCGACATCATGACGCTGGGCAAGGGCATCGGCGGCGGCGTGCCGCTGGCGGCGCTGTGCGCGCGCGAACCCGTCTGCTGCTTTGAGCACGGCGACCAGGGCGGCACCTATAACGGCAATCCGCTGATGACGGCGGTGGGCGCGGCGATCTTCGACGTGCTGGCGGCCCCGGGCTTCCTGGACGAGGTCAACGCCCGGGCGCAGCAACTGTCGGCCGGCCTGACGGCGCTGTCGGACAAATGGAGCATGCGCGGCGAACGCGGCCTGGGCCTGCTGCGGGCATTGATCATGGACCGCGACGACGGCCCGGCGCTGGTCCAGGCGGCGCGCGAACGCGCGCCGGAGGGCCTGTTGCTGAATGCGCCGCGCGGCAATCTGCTGCGCTTCATGCCGGCCCTGAACGTGACCGCCGGGGAAATCGACACCCTGCTGGCCTGGCTGGATGAATTGCTGGCCCAGGTGCGCCGCTGATTCAGGGTTGGGCGGCGTGCCAGGCGTTGTTGAGGAGACCATCGCCCGTCTTGTCGCCGGGCTTGGCGTCTTTGGCCCAGTAGTACAGCGGACGGCCCTTGTAGGCCCATTGCTTGCCGCCGTCGTCGCGGGTCACCAGGCTCCAGTCGCCGGTGGCGGCGGCCTCGCCGGACGCCATCAGCGGCGGCCAGTTGGCGGCGCAGCCGCCGTTGCACACGCTCTTGCCTGAGCCTGCGGCATCCTTGTCGAAGACATAGAGCGTCATCTGGTTGGGGCCGACCAGCACTCCGTTCATGGCGGTGGCTGGCTCCTGGGCCCGGGCCGCGGGCGACGCCAGGATGCAGGCGGCCAGCAGCACCGGGCCGAGGATGGAAAAGGAAGCGAGACGAGTCATGGCAGTTCTCCTTGCCTGATTTGGCCCGCGGTAACGATCCGGCCGCGCGGCAATTCCATTGAACTCCATATTTTTGTCCGAAGCGATCCCCGCATTGAAAAAAAACCGCCGCGACCGTGACCGGTCCGGCGGTTTTCAGGGCGGGGCGAAAGCGCCCGCGGATCAGGCCCTGGCGGCCAGTTCGGCCTTCTTCACCTGGCGCCAGTGGTGCAGCAGCGGCTCGGTGTAGCCGTTGGGCTGCTCCAGGCCCTTGAAGATCAGGTCGCTGGCGGCCTTGAAGGCGCAGGACGTGTCGAAGTGGCCGTCCATGGGCTCGTAGGCGTCGTCGCCGGCGTTTTGCTTGTCCACCACGGCGGCCATGCGGCGCAGGGTCTCCTCGACCTGCGCGCGGGTGACGACGCCGTGTAGCAGCCAGTTGGCGATGTGCTGGCTGGAGATGCGCAGCGTGGCGCGGTCCTCCATCAGGCCCACGTCGTGAATGTCGGGCACCTTGGAGCAGCCCACGCCCTGGTCGATCCAGCGCACCACGTAGCCCAGGATGCCCTGGCAGTTGTTGTCCAGCTCCTGCTGGATCTGCTTGGGCGTCCAGGTGGGCGCGGCGGTGACCGGCACGGTCAGGATGCGGTCGGTGTAGTCCTCGTGGTGGTTTTCCAGGGACTTCTGCACCTCGACCACGTCGACCTGGTGGTAGTGCAGGGCGTGCAGGGTGGCGGCGGTGGGCGAAGGCACCCAGGCGGTGTTGCCGCCGGCCTTCACGTGGTTGATCTTCTGCTCCAGCATGGCGGCCATCAGGTCGGGCATGGCCCACATGCCCTTGCCGATCTGGGCGTGGCCGCGCAGGCCGCATTCCAGGCCGGTCTGCACGTTGTTCAGCTCGTAGGCCTGGATCCAGGGCTGGGCCTTCATGTCGCCCTTGCGCACCATGACGCCGGCGCGCATCGAGGTGTGCAGCTCGTCGCCGGTGCGGTCCAGGAAGCCGGTGTTGATGAAGGCCACGCGCGCGGCGGCGGCGGCGATGCAGGCCTTGAGATTGACGCTGGTGCGGCGCTCCTCGTCCATGATGCCCATCTTGATGGTGTGGGGCGCCAGGCCCAGGAGCTGCTCGACGCGGTCGAATACCTCGCTGGCGAAGGCGACTTCGTCGGGGCCGTGCATCTTGGGCTTGACGATGTAGATCGAGCCGGTGCGGGAGTTCTTGCGCGACTTCAGATCGTGGATGGCGATCAGCGAAGTGCAGACGGCGTCCAGGATGCCCTCGGGCACCTCGCGGCCCTCGCGGTCCAGGATGGCCGGGTTGGTCATCAGGTGGCCGACGTTGCGCACGAACATCAGCGAGCGGCCGTGCAAGGTCGCGGCCGAACCGTCGCGGGCGGTGTATTCGCGGTCCGGATTCAGGCGGCGGGTGAGAGTCTTGCCGCCCTTGACCAAGTCCTCGGCCAGATCGCCCTTCATCAAGCCCAGCCAGTTGCGATAGGCCAGGACTTTGTCGTCGGCATCCACGGCGGCGACGGAGTCCTCGCAATCCATGATGGTGGTGAGGGCGGCTTCGACGACCACGTCCTTGATGTGGGCGGCGTCGGTCTTGCCGATGGGGTGCCCGGCGTCGAACTGGATCTCGATGTGCAGGCCGTGGCGGCGCAAGACCAGCGCCTGCGGGGCGGCGGCGTCGCCGCGATGGCCCAGGAAGGCGCCGGCATCGGCCAGCGTGGTGGCCGTGCCGTCTTTCAGCGTGACGCGCAGATTGCCCTGGATGACGGCATAGGCGGTGGCGTCGGCGTGCGAGCCCTGGGCCAGGGGGAAGCTGTCGTCCAGGAAGCGGCGGGCGAAGGCGATGACGCGCGCGCCGCGCACCGGGTTGTAGCCCCCGGTGCGCTCGGCGCCGTCCGTCTCGGGGATCGCGTCGGTGCCGTACAGAGCGTCGTACAGGCTGCCCCAGCGGGCATTGGCGGCGTTCAGCGCGTAGCGGGCGTTCATCACCGGCACGACCAGTTGGGGACCGGCCTGGGCGGTGATCTCGACATCGACGTTCGCGGTGGTGACGGCGACCTGGGCGGGCGCGTCTTTCAGGTAGCCGATCTCCTTGAGGAAGGCGCGGTAGGCGGCCGGGTCGGCGATGGGGCCGGGATGCTGGGCGTACCAGTCGTCCAGGGCGGCCTGGAGGCGGTCGCGTTCGGCCAGCAGTGCGCGGTTCTTGGGCGCGAGATCATGAATGATCGCCGAGAGGCCTTCCCAGAAGGCGGCCGGCTGTACGTCCGTACCCGGCAGGGCTTCCTGTTCGATGAAGCGGTGCAGGGAGGCGGCGATCTGGAGTCCATGGCTGGAGATGCGATCGGTCATGATGGTCCTTGGATGAGCTGGAAATCGATCCTTTGATTATAGGCAGTCTTCTATAAGAGTTAAAGTTGCGCCCATGACCGGCGGCGACCCGCCATGCGCATGCAAGTGATTGCCGTGCAAAAGAAAACGCCCGCTTCCGGGGAAGCGGGCGGGCTATATGCCGGTCCGGATAGTGCTTATTTTTCAGGACACCTGGGCAATGTGCAGCAGGTTCGTGCTGCCGCTGTGTCCGAAAGGCAGGCCGGCGATCACGATGAGGGTGTCGCCCGCTTCGGCCAGCCCGGCCTGGCGCGCGGCGGCCGTGGCGCGCTCGATCATTTCGCTGGATTCGCGCAGTTGCTCCGGGAAATGAACGGGACGCACGCCCCAGGCCAGGGCCAGGCGGCGGGCGGTTTCAGGTTGCGGCGTGAGGGCCAGGATCGGCGTGGCGGGGCGTTCGCGGCTGGCGCGCAGGGCGCTGAAGCCCGAGGCCGTGTAGGCCACAGTCGCGGCAGGTTCCAGCAGGCCGGCGACGCGGCGCAAGGCGCAGCAGATGGCGTCCGGGATGTTGGCCTCGGCCGGGCTGTGGGTGGCGTCCAGGTTGGCGCGCCAGGAAGGGTCGGCCTCCACTTCGCGGATGATGTGTTCCATGATGGTGACCGCTTCGACCGGGTACTGGCCGGATGCCGATTCGGCTGACAGCATGACGGCGTCGGCCCCGCTGTAGACGGCGGTGGCGACGTCGGAGGCTTCCGCGCGGGTGGGGACGGGCGCGGTGATCATGGATTCCAGCATCTGCGTGGCGACGACCACCGGCTTGCCCGCGGCGCGCGCCCGGCGCACGATCCGCTGCTGCAGCACCGGCACGCGTTGCGGGGGCAGTTCCACGCCCAGGTCGCCGCGCGCCACCATGAGGCCGTCGGCCTGCGCCACGATGGCCTCCAGGTGTTCGATGGCGGCGGGCTTTTCCAGCTTCGCCATGATCCAGGCGCGGTTGCCGATCAGGCCGCGCGCCTCGACGATGTCCTCGGGACGCTGCACGAAGGACAGGGCGACCCAGTCCACGCCCAGCGACAGGCCGAATTCCAGATCGGCGCGGTCCTTGGGCGTCAGCGGGGAGATCGGCAGGATGACGCCGGGCACGTTCACGCCCTTGCGGTCGGACAGCGGGCCGCCCACCAGCACGGTGGTCTCGGCGAAATCCGGGCCGTGGCGGTCCACGCGCACGCGCAGCTTGCCGTCGTCCAGCAGCAGGTCGGTGCCGTCTTCCAGCGCGGCGAAGATTTCCGGGTGCGGCAGATTGGCGCGGGCCGCATCGCCTTCGGCGGAATCCAGATCCAGGCGAAAGGGCTGGCCGGCCTTCAGGACGGTCTTGCCTCCCGCAATCCGGCCCACGCGCAGTTTCGGTCCCTGCAGGTCCATCAGGATGCCGATGGGGCGGCCCAGTTCCTGCTCGACCTGGCGGATGATGCGGTGACGCTCGGCGTGGTCTTCGTGCGTACCGTGACTGAAGTTCAGGCGGAACACATTGGCGCCGGCCAGGGCCAGGGCGCGGATCTGTTCGGGCGTGGAGCTGGCGGGCCCCAGGGTAGCCAGGATGCGGGCGCGGCGGTCGGGGGTCATGGCTAGGCTCCTGCGTAGAGATGATTGGCGCCGTCCAGGGCGGCCACGCCGGCGCGGGCCACCTGGGCGTCCTGCCCGGCCTGCACGCCGGACACGCCGACCGCGCCGATGATGTGGCCGTCGAAATAAATGGGTTCGCCGCCCTCCAGGGGTACGACGGGCATGGACAGGGCGGCGATGCGCCCCTGGTTGACCATGTCTTCGTAGACTTTGCTGGGCTTGCCGCTGAGGATGCAGGCGCGGGCCTTCTCCGGGGCCACCTGGGCGCTCATGAGGGGGGCGCCGTCCATGCGTTGCAGCCACAGGGCGTGGCCGCCTGCGTCGCAGATGGCGATGCTGACGTTCCAGCCGCTCTGGCGGGCTTCGGACTCGGCGGCGGCGGCCATGCGGCGCGCGTCTTCCTGGCTCAGGACTCGGATGGTCTTCATGGTGTGTCTCCTGGGGGGCGCCGCCGGGTTCAGAGGACCAGGACGGCGCGGAAATCGTTGACGTTGGTCAGGGTGGGGCCGGTGATGAGGGAATCGCCCAGGCGCTCGAAGAAGCCGTGGCCGTTATTGTCGTCCAGGTGGGTGCGCGGCGGCATGCCGGCCGCCCAGGCGCGCGCCAGGGTGTCGGGGCCGATGAGGGCGCCGGCGATCTCCTCCTGGCCGTCCACGCCGTCGGTATCGCCGGCCAGGGCGTGGACGCCTTCGGCGCCGTCCAAGGTGATGGCCATGGAAAGCAGGCATTCGACGTTGCGCCCGCCCCGGCCCTGGCCGCGTACGGTGACGGTGGTCTCGCCGCCCGAGAGCAGCACGCAGGGCGCGGGGACGGGCTGGCCGTGGGCGCGCACCTGCAGGGCGATGCCGCCCAGGACCTTGCCGACGTCGCGGGCCTCGCCCTCGATGCGGTCCCCCAGCAGCAGCGGCGCGACGCCGGCGTCCCGGGCTACGGCGGCGGCGGCCTCCAGCGCCCTCTGGGGGGTGGCCACCAGATGGGTTTCGACGCGCGCCAGCCGGGCGTCGCCCGGTTTGAGGGTTTCGCCTTCGCCGGATTCCAGCAGGCGGCGGGCGCCGGCCGGCAGGTCGATGCCGTAGCGGCGCACGATGTCCAGCGCGTCGGCGCAGGTGGTCGGATCGGGCACGGTCGGGCCCGAGGCGATGTCGCCGGGCTGGTCGCCCGGGACGTCGGAGATCAGCAGGTTGACGACGCGGGCCGGCGCGCAGGCCGCCGCGAGCCGGCCGCCCTTGATGCCCGAGAGGTGGCGGCGCACGCAGTTCATTTCGGATATCGTCGCGCCGGATTTCAGCAGAGCGCGGCTGATGGCCTGCTTGTCGGCCAGCGTGACGCCTGCGCCGGGGACGGGCAGCAGAGAGGATCCCCCGCCCGAGATCAGGCAGATCACCAGGTCGTCGGCCGTCAGGCCGGACACGCGCTCGAACAGCCGCCGGGCGGCCGTCTCGCCCGCCTCGTCGGGTACCGGATGGGCGGCTTCGACGATCTCGATGCGTTCGCAGGGCACGGCGTAGCCGTAGCGGGTGACGACCAGGCCTTCGAGCGGGCCGGCCCAATGCCGTTCGAGGGCCTGGGCCATGGCGGCCGAAGCCTTGCCTGCGCCGATGACGAGGGTGCGCCCTTTGGGCCTTTGCGGCAGGAAGGCGGGGATGCAGTGCTCGGGCTGGGCGGCGCGCACGGCCGCCTGGAACATGCGGGTGAGAAGTTCGCGGGGCGAGAGGTTCATGATGCGTCCATCCCGAAGGTGGGGGCGGTGGATGGGCCCGTGCCGGACGGATCCGGGCCGCTTGCAAGCCGGTGGGGCGGCGCCGCACGGTGTGCGCCCTGCCCGGCGGACCGCTGGCCGGTCCGCCGGGCAGGGCGTGGCGCGCAGCCTGCGCTTACTGGCCGATTTCGTGGTTCGCCATGATTTCCAGCGCGCGCACCATGCCGGAGTGATCCCAGCCGGCGCCGCCGTGGGCCACGCAGGCGTTGAACAGCTCCTGGGCCAGGGCCGTGCTGGGCAGGGACATCCCCAACTGGCGGGCGGTGGTCAGGGCCAGGTTCAGGTCCTTCTGGTGCAGATTGATGCGGAAGCCCGGGTCGAAAGTGCGCTTGACCATGCGCTCGCCGTGCACTTCCAGGATGCGCGAGCTGGCGAAGCCGCCCATCAGCGCCTGGCGGACCTTGGCCGGATCGGCGCCCGCCTTGGAGGCCAGCAGCAGGGCTTCGCCCACGGCCTCGATGGTCAGCGCGACGATGATCTGGTTGGCGACCTTGGTGGTCTGGCCGTCGCCGTTGCCGCCCACCAGCGTGATGTTCTTGCCCATCAGCTCGAAGATCGGCTTGCATTGGTCGAACGCGGCCTGGTTGCCGCCGATCATGATGGTCAGGCTGGCGGCCTTGGCGCCGACTTCGCCGCCGGAGACCGGCGCGTCCAGATATTCGCAGCCCAGCGCGTTGATCTTCTTGGCGAATTCCTTGGTGGCGACGGGCGAGATCGAACTCATGTCGATGACGATCTTGCCCTTGCTCAGGCCGGCGGCCACGCCGTGCTCGCCGAACAGCACGGCTTCGACGTCGGGGGTGTCAGGGACCATGATGATGATGATGTCGGACGCCTGGGCGACTTCCGTCGCGTTGGCGAGCGCTTTGGCGCCCGCGTCCAGCAGGCTCTGGGGCGTCTTGCCGACAGTGTAGGTGGCCAGGGTGTGGCCGCCCTGGATGAGGTTGGCGGCCATGGGGGTGCCCATGATGCCCAGACCGATGAAACCGATGTTGGCCATGTCAGTTCTCCTTGTTGATGGGTGTGTCGTGCGGATCAGGCCAGCGCCTGGATCCAGCCCAGGCCGTCCTCGGTGCGGGCGGCCGGTTTGTATTCGCAGCCGATCCAGCCGTCGTAGCCGGCGGCGTCGATGTGGCGGAACAGCCAGCGGTAATTGATCTCGCCGGTGCCGGGCTCGTTGCGCCCGGGATTGTCGGCAAGCTGGATGTGGCCGATGGAGCCGAGGTGCTTGCTGATCGTATTGCCCAGCTCGCCTTCCATGCGCTGCGCGTGGTAGATGTCGTATTGCACGCGCAGGTTGTCGGAGCCGACTTCGGCGATGATGGCCAGCGCCTGGTCGGTGCGCGACAGGAAGAAGCCCGGGATGTCGAAGGTGTTGATGGGCTCGATCACCAGGCGGATGCCGGCCTTCTTCAGTTCGGCGGCCGCGTAGCGCAGATTGTCCACGAAGGTCCGGTGCGCGGCAGCCGCGTCCACGCCTGCCGGCACCTTGCCCGCCAGGCAGTTGAGCTGCGGGCAGCCCAGGGCCTGGGCGTATTCGATGGCGCGGGCGACGCCCTGCTTGAATTCTTCGACGCGGTCGGGGTGGCAGGCGATGCCGCGCTCGCCGGCGTCCCAGTCGCCGGCCGGCAGATTGTGCAGCACCTGGACCAGGCCGTTGTCCTTCAGGCGCCGGGCCAGGTCCTGCTTGTCGTAGGCGTAGGGGAACAGGTACTCGACCCCCTTGAAGCCGGCTTTCGCGGCGGCCTGGAAGCGGTCCAGAAAGTCGATCTCGGTGAACAGCATCGACAGATTGGCGGCGAATTTAGGCATGTCGTGTAGCTCCTTAGTCCAGCAGGGTGATGGCGGTGGGGGCGTCCTCGCCGCGCTCGGCCAGTTCCTCGAACTCGTTGACCGCGTCGATGTCGTTGCCCATGGAGATGTTGGTGACGCGCTCCAGGATGAATTCGACCACGACGGGCACGCGGAATTCCTGGATCCAGGCGCGGGCCTGGGCGATCGCGGGCTGGATGTCCTCGACCTTTTTCACGCGGATCGCCTTGCAGCCCAGGCCCTCGGCGACCTTGACGTGGTCCACGCCGTAGCCCTCGGTTTCCGGCGCATTGATGTTGTCGAAGGCCAATTGCACGCAGTAGTCCATGTCGAAGCCGCGCTGCGACTGGCGGATCAGCCCCAGGTAGGCATTATTGACCACAATATGGATGTAGGGCAGATTGAACTGCGCGCCCACGGCCAGTTCCTCGATCATGAACTGGAAGTCGTAATCGCCGGACAGCGCCACGATTTCGTCGCCCGTGTCCGCGGCCACCACACCCAGCGCGGCGGGTACCGTCCAGCCCAGGGGGCCGGCCTGGCCGGCGTTGATCCAGTGGCGCGGGCCATAGACGTGCAGCATCTGCGCGGCGGCGATCTGCGACAGGCCGATGGTGGTGACGTAGCGGACATCGCGGCCGAAGGCCTTGTTCATTTCCTCGTAGACGCGCTGCGGCTTGAGGGGCGACTGGTCGAAGTGGGTCTTGCGCTGCATGGACTTCTCGCCCTTGCGCGCGCGGCATTCCCCCGCCCAGGCGCTGCGGTCGCGAAGCTGGCCGGCGGCCTTCAGGCGCTTGGCTTCCTCGATCATCAGGCGCAGGGCCGCGCCGGCGTCCGAGGCGATGCCGTAGTCGGGGCCGAAGACCTTGCCGATCTGGGTGGGATCGACGTCGATATGCACGAAGGTGCGGCCTTTGGTATAGACCGGGGTCGAACCCGTGTGGCGGTTGGCCCAGCGGTTGCCGATGCCCATCACGAAGTCCGAGGCCAGCAGGCTGGCGTTGCCGTAGCGATGCGCGGTCTGCAGGCCGACCATGCCCGCCATCAGCGGGTGATCGTCGGGGATCACGCCCCAGCCCATCAGCGTGGGGATGACCGGCACGCCGGTCAGTTCGGCGAATTCCTGCAGCAGATCCGCAGCGTCGGCGCTGAAGATACCGCCGCCGGCGACCAGCAGCGGGCGCTCGGACGCGTTCAGCATGGCCACGGCGCGGGCGGCCTGGGCCGGCGTGGCGGTGGGTTTGTAGACGGACAGCGGTTCGTAGGTATCGATGTCGAATTCGATCTCGGCCATCTGCACGTCGAAGGGCAGGTCCACCAGGACCGGGCCGGGGCGGCCGGAACGCATGATGTGGAAGGCCTGCTGCAGGATGCGCGGCACCAGCTCGGGCTCGCGCGCCATCACGGCCCACTTGGTGACCGGCTTGGCGATGGTTTCGATGTCGACGGCCTGGAAGCTTTCCTTGTGCAGTTGCGCGCGCGGCGCCTGGCCGGTGATGCACAAGATGGGGATGGAGTCGCCGGAGGCCGAGTACAGGCCGGTGATCATGTCCGTGCCGGCGGGCCCGGAGGTGCCCAGGCAGACGCCGATGTTGCCGGGATGGGCGCGGGTGTAGCCCTCGGCCATGTGCGAGGCGCCCTCGACGTGGCGGGCCAGCACGTGCTTGAAGCTGCCGTTCTTGCGCAGGGCGGAATACAAGGGATTGATGGCGGCGCCGGGCACGCCGAACAGCGTGGTGACGCCTTCTTTCTGCAAGACCGCGGCGGCGGCGTCGACTGCTCTCATTCTGGCCATGATTTCTCCTGGATCGGTCGGATGGACATTCGGTGACGGGACCAGAATAAAGAATTCGCCCGGGTGCAGGAATCCCAGTCACTCTCTGTTCTGTCGATACTATTGGTATCGAATGAGATGGGCTTGAGGTAGAATTTCCTGAGCCAGGGATCGGGGGACCGCATCCGGATTCTTCTTGTGCCGCCTTGCCTTGAGGATGTTTTCAGTCTGCGGAGGAGTGCCTTGAGTCGTTACACCGAGATACGCAGTTTTGTATTGATTGCCGATCAAGGCAGCTTCGCCGCCGCCGCGCTGGTCGAGGGCGTGACGCCGGTCGTCATGGGGCGGCGCCTGACGGCGCTGGAAAAGCGCCTGGGCGTGCAACTGATGCACCGGTCGACGCGCGGCCTGGTGTTGACCGACCTGGGCGAACGCTATCTGGAGCATTGCCAGCAATTGATCCAGGATTTCGACGCCGCCGATGCCAGCATCATGTCCCGGCGCCGTTCGCTGACCGGCCACCTGGTGGTGTCGGCGCCGGCCTCGTTCGGGCGGCTGCATGTCGCGCCGCACGCGCTGGCGTTTCGCGAGCGTTATCCGGACCTGGCCCTGTCCTTCAATTTCACCGACAGTGTGGTGGATCTGGTGCGCGAGGGCTACGACATGGCGATCCGCATCGGCGAGGTCACCGATCCGAACTACGTGGCGGTGCGCCTGTATCCGAACCGCCGCGTGGTGTGCGGCACGCCGGCCTATTTCGAGTCGTACGGCGTGCCGCGCGTGCCCGAGGATCTGGCGCGGCACAATTGCCTGGCCTTCAATCTGCAGGGGGGGCAGCATCGCGGCTGGACCTTCGTGCGCGACGGCAAGCCGTTTGCCGTGCGGGTGCGCGGCGACCTGGCCTGCAATGACGGCGAGTTGCTGTACCGCTGGGTGCGCCAGGGGTTGGGCATCGGCTGGCGGTCCACCTGGGAAATCCAGCGCGAGCTCAAGCGCGGCGAACTGGTGACGGTGCTCGACGAGTTCGCCCTGCCCGCCTACGACATCCAGGCCGTCTATCCGCAACAGCGCTATCTGCCCGCCAAGGTGCGCTATTTCATCGACGATCTGAGAAACCATTATCATGAACCCGGCTACTGGGAAGGACTGAACGCATCTTGAACACTGAAGAAAATCCGCCGCAAGGCGCCGGAAATCGCCGCAATGAGCGGCTCGCGCTGATGGCGCTGGCCGGCATGGCGCTGGTCTGGGGCTACAACTGGGTCGTCATGAAGAAGGTGCTGGCGCATGTCGGGCCTTTCGACTTTTCCGCATTGCGCACGCTGCTGGGCGCGGCGGCGCTGCTGGTGGTGCTCAAAGCGTTGCGGCGCCCCATGCTCATCCGGGCCTGGCCCCGCGTGGTGCTGCTGGGCGTGCTGCAGACCGGGGTGTTCTCGGCCTTGATCCAGATCGCGCTGCTGCAAGGCGGTGCGGGCAAGACTTCGATCCTGGTGTACACGATGCCGTTCTGGGTCATCCCGCTGGCCTGGGCGGCCTTCGGCGAGAGGATCCGCGGGCTGCAGTGGCTGGCCCTGGCGCTGGCGGCGGCCGGCCTGCTGCTGATCCTGGAACCCTGGCACCGGCATGCCGGCATTGCCAGCGAGGCGTTGGCGCTTGCCGCCGGCCTGTGCTGGGCGTTGGCGACGTTGGTGGCGAAATGGATCAAGCGCGACTATCCGATGGATGCGTTGCCGCTGACGGCATGGCAGATGCTGTTCGGGGCCCTCGCCTTGTGCCTGGCCGCCTGGGTGGTGCCCGAACGGCCGATCGAGCCGGTGTCCTACTTCTACGGGGCGCTGGCTTATAACGCCTTGCTGGCGACGGCCCTGGCCTGGTTCCTGTGGCTGTTCGCATTGCAGCACCTGTCGGCCGGCATGGCGGGGCTGTCGTCGCTGGGCGTGCCGGTGGTCGGTGTGCTGGCCGGCTGGCTGGAGCTGGGCGAAGTGCCCGGCGGGCTGGAGCTCGCGGGGATGATCCTGATCGGCGTGGCCCTGGCGGTGATCAGCCTGCGGCCGATGGGCGGGCGGAAATAGCGGCTGGCGTTCCCGGGCGCGGCCGGATCCGTCCGCGCCCGGTCGGGCCGGGTTCAGCCCAGCGCGGGGATGATGCTGGGTGCGTCCATTTGAACGATGTCGCAGTTCTCGCCCGGGCCGGCGCGGTCGATGATCAGAAAATCGGAAACGGCTTCCAGGCCCAGCAGCGGATGGTGCCAGACGCCGCGCGCGTAATTCACCCCCTGGTCTCCCCGGCACAGGAACACGCGCAGGTCATCGACCGAAGGCCGGGAGGCGGGCTGCGCAACCACCACGAGATAGGGGCGGCCGGATAGCGGAATGAAGGCCTGGCTGGCCTTGGGGTGGCGCTCCATCATGGTGATGGTGAACGGCAGCGTGCGCGGCAGGCCGCGGAAGATCGAGACGATGGCGCGGCCGTCTTCGCCCGGATCGATATGCGCCAGGTCGTGGTAGCGCTCGGTGTTGCCTTCGTTGATGGTGAAATGCCGGGCCGCGTCGTCCGCCTGGATGACGTCGCCGAACGGCGCGAAGGCTTCCCGTGTGAGGGGCTCGATGGTCAGGGAGGTGATCGTGGTGGTCATGGGGAAGCTCCGTGGAAAGCCCGGCGCGACGCCGGGGTCGGGCGGTGCCGGGTGCGGGGCCGGCCGGCGGCTCCGGTGAGGCGGCTCAGGCGGCGAAACGGGCGTCGAGGCGGAAGCGCGCGATCTGCCCGATCTGGTCCAGGCACGTGGCGAATTCGGCGTCTCTTTCATTGTGCAGCCGTTGTTCGATGGCGTCCATGATCTGGTAGCGGCTGCGCCCCTTGACGGCGATCACGAAGGGAAAGCCGAACCGCTCGCGATAGGCGGCGTTCAGGCCGCGCAGGCGCTGCAGCTCTTCGGCGCTGCATTGGTCCAGTCCGGCGCCGCGCTGCTCGCTGGTCGAGTCGCTGGTCAGGGTGCCCTCGGCGGCCTCCTTGCCGGCGAGTTCCGGGTGGGCCGTGATGAGGGCGAGCTGTTCGGCCGGATCCGCCTCGTGCACCACGCGCATCATGGCCTGGTGCAGCGCGTCCACATCGGCGAAGGGCCGGGCGGCCCAGGCGCGAGCCGGGATCCAGGGGGAGTGTTCGAAGATCGCCCCGAGTTCCCGGGAAAACTCGGCTTGGGGCAGAGAGGACAGTTCGTGCAAGGTCATGGCTGGGTGGGATGAGTGCATCATGATGGAAAGTCTACGGTGTATCGCGCGCCAAATGAAGGGCGCGACGCGGTATAAGTGGTATATGCTGTGCCGCATTCCTGGGGACGGACGGTTGCCCGAAGGCCCGCGTCCCCGCACGAACGGAGAACCCCAAGATGTCGACTCGACGCGGTAGCGAGACGCTGGATACGTATCTGCTGAAGGTCTTCAGCATCCTCATGGCCGAGCGCAGCGTATCGCGCACGGCCCTGAAGCTGAACCAGTCCCAGCCCGCCATCAGCGTGGCGCTGAAGAACCTGCGCCAGGTCCTGCAGGATCCGCTGCTGGTGCGTGAGAAAGGCGGCATGGTGCCGACCGACCGGGCGTTGGCCATCCTGGAGCACGCGCGCACGGCGCTGGCCTCGATCGACGCCATGCTGGAGGCGGGCGGGGCCTTCGACCCCGACAGCAGCCGCCAGGTCTTTCGGATCGGGTCGCCCGATTATCTTGCGCCGGCCTTCGCAGCGGCGGTGGTGACGCGCTTTCGCCGCGAGGCGCCGCATGCCCGCCTGGTGCTGCATTCCCTGGGCCCCGATTTCGATTTCGAGCATTCGTTGGCCGAAGGCGAACTGGACGTGGTGATCGGCAACTGGCCCGAACCGCCCGATCGCATGCACCTGTCGGTGCTGCTCGAAGACGAGATCGTATGCATGGTGGCGGCCGACCACCCGCTGGCGCGGCGCGGCATGACGCTGGAAGACTATCGGCGCGCGCCGCACGTGGTGCCGACCCCCTATTCCATCACGCAGCGCGGCATGATCGACACGGTGCTGACCTCGCTGCGCATCCAGCGCGTGGAATGCGTCGAAGCCCAGTCCTTCATGCTGGCCCCCTACCTGCTGCCGGGCACGGACCTGGTGTTCACCACCACGCGGCATTTCGCCCGCTACTACACGGAACTGCTGCCGCTGGCGATCCTGGAGTCGCCGATCGAGTTTCCGACGATGCGGTTCTATCAGTTGTGGCATGCACGCAATCACCATGCGCCCTCCCATCAATGGCTGCGGCACCTGCTCGGCGACTGCGGCAGGGGATTCGGCCGGACATAGGACAGTCCACTGCGGACTGTCCTATGCCTGCCGAATCGGAGCCGCTTGCAAGCGGCGAGGTGGGGGGCTGCTAGATGGCCCAGCCGCCCAGGTAGAACACGGCCAGCGCGATGGCGATGGCCAGGGTGCCGATGTTCAGCTTGCGCCATTCGCCCGCGAACACGCGGCCGATCACCAGGGTGCAGAAGCCCAGCATGATGCCGGTGACGATGTTGCAGGTCAGCACGATGAACACCGCGCACACCATGCCGGCCATGGTGTCGACCGTGTCGTCCAGGTGCAGCTTGCGTACGCCGCCCAGCATCAGCAGGCCCACGTACATCAGGGCCGGGGCGGTGGCGTAGGCCGGCACCAGGGTCGCCAGCGGCGACAGGAAGATCAGCGCCAGGAACCCCAGGCCGACGATGGTGGCGGTCAGGCCGGTCTTGCCGCCGGCCGCCGTGCCGGCCGCCGATTCGATGTAGGCCGCCGCCGGGGCGCCGCCCAGGCCGGCCGACACGATGGAACTTACGGAATCCGCCGTCAGGGCGCGGCCGCCGTTGATGATCTGGCCGTTTTCGTCGAGCTGGCCGGCCTGGCCGGCCACGGCGCGGATGGTGCCGGTGGCGTCGAACACGGCGGTCATGACCAGGGCGAGGACGCTGGGGATGACCAGCGCATTGAGCGCGCCGCCGATGTCCATCGCGCCGATCAGCGAGTGCTCGCCGCCGAACGACGGCAGGGCGAACAGGCCATTGAAGGTCACGGCGGGATCCCAGATCAGGCCGATGGCCGACAGCACCAGGATCACCAGCAGGATCCCTCCGGGTACGCGCCGACGCTCCAGGCCGAAGATGGCGGCCAGACCCACGACCGACAGCAGGGCCGGCATGGCATTGATGGCGCCCAGCGCCACCGGCAGGCCCGGGCCGGGGTTCTTCACCACCAGGCCGACTTCATTGGCGGCGATCAGCAGCAGGAACAGGCCGATGCCGATGCCGGTGCCGTGCGCGATGCCGGCCGGCAGGTTGCGCAGGATCCAACTGCGTACGCCGGTGGCGGAAATCCCCGTGAAGATCACGCCCATCAGGAAGATCGCGCCCAGGGCGACGGCGGGCGACAGGCCCTGGCCCAGGACCAGATCGAAGGCGGTGAAGGCCGTCAGCGAGATCGCGCAGCCGACGGCGATCGGCAGGTTGGCCCACAAGCCCATCAGCAGCGAGCCGAAGGCGCTGGTCAGACAGACGGCGATGAAGACCGACGAGGTGTCGAAGCCCGCCTTGCCCAGCATTGCGGGGACGACGAAGACGGAATAGACCATCGCCAGGAAGGTCGTCAGCCCGGCCAGTGTTTCCTGACGCGCGTTGGTGCCGCGCGCCGACAACTGGAAGTGCCGTTCGAGCCAGTGCGTGGGGGATGCGGGGGGCGCGGAGGCGCCAAGTCCCGCCGGCAAAGCATGTTCCTGCTCTCTCATGAGCGGTGTCTCCTGAATGGTTGGCGCCTTCTTGTGTCGCGGACGCTTGAGGGAGGGCCTGTTCGCGCGGATCGAGGGGGTCGATCCATGCGGACAGGTCCTGAAACCATTCTAGGGACGTGATTTCGCGCTGTGTGCGCGTCGGCCTGATGACGATTATCAAGCCCGGATGATGTCGTCTACGTGCGTTCCCGCGGCATCAGGGTTTGTCTGAATGCGGTGTGGACGCGCTCTGGCGGCCGTCGTCCAGGCTGGCCTGCAGCATGGCGGCGACCTTGGCGATGCACTGGCGCAGCCAGACGACTTCCGCGGCGCCGTGGCAGCGACGGTGCCACAGCAGGTAGAAGCGCATGGGGGGAAAAGGCAGGGGCGAAGGCAGAATGGAGATGGGCAGATAGCGCGCGTAATGCTGGGCGAATTGCCGGCCGGTGGTGAAGATCAGGTCGGTGCGCAGCAGCATGCCGGCCACTTGGCCGAAATAAGGAATCGTCATCTGGATGTTGCGCCGCAGGCCTTGCGAGGCCAGGTGGCCGTCGATGAAGCTCTGGCGTTCGGTGACGTGTGGAAAGGGCGCCAGATGCGGCAGCTCGAGATAGTGCTTGAGCGTGAGTTCGCGATGGGCGGCCGGATTCTGGCTGCCGATCATGCAGACGACTTCGTCGTCGAACAGGCGCGCCATGTGCATCTGCGGCGGCGGTTCGAGCCAGTTGCCGATGACGACGTCCAGGCCGCCGTCCTCCAGGCCGCCTGCGTAGTCGTAGTCGGCATTGATCGGATGTACGATGAACTTGGCGTGCGGCGCCTCGCGGCGCAGGATCTCGGCGATGTTCGGCAGGAACATGGCATCCAGGTAGTCCGGCGCCCCCAGGTGGAATTCGCGCGTGGACCGGGCCGGATCGAAAGCCTCCGGCGGCTGGGTGATGCGTTCGATCGCGCTCAGGGCGTCGTTGGCATGGGCCAGCAATTCCAGGCCGCGGCCGGTGGGCACCATGCCGGTCTTGCCGCGCACCAGGATCGGGTCGCCGGTGATGTCGCGCAGTCGGCGCAGGGAATTGCTCAGGGCCGGCTGCGACAGCCCCAGCTTGATGGCGGCGCGCGAGACGCTGCGTTCGGTCAGCAGGATCTGCAGGATGCGCAGCAGATGCGTGTCCAGAGGTTCGCGAGTTCGTTGCATCAGCCTATTATTCACGGGCGCGCCCCGCCCGTCCACCGGATGCCGGCATGATAGTCCCCATCATCCCGGGCGAATGGCTGGGGCGGTTGCGCGGTGATATCGTGGACGCAATACCTGTTCAATGAAAAGAGGGATGCGATGGAGACCGATGTCATTCGTTTTCACTATCGTGGCCAGACCCACGAAGTTTCCGGTCAGCCCACGACCCGCACCGTGCTGCAGTACCTGCGCGAGGATCTGGGCTGCATGGGCACCAAGGAAGGCTGCGCCGAGGGCGATTGCGGCGCCTGTACCGTCATGGTGGCCGAGCCCGACGGCCAGGGCGGCGTGGCCATGCGGGCGGTGAACGCCTGCATCCAGTTCCTGCCCACGCTCGATGGCAAGGCGCTGTACACGGTCGAAGACCTGCGCCAGGAAGACGGCACGCTGCATCCTGTGCAGCAGGCCATGGTCGATTGCCACGGCTCCCAGTGCGGCTTCTGCACGCCGGGCTTCGTCATGTCCCTGTGGGGCATGTACCTGGCGCATGACCCTCAGGATCCGGCGCCCACGCGGACCGAAATCGACGACGTGCTGTCGGGCAATCTGTGCCGCTGCACCGGCTATCAGCCCATCGTGCGCGCCGCCGGCGAAATGTTCGGCTATCCGGCCGCGTCCTTCGACCGGGCGGCCCTGGCCGGCATCCTGGCGGCGCTGCAGCGCGACGGCGTGTTCACTTATACGCATGACGGCCATACCTTCCATGCGCCGCGCACCCTCGACCAACTGGCGCAACTGCGCATGGACTACCCGGACGCCCGCATCCTGGCGGGCAGCACCGACGTGGGCCTGTGGGTGACCAAGCAGTTCCGTGATCTGCCGCACCTGATCTACATCGGCCAGGTGGCCGAACTGCGCGACATCCATCTGGAAGGCGACGACTTGCTCATCGGCGCGGGCGCACTGCTGAACGATGCCTTCGACACCCTGGTCGGGCACCTTCCCGAACTGGCCGAGATGCGCCAGCGCTTCGCGTCCTTCCCGATCCGCAATGCGGGCACCTTGGGCGGCAATGTGGCCAACGGATCTCCGATCGGCGACTCCATGCCGGGCCTGATCGCTCTGGGTTCGAGCATCATCCTGCGCCGGGGCGACCGGGTGCGCGAGATGCCGCTCGAGGACTACTACCTGGGCTACCAGAAGAACGCCTCCGAATCCGGTGAGTTCGTGCAGGGGCTGCGCGTGCCGGTGCGGGTCGAAGGCCGCCAGTTCCGCCATTACAAATTGTCCAAGCGGTTCGATCAGGATATCTCGGCCGTGTGCGCCGCCTTTGCCGTGGTTCTGGACGAGTCCGGCGTGGCGCGCTCCGTGCGCACCGGTTTCGGCGGGGTCGCGGCCACGCCCAGCCGGGCACGCGCCGCAGAAGCCGTTCTGCAGGGCCAGCCCTGGGACGAGGCGCGCATCCGCGCCGCGATGGACGCCCTGGACCAGGACTTCAAGCCCCTGACCGACATGCGCGCCAGCAGCGAATACCGGCGGTTGGCCTCGCGCAACCTGCTGTATCGCTTTTACCTGGAAACCGCCCCTGGGGCGCCGCTGGCGACGCATCAGGTCAGTACGGCCGTCCTGGCCGACATCGCTTGAGGAGGCCGTCATGAACATGCGCATCAACGTACCGGCCGAACTGGACCGGCTGGCCGTCGCCAACGACCGCATCCCCCGCCCCGTCGAGGGCGAGCCGGCCGCCGGCGCCGCCAGTCCGCACGAATCCGCCGTGCTGCACGTCACCGGCGAAGCTGTTTATACCGACGACATCCCCGAATTGCGCGGCACCGTCTATGCCGCGCTGGGCCAGTCGGCCAAGGCGCATGCCCGCGTGCGCGGCATGGATCTGGACGCCGTGCGCCGCGCCCCCGGCGTGATCGCCGTGCTGACGGCCCGCGACATTCCCGGCGAGAACAACTGCGGCCCGGTGGTCCACGACGATCCCCTGCTGGCCGAAGAACGGGTCCAGTACGTCGGCCAGCCGATGTTCATGGTGGTGGCGCGTTCGGTGGACGAGGCCCGCCGCGCCGCGCGCCTGGGCCAGATCGACTACGAAGATCTGCCCCACTTGCTGACACCGGTGCAGGCCAAGCAGGCGGATTCCCGCACCTTGCCCGACATGCGCATGGTCCAGGGAGACGTCCAGGCCGCGCTGGCCGCGGCGCCGCGCCGCCTCAAGGGCACGTTCGACTGCGGCGGCCAGGAGCAGTTCTACCTGGAGGGCCAGATCGCCTACGCGATCCCGCGCGAAAAGGACGGCATGCTGGTCTGGTGCTCCACGCAGCACCCGACGGAAATGCAGGCCGTGGTCGGCCACGCGCTGGGCTGGCACGCCCACCAGGTCCAGATCGAATGCCGGCGCATGGGCGGCGGTTTCGGCGGCAAAGAGTCCCAGTCGGCGATCTTCGCCTGCCTGGCCTCGGTGGCCGCGCACCGTCTGCAGCGGCCGGTCAAGCTGCGGGTCGATCGCGACGACGACATGATGATCACCGGCAAGCGCCACGGCTTTCATTACGATTACGAAGTCGGCTACGACGACGAAGGCCGGATCCTGGGCATGCGCCTGGACATGACGCTGCATTCCGGCTTTTCCGCCGACCTGTCCGAGGCGGTCGCCAGCCGCGCCGTCTGCCACTTCGACAATGCCTATTACATCCCGGCGTCCGATGTGCGCGCCATGTGCGGCAAGACCCACACCCAGTCGAATACGGCCTTCCGCGGTTTTGGCGGCCCCCAAGGCGCCTTGCTGACCGAAGTCGTGATCGAACGCATCGCCCGCGACCTGGGCCGCGATCCGCTGGATGTGCGCCAGACCAACTTCTACGGCATCGAGACGCGCAACACCACGCCCTATGGCCAGGTGGTCGAGGGCAATCTGATCGAGCCGCTGGTCGCCGAGCTGGTCGCCAGTTCCGACTACCGGGCGCGCCGCCAGGCGGTCAACGAGTTCAATGCCTCCAGCCCCGTCCTGAAAAAAGGTCTGGCGCTGACGCCGGTGAAATTCGGCATTTCCTTCAACGTGCCGGCCTTCAACCAGGCGGGCGCGCTGGTGCACATCTACCGCGACGGTTCCGTGCTGGTGAACCACGGCGGCACGGAAATGGGCCAGGGCCTGAACACCAAGGTCGCCCAGATCGTGGCCAATACCCTGGGGCTGGACCTGGACTGCGTGCGCGTCACGGCCACCGATACCCACAAGGTCGCCAATACCTCCGCCACGGCGGCCTCCACGGGCACCGACCTGAACGGCAAGGCGGCCGAAGACGCTGCGCTGCAGCTACGCGCGCGCCTGGCCGATTTCGCGGCCCGCAAGTACGGAGGCAAGCCGGAAGATGTGGTCTTCGCCTGGCGCCAGGTCAACGTCAACGGCCGCAACATCCCGTTCGGCCAACTGGCCGACGAGGCCTATTGGGACCGCGTGCAATTGTGGTCCGACGGCTTCTACGCCACGCCGGGCATCGTCTGGGACAAGGCCACCATGCAAGGCCGGCCGTTCTACTACTTCGCCTTCGGGGCGGCGGTGTCCGAGGTCGTGGTCGATACGCTGACCGGGGAATGGAAGCTGCTGCGCGGCGACATCCTGCACGACGTCGGGGCGTCGATCAATCCGGCCATCGATCTGGGCCAGGTCGAAGGCGGCTACATCCAGGGCATGGGCTGGCTGACCACCGAGGAACTCTGGTGGCGCGAGGACGGCCGGCTGATGACGCATGCGCCGTCCACCTACAAGATCCCGGCCATCAGCGACTGCCCGCGCGACTTCCGCGTGCGCCTGTTCCGGACGCAGAACCTGAAGGACACCGTGCACCGCTCCAAGGCGGTGGGCGAGCCGCCGTTGCTGCACGGCATCAGCGTTTTCAATGCCATCTGCGACGCGGTCGCCGCCGCGGGCGACGGGCGGACTTCGCCCGACTTGCGGGCGCCGGCGACGCCTGAAGCCATCCTCAAGGCGGTCGAGGGCCTGCGCGCGCACGGCGCGGCCTAGGCCCGCCCGGGACATCAAGGACAGGAGGCGCGAAGACATGAACGGCTGGATCGATCAGGCCCTGTGGTGCCTGGATCGTCGTCAGGCGACCGTGTTGATCACGGTTGCCTGGATCCAGGGCTCGGCCCCGCGCGAAGCGGGGGCGAAGATGCTCGTGTCCGCCAGCCACCAGTGGCTGACCATCGGCGGCGGCCATCTGGAGTGGAAGGCCGCCCAGTTCGCCCGGGCGCGCCTGAGCGCCGGCGAGGGGGCGGATCGCTGGATCGAAGCCCTGCCCCTGGGGCCGGCGCTGGGCCAGTGCTGCGGCGGCATGGTGCACCTGCTGTTCGAGCGCCTGCGGGAGTCTGATCGCGGCTGGCTGGAAGCTCTGCGCGCCGGGCAGCAGTCGCCGGCCGGTTGTGTGCGGGAGGTCGGCCTGGGAGAGACGGGCGTCGCGCCGTGGGTGCGCGTCTGGGTGCCTGACGAAACGGACGCCGACTTCCACGAACACAGTGCGCAGCCCGACCGGCTGCTGCGGCCCGATCCTGTCCGGGGCTGCCTGACGCTGCGCGAGACCGTCCGGCCCGATCCGCTGCATGTGGTGATCTTCGGCGCGGGCCACGTGGGCCAGGCCCTGGTGCACATCCTGGGTACCCTGCCTTGCCGGGTGACCTGGGTGGACGCGCGCGACGAGCTGTTTCCGGACGCGGTGCCCGCGAACGTGATGATCGAGGCGACCGACACGCCCGAGGCCGTGATCGACGAGGCGCCGCCCGATAGCTGCTTCCTGGTCATGACCCACGATCATGCGCTCGACCAGCGGCTGTGCGAGCAACTGCTGCGGCGTGACGACGTGGCGTATTTCGGCCTGATCGGTTCGCAGACCAAGCGGCGCAAGTTCGAGCACCGCTTCCGTGCGCGCGGCATCGCGCCCGAACGGGTGGCGCGCATCGTCTGTCCGATCGGCGAGCCCGGCATCGAAGGCAAGCAGCCCGCCGTGATCGCCGTCGCGGTCGCCGCCCAGCTACTGCGTCTGCGCGCGGCGCGGTCGCGGCAGGTGGCCGCGCCGGTCCGCGCCGCCGAGGCAGCCCACTGAGACGCAAGCCCGTATTTCCATCCAATACAACACGCCGGGCCCCGGCCTCGCACCGGAGGCGGACCGCGGCCCGCGCCTCTCGAACCAGGAGACCCCATGACACGCACGAATCCGTCCATGCCCGCCGGGCCGAATGCCTCCGGCCTGCAGGCCTACCGCGCCCAGTTGCTGTATTTCCGCGATACGCCCAAAGCCGAAGACGAGGCGTGCGAATGGATCCGTGACGGCCTGCTGGTCGTGCGCGACGGCCGCATCGAGCAATGCGGCGAATACGACCGGCTGATCAAAGAGCTGCCGCCCGGCACGGCGGTCAAAGACTGGCGCGGCCGCCTGATTACGCCGGGCTTCATCGACACCCATATCCACTATCCGCAGACGGACATGATCGCCTCGCCGGCGCCGGGCCTGCTGCCGTGGCTGGAAACCTATACCTTTCCGACCGAACGGCGCTTCGAGAATCCGGAGTACGCCCACGACGTGGCGCGTTTCTTTCTGGATGAACTGTTGCGTTGCGGCACCACCACCGCGCTGGTGTATTGCACCGTGCATCCGGGTTCGGCCCAGGCCTTCTTCGAGGAAAGCCACGCACGCAATCTGCGCATGGTGGCGGGCAAGGTCATGATGGATCGCAACTGCCCCGAATACCTGCGCGACACGGCCGAATCCGGCGCCCGCGACAGCGAGGACCTCATCGGGCGCTGGCATGGCACGGGACGCCAGATGTATGCCCTGACGCCGCGCTTCGCGCCGACCTCCACGCCCGAGCAGCTCGGCTTGTGCGGCGAACTGGCCAAGCGTTACCAGGACGTCTTCATCCAGTCGCATGTGTCCGAGAACCGCGACGAGGTGAAATGGGTCATGAGCCTGTTCCCCGGCTATCGCAGCTACCTGGACATCTACGACCAGTACGGCCTGTTGCGGCCCCGTTCCGTCTACGGGCACTGCGTCTGGCTGGACGACGACGACCGCCGCCGGATGCGCGATGCCGGCGCGGTCGCCGCCCACTGCCCCACGTCCAACCAGTTCCTTGGCAGCGGCCTGTTCGATTTCGCGGCCGCCAAGAGTTTCGGCATGCCGGTGGCCCTGGCCACCGACGTGGGCGGCGGCTCGTCTTTTTCCATGCTGCTGACGATGAACGAAGCGCACAAGGTGGCGCGTCTGTCGGGCCATTACCTGACGGCGCGGCGCATGTTCTGGCAGGCGACGCAGGGCGCGGCCAAGCATCTGGGCCTGACCGGCCGGATCGGCACGCTGGAGCCCGGCGCCGAGGCCGACTTCATCGTCCTGGACCCCAAGGCGACGCCGCTGCTCGAGCGCCGCAGCGCCCTGGCCGACTCGCTGGAGGAGCTGCTGTTCGCCTTGGCGATGCTGGGCGACGACCGCGCCATCGCCGCGACCTATGCGGCGGGGCGGGAGGTGCACCGGCGGGAGGAGGGGTAAAGGGCCCCCACGCTGCGCAGCCTGCGGCTGCTTGCTGCCCCAAGGGGGTGCTTTTTGCCTTGGGACGGCCCAGCGGCAAAAAGGGGCCTCCACGCTGCGCAGTCTGCGGCTGGGCGTGTCCGGCTGTCATCAAGACCTGCCATAATCGGGTGCATGGAAAAATTCATCGATATCGCGCGCCCGACCCGGATGCCGCAACTGATTCCGTTCTCCAGCTACGAGGACGCCGATGCGGCGGTGGACCGGTTGCTGGAGATCTACCAGCGCAACACCGCCTTCATTCGCGACGCTTTCCGTGAATATTGCGCCAATGGTCTGGAGACCGGCCAGCGGGTGCGCGCCTGCTATCCGGCGATCCGCATCCGGGTGAGTTCCTATCGGGAAATCGACAGCCGCCTGTCCTACGGCCATCTGGTCGAGCCGGGCGTCTACATGACCACGGTGACGCAGCCCGGCCTGTTCCAGGGCTACCTGCGCGAGCAGGTGCGCCTGCTGCTGCGCAATCACGGCGTGCCGGTGGAGATCGGCGAGTCGGACATGCCGATTCCCCTGCACTTCTCCTTCCCGGAAGGCGAGTACGTCGAGGGTGAGTATTCCGAGACGCCCGGCCACACCCTGCGCGACCATTTCGACGTGCCCGACCTGGCCGTGACCGATGACGCCATCGTCAACGGCACCTGGAGCGGCCGCGCCAACCAGGCCCGGCCCCTGGCGCCGTTCACCGCGCCGCGCATCGATTATTCCCTGCACCGGCTGCAGCACTATACGGCCACGTCCCCGGTGCATTTCCAGGACTTCGTGCTGTTCACCAACTACCAGTTCTACGTGGATGGTTTCGTCCAGTGGGCGCGGGAGACCCTGGCTTCCGGCGTGGGCGGCTATACGGAACTGGTCGAGCCGGGCAACCGCATCGTCACGCGAGACACGCTGGACGCCCCCCGCGAAGGGCCATTGCCGTTGCCGCAGATGCCGTCCTTCCATCTCAAGCGGCCGGGGCATACCGGCATCACCCTGATCAATATCGGCGTGGGCCCTTCCAATGCCAAGACCATTACCGACCACGTCGCGGTGCTGCGGCCGTCGGCCTGGCTGATGCTGGGCCATTGCGCCGGGCTGCGCACCACCCAGCGGCTGGGCGACTACGTGCTGGCCCACGGCTATGTGCGCGAGGATCACGTGCTGGACGACGATCTTCCCCTGTGGGTGCCGGTGCCGCCGCTGGCCGAGGTCCAGGTCGCCCTGGAGCAGGCCGTGGCCGATGTGTCCGGCCTGGAGGGCTGGGAGCTGAAGCGGATCATGCGCACCGGCACCGTGGCCACCATCGACAACCGCAACTGGGAACTGCGCGACCAGCAAGAGCCGGTGCAGCGCCTGTCGCAGTCGCGCGCCATCGCCCTGGACATGGAATCGGCCACCATCGCGGCCAACGGCTTCCGTTTCCGCGTGCCCTACGGCACGCTGCTGTGCGTGTCCGACAAGCCTCTGCACGGCGAACTCAAGCTGCCGGGCATGGCCACCGCCTTCTACCGCACCCAGGTCAACCAGCACTTGCATATCGGCATCCGGGCCCTGGAACACCTGCGCGAGATGCCCGGCGAGCGCCTGCACTCGCGTAAACTGCGCAGCTTCATCGAAACCGCTTTCAAGTAAAAAAACATCATGGCCCTGCGCGCCACCGTCTACAAGGCGGAACTCCACGTCGCGGACAACGACCGCGCCTATTACGGCAGCCATGCCGTCACCGCCGCCCGGCATCCGTCCGAGACCGACGAACGCCTGATGGTGCGGCTGCTGGCCTACGCCCTGTGGGCCGAGGCCGACGAACGGCTGGCCTTCACCCGGGGCCTGAGCGACACGGACGAGCCGGACCTCTGGAACCTGGACCTGACCGGCGCGATCACGCAGTGGATCGAGGTCGGCCTGCCCGACGAGCGCCGCCTGCTGAAGGCGTGCGGGCGGGCCGGTCAGGTGATCGTGCTGGCCTATGGGCGCGGCGCGGACCTCTGGTGGTCGGGGGTGCGGAACAAAGTCGCCCGCGCCGTCAATCTGCAGGTCTGGATTTTGGATGCCGAAGCCACGCGCGCCCTGGCGGCGCTGGCCGAGCGCAACATGAGCTTGAGCGTGAATGTCACCGATCGCACGGCCTGGGTGTCGTGCGCGCGCGGCGATGTGAGCCTGGAGTTGCGCTGCCTGCGCGAGGCGGGCTGATTTATTCCAGCAGCATTTTCACCGACACGATCACCGCCATGGACACCATCAGCACGCGGATCAGCCGGTGACCGCGCGTGACGGCCAGGCGCGCGCCCAGAGTGCCGCCCAGCCACTGGCCCGCCAGCATGGGCAGGCCGAAGGCCCAGACGATGTGGCCGCTGGCCGCGAAAAACAGAACGGAAGCCAGGTTGCTGCACAGGTTCAGCAGCTTGGCGTGCGCCGTGGCCTTGACCAGGTTGAAGCCCAGCAGCGTGACGCAGGAGATCGCCAGGAAGGTGCCTGTGCCCGGGCCGAAGAAACCGTCGTAGAAGCCGATCAACGGCGCCAGGGTGGCCGCGTACAGGGCCGGTGTGATGCGCTGGGTGCGGTCCTCGGCGCCGACGCGCGGCGACAGCAGGAAATACAGCGCGAAACCGATCAGCAGGAAGGGAATCACCTGGCGCAGCACGCCGCTGTCGATGCGCGTCAGGGCGAAGCCGCCCGCCAGCGCGCCCAGAAAGGTGGTCAGCATCATCCGGCGGCTGCGCTTCAGGTCGATCTGGCGCATGCGCAAGAAGTGCAGCGTGGCGGCGGCCGATCCGGCGATGCCGCCGATCTTGTTGGTGGCGATGGCTGCCCCCGGCGGCAGACCCGCCGCCAGCAGCGCCGGGATGGTGATCAGCCCGCCGCCGCCGGCAATGGCGTCGACGATGCCCGCCAGGAATGCGACAAGAAACAGCAGGGCGGCGACGTCGAGGGTGATTTCCATGGGGTGCCGGAAGGCGGAAGCATGCCGGCATCATACGCCGCCTCGCGGCACGTCTGCGGTGCAGTGCAGACGTGCCGCGGGGGACGCCGCACGCGCAGGCGGCATGCGGCGCCGTGCGGCCGGACTCAGCGCTGGGCGATGTCCGCCTGCGCCTGCCTCACCAGATCGGCGCCGATCTGCTTGGCCCATTTGTCGAACACCGGCCGGGTGACCTGGGCGAAGGCGTCGATCTGTTCGGGCGAGAGCACCGTGACCGTCACGCCGTGGCCTTCGATTTCCTTGAGCAGGGAATCGTCGGTGTTGGTCACGCCTTTGCGGGCGATGATGATTTCCTGGCGGCCCGCCTCGATGGCGGCTTCGCGCACGATTTTCTGATCGGCCGGCGTCCAGGAGTTCCAGACATCCTGGTTGACCACGAAGATCAGCGGATCGGCCACGTAGTTCCACAGGCTGAGGTATTTCTGGCCGACGTCATAGAGCTTGGCACCGGCGTAGATGGACAGCGGGTTTTCCTGGCCGTCGACGGCGCCGCTGGCCAGTGCGGGCTGGGCGTCGGCCCAGCTCATCTGGGTCGGGTTGGCGCCCAGGGCGGTGTAGATGTCGATGTACAGCGGCGAGCCGACCACGCGCAGCTTCATGCCTCTGACGTCCTCGGGCGTCTTGACCTCGCGCGCGGAATTGGACAACTGGCGGTAGCCGTTCTCGCCCCAGGCCAGCGGCACCACGCCCTTCTTGGACAGGATGTCGAACAGTTGCGCGCCGACCTTGCCCTGGGTCAGGGCGTCGATGGCGGGATAGTCGGGCATCAGGAAGGGCAGGGAAAACAGGTTCAGTTCCTTGACCTGCGGGGACCAGTTGATGGTCGAGCCGATGGCCATGTCGATCACGCCCTGGCGGATGGCGGTGAATTCGCGCGTCTGGTCGCCCTGGACCAGAGAGGTGCCCGGGTAGACCTTGATGTTGATGCGGCCGTTGGTGCGCTCGCGCACCAGGTCGGACCAGATCACCGCCCCCTGGCCCCAGGGGAAGTTGGTGCCCACCACGATGGACAGCTTGTATTCGGACTTGTAGTCGGCCGCCTGGGCCGGCAGGGTGGCGGCCAGGGCCGTGAAGGCCAGGGCGGCGGCGCCGATGAATCGCTTGAAATGCATGTCAGTCTCCTCTTTGGAAAATCCTGGGTGTTTCTGGCCGGGTGCCCGAAGCGGGCATCGGCGCGCCGGCGGGCCGTGCCGCCCGCTCGAACGGAAATCAGTATCCCAGATAATGCGGCAGCCAGAGCGCGATCTGGGGAAAAATCACCACCAGCACCAGCGTGCAGAGCATGCCGGCCACCAGCCACAGCACCCAGGGCACCGTGCTTTCCATCGGGATGCGGGCGATCTTGCTGGAAACCATCAGGTTCACGGCCACCGGCGGCGTGAACTGGCCCACGGCGACCATCAGCGTCAGCAGTACGCCCAGCCAAACCAGATCCCAGCCGAAGGCCTGGGCGACCGGCAGGATCAGCGGGACGAAGATCAGAAAGATCGAGATGCCGTCCAGGAACATGCCCGCGACGATCAGCAGCAGGATCAGCAGCGCCAGCACGCTGTATGGCCCCAGGCCCGAATGCACGATGGCGTTCGTGATGGGGTCGATGATCGACAGGGTGGACAGCGACCAGGCGAAAATCCCGGCCAGCGTGACGATCAGCAGGATGACGGCGGATAGTTCGCCGGCTTCGCGCAGGATGGGGAACAGGTCGCGCACGCGCAGGGTGCGGTGTACGAACAGGCCGATCAGCAGGCCATAGAACACAGCGACCACGGCGGCCTCGGTGGGCGTGAAATAGCCCATGCGCATGCCGCCCAGGATGATGACGGGCGCGGCCAGGCCCGGGATCGCCTCGAACAGGCTGCGCCAGAAGGGCGGCCTGGGTTCGGCGCGGGCGGCCGCCCCCATCTTGTGGCGGCGCGCCAGCCAGACGGCCGGGATGATGAGCCCGATGCCGGCCAGGATGCCCGGAAACATGCCCGCCGCGAACAGCGCCGGCACCGAGGCCTGCGGCACCAGGACGGAGTAGACGATCATGGCGATCGAGGGCGGGATCAGGATGTCGGTGGCGGCGCCCGCCGCCACGACGCTGGCCGAGTAGGCGCGCGGGTAGCCGGCGCGGTTCATGGCGCCGATCATGATGGCGCCCACGGCGGCGGCGCAGGCCGGGCCGGAGCCGGAAATCCCGCCCAGGAACATGGCGACGGTGATGGCGACCACGGCCAGCATGCCGGGGCCGTTGCCGGTGATGGACTGGGCCAGGCGCACCAGCTTGGCGGCGACCCCGGAGCGGTCGAAGATCGAGCCGACCAGCACGAACATGGGAATGGCCAGCAGGGGATACTTGGCCAGGCCGGCATAGAAGCTCTGCGAGACCGCCATCAGGCCGAACCAATGGGTTTCCGGGTTGGCCAGGGCGATGGCCAGCGTGCCCGCCGCCCCCAGAGCGATGCCCACGGGCACGCCGATGACCATCAGGACGACGAACAGGCCGAACAGCAGGGTCGGGATCATGTCCGCTCCCAGGCGCGCCGCAGGATGCCGGCCAGGCGCAGGGTGATGACGGCCGACAGCACTGGCAGCCACATGGAATACCACCAGGTGGGCACGCCGATCGCCGGGGATGTGTCGCCCCAGTTGTATTCGTCCAGGGCCATGCGGCCCAGCAGGATCGTCAGGCCGGCGAAGAACAGCAGCGAGACGGTGCCGCCGATGAGGGCGAAACGCCGCTGCCGCGCGGGACTGCCGCCGTCGGCCAGCAGTTCGATGCGGATGTGCAGCAGACGGACGAAGGCCGAGGAGCTCGCGCTCAAGGTGAGCACGATCAGCAGGAAGATGGAGATTTCCTCGGTCCAGGCGAAGGACTCGTCGGTGAGGTAGCGCACGATCACATTGGCCAGGGTGATGCAGGCCAGGGCGGCCAGGGTCAGCACGGTCAGCCAGTCTTCGAATCGCAGGGAGACGCGCACCGGGGGATCGGGCGGGGGCGCGGTGTCGGGCAGGTCTTGGTCATCAGGGTCGGCGGCGTGGGCGTCGGGCATGGATCGTGTGCAGCGGGTGGCGGGCCGTAGGGCGACACTGAATCCTACTGCGAAATGCCCCGCTTGCCAGTCCGGGCAATCCCCCGATTCAAGTGCCGTCCGCCAGGGCCAGCATCGTGCCCCGGCACGCGGATGCGCCGCAGCGGCAGCGGTAATGGCGTTTGAGCGTGCGGGTGAGCGGCTCGTCGATCACCAGGCCGTAGTCGTAGAGCAGTTCTTCTCCCGCCGGGATGTCCCGCAGCGCGTAGATCGCCACGCGGGTGCCGGCTTCGTTTTCGCGCGCCTCGCAGTTGGGCGCGCAGCCGTGATTGATCCAGCGGGCGTCGTTGCCGCGTTGGCCGCCGTCGATCACCCGGCCGCTGCTGAGCGCGAAATAGAAGGTGTGGTAGGGGTCGTCAGGGTTGACCGGCCAGCGGGCGTCGGCCTGTTCGGCCGACAGGCGGCGGCCCGCGTAGTCCAGGATCCGGGTTTCGGCGGGGATGTCGCGCGCGGCGAATACGCCTGTGCCGTGCAGGGCCGAGACGCGCACGGCGTGCCAGGGCGGGCGGGAGGAAGCCATGGGGCTGAATCGAAAAGGGATAAACTGAAACATTATCCTTGGGATGCTTCGCTCACGTCCACCCGCCGCGGCATGCCCATTCCTTGTCCAGGTAGAACGCCCGTGAATGCCCCAACCGCCGCCCATGCCGCCGTATCCGTCCCCGCCGCCGACCGCAACGGGGCCGAGGTCCTGCTGGATACCTTGATCGCGCTTGGGGTGGATACGGTGTTCGGCTATCCGGGCGGGGCGGTGCTGCCGCTGTACGACGCCCTGTATGCCGAGCCGCGCATCCGGCATATTCTGGTGCGCCATGAGCAGGCGGCCATGCATGCCGCCGAAGGCTATGCGCGCTCCACGGGCAGGCCCGGCGTGGTGTTCGTCACCTCCGGCCCAGGTATGGCGAACACCACGACCGGGCTGCTCGACGCGCTCTGCGATTCGATCCCGGTGCTGTGCATCAGCGGCCAAGTGGCGACCGGCGCCATCGGCACCGACGCCTTCCAGGAATGCGATGCGGTCGGCATCTCGCGTCCGGTCACCAAATGGAACGCCCAGGTGCGCCGTTCCGAGGACATCGCCGACCTGGCGGCCAAGGCCCTGCGCCTGACGCGCGCCGGCCGCCCCGGGCCGGTGCTGCTGGACTTTCCCAAGGATCTGCAGATCGCCCGCGTGCCGCCCGGACATGCCGTGGCGGCCCCGGAGCCCGAGGCCGCCGCCGGGCCGCTCGCGCCCGCGACCGAGGCGGCGCTCAAGCGCGCCGCCGCCCTGATCGCCCGCGCCCGCCGCCCGGTGTTCTATGGCGGCGGCGGGCTGATCAATTCGGGCCTCGATGCCTGCCACGCCTTCCGCAGCCTGGTGCAGGCGGCCGGGGCGCCCTGCACGCTGACGTTGATGGGCCTGGGTGCCTATCCGGCCGGCGATGCGCAGTTCCTGGGCATGCTCGGCATGCACGGCACCCTGCAGGCCAATCTGGCGATGCACCATGCGGATCTGATCATTTGCGTGGGCGCGCGCTTCGACGACCGCATCACGGGCCGGCTGTCGGATTTCTGTCCGCATGCCGACAAGATTCACCTGGATATCGACCCGGCCTCGATCGACAAGGTCGTGCGCGCCGATGTGGCGCTGGTGGGTGATTGCTATCCGCTGCTGCGCGCCCTGCAAAAAGAGCTGGGTCAGCATCCGCAGGAGGCCGGGCGCCTGGACGAATGGTGGCAGCGCATCGCTGTCTGGCAGGCGCGCGACTGCCTGCAGTTCCAGCCCTCGGCCGATGCCATTTTGCCTCAGGACCTGATGCGGCGCATCGACCGGCTGCTGGCCGGCCGCGATGCCATCGTGGCCACGGACGTGGGCCAGCACCAGATGTGGGCCGCCCAGTACATCGGCATCGGCCGCCCCAACCGCTGGCTGACCTCCGGCGGCGCGGGCACCATGGGCTACGGGCTGCCCGCCGCCATCGGCGCGCAGATCGCGCATCCGGACAAACCGGTGATCTGCGTCAGCGGCGATGCCTCCGTGCTGATGAACATCCAGGAACTGGCCACGGCCGCCCAGCACCGCGCGCCGGTCAAGCTGATCCTGTGCAACAACGGCCACATGGGCATGGTGCGCCAATGGCAGGAATTGATCCACGAGGGCCGCTACAGCCACAGCTACAACGCTTCGATCCCGGATTTCGTGGCGCTGGCGGGCGCCTTCGGCTGGGGCGCGGCGCGCGTCGAGCACCCGCGCGACCTGGATGCGGCGCTGGATGCCTGCATGGCGCATGACGGGCCGTATTTCCTGGATGTGGCGGTGGTGCCGCTGCAGAACTGCTTTCCGATGATGCCGGCCGGCTACGGGCACCAGCAGGTGATGCTGTCCGAAGACACCTGGTATGTGGAAGAGTGATCAGACGCACCGGCCGCCGTCGACCTCCAGGCAGGCGCCGGTGATGAAGGAGGCTTCGTCCGAGGCCAGGTAGAGGCAGGCGTGGGCGACGTCGTCCGGGGTCGAGAATCGTCCCAGCGGGATGCCGGCGGTGAACTTCGCGCGGTTTTCAGGCGTGTCCGGCATGCCCATGAATTCCGTCAGCAGGCCGGTGGCGCCCACCACGGGATTGACGCAATTGACGCGGATCCGGTCGGGGCCCAGTTCCGCTGCCATCGAGCGGCTGGTGGTGACCACGGCGCCCTTGGTGCCGTTGTACCAGGTCAGGCCGGGACGCGGCCGGATGGCGGCCGTGGAAGCGATGTTCACGAACACGCCGCCGCCTTGCTGGCGGAAGTGCGGCACGAAAGCCTGGGCGCTGAGATAGATGCTTTTGACGTTGATGGCGTAGATGCGGTCAAACTCGGCCTCGGTGACTTCGAGCATGGGCCGGTTGCGGTGCGTGGCGCCGGCGTTGTTGACCACGATGTCCAGCCCTCCGAAATGCGCCAGGGCCTGCGCCAACAGCCCGCGCATGCTGGCGGCGTCGGCGACGTCGACATGCGCGAATTCGGCCCGTCCGCCGGCCGCCCGGATCTGTTCGGCGGTTTCGCGGCCGTGCGCATCGTGGATGTCGGCCACGATCACCCGGGCGCCCTCGCGGGCGAAGACCGAGGCGATGCCCCGGCCGAATCCGGAGCCGGCCCCGGTGACGATGGCGGTCTTGTCGCGCAGACGCATGGTGTCTGTCTCCTTCAGGTGTCGTGGCCGTAGCGGATCGCCACGGTCTTCAGGGCGGTGAACCCCAGCAGGGCCTCGAAGCCTTTTTCGCGGCCATGGCCGCTGGACTTGACCCCGCCGAAGGGCAGTTCGACGCCGCCGCCGGCGCCGTAGTTGTTGATGAAGACCTGGCCGCAGCGCAGGTGGCGCGCCATGCACAATTGACGCGCCCCGTCCCGTGTCCAGACCCCGGCCACCAGGCCGTAGTCGGTGCCGTTGGCCAGGGCCAGGGCGTGCGCTTCGTCGCGGAAAGCCTGCGTGACCAGGACCGGCCCGAAGATTTCCTCCCGGACCAGGGCGCTGTCCGGGGGCACATGGCGAAACAGCACGGGTTCCTGGTAGAAGCCGCCCGGCGGCGCATCGTCCAGGATGCGGCCCCGGGCGGCCTCGGCCAGGCCCTCGCCGCGGGCGATGTCGAGCATCTGGCGCACCCGTTCATATTGCCGTCGGCTGACCAGCGGCCCCAGATCGGCATCCGACGAGGGCGGCCCGGCCCGCAGCACGCGGAAGCGCCCGGCGACGCGCTCGACGAAGGCGTCGTGGAGGCTTTCGTGGACCAGCAGCCGGCTGCCCGCCGAGCAGGTCTGGCCGCTGTTCTGGACAATGGCGTTGACGACCGCCGGCAGGGCGGCGTCCAGGTCGGCGTCTTCGAACACGATCTGCGGCGATTTTCCGCCCAGTTCGAGCACCACGGGGCAGTGGTGCCGCGCGGCGGCGGCGGCGACCTGCTGGCCGGTGGCGGTGGAGCCGGTGAAAGAGAGGTGCCGGATGCCCGGATGGGCGCAGAGGGCCGCGCCGGCCTCTTGTCCGTAGCCGGTGACGATGTTCAGGGCGCCGGGCGGGAAGCCCGCGCGGGCGGCCAGATCGGCCAGGTACAGGGCGGACAGGCTGGCGTCCTCGGCCGGCTTGACCACGCAGGCATTGCCGGCCGCCAGGGAGGCGCCGACGCTGCGGCCGAAAATCTGGACGGGATAGTTCCAGGGGATGATGTGGCCGGTGACGCCGTGCGGTTCGCGCACCGTCATCACCAGGGTGCCGGTGTCGTAGGGCAGGGTCTCGCCATGCAGCTTGTCGCAGGCGCCGGCATAGTATTCGAAGTAGCGCGCCAGGGCCGTGACGTCGTTGCGGGCGGTGCGCAGCGTCTTGCCGGTGTCGCGCGCTTCGATGCCGGCCAGTTCGTCGGCGTGCTCCTGCACGGCGCGGCCCCAGGCCGCCAGCAGGCGTCCCCGGTCCCGGGCGCAGGTCATGGCCCAGGGGCCGTCGAACGATTCCCCCATGGCCGCCTGGGCGGCCCGGACAGCCTGATCGATGTCGGCCGGCGAGCCTCGGGCGATGCGGTCGTATTCCCGCCCGTCGGACGGATCGATCACCGGAATGGTCTGTCCGTCGGCCGCGGCGACCCGGGTGTTGGCGATGAAATGGTGGGCGGGCATGGCGGGCTCCTGGCGGGTGACGGTGCGGTGGATGGCGCTCAGCGGGTGCGGGCGACATGCCCGGCGATGGCCCGGCCCATGTCGGCGGTGCGCGCGGACCCGCCCATGTCGGGTGTGCGGGGGCCCTCGGACAACACGGTTTCGATGCCCTGCAGAATCGCATCGGCGGCCTGTTGCCAGGCGGGATCGCCCTGGCCGAGGTGCTCGAGCATCAGGGCGGCCGACCAGATCTGCCCGACCGGATTGGCGATGCCCTGGCCGGCGATGTCCGGGGCCGAGCCATGCACGGGCTCGAACAGAGACGGATGACGGCGGTCCGGATTCAGGTTGGCCGAAGGGGCGATGCCGATGGTGCCGGTGCAGGCCGGCCCGAGATCGGACAGGATGTCGCCGAACAGGTTCGAGGCCACGATCACGTCGAAGCGGTCGGGGTGCTGCACCAGGTGGGCGCAGAGAATGTCGATGTGGAATTTATCGCAGGCCACGCCGGGATATTCCTGGCTGATGGCGGCGACGCGTTCGTCCCAGAAGGGCATGGTGATGGAAATGCCGTTGGACTTCGTGGCCGCCGTCAGGTGCCGGGCCGGCCGGCGGGCGGCCAGCTCGAAGGCGTAGCGCAGCACCCGGTCGGTGCCGAAGCGGCTGAACACCGATTCCTGGAGGGCGATTTCCCGGTCGGTGCCGGCGAACAGGCGGCCGCCTGCGTTGGAGTACTCGCCCTCGGTATTCTCGCGCACCACCAGAAAATCGATGTCGCCGGGGCGCCGTCCGGCCAGCGGGCAGGGTACGCCGGGCATCAGCCGGGCCGGCCGCAGATTGACGTATTGGTCGAATTCGCGGCGGATGGCGATGATGGATTCCCAGATGGCGATGTGGTCCGGGACCTGATCGGGCGCGCCCACGGCCCCGAACAGGATGGCGTCGTGCCCGCCGATGCGGTCCTTCCAGTCGGCCGGCATCATGCGGCCTTCTCGCAGGTAGTGGCCGCAGCCCCAGTCGAATGATTCGAAATCCAGCGCCAGCCCGAACCGGGCGGCGGCGGCCTCCAGGACCCGCAATCCTTCGGGCATGACTTCCGTGCCGATGCCGTCGCCGGGGATGACTGCGATTTTTCTTGCCATGACCGTGTTCCTGATCGTGTGCCGATGGCGGATTCCCGCCGGCGGGCCTGTCCGGAACTCTAGCGTTTTTCTGGCCCGCGCGGTAGCGGATTCTCCGCGATAACCCGCTGCCGCGCACGGTTTCCATTGCGACCCTGCGGGACTTCATGTTAGAACACCAGGGCCTTGATGCTTTGCGCGGGGCGCGGCTCCGACCGTTCGGGGGCGCGCCCGGAGCCCAGGCGCGGGCCGCATGATACCTATATCGGATTCGGGAGACGACACCATGTTCCAAGGTAAGCACTTTGCACGATGGCTCGCGGCTGCGGCCCTGGCCGGCATGACGGCGTCGGCGCCGGCGCTGGCCCAGACCACGCTGAAAATGGCCTACGCGCTGTCCGAAAACTCGCACTACGGCGCAGGCGCCGCCGCGTTCGTCAAGACCCTGGAGGGCAGCCTGCCGGACTTCAAGATCCAGCAATTCCCGAACAGCGCGCTGGGCGGCGAACGCGAGGTGATCGAGGGCCTGCAACTGGGCACCATCGATCTGGCCATCGTCTCCACGGGCGCCACGCTGAACTTCGTGCCCGAAACGGGGGTGTTCGACATCCCCTTCCTGTTCCGCGACCTGGCGCACGCGCGCAAGGTGCTGGACGGCAAGATCGGCCAGGACATGCTGGCCGAATTCCCCAAGCGCGGCCTGGTGGCCCTGGCCTGGGGCGAGCAGGGTTTCCGGCACCTGACCAACAATGTGCGCGCGGTGAGCGAGCCCGCCGACATCAAGGGCCTGAAGATCCGCACGACCGAAAACCCGATCCACATCGCCGCTTTCCGCGAGCTGGGTGTGCTGGCCACCCCCATGGCCTGGCCGGAAGTGGCCACCGCCTTGCAGCAAGGCACCATCGACGGCCAGGAAAACCCGCTTTCGGTGATCGTGTCCGTCAAGATGTGGCAGTTGCAGAAGTACCTGTCGCTGACGGCGCACGTCTACGGCCCGGCCCTGGTCCTGATGTCGCCTTCCGTCTATGACGGCCTGTCCGACGACGGCAAGGCCAAGTTCAAGGCGGCCGCCGTCGCCAGCGCCCAGGCCATGCGCGATTATGTGGATCAGGTCGAAAAGGATGGCCTCGAAACCCTGAAATCCAACGGCATGCAGGTCAACACGGTAAACCACGCCGCCTTCGTCCAGGCGGTCCAGCCGGTCTACCCGCAGTACTACAAGCAGTTCGGCCAGGCGCTGGTCGAATCCATCCGTGATACCCAGTAGGGTCATGCGCGCGCCGGGCCGCCCCAAGCGCGCATTCCCCCTCGGGGGGACGGCGCGCAGCGCCAAGGGGGGATCATGCGCGTGCTCGGCCTGATCGACCGGGGCCTGTCCCGGCTGGTGTCCTGGGTTGCCCAGGGCTTGCTGTGGTCCGCCGTCGCGGCGGGTTTCTATCAGGTTCTGGCGCGCTTCATCCTCGAATCTCCCTCGGCCTGGTCCGAAGCCTGGACGCGGGCCTCGATCATCTGGGCGGTGATGCTGGGGGTGGCCCTGGCCTTTCGCCAGGGCGCCATGCTCAGCGTGGATCTGCTGCACAACCTGCTTGCTCCGCGCCGGGCGCGGATGCTTGAGCACGTCGTCCTGCTGATCGTCGTGGGTTTCCTGGGCTTTCTGCTCTGGATCGGGATCGAGATGACCTGGCGGGTCCGTTTCCAGACGATGCCCAGCCTGGGCGCGTCGATCTCCTGGGTGTACCTGGCGATTCCCGTCGGGGCGGCCTTGTCGCTGTTCGCCACGCTGGCCTATTGGGCCGAAGGCCCGCGGCGCGTCCACATCGAAACCGTCTAGGACCCGCATCATGTCGCAGTTGATGCTCATTTCCATGCTGCTGTGCTTCGGCCTGACCGTGCCGGTGGCCGTGTCGATCGGCCTGGCCACCATGGCCGGGGTCGGTTTCGACGGTCATATGACGTGGCTGGTGATCGCACAGCAGCTCTACGCCGCCCTGGACAAGTACCCGCTGGTCGCCGTGCCGTTCTTCATCCTGGCCGGCAATCTGATGGAGGCGGGCGGCATCTCCGAGCGCATGGTCGAGTTCGCCAAGAGCGTGGTGGGCGGCGTGCAGGGCGGGCTGGCCTGCAGTTGCGTGCTGACCTGCATGATCTTCGCGGCGGTGGCGGGGTCCAGCGTCGCCACGACCTTCGCGGTGGGGGCGATCCTGATTCCCGCCATGGCCAGGCACGGCTATCCGGTCCCCTTCGCGGCCTCGCTGCAGGCTTCGGCGGCCGAGCTGGGGGTCATCATCCCGCCGTCCATCCCCATGATCCTGTTCGCGGTGTCCACCGACACCTCGGTGGGCGAGGTCTTCATCGCCGGCATCGGGCCGGGCCTGTTGATCGTCGTCGCGCTGATGGCCTATGTATGGCTGTACGCGCGCCGCAACGGCCTGGGCAAGCGCGATGGCGAAGGCCGCCTGCCGGTCTGGGCCGCCTTCAAGAAGGCCTGGTGGGCGCTGCTGATGCCGGTCATCATCCTGGGCGGCATCTACGGCGGCATCTTCACCCCCACCGAGGCCTCGGCCGTGGCGGTGGTGTATGCGCTGTTCGTGGGCGTCTTCATCTATCGGCGGCTGAGCTTCGCCACGCTGGGCCGCACGTTCCACCGCTCCGTGGTGTCCACGGCGATCATCATGTTCATCATCGCCAATGCCGGCGTGTTCGGCTTCCTGCTGAACCGGGCCGGGGTGCCGATGATGCTGGGCGAATGGCTCGGCCATCTGTTCGCCAGCGAATTCAGCTTCCTGATGGGGATGAACGTCGCCCTGTTCCTCATCGGCATGTTCATCGAAACCTCCGCATCCATCGTGGTGCTGGCGCCCCTGCTGCTGCCTGTGGCGATGCAGTTTGGCGTTGATCCGGCGCACTTCGGCGTGATCATGGTGGTGAATCTGGCCCTGGGAATGGTGACGCCGCCCTTCGGTGTGAACCTGTTCGCCGCCTGCACCGTCGCCAACGTGCCCATCGAACGCCTGATCCGGCCGCTGCTGCCCTTTGTCGGCGTGGTGCTGCTTTGCCTGATGGTGATCACCTACTGGCCGGACCTGTCACTCTATTTCCGCGACCTGGTGTACCGCTGAGCGGCGTGCCCCGGGCCGCCCGATGCGCAAAGCCCCGGACGGGTCTGCATCCGTCCGGGGCTTTGTTTGGGCCGGGGCCGGGCTCAACCGCGAGGGCGGTCCGTTCCCTGGCGGATGGCCTTCAACTGGTTCTGCACCGCCTGCCAGATTGCGGGGCCGACGTTCTGCTTGATCTGCTCGTTGACGGGCTTGATCGTTTCACGCATGCGCTCGACTTCTTCGGGTGACACTTCGTTGACCTGCATGCCCTCCGCCTTCAACTGGGCCAGCGCCTTTTCGGCTTCCTGGCGGGTGTCTTTGCGCTCGAAGTCGCGGCTGGCGACGGCTGCCTTGAGCAGCACATCGCGCTCGTCGGCGCTCAAGGTGTCCCACCATTGCTTGCTGGCGAGGACGATCCAGGGGCTGTAGACGTGGTTGGTGACGCTCAGGTATTTCTGGACCTCGTAGAACTTGCTCGACAGGATGGTGTTGTAGGGATTTTCCTGGCCGTCCACCGTCTTGGTCTCCAGCGCGGTGAACAATTCCGAGAAGGGCAGCGGCACGGCATTGGCGCCCAGGCGCTGGAAAGTATCCAAGAAGATGTTGTTCTGCATGACCCGCAGCTTCAGGCCGTCGAAGTCCTCCACCCGGGTCACGGGCCGCTGGCTGTTGGTCAGGTTGCGAAAACCGTTCTCCCAATACACCAGCCCGACCAGCCCTTTGTCGTCCAGTTTCTCGATGAGCATCTGGCCCGCCCGGCCGTCGAGGATCTTGTCGGCCTCTTCACCGGAGTTGAACAGGAAAGGCGTGTCCCACATGGCCATTTCCGGGGTGATCCCCACCAGGGTGGCGGTGGAGCCCACCATCATTTCCTGGGCCCCGCCGATCAGCGCCTGCTGCATCTGGATGTCGGACCCCAGGGCGGCTGCGCCGATGGCGCGGATCTTCATCTTGCCGTCCGACAGCTTGGCGACTTCGTCGGCGAACACCTGGGCGGCGCGGCCCTGGTTCGAATCCTGGTTCAGACCGTAGCCGAAGCGGATCAGGCGGGTCTGGATGTCGGCGGCCTGCGCCTGCGGGGCGATGCCCTGCAGGCCGAATGCCAGCCCCGCGGCGAGCAGGATGGTCTTTATCTTCATGGTAAGTCTCCTTGGTGGATGAATGGCTTCAATAGAGCCAGCGGGCCGGAACAATGACCAGCTCCGGAAAGAGGATGAACAGGGCGAGCAGCGCCAGGTAGACGCCCAGGAAGGGATTCACGCCTTTGACAACGGTTTCCATGGGGACCTTGCCGACCCCGGCCACGACGTTCAGGACGGTGCCCACCGGGGGCGTGATCAGGCCCAGACAGCCGGTCAGCACGAAGATGAAGCCGAAATAGATGGGATCCACGCCGGCCTTGACCGCCAGCGGCAGGCAGACCGGAGCGAAGATCAGGATGGTCGGCGTCAGGTCCATGGCGGTGCCCACCAGGATCAGGAACAGCACCATCAGCACCATGAACAGGATCTGGTGGTCCATGACCGGGCCGAACAGGTCGGCCAACTGATTGGGCAGATCGGCGAGCGTGATCATGTAGGCGGCGGCCGTGGCGGCGCCGCACAGGAACATGACGATGGCGGTGGTCTTGCTGGAACTGATCAGCACGCGGTAGCAGTCGGCCCAGCGCATTTGCCGGTAGACGACCGTGGCGACGAACAGCGCATAGACGGCGGCCACTACGGCGGCCTCGGTGGGGGTGAAGATGCCGAAGCGGATGCCCCCCAGGATGATGACCGGCATGAGGATCGCCCAGGTGCCGTCGGCGATGCTGCGGGCGCGCTCGGCGGCGCTGGCGCGGGGCATGGCGGGCAGGTCGCTGTTGCGCGCCATCCAGCGCCAGGCCAGCAGCAGCGCCGCGCCCATCATCAGGCCGGGGAATACGCCGCTGATGAACAGCTTGCTGATCGAGGTGTTGGTGGTGACGCCGTAGATGATGAAAGGCAGCGAGGGCGGGATGACCGGCGCGATGATGCCGCCCGAAGCGAGCAGGCCGGTGCTGAAGGTGTCCGGATAGTTCTGCTGGCGCATCATGGGCAGCAGGATGGTGGACAGCGCGGCGGTGTCCGCAATGGCCGAACCGCTCATCGAAGCCAGCAGGATGGCCGCGAATACGGTGACGTAGCCCAGGCCGCCGGGGATATGGCCGACGAAGGCGCGCGCCATGTCGATGATGCGCTGGCTCAGGCCGCCGGCGTTCATCAGTTCGCCGGCCAGGATGAAGAACGGCACGGCCAGCAGCGGGAAGCTGTCGAAGCCGGCCATCAGGTTCTGGGCCAGGAGCTGGGTGTTGAAGAAGTCCAGTTGCCACATCATGGCGATGGCGGACAGGACCAGGGCGATGGCGATCGACAGGCCGATCGCCATGCCGCCGAACAGGGTGCCGAGAAAGATGAGGGTCGTGATCATGGGAAGGGCCGCCTATCGGTGGAACCCGAAGAGGGGCGCGGCCTCTTTCAGGAGCAGGATCATCATGACGGCGGCCATCAGCAGGATGGCGGCCGAGCCCAGGGCCAGCGGGTAGCCCATCACCGGGCTGAAGCTGTGCATGCCGGCCAGGACCTGGTCCCAGGCGCCTTTGGCGATCATGCCGAGGATGGCCAGGCCCAGGGCGCTGGCCAACCGGCGGCAATGGCGCAGCATGCGCGGCCCCAGGCGGTCGACCACCAGCGTGAAGGCGAGGTGCTTGTCTTCGGCGGCGGCGACGATGGTGCCGATGCAGACCAGCCAGACGAACAGCAGGCGGGACAGCTCTTCGTAGATCACCAGCCCTGTGTCGAAGGCGTAGCGCAGCACGACGTTGCTGAACACGGCGATCACCATGAGGGCGAGCGTGATGGCCATGAAGGCTTCGGCGGCTTCGACGAGCCGGGATTTGCGCGGCGCGGCCTCGGGGGTGTCAGGCGTGTGCATGGGGGTTCCTTTGCAGCCATTCGGCGGCTTGTACAAGCAGTGCTTCCAGGGGGTGTTCACTGTCCAGATGGAGCAGCCCGGCCTCGTCGTGGGGCGGCTCCAGCGCGGCGAACTGGCTGTCGATCAGCGCGGCGGGAAAGAAATGGCGCTCGCCCCGGCTGGCGACGCGCTGGCGGGCTTCGTCGCGGCCCACTTCCAGCCAGATGAAGGCCAGATCGGGGACGTGCGCGCGCAGCCGCTGGCGGTAGGCGCGCTTCAGGGCCGAGCAACTGAGGACGACACCGGCGGCGGCGTGACGCGCCAGTTCCCGGCCCAGGGCTTCCAGCCAGGATTCCCGGTCTTCGTCGGTCAGGGGGGTGCCGGCCTGCATCTTGGCGTGGTTCTGTTTGCTGTGGAAGGCGTCGCCTTCGATGAAGATCCAGCCTTGGCGCAGCGCCAGCCTCTCGCCGACCGTGGATTTGCCGCTGCCGGAGACGCCCATCACGACCACCGCGCGGGGCGGACAATCGGGTGCGCCGGTATCGCCGACGAGAGAAGATAGCGCTATCTTTTGCATTGAAAAAAAACGGCCCTTACGTAAAATGGTGCCCGAAGTATCGGTTCCGGCATGTGCCGGCCGGTATGCCCGAAGGCGGTGAGACGCAAAGATAGCGCTATCCCGTTCTGGCCGACATTAGGGAATTCCTGTATGAACGATTCTTCCTCCACCGGCGGGGGCGCCGCCCGGGCTCCCGCAGCCCGGAGCCGTCGCCGGGCCACGGGCCGGACCACGCTGGCCGACGTGGCGGCCCTGGCCGGCGTCAGCCCCATCACGGCATCGCGCGTGGTGGCGGGCAAGACGACGGTGCGCCCGGAGCTGGTCGAACGGGTGCGCGCGGCGGTGGAGCACCTCGGTTACCGGCCCGACCCCTCGGCCCGCGCGCTGGCCTCGGCCAAGAGCAGCCACGTCGTGGTGCTGATTCCCCTGCTGTCCAATACGCTGTTCACGGAATTGCTGGAGGCTGTCCAGGACGTGATGTGGGACGCCGGCTATCCGATCTTTGTCGGGATCACCCAGTACCGCCCCGAACGCGAGGCCGCGCTGCTGGACAGCTATCTGTCGCACCGGCCGGCGGGCCTGATCCTGACAGGCTTCGATCGCAGCGAGTCCCAGCGCCGCCTGATCGAGTCCAGCCGCACGCCCTGCGTGCACGTGATGGAGCTCAGCGACGATCCGGATGTGCATTGCGTCGGTTTTTCCCAGGTCGGCGCCGCGCAGGCGGTGGCCCGCCACCTGCTGGAGCGGGGACGGCGGCGCATCGCCTTCGTCGGCGCGCAACTGGATCCGCGCACGCTGGAGCGTGCCGAGGGGTTCCGCAGCGTGTTGCAGGCGGCGGGCTGCCATGATCCCCGGCTGGAAATTCTTGACTCCCGGCCTTCGTCGGCCGCGCTGGGGGCCGAAGTGTTTCGCCGTCTGATGGCGGCGCATCCCGACCTCGACGCGGTGTTCTTCTGCAACGATGACCTGGCCCATGGCGGCCTGCTGGAAGCCTTGCGGCTGGGCGTTCCTGTGCCCGGCCGGGTCAGCGTGGTGGGCTTCAACGACCTGCCGGGCAATGCCCAGATGCTGCCCGCGCTGAGCAGCCTGCGCACGCCGCGCCGGGAAGTCGGCGACGTGGCGGCCCGGATGCTGCTGCGGCTGATGCGCGGCGAGCCCGTGGACATGCCCGCCGTGGATCTGGGTTTCGAGTTGAAGGTCCGCGCCAGCAGTTGACCGCGTCTTCAGAAGGCCGGGCCGTCGTCCTCCGGGGCGGCGGGCGCCGCCTTCTTTGCCGCAGCCTTCTTGACGGCGGTTTTCTTGGCTGTGGCTTTCTTTGCGGCGGTTTTCTTGGCGGCCGGCTTGGCGGCGGTCTTCGACGCGGTCTTTGCGGCGGTCTTGGCGCCCGCCTTGGACGGGCGCGGCTCGAACTCGAAACCGACCTTGCCGTCGGCCTGGCGCACCAGGAAGGCCTTGAACTTGCGGTTGGTGCGGCTGGACACGAAGCCGTCGAGCAGGTCGGTCTTGCCGGTGGCCAGCAGCTTGCTCATTTGAGCGGCGGGAATTTCCTGCTGCAGGATGACCTTGCCGCTGCGGAAGGTGCAGGATTTTTCGGGCCCCACGGCGCGCTCGCAGACGTAGTTCATGCCGTGTTCGAAGACGCGGCCGCCGCATTTGGGGCAGGCGCCCAGCGGGGTGTGGCCGGAGAAATCCACGGGCTCGGCGTCTTCGTCGTCGCGTTGGCCGAAGTCGAATTCCAGTTTGTACTCGTCGGTGATGCGCAGCACGGCGGCGAAGGGCCGGCCCATTTTGCTGATGAACCCGGTCAGCGGGCCCAGTTCGCGCCTGGTCAGCAGTTCCTCGACCTCGGGCACCTCGAAGGTGCGCCCGCCGGGATGCTTGCCGATGGAGAAGTCGCACGCCGTGCAGGCGTAGCGGCGGTAGTTTTCCTTGACGACGCCGCCGCATTTGGGGCAGGGCACTTGCAAGGTGGCGTAGTCGCCGGGCACGGTGTCGCGCTCGTATTCCTTGGCGCGCTTGACGATCACCTGCGTCATCTGGGCGATCTCGCGCATGAAGGATTCGCGGTCCAGTTGGCGCTGTTCGATCAGCTTGAGCTGATGCTCCCATTCGCCGGTGAGTTCGGGCGAGGTCAGTTCGTTGACGCCCAGGCCGGCCAGCAGGGTCATCAACTGACGGGCCTTGGCGCTGGGGATCAGGTCGCGGCCTTCTCGACGCAGGTAGCCTTCATTGAGCAGGCCTTCGATGATGGCCGCGCGGGTGGCCGGGGTGCCCAGCCCCCGCTCGGACATGGCTTCCCGCAGGGCTTCGTCGTCCACCAGCTTGCCGGCCCCTTCCATGGCCGACAGCAGCGTGGCTTCGTTGAAGCGGGCCGGGGGCTTGGTGGCCAGGCCGCGCGCCTCGATGTCTTCGGTCCGCACCCGTTCGCCGTCGGCCACGGCCGCCAGCGAAGCCTCATCGCCCTGGGATTCGCGGCCGTAGATGGCCAGCCAGCCGGGCGACACCAGCACCTTGCCCTCGGTCTTGAAGTGATGGCCCGAGACCTGGGTGATGCGGGTCGTGAGGCGGAACTCGGCCGCCGGGAAGAATACGGCGAGGAAACGGCGCGCGACCAGCTCGTAGATCTTGAATTCGGCGTCGCTCAGTTCGCGCGGCACCTGCAAGGTGGGGATGATGGCGAAGTGATCGGAAACCTTCTTGTCGTCGAAGATGCGCCGGTTGGGTTTGACCCAGGCCTGCTTGACGACCTGGGCGGCATAGGGGCGCACCGAACGGGCCACGCCCGAGTCGCTGTCGGCCAGCACGTGCATGGTCTGCTCGACGGTGCCGACGTAGTCCTGGGGCAGGTAGCGCGAATCCGTACGGGGATAGGTCAGGGCCTTGTGGCGCTCGTACAGGGATTGAGCCAGGGACAGCGTGGTCTTGGCGGAAAAGCCGAAGCGCGAGTTGGCCTCGCGCTGCAGGGTGGTCAGGTCGAACAGGGCCGGGGACAACTGCGTGCTGGGCTTGGATTCCTCGGTGACGCTGCCGGGCTGCTCGCGGCAGGCGGCCACGATGGTCTGGGCGGCTGACGCGGACCACAGGCGCGAGTCGCGGGCGTCGGAGTCCTGTTCGTTCTTCTTGAAATCGGGATCGAACCAGCGGCCTTCGTACAGGCCGGCGGCCGCGACGAAGGTGGCGTGGACCTCCCAGTAGTCGCGCGACACGAAGCGCCGGATCCGGTCCTCGCGCTCCATCACGATCGCCAGGGTGGGCGTCTGGACGCGGCCCACCGGCGTCTTGAAGAAGCCGCCGTCCTTGCTGTTGAAGGCCGTCATGGCGCGGGTGCCATTGATGCCGACCAGCCAGTCGGCCTCGGCCCGGGAGCGGGCGGCGGCTTCCAGCGGCTTCATGGTTTCGTCGTCGCGCAGGTTGGCGAAGGCTTCGCGGATGGCGGCCTGGGTCATGGACCGCAGCCACAGGCGCTGGATGGGTTTCTTGACCCCGGCGTATTGAATGATATAGCGGAAGATCAGCTCGCCCTCGCGGCCTGCGTCGCAGGCGTTGATGACGGCGCCGACATCCTTGCGCTTGAGCAGCTTGACCAGCAGCTTGAGCCGCTCGGCGGAACGCTTGTCGGTCGGCCCCAGCTCGAATTGCGGCGGGATGACCGGCAGGTGGGTGAAACTCCATTTGCCGCGCACCGGGTCGTTGGGCGCTACGAGGCTGAGCAGGTGACCGACGCTGGAGGACAGTACGTATTGCTCGCTTTCGAAGTAGTCGCCTTCCCGGGTGAAACCGCCGAGCGCTCGGGAAATGTCCAGGGCGACCGACGGTTTTTCAGCAATGATCAGAGTTTTTGTCATGAGGTTCCAGTGGCGGCCGTTTTGCGACCACGATAGCGCGGATCATACGAGGGGGCACCGCCGCATGCAAGTCGCGCACGCTCGACGGGTGGCCGGTCTCGCCATTCTGGCAGGCCGGATTCGGGTTCCGGCACCCGGCGTGCCAGGGGCCGGGAAGGAGGAATGCCCTTAGGGTAAGCCATAGGATGGCATGTCCGTTAAAGATAGGGCGATGTCCTGATTTGACCTGTAGAGGAGCCAGGCCAGTCTCTAACATGGTTTCAGCCGGCGCATGGATACGCCGGTTGATTGCTCTCATGGAGGAGACACTCATGAAAAAGTCGCATGCTGTGTTGAAGGGGGCGTTGCTGCCCGGCGCGCTGCTGGTTTCGGCGCTGGCGACCGCCGCGCCGGTCAAGATCGCCATCGTGGAGACGCTGTCCGGCCCGCAGGCATCGACGGGCCTGACCTACCGGGCCGCCGTGCGCTACGCGGTGGACCGCATCAATGCCGAGGGCGGCTGGCATGGACAGCCGCTCGAATTGATGGAATACGACAACCAGGGCGGGCCGGCGGGCGCGGCCGCCAAGCTGAAGGCGGCCATTTCCGACGGCGCGCAGGTCGTCGTACAGGGGGCGTCTTCCGCCATCGGCGGCCAGATCACGGAGGATGTGCGCAAATGGAATCTGCGCAATCCCGGGCGCGAGCTGATCTACCTGAACGTCGGCGCTGAAGCGCAGTCGCTCACGGGCGACAAATGCCAGTTCTACCATTTCCGCGTCGCCGGCAATGCGCCGATGCGGGTCAAGGCGCTGGTGGCCGGCATGAAGCAGGATGGGGCGTTGGGCCGGCGGGTCTATTCCATCAATCAAAACTATTCCTGGGGACAGGACATGGAACAGGCCATCGTGGATGCGGCCGGGCCGGGCGGCTATACCGTGGTCGAGAAAACCCTGCATGACGTCGGCAAGATCCAGGACTTTTCCCCCTATGTGAACAAGATCGCGGCCGCGCAGGCGGATACGGTGATGACCGGCAACTGGGGCAGCGATCTGTTGCTGCTGATGAAGGCCGCCAAGGCGGCCGGCCTGAAGACCCGCTTCGGAACGGTCTACCTGGACCAGCCCGGCAACATCGCCAATGCGGGCGAGGTGGCGCTGGGCGGCTACGTCGCGCAGGCCTTCAACCCCGAGGCGGCGGGAGAGGCGGGGGCTGCATTCGTGAAGGATTACGAAGCCAAGGTGGGCCACGCGCCGACCTTCATCGAGCCGCAGACGGTCTTCGGGGTGCTTCTGGTGGGCGAGGCATTGAAGCAGGTGCCGGCCGGGGACGGAAAGCTGGACGTGCGCAAACTGGCGCAGCGGATCGAGCAGGTTTCGATCGAGACGCCCATGGGCACCCTCAGCATGCGGGCCGAGGATCACCAGGCGCTGCTGCCGCTGGCCGTGTCGGTCGTGTCCCGCGAAGCCCGGTACAAGGCGGATGGCACCGACCTGGGCTTCAAGCCGGTGAAACGGTTCACGGCTCGGGAAGCCGCCGTGCCCGTCCAGGCCACCTGCCGGATGCAGCGCCCCGGCTGAGCGTCGCGTGACACCAGGGGAATCTCATGGAACATCTCGCCACCCCGCTGCTCAATGGCGTCGTCTACGGCCTGCTCCTGTTCATGGTGTCGGCCGGCCTGACGCTCATCTTCGGCATGATGGGGATACTCAATTTCGCGCATGCTTCGTTCTACATGCTGGGGGCTTATTTTGCCTATGCCTTGCAGGCGTCGATCGGCTTCTGGCCGGCGGTCATCGTCTCGCCCGTGCTCGTCGGGATCCTCGGCGTCCTGGTCGAGCGCTATATCCTGCGGCGCGTGCACCGGCATGGGCATGCCCACGAATTGCTGATCACCTTCGGGCTGTCGTTCATCATCGTCGAACTGGTCAAGCTGTTCTTCGGCGACTACCCCGTGAACTACCGCGTGCCGGCCGACCTGGATTTCGCGGCCTTCACGCTGGGCGGCCTGGACTACCCGGCCTACCGGCTTTTCATGGGGGCCGTGGCCATTGGCATGTTCGGGGCGCTCTACCTGCTGCTGTCGCGCACCCGGGTGGGGATCATCGTGCGTTCCGCCATCCACCGGCCGCAGATGGCGGAGGCGCTGGGCCACAATGTGCCGCGCGTCTTCATGGGGGTCTTCGGCGTGGGCGCCGTCATGGCCGGGCTGGCCGGCGCGGTCGCCGGCGCGTTCTACACCACCAGTCCGAACATGGCGCTGGAGTTGGGCGTGCTGGTATTCGTGGTGGTGGTCATCGGCGGCCTGGGATCGCTGGAAGGCGCGATGCTGGCTTCGCTGCTCATCGGGGTGGTGACGTCGGTGGCGGTCGGCGTCGACGCCACGCCCGCCGATCTGCTGGCCTGGCTGGGGCTGGGGGGGCTGGCGGAGGATGCCGGCGGCATCCTCGCCCTGAAGGTCTCCAGCCTGGCCGCCAGCTTGCCGTTCGCCCTGATGCTGCTGGTGCTGCTGGTGCGCCCCAGCGGGCTGATGGGCGAGAAGGAGTGAAGCCATGAACATCCGCACGATTCTGCTCGCCGGTGGCGTGGCGCTGCTGATCGCCGCGCCCCTGGCGCTTTCGGACGGCCTGGTGAATGCGGCGATTTCCATGTTGATCGCCGCGCTGTTCGCCTGCGCCTACAACCTGCTGTGCGGCCATGCCGGCATGCTGTCCTTCGGACATTCGGCTTATTTCGGCGTGGGCGCCTTCGCCACCATCCACGCCATGAATGCGCTGGGGGGCGCGGGTCTGCTGCCCACGCCATGGATGCCGCTGGCCGGTGCGGCGGGCGGCCTGCTCGCCGGCCTGGTGGCGGGCTGGTTCTCGACCCAGCGCACAGGGGCGTATTTCGCCATGATCACGCTGGCCATCGCCGAACTGCTGCACGCCATCGCACCGCAGCTCAAGGGCGTCTTCGGCGGCGAAGCCGGTATTTCTTCGATGCGCATGCCGGCCTGGGGCCTGACGTTCGGCTCCACCGTGGAAGTCTATTACCTGACCCTGGCCTGGGTTCTGGCCAGTCTGGCGCTGCTGTATCTGCTGACACGCACGCCGCTGGGTCGCCTGGCCCTGGGGCTGCGGGAAAACAGCCACCGTCTGCGCTTCCTGGGTTATGACGTGCACCGCATCAGCGTCCTGATCTTTGCGCTGTCGGGCATGTTCTCGGGCATTGCCGGCGGTCTCCAGGTCCTGAGCAATGAATCGGCCAACTACGTCATGTTCGACACCTCGCTGTCGGCCGCCGTCGTGCTGAACACCTATATCGGCGGCGTGCATGCCTTTCTAGGCCCCGCCCTCGGGGCGGCCCTGGTGACCTTCTTCGGCTATGCGGTCTCGGACCTGACCCAGTCCTGGCTGCTGTACCAGGGGGCGTTGTTCGTGCTGGTCATCATGTTCATGCCGACCGGGCTGGCGGGCCTGTTGGAACTGGCCGGCCGCTTCATGAAACAGCATGGAGGCCGCGCCGTGGCGCCGGGCGCCGGCCTTTACCTGCTGGCGGGCCTCAGCTTTGCGGCGGCCGTCGTTTTCCTGACCGAGTTGCTGCAGCGTCTGTTTTCGCAGGACTACCGGAATCTGGCCCGGGCCACGGACGCCTGGCCATGGCCTGCGGTCGAGTTGTTCGGAGGCGCCTGGCGGCCCACGGACGTACTGACGTGGCTGGTTCCCGCCGCGTTGACGGCGCTGGGGTGGGGCTGCTGGCGGGCCGCGTCGGCCGCCATCGGCCGCCTGCGCGAGACGGCTGCCGATGCGTCTGGGCCGCAGGCGGGCACGCTTGCGGAACGGAGGCTCACATGACGCATACAGCCGTTCTTTCCCTCGAAGGGGTCCGCAAGTCCTTCGGTCCGGTGGAAATCATCCGCGGCGTCGGCCTGGAAGTGGGCCCGCACGAGCGGCACGCCATCATCGGCCCCAATGGCGCGGGCAAGTCGACGCTGTTCCATCTGGTGTCGGGGCACCTGCGTCCGAGCGCGGGCGACATCCGGCTGGCGGGCCGGCCCATCGCGGGCTGCAGCCCGCAAGCGGTCAACCGGCTGGGCCTGGCGCGTTCGTTCCAGATCACCAACCTCTTTCCGCAACTGACGGTCTTCGAGAACATCCGCCTGGCGGTGATGCGCTCCTACGGCCTGCAGTATTGCTTCTGGCGGCTGGTCGACCGGTACGGCCCGGTGCGGGAACGCAGCGAATACCTGCTCGAAAGCGTCCGCCTGGGCGGGCGGGCGGGCGCCCTGGCCGGCGAGCTGTCCTATTCCGAGCAGCGCTCGCTGGAAATCGCCATGACGCTGGCTTCGGAGCCCCGGATCATCCTGCTCGACGAACCCATGGCCGGCATGTCGCGCGAAGAGACCCGCTACACCACCGCGCTCATCCGTGAGGTCACGGAAGGCCGCGCGCTGCTGATCGTCGAGCATGACATGGAGGTCGTGTTCGCCTTGAGCGATCGTATCAGCGTGCTGGTGTACGGCGAAATCATCGCCAGCGGGACACCCGAGGAGATCCGCCGGGATCCCCGCGTGCGGGAAGCCTATCTGGGCGAGGAGGCCATGGCATGAATACAGAAGCACCGGTGCTGCGGGTCGGGGACCTGCACGCCTATTACGGCAAAAGCCACGTCCTGCGCGGCGTGACCCTGGAGGTGCGGCGCCGCGAAGTCGTCGGGCTGGTCGGGCGCAACGGGTCGGGCCGGTCCACCGCCCTGAAAGCCATCATGGGGCTGGTGCGGCCTTCGTCAGGCCGGGTGGTGCTCGATGGCCGCGAACTGGCCGGGCGGCGCCCGTATGAGATCGCCCGGGCCGGCATCGCCTATGTGCCGGAGGAGCGCGAAATCTTTGCCAATCTGACGGTCGACGAGAATCTGCGCATGGGCATGCAGCCCTGCCCCGAAGGGGTGCCGGCCTGGACCGCGGCGCAGATGTTCGATTATTTCCCCCGCCTGAAAGAGCGGCGCGGCACGCTGGCGGGCAGTCTGTCCGGGGGCGAGCAGCAGATGCTGACGATCTGCAGATCCCTGCTGGGCAATCCGCGGGTGTTGCTGATCGACGAACCCACCGAAGGGCTGGCGCCGCAGATTGTCGCCGCCGTCAGCGAGTGCATCGCGGACGTCCATCGGCAGGGCGTATCGGTCGTTCTGGTGGAGCAGAAGCTGACCATCGCGCTGCGCGTGTCCACGCGCATGTGCGTGATGGGCCACGGCCGGGTCGTGCGCGAGGGCACGCCGCAGGAAATTGCCGGAAATGAGGAACTGCTGGCGCAATGGCTGGCGGTTTGAACCCCGCGGCCCGGCGGGCCGCGCAGATGCCTGGATACATGGATATGAAACACGCGACTGACAAGGTCATCATCACTTGCGCCATCACGGGCGGCATCCATACGCCGTCGATGTCGCCCCACCTGCCCCTGACGCCCGAGCAGATCGCGCAGCAAGCCATCGCGGCGGCCGAGGCGGGCGCCGCCATCCTGCATCTGCATGCCCGCGATCCGGCCGATGGCCGGCCCACGCCCGACCCGGAGGTCTTCCAGCGGTTCGTGCCGCGGATCAAGGCGGCCACGGATGCCGTCATCAACATCACGACGGGCGGCACGACGCGCATGAGCCTGGCCCAGCGTCTGGCCTATCCGCTGCTGGCCAGACCCGAGATGTGTTCTTTGAACATGGGATCGATGAACTTCTCCATCCACCCCGTCGCACGGCGCATCGGCACCTGGAAGCACGCCTGGGAAAAGCCCTATGTCGAAGGCATGGAAGACCAGATCTTCCGCAACTCGTTCAAGGACATCGCGCATATCCTGCAGGCCCTCGGGCAGACCCATGGCACGCGCTTCGAGTTCGAGTGCTACGACGTGGGGCATCTCTACAACCTGGCCCATTTCGTGGACGAGGGCCTGGTGCAAGGCCCCTTGTTCATCCAGTTCATCTTCGGCGTGCTGGGCGGCATCGGCGCGGATGCCGAGAATCTGGCGCATATGCGCGGCGTCGCCGATCACCTGTTCGGCCGGGATCGCTACCGGTTTTCCGTCCTGGGCGCAGGCCGGCACCAGATGGCCTTGTCCACCCTGTCGGCGGTCATGGGCGGCAACGTGCGCGTGGGACTGGAAGACAGCCTGTTCCTGTCCCGGGGCGAGCTGGCCCCTTCGAATGCGGACCAGGTGCGCAAGATCCGCCGTATCCTGGAAGAACTGTCGCTGGAGATCGCGACGCCGGAGGAGGTGCGGCGGATGCTGGATCTCAAGGGTGCCGGGGCGGTTGGATTCTAGACGTTGGATTTCAGGAGAGCGCCCGGCGCTGCGCGCCGCCCTGAAGAGCGGGCTACAGGTATTCGACGTGGCCGTCCACGCTGATGGCCTGGCCGGTGACGTTCGCGGCGGCCGGGGTGGCCAGGAACAGGACCATGGCGGCAATGTCTTCGGCCGAGACCATGCGCCGCAGGGAAATCCTGTCGAGGTATTGTGTCCGTACGGTCGCATCGTCCAGCCCCAGGGCCTGGGCGCGGGCGGCGATGACACGGTCCATGCGCGGCCCGGCGACGGGGCCGGGCAGGACCGCGTTGATGCGGACTCCCTCGGGGCCGAGCTCTGCCGCCAGGGATTTCATGAGCCCGATGATGGCCCATTTGGATGCGGCGTAAGGCGTGCGCAAGGGATAGCCGAGGCGGCCCGCCACAGAGGACATCGCGACGATGAGCGGGTTGCGGCTGGATTGTTTCAGGTAAGGGATGGCATGGCGCAGAAAATAGAATTGGCTGTTCAGGTTGGTCTGGATCGTCTGTTCCCAATCCGGAACGGACAGGGTTTCGATGCCGCCGGCCGGGCCGGCGATGCCGGCGTTGTTCACCAGCACGTCCAGGCCGCCCAACGCCTGGGCCGCCTCATGCACCGCCTGGGCGGCCGCGTCTTCCCGGCCGACGTCGGCGGCGGCGCCCAGGCAGCCGGGGTGGCGCGCCTGGAAGGCCGCCAGCGCCTGCGCATCGATGTCGCACACATAGACCCGGGCGCCCGTTTCCAGAAAGCCCGCCGCGATGGCGGCGCCGATGCCGGCCGCGCCGCCGGTGACCAGTACGTTCAGTCCCTCGGGGACCTGCAGGCGTTGTGTGATCGACATGTCAGAGCCTCAGTCCGCCGGTGACCTCGATCACCGCGCCGTTGATGTAGCTGGCTTCGTCGCTGGCCAGGAAAGCGTAGAGATTGGCGACTTCTTCGGGCTGGCCCAGGCGGCGCAGCGGGACTTGCTCGTTCATGCGCGCCAGAACGGTCTCGGGCACGCTGTCGAGCATGGGCGTCTGGATGAAACCGGGCGCCACGGCATTGACCCGGATGCCCTTGGGGCCCAGTTCGCGGCACCAGGTCCGGGTGAAACCGATGACGCCGGCCTTGGCGGCCACGTAGTTGGTCTGGCCGAAATTGCCGTACAGCCCGACCACCGAACTGGCATTCAGGATGACGCCCCGGCCGCGCTCGATCATGCCGGGCACGACGGCCTGGGCGGCGTTGAAGATGCCTTTCAGGTTCACATCGATCACTGCGTCGAACTGCGCTTCGGTCATGTTCACGAGGCGTGCGTCGCGCGTGATGCCGGCGTTGTTCACCAGGATGTCGACCCGGCCGAACTGCGCCAGGATCGTGTCGACGGCCTGGCCGAAGCCGGGGCGGTCCGTGACGTCGGCGGCGAGGCCGATGGCGGCGGCGCCGGCGGCGCGGCAGTCTCGCAGCGTATCCTGCACGGCGTCTTCGTGGATGTCGCAAGCGACGATTGTGGCGCCCTCCCGCGCGAATTTGAGGGCGGTGGCTGCGCCGATGCCGCGCCCGGCGCCCGTGATCAGTGCGACCTTGTGCTGTAGTTTCATGCCGATCCCTGTCTCCCAAGAGGGGGTGTCGCGGGCCTGATGAGGCCGCCGGAAAAGAGTAATCGAGTCCCGGATGGATGATAAGATCAATTCCGGACGACTGCAGATCATCATCGGAAGCACCACGACGTATGCGGCACCGCCCTCCTACCTATAACGAACGCATTTACGCGCCCTACAAGATCGCCGCGCTGGTCGAGGTGCTGGCCGAGCAGGGCATCCCGCCGCGGCGCAGCCTGCAGGGCACCGGGGTGGACGAAGGCGGCATCTACGATGCCGCGGCGCTGACCTCGATCCGGCAGTACGTCGAGGTCTGCGGCAATGCCTTGGCCCTGGGCGCCGATCCCGCCACGCCGTTCCTGACCGGTGCGCGGCTGCACCTGTCGGCCTACGGCATGTACGGCTACGCGCTCATGTCATGCCTGCAAATGCGCGATTATTTCCTGCTGGGCGTGAAATATCATTCGCTGGCCACGCCGACCCTGGCCATCGAGTGGACCGAGCGCGACGACCGGGCGGTCTGGTCCTTTCCCGACGCCCTCGTGTGCAACGAATCGCCGGACATCCGCCGCTTCCTGATCGAGCAGCAGTACATGCAGCACGTGACGCATCTGCAAGATGTGTTCGGCCGCCCCCGCTTTCCCATCAGGGCGTATTTTTCGTATGCCGCGCCCGCCTATGCCGAGATCTACGAGCGCTTCCTGGGCTGCCCCTGCGAGTTCGACCACCCGCAGTGCGAACTTCACTATGACGCCGCCATTCTGGACCAGCGCCCCTTGCTGGCGCATCGGTTGACGGCCACCGTGCTGCAGCAGACCTGCGAAGGTTTGATCAGCAATGCCAGAACCTTGTCGGGCATGGCCGGCGAGGTCTATCGGCGTCTGCTGCGCCGGCCGGGCGAGTTTCCCGGCATGGAGACAATCGCGGCCCAGTTGGGCATGACCTCGCGCAATCTGCGGCGGCACCTGAGCGCGGAGGGTACGTCTTTTTCAGCGATCCTGGACGATGTGCGCAGTTCGCTGGCGGTGGAGTATGTGCGGACCACCCGGATGAACGGCGATGATATCGCCTTGCTGCTGGGGTTTTCGGAATCCACGAATTTTCGCCGCGCCTTCAAGCGCTGGACGGGCAAGACGACGCGTGACTATCGGCGGGCGGGCGAGCCCGGCCAGGGGTAGGCGCCAGCGGCTCAGGTATCGGGGGATGCGCCGGCCCGCAGGGCGATCAGGTGGCGCGCCAGCCGGTCCCGCACCGCATCGGCCTGTTCGGGGGGCCAGTCGAGCAGGCCCTGGCCGGCCCGCATGCCCGAGCGGCCCTGGTCCAGCAATTCGGTCAGCAACGGCGAGGGCGTCGCGCTGCCGTCCAGGTCCGGAAAAAGCAGCTGATGGACGCTGCGGATCAGCTCAAGCCCCACGAGGTCGGCATTTTCCATGGGGCCCAACACGGACATCCGCAGGCCAAAGCCGCGCTTGACGACCTGATCGATGGTGCCGGCATCGCACACCCCCTGGTGCACGAGCGAGAGAGCCTCGCGCCACAAGGCGTGCTGCAGCCGGTTGCCGATGAATCCCGGCACGTCCTTCAGAACCTTGACCGGCTGTTTGCCGGCGGCCCGCAGCAGTGCGATGGTGTGTTCGAATACCGCGTCGGTCGTGAAGGCGGTGCGCACCACTTCGACCAGCGGGATGAGATGCGGGGGGTTCCACCAATGCGTGCCCACGAGACGCGCGCGGGCGGCCGGATCGAGATCGCGTCCGATCCGCGTGATCGGGATGACGGAGGTGTTGCTGGCCAGGATCGCCGTTCCGGGGGCGGCCGCCGCGATGTCGGCGAAGAGCTGCTGTTTGAGTTCGATGCGTTCGGCCGCCGCTTCGATGACGAGCCCGGCATGCGCGACGGCGCGTGCCAGCGAGACCTCCAGGCGCAGCTTCGCGAGGACCTCATCGGGCGCCATGGCCATTTGCTCCAGGTTGCGGGCGATCTGCCTGGGCGCCGCCCGCAGGGTGTCCGCATGGATGTCGGTGAGGGTCGTGGCGTGGCCGGCGGCGGCGAAGACCTGGGCGATGCCGTGCCCCATGAGGCCGGCGCCGACGACGGTGACGGGGAGTTTTTCCTGAGAAGTCTTCAAGGCCGTGTCTCCGGTCATGGATGCGTGAGCCTATGCTACGGGGGGGCACTGCCCGCGATAAGATCATGAAAGGACATTTCCGTATGCCTACAGGACATCACGACATGCACGCTGCCGATTCCGTGCCCGGGCGGGCCTTCGAGACGACCGGGTGGCGTCTTCCGCTGAGCCGGGCGGCGGTGCTGCTGGCCGTGGTGCTGGCGGCTACGGCCCTGGTGTTCTGGGTGGCGTCGCAGTGGGGGCGGCTGGGGCCCGATGCCCGCCTGTGGCTGGTGCGCGGCGCGCTGGCCGGCTCCGCCCTGGCGGCAGCCGTCCAGGCCTGGCGCGGGCGGCGGGGAGCCGCGCCGGCGGCGGGCCTGTCGGCTTTCTGCACAGGGGCGCTGCTGGCGCTCGTGGGCCAGATCTATCAGACCGGGGCCGATGCCTGGCCGCTGTTCCTGCTCTGGGCTGCGTTGACCCTGCCTTGGGTGGCTTTGCTGCGGTCTGTGTCCCTGTGGCTGCTGTGCGCCGCTTTGCTGAATGTGGCCCTGGGGCTGTACCTCTGGGCCGGCGCCCCCGTCTGGCTCGGGCCGGACGAGCCCTGGGCCTTGCTCGGGCCAGCCGTCCTGAACGCCGGTTTGCTGGTGCTGGCCGAGCGGGCTGGCGACTGGCTCGGAGACCCTTGGCGCCTGGCCCGGCGAAGCGCCGCGGCGGCGCTGCTGGGGGCGTTGTGGAGCGCCAGTTGGCAGGTCTGGCTGCAGACGGCTCCCCGGATGTCGGCCGACGGTTCGATGCTCTGGCTGACTGCGCTGTCGGTGGGGGTGCTGGCCATGCTGTACTGGGTCTACGTCCGCCGGCGCCGCGACTTGGCCGTGGGCGCGCTGACGTTGTTCACGGGCCTGGGGCTGTTGTGGCAATGGACCTGGCCCCGTGTGGACGATGGCTGGGCGATGCTGGGCGTGATTCTGCTGCTCTTGGGGCTGGGGCTGGCGGCGCTGCGCCACCTGAGCGGGATTTGGCGGGCGGTGCGGCCCGGCCCCGGCGAGGCCGTGGCGGATCTTGCCGGTATTCCGGAGACGCATGCCGCAGCGCCCGTGCCGCAAAGCGCCGCGCATCGCGATCCCTGGTTCCTGACCCTCCTGCGGGCAGGCATCCTGGGCTTCATCGTGCTGTTGCTGGTGATATGGGTGGTGTTCGTCGGAGGCATCCAAGAGGCGGAAGGCGCCCTGCTGCTGGGCGCCGTTCTGCTGCTGCCGGGGCTGTGGCTGGCGCGCGGGCCTCGGGGCGCCCTGCGCAGCCAACTGGGCGAAGTGCTGGCCTGCGTCGGGCTGGTGCTGGCCGGTGGCGGCTTCCTGTTCCTGCAGACGCCCGCCGAAGGGCCGTTGCCGTCGCTGGCCGCGATCCTGGTCCTGGGGGCCGTGATCTTTCGCGCCAGCGCCTTGCCGGTCTTGCGCCTGGCCACCGCACTGGTGGTGCTGGCGGTGGTTTTGTGGTTGACCTGGCCGGCCGTGGCTGGCAGCCGGGGCCTGTTCGATCCCCTTGAGCCGGGAGACTGGCCTCCGGGCCTGATGTTGCGCCTGTGGTGGTGCCAGGCCGGGGCGGTGCTGGCCTGGGTGCTGTCGCTGCGGGCCGGGCGCCGGGCGGTGTGGCGGCCGCTGGCCTGGGCCCTGCTGCTGTGCACGCCGCCGCTGGCCTGGCTGGCCACGGCCTTCGGGGCCGGTGCCGTCTGGGCGCTGCCGCCGGCCGACCGGCTGGCCGGCCTGGCGTGCGCCTTGCTGCCCGGCCTGATCCTGGGCGCCTGGTTGGCCGCGCGCCGGGCCTTGCCGGCGCGGGGGTGCTGGCTGGCCGCCGGTGTCCTGTGTCTGGCCAGCCTGGGGTGGCTGGAGGCGCCGGGCCTGTCGGTGGCCCTGACCTGGATCCTGCTCGGCCGTCTGGCCGGACACCGGCCGCTGCAATGCCTGGGAGCCGCCGCCGTGCTGGCGGGGCTGGCTGTCTTCTACCTGGACCCGCTCGTACCGCTGGCGCACAAGGCGGCCGGCCTGGGGCTGGCCGCACTCTGGCTGGCGGCGGCGGCCGGGCTGGCCGCCTGGCCGGACCACCGGAGTGCCCTGCGCCCGCCTGCCCGGCTGGCGGCCTGGCCGCGGCCGCTCGGCATGTTGGCCGCCGGCGCGCTGGCACTGGGCGCGGCGCAACTCCAGATCCACCAGTATCGGTCGATCCTGGCCGAGGGCCGGCCGATCGTGCTGCAGTTGGCGCCCGTGGACCCGCGCTCGCTGATGCAGGGAGACTACATGGCGCTGGATTATGCCGTGCGCCGGCCCGTGTCCGGCTGGCTGGCCGGGCACCCCGCCGTGCGCGAGCAATTGGCGGCTGCGGGGCGTGGCTGGCTGGTGCTGCGGCCCGATGCGCAGGGGGTCTGGCAACTGGCGGAGGTGACGGCTGTGCCCCCGGACGCGGCCGCCGGCCAGGCAGCCGGGCGGACGGCGCTGGCGTTTCATTGGCGTTCGGGCGAAGCGGATTGGGGCGCCCGGAGCTGGTTCTTCCCCGAGGGCGAAGGCGAGCGCTATGCGCAGGCCCGCTATGGCGTGCTGCGGGTGGCGGCGGATGGCACCGCGCTGCTGGAGTCTTTGTTGGACGAGCACCGGACACCGTTGTAAGGCCTTGGGTCCGGTGCGGCGTTTGGGCCCCGCGCCGGCTTGCGCGGGGGGCGCATCAGGCGCCGCGCGCCGGAGGCGGGCCGAAGCGTTGCGCCCAGCCGGCGGTCGCCGCCGACAGGAAAGCCTGCGGCGTGGCCGCCGGCAGCGCGGCGAAGCCCAGGGCCCGCCAGGCCTCCCGCAGACAGTCCAGAGGCCGCGAGACGTCCAGCGCGGGCGCGTGGTTCTGTTTGGACAGCTTGTGGCCGGCGGCGTCCAGGATCAACGGCACGTGCAGGACGCGGGGCGGGGCCAGGCCCAGGGCGCGGGCAAGCTGTCGCTGGCGGGCCGTCGAGTCCAGCAGGTCGGCGCCGCGCACCACGTCGGTCACGCCCTGTGCGCCATCGTCCACCACCACGGCCAGTTGGTAGGCCCACAGACCATCAGCCCGGCGCACGATGAAATCCCCGACTTCGGCAGCCACGTCCTGGGATTGCGGCCCCAGCCAGCGGTCGGTGAAGGTCTCCAGACCCGGCGCGACCCGGAAGCGCCAACTGCGGACGGGGCGGCGCCCGGCGGGCGGGGGGGTGACCGCGCCGGCAGGCATCGAAGCGCCGTCCGGCGGCCGGCAAGTGCCGGGATAGGGGCCGGGAGGCAGTTCGCGCCGCGCGCAGGCGCAACCGTAGATGAGTCCGGCGGCGCGCAGCCGGGCGAAAGCCTGTTCATACAGGGCATGGCGCCGGGTCTGCCAGACCGGGGCCTCGTCCCAGTGCAGGCCGAGCGCCTGCAATTGATGCAGGATGATCCGGTCGGCGCCGGCCACGGCGCGGGGCTCGTCGATGTCCTCGATGCGCAGCAGCCAGCGGCCATGGTGCGCCCGGGCGTCCAGGAAGCTGGCCAGGGCCGCCACCAGAGACCCGGCGTGCAGGGGGCCGCTGGGGCTGGGCGCAAAGCGGCCCGCATAGGCCTGGCGGGCGGGGGGGACGGACGGGATCGGGCGGGACACGCGGACCACCGGGCCAGGCGCTAGTGGGACGGCCGCTAGTGGGACAGCCGGCCTTCGTCGTCGGTCAGCAATTCCTCGAAGACCAGATGGTCGACCTCGGCCTCCTGGCTCCAGAGGACCATCAGCGCCAGGACCTTGATTTCGGCCAGGGACAGGGGCGAGTGGTCTGCCGCCTGGGCCGCCTCGATCAGGATCTCGCGCAGGACCGGGGGCAGGCTGCCGGAGTTTTCCAGGAAGCTGATGAAGCCGATGGCCTCGGTGCCCAGGGAGGCGTATTCCGCATGGGTGTAGATACGCGCGGCATCGCGCTGGGCGTCGCGCATGACGGCCAGCGGCAGGCAGCGCTCGGTGGTGCTGGCCAGATCGCGCAGCCAGTTCAGCGCGTCGTCGATGTCTTCGTGCTCGAACCCGGCGGCCGCCAGCTTGTTGGCCAGGACCTCGGCGCGTGGGCAGGCCTGGGGCGTGTAGTAATTCTCGAACAGATAAACCAGGATGTCGTACATGGCGGTCATGAAGCGGTTGCCATCCAGTGTACCGGATTCCCCTCCGGATGCGGTCGGCGCTCAGGCGGTTTCGGTGGCCTCCAGGTCGATCAGCGTCACGCCTTCGGTCACCTGATCGCCGACCGCATAGAAGACCTCCTTGACCGTCCCGTCGTGGGGCGCCTCGATGGTGTGCTCCATTTTCATGGCTTCCATCACGATCAGGGGCGCGCCCCGCGTCACGGCCTCGCCCGGCGCGACCAGAACCGACAGGATCTTGCCCGGCATGGGGGCGGTCAGCCCGCCGGCCTCATCGGCGGCGCCGGCCGCCGCCAGAGCGAGCGGATCGCGCCACTCCAGGGTCTGGCGCCGGCCGTCGGCGAAGATGTCCAGGCGGGCGCCGTCGCGGTGGACATCGCCGCGCGCTTCCGCGCCGCCCAGGCGGATGCGCACCCGGGCCGGGTGGCGGCCTTCGGCCTGCCAGCGGAAGGCCTGTGCGGGGTGCTCGTCCACCGCCAGGGTCCAGTCGCCGCCGTCGCGGCGCAGGCGCACGGCGCGCTCGCCGCACGCGTCCCTCAGGGTCAGAGTACGCGCGTAGCGACCGCCGACGCGCCAGCCATCGGCCTGCTGCCAGGGGCCGGCGCCGCCCGCCCCGTCGGGGCGGGCCAGGCCGTCGTGGTGCAGCAGGGCGGCGGCGGCCAAGGCCAGCGTGCCGTCCTCGCTGGCACGGGGAGCGGGAAACAGGCGGTCATGCCCGCGTTCGATCAGGCCGGTGTCCAGATCGGCGGCGGCGAAGGCCGGATCGTCCATCAGCCGGCCCAGGAAAGCGATGTTGGTCTGCACGCCGGTGCAGCGCACCGCGCCCAGCGCGCGCAGCATCCGCTGCCGGGCCTGTTCGCGGTCCTGGCCGTGGACGATCAGCTTGGCGATCATCGGATCGTAGTGCGGCGTGATCATGTCGCCTTCGCGCACGCCGCCGTCCACGCGCACCGGTCCGGTCTGGAAGATCACGTGCGGCGGCCATTGCAGGGCGTCGAGACGGCCGATGCTGGGCAGGAAATCCTTGTCCGGGTTCTCGGCGTAGATGCGCGCCTCGATGGCATGGCCCTGGATGCGCAACTGGTCCTGGCGCAGCGGCAGCGGCTGGCCGGCCGCCACGCGCAGTTGCCATTCCACCAGATCCTGGCCGGTGATGGCCTCGGTGACCGGATGCTCGACCTGCAGCCGGGTGTTCATCTCCATGAAATAGAAGCGTCCGTCGGGTTCTGCGATGAACTCCACCGTGCCGGCGCCGACGTAGCCGACGGCCTGGGCGGCCGCGACGGCCGCGCGGCCCATGGCCTCGCGGCGTTCGGGCGTCATGCCGGGCGCGGGGGCTTCCTCGATGACCTTCTGGTGGCGCCGCTGCACCGAGCAGTCGCGCTCGAACAAGTAGACGCACTGGCCGTGGGTGTCGGCGAAGATTTGGATTTCGATGTGGCGCGGCTTGAGCAGATAGCGCTCGATCAGGACCTGGGCGTTGCCGAAGCTGCTGGCGGCTTCGCGCTGGCAGGAGGCCAGGGCCGCCGGGAATTCGGCATCGGCGTGGACGATGCGCATGCCCTTGCCGCCGCCGCCCGCGCTGGCCTTGATGAGCACGGGGTAGCCGATGGCGCGGGCCTGGTCCTGGAGGAAATCGGCTTCCTGGCGCTCGCCGTGATAACCCGGCACCAGGGGCACGTCGGCGCCGGACATCAGGGTCTTGGCGGCGGATTTGCTGCCCATGGCGGCGATGGCGTCGGCCGGCGGCCCGACGAAGACCAGGCCGGCGTCGGCGCAGGCGCGGGCGAAACCGGCGTTTTCGGACAGGAATCCGTAGCCGGGGTGGATGGCCTGGGCGCCGGTGCGGCGGGCGGCCTCCAGGATGGCGTCGGCGCGCAGGTAGCTCGCGGCGGGTTCGGGACCGCCGATGTGCACCGCGCGGTCGCAGGCCTGGACGTGGCGGGCGTCGGCATCGGCGTCGGAATAGACGGCGACGGTGCGGATGCCCATGCGTCGGGCGGTGGCTGCGATGCGGCAGGCGATCTCGCCCCGGTTGGCGATCAGGAGGGTATCGAACATGGTGGTTTCCTTACATTCTGAACACGCCGAAGCGCGTGGCTTCGGCAGGCGCGTGTCGGGCGGCGGCCAGGCCCAGGCCCAGCACCCGCCGCGTGTCGGACGGCGCGATGATGCCGTCGTCCCACAGGCGCGCGGTGGAATAGTAGGGATGGCCTTCGCGCTCGTACTGGTCGCGGATGGGAGCCTTGAAGGCGGCTTCCTCGTCGGCGGACCAGGCGCCCCCCTTGCGTTCGATGCTGTCGCGCCGCACGGTGGCGAGGACGCTGGCGGCTTGTTCGCCGCCCATGACCGAGATGCGCGCGTTGGGCCACAGGAACAGCAGGCGCGGCCCGAAGGCGCGGCCGCACATGCCGTAGTTGCCGGCGCCGAAGGACCCGCCGATCAGCACCGTGAATTTCGGCACCGAGGCGGTGGACACGGCGGTGACCATCTTGGCGCCGTGGCGGGCGATGCCTTCGTTTTCGTATTTGCGGCCCACCATGAAGCCGCTGATGTTCTGCAGGAAGACCAGGGGGATGTTGCGCTGGCAGCAGAGCTCGATGAAATGCGTGCCCTTTTGCGCGGCTTCGGAGAACAGGATGCCGTTGTTGGCGATGATGCCCACGGGCATGCCGTAGATCCGGGCAAAGCCCGTGACCAGGGTGGTGCCGAAGCGCGCCTTGAATTCTTCGAAGTCGGAACCGTCCACGATGCGTGCGATGACTTCGCGCACGTCGTAGGGCTTGCGCGTGTCCTGGGGGATGATGCCGTCCAGCTCGGCCGGATCGTACAGGGGTTCGGCCCAGGCGCCGGCGTCCGGCGGGACCGGGCGGTTGAGCCGGGCCACCGCGTCGCGCGCCAGGCGCAGCGCGTGGGTGTCGTTCTCGGCCAGGTGGTCGGCCACGCCCGAAAGGCGGGTATGCACGTCGCCGCCGCCCAGGTCCTCGGCCGAGACTTCCTCGCCGGTCGCGGCCTTGACCAGGGGCGGGCCGCCCAGGAAAATCGTGCCCTGGTTGCGCACGATGATAGATTCGTCGCTCATGGCGGGCACGTAGGCGCCCCCGGCGGTGCAGGATCCCATCACCACGGCCAGTTGGGCGATGCCCATGGACGACATGACGGCCTGGTTGTAGAAGATGCGGCCGAAGTGGTCGCGGTCGGGAAAGACCTCGTCCTGGTTGGGCAGGTTGGCACCGCCCGAGTCCACCAGATAGATGCAGGGCAGGTGGTTCTGCTGGGCGATTTCCTGGGCGCGCAGGTGCTTCTTGACCGTGAGGGGATAGTAGGTGCCTCCCTTGACCGTGGCGTCGTTGCAGACGATCACGCATTCGGTGCCGCCCACCCGGCCGATGCCGGTGATCAGGCCGGCGCCGGGCGAGGCGTTGTCGTAGACGTCCAGCGCCGCCAGCGGCGACAGTTCGAGAAACGGCGTGCCGGGGTCGAGCAGGCGCTCGACCCGTTCGCGCGGCAGCAGCTTGCCGCGCGCCAGGTGCCTGGCCCGGGCCGTCTCGCCGCCGCCCTGGGCGGTCTGGGCGATGCGCGCACGCAGATCGTCGATCAGCGTGCGCATGACGCGGGCGTTGTCCTGGAATTCCTGGGATCGCGGGTTGACGCGGGACTCGATGGCCGGCATGTCGGTTCCTGTTCTGGTGCCTGGAAAGCGCAGGCCGGTCGCTCGTGACGGCCGGGCTGCGGGGACTGCGAAGGGTGCTTACGGCATTTCGATGGCCAGGGCCACGGCCTCGCCGCCGCCGATGCACAGCGAGGCGATGCCGCGCTTGCCGCCGGTCTTGCGCAGGGCGCCGATCAGGGTGACCAGCAGGCGCGCGCCCGAGGCGCCGATGGGGTGGCCCAGCGCCGTGGCGCCGCCATGGACGTTGACACGGTCGTGCGGCAGGTTCAGTTCCTTCATCGCGGCCATGGTGACCACTGCGAAGGCCTCGTTGATTTCATAGAGGTCCACGTCTTCGGCTTTCCAGCCGGTCTTGGCCAGCAGCTTCTGGATGGCGCCCACCGGCGCGGTGGTGAACCACTCGGGTTCCTGGGCGTGCTGGGTATGGGCCACGATGCGGGCCAGGGGGGCGGCGCCCAGTTCCCGGGCCTTGGACTCGCGCATCACGACCAGCGCCGCGCCGCCGTCGGAAATGGAGGAGGAATTGGCCGCCGTGACGGTGCCGTCTTTCTTGAAGGCGGGCTTCAAGGTGGGAATCTTTTCCGGCATGGCCTTGAAGGGGGCTTCGTCGGTATCCACGATCGTGTCGCCCTTGCGGCCGGTGATCGTCACCGGTGCGATTTCCCATTTGAAGCTGCCATCCTCGCTGGCCTGGCGGGCGCGTTTCAGGGATTCCAGCGAGAAATCGTCCTGCTGCTCGCGCGTGAAGCTGTATTTCGACACGCAGTCTTCGGCGAACACGCCCATGGCCGTGCCGCGCTGGTAGGCGTCTTCCAGGCCGTCCAGGGCCATGTGATCGTAGACCGTGGAGTGGCCGTAGCGGTAGCCCTGGCGGCCGCGCAGCAGCAGGTAGGGGGCGTTGCTCATGCTTTCCTGGCCGCCGGCGACCACCACGTCGGCCGATTCGGCCTTGATCAGGTCGTGGGCCAGCATGACGGCCTTCAGGCCCGAGCCGCAGACCTTGTGCAGCGTGCTGCACGGGACGCTCTTGGGCAATCCCGCGCCGAGCGCGGCCTGGCGGGCCGGCGCCTGGCCCTGGCCGGCCTGCAGCACGTTGCCCATGATGACTTCCTGGACGGCGTCGCCGGGGATGCCTGCGCGTTCGACGGCGGCCTTGATCGCGATGGCGCCCAGTTCATGGGCGGCCAGGCCGGACAGGCTGCCCATCATGCTCCCCATGGGGGTGCGGGCGGCGGATACGATGACGATGGACTCGGACATGAGGTGCTCCTTGGTTCAGGGGGTGTCCCGTGATTCGGGCGGGTTCGGCCGCGCGAGGCCGGTCTGCGGCTGCAGTCTGCGCGCGTGATCGTAGGGGAAGATGTCTTCGATGCGGCCCTGGGCGGCGCGCGCCCGGCAATCCTGCCACCATTGTGCATCCAAAAGCGGCGCGTGGTGCTTCATGAAGGCGGCGCGCACACGGGCATCGCCCAGCAGGAACCGTTCGAATTCCTCCGGGAAGACATCGTTGGCCCCCACCGGGTACCAGGGTTCGCCGGACAGCTCGGCTTCTTCGTTGGGGGCGGCCGGAATGCGGCGGAACTGCATTTCCGTCATGCGCTGGATTTCGTCGTAGTCGTAGAAGACCACGCGGCCCAGGCGGGTGACGCCGAAGTTCTTGTACAGCATGTCTCCGGGGAAGATGTTGGCGGCGGCCAACTCGCGGATGGCCTGGCCGTACTGCTGCACGGCGGCTTCCAGAGCGGTGTCGGAGGCGCCGGTCAGGAAGATGTTCAGCGGCGTCATGCGGCGCTCTATGTAGACGTGGCGCAGGACCACCAGGTCGCCGGTTTCTTCGAGCAGGCTGGGCACCTCGCGGCGCAGGCCTTCGAGCAGGCGCGGCGAGAAGCGCGCGCGCGGCAGGGCGACCTGGGAATATTCCCAGGTGTCGGCCATGCGGCCGACGCGGTCGTGCTTCTTCACCATCTGGTATTTGCGCCGCACCGTGGCCTCGTCCATGCCGTCCTTGGCGATGCGGTCGCGGATCAGCTTGAACACATACGGGTAGGACGGCAGGGTGAACACCGTCATCACCATGCCCTCGATTCCCGGGGCGTAGTCGAAGGCGTCGCGCGAGTGCGACAGATGGTGAAGAAAGTCGCGGTAGAACAGGGTCTTGCCCTGCTTCTGCAAACCGATGGTGGTGTAGATCTCGGCCTTGGGTTTGCGCGGAAATAGCGAGGACAGGAAATCAACGTAGGCCGCCGAGGCTTCCATGTCGACCAGGAAGTAGGCGCGCGTGAAGCTGAACAGCGTGCTCAGGTCGTCGCTGGTGTGCAGCAGGGCGTCGAACTGGATGCGGCCCGACGGGGTGTGCAGCAGCGCCACGGCGAATGGATGGATGGCGGTCTGGTTGATCAGGCGTCCGACGATGTAGGCGCCCTTGTTGCGGAAGAACAGGGTGTTGAGCACCTGGATCTGGCAATCGGGCGCCAGGCGCTTGCCCTGGCCGCGCGGCAGGGTCCGGCGCAGGTGGCGCAGGCCCATGCGGGCCATGCGCCGCACATCGGCCGGCAGGTCATGATAGGGCGCGGCCAGACCGAAATCGGCGGCCATGCGGATCAGGCTGGGCAGCAGGCCCTCGGTCAGCGGGTAGTAGACCCGGTAGGACGGATGGTCGCCATCGAGATAGTCGGTCGCCACGGCCGGGCGCACGAACAGGAAGTCGTTGTTGAAATAGTTGCGGTGCAGAATGCGGCAGGAGACCGAATTGAAGAAGGTCTCCGCGCACTCGGGCTGGCGATGGCCGGTCAGCAGCGTGATGTAGCAGATCTTGGCGGCTTGCCAGAATTCGATCTGCTCGTCGGTCAGGGCCGTGTCGGGGGCGGTGCGGGCCGGCGTCGTGCCGCGCAGCGCCTGACCCAGGGCGGCCGCGCATTCGCGCACCCGGGTGTCGTAGTACTCGATGCGTTCGCGCGAGAGTTGCTGGATGCCGTGCCAGTCGCCCGACTCGAATAGGGATTTGGCCCGTTGCGCGCTGTAGCGAAACAACGCGTAGTGGCGGTCGAACCCGGCCAGGATCATGCGCGCCACCGCCTCCGGGGACTGGCCCCGGGGCGTGACGGGTTCGATGTGGCGGTGATCGCCGGTGTCGTTCATGGCGGCGCGGTTCGCGAAGCGGGCTAGGCGGTTTCGCCGAAGAGTTCGCGGCCGATCAGCATGCGGCGGATCTCGCTGGTTCCGGCGCCGATTTCATAGAGCTTGGCGTCGCGCCACAGGCGGCCGGTGGGGTAGTCGTTGATGTAGCCGTTGCCGCCCAGGATCTGGATGCCCTCGCCGGCCATCCAGGTGGCCTTTTCGGCGCAGTACAGGATGACGCCGGCGCAGTCCTTGCGCACTTGGCGCACGTGGCCGGCGCCCAGGCTGTCCAGGTTCTTGCCGACCGCGTAGCAGTAGGCGCGGCAGGCCTGCAGGGTGGTGTACAGGTCGGCCAGCTTGCCCTGGATCAACTGGAACTCGCCAATGGCCTGGCCGAACTGCTTGCGCTCGTGCACGTAGGGCACGACCACATCCATGACCGCCTGCATGATGCCCAGGGGGCCGGCCGCCAGCACGGCGCGTTCGTAGTCCAGGCCGCTCATCAGGACCTTGACACCGCCGTCGACCTGGCCCAGCACATTCTCGGCGGGCACCTCGCAGTCCTGGAAGACCAGTTCGCCGGTGTGAGAGCCGCGCATGCCCAGCTTGTCGAGCTTCTGCGCCACGGAAAAGCCGGGGAAGGTCTTCTCGACGATGAAGGCGGTGATGCCCCGCTGGCGGGCCTCGGGGTTGGTCTTGGCATAGACCACCAGGGTGTCGGCGTCGGGCCCGTTGGTGATCCACATCTTGGTGCCGTTGAGCACGTAGCGGTCGCCGCGCTTTTCGGCGCGCAGCCGCATGCTGACGACGTCCGAGCCCGCGCCGGGTTCGCTCATGGCCAGGGCGCCGATCTGTTCGCCCGAAATCAGGCCGGGCAGGTATTTCTGTTTCTGGGCTTCGGTGCCGTTGCGGTGGATCTGGTTGACGCACAGATTCGAGTGCGCGCCGTAGGACAGGGCGATGGAGGCGCTCGCGCGCGAGATTTCCTCCATGGCGACCATGTGCGCCAGGTAGCCCAGGCCCGCGCCGCCGTAGGCGTCGGATACCGTCACGCCCAGCAGGCCCAGCTCGCCGAACTTGCGCCACAGGTCCATGGGGAACTGGTCGTCGCGGTCGGCCGCCGCCGCGCGCGGGGCGATTTCAGCTTGGGCGAAATCGCGGACCGCCTCGCGCAGCATGTCGAGGTCGGCGCCGAGATCGAAGTTCAGGCCGGGCAGGTTCATGGAGTGGTCTCCTGGTGTCGTGGGTGACGGGCCAGCAGCAGGGCTTCGCAATCGGCCTGCTGGCGGCGGATTTCTTTCAGGGTTTCGTCCAGATCGCGGCGCTGCCGTTCGAGTTTTTCGCGGTGGCTGGCGAGCACCTCGGCATACTGCCGCAACTGGGCGTCGGTGCTGTCGCCGCCCTGGTCGTACAGGTCGATCAGGGTGACGATTTCAGCCAGTTGCAGCCCCAGCCGCCGCCCGCGCAGGGCGAGCTTGAGCCGCGTGCGGTCGCGCGGAGCGTAGACGCGGTTGCGGCCTTCGCGCGCCGGGCTGACGATGCCCTGATCCTCGTAGAAGCGGATCGTGCGCGGCGTGATGCCGAATTCGCGGGCAAGCTCGGAAATCGTCCAGGTGGCTTGGCTCATGGGAAAAGCGCGGAACGAAGGATGGAATCAATCCCTATTATGTATGACGTTTACGTTAACGTAAAGCATGAATTCTGACATAATGATGAGAGAAAACCCGCATCTTCATGGAGACACGGCATGAATCCGTTGGAGCAGGAACTGGATTACCCCTGGGGCGATGTCCTGCCCGAAGCCGGCTGCGCCCTGGACGTGGCCGATGGCGTGCGCTGGATCCGCATGCCGCTGCCCTTCGCCCTGGACCACATCAATCTGTGGCTGCTTCGCGACCGGATCGGGGGGCGCGACGGCTGGACCGTGGTCGATTGCGGCATCGATCGAGCCGAAGTCCGCGCTTGCTGGGAACGCGTGTTCACGCAGGCGCTGGACGGCCTGCCGGTGCTGCGCGTGCTGGTGACCCACATGCATCCGGACCACGTCGGCCTGGCCCACTGGCTGTGCGGCCGCTGGCAGGCGCCGCTGTGGATGTCCATGACGGACTACGCGCTGGCCCGGCTATGGGCGGGCGCGTCGGTGCCTGATTCCTCGGTCGAGGGCAGCGGCCCGGCCGGCGGCGCGGCGGTGCGGCATTTCGCGCGTCACGGCCTGGTCGACCCTCAGGCGCAGGACATGATCCGCGCCCGCCATGATTACTATGCCCGCCTCGTGCCCGACATGCCGCCGCGCTTCCACCGCTTGCTGCACGGCCAGGAAGTGTCCATCGGCGGCCGCGGCTGGCGGGTCATCGTCGGCTACGGTCATGCGCCCGAGCACGTCTCGTTGTGGTGTCCGGACCTGGCCGTCCTGATTTCGGGCGACATGGTGCTGCCGCGCATTTCCACCAACGTCAGCGTGTTCGACCAGGAGCCGGAATCCGATCCCCTGCGCCTGTACCTGGAATCGCTCCATGGCTACGACGAACTGCCCGGGGATGCCCTGGTGCTGCCCTCGCATGGCCGGCCTTTCCGCGGCCTGCACCGGCGCATCGCCCAGCAGCAGGCGCACCACGCCGAGCGCCTGGCCGAGGTGCTGGCCGCCTGCGGACAGCCGCGCAGCGCCCACGACCTGCTGCCGGTGCTGTTCCGCCGTACGCTCGACCTGCACCAGTTGTCCTTTGCCATGGGCGAATCCATCGCCCATCTGCACGCCCTATACTTCCAGGGTTCCTTGCAGCGCATCCTCGGCGAAGACGGGGTATACCGCTTCCAGAGAATTTAGGCCTGCGCGCGGCCCGGGTTCGCCCGGCGCGAAATCGTCCGCCGCGACGGTTTCGCGTCCTGGCGCGTCCCGTCGGCGAGCCGGCGACTCTATGGCAACCATCATGACTTCTCACGCTTCCGACCGTATCGATACCCTGCTGCAGCACATCGGCCAGGCGCCCCTGGATCCCGACACCGGCGCCGGGCCGGTGGCCCTGCCTTCCTACCGCACCAGCACGGTGCGCTTCGCCTCGATGGACGTGCTGGACCGCGCCCAGGCGGCCAAGCAGCGTGGCGAACGTGTGCCCACTTATGGCCGGGTCGGCCTGCAGACCCATGAAGCCCTGGAGACGATGCTGTGCCGCCTGGAAGGCGGCGACCGGGCCTTTCTGGCGCCCTCGGGCATGGCCGCCATCAGCATGGCGCTGATGGCCCTGCTGGATCAGGGCGAACATGCCCTGGTCGTGGATTGCGTCTACGGGCCGGTGCGCTATCTGCACAAGGCCATCCTGTCGCGCATGGGCGTGTCCATGGATTTCGTGCGCGGCAACCTGGCCGCCCTGCAGGCCGCCCTGCGCCCCGAAACCCGGGTGCTCTACCTGGAATCCCCGGGATCGCTGCTGATGGAAATGCTGGATCTGCCCGCCCTGGCGGGCTGGGCGCACGAGCACGGCCTGACCGTCGTGGTGGACAACACCTGGGGTTCCGGCTACATCTACCGGCCCCTGGCGCTGGGCGCCGACGTCTCGGTGATCGCGGCCACCAAGTATATCGGCGGGCATTCCGACCTGATGCTGGGCGCGGCCGTGGCGCGCGACCCGGGGTTGATCGGCAAGCTGCATGCCACCCATTACGCCCTGGGCAACACGGTCAGCGCCGACGATGCCTGGCTGGCGCTGCGCGGCGCGCGCACCCTGGGCGTGCGCCTGCGCGCCTGCGCCGGCCACGCCATGGAAGTCTGCCGCTGGCTGGATGCCCAGCCCCAGGTGTCGCGGATCTTCTTTCCCGCGTGGCCGGGTGATGCGGGCCACGCGCTGTGGCGGCGCGATGCGACGGGTTCCAATGGCCTGCTGTCGGTGGCCGTGGATTTCGACGAGGCGCAGGTGCGCCGCCTGATCGACAGCCTGCGGCTGTTCGGGATCGGATATTCCTGGGGAGGCTACGAGAGCCTGGTCACGCAGGTCGAGCCCGGCGCCCTGGCCGTGCACGGCTACTGGGCCGAGGTGGCCGATGCGCGCATGAAGGCCGGAACGGTGCTGCGCCTGCACATCGGGCTGGAAGACCCCGCCGACCTGATCGCGGACCTGGCGCAGGCGTTCGCGGCGGCGCGCGGATAGCGGCCGGCCGGCATGGATTCCCTGACCCAGGTTGTGCTTGGCAGCAGCGTGGCTGCGCTGGCGGTGCCCGGGCGGCATCGGCGCGCCGCGCTGGTCGCCGGCGGTCTCCTGGGGACTTTGCCGGACCTCGATGTGTTCTGGTTCAGTTGGGCGGGCAGCGATGTCGTCACCCAGGTGACGTGGCATCGGGGGCCCTCGCATTCGCTCCTGGTGCTGACGGGCGTCGGGTGGCTGCTGTGGTGGTGCATAAAGCGGTGGAGCATCCCGGTCAGGGAGGCGCCCCGGCGCTGGCTGGGGGCGATCTGGCTGGCCTTGCTGACGCATCCTTTGCTCGATGCCTTTACGGTCTACGGCACGCAGTTGCTGTGGCCCTTGCCGATGCCGCCCGTGATGTGGTCATCGATCTTCATCATCGATCCCGTGTACACGCTGCCCCTGCTGGCCTGCGTGATCGCCGCCTGGAGAATGTCTCCGGGCCGGGCGTCCGCAGGCCCGGATGCTGCCCGGCGGGATGCCGCGGCGCGCCGCTGGCTGGTGATCGGCGTGTCGGTCAGCTCGGCCTATCTGGCCTGGAGCGTGGCGGCCAAATATTGGGTGGATCGCGTGGCGTCGCACGATCTGGCGGCCATGGGTCTGCAGGATGCGCCCCGTTTTTCCACGCCGTTGCCGTTCAATACCTTGTTGTGGCGCGTGATCGTGATGGCGCCGGACGGCTATTGGATCGGCGACCGCTCGCTGCTGGCGGATCGCGGCAAGATGCGGTTCACCTTCCAGCCCAGCGACCGCAAGGCGCTGGAGCCATTGGCCGCCGTGCCGCCGTTGCGGCGCCTGCTGTGGTTTACGCATGGATTCGTCGGGGTACGGACGCTGCCGCGTGGCGACGGCGAATCCCGGCTGATTTTGTCGGACCTGCGGATGGGCCTGGAACCGAACTATTTCTTCCGCTATGACATTGCCGGCCTGGATGCGGGCGGGCGCTGGAGGGCGGCGCCCGAGATTGTCAGGCTGCCCGCGCCCCCCGACCGCATGGCGGGGTTGGGCTGGGTCTGGCGCCGCCTGTTCGACAGTGACGCCCGGCCTTGAGTCAGGGAGCCGTCATTACTTCAAATTCCATCTGCATCTTAGGGTTTTTGCCATTGAGTCCGACCATGGCGGCAAGATCGTCAGCCGGCACGTTGGACAGTTCGCGGGGTTCCAGCTTGTGCATCCCTCCGCCGTATACCCGGCCATTATCCAGCAGCACAGTATGATCAAGAGTGTTGAGTGCATGCCATAGTGTGCGCAGCTTGGTGGGGTCGGTTTGCAACCTGTTCATCAGCAGTGAAGACGGATACAGCATGAGATAAACATTAGTTGCCGTCGCTTGGCTGTGATTCAGCAGAAAACGAAAGGGTTTGCCGTCGTGGTCGCTGCGGCCAATGTAGGTACAGACTATGGGCGCCGCAGGGCGGCGCTCTTGGGCATACCAGTAACGTCGCGAGCGACAGAGATAGCGTTGCGCGACTTGTTCGCGCCCAGTTTGAAGATAAGCCCAAAGAGACGGGTGTTCGTGCTGAACCTCATGTTCTGGCAGGACGCAATCAAGCAGAAACAGGCGCTTTTCGAGCAGAGGAACTCCGTGGCTGTCGGCCATGATTTCATCGCCTTTCACATATCGGGCACTAGGCAATATCGGGCGTAAAAACTGTGATGGAATATTAAGTTCGAGGGCGCGTTTTTCATCCAGAATGAAGAAATTGTTGTCTCCCGTGGCAAGCCCCCGCTTGATGGTGAACAAGTCGCCAAGTCGGTAACCTGTGTGCGTAGATTCGGCGCCTCGTTTGGGGTATCTGGACCACTTGTTTGTGCGTCCCAGTTCGTCTGTGTTGATTTTCCTGATCAGTGCGGGTTGCCGCAGAGTGCCGCCGAAGGAAAATGTGACTTGATGACTCGCGGGCGGCTTCTGTTTTTTGAACCAGATGACAGCAGAGGACACCAATGCATCATCGAATTGGACGTCGTTAGGGTCGAAGCGGTGGATATGCAGCAGCGTAACTTCTCGCAGTAAGTAGGCCTTAAGAGCCTTGCCATAGTTCACGTCCATGAATTCGCTGGGAATAAGCCATCCAGCGATTCCGCCCTCGCTCATCCATTTGTGCGATAACGCCAAAAAGTAGCAATAAAGCCCTGATAGCCCGGAAGCCTCAATGTTGGCAGCATCTCGAGCGGCGTTTTGCAGTCGACGCTTGTCGATGCTATCAATGTGATGATGTCGCACATAGGGAGGGTTGCAGATGAGCAGGTTGGACTTTGCTTCATCGTGCGTTGGCGGCTCTTGCCGTGTGAAGTCTGCGAGCGTCAGGTCAAGAGACGTTGTCTTCCAAAATTCTTGGGCTGGCTCGCCATAGTGGGGATCGATTTCGAAGCCGCAGGCCCAAGCCACAGGGCGCTGGCCGTGCGTTGCTCTCAAGGCTGAATAGAACGAACCTGTGCCGATCGCCGGGTCGAGAAATCGAATCGCTTTGTTTTCGGGGAGCAGACTCAGGCCATAGGCAAGTATTTCTTGGGCAAGTCGGGTGGGTGTGGCGAATTGACCAAATTTGTTCCGCTCGATCTGGGTCTTGTGGCGGTCGAGTTCTGTTTGGAGAGTCAGGCGCCGGTCTTCCACGAGGTCGTGTGTTTCGGTTGTGCGGATCATGGTCATATTCCGAACAATGCGAGATCGTCGATGCGGTGTTCCCATACCCAGTCGATACCTTCCGCAGCCTCATAGCCCAGATAGCCGCTATCAAAATAGCCGCACAAGAACAGGTTGAAGCGCACGTCGGGGCCATAGGTATGGCGAAGTTGGGCCATCTTGACCGCTTCTTCTTTACGACGCTTGTTGGTGTTGGTGAAGTCGCCTGCGGATTTTGCCTCGAAGAACAGCGGTAGATCCCCGTGCTTTGCCGTTTTCGGCATGATGACGACATCAACAGGGATGTTGATGGATCGCGTGCCGGTCGTTTGCGTGATCGGGACGTTCATTCGGAAGCTGAACGTCCCGGGAGACATGATGTCGAACCTGGCGCCATCTCCGGGAGGAAGCCACTTGTAGCCGTGCTGCTCTAGGTAGGCTTGGATCACGGCAAGTTGCCGTTGCTCTTGGGCGTTTCGGATGATCGGATTCGTCACGGCGCCGCACAGTCTGTCGGCGATGATGGTCGCTGCTCGATGAGTTTCGGCTTTGGTGGCTGGCGCCGCGCGGTTGAGCCAGACGAAAATATCTGGGTCCGCCAAGCTTTCAATCACGGCGGCGATCTTTCCAAGCTCATGATCAGCCCTGGCGCTGGACATTCGCACCGGCAACCGTTGCTCTTTCTCCATGCATTTGACGAGGTTCGGTGAAGCGCCGGATAAGCCGATGAGCCGGTCTACGGCGAGTGGAGGGCACATCGACATCCGGAGTGTCGGCAGGATTTCGGGGCTTTGGCGCAGCAGGGCAGGTTGAACGTTGGTCAGATAGGCGGTGGCGCGGAGCGCTTCTTGCACGCTTAGAGTGGTTCGGACACGCGTGTCGCGAAAGGCGGCTGGCGCAAAATCTATGAACCAGCGGTTGTACATATCGACGGACGTTGCCACGTCAGTCTTCCAGAGGTGCGGCTTGTCGAGGTTGACGGGCATATTGCAGATCGCCTGGATTCGTTCCGAGTACCCCGAACGGGGCCTCACAGCAACCTGATTGTACTGGCGAGTGAATTCCGGCTCCATGTGAAGCCGGACAAAATAGCCAAGGTGAGAGGCGAGCTCTGGTCCGCCTTACTTCTTTTTCGCCAGCACTTGCTTGACCAGCTTGTCGGCCTCGTCGATGGCGCCTTGATAGGTGCCGGTGTTCGAGGGTGAAGTCAGATAGCGGCCGCCGATGGCCAGGGTGGGCGTGCCTTCTATGCGGTAGGACTTGGTCAGTTCGTCGGCGCGGACGACCTTGGTCTGCACGCCGAAGGAATTGAACGTATCGGTGAATACCTGGCGGTCCAGCCCCTGCCCGACGGCCCAGTCGATGATCCCCTTGGCCTGGGTCAAGTCCTTGCCCTGCTCGTGGATGGCCTTGAAAACCTGCGGGTGCAGGTCCAGGCGATCCAGCGCTTCCAGGGTGTAGTACAGCTTTTGCATGTCGCGCATGCTGGCGTTGAAGGCCACCGGCACGCTCTTGAAGACCACGTCGTCGGGCAGGGTCTTGCGCCATTTCTCGACCAGCGGCTCAATGCGATCGCAATGCGGGCAGGTATAGAAGAAGAACTCCAGCACCTCGACTTTGCCCGGGGTGTCCGAAGGCTGGACCGGATCCAGCGTATCGTAGGGTGCCGCCTGGACCGCAGGCGCCATGGCCAGTGCAGCCAGGCCCAGGACCAGGCCTGGCAGCAGGCGGGAAAACAGCGTGATTTTCATGGAATCTCCTTCGAGAGAGGGTTCAGGGACGGACGACCGTCGATTCGATCTTCTCGTCGCCCAGCCGGGCCCGGGCGCGGTTCATTTCATCGATGCCCTTGAAGGGGCCGACGCGCACGCGATTGATGGGGGCGCCGTTGGACTCGCCGGCCTCGATGCGCACCGGCAGGCCCAGCAGCACGACCCGGGCCAGCATGGCCTGGGCTTCATCCTTCGACCGGAAAGCCCCGGTCTGCAGGTAATAGGTGGTCTGCGTGCCGGGCGCCGGCCGGGCGGCGGGCGGCGGCGGGGGCGGTGGAGGAATCGGCAGGCTCGTCTGCGGTGCGGGCGGGGCCTTGTCCAGCCCGGCGATGATCTGGCTGATGCCGTCGGCCGGCGCCGGGCCGGGTTCGGGCGCAGGAGCGGGCGGCTGGGCGCCGCTGCCGCCCTGGGCGGTCGAGCGGGTGCCGGCCGGGCCATCTTTGCCGTACAGGGCGATGTTCGGGTCCGGGGCGTTCTTCACGTCCGGCAGCAACGTGGCCGGCGCATTGCGGCTGGCCTTGTCCTTGAAGGGCATGGGCGCCTGGGTGACGAACAAGGCCACAGCCACGGCGGCCGCGACCCCCAGCACCATGCCGAGGATCAGGCCGAACCAGGCGCTGCCGGAACGAGCGGGTTTTTTCTTGCGTGTGGCCATGGCGTTACATGCGCTCCGGGGCGCTGACCCCAAGCAGGCCCAGGCCGTTGGCGATCACCTGGGCGGTGGCGCGGGCCAGGCGCAGGCGGGCGGCGCCCAGAGCGGGGTCGTCCACCAGAATGCGTTCGGCGTTGTACCAGGCGTGGAAATCGGCGGCGCAGTCGCGCAGCCAGAAAGCCAGTTGGTGCGGCGCCAGCTCGCGGGCGGCCTGCGTGAGCACGCCCGGGTATTCCGCCAGGCGCTGGAGCAGGGAGATTTCAGTGGACGCGGTCAGCAAGGAAGGGTCTGCCGCCTGCGTCTGGCTGCCCGCGTCGTGCTGGCGCAGCAGCGAGTGGATGCGGGCGTGCGCGTACTGGATGTAATAGACCGGGTTTTCCTCGCTGTGCGACAGGGCCAGGTCGATGTCGAAGACGAATTCGGAATCGGCCCGGCGCTGGGCCAGGAAGAAACGCACCGCATCGCGCCCGACCCAGTCGATCAGGTCGCGCAGCGTGACGTAGCTGCCTGCGCGCTTGGAGATCTTGACTTCGGCGCCGTCGCGCATGACGCGCACCATCTTGTGCAGCACGTAGGCTGGATAGTCGGCCGGGATGCCCAGCCCCAGCCCTTGCAGGCCGGCGCGCACCCGGGCGATGGTGCCGTGGTGGTCGGTGCCCTGGATGTTGATGGCCTGGTGGAAGCCGCGTTCCCATTTGGCGACGTGGTAGGCGACGTCGGGGACGAAATAGGTGTAGCCGCCCTCGGACTTGCGCATGACGCGGTCCTTGTCGTCGCCGGTGCCCAGCCCGGTCGTGCGCAACCACAGCGCGCCGTCCAGCTCATAGGTGTGGCCGGCGTCGATCAGGGCCTGGACGGTGCGTTCGACGCGGCCGCTGGTATAGAGCGAGCTTTCCAGGTAGTAGTTGTCGAAACGCAGATCGAAGGCCTGCAGATCCAGATCCTGCTCGCGGCGCAGATAGGCGACGGCGAACCGCCGGATGGCGTCCAGGTCGTCGAGATCGCCGGACGCCTGGATGGGGTCGCCGTCGCTGGCCTGGACGGTGGCGCGGGCGAGGTAGTCGCGCGCGATGTCCTGGATGTATTCGCCCCGGTAGCCGTCGGCGGGAAAGGCCGGGTCATCGGGCTCGATGCCGCGCGCCCGCGCCTGGACGCTGATCGCCAGGTTGTGGATCTGGTTGCCGGCGTCGTTGTAGTAGAACTCGCGCGAAACCTGGGCGCCCTGCGTGGCGAACAAGCGGCAGATGGAATCGCCCAGCGCGGCTTGGCGCGCATGGCCGACATGCAGCGGACCGGTGGGGTTGGCGGAGACGAACTCCACCAGCACGCGCTGGTCGTGGGCGGGACGATGCCCGTAGCGCTCGCCCTGGGCCTGGATGGCGTCCAGGACCGCCTGGTGGGCGGCCGCCGACAGGCGGAAGTTGATGAACCCCGGCCCGGCAACCTCGGCCGAAGCGATCAGTCCGGCCGCATCGGGATGCGACAGGACGCCGTCTGCGACCGCCTGGGCCAGCTCGCGCGGATTGCGCCGGGCCGCGCGTGCGGCCTGCATGGCCACATTGCTGGCCACGTCGCCATGGGCGGCGACTTTCGGTCGTTCGAGAGTGATCTCCAGGGAATGGTCCGGGATCAAGGTATCCAGGACGGCGCGCAAAAGGGCGGTGAGCCGGGTATGTTGCTCGGGTAGCATGGTGTCCGTATCTGAGGGTATCCCGAAATGATAGCCCGATTTCAGGGCTGTCGTGCCGGGCCGGCCATGCCGGGCAGGCCGTAAGTCGTCTCCAGCCAGGCGCCGTAGGCCGCCATGTCCACGGTGCCGGCGACGGCATCCGGGCCGCCGGCGGCGCTGTCGGCGCGGCGGATGAAGGCTTCCATGATCCGCCGCTGCGCATCGCCCAGACGTGGATCGCTGCCTTGCGGGCCGATCGTTCGCAGAGAGGCGTCCTGCAGCATCCGGTCGCCGGGCGGCAGATGGCGCAGGGCCCGGCTGCGCTCGTCGTGCAACAGCGGGTTCGTCACAGTCCGGTCGTCCGCCGCCGGTTCCGCCAGGGGCACCAGGGCGGCCTGGGCCTGCCAGCGCATCCAGTGCAGGGCCACATCCGACAGATCGCCGTCGGGAACGGGCCGCAACTGATCGTCCAGCAGCAGGCCGCCGCCGATGTCGGCGTGGGCGCCGATGAAGGGCGTCTCGACCGTATTGAGCGTGTCGCCGGCGGCCGACACCAGGGGAAACAGGGCGCGCAGTTCGTGCAGCGCCACAGCGTGCGCCACCCAATGCCAGGCGCCGGCGATGCCCAGGTCGAAGCCGGCGTTGGCCGCGCCCAGCAGACCGAATTGCGCCACGGTGTCGAACAAGCCCAGGAAGCGCAGATCCACGCACAGGCCGATGGCGCCGCGCAGCGGGTCGTCGTAGGAAAACCAGCCGTTGCGGGTGTGCCGGGCGATGCGGTTGGCGAAGTCGCGGGCCAGGGCGGCCCCGCGCGAATACCCCAGGATATCGATGGGCACGGGCGCGGCGGCGCCTTGTGCGCGGACCAGCGCGTTCAACAGGGACTGCCACTGGTTGCTCAGGATCTGGCGGCTGCCGGCGGCGGTGACCGCGTTCCAATCGGGGTAGTAGCTGTTGCCGGGGCCTGCGTGATAGTAGGCCGGGCCGTCCTCGTAGGCCTGGGCGAGCTTCCAGACGTTGCCCTGATTGCGCGGGCCGTAGCGCGTGCCGTCGAAGGCCAGCAGGATCAGGCCCAGGGGATCGACATGGCGCAGCGGCTGCTGGGCGGCGTAGCCCAGGGCCTGCTGGCCGGGCAGCGGCCCCAGAGGGTCGGGTTCCAGGTAATGGCCGCGTGCCGGCAGGAACGTGCGAAAGACGTTGTCGTGCCAGCCGGTCGCGGGGTCTTCGTCCTGGCCGGGTCGGCGCAGCATCAGCCGCAGGTCGCCGCGCACCTGGGTGGCATATCCCAGCGCATCGTAGGCGGCGGCCCAGCGCACCGCGCGGCTGTCGTCGGTCGCCAGGACGGGGGCGCCCAGCAGGTCGGAATGGAGGTAATACAGGCGGGTGCGGCCGTCGGCCTCCGTCTGCAACAGACCGACCGGCACCTCCTGGGCATACAGATAGCGCTGGGTGACGCCGAAGGCCCGCGGCCGGGGCGGCCCGCCGGCTGTGGCGGCAGACGGGTTCACGTTCGCGGGCGGCGCGGCGGGTGCGGGCCGCCGCCAGATCGCCGCCAGGCGGTTGTCCAGGTAGTAGCGTTCCGTCTCCACGCCGTCCAGGACGCGGCGGATCTGCTGGCCGCGGGCGTTGTAGGCGTAGCGGGCCGTTGTCCGGCCGCCCTCCTGGATCTCGGCCAGCCGGCCCTGGGCCTGGTAGCGCAGCGCGCGGACTCCAATGGCCAGCGGCCGTCCGGCGACGTCGCGCAGGATGGCGTGCAGGGCCGGTCCGGCGTCCGGAGCGCCCGCCGTGCCCGGAGCCGGCTGGTCGCGGCGGGCGCGCAGGTGGCCATCCTCGTCCCAGGCCAGCCAGGTCCGCACGGCTCCGTCCTGGATGCCGATCAGCCGGTCCCTGTCGTCGTGGGCAAGCGCCTGATGCCGCCAGGCGGCAGGCATGGCGCCGGCGGCGCGGCGGTCCGTGCCGTGCGCCAGGAACGTGCTGCGGTGCACGACCCGGCCGCGCGTATCGTGGCGCCGCCGTTCGCCCCACAGTACGCGCGGTCCGTCGGACAGGACCAGAGTGTCGGCCCGCCCATCCGCGCCGATGGCGGTGCCCAGCCACAGGCCGTTGCCGTAGCGGTAGCCGGCCAGGCCAGGCGTCGAGTCGATCACGGTGCGGCGCGTGCCGTCGGCGGCTTCCCACTCCAGGCGGCGCAGGCGGCCCGCTCCGGACCAGGCGTAATGCAGCGCGCCGCCTTCAGGCAGATCGTGTCGCGCCAGTCGGCCGTGCGGGTCGTAGGCGAATCGTTCCCGGTAGCCGAGGGCGCCGCGGGGGTGGGGGCGATGCAGGGTGCGGGCCGTTACCCGGCCGTGCGCGTCGTGTTCCAGGTATTCGGTTTCCTCGGGGTGCGTGAAACGGATCGGCCGGTCGCCTCGCCAGTGCAGGCCGATCTCCAGCGGCGCCTGATCCGGCGCCGTATGCGTCAGCCGGTCTGGGCGGCCGACGGCGTCGCGGCGGATGTCCAGGCGGCCGCCGTGCGCCTGCTGGCGGCCGATCAGGCGGCCCTGCGCGTCGTGCGTCAGCCGGACCATGCCCGTCAGCCGGCTGGCCCAATGCGCGAGCCGGCCATCGGCGCCGTAGTCCAGACGCAGGCCGGGCCAGCCGCCGCTGGCCTGCGTCAAGGCGAGGATCCGGCCGTCCGGCGCGCGATGGATGCGCAGATCGCCGAGCGCGCTCAGCCGGCCTTGGGTGTCGTGGCCGATGCGCCAGGCGGTGACGGGGCAGGCGGGGCAGGCGGCCGAGCGAACCGAGTGCGGCACGGCCTGGCCGTTGCGGACGATGAAATCGAGGCCGGCGAGACCGCCGGCTGCGCGGATCCGGGTCTGGCCGGTGCCGGGCGGGCCGTCCGGGTAGTGCAAGTCCAGCCTGCCCGCCGTCTCACCGGGGGCGCCGGGGATCGCCTGGATGACACGGCCGCGCGTATCGTAGGCCCAACTGCGGGCGCGCCAGCGGCGCCCGTCGCCGGTTTCCAGGGTGATCCCCGTCAGGGCGGCAGGATGCCCCGCCTGACGCCCGGATTCGTAGTGGTAGTGCCGGCGCATGCCGTCGGGGCGCCGCACGCCGGTCAGCAGCCTGGGCGCGGGGCCGGTTCCGGCGAGGGTTTTGTCCCCGCTGCTTGCGGGCGTTGCGGGGGCCTGGATATAGCGGAACACCCCCAGCGGGGTGTCCAGCGTGTGCAGCCAGGGGCGCGGGCCGGACACGTCGTAGCCAAGCCGCAGCGCGGCGGCGCCGCGCCGGATGGTATGCATCAGGCCGTCGAGCGGACCGTGCGCATGGTAGTCGATGGTGATGTCCGTCCGGCCGGGCGCGGCGATCGTCCGCAGCCGGCCTCGCGAGTCGAAGACCAGCCGGTTGCCGCCGGCGCCCAGCCAGGCCGCGCGGCCATCTCCGGCCTCCCGGGCGGGCGCCTCGAGGCGTCCGTCCATGGGTCCGGCGCCCCGGCCGTCGCCATCGAAGCGCACGCGGCGCCCATCGGGCAGATCCAGCCGCCAGCCGTCCGGAGTCCGGTGCAGCCGGACATCATATTCGCTGCTCCAGCCCCGGCCCAGCGGACCGTCTTCGGCGGACCCCGAGCGATACAGGCGAATGAAGGACGGCCGTTGGCCTGAGACGGCTTCCGGCAGATCGATGTCCCGCAGAAATTTTTCGCCGGTGGCCAGGTGCACGGGATTGGCGATGCCCGGGTCGAGGGCGGGCTCGGCCGCCGGCCCCCGGGCCGAGCCCGCGCCGCAGGGTATCCGGGCCTGTGGGACGGGGCAGCTCAGGGCGGGTGCGGCGGTCTGGGCCGTGACCGCCGCGGGCCAGGGGGCGAGGGCCAGCGGCAGGCCGGCCAGCCAGGGCGGCAGGCGGCGCCGGACAAGGGTTTCGGGCATGGGCGGACTCCTGTCGGAGCGTCCATTGTGCGGCTTGGCAGGGGGGGTGAGATGGGTTAGTGTATGAATGTGTCCATTGCGGGAAGCCCATCATGCTTATCTTGTTCCAGTCGAAATCCGCAGCGGAAATCCTGATGTTCGCCCAGCATGCGCGGCCCATTCTGCAAGCCGCCGGCAAGACCTTCGACGAGCCCGGCCTGCCGGTACGCGGGGTCATCACCCGGGCGCAACTGGATGTGGCCATCGCCGGCATCGAGGCGCTGGTGGCCGCCGACCCGGGTCATGACGACGCGGCGGGCGATCACGACGATACGGTCGAGCATCCCATTGCCCAGCCGGTCGGCATGCGCCGTCGGGCCTGGCCCTTGCTGGCCATGCTGCGCCTGGCCCGTGAAAAGGGCGAGGACGTCACCTGGGAACCCGCCCCCGCCTGGTAAATTCACGTTTTTCACCCGGAGAACTTCCCATGCAGGGTCATGTGATCGTGATTTTCGATGCCCACCGTTCGCTCGAGCTGTCCGTGGACGCGCCGGTGGATCCCGAGCGGGCGCGCGCGGCGCGCGAATGGTTCGAGACGACCTGGGAATCCCTGGGCTGCGAGCCCCTGCGGGTCAGCGGCAAGGTTCTGCTGCTGGACAAGATCCTGGGCGTGGCCGATGCGCTGGGCCACGCCCGCCTTGCGTCGCAGCCCGAGCTGGCGCAGGAATTCGCGGGCCATGCCATCCAGGCGCTGGAAAAGCCCCGGATTACGGTGGATCTGCCCGGCCTGTCCATCGTGTACTGACGAAAAAACCTCGCCGGGTAGGGCGAGGTTCGGTGAGGCGGGCGCTTGTGGTGCCAGGTAAAACCCCGGGGTACGGGGGTGGCGCTGCCCGCGGGCGCTGAAGCTCCGGAGAGCGGGCGTTCCGGATGGAACGCCCGGACCGTTCTGGATCAGGCTGCGGCCGAGGCGCGGGGCTGGATGCTGCCGCCTGCGGCCGCGTGGCGGTTGACTGCGCTCAGGATGGCCAGGAAGGACGACGTCACGATGTCTTCGTGGATGCCGACGCCGTACCCGTTGGCCGAATCCTGGATCCGCATTTCGATGTAGGACGCCGCACGGGTGTCGGTGCCGGTGCCGATGGCGTGTTCCTGGTAGTCCATCACGCGGGCATCGATGTCCAGCGCGCAGAGGAAGGCCGAGATCGCGCCGTCGCCCTGGCCCGAAAGATGGCGGACCTCGCCATTGATCTCCAGCTCGACTTCGATCATGAATTGCTTCTGGCCGGTTGTCTTGGGGCTGCCGGTGATGCGGTGCCGGATCAGTTTGATCGGTGTTTCGCGGTCCAGGTATTCGCTGGAGAAGACCTCGAACACGTCGTGCGGCGTCACCTCGCGACCGGTCTCGTCGGTGACGCGCTGGATGGCGCGGCTGAATTCGATCTGCAGGCGGCGCGGCAGGATCAGGCCGTGCTCCTGTTCGAGCAGGAAGGACACGCCGCCCTTGCCGGATTGACTGTTGACGCGGATGACCGCGTCGTAGCTGCGGCCCAGATCGGCCGGGTCGATGGGCAGGTAGGGCACTTCCCAGAAGGTGCCTTCCTGGCGCACCGCGAAGCCCTTCTTGATGGCGTCCTGGTGCGACCCCGAGAAGGCCGTGAAGACCAGATCGCCGGCATAGGGATGGCGCGGATGCACGGGCAACTGGTTGCAGTATTCGACGCAGCGGCGGACTTCGTCGATATCCGAGAAATCCAGGCCAGGATGGATGCCCTGGGTGTACAGGTTCAACGCCAGGGTGACCAGATCCACGTTGCCGGTGCGTTCGCCGTTGCCGAACAGGCAGCCTTCGATGCGGTCGGCGCCGGCCATCACGGCGAATTCGGCGGCCGCCACGGCGGTGCCCCGGTCATTGTGCGGGTGAACGCTGAGGACGATCTTGTCGCGCTGCGCGAGATGGGTGTGCATCCATTCGATCTGGTCGGCGTACAGGTTCGGCGTGGTGGCCTCGATCGTGGCCGGCAGGTTCAGGATGATCTTGTCCTGGACGGTCGGCTGCCAGGTTTCGACCACGGCATTGCAGACCTCCAGCGCGAACTCGGGTTCGGTGGTGCTGAAGACTTCGGGCGAATATTCGTAGCGCCAGTGGGTTTCCGGGTGCTTGGCGACTTCGGCCTTGACGAGCTTGGTGCCTTCGACGGCGATGGCGCGCACCTCGTCGCGGCTCATGCGAAAGACGATCTTTCGGAACGCCGGCGCGCAGGCGTTGTACATGTGGATGATGGCGTGCTTGGCGCCCGCGCAGGCCTCGACCGTGCGCTGGATCAGATCCTCGCGGGCCTGGGTCAGGGCGATGATGGTGACGTCGTCGGGAATGCGCTTGTCGTCGACCAGCTTGCGCACGAAGTCGAAATCGGTCTGGGATGCGGACGGGAAGCCGACTTCGATTTCCTTGAAGCCGATCTTGATCAACTGCTCGAAGAAGCGGAGCTTGCGCTCGACGCTCATGGGCTCGATCAGAGCCTGGTTGCCATCGCGCAGGTCGGTGCTCATCCAGATCGGCGGGGTTTCGATGCGGCGGCTGGGCCAGGTGCGCTCGGCAAAGTCGCGCGTGAAGGGCGCGAACGGAACGTATTTCTCGGCGGGGTTCTTGATCATGTCGTTACCTGTCTGGGCGGGTGCGCCCGGATCACGGACGCGGAAATGCATGGGTGTGGCGAAACAGGTTGCCGAACTGCCACGCGGCGCTAGGCCCGGCAACCGATCGCTAGCAGCAGTAGACCCGACAGGGGAAGAGAGAGCGACGCGCGCGCGCGCCCGGCAGCGGCGGGCTGCGGGGATTCACGAAAGGAGGCGCGCGGGGTGTTCATAGCTGCAAGTCAAACATATTTTCCGTGTTTCCGCAAGTGCCAGCGCTAATATATTTAGGCACAATGGCGCGGTTTATCCAACGTTTTGAGACGTCCGGCGGGCCGGTCCGGCCCGTGAGGGGTGTGTGAGGACATCATGAATCGACAGGTTCTTCAGTTAGCTTCCGCGTACATGAGCGTGATCATCGGCGGCGGGTTCGCTTCCGGACAGGAAGTGTTGCAGTTTTTCACGCACTTCGGTCTCTGGGGCGTGGCGGGCACGTTGGTGGCGGGGCTGCTGTTCGCCTTTCTGGGTATGCAGGTGGCGCGTATCGGCACCCAGTTGCAGGCCCATTCGCACAAGGTCGTGCTGAACGCGATCTTCGGCGACAAGCTGGGATCGCTCATCGACCTGGCGCTGATTTTCTTTTTGTTCGGCGTGGGGGTGGCCATGCTGGCGGGCACGGGCTCTCTGTTTCAGGAGCATTTCGGTCTGCCGAAGCTGGCCGGCGGTCTGTTCATGGCCCTTCTGGTGTCTCTGACGCTGTGCCTGAACGTGCAGCGCATCGTGGATCTGATCAGCGCGGTGACGCCGCTGCTGCTGGCCCTGGCGATCGTGCTGGTGACCTATGCGCTGTTCCGCAGCGATACGGACGTCGAGACGCTGAATGCCCTGGCGGCGCAGCAGCAGGACCGCGCCGCGCCCAACTGGTTCCTGGGCGGTGTGCTGTACGCGTCCTTCAACATCGCCGTCGGCTTTCCGCTGCTGGCCGTCTTGTCCGGCGGCAGCACCAATCTGCGCAACACCACGCGCGGCGGGGTGTTGGGCGGGCTGGGCCTGGGCGTGCTGATCCTGCTGCTGAACGTCGGCCTGTTCGCCACGCTGGATCAGATCCAGGGCGCGGAGATGCCGACCGTGATGCTGGCCAAGGGCCTGAGCCCCTGGCTGGGCTGGCTGATGATGGTGTCGTTGTGCTGCATGATCTACAGCACGGCGGTGGGCATGTTCTTTGCCTTCAGCGCACGCTTTGCCGATCCCGAGACGCCGAAATTCCGCCTGATCAGCGTGGTGTCCTGCTTCGTCGGCCTGGGGCTGAGCTTCGTGGGTTTCACCACCCTGGTCGGCACGGTCTATCCGTTGCTCGGTTATCTGGGGATCGCCCTGATCGTGGGCGTGGTCGTGTACTGGTGGCGGCATCGCCGCGCGTGATCGTCACGTGTCATCGCCGGCGGCCGACAGGCGGCATGCGCCTGCCGGTGCGGTCTCAAGAAGGATCGGCGGCGCACCCCGGATCAGAAGGTCGTGCGCAGGGTGACTTCCACGCTGCGGCCGGTGCCCGGCAGGGAATCGAGGGCGGAGCGGTATTCCTTGTCCAGCAGGTTGTTGAACTGCACGCCGACCTGCACTTTGCGCGCCTTGCCGTGCGTGCCGCCGAAGGCCAGGTTCAGCGTGCCCCAGCCCGGCAGGCGCTCGGTCGTGAGGGTGGCGCCATCCAGACTGGTCTGCCGGACCGGCGTGGCGGCCCGCACGAACAGGTCGGCCCAGAGGTCGGCGCCGTACAGCGTCGTGTCGTAGCGCACTCCCAGACGGCCCGATAAGGCCGGCACGCCGCTGTCCGTGGTCGAATAGGTCGCGTATTTCAGCTTGCGCTGCATCCACGCGCCGGTCACGTAGGGTGTGAAGTTCGTGCCCGGCAGCGCGTATTCGGCGGCCATCTCGAAGCCGTGGGTGTCGGCGCGGTCGGTGTTGATGTAGGTGCGGTCGCTCGCGGCATGGCCCGCCGGGCAGGTTCCCGCGGAGGCGCACGGCGCCGTGCCGATGTAATCCTTGGCTCGGGTGTAGAAGGCCGCGACGTCCAGCACCACGCCCGCGTGCTGGTAGCGGGCGCCGAGCTCATAGTTCTGCGAGGTCTCGGGTTTCAGACCGGGATTGGCCCGGATCAGATTGCCGCTGCCGGCCGTGGTGTCGGTGTACATCTGCGCCAGGGTTGGCATGGTGTAGCCTTCGGAATACAAGGCGCGCAAGGTGGCGTGCTCCAGGCCGGACCAGGTCAGGCCCAGGGACTTGACCAGGCGGTTGGTGGTGCTGTCGCTCTGGCCTGCGAGGGCGGGATTGGTCGTTTTGTCCAGGTTCGAACGCACGTGGTAGTAGCGCAGGCCGGCGGTCAGCTTGAAGTCCTGAGAGAAAGACCACTCGTCCTGGGCGAATATCGAAGCCGTTTCGAGCGAGGCGCGGGTGTGCGTCGGATTGGCCCTCACCGTGGTGGCGGGAAACGGTATCGTCCTGTACGTGGTCGTGATGCTGTTCTTGCGGGTGTCCAGATCGTCCATCAAGTATTGCACGCCGGCGATCGTGTAATGGTCGGGATACAGCGCCAGATCGACCTGTGCGGAGCCGCCGTAGTTCAGGTTGCGGTCATCCGAGGTGGCGGTGTTCTTGACGTTCATGAAGAAGGTTGGCTGCACCTCCACACGGTTCTCGAACAGCCGGTCCACGGTCTGATGATAGGCGTCCACGTGGATCTTGCGCACCACCGGGCCCAGGTCCTTGGCATCGTAGTACAGGCCGACCTTGCGCAGGTCGCGCTTGGGCAGGTCGATTCCGAAATCGCGGATCGGGGCTTGCAGGTACGCCGGATCCGTCCAACTGTCCGTGCTCAAATTGTGCTGTTCGGCCTTCAGCGCCAGAGAGTGATTGCGGTTCCGGCCGAAGGCATAGCCCAGATGCAGCGAGACGTCGCTGTCGCGGTAGCTGGAGCCGTCCAGATATCCGGTCCGGGTGTAGAGGCCCATGGGCACCTTGCGGTCGTGGTGGCGGTCGGCGCTGCCCGAGAGACGGTAGTCGAAATCGCCCACGGTGCCGGACACGGCGGTCCAGCCTTGCCAGCCGCGCGAGCCGGAATAATAGGTGCCGCCCACTTCGAGCTGGATGGGTTTGGGTGCGCCGCGCTTGGTGATGATGTTGACCACCCCGCCGATGGCTTTGGCTCCGTACAGCACCGAGGCCGGTCCGCGGATGACGTCGATGCGCTCGACGTTGGCCGGATCCACCAGGATAGGCGTGCCATAGTCGCTGTGGTCGGTGATTTCCTGGCCGTCCACCAGGATGGTGACGCGGTGCGATGATTCGCCCCGGATGCGCAGGCGCTGCATGCCGGGGGCGGATGCGTCGATGACCTCGACGCCCGGCACGTCGCGGACCAGGTCGGCGATGCTGCGCGGCGCCTGACGTTCGAGTTGCGCCTGGCCGATGACCGACACCGAGGCAGGGTTGTTCATGACGGAGGTTTCGGTGCGCGTGCCCGTGACGGTGATGGTGTCGAGCCAGGTGGCGTTCGGCGTGCCGGCGGCCTGGGCGAAGACCGTGCCGGTCAGCGGCAGACTGAATGCCAGCGTAAGTGCGCGCGCGCCAAGGCGCCGCCCTGCGGATGCTTCTCCCCGGCCCATGATCGCATGGTTCATTTTTGAATTCCTGTGTGATTCAGTAACAGGAGTGTCGCAAGGCGGTCATGACTCGAGGGGTGGGAGAAAAGCAAATGGCGTGGATCGTCCGGCGCGGGCCTACTATAGAGAAACCAATCGCATTTATCAATGATTATGATAATTATTCTCATGCGTAGTCAGAGCGGGGCATATCCAGACCCGGATGGCGTGGGCCTGCGTGCGGGCGGGGATGGCCCCGGGGGCTATTGCCGCTGGCGAGCGTTTTCCAGGATGGCGAGCTGCTCGGCCGCGCGATGCAGCCGGGCGGCGCGGCCGGCGGAGAGTTCGTCCCGGGCCAGCATCAGGTCGCCCACGCGCAAGGGCTCGTCGCGCGTTTGCCAGGCCCACAGGAGCACGTCCAGGGTGGCGCCGGAGAGTTGATCGGCCAGCAGGTGGAAAGAGGCCGGATCGACGGGCCGCAGGCGTGCGCGCGCCAGGATTGCGCGCACGGCCAGCCAGGTGAGATAGGCCAGCAGCAGAGAGCAGAGCGTGACCACCGCGCCCCAGAAGTAGGGGTTGTAGCGCTGAAGCAGCGCAGTGGCTTCCGCCCCCATGAGCCGGTTTCCGGCATAATCGATGCCGTTGCCAAAGGCCAACAGCCGATTCAGTACGTCGTACCAGATCAGGGCGACGGCCGCGACCAGCGCGGCCGCGATGATCTTGGACGTGGCTGTGAGCTTGAGCAGGACCCTGCGCAGCAAGGCATGGTCTCGACGGCTGGGGGCTTCGTTTCGTTCCGGTTTCATGACCCGTATTCTAGATTGAACATGCGCGCGCAACCATCCCTGGAGCTGGGCCAGCATCAACACCTGACGCTGACGCCACAGTTGCGCCAGGCGCTGGCGCTGCTGCAATGCTCGTCCCAGGAGCTGGACCAGGAGATCGCCCAGGCGCTGGCCGACAATCCGCTGCTTGAAATCGCCGATCCAGAGCCGGCGGTCCAGGCCGAGCAGTTGGACCGCCTGTGGTCGCAGCCCTCGCGCGCCGCCCTGCCAGAGGATCTGCCGGAACCGGGGCAGCCGCTCGGCCTGATCGATCATCTGCTGCAGCAATTGCACACCACCCGCGCCACGGAGCGCGATTGCCTGCTGGTCATCCGGCTGATGGGCGAACTCGATGAGCGCGGTTACCTGGAATTCGATCCGGCCGCGCTGGCCGACGGCCTGCCGCCGGGCCTGGAGGTCGAGGACGAGGAGTGGCTCACGGCGCTGAGCTTGCTGCAGTCCTTCGATCCCGCCGGGGTCGCCGCGCGGGATCTGCCCGAATGCCTGCGGCTGCAGTTGCGCGCGCGTGCCGATGAATGGCCGCCGGACGTGCTGGCCTGTGCCCGGCGATTGACGGAACACCTGGAGGATCTGGGCGCGGGCCGCTGGGGCCGGTTGTGCGCGGCGCTGGGCTGCGAACGCGCATTGCTGGATGCCGCCCATCGGGTTCTGCGGTGCCTGGACCCCCGCCCGGCGGGCGCCTGGCGCACCGACCCGGTGCATTACGTTGTGCCCGATGTCCTGTTCCATCGCGCGGCCGGCGGCTGGCGGGTCAGCCTGAATCCCGCCGTCGAACCCCGCGTGCGCCTGAATCCCGAACTGGCCGATGGCCTGGAGGGGCAGGCCTTGTCCCCCGAACTGCGGGACAGGGTGCGCGAGGCGCGCAGCTTGATCCACAATCTCGATCAGCGTCGGCAGACGATCCTGCGGGTGGCGGAATACCTTGCGCAGCATCAAAGAGCCTTTCTGGAATCCGGCGTGGCGGCGCTGCGACCGCTCACACTGAGGGAAGTCGCCCAGGCGCTGGAATTGCATGAGTCGACGATTTCCCGCGCCACGCGCCTGAAGTATGCGCAGACGCCTTGGGGCGTTCACGAGTTGAAATTCTTCTTCGGGACCGTGGTGCAGACCCGCTCGGGCGAGGAGACGTCGGCGCTGGCCGTGCAGGAACTGATGCGCGGGCTGCTGGCGGCGGAGCCGGCCGGCAAGCCCCTGTCCGATATGCGGCTGGCCCAGATGCTGAGCGAGCGGGACGTGGTGATTGCGCGGCGCACCGTGGCCAAGTATCGCGAAGCCATGGGCGTGCCCCCCGCCAGCGTGCGCAAGGCACGCGGCGCGGCCGATCGCTGAGCCGCCCCGACCGGGCCCGGTAAAACTCGGTATCATCCTGTTTTCACCCGCACGCGTCCTCATGTGGCATCGTTCGTCCTCTTTCGCGCGTCCCGCTAGCCCGCTGCTCCGGTATTGGCAGGCCGAGGCCGTGCGCCTGCGCGAGGCTCACTGGGGGCCGCTGGAAGACCGCGCCGCCTGCCAGGCCGCCCTGCGCCAGCCCGCCGATCTGCAGGCCCGCATCCTGGCGCGGGCCGCCTGGCTGGCCGAACACGACAATCTGCATGAACGCCTGATCCAATGGGCTGCCGGCGCCCGCTGGGCCTTGATCGCCGTGTGGCTGGCCGCGTGCCTGGCGGGCATCGGCACCGCCGCCGCCGTTCTGGGCCAGGGCCAGGTCAATCTGGCGCTGGCGCTGCTGGGGCTGCTGGGCCTGCACGTGCTCACCTTTCTGATCTGGCTGGCCGGCTGGCTGCCGGGGGTGTCCGGCTCGACCGCCTTGTCGAGCCTGTGGCTCTGGTTCACGCGGCGGCTGGTCCGGGGGGCCGATGGCGCTCTGGCGGCCCAAGCTTTTCTGTCCATGCTGGGCCGGGCGCGGGCCTGGAAAACCGCGATCGGGCTGATCAGCCACGGGGCCTGGACGGCCGCGTTCCTGGGGGCGGTGCCGACGCTGCTGCTGTTGTTGAGTACGCGCCGCTACACCTTTCATTGGGAAACCACCCTGTTGTCGTCGGATGCCTTCATCCGTGTGACGCGCCTGCTGGGCCATGTGCCCGGGCTGCTGGGCTTCCCTGCACCGGACGACGCCCAGATCGCCGCCAGCCTGGGCGCCCGGCCGGCGGCGGCCGGCATCCAGGCCGACTGGTCGTTATGGCTGATCGGCTGCATCGTCGTCTGGGGGCTGCTGCCCAGGCTGCTGGGTCTGATCGCCTGCGCGCTGCATGTGCGCCGCCGTCTGGCGCGCCTTGCGGTGGATCCGAATCTGCCAGGCTGGCTCGATCTGCGCGACCGCCTGATGCCCACGCATGCCAGCCTGGGCATCGACCGTCCGGCGCCGGCGCAGGGCGGCGGCGCCGGCCCGGCCATGCCGCCGGCCGCCATCGTCGACCAGACGGCGGTGCTGGCCTACGAACTGGGACCCGGCCTGGACTGGCCGCCGGCCGGTCTGCCGGCCGGCGTGGTGGATCTGGGCCGCTGCGACAGCCGCGAGGACCGTGCCCGTATCCGCGCATGGCTGAGCACACCGCCTGCGCACCTGCTGTTCGTCTGCGATGCGCGTCTGACGCCGGACCGGGGCGCCGTGGCCTGGCTGGACGAATTGCGCCGATCATGTCTCGACTTGCGCGCTCTTTGCCTCGAGGGCTCGCCGGCACGTTTGCAGGCCTGGCAGGATATCCTGTCGCAGCAGGCCGTTCCCCGGGTCGCCAGCCTGAGCGGCTGGCTCGAACACATCGGAAGTCTTCGCCATGACTGACGTCTCGCATCCCATCGACCTGGCGGTCGTCGGCCATACCAACACCGGCAAGACCTCGCTGTTGCGCACGCTGCTGCGCGACGAGTCCTTCGGCGAAGTCGCAGACCGCCCCGGCACCACCCGGCACGTCGAAAGTGCCCAACTGCTGGCCGAGACGGGCCAGGCCATCCTGGTGCTGCGCGACACACCGGGCCTGGAGGACGCCATGGGCGTCCTGGACTACCTGGATCAATTATCCCCGCCCCAAGAAAGACACGAGGGCCCGGATCGCATCCGTCTCCTGCTCGACAGTCCGGAGGCGGTCGGACGCTTCGAGCAGGAATGCCGGGTTCTGGATACGGTGTTGCGCACGGACGCCGCCCTGTACGTGATCGACACGCGCGATCCGGTGCTGCCCAAGCACCGCGACGAGCTCCTGCTGCTGGCCGCTTGCGGGCGCCCCATCCTGCCGGTGCTGAATTTCACCCGCGCGCCGTTGGCGGATCCGGCCGCCTGGCGCGACGCGCTGGCCCGGCTGGGCCTGCACGCGACCGTGGATTTCGACACGGTCGCGCCCGCGCTGGATGGCGAGGGGCAACTACTGGACCGCCTGGCCTTGATGCTGGATCAACACGCCTTCGCCCTGCAGGCCCTGCGCACGGATCTGGCCCGGCAGCGCTTGCGCCGGCTGCAGGACGCCACGCGCCTGATCGCCGAACTGCTGGTGGATGCGGCGGCGCTTCGGCTGCCGTGTTCGCAGGATCCGACCGACATGGCGGCGATCACCCTGGGACTGCGCAAGCGCACCCGCGACCGTGAGCAGGACTGCGTGCATGCCTTGCTCAAACGCTACCGCTTCAGCAAGGCGACCTTTCCCCACCATCCTCTGCCGCTGGAAGGCGAGCGCTGGGGCATGGATCTCTTCAATCCCCAGGCGCTGCGCACTTTTGGCATTCAGGTCGGGAAGGGCATGGCCACCGGCGCCATGGCGGGAGCCACCATCGACGTGCTGACCGGGGGGCTGAGCCTGGGCGCCGCCGCACTGCTGGGGGCAGCCATCGGCGGCGCCTGGCAAGGCGCCAGCCAATGGGGCAAGCGCCTGGTGGGCCGGCTGGCGGGCAATACGGAAATGACCGTGGATGATCCGGTGCTGCACCTGCTGGGGCTGCGCCAGTTGGCCCTGGTGCGGGCGCTGGAATGCCGGGGGCATGCCGCCATGCGCCCCATCGACGGCGATCTGCTGGCGCAGATGGAGGCGCCCGAACCCGCGTCGGCGGCCGAGGCGGACGCGCCGGAGGCCCGGGATCCCGACGAAGGAGAAGCGCCGGCGCCTGAAGCGCCTCCCGAGCCGTTGCGGCGCCTGCCGCCTGCCGTGCAGCGCCTGCTGGACGAGGCGCGTGGCCATCCGGGCTGGTCGTCGATCGGCGAAGAGCCCGTGCCGGATGCCCGGCGGGAAGCGCTGGTTGGGGCGATGGCCCAGGCGCTGTTCGCTGCCCTGTAGGCTTCGCTACCAGCTTCCGGACGCGCCTCCGCCGCCGCCCCGGCCGCCGCCTCCGCCTCCCGACGAGCCTCCGCCGAAGCCGCCTCCGCCGAAGCCGCCTCCGCCGAAACCACCGCCTCCGCCACCGCCTCCGCGCGGCAGGCGGTCCGCGATGTGCAGCACCCGGCCCAGGATGCCCAGGGCCAGGCCGGCCAGCACCCCGGCGCCGGCCCACAGCAGGCTTTCGGTCAGAATCAGGACAAAGCCGCCCATCAGCAGGGCGCCGAGCAGCGGCGGCATCACCAGGGAGAAAAGCGTCAGGGGCAGGAACATGAACCATTCATCGCTGTCGTCCTCTTCGGCGGACTCGGGCGGCGGCAGGGGTTCGCCCGCGATCAGATCCGACAGGGCCGAGACGCCGGCCTCCACGCCGCCGAAGACATCGCCTTCGGCGAAGCGCGGTGTGATCCGCTCGCGGATGATCCGCCCGGCGTCCACGTCCGTGACGGCGCCCTCGAGGCCATAACCGACGTCGATGCGCAGCCGGCGGTCTTGCAGGGCGACCAGCAGCAGCACGCCGTCGTCCACCCCTTTGCGGCCCACGGCCCATTGGTCGAAGACCCGGCGCGCGTACTGCTCGATGGAATCGTTGCCGGTGCCGGGGACCAGCAGCACGAACAGTTGTGCGCCGTGTGCCTGCTCCAGGGCCCGGACCTGTTCCGTGAGGGCGCGGATCTGTTCGGCCGTCAGCACGCCGGCCAGATCCATCACCGGCCCGGTCCAGGCCGGGACGGGGACGAGATCGCCCTTGTCCGGCGCGGCGGGCGCCGGGGCGGCCGCCGCCCCCGCCGCCTGGGCTGCGGCGGCGCCTGGCGCCAGGCTCGCGCCGGCCAGCAGGCCCATCGCCAGCAGGCTGCCCGCGAACCAGCGGCGCAGGCTCATTTCGCCTGCCCCTGGGGCAGGTCGAATTTCACCTCGGGGTCGCGCGTGACGGCGTCGGCCTTGTCCAGGCCGTACTGGGCCTTGGGCTGGTAGCCGAACGCGCGCGCCGTGATCAGTGTGGGAAATTCCCGGATCGTCAGGTTGTAGGATTGCACCGCGCCGACGTAGCGTTCGCGTGCCACCGCAATACGGTTTTCCGTGCCCTCGAGCTGTGTCATCAAGTCGCGGAACAAGCCGTCGCTTTTGAGCTGGGGGTAGTTTTCCGAGACCGCCAGCAGGCGCGACAGGCCGGAGGACAGGGCGCCTTGCGCCTGCTCGAAGCGGGCCATCAGGGCCGGGTCGTCCAGGTCGTCCGCGCTGACGCGGATCTGGCCGACCCGGGCGCGTGCTTCCGTGACCTGCTGCAGTACGGCGCGCTCGTTCACCATGTAGGCATTGACCGAGGACACCAGCTTGGGGACCAGGTCGGCGCGGCGTTCGTACTGGTTCAAGACTTGGGACCAGGCCGCCTTGACCTGTTCGTCCTGGCGCTGGATTTCGTTGTAGCCGCAGCCCGAAAGCAGCAGCGTCAAGGCTGCCAGCGCAGCCAGATTCAGGTAACGTCGGAACATCCGGGCCTCTCGTGTGGCGCCCCTGCGGGGCGGATCGGTTCATTTTAAGGGCGCGGGAGCGGCAGTCACGTTATAATGGGCCGCTTCGCGCAGCCTACCAGTCGCTGCGCGGTTTCTTTTCCGCCACGGCGGGCGTTCGCGCGCCGGAGGCGTCCCTTCCTGACATTCTTCATACGTCGGCCTCGATTGGTATCTCTCGGCTCGAGCGATAGGCGGTCGCTGGAGTCATTTTCTTGAACACTTCGATTACTTTTGCCTCGCTCGGCCTGGCGGAACCCTTGCTGCGCGCCGTTCACGAAGCGGGCTATACCCATCCCACCCCGATCCAGGCCCAGGCCATCCCGCGCGTGCTGGAAGGCGGCGACCTGCTGGCCGCCGCCCAGACCGGGACGGGCAAGACCGCCGGCTTCACGCTGCCGATCCTGCACTATCTGCTGAGCCATCCCGCCGCGCCGCGCCCGGGTCGCCCCCGCGTGCTGGTGCTGACCCCGACGCGCGAACTGACCGCCCAGGTCGAGGAGTCCGTGCGTCTGTACGGCCAGCATACGGCCGTGCGTTCGATGGTGATGTTCGGCGGGGTCAACATCAATCCCCAGATCGCGGCGCTGAGAAAGCCCGTGGACATCCTGGTGGCCACGCCGGGCCGCCTGCTGGATCATGCGCAACAGAAGACGCTGGATCTGTCCGGCATCGAGATCCTGGTGCTGGACGAGGCCGACCGCATGCTGGACATGGGTTTCATCCACGACATCCGGCGCGTGCTCAAGCTGCTGCCGGCCAAGCGCCAGAACCTGCTGTTCTCGGCGACGTTCTCCGACGAGATCCGCAGCCTGGCCCAGGGCATCCTGAACAACCCCGGCGAGGTCTCGGTCGCCCGGCGCAACACCGCCTCCGAGTTGGTCAGCCAGCGCGTGGTGATGACCAGCCAGTCGCACAAGCGCGACCTGCTCAGCCACATCATCCGTGAAAGCGGCTGGCACCAGGTGCTGGTGTTCACGCGCACCAAGCATGGCGCAAACCGCCTGGCCGAAAAGCTGGTGAAAGACGGCCTGACCGCCGCCGCCATCCATGGCAACAAGAGCCAGGCTGCGCGCACCAAGGCCCTGGCCGGCTTCAAGGATGGCAAGGTGGCCGTCCTGGTGGCCACCGATATCGCTGCGCGGGGTCTGGATATCGACCAACTGCCTCAGGTCGTGAATTTCGAACTGCCCAACGTGCCCGAAGACTACGTGCACCGCATCGGCCGCACCGGCCGCGCGGGCAGCGCCGGCGCCGCCCTGTCGCTGGTGGACTCCTCCGAGGTCAAGCTGCTGCGCGCCATCGAGCGCCTGATCAAGCAGACCATCGAACCGATCACTGTGGAAGGCTGGAATCCGTCCGCCATGGTGACGGCCGATTCCGCGCCCGATGCCCGGGAAAAGCGCGCCATCGCGCGCCTGCAGGACGACTTCGGCGGCCGGCGCAATGACGGCGGCCGGCGCGAAGCGTCCGGCCGTGACGGTCGCCGGCCGGGTTCGCCCGCGGCCGACCGCCGTTCGGGCCCGGATGCGCGCCGCGGCGGCGGCCGCGCGCCGGGCAGCCGCCCGGCCCGCGAAGGCGGCACGCATCAGGCGCCGCGCCGGGATGCGCGTCCGGCCACGTCCGGGCGCCCCGCGCTGCTGCACAAGGGCGATTGATCGGGGCCAACGACGCAGGAGCATCCCTATGGCCTGGTCCACCTGGCTGGCTTTCTTCGCGGCGTCCTGGGCGATTTCTTTCTCGCCCGGCCCGGGCGCCGTCTGCTCCATGGCCTCGGGGCTGAAATACGGCTTTCGCCACGGCGTCTGGACCATCGCCGGCCTGCAGGCCGGCATCATCTGCCAGCTCGTCATCGTGGCGCTGGGCGTGGGCGCCCTGCTGGCCACGTCCGAACTGGCCTTCACGATCGTCAAGTGGATCGGTGCCGTTTATCTGGTCTACCTGGGCGTGCGGCAGTTCCGCACCGATGCGGCGCCGGTGGCGGTCGAGGCCCGTCCGCCGCAAAGCGTGCATCCGGTCCGCGACCAGTTGCTGCGCGGCTATCTGGTGAACATCACCAATCCCAAGGGCACCATGTTTCTGCTGGCCGTGGTGCCGCAATTCCTGGACCTGGGCCGACCGTTGCCGCTGCAGTATTTCCTCATCGGCGCCACGCTGTGCCTGACCGATCTGGTGGCCATGAGTTGCTATACTTCGCTGGCTTCGCAGATCCTCCGGATGCTGCGCAAGCCAGGCCACATCCGCTGGCTGAACCGAGGTTTCGGTTCGATGTTCATCCTGGCCGGCACCGTCCTGGCCTCCTTCAGTCACAAGCACTGAAGCCTATCCGACCCTTCCCATGAATTTGAACGACGAAGTCGCCCGCCGACGCACTTTTGCCATCATTTCCCACCCCGACGCGGGAAAGACGACGCTGACCGAAAAACTGCTGCTGTTCGCAGGCGCGATCCAGATCGCCGGGAGCGTCAAGGCGCGCAAGGCCAGCCGCCATGCGGCGTCGGACTGGATGGAAATCGAGAAGCAGCGCGGAATTTCGGTGGCGTCCTCGGTGATGCAGATGGAATACCGCGACTGCGTCATCAATCTGCTGGATACGCCGGGCCACCAGGACTTCTCCGAAGACACCTACCGGGTGCTGACGGCCGTGGATGCCGCCCTGATGGTGATCGACGCCGGCAACGGCGTCGAGCCCCAGACCATCCGCCTGCTGCAGGTCTGCCGCGCCCGCAACACCCCCATCATCACCTTCATCAACAAGCTCGATCGCGAGGTGCGCGAGCCCCTGGACCTGCTCTCGGAGATCGAGGGCCATCTGGGCATGGATGCGATCCCTTTTTCCTGGCCGGTCGGCATGGGGCGGAGTTTCGGCGGGGTGTTCGATCTGCGCCACGACCGGATGCGGGTCTTCCGGCCGGGGGCGGAGCGCCATCGGGATGATGACGAGACCATCGAAGGGCGGGACAATCCGGCGCTGGCGTCCCGCTTTGGCGACGCCCACGCCAAGGCCGCCGAGGAAATCGAGCTGATCACGGGGGCCATGCCCGCGTTCGACCAGGCCGCCTTCCTTGCCGGCCGCCAGACGCCCGTGTTCTTCGGGTCGGCCATCAACAATTTCGGCGTGCGCGAGGTGCTGGACGCCCTGGTGGAACTGGCGCCTGCGCCCGGGCCGCGCGCGGCCCTGGAGCGCAGCGTGCTGCCGGCCGAGCCCAAGTTCACCGGCGTGGTCTTCAAAGTCCAGGCCAACATGGATCCGGCGCACCGCGACCGCGTGGCCTTCGTGCGTGTCAGCTCCGGCCGGTTCGAGCGCGGCATGCGGCTGAAAGTCGCCCGCAACGGCAAGGAAATTCGGCCCAACAACGTCGTATCCTTTCTGTCGCAGCGGCGCGAGATCGTCGAGGAAGCCTTTGCCGGAGACATCATCGGCATTCCCAACCATGGCATTTTGCAATTGGGCGACGTGCTGACCGAAGGCGAATCGCTGACCTTTACGGGGCTGCCGTTCTTCGCGCCGGAGTTGTTCCAGGCGGTCGAGGTCAAGGATCCCCTGCGCACCAAGCAGTTGCGCACCGGGCTGACGCAACTGGGCGAAGAGGGCGCCATTCAGGTGTTCCGCCCCGAAGCCGCCGGCGGTGCGCTGCTGCTGGGCGCCGTGGGCCAGTTGCAGTTCGAGGTGGTCGCGCATCGCCTGAAGACCGAATACGGCGTGGACGCGCGCCTGATGCCGTCGCGCTACAGCCTGGCGCGCTGGATCACCTGCCCGGACGCCAGGATCCTGAAGAAATTCATGGACGCCAACGCGGCCAATATCGCCTATGACGTCGTGGACGCGGTCGCCTTCCTGGCCGGTTCGCCTGCCCAACTGCGGGTTGCCCAGGAGCGCTACCCCGAGATCGAGTTCCACACCATGCGCGAACATGCCGGCCAGGTCTTTGCGTAAGCCCGCGCGGTCGGCCCGCATCCGGACACACGCCGTATCCGGATGCGCCAATCGCATCCTATACAATGCAGAATCCGCATTGATCGACGAGGCGATCCGTCCATGTCCTGGCGTCTGATTTTCGCTTTTCTGCTGGTAGCCGCAGGCGCATCCGCCTGGGGCGGCCTGCAGTTGGGCGACTGGCTGATCGCGCATGGGCCGTCCCAGATCCAGGCGCCGGCGCCGCACCCCGAGCTGGACCAGGACGTCGTGCTGGGCGCCGACGGCAAGCCCTACGTGGCGTCCGCGCCGCAGGTGCTGCCGGACGGCCGCCAGGGGGTGCCGCAACTGGCGCCGCCCGTCGACTGGAAGATCCCGCAGGTCTCCTTGATGGAATCCGGCGGGCCGATCGCCCTGGCGACCACCACGATCTCCATGGACGAAGCCATCGAGCTGGCTTCCCGGAACCAGTTGGGCGACGGTTTGCAGGGCATTGCGCAATTCGGGGGGCTGGGCGGCAGCCAGGTGGTTCAGCCCATCGACGTCACCACGCCGCCGCCGGCGCCGCCGCAGCAGGCCCAGGCAGCCTCCAGCGGCTCCCAGTGGCAGGCGGCTTTCCAGGCTGAACTCAAGGCCTGCGAGTCACTGGGGTTCTTCTCGCGGCCCTCATGCGCCTGGGCGGCCCGCAACAAATACTGCGAGCCCAACGCCGCCTGGGGCCGTGTGCCCGATTGCCCGGCGAAAAAATCCACATTCTGACCTAACCCGGCGAACCAGATCCCGGGCGGGCGGGGCCGCACCGGCAGGCGGATGCGTCCTCACGCCGCCGGCGGGATCACATCTGCGATTGCAGGTAGTTCTGAAGGCCGAGCTGCTCGATCAGGCCGATCTGCGTCTCCAGCCAGTCGATGTGTTCTTCGGTGTCGTTCAGGATGGTCAGGAAGAGATCCCGCGAGGCGAAATCCTGCACCGATTCACAGTAGGCCATGGCTTCCTTGACCGTGGCCTGGGCGCTGGTTTCCAGCTTCAGGTCGCAGGCCAGGATCTCGGGAACGGTCTCGCCCACCAGCAGCTTGTGCAGATCTTGCAGATTCGGCAACCCGTCGAGCATGAAGATGCGCTCGATCAGCAGGTCGGCGTGTTTCATTTCGCCGATGGATTCCTTGTATTCATGTTCGCCCAGCTTGTCCAGCCCCCAGTGGCGCAGCATGCGCGCATGAAGGAAGTACTGGTTGATGGCCGAGAGTTCGTTCTTCAGCTGCTGGTTCAGATAGCGGATGACGGTTTTATCGCCTTGCATGGCCTGTGCTCCTTGGTGCGAGGCCCGACCGGAATCGGACAGGTCAAATCACAAGGCTAGCACGACCCGCGCCCCTCGGGAACCAAGGGGCGGAAAGAATGTGCCGCCGATCAGCGCGGCTAGACCCTAGGCGACGCGGCGGGCGGAGGCGCGCGACAGAACCGTGACTTCGAGCGGCCCGGTCAGTCCGGCAGCGGCAGGGCCGACGTCAGCCGCATAGCGGCCGCCCGGCAGGTATTCCGTCGCGGTGTCTGCGCAGTGGCCGCAACAGGTCGCCACGCCCAGTTGGGCTTGGAGGTCGCCCAGATCCGCCGCCCCCTGGGCGATGGCATCTTGGACCTGGCGTTCGCTGATCGCGTTGCATACACAAATATACATGAGAATGATTATCATATTTTTTAATATGGATGGCAAGCGCTATTTTGACCGGCGGAGCCGGTGCAAGCGCCTGACGGGGCGGAGCCCGCGGCCGCCTCGGCTATACTGCCCGGGACCAGGCCTGCAACGGGTGTGCCGGGCGGTTCGCGTCCCTTTCGTGTGACGCGCATGTCTCCATCCGGTCTGCCGGCCGCGTCCTGATCGAGGGCTTCGTGGCCCCCGAGCGCCGTCCGCTCCCATGAAACTGCCCCCCGCGCCCCGTATCGATCTGCTGGAACCCGCCGTGATGCTGGCGACCGTGCTGCAATGGCTGGTCCTGGCCTCGTTGACGGGGCTGGTCGTCGGCGCCGGCACCAGCCTGTTCCTGCATACGCTGTTCTTCGCGACGGGGCATGCTCAAGCCATGCCCTTGTGGGCCTATTGGCTGCTGCTGCCTCTGGCGGGGCTGGCCAATGGCTTGCTGATGGGCCACATGCGTCGCCGCCTGGCGGCATCGGGCCTGAAGGACTCCATCTTTGCCGCCGTGCACGAGCAGGACGGGCGCATGCCCTGGAAAACCCTGTGGATCAAGCCGGTGGCGGCCATCATCACGCTGGCCAGCGGCGGTTCGGCCGGCAAGGAAGGCCCGTGTTCCCACCTGGGCGCGTCCCTGGGCGCTGTGATCGGTCAGGTGTTCCGGCTGAACGCCGACCTGCGCAGGCGGATCGTGGCCTGCGGCGTCAGCGCCGGCTTCGCCAGCGTGTTCGGCACCCCCATCGCCGGGGCTTTGTACGGCGTGGAAATGCTGATCATCGGCCGCATCCGCCACGATTTCCTGTTTCCCGCCCTGATCGCGGGGGTGACCTCGTACCAGGTCAGCAAGGCGCTGGGCATTCCCTACGACCAGTACGCCGTCGATGTGCTGCCGGTGTTTTCCGAGTCGCTGTTCCTGCGCACCATTCTGGTCGGCATGTTGTGCGGTCTGGTGGCGCGCGTGTTCGTGGACCTGATCTATGCCGTGCGCAACGCCTGCCAGCGGCTGCAAGCCCGCTGGAACGTGTGGCCGCCGCTGATGCCGCTGGCCGGCGGTCTGACGCTGGCGCTGCTGGTGTCCGTGGCCATCCCGACGGACTATCTGGGCCTGAGCCTCCCGCTCATGGACCGGGCTCTGGCGGGCGAGGCGATGCCCTATACCGGCTTCTTGTGGAAAACACTTCTGGTGGCGGTCACTTTGGGCTCGGGCTTCTACGGCGGCATCGTCACGCCGCAGTTCGTCATCGGCGCAGTGGCGGGCAATGCCTTTGCCCATCTGTGCGGCATCAGCCCGGCATTGGGGGCCGCCGTGGGCTTGGTGTCGGTCGTGGCGGCCGCGTCCAATACGCCGCTGGCCGCCATCCTGATGGGCGTGGAACTGTTCGGCGGCGCGGTCGGCACGCTATACGCGGCCGGTGCGGCCATCGCCGCCTACCTGATCATCGGCCATCGCAGCGTGTACCCGGACCAGCGTCTGGGCCACGCCAAATCATCCTGGATGCGCGTGCGGACGGACATTCCGGTCGGCCAGGAAAAAACTCATCTATCCTACGGGCTGCTCAAGGGGTGGCGTCAGTGGCGGGCGCGCAAAGAACGGTCCGAAGCGGATGCGCGGCGGCAAACAGGCGATGGACGGGCCCCCGACGGAGGAAACCGCAACGATGCACAACCCTGAACTGATGCTGGCCGGAATCGGCCTGGTGGCCATGGGCGCCCAGTGGCTGGCCTGGAGTCTGCGGGTGCCGGCGATCCTGTTCCTGCTGCTGGCAGGCATTGCCATCGGGCCGCTGGCCGGCTGGCTGGATCCGGATGCCTTGTTCGGCGACCTGCTGTTTCCCCTCGTCTCGCTGTCGGTGGCCGTGATCCTGTTCGAAGGCAGTCTGACGCTTGAATTCCATCAGACGCGCGGCCTGGCGCGGGTGGTGCGGCGACTGGTGACGGGCGGCACGCTGATTGCGTGGTCGGTCGCGGCCGTGGCGGTGCACTTCTTTTTGGATTTTCCCTGGGACCTGGCGATCTTGTTCGGCGCCATCACGGCCGTCACCGGGCCGACGGTCATTGCGCCGCTGCTCAAGACCGTGCGCCCCGTGGCGCCCGTGGCTCACGCGCTGCGCTGGGAAGGCATCCTGATCGATCCGATCGGCGCCCTGCTGGCCGTGGTCGCCTACGACCTGATGGTGGCCTTGCGCATGACCCACGAATGGGGCCATGCGCTGTGGGCATTCGGCGCCACGCTGGCGACCGGGGCCTGCATCGGCGTGGCGGCCGGCTGGCTGCTGGGAACGCTGCTGCGTCGCAACTGGGTGCCGGATTCCCTGGTCAATCTGTCGGTGCTGGCGCTGGTGTTCACCGCCTTCGCCCTGTCCAATTCGCTGCAGCATGAGTCCGGCCTGCTGGCCGTGACCCTCATGGGGATCTGGCTTGCCAATCAGCCCGGCGTGCCGGTCGACGACATCCTGGAATTCAAGGAGACCCTCAGCCAGATCCTGCTCTCGGCCTTGTTCATCCTGTTGGCGGCGCGCGTGGCGCCGGGCCAGATACTGGACCTGGGCTGGCCTGCGCTCGCCGTGCTGGCGGTGATGCTGTGGGTGGGGCGGCCGTTGAAAGTCCTGTTTTCCACCTGGGGATCGACGTTGAACTGGCGCGAACGCGGCCTGCTGGCCTGGATTGCGCCGCGCGGCATCGTGGCGGCGGCGGTGTCTGCGCTGTTCGCCCTGCGCCTGGAGAAAATGGACGTGCCGCATGCCGAACGGTTGCTGCCGATGACCTTTCTGCTGATCATCGGCACGGTGATCTGGCAAAGCCTGACCGCGCGTCCCGTGGCGCGCCTGTTGAAGGCGGCCGAACCGGACCGGGTGGGCTTTCTGATCGCGGGCGCCAATCCCGTGGCCCGCGCCATCGGCCAGGCGCTGCATGAGCAAGGCGTGCCGGTGCGCCTGTGCGATAGCGACTGGTACAGCCTGTCGCAGGCCCGGATGATGGGGTTGCCCACCTATCACGGCAGCCCGGTGTCCGCGCATGCCCAGCGCAACCTGGACACCACCGGCCTGGGGCGCTTGCTGGCCCTGGGCGTGCGCGACGACGTCAACCAGTTGATCACGGCGCGAGGCCGCGATGAATTCGGTAAAAGAAAGGTCTTCAGCCTGCCCCGCTCCCAGGATGTCGGCCAGGCCGAGAAACACCTGCTGGACGCCGCCTATCGCGGCCGCACCCTCTTCGCTCAGGATCTGGGCTATTGGAAACTGTCCGCCCGACTGGCGGCCGGCGCCCGGGTCAAGGCCACGCGCCTGTCGGACAGCTTCAACTTCGAGCAGTACCGGGCCGAGCGGCCGGGCCACCGCGTGGTGCCCTTGTTTGCCATCAATCCCAAGGGCTATGCGCAGCCGTTCACGCTGGACCAGACGCTGCAGCCCCTTGCGGGATGGACTGTCATCGGGCTGCACGAGGACGACGCGGACGGAATCGAACTGCCCGCCATGCCGGCGCGGGACGCCGCATGACGGCCCAGTCTGGCGCTTCGCGGCGCCCGGCCGCTTCCCCTGGCGCCGCTGCCGGCCCTTCTGGCCGGCGCGTATTTTTCGCCCTGTGGCCAGACCGCGAGACCGCCGGGCTGCTGTCCGGCTGGGCGCGGCATGCCCATGCGGCGTTCGGCGGGCGCATCATGCGGGCCGACACCCTGCACCTGACGCTGGCGTTTCTGGGTTCCGTGCCCCATGACCGGGTGGCGGAGTTGGCGGCCCTGCTGGACGAAGCCGAACTGACCGGAGGCACGCTGCGCCTGGACCGCTATGGGCGTTTTCGCGGCCCGCAGATCGTCTGGGCCGGCCCTTCGGCCCCGCCCCCCTGGCTGGAGGCGATGCATGGGTGGTTGTGGCGCGCTTTGGCGCGCCGGGGGTTTGACCGCCCGGAAGAGCCCTTCCGTCCGCACGTATCGTTGTTGCGCCGGGCGGCGCCGGGCGATCCGGCCATGCTGCCGCCGCCCCGGCCGCTGGACTGGACGCCGCGCCGCTGCGTGCTGGCGGCCTCGGCGCCGCGTCCAGAGGGTTCCTTTTATGAAATCCTGGCCGAATCCGCCCTGCGCGGGCCGGACCCCGGGGTGCAAAGGGAGTGACCGCCCCGGGGTCCGGTCCGCGCCGGCGGATGGGCTACTTCTGCGGCCGGGGGGTGGCGGCCGTGCTCGGCGGCAAGGTGGGGTAGATCACCTGGGGCTGTTCGCCGGTCAGGGTGTGCAAGAAGCGGGTGATGGCCTTGACCTCGGCGTCGTCCAGTTCCTGGCCCAACTGGCTGGTTCCCATGATGGCCACGGCCTGTTCGAGTGACCAGACGTCGCCGCTGTGGAAGTAGGGGGCGGTCAGGGCGATGTTGCGCAAAGGCCCCGCGCGGAACACGTATTCATCGCTGGCGGTATGGGTCACCGTGAAGCGGCCCTTGTCGTCCGGCGGCAGGATGTCCGCGCCGGGTTTCTTCACCACGCCGAAGGGAAAGTAGCCCTGGCCGCCGACGTTGACGCCCCGGTGGCAGGCCACGCAGCCCTTGTCCATGAACAGTTCCAGGCCCTTGAGTTCAACCGTATCCAGGCTGTCGGCGCCGTTCAGGAACTGGTCGAATTTCGAGTGGGGCGTCACCAGCGTGCTCTCGAACGCCTCGATGGCGTGAGCCATGTTCTCGAAGTTGACCGGGTCCGGATCGTCCGGGTAGGCCTTCTGGAACAGGGCGACGTATTCCGGCAGGCTCTTGAGCGTTTCTTCGACCTGGGCCGGGGTGTTGTTCATCTCGACGCTGGCCTGCACGGGGCCTTTGGCCTGTTCTTTCAGGTCGGCGGCGCGGCCGTCCCAGAATTGGGCCTCGTTGAACAGCGCATTGAGGACGGTCGGCGAGTTGCGGGGCCCGTGCTGCCAGCCATGGCCGATCGAAGTCTGGATGTTGTCCGCTCCGCCGGTGCCGACGCTGTGACAGCTATTGCAACTGATGATGTGGCTGCGCGACAGGCGCGGCTCGAAGAACAGCCAGCGGCCCAGCTCCAGGCTGTCCGCGGAGATGTTGCGCTCCTTGATGACGGTCTCTGCCGTGGGGATGGGCTGGAAGTGTTGCCGTGCGGCTTGACGCACGGCATCGGCGGCCGGCGCCCCGGCGGCCAGGGCCGCCGATCCGCACAGGGCGAGGCCGGCGGCCAGGAGACGAATCGCGTGCTTTCTCATGACGTTCCCCTTGTGGAGTGGTTATATCCACTATGGGAACATGGTTATTGGGCCTCGGTATTGATGGGGGTCAATGAACCGTCCGCCGCGCGGCCGGGCGCACGCCCACCGGAACGTCCAGCGTCGTGAGCCTGCCATTGCGCCAGACGTCCAGGCGGGCGGGGCTGCCCGCCGGCAAGGGCGCCAACCGGTTGACCAGGTCGTAGGCGTCTTCCACCGGCTGTCCGTTCAGCGTACGGATGACGTCGCCCACCCGCAGGCCGGCGCGTGCCGCCGGGCCGTGCGGCAGCACGCGGGCGACGATGGCGCCGCGCGTGTCTTTCAGATGGAAGGCCCGCGCCAGATCGGGGGTGAGATCCTGGGGTTCCAGGCCCAGCCAGCCGCGCCGGACGCGGCCATGGGCCAGAATCTCGTCCAGGATGTGGTGCGCCGCCGCCGCCGGGATGGCAAACCCGATTCCCAGCGATCCCCCCGTCTCGGAATAGATCGCCGTATTGATGCCGACCAGTTCGCCCCGGGTGTCGATCAGCGCGCCGCCCGAATTGCCCGGATTGATGGCGGCGTCGGTCTGGATGAAGTCTTCGTAGGTGTTCAATCCCAGGCGGTTGCGCCCCACGGCGGAGACGATGCCCTGGGTCGTGGTCTGGCCTACGCCGAACGGATTGCCGATCGCCAGCACCACGTCGCCCACCCGCACCGAAGGGGTCGGGTCGAAGGCAATCGCGGGCAGGTCCGGCAGGTCGATCTTCAGCACCGCCAGATCGCTTTCCGGGTCGGCGCCGATCAGTTTTGCGGACGCGCGGCGTCCGTCGCGCAGGCGCACTTCGATCGCATCGGCCGCCTCGATCACGTGGTAGTTGGTCAGGATCGCGCCATCGGCGCGCACGATCACCCCCGAGCCCAGGCTGGTGGTGGCCTCACGCCGCGTGAATCCTGGCAAACCGCGCAGGAACTGCTCCAGCCGGGGGTCGGCGGGCAGCGGCACCAACGGAACATCCACATGCTTGGCGGTGTAGATGTTGACCACCGACGGCGCGGCCCGCGCGACGGCGGCGGCATAGCTGACAGGCGCCGTGCCGGAAACGGCGGACGCCGCCGGGGAACCGTCTGCGATCCGGGGAGCCGGCGTCCCGCCAGGCAACCATTGGGGCCGCAAGGTGGCCACCAGGAACAGGATGCCCAGGCAGACCGTGACGGCCTGGGCGAAAATCAGCCACAATCGTCTTATCAGCATGGGATGACTCGATTTTTCTCGGGTGCGCCTGCCGTCTTGCGGCGTGGCGAATACGAATGGCAAAAAGACATACTAAAGGAGATCATATGAATGCGCCCCTGTCTCGCCAGGTCTTGGCGGATTGGCTGAACGATGCGCTGCAGCCGGGACGCTTCCGGGATTATTGCCCGAACGGCTTGCAGGTCCAGGGGCGCGATGAAATCCGCCGCATCGTCACCGGCGTGACGGCGTCTCAGGCCCTGATCGAGGCCGCCGCCGACCGTGGTGCGGATGCCATCCTGGTGCATCACGGCTGGTTCTGGAAGAACGAAGACCCCTGCATCCGGGGGGTCAAGCACCGCCGGCTGTCTGCCTTGATGGCGCATGGGATCAATCTGTACGCCTACCACTTGCCCCTGGACGCCCATCCCGAATGGGGCAACAACGCGCAATTGGCGCGCGTCATGGGCTGGACGCCGGACCTGGATGCTGAAGGCGCGCCCCGGCGTTGCGGCCCCGATGACCTGGTCTGGCTGGGCGCGCCCGTCCATGGCTCGACGGTGGGCGCGCTGGCCGCCGACATCGCCCGGCGGCTGGGGCGCGAGCCTCTGGTGATCGGCGACCCCGGCCAGACGGTGCGGCGGCTGGCCTGGTGCACCGGCGCCGCGCAGGGCATGATGGATGCCGCCCTGGCGGCAGGCGCGGATTGCTACATCAGCGGGGAAATTTCCGAACCCACTGTGCATCTGGCCCGGGAAACGGGCGCGGCCTATATCAGCGCGGGTCATCATGCCACCGAGCGTTACGGGGTCCGCGCCCTGGGCGAGGCCGTCGAAGCCCGTTTCGGCGTGCCTTGCGAATTCGTGGACATCGACAACCCCGTGTGAGGCCCGCCGCGCACCCCCGCGGGGCGGTGTGCGGCCTACTTCTTGAGGGCGTCGCGGATTTCTCGCAGCAGCAGGATGTCTTCGGGGGTGATGTCGGCGACGGGGGCCGGCGGGGCCTCGAAGCGCCGGCGGGCGCGGTTCACCAGCTTGACCATCAAGAACACCACCAGGGCCAGCAGCAGGAAGTTGACGAAGATGGTCAGGAAATGCCCCCAGGCGAACACGACCGCGCCCGCTTTGCTCAGCTCGGCCGCCGTCATGGCGCCCGCGTAGCCTTCGGGCAGGCGCAGCACCCAGAACAGATTGTCGAAATTGACGTCGCCGCCGAGAATGAAGTTGATCAGCGGCATGAACAGATCGGCGACGATCGAGTCGATGATCTTGCCAAAGGCGCCCCCGATGATGACCCCGATGGCCAGGTCCATCATGTTGCCTTTGATGGCGAATTCCTGGAATTCTTTGATGAAACCCCTGGTTGCGCTCATTTCGGTCTTCCTCCATCCATTTACCCCACTGGGCGTAACGCTATAATACGCGGTTGAAGACCCTCGCGGGGAGACGGTTTCACGGCCCCGCATACAGGCAGATCACGTTCAAAATGCTCCGCCCGCCGGGCGGCAACCAGGGATAACAGAATGAGTCAGCATCCGACACAGTCCGACGAGCAGGGCGCAGTCGACCCGAACCTGCCCCCCGATCCTTCGCGCCGCTTCTGGGTCGCTTCGGCCTGTACGCTTGGCGGCGTCGCCGGCGTCGCGACGGCCGTGCCTTTGGTCGGCTCGTTCGCTCCCTCCGAAAAGGCCAAGGCGGCCGGCGCCCCGGTCGAAGCCGACATCTCGGGCCTGGCCGAAGGCGAAATGATGACCGTCGAGTGGCGCGGCAAACCCGTCTGGATCCTGCGCCGCTCGAAAGCCGCCCTCGAAAACCTGCCCAAGCACGATGCCGAGCTCGCCGATCCCCAGTCCGATCGCCCCGGCTATACGCCGGAGTGGGCCAAGAACGAATACCGTTCCCGCAAGCCCGAATACTTCGTCTGCATCGGCATCTGCACCCACCTGGGCTGCTCGCCGACCTCGCATTTGCAGGCCGGCGCCCAGCCGGGCCTGCCCGGCGACTGGCCCGGCGGCTGGCTGTGCCCCTGCCATGGTTCCACGTTCGACCTGGCCGGCCGGGTGTTCGCCAACAAACCGGCCCCTGACAATCTCGAAATCCCGCCCTACGTCTTCTCCGCCGACGGTACCCGCATCACCATCGGCGTCGAAGAAGACAACAAGGCCTGATGGACGCCCCGTTCATCTTTTTGCGATATTGAATCTAGGAGCCTTCCATGGCCGATAAAAACGTCGAGACGACCGGGTTGCTGGGTTGGGTGGACAACCGCTTCCCGCTCACCAAAATGTTCAAAGAGCATATGTCCGAGTACTATGCTCCGAAGAACTTCAACTTCTGGTATTTCTTCGGTTCGCTGGCCCTGCTGGTGCTGGTGATCCAGGTCGTCACCGGGATTTTCCTGGTGATGAACTACAAGCCCGACGCGCGCTTCGCCTTCGAGTCCGTCGAGTACATCATGCGCGAAGTGCCGGGCGGCTGGTTCATCCGCTACATGCACTCCACCGGGGCCTCGATGTTCTTCGTCGTGGTCTACCTGCACATGCTGCGCGGCCTGTTCTACGGCTCGTACCGCAAGCCGCGCGAGCTGGTCTGGATCTTCGGCGTGGCTATCTTCCTGTGCCTGATGGGCGAGGCCTTCTTCGGCTACCTGCTGCCCTGGGGCCAGATGTCCTACTGGGGCGCCCAGGTGATCGTGAACCTGTTCTCGGCGATCCCCTTCATCGGCCCCGAGCTGTCCCTGTGGATCCGCGGCGACTACGTCGTGTCGGATGCCACCCTGAACCGCTTCTTCGCCTTCCACGTGATCGCCATCCCGCTGGTGCTGATCGGCCTGGTCGTGGCGCACATCATCGCCCTGCACGAGGTGGGTTCCAACAACCCCGACGGCGTCGAAATCAAGAAGGGCCCGAAGGATGCGCACGGCCGTCCCGTGGACGGCATCCCGTTCCATCCCTACTACTCGGTGCATGACATGGTCGGCGTGGCGGGTTTCCTGATCGTGTTCGCGGCGATCATCTTCTTCGGCCCCGAGATGGGCGGCTACTTCCTGGAGTACAACAACTTCATTCCGGCCGACCCGCTGAAAACCCCGCCGCACATCGCCCCGGTCTGGTACTTCACGCCGTTCTACACCATGCTGCGCGCCACCACCAGCGACTTCACCTGGGTTCTGGCCGCCGGCGCCCTGCTGGCCGCCGCGGCGCTGTTCGCCAAGGGCAAGCTCTCGGGCGTCTGGCGCCTGGCCGTGCCCGGCATCCTGGTCGTGGTCGCCATCCTGCTGAAGGTCCTGGACGCCAAGTTCTGGGGCGTGGTGTCCATGGGCGGCGCCGTCGTCATCCTGTTCTTCCTGCCGTGGCTGGATCATTCTCCGGTCAAGTCCATCCGTTACCGGCCCAATTGGCACAAGGTCCTGTACGCGATCTTCATCATCGACTTCCTGATCCTGGGCTGGCTGGGCACGCAGCCGGTTTCTCCGGCCGCCACGCTCGTCGGGCAGGTCGGCACGGTCATCTATCTGGCGTTCTTCCTGGCGATGCCCGTCTGGAGCCGTCTGGGCACCTTCAAGCCGGTTCCCGACCGCGTCACCTTCCGGGCCCACTGAAGGCCGAACCACTGACTGTCACGGAAAGATCATGCTGAAAAAACTGCTCGGTGCCCTGGCCCTGTCCCTGACCTGCTCGCTGACCCTCGCTGCCGAGGGCGGTGCGCACCTGGACCGCACGCCTGATCGCATCACCGATATGGCCGCTCTTCAAAACGGCGCCAAACTGTTCGTCAATTACTGCCTGAACTGTCACAGCGCGAACTCCATGCGCTACAACAAGCTCATGGATCTGGGCCTGTCCGAGGACGACATCAAGAAGAATCTGCTCTTCACCCGCGAGAAGGTCGGCGATCTGATGACGATCTCCATGACCCCCGAGGACGCGAAGAAATGGTTCGGCGCCGCGCCGCCGGATCTGTCCGTGATCGCCCGCGCCAAGAGCGCCAATTTCGGTCCGTCCGGCGTGGATTACATCTACACCTACCTGCGCACCTTCTACCGCGACTCGACCAAGAAGACCGGCTGGAACAACGTCGTCTTCCCCAGCGTCGGCATGCCCAACGCGCTCTGGGAGCTCGAAGGCCCGCGCACCTTCACGGATATCGAAGTCCACCAGGTCGCCGACGACCAGGGCAATACGCACTGGGAGCGCACCACCACGGTCTACGACGCCGATGGCATCCCCACCGTCAAGAGCGAGGTTCTGCAGGGCTACACCGGCGGGGCCACCCGCGTCACCCGCTTCGACTCCGACGACGCCAAGGCTTTCAGCAAGTTCGAAAGCGACGTCGCCGACCTCAGCAACTTCCTGGGCTGGATGGCGGAGCCCGGTCAACTGGCGCGCAAGCAGATCGGCGTCTGGGTGATGCTGTTCCTGTTCCTGTTCCTGTTTGTCGCCATCCGCATGAATGCGGCATACTGGAAGCATGTCCGTTAAGGTCGGACGCGCCCTCCGGGGCGCATGACCCTCTTCCGGCCGCGCGTATGCCGGGATGCCAGCCAGGCGTTGCCACGCCTGGCTTGGCGTTTTCCGGCTTCCCGCGCGTTCTTCGAATTCTTTGCATTGGAACCCACGACATGATGGTGCTCTATTCCGGGACGACCTGCCCTTTTTCGCAACGCTGCCGCTTCGTGCTGTTCGAAAAAGGCATGGATTTCGAGATCCGCGACATCGACCTGTACAACAAGCCCGAAGACATCGCGGTGATGAATCCTTACGGTCAGGTGCCCATCCTCGTCGAGCGCGATCTGGTTCTGTACGAGTCGAACATCATCAACGAGTACATCGACGAACGCTTTCCGCATCCGCAATTGATGCCGGCCGATCCGATCATGCGGGCGCGCACCCGCCTGTTTCTGTACAACTTCGAAAAAGAGCTGTTCGTCCACGTCTCCACCCTGGAAAGCCGCAGCATCACCGATGAAAAGGTCCGCGATGTGGCCCGCGCCAACATCCGCGACCGCCTGGCCCAACTGGCTCCGCTGCTGGTGAAGAACAAATTCATGTTGGGCGAGGAATTTTCCATGCTGGACGTGGCCGTCGCCCCGTTGCTGTGGCGCCTGGGCCACTATGGGATCGAACTGCCCAAGAGCGCGGCGCCGATCCAGAAGTATGCCGAACGCCTGTTTTCGCGTCCGGCCTACATCGAGGCGCTCACCCCTTCCGAAAAGGTCATGCGCCGCTGAGCCTATGCAGGAATCTTCGACCAAACCGTACCTGATCCGTGCCCTGCACGAGTGGTGCACGGACAACGGCTACACCCCCTACCTGGTGGTGACCGTCGATGAAAACACCGTGGTGCCGCCCGCCCATGTCCACGACGGCCAGATCACGTTGAACATCAGCCACCTGGCCACCAATCGCTTGACGCTGGGCAACGACTACATCGAGTTCGAGTCCCGTTTCAACGGGGCGGTGGAGCATCTGTTCATTCCCGTGGGGGCGGTGTCGGCGGTGTATGCCCGCGAAACCGGTGCCGGCATGGGCTTCGAGGTGGTGGCCTCGCGGCCCTATCCGGGCGGGGAAGATGCGCCGGAGCAGCCCGCGCCGCCCGCAGGGCCGCCGCCGGACGATGGGCCCGATGCGCCCAAGCCGTCCCACCTGAAAGTCGTCAAATAGGGCGCCCGCGTCCTGTAGAATGACGATCCTTGGCCGGCTTAGCTCAGTTGGTAGAGCAGCTCACTTGTAATGAGAAGGTCGGGGGTTCGATTCCTCTAGCCGGCACCAATGCGATCCACATCGCACTGTTTCATTGCCATTGCCCCGCAGGCCGGATGCCATCCGCACTGCGGGGTGTTTTTCATGGCGCGCCGTGCAATGGCGGGAGCTCCTCTCTGTGGCTGGGAATGGCGCGGCCGGCTACATGACGAATGTGGTATCACCTGAAGCCGAAACCGGCTATCATGCACAGCTACATTTGAGTCGAGGCGATCCCGGCGCTGAGGAGGTGGGCCGCCGGCCTGCGGACGACACTCGGACAGCATGCGGACATGAGCCAGACCATTTCCCTTGACACGAACCCTTCACGGCCGATGCTCCAGGCGGCATGGGTCTCGGCGGCCGCATTCTTGCTTGCGCTGGTCAGTCTGCTCGTACAACCGGCGTTCGCCGGCGCATTCCTATGGCCGGCCAATGCGATTCTGGCCGGGCTGCTGCTTCGCCACACCAAACCGATCCGCTTTCTGGCGTGGGTGCCTCTGGGCGCCGCCCTGGCCGTTGCCCGTTTCAGCCTGGGCATCGCCTGGCCCCGGGCCTTGGCGGACGGCCTGGCCGATCTGGCGGGAATCTGGGTGATCTGGCTTATCCTGGCGCGTTTCTGGCCGCTCGACAATCTGCGGACGCCCAGGGCGGTGCTCCGGATGCTGTTGGCCGGGCTGGCGGCGGCGGTGGTGACGGCGGCGGCCGGGCTGCCCGCCCGTTTCCTGCTGCAGGCCGCGCCGGCTTCCTGGGAGGCGGTCGCCAGCGGCTGGCTCGGCCAATGGCTTGGCTACTGCATCTTCCTGTTGCCGGTCCTGCTGTTGCCCAAGATGGAAATTCCCGGAATCGATCGCCGCCACCGCGAGCACGGCCTGCTGCGCGGGCCGGGTGCATGGGCCGCGCGGATGCCGGCGCTGCTGCTGGCGGCCAGCCTGGTGCTGTGCTTCCTGCTGGGCGGGCCTGGCGCCCTGCTGCTGCCTTTCGCCGCCTTGCTGTATTGTGCGCATGCCTATCAGCAATGGACTTCGGCCTGGCTGGCGCTGGCGTCCGCCCTCGGAGTCCTGCTTGCCTTCGGCGCCGGCTGGACCCTGGCGCCGGGCGATCCGTCGGCGCAGTGGCCAGTCTGGACCCGGATATCCCTGCAGGTGGGCGTCCTGTTGCTGATGACAGTGCCGTTGCTCATGTCCAGCGCGCTGGCGGCGCGCGGCGATCTGATCGTGTCGCTGAACCGCGCCCTGGATCACGACGATCTGACGCAGGCCTTGTCCCGCCCGGCTTTCACGCGAGGCGCCCAGGAGTATCTCCGGCGGATTCCTCCGGCGCCGTACGGCAACGGGCTGATGATGCTGGACATCGATCATTTCAAGCGGCTCAACGACCGGCACGGCCATGCGGCCGGAGACAACGTGCTGTCCGAGTTCTCCCGCACCATCCGGGAGGCCATCCGCCCTGAGGATCTCTTCGGGCGGCTGGGCGGCGAAGAGTTCGGCGTCGTCCTGCCGGATTGTTCTCTCGAAGACACCGCCGAGATCGCGGAGCGGCTGCGGGTGTGTGTGGAAAAGATCCGTCTTTACTACGACAGCGACGAGCCCCTGAGAATCACGGTCAGCATCGGTATCGCGCACGACAGGCAGGGGCCGTCCCCCAATCTGGAAACGCTGCTGTCGCATGCGGATCAGGCGCTCTATCAGGCCAAGCGCCTGGGCCGCAACCGCTTTTGCACCTACAGGGCCGATGCGGATGACGCGGCCGAAGGCTGTCTGACGCATGCCGTCAGGGCTTGACGCGGTCCCCCGGGGCGGGAGGCCGCCCGGAGGGGGGCTCAGCCGCAGTCGCGCAGGATCTTGGCCGCCGCGATGGCGAAATACGTCAGGATGCCGTCGCCGCCGGCGCGCTTGAAGGCGAGCAGGGATTCCATCATCACTTTGTCGTGATCCAACCAGCCGTTGGCGGCGGCGGCCTTGATCATCGCGTATTCGCCGCTGACCTGATAGGCGTAGGTGGGCATGCCGAAGGCATTCTTGACCTCGCGCAGCACGTCCAGATAAGGCAGGCCGGGCTTGACCATCACCATGTCCGCGCCTTCGCGGATGTCGGCCGCAACCTCGCGCAGGGCTTCCAGGCGATTGGCGGGGTCCATCTGGTAGGTGGCTTTGTTGGACGCGCCCAGGTTGGCGGCCGAGCCCACCGCGTCGCGGAAAGGGCCGTAGAAGGCGCTGGCGTATTTGGCGGAGTAGGCCATGATGCGGGTGTGGATGCGGTCCTGGGCATCCAGCGCCTGGCGCACGGCGCCGATGCGGCCGTCCATCATGTCGCTGGGGGCGACGATGTCCGCGCCTGCCTGGGCGTGGGTCAGCGCCTGGCGCACCAGCATGTCCACCGTGGGGTCGTTCAGCAACTGTCCGTCGGCGTCGATCAGGCCGTCCTGGCCATGGCTGGTGTAGGGGTCCAGGGCCACGTCGGTCAGCACGCCCAGCTCGGGGAAGTTCGATTTCAGCAGCGCCACGGTGCGCGGGATCAGGCCGTCGGGATTGGCGGCTTCCCGGCCGTCCGGTGTTTTCAAGGACGGATCGATGTGCGGAAACAGGGCCAGCACGGGAATGCCCAGCTCCAGGCATTGCTCGGCCGTGCGCAGCAGGATATCGGGGGATTGCCGGGCCACGTCGGGCATCGAGGCCACGGGGTCGTGCACGTCGCGGCCCTCGCAGACGAACACCGGATAGATCAGGTCGTCCACCGACAGGCGGGTCTCGCGCACCAGGCGGCGGGAGAAATCGTCGCGCCGGTTGCGGCGCAGGCGCGCGGCGGGAAAGTCGACGGGAGGCAGGAAGGCAGTCATGCGGAACTCCGGAAAACCCCGGCCGTACGCGGCGGGGCGATGCTGGATGGCAGGGGGCGGTGCGCTCAGGGCACGGCCTGGGGCGAGATCCAGTTTTCGATGTGGACGGCGGCCTCGTCCAGGCCGATGCGGTGGGTGGCGGAAAAGGGCAGCGCGGTCAGCGTGCCGATGTCGGCCAGTTCTTTGCGCACGCGGGCGGCGGCCTGAACGCGCTGGCCGTAGGGCAGTTTATCGGCCTTGGTCAGCAGGGCCAGGGTCGGCAGCCCGCGCAGCGCGATCCATCGGGCCAGGCGCCGGTCCAGGTCGGTGACACCCCGGCGGATGTCGATCAGCAGCACGACGCCCGCCAGGCTGGCGCGTTCGTGCAGGTAGCCGCCCAGAACCTCGGCCCATTCGTCGCGCGAGGAACGGTCCACGGCGGCGTAGCCGTAGCCGGGCAGGTCCACCAGGAAGCCGAGCCAGGCGTCCGGCGTGATCGGATCGGGGATGCCGAAGAGGTTGATCAGGCGGGTGCGGCCGGGCGTCTTGCTGGAAAAGGCCAGGCGGCGCTGATTGGCCAGGACGTTGATGGCGGAAGATTTTCCCGAGTTGGAGCGGCCGACGAAGCAGACTTCGGCGGTGGTCGGGGCGGGCAACTGATCCAGCCGGGCGGCGGACACCGTGAACTGGGCGCGATGGAGAAGAGACACGGAGGCGGGCTCGACAAGAAGGGCGGGTGAAGCCTATTGTATAATTTCAGATTGAATGTTGCGCCGCGCATCGCGTGTCCCGGGCGGATCCGGTGTCGGCCTTGTCAGGCGCCGGTCCCCGGCGTCGCGAACGAATCACCACCGAGGATCTCATGAAGCGTGCGCTTTCCAGTGTGTTCATGGCCGGCAGCCTGATTCTCGCCGGCGCTCTGCCCGGCCTCGCCCATGCCGAAGACGCCCCGAAACCCGATGCCAAGGCCGGCGAGCAACTGTTCGTCAACGGCGATCCCGCGCGCGGCGTGCTGGCCTGTGTCACCTGTCATGGCGAAGGCGGCAACAGCACCATTCCCATGAATCCCAATCTGGCCGCGATGCCCCACGAATACATCGCCAAGCAGTTGCGCGACTTCGCGCCGCAGGGCGACAAGCCCGCCGTGCGCACGGGCGCCGAGGGCGCGCCTTCGATCATGACGGCCATCGCCGCGGCCCTGACCCCCGAGGACATCCAGAACGTGGCGCTGTACCTGTCGCATCAGAAGATGGATTGGGACAAGGCCGCCACGGCCACGAACGAAGACACCACGGAGCGCGGCCAGACCATCTGGCGCGCCGGCATCGCCGATCGCAAGGTTCCGGCCTGTGCCGCGTGCCACTCGGCGAACGGCGCCGGCCTGCCGGCCGAATTCCCGCGGCTGGCCGGCCAGCATCCCGAATACCTGCTGGAACAGCTCAAGCTTTTCCGCTCGGGCGACCGGGTCAACGCGATCATGTTCGACATCGCCGACCGCATGAACGACAAGGATCTGGCCGCCGTCGCCGATTACGCCGCCGGCTTGCGCTAGGCGGATTTCCCGGTCGCGCGCAGGGTCTTGAGGGGGGCCTGGCGCCGGCCGGTGTATCGTTAAAACATAAAGTATTTGAACCGAGGGGGCGCGCACAAGCGAACCCTCATTTTTTATGAGCCGGGCTGCCGTGGCGTCTCTTTCCCGTTCCCGCGCTTTGGGCGCTGATCTCATCGAACTCCTGGGTTCGATGCGCTTTGCAATCAGCCTGCTGGTGTTCATCTGCGTGGCCAGCTTGATTGGCACCGTACTGCCCCAGAACCAGGGCGCCAACACCTACGTCGATCAGTTCGGGCCCTTCTGGTTCGCGGTCTTCGACCAGTTCTCCATCTGGCACGTCTACAACAGTGCGTGGTTCCTGCTCATCATGGCGTTCCTGGTGGTGTCGACGACGCTGTGCGTGCTGCGCAATGCGCCGAAGATGCTGCGCGACATGCGTTCGTTCCGGGAATACGTGCGCGGCTCCAGCCTCAAGGCCTTCCATCATCGGGTCGAACTGAGCAGCGGCCGCACGCCGGACCAGGCCTGCGCCGAGGTGGGCGCGCTGCTGCAGGCGCAGGGCTTCCGCTACCGGGTGCGCGAAGACGGCGAGAGCCGCATGGTGGCGGCCAAGAAGGGCGCGGCCAATCGCCTGGGATACATCTTCGCGCACGTGGCCATCGTCGTGATCTGTCTGGGCGGCCTGCTGGACAGCGAACTGCCGGTCCGGGTGCAGACCTGGTTGTTCGACAAGCAGCCCGTGACCGGCAACATGCTGATTTCCGATGTGCCTGAATCCGGCCGCCTGTCCGCGCGCAATCCCAGCTTCCGCGCCAACATGCTGATCCCCGACGGCAAGCAGAGCAGCATGGGCATCGTGGCGGCGGACCAGGGCGTGCTGCTGCAGCCCCTGCCGTTCACGCTGAAGCTCAATAAGTTTCACATCGACTATTACGACACCGGCATGCCCAGCGATTTCCGCAGCGACGTGACGGTGACCGATCTGGCGACCGGCGAGTCGTTCGATCAGACGATCCAGGTCAACGAACCGCTGCGCTATCGCGGCGTGACGGTCTACCAGTCCAGCTTCGACGATGGCGGCAGCAGCCTGCAACTGAAAGCCTGGCCGCTGCGGGGCCCCGCCGCGCAGCCCGTGGATATCTCCGGCACGGTCGGGCGCGAGGCCAGGCTGCCCGACGCGCTGGGCGGGCTGACGGTGGACTACACCGGCCTGCGCGTGATCAACGTCGAAAACATGGGCGACGGCCAGGATCCCCAGCCGTCCGACGTGGTTGCGCACGTGGCCGCCGTGACCGGCAGCGCGGCCCGGCAGCGCAACGACGATCTGCGCAACGTCGGCCCGAGCGTGCAATACCGGTTGATCGGCGCCGACGGCCAGGCGCACGAGTTCAATCAGTATCTGCTGCCGGTGATGCTCGACGGCTTGCCGACATTCCTGCTTGGGGTGCGCGATACGGCCTCGCAGCCGTACCGTTATCTGCGCATCCCCGCCGACGGGCAGGGGTCGATGGCGGAATTCATGCGGTTGCGCGCCGCACTGGACGACGCCGGCCTGCGCGAGCAGGCCGCGCAGCGCTTTGCCGACCGCAATGCGCCCGCCGGCGAGCAGCGCGATCTGATGTTCCAGGCCGCGCGCGGGGCGCTGCGCACCTTTGCGCGCGATGGGTTCAACGGCATCATCGACGCCGCGCCCGCCGAGCAGCGGGAAAAGATCCTGAACTTCGCCGTACCCATGATCCAGCTCAGCCTGACCGAGCTGCGCGATCTGGTGCGCTCCAGGCAGGGCGAGCCTGCGCTCGACCTCCAGGGGGCCGAGGCGGAACGCGCGCGCCAGTGGATGCGCCAGGCCGTGCTGGCGCTGGCGTCGCTGCCGGACTATCCTGCTTCTGTCGCCCTGCAACTGACCGGCTTCGAGCAAGTCCAGGCGAGTGTCTTCCAAGTGGCCCGCAGTCCGGGCAAGGCCGTCGTCTATTTCGGCTGCCTGCTGTTGGTGCTGGGGGTGTTCTCGATGTTCTACATCCGGGAGCGCCGCGTCTGGGTGTGGATCCGGCCGCAGGATGGGGGCAGCGCCTGGCTGGCCGCCATGACCACCCAGCGGCGCACCCTGGATTTCAACCACGAATTCGAGCGGCTGCGGGATGCCCTGCGCCGCCTCTCCGGAGAACCCGATCATGACGCCTGATTCCGTTGCCGCTGCCGCCTGGCCCCAGAGCATGAATGCCAGCGGCGATCACCGGGGCCGCCGGGGCCGGCCCGACTGGACCGATTTCGGTTTCTTCCTGCTGCTCGCGGTGGGCGCGGGCCATGTGCTGAGCGAATACGGCACATTCATGGATGACTACGAAAAACTGATCCTGATCGGCGCGGTCGGCCTGTTTAGCTGGATGGGCTGGCTGTGGCGGCCCTTGCGCACCCTGATGCTGGCCAGCGGCCTGACGGCGCTGCTGGCGATCTGGCTCTACAGCCCCACGGGCGTTCTGCTGCAGGGCGACCTCTCGCTGGCCGAAGACCGCTTCTTGCTGAAATACCTGATTTCCTCGCAGTCGGCCATTTTGTGGATGTGCGCCCTGTTCGTTCTGGCGACGGTCTGCTACTGGGCGGGGTTCGCCAGCCGCACGGCTGCCTGGCTGGGCACCATCCTGACCTGGGCGGCGGTCTACGCCGGCGTCACGGGACTGCTGGTGCGCTGGCGCGAAGGCCATCTGCTGGGGCCCGACATCGGCCACATCCCCGTCAGCAATCTGTACGAAGTCTTTGTCCTGCTGTCCCTGGTCACCGCCCTGTTCTACCTGTACTACGAGCGCCGCTACGCCACGCGCGCCCTGGGGGGCTTCGTGCTGCTGGTCATCAGTTCCCTGGTGGTGTTCCTGTTGTGGTATTCCTTCACCCGGGACGCCTACCAGATCCAGCCTCTGGTTCCCGCCTTGAAGAGCTGGTGGATGAAGCTGCACGTGCCGGCCAACTTCATCGGCTACGGAACCTTCAGCCTGGCCGCCATGGTGGGCTTCGCCTACCTGGTCAAGTCGCACGGCGAGACCCGCACCTGGAAGCCGTTGGTGCCGGTGTTCGTCCTGGGCGCGGTCCTGTGCGCCGAGCCGCTGATCTTCGGCTCGCGCGAGCTGTCGGCCACCTGGATGCTGTATTTCGGCATCGGCGCATTGATCGTGGGCACGATCCTGGCGTTCCGCGCGCCGATCGCCCGGAAATTGCCCGCCCTGGAAATTCTCGACGACATCATGTATCGGGCTATCGCGGTGGGCTTCGCTTTCTTCACCGTGGCCACGATCCTGGGGGCGCTGTGGGCGGCCGATGCCTGGGGCACCTACTGGCAATGGGACCCCAAGGAAACCTGGGCGCTGATCGTCTGGCTGAATTACGCCGCCTGGCTGCACATGCGCCTGATGAAAGGGCTGCGCGGCGCCATGGCCGCCTATTGGGCGCTGTCGGGCCTGCTGGTGACCAGCTTCGCCTTCCTGGGGGTCAATATGTTCCTGTCGGGCCTGCACTCGTACGGCGAGCTGTAATCCCGCCAGGCGAACCGGGCCGGGCAAACGTGCCGCCGCCCGGCTTGCGCCCGTAGCGGGCGCATTCTACGACAGGCGCCGGCCGCTGATTTCTTCGATATAGGCGCGGACGGCAGGGTCTCCGACCAGCGGCAGGATGTTGTCGCAGGCCAGGATGTCCATCGGCGGGCGTGATCCCGAAATCACATAGCCCTGGACGTAATCCACGCCCATGTCGGTGAGCGCGCGCAAGGTGGCGACGTCCTCGACCCATTCGGCGATGCACTCCATGCCCAGGTTATGGGCCAGATCCACGATGCTGTTGACGATCGCGATGTTGGCTTCGCTGGCCAGCATGTCGCGGATCAGGGTGCCGTCGATCTTGATCATGTCGGCCGGCAATTCCTTGAGGTACGAGAACGAGGTATAGCCGGCGCCGAAATCGTCCAGGGCCACGCGCGCGCCCATGCGCTGCAGGCGCCGCATGAACTGGCGGGTGCGCTCCAGGTCCTGCAGGGCGACGCCTTCGGTGATTTCCACGCACAGGCGCCGGGTGAACTGCGGCTGCTGGTTGAGAATGCCGAACAGGACGTTGATGAAGCGATCATCGTTCAGCGAGACGCCGCTGAGGTTGACGTTGACCTGGCGGGTCTGGCCGAGCTTCAGGTGGTGCTTGGCCATCCACTCGAGCAAGGTGGTGAAGACCCATTTGTCGATGGCGGTGACCATGCCGCTGTCTTCCGCCGCCTGGATGATCTTGCCGGTCTGGAGCGGACGCGCGCCGGTCGTGCGCACGCGCAGCAAGGCCTCGAAATTGAGAGTCTGCAGTGGGTGGCGCAGCGACATGATGGGCTGCATCTCCAGGTAGATGTCTTCTGAGGTGCCGGTGCTCTCGAGCTGCTCGAACAGGTGCATCTCGTCGATGTGGTCGAACAGCTCGCGGGCGTTTTCCTCATACAGGACGACGTCCTGGTGTTGCTTGCGAGCATCGCGGCAGGCGCGGCTGGCGGCGGCGATGGCGTCCTTGGGGCTCATGGTGCGGTCGATGTCGATCAGCCCCATGGCGCTCTTGAGCTGGAAGGCCCGCTCTCCGACATACAGGGCCGAGCTGTTCAGGCTTTCGATCATGTCCTGCGCCACGCGGCGGACTTCGCTGGCCCGCTTGCCCGGGAACAGGATGAGGAATTCGTCGTTGCCGATGCGGCCCAGATGCTGGTCTTCCGTGATGGAGTATTTCAGCCGTTCGCAGACCATCTGCAGCAGCGTGTCGCCGGTGGAGTGGCCGAACAGGTCGTTGACGCGCTTGAGGTGGTCCAGATCCAGGAAGGCCAGCGCGCAGGGCGTCTTGGTCTGCTGCAGGTCTTCGATGGCCGTCTGCATGGTTTTCTCGATCCCGCGCCGGTTGAGCGTATCGGTCAAGGGGTCGTTGTCGGCCATCAGGCGCAGTTTGCGGATGGTTTCGGTCCGGGCGCTGATGTCTTGCAGCGAACCTTCGATGCGGCTGCCGACCAGCGTGGCGCGCAGCAAGAAGCTGCGGGGCGTCGCGTCGGGCGAGGCCTGGATGCGCTGGATCTCGGTGTCGCGGCCCTGTTCCGTGGCCACGGAGATGGCCAGCCAGTCGACCTTGGGAAAGAAGTCGTTCCAGGCAAGCGCGTGCAGGTCCGCCTGCCTGCCGATATCCAGGATGTCGCGCGCGTTGGGGCTCAGGTGCTCGAAATGCCGCGTGGCCCCCAGCGTGAACAGGCCCAGCGGCGTGAGCGTGTCATGGGCGATCAGGTCGTTGCGTTGGCGCAGGCGCAGTTGGCGGTCTTCGCGCATCCGGTCGGCCGCCGCCAGGGCAATCAGCAGATTGCACAGCAGCAGCGCGCCCGCGCCCGGGAAGGGGGAGATCAAGGACGTGCGCCCCAGGCCCGCCAGGATCAGGCCGGTCAACAGGATCGCCAGGGCCAGGCAGACGCCGATCGTATGCCAGAGCTGGGAGCGCGTATTGAACCGGAACAGGCCATAGGTCAGGGTGACCGCGACCAGGGCCGTTGCCAGCCAGGCGGTGAGGAAGGTGATGAACTGGACCCAATCGGCGGGCAGCGCCAGCAGCGCCAGGAACAGGGCGATTGCGCTGATGCGGCCGACCCGGCGCAGGCGGCGCGTGATGGCGGCATCCAGGCTGGGCTGGAACAGCATGGTGAAGAGCTGGACCGTCAGAATGTAATGAAGCAGGATGGTCAGCTTGCGGACCCAGGCCAAGGCGTCGGGCGGGATGATGGCGCCCAGGAACTGGTGGTCCCATCCCAGCGCCCAGGCGCCCAGGCGCATGCTGCAGAGGATCCAACAGGCCAGCACCAGATAGGGCGGCTCGCGCATGGTCAGGGCGATGATGGCCAGGAAGGCGGCCAGGGCCAGCAGGCCGCCTTCGAGCAGGCCGATGGCCTGGGCGGTGTGCGCGGTGGCGCCGGCCAGCGCAGGGCGCGGCCATTGTTCGATGGACAGCCGGGCCGGTATGGACAGATCCAGGCGGCACAGAACCTGATCGGCCGCTGGGGGATGCGGCAGGCGCATCTGCTGCCCGAGCAGGCCATTCTGAACCGAGAGCGCCGTCAGGGGCTCTCCGGCGGAGGCCAGCCAGCACGCGGGCGCTTGGGCCGTATGGACGGGGAGCAGCAGGGCGGATCGCCGGGTTGCGTCGGCGGAATGATCCGCCGGCAGATCGGCCAGCAGCCAGACCGGACCGGCCGGAACGGATTCCGCCAGTCGGGTGGGGCGGCTGCGTAATTGCGCCAGGGCCTGCTGCGTGGACAGTGCGGAGGCCGCCGGCAGGAAGCGGGCCGTCAGCGGCTGGCCGGTGGCGTCTGTGTAGCGTGGCTGCAGCAGCAGCGAGGCCGCCAGGGTCAGGGCGATCAGCAGGGGGATGCCGATATACAGCAGGAACGACCAGATGCGCCCAGTGGCCGGGTGGGGGGGGGTGGGACTGGACGAGCGGGAAAAAAGCGTCTTGATCGCCATGCAGCAAGGAGGAGGAACGACCTTCCGGTGCGTCAGTGCCCAAACCGGGGCGATGGGTGATTGACGTCCCGGATGGGTCGAAGTTTAGGCCCGGTGGGGAATACGCTCCTGAGCATACAGTTCCTGGAGGGTTTCGCGGGGGCGGATCAACCAGGAATTCTGCCCATCCACCAGGACTTCCGCCGCCCGGGGACGGGTATTGTATTGACTGGACATGGAAAAGGCGTAGGCGCCGGCGGACTGGATGGCCAGCAGGTCTCCTTGCTCCAGGGGCAGTGCGCGGCCGCGGGCCAGCCAGTCGCCGCTTTCGCAGATCGGGCCGACGATGTCATAGGTTTCGATGGGCGTGCCGGTGCGCGGAGCGACCGGCACGACGCCATGCCAGGCCTCGTACAGGGCCGGGCGCATCAGATCGTTCATGGCCGCGTCCACAATGGCGAAATTGCGCGCTTCGGTCCGTTTGAGGTATTCGATCCGGGTCAGCAGCACGCCCGCATTGCCAACCAGGGACCGGCCCGGCTCCAGGATGAGCTGCAGGTGGCCCATTCCCCGGGCGGCGAGCGCGGCGAACACCGGGGTCAGCAGTTCCGCCGGGTCGGGCGGGTTCTCGTCGGTGTAGCGGATGCCCAGGCCGCCGCCCAGATCCAGGTGCCGCAAGGCGATGCCGTCGGCCGCCAGGACGTCGATCAGGTCCAGCAGCTTGTCGAGCGCATCCAGGTAGGGGGCGATCTGGGTGATCTGGGAGCCGATGTGACAGTCCACGCCGACGATTTCCAGGCCGGGGTGCTGCAGCGCCTGGCGGTACAGTTCGGGCGCCTGGCGGATGTCGACGCCGAATTTGTTTTCTTTCAGGCCGGTGGAGATGTAGGGATGGGTGCGCGCGTCGACGTCGGGGTTGACGCGCAGGGACACCGGCGCGCGCACGCCGAGTTCGCGGGCGATGTCGGCCAGGCGCTCAAGCTCGGCGGCGGATTCGACGTTGAAGCATTTGATGCCCGCGGCGAGCGCCTTGCGGATTTCCCAGCCTTGCTTGCCCACGCCCGAGAACACGACGAGGCGGGGATCGGCGCCCGCCGCCAGGATGCGTTCGAGTTCGCCGCCCGACACGATGTCGAAGCCGGCGCCCAGTTGCTGGAATTCGTGCAGCACGGCCAGGTTGGAGTTGGCCTTGACCCCGTAGCAGATCAGCGCGTCGTGCCCGGCGATGGCCCGCGCGTAGCGGTGCCAGGCGTCGTGCAGCGCCGCGCGGGAATAAATGTACAGGGGGGTGCCGTAGCGGTCGGCGAGTTCGGGCAGCGGGATGTCTTCGGCATGCAGGATGCCGTCCCGGAGGGGAAACTGGGTGTCTGCGGTCATGAAGATCAAGGGCGCGGAGCGGAACGAGGGTCCGGCGCGGGCGCCGGCGCGAGGGTGGGCGGAGCCGCCAGCGCGGCGTCGGCCGGTGGCGGATCGGGCAGGCGCAGTTCGCCTTTCATGCCGCAGCCCGCCAGTGCGAGGGCCAGGCCGGCACCGGCCAGCAGGCGCGTGAAGGGCAGCAACGTGGAATGGGTCGTCATCAGAAGGGCACGCGGACGGGTTGGGGAATGGCGGCGCCGGAGTCTGGAGCGGTATCGTCGTTGCGCAGTTGGTCCAGCAGGCTGCCGATGCCATCCAGGCCGTCGGCGGGCGCGCCCGGGACGGGATCGCCAGGCGCGGGCAGGCCGACGCGGGCGATGGCCGTGCCCGGAGGGAATTCGGCGAAGTAGAAATCACCGTTGATGCGCGACAGGCCGCTGGGCACGGGGCCGGGCGGAATTTCCGGCTGGTCCGCCAGGGCCGTGCGCATGTAGTTCGCCCAGATGGGCAGGGCGGCGCCGCCGCCGGTCTCGCCCTGGCCCATGGACTTGGGCTGGTCGAAGCCCATCCAGGCGACCGCCACCAGCTTCGGCGTGAAGCCGGCGAACCAGGCGTCCTGGGAGTCGTTGGTGGTGCCGGTCTTGCCGCCGATGTCGTTGCGTTTGAGTTCGCGGTGGGCGCGCGCGCCGGTGCCGACGGTGGCGACGCCGCGCAGCATGTCGTTCATGACATAGGCCGTGCGTGGATCGATCACGCGCGCCAGCGTGTCGCCCGCCACGGTGGGGCGCGAGCGCATGATGATCTTGCCGGAGCTGTCGGTGACGTAATCGATCAGGTAGGGCGGCACGCGATAGCCGCCGTTGGCAAAGACGGCATAGCCGCCCGCCAGTTGCAGCGGCGTCACGCTGCCGGCGCCCAGGGCCAGCGGCAGCACGGCCGGCTGGCGCGAGCGGTCGAAGCCGAAGCGGGTGACGTAATCCTGTACGTATTGGGGCCCCACGGCCTGCATGATGCGGATCGAGACCATGTTCTTGGACTTGTACAGCCCCTGGCGCATGGTCAGCATGGGCTCATAGGATCGACCGTAGTTCTTGGGATTCCAGGCCTTGGAGCCGGTCTGCTCCGCCGTTAGGGAGAAGGGCTCGTCCGAAATCTGCGTCGCGGGCGTCAGCCCCCGCTCCAGGGCGGAAGCGTAGATGAAGGGCTTGAAGGACGAGCCCGGCTGGCGCCAGGCCTGGGTGACGCGGTTGAACTTGCCTTCGTCGAAGTCGAAGCCGCCCACCATGGCCCGGACGGCGCCGTCCTGGGTGGCGACCGAGACGAGGGCGGCCTGGATGGTGGGTTTGTTGATGAGTTCCCAGTATTCCGGCGTCTTGTGCACGTAGACCACCGAGCCGCGCCGGATGCGCACGGCTTCCTTGGCGTTGGGGACCAGGCCGCGCGCCACGATACGCAAGGCGCGCTTGTCGGTGATGTCGATGATCTGCTTGGCGGTGCGGGCGACCCGGATTTCGGTCGGACTGGCCGACAGGACGATGCCGATGAGCAGATCGCCGTTGTCCGGATGTTTGTCCTGCTGCTCGTCGAGCAGTTCGTTGAGCGCCTCGGGATCGGATTCGATGCCCTGGGGCAGGTCGATGTTCTCTTCGGGGCCGGTATAGGGCGCGCGGCGGGTGTAGTCCAGGATGCCCTCGCGCACGGCCTGGTAGGCGGCCTCCTGGTCCTTGGAGTGGATGGTGGTGTAGATATTGAAGCCGCGCGAATAGATATCGTCCTGATAGACGCCGTACAGCAACTGGCGGGCGAGTTCCGCGGGGTAGTCGCCATGCACACCATAGCGTCCGCCGGGGGTGTTGGCCGCCGAACGGATCACGATGGGCTGCTCCTGGGCCTGCTGGTATTCGGCATCCGTGAGATAGCCCAGGGAGCGCATGCGGCCGAGGACGTAGGCCTGGCGCGACTTGGCGCGCTCGAAGTTGGCGATGGGGTTGAAGCGCGACGGGGCCTTGGGGATGCCGGCCAGCATGGCGGCTTCGGCCGGGGTGATTTCGGACAGCGGCTTGCCGAAGTAGGTGCGGCTGGCTGCGGCGAAACCGTACGCGCGGTGCCCCAGAAAGATCTGGTTCATGTAGAGATCGAGGATCTGGTCCTTCGTCAGGGTGGCCTCGATCTTGAAGGTCAGCAGCAGTTCGTAGAATTTGCGCGTGTAGGTTTTTTCCGACGACAGGTAGAAGTTGCGCGCCACCTGCATGGTGATGGTGCTGGCGCCCTGCGTCTTGGACATGTGGATGGTATTGGCCAGGGCGGCGCGCAGCACCCCTGCCCAGTCGATGCCGCCGTGCTGGTAGAAGCGGTCGTCTTCGGCGGCAAGGATGGCGGATTTCATGACGTCCGGGATCTCGTCGAACCGCAGGACGTTGCGGCGTTCTTCGCCGAATTCGCCGATCAGGACCTTGTCGGCCGTGTAGATGCGCAACGGCACCCGGGGCCGGTAGTCGATCATCGCCGTCAGATCCGGCAGATTGGGCCAGGCCAGCGCCAGCGCCAGACTCATGAGCAGCGCCCCGCACAGGCCCAGGCCTGCGAACAGCACAAACGCTTTGAGGACCAACCGCGTGAACCAGGAGCGTGCCGCCGGGGCCTTCTGCTTGGAAGAGGTAGTGGTGGATTTCATCAGAGGCGATTGTAAGCCCTGGCTGGAGCGGGCCAGGAGGCGGTGCAGAAGTCTGTGTAACAGGATGATGCGTCCATGGCGCGGGCGGACGAGGCTGGCCGGGGGACGGCTGATGCGATAATACACGTAAACGAACAGCCCGATGCCTTGCCATGACGATGGAATGCGCCCCCGATTCGACCCGGAGTCCCCCTGAGGGGCTGGACGAGGCGCGGCCGGTTTTCCTGGTCGGCATGATGGGTGTGGGCAAGACCACGATCGGCCGCCAGTTGGCGACGGCGCTGGGGCGGGAATTCGTCGACCTGGATCATGTCATCGAGGCGCGGTGCGGCGTGCGCATCGCCACCATTTTCGACATCGAGGGCGAAGAAGGGTTCCGCCGCCGCGAAACGGCCGCCCTGGATGAATACACGCGCCGGCCCGGCCTGGTGCTGGCCACGGGCGGCGGCGCCGTACTGGCCGAGGAAAACCGCCGCATGCTGAGCGAGCGCGGCTGCGTCGTCTATCTGCGGGCCGGGGCCGACGAGCTCTACCGGCGCGTGGCCCGCGACCGCAACCGCCCGCTGCTGCGCACCGCCGATCCGCGTCAGCGCATCGTCGACCTGCTGGCCTGCCGCGAACCGTTGTACGAAAGCGTGGCCGCCATTACGCTGGACACCGGCGACCAGCCGGTCGCCCAGGTGCTGCGCAACCTGTTGCCGCAGTTGCCGGTCCGGCCGGCGGTCCAGGTTCCTTTTACGGAATGACCCCCATGCATACAGTCCAGGTTGAGACGCCCGGCGGACACTATCCCATCCATATTGGCGCAGGCCGGCTGGACGCCGTCGCGCACAGCATTCCGCCCGACGCCACGGCGATTGCGGTCGTCACCAACACCACGGTGGGCGCCCTGTACGGCGCGCGGCTGCGCGCCGCCCTGGAAGCCGCCGGCAAGCCGTTGCTGACCATCGAGCTGCCCGACGGCGAGCAGTACAAGACCTGGGAGTCCCTGGACCGCATCTTCGATGCGCTACTGGAGGCGGCCCTGGACCGCAAAGCCGTGCTGGTGGCCCTGGGCGGCGGGGTGGTGGGCGATGTCTGCGGCTTCGCGGCGGCGTGCTACATGCGCGGCATCCGCTTCGTCCAGGTGCCTACCACGCTGCTGGCGCAGGTGGATTCCTCGGTGGGCGGCAAGACGGCCATCAATCACCCGCGCGGCAAGAACATGATCGGGGCGTTCTACCAGCCCCTGGCCGTGGAAATCGATCCGGGTGTCCTGGCGACGCTGCCGGCCCGCGAGATCTCCGCCGGCCTGGCCGAAGTCGTCAAGTACGGCATGATCGCCGACCCCGGGTTCTTCGATTGGTGTGAAGCGCATGTCGATGCCCTGCGCGCGCTCGACGGCGAGGCCATCCGGCACGCCGTGCGCCGTTCTTGCGAACTCAAGGCCTGGGTCGTTTCCCAGGACGAGCGCGAATCGGGCGTGCGCGCCATTCTCAATTTCGGCCACACGTTCGCGCATGCCATCGAATCCGGCCTGGGCTACGGCCAGTGGCTGCACGGCGAAGCCGTGGGTTGCGGCATGGTCATGGCGGCCGAGCTGTCCGCCCGGGTCTGCGGCCTGGAAGCCGGGGCCGTGGAGCGCATCCGCGCGCTGGTGCAGGCCATCGGTTGCCCGACCCTGCCTCCGGGGCTGGGCGCCGGCCGCTGGCTGGACCTGATGCGGGTGGACAAGAAAAATGAAGGCCGCCACATCCGGTATGTATTGTTGCCAGCCCTGGGACGGGCCGAAGTCCGGGCGGTCGACGACGAGATCGTGCGGCCGCTGCTGCCGGATGTTCCGGAGGCGTAGAGTCCGCTTGCACCAAGGAGTCGCGAAGGCATGAAGAATCGGATCGAACCGGCCTCATACGCCAGCCGCCCGGAGGGTTCCCGGGGGCGCCGCCATCCAGAGCCGCCGCCGGCCGGCCGCACCGATTTCCAGCGCGACCGCGACCGCATCATCCATTGTTCCGCCTTCCGCAGGCTGGAATACAAGACACAGGTTTTTCTCAACCACGAAGGCGATCTGTTCCGCACCCGCCTGACGCACAGCATCGAGGTGGCGCAAATCGCGCGCACGCTGGCACGCAATCTGGGCGTGAACGAAGACCTGACCGAAGCCATTGCCCTGGCGCACGATCTGGGCCATACGCCTTTCGGCCATGCGGGCCAGGATGAGCTCAATGCCTGCCTGCGCGAGCTGGCGCCCGCCGCCGGGGGCTTCGAGCATAATCTCCAGAGCCTGCGGGTGGTCGACGAGCTTGAAGAGCGCTATGCCGGCTTCAATGGCCTGAACCTGTGCTTCGAGACCCGCGAGGGCATTCTCAAGCACTGCTCGCGCAGCCATGCGCGGCGGTTGGGTGAAGTCGGCGCGCGTTTCCTCGACGGCACCCAGCCTTCGCTGGAGGCGCAACTGACCAATCTGGCAGACGAGATCGCCTACAACAACCACGATGTGGACGATGGCCTGCGCTCGGGGTTGATCACGGTGCCTCAGTTGCTGCAATTGGATATTTTTGCCTCGCATCACGAGCAGGTTCTGCGCCGCTATCCGGATGCCGAGCCCAAACGCCTGGTGTCCGAGGTCATCCGCGCCATGATCAATACGCTGGTGCAGGATCTGACGCGCACCACGGCGGACCGCATCGCCCGGCTGCGCCCGCAATCGGCCGATGAGGTCCGGGCAGGCCCGCCGCTGGCGGCTTTCTCGGACGAGATCCGCGCCCAGGCCGATGCGCTCAAGCAGTTCCTGCTGAAAAATCTGTACCGGCATTCGCAAGTCATGCGCATGACCTACAAGGCGCGGCGCATCGTGCGCGACCTGTTCCGCGTTTTCCTGGACGATCCCCGCTTGCTGGCCGACGAATACCGGCGCGACGACGCGACGGCGCAGGCCCGCGCGATCGCGGACTACATCGCCGGCATGACGGACCGCTACGCCATCCGCGAGCACCGCGCAATCAACAGAATGGATTAGCCTGGCACGCGACAGTCCCCTGCGGACTGTCGCGTGCCAGGCTAATCCGAGCGGCGTGCCAGCCGCGAGGTGGAGAGCTGCTGCGGCATGAGAAGTCCCCTGCGGACTGTCGCGTGCCAGGCTAATCCGAGCGGCGTGCCAGCCGCGAGGTGGAGAGCTGCTGCGGCATGAGGGGCCCTGGATTGGAGGACGCGCAATGACACACCTGATGTCGCCTTCGGATCATGTCGGCATGCTGGAGTCCATGTTGTCCGCGATAGGCGTGGAGGCGCCGCCCGGATCGGTGTGCGTGGCCGGCCGGGCCGGGTTGGCCTCGCGTTATCCGGTCAGTGGCCTGGCCTGCGCCGCGCTCGGTGCGGCCGCGCTCGGGCAGTGAATCGCGCGCGGTCAGCACCAGCACCGGACAGCGGTCGTCGCGCCCGCGCAGGCGGCGCAGGAACTCATGGCCGTCCATTCCCGGCAATCCCAGGTCGAGGATCAGCGCATCGAATTCCTCGACCGCCAGGCGGTGTTCGGCCAGTTCGGCGTCGTCGGCCCAGTCGACCGTGAACCCGCCGTGGCGGGCCAGGCCGCGAGCCAGCCACGTGGCCAGTTCGGATTCGTCTTCGATCAACAGGATGCGCATGCTGCACATCATAAGGTCCGCTATCCGGGTTTCATAGTGGCGGGAATTGTGTGTAAATGCGAAACTGCCGGCAACAGGGCTTGGGTGCCGGAGGACTGGGTGAAGCGTACGTTGTCCGTCGTGGTCCTGCTGCTTCTGGGCATCGCCGTGGTGCTGGGCGCGGAGCGTCTCGACCGCGCCCGCAGCGATGCGCGGGCCATGGCCGACGTGAGCCGGCAGCTTGACGACCGCGTTCTGCGCTTGCAGGCCGATCTGCGCGTGCTGCAGGACCTGAACGGCCAACTGGCCGGCGCGCTGGCGGCCGAGCCCGGCGCGGAGGAAGGGCCGTTTTCCCGGATGGCGCCGCGCATGGCCCAGGAACGGCCCGACATCCGCAGCATCGTGTTCGTCCGCAAATTACGGATCGAACGCGTCTATCCGATCGCCGGCAATGAGCCCATTCTTGGGCTGGATTACAGCCTGCGGCCCCAGTTCATGGCCAAGATCACCCACATGATCCGGCACCGCGTGCCCGTGATCGACGGCTCCACGCGCCTGGTGCAGACTGGCCGGACCGGCCTGATCTTTCGCATGCCGATCTTCGATGTCGCGCAGGGCGACGACCGCGATTACCGGGGCATGACGGCGCTCACGGTCGATCTCGAAGAGATCCTGCGCCGCGCGGGGCTGCTCGGCGCGGAAGCGGGTTTCGATGTGGCGATCCGCAGCCGCGAAGCCGCACAGCCCCTCTATGGGCTTTTCGGCGACAGCCGGCTGTTCGAGCAGCCGCACGCCGCCGCGGTGATCGAGCTGCCGGATGCGGTCTGGGAATTGGCCGCCGTGCCCAAGAAGGGGCTAGCCGATGATTCCGCGCGCGCCTGGCTGATCCGGGGAGGCGGGGCCGCCGTGACGCTGGTTCTGGTGCTGGCGGTGCTCTATCGCAGCGGCGGCTGGCGATGTCCCCGGCCGGGCCGCCGGGATGGCCTGGCGTCCCTGCGCACGCTGTTGCTGGCCGCCACTTTGGCGCCGATGCCGCTGATGGTCGGCCTGGCGGGCTGGCTGGTGTTCACGGCTTCGATCGAGGCCGTCCAGGATCTTGAACGGGGGCAGGTCGATGAACTGGCGGATCAGCTCAAGAACAAGGTCGTCGATTTCTTCGAGGTGCCGCGCGCCGCTGCGACGTTCAATGCCGGCCAGGTCCAGAGCGGGCTGGTCGGTCTGGACCAGCGGGAAGCCCTGTTGCGCAGCTTTCTGCTGCAACTGCGCCAGCAGCCCCTGCTGACGCTGCTGTCCGTCGGCACGGCCGAGGGCGGCTACCTGGCGGCGGGCCGGCCGCCCACCGGGGCCGAACACAGCCTGCACGTCCTGCAGGCCGACCCCGGCGATGGCGGCGTGTTGCGCGTCGACCGCGTGGGCGACGACAACCGGCGCAGCACGTCGGTGGCGGGCAGCGGCAGTCTCCGTTTCGATCCGCGCAAGCAGCCGTGGTTCGAGTCCGCTGTGCGGACCGACACCCTGGGCTGGTATTCGGCCGATCGCTACGCCTTTCACCACCAGGACAATTTTTTCGAAGGTATGGGCATGGGCATGTCGGTGGCCTTGCGCGGAGCGGATGGCCGACTGGCTGGTGTCCTGAGGGCCGACGTGGCGCTGTCGCAGATCAGCCGGTTCTTGCATGCGGAAATGAGCCGTACCGGAGGCATCGCCTTTCTGGCGGAATCCGGCGGAGCGCTGCTGGCCAGCTCAGGTCTCGAGCCGGTCTACCGCCTGGAGGGCGATGAAACCCGCCGGGTGTCTGCGGATCAAAGCGAGGCGGAAGGCACCCGCTTGCTGGGGGCGCGCATTCTGCAGTCGGGTCTGAGCCAGGGGCGCCAGGCCCTGTCGTTCGAAGGCCGCCGGTTCTTGGCCCGCTGGCAGTCGATCCAGTTGCCGGATGGCCCCAGGCTGATCATCGCCCTGGCGTTGCCGGAAAGCCGCTATGCGGAACCGGCCGAGCGGGCCTTGAACCGCATCGGTTTGCTGATCCTGGGCTTCTGGGTGGTCGGGGTCGTGACCGCCTTGCTGGCGGCGTGGTGGCTGTCTCGACCTTTGCTGTCCCTCAGCCGCTGGGCCGAGGAGCTTGCCGAAGGCGCAGGGCACGACAGCCCCTCGGTCCGCAGTCCGGTGCGCGAGATCGTCGTTCTGGCGGATGCGCTGGACCGCATGGCCAGCCGGCAGCGCAGCCACGCCAGGGATCTCGAACGCCAAGTGGCCGAGCGCACCCAGGCGCTCGTGGAGGCCAACCAGCGCCTGGTCGGCCTGTCGCTGACCGATGGCCTGACCGGGCTGGCGAACCGCCGCCATTTCGACGAGGTGCTGGCGCGCGAGGGCGACCGGTCCCGGCGCGAGCGCCGGCCGATGAGCCTGCTGATGCTGGATGTGGACTGGTTCAAGTCTTACAACGACCAGTACGGGCATCCGGCGGGCGACGTCGTCTTGTGCCAGGTGGCCCGCATCCTGCTCGAATCCGTACGCCGCCCCGGGGATCTGGCGGCGCGTTACGGCGGCGAGGAATTCGCCGTGATCCTGCCGGGCCTGGACGTCGAGGCGGCGAGAAACCTGGCCGGGCAGATCCGCGCCCGCGTCGAGGCGCTGGCCATCACGCATGCGCATGGCTTGTCGGGCCGGGTCACGATCAGCATCGGCGTGGCGGAGATGGACCTGGACGACGCCCATGCGGCCGAAACGCTGGTCGGCCAGGCCGATGCGGCGCTTTATCGGGCCAAGGACAACGGCCGCAACCGTGTCGAGGCCGCCCGCGCGGCTTCGGCGCCTTTGGCGGCGGAGCCCTCCTAGGCCCCGGGCTGCTGCGCCAGCACGCTTTTGAGCCAGCGGCCCGTGTGGCTGCCGGGCGTGGCGGCGACGGCTTCCGGCGTGCCCTGGGCAATGATCCGGCCGCCGCCCGCGCCGCCCTCGGGGCCCAGGTCCACGATCCAGTCGGCGGTCTTGATCACGTCCAGATTGTGCTCGATCACCAGAACGGTGCTGCCCGCATCCACCAGGCGCCGCAGCACGCCCAGCAGCACTTCGATGTCGTGGAAGTGCAGGCCGGTGGTGGGTTCGTCCAGCACGTACAGGGTGCGCTCCGAGCCGCGCCGGGACAGCTCCTGCGACAGCTTGATGCGCTGCGCTTCGCCGCCCGACAAGGTCGTGGCGCTCTGGCCCAGGCGGATGTAGGACAGGCCCACGTCCGCCAGGGTCTGCAGCTTGCGGGCCACGGCCGGCACCGCCTGGAACAGATCCAGGGCCTGGGCCACCGTCAGGTCCAGGATCTCGCTGATGGACAGACCCCGGTAGCGGATGTCCAGGGTTTCGCGGTTGTAGCGGCGGCCTTCGCAGACTTCGCAAGGCACGTACATGTCGGGCAGGAAATGCATTTCGACGCGCACCACGCCATCGCCCTGGCAGGCTTCGCAGCGTCCGCCCTTGACGTTGAAGGAAAAACGCCCCGGATCGTAGCCGCGCAGGCGGGCTTCGGGCACCCCCGCGTACAACTCGCGGATCGGCGTGAACAGGCCGGTGTAGGTCGCCGGGTTGCTGCGCGGCGTGCGGCCGATGGGGTTCTGGTCGACGCTGATGATCTTGTCGAACGCGCCCAGCCCTTCGATGCGGTCGTGCGGCGCGGGATCGGCCTGCGCCCGGTTCAAGGCCTGGGCCAGGGCGGCCACCAGCGTATCGTTGATCAGGGTGGATTTCCCGGATCCCGAGACGCCGGTGATGCAGGTCAGGCGTCCCACCGGGATGGCCAGGTCGACCGATTGCAGGTTGTTTCCCCGGCATCCCAGGGCGCGCAGCCAGACCTGGTCGGGTCCGACCGGCCGGCGCGGCGCAATGGCGATCCGCCGGGCGCCCGACAGGTACTGGCCGGTCAGCGACTGGGGGTCCGCCATGATTTCCGCAGGGGAGCCCTGGGCGATCACGCAGCCGCCCTGCTCGCCCGCGCCCGGCCCCATGTCCAGGACGTGGTCGGCGGCGCGGATCATGTCCTCGTCATGCTCGACCACGATCACGCTGTTGCCCAGGTCGCGCAGTTGCCTCAGGGTCTCGATCAGGCGGTGGTTGTCGCGCTGGTGCAGGCCGATGGAGGGCTCGTCGAGCACGTACATGACGCCGGTCAGGCCTGAACCGATCTGGCTGGCCAGGCGGATGCGCTGGGCCTCGCCGCCGGACAACGTGTCGGCGCCCCGGTCCAGGGCCAGGTAGCCCAGGCCGACGTTGACCAGAAAATCCAGCCGCGCGCGGATTTCCTGGATGATGCGGTCGGCGACCTCGCGCCGGGCGCCGTCCGGCGTCCAGTCGAGGAACCACTGCCGGCAGTCGGCCAGCGACAGGGCTTCGATTTCGTACAGGGCGCGGCCGCGCCGCGGGCCCGGATCCGTGGGGGCCTCCGAGCCGGCCGCCCCGGCGTCCGCCTTGCGCTCGACGTGTTCAGAGATTCCCGGACCGATGAAGACGTTGCGGGCTTCGGCGCACAGACGGGCGCCGCGGCATTCCGGGCAAAGAACCAGATGCCGCAGCCGGCCGAGTTCCTCGCGCACGGCGTTGGAATGCGTTTCGCGCCAGCGCCGCTCAAGGTTGGGGATGATGCCTTCGAAGGCATGCCGCCTCAGGGTGGGGACGCCGCCTTCGCCCAGATACTGAAAGGCGATTTCCTGGCCGTCGGAGCCGTGCAGGATGTCGTGCCGCACGGCCGGGTCCAGCGCCTGGAAAGGGGTATCCAGGTCGAAGCCGTAATGTTGCGCCAGGCTCACCATCATGGCGTAGCTGAAGGCGTTGCGGCGGTCCCAGCCGTGGATGGCGCCGGCCGCCAGGCTCAGTTCCGGGAAGGCGACGACGCGCGCCGGATCGAAGGATTCCACCTGGCCCAGCCCATTGCAGGTCGGGCAGGCGCCGGCCGGGTTGTTGAAGCTGAACAGACGCGGTTCCAGCGTGCCCATGCCGCGCGCGCAGACCGGGCAGGCGTAGGCGGCGGAAAAGGCTTGCTCCTGCTCCGTGTCCAGATCCAGCGCCAGGGCGCGGCCGTGCGCCAGTTCCAGGGCGGTCTCGAAGCTTTCGGCCAACCGCTGGCGGCTGTCGGGGCGTACGCGCAACCGGTCCACGACCACGTCCAGATCCCAGGGGCGCTCGGACGCGGCCGGCGGCGGGCCGCCGTCCAGCGACTGGATGACGCCGTGGATGCGCACCCGCACGAAGCCCAGCGCCTGCAGGCGGCGGCATTCGGCCGCCAGGTCGTCCTGGCGGGCGCGCGCCACCGGCGCCAGGATGGCCACGCGGGCGTCCTCCGGCCGGGACAGGACATGGTCGACCATCTGGCTGACGCTTTGCGCTTGCAGTGGAAGAGCGTGATCCGGGCAGTAGGGGGTGCCGACCCGGGCGTATAGAAGACGCAGGTAGTCGTGGATCTCGGTGACCGTGCCCACGGTCGAGCGCGGATTGTGGCCGGCGGTCTTCTGTTCGATGGCGATGGCGGGCGACAGGCCGGTGATGACGTCCACGTCGGGCTTGTCCATCATCTGCAGAAACTGGCGGGCGTAGGCCGACAGGCTTTCGACATAGCGGCGCTGGCCCTCGGCGTACAAGGTGTCGAACGCCAGGGAAGACTTCCCGGATCCGGACAGGCCCGTCAGCACGACCAGTTGCCGCCGGGGCAGGTCGACCGAAATATTCTTCAGATTGTGGGTGCGCGCGCCGCGGATGCTGATGGCGTCCATGCTCTTGTGCTTTGTGCCTGATTCGTTCATGTGTCCTGGATTCCCGGACTCGCATGAGGCTTGCCCAGAGGGTCTCTAGGGGAGTTCAGGTTTTTCAAAGGCCAACTTGATACTATAACGCGCAGCACCTCTTCTTTTGGCGTCTCCATGTCCGCATCTTCCCGTCCGCGCACGCCCCCGCTTCGCCTGACCCCCCTGGAACGACGCAGCAGCATCGCTCTGGCGACGCTGTTTGCCGCCCGGATGCTGGGGCTGTTCCTGCTGACGCCCATCTTCGCCGTCGCGGCGGGCGCCCTGATCGGGGGCGACGATCCGGTCCGGGTGGGGCTCGCGCTGGGGGCGTACGGCCTGACCCAGGCGGTCATGCAAATACCGCTGGGCATGGCCTCCGACCGCTACGGTCGGCGCCCCGTGATCGTATTCGGCATGTTGCTGTTCGTGGCGGGCGGGGTGATCTGCGCCCTGACCAACGACGTCGACTGGGTGACGGTCGGGCGCGTGATCCAGGGCCTGGGGGCGGTGTCGGCCGCCATCACCGCCTGGATCGCCGATGCCACCCGCCCCGAGGTCCGCACGCGCGCCATGGCCATGGTGGGTGGGTCCATCGGGCTCTCCTTTGCGCTGTCGCTGGTGCTCTCTCCGCTGCTGGTGGGCGAGTTCGGCCTGTCGGGGCTGTTCTGGGCCATCAGCCTGCTGGGCTTCGTCTGCCTGCTGATCGCGATGTTCTTCGTCCCCGATGTGCCGCGTTCCGAAGCCGACATCGTCCAGGCGACGGTGCGCGACGTGCTGGGCCATCGCGACTTGCTGCGCCTGAATTTCGGCGTCTTCTGCCTGCACTTCATCCTGATGTCGCTGTTCATGGTGGCGCCCGGCCTGCTGGGCAGCCTGGGGGGCTACGATTCCGCCACCCTGTGGCAAATCTACCTGCCGGTCATCCTGGCGTCCTTCGTCCTCATGGTGCCGGCCGTCTTCTACACCGAGACGCACAAGGCGCACAAGCCCGCGCTCGAGTGGGCGGTGCTGGGCCTGGCCGTGGTGCTGGGCCTGCTGCCCTGGCTGACGGGCTCCTTCTGGCTGGTCGTGGCGGCCTTCATCGCCTTCTTCGTGGCCTTCAATATCCTCGAAGCCCTGCAGCCCTCGCTGGTCTCGCGCGTGGCGCCGCCCGCCTACAAGGGCCTGGCGCTGGGGTTCTACAACACCGCCCAGTCCCTGGGCGTGTTCGCCGGCGGGCTGCTGGGTGGATTCCTGGCGCGCAGCGGCGGCGCGTCTCTGGTGTTCTGGGCCGGCGCCATGCTGGCGGCGGTGTGGCTGTTTACGGCGCGCGGATTCAAGGGGTCCTGAGCTGGCGGGGCTGCTTGTAGGGGTTGACCCGCGTAGGCGATAATGATCATTTGATGCATTTCGATGTGCCCAGGGCGGCTTCAGTCTCCGATAATGGCAGCCACATCGTTCACTACAGGATTTTCCGCCATGGCCTCCGTCAATAAAGTCATTCTCGTCGGCAACCTGGGGCGCGACCCCGAAGTCCGCTACAGCCCGGACGGCGCCGCCATCTGCAATGTCTCCATCGCCACGACCTCCCAATGGAAGGACAAGGCCTCGGGCGAGCGCCGTGAAGAAACCGAGTGGCATCGCGTGGTGTTCTACAACCGCCTGGCCGAGATCGCCGGCGAATACCTCAAGAAGGGCCGCGCGGTCTACGTCGAGGGGCGCTTGAAGACCCGCAAATGGCAAGACAAGGAAACCGGCGCCGACCGCTACAGCACCGAAATCGTCGCAGACCAGATGCAGATGCTGGGCGGCCGCGATAGCGGCGACTCGGGCGGCGATTCGGGCGGCTTCTCCCAGCCGCCGGCCCGGCGCGCGCCGCAGCAGCAACAGCAGCCCCGTCCCGCCGCTCCGGCGGCGGCTCCGGCCAGCAACCTGTCCGATATGGACGACGATATTCCGTTCTAGAACCCGCTTGGCTCAGGAATACGTCGCCATCGAACGGACGCGGGGCTTCAGAAATCCACGGAGGCGGAGAGCATGACCGTGCGGCCGGCGCCGTTGGTGGCGAACGTGCCGCTGGCCAGCCAGTAGCGCTCGTTCGTCAGGTTGTCGACGTCGGCCCGCAGGACGACCGCCTTGCCTGCCACCTTCGTGCGATAGCGGGCGCCGAACCCGAACGTCGTCACACTGGGGAGCTCAAGAGTATTGGCGCTGTCGAGGTAGATCGACGAGGTGTGGGCCACCCGGCCGTTCAGGCTCAGGCCGTTGAGCCAGGGGGCATCCCAATCCAGCCCCAGGTTGAATGCCTGGCGGGGCACGCCCGGCGCTGAATTGCCCTCATGCAGGCCGCCGGGGGTCTTGGTCAGACGGCCTTGCACGAAAGCGGCGCTGGCCAGCACGCGCAGGCCGGGCCGGATTTCGCCGTACGCGGATAATTCCAGGCCGCGATTGCGCTGTTCGCCGAAGTAGCCGTAGACATTCCCGGCATTGGCCTGGGCCGAGGGGCGGGCCAGTTGATAGACCGCCAGCGTGGTCGTCAGGCGGCCCCAGTCCATCTTGACGCCAGCCTCGTATTGCTTGGATTTGTAGGGGGCGAGGATTTCGCCGGTGTTGGCGTAGCCCGGGCCTACGATGCGGCCGCTGGTCAGGCCCGCCGTGTAGTTGCCGTACAGTGAGAGATCGTCCAGCGGCTTGATGACGAATCCGGCCACGGGGGAGACCGCGCTGGCCTTGTAGCGGCTGGTCCGGGCTTCGGTCGTCGTGTCGTAGCCGTCATTGATGACGGTCTGGCGGCGTGCGCCCAGCGTCAGCAGCATCCGGTTCTGGGCGAAGGAAAGCGTGTCGGCGATCGCCAGGCTTTCCAGCGTCGTTTCCGCGGCGCGCCGCATGTCTTGCCGCACCGCCGCGCTCGGGGGCAGAGGCGAGGGATCGTAGATGTTGGACGGGACGATCACCGTGCCCGGAGAATAGGCATTGCCGGCCTCCTGATCCAGGCGGGTGGCGCCGAGCGTGAGGGCGTGCCCGATGCCCGCCGTGGTAAAGCGCGCCTTCAGGCCGATGTCGCCGCTCCAGGTCTTGGAGTAGGAGTCGTAGTACGTGTTCATCACGTTGAAGTCGCCTTCGACCGTACGCGGCGCGAGGGAAATGGGGAATTCCTGCTTGACGGTGTTGTCCCGGTAGCCCAGGCCTGCATAGACCGTCAGGGCATCGGTCAGGTCGTACTCCAGCCGGGAGGCGACCGTCCGGTCTCGCTGGAGCAGTCTGGCGTCCGGGTAGAAAGTGATCCGGCCATCGGGGGCGTCGGGTACGGCTGGCAAGCCGGTGAAAGACATCTGCCCCCGGAAACCATCGATATCGTCGTCCTGGTAGAGGGCGTCCAGCGACCAGCGCAACCGGCTGCCCCGATAATCCAGCGCGAGCGCGCCCAGACCTAGTTTCTGGCCGCCCCCGTTGATGGACGCCTCGCCGCCGCGCAGCACGCCATTGAAGCGCACGCCCCAGGCATGATCCTCGCCAAACCGCCGGCCCACATCCAGGTGGGAGGACAGATTGGCCTTGCTGGCATAGGTTGTGGTCAACCGGGTCAGCGGCTCGTCCTGCGCGCGTTTGGTGACGATATTGACGCTGCCGCCGATACCGCCGTTGGGCGGAATGCCGCGCATCAGGGTGCCGGGCCCTTTGAGCAGTTCGACCCGCTCGACCATTTCCATGGGAATCCGGTTGGCCGGGAGCAGGCCGTACAGGCCATTCAGGCCTGTGTCGCCCGTGGTGATCGGAAAGCCCCGGATCGTGAAGTCTTCGCCGAATCCCCCTGTGGACGTCGTGGCGCGGACCGAAGCGTCATTCACGATGACATCGGCCAAGGTGCGGGCCTGGATGTCTTCCAGCATCTGTGCGGTGTAGTTGACCGTGCTGAAAGGCGTGTCCAGGGCGTCGGCGGTGCCCAAAATGCCCAGGCTGCCGCCCCGGGCGACTTGCCCGCCGGCGTAGGGCGGGGGCAGTTCCGATGAGCCCCGTTCGCCCTGGATGGTGATGGGCGACAGCGTGGCCGTCGCCGCGGTTTGCGCCGCGGCGCTCGACGCCAGCAGGAGGCTTGCGGTGGCGGCGCCGCACAGCAGCGGCCGCAATGTGTCGTTGAGGCGCGGGTTGCGGATCGGGAGGAGTGCGGGAACAGGCCTGGAATCGGTCATTGGATAGGGGATGGCGTATTGGCGGGAGGGAAATGGGGGCGCCTCAGGGCAGCGTGATGCGGGCGATGCTGCCGTCGCCGGCGGCGGAGTAATCTTTCTGATGCGGAGTCTTGATCGTGACGTAAGCGGCCTTGCCGTCGGGGCGCAGCAGGATGCTGTTGGGCAACTCGGGCAGCGCGTAGGTCTTGGTGACGTGCAGGCTGCCGGCGTCGATGGCGCTGAGGGTGCCCTGTTGGCGGTGCGTGACGTACAGAGTGTCGCGCTGCCGGTCGAAGGCGATGTCCAGCGAGTCTCCGATGTCGATGCGGCCGGTCAGCTTGCCGGTGCGGGTGTCGAAGATCGCCACGGTCTTGGACTTGGAGTTGTCGGTCACGAACAGGCGATGGCGTGCGGCATCCAGCGCTACGTTCAAGAGCAGCCATTCCTTGCCGTCGCCCGGAGTCCAGCGGTCGGCGATTTCGTTTTTCCGGGTATCGACGACGACGATCTCGCCGTCGCCATTGGCCGCGTATAGGCGGTGGGCCTGCGGATCGAGCGCCAGTCCCGTGACCCATTTGCCCGCATTGTCGATGGTGGCCCTGGTGTCCAGCGTCTTGGCGTCGAGCAGCCAGATCTTGCCGGGGTTGCCCACGGCGCCGACATAAATGCCGTCTTGCTGTGCATCGTAGATGACCTGACGAGGACCGTAGGGGAATCCATCCTTGCCGATTCCGGGGAATGTCGTGCGCGCGGTGATGCGGCCTGTCCCGGTGTCCATCGCACTGACTCCGTGGCCGAGACTGTTCGTGATGTAGAGCGTCTTGCCGGCCGGATCGGTTGCCAGCCCGAAGTTCTTCTCATCGGTGTGGGTGATGCCCAACGTCTGGAGCGTATCCGGGTCGATCTTGTAGATCATGCCGCCGTTGACGCCCGTGACGGCTTCCGCAGAGGCGATGTAAAGCGCCTTGGCGGCCGGACTGTAGGCCGCCTCGTAGATGCCCGGGGCCACGGGGCGCCGGGTGGCGCCATCGGCCGTGATGATCACGGGCTGCACGCCGGTCAACTCCGCAAGGGTCGCTGCGCGGGCGGCTCCGCTGCAGAACAGGGCCAGCGTGAGGGCGGCGGCGAAAGACACGGTTGAAAGAAGTGAAGATGAGCGCATGGAGAGCCTGAGGAGGACGATGGGGGCCTTCCGACGGAAGGCGGGCCGGGCGCAGGGAAGCAGTGCGCCGGATAGATATTGAATAGAATTGATTTAACTAATGAGAACGATTATCAATATTTAAGGCTTGAGCGAAGTATAGGGATGCGGGCGAGGCTTGGTCAAGAATCGGTTTCAGCGCGATGCCGGGCCTTCACGCCTGTGCTACAACGTGAGCGATGACCACTCGGCGCGCCCAGCGAGGATTTCCATGAATGCACCCCGGCCCCGGATCGGACTGGCCCTCGGCAGCGGGTCGGCGCGCGGCTGGTCGCACATCGGCGTGATCCGCATTCTGGAAGAGGCCGGCATCGTGCCGGACATCATCTGCGGAACCTCGATCGGCGCCCTGGTCGGGGCGGTCTATGCGGACGGGCAACTGGAGAAATTCGAGGCCTGGGTGCGCAGCCTGACTTGGCAGGGCGTCGTGGGCCTGCTGGATTTCACCATCACAGGCGGCTTGATCCACGGCGAAAAACTGTTTTCTTTTCTGCGCTCGCACCTGGATGACAAGACCGTCGACGCGCTGCCCAGGCCCTACGGGGCGGTCGCCACCGAATTGGCCACGGGGCGCGAAGTCTGGCTGCGCGAGGGTTCCGTCATCGACGCCGTGCGCGCTTCCGCAGCCTTGCCCGGGCTGTTCACGCCCGTGCGGCGCGAGTCGCGCCTGCTGGTCGACGGCGCGCTGGTGAATCCTGTGCCGGTCTCCCTGTGCCGCGCGATGGGGGCGGATGTCGTGATTGCGGTGGATCTGAATTCGGAGCTGATCGGGCGTCACTTCAAGCCGGACGAAACGCCCGCAGCGGCCCCCGAGGCCGCGCCTTCCGGCGCCCTGGCCTCGGTGCTGAGCAGGCTGCCCCTGGGGTTCGGGGGCGCCCGGGGCGGGGCGTCCGAAACGCCGGGCCTGCCGTCGATCTTCGATGTGCTGAGCATGAGCCTGAACATCATGCAGGTGCGCATTACGCGCAGCCGCCTTGCAGGCGAGCCGGCGGACGTGCTGATCCGGCCCCGGCTGGCCGATTTCGCCCTGATGGATTATCACCGCGCATCGATCGCGATCGACGAGGGCGAGCGCGCGGCGCGGCGGGCATTGCCCGAGTTGCGGGAGATGCTCGGGCAGGAGACGAGGCCATCCCCGTGAAGGCCGGTTTTCCGGGGTTTCTGAAAACCCTCATGGCCGCCGGGTCGCGCGTGATTTAATATAGCCAGCTTCACCTGCGCCGACCGCCCGCGGATCCGGGTAGGCCGGCAATTTCCAATCAGTCGGCCCACAAGGCAGGCTCCCATTCGGAATCAATCATGGACACGTCCGTCTCCCGCACGCTTTTTTCCCATCGCGCCAATCAGCTGACCAGTTCGGCCATCCGCGAAATCCTCAAGATCACCGAACGGCCCGAGGTCATCTCGTTTGCCGGCGGCTTGCCTTCGCCCGAAGGGTTTCCGATCCCCGAATTGCGGGCGGCCTTCGACCGGGTGTTGTCCACCCAGGGCGCCACGGCGCTGCAGTACGGCCGCACCGAGGGCTACACGCCGCTGCGTGAATGGGTGGCCCAGGATCTGTCGCGTCCGGGCCTGGCCGTCGATCCCGAGGAAGTCCTGATCGTATCGGGCTCTCAGCAAGCGCTGGACATGCTCGGCAAGCTGTTCATCGACCAGGGCTCGCCCGTTCTGGTCGAGGCTCCCAGCTATCTCGGGGCGCTGCAGTCGTTTTCCCAGTTCCAGCCGGAATACCGGGCCGTCCCCACCGATGAGCGCGGCCTGGTGCCCGAGGCCTTGAGCGATGGCCTGGTCCGGGATGCGCGGTTCATCTACGTGCTGCCCAATTTCCAGAATCCCACCGGCCTGACGCTGGACCGCGCGCGCCGCCAGGCCCTGGTCGAACGCTGTGCCGCCGTGGGCTTGCCCATCATCGAAGACGATCCCTACGGTGAATTGCGCTACGCGGGGGAACCGCAGCCAGGCCTGCTTGAGCTCGGCCGCCCGGCGGGCGCCACGGTCATCCGCCTGGGGACGTTCTCCAAGGTTCTCGCGCCCGGCATGCGCCTGGGCTATGTCGTGGCGCCGCGCCACATCATTTCCAAGCTCGTGCAGATCAAGCAGGCGACCGACCTGCACACCGCGACGGTCACCCAGATGGCGGTCTACGAGGCTGTGCGCAACGGCTTCTTGCGCGAGCACCTGCCCAAAGTGCGCGAACTCTACCGTCGCCAGTGCGGCTACATGCTCGACGCCCTGCAGGAATACTTCCCCGCCGACGCGCGCTGGACGCGCCCGGAAGGCGGCATGTTCATCTGGGTCACGCTGCGCCCATCCATCGACACCACGCAATTGCTGCAGGCGGCGATCCAGCGCAACGTCGCTTTTGTGCCGGGCGCGCCGTTCTATGCCGGCGCCGATGCGCCGTCCAACACCCTGCGGCTGAGTTTCGTGACCGTGCCTGAAGACCGCATCCGCCACGGCGTGCGCACGCTGGGCGAGCTGATCGGTCCGGCGCCCGCGCGAGAATGACGGCGGGCGGCACCCCCTCCGGTCCGGGGCAGGCCGGCTCCGACCTCTCGGACATGCGGTTCGACGACTGGGTGGCCCGCTGGCTGCCCGCGTCCTGGGGGCCGTATGCGCGCCTGTGCCGGCTGGACCGGCCCGTCGGAACCTGGCTGACCTTGTTGCCGGCGCTGGCCGCGCTGGTCCAGGCGGCCGACGGCCTGCCCACCCTGTGGCGCCTCGTGGTGTTCTCTCTGGGGGCGCTGCTGCTGCGCGGCGTGGGCTGCACCTTCAACGACATCTTCGACCGCGATTTCGACCACCGGGTCGAGCGCACGCGCTTCCGCCCCCTGACCAGCGGCCAGATCACCTTGCGGGCGGCGCTCTGGTTCGTTTTCGCGCAGTTGCTGGTCAGCGCCACGCTGTTGCTGGCCATCAACGCCACCAGCCGCTGGCTGGCGCTGGCGCTGATGCCGCTGGTGGTGATCTATCCCCTGTGCAAACGTTTCACCTATTGGCCGCAGGCCGTGCTGGGCGCGGCCTTCAACTGGGGCATGCTGATGGCCTGGTCCGACACGCGCGATGCGGTGCCCTGGTATGCCGTGGCCATGTGGCTGGGGGCGGTGCTGTGGCAGATCGGCTACGACGCCATCTATGCCTACATCGATCTGCGCGACGACCGCATGCTGGGCCTGAAGTCGGTGGCGATGCGCTTTGGCGACCGGGGGCGGGTCTGGATCGGCGGCATGTATGCCGCGACGGCGGCCCTGTGGCTGGCGGCGGGCTGGGGCATGGGCATGGATTGGCCCTACTACCTGGTCATGGCCGCCATCGCCGGCCATTTCATCTGGCAGATGCGGGTGTTCGACGTGCGCCATCCGGAGCGCGGGCTGCGCCTGTTCCGCTCCAATATGCAGGTCGGCGTGCTGCTGATTGTCGCCGCCCTGGCCGGAACGGTGCTGCGCCCCTGGCTGTAGAAAATCCGGGGCGGGGCCTCGCGATGGCGCCGGTCTGGCGTTCCCGCTAGACTGAGGGCAGAAAGGGGCCGCTCGAAGACCCCGCTGGAGACCATCAGCCATGAGCGCAGGAACACCGGATGCCGACGCATTGGAATTCGATTACGTCATCGTGGGGGCCGGTTCGGCCGGTTGCCTGCTGGCCAACCGCCTGTCCCGTTCGCACCGCGTCCTGCTGCTCGAAGCGGGCGGTGTCGACGACTGGCGCTGGATCCATATCCCGGTCGGCTATCTGCATTGCATCGGCAACCCGCGCACGGACTGGTGCTACCACACCCTGCCTGATCCAGGGCTGAACCATCGTTCTCTGGGCTATCCGCGCGGCCGGGTCCTGGGCGGCTCGTCCTCGATCAACGGCATGCTCTACTTGCGCGGTCAGGCCGCCGACTACGATGGCTGGGCGGCGCTCGGCAATCCCGGCTGGGCCTGGTCCGACGTGTTGCCGTTGTTTCTCGACGTGGAAGACCACCATGCGGGGGCCAGCGAATTTCACGGCGCCTCGGGCACCTGGCGGGTCGAGCCCCAGCGCCTGCGCTGGGCAGTGCTCGATGCCTTCCGCGAAGCGGCGGCGCAGGCGGGCATCCCGAGCACCGACGACTTCAACCGGGGCGACAACACTGGCTGCAACTATTTCGAGGTCAACCAGCGGCGGGGTGTGCGCTGGAATGCCGCCAAGGCCTTCCTGCGTCCCGTCATGCACCGGGAGAACCTGCGCGTGATGACCGGTGCCCGGGTGGAGCGCATCCGCTTCTCGGGGCGCCGGGCCACCGGGGTCGACTGCGTGGTCGACGGCGGCCGCCTGCAAGCCGTGGCGCGGCGGGAGCTCATCCTGTCGGCCGGGGCGATCGGGTCGCCCCAACTGCTGCAGGTCTCGGGCGTGGGCTCCGCCGAGCGCCTGCGCAAGCTCGGCATTCCGATGGTGCTGGATCTGCCCGGCGTGGGCGAGAATCTCCAGGATCATCTCCAACTGCGCATGATTTACCGCCTGCGGAGCGCCCGCACCTTGAATACCCTGGCCAACGCCTGGTGGGGCAAGGCCTGGATGGGGCTGCAGTACGCGCTGTTGCGCAGCGGCCCGCTGTCCATGGCGCCCTCGCAACTGGGCGCCTTCACGCGTTCGGATCCGTCGCGGCAACGGTCCAACCTGGAATACCACGTCCAGCCTCTTTCGCTGGACAAGTTCGGCGATCCCCTGCACGACTTCCCGGCCCTGACGGCCTCGGTCTGCAATCTGCAGCCCGGCAGCCGCGGCTATGTGCGCGTGACGTCGCCCAATGCCGCCGATGCGCCGGACATTCTCTGCAATTATCTGCAGACTCCCGAGGACCGCGCCGTGGCGGCCGACGCCCTGCGCCTGACGCGGCGCATCATGGCCCAGCCCGCGTTGGCGCGCTACCAGCCCAGCGAATACCTGCCGGGCGACGCGGTCCAGACGCAGGCCGAACTGGAGGCGGCGGCGGGCGATATCGGCACCACCATTTTCCATCCGGTGGGGACATGTAAAATGGGCGTCGATCCGTTGGCCGTGGTGGACCCGGAACTGCGTGTCCGGGGCCTTGAGAACCTGCGGGTGATCGATGCATCCATCATGCCGGTCATCACTTCGGGCAATACCAATTCGCCGACGATCATGATTGCCGAAAAAGGCGCTCACCTGATTCTGGGCGGTGCCTGACTCCCCTTTCAGTCTCTCCACAGGACCCGGACATGGTCAGTCATACCGAGGTTGTGGCAAGCATTCTATTTGCCATCGCCATCATCCATACGTTTTCCGTTCCCGTTTTCGCGCGCCTGGCCAACCGGGGCGGACCGCACGCGGGCCTGTGGCACCTGTTGTCCGAGGTCGAGGCCGTGTTCGGTGTCTGGGCCTGTGCGCTGTTCGTCTGGATGGGCCTGACCCTGGGCGTGAAGGACGCGGTCGAATACCTCGATACACGTAACTTCACCGAGCCGGCCTTCGTGTTCGTGATCATGGTGGTGGCGGCCAGCCGGCCCATCATCGAGCTGGTCCGCCTGCTGGTCGACCTGGTGTCGCGCCTGCTGCCGGTGGCGCGCGAGCTGTCGCGTTTCTTCGTCATCATGACGCTGGTCCCATTGGCGGGCTCACTGATCACGGAGCCGGCCGCCATGACCCTGGCGGCCCTGCTGCTGCGCCAGGCGTACTTCCGCCGGCCCGGCCAGGACGGGTTCAAGTACCTGACCGTCGGCGTGCTGTTCGTCAATGTGTCCATTGGCGGGGTGCTGACGGCCTACGCCGCGCCGCCGGTCTTGATGGTGGCCCATACCTTCGGCTGGGATACGGCCTTCATGGCGACGCATTTCGGCTGGCGCGCGGCGCTTGCGGTGCTGGTCAACGGGCTGGGGCTGACGCTGATCTGCAGGCCGTTCCTGCTCAACGGCAGCATCGGCGTGCCGGAAGACGAGGGCGAGCGCCGCCCGCCGGTATCGCCCGTGGTCATGGCCGTGCACGTGCTGTTCCTGCTGGGCGTCGTGCTGTCTTCGCATCATATGCAGATCTTCATGGCCCTGCTGGTGCTGTTCATCGGCTATGCCCATGCCTACAAGCGGCATCAATCGCCCCTGCTGCTGCGCGAAGGGCTGATGGTCGGTTTCTTCCTGGCGGGCCTGGTGGTGCTGGGCGGCCTGCAGCAATGGTGGCTTCAGGATCTGCTGGGCGGTCTGTCTCCCTATATCTTGTTTGTGGGGGCCACGGCCCTGACGGCGGTCACCGACAATGCTGCCCTGACCTATCTGGGGTCGCTGGTCGAAGGCACCGGCGATCTCTGGCGCTACATGCTGGTGGCCGGGGCCGTGACGGGCGGCGGCCTGACCGTGATCGCCAACGCCCCGAATCCGGCCGGTTTTTCCATCCTGAAGGGGTGCTTCGGCGACGGAACCATCTCGCCGTTGCGCCTGCTCGGCGCCGCGGCCGTGCCGACGCTGATCGCGGCCGTGATGTTCCTGCTGCCCAATTCGTTTGGTTGACGCGGCTTGGGATTAAAATCCAGACGGTCGATCTTTTTGGAATGAAGTGCTGTGCCTATCTATGCCTATCGTTGCAGCCGCTGCGGTCATGAGCAGGACGTGCTGCAGAAGCTCTCCGATCCGTTGCTCAAGACCTGCCCGGCTTGCGGGCAGGACGCCTACGAAAAGCAGGTGACGGCGGCCGGGTTCCGCCTGAAGGGCTCCGGCTGGTATGAAACCGATTTTCGCGGGGGCGGAAAACCCGCGCCGAAAGCCGCCGATGCGGCGGGCGGGGCCTCGTCCAGCAGCGGCAGCGCCCCCGCCACGCCCGCGGCGACGTCGGGCTGACACCCGGACCCATGCGATTTCTAAAACGCTATTTCATCACCGGCCTGCTGATCTGGCTGCCGTTGGTGGCCACCCTCTGGGTGCTGGCCGTGCTGGTCAGCACGCTCGGTTCGCTGGTGCCCTCGTTCCTGTCGCCCGAGGCGCTGTTCGGAGTCGCCATTCCGGGTTTCGAGTTGGCGCTGGTCCTGGCGATCATCCTCGTCACCGGCTTGTGCTGCGCCAATTTCATCGGCCGCGCCCTCTTGTCGCGCTGGGAATCCCTGCTGGGACACATCCCTTTAGTGCGCTCCATTTATAATTCGGTCAAGCAGGTCAGCGACACCGTGTTCGCGCCCAACGGTCAGGCCTTCCGCGAGGCCGTGCTGGTGCAGTATCCGCGCCAGGGCGCCTGGACCATCGGTTTCCTGACCGGCACCCCTTGTGCCGAGGTCGCCGCGCTGCTCGACGGCGATTTCGTCAGCGTCTATGTGCCGACGACGCCCAACCCGACGTCGGGCTTTTTCCTGATGATGCCACGCGCCGATGTCCGGGTGCTCGACATGCCGGTTGAAACGGCACTGAAGTACATCGTGTCCATGGGCGTGGTGGCGCCGCCCGCCCTGCCACCCCAGGCACAGATGGATCTGCCGGCCGTGGAATCCCCCGACCGGCGGCCCCATTGAATCTCGAACAATTCCTCTGACGGAGCCATTCTTGAACCGCACTTGCTATACCGGCGAGGTGTCCAAAGCCCACCTCGACCAGACCGTCACCCTGTTTGGCTGGGTGCATCGCCGCCGCGACCATGGCGGCGTGATTTTCATCGACCTGCGCGACCGCGCGGGCCTGGCCCAGGTGGTGGTGGATCCGGACAATCAGACCGCGTTCGAAACCGCAGAGCGGATCCGTAACGAATACTGCCTGCGGATCACCGGCCTGGTTCGCCTGCGCCCCGCCGGGACCACCAATCCCGACCTGCTGTCGGGCGAGGTCGAAATCCTGTGCCGCGAGATCGAGATCCTCAACGCCTCGGTCACGCCGCCGTTCCAGTTGGACGACGACAATCTGTCCGAGACCACGCGCCTGACGCATCGGGTGTTGGACCTGCGCCGCCCGCAAATGCAGCGCAACCTGATGCTGCGCTATCGCGTATCCATGGTGGCGCGCAATTACCTCGACGCCCTCGGCTTCATCGACATCGAAACCCCGATGCTGACCCGCAGCACGCCCGAAGGCGCGCGCGACTATCTGGTGCCCTCGCGGGTGAATCCGGGCGAGTTCTTCGCGCTGCCCCAGTCGCCGCAACTGTTCAAGCAGATGCTGATGGTGTCGGGTTTCGACCGCTACTACCAGATCACCAAGTGCTTCCGCGACGAAGATCTGCGCGCCGACCGCCAGCCCGAATTCACCCAGATCGATTGCGAAACGTCCTTCCTGGATGAAGTCCAGATCCGCGAGATCTTCGAGGGCATGGTGCGCGAGATCTACCGCCAGGTGCTGGACGTGGCCCTGCCCGATCCCTTCCCCACCATGAGCTGGGAAGAAGCCATGCGCCGCTTCGGCTCGGACAAGCCCGACCTGCGCGTGAAGCTGGAATTCACCGATGTGGCCGACCTGATGCGCGACGTGAGCTTCAAAGTCTTCGCCGGCCCGGCCAATGATCCGGCCTGCCGTGTGGTGGCCCTGCGCGTGCCCGGCGGCGGCAGCCTGCCGCGCAGCGAGATCGATGCCTACACCCAGTTCGTCGGCATTTACGGTGCGCGCGGCCTGGCGTACATCAAGGTCAACGACGCCGCCTCGATTCCCGAGGGCCTGCAGTCGCCCATCGTCAAGAATATCCATGCCGACGCGCTGCGCGCCCTGATCGAGCGCACCGGCGCACAGAACGGCGATCTGATCTTCTTTGGCGCCGACCGCGCCAAGGTCGTCGCCGATGCCATCGGCGCCTTGCGCGTGAAAATCGGCCAGAGCGAGTTCGGCCGCGCCAACGGGCTGTTCGAGCCGGGCTGGAAACCGCTGTGGGTGGTGGATTTCCCCATGTTCGAGTACGACGAGGGTGAAGGCCGCTATACGGCGGCGCATCATCCTTTCACTTGCCCCAAGCCCGGCCACGAGGATCTGCTGGAAACCGAACCGGGCAAGGCCCTGGCGCGCGCCTACGACATGGTCATGAACGGCTGGGAGGTCGGCGGCGGTTCCGAGCGCATCCACCGCGCCGATGTCCAGCGCAAGGTCTTCAAGGCCCTGAAGATCGACGAGGAAGAAGCCCGCCTGAAATTCGGCTTCCTGCTCGATGCCCTGCAGTACGGCGCGCCGCCGCACGGCGGCCTGGCTTTCGGCCTGGACCGCCTGGTGACCTTGATGGCGGGGGCCGAATCCATCCGCGACGTGATTGCTTTCCCCAAGACGCAGCGCGCCCAATGTCTGCTGACGCAGGCTCCGTCGTCCGTGGATGAAAAGCAGTTGCGTGAACTGCACATCCGGCTGCGCCAGACGGAAGCCAAGTAGGGCGGAGGAGCCGGCCATGCCCGTCCTGCGGGTCGTCAGCTACAACATCCACAAGGGCCGCTCGGCCACGGGTGGGCGGGAGTCGTTGGCCGACCTGCGGCTGGGCCTGTACGGCTTGCAGCCTGATTTGTTGTTCCTGCAGGAAGTCCAGGGCCGCAACCAGGTGCGCGGCAGCCTGGACGCCCAGCACGAATCCCTGGCCGCCGCCCTGCACATGCAGGCCGCCTACGGGTGCAACGCCGTGCACCAGGCGACCGACCACGGCAATGCGCTGCTGTCGCGCTACCCCATTCTGTACCACGAGAACCAGGATGTATCCGACCACCGCCTGGAGCAACGCGGCCTGCTGCATGGCGTGGTGCAGGTCGGCGATGTGCAGGTGCATTGTCTGGTGGTGCACCTGGGCCTGCTGGCGGGTGGCCGGTCGCGCCAGGTACAGGCGCTGGCTGATCGCATCCAGCGCCTGGTGCCCGCGCACGAACCCTTGTTGATCGCCGGCGATTTCAATGACTGGACCAACCGCTTGGCGCCGCTGTTCGTCGAGCAACTGGGGCTGGTCGAGGTCTTCGCCGCCGCCCCTCAGGGCTCGGGCGAGATCTATCGGTTGCGCCGCACCGTGACGCGCTTGCGCGAACGCATGGCCTGGCGGCCGGGGCAGGCCATGCACCCCTTGCCCGAACTGTCCATCAACGGCCTGGCGCGCCTGACGCCACCGCCGCGCACGTTTCCGTCCGTGTTCCCCTGGCTGCGCCTGGATCGCATCTACCAGCGCGGCTTTGCCGTGCGCCGCGCGCGGGTGCTGCACGGTTCGCCCTGGAAAAAATTGTCTGATCACGCCCCGCTGGTGGCGGAGCTCGAACTGCCCTGAAGCCAGCGGAACTTCCCGCTCCAGGGCAAGTCTAATGTTTGTTACCTTGGAATTAGCACTCTTTCACGAGGAGTGCTAACATGAATTCATTCAGTACGAGGACATTGTCACGATGAGTTCTTCTTCGTCCGCCCTGTCGCTCGCGCCGTCCCAGTTGTCGCTGGCGATCGCCAATCCCGGAGCGCTCGGCACCATCGATGCGTACATCGGCGCCGTAAACCGGCTGCCGATGCTGACCGCGGAGCAGGAAACCGACCTGGGCCGCCGCCTGCGCGACGAAAACGACCTGGGCGCCGCGCGCGATCTGATTCTGTCGCACCTGCGGCTGGTGGTTTCCATCGCCCGCCAGTACCTGGGCTACGGCCTGGCGCACGCCGACCTCATCCAGGAAGGCAACATCGGCCTGATGAAGGCCGTGCGGCGCTTCGATCCTGATCGGGGCGTGCGGCTGGTGTCGTTCGCCGTGCACTGGATCCGCGCCGAAATCCACGAGTACGTGATCCGCAACTGGCGGCTGGTCAAGGTCGCCACCACCAAGGCGCAGCGCAAACTGTTCTTCAATCTGCGCCGCATGCGGCCCGATGGCCGCAGCCTGGGGCCGGATCAGGTGGCCGACATCGCCCGCGAACTCAATGTGCGCCCCGAGGACGTCACCGAAATGGAAGTCCGCCTGTCAGGCGGCGATTTCGCCCTGGATGCGCCCTCCGACGACGAGGACCGCTACGCGCCGTCCGACTGGCTGGCCGACGAGGCCCAGGCGCCCGATCAGGTGCTGGCGCGTCGCAGCATGGATACGCTGCAGGGCGAAGGCCTGGAGCACGCCCTGTCGTCCCTGGACGCGCGTTCCCAGCACATCGTGCGCGCCCGCTGGCTGGCCGACGAGGGCGGCGCCACGCTGCACGATCTGGCCGCCGAGTACGGGATTTCCGCCGAACGGGTCCGCCAGATCGAGGCCGCCGCCCTGAAGAAGCTGCGTACCGCGCTGAGCGGCCGGCAAGCCGATTTTCAGGCGGCCTGAGCCTCGTTGCCTGCCCGGCGCCAGGCGAGGCCGGAACCCGCTCGCACCGCTGCCCGGTGTCGTGTGGAATCGTTTCGTGCGCCGCGCACCGGCCAGTCATACTCTCTTGCATCTTTCCCGCTGCGGACGTGAACTTTTGGCTCGGCGGACGGACCAACACTCCATGAACGTACGCCGGCTTCGCCGGCTCCCGCGTTCTGTCGTCCGCTTCTGCTTCTCCTCTTCCCCTCCCTATCGAAGCGGATGTTCACGGGATGCCGCCAGGCATCCCTTTTTTTTGTGCGAATTTTTCTGGGAAACCGGGTTTCCAGGCCTGTAACATATCACCCGGGCGTTCCAATCTCATCCTCCCATCATGAAAATCGGCCTTTTAGTGTTCGGCCTGGCTGGCCTTCTGGCCCTGGTCTCTTTCATGCCGCCGCTGGCGGGGCGGTTGCGCCTGCCTTATTCCGTTCTGCTGGCCATCGTGGGTTTCATCCTGGGCGTCATCATCCACGTGCATGGCTGGGCGCCGGGCCTCGTGGCCGACTTTCTGGATACGCTGCAGCATTTCGAGATTTCTTCGGAGACTTTCCTGTTCGTCTTCCTGCCGGTGCTGCTGTTCGAGACGGCGCTGGCCACGAACCTGAGGCGGCTGATGGACGACATCAGCCCGATCCTGGTGATGGCCATTGTGGCCGTCGTGGTCTGCACCGTGGCAGTCGGGTTCTCGCTGGCCGCGATTTCCACCTATGGACTGGTGATCTGCCTGATGCTGGGCGCCATCGTCGCCACCACCGACCCGGTGGCGGTCGTGGGCATCTTCCGCGAAGTCGGCGCGCCGCGCCGCCTCACGACATTGGTCGAGGGCGAGGCCTTGTTCAACGATGCGGCTTCGATCGCCCTGTACTCGGTGCTGCTCAGCGTCCTGCTGGGCGGCACCACGCCCGCGGTGACGGATATCTTCCGCAGCTTCATGGTCAGCTTCCTGGGCGGCGGGCTGGCCGGCTTCGTCATGGGACGGGCGGCCATCGAGCTGTTCCGCTGGCTGCGCGGCTGGCCCACGGCCGAGGTGACGCTGACCGTGGCGCTGGCCTACCTGACTTTTTTCGTCGCGGAGCACTACCTGGGGGTTTCGGGGGTGGTGGCCACCGTGATCGCCGGGCTGGTGGTGGGCTCCAGCGGGCGCACGCGCATGTCGCCCACGACCTTCGAGCAGCTCGAGGGTTCCTGGGCGCAGTTCGGCTTCTGGGCCAATTCCCTGATCTTCCTGTTCGCCGCCATGCTGATTCCGCGCATGATGGCGGAAATCACCTGGATGGAAGTCCTGCTGATCCTCGTCGTGTTCATCGTGACGTTGTGCGCGCGCGCGGTCATTGTCTATGGCTTGCTGCCCTTGCTGGGGCGCGTGCGGCTCAGCACCGAGGTCAGCCCATCCTACCGGGCCGTGATGCTGCTGGGCGGCTTGCGCGGCGCCGTGTCGCTGGCCCTGGCCCTGGCCGTCACGGAGCAGCCGGCGGTGCCGCACGAGGCCCGGCAGTTCATCGCCGTGGCCACGACCGGGTTCGTGCTCATGACGCTGTTCATCAATGGGTTGACTCTGCGGCCCCTGATCCACCGGCTGGGTCTGAACCAGCTTTCGCCGGTGGACCGCGCCCTGCGCGATCAGGCCCAGGTCGTGGAGCTCGAAGCGCTGCGTCTGAAGATCGACGAGATCGCCCACAACGAACACGTCGGCGGCGAAGTCCTGGATCGCTTGCATGCGGTGTTCGACGCCAGTCAGACCGGCGTGGATGCGGCGCAGGTGCATCAGTTGTCCCTGGACCAGAAGGTTGCCGTTGGCATGGGCATGCTGGCGGGCCGCGAAGAGAAAATGTTCTTCGAGACGCTCAAGGCCCAGGTCGTGGACTGGCGGACGGCCGAATCCCTGCTGGCGCGCGCCGAGCGGCTGGGCGATGCGGTGCGCTCCGGGGGATTGCGCGGTTTCGAGGCCGCCGTCGAAGGCGATCTGCGGTATTCGCTCCCGCTGCGCCTGGGACTGCGGCTGCACTACCTGACCGGCTGGCAGGGCCTGCTGGTGCGCGAACTGGCCCAGCGGTTCACGAACCTGATGTGCAAGTGGTCGGTGGCGCGGCGTCTGATCCAGTTCGCCCGCACCGACGTGCAGCCGCTGCTGGGGGCCGAGGTCACGGAAATCATCATCGCCGCGCACCAGCGCCGCCTGACGCTGCTGGAAGGCGCGCTGCAGGCATTGGCGCTGCAGTATCCCAATTACGCCCAGCATCTGCAGGAAGCCTATCTCGCGCGCATGGCGCGCTCCATGGAACGCATCCGCTATCGCGACATGCTGGCGCACAATCTCATCAGCGGGGAAACCTATTCCGACCTGATCCAGCAGGCCGATGCGCGCTGGAGCACCATGGAAAGGCCCGGCGCGCTGGACATCACCATGAGCGCGGCATCCCTGGTGCAGCGGGTGTCGATGTTCGAAGGTATGGACGCGCGGACCATGGCGGCCATCCGCCGCGTGCTCAAGCCCCGGTTGTTCATGCCTGGCCAGGAAATCCACACTCGTTCCGGGCGCAGCCGCGCCATGTATTTCGTGGCTTCGGGCGCCGTGGTCCTGGATCTGCCGGACGGCACCACGGCGGAACTGGGCAGCGGACAGATCTTCGGGGAAATGGCGCTGGCCATGGATGATGATTTCCAGGCGCGCGCCCGGTCGTTGGGCTATAGCCGTTTGCTGATGCTGCAGGAACGAGATTTCAAGCGCCTGCAGCAGCGTTATCCCATGCTGCGCGAGAAGATCGATCTGATCGTGCGTCAACGCCTGCGGGCGATGGAGGTCTGGCGGCAGTTCGAGTCCGGTGAGCGCCAGCACGAACCGCTGCCGGACCTGGGACGGGCGGCGGCGCCGCTGGTGCAAGGCGATGGCAGCGGCGAACCCGCATGTCCGTGAGACCGGCGTCCGCAAGGGCGTGCCCAATCTGCGGAACAGCCCGGCTCGGGCTTACAGCGTTTTCTCGAAGGCTTCCGGTGTCTTGAGCCAGCCATTGCCGATGCCATAGCCGGTTTTGAGCACCTGAACCCCTAATCGATCAATGATGCCTGGACGAAAGTCTGGATCCAGGCTTGTCCCCTGCGAGGGCGAGGTCGTATCGGTCTTATTCAGCTGGAACCCGATCAGAGGCAGCGTATCGTCGTCCCAGTCGAGATGTTCGTTGAGATCCTGTATGCTGCAGCAGCGCTCGCCGAGCAGGGGGCAGTAGATGTCGACCCGACCTTGCGCCTGGTTGACGCCGTAGACCACGACGAAGTGTCCGGTCAGGGTGCAGAGAAGCGGGCCGTTTTTGAGTCCCGTGCGGATATCGTCGCATGAATAAGATTGGTGGTGTCGCGGTTGCACCTCTTGTGGCCGTAACTGCTGCTTGCCCAGTGTCTCAAGGACTTCATCTTTGTAGCGGCCTTCGAGCAGGGGGCGGGAGTTCGTGGCTGGGGCGTAATCCTGCCCGTGATATTTCAGAATCATGCTGATGCTGGCATCGCCGCATGCATTGGCGCGTTCCTGACGCATGCCGTGCAGGTCTACGCGAACGGAGGAGTCGCGAGCCATCCGTTGCTCCATCGCTTCGAAGAAGTCCTGGTGATGCATCAGATCGGAGAAAATCGTCGTGCGGATGTCTTTCAGGCTCAGGCCATCGATCTCTTTGGCGCTGCCGGTGCGTGTGTCCAGAATCCGTACGCTGTTCGATGCAGTATCGGATAGTTCGTATGACTTGCCCCGGATCTCGATGGACAAGGGGAGGTCGGGACGCGCCGGATCCCATTGCAAGAATGCCTTGCCCAAGTCAAGCAGTTCGTTGCGTGTCTTTTCTTCCGCGCTGCTTTTGTAGAGCGCGTAGATGCCGAACGTGACCACGCTCAGGAAAATATCCATGCCGCTTTTCTTGGGCTGAATCAGGTTTTCAGTGGAAACGGATTCGGGCTTCAGTGCACCCACTGTGCTGCTTAATGACTGTAGGCTCATGTTTGTGTCTCCGACAAAAGGAGGTTTGACATTGAGGGCAGAAATTTACGATTGCGCCTCTGGGCACTACATATGTTACTTATGGGTCAGGTCGGTTCCATAAACCCGATCAGTCGGAGAATGCGGTGTCGCGCGGCCTGGCTCTGGGCCGCCGCGCCGCCTACAGCAACAACTGGATGTCGTGGGCCATGTCCTCGGGCGTGAGGGAGGGGCCGAGCAGGGCCCGCGCCTCGCCTTCGCCGTCCATCAGGTAGAAGGCGGACGAGTGGTTCATGGCGTAGTGCTCGGGCGAGGGGCCGGGCTCTTTGGCGTAGAAGGCCTTGAAAGAACGCGCGGTCTTGTCCAGTTGCTCGGGCGTGCCCGTCAGGCCGATGAAGGACGGATCGAAGGCCTGCACATAAGCGCCCAGGATCTCGGGCGTGTCGCGGGCGGGATCGACCGAGATCATGATGACGCGCACGTCGCGGGCCTGGTCGCCCAACAGCTCCAGGGCCTGTGCGGCTTGCGCCATGGCCGTGGGGCAGACGTCCGGGCATTGCGTGTAGCCGAAGAACACCAGCAGAACCTTGCCCTCGTAGTCGGCCAGCGTGCGCCGCTGGCCCGTGGTGTCGATCATGTCCAGGTCGCGTCCCAGGTGGGAGCCGGTGATGTCGTTGCCTTCGAAGGGCAGGGGTTCGGCTTGAGAAGTGCACGCTGGCAGGGCCAAAGCGAGGGGAAGGGCGGCAAGCGCGCCGGCCAGGAGCCTGCGGCGCGGGAGTGAGAACGGCATGATTCCATCTTCCAGATCGGTCAGTCGGCCGGGGCGGCGCCGGGGCGCCGTCCGGGTCGGGCATTCGCCGGGTCGGACGGGGGAGGTTCCGGTCAGGCGGTTCCCAGGGCCAGGCCGACCCAGTGATCCAGCAGCAGCGCGGCGAACAGCAACGCCAGGTACAGGATCGAATAATGGAATAGTTTACGCGCCCTGGCGTCCGAGTAGTTTCGATATAGAGCAAGGGATTGCCACACGAAGCGGCCGCTGAGCAGGCAGGCGGCGGCCAGGTAGGCCGGGCCGCTCATGCGCACGACGTAAGGCATGACCGATGCGGCGAACAGCGCAATGCTGTAGAGCAGGATATGCAACTGGGTGAAGTTCTGGCCGTGGGTGACGGGCAGCATGGGCAGGCCGGATTTTTCGTAGTCGTGGTGGCGGTACAGGGCCAGCGCCCAGAAGTGGGGCGGCGTCCAGATGAAGATGATCAACACCAGCAGCCAGGCTTCGGCCGGCACGGCGTCCGCCATGGCGGCCCAGCCCAGGGCCGGGGGCATGGCGCCCGAGAGGCCGCCGATGACGATGTTCTGCGGCGTCAGGGGCTTGAGGATGGCGGTGTAGATCAGGGCGTAGCCGACGAAGCTGGCGAAGGTCAGCCACATGGTCAGCGCGTTGACCTGGGTGTACAGGATCCACATGCCGGCGCCGCCCAGCACGCCGGCCATCATCAGCACCTGATGGCTGCCGATCTGGCCGGAGGCCGTGCCCCGCCGCGCGGTGCGCAGCATGCGCGCGTCGGTTTCGCGCTCGACCAGGCAGTTGATAGAAAAGGCGGCTGCCGACAGGAGCCAGATGCCCGCCGTGGCGTTCAACGCCAGCCAGGGATCCGGCAGCCCCGGCGTGGCCAGGAACATGCCGATCACCGCACAGAACACGGCCAGTTGCGTGACGCGCGGCTTGGTCAGCGTCAGGTACTGGCGCAGCAGGGAGGGGGGGCGGTGCGGTGCGGCGGCTGTCGTGGGCATAGTGGCATTCTAGGCGCTTCGGAACGCGCTGCGGTTAATGGGTTTCCCTGCTTGCGACGGCGGGTTTTCCGGCCCGGGACAGGCGCCACAGCAGGGTGACGCCCACCAGGACCAGGCCGGCGGCGCCGCCGTTGTGCATCACGGCGATCAGCAGCGGCCATTGGAAGAAGATCGTGGTCAGGCCCGTCAGCAGTTGCAGCGCCAGCAGGGCCAGCAGCAGGCGCGCCGGACCGGCCAGGCCGGGCGTGCGCCGCCAGCGCCAGGCCAGGATGCCCAGCAGCGCGATGACGAGGAAGGCAAAGTTGCGGTGAGTCCAGTGAATGGCGGTGAGCGCGTCCTGGGAAATGAGCTCGCCCGTCGAGAGCTGGCCCAGACCGCGCAGCAGGGCATAGCCCTCGCGGAAATCCATGGGCGGCACCCAGGCGCCGTGGCAAGTGGGGAAATCCATGCAGGCAAGCGCCGCGTAGTTGGTGCTGACCCAGCCGCCCAGCGCCACTTGCAGGAACAGCACCGCCAATCCAAGCGCCATCCAGGCGCGGCCCGCGCCCGGGTCTTCGGGTACGGGGGCGTGGGTTTTTTCCCGGGCGGCCAGCCAAGTCATCAGGGCCAGCAGGCCCATGCCCAGCACCAGGTGCGTGGTCACCACCAGCGGCATCAGCCGATGGGTGACGGTCCAGGCGCCGAAGGCGCCCTGCACGCACACCATGACCAGCACGCAGCCGGCCAGCACCGGGCTGCGGCCCGGCAGACGCCGCAGGCGCCAGGCGCATACGGCGATGGCGATGATCATCAGGCCGAGAAAAGCGCCCGCGTAGCGGTGGATCATCTCGACCCAGGCCTTGAAGGCGCTGACGGGGCCGTAAGGCATGGCCTCCAGGGCGGCGCGGATGTGTTCGCCGGCGCCCAGGGGGCTGAGATGGCCGTAGCAGCCCGGCCAGTCGGGGCAGCCCAGCCCGGAATCGGTCAGGCGCACGAAGGCGCCGAACATGATTAGGTCCAGCGTCAGGAACCAGGCCAGGAACACCAGCTTGCGGTAGCGCGCGAGCAGGCGCTGGCCGGATCCGGTGCGCGCGGCGGAAGACGGTGCGACCGAGCCGTCCATCAGCCGATCCTTGAGTTTTTCAGCAGCGTGCGGATGTCGTCGCGCACGTCTTCGGGTTGCTGGGCGTCGGGAAAGCGCATCATCAGGTGGCCCAGGGGATCGACGATCCACAGCCCTCGCGCCAGCGCTTCGACGGGATCCTCGGCCTCGGGCGCCAGCCAGGCCGCCAGGCGGGCGGGGTCGGCGCGCAGGATGTGCGTGCCGGCGTAGGCTTCGCCGACCACGGGCGCGGCCGGCGCATCGTCGATGATGAACCAGACGCGTTCCAGGCGTTCGACGGCCTTGCCTTGGCTGGCATGGGAATTGCGCAGCACGAACAACCCGCGCACGCAGGATTCGGGGCAGGCGCCCGGGCCTGCGCTGATCAGCAGCCATTGGCCCTTGAGCTGGTTCAAGTCGTAGGGCCGGCCCTGCTCGTCCCGCAGCGCCAGGTCGGCGGGAATGGGGCGCTGCGGGTTGACCAGCTCGCCATAGTGCGTGCGCGATTCGGGCCGCAGCCCCAGGGAGGGCACGTAGTAGGCCAGCAGGGCGAGCACGACCGGAGCCAGGCAGACCAGGAGGATGGCGATGAGGGGGCGGATGGAGCGGGTGGGAGCAGGTGCGGTCGTCATGCGTGGGAGGCCGGTGAGGGCCGGCGCAGGATGCGCCAGGCCGTGATGCAGGCCGCAATCAGTGCGATCGCGGCAAAGCTGAACCATTGCAGGGCGTAGTTGTAGTTCTGGCCGGCGTCCGTCGAGGGGCCGGGCCAGTCCTGGATCAGGCCGGAGTCGCGCGTGGGGGCCTGTTGCAGTACGACCGGCAGCAGGCTCAGGCCGGTGGCCGTTTCCAGGGCTTCCAGCGGCAGGTTCTGTACGCGCGGCGGCTGTCCGTCGCCTGTGGGGAAAGGCCGGGGCAGGACCGTATCGGCCGGGCCGGTGAGGCTGCCCAGGTCGAACAGTCGGGGCACCCGGTGCAGCAGCGTGCCCTCGACCTGGACGAGGCCGGCTTCGGCGTCCAGGTCGGGCAGCCCGGCGGGCGGCATCGGGCGTGCGATCCATCCTCGCAGCACCAGCACGGCGGTGCCGGGGCTGTCCTGCAGCTCCAGCGGGGTGGCGACCCACAGGCCGGGCTGTCCTTTGAGATTGCGATTGTCGAGGAGTACAGTAAACGGATTCAGCCAATGTCCGCGTGCGTTGGCCGGATGCCAGTCGGGGCCGTCGCGGTGCTGGGCATCGAGCGTCAGGGCCGGCGCCCGGCGACCCGCCTCGATGGCGGCCTGCAGCGTTTCGCGTTCATGGGCGCGGCGCAACTGCCACTGGCCGGCGCCGATGCAGACCGCGCCCAGCAGCACCAGCAGGACCAGGGCCAGGAAGGCCTTTGTGCGGGGTGCGGGCTGCTGCGGGGTCATACGATGCTTACATCCTGGTGTTGCGGGGAACGCCCATGAAAATTCTGATTGTCGTGCTGTTCCTGGGGGTGCTGGTCAGCCTCGGATCGGCCATGAAGTATCTCATGCAGGACCGGGGCCGTACCGACCGGATGGCCTGGGCCCTGACGTGGCGGGTGGGGCTGTCGATCCTGCTGTTCCTGTTTTTATTGCTGGCGTACGCCCTGGGCTGGATAAGCCCGAACATGGGATAGCCCCTGCGGACGATCCTGTGTCGGGCGAATCCGGGCGGCGTGCAAGCCGCGGGGCGCGGGGGTGCCCCGGCTGGAGGCGAAACCCGCTTTCTCCTGGCGCCTACAGCCAGTACACGAAGAGATACAGGCCCAGCCAGACCACGTCCACGAAGTGCCAGTACCAGGCGGCGCCTTCGAAGCCGAAGTGGTTTTCGGCGGTGAAGTGCCCGCGCACCAGACGCAGCCAGATCACGGTCAGCATGGTGGCGCCCAGGATCACGTGGAAGCCGTGGAAGCCGGTCAGCATGTAGAACAGTGCGCCGTAGGCGCCCGACGTGAAGCGCAGGTTCAGCTCGGTGTAGGCGTGGTGGTACTCGTAGGCCTGGCAGGCGACGAAGGTGAAGCCCAGGACGACCGTGAGGCCCAGCCAGAAGATGGCCTTGGAACGATGTGCCGCGCGCAGGGCATGGTGGGCGATGGTCAGGGTGACGCCGGATGACAGCAGCAGCGCGGTGTTGATGGTGGGCAGCCAGAACGGCCCCACGGTCTCGAAGGGCGCGATGGTGCCTGCCGGCCCCAGATTCGGCCAGGTGCCGCTGAAGCCCGGCCACAGCAGCGTCTGGGTGTCCAGGCTGCTCAGCCACGGCGTGGTGACTTCGCGGGTGTACCAGAGCGAACCGAAGAAGGCCGAGAAGAACATGACCTCGGAGAAAATGAACCAGGCCATGCTCCAGCGGTAGGAGTGGTCGATGCGCTGGCTGTTCATGCCGCCTTCGGATTCGCGGATGGCGTCGCCGAACCAGCCATAGAGCACCACGAACATGCAGAGGATGCCCGCCAGGCAGAGCCAGGGGCCGATGGCGTAGCTGTTGACCCACAAGGCCGCGCCGACCAGGGTGGCCAGCATGCTCAGGCTGGCCCGGATCGGGTGCACCGAATCGGGCGGGACGTAATAGTAGGGGGCCTCGCCGGCATGGGCTATCTGGGCTGTCGTCATTGTTGTCTCTCCTCTGGATCTTCCGTCTTTCAGGCCGTCGCCAGGCGCACGGCCAGTATCAGCAGCAATACGAACACCACCCCGCCGATCAGGCCCGCCACGATCAAGTGCGAGGGGCGGATGTGCGACAGGTCCTCGTCGTGGCCGGAGCGCTTTCGCAGCCCCAGGAACGCCCAGGCGACCGTGCGCATCGAACGCAGGAAGGTGTTGCGCGGTTCCGTCATGAATCGAGTCCGTACAAGTTCGCGCGCACAAAGGTCCAGACCAGGATGGCCACGGCGAACAGGGCCAGGATCCATCCGGTGCGGCGGTTGCGGCGGCGTTGCTCGGGCGTCATGTCATGCATCTCAGTGGCTGGCCTCGTACTGGGGCGGGGTCACGAAGGTATGGTAAGGCGCGGGCGAAGGCACCGTCCATTCCAGGCCCTCGGCGCCTTCCCAGGGGTTGGCGGCGGCCGGCGCGCCGTTGCCGCGCGCCGCCTTGATCACGATGTAGGCGAACAACAACTGCGACAGGCCGAACCAGAAGGCGCCGATCGTAGCGATCTGATGGAAGTCGGTGAACTGGGCGGAGTAGTCCGCATAACGGCGCGGCATGCCGGCCAGGCCGAGGAAGTGCATCGGGAAGAAGGTGATGTTGAAAGAGATCATCGTCATCCAGAAGTGCCACTTGCCCAGACGCTCGTCGTACATATGGCCGGTCCATTTGGGCAGCCAGTAGTAGGTGGCGCCGAACAGAGCGAACAGCGACCCGGCGACCAGCACGTAGTGGAAGTGCGCCACCACGTAGTAGGTGTCCTGGACCTGGATGTCGATCGGCGCGACCGCCACCACCAGGCCGGTGAAGCCGCCGATGGTGAACACGAAGATGAAGCCGATGGCGAACAGCATCGGGGTCTCGAACGTCATGGAGCCGCGCCACATGGTGGCCGTCCAGTTGAAGACCTTGACCCCGGTGGGGATGGAGATCAGCATCGTGCCGTACATGAAGAACAGTTGGGCGGTGACCGGCATGCCGGTGGTGAACATGTGGTGCGCCCACACCAGGAACGACAGGATGGCGATGGCGCAGATGGCATACACCATCGACGCGTAGCCGAACAGCCGCTTGCGCGCGAAGGTCGGCACGATCTGCGAGACCATGCCGAAGGCCGGCAGGATCATGATGTAGACCTCGGGGTGGCCGAAGAACCAGAACACGTGCTGGTACAGCACCGGGTCGCCGCCGCCCGCGGCATTGAAGAAGTGGGTGCCGAAGTGGCGGTCGGTGAGCAGCATGGTGACGGCGGCGGCCAGCACGGGCATCACGGCCAGCAGCAGGTAGGCCGTGACCAGCCAGGACCAGCAGAACAACGGCATCTTCATCAGCGACATGCCCGGGGCGCGCATGTTCAGGATGGTGACGATGATGTTGATCGCGCCCATGATGGACGAGGCCCCCAGGATGTGCACGGCGAAGATGGCGAAGTCCATGCCCGGACCCATCTGCAGCGACAGCGGCGCGTACATCGTCCAGCCCGAGGCGTTGGCTCCGCCCGGCACGAAGAAGGATGTGGTCAGCAGGATCGCGCCCACCGGCAGCAGCCAGAAGCTGAAGTTGTTCATGCGCGCGAACGCCATGTCCGAGGCGCCGATCTGCAGCGGGATCATCCAGTTGGCGAAGCCCACGAAGGCGGGCATGATCGCGCCGAAGATCATGATCAGCCCGTGCATGGTGGTGAACTGGTTGAACAGTTCGGGCTGAAAGAACTGGATGCCGGGCTCGAACAGTTCCGTGCGCAGCAGCAGGGCGAGCGTGCCGCCCTCCAGCAGCATGCAGAACGAGAAGATCAAGTACATCGTGCCGATGTCCTTGTGGTTCGTGGCGAACACCCAGCGCCGCCAGCCTTGCGGGGCGTGGTGGGCGTGTTCGTCATGCCCGGCTTGGGGCGGAATGTGGTCGACCGTGACGCTGCTCATTGAATGCCTCCTTCCTGGAGCGCGCCGCCTGCGGGGCGGCGCGAGGGAATATCGTGTGAATTCGCGTGTGGATTGCGGCTCGGATCAGCGCAGGGCCTTGACATCCGAGGGCTGGACGACGGGGTCGGGGCCCTTGCCGGCATTGTCCCACGCGTTGCGCGTATAGGTGATGACCGCGGCGATCTGCGTGTCGCTGAGCTGGTCGCGGAAGGCGGCCATCGCCGTCCCCGGATGCCCGTTCAGGACGGTCAGGATCTGGTCCTTCATCGGCGCCAGCACGAATTTGGTGTCTCCGTTCAAGGCGGGGAACGTGCCCGGGATGCCCTGGCCGTTGGCCTGGTGGCAGGCCACGCAGGTGGTGGAGAAGACTTCCTTGCCCTTGGCGATCAGCTCGTCGGCGGACCAGGTCTTGTTCGGGTCTTCAGCGGCGGCCGCCATGGCGACTTTTTGCGCTTCAGCCCATTTGGCGTAGTCTTCCTGGGTCTTGACCTCGACCACGATCGGCATGTAGGCGTGGTTCTTGCCGCAGAGTTCGGCGCACTGGCCGCGGTAGGTGCCCGGTTTTTCGGCGCGGAACCAGGTGTCGCGCAGGAAGCCCGGTACGGCGTCCTGCTTGACGCCGAGCTCGGGCACCATCCAGGCGTGGATCACGTCGGCGGCCGTCAGCACGATGCGGACCTTCTGGTCGACCGGCACCACCAGGGGGCGGTCGACTTCCATCAGGTAAGTATTGCCGATGGGCGCCTGGCCATCGATCTGCTCCTGCGGCGTGGACAGATTCGACAGGAAGTGCACGCCTGTCGCCGGGCCGTCCAGGTATTCGTAGCCCCACTTCCATTGGTAGCCGGTGGCCTTGATGGTGAGGTCTGCGCTGGTGGTGTCCTTCATGGCGACCACGGTGCGGGTGGCGGGGATGGCCATGCCGACGATGATCAGGAAGGGGATGACCGTCCAGGTGAGCTCCAGGCCGAGGTGCTCGTCGAACTTGGCGGCCTTGTGGCCCTTGTCCTTGCGGTGGCGGATGATGGAATACAGCATCACGCCGAACACGCCGATGAAGATCAGCGTACAGATGATCAGCATCATCCAGTGCAGGGAATAGATATCCCGCGCGATGGGCGTCACCCCGGTGGGAAGATTCAGTTGATTGACTGCCGGCCCTCCGGGCATGTCTTGAACCTGTGCCCCGGCTGCTGTCGCCCATGACAGCGCGATCATGCCCAACGACCCTCTGACCATCTTCATGTTGTCCCTTTGGTTGGCGTGTATTTTTTTCCAGGACGGTTTGACCTTCGTCAAAGAAAGGCGAGGGCGCGACCGGATCCTGCACACATGGCTGGATCGCCAGACCGTACAATGAACTGCGGGTGCTGCGGCCTGAGTATCCTTATAAACCTGAAGGGATTATAGCCACTGGCTGCGGCTTGTGTAGCCGCGTTCATGTCCTGTTCATCCGCTTTCGGGGTTTCCACCAATCCTTGCCGCGTGCGGACGACTGCGGATTGGCCGGGCGCGCGGCATCCCCGGCCATGGCGTCTCCCCTGCCTCGCGCCTTGCTAGGCGCCCGGATTCGTCCCGCACGAGCGGGCCGCAGGGACTGCCCCGAGTCCGGACTCATCCACTACAATCCCCGGATGAATTTCTCTTCAGCGGCCTTTGCCTTGGACGACCTCCTGGCGCGCAACGCGCGCCTGGTCCGTCGCGCCCAGCAGTTGCCGCCCGCCGGCGCCCGGCCGGCCACGATTTCGGGCCGGGTCGGGGGCTGGATCGGCCCCGCCGCCTTGCAGGCCGTCACCGGTCTTCCGGGCGTGCGCATCGAGCCCGAGGCCGTGCATTTCACCGCCGCGCCGGCCGCCCGGCTGAACCTGAACGCCGTGCTGCGCGGGGCGGCGATGGCCTTGCAGGCCGCCGGCTGCATCCGCACCTGGCGCGATGAACTGCTGGACGTCATGGCCGAAGGCCGGCCGCTGGCGCGCATCGAACGCGGCGCCGTGCGGCCCCTGGGCCTGTTGACCCAGGCCGTCCATCTGAACGGCTGGTCGCCGGACGGCCGCCTGTGGGTGGCGCGCCGCGCCCTGAACAAATCCACCGATCCGGGCCTATGGGATACCTTGTCGGGCGGCCTGGTCGCCGCGGGCGAAGACCCTGAAGCCGCGCTGCTGCGCGAAACCCTTGAAGAGGCCGGCCTGCCGGCCGTGGCGTTGGCGGGGCACGGCCCCCTGCGCACGGTGCTGCGCATGCACCGCCGCCTGGACGACGGCTACCAGGTCGAAAACGTGCTGCTCAGCGATTGCGTGCTGGACGCCGGCGCCGCGCCCAGGAACCTGGACGGCGAAGTCCTTGAATTCCGATGCCTGGCGATGCCAGAGCTCTGGGATATGATCGTTCACGGAGCCTTCACGCTGGAGGCCGAGCTGGCCATCCTGGATTCGCTGAGGCACCGCTTTCTGGCGGCTTCCGGTCGAACGGCCCCCTGAGGTCCGGCGCGCAGACCGCCATTCAATCATTCCGGCATGATGCCGGCGGAGGCAATCCATCATGGTCCAAGACTCCACCAATCCTTTTGTGCTCCCCGGCTTCGGCCAGCAGGGCGAAGCCGCCCACAATCCGTTGTTCGCCGGCCTGGACATGATGCGCCAGGCCTGGCAGAACATGGCGGGCGCCGGCAGCCTGGATTCGGCATCGCTGGCGCCGATGTCGCTCGAAGATCTCGACCGGCGAATCCGCGAATTGCAGACGGTCCAGAATTGGCTGCAGTTGAATGCCACGATGCTGGCCAACACCATCCAGGGCCTGGAAATCCAGCGCAGCACCCTGAGCACCCTGAAATCCTTCGCCGGCGGCGCGTTTCCGGGCGGGACGGCGGCCGGTGCGGCCGAGACGGCGGATGCGGCCGGCGCGGACTACGCCCGTGCGGCGGGCGACTGGTGGGGCCTGGTGCAGCAGCAGTTCGAGCAACTGGCGAGCGCGACCGCGGCCGGCCTGCAAGGGATGGCGGAATCCGCCGGGCAGGCCGCACCTCCCGCCGCCAAGCCCAAGCGCGCTGCGGCGCGCGAAAAGCCGGCCGCCCCGGCCCGCAAGGCCGCCGCCAAGAAGGCCGCCGCCAAGAAGACGCCGGCCCGCCGGTCCCGCAACTGATCCGTCCGTGTCCGGCCTGAGCGGCCGGGCTTTCCGATTCAATCTCCACGCGTCATTTCATGCTGAACATCATCATTCTGGCCGCCGGACTGGGCAAGCGCATGCAGTCCGAACTGCCCAAGGTGCTGCATCCGATCGCCGGCAAACCCATGCTGGCCCATGTCCTGGATTCTGCGCGCGCCTTGTCTCCCGACCGGATCGTGGTCGTCACCGGCCATGGGGCCGAGCGAGTCCAGGCGGCCTTTGCGGAGCAGGATCTCCGCTTTGCCTTGCAGCAGCCCCAGTTGGGCACAGGCCATGCCGTGATGCAGGCGTTGCCCCAACTGCTGGAAGGCGGTGCGGACGACGTCAGCCTGGTGCTCTATGGCGATGTGCCCCTGGTGCGCGCGGACACCCTGCGGGCGTTGCTGCGCGCGCGCGGCACGGGGCTGGCCCTGCTGACCGAGACCCTGGCCGATCCCGCCGGCTACGGACGCATCGTGCGCGATGGTCAAGGCCGCATCTGCCGCATCGTCGAGCATAAGGATGCCGATGAGCAAGAGCGTGCCATCCGCGAGGTCAATACCGGCATCCTGGCCGCGCCCACGGCCGCGCTGCGGGATTGGCTGGGCCGGATCGACAACCGCAACGCCCAGCAGGAATACTATCTGACCGATGTCGTCGGCCTGGCCGTCGCCGACGGCGTGCCCGTGTCGCACGCCCAGCCGTCCGCCGGCTGGGAAACCCTGGGGGTCAACAGCCGCGTCCAGCAGGCGCAACTCGAACGCGTCTGGCAAGGCGAGCAGGCCCGCGTGCTGCTGGAGCAAGGCGTCACGCTGGCGGACCCGGCGCGGTTCGACTTGCGCGGGACGCTCACCTGCGGGCGCGACGTCTTCATCGACGTGGGCTGCGTATTCGAGGGCGAAGTCCGCCTGGCCGACGGCGTGCGCATCGGGCCGCATTGCGTGATCCGCGAAGCACGCATCGGCGCGGGTACCGTGCTGGATGCCTATAGCCACGTCGACGGCGCGCAGGTCGCCGAGGACGCCCGGATCGGGCCTTACGCCCGCCTGCGGCCGGGCGCCGACATCGGGCCGCAGGCCCACGTGGGCAATTTCGTCGAACTGAAGAAAACCCGCCTGGGCCGGGGCTCCAAGGCCAATCATCTGGCCTATCTGGGCGATGCCGAGATCGGCGAGCGCGTCAATGTGGGCGCGGGCACCATCACCTGCAATTACGATGGCGTCAACAAATTCCAGACGGTCATCGAAGACGAGGCCTTCATCGGCTCGGATACCCAGTTGGTGGCGCCCGTGCGGGTGGGCAAGGGCGCCACGCTGGGCGCCGGCACGACGTTGACGCGGGACGCGCCCGCCGGCGAGCTGACCTTGTCGAGAGCGCGGCAGCAGACCGTGCCGGGCTGGAAGCGGCCGACGCGCAAGTCGTGATGGCGTAGGCGCGAGACCGTCGTGCGCATCCTGCATCTGAATCTGGAGAAAGGCTGGCGGGGCGGTGAGCGCCAGACCCTGCTGACGCTGCGCGGCCTGCGCGCCGGCGGCCACGAGGTCGCCCTGGCGGCGCGGGCCGGCGGGCCGCTGGCCGGGTGTGCCGCGGCCGAAGGCATTCCGGTGCTTGGCTGCGGCGGTGCGCCGGGCCTGGTACGCATTTTGTTGATGGCCGGGTGGCGCTACGACGTGTTGCATGCGCAAACGGCCCAGGCCATGAGCCTGCTGGCGGTGCTGCGCCCGGTGCTGCGCGCCGCACTGGTGTTCACGCGTCGCACGGCCTTCGATGCCTCGGGTGCCGAAGGCCGCCATCGCTGGAAGTGGGCGCGAGCCGATGCGTTGGTGGCGATCAGCGAAGCGGCGGCGGCGGCGCCCCGTGCGCTGGGCCTGCCCGTGACCGTCATTCCCAGCGCGGTCGAGGCCGTGCCGGCCAATCCTCAGCGCATGCGCGATCTGCAGGCGCGCTTCAGCCTGCAAGGCCGGCGGGTGCTGGTCACGGCGGCTGCGCTCAGCCCCGAAAAGGATCCGCTGACCCTGATCGACGCGATCGGCATTCTGCGTCGCGATCATCCCGATGTGCTGTGCCTGCACTGCGGCGCCGATGGGGCGGCCGCCGATGCGGCGCGCGCGCGCGTGGCCGGTCTGGGCCTGGAGAACCATTACCGGTTCGCGGGTTTCCAGCCCCATGTGACCGACGCATTGGCGTTGGCCGATGTCTACGTCAGCAGTTCGCGATTCGAAGCGCTGGGCACCAGCGTGCTGGATGCCTGCCTGGCCGGGCTGCCGGTGGTGGCCACGGACGTGGGGGGGCACCGGGAAATCCTGGCGCCGGACCGGGGGCTGCTGGCGCCGGCGGGCGATGCGGCGACTCTCGCGCGGCGCCTCGCCTGGGTGCTGGAGCACCCAGAAGCCGCCCGCGCCATGGGCGAACGGGCGCGGGCGATGGCCGCACGGGAATACGCCGTGCCTGCCATGGTGGCGCGCTATGAGAGCCTGTATCGCGGACTGCAGCGGATCTAGGGGGCGTTACAGCGGCCGCAGGGTTTCGCGGTACCGCTGCGCCCGTTCGGCGTAGCTGCGGGCGCTTTCTTCCAGGCCGGCGATTTCCTCGTCGCTGAGCGTGCGAACCGCCTTGGCCGGCGCGCCCAGGATCAGGGAGCGCTCGGGAAAGATCTTGCCTTCGGTCACCAGGGCGCCGGCGCCGACCAGGCTGTGGCGGCCAATCACGGCGCCGTTCAGGACCACGGCCTGGATGCCGATCAGCGCGCCGTCCTCGACGGTACAGCCGTGCAGCATGGCCTGGTGGCCCACCGTGACGTTGCGGCCGATGTGCAGCGGCTTGCCGGCATCCACGTGCAGGACGGCGCCTTCCTGGATATTGGTGTTCTCGCCGATGGCGATGGGCTCGTTGTCCGCGCGGATCGCGGCGCCGGGCCAGACGCTGGCGCCGGCCTGCAGCGTGACGGCGCCGATCAGGGTGGCTTCGGTCGCCACGAAGGCGGAGGGGTCGATCTGCGGGGTCAGATTTCCCAGGGCGTAGCAAGTCATCGGGGGTCTCCGGGCGGGGCACCCGACAGCGTTGCGGCCTGCGGACAGGTGGCGCCGATGCGGGTGGCGGGGCATCGCTTCGATGGTAGCACGCCCGTCCGGACGCCTGCCCGGCCCTATAATCGCGCCATGACGACCCGCATCCTCATCGTACGCACGTCCTCGCTCGGGGACCTGGTGCACATGCTGCCCGCCATCAGCGACATCGCCCGGCACGTGCCGGGCGCGTCCATCGACTGGCTGGCCGAGGAGTCGTTCGCCGATATTCCGTCCTGGCACCCGGCCGTGCGCGAGGTCATTCGGGTGGCGCACCGGCGGTGGCGCAAACACTGGTGGGCGGCCGAGACCCGGCGCGAGCGCGCCGCGCTGCGCGCCGCCCTGGGCGTGCGCCGCTACGATGTCGTCCTGGACATGCAGGCCTTGATGAAATCCATCTGGCTGGTCCGCCAGGCGCACGGCGTGCGCCACGGGCTGGATTGGAAGTCCGCCCGCGAGCCGTTGGCTTCTTTGTTCTACGATGTGCGCCACCGGGTGGAGTTCTGGCAGCCCGCCATCATTCGCCAGCGCGCCCTTGCCGCAGCCGCGTTCGGCTACACGGTCGAGGGCGAGCCGGATTTCGGCCTGCAGGCCCTGACCGATGGCGTGGAGATCGAGCCGGCCGCCCTGATCATGCCCTCCGCCAGCCGCGACGACAAGCTCTGGCCGCAGGCCGACTGGCAGCAGGTTTTCGACGATCTGCAGGGCCGCGGCCTGGCCTTGCGGCTTCTGGCCGGCAACGAGGCCGAGCAGGCGCGCGCGCGGGCGCTGATCCGGGGACGGGCCGATGCGCTTGTCCTGCCCCGCATGAGTTTGCGCCAGGTGGCCGATCAGCTTGCCAGGGCGCGCATCATGGTGGGGCTGGACAGCGGTCTGACGCACCTGAGTGCGGGTCTGGGCCGTCCCACCATCGGTATCTACAAGGCATCGACCCCGGTGCGTACGCCGTTGCAGGGGCCGGCCTATACCGCCAGCCTGGGCGAGCGCGGCCAGGCGCCCGATGCCGGGCGCGTACTGGCCGCCATCGACGAAGCGCTCGACGAGGCGCGCGCCGGGGGGCTTGCCCCGGGCGCCCCGGCGCCGGCCGGCGCGGCCTGAGATGGGCGGCGCGCCAGCGGCAGCCGGGACGGACGAGGGGATGTGATGCGCAGGCTGTATTCCTTATTGTTGTATCTCTTGTCGCCGTTGCTGCTGGGCTGGATGGCCTTGCGCGCCCGCCGCGCCGGCGGCCGGTGGGCGGTGCTGGACGCGGCGCGGTTCGGCCGCTACGGGCGGACCCGGGGCGACTCCGGCGCCGTCTGGGTCCATGCCGTCAGCCTGGGAGAAACCCGGGCCGCCCAGCCATTGATCCGGGCGCTGCTGGATCGCGGGCATCGTGTGCTGCTGACACACCTGACGGCCACCGGCTGGGCCGAGGGCGAACGCGCCTATGCGGCGGAGCGGGCCGACGGCCGGCTGCGCCAAGCCTGGCTGCCGTACGATTTTCCGGGCGCCACGGGCCGTTTCATGCGTCATCACCGCCCGGCGGTGGGCGTCTTGATCGAACGCGAGGTCTGGCCCAACCTGGTGCATGCGGCCTTGCACGCAGGCGTGCCCCTGGTGCTGGCCAGCGCCCGCATGTCGGACGCCTCGTTGCATCGCACCTTGCGCCTGGGCGCGCTCCTGCGTCCCGCCTACGGTGCATTGACCCGGACGTACGCCCAGTCGCTGGAGGATGCCAGGCGGCTGGAGCGGGCCGGTGCGCGGCAGGTCGCCGTGTCGGGCAATTTCAAGTTCGATGTGCAGCCGGATCGCGGGCGGATGGCCCGGGGTGCGGGTTTCGCCGCCCGGCTGGCGCGGCGGGTCGTGGTGATCGCCAGCACCCGGGAAGGCGAAGATGCGCCCTTCATCGAAGCCATCCGTCGAGCGACCGGGCAGCGGCGCGCCCGGGGCGACGATGCCTGCCCGCCGCTGCTGTTCATCCTGGTGCCGCGCCATCCGGAGCGCTTCGAGCCCGCCGCCGGATTGCTGCAGGCGGCCGGCCTGGCGTATGTGCGGCGCAGCCACCTGCTGGATCTGGGCGACGACAGCAGCACCGCCATCGAGGCATGTCGTGATGTCGCCGTGATGCTGGGCGATACGCTGGGCGAAATGGCCTGGTATTACGCCTGCGCCCAGGTCGCCGTCGTGGGCGGCAGCTTTGCGCCCCTGGGGGGACAGAACTTCATCGAGGCCAGCGCCCAGGGACGGCCTGTTCTGGTGGGGCCGCATACGGCCCATTTCGAGCAGGCGGTCAACGATGCCCTGGCCGCAGGCGCCATCGCCCGGGCGGCTGATCCGGCCCAGGCTGTACGGCAGGCACTGCAGTGGCTGGATGATCCCGCCGGGTTGAACCGCATGGGAGAAGCCGCACGCGACTGGGTCAGGCGGCACGCAGGCGCCGTGGCGCGCGTGGTCGATGGGGTCGAAGCCCTGCTGCTGCAGGCGCCGCAGCGGCCTCCGGGGGGCTGAGGACTGCCCCGTGGATCAGGCCGGTGTCAGGCCGTGGTATTTCCCGCCCAATGCCAGCGTCGCCTGGAAGAAGCCTTCTTTGCTGCCGCAGTCGTAGCGGACACCGTCGTAGCGGTGCGCCATCACGCGGCGTTGCTTGAGCAGTTCGGCAATGGCGTCCGTGAGCTGGATTTCGCGGCCGGCCCCGGCCTGAGTGCGGCGCAGGTGATCGAAGATCTCGGGTTCCAGGATGTACCGGCCGACGACGGCCTGATTCGAAGGCGCGTCCCGCGGTTCGGGTTTCTCTATGATCCGTTCCACGCGTGTGTTGCGGGCGTCGACGGCGGTGCCGGCGATCATGCCGTATTTGCGGGAATCGGCCGGGTCGATGGTCTGGATGGCCAGTACGCTGCCGTCATGCTGGTGGGCGGCGTTCACCAACTGGCGCGTGACGGAAGTGTCGGCGTCCAGCAGGTCGTCGGCCAGCAGCACGGCGAACGGCTCATTGCCGACGATGGGCTCCGCGCACAGCACGGCGTGGCCCAGGCCCAGCGGCTGGGCCTGGCGGGTGTAGATGCAATGGACGTGCGGCGGCAGGATCGTGCGGATCGCCTCCAGCAGGGCCTGCTTGCCCTTGGATTCCAGCTCGGCCTCGAGCTCTGGCATGCGGTCGAAGTGATCCTCGATGGCCCGCTTGTGGCGGCCCGTGACGAAGATCAGCTCGGTGATGCCTGCGGCCAGGGCTTCTTCGACGGCATACTGGATCAGGGGCTTGTCGATGACCGGCAGCATTTCCTTGGGCATGGCCTTGGTGGCCGGCAGAAAGCGGGTGCCCAGGCCCGCGACGGGGAAGACGGCCTTGCGGATCGGTTTCATCAGGGAGTGACGACGGGAGGGATGGGGGCGCCCAGGGACAGGGTCTGCTGGTTGTGCTGCGACAGCGGCCGGGGCGTGCGCCCGGCTTCGGCCGGCGGCGGGCCGAAAAAGCCTTGTCCGTAGGCCAGCAGCGCCAGATTGGCGATGACGGCGAGGGTCAGCAGAAAACGCATGCGACGGCCCGTGGGGGGTGAAAAGATACTTGTCAGTATATCAGCGGGGCGTGGGGCGTCCGGGCGATGGCGCTGCGCGATACTATGGTCGCTGTGCGTTTCGCCTTGCCGCTGGAATCCGTCCGGCGGTCTGCGCGTTCCGCCCCCGCCGCGGCCTGCGGAAAGCCGGTGCGGCAGGCTGGCAACGAAAGGGACCGACACCATGCATCCGGATTTTTTGATCGATGGCACGTACAAGAGCTTCCCGCCGGCGGCCCAGCCCGTGCGCGCCTCCCGGATCGCCGAGCGGGGCTGGAATGTGCTTGCGGATGATCTGCCCTATCCGCTGGCGGTGATCCGCCGGTCGGCGCTGGAGCATAACGTGAGCTGGATGCAGGACTATGCCCGCCGCCGCGGGATTGCGTTCGCGCCGCATGGCAAAACCACCATGTCGCCGCAGTTGTTCGAGCTTCAACTGCAAGGCGGCGCCTGGGGGTTGACCTTCGCAACGGTCTACCAGCTTGCCGTCGGGGTGGAGGCGGGCGCACGCCGCGCCATCATTGCCAATCAGGTCGTGGCGTCCGCCGACCTGGATGGGCTCGATGACTTGCTCGCCCGGCATGATGGCCTGCGCGTGTGGTTCCTGCTCGATTCCCTGGCGCAACTGCGCGGCATCGAGGATTGGGCGCGTGTGCGCGGCAATCGCCGCGTCTTCGATGTCCTGCTGGAGGTCGGCATCCCCGGTCAACGCACCGGTTTGAGGGATGCCGGCGATGCGCTGGCGTTGGCGCAAGCCGTCCAAGCCAGCCCATCGGTGCGCCTGGGGGGCATCGAATGTTACGAAGGCGGACTCGCGCAATGCGACAGTGCGCATGATGCGCCTGCGGTGACCGGACTCGTGCACCGCGTGGTCGAGATCGCCCGCGCCTGCGATGCGCAAGGGCTGCTGCCGGCGCAGGAGCCGATCCTGAGCGCGGGCGGCTCCGCCCTCTTCGATCTGGTGGTGCCGCTGCTGCAGAGCGCGGGTTTGTCGCGGCCCTTTCTGGGCGTGCTGCGTTCAGGGTGCTATGTGACGCATGATCACGGCCACTATCGGCGGCTGCTCTCGTTGGTCGAACAGCGCGGCGGCCTGCAGGATTCGTTGCAGGCCGCGCTTGAGGTCTGGGCCATGGTGCAGTCCGTGCCCGAGCCCGGTCTTGCGCTGCTGACCTGCGGCCGGCGCGATATTTCCCATGACCTGGAACTGCCTTCCGTTGAGCGTTGGGCGCCGCGCGGCGCCGTGTCGGCGCAGGCGGCGCCCGCGTCCTGGAAGATCGGCGCCCTCAATGACCAGCATGCCTACCTGCGGTTCGATGCGGCGCAGGCCGGCCCTGCGGTGGGCGACCGGGTCGCGCTGGGTATTTCCCATCCCTGCACCACCTTCGACAAGTGGCGCTGGCTGCCGGTGGTGGATGATGCCTGGACGCTTACCGGGGCCGTCGAAACCCGGTTTTGAAATCCTCCTGATTCGCCAGGCAGGCCAGGCCATCCAGGACGGGGCTGTCCAGCCAGCGCGGCGGTTGCGCCGCCGGCCCGGGATCGGTGTGCTCCAGTGCCGTCCGCAGTTCTTCCTGGACGCGCGGCCAGTCGCCTCCGCTGACGAACAGCAGCGGAGGCACGCCGGGATAGGCGCGTGCAGCCCGTTGCCGCTGGCGCAGCAAGGCCCCGATCTGGGCGGCGGCGATGCCGCTGGCGATGGCGGCCTCGGTGTCGGTCGGAAAATCGACGGGGTCGCCCTGGGCCAGGGGCAGATCGGCCGTGCCCTGGGACAGGCTGCGGGCCATCAGGGCCGCGCCCGGCAGGATCAGACCGCCGATGAATGCGGCGCGGCGTGTGCCGTCGGGTTGGATCTGCCAGGCCAGGGTGTCGAGGGTGGTGGCAGTGCCGAAGCTGGCCAGGATGCAGGGTGCGCCCGCTTGCCAGGCCGGATCGCCCCGCAGGTGCCGCAGCAGGCCCAGCAGGCCCAGCCAGCGGTCGGCACCCAATCGGGCCGGCTGGCGGTAGCTGTTCAACAATTGATCGTGCCCGTCGCGGGCGTCGTGCCACTGGATGGGCAGGCGCCAGGCCGTCTGGCAGATGCGCTCCAGTGCGTCGCGCATGGCGCCGCCGGCCACATTGGAGGCCAGGATGCGGCGCGGGGTGAAGTCCAGGCGCGCGGCGAGGCCGGGCAGTTCCGCGTGCGTCAGGCTCAGGGGCGCCGCGCCGCGCCACTGCGACCCCGGGGCCAGCCAGGCGATCTTGACCCGGGTGTTGCCCGCATCGATCAGCAGGATCATCGCTGCAGCCGTACGGAGATCTCGCCGACGGAGATGGCCTGCACGCCGTCGGCGTTGCGCAGCAGCAGGCGGCCGTCGGTATCGATGCCGCAGGCCGCGCCCGTGTGGCGCAGGTGGCCGTCGTCGAGCACGTCGAGCATGCGGCCCGTCAGGGCGTCGACCTCCGCGTAGCGGGCGGGCAGGTCGGCGAAACCCCGGGCGGTCGCGTCGTTCAAGGCGTCGTACCAGGCGCGGGCGGCGCAGGCCGCCAGGTCGGCGGCGCCAATGCGGGCGGCCGCGGAGTCGTTGGCGGCGATCTCGGCCCAGTCCGCGATGCGCCGGTCCAGGGATTGCGAAAGAGCGCGGGCATCGTCCAGGTTCAGGCCCATGCCGATGATGATGAGGTGGTGGTCGGCGGCCTGGGCTGTGCCCGAGCGGGTGGATTCAATCAGGACGCCCGCCAGCTTGGCTTGATCCCAGAGCAGGTCGTTGGGCCACTTCATGGCCAGCCGCTGGCGGTGGCGGGGTTCGAGGCGCGTGCGCAGGGCCAGGCAGGTTGCCATGCCGATCAGGGGAGCCAGGGTGGGTAGCTGGCGGGCCGGCAGGAAGACGTCGAATGCGCAGGAAAACATCAGGTTGGCGCCGATGCGGTTCTGCCAGGTGCGGCCGGCGCGGCCGCGGCCCTGGGATTGCAGATGCGAGCCCAGCAGCCAGGGGCGGTCGGGAGGGCCGCCGGCGCGGCGCGCGCGGGCCAGCAGGTCGGCGTTGGTCGAGCCGGTGCGTTCGAGCCAGTCCACCTGGCGGAATCGCGGCAGGGCCTCGCGCAGGGCGCCGGTCATGGCCTCGTGCGACGGCAGGATACAGGCGGGATCGGGGCATGGGCCGGTCATATGGGTAGAATGGGCTTTGTAGCAGACAGGAGGCATCCGCGCAGCCATGAGTTTACGCACAGAACAAGCCACGTGCCAGGGGCCGGCGGGCCTGATCGAGTACACCGCGGACCACCCGGAGGGCGAGCCGTCCGGGTGGTCCCTGGTGCTGCATCCGCACCCCCTGCACGGCGGCACCCGGGACAACAAGGTCGTCACCACGGTCTCGCGCGCCTGCGTGCAGCATGGGTTGCTGGCGATCCGCCCCAATTTCCGGGGGGTGGGCGCATCGCAGGGGGCGTTCGATCAGGCGGTCGGCGAGACGGCCGATATGGTGGCCGTCGTCGAGCATATCTTCCAGGCCTGGCCACGGGCCGCCTCGGGCCCCTGGGTGTTGGCGGGTTTTTCGTTCGGCTCTTCGGTGGCTGCCCAGTTGTACGCCGAGCTGGCGGAGCGGGAACTGCCGCTGCCGTCCCGCCTGATGCTGGTCGGCTGCGCGGTCGAGCGGTTCCGGCACCGTTCTTTGTCCATGCCGCCCGACACGCTCATGATCCATGGCGAGCACGACGAGGTCGTGCCGCTGTCCGAGGGCATGGATTTCGCCCGGGCGCATCAGTTGCCCATGACGGTCGTGCCGGATGCGGGTCATTTCTTTCATGGGAAGCTGCTGATCCTGCGCCAGATCGTCCAGTCCGGGCTGGCAGGCCTTTAGCCCGCCGCCGCTCCAAGGGCGCCTTGACCGGCCCCCCGCATGGGCCGGGCGCTATGTTTCAGTTGCTTTCGTTTTGTCTCGAATTGCCCGGGCCGTGCGGCTGTGACGGTTTTTTACGCTGCCTATAATGGGCGCTTGTCGTCTTTTCCCGAATTCTTCCGCCGCCTATGCCCATGAATGCCCTTTCGCTGTTTCTTCGCCGTTCCCGTCTGGCGCCCCTGACGCTGGCCTGCTCGCTGCTGGTGTCCGGCGCGGCCTGGTCGCAGACGGCGCCCGAACCCGCCGCCGCAACCGCGTTGGCGCCGGCGGGGATCGATATGGTCAACACCCTGTCCGGCATTCCCGCCCCGACGCTGGGCGCCAAGGCCTGGCTGACGCTGGACGCCACCAGCGGCCAGGTCATCGCGGCGCAGCATCCCCAGGAAGCCGTTGAACCGGCGTCCTTGACCAAGCTGATGTCCGCCTATGTGATCTTCGAGGCCTTGGAAACCGGCCGCCTGCAGCTCGACCAGAAGGTCCGCATTTCCGAGAAGGCCTGGAAGACCGAAGGTTCACGCATGTTCGTCGATCCGAACACGGAGGTGGCGGTAGACGATTTGCTGCAGGGCATGCTGGTGCAGTCGGGCAACGACGCCACCGTGGCGCTGGCCGAGGCCGTCGCCGGCAGCGAGTCGGCCTTCGTCGCGCTGATGAACCAGCAAGCCAAGGCGCTGGGCATGAAGCACACGCATTTCACCAATGCCCCCGGCCTGCCCGATTCCGACCACATGACCACGGTCGAGGATCTGGCGATCCTGGCGCAGGCGCTGGTTCGGCGCTTTCCGCAATACCGGCACTACGACAGCCAGAAAGAATTCACCTATAACAATATCAAGCAGAGCAACCGCAACCGCCTGCTCTGGGCCGACTCCACCGTCGACGGCCTGAAGACCGGCCACACCCAGTCGGCGGGCTATTGCCTGGTGGCCACGGCGCTGCGCGACGGCCGGCGCGTGGTCACGGTTCTGGTGGGGGCTGCCAGCGACGCCGCCCGCACCGAAAGCAGCCTGAAGCTGCTGAACTGGAGCTTTAAGAATTTCGATACGGTCAAGTTGCTGGACAAGGGCACGCCGGCCGTGTCCGCACGGGTCTGGGAAGGCGCGACAGAGACCGCCGAGCTGGGCTTGTCCGAGGCGCTGTGGGTGACGGTGCCGCGCGGCCGCGCCGCCGACATCAAGACCGAGGCACGCTATGCCCAGCCGCTGATGGCGCCCCTGATCGAGGGCGGTCAGGCCGGGACGCTGGTGATCACCCTGGACGGCAAGGAACTGGAGCGCAAGCCGCTTCTGGTGCTGCATTCGGTGGACGAAGCCGGGTTCTTCGGCCGGCTGCTGGACAAGATCCGCCTGATGTTCCAATAATGAGCGCATGAAGCCGATCCGCCCCGAAGACTCGCTGATCAAGTACCCGTGCGACTTTCCCATCAAGGTCATGGGGCGTGCGCACGACGATTTCGCGCGCGTCATGGCCGAAGTGGCGCTCGGCTTCGATCCCGCCTTCGATCCCGCCACCATTGAAATCCGGCCCAGCGCCAGCGGCAATTATCTGGGCCTGACCCTGACGGTGCGCGTCACGTCGCGCGAGCAACTGGACGACCTGTACCGCGCATTGCACGGACACGAGATGGTGTCCGTGGTGCTCTAGGCCGTGACGATGCCGGACATGCAGGTGCGCTGGCTGGACCGTCCGGCCCCCTACCAGCCCGTCTGGCAGGCCATGCAGGATTTCACCGAACAGCGCGACGACGAAACGCCCGACACGCTCTGGCTGGTGGAACACGCCCCCGTCTATACCTTGGGCCAGGCCGGCAAACCCGAGCACATCCTCAACCCTCATGGGATCCCGGTGGTGCATTGCAACCGGGGCGGGCAGGTCACTTACCACGGGCCCGGCCAGGTGGTGCTCTACACGCTGGTCGATCTGCGCCGCCGGGGGGTGTTTGTGCGGGAGTTCGTCACCCTGCTCGAACAGGCCGTGCTCGACCTGCTGGCCGAGGCGGGCGTCGAAGGCGCGTGCCGCAAGCCCGGCGCGCCAGGCATCTATGTGCCCCAGTCGGCGCTGAGGCGGCCACGGGGCGAGGCTTTGGCCAAGATCGCGGCGCTGGGCGTGAAAATCCGCAACGGCCGCGCCTATCACGGGGTGGCCTTGAATGTCGCCATGGACCTCGACCCTTTCCTGGGCATCAACCCCTGCGGTTACGAAGGCCTGCAGACCGTGGATCTGCAAGCCTGCGGCATCGAGGCCGATCTGATCCCGACCGGCGACCGGCTGGCGGAGATTTTTTCGGCGGCCTGGAAGGCCGCCGGACATCAAGGAGACGGACATGACGCAAACCCCGACGGATCTGGTGCTGGATGAGCGCCGCGAGGGCGTCCTGACGCTGACGCTGAACCGGCCCGATCAGTTCAATGCCTTGTCCGAAGAAATGCTGGCGGCGTTGCAGTCCCGCTTCGATGCGTGCCTGGACGACACGGACCTTCGGGTCGTGGTGCTGGCCGCGAACGGGCGCGCCTTCTGCGCCGGCCACGACCTGAAGCAGATGCGCGGCCGTGCCGGCGACCAGGCGTACTACCGCGATCTGTTCGCCCGCTGCGGTCGGCTGATGCAGTCCATCGCACGCTGTCCCGTGCCGGTCATCGCGCGGGTTCACGGCACGGCGACCGCCGCCGGGTGCCAACTGGTGGCCAGTTGCGACCTGGCGGTGGCCGCCGAAAGCGCACGGCTGGCCGTGTCCGGCATCAATGTCGGCCTGTTCTGCGCCACGCCGGCCGTGGCGCTGACGCGCAACGTGCCCTTGAAGAACGCCTTCGAGATGCTGGTGACGGGGCAGTTCATCAGCGCCCGCCAGGCCGCCGAGCACGGCCTGGTCAATCATGCGGTGCCCGATGCCGACCTGGATCGAGCCGTCCAGGGGCTGGTCGGTGCGATCCTGTCCAAGAGCCCGGTGGCGGTGCGCGCCGGCAAGGCCATGGTCTACCGGCAGTTGGGCCTGCCGCTGGACCGAGCCTATGACTATGCAGCCGACGTCATGGCGCAGAACATGATGGCCGAGGACGTGGGCGAGGGCATCGATGCGTTCATGCAGAAACGCCCGCCGCACTGGCGAGGCCGCTGAGTCCCGCGCCGGGACGACGCGCCGGCGTCGGGCGTCCGGGATCCCGGCATTCCTGGATTGCCTGGCGGACGTGTTCGGCACGCGGATGATTTGAGCCTGGACAAGGCGCCGCGTCGCGCTTGCGTGTCCAATGAAAGGCATCCTGCAACGGAGCCTTTCCCATGACCGTCACTTCAGGCGCATCCCCCGCCCCGGCCACTTCCTTTGATCGCGCGATGCACGCCGGCCTGCTGGCGGTTTCGCTGGCCTTCGGCGCCGCGGTCTGGCCGGCGGCCGGCGCCGCTACCGCCGCGGCGATCGACGTCGTCCCCATCCCGGCGGGCGAATTCACTTACCAGGCCGCCGGCGAATTCCTCGATCGGGGGCGTCCGGTGGATGCACCGCGCGTCCAGGGACGGGTCGAGGCCGGCCGTGTCATCATGCGCCGGCAGGTCAGCCAGGCGGAATATGCGCGTTGCGCGCAGGCTGGCGCCTGCAAACGCCTGGACAAGGGGTTCCGCCACCTGGATGCCTCCGACCGGCCGGCGGTGGGGGTCAGTTGGGCGGATGCCACCGCCTATGCGGACTGGCTGTCGCGGGAGACCGGGCAGCGCTGGCGGCTGCCGGCGTATGCCGAATGGGTGCGCGCCGCCGCTGATCGCTATCGCGAAGAGGGTGCCCTGCCCTCGGATCCGGCCAACCCCGCCGTGCGCTGGCTGGCCGAATATGAGCGCGAGATCGCCCGCAGCCGGGGACGGATCAAGCCCGCGCAGCCTTTCGGGCATTTCGGCGTCAATGCGCTGGGCGTGAGCGACATGGGCGGCAATGTCTGGGAATGGACCGATACGTGCTTTGCCAGCCACAGCGTGGGCGCGCTGCCGCTGGCGCCACGCGAAAACTGCGGCGTGCGCATTCTGGCGGGCGCCCATATCGCCGCCATGGCCGATTTCATCCGCGATCCGCGCAATGGGGCCTGCTCGATCGGTTTGCCGCCGGCCAATCTGGGTTTTCGCCTGGTGCGCGAAGAGTGAGCGGGCGGCCGACCGTCCGGGCCGCGCGCCGCCCCGATTTGCGGCATATCAAGACTTTTCACAAAACCTGAATGAGGGCTGAATCGGGTTGATCCAGCGCAACAAGGGTAAACCCGAGCCATGACAAGATGGGTACGTCGAAACAAGACGACACATTAAATCAGGGAGTTGAACATGAAGGTATTTCGTCTGTGTATGGCTGCCACCGCTCTGGCGTCCTTGCTGGCCGGCGGTGCCGCGTTGGCTGATCCGGCCGACAAGCTGGAACACATCAAGCCCGTGCTGGTTGCACCGCCCCATGTGATGGCGCACGAGCAGGCGACCAAAGCCAAGCCGCGCGTGGTCGAGTTCACGCTGACCATCGAGGAAAAGAAGATCGTCATCGACGAAGAAAACGGCACGACCCTGCAGGCGATGACCTTCAACGGCACCATGCCGGGTCCGACCATGGTGGTGCATGAGGGCGACTATGTTCAGCTCACCCTGATCAATCCGGCCACCAACGCGCTGGAGCACAACATCGACTTCCACGCGTCCACCGGGGCGCTGGGCGGTGGCGGCCTGACCAAGATCAAGCCGGGCGAGCAGACCGTGCTGCGCTTCAAGGCGGACCGCACGGGTACGTTCATCTATCATTGCGCCCCCGAAGGCATGGTGCCCTGGCACGTGGTGTCCGGCATGAGCGGCACCCTGATGGTGCTGCCCCGCGACGGCCTGAAGGACGAAAGCGGCAAGCCGCTGCACTACGACAAGGTCTACACCATCGGCGAGTTCGACCTCTACATTCCGAAGGATGAGGAAGGCAACTACAAGTCCTACGACACCGCCCTGGAAAGCTACGGCGACACCACCGAAGTGATGCGCGGCCTGATTCCGTCGCACATCGTGTTCAACGGCAAGGTCGGCGCGCTGACCGGCGAAGGCGCGCTGCAGGCCAAGGTGGGCGAGACCGTGCTGTTCATCCACTCCACGGCCAACCGCGACACGCGTCCCCACCTGATCGGCGGCCATGGCGACTACGTCTGGGCCACGGGCAAGTTCATCAACCGGCCCGAACGCAATCTGGAGACCTGGTTCATCCCGGGCGGCACGGCCGGCGCGGCGCTCTACACCTTCAAGCAGCCCGGTATTTACGCCTACGTCAACCACAACCTGATCGAGGCCTTCGAGCTGGGCGCCGCCGGCCACGTCAAGGTCGAAGGCAAGTGGGATGACGATCTGATGAAGCAGGTCGCCGCCCCCGGCCCCATCAAGAAATAAACCCTGTATCCGGGGCGGCCGAAACGGCCGTCCCGACTCTGGAGAGTGACAAATGTTGAAGATCGTGAGTGCGACCGCCCTGTCCCTGGCTTTGCTGCCGGCCCTGTCGATGGCCAGCGATGCCGGCACCTTGAAGACGGGTGAGAAGCTCTACAAGTCCGCGTGTGTGGCGTGCCACAGCACCGGCGCGGCCAACGCCCCGAAGCTGGGCAACAAAAAGGCCTGGGAGCCGCTGATCGCCAAAGGCATGGACGAAATGATGAATGTGGCGTTGCACGGCAAGGGCGCCATGCCCGCGCGCGGCGGCACCAAGGCCGATGACGCCACCCTGCGCGCCGCCGTGGAGTACATGGTCAGCCGGGTGAAGTAAGCCTCAGCCCGCTTCGTGACGGACCGGGCATGCTGCAAGGGCGATGAAGCCGGCGGTTGCGTCTTCATCGCCACGAGGCGGATGCCGGGCTTATGCTTCTGAGCCTGAGCCCTCGTCAGGCTCCATAAGCACTTTCTGCTTCACGGAAAAACCGATCAGTTTGGCCTGCTCCTTGGGGCCGGGGCCGGCGCATGCGTGCACTGTGCTGTCGTCGTGCCGCACCCAGTCGCCGTCGTCCTTTTTGGCATACATGTAATAGTGGCCGGCGTTGGCGCTCCCTTGTTGGATGACGATCTCTTTCGGCTCGAAGGTGACCCTCCATTTCCGGCCGGTTTTTTCGTCCAGGACACTGAGCGTGACCTCGTCGGTGAAATTCGCTTTCTCCAGGGTTGCCTTGCGCAACTGGAAGGTTTCGAGGTCATATTCCAGGGTGTTTAGGTGGAGGTTGAATCTGTGAAGCGTGGACACGTCCGGCACAGTCCATTGCTTGACCTTGGTGACCTCCGTGTTCTTTTGATCCGCGGGGTCCCATTTCAATTCCATTTTTTCCGCCCGGTGGGTTTCATCCACGATGTCTTGCAGCGTGAATTTCGGGTTTGTCGCAGTGATGTCGTGGCAATAGGCCGGCTCGCTGGATAAGGAGCGGTGCAGCTTGCCGTTGACCACCGATTCCTTGCACTCCATGGCGCAGCCATCGATTTGGGAAAGGTTGAATGCTTCCGTCAGCTTCGCCAGGAATTCTTGCGCATCATTCTGCGTGCCCACGATATTGAACGAAAATTGACCGTTTTCGTCTTTATTGCTGAACATGTCCAGCTTCTGCAGGCTTGAAAACAGCGCCCGAAGCTCCTTTTCAAGCGGCTTGTCCATGTCGAAAGACGCTTTGACGACATGCATGAATTTTTCCGCAGCATCACGCTTGCCTGCGTCTGCGGTGGTCTTGCTGAAGTTTTCAAGATGCCCGAGCAGACGGTCGGGCCCCAGAGAGCAAAGCAAGAGTTTCAGCGTGGAGTTGGCGTAGCAGGTATTTCCGAGGTTCCTGAATCCGCAAATTTGAGAGCTTTGGGCGTCATTGATGATCTGCGCGACGATCCGTCCCTGGAGCGGGGTTCCGCCCGACAAGTCCACGTTGTTCTTCGTCAGGGCGAGTTCTGTCGCCCTGCCGCCGAATTTCTGCGATAGAGCGAACAAAAACAGCCCCAGCGCCTGGGCATTGTCGGTCCTGACCTGCTGGCGGTATTCCTCGACGGCGTGCAGGTTCCTGAGGAAGGGCACGTGGCTGAGCGCCGATAGTATCCTTCCCTTGAAGCTTTGCGGGGCGGCCTGCAGCACCGGTACGCCTTCATCATTGTCGCGGACCGCGATTCTGTGCCCAAGACTGGCCAGATCGGAAAATTTTTCCAATTGAATCATGATTTTTCCTTTCCCGGATAAGGGGAAGATGCCTGGTTCTTTTTACTGGGAATGGAGATGAGTTCTTACTTTTTCGAGTTGATTGGCGAACGCCCCCAGAAACTCATAGGCATCATCGACATCCAACTGGGCGGCGGGGAGGCGATGCGTATACAGCAAGGCATCCGATGCGGGCTCATAGGCGATCGCGCCGGCCTGCTGCTCGGCCAGCGAGAGGTTGAGCGCCAGCAAATCCCGCCAGAAATCTTTTTCTTGCCAGCCGGCGCTGCTTTGCAGCAGCCCATAAAACAGCCAGCCCGACGATTTGCTCTCGATCGAGATGATCAGGGTCTGGTCCAGCAAAAGGCAGCACTTTCCGTTCTCGCCAAATGACAGATTCAACCCCAGCCGGTCCCCCAGCCTGGACAAAATGTCGTTCTGTTCTTCCATGCCCATGTCTCCTTGTGCGGTGCGAGCCCCGGTCGATGGAGCTAAGTAACCTGGGCGTGTGCAGGGTTCCGCCATCGGCGGGCGGGAGGGCGCGTTTACAGGCGCCGCAGGCCCTCGAAGCGGTGATGGGGGGCTGCCGCCCCGGGCGCGTAGACCGCCCAGCGGACAATCGGCCCGGACAGGTCGATGTCGGCGGTGGCCAGGGTGTTTTCCTGGTCGGTGTCGGCAGGAGACCGCCGCAGGATGGGCTCGGCGGCATCTCCCGTATCAGCCAGGATCGTCAACGCCGGAATGTCTTGCGCCAGCAAGGCTTCGCCGCGTGCCTGCCGATGCGCCGATGAAGCGGTGATCACTTGCGGCAAGGCTTGCTGCGCTTCGTGGATGGCGTGGTTGGCATGCAGCAGGGGGGCGCCGGCCACCAGACGCACGGAGACGGTTGTCCGGCTGAACTCCACGCTCCAGGTTTGCGCGTGCCCCGCTTGACCCAGGCCCAGGTGAAAGGCGCCCATGCGGGGGTGCGCCTGCAGGATCGAGACGGCCTCGCGCGCCGATCCGGCGGCCAGCAGTGCGCGCGTCAGGGCCATGCGGGGCATGCCGGCCTCGGCCCGGCGGGCGCGGATATTGTTGACCGTCATCGCCAATCCCGACGCATTGACGGCGAAGGTGTGGCCCGGCAGCGAGCCCGGATAGACGAAGGCGGCGAAAGCGGGCGCGTCGGCGGGCTGCGCCTCGAGCAGGCCGCAGGCCCCGGCAAAGCCGGGATCGCCATCTTCGTTGTGGCTCAGGCGCCGCGGCGCCAGCACCGTGGTGCAGCCGTCGGGCGCCAGCGCCCACAGGTCGCCTCGGGAATTCCACAGGAAAACCTCATCGGGAGGCAGTTCCAGGCCTTCGGCCAGGCCCGCCAGCTCTTCTTCGATCCAGGGGAAAGCCGCGTGCAGCAGCGCGCGCATGGCCGGAATTTCAGGGCGATCGCGGCATGCCATGACCTGCGCCCAAGCGTCTGAGCGGACCAGGTGGCGATGGCAGGCCTCGGCGCCCCAGCGCCCCAGCGCGCGGCCCAGATCGCGGTGGGCGCCCCGGGCCTGAACCCGGTGCAGTTCAAGGAATCGGGAATCAATGGCGTCGTTCATCGGTAGGCGCCGCTGGCATGGAGCCTGGCTTCGGTGTGGTTGAGTTCGGACAGCGCGTGGTCGCCGGAGCGCACCAGCAGAAGCTGGGCCAACATTTCCGCCAGGGCCTGGATGGCGACGGTGGAGGGAAAGAACGAATGTCCCTCGGTGGAGAAGGTCAGCACGCAGTCGGCATGCAGAGCGATCGGCGCGAGCTGGCTGTCGCACAGGGCCAGCACGCGGCAGCCCTGGGGCTGGATGGCGTCGGCCAGTTCGACGATTTCACGGGAATACGGCGCGTAGCCGATCAGGACCGCCGTGTCTTCGGGGCGCAAGTGGTGCGCGTCCAGGTTCAAGGTGCCGCCGGTGTTGTCCAGCAGGTGGACGTCGGGGCGAAACAGGTTGCACAGATAGCGCAGGCTGAAGGCCGCCGGATGGCAGGACCGGAACCCGGCGACCATGATGCGGCCGGCGTCGGCCAGCAGGGCAACCGCTTGATCCAGGGCGGCCGGGTTGATCGCTTCCAGCGCTTGCAGGTTGAGGATTTGCCGGTGGAGGGCGCTCTGGCGGGAGGCCTGGGCGGATTCCGGGCGGTGGAGCAGGGTCCGCGCACGGGCCGCGTAGGTGCCCGGCGGGTGCAGTTCCTGGGTAAAGACGGCTTTCAGCGCATCCCAGCCGGCGTAGCCCAGGTGTTGGGCCAGCCGCACCAGCGTGGCCGGTTGCACGCCGGCCAGGGCGGCTAGCTTGCGTGCGGACAGGGTCGATACCTGGGTCGGGTGGTCGATCAGATAGCGGGCCCCCGTCTGGAACTGAGGGCTGAGGTCCGGGTAGCGGGCCTGGATCAAACGGGTGAGTTCATCCAACGAGTGTGGTGCCGACATAACGTCTGTATGAAAAGAATCTGCCCGGATATTGCATTATATGTTTCATGTTCTATGATACACGAAACGTTTGTTGGATCGTGTCATGACCCATGTCTTCCATCGCAATCCTCAGCATACGCTGAACCGCGCCGTGCGCGCCCAGGGGATATCCCTGTTCGACCAAGACGGGCGCCAGTACCTGGACGCCTCGGGTGGCGCGGCCGTGTCCTGCCTGGGACATGGCCATCCCGACGTGATTGCCGCCATCAAGGCGCAGCTCGACCAGGTGGCCTACGCCCATTCATCCTTTTTCACTACCCAGGCCTGCGAAGAGCTGGCGGACTTCCTGGCCGTCCGGGCGCCGGGCGATCTGGACCACGTCTATTTCGTGTCCGGCGGGTCCGAAGCGATCGAGGCGGCGCTGAAGCTCGCCCGGCAGTATTTCGTCGAGCGCGGCGAAACCGAGCGCAGCCAGTTCATCGCCCGACGCCAGAGCTATCACGGCAATACGCTGGGCGCGCTGGCGATCGGCGGCAATGCCTGGCGGCGCCAGCCCTTTCTCCCGTTGCTGGCGCCCGCGCATCATGTGTCGCCCTGCTATGCCTATCGGGATCAGCGGCCCGGCGAGACCGAGGAGCAGTATGCCGCCCGCCTGGCCGATGAATTGGAGCATGCGATTCTCGAGATCGGGCCGGGCCGCGTGGCGGCCTTCGTGGCGGAAACGGTGGTGGGCGCCACGGCGGGTGCGCTGCCGCCGGTGCGTACCTATTTGCAGCGCATCCGTGAAGTCTGCGACCGGCATGGCGTGCTGCTGATCCTGGACGAAGTGATGTCGGGCATGGGACGCACCGGCTACCTGTACGCCTGCACCGAGGACGGCGTCGCGCCGGACATCCTGGCCATCGCCAAGGGCCTGGGGGCGGGCTATCAGCCCATCGGCGCCATGCTGGCCAGCCGCCGCATCTACGATACGCTCGTCAACGGCAGCGGGTTCTTCCAGCATGGTCACACGTACATGGGCCACGCCACTGCCTGCGCCGCCGCGCTGGCGGTGCAGCGGGTGATTGAGCGCGATGGTCTGCTGGCCAATGTCCTGGCGCGCGGCGAGCAGTTGCGGGCGCGCCTGCGCGAGGTCTTCGCCGATCATCCCCATGTCGGCGACGTGCGCGGACGCGGCCTGTTCGTGGGGGTGGAGTTCGTGCGCGACCGGGCCGACAAGTCGGCGCTGGATCCGGACCTGAAAACGCATGCGCGCCTGAAGCGCCAGGCGATGGAAAACGGTTTGATGATGTACCCGATGGGCGGCACCATCGACGGCATCCATGGGGATCACGTGCTGCTGGCGCCGCCTTTCATCTGCACGGCGGCCGAGATCGACGAGATCGTCGCGCGCCTGGATCGCACCGTGCGCCAGGTGCTGCCCGCCTGAACGCGCCGCCTTCACGCTTATCGCTCCGGTCCGCGGGCCTGAGCCCCTCACGGAGACTTTCATGGCACGAATCGAGTATGCCGACCTGAACCGGGGCGAGGCCGCCGCCCTGGCCCGCCGCATCGAAGCCGAGCGCGGCAGTGTCCTGCATCTGTACCAGATGTTGCTGCACAGCCCTCCGGCGGCCGAAGGCTGGCTGACCTACCTGACCTCCATCCGCCATCGCTGCCTTCTGGACGGCGCGATCCGCGAGCTGGTCATCATGCGCATCGCGCACCTGAACCGCGCGTCCTACGAAGCCGACCAGCATGCGCCGATCGCCTTGCGCGAGGGGCTGCGCCAAGATCAACTGGATGCGCTGGGGCGGGATGAAATCCCGGCGGACCGGTTCGATGCGCGCGAGCGGGATGTGCTGGCCTATGCGGATGCGATGACGCGCACCGTGCAGGTGCCCGATGCCGTATTCCAGGCGGTGCGGCGGCATTTCCAGGATCGGGATCTCGTCGAGCTGACGGCCACCATCGCAGCCTACAACATGGTGTCGCGTTTTCTCGAGGCCCTGCAGGTGCATTCCGACGACCGCCGTTGAGGCGTCGGTTTCAGGCGTCGCGCCGGTTCCATAACGTATTGGCCATGCCGGCGGCGCGGTTCAGGAAGCGCGCCAGGACGAAGCACAGGTCCGAGAGGCGGTTCAGGTAGTGCAGGACGGGCGGATTGACCGTGTCCGCCCGGGACAGTGTCACCACGGACCGCTCCGCCCGCCGGGCGAGGGTGCGGGCCATGTGGGCATGGGCGGCGGCCGGGCAGCCCCCGGGCAGGATGAACTCCTGCAGCGGGCCCAGTTCGGCGTTGTAGTGCTTCAGTGCGTCGTCCAGGCGCAGCACGTGTGCGTCCTTGAGCGCCGTCCAGCCCGGAATGCAGAGCTCTGCGCCCAGGTCGAACAGATCGTGCTGGATGAGGTCCAGCAAGGTATCGATCTCGGCCGGCAGCGGCGCCGTGCGCCACAGGCCGATGGCGCTGTTCAGCTCATCGACGTCGCCCAACGCCATGATGCGCGGCGCGTCTTTGGGCACGCGGGTCTTGTCGCCCAGGCCGGTGGTGCCGTCATCGCCGGTGCGGGTGGAAACGATGGAAACGCGGATCGACATGGCAGGCTCCGGCAGGTGAAGGGACGGCGGCTCAGGCCTGGCTGGCGAGCCGCTGCAGGGCTTCGCCCGTGACGCGCACCACCCGCCAGTCGTCCAGGATTTCGCCGCCATGGTGCTTGTAGAATTCGATGGCGTTCTCGTTCCAGTCCAGCACCACCCATTCGAAGCGGCCGCAGCCCAGTTCCACGGCCAGCGCCGCCAGATGCTTGAGCACCCAGCCGCCCAGGCCGCGTCCGCGGTGGGCGGGCGTGATGTAGACGTCTTCCAGGTACAGGCCGCGCCGGTCCAGGAAGCTGGAATAGTTGTGGAACCACATGATGTAGGCGATGGCCGTGCCTGGGTCTTCGAGGGTCGTGATGACCAGGCAGCGGGCGGCCGGCTCCGGGCTGAAGAAGCTGTGCGTCAGGCTGGCGTGCGTGGCCTGGAAGATATCGGTGAGTTTCTCGAATTCGGCCATTTCGCGCATCAGGGCGTGGATGGCGGGGATGTCGGATTCGGTGGCGGGCCGCAGATCGTAGCCGGGGACGGAGGCAGGCAAGGGAGTCTCTGTTTCGCTGTATGCTTGGATCAATCAACAGGAGTGTAGCCCATGCTTTTTCGTGCTCAGCAGGTTCGGCATCCGATGCGTTTCGGCGCCCTGATCCTGGCGGGCGGGATGGTGGCAGCGCCCGCCGTGCCGCCGCTCGCGGCCGTGGGCGCCTGGGCCCTGCCAGGCGTGGCGCTGGCGGCGGCGCCCGCGCAGGCCCGGGCCAGCGGCGAGGTCGTGCGCGTGGATGCGGCGGCCGGCAAGATCGCCATCCGCCACGGCGCCATCCCCAAGCTGGATCTTCCCGCCATGACGCTGGTCTACCGCGTCGATCCGTCGCGCCTGGCGGGGATCGCGGTGGGTGACCGGGTCGATTTCACGGCCGAGCGGGCCGGCGGCCAGTACCGGCTCGTCGAACTGGAGAAAGACTAGGCGGCCGCCTCCGCCCGACGCGCCGGGGGCGGACGCTACAGCACGTAGCGGGCCAGATCCTGGCTGCCGGCCGTTTCCGCCAGCTTGTCCTCGACGTAGGCGGCGTTGACCACGACGGTTTCCGCCCCGGGGCTGGCCGCTTCGAAGGACAAGTCCTCCAGCAGTTTTTCCATCACCGTGTACAGGCGCCGTGCGCCGATGTTCTCGGTGCGTTCATTGACGTCGAAGGCCAGTTCGGCCAGGCGCCGGACGCCGTCTTCGGTGAAGTCCAGCGTCACGTCCTCGGTGGCCAGCAGGGCGGCGTACTGCTTGGTCAGCGAGGCGTCGGTTTCGCTCAGGATGCGCACGAAGTCTTCGGCCGTCAGGGAATCCAGCTCCACCCGGATCGGGAAGCGCCCCTGCAGTTCGGGGATCAGGTCCGACGGCCTCGACAGATGGAAAGCGCCGGAGGCGATGAACAGGATGTGATCGGTGCGCACCATGCCGTACTTGGTGTTGACGGTGGTGCCTTCGACCAGCGGCAGCAGATCGCGCTGCACGCCCTGGCGCGAGACGTCGGCGCCGCCCTGCTCCTGGCGCGCGGCGATCTTGTCGATCTCGTCCAGGAAGACGATGCCGTGCTGCTCGGCCAGCGTGACCGCGTGAGCGCGCAGCTCTTCCTCGTTGATGCGCCGCGCGGCTTCTTCCTCGACCAGCAGGCGGAAGGCTTCCTTGACGGACAGCTTGCGCGATTTGGTCTTGCCCTGGGCCAGGCCGGCAAACATGCCGCGCAATTGTTCGGTCATTTCCTCCATGCCGGGGGGCGCCATGATTTCCATGTGCGGCGGCGTCTGGGCGATCTCGATATCGATCTGCGTGTCGTCCAGCTTGCCCTCGCGCAGGCGCTTGCGGAAGATCTGGCGGGTGTTGTTTTCCTCGCGCTCGGGTTCGCCATGGGCGTTGCGCGGCGGCGGCAGCAGGGCGTCCAGGATGCGGTCTTCGGCGGCGTCCTCGGCCTGGGTGCGCACGCGGCGCATCTCGGTCTCGCGCGTCTGCTTGATGGCGACCTCGACCAGGTCGCGCACGATCGTGTCCACGTCGCGGCCCACATACCCCACCTCGGTGAACTTGGTGGCCTCGATCTTGATGAAGGGGGCGTTGGCCAGGCGGGCCAGGCGGCGGGCGATCTCGGTCTTGCCCACGCCGGTCGGCCCGATCATCAGGATGTTCTTGGGCACGATTTCGTGGCGCAGGGGCTCGGGCACCTGCTGGCGGCGCCAGCGGTTGCGCAGCGCCACGGCCACCGACCGCTTGGCCTTGTCCTGGCCGACGATGTGCTTGTCCAGCTCCGAAACGATTTCCTTGGGGGTCATGGGGGTGGCATCAGACATGGGGATGGGCCTAGAGCGTTTCGACGATGTGGTTCTGATTGGTGTAGATGCAGAGCTCCCCGGCGATTTCCAGGGATTTCTTGACGACCTCGGCGGGAGAGAGTTCCGTGGCGTCCAGCAGGGCGCGCGCAGCCGACTGGGCATAGGCGCCGCCCGAACCGATGGCCGCGATGCCGTGTTCGGGCTCCAGGACGTCGCCGTTGCCGGTCAGGATCAGGGTGTGTTCGCGGTCGGCCACGATCAGCATGGCCTCCAGCCGGCGCAGCACGCGGTCGGTTCGCCAGTCGCGGGTCAGCTCCACGGCGGCGCGCATCAGGTGGCCCTGGTGTTTTTCCAGCTTGGCCTCGAAGCGTTCCTGCAGGGTGAAGGCGTCGGCCGTGGCGCCGGCGAACCCGGCCAGCACCTTGTCGTGATAAAGCCGGCGGATCTTGCGGGCCGTGCCCTTGATGACGATATTGCCCAGGGTGACCTGGCCGTCGCCGCCCAGGGCGACGTCATTGCCGCGCCGGACGCAGACGATGGTGGTGGCGTGAAATTGTTCCATGCGGTCCTCTTGGGTGGAGAGAACTACATGGGGGCGGGAGCGGGAACTTCAAGCGCCTCCTGGAATTTGGCCGTCCGGGCGTGCCGGGTGGAGTGCGCATCCCGCGAGGGGGCGATGATTGCGCGAGGTGCCGCGCGGTACACGGTGAGGCCGTGCGCCCCCCTCAATCCCCGTAGAGTTTCTGGCGCATTTCGCGGCGCTCCTGCGCTTCGAGGGAGAGTGTGGCCGTGGGCCGGGCCAGCAGGCGGGCGATGCCGATGGGCTCGCCGGTTTCCTCGCACCAGCCGTATTCGCCGGAGTCGATGCGGGCGATGGACTGCTGGACTTTCTTCAGCAACTTGCGCTCGCGGTCGCGGGTGCGCAGTTCCAGTGCGTGTTCTTCTTCGATCGTCGCGCGGTCGGCCGGATCGGGCACGTACTGGGTTTCGCGCAGGTTCTCGGTCGTGGCGCCGGCATTGGTCAGGATTTCGTGTTCGAGCTGGTGCAGGCGTTCACGGAAGAACGCCAGTTGGGCTTCGTTCATGTAGTCCTTTTCAGGCATCGCCAGCAGTTCTTTTTCCGTGAGCGGTTTGCCCGGAGACTTGATGCTGGATTTGGTAGCCATGTTGCGTCCTCTTTTTTATGTGCCTGGGCCTGTCTGCCGCGATCGTAGGGTACGGCGGGGCAGCGGTGTCGCGGTATTCAGGCCAGGCATTGTTCGAGCCCCTGGGTGAAGATGTCCTGGGGCAGTTTACGGCCGATGAAGACCATGCGGGTATTCGGTTTTTCACTGGCTGGCCAGGGCCTGCCGGGTTCGGCGCCGAACATCATGTGAACGCCCTGGAACAGCATGCGCCGATTGATGCCCTTGATGTACAGGATGCCCTTGTAGCGCAGCAGATCGGGGCCGTAGACCTGGACGATGCCGCTCAGGAAGTCTTCCAGGCGTTCCGGATCGAAGGCGCAGTCGGAGCGGAACACGAAGGCGCCGATCTCGTCGTCGTGATGGGCATGATGATGATCGTGGTGGCCATGGCCGCATGCGGGGCCGCAGTCGTGGTGGCCGTCCTCGTCGTCGTGATCATGATCGTGGTGATCGTGCCCATGCGGGCCGTGGTCATGGCCGGCGGCGTCCTCGGCCAGGAACGCCGGGTCGATGTCCAGGATGGCGTCCAGATCGAAGCCGCTGACGTCCAGCAGGGCCTTCAGGTCGGTTTCCCCGAAGTGCACGGGCATGATGGCGGCGCGCGGATTGATCCGAACCAGGCGGGCGCGCAAGGCCTGGTAGTCGGTTTCGTTGACCAGGTCTTTCTTGGAAATCAGGATGCGGTCCGCGAACCCGACCTGGCGCTGGGCCTCTTCCTGGCGGTCCAGGGTGGCCATGCCGTGCTTGGCATCCACCACCGTGACGACGGCATCCAGCCGATAGGCGGCGGCCACGTCGTCGTCCATGAAGAACGTCTGGCAGACCGGGCCGGGGTTGGCCATGCCCGTGGTCTCGATGATCACGCGGTCGAAGCGGACTTTGCCCTCGGCGCGCCGGCCGGCGAGGTCGTTCAGGGTACGGATCAGGTCGCCGCGCACGGTGCAGCAGACGCAGCCGTTGCTCAGTTCCACGACCTGCTCTTCGCTGTCCTGGATGATCAGGTCGTTGTCGATGTTTTCTTCGCCGAACTCATTTTCGATGACGGCGATGCGCTGGCCGTGGAATTCCGTCAGAATGCGGCGCAGCAGGGTGGTCTTGCCCGCGCCCAGGAAACCGGTGAGCACGGTGACCGGGATCAGGGCGTCGGCGGATGGAGCAGTATTCATGATGGCCTCGAATGCGATGCGACGTTCCCGCCCTTGTGCTGGCTGCGTCGGGTGCCGGTGGACGTGACCGTCCCGGCAGCGGGCAGGGTGCGGCGATCAGCATGCGATTACATCATAGGCTCGGGTTTAGGGCAAACCCGGGATCCGGAACTTATTTCTGCATGCTGCCTTTGTCCATCGATCCCTTGTCCATGGGCGTTTTGCCCATGTGGTCCATGGCGGCCTGATGCGTCATGCCTTCCTTGGCCATCGATGCCGGCGAGGTGCTCGTTTTGTCCATGCCCATCTTGTCCATGCCCATCTGGCCCTTGTGCGTGGCTTGCCCGGCCATCGGGGTTTTGTCCATGACCATGTGATCTTGCTGGCCCATCGGACCGGCGGCGAAGGCCGGGAAGGCTCCCAGTGCGAGGCATGCGGAGAGTGTGGCGGTGGCGAACGTGGTTTTCATGATGTTTCCTTTTTCAAGGTTGGTCAAAATTGCGGCGGGCGCCGCAGGGAAAAGAGGACGCGCTCGTGTCAACTGCCGCCGAACCAGTTGTAGCCCTGGTCTTCCCAGTAGCCGCGGTTGAAGGTGTTGCTCACGAAAATGGCCTGGATGTGCTTGGGGTTCTTGTAGCCAAGCTTGGTGGGGATGCGCAGCTTCATGGGGAAACCGTATTTCGGCGGCAGCGGCCGGTCGTCCCAATCCAGGGCGATCAGCGTTTGGGGGTGCAGGGCGGTCGCCATGTCGATGCTGGTGTAGTAGTTGTCGGCGCAGTGGACGCCGACGTAGCGCGCACTCAGGTCGGCGCCGATCATGCGCAGGAAGTCGCTCAGGCGTGGGCCTCCCCATTTGCCGACCGCGCTCCAGCCCTCCACGCAGATGTGGCGCGTGACCTGCGAGTATCGGGGCAGCGTGCGCAGGTCGGCCAGCGACCACGGCTGTTTGCGGGCGACCAGGCCGGAGACCTCCAGCCTGAAATCCCCGGCATCGATGCGCGGCGCCTGGTCTTCTCCGTAAAACGCATTGAACGGAAAGGGGCGTGCGATCATGGAGTCCGGGTAGGTGGGCGCGAGTTGCGAAGGATCGAACAGCCGGCCCTGAACCCAGTCGTTGATCCGTGAGATTCGCGTCAATGCCGCCTCGGCCGTCGTGTCGTCGTCGATGACGCAGCCGCTGAGCAGGGACAGCCCGCCCAGTGTCAGTCCGCGCGTCAGGAACCGGCGGCGCGCCGCCAGCGGCAACCGCTTGCGCAGCAGGTTCTGCGCCTCGGCCGTGACGGCCTCGGCGTGGTCCTTGTGCCAGAAGGTGAAAGGCTTCACGATGCGCTCTCCTTGTCGCAATGGGGCGGGCGAGGCCCGCCGGATATCATGGCGAGCAGGGATCTGGGCACCAGCACGGCCATGCCGACATGGCCGGCTGCGAAGGCGACGAGGGCGGCCATGCCGTAAAAGTGCATCCGCCGGGCGGCGTCATAGCCGCCGAAAAGCTCGCGCAGTGTCGGGAATTGCACGGATTTCCAGACGGCCAGGCCGCTGAGCACCGCCAGGACGAGAGCCAGGATCGCGAACAGATAGGCGGCGCGCTGCACTTGGTTGTAGCGGCGCGGGTCCGAGTGATCGAGGCGTCCGGCCAGCGCACGCCGCGCGTCGTCCAGCACGCCGCGCGGCGTCACGGGAAACAGGCGCCGGGCCAGCCGGCCCGTGACCAGACCGAGACCCAGGTAGAGCAAACCGTTGAGGACGAGCAGCCACATGCCGGCAAAGTGCCACTGCAGCGCCCCGCCCAGCCAGCCGCCCAGCGTGATGTCGGCCGGAAACGTGAAATCGAACAGGGGCGATGCGTTGTAGATGCGCCAGCCGCTCATGGCCATGATCAGCAGGGCCAGGGCGTTGAGCCAGTGCGTCGTGCGCAGCCACAGAGGATGGGGCGGGCCATCGTGCGCGGGGAGGAAAGAAGCGGGAGCGGATTTCATGGACGCAGTATGGGAGGGCGGCGATCCCGGAATCCTCGCCGAAAGTTCAAAAAAACGTGATAAACCGGCGCGCCGTCCTGTCGGATAATGGACGAATGGACACGCCCAAACGGATTCTGATCGTCGAGGATGACGATGACATCGCCGAACTTCTGCGCATGCACCTGAGCGACGAAGGCTATGACGCCGTGCGCGTTGCCGACGGCACCCAGGGCATGGCTGCGCTCGGGCAGGGGGGCTGGCATGCCCTGGTGCTCGATCTGATGCTGCCGGGCGTGGACGGCCTGGAGATCTGCCGTCGGGCGCGGGCCATGGCCTACTACATCCCCATCATCGTGACCAGTGCGCGGTCCAGCGAGGTGCACCGCATCCTGGGGCTGGAGCTGGGGGCCGACGACTATCTGGCCAAACCGTTTTCCATGCTGGAACTCGTGGCGCGCGTGCGTGCGTTGTTGCGGCGCAGCGACGCCCTGGCGCGCAATGCCCGGCTGGATGCCGGGGTGCTCGTGCTGGGCGGGCTCAGCATCGATCCGATCGCGCGGGAAGTGCGTCTGGACGGGCAGCCGGTGGAACTGACGCCGCGTGAATTCGATCTGCTGCATTTCTTTGCCCGCCATCCCGGCAGGGTGTTCTCGCGCCTCGACTTGCTCAATCAGGTCTGGGGCTATCGGCACGATGGCTACGAGCACACGGTGAATACGCACATCAACCGGCTGCGCATGAAGATCGAAGGGAATCCGTCCGAGCCCCGCCTGATCCTGACGGTCTGGGGGCGCGGCTATAAATGGGCGGAGGGCCCGGCGCCATGCTGATGCGTGAATGGTCTCTTTCGCAGCGCCTGTCGGCCGTGTTCGTCGTGCTGCTGCTGGCCTGCTGCGCCGCGTCGGTCGCCTTGCAGATGCGGGGCGGAGAACGCCATGAGCAGGAGGTCGTTCAGCGCCTTTCGCTTGCCTTGGCCCCGCAGATCGCGGGCTATCCGGAATTGGTGGCCGCCGGGGGATTCAACCCTCCGGCGGTGCGCGGCCTGTTCGACAAACTCATGGCGGTGAACCCCAGCGTCGAAGTCTACCTGCTGGACGCGACTGGGCGCATCATGGCCTACTCGGCCCCCGAGGGGGCCGTCAAGCGTACGCGGGTGGACCTGGCCCCCATTGAGTCGCTGCTGGGCGGCGGCACGCTGCCGATCTTCGGCGACGATCCGCGCAATCCCGGTGGGCGCAAGGTCTTCAGCGCCGCGCCGCTGGAATCGGCGAGTCCCGAGGCGGGCTTCGTCTATGTGGTTCTGCAGGGGGCGAGCCATGACTCGCTGGCCGCGCATGTGAATGCCGGCGGGGCGGCCAATGCGATGCTGTGGTCCATGGGGCTGGTGGCCATGCTGGGCCTGCTGGCCGGTCTGACGGCGTTCCATCTGATCACGCGCCCGCTGCGCACGTTGACCGAGGCCGTGCGGGGTCTCGAAGCCCACGGCATGTCCTGGCTGCCTCAGGCCCGGCCGCTACTCAGGCAGGCGGCGTACAGCGGCAGCGACTTGAGGCTGCTGAGCCGCAGCTTCGAAGATCTGGCGCAACGCATCGACGAGCAATGGCGCGCGCTGCGCGACCAGGACCACCTGCGGCGGGAGCTGTTTGCCAACCTCTCGCACGATTTGCGCACGCCGCTTACATCGCTGCATGGCTACCTGGAGACTTTGCGGATGAAGTCCGGCGCGCTGGGCCCGCGCGAACAGCAGCGCTACCTCGACATCGCCCTGGAGCAAAGCCGCAAGGTCGGCCGCCTGGCCCAGGAAATGTTCGAACTTGCGCGGTTGGAGTACGGCATGGTCAAGCCGCAGATGGAGCCCTTCTTCCTGACCGACCTGTTGCAGGACGTATTCCAGAAATTCGAATTGGCGGCGGAGGCGCGCGGACAGCGCCTGGTGGCCGACATCGTGCCCGGCTTGCCACAGGTGAGGGCCGATCTCGCCATGATGGAGCGCGTGCTGGTCAATCTGGTCGACAATGCGGTGCGGGCGACCCCGGAGGGCGGGGACATCACCGTGCGGCTCAGGCCGCATGGGCGCGATGGCATCGAGGTCATCGTGTGCGATACCGGGCCGGGCATTGCGCCCGCCTTGGCGCAGCATCTGTTTGAACGCCCGGCCTTCACGGGCTATGCGGCCGCCCAGGAATCGCGTTCGGGCGGGTTCGGGCTGATGATCGTGAGCCGCATCCTTCAATTGCACAAAAGCGCGATCCGGCTGTTGCCGCAATCCGGTGCGGGCGCGGTCTTCCAGTTCGTGTTGCGGTGCGAGGCGGATCGGTAGCCGCGCAGCCGTCCGGCTCGTTCAGGCCTGCCGGCAGCGAGGGCAGAGTGCGCGCAGTTCGGTTTCCTGGCCGCTCAAGGCATAGCCGGCCTGGGCGACGCAGTCGGCCAGGCGGCGGCCCAATTCGGGGTCGCTGAGCTCGGCCACGCTGCCGCAGCGGGTGCAGACGACCAGCACGTCGTGGGGCTGGCCGCCCGCGTCCGTGCAGGCGCTCCAGGCGTTGATGACATCGAGCCGGTGGATCAGGCCTTGCTCCGTCAGGAAATCCAAGGCGCGGTAGACCGTGGGGGGCGCGGCGCCGGGCTGCGCGGCCCGCAGAGCATCGAGCAACTCATAGGCCTTGAGGCTGCCGGAATGATGCAGGAGGGTTTCCAGCACCAAGCGCCGCAAGGGCGTCAGCCGCGACCCGCGCTGGGCGCAGAGCCGTTCGGCCGTGTCCAGGCGCTCGGCGATCTCGTCTGGCGAGTGGGAATGGGCCTTCATATTCATTGGGTTATGTTATAACGTAACGCATTCAATGCGCCATCACGCGTGTGCCACAGACGATTATGTCCCATTTCCCATTCTTCATCAGAGCGGGCCGCTATCGCGGTTCTTCCCTGCTGATGTCGGCCGGCCGGCGCATGCGCCGCGCCGCAGCGGCCGTATTGTTCCTGTGGCTGTTGACCGGGTGGGCGCTGCAATGGTGGTAAGCCCGGCGCCCGCCGCGGCGCCGCCCGCCATCGAGCTGCAACGGGTCTGGCTGGGCTGGCGCGACCGGATCGCGGTGCGCGACGCCAGCGGCGTGTTTTCCCGTGGATCGCTGACGGCGGTCGTAGGCCCCAATGGGGCCGGAAAATCCACGCTGATCAAGGCCATGGCGGGCCGCTTGAGTCCCGCCCGGGGCCGTATCCGGATCGATCCGGAGATCGCGGGCGACCTGGCCTGCCTGCCGCAGTCGGCCGAACTGGATCTCGACTTTCCCGTCAGCACCTTCGATTTGGTGGCCATGGGCGCCTGGCACCGGCTGGGCGCCTGGCGCGGGCTGAGCGCCGAAGGCCGGGATGCGGTCGAGGCGGCCTTGCAGGCCGTGGGCCTGGCGGGCCTGGGCCGGCGGTCCGTGGACACGCTGTCCGGCGGCCAGCGGCAACGGGCGCTGTTTGCGCGGCTGATGCTGCGCGATGCGCAGGTGATCCTTCTGGACGAGCCGTTCGCCGCCGTGGACCGGGCGACGACCGAGGATTTGCTGGCGCTGCTGCACCAATGGCATGGCGAGGGGCGCACGCTGATCGTCGTGCTGCACGACCTGGACATGGTGCGCGCCTATTTTCCGCAGGCGCTGTTGCTGGCCGGCCAGGTCGTGGGCTGGGGAGACAGTGGCCAGGTGCTGTGTGCGGCCAATCTGCATCTGGCGCGGCATTTGTGCGCCGGGGGGGCGGTCTGATGGATCTGTGGAACTGGCTGGTGCAGCCTTTCATCGAGTTCGGTTTCATGCGCCGCGCCCTGGCGGGCGCCTGGGCGCTGGCTTTCGCCGCCGGACCGCTGGGGGTGTTTCTGGTGCTGCGCAGGCTCAGCCTCATGGGCGATGCCATGGCCCACGCCATCCTGCCGGGCGTGGCGGTCGGTTTCCTGACGGCGGGGCTGTCGATGACGGCCATGACGCTCGGCGGGCTGGTGACAGGCGTGGCGGTGGCCGTGCTGGCCGGGCTGGTGTCGCGCATGACGCCGCTGCGCGAAGACGCCAGCTTCGCGGCTTTCTATCTCGTCTCCCTCGGGCTGGGGGTGTTGCTGGTGTCCCTGAAGGGCACCAATATGGACTTGATCCACGTGCTGTTCGGCACCGTGCTGGGGCTTGGCGATGCGGCCCTGATCCTGGTCACGGCGGTCAGCAGCGTGACGCTGCTGGCGTTGGCGGCCCTGCTTCGAGTGCTGGCGCTGGAGTGCCTGGATCCGGGTTTTCTGCGTGCGCAGGGCCAGGCGGGGGCCTGGGCGCACATCGGTTTTCTGCTCCTGCTGGTGTTGAACCTGGTTGCAGGCTTCCAGGTGCTGGGCACCCTGATGGTGGTGGGGATCATGATGCTGCCCGCGACGGCGGCCCGGTTCTGGGTGCGGCCGGTCGGTTCCCAGATGGCGCTGGCCGCCGCGCTGGGCGCCTTCGCATCCTACGCGGGCCTGCTGGTGTCCTATCACGCGGATGTGCCCGCGTCGCCGGCCATCATCCTGGCGGCCGGCGTCCTGCATTTCATCTCGGTCGGGTTCGGGCCGCACGGCGGCATCCTGCTGGCCTGGCGCGCAGCGCGGGCGCGGCGCCAGCAACTGCTGCAATCCCTGGAAGACAACCCGTAGCCGGCCCCGGGCCTGCCCGGCGTGCCGCATTCAGTCTTTCGACTTGCGCTGCGCCCTGGGGTGGGCCTGATCGTAGCTGGCGGCCAGGTGCTGGAAATCCAGGCGGGTGTAGATCTGGGTCGTGGAGATGTTGGCGTGCCCCAGCAGTTCCTGGACGGCGCGCAGATCCTGGGCGGATTGCAGCAGGTGGCTTGCGAAGCTGTGCCGCAGGCTGTGCGGATGCACGTGCAGCGGCAGGCCCACGCGCTGCGCCAGGGCCTGCAGACGCAATTGCACGACGCGCGGGCCGATGCGCTGGCCGCGTTCGCCCAGAAACAGCGCCGCCCGGGCATCCTCGTCGGATCGTGGGTTCAGCAGTTCGGCCCGGACTTCGAGCCAGGCGCGCAGGGCACCCAGCGCCTGGCGGCCCAGCGGCACGATGCGGGTCTTGCCGCCCTTGCCCCGGACGACGGCCTCGCCCTCGTCGGCCTGGATCCAGCTATGCGAGGCGTGGCCGGGCGTGCGTACCGGCTGCCAATCCAGGCCGATCAGCTCGGACAGCCGCAGGCCGCCGGAGTACAGGATCTCGAACATGGCCATGTCGCGGCGTTCGACCGGGGTTTCGGCGGGCGGCAACTGGCGGCGGTCCAGCAGGGCCTGGGCCTGATCCACGGACAGGGCCTTGGGCAGGCTGTGCGGGATGCGGGGCGCGCGCACGCCGTGGGCCGGATTGCGCGTCAGGCCGGCGGCTGGCGCCCGCCATTCGTAGTAGCCGCGCCAGGCGGCCAGGGCGCGCGCCAGGCTGCGGGGCTGCAGGCCCGAGGCATGCAGCCGGCCCAGGGCTTGGCGGATCTGGGCTTCGCCCAGCGTGTCCAGGGCCTGGTCGGGAAAGCAGCGCTGCAGCGCCTGCAGGTCGCGGCGGTAGGCGGCGAGAGTGTGGCTGGAATAGCGCTGCTGGGCGCCCAGTTCGGACAGCCAGGCTTCGGCCAGGACATCGTCTGCCGCCGTGTGGCCGGCGGCATCCGCGGCGGGAGCCGCCCGGCCCGGAGGGCGCCGGCCGGAGTGCGCGTTCATGGCGGTCCGCCGTCCGGCCCGCTCAGGCGGCCTCGGGCGCCGGGCGGGCCAGCCGCCCCAGCGCCGCGCCCGCCAACGAGGCAATCAGCGAGAGAAAGGCCGTGCCCATGTCGGGGGTGAAGCGCCCGGCGTCGTCCGAGCCCAAGACCAGCAGCCCGACCGGGGCGGCGCCATTCAATGTGCGCAGAGGCAGGATCGCCAGCGAAGCGGGCTCCGAGGCCAGCCAGCGGGAGGGTTCCTGGTCCTTGTTCGGGCCGCAGTAGGGCTGCGCCAGACTTTCGGCATAGGCGCGGATCCCGGCATCGATGTCCTGCGCGAATTCGCTGTCTTCCAGCGCGGGCAGATCCCAGACCCGCAGGGCAATGGCGCTGAGGTCGAACTGGTCGGACAGGCTGCGGATGATGTGGGCCGGAATGCGGCCGGCCTCGGGCTCGGCCAGCATGCGGGCGCACCATTGCATGAGCGACTGGTTGATGCGCTCGTTGCCCCCGGCGTTGTGCAGCAGTTGCATCAGCCGGTGCTCGTGTTCCTTGACGCGGGCGCGCAGGGTCAGGATCTGCCGCTCGCCCAGCGAGATCGCGCGGGCCTGGTGGGGATGGGGCACATGCAGCGAAGAAAAAACGTCGGCGTGCGCCTCGAAGAAATCGGGGTTGCGGCTGAGGTAGTCCGCCACGTCCTGGGCGGTGAAGGCATCTTGTGTCATGTGGGCGTTCCGTCCGTGAGAGCGTCGATGTCGATCTTGCCATGGAAAACCGTGGTCGCCGGGCCACGCATGCACAGCGCCTGGCCGTCCCATTCGATGTGCAGGACGCCGCCGCGCGTGTCCACCCGCACGGGGCTGTCCAGCAGGCCGCGCCGGATGCCGGCGACGGCGGCGGCGCAGGCGCCGGTGCCGCAGGCGAGGGTTTCGCCCGCGCCGCGCTCGTAGACCCGCAACCGGATGTGGTGGCGGTCGATCACCTGCATGAAGCCGGCGTTGACGCGCTGGGCGAAACGGGGGTGGGATTCGATGGCGGGCCCCAGGCGTGCGACCGGATGCGTATCCACCTCATCGACCAGGGTCACGGCGTGCGGGTTGGAAATCGCCACCAGCGAACACCAGACCTCGCCCGGCTCCTGCGGGAAGTCCAGCCGGTACAGCGTGTCCTTGCCGTGGGCGCGGGTTTCCAGGCCGGCCGGGTCGAAGGCCAGATCCCGGGGTGTGAAGGCGGTGCGGCCCATGTCCACGCTGACCTGGCCGTCGCCGGATTCGTGCAGGACGAGCAGGCCGGTGGCGATCTCGGCGCGAAGCGGATTGCGCCGCGACAGGCCCTGCTCGTGCACGAAGCGCACGAAGCAGCGCGCGCCGTTGCCGCAATGCTCGACTTCGCCGCCATCGGCATTGAAGATCCGGTAACGAAAATCGGCATCCGGGTGCAGGGGCTCTTCGACGAGCAGGATCTGATCGGCGCCAATGCCGCGATGGCGATCCGCCAGGGCGCGCGCTTGCGCGGGCGTCAGGTCGATGGACTGGCGCACGCCGTCCAGGACGACGAAGTCGTTGCCGGCGCCATGCATTTTGGTGAAGTTCCAGATCATCGCCGCATTATCCTGCAAAAGCGGGCCTCCAGGCAGGAGCGCCTGTCTGTGTGCCGTGGTGAAGTGCGCAACGAGCGTGTTTGCTCAATAAAGCCCCGCCTCACCCTCGGGCCGCGTCTTGAAGCGCCGATGCACCCAATAATACTGGGCCGGATCGCGCCGGACCTCGGCCTCGATCAGGGCGTTCAGGCGGGCGGTGGCGGCCTCGGGGCTGTGCCGGCCTGGGAACTCTTCGACGGGCGGACCGATATCCACCCGGTAGCGGCCCGTGTCGAGGTCCAGGCGGCTGATGACCGGGACCACGGCGGCGTCCCAGGCGGCGGCGATCTGGGCGGCCGACAGCAGGGTGGCGGCGGGCACGCCGAAAAAGGGGATGAAAGCGCTGCCCTGGCGGCCGAAATCCATGTCCGGCAGGTAGTACACGGGGACGCCCTTGCGCAGGTGGCGGATCAAGCCTCGCACGCCGTCGTGGCGGCTGACCAGGTGCACCCGGTTGAAGCGGCCGCGCCCCTGGCGCACGATCTCGTCCACATCGGCATCGCTCTGGCGCGTGTACATCGTGGCCGATTCTTTCAGGTACAAGGTCAGGCGCGTGGCGGCGGCGTCCAGGGCGATGAAGTGCGGCGCGAACATCAGGATGCGCCGGCCCTGGTCCAGCAGCGCCTGCAGGTGGTGCTCGCCGTGCAGTTCCACCGTGTCCAGGATGCGTGCGGGCGCGCCGAACCAGCACAGTCCCCGGTCGATGAAGGATTGGGCCAGCAGTTGGAAATGGCGGCGCGCCAGGGCGTTCCGGTCGGCCGGCGGCAGATCGGGGAAGCAGCATTCCAGGTTGACGCGCACGACGTGGGCGCGGGAGCGCAGCAGATGCGGCGTCAGCCACCCCAGAAGGCGGCCCCAGCGCAGTCTCGCCGCGGTGGAACAGCGGCCGAAATGACCCAGGACGGCGCGCAGCAGAGGTTTTTTATCAAAGGCCATGGTCGGAGTGAAGAAAGACGGCGGCGTGGGGCGGGCGCTGCCCGCGTGCTCAGGCCCGCCCCCGGGATGCCGGCGCGGATTCGTCGGGCAGGGGCGGGGCGTCGTCCGGTTCTTTGTAGCGGTTGTAGCTCCACAGATATTGTTCGGGAAAGCGCCGGATCAGGGTTTCCATGGCCTGGTTGATGGCGGCGGCCAGGGCTTCCGGCGCAGCGGGCAGAGGTTCGGGCAGGCGCAGGTAATGGATGCGCCAGCCGCGTCCGCCCGGCAGGCGTTCGCCGGCGGTCAGGATCACGGCCACGCCCGTCTGCAGCGCCAGGCGCGCGGCCAGAGTCATGGTCAGGGCGGGACGGCCGAAGAACGGCAGCCAGACGCCGTCGCCTTCGCGCGGCACCTGGTCGGGCAGCATGCCGACGGCCTCGCCGCGCTTCAGCGCCCGCACGAACTCGCGTACGCCATGGCGGTTGGCCGGCACGGCGCGCAGGTTGCGCATGTCGCGCGCGGATTCGACGATGGGGTCCAGCAACGCGCTGCGCGAGGGGCGGAACATCACCGTCAGCGGCCCGTGCTGGGTCAGGTGCCGGGCGGTGATCTCGAAGCAGCCCAGGTGCGGCGTCAGGTACAGCACGCCCCGGCCTTCGGCCAGCGCCTCGCGGACCACGGCCTCTTGATCGCTGTGCGTCAGGGCCAGGCAATGCGGTGTGCGCCACCAGACCTTGGGGATCTCTAGGATCATGGCGCCGGATTCGGCGGCGGCGCGGCGGGCGAAGGCGGGGTCGGCGTAGCCGGCCTGGCGGGCGTTGGCCTGCAGACGGCGGCGGTAGCGGCCCGGGAACCGGTAGACGATGGCGCCGAGCAGCCGGCCGGTGGACTGTAGCCAGGACAGGGGCAGCGCGGCCAGCAGGCGAACGAGAAACAGCAGCATGCGAAATCTGGGAAACGGTCTGGTCCGGCACATCCCGCGGACCGCGCGGATGCGCGCAGCGGGCAAACACCACACCGGGGAATAAGCTTTCTTTCTGACAATCGCCATTTTCGCTTAAAATGAAAGGGATCGCTGAGTTAACCGACAACTTGCGGAGCGATCCCCCGGCGGCGCCGTTGTGCCGGGTCCTTTTCCGCTAAAGCGTCGCGCCCCGATACATCCAGAGGTGCAACGCGTTTCGTTCAACCTCTCGCCGGCGCAACCGGCGTTCTTACAGGACGTATCGCTGTGGCAAACAACGATTTTCTCTTTACCTCGGAATCCGTCTCCGAAGGCCATCCCGACAAGGTCGCCGATCAGATTTCCGACGCGATTCTCGATGCCTTGCTCGAGCAAGACCCGCATTCCCGGGTCGCCGCCGAAACCCTTTGCAATACCGGCCTGGTCGTGCTGGCCGGCGAGATCACCTCGCGCGCCAATGTGGATTACATCCAGGTCGCCCGCGACACGATCCGCCGCATCGGCTACGACAACACCGACTACGGCATCGACTACAAGGGTTGCGCGGTGCTGGTCGCCTACGACAAGCAATCCCCCGACATCGCCCAGGGCGTGGACCGCACGCCCGAGGAAATCCTGAACCAGGGGGCCGGCGACCAGGGCCTGATGTTCGGCTATGCCTGCGACGAAACCCCCGACCTGATGCCCGCGCCGATCTGGTATTCGCACCGCATCGTGCAGCGCCAGGCGGAACTGCGCAAGGACGGCCGCCTGCCCTGGCTGCGCCCGGATGCCAAGTCCCAGGTCACCTTCCGCTATCTCGACGGCAAGCCGGCCGAGGTCGATACCGTGGTGCTGTCCACCCAGCACCACCCGGATATCTCGCAGGCCGACATCCGCGACGCCGCCATCGAGCACATCATCCGCCCGGTCTTCGCCGACGGCCTGCTCACGGACAAGACCAAGTTCTTGATCAATCCCACGGGCAAGTTCGTCATCGGCGGCCCGCAGGGCGATTGCGGCCTGACGGGCCGCAAGATCATCGTCGACACCTACGGCGGCGCCTGCCCGCACGGTGGCGGCGCGTTCTCCGGCAAGGATCCTTCGAAGGTGGACCGCTCCGCCGCCTACGCCGCCCGTTACGTGGCCAAGAACATCGTGGCGGCCGGCCTGGCGCGCCAATGCCAGGTGCAGGTCAGCTACGCGATCGGCGTGGCCGAGCCGATCAACATCACGGTCTATACCGAAGGCACGGGCGTGATCCCCGACGAACAGATCGCGCGTCTGGTCCGTGAGCATTTCGACCTGCGCCCCAAGGGCATCATCAACATGCTCGACCTGCTGCGCCCCATCTATTCCAAGTCCGCCGCCTACGGCCATTTCGGCCGCAGCGAGCCGGAATTCAGTTGGGAAGCGACCGACAAGGTCCAGGTTCTGAAGGCCGCCGCCTGAAAAACGCCCCCTTCCGGGGGCGGCAAGCGGGCCATGGGCGGCGCAGCGCGGGGCTTCGTCGCCGGCCGGGCCCTCAGGGCTCGAACACCATGCGCTTCATGAAGGCGCGCAGGATCCGTCCGGTATCCTCGTCGCCCGGCCGGCTGCCGGCCAGCCGGTGAAGGGCACAGCCGTCGCACAAGGCCACGAAGCCGAACGCGAGGTCTTCCGGGCTCATGGAGAGCGTCAGCCCCGCGCGTCGGGAGAAGGCCTGGGCGTAGCGCCCCACCGCATCCAGCAGATCTTCCCGGAAACGGCGGAAATGGGGGGCGAAATCGGCATCCCGCGCGGCATGCAGCCGGGCTTCTAGCATCAGCGCCAGCAATTGGGAATCCTGGTGCATCCGGGCGTAGTGCGCCAGCAGCCGGGCTTCCAGCAAGTCCCGCGGCGGCGGGCCCTCTGCCTCGGGCGCCGGCTCGTCCAGCAAGGCCTGGAATTCCCCCATGATGCGCCCATGCTCGCGCCGCAGCAGCGCGAGGAAAATATCCGCCTTATCCTGGAAATTGGAATAAAAAGCGCCCCGGGTATAGCCGGCCTGCAGGGCGATCTGCTCGACGCTGGTGGCGGCGAAGCCTTGGGTGGCGAACAGGGCGTGCGTGGCGTCCAGCAATCGCTGCCGGGTCTGCTCCCGGCTCTGTTCGCGGGTCAGGCGAAGTTTTGTCTTCATGATGTCGAATTGTAGGAACAAACCGGGCGGCGCGCCCATGCGCCACCCGGAGATGAGCCATCCACAACGATACGACGATACATAAATGTATTTGAATCCATTTATGTATTGAAATAAACTCCTCGACGACGCACAGGCCATCGACCTCGGGGGCGGTGCCTGGCCTTTCGTCTGTCGCTCGCTGGGACGCCCATGAAAGACACTCTTGTCCGCCCGTCGTATCGTTCGGCCCGGCAGGCCGCCCTGATGGCTGCCTGCGTCGTGCTGGCCGCCTGCGGCGCCCGCGATCCGGCCGAGCCGCCGCCGCGCCCGGCGCCGACGGTGGAAATCCAGCCCGATGCGCACGCCGTCGCCTGGACCTCGCCCGGCGTGATTGCCGCGCCTGAATCCACGCCGTTGTCGTTTCGCCAGGCCGGCCTGGTCCTGCGCCGCCATGCGGGGTTGGGCGAGGCTGTGCGCGCCGGGCAGGTGCTGGCGGAGCTGGATCCGGCGCCCTGGCGCCAGAACCTGGCCTCGGCCCAGGCCCGGTACGAGGCCGCGCGCGTGGCGCGGGACGTGGCGGAACGGCAATGGCGGCGGGATCGGGCGCAGGGCAGCGAGGGATTGATCGCCCAGGCCCAGGCCGAGCAGACGCGCGGGCAATGGGCCCAGGCGCGCGCCGAGTTCGAGCAGGCCAGCCAGGCTCTGGCGCACGCGCGCGACCAGATGGTATACACGCGGCTGACGGCCGGGCATGATGGCGTGATCGTCGCCGAGCAGGCGGCGGCGGGCCAGAATGTGGCGGCCGGCCAGCCCGTCTATACCCTGGCCTGGGGTGACGGCCTGGAGGTGGTCGTCGATTTGCCCGAGCGGCGGGTGGCGGGGGTCGAACTGGGCCAGGCGGCCGAGGTCGAGCCGGTGGCGCGCCCGGGCGTGCGTCTGACCGCCCGCGTGCGGGAAATCGCCCGCGCCGCCGATCCGGCGAGCCTCGGTTTCCGCGTGAAGCTGCGCCTCGACGCCCCCGACCCGGCGTTGCGTCTCGGCATGACGGCCACGGTCCGCTTCCTTGCTTCCGCAGCCGCCGGCGCCCGCTACACCTTGCCCGCCACGGCGTTGTTCCATCAGGGTGATCGGCCGGCGGTCTGGGTGCTGGATGACCAGGGTGCGCTGGCCTTGCGGACGGTCGAGGTCGCCGCCTACGGCACTGAGACCGTGACGCTGTCGGCCGGCGTCGCGCCCGGGCAAATCGTGCTCGCCCAGGGCGCCCACACCGTGTCCGAAGGCCAGCGGGTCGAGGCCGTGCCCTACCAGCCGCGCGCCGCCGCGCCGGGCGGGGACGGCCAGTGAGCGGGCCGCCGGGATCCGGGGCCGGGGGGTTCAATCTCTCGCGCTGGGCGATCCTGCATCGCTCCCTGGTGATCTACCTGATCGCCGTCATGGTGGTGGCCGGGGCGATTGCGGGCCTGCGCCTGGCGCAGTCCGAAGATCCGCCTTTCACCTTCCGCGTCATGGTGATCCAGACCCTGTGGCCCGGCGCCACGGCGGAGCAGGTGCGCGCGCAGGTCACCGACCGGATCGAACGCAAGCTCCAGGAAATGCCGCACCGCGACTACACCACCAGCTATTCGCGGCCGGGGCAGTCGACCCTCTTCTACTTCATGAGCGAGGCCGCCGCGGCCGACCAGGTGCCCGAGGAGTGGTACCAGGTGCGCAAGAAGGTCGGCGATATGGCTGCCGAGCTACCGGCCGGGGTGGCCGGGCCTTTCTTCAACGATGAGTTCGGCGACGTCTACACCAACATCTATGCGCTGGCGGGCGATGGCTATACGCCGGCGCAACTGCGCGAGCAGGCCGACATCCTGCGCACGGTGCTTTTGCGGGTGCCGGGGGTGGCCAAGGTCGATTATTTCGGCGACCAGGAAGAGCGCATCGAAGTCCGTATCCCCAATGCCGTGATGGCCCGGTCCGGGCTGACGCCTGCGCGGATCGGGCAGGCGATCGCCGCGCGCAACGCCGTGGCCGACCCCGGGGTGGCCTCGACCGCGTCCGACCGGCTGTACGTGCGCCCCACGGGGCAATTCCACAGTCTGGACGACCTGGCCGATACGCTGATCCCCATTGGCGACAGGCTGGTGCGCCTGGGAGACATCGCCGAGATCCGGCGCGGCGCGGCGCAGCCGCCGTCCACGCAGATGCGTCACGGCGGCCAGCCGGTGCTGGGCATCGGCGTGACCGCCGCCGAAGGTCACGATGTGGTGGATCTGGGGCGGGCGCTGCGGAAGGCGGTGGATGGCCTGCAAGCGCGGCTGCCGACGGGCCTTGCGCTGGAGGAAGTCGCCAGCATGCCCGATGCCGTGACGGCCTCGGTCGATGAGTTCCTGCGCGCCGTGGGCGAAGCCGTGGCCATCGTGCTGCTGGTCAGTCTGGTGTCGCTGGGGCTGCGCACCGGCCTGGTGGTCGTGATCTCGATCCCGGTGGTGCTGGCGCTGACGGCGCTGCTCATGGGATGGATGGGGATCGGCCTGCACAAGGTGTCCCTGGGGACCCTGATCCTGTCGCTGGGCCTGCTGGTGGACGATGCCATCATCGCCGTCGAGATGATGGCCGTGAAGCTCGAACAAGGCTGGGACCGGCTCAGCGCGGCCGCTTTTGCCTACACCAGTACGGCCTTTCCCATGCTGACGGGTACGCTGGTGACGGTCGCGGGCTTCCTGCCGATCGCCCTGGCGCGTTCCAATACAGGGGAATACACGCGCTCGATCTTCCAGGTATCGGCGATCTCGTTGCTGGTGTCCTGGCTGGCGGCCGTGATCCTGATTCCGTTGCTGGGCCACGCCCTGCTGCGTCCGCACGCGCATCCCGCGCCGGCGGGCGGTCCGGTACGGGATCTTTATGATTCGCCCTTTTACCGCCGCTTGCGGCGCTGGCTGCATGCCTGCGTGCGCCGCCGCGCCCTCGTCGTCGCGGCGACGCTGGCGCTGTTCGTCGTCGCACTGGCAGGTTTCCGGCTGGTGCCGCAGCAGTTCTTTCCCGATTCCGCCCGCCCGGAACTGCTGGTGGATTTGCGCCTGCGCGAAAGCGCCTCGTTCGAGGCGACGCTGGCGCAGGCGAAGCGCCTGGAGGCCTTGTTGAAGGACCGCCCGGAGGTGGCGCGCGTGGCCGGCTTCGTCGGCACCGGCGCGCCGCGCTTCTACCTGCCGCTGGACCAGCAGTTGCCCTCGCCGAATTTCACCCAGTATGTCGTGACGGCCAGATCCATCGAAGACCGGGAAGCGCTCAAGCGCTGGCTGGAGTCGACGCTGGCGGCGGCTTTCCCGGCCGTGCGGGGGCGGGTGTCGCGTCTGGAATCGGGGCCTCCAGTCGGCTATCCGGTCCAGTTCCGCGTCAGCGGCGACGACGTGCCGCGCGTGCGCCAGGCGGCGGAAGCCGTGGCTGCGGTGCTGCGCGCCGATCCCCGCGCCCGCAACACGCAGTTCGACTGGGACGAGCCCTCGGCCCGCGCGTCGCGTTTCGAGATCGATCAGCAGGCCGCGCAGCGGCTGGGCATCAGTTCACGCGATATTGCGGATTTCCTCGCCATGACTTTGTCGGGCCGGCCCGTGTCCCAGTACCGGGAAGGCGACCGCCTGATCCGCATCGACCTGCGCGCTCCCGAATCCGAGCGCGGCGGCCCCGAAGCGCTGGCGCAGTTGTCCCTGCCTTCGCCCCGGGGCCCCGTGCCCCTGGAGGCGCTGGGCGGGATGCGGGACGGGCTGGAGCACGCCATCATCTGGGAGCGCGACCGGCAGCCCACGATCACGGTGAGGGCCGAGGTGGCGCCGGGCGTGGAAGGGATCGACCTGACCCGGGCCGTGGATGCGCGGCTTGCGGACATCCGCGCCGGCCTGCCGGTGGGCTACCGCATCGAGGTGGGGGGCGCGGTGGAAAACAGCGCCAAGGCGCAGGCCTCGATCGGCGCCGAGGTGCCGATCCTGATCGTGACGGTGCTGACGCTGCTGATGATCCAGTTGCAGCGCTTTTCGCGGGTGGTGCTGGTCGTCCTGACCGCCCCGCTGGGCTTGATCGGCGTGGTCCTGGCGCTGCTGCTCTTTGGCAAGCCTTTCGGGTTCGTCGCCCTGCTGGGCGTGATCGCCATGTTCGGCATCATCATGCGCAACTCGGTCATCCTGGTGGACCAGATCGAGCAGGACATCGCCGCCGGGCACCGCCGTATCGACGCCATCGTGGATGCGACCGTGCGGCGTTTCCGCCCCATCGTGTTGACGGCGGCGGCGGCCGTGCTGGCATTGATCCCGTTGCTGCGCAGTGATTTTTTCGGGCCGATGGCGACCGCCCTGATGGGGGGCATCACCAGCGCCACCGTTTTGACGGTTTTCGTGCTGCCTCCCTTGTATGCGCTGATGTTCCGCGTCCGGGACGAGGATGAACCGCCGGTCGCGCAGGTGGATCCCATGCCGGAGGGAATGCGATGAACGGGTGGCGGATCGCCGGGGCGGCTGTTCTGGGGCTGGGCCTGGCGGGCTGCGCGCCGGGGCCTTCCGGCCAGGCACCGGTCATGCCCGAACCGGCACGGTACGCCGCCGGCCCGCCGCCGGACGGCGGCGCATCGGCGGCGGGCCCGGAACTGGTGAGGGTGCATGCGCCGGCGGCGGCATGGTGGGCCCGGTTCGGCGCCCCCGAACTGGATGCGCTGGTGGCGGAAGCCTGGGCGGCCAATCCCGATCTGGCCGCCGCACGGCAGCGCCTGGAAGCGGCCCGTGAAGTGCTGCGGGCGCAGACCGGCGCGACCACGCTGCCTTCGATCGACCTGGGCGCCCAGGCGGCGCGCCAGCGCGCGCTGGGCCTGCCGTTGACGCTGCCGCCGCCTTTGCCCGAGCTGCCCCGGACCTCGATTTACGATACCTTCGTCGGCCAGGCCCAGGTCCGCTATGCCTTCGACCTGTTCGGTTCGATCCGCGAGCGCAACCGCGCCCTGGCCGACCGGGTGGAGCAGCAATCGGCCCAATGGCGCGCCGCCCGGGAAGCGCTGGCGGCGAACGTCGTGTCTGGCGCGTTGACCCTCTCCGCGCTGCAGGCCCGCCTGGATATCCTGGCTTCCGTGGCGGCCGGATTGCGGCGCGACGAGGCCGAGGCCGCCCGCCGGCAGGCCTTGGGCGCCGCGGCGCGCGCCGCCGTCCTGGACGCGCGCCGCCAGGCCGAAGCCATGGCGGCGCAGATTCCCGGTCTGCAGGCCCAGGCGTTGTCGATCCGGCATGCGCTGGCCGTGCTGCTGGGCCGCACGCCCGATCAGGCGCCCGAGGCGATCGCGTTCGAGCGCTTGGCCCTGCCCGCGCAGATTCCCGTCCTGGTGCCGGCCGCGCTGCTGGCGGCGCGGCCCGACATCCAGGCGGCCGCGGCCGCCCTGCGCGCGGCCGCCCACGATGCGGGAGCGGCCAGCGCGGACCGCTTGCCGGGCCTGACCCTGACGGCGGCCATGGGGCGCGGGGGCTACGACTGGTCGTCGGCGCTGTCGCCCGCGGGCGCCTTGTGGAGCCTGGCGGGCGGCCTGACGGCGCCGCTGTTCCACGGCGGCGCGCTGCAGGCCCGGCACCGCGCCAGCTTGCAGGCCCATGCGGCGGCGCAGGATGATTACCGGAGCACGGTGCTGGCCGCTTTCCGTGAAGTGGCCGACGCTTTGGCCTCGCTGGAGCAGGGCGGCGCGGCGCAAGCCGCCGGAGAGGCCGCCGCCCGCGCGGCCCGGGCGGCGGCTGCCGATGCCGCCCGGCGCGCCGCTCTGGGCGCGGTGCCGCCGGCGGCGGCCCGGGCGGCCGGGCGCCAGGCCGACCTGACGGCGCTGGACGCTCTGGATGTGCGCGCGCAGCGGCTGCTGGATGCCGCGCGCCTGTTTCACGCCCTGGGCGCGCCGGCGCCGGATGGCGCGTAGGCCGGCGCCGGCTCACGGTATAATGACCCCCTTTTCCTGAGGGGCGCTGCACCGGTCCCGCCACCCGTCCCGGGTGCGCATGCGGATCGCCAGGCTCAGGAACCTTCTTCATGAACGGCGCCCATCGTTGCCCTGCGCGGGCGGGGATGGGTTTCAGCCGTCATCGCCGCGCGCAGGCTCTACAGGATCATCATGAGCACTGCACACGACTACGTCATCGCCGATATCGCCCTCGCGGATTGGGGCCGCCGCGAACTGGCCATCGCCGAAACCGAAATGCCCGGCCTGATGGCCACGCGTGAGGAATTCGCCGCCTCGCAGCCCCTGAAAGGCGCGCGCATCGCAGGCAGCCTGCACATGACGATCCAGACGGCGGTGCTGATCGAGACCTTGAAAGCCCTGGGCGCCGAAGTCCGCTGGGCCTCCTGCAACATCTTCTCCACCCAGGATCACGCCGCCGCCGCCATTGCCGCCGGCGGCACGCCGGTGTTCGCCGTCAAGGGCGAATCGCTGGAAGACTATTGGGCGTACACGCACCGCATCTTCGACTGGCCGGGCGAGCAGGCCAACATGATTCTGGACGACGGCGGCGATGCCACGCTGCTGCTGCACCTGGGCGCCAGGGCCGAGACCGACGCGTCGGTGATCGCGCAGCCCGGAAACGAGGAAGAGCGGGTGCTGTTCGCCGCCATCAAGGCGCAACTGGCCCGCGATCCGAAGTGGTATTCCACCCGCCTGGCGCAAATCAAGGGCGTGACCGAGGAAACCACCACCGGCGTGCACCGCCTGTACCAGATGTCCCAGCGCGGCGAGCTCAAGGTCCCCGCCATCAACGTCAACGATTCGGTCACCAAGTCCAAGTTCGACAACCTGTACGGTTGCCGCGAATCCCTGGTGGACGGCATCAAGCGCGCCACCGATGTGATGGTGGCGGGCAAGATCGCCATCGTCTGCGGATTCGGCGACGTGGGCAAGGGCTGCGCCCAGGCGCTGGCCGCCTTGCGCGCCCAGGTCTGGGTCACGGAAGTCGATCCCATCTGCGCGCTGCAGGCCTCGATGGAAGGCTACCGGGTGGTGGATCTGGATGAGGCGGACGTGGTCGAGCAGGCGGATATCTTCGTGACCGCTACAGGCAACTACCACGTGATCGACCGCGATCACCTGTACCGCATGAAAGACCAGGCCATCGTCTGCAACATCGGCCACTTCGACAGCGAAATCAACGTCGCTTCGGTGGAAGACCTGCAATGGGAAGAAATCAAGCCCCAGGTCGATCACATCATCTTCCCCGATGGCAAGCGCGTCATCCTGCTGGCCAAGGGCCGCCTGGTCAACCTGGGCTGCGCGACGGGGCACCCGTCCTTCGTGATGTCGGCTTCCTTCACCAACCAGACCATCGCCCAGATCGAGCTGTTCACGCGCGGCGATCAGTACAAGACCGGCCAGGTCTATGTGTTGCCCAAGCACCTGGACGAAAAGGTCGCCCGCCTGCACCTGAAGAAGCTTGGGGTGCGCCTGTCGACGCTGACGCAAAAGCAGGCCGATTACATCGGCGTGCCGGTCGAAGGTCCGTTCAAGCCGGATCACTACCGCTATTGATACCGATCCATCTCCGGGAGTTCCCTCATGCTGCTGCTCGTCTGGATACTCAATGCCGTGGCCCTGCTGGTCGTGGCCTACATCCTGCCCGGCATCACCGTGGCCTCGTTCGGCTCGGCGCTGATTGCCGCGCTGGTGCTGGGCCTGCTCAACGCCGTGGTCAAACCGCTGCTGATTCTGCTGACGCTGCCGCTGACCATCGTCACCCTGGGTCTTTTCCTGCTGGTGCTCAATGCCCTGGTGTTCTGGTTCGCGGGCTCGATCCTGAAGGGCTTCCAGGTGGACGGCTTCTGGTGGGCGGTGATCGGCGCGATCGTCTACAGCCTCGTCTCCACGGCCTTGGCGGGGTTGCTGGCCTCATGAGCGCTTCTTCCCCCTTCGTCATCAGCCTGGAATTCTTTCCGCCGCGCGACATCGCCGCCCAGGAGCGCCTGGTGCGCTCCGCCAAGCGGCTGGCGGCCTTGCGGCCGGCCTACGTCAGCGTGACCTTCGGCGCGGGCGGTTCCACCCGCACCGGCACGGCCGACACCGTACAGATGCTGCAGAACCTCGGCGTCGACGTGGCGCCGCATCTCTCATGCATCGGCGCCACGCACGCGGATCTGCGCGTCATCCTGGACGACTACCGCGCGCGCGGCATCCGCCGGCTGGTGGCCCTGCGCGGCGATCTGCCCTCGGGCATGGGCGGCGACACGGGCGAGTTGCATCATGCCGTCGATCTGGTGCGTTTCGTGCGCGAGCACTACGGCGATCATTTCCACATCGAAGTCGCCGCCTACCCCGAGATGCATCCCCAGGCCGAAAGCGCGCAAGCCGATCTGCGGCACTTCGTGGACAAAGTCCGGGCCGGCGCCGACGGCGCCATTACCCAGTATTTCTTCAATCCCGACGCCTATTTCGACTTCGTCGACCGGGCGCGCGCGCAAGGGGTGGACATCCCGATCACGCCGGGGATCATGCCGGTCACCAACTACACCCAGTTGGCGCGGTTTTCGTCCATGTGCGGGGCGGAAATTCCGCGCTGGATGCGGTTGCGGCTGCAGGATTTCGGGGACGACAAGGCGTCCATCCGCGCCTTCGGCATCGATGTCGTCACGCGCCTGACCGAACGCCTGCTGGAGCAAGGCGCGCCGGGGGCGCACTTCTATACCCTGAACAACGCCGATTCAGTGGCGCAGATCTGCGCCAATCTGGGGCTCGAAGCCTGATCCGATCCCTTCCGGGCGGGGCGGCGCCATCCTTCGGCATCGTCCTGCTTACAGTTCCGGCGCCGGCACGGCCCAGCCCTTGTCGGTCAGGACCGTGTCCAGCCGCATGTCGTGCGCGGCCGGCGCGTAGGGTTCGGCGCTCAGGTCGCCGCAGGCCCAGGCCACACCGACCGATGTGAAGGCATGGCCGGCTGCCCGCAGCGCGGCCAGCGTGCGATCGTAGTAGCCGCCCCCGTAGCCCAGGCGGTCGCCCTGGCGCGTATAGCCCAGCGTGGGCACCAGCACGATATCGGGCGCCGGCGCCCCCGGGCCTTCGGGCTCCAGGATGCCGTAGGCCCCTGGCTTCATGGGGGTGTCCGGCGTCCAGGCGCGGAATTGCAGCGGCTGGCCGGGTGCGGCGACGACCGGCAGCGAGACCGTCAAGGTTTCATCCTGCGCCCACTGGCGCAGCAGGGCCTGCAGGGCGGGCTCGTCGGCCATGGACCAGAAAGCGGCGATGCAGCGGACATCGGGGCGGCCCGATTCGCGCAGCCGGGTGCGATTGGTCGCCAGCCAGGTGTACAGACGGCCGCGGATCAGCAGGGCGCCCCGGTCGCGGTCCTGGGGCGGCATCCCCGCGCGAAGCCCCTTGAGTCGCGCCCGCAGGGCGGCTGCGTTATCCTGTGCGTTCTGATTCATGTCGTGACTGGTTTTGAGGTGGGTGGCTATGCAGTGGAGCACTCTAGGATATCCGGGATTCGCAGGAGATGCAGGGCAGACCGCGTCCCGGACGCGCCAGGCGTTCCCGGCTTGGGGCGTGGCGATTCTGCTCGGCCTGACGGGGTGCGCAGGCGCCCAGGCGCCCACGGCGTCTGAACGGCAGGCGGGCGAGGCGGCCAGCGTCGTTCTGGCCGCGCCGGCCGCCGGTGCGGCTGCTCCGGCGAGGACGCCCGAACCCGCGCCGCCTGTCGTCCAGGCGTCCCCGCCGGTCTCCGTGCCGCCCGCCGCCCGTCAGGCCGTGCTTGACGCCTACGACGCGGTCCAGAAACGGCGCTGGTCCGATCTCGACCGCCTGGCGCCGCTGGCCGCCGCCGATCCGGTGCTGGGCCTGTATCCGCGCTACTGGGCCTTGCGCAACCAATTGCAAAACCGCGCCCGTCCCGTCCCGGACGACGAAGTACGCCAGTTCCTGGCCGACTCGGCGGGCACCTATCTGAACGAACGCATCCGCTCGGACTGGATCCTGGCTTCCGCGCGCGCCGGGAACTACGCCCAGGCGCTGCAGGTGCCGGCGGTGGCGGATCCTTTCTCCTCCGTGCGCTGCGCCTTGCTGCTGTCGCGCCACCAGACCGGCAAGCACGCCCGCTCGGCTGAGGTTCTGGACGTGTTCCAGCCGAATGCGGACTGCTGGGATCTGCTGGACCAGGCGGCGGCCGACCATGTGCTCAGCCGCAAGGAACTGAACGGCCTGCTGCGCGATATTCTGGAAACCGGCAAGCAAGGCCATGCTGATCGCATGGCCGGCGTGGTCTTCGACGATACGGCCGTGGTGCAGTACGCCGCGTTGATGAAGAATCCCCGCAAGTGGCTGGAATCCCGCAGCCAACCGCGCGCCGCCGTCGATTTCGAGCTTGCCGCCATCGCCTTGTCGCGCCTGGCGCGCAGCGACGACCGCGCCGAAGCCGCCCGCTACATCCAGGAACGCTGGGCCGGCTGGATGCCCAAGGCCGACCTGCAATGGGTCTGGGGGCAATTCGGCCTGGTGGCCGCCTTGAACGTCGATCCCGAAGCGGCGCGCTGGTACCGCCAGTCCGGCTTCGTGCCGATGACCGATTACAACCACGCGTGGGAAGTCCGCGCCGAGCTGCGGGCGGCGCCCATCGACTGGGGCCGGGTGGCGACCGCCATCCGCAAGATGAGCGCGCGTCAGGCCGACGAACCCGTCTGGCGCTATTGGTACGGCCGCTCCCTGGCGGCCCAGGGCAATACGGAAGCCGCGCGTCAATACTATGAGTCTATCGTCGGAGACCAGGGCTTCTACGGTTTGCTGGCGGCCGAAGAACTCGGCCGCACGCCGGCGTTGCCCGCCCAGCCGGCCCCCCTGGATCCGGCCTGGGTCGCCCAGGCCCGCGCCAATGCCGGTCTGCAGCGCGCCGTGGCGCTGTTCGACCTGGGCTGGCGCCGTGAAGCCGTGCCCGAATGGAATTTCGCCCTGCGCGGCATGAGCGACGCCCAACTGCGTGGCGCGGCGGAGTTCGCCCGCGAGGAGCACATCTACGACCGGGTGGTGAATACCTCTCAACTGACGCAGGACGTGGCCGATTTCAGCCAGCGCTTCATCGCGCCCTTCGAGGGCCAGGTGGCCGCCAAGGCCCGCCTCATCGATCTGGACCCCGCCTGGGTCTACGGCCTGATCCGCCAGGAATCGCGCTTCATCACCGATGCCCGCTCGCGCGTGGGCGCGTCCGGCCTGATGCAACTGATGCCGGCCACCGCGCGCCATGTGGCGCGCAAGATCGGCATGAAAGACTTCAAGCCCAGCCAGGTCAATGACTTCGACACCAATACGATCCTGGGCACCCATTACCTGAACATGGTGTTGCAGGATCTGAACGGCTCCGAACTGCTGGCGACGGCGGGCTACAACGCCGGGCCGGGCCGGCCTAAACGCTGGCGGGCCCAGCTCCTCGCGCCGGTCGAAGGGGCGATCTTCGCCGAGACGATCCCTTTTACCGAGACCCGCCTGTACGTGAAGAACGTACTGTCCAATGCGGTCTATTACGCCATGATGTTCTCGGGCCAGCCGGATTCGCTGAAGACGCGCCTGGGCACCGTCAGCCCCTTGAGCGGGACGCGGACGGCGCGGCCGTGAGCTTGGCGCGGGATGGGGGACAGCGGCTGGGCGCGGGCGATCCGGCCATCGAGGGCCTGGAGGTCTACATCGTGGGCGGCGCGGTGCGCGATGCGCTGCTGGGCCAGCCTGCGGGGGACCGCGACTGGGTGGTTGTGGGCGCCAGCCCCGAAATCATGGCGGCGCGCGGCTTTACGCCGGTGGGCGGGGATTTTCCCGTGTTCCTGCACCCGCGCACCCACGAGGAATACGCCCTGGCGCGCACCGAACGCAAGTCCGGACGGGGCTACCGGGGTTTCGTCTTTCAGGCCGGGCCGGACGTCACGCTCGAAGAAGACCTGCGCCGCCGGGATCTCACGGTCAACGCCATCGCGCGCGCGCCCGACGGCACGCTGATCGACCCCTTGGGCGGCGCGGCCGATGTGCGCGCCCGCGTGCTGCGCCATGTGGGGCCGGCCTTCGTCGAAGATCCGGTGCGCCTGTTGCGGCTGGCGCGCTTCGCCGCCCGCTTCCATGATTTTTCCATCGCCCCGGAAACCCTGGAGCTGTGCCGCGCGCTGGTGCGCGACGGCGAGGTCGACGCGCTGGTGCCCGAGCGCGTCTGGCAGGAATTCGCCAAGGGCTTGATGGCGGATCATCCCGGCCGCATGCCGGAAGTGCTGGCCGCGTGCGGGGCGCTGGAGCGGGTGGCGCCGGGCCTGGTGTGGAATGCGGATGTATCCGCCGGGCTGGCCCGGGGCGCGGCCCTGGGCCTCGATCTGGCCCAGCGCTACGCGTTGCTTTGCCGGAGCTCGGATCCCGGGCTGCAGGAGCGGTTGCGGGCGCCTTCCGCCTGCCGCGACCTGGCGCGCTTGCTGCCGGGCCTGCTGGACCGTCTGGCCGCCGCCGGTGCGGCGGAGCGGGAGGCCTCGGAGCGTCCCGCCGTCTGGCTGGCGCTGCTGGAGTCCTGCGATGCGCTTCGCCGCCCGGATCGCTTCGAAGCTTTGCTGGCGGCGGCCGATTGCGTGCGCGGCGACATCGATCCGGCTGCCTGGATGCGGCGTCTGGCGGCGGTGCGCACGGTGGATGCCGGTGCGGTCGCCCGCGCGGCGGGAAGCGATCCGGGTCGCATCCGCGACGCGTTGCGCGCGGCACGGATGCAGGTGCTGCAGGCGGTCTCTTAGCCCGGCCTGCCGGTTGCCTGCGGGCCGGTCCGGCCCGCGCCCGGCGGTGTGCCCGAACGGGCGCGGCGCCAGTGCAGCACCAGTGCGATGAATCCCAGCCCGAAGCCGATCGCATGAGACTCCAGGCCGGGATAGACCAGTGCGCAGCCGGCCGCGATCAGCAGGCAGCGCTCGGCCAGGGTGGTGCGGATACGCAGCCAGCCTTGGAATCCCGTCGCCAGCGCGAAGATGCCGGCCGCCGTCGTGAGGGTGACCTGGAGGATCGACCAGGCATCGGCCGTCGCCAGGGTTCGGGTCGAACCCGTCAGCAGCAGGCCTTGCCCGCTGGGATCCAGCACGAACACGAAGGGCACCAGGAAGGCGGGGATGGTGTATTTCCAGCATTGCATGGTGGTCTTGTACGGATCGCCGCCGGTGATGGCCGAAGCGGCGAAGGGCGACAGCGCCGTGGGCGGTGAAACCTCGGAGAGGACGGCGTAGTAGAAAATGAACATGTGGGCGGCGAAGTCGGGCACGCCCAGCTTGATCAGCGCCGGTGCGGCGATGACGGCGCAGATGATGTAGGAGGCCGTCACGGGCACCGCCAGGCCGATGATCCAGACCACCAGGGCGGTGTAGACCGCGGTCAGGAACAGCGACCCGCCGGCGTAGTCGATGACGATGCCGCTGAATTTCAAGCCCAGCCCGGTCAGGGTGACCACGCCCACGATGATGCCCGCGCCGGCGCAGGTGGCACCCACGCCCAGCATGCCTTCGGAGCCGGCCCTGAGGGCCTGGATCAGCGGCGATTGGCGCAAAAGCCGCCAGGTCTGGCCCGGGTCGCGAAACAGCTCGCGAGAAATCATGGCCGTGTCCGGCCGCAGGAAGCTGGTCAGGAAGGACACGATGGTTGCCCAGAACACCGCCAGCACCGGTGAAAAGCCCATCAGCATGAAGACCACGATCGAAATCAGCGACAGGAAGTGAAACCAGTAGTGCCGTGTCAGGTTCCACACCGTGTCCGCCTTTTTGAAGATCGTGCGGCCCATGCCGTACTTGCGCACGTCGATTTCGACCATGAGAAACAGGGCCAGATAGAACAAGGCCGTCGGGATGACCGCCATCAGCAGGACATCGAGATACGAGATCTTGAGGAACTCGGCGATGATGAAAGCGGCCGCCCCCATGACGGGCGGCGAGATGATGGCGCCCAGGCCGCCGGCCGCCAGCAGGCCGCCTGCGGCGTTGCGTTCGTACCCGACCTTGGCCAGCATGGGCCAGGCGACCGAGCCGAGGGTGACCGTGGTGGCCACGCCCGAGCCCGACGGGCCGCCCAGCAGAAAGGATGCCAGCACGACGGTGCGCCCGGCGCCGGCGGGCTTGCCGCCCATGGCCGAGAAGGAAAAGTCGATGTAGAACCGCCCGGCGCCGGAGAATTGCAGGAAGGCGCCAAAGATCGTGAACAGGATGATCAGAGAGGATGAGACGTCCACGGCGACCCCGTAGATGCCTTCCAGTGTCATGTACATGAATCCGACGAGCCGGCCGATGTCGTAGCCCCGGTGCGTCCAGGGGTGCGGCAGGTAGGGGCCCAGAAAGGCGTAGAGCAGGAAGCAGATCGAGATCACCGGCAGGATCCAGCCGATGGTGCGGCGCATGGCTTCCAGCACGAGCAGGATCAGTGAGACGCCGAAGAAAACATCCCAGCCGTTGGGCAGCGTGTTGCGGTCGGTGAAGTCGTCGCCACCCTGGATCAGGTAGACCACGATGGCGACCGACAGCAGCGCGGCCAGCCAGTCCCACCACATGATGCGGTGGCGAAAGCGGCGGGCGACGGGAAAGAGCAGGAGCGACAGGCTCAGCACGAAACCCACGTGGATGGGGCGCAGCGTCTGTGTCGGGACGATCGAATAGGCGGCATACAAGTGGAACAGGGACATGGCCACCGCCGCGGTCGCCATGAAGGCGCCCAGCCAGCCGGCCAGGTGGTTGGCGGCGCCTTCTTCTTCCTCGATGTATTGCTCGGCCTTGTGCAGGGCCTCTTCGCTGACGGTGACTTCGGTTTCTCGGGAGTCGGTCATCGGGGCGTCTTTCCTCGTGGCGCGTCAGTCGAAGGCGGCGCCGTGTTCCTTGAAGTACTTGACCGCGCCCGGATGGAAGGGGATCGGCGAGGAGGCGGCCTTCTGGTTTTCGAGCTTGAATTCGGCCGTGTCCTTGTGCACGGCGATCAGCTCTTCGCGGCTGTCGAAGATCGTCTTGACGATGTCGTAGGCCACCTGATCGGGCATCGAGGCATTGGCCACCAGCACGTTCATGACGCTGGCCAGGTGGTAGTCCTTGTCCATGCCCCGATAGGTACCTTTCGGGATGACGTCCTGGACGTAGAGGTTGCCGTATTTCTGGTTCATCGCCGGCACCAGGTCGGCGTTGTCGATCAGCATGAGCTTGGTGCCCGGGGTGTTGGCCAGGTCGGTGACGGCGGCCGTGGGCACGCCGCCCACCCAGAAGAACGCGTCGATCTTGTTGTCCTTGGTGGCGTTCACGGATTCGGCGACGCTCAGCCGCTCGCGCTCCACATCCTTGTCCTTGTCGAGACCGGCGGCTTCGAGCATGCGCAGGGCCATGACCTCGGTGGCGCTTCCCGGAGAGCCGGTGGAGATGCGATGGCCCTTGAGGTCGGCGATCTTGGCGATGCCGCGGCCCTCGACCGTGACCAGGTGCAGGCGGTTCGGATACAGGATCATCAAGGTGCGCGCATCGACCGGGGCGCCCTTGAATTTGCCTTCGCCCCGATAGGCGTCCTGGGCGGCGTCGTTCATCGAAAAGCCGATGTAGGTCGGATCGTTGGACAGGAGCTTGAGGTTGTCGACCGACCCGCCGGTGACTTCGGCGGTGGCCTCCATTCCGGAGACTTTCTTGGACAGCATGGCGGCGATGCCGCCGCCAACGGGGTAGTAGACGCCGCCGGTGCCGCCGGTGCCGATCGAGATGTTTTCAGCGGCGGCGGGCTGCAGGGCAGACAGGAAAAGGCAGAGTGCGCAGGCAAGCAGTTTCGCGGGGTTCACGGAAGGTCTCCTGGGTGGGGTCGCGCGGATGGCGCGATATTTTTTATGTTGGATTTACCCGTACGGTGCGGGTGGTTTCTTGAAGGTTTAACCTGCGAGGTCATGAGCGTCAATCCGCATTTAAAGCAGGTTCCGCCGCCTGGAAAACCGCAGCGGGCGCGGCTGCGGGCCTGGCTCATGTCCCGTGAAGCGCATGAATCCCTGCTGTGAACGCGGGTTTTCTCGGGTAGGGAGCGCTGTTTCTTTTTGCAAAAATGCCGGCAGACCGTGCCTCTTGCCGGCCTGCCGATCATCACGGATCAGACCATGCCGCCATTTCCGCGAGCCGGCTGCCGTGCCGCCGCCGTTTCCCTGCCCGTTCGATTGCCTTTGCGCCGCCGGGCATCCCTGCCGAAGCGCCTGATCGCCTTGTTGGCCGGCCTGGGGATCTCCGCCGCCGCATCCGCCGCGCCCGGTGACTTCCCCTCTGATTCGGCCGGCTTCGTGGATGCGGAATTCCGGGCCAGCGGCGCGCTTGAAATGATCAAGGCCCAGTATGCGTATGCGCGCGGCTATACGGGCAAGGGCGTCCTGGTGGTCGTGCTGGATTCGGGTTTGTATGCCCGGCATCCTGAATTCGCCGGGCGTGTCGCCGGTGGATGGAATTTCCATCCGGATCAGCCGGCTTGGGATTTCTCCGATACGAAACTCGACGCCGGAGGCCAGATCGATGGGCATGGTACGCATGTGGCGGGCATCATCGGCGCGGCGCGGGACGGCGCGAAGATGCAGGGCGTCGCCTACGACAGCCGCTTGCTGGCCGTGCGGCTTGATACGGATCTCGACGGGCCGGGCATCGACTACGCCATTCGCCAGGGCGCCCGGGTGCTGAACGGCAGCTATGGGCCGGATGCCACGCCCCCCGTGACGCTTGAGGATGGCAGCCCCAATCCAGGTTACTGGGACAATGTGGGCGGGCCGCTGCTGAAATACCAGAAGCTGCCTCTGAGCGAATTGCAGACCCAGGCGGCGGCCCTGCGGCGGGCCGCGGATGCCGACATCCTGATGGTCTTTGCCGCCGGCAACGACTACGCAAGATATCCGGAGCAGGCCTCCCATGTCGTGGGCTATGGCATGTACCACTTGATCACGCCGTCGTTCTTCATCGACAAGCCGTCCGGCATCGACCCCATGTTCCGTTTCGTGGACGACACGGCGGCGGGCACCGATGAGAATGATCCTGCGACCTATGCGGTCCTGGATTTTTCGGATGAGCGCGTCCGCAGTCTGGATTTTTCCGGCCTGGGCGGCAGCATGCTGTCGGTGGTCGCCGTGGGGTCGGCGGGCGGAATCGCTTCTTACAGCAACCGCTGCGGCCAGGCGGCGATGTGGTGCCTGGCCGCCCCGGGCGGAGACCACGCGGCCGTCTACGGGCCGGAGGCGCCGATCTGGTCCACGCACCCCGATCCCGCCCAAGGGTATTACGCTACGATGCAGGGCACCTCGATGGCCGCGCCGGTGGTGGCGGGAGCCGCCGCCGTGCTGCGCCAGGCCTTTCCCTACATGAGCGCGCGCCAGATCATCGAAGTCATCCTGACGACCACGAATGATGGCGGGCTCTATGCGGATCACGAGATCTACGGCCGCGGCCTGCTGGACCTGGGCCAGGCGATCCGGGGGCCGGGATCATTCGGCGCGGACGGCTTTGCGCCCATGTTCCGGGCCGATACAAAAGGCTATGACTCCTGGTTCGGCAATGACATCGAAGGCGACGGCGGGCTGATCAAGGCCGGCGCGGGCACCCTGGTCCTGGACGGTGTCAATACCTACACGGGCGATACGATCATCGAAGGCGGGCGCCTGGCCGTCAACGGCGACACGCGCGCGTCCGCCTTCACGGTGCGGCCCGGCGGGACGCTGGGCGGAACCGGCACGGCCGGGCGGACCGTGACGTTCGGCCGAGTGGCGCCGGGCAATTCGATCGGAACGTTGACGGTGGCGGGCGATTACGTCCAGGCGCCCGGCTCCGTCCTGGAGATCGAAATCGACGACGCGGGCCATGCCGATCTGCTGGACGTCCAGGGCGATGCCGATCTGCAGGGCGGCGAAATCCAGGTGCTGGGGCTGCGAGGCGGATCGCTGGGACGCACGGTGACCTTCATGACGGTCGCGGGGAACGTGACGGGGCCAGGCCTGTCGCTGCGCGATGATTACGTGTTCGCCGATCTGAGCCTGCTCCAGCCGGCGGCGGGGCAGTTCGATCTGGCCGTGACCCGCAATGCGGCGTCGTTCGCTTCGCTGGGGCGCACGGCCAATCAGCGCGGCGCGGCGGCAGCGATCGAATCCATGGGGGTGGGGGCCGTTCCGTACGAGGCCTTGATCGGTCTGCGCGACGCCGGGCGGGCGCCGGATCTGTACGATCAGCTTTCGGGTGAACTGCATGCGACCGTGCGCACGATGCTGTTCGAAGAGGCCCGCTGGATGCGCGACGAGATCATGGGGCGCCTGGCGATGGACGGCGGCTCGTTCGCGCCGGCGGCGCGGGAAGGAAACGGCCTGTGGGGCCGGACGATGGTCGCCTGGAGCCGGCATGATGGCGCCGGCGTGGCCCAGGACGCGGACCGGCGGACAAACGGGCTGATGGTGGGCCGGGACGTGTCGTGGAATTCGGGGGCGCGCGCGGGCGTGGCGCTTGGCTACACGCGAGCGCGCGTGCGCGCGGAAGCCCGCAATGAAGCGCAACTCGATGGCTATCATGCGCTCGCCTACGGGGGCCTGGTCTTCGGACGCTGGCGTCTGCGCGGCGGCGTCGGGCAATCCTGGCATGTGGCGGACACGCGCCGCGAAGTGGCCGTGGCGGGATCGGGCCGGCAGACGGCGCGTTACGATGGCCGGACGACGCAGGTGTTCGCCCGGCTCGGGTATGCAATGGCGCTGGGCGCGGCCGCCATCGAACCTTATGCCGAGGCGGCGCGAGCCTGGCAGCATGTGCGCGGATTCGACGAAGACGGCGATGTGGCGCTGTCGGGGCGTCCGGGCCGGTCTGCGAGCACCGAGACGACGCTGGGCGTGCGCGCGGACTGGCGCCTGGAGACCGGCGCCGGCGATCTGAGCCTGACGGCGGAGGCCGGCTGGATCCACGGTTGGGGAAGCCTGTCCCCGCAAGCGCGGCTGGCGTATGCCGGCGGGCCCGCATTCGAGGTCTCGGGCGTGCCGGCCGCGCGCGACGGCTTCAAGCTGGAGGCGCGCGCGAGCCTGGCGCGCACGCGCACGACGCACGTGGAGATCGGCTATGCCGGCCGCCTGGGCGGCGGGGTGCGGGATCACGGTCTGCACGTCCAGGTGAATCACGCATTCTGAGCGCCGGCCGCCTCGCCTCGGCATCCCGCCGTCCTCAAAAAAGAGGACAATCCTCTTTTTCCGCACAGAATTCCTCATGCTTGAACTGAATGCCGGTCCGGATCGGCCCGTTCTCGTTTTCGATTCCGGCATCGGCGGCCTGACCGTGCTGCGCGAGGCCCGCGTCCTGATGCCTGAGCGGCGCTTTGTCTACGTGGCCGATGATGCCGGGTTTCCCTATGGGGGCTGGGATGAAGGCGCCTTGCGCGAGCGCATCGTGCGCCTGTTCGAGGGCTTGTTGCGCGAACACGGCCCGGCCTTGTGCATCGTCGCCTGCAATACCGCATTCACGGTGGCGGGCGCTGCGCTGCGGGCGGCATATCCGGGCATGACGTTCGTCGGCACCGTGCCGGCGATCAAGCCGGCGGCCGAGCGCACGCATTCCGGCAGGGTGTCCGTGCTGGCCACGCCGGGTACGGTGCAGCGCGACTACACGCGCGACCTGATCCAGTCCTTCGCTTCGCAGTGCCAGGTGAATCTGGTGGGCTCGCCCCGGCTGGCCCGCATGGCGGAGGCCTATGTGCGCGGCCTGCCAGTGAGCGATGAAGCCGTGGCGGCCGAGATCGCCCCCTGTTTCACGCGGGATGGCGATGCGCGCACCGACATCGTGGTGCTGGGTTGCACGCATTACCCTTTCATGGTCAATGTGTTCAGGCGGCTGGCGCCCTGGCCCGTGGACTGGCTGGACCCTGCCGAGGCCATCGCCCGGCGCGCCCGCAGCCTGTTGCCCCGCCGGGCCGACGCCCTGCATCCGGCGCAGGACGATGCGGCGCTGTTCACCGGCGGCCAGCCGGACTTCGCCACGCGGCGCTTGATGAACAGTTTCGGGCTGAAGGTGGGGTAGGCGGGCAGGCCGTTCCCGGCCTGGACGCCGGGGCCGTGGCGCCGGACTACAGCCGGTCGCGCCGGTCCCCGCGCGCAAAGCCCAGCAAGGGCGCATCCAGACCCTTGCCGAGGGCCAGCACCTTGAACAATTCGCCCATTTCGGCCTCGGACAGCAGCGTGTTCAGGGCGGTCAACTGGCGCGCGCGCCGTGCGGGGTCGTCGCCCGGCGCATGGATCAGGTCGATCAGGCCCGCGTTCATCAGAAAGCGCGCTTGGGAGGTGTAGCCCAGCACGCTCAGCCCGCCGTCCAGCGCGGCATCGGCCATGGCGGTGAAGTCCACGTGGGTGGTGATGTCCTGCAGGCCGGGCAGGATGAGCGCCTGGTCATGGGCATGGTGGCGGAAGTGGCACATCAGCGTGCCGCGCAGGCGCTGGGGGTGGTAGTACTCGGCTTGCGGAAAGCCGTAGTCGATCAGCAGGGCGGCGCCCCGCTGCAGCCAGCGGCCCATGTCGCGCACCCAGGCCTCGGCCTGGAAGTTGATTTCCGACTGATAGCCGGGCAGGGCGGGCATGCGGGCGGCCAGCGCCGCCGCCGTGGGGGGCGGCGCTTCGCGGGTCGCCCAGCGAAAGGGCGCGACGGCCTCGGGCCGGGCATCCAGGGCGACGCCCAGCAGCTCGGCCGCGCCCGCGGCGTTCCAGCGGAACAGGACGGCAGGCATGGCGTCCAGAACCTCATTGGCGATCACGCAGCCATTGAAGGACGACGGCAGCGCATCCCGCCAGCGCACCCGGCCTTTCCAGGCCGACAGGCGGTCCTGCTGGCGGGCGCGCAGGTCGGCGGACAGTTCCAGGATTTCGTATTCGACTTCGACGCCCTGCTCCCGCAAGGCGGGAATCAGCGCGGCGGCGAGAGCGCCCGATCCCGCGCCGAACTCCAGGACGCGGGCGGATGCGCTGGCCTGCAGCACCTGGGCAACCTGGCGGGCGAGCGCCCGGCCGAACAAGGGGCTGGTTTCGGGGGCGGTGGTGAAATCGCCGTCCCGGTGGAACTTGGCGCTGCCCGCGCTGTAGTAGCCCAGGCCGGGAGCGTACAGAGCGGCTTCCATCCACCGCTCGAACGGCAGCCAACCCCCGGCGTCGCGGATGCGTTCCACGAGCATGGCCTGGACGCGGGCGCCGTGGGCGCGTGCGTCGTCGTCGGGCTCGGGCAGGCCGGAGGGCGTATAAACGGCGGGCAGTTCGATCATGCGCGAAGCATAACAGGACGTATCCGGGCGCCGCTCAAGGCGCCCGGAGGATCGGATCAGGCGAAGCGGGGGCGCGGCGCACGCGCCTGGTCCTGACGGGCTTGCCGTTTGAAGGCCGGCTTGGCGCCGGTCTTGCCGGCGGCGGGCCGGGCCGCGCGCGGCCCGTCGCCATCACGGCCCTGACGCGGCGCGGCGCTGCGAGGCGCGCGGTCGGCCTTGGGGTGAAAGCTGGGGCGGCCTTCGCCGCGGTCCGGGCGCGAGAAGGCGGGCTTGTCCTGTTCCCAGGGCTTGCGGGCGCGGGCGGGGCGGGTGTCGTCGGTGGCCTGCCCGTCTTGCTGCCAGGCGGGTTTGCCGCGGGCGTAGGCAGGGCGGGTGTCGGCGCCTGCTTGGCCGTCTTGCTGCCAGGGCTTGCGCGCGCGCGGCGCGGCGCCGCTGGCGGGGCCGTCCTTGTGCCAGGGTTTGCCATGGGGCTTGCCGCCTTGCGGGCGTGCGCCTCGGGCGGGCTTGTCCCTGTAGGTGGGCCGCACGGACCGCTGCGGCTCCAGGCCGGGGATGGTTTCCATGGGGATGGCCTGGCCGATGAAGTGCTCGATGCGGCGGACCTTGTGGCGCTCCGCATGCACGGCAAGCGTGATGGCCTGTCCGTCGCGTCCGGCGCGGCCGGTGCGGCCGATGCGGTGCACGTAGTCTTCGGCCTGCAGGGGCAGGTCGTAGTTCACGGCGTGGCTGATGGTCTGCACGTCGATGCCGCGCGCGGCCACATCGGTGGCCACCAGGACGCGGACCTGGCCTTTTTGCATCAGGCCCAGGGTGCGGGTACGCTGGCGCTGGTTCATGTCGCCATGCAAGGCGGCGGCGGCGAAGCCTTCCTCGCTCAGGTGGTCGGCCAGGTCATCGGCGCCGCGCTTGGTGGCTGTGAAGACGATGGCCTGATCCAGGCTGGCATCGCGCAGCAGATGGTCCAGCAGGCGCAGCTTGTGGGCCTTGTCGTCCGCGTACAGCAGGTGCTGGGTGATATTCGTGTGTTTCTGCCGATGGGTAGTGATCTCGATGCGCTTGGGATCGTGCATCAGGTTCGCGGCCAGATGAGCGACCGTGCCGTCCAGCGTGGCCGAGAACAGCAGCGTCTGGCGCTCGTCCGGCGTGCTGCGGACGATGGTCTCGATATCTTCGATGAAACCCATGTCCAGCATGCGGTCGGCCTCGTCCAGCACCAGGGTCTGGACGGTGGACAGGTTGACGCGGCGCGCTTGCAGGTGGTCGATCAGGCGGCCCGGGGTGGCGACCAGCACATCCACGCGGCGCGACAGGGATTTGATCTGGGCGCCGTAGGGCATGCCGCCGACCACGGTGGCGATGCGCAGGCCGTCGATCTGTTTGCCGTAGGAGCGGGCGGCGTCGGCGACCTGCATGGCCAGTTCGCGCGTCGGCGTCAGGACCAGGACCTGCACGCCGCGTCCGCCCGCGCCGGCGCGGTGGCTCAGGCGCTGCAGGGCGGGCAGCATGAAGGCGGCGGTCTTGCCGCTGCCGGTCTGCGAAGAGACCATCAGGTCGTGGCCGGCCAGCGCCTGCGGAATGGCGGCGGACTGGACGGAGGTGGGGGTGTCGATGCCGAGGTCGCGCAGGGCGGCCACGAGCTGGGGGTTGAGCCCCAGGGAGTCGAAGGACATAGGTTTCCTTGCGTCCGCGAAGGCGGACGGTGTGCCGCAGGGAGCGAATGAGCGTCCCCGCTGGGTTGCTGCCGCGGATGTCTGCCGGGCAAGAATCAGTCGCATGTGCCGACCGAATCAACCCTAACGGCGCACTTGGCGTGAAACCGAGGTCAGAAGGTCAGAAAACAAGCAATCCGGCAGTTTGACATGGGGATTTCCCTGAGTCAATGGGCGGTTGTGCAAATCCTGTGGTTTGTCTTGCTCGTGTTGGATCGGTGTTGAAACGCAGGAGGCGGATCAGGCGGCAGCGAACGGAATCCGGGTGTCGAACTTGCTGCGCCGCGTAGCAAAGAAGCTGCGCACATTGCGCACGCGCGGGTCGCCCGTCAGGCAGCGCAACGCCAGGGCCTGGTAGGCCGCCATGTCGGCCACCAGGGCCACCAGGATGAAATCCGGCCCGCTGCTGACGGGATAGCATTGCTGGATGGCGGGTTCGGCCAGCAGCCGGGCCTCGAAGGCGTCGGCCTGGTCGGCCGCCTGGGCATCCAGCGTGACCTCGATCAGCACGGTCAGGGCTGCGCCCATCAGGGCGGGATCCAGGATCGCCACCCGTCGCTGGATCACCCCGGCCTGCGTCAGGCGGCGCACGCGCCGCAGACAGGTCGGCGGCGAGGCGTGCACGCGGGCGGCCAGATCCTGGTTGCTGAGCGCGGCGTCCCGCTGCAAGACATCGAGGATGCGGCGGTCCAGGTCGTCGAGTTCCATCAGGGGCATGGGGGTGTTTCCGGTTTGCAACAGGTGTGAGGAGGAGCGATTCATCGAGCCTGGATTTGTTCGATGGAATTCAAATAGGTGTTTGATATGAAATTAAATTTCATTCTTATCAATAGTAAAAATTATATTTCATTATGGATGGAAAATAGAAATCAAATTTCCTCCATGCCGATCCACAATAGCGCAAAACCAGGCCGGCATCCTGCCGGCCCCTGTCATTCCGAACCAGGAGCATGTCCATGTGTGGCATCGTCGGCGCCGTGGCGCAGCACAATATCGTTCCCGTTCTGCTCGAAGGCCTGCGCCGCCTTGAATATCGGGGCTATGATTCTTGCGGCGTGGCCGTGCACACGGGCACTGGCCTGCAGCGGGTGCGCAGCACCCAGCGCGTCGCCGAACTGGCGGCGCAAGCCGGGCAGGACGATGTTCAGGGGCTGACCGGCATCGCCCATACCCGCTGGGCCACGCATGGCGCGCCGCTGACGCACAACGCGCATCCCCATTTTTCCGGGCTGGACCCGGAGGCGCCGCGCATCGCGCTGGTGCACAACGGCATCATCGAGAATCACGACGTCCTGCGGGCGGAACTGCAGGCGGCCGGCTATGCCTTCCAGAGCCAGACCGACACCGAAGTCATCGCCCACCTGGTGGATCACCTGTATGACGGCGACCTGTACGCCGCCGTGCAGCAGGCGGCGCGCCGTCTGGAGGGCGCCTATGCCATCGCCGTGTTCTGCGCCGAAGAGCCGCACCGCGTGGTCGGCGCGCGCCAGGGCTCGCCCCTGGTCGTCGGCCGGGGCGCCGACGGCAACTATCTCGCCTCCGATGCGCTGGCGCTGGCCGGCACCACCGACCAGATCATGTACCTGGAGGACGGCGACGTGGTGGATCTGCAACTGTCGCGGGTCTGGGTCACGGATGCCCAGGGCGCGGTCGTGGAGCGTGACGTGCACACCGTGCAGGTTCACACGGGTGAAGCCGAACTCGGCCCCTATCGGCATTTCATGCAGAAGGAAATCTTCGAGCAGCCGCGCGCCGTGGGCGACACCCTGCAAGACATCGACGCCGTCATGCCGGAGCTGTTCGGGGATGGCGCGCACGCCGTGTTTCAGGCCATCGACCGCGTGCTGATCCTGGCGTGCGGCACCAGCTACTACGCAGGCCTGACGGCGCGCTACTGGATCGAATCCGTGGCCGGCATCCCCGTCAATGTGGAAATCGCCAGCGAATACCGTTACCGCACCAGCGTGCCCGATCCGCGCACCCTGGTGGTCACCATTTCCCAGTCCGGGGAGACCGCCGATACCCTCGCGGCGCTCAAGCACGCGCGCGGCCTGGGCATGGAGCAGACCCTGACCATCTGCAACGTGGCCACCAGCGCCATGGTGCGTGAATGCAAGCTGGCCTTCATCACCCGCGCGGGCGTGGAAATCGGCGTGGCCTCGACCAAGGCCTTCACCACCCAGTTGACCGCCCTGTACCTGTTGACCCTGGCGCTGGCCCAGACGCGAGGCCGCCTGGATGCCGCCGCCGAAGAACTGGCGGTGAAATCCCTGCGCCATCTGCCGGCGGCGGTGTCCGCCGTGCTGGCGCTGGAGCCGCAGATCATCGCCTGGGCCGAACGTTTCGCCAGCAAGGAAAACGCGCTGTTCCTGGGGCGCGGCATGCACTATCCCATCGCCCTGGAAGGCGCGCTCAAGCTCAAGGAGATCAGCTACATCCACGCCGAGGCCTACCCCGCCGGGGAACTCAAGCACGGCCCGCTGGCCCTGGTCACCGACGCCATGCCCGTCATCACCATCGCCCCGCACGACGAGCTGCTGGAAAAGCTGAAGTCCAATATGCAAGAAGTGCGCGCGCGCGGCGGCGAGTTGTACGTTTTCGCCGATGCGGATTCACAGATCGCCAGCGCCGAGGGCATGCATGTCATCCGCATGCCCGAACACTACGGCAAGCTCTCGCCCATTCTGCATACCGTGCCGTTGCAACTGCTGGCTTATCACACCGCCTGCGCGCGCGGTACGGATGTGGACAAGCCGCGCAACCTGGCCAAGAGCGTGACGGTGGAGTGAGCGGGGCGCGGGTCCCGCGCGCAGGCGCTCGAAGAGGGTTCAGGCCTCCGCCGTTGCGCCCCAGTCCCGTTCGCCCACATGCTCGTGCAGGTGCCGCACGAATGCCTGGGTGGCCGGCGGCGGGCTGGCGTGCAGGCGGCTGTAGATGAAGAACTGGCGGCGGATCACGGGATCGAGCAGGGGACGCATGCGCAGACCGTACAGATCCACCAGGGTTTGCGCATAAGGCAGGCCGGCGGTCACGCCCAGGCCCGCGCTGACCATGCTCAGGGCGGTGCTCATGAAGGCCACCTCGTGGCTGGGATGGATGGCGGGGATGTCGGCCATCCGGTATAGATCCAGCGCCAGCCGGTCGGTGAACTGGCCTTGCAGAGCGATCAGGGGATAGCGCACCAGGTCGGTCCAGCGGATGCGCGGCAAGGATTCCAGCGGATGTCCGGGCGGAAACACGGCCATGAACGGCAGGTCGAAGAGAGGATCGGCCGCCAAATCGGCCAACCCTTCCCGGTGGGGGCCGATGCTGATGTCCACTTCTCCGCGCACCGCCTGGGTGATGGCGTTCTCGACGGCGCAGTCCAGCAGGTGGACCTGGATGTCGGGATGCGCTTGTTGGAAGCTGGCGATGACTTCCGGGATCAGGGTGCTGGCCATCAGTTGGGGGGCGGCGATGCGCACGATGCCACGCTGCAGGCGCTTGAGGTTGTCGATGTTCTCCAGCGCGCCGTCCAGGTCGCGCAGGATGCGGGTGGCGACGGAATGGAATTCGCGCCCGACCTCCGAAAGCTGGATGCGCCGGGTGTTGCGGTCCACCAGGCGCACGCCCAACTGGGATTCCAGTTCCTTGATCAGACCGCTGAGCGCCGATTGAGTGATGTGCAGGGATTCAGCCGCCCGGGTGAAACCCCCGGTGCGGGCCAGCGCCGCAAAAGCGCGTAATTGGCGCAGTGTGACTTCCATCGGATCATCCTATGAATCGATGAATAAAAACTGTTTGAATGATAGTTGGAAACTGCGTTTAATGGGGCATTGAACAAAAACGGGCAAGGGCGCGCCGCTCCGGCGGCGGCGCCCGCACCCGGACCGGAGACAACGCCATGCCCGAGACTTTCCGCAGTGAGCGCCGATGCTGAACCATGCCGCACGCCTGATCATCCGGGGGTTCGAGATCCTGATCGTCGCCTGCCTGGCGATCATGGGCATTCTGGTCTTCGGCAATGTCGTACTGCGCTATGCCTTCAATTCCGGCATTGCGATTTCCGAGGAGCTGTCCCGCCTGCTGTTCGTCTGGCTGATCTTCATGGGGGCGGTGCTGGCCTCCGCGCGGCGCATCCATATCGGGTTCGATACGCTGCAGCAAGCGGTCGGGCCCCGCGTGCGTCGGTCGCTGGTGGTCTTCACCGGAGCGCTGATCCTGGCCGGCTGCGGAATCTTCATCGTCGGCGGCTGGCGCCAGACCCTGATCAATCTGGGCAATACCTACCCGGTCCTGGGCATTTCCTACGCCTGGCTGTACGGGGCGGCGCTGGTATTCGGCGTGGCGCTGATCTTTCCCGTGTGCCACAACATCTACCGGGCGCTCATCGGCATCGATGACGGCCTGACGGAAGACCTGGCCGACCGTATCGAGGAGCTGGCCGACCGCATCGAAGGCGATGAGGCCGCCCTGAAGGGAGACCGGCCATGACCGCATTCGTCTTCCTGGGTTCGCTGCTGGGCCTGATCGCGCTGGGCCTGCCGATCGCTTTCGCGTTGATGTTCGCCGGGGTGGCGCTGATGGTGCTGATCGGGCAGTTCGACGCCCAGATCGTCGTGCAGAACGCCATCGCCGGCGCCGACAACTTCGTGCTGATGGCCGTGCCGTTCTTCATTCTGGCGGGCGAGTTCATGAACGCCGGCGGGCTGTCCAAGCGCATCGTGAACATGGCCAGCGCCTTCGTCGGGCATCTGCGCGGCGGCCTGGGCTATGTGGCGATCTGCGCCGGCATCCTGCTGGCCAGCCTGTCGGGCTCCGCCGTGGCCGACACGGCGGCGCTGGCGGCAATCCTGGTGCCCATGATGCGCCAGGCCGGCTACGACCCCGCGCGCGCCTGCGGCTTGATGGCCGCCAGCGGGATCATCGCGCCGGTCATCCCGCCGTCGATCGGGTTCCTGATCTTCGGCGTGGTCGCCAATGTATCGATCACCCGGCTGTTCCTCGCCGGGATCGTGCCCGGCATTCTGATGGGATTGTTCCTGACCGTGGCCTGGTGGTTCGTCGCCCGGCGGCAGAAGGCGGCGCTTACGCCCCGGGTGCCCTGGAAGCAGCGCCTGCGCCTGCTGGGCCAGGGCGGATGGGCGCTGATGCTGCCGGTCATCATCATCGGCGGTCTGCGCTTCGGGATCTTCACGCCGACCGAGTCCGCCGTGGTGGCGGCCGCCTATGCGCTGTTCGTCGGCGTGGCGGTGTACCGGGAGCTGAGCTGGCGCAAGGTCTACGAATGCCTGCTGTCCACGGCGCAGACGACTGCGGTCGTGCTGCTGCTGGCCGCGTTGGCGATGGTGGCGTCCTACATGATCACCATCACCGATATTTCCGGCCAGGTGGGCGGCTGGCTGTCTTCGCTGTCGGATCATCCGCTGGTGCTGGTCTCGGCCATGATGCTGGTGGTGTTTTTCGCCGGGATGGTGCTGGACTTCATTCCCATCGTGCTGATTTTCACGCCGGTGTTCATGCCCATCATCCAGGCGGCCGACATCGACCCCGTCTATTTCGGCGTGATCTTCATCATGAACTGCTCGATCGGCATGATCACCCCGCCCGTGGGCGTGGTGCTGAACGTCGTCAGCTCCGTGGGCAAGGTGTCCATGGCGCAGGCCTCTCGCGGCATCGCGCCGTTCTTGCTGGCGCTGGTCGCGCTGCTGATCGCTTTGATTCTGTTCCCCGAACTGGTGACCGTGCCCGCCCGGTGGTGGCGCTAGCACCAGGCGTTCCGTCCGATTCCACCCAAGGAGACATCCCATGAAAATCCGTACCACTCTGTTCGTCGGCCTGCTGGCCGCGACGCTGTCGGGCTCGGCCTGGGCGGCCGTCACCGCGAAGTTCGCCGTCACCCTGCCGGAGAAATCCCACCAGGGCCAGGGCGTGGCCAAGTTCATCGAACTGGTCAAGGCCAAGAGCCAGGGCGAGATCGACATCAAGGCCTACTACAGCGGCGCGCTGGGCAACGACGTGCAGGTGACTTCCGCCCTGCAGGGCGGCACGATCGAATTCACCGTGCCCCAGACCACCACCCTGACCGGCATGGTCAAGGCCTACGAGATCCTGGATTTCCCTTTCTTGTTCAAGAACAGCGGGCAGGCAGAGAAAGTGCTGGACGGCCCGGTGGGCCAGAAACTGCTGGAGACCTTGCCGGAGCATGGACTGGTGGGGCTGACCTATTGGGAGAATGGTTTTTTCAATGCCACCAACAGCAAGCATCCGATCGCCAAGGCGGAGGACTTCGAGGGCCTGAAGTTCCGTTCGATCCAGGCCAAGATCACGCAGGAAACCATCAAGGCGCTGGGCGCCAACCCGGTGCCGCTGGCCGTGCCCGAGCTCTACACTGCGCTGGAAACCCGCACCATCGATGGCCAGGGCACGCCCAATGCCGTGATCGCCGCGCTCAAGCTCTATGAGGTGCAGAAGTACCTGTCCATCACGCGCCACAGCTACGGCGCGTTCATCCCGCTGGTGTCCAAGGTCTTCTGGGACAAGCTCACGCCCGGACAGCAACAGATCCTGAAGGATGCCGCCATCGAGGCCCGGACCTACCAGCGCGAGGTCGCGCGCGCGCAGGCGCAGTCCGCCAAGGACGTCATGGCCAAGCACGGGATGGAAATCAACGAAGTCAGCGATGCCGAGCACGAACGCATGCGCGAGCGCGTCCAGCCGGTGTGGCAGATGTTCATCCCCAGCGTGGGCCAGGCCTTGTTCGATCAGGTCCAGGCCGAACTGAAGTAATCCAGCCCTTGCGCGCGGCCCGCCCCGCGCACCGGGCGCGCTTCGCGGCCCGGGAAACCGGAGTTCCCATGAAGCTTGCCACCCTGAAAAACGAATCGCGCGACGGCCTCCTGGTCGTCGTGTCCCGGGACCTGGCCCGGTGTGTCGCCGTGCCTGAGATTGCGCCCACCCTGCAGGTGGCGCTGGACGACTGGGATGCCTGCCTGCCGGCCCTGCGCGCCGCCTATGACCGGCTCAATGCGGGGCGGGACGGGGCGGCCCGCGCCTTCGACCAGGCGGCCTGCCATTCCCCGTTGCCGCGCGCCTATCAGTGGGCCGATGGCTCGGCCTACCTGAACCACGTGGAGCTGGTGCGCCGCGCGCGCAACAGCCAGGTGCCGGAATCTTTCTTTACCGATCCGCTGATGTACCAGGGCGGCTCGGACAGCTTCATCGGCCCGCGCGATCCGATCATCGTCGACACCGAGGACTGGGGCATCGACATGGAGGCCGAGCTTGCCGTCGTCACGGGCGACGTGCCCATGGGCACGTCTGCGGCGCAGGCCGCAGGCGCGATCCGCCTGCTGATGCTGGTCAACGATGTCTCCCTGCGCGGCCTGATTCCGGGGGAGTTGGCCAAGGGTTTCGGGTTCTTCCAATCCAAGCCGGCCAGCGCGTTTTCCCCGGTGGCCGTCACGCCCGACGAACTGGGGACGGCCTGGCGCGACGGCAAGGTGCATCTGCCGCTGCGCGTCGAGCTGAACGGCGAGCCCTTCGGCTGCCCGAACGCCGGCCAGGACATGACCTTCAATTTTCCGCAACTGATCGCGCACGCCGCCCGCACGCGGCAACTGGCGGCAGGATCCATCATCGGCTCGGGCACGGTCTCCAACAAGCAGGGCGGGCTGCATGGCTCCAGCATCCGCAACGGCGGCGTGGGCTATTGCTGCATCGCCGAAGTGCGCATGTACGAAACCATCGAGGGGGGCGCGCCGGCCACGCCCTTCATGCGTTTTGGCGACCGGGTGCGCATCCATATGAGCGATGACCGGGGCGAGGATCTTTTCGGCGTCATCGAGCAGACAGTCGCCCGGCGCGCGCAAGCCTGAAGCCTATGCAGGAAGCATCCATGCTGCAACTCTATTCTTATTTCCGCAGTTCGGCGGCCTATCGCGTCCGGATCGCGCTGGCGCTCAAGGGGCTGGATTATCGGGTCGTGCCGGTGCATTTGCTGCGCCACGGCGGCGAGCAATTCGGCGACGACTACCAGCGGCGCAATCCGGAAGGCCTGGTGCCGGCGCTGGGCGAGGGCGGCCGGGTGCTGACCCAGTCGCTGGCGATCATCGAATATCTCGACGAGACGCACGGCCCTGCGACCCTGCTGCCGGCCGATGCGCCGGGCCGTGCGCGGGTGCGTGCGCTGGCGCTGCACATCGCCTGCGACATCCATCCCCTGAACAATCTGCGGGTGCTGCGCTGGTTGGCCCGCGAACTGAAAGTCGACCAGACCGTCCGCGACGACTGGTACCGGCATTGGGTCACGCTGGGGTTTCGTTCGCTGGAGGCCCAGTTGCAATCGTCCGCGACGGGGCTGTGCTGCCATGGCGACGAGCCCGGGCTGGCCGATTGCTGCCTGGTGCCCCAGGTCTACAACGCGCGCCGCTATGAGGTGGATCTATCCGCTTTTCCGGTCATCGCGCGCATTGCGGCACATTGTGAAGCGCTGCCGGCCTTCCAGGCGGCGCATCCGGATGCGCAGCCTGATGCCGAATGAGCGCATCCGGCGCGGGATGGGGCGACTGCCCCATCCCGCGCGCGTCCGTTCGTGTGCCGCCTTTACTCCTTCCACGAGTCCAGGTATCCCGGCACCTTGACGCCGTCCGGCAGGGTATCGAGCTCCAGCGGATAGCGCGAATCGATCATGACCGCGACCTCGTCGGTGTACTTGCGTTCTCCCTGGTTGTTGGCCGCGGCCGCCGCGTAGGCCTTGGGATGCGGGCCGTGGTGAAAGCCCGAAGGATGCAGCGTGAACATGCCCGGCTTGATGTTGTCGCGGCTGAAGAAATTGCCCTGGTGATAGAAGATCGACTCGTCGAACTCGTCGTTGTTGTGATAGAAGGGCACCTTGAGCGCGCCCGGATCGCTTTCGATGGGGCGCGGGGCGAAGGTGCAGACGATGATGGTGTTCGACAGAAAGGTCGCGTGTACCGTCGGCGGCAGGTGGTAGCGGTCCGACAGCAGTTCGCGGATGTCGCGCCAGTTCAGCTTCACCGGCACGCAGTCGCCGTGCCAGCCGGCCGTATCCAGGAAGTTGTAGGGGAAGGTCACGGTCGTGACCTGCTGGCGGCGCTTGGCGCGCACGCGGGTCTCGTGTTCGCCGTACTGGGCTTTATAGGCCTCGTCGATCTTCGGCGTGTCCAGCACGGCCAGGTCGAATTGCGCATGGCGGCCGGTGATGCCGCGCTCCGGTAACTGGAACAGGTCTTCGGTGGCCTCGATGGTCAGGACTTCATTGCGCACGGAGGTTTCCAGGCGCCAGGTCGTGCCGCGCGGGATGTTGATGTAATCGCCCTCGCGGTAGCTCATGTGGCCGTAGTCGCAGAAGAATTCGCCCTCGCCCCGGTGGAAGAACAGGATCATGTCGCCGTCGCCGTTGCGGGCCAGGTCGGGCATGGAGACGTCGAATTTCCAGAAACAGACCTGGGTCTGGCCGTTGTGCATGAAGCGCCGTGCTTTCCAGGGGCATGGGGCGCTGTCGTCCAGGCGGTTCAAGTCCAGCAGGGTGAGCTCCAGCGGGCCCTCCCATTTCGTCCAGCCCGTGGGCTTGTGCGTGTGCAGGATATGGCTGGCCGGGCCGAAGAAGCCGTTGCGGCCGTGCTCGCGCTCGTACAGGCCCTCGGGAATGTCGCAGTGGGCCTGGCGGGTGTAGATGCCTTCGGCCTTGGGGAAAGTGATGGGGTTCTTCATCAGGGTCTCCGGAATTGTTATTCAATGATTAACATCGTTATGATTTAAACAACGATACCAATCTAAGGCCCCGGAAACAATGCGTCCAACAGTTTTTCCCCATGAATCGATCGGCCCGGCTTCTGGCGAAGCGGCTGCCTGGCCCGGCGATGTGCCGGGCATCCAGTCGGTGGAGGTCGGGCTGGCGTTGTTCCGCCTGCTGGCGGAGGGTGAAACGCCGTGCGGCCTGTCGGATCTCGCCCGGCGGGCCGGCATGCACCGGGCCAAGGCCTATCGCTACCTGGTCAGCCTGGCGCGCGCCGGCTGGGTCGTCCAGGACGCCGGCGCGGGGCGGTACGACATCGGCCCCGCCGTGCGCCATCTGGCCTTGTCCTGGTTGTCGAGCCAGGATCCGCTGCGGCTGGCCGGGTCGGAAGTCCGCGCCTTGTCGCAAGCGCTTGGGGAAACCTGTTTCGTCGCAGTGCGCGGCCAGGGGGGGGTGACGGCCGTCCGGGTTTGCCAGCCTGGCCAGGGCGTATCCATCGGCGTGGCCGAAGGCGCCTTGTTCGATCTGGAATCCTCGGCCACGGGGCGCGTCTTTGCCGCCTGGCAAGAGCCGCCGGCACGGCAGCTCGCCGCCGCGCTGCGGCGCGATATCCGCGCGCGCGGCCTGGCGATGGTGGAGGGCGAACACGTTCCGGGCATCAACGCGTTCAGCGCGCCGGTGCTCGATGGTCAGGGCCAGTTGCTGCTGGCCCTGACCGTGGTGGGGCACGCCGCATCGTTGCGGGCCGACCCCGAAGGTCCGGCCGCCGAGGCGCTGCGGGCGGCTGCCCGGCGCATCTCGGCGGCATTGGCCTGAGGCGCCGCCGGGTGGTCAGGCACGCAGCGGCAGCATCCGCCGCAGGGTGTCGTCGCGGCGGACGTAATGGTGCTTCAGTGCTGCCAGGGCGTGCAGGCCGATCAGGAAATAGCCGGTGTTGGCGATGAGCCGATGAGTGTCGAGGATCGTGCTGCCCAGGGCCTTGTCCACGCCGATCAGGGCGGGCAACGCGATGCCCCAGACCTTGACCGTGCCGCCGAAGGCATTGATGCCCGTCCAGGCCAGCAGGGGCAGGGCGAGCAGCATGGCGTAGAGCGCCGCGTGCATCAGGCGGGCGGCGAACTGTTCCCAGGCGGCGGGCGCCGGGGTGATCGCGGGGCTGCGCCGGGCCAGGCGCGTCGCCAGGCGGACCACGGTCAGCGCCAGGATGGTCAGCCCGCACGAGGCATGGATCATTTTCATGAAGCCCTGTTCGGGGCTGTCCTTTGGAAACAGGCCCTTGAGTTCCATCATGGCGTAGACCACCACGATCAGGAGCAGGGTGATCCAGTGCAGGGCAATGGCGGGACGGCTGTAGCGGGCGGGAGCGGGCATGGGATGAGTTCTGGAGAGACAGTTTGCAACGGCATCATGATCGCCCGCGCTGCATGAACCGCAGATGAATGCGGGTTGCGGCCCGCGCGCGGCGCTGTGGGCCGATGTCAGGCACGCGCCCAGCCCAGGCGGATCGGCCAGGCGAAGATCAGGCGGTAGGCGGGCTCGATGCACCGCCGCAGGGCGGGGACCAGCGTGCCGCGCAACGGCAGGCCGATCCCCGCCGCCGCCAGGGCGGTCAGCATTGCGCCGGCCATGTCCAGCGGGAAATGCACGCCCATGTAGATGCGCGCCCAGGCGATCGGCAGGCCGGTCAGGGCCAGGAGCAGGGCCGCCGTGCGCCGGGCCGGATGCAGGGCCAGGCCGGCGCAGACCGCCCAGACGAAGCTCAGGTGGTTGCTGGGAAAGGAGGCGGTCGGCGCATGGTGCATGTGTAGATGGCCCAGTCCGACGACGAAGGGGCGCGGGTGGAACCAGACCTTTGAGATCGCCCAGGACAGCAGCATGGCGATGGCCGCGCTGACGGCGGCCTGCAGCAGGGCCTCGCGTCCGGCGGTATCCGCCCGCAGCCAGTTCAGCGCCAGGTACAGGGGAAACAGATAGATCAGGTCGTTGGCCAGGAAGCGGCCAAGCAGCAGTGCGGCGGTCGAGGGGTCGGCGCCATTGATCCACAGGAACAGCGTGTCGTTCAAGGTTTCCATGCGGGCGGCAAGGGGTGTCGTGTCGGGGAAGGCAGGATAGCACCGGTTCCGGGCGGGCATCGTATCCGGATGATGCACGGCGCGCCGACGGGCGTCTGCGCAGGCTGCTGTAAACTGCTTTCCTCGATCAAACAGGGGGCCGCCCGTCATGAGCAGCGTGAACATGTGGCTGGAAGCCACGATCCTGGGACTGGTTCAGGGCTTGACCGAGTTTCTGCCGATTTCTTCCAGCGCGCACCTGCGCATTCTGGGCCCGCTGCTGCCTTCGGGCGGGGATCCGGGGGCGGCCTTCACGGCGATCACCCAGATCGGCACCGAGACCGCCGTGCTGCTGTATTTCCGCCACGACATCCTGCGCATTTTGCGGGCCTGGCTGGCTTCGCTGGCCGTGCCCGCGCGCCGCAGCGATCCCGATGCCCGCATGGCCTGGCTGATCCTCGTCGGCACGCTGCCCATCGCCGTGCTTGGCCTGCTGTTCAAAGAGGCCATCGAGGGCAGCCTTCGCAACCTGTACATCACGGGAACCGTGCTGGCGCTGTTCGCGCTCATCCTGGGGGTTGCCGACCGGATCGGACGCAGGCGGCGCACGCTGGGCGAACTGACCTGGGGCCATGGCATATTGTTCGGTTTCGCGCAGGCGCTGGCGCTGATTCCCGGGGTGTCCCGTTCGGGCGGGACGATCACGGCGGGCCTGCTGCTGGGCTATACCCGCGAGGCGGCGGCGCGTTATTCATTCCTGCTGGCGCTGCCGGCGGTCTTTGCCGCAGGTTTCTACCAGCTCTTTCGCAGTTGGGGCCAGGCCGGGCCGATGGCGGCCGGGCCGACGGCCTGGGCGACGCTGGTCGCGTTTGGCGTGGGCTATGGCGTCATCGTCGTGTTTCTGCGCTTCATTTCCACCCACAGTTATCTGCCGTTCGTGCTCTACCGCATTGTGCTGGGCGCGCTGGTGCTGGCGCTGCTGGCAGCGGGGATCCTGAGCCCGCTCTGAGCCTGGCTGCGGGTTCTCAGGGGTCTCCGGCGGCGTGGCCCGTGCCGGCCACGAACACGGACTGGCGCTCGGAATTGCCGAGGCTCAGGTGGTTGAACAACAGATTCAGGGTGACGGCCATGAGGGCGGCCGAGCTGATGCCGGAATGGAAGATCGTGGCGACCCAGGCCGGGAAGCGGGCGTAGAAGTCGGGCGCCGCGATGGGGATCATGCCGAAGCCCACGGAGGTCGCCACGATGATCAGGTTCATGTTGTTTTCATAGTCGACCCGGGCCAGGGTGCGAATGCCGCTGGCGGCCACGGTGCCGAACAGCACCAGGCCCGCGCCGCCCAGCACGGCCGTGGGCACGGCGGCGATGAAGCGGCCGATCACCGGCAGCAGGCCCAGGGCCAGCAGGATGAGGCCGCTGGTGGCGACCACGTAGCGGCTCTTCACGCCGGTGACGGCCACCAGACCCACGTTCTGTGCAAAAGCGCTTTGCGTGAACGAGCCGAAGACCGGCGCCACCACGCTGGAGATCATGTCGGCGCGCAGCCCATCGCCCAGGCGGCGCGAGTCGATCCGGGTGTCGATGATGTCGCCGACCGCCAGGATGTCGGCCGAGGTCTCCACCAGCACCACCAGGATGACGATGAACATGGAGAGGATCGCGGCGGGGTGGAATTCGGGCCAGCCGAAATGAAACAAGGTGGGCAAGGCGAAGACGGGGCCGTCGCCCGCTTCGGAGAAGTCCGTCATGCCGGCGGCCCAGGCGATGAGGGTTCCCAGCACCATCGCCAGCAGGATCGACAGGCGCGAGATGGTGGCGTTGCCCAGCTTGCTGAGCAGCAGCACGATGAGCAGGGTGACGGCGGCCAGGCCGATGTTGGCCATGCTGCCGAAATCCGCCGCCCTGGGATTGCCGCCCATGGACCAGTGCGCGGCCACCGGCATCAGCGACAGGCCGATGGTGGTGATGACCGAGCCCGTCACCAGCGGCGGGAAGAACCGGATGATGCGGGAGAAGACCGGGGTGATCAACAATCCGATCAGGGCGGCCGCCATGACGGCGCCAAAGACCGTGGGCAGGCCGCCGCCGGCCGTCAGGATGGCGACGATGGTGGCCACGCTGGCGAAGGACACGCCCTGGACCAGCGGCAACTGACAGCCGAAGAAGGGAATGCCCAGCGTTTGCAGCAGGGTGGCCAGGCCGCCCATGAACAGGCAGGAGGCGATCAGCACGCCGATTTCCGCGCCTTCGAGGCCGGCGGCCTGGCCCACGATCAGGGGGACGGCGATGATGCCGCCGTACATGGTCAGGACATGCTGGAATCCGTACATCAGATTGGCCGTCAATCCCAGGGCTTCGTCTTCGGGGCGTTGCAGCGTCGTGCGGGCGGGCGTGTTCAAGGCAGTCTCCATCCTCGTCGTTCGTCGTGGACCGGTCGCGAAGCGGGGCTGGGTGGCGGGCGGATCCGGTGGCGCGGCCACCGGCGGGGCCGGGGCGCGGGTCATGCGTGAGGTTCGATGGTCTTATTGTGAACCGCCGGATGGGGTTCGGGATCGCGCCCCCTTCATATTGCTCATTTCCATGTATTTATTGTGAAATTTGTCCATTGGTGTTTACTCAGGTGTGCCGATGAGCCTCACATGGACGGCCCGCCGGCGGGTTTCTCCGGCGACAGACCGGCGGGTGATTTAGAATGCCCGCTTTCCAAGCGCAAGCGTGAGCGGGGCCGATATGGATGAAAGTCGGATGGCGTCGACCGGGGCAATAGGGGCCGGCCAGCCGGATTTCTTCGAAGCCACGCCCATGGCTTTATGGCTTGAGGACTACAGCGCGTTGCATGCGCAGTTCGAGTGCTGGCGGGCTGAGGGCGTCACGGATCTGCAGTCCTGGCTGAACCAGGACCGTGGCCGGCTGCGGCATTGCGCGGATCTGATCCGCATCGTGCGCGTCAATCGCCAGGCGCTGTCCCTGTTTGGCGCTCGCACGCAGACCGATCTGATGGACCGGCTGGCGGATGTGCTGCGCGATGAGACGTTCGAAGGCTGGGCGGATGAACTCGAGCAGCTCTGGCGTGGCCATGGCGGGTTTCACAGCCAGACAGTGAATTACGCGCTGGACGGCCGGCGGCTGGATCTTTCGCTCAAGGCGGTGATCCTGGCCGATGAACGGCAGCCTTGGGATCGGGTGCTGGTGGCCATGGAAGACGTCACCCTGCTGCAGGAGGCCCGGCGCCAGGCCCAGGCCAGCGCGCGCGATGCGCGCGAGTTCTTTCAGCAGGCGCCCGTTTCCTTGTGGGTCGAAGATTTCAGCGCCATCCGCCATCTGTTCGACGAATTGCGCCAGCAAGGCATCAGCGACTTCCGCACCTTCCTGGACGTGCATCCCGATTTCATCGAGCGCTGCCTCCAGGAAATCCGCATCATCGACGTCAACGACTACACCCTGAAACTTTTCAAGGCGGAGTCCAGGGAGCAGTTGATCGGCCGGATCGGCGATGTGTTCAGCGCGGAATCCCGCGACTCGTTCGCCGAGCAGTTAATCGAGCTATGGCATGGCCGGCTCTTCCATCAGAAAGAGGTCCAGAACAACACCCTGGAAGGCGATGCGCTGCACATCCATCTGCAGCTTTCGGTGTTCGAGGGGCATGAAGACGACTGGAGCCTGGTGCTGTTGTCCCTGACCGACATCACCGCGCGCAAGAAGGCCGAGGCCTATCTGGAATACCTGGGCAAGCATGATGTGCTGACTCAGTTGAAGAACCGGTCTTATTTTGTCGACGAACTGGGCCGACTGCAGCGCAAGCGCACGCCGCTGGTGTCTTTCATCGCTTTGGACCTGAACAACCTCAAGCAGGCCAACGACGAGGGCGGGCATGCGGCGGGCGACGACCTGTTGCGCCGGTTCGGCGAAGTCCTGAACAAGGCGGTCGATCAGCCCGGCCAGGCGGCGCGCATCGGCGGCGATGAGTTCGTGGTGCTGCTGCCCGGCTATGACGAGGCGGCGACCCGCAAGGTGCTGGACAACATCCACTCTCTGATCGAGCTGAACAATCAGTACTACGGCGGCGTCGCGCTGAGTGTCGCGGCCGGGGAATCAAGCTGCCGCAATCCGGATGCGCTGGAGCAGGCCCTGAAGGACGCCGACCGGTCTTTGTACGAGTCCAAGCGCCGCTACTACAGCACCCACGAACGCCGCCGGTGAAGCCGGCCCGCCTGCGGCGCGGCCGGTGGATCAGGCCGCGCGCGGCAGCGGACTGACGGTGACCAGGCCGGGCTGATCGATGGCTTCGAGGATGCGGCGCACGCGGTCCTGCCAGAGCTGCGCGAAATCCTGTTTTTCCGTGTCGCTGGCGCCGCCGGCGAGGATTTTCTGCAGCATGGGCATGGCGGCGGGCGAGCCGGGCACGCCCTGGGCGCTGAAGGACACCGCCACCTGGTCGCCCGTGTCGCGGCGGGTGAAGACGATTTCTCCGGGGATGTCGCCCTGGAAATGCAGCAGATTGCGCCGGTCGTGCTGGCCGGCCAGGCCTTTGAAGCCGGTATCCGTGGTGGCCCCGGTGATCAGGCTGACCACGTTGGCGATGACGCCGGTGACGCCGCTGGTCGCGCTGTCTGCGAAGGTGGCTTCGATGTCGCCGCGTTGCGGTGGGGCGTCGGGATACAGGGCGCGCAGGGCGCGCACCGTCATCAGCCAGGCCCCGGCCACGGTGGGGCAGGAATGGCCGGCCAGACGCACGGCGTCTTCGTAGCCGTATTCGATCAGGCCGTCGTCGGATGCGCCCAGCAGTTGAGCCAGCGGATCGTGCAGCGCAATGCGGGGGGCCTGGGCGAAGAATGCGGGAAATGCCATGGAAGGGCTCCAGGAAAACGGGAACGGAACCAGTGTAGACGGGCATGGCGAAGAATCCCCGCTTAACCCTGGGGCGCATCCGGTCGTTGGCTTGCCGATGCGGCGCGCCCGGGCGCAAGCCCATGTTTGCGGGTTGCCGGAGCGTTTCCCACGCGCCCGGGGGTGTAAGATGGGCCGGATCAGCGGTCCCGCGGTGCCGCACTGCGGGCCGGGCCTCAACCGACAGGAGGATACGTCATGGCACACCCCAATAGCTTCGGCGCGCGCGCGACCCTGGATGTGGGGGGCAAGTCCTACCGCATCTGGCGGCTGGACGCCCTGAAAGACCATGGGTTCGATCCCGGCCGCCTGCCTTATGGACTCAAGATCCTGCTGGAAAACCTGTTGCGCACCGAAGACGGCGTGGCGGTGCGGGCGGATGAAATCCGCGCGCTGGCCGGCTGGGATCCCGCCGCCCAGCCCAGCCGCGAGATCGCCTTCACGCCCGCGCGGGTCGTGCTGCAGGACTTCACCGGGGTGCCGGCCCTGGTGGATCTGGCCGCCATGCGCGATGCCATGCGGGCATTGGGCGGGCAGCCCGACCGCATCAATCCCCTGGCGCCGGTGGAACTGGTCATCGACCACTCGGTGATCGTCGACGACTTCGGCCATAACCAGTCTTTCCGCCGCAACCAGGAAATCGAATACCGGCGCAACGTCGAGCGCTACAAATTCCTGCGCTGGGGGCAAACGGCCTTCGACAATTTCCGCGTCGTGCCGCCCGACACCGGCATCGTGCACCAGGTCAACCTGGAACACCTGGCGCGCGGCGTGTTCACGCGCGACGCCGACGGCGTGACCGAGGCTTATCCCGATACCTGTGTGGGCACGGACTCGCATACGCCCATGGTCAACGGCCTGGGGGTCGTCGCCTGGGGGGTCGGCGGGATCGAGGCCGAGGCCGCCATGCTGGGCCAGCCCATCTCGATGCTGATTCCGCGTGTGGTCGGCTTCAAGCTGTCCGGCGCCCTGCCCGAAGGCACCACCGCCACCGACCTGGTGCTGACCATCACCGACTTGCTGCGCAAGCACGGCGTGGTGGGTAAGTTCGTCGAGTTCTACGGTCCCGGCGTGGCCGCCGTGCAGCTGGCCAATCGCGCCACCATCGGCAACATGAGTCCGGAATACGGCTCCACGATCTCCATCTTTCCGATAGACGAAGAAACCCTCGCCTATCTGCGCTTCACCGGCCGTCCGGAAGAGCAGGTCGCCCTGGTCGAGGCCTATGCCAAGGCCCAGGGCCTGTGGCACGATCCCGCGCACGAGCCGCAGTATTCCGAACGCCTGGAACTGGACCTGAGCACCGTGGTGCCTTCGATCGCGGGCCCCAAGCGGCCCCAGGACCGGATACCGCTCACCGAGGCCAAGCCCGCGCTGGCCAAGTCCCTGGCCGCGCTGCCCGGCGCACCCCAGTCCAATCCGGCCGTCGTGCAGCTGCCGGACGCGGGCGAGTTCCCGATCGATCACGGCGCCGTGGTCATCGCCGCCATCACCTCGTGCACCAATACCAGCAACCCGGCCGTCATGATGGCCGCCGGCCTGTTGGCGAAAAAGGCCGTGGAGCGCGGGCTGCGCCGCAAGCCCTGGGTCAAGACCAGCCTCGCGCCGGGATCCCGCGTGGTCACCGACTACTACGAGAAGGCCGGGCTGACGGCCTACATGGACCAGTTGGGCTTTAACCTGGTCGGCTACGGCTGCACCACCTGCATCGGCAATTCGGGCCCCTTGATCCCCGAGGTTTCCGAAGCCGTGCGCGCCAACGACCTGGCGGTCGTCTCGGTGCTTTCGGGCAACCGCAACTTCGAAGGCCGCATCCATGCCGAGGTCAAGCTCAACTACCTGATGTCCCCGCCGCTGGTGGTGGCCTATGCGTTGGCCGGCACCATGGACATCGATCTGTTCAACGATCCGCTGGGCCGGGATGCCGAAGGCCGGGACGTCCACTTGCGCGATCTCTGGCCGTCGGCCGAGGAAATCCAGGCCGTGATCCGGTCCTGCATTTCTTCCGACATGTACACGCGCGGCTACGAGAGCGTGTTCGACGGCGGCGAGCTCTGGCGCGGCCTCGATACGCCCGAGGGCAGCCTGTTCGATTGGCAGGACGATTCCACCTATGTGCGCAATCCGCCGTACTTCCAGGGCATGCCCCGCCAGCCGCAGCCCGTGAGCGACATCCGCGGCGCCCGGGTGCTGGCGCTGCTGGGCGATTCGGTCACCACCGACCACATCAGTCCGGCCGGCTCCATCGGCAAGGACACGCCCGCCGGCCAGTATCTGCGCGAGCAGGGGGTCGAGCCCCAGGACTTCAATTCCCTGGGATCGCGGCGCGGCAACCACGAGGTCATGATCCGCGGCACCTTCGCCAATGTGCGGCTGCGCAACCAGATCGCGCCGGGCACCGAGGGCGGCTGGACGCGCGACTTCACCCGCGACGGCGCCCCGGTCGCCACCATCTTCGAGGCTTCGCAGAACTACCTCAAGGCCGGGACGCCGCTGGTGATCCTGGCCGGCAAGGAATACGGCTCCGGCTCTTCGCGGGACTGGGCGGCCAAGGGCACGGTGCTGCTGGGCGTGCGCGCGGTGATCGCCGAGTCCTACGAGCGCATCCACCGTTCCAACCTGATCGGCATGGGCGTGCTGCCACTGCAGTTTCCCGAAGGCCAGAATGCGGCGTCCCTGGGCATCCGGGGCAAGGAAACCTTCGAGATCATCGGGGTCGAGGCGTTCAATGGCGGCGTGACGCCCGAGACCGTGCGCGTGCGCGCGGGCGACATCGAGTTCGATGCCTTGGTGCGTATCGACACCCCGACCGAGGCGGCCTACTACCGCCATGGCGGCATCCTGCAATACGCGCTACGGCAATTGCTGGAATAACGCGGCCGGCCCGCCGGCGTCTTGTCTACAATGCGGGTTTCGGCCCGCATTGTTCTTGCGGCCGCTGTTTCTCCGGATCGGGCAATCCGCCTTGCCGGGTCCGCTTCCACCGGTCGACGCATGACATCCTCTTCTCCCGCCTCCTGGGGGGCCCTGCTGTGGGGCCGCAATGGCTTGCGGTCTCTCGCCCTGGCCGGCGGCGTGGCCGTGCACGCGGTCAATATGTTCATCGCCACCACCATCCTGCCTTCGGTCGTTCAGGATATCGGCGGCCTGCCCTGGTATGCGTGGAACACCACCCTGTTCGTGGCCGCCTCGATCATGGGCTCCTCGTGCGCTCCCCTGGGCATTCGCTGGTACGGTTTGCGGCGCACCTTTCTGCTGGCGCTGCTCGCCTTCATGGGCGGCACCGTGATCTGCGGGCTGGCGCCCAGCATGCCCTGGCTGCTGGCCGGCCGGGTGGGGCAGGGCCTGGGCGGCGGCATGCTGCTCAGCCTGAGCTATGCCACGGTGCCTTTGGTGTTCGACCAGTCTTTGTGGTCCCGGGCCATGGCGCTGATCTCCGGCATGTGGGGCGTCGCCACGCTTTCGGGGCCGGCCGTCGGCGGCCTGTTCGCCGAATCCGGGCACTGGCGCTGGGCCTTCTGGGCCGTGCTGCCGGTCTGCGTGTTGCTGGGGGCGCTGTTGGTGACGCAACTGGGGCCCATGGGCCGCGACCGCCGCGCCCGGCTCGAAGCGCCGTTGTTGCGCATGGGGCTGCTGGTCGTGTCCGTGCTGGTCGTGTCGGCGGCCAGCCTGTATGCATCCTGGCTCGTCCAGTTCGCCGGTGTGGCGGGCGGCTTGCTGCTGGTGCTGTGGCTGGCGCGCATGGACGGCCGGGCGCCCCGGCGCTTCCTGCCCGAGGGCGCCTGGTCGCCGCGGCATCCTCTGGGCCGCCGCTACGCCATGATCGGGCTGCTGAGCATCGGTGTGACGACGGAAGTCTTCGTGCCCTATTTTCTGCAGGTGCTGCACGGGCAGTCGCCCTTGCATGCGGGATATCTGTCGGCGCTGATGTCGGCTGGCTGGTCTCTGGGGACGTTCGCCAGCTCGGGTCGCGGGCCCGCCTGCGTCGGCCGCCTGCTGGTGCTGGGGCCGATTCTATCGGCGGCGTCCCTGGCGGGTCTGTACGTCTTCATGCCCGACCCGCAGGCGCCAACGGCGCTGCTGGCCGCGCTGCTGCTGGGCGTGGGCACCGGTGTCGGGTTGTGCTGGCCGCACTTGCTGACCGGCGTATTCCGCGCCGCGCCGCCGGACCAACAGAATATCGCCTCGGCGGCGATCACGACGCTGCAGTTGTACGCGATCGCACTGGGCGCCAGCGTGGCGGGCATGGTTGCCAATGCGGGCGGTTTCACGGATCCGGGCGGCTGGCAGGGCGCGCGGCAGGCCGCGTGGGCGGTCTACGGCGTGTTCGTCTTCGCGCCGGCACTGGCGATCCGCCTGGGCTGGCAGGCGCGGCGCGAAGTCGCTTAGCGCCGCGCGGGCCGCCGCGGCTCCAGGAGCGCGGCCCCTCTCATTTCATCAGGCTGAAGTTATCGGGGTCGGGGCCGATGCGGCCGTCGGCGCGGTCCAGGGACGCGATCCGGTCCATGGCGGCTTCGTTCAGGTGCAGGCTCCATAGATTGAAGTTTTCCCGGATCCGTTTCGGATTCGAGGATTTCGGGATCACCATATGGCCCATCTGGATGTGCCAGCGCAGGATCACCTGGGCCGGGCTGGCTTGCAGTTGGTGGGCCAGTTCCTGAATCACGGGATCCTGCAGCGCCTGGGTGCGTCCGAGCGGACTCCAGGCCTCGGTGCGGATGTCGTGGTCGTCGTGGTAGGCGCGCAGCTCGGCCTGCTGAAAATGAGGGTGCAGCTCGATCTGGTTGACCACCGGCAGCACGCCGGTGCCGTCCAGCAGCTTTTGCAGATGGTTCAACTGGAAATTGCAGACGCCGATCGACCGGGCGCGGCCTTCGTCGCGCAACTGGATCAGGGCTTCCCAGGTTTCCAGGTAGCGTTTCTCGCGGGGCACAGGCCAGTGGATCAGGTACAGGTCGACGTAATCCAGGCCCAGCTTGTCCAGGCTCTCTTGCAGCGCGGTCTTGGTACTATCGTGACCGTGCCGGTCGTTCCAGACCTTGGTGGTCACGAACAGGTCTTCGCGCGGGATGCCGCATTGGGCGATGCCGCGGCCGACCTCGGCCTCGTTGCCGTAGATGGCTGCGGTGTCGATGGAACGGTAGCCGGTCTCGACGGCGGCCTGGATGGCGGGAACGACGGCTTCGCCGGTCAGTTGCCAGGTGCCCAGGCCCAACTGGGGTGCGCGGCGGCCATCATGGAACGTGAGCATGGGTTGATTGGTGGACATGCGGATCTCCTGTGGGGCGCAGCAGGCTGCGGCAGGCCTGGCTGGCCGCTGTGCGGCCAGCCGGCGTTGAACGAATCTTTGGAGTCAATCAAATGAGTGTACATAGTCAGGCGAAACGAGTCACGGTGCCTCAACTCGTCGCCGCCAAGGGCGAGCGCAAGATCGCCGCGCTGACGGCCTACATCGCGCCGATCGCCAGGCTGCTGGACGAGGCCGTGGACATGCTGCTGGTGGGGGATTCCACCGCCATGGTCGGCTATGCGATGCCCGACACGCTGTCGATTACGGTCGAGATGATGGCCGCCCACTCCGCCGCCGTGGTCAGGGCCACCGGGCATGCCTGCGTCATCGCCGACATGCCCTTTGGCAGCTACCAGCAGTCCCCGGCCCAGGCGTTCGCCAATGCCGCGACTTTGCTGTCCGCCGGCGGCGCCTCCGGGGTCAAGCTCGAAGGCGGCCAGGCCCTGGCCGACACCACTCGCTTCCTGGTCGAACGCGGCATCCCGGTGCTGGCTCATGTGGGGCTCATGCCCCAGTACGTCAACACCATGGGCGGCTTCAAGGCCCAGGGCATGACCGAGGCCGCCGCCAGGCGCATCATGGACGATGCCCGGGCGCATGCCCAGGCCGGCGCGTTCGGTGTGGTGCTGGAAGGCATCAGCGAGCCGCTGGCGCGCGAAATCACGGCGGCGTTGCCCATCCCCACCATCGGCATCGGCGCTTCGCCCGCTTGCGACGGCCAGATTCTGGTCACCGAGGACATCCTGGGGCTGAGCGGCGACCGGATCCCGAAATTCGCCCGGCGTTTCGCCGACGCGGGCCAGGTCATCCAGCAGGCGGCCCGGGATTACGCCCAATCCGTGCGGGAGGAGACTTTTCCCACGCTAACTCATTGTTTTGGCGTGCGGTCCGAGCAGTAATATTCATATAACTGTCATTTCAAAATATTTCGCCTGGGCCGTCACTGGCTGATCCGGGCGTTTTTTTGCCGCCGGCGGGGACAGCCCCGCTTCGGATGCCATGGAAATACGCCAACTCGAGGCCTTGAACGCCATCGTGACCAGCGGTAGCGTCACAGCGGCGGGCCGTATGCTGGGCCGCTCCCAGCCTGTCGTCAGCCGCCAGATCAGCGATCTGGAGGCCGAACTGGGGTTCCTGCTGTTCGCCCGTACCCGGCCCGCCATCACGCTGACCGAGGAAGGCGCCGAGTTCCATCAAGAGGTGCGCGGCATCCTGGCCGACCTGCACCAGTTGGAAGCGCGGGTCCAGGGCATGCGCAGCGGTCAGGTCAGGCCCTTGAGAATCCTGGCCTCGGTCGATCTGGCGCGCGGGCTGCTGCCCGAGGCGCTCGCCCGGGTGGACCGCTTCAGCTCCGTCTTTCATCAACGGCTCATCATCGAGGAAGTCGTGCATGAAGCCCCCGCCAGCGCTCTCGCGGAGGGGCAGGCGGATTTTGCGCTCATCAACCTGCCGGTGGATGCCGATGCCATCCGCGTGCACTGGTGCGGCCAGGCGCCTTGCATGCTGGCGATGCCCGCGGCGCACCCCCTGGCTTCCCGTGACGTGGTCGCCCTCGAAGACATCCATAATACCGACGCCATCACGCTCCTCAGTCGCTATCGCATGCGCTACCACCTGACCAGCAGCCTGGCGCGAGCCACGGCGGGCGAGTCCCGGCGCCATATCGAAGTCGGCAGCCAGCAGTCGGCGCTGGCGCTGGTGCGGCTTGGCCTGGGCGTGGCGCTGATCGATCCTTTTTCGATCCGGGGCGCCCAGCTCGATGGCATCGTGCTGCGGCCCATCCAGACCGAGATCGCCTATATGATCGGCGCCGTTTCCCAGGCGACGCACGAGTTGCCGGAAGGCGCCCAGCGCCTGATCCAGGGGCTGCACCTGTACGTCCAGAGCACCATCCCGCACTATGTCGATACCGACCCCAGCGGGCTGCGCCAGAAAGCGTCCCGCAAGGCCGAGGCCCTGCGCTCGGCTTGAAGCCAGGCGGCGGCGTGCGGCGGAAGCGGCGCTCCGCCGCAGATTCCCGCATCCCGCTTGTGCGATGATGTCGGGTCTTCTTCATGCGGCATAGGACGACATCGTGATCCCGCTTTCTCCGGAAATCCTGGCGGCGTTGGCGCTGGCCCTGCTGGCCGGCCTGGTGGCCGGCGCCTGGCCCGCGAGGCGGCGCCTGCTGGCCCAGGCGGCCGAAGCGGCCCGGCAGGCCGAGCGCGCCGCCCAGTTGCAAGACCGGGTCGCACAACTCGAGCGGGATTTGTCCGCCCAGGCCGATGCGCTGGAAAGCTGGCGCGCCCGGGCACAGGACGGCAGGCTCGAATTGGCGCAGTTGCAGGCGGCTCATCACGAAAAGCTCGCCGCCTTCGAGGAACTGAGGCAGGCCTTCGATCAGTCGCGCGCGACGCTGCGGGCGGAATTCCAGCACCTGGCCGGCCAGGTGCTGGAAGAAAAAAGCCAGGGTTTCTCGCGCTCCAGCCAGGATGCGCTCGGCAGCTTGCTGCGGCCGTTCCGCGAGCAGATCGAAAGCTTCCAGCGGCGCGTCAACGAGATCCATGATGCCTCGGTGAGCGGGCAGGCCAGGCTGGATACGGAAATCCGCCGCGTCCTGGAAACCGGCCTGAAAATGAGCGATGAGGCCCAGTCCCTGGCCATGGCCCTGAAGGGTGACAAGAAAGCCACCGGCAACTGGGGCGAGGTCCTGCTGGAGCGCAGCCTGCAACTGGCCGGCTTGATCGCGGGCGATCATTACCAGGCCCAGGCGTCCTTCCGGGACGAAGCGGGCAACCGGCGGCAGCCGGATTTCATCGTCCGGCTGCCGGACGGCAAGCACCTGATCATCGACAGCAAAGTGTCGCTGGTGGACTACGACCGCGCCGTCTCGGCGGCCACGCCCGAAGCGCGCGAAGCCGCGCTGGCGGCGCATGTGCGCGCCGTGCGGCAGCATATCGACGACCTGGCCCGCAAGGATTACAGCAGCCTGACCGGCATGAAAAGCCCGGGATTCGTGCTCATGTACCTGCCGATCGAGCCGGCCTACATCGAAGCCATGCGGCGCGACCGGGAGTTGTTCGACCATGGTTATCGCCACAATGTCGTCCTGGTGTCCCACACCACGCTGATGCCGGTCCTGCGCACGGTCGCCGCCTTGTGGATGCTGGCGCGCAGCAACGAGCAGGCCCGGGCGCTCGGAGACCAGGCCGGCGGGCTGTACCGGCAAGTCGAGATGGTGGCGGTCCGGCTGCAGAAGCTGGGCCATGCGCTGGGCGCGGCCGCCGCGCACTATAACGGCACGGTCACGGCCGTGGCGGGGCAGCGCGGCCTGTACGGCAAGGTCGGCCGTTTTGCCGAACTCTCGGCCAAGGCCGGGCGGCCGCTGCCCGCGCTGGAGCCCCTGCTCGCGGATTTCGAAGTCCAGCGGCTGGACGGTATTGCGCCCGGAGCGGATCACGTGCCGGAAACCGGCCGGGCGGATGCCGGGTCGCCGCCGGGGGCCGTGCCTGAAGACCTCCATCCGCCTGGGGAGCCGAATCCATGACACATCGTTCTGATCTTCACGCTGGGCGTTTCGCCCTGGGAACCCGCCTGCGCCTGTGCGCATCCGCCCGGGTGCGGCGGCTGGGCATGCTGGCCGCCGCCGTCTTGGTCTGCAGCGGCGCATGGCTGGCTTGGCCGGGGCCCGTGCTGGCGTCGTCCGGGCCTGTCGAGGCCACGGCCGCGCCGTCCGCCGCCGCGCCGTCCGCCGGCCGGCTGGACGAGACGCCGCGCATGGCCATCCTGTCCGCCTTTGCGCCCGAGCTCGAACTGCTGCGCGCCCGTTTGCGGGATGCCCGCGTTCACACCGTCCAAGGGGTCGATTTCTTCACCGGGCAGCTCGAAGGCCGGCCCGTGGTGCTGGCGCTCAGCGGCATCAGCATGGTGAACGCGGCCATGAACACCCAACTGCTGTTCGACCGTTTCCGGGTCACGCATCTGATCTTCAGCGGCATTGCCGGCGGCGTGAATCCCGAATTGCACATCGGCGACGTCAGCGTCCCCGAGCGTTGGGGCCAGTACCTGGAGGTGGTCATGATGCGCGAGATCGCCCCGGGCCAATACCGCGCACCGGCCTCCAAGGGCGAGTTCGATTTCCCGCCCTACGGCATGATGCAGCCGCGCGCCGTGCGCGTGCGCCAGGCCGATGGTGCCGGCATCCAGGAAAAGTTCTGGTTCGAAGTTGATCCGCAGATGCTGGCCGTGGCACGCAGCGTCCAGGCCGTGCCTTTGCGCGGCTGCGACCGCCAGGACCGCTGCCTGGACAAGCGCCCCCGCCTGGTGGTGGGCGGCAGCGGCGTATCCGGGCAGGCCTTCGTGGACAATGCGGATTTCCGCCGCTACGCCTTTCGCACCTTCCGGGCCAATGTGCTCGACATGGAAAGCGCAGCGTGCGCCCAGGTCGCCTGGCGCGCGGGCGTGCCTTTCATCGCTTTCCGCTCGCTCAGCGACTTGGCGGGCGGCGGCCCGGGTGAAAACGAGATGAACGCCTTTCTGCATATTGCGGCGGACAATGCCGCGCAGGTGCTTCTGGCGTTTCTCAGGGCCTGGCGGGATTAGTGGAATAGGCGCTGGCCGACGTTCGGTCAGTGCAGCGCGAAATCCACGCGCGTCGCCGCGCCGCCGTCTTCGATGCCGCTGGCATCGGGCTTGGGCGCCACGATGAAGACCCGGTCGGTCAGTTCGGGCGCATCCGCCAGGATCTGCTCGTACACGGCTTGAGCGCGGGCCTGCGCCAGCCCGAGCAGGGGCTGTTTGTCCAGCGGGGCGGCGGCCAGCAGCAACGCGTGCATTTGCTCGGGCGGCAGCGACTTCGCGAAGCCGATGGCATTGCGCGGTTTGTTCTTGATCTTGGCGTCGTCGTAGACATCCTCCAGGTATTGCGCGCGGTCGGCGTCGGTCAGCTCGACGTCCGCTGCGGCCTTCTTGCCGCCGCCGGTTGCCTTGGCCTTGGCGGCGCGGATCTTGTCATCCAACCAGGCCTGGCGCAGGCCTGCTTCGTCGGTCGCTGGATCGGCCCGGCCGATGATGTCCATTTTCAGCGCGGGGCGGTCGGCCAGCGCCTTGACCAGGGTGGCGATGCTGGATTTCGCGGTGTCGTCGAGCGTGGCGCGCCCTGGGGCGAATTCGATGCGCGACAGATCCTCACCGCCGCCGAAGGCCGAGGCCAGGAGCGAGAAAGGTGCCGTCACCGCCTTGACGACCGTGTTCACAATCACCCTCACGATGATGCCGCCCACCGAGAACTCCGGATCGTCCAGCGAGCCGGAAACCGGCAGGTTGATGTCGATGTTGCCATTGGCGTCTTTCAGCAGGGCGACGGCCAGCAGCACAGGCAGTTTGAGCGCGTCGGGGCTGCCGGACGGTTGGCCGAAGGTGAGCTGGTTGAGCAGCACCTTGTTGCTGGCCTGCAGGGCGCGGTCCTCGATCTCGTAGTGCAGGTCGACCGACAGCTTGCCGCGTTCGATGGCGTAGCCGACATATTTGGCCGAGTAGGTGGTGAAGCGGGGCAGATCCACGCCTTTGGCAGAGGCCTCCAGATCCAGCGCCAGGTAGCGCGCGAACGGCTGGACCGTGCCAGCCAGCGAGAAAGGCGCGGTGCCGTATACCCGGCCCGAGACGCGGACCTTGGCGGGCGCGGGCCGTGTCGAGGACACGGCCGTGAGCGTGCCTTCGATGGCGGACAGCTCCGCGCGATAGTTGGGGCGCACGAAATGGTCGTTGAACGTCACGCGGCCGCGCTTGAGCGTGACGCTGCGGATCGAAACTTCGGGTGCGGCGGGCGTCTTGCCGCGCGCCGTCGTCCCGGCGGCGCGGACGCGGCGGGTTTGCGTGTCCTGGGTGATCGAGCCGCCGGCCGTGCCCTCGTCGACCAGGATGTCCATGACGTTCAGGCGGGCCTTGTCATTGAGCAGGATGTTGCCGTAGAAGTCGGCGAGCTGGATGTCGCCTAGGCCCAGAACGAGTTTCGGGCCCGCCATCGAGACGTGCATCTTGCTGAGCCCCAGGTGCTTCCAGTTGAGGAAGGGGGTCTTGTTGACCCGGTCCTGGAGATCCAGGCCGTCGAGCTGGATTGCGCCGCGCCAGTCCGCCCGCATGGCCCGGCCGTCTTGCGGCGCGGTGAATTCCGCCTGGCCGCGCGCTCCCAGGGTTGCGCCGCGTACCGTGGCGTTCAGGCTGGAGGCGATGTAGGGCGCGAGGGAGGCGGCGTCGAAGCGGGCCAGGTCGACCGAGGTCTTGACCGACAGCGGCTGCGCGGTCCAAGATCCGTCGAGCGCCAATGTGCCCTGTTTCTGGATCCCGTCGGCCTTCAGGGTGAAGGACGCCGGCGCGTCGTCCAGCGCCAGGCGGTCGGCTGCCAGGGCGAGCGAGCCGATGGACAGATTCACGCCGGGCTTGACGGACTCGTCGCGCGCCGCCAGGTGTTGCAGGCCGAGGGTCACGTCGCGGGCTTCGATCCGCGTGTCGGCCACCATGACCGTGCCTTCGAGGTCCAGCCGGCCGCCCAGCAGGGCGATGGGTGAGACGTGGCGCACCGCCGCCGCAAACGGCGCCAGCGCCAGATTGCCCAGCCTGACCTGCGCCTGGGCCGACAGCGGCTGCAGCGAGATGGGCGACTCGATTCGCAGCGTGCTGCCGTCCAGGCTGTTGTCCAGGCTCAGCCGCGCCTGCATGGGCTGACCGGGGGCCTGCGGCCAGGTGATGTGCGCGACTTCGGCGTTCAGCCCGTCCAGGGGATAATCGAGGCCGCTGGGCCCGTCGCTCAGGTGGAGGGCGCCGGCTTCGAGCTTGAAGGCGCCCAGGGCGAACCGCCAGGCGGGCGCGGCGGGCTGTCCGGGTCTGGTTGCGGTCGGCGCAGGTGCTTTCGGCGGCGTGGCTGCCGGAGCCGGGTCGCCCGGGGCCTGCGGCGCCGGTTCCTGCGTGCCGGGCCCGGCGGCGCCCAGCTTGGCGAAACCCTCGGCCACCCGCTGCCAGTTCAACTGCTGCGCATCGCGGTGCGCCGTCACCCGGGGGCCGCTCAACGTCACCGTATCGATGGACGCCGTGCGCGTTTCCAGGTCGAGCGCCAGGCCCTCCGCCCTGAGGTTGTTCCAGGCCAGCAGCGGAGCATCTGAGATCTCGGCCAGGTCCAATGCGCGCAGGCCCAGGCTGCCTTGCACACGAATGCGCGGCGCAGCCGCCGGCGGCTGTTCGAACAGCACCTGCAGCCGCGAATCCAGCAGGGCGCTCTTGAGTCGCACGGGCAGGGGCAGGGGCCAGAAATCCGCCCATTTGTCGAGCGCCACGTCATCGAGCGTGACGTCCAGCGTGGACGTGGGGATTGTGTCGAACGGCCGCGCCTTGCCGCGCAGATCGAATGGGCTGCCGTTGATGCGCAGATGCACCGCGGGCTGCACATCGATGTCGGCGGCGTAGCCGAAGGAGGAAAGAAAGGGGATGCCCAGCGTGATTTCGTCGACCGTCTGCCGCCGGCCGGTGACCTGGTCGTCCAGATGGATCTCGCCGCCGGTCAGCGACAGATTGTTCAGGGAAAACCGTGGCGGGCCCGCATCGGCGGGTTCCGGTTCAGCGGGCTGCTCGGCCGCTCGCGCCGTCAGGCGATCGATGATGTCGGAGAAGTTGAAACGCGCGATGTCTTGGCGGACCAGGGCGACATGGGGGCGATCCACGCGGATCCGGTCGACGACCGGCGCGAACAGCACGAGGGATCGCCAGGCTACCCGCAGGTCGATTTCGCCGACCCGAAGCAGCGGCTCTGACTGAGGCTGTCCGATGACGAGATCCTGAGCGCGCAGCGCCAGCGTGAAAGGGTTGAAACGGATTTCACCCACCTGGACCTGGCGGCCCAGGAGTTCGGAAACATCCTGGGTGAGCGCGCCGCGCACGGCCTTGGGCACCCACCAGGCGGACAGCGCCGCCAGCGCCAGCAACGCCAGTACGATGCCGGCCAGGATCCTGATGCCCCGGCGGCCAAGTTTCAACACAGGCATTCGCCACTGCATTGCATGCGCTCCGATTGTTTTTTTTGTGGATGGTCGTGGCCCGCAGGCGCCGCCTTCCGACCGTTCGCCGTTCGTGCACATTATTCCAGCCCGGCGCGGGAGCGTCCATGGGGGCGGAAGGGGCTTTGCATGGTTTGACGGTGCGGCCGCTGCGGAAAGAGGCGCCGGCTCCCAGTAAATATGCCTTGGATTGCATATTCATTCTAAAGCATATATCATTCGGTCCTCATGCCGGGAAGGGGTGAAAACCGAATCATGCCGAAAAAGCCGAAGCGCATCGCCGCCGCGCCTGAGCGGCCCGGGGCCGGGCGCAGTGCGCATCGTGAACCGCCCCCCGGCATTCCCGCGGTCGACACCGTCGCCACGCTCAGGGAACTGCGCAAGGCGACGCACCACACGCAGGACGACCTGGCGTATGCCATGGGGGTCGGGCAGGGCACGATTTCCCGCATCGAAAAGCGCCATGACATGCTGGTGTCCACCCTGCAGCATTACGTGGAAAGCATGGGCGGAACTTTGCAGATCGTGGCTTCGTTTCCCGATCGTCCGCCCCTGCGCGTCGAGCGTCTGGGGAAAAAGGCGGCGACGCCTTCCCGGGCATCTTCCAAGAAACCCGCCGGCCCGGGCCGCCCGGCCCCCGAGTGATCCTCATGCAGACTCTTTCCACTCCTTACTACCTGATCGACAAGCCGGCTTTGCAGCGCAACCTGGACATCATTGACCGGGTGCGCCGGCAATCGGGCGCCAAGGTCCTGCTGGCGCTGAAGTGTTTTGCCGCCTGGTCCGTCTTCGATCTGATGCGGCAGCACATGGACGGCACCACTTCGTCGTCTCTGTACGAGGTCCGGCTGGGCCGCGAGAAATTCGGCGGTGAAACGCATGCCTACAGCGTGGCCTACGCCGACCACGAAATCGCGGAGGTCGTCTCGCATTGCGACAAGATCATCTTCAATTCCATCGGGCAGTTGCAGCGCTATGCGTCCTTTGCCCAGGGCAAGCCGGTCGGCCTGAGGCTGAATCCGGGCGTCAGTTGCGCCGGCTTCGATCTGGCCGACCCGGCGCGCGCGTTCAGCCGCCTGGGCGAAAGCGATCCCGAGCGCATCCGCGCGGTGGCCGGTCAGCTCGATGGGGTCATGATCCACAACAATTGCGAGAACGGCGATCTGGCCCGTTTCGATGCGCTGCTCTCGCAGGTCGAGCAGCGCTACGGCGATGTATTGGCGCGGCTGGACTGGGTCAGCCTGGGGGGCGGCATCAGCTTCACTGCGCCGGGCTATCCGGTCGACGCCTTCTGCGAGCGCCTGCGTCGTTTCGCACAGACGCATGGCGTGCAGGTCTATCTCGAACCCGGCGAGGCCGCCGTGCGCCACAGCGCCACGCTCGAAGTCAGCGTGCTGGACGTGGGCTACAACGGCAAGCACCTGGCCATCGTCGATGCCTCCACCGAGGCCCACATGCTCGATCTGCTGGTCTATCGCGAGACCGCCCCGCTGGGTGAAGACGCGGGCGGCCACACGTACATGATCTGCGGCAAGACCTGCCTGGCCGGGGATATCTTCGGAGAGGGCCGTTTTGCCGCGCCATTGCAGATCGGCGATCGTCTGTCGATCGGCGATGCCGCCAGCTACACCATGGTCAAGAAAAACTGGTTCAACGGCGTGCATATGCCGTCGATCGCCGTGAAAGAAGCCGATGGCTCCGTGCGCCTCGTGCGCGAATTTTCCTTTGAGGATTATGTGGGCAGCCTGTCCTGACGAGGCGGCCCAGACACTGAAAGCCGGGAGGGTATCCAGATGAAACGCAATGTCCTGATCATTGGCGCGGGCGGTGTCGCGCATGTCGTGGCGCACAAGTGCGCGCAGCACAATATCCTGCTGGGCGACATCCACATCGCCTCGCGCACTCTCGGCAAGTGTCGCGCGATCATCGATTCCATCAAGGAAAAGGGCAGCCAGTGCGGCCCGGGCCTGCTCAAGGCGCACCAGATCGATGCCATGGACGTCGAGGCCACCAAGGCCCTGATCCGTGCGACGCGCAGCCAGATCGTCATCAATGTGGGCTCGCCCTTCTTGAACATGTCGGTCCTGGCCGCCTGCATCGAGACCGGCGCCGCCTATCTGGATACGGCCATCCACGAGGATCCCGACAAGGTGTGCGAAGCGCCGCCCTGGTATGCCAACCATGAATGGAAGCGCCGTGACGCCTGCCGCGCGGCGGGCGTCACGGCGGTGCTCGGCGTGGGTTTCGACCCCGGCGTGGTGAATGCCTACGGGCGTTACGCCATGGACGCTTATTTCGATGAAGTGCAGTCCATCGACATCATCGACATCAACGCGGGCAGCCACGGCCGCTATTTCGCCACCAACTTCGACCCGGAAATCAACTTCCGCGAATTCACGTCCACCGTCTGGTCATGGGAAGACTCGCAGTGGAAGGCCAACGCCATGTTCGAGCGCCGCCAGGACTGGGACCTGCCGGTCGTGGGAAAACGCACGGCCTACCTGACCGGTCACGACGAGCTGCATTCCATGTCGAAGAACCTGGGGGTGCCCAACATCCGTTTCTGGATGGGTTTCGGCGATCACTACATCAATGTGTTCACGGTGCTCAAAAACCTCGGTCTGTTGTCCGAGAAGCCCGTGCGCACCGCCGAGGGGCTGGAGGTCGTCCCGCTCAAGGTCGTCAAGGCGGTCCTGCCCGATCCCGCATCGCTGGCGCCCACCTATGCCGGCAAGACCTGCATCGGCGACCTGCTCAAGGGCACGCGCCACGGCAAACCCCATGAGACCTTCATCTACAACATCTGCGATCACGAAGCCAGCTATGCGGAAGTCGGCAGCCAGGGGATTTCCTACACGGCGGGCGTGCCCGCCGTTGCGGCGGCCATGCTGATTGCCGAGGGCGCCTGGGACGTCGGCCAGATGGTCAATGTCGAAGAGCTCGACCCCAAACCGTTCATCCGGTTGATGAACCGCATCGGGCTGGAGACGCGGGTGCGCGATGCGGATGGCGACCGTGTGCTGGATCCGTACGAAGAAAGCCCGGCGATGGCGAGCATCACCTCGTAGAGAAGGCTTCGTCCGGAGACGCCTCGCGCCACGCCCCCGGCGTCAGGCCATCGAGGCGCCAGGGGCCGATGCGCATGCGCACCAGGCGCAGGGTCGGCAGGCCCACCGCAGCCGTCATGCGGCGCACCTGCCGGTTGCGGCCTTCGCGCAGGGTGATTTCCAGCCACGCGGTCGGGATGCTCTTGCGAAAACGCACGGGCGGTTCGCGTGGCCACAGCCCAGGTTCGTCCAGGCGCCGGGCCTGCGCCGGCAGGGTGAGTCCGTCCTTGAGGTCGATGCCGGCGCGCAGGCGCTGTAGCTGGTCTTCGACCGGCTCTCCTTCGACATGCACCCAGTAGGTTTTCTCCATCTTGTATCGGGGGTCGGCGATGCGGGCCTGCAGACGGCCGTCGTTGGTCAGCAGCAGCAGGCCTTCGCTATCGCGGTCCAGCCGTCCGGCCGGGTAGACGCCGGGCACGTCGACGAAATCCTTCAGCGTCGCGCGCCCCTGGTCGTCGCTGAACTGCGTCAGCACGCCATAGGGCTTGTTGAGCACGAGCAGGCGGGGCTGCGGGGGCGACGCCCTGGCGGCCCGGCGTGGGTTGGCGGGCGGGCGGCGTGGCGTGGGCCGGGGTTCGGTGGGGGTCACGGCAAGGCCTGGCGGTGGATGAAGACGGACGGCATGGCTGCCAGTGTATCGGTTGCCGGCCGGGACGCCCAGGCGGCGCGGCATCCCGGCCTCGCCTCTGCGCTGCGCATTCCTGCTTTTATGACAAAATAGCTTTGATCACTGAGTGGGTGTCGCACATGAAACTTCTGCCGTTTTCCATCCTTCCCGCCCTCCTGTTGCTGGCAGCCTGCTCGTCTGAGCCTTCGCAGGCCGATCTGCAGGCGGCAGTCCAGAAGGCGGTTGATCGGCAGAATGAGTCCATGCAAAGCATGGTGGGCGGCGTTCTCGACATGCCGAAATTCGCGCTCAACGGGGTCGAAAAGCTCAGTTGCACGTCAAGCCGCGACAAGCCTGGCTACGTGTGCGACATCCGGCTCGACATCACGCGGCCCCTGGTCGGGCGCACGGTCGATCAGGCGACCGCTCGCTTCATCAAGACGGATCAGGGCTGGGAACAAATGGAACCCTGAGGCTCATTGGCGGCCGGCAATCAACGCGAGTGCATGGCGGCTGCGCCGAATGAAGGCCGCCATCGTATCGGCCACCGACTCGTCGGGGCCTGTCCAGTTGAGGATGAAGCAAAAGCTCGTGCGTTGGCCGGGCTGCGCCATCTGGCCTGCTCCACAGAGGCAGTGAAAGTCTTCCCAATCGATGCTGCCACCCTTGCCGTAGCCCACGATGTCTTCGGGCACCATCATGGGCATGGCGTCGGCCATCGCCGAGATACGCTTGAATTCGAGCCGCGTTTCCGGTTTCTGGAAGAACGCGCCGGCCAGGGCCTGCTCGTACCAGCGGGCCATTTCGGCGGCGGTGCTCATCATGGTCTGATGCTCGTTGATGGCGGGGCGCGGCTTCCCCGGCATGATGCCTTGCGCCATTTTTTCCATGCCCTCCCAGCCGATATCTGTGCCATTGGGCGCGCCGGCCAGGTACGAGAACAGTTTGCGCGTGGAATCGGGGATGCGCGTGTTCGCCAGCCCTGCCGAAGCGATCAGTTGGCGCGTCCGGTCGGCTCCGACGGCGTTCAGGGCGATGTCGGTAGCTGTATTGTCGCTGTGGGCGATCATGGCCTCGAGTACGCTTTTCGCGCTGGTTGTGCCCTGCAGCCGCAGCAGGACGGGGCTGCCGGGCGACCAGACTTCGGGGCCCACGGCCATCTGAGTGTCCTCCGAAAGCCGGCCAGTCTCGACGTCTCTGAGGTATTGCGCCAGGATGAACGTCTTGACGGCGCTGCCCACGAACAGCGGCCCGTCCGAGCCCGCTTGGTGAGTGATGCCGGCTCCGGTGCTTGCGATGGAGACGAACGCGGCCGATTGCCCCGGCGACAGGGCGGTGAAGTCATTCAGGGCTTGGCTGATCGCGGCGGGGTCGGTGCCTTGGGCCATGCCGCGCGGTGTGATGCCTGCGGCAAAGAGCCCGGCGGCCGTCTGGAATAGACGTCTGCGGTTCATGGCGCTGTCTCCGTAAGGGGTGTGATCATGGCCGCCTTGCCGGGCGGCTGTCCGGCCATGATAATCCCTGCCGCGCCTCAGCGGCGCCTCAGCAGGACGGCGCTGATGGCGACCACCACGCACACGGCGGCCAGGCCATCTTGCCAACTGGGCTGTTCGCCGATCAGCATGCTGCTCAGGATGCCGACGATCGGGATGGCGGTGACGCTCATGGCGCTGGTCGAGGGCGGCAAGGCGCGCGCCATGGCAAACCAGATGACCTGGGCCGCGCCATAGTTCAGCAGCATCGACCACGCCAGCACGCCCCACATGAGAGCGCCGGTGGGCCAGTGCGGCGCAGGTTCGAGGGCCGAGGCCAGCAGCCCCAAGGCCAGCGAGGACAGCCCCAGCATCCAGATCAGCAGGGTTTCGGGCGCCAGCGTCAGGTTCGCGCGCTGCATCCAAACCGTGCCCAGGGCCCAGCAGAACGCGGCGGCCTGCATCCACACGATGCCCGCGGGGCTGCCGGCCAGCGAGCTGAGTTCATTCCACAGCAGCAGGGCGATGGCGATCAGGACGGCCGCGACGGCCAGACCCAGGCGCGTCGTAAAGCGCTCGCCGTAGAACAGCACCGACAGCAAGACGGTGAACACGGGCATGGTGAAGCCCAGGATGGCTGCGCGCCCGGCCGGCAGGTGGGCGACCCCGATGATGGACAGGCCGTGCCAGCCCATCACGTTGGGCAGGCCCAGCGCCACGACGCTGCGCCATTGCCGGGCGCCGCGCGGAAGCAGCGCAATCCCCCGCCGCCCGTAGTAGGCCAGCAGCACCAAGGTGCCGCCGGCCATCGTGAATGCGCGAAACCACAGCGGGCTCCATTCGTGCAGGCCCAGCTTCATCACGGGCCAGTTCAGGCCCCACATCAGCGTCAGCAGAACCAGGCCGAACAGTTGGCGGGCATTCAAGGGGATACCGGAAGGGGGATGGACGATTGCAAAGCTTAGCACCGCCGTGCGCGCGCCGTCCGCCACAGTGGGGCGGGCGGTGCCGATTCCCTATAATTTCCGGATGAACGGGCACAGTCAATGGATCCACCAGATACGGGCATGGGCCCGGGAACTGGGCTTTTCCGAAATCGGCGTCTCGGGGGTGGATCTGTCCTCTGCCGAGCCGCGCCTGCTGCAATGGCTCGCACAGGGCTACCACGGCGATCTGCATTATATGGAGCGGCATGGCCTCAAGCGTGCGCGTCCGGCCGAACTGGTGCCCGGCACGCTGAGCGTGATCACCGCGCGCATGCCGTATCTGCCGCGCGGCACCGGGCCCGGCTGGCAGTCCCGCGAGCTCGCCCGGCTGGCCGATCCCGGCGAGGGGGTGGTCTCGCTCTATGCCCGGGGCCGCGACTATCACAAGGTGGTGCGCGGGCGCCTGCAAAAGCTGTGCGACCGCATCGAGGCGCTGGTCGGCCCGTTCGGCTACCGCGTCTTTTCCGATTCGGCCCCGGTGCTGGAAAAGGAATTGGCCAGCCGCAGCGGCCTGGGCTGGCGCGGCAAGCATTCCATGGTGCTCTCGCGCGATGCGGGATCGATGTTCTTCCTGGGCGAGATCTTCGTGGACTTCGCGCTGGAGCCGACCGATCCGGTGAGCGCGCATTGCGGCACCTGCACCGCCTGTATCGACGTCTGTCCCACGGGGGCGATCGTCGCGCCCGGCGTGGTGGACGCGCGCCGCTGCATTTCCTACCTCACCATCGAGAATCACGGTCCCATCCCCGAGGAATTGCGCCCGCTGATGGGCAACCACATCTATGGCTGCGACGACTGCCAGACGATCTGCCCCTGGAACAAGTACGCGCAAACCACGGAGCTGCCCGATTTCGACGAGCGCGCGCCGCTGGTCGGCCAGCGGCTCGTCGAGCTGTTCGCCTGGGACGAAGAGACTTTCCTGAAACGGACCGAGGGCGGACCGATCCGGCGTATCAACCATGAACGTTGGTTACGCAACATCGCCGTGGCGCTGGGCAATGCGCTGCGCGCCGCCGATGCGGCGCAGGCCCTGGAACTGCGCGCCGCCTTGCTCAGCCGCGTGGACCATGAAAGCGCCCTGGTGCGCGAACACGTGGCCTGGGCGCTGGCGCAGCGCCCCTGAATTGCGCTTGATCACCCCTCCGTCACTTTGGCACGCAGTTGCTTGAGGGCGCTGCGCCCGGTCTTTTCCTGTTGACGGCGGCGCCTGGCCCCTTGCGTAGGCCGTGTGGAGCGCCGGATCTCGGGGATGTCGCCGGCCCGGTCGATCATTTCCTGCAGGCGCGCCAGCGCTTCCAGCCGGTTCTGGGCCTGGTTGCGGCTGGATTGCGCCTTGATCACGATGATGCCCGCTGTCGTGATGCGGTGGTCTCGCAGGTCCAGCAATCGTTCGCGGACGGGTTCGGGCAGCGCAGACGCATGGATGTCGAAGCGCAGATGGACGGCGCTGGAAACCTTGTTGACGTTCTGGCCGCCCGCACCTTGCGCGCGGATGGCGGTGAATTCGACGTCCTGCGCCTGGATCGGGTATCGGTGTCGTGTCATGGGTGGGACTCGTGCGTCCGCGAATCACTGGGCGGCGGGTCGTATGGCCGGCGATGGAGTGCCGCCCTTTGGGGTGGGTGCCCAGGCCCGGCAGCGGGTCATGCCGGGCCTGACGGCGCAGTTCTTGCAATTGCGTGTTGCAGATCCGGTTGACTTCGGAGATCTCGTCAGGCCACTCGGCGGGGATGGGCTCCAGCGTCATGGACTGTAAGGCCGCTCGCCGTCAAACTGTTGCTGTCCCATGTAGTCAGTCAGTACCGGCTGGCGATCTACCCAAATCATCATCTGTGGACGGCCAGCCAGATCGTAGGGCCATCCGGCGCCGTCGAATTGATACGATGCCGCAGGCCCGCAGGGAGCCAGTGGTGGTCGCCCTGTTTCAGCGTGACAAGGGTATCGTGGCCCTCCACTTGCAGTACAGCCGCGCCCTGCAAAACAATGACCCATTCATCTTCGTCCTGCTCATACCAGAAGTCGGGTGGACTAGCCTGCCCGTGAGACACGATGCGCTCAATCCGTAGGCCAGGGACATTCAGCAAATCGTCGAATGTCTCGCAACCGGTGTCAGTTGGCAGGGCTGCAAAGATGTTTTTCAGCATTATCGTGCGGTGAACTCTGCGAAGAAAGCTTCGTCGATTTCATAGGTGGTCACTGGTCTGAGACCCAGTTCCAGGTGCTCCAGCATGTCGATGAGTTTTTCGCTATCCACCAGTTCGATGGGCGGTGCGCCATCGCGATTAGCCTCACGGCGGGCTTCGGCGGTAAACGTACCCGTGGTGATGATGATGCCTTTGTCGGCTCGTCCTGACATGGCCCCTCGGAAATCACGCACGATAGACGGTGTGACGGAGTTGGCATAGCGCTTGCACTGAAACAGCACCTTGAAGGACACCAGCGGGTTGACTTGCAGAATACCGTGGCCATCAATGCCGCCGTCATTACTTTGGCCAGTGACTTCCACGTGGGTGAAACCGGCCTCGCGCAGCAGGCGCTGTGACAAGCGCTCAAATCCGGCGGGTGGCAGGTTACGCATGATTTCCAGGGCAGCAGTCCGGAAATCGGTCATGAGGGCTTCAGCGTCTTCGATGCCCGATTCTTCCGTAGCCGTAGTGTTGACAGCTTTTGCCCGCCGCTGATCCTGGAATATGGCTACCCAGCGGCGGAAAATTTTGTGTGCCTGTTCGTATGTCAGGGTGGTAGCACGACCACGCTCGGTCAGGTTCCAGACCCCCCGCTTGGACGAGCCCAGTAGGCCCTCTTTGGTCAGGTAAAACCGTGCCCAGGCCACCTGGTTCTTGAAACGGGGCTGACCGGAGGAGGTGAGTTCGTTCTGAACGTCGTCGGATACGCTTTGGGCGACTGCAATTTGTTCGGTCACTTCGTCTGGCGTGCCGGATCCGCCCAGGTGACGCAATGCGTCCAGTAAAGGTCCGAACCAGTTGACGAACTGTGCTCCCTCGCTGTGCCCCCCCATACTGCGACCCTTATTCTGTGCTTGGATCGGGGTATCGTATCACCAGATTTCAACTCCAGTCGCCACAGCCCACCAACTCCCAACGCCAACCCGTAACCTGGAAACCCGCATAAACACTGGCCACAACCTCGCGCGCGCTCGTGAGACAAATAGATGAAAACGGGGTAACAGAGAGGCCAGATGCAGCCAGAAGGGGGCGATCAGGGTATTGGCGTTCCAGACAACAAAAAACCCAGCCGAAAACGGTTGGGTCATTTGCAACTGGTGGCCCGGGGCGGAATCGAACCACCGACACAAGGATTTTCAATCCTCTGCTCTACCGACTGAGCTACCGGGCCAAGACGCAGAATCATACATGAAAATTTGATCCTGTGCAGACAACGGCCTCCTATGGGCGACGGCCGGCATTCCCCGTCTGGCCGCAACGCCTTATAATACAAGCCATCTTCGTGTGCAACTTCTTCTTGCGGACATGTCTGTCGACGTCCTGACCTTTGGCTTGAACCACGTTTCCGCTCCGGTTTCGGTGCGGGAGCGCGTGTCGTTTCCGCTCGAAGTGGTCAAGCCCGCGCTGGCCGCGCTGCGGTCCACCTTCGGCAGCGGCGTGCGCGAGGCCGCCATCCTGTCCACCTGTAACCGCACCGAAATCTACTGTGCGGCCGATCCCGGCGTGGCCTCCGAACTGCCTGCTTGGCTGGCCGAATTCAACCGCCTGGAAACCGGCCTGCTGGCGCCCCACCTGTATCAGTACCAAAAGAACGACGCCGTGCGTCACGCCTTTCGCGTGGCCAGCGGCCTGGATTCCATGGTGCTGGGCGAACCCCAGATCCTGGGCCAGATGAAAGAGGCCGTGCGCGCCGCCGAGCAGGCCGGCACGCTCGGCACGCTGTTGCACCAGCTCTTCCAGCGGACCTTCTCCGTCGCCAAAGAGGTCCGTTCGCAGACCGCCATCGGCGCGCATTCCGTGTCCATGGCCGCCGCCGCCGTGCGCCTGGCCGAGCGCGTGCTGGGGGATCTGTCCTGTAGCAACGTGCTCTTCATCGGCGCGGGCGAGATGATCGAGCTCTGCGCCACCCACTTCGCGGCGGTGCGGCCGCGCCAGATCGCGGTCGCCAACCGCACGCTGGAACGCGCCGAGACGCTGGCCTCCCGGTTCGACGCCCGTACGCTCAAACTCTCGGAACTGCCCGATCATCTGGCCGAATTCGACGTGGTCGTCTCCTGTACGGCCTCATCCTTGCCCATCCTCGGCCTGGGGATGGTCGAAAGGGCTGCGCGCACGCGGCGCCATCGGCCCATGGTGATGGTCGATCTGGCCGTGCCGCGCGATATCGAACCCGAAATCGGCCGCCTGGCCGACGTCTACCTGTACACGGTCGACGATCTGGGCCGCATGGTGCAATCGGGCACCGATGCGCGCCGCGCCGCCGTGGTCCAGGCCGAAGCCATTATCGAGGCCCGGGTGCGGCATTTCATGCACTGGCTCAGCAACCGCGCCATCGTGCCGGCGATCATCGATTACCAGCAAAGCGCCGACGCCCTGCGCCAGGCAGAACTGGATCGCGCCCGGCGGCTGCTGGCGCGCGGCGACGACCCGGAAGTCGTGCTCGAACACCTGGCGCACAGCCTGACGCATAAATACATGCATGGCCCGCTGGCCGCCCTGAACCGCAGCGAAGGCGCCGAGCGCGACCAGCTGCTGACGCTGCTGCCCCGCCTGTTGCCCGAATCCGGCGTTCGCCGCCGGTAGCGGCGCCCTCCTTCTTTTCGTGCCGATCCGGCCCTGCGCGGCCGGGTCCCGCTTCTCTTTTGACTCCCCGGAACCCTCCTTCATGAAAAGTTCGATGCGCAGCCGCCTGGAACAGCTCGGCCATCGCTTGGCCGAGATCGACGCCTTGCTGGCCGAACCGGACAGCGCTGCGGACATGGACCGCTTTCGCAAATGGACGCGCGAGCGCGCCGAGCTGGAACCCGTGGTGCGGGTCTTCGAGTCCTGGCAACGCGCGTCCGAGGACCGGGACGCGGCGCGGGAGATGCTGTCCGACCCCGACATGAAGGCGTTGGCCGAAGAAGAGCTCGCTGGCGCCGACGCGCGCATCGAGGCGCTGGAAGGCGAATTGCAGATCTTGCTGCTGCCCAGGGATCCGGACGACGATCGCAGCGTGTTCCTGGAAATCCGCGCCGGCACGGGCGGCGATGAAAGCGCCCTGTTCGCGGGAGACCTGCTGCGCATGTACAGCCGTTACGCGGAGGTTCGCGGCTGGCGGGTGGAGCTGATGTCCGAGAGCGTGTCCGAGCTGGGGGGATACAAGGAAGTCATTGCCCATATCGAAGGTGACGGCGTTTACGGCCGGCTGAAGTTCGAGTCCGGCGCCCATCGCGTCCAGCGCGTGCCCGAGACCGAATCCCAGGGCCGGGTGCATACCTCGGCCTGCACGGTGGCGGTGATGCCCGAGGCCGACCCTCAGGCCGACATCCGGGTCGATCCCAACGACCTGCGCATCGATACCTTCCGCGCCAGCGGGGCGGGCGGGCAGCATATCAACAAGACCGACTCGGCGGTGCGCATCACCCACCTGCCGACCGGCCTGGTGGTGGAATGCCAGGACGATCGCTCCCAGCATCGCAACAAGGACAAGGCCATGCAGGTGCTGGCCGCCCGTCTGAAAGACCGCCAGCAGCAGGAAGCCCACGCGCGCGAGGCCGCCCAGCGCAAGAGCCTGGTGGGTTCCGGCGACCGGTCCGAACGCATCCGCACCTACAACTTTCCGCAGGGGCGTGTCACCGACCACCGCATCAACCTGACGCTCTACAAGCTGGCGCAGGTGATGGACGGCGATCTGGGCGAACTGACCGATGCCTTGCTGGCCGAGCATCAGGCCGAGCAGCTCGCCGCCCTGGCGCTGGACTGAATCCATGCGGTGCCGCACGCATCCATGGAAGGGGTTCGCCGCGGCGGCGGCCCGCGTGGACCGGCCATGATCGGGACTGTGCGCGAATCCCTGGCGGTCAGTCCGTTGCCGCGCCTGGAGGCCCGCCTGCTGTGGCAGCGGGTGCTGGGCGTGCCGCATGCCTGGCTGATTGCGCATGATGCCGATCCGCTGGAGCCGGCGCAGGTCGCCGCCTATCAGGCTCTGGAAGCTCGCCGGCTGGCGGGAGAGCCCATGGCCTATATCCTCGGCGTGCGAGAGTTCTTCGGCCGCGATTTCCAGGTGACTCCGGCCGTGTTGATTCCCCGCCCGGATACCGAGTTGCTGGTCGAGTGCGGGCTGCGCGCGGTGGGGGCTCTGCGCGCTCCCCGAGTGCTGGATCTCGGCACGGGCAGCGGCATCGTGGCGGTGACGCTGGCGCTTGAGCGGCCCGATGCACAAGTGCGGGCCACCGATTGCAGCGCCGAGGCCCTGGACGTGGCGCGGATGAACGCACGCGCCCTAGGGGCAAAACTATTGTTTTCACACGGGAATTGGTACGATACAGAGTTGGGTTCGGCAGGGTTCGATTTGATTGTCTCGAATCCTCCGTACATTGATGCGCAGGATGCGCACCTGGGGCGAGGCGACCTGCGCTTTGAGCCTGCGGGTGCCCTGACCGATGGGGCCGATGGCCTGCAAGCCCTGCGCGAGATCGTGCAGGGCGCGCCGGATCATCTGGCGCCTGGCGGATTCCTGTGCGTGGAACACGGCTGGGACCAGGCGGCGGCCGTCCGGTCCCTGTTTTTACGCCGAGGGTTCGCCGACGTTGCCAGCGAGCGTGACCTGTCCGGCACCGAACGCGTCACCCGAGGCCGCCTGCCGGCCGGATTTTCTTGAGCGAGACCACCATGAGCGAAGCAGTCCAATCCGAAGTCCAGAATTTCATCCGTGAAACGGTCACCGGCCATCCGGTCGTCCTGTTCATGAAGGGCACGGCCCAATTCCCGCAATGCGGTTTTTCCGGCCGCGCCATCCAGGTCCTGAAGGAAATCGGCGTCACCAAGCTGGTCACCGTCAACGTGCTGGAAGACCCCGAAGTCCGCCAAGGCATCAAAGACTATGCCAACTGGCCGACGATCCCCCAGTTGTATGTCAAGGGCGAGTTCATCGGCGGCACCGACATCATGAACGAAATGCACCAGAACGGCGAACTCGCCCAGCTGCTGAAGGACGCCGGGGCGATCGAGTGAATCCCCGGATGCACGCGGCGCGATGACTCGTACAGAGGATCACAAGCGGCTGGTCGTCGGCATCAGCGGCGCCACCGGCGTCCGGTACGCCACGCGCCTGCTGGAAATCGCGCGGGCGCACGGCGGGGTGGAAACCCATCTCGTCATGTCGCCCTCGGGCGTGCTGAACATCCGCCATGAATTGGGCCTGGATCGCCAGGCCGTTCATGCGATGGCGGATCACGTCCATAGCCATCGGGACGTGGGGGCGGTGCTGGCCAGCGGCAGCTTCCGCACGGCCGGCATGGTGGTGTCGCCCTGTTCCATGCGCACGCTGGCTGCCGTGGCGCACGGCCTGTCGGATAACCTCATCACCCGGGCGGCGGACGTGACGCTCAAAGAGCGCCGCAGGTTGGTGCTGATGGTGCGGGAAACCCCCTTCAATCTGGCGCATCTGCGCAACATGACGACCGTCACCGAGATGGGCGGGGTGATCTTTCCGCCCCTGCCCGCGTTCTATATGCGCCCGGCGTCGTTGGACGATCTGATCGACCATACCGTATGCCGCGTGCTGGATTTTTTCGATATTCACGTGCCTGGGCCTCGCTGGGAAGGCCTTGACGACCCGAGCGTTCATTCGCGCGCCGGAGCTGCCTGAGGCGCCGCCACCATCTGTTTCCAGGGAATCACGCATGATCAAGAAGGTACCTGTCTCCCAATTGTGCGTCGGCATGTACGTGCATGACCTGGGCGGCTCTTTCCTCGACCATTCCTTCTGGCGCTCGCGCTTTCTGATCCAGAACGAGCGCAAGCTGCGCCGTGTGCAGGAATCGAAGCTGGACTGGGTGCTGATCGATACCAGCCGGGGGGTGGACGTGCCCACCGGCGCTCCGGCGACCGCTGCGCCCGCGGCCGCTTCCGTTTCAGCGGCCGCCGGGGCGCAGCAGCCGCCCGCGCCGGCGGTGGATGCCGCGCCCCAGTCCGCCTCGACGGAACAGCAGGCCTTCGACGATGCCAAGGACATCATCGAAGGCTCGCGCGCGCAAGCCAAGCAGTTGTTCGCCGACGCGGAACTGGAGGGCAAGATCGATCTGCGCCAGATCGAGGGGCTGGTGCAGGACATGGCCGATTCCATCGAGGGGCATCCGGATGCGCTGACCAGCCTGGCCCGCATCAAGCGCGCCGATCAGTACCTGTACGCGCATTCCGTGGCGGTGGCGGCGCTGATGACTTCACTGGCGCGCACGCTGGGCCTGTCCGATGATCAGATCCGCCTGGCCGGCATGGCCGGCCTGCTGCACGATATCGGCAAGGTCCGCGATCCGAGCGAAGCATCCGGCAAGCTGGGCCGCCCGATCCAGCCGGTGCAGGAGATACAGCAGAAGCATCCTCAAACCGGCGCCGAGATGCTGCGCCAGGATTCCAGCGTGCCGCCCGAGGTGGTCGACGTCTGCCTGCATCATCACGAACGCATCGACGGCAAGGGTTTTCCGGACGGCCTCGCAGGCGAGAACATCAGCCTGCTGGCCCGGATGGCGGCCATCTGCAATTTCTACGACGAGGTCACCTCGACGCGGCCCTTCAAGAAAGGCTGGGATCCGGCCTTTGCGTTGTACAAGATGATGAAGGCCGAGGGGCAGTTCGACCCCGACGTTCTGGGGGCTTTCGTGCGGACGGTCGGGCGCTACCCCCTGGGATCCATCATCAGCCTGACGCAGAGCGAATTGGGGCTGGTCGTGGCGCAAAACCCCGATACGCCTGAGCTGCCCGTGGTCAAGATTTTCTATTCGATCCGCTGGAGCCACGCCATCCCCGAGCGTCGGGTGAACCTCGCCGATCCCGATTGCCCCAGCCGTATCCTGCCTGTGGTGGCGCCGGTGGATTGGGCCCAGTCGGGCCTGCCGGTGCCCCCTATCGTGTAGCGGAAGCCCGAGGCTTCGCACGCAGGCCGATCAGGATCGCCAGGACGATGCCTGCCGCAGCGAAAGCGGCGGTGGCGGTCCAGGTCCATTGCCAGTCTCCGCCGGACCGGTTGACGGTCCAGGCCACGACGGGGGGGCCGACGAACTGGCCCAGCGACGAGCATTGCTGCATCCAGCCGATGGTCGTCGACGTGGTTTGCGGCGTGGGTGCCAGGGTCAGCGCCAGCACGAACAGCGTGGCCGGCACCAGCCCGCCCACCATGGAAAACACCAGCACGGCCGCGAACTGGGCCGAGGCGGGCAGGCCAGCACCGAAGGCGGCATAGGCGCACAAAATCATCGTCCCCAGACCGGCCACTAGCAAGTGCCAGCCCGGTGCGCCACGGTGCAGCAAGCGGCCGGCGGCGAGGTTGCCGATTGCGTTGGCGCCTGCGACGATGGCCGTGAGCAGTCCGGCCGTGGTGCCGCTCACGCCTTGGGCGGCATAGATCGTCGGCAGGAAGCCGATCACCGCCATCCATTGACCCGCGTACAGTCCGAAAATCAGCGCGATCAGCCAGACGTTCACCGATCCGAGGGTCGTGCGCGCCAGTTGCAGCAGGGAGTCCCGTGGCCGCCCGGCACCGGCCGGGGCATCGGCCGGCACGAGGCGCAGGGTGAGCAGCAGGCACCCCACGGTCAGCGCCGCCAGCAGCCACCACAGCAACTGCCAACTGCCCAGGCTCAGCACCCAGGATCCTCCCAGCAGGATGATCACGGTGCCCAGCGGCATATAGCTGCCCCACAGCCCCATGATGCGGCTCAGCCGGTCCGGCGGAACGAGCCGGCGGATCAACGCGGGTATCGGCATGGCGACCATCAGGACGCCGCACCCTTCCGCTGCGCGAAACAGCAGCACCAGCAGGCTGGAATCCAGCCAGGCGCCCAGCATCGAGGCCGTCGCCAGAATGCCCAATCCGGCCAGGACGCAGCGGCGCAGGCCAATGCGCTCGGCGACCAGCGCGACCGGCAGGCCCAGGAACAGCCCGCCGAGCTGCACGGCCGACAGCAAGAAGCCCGATTCCACCAGGCTGAGCCCGAGCTCGACCTGAAGTTGGGGCAGGGCCGGCGGGACTTTCCAGATGTGCAGCGCGGCGCACATGCCGACCAGCACCAGGAACAGAGCGGCGCGGATGGCGGCATGAGTCTCGGCGGCGCGGAGTCCGGGGGCGGTGTGCGGCATGGGCGGTCAGGAAAAAGGAGGGGTGCGGGGCAGCCAGCGCCAGAACATCCAGGCGGCGATGAACCCCAGGGCGCCGATGGCGGTGATGCCGCTGGCGAGCGAGAGCGCGGCGGTGACGCCGGACAGCAACAAGGGGCCGCCGCCGCCCCCTAGGTCGGTGATCAACCGCCAGATGCCCAGGAAGCGGGTGCGGTCGGTGGCGGGCGAGGCGTCGGCGCCGATGGTCATGATGATGCCCGAGCCGATGCCATTGCCCACGCCCAGAATCATGCTGACGGCCAGCAGAGCTGAAAATCCCGCTGTCCAGGGAATAGCGATCAGGCTTGCGCCCATGATCAGCATCGAGGGCAAGGCCACCCAGAGGCGGCCGCGCAGATCCATGATCCGGCCGGCCGGGTAGAACAGCAGCATATCCACCCCGCCCATGATGCCGTAGATCAGGGCGGTCGCCGTGGCTTCCAGCCCGATCTCGTCGGCCCAGAGCGGGATGACGATCTGGCGGCAGGCGCGGATCGCCGAGACCAGCGCCGTGGCCACGCCCAGCGTCAGGAAGATGCCCGCGTGCGCGCGCGCCAGGCCCGCCAGGGACAGGTGCGGCACGTTGCGATGAGCGATGCGGTCGCGTGCTTCCAGGTCGGGCACGGCGAGGGCCAGAAGCCCCGCGCCCAGAAAGGCCAGAAGAGCAGCCCAGTAGGCGCCTTGCAGTCCCATCAGGTGAATCAGCCCGGCGGAGACGAAGGGGCCGGCGAACAGGCCCACCCGCATGGTGCCTCCCAGGGTGGACATGGCGCGCGCGCGCATGTGCACCGGCACGGCCTCGATGAGATAGGTCTGGCGCGCCAGCAGGAAAATGGAACTGGCCAGGCCGATCATCAGGACGCCCAGGCCGAAGATCCAGGGGGTGCGGGCGGCCAGGCACAGGGCCATGGCGGCCATGCACAAGAGGGATGCGCCGACCATGGCGCGGCGTTCGCCGTAGCGGTTGGCCAGCATGGCGGCCGGCAGGTTGGCCATCATCGAGCCGATGCCGATCAGGGCGACGATCAGGCCGGCCAGCGCCGAGCTGGCGCCCAGGTCTCGGGCGCTCAGGGCGAGCACCGGGTAGATGGCGCCTTCTCCGAGGCCGAAGAGGAGAGAGGGGCCGAAGGCCGGCAGGGCGATTCGGGCCAGGCTGAATGAATCGGGAGAAGGAGGCACGCCGCAGGTCGCAATGACCAAAACGGCATTGTCGCATACAGGTTGCGAAAGCGCGCGGATACGGCTTGATCGGGGGTTCCCCTATTGTTTGTATGGAAGTTGGCAGATTCAATCCAAAACGCCACTAGGCGTTATTACCGATTGCGAGGTGTGCTGGTTTGCATGCATCATTCACGCGCTCTCGACCGTTTACAAAACGGCACATATTTGCACGGTTTATCAACCAACCTTAGGGGCTCTCTCTCATGCAACGTCGTTCCTTCCTCAAGAAGGCTGCCCTCGGCGCGGCCGCCGGCGGCGCCACCCTGGCTGCACCTGCTTTCGCCCAGGAATCGCCCGCCATTTCGTGGCGCCTGGCCTCCAGTTTCCCCCGTAGCGCCGACGCCATCTATTCCGGCGGCGAAAACGTCGCCAAGTTCGTGTCCGAAGCGACCGGCGGCAAGTTCCAGATCCGCGCCTTCCCCGGCGGCGAACTCGTGCCCGCCCTGGGCGTGCTCGACGGTGTGCAGAACGGCACGGTCGAATGCGGCCACACCGCGTCCTACTACTATTTCGGCAAGGATCCGGCCCTGTGCTTCGACGGCGCCGTGCCCTTCGGACTGAACACCCGCCAGTACAACGCCTGGGTGCGCCATGCCGGCGGCCTCGAAGTGCTGCGCGAGCTGTTCGCCAAGTTCAACATCGTCAACTTCCCCTGCGGCTACACCGGCTGCCAGATGGGCGGCTGGTTCCGCAAGGAAATCAAGACGGTCGAAGACCTCCAGGGCCTGAAGTTCCGGACGGCGGCTTTTGCCGGCGCCGTGCTGATGAAGCTTGGCGTGGTGCCCCAGCAGATTGCCGGCGGCGATATCTACCCGTCCCTTGAAAAAGGCACCATCGATGCGGCCGAATGGATTGGCCCTTACGACGACGAGAAGATGGGCTTCCACCGCGTGGCGCCGTACTACTACTTCCCCGGCTGGTGGGAAGGCACGCTGCAAGTGTCCCTGTACGTCAACAAGGACAAGTACGAAGCCTTGCCCAAGCACTACCAGGCCGTCCTGGACCAGGCCTCCGCGCTGGCGACCAACACCATGATCGCCACCTTCGACGCCGAAAACCCCAACGCCCTCAAGCGCCTGATCGGCGAAGGCGCCAAGCTGCGCGCCTTCCCCAAGCCCGTCATGGATGCCTGCTACAAGGCCGCCCAGGAAACCTACGCGGAACTCTCCGCCAAGGATCCGGCCTTCAAGAAGATCCACGATTCCTACATGGGCTTCCGCGACCACGAAATCCCGTGGTTCCGGATCGCGGAAGGCAGCTTCGACCAATACATGGCCACGGCTGCCAAGTAATCAAGGCCTCTTCCGGCCTGGCTCAAGGCCGTTCATGACCGGTTCGCGCCCAGCCCCCCCTCGAGGGGGCTTGCGCGTGTCCGGGCGTAATCCTTTCTTTCATTGGCTCTCACCATGAATGCACTTCTCGCCCTGTCGCGAGTGATTGACGCCGTCAATCGCCGCGTGGGCCGGGCCGTGACCTGGCTGATCCTGCTTGCCGTACTCGTCAGTTCCACGAACGCGACGGTTCGCAAGCTGTTCAACGTCAGTTCCAACGCCTGGCTCGAATTGCAGTGGTATCTGTTCGGCGCCGTCTTCCTGCTGGCGTCCGGCTATACCCTGCTCAAGAACGAACACGTTCGCGTCGACGTCCTGGCTTCGCGTTTTTCCCGGCGCACCCAGCTCTGGATCGAAGTCATCGGCGTGCTGTTCTTCCTGATGCCCGCCTGCGTCCTCATCATGTGGCTGTCCTGGCCCTTCTTCATGGACGCCTTCGTCAACCACGAGCAATCCTCCAATGCGGGCGGCCTGATCCGCTGGCCGGCCAAGCTGCTGATCCCCATCGGCTTCGCCCTGCTGGTGGCGGCGGGTGTCTCGCACCTGATCAAGAGCATCGGCTGCCTGCTGGGCCGCTGCCCCGATCCCCGCGAGGTCCACACGGGCAAGTCCGCCGAAGAACTGCTTGCCGAAGAAATCGCCCGCGAGGCGCAAGAGCGCGAGGCCGCCTCGCATGAGAGGCACTGACGATGGAAGCATTACTACTCGCATATATGGCGCCGATCATGTTCGGCATGCTGGTGTTCCTGCTGCTGCTGGGCTTCCCGGTGGCGTTCTCGCTGGCCGCCAACGGGATTTTGTTCGGCCTGATCGGGATCGATCTCGGCCTGCTGTCTCCGGCCCTGTTCCAGGCGCTGCCCCAGCGTGTGTTCGGCGTGATGGGCAACGAGTCCCTGCTGGCGGTGCCGTTCTTCACCTTCATGGGGCTGATCCTGGAGCGTTCCGGCATGGCCGAGGATTTGCTGGAAACCGTCGGCCAGCTCTTCGGGCCGCTGCGCGGTGGCCTGGCGATCGCGGTCATCCTGGTGGGGGCGATGCTGGCGGCGACCACCGGCGTGGTGTCCGCCTCGGTGATCTCGATGGGCCTGATCTCGCTGCCCATCATGCTGCGCTACGGCTATGACCGCCGGCTGGCAACCGGCGTGATCGCTGCCTCCGGCACGCTATCGCAGATCATCCCGCCCTCGTTGGTGCTGATCGTGCTGGCCGACCAGTTGGGCCGTTCCATCGGCGATATGTACAAGGGCGCCTTCTTGCCGGGCTTCGCCCTGACGGGACTGTACGTCCTGTACGTCGTCGCGGTGGCCTTGCTCAAGCCGAAGTCGGCGCCGGCCATCCCGCCCGAGGCGCGCACCTTCGTCGAGCCCAATGGCGGGCACGGCATTCCGTCCCTGCTGGTGCTGATGGCCATTGCCGTCGGCATTTCCGTCGTGGGGGTGGAGATCCTGCTCGTGGAAGGGGCGCACGTGGACGAGCTGATCGTCACCAGCATCCTGATCTGGGGCGGCGCGGCCTTCGTCATGGCCCTGATCAACAAGACGCTGCGCCTGGGCCTGCTGTCGCAGATCGCCGAACGCGTGACCTTCGTCATGATCCCGCCGCTGGCCTTGATCTTCCTGGTGCTGGGCACGATCTTCATCGGCGTGGCCACGCCGACCGAGGGCGGCGCCATGGGGGCGGTCGGTGCGCTGATCATGGCGATCATCAAGCGCCGCCTGAACTTCAAGCTGCTGCGCCAGGCCATGGATACCACGACGACGCTGACCTGCTTCGTCGTGTTCATCCTGATCGGCTCCTCGGTGTTCAGCCTGACCTTCCGGGGCGTCAATGGCGACTTGTGGGTCGAACATCTGCTGACCGGCCTGCCGGGCGGCGAGATGGGCTTCCTGGTCGTGGTCAGCATCCTGACTTTCCTGCTGGCCTTCTTCCTGGATTTCTTCGAGCTGGCCTTCATCATCGTGCCGCTGATCGGTCCCGTGGCCGACAAGATGGGCATCGATCTGATCTGGCTGGGGGTCCTGCTGGCCGTCAACATGCAGACGTCCTTCATGCACCCGCCGTTCGGCTTCGCGCTGTTCTACCTGCGGTCGGTGGCGCCCAAGGAAGACTACCAGGACAAGATCACCGGAAAGACCATCGCCAAGGTCACCACCGGCCAGATCTACTGGGGGTCGATCCCCTTCATTGTCATCCAGATCGCCATGGTCATCCTGGTGTTGCTGTATCCCGGCATGGTCACCCACTACAAGGCGGACCGTCCCGAAGTCAACCTCGAAGAGGTCAAGCTCGACATGGGCGACTTCAGCGGCTACGGCTCGGCGGCCGGAGGGGGCACCTCCGACCTGGACTACAACAATATGTTCAAGTAGGGCGCATGCCCTTGCGGCCGGTCCCGCCGAGGCGGGGCCGGCCAGTGAAAGGCCCGGCAACGTGCGTTGCCGGGCCTTTTTTTCTGGCGGAGGGGTGCCCGGAGGCCGTCAGGCGGAAAGGCCGGGGCCCGGGCGTTGCCGCGTGCGGACCACGTCCAGCCAGGCGTCGAACGGCATGGGACGGGCCAGCAGATAGCCCTGCAGGGCGTGGCAAGCATGTTCGAACAGGAACCTGGACTGCGCCTCGGTCTCCACGCCCTCGGCCACCACGCGCAGGTTGAGCTGATCGGCCATCGCCAGGATCAACTGGACGATGGCGATGCTGTCGCTGTCGTTGGGCACATCCTGGACCAGGCTTTTGTCGATCTTCAGCTCGTACAGCGGCAGCCGTTTCAGGTAGGCCAGGTTGGAGTAGCCGGTCCCGAAATCGTCGATGGAGAAGCGGATGCCCAGCAGGGACAGCGCCTGCATGCGTTGCGCGACGGCCTGGATGTCCCGGATCAGCACGCCCTCGGTGATTTCGAAAATCAAACGGTTGCCCGGGACGCCCTTGCTTTCCAGCGTGTCGCGGATGTATTCGGTGAATTGGGGTTCCATCAGCTGTTTGGGGCTGATGTTCAGAGACAAGGGGTAGGTCTCGCCCAGCTTCTGCAGCAACAGTAGTGCATCGCAGGCGAACTGGAGCGACCAGGATCCCAATAGACCGATCAGGCCGGTTTCCTCGGCGACGGGGATGAACAGGGCGGGCGATACGGCGCCCCGGGCGGGGTGCGTCCAGCGCGCCAGCAGTTCGCCGCCCGTGACGCGCCCGTCGCAGCCGAACTGCGGCTGGATGTGCAGGACGAGCTGCGGTGTGCCGATGGCTTGCAGCAGATCGTGTTCCAGCCACAGCCGCTGCTCGACCTCGGATTGCAGGCCCTGCTCGTAGAACGTGACCTGATTGCCGCTGTGCTGCTTGGCGCGGTGGGTGGCCATGTCGGCTTCGCGCATCACGGAATCGGAAGTCTGGCTCTCAGCCTGGATCAGGGTCAGGCCGATGCTGGCGGTGACGTAGGCGGGTTTGTTCTGGATGGAAAACGCGCTGTTGCAGATGGCGAGCCGGATTTTTTCAGCCACATGCATGGCGTTGCGGGCCGCATCGTTGACGTTGCCGCCCAGGCTGTCGAGCAACACGAGGAATTCGTCGGCGCTGACGCGCGAGACCAGGTCCCGATCCCGCACGCTCGCACGCAGGCGGTCGGCGATGCTGCACAGCACCTCGTCGCCGGTGGCGTGCCCATGCATGTCGTTGATCCGCTTGAAGCCGTCCAGGTCGATCAGCAGCAGGGCGCCGATGGATCGGCCCTGCTGGGCCGCTTCGATCATCTGCGTCAGATGGGTCAGCGCCGTGCGCCGGTTGGGCAGGCCGGTGAGCGTATCGTAGACGGATAGGTGATGGGCGGTTTCCTCGGCGCGCAGCCGTTCGGTGATGTCGGTGGCCACCGTGCAGATGGCCTCCAGGGCGCCGTCCGGATCGCGCATGGGCGCCTTGATCGTCAGGAAGACGCGCGGCTCGCCCTGGCGTGGCCTGACGGTCATTTGGGAGACGCTGCGCTCGCGGGAGGCGATGACGGCCTGGTCGCTGCGCGCGATGCTGTCCAGGGAATCCGTGTCCGTCAAGGTGTCCTCGTCGCGCAGCCCGATCAGCCCGCCTTCGCCCAGACCCAGGAATTCCTCGTGCTTGCGGTTGGCGAAGGTATAGCGGCGGTCCAGGTCCTTGATGCTGACGGCGGCATCGATGGCTTCCAGAATCGCGTCCAGGCGGCGTTCGGTGCGCCGCAGGAGACGCCGCTGGCGGCCGAGCTGGATGCGCAGCAGCAGCGTGGCGAACAGGGTCAGGGCCAGCAGTCCGCTCAGTCCGCCGACGATCCACAGGCCGTAGCGCCCCAGCAAGGATGGCGTGCGGGGCAGGCGCCAGGAATCCAGGGTGCGGTAGTAGAACGAATCGGGCTCCGACTGCCAGGCGCTGAGGTGGCGGTCGATTGCCGCCAGCACCTCGGGATGGCGGCCTTTCGGCGCGGCATAGAACGCCTGGGTCGGCTGGAAGATGATGGGCGTGGCGACGAGCTGGTATTGTTGGGCGAACAATTCGCCGACGTAGAAATCGGCGGCCACCGCATCGGAGAGCCGAGCCTGGACTTGCTGGAAACCCGTCTCCAGGGTCTGGACGGGCTCGGTGCGGGCTTCGATCTGCAGACTCGAGAGCGTGGTCTGTAGGTAGTCCTGCTGGGTCGAGCCCTCCAGGACCGCGATCATGTGGTTGCGCAGATCCTCGATCGAACGCAGGGCATGCTCGGGACGGGCATAGACCTGGGACCAACTGTGCAGCGCCGGGACATGATGCAGGCTGAACGTCTTGGACCGTTCGGGGGTGTAGTAGACATCGGGCAGCAAATCGATGTCGCCCTCGGCCAGCAGTTTCAGGCAATGCGCCCAGTTGCAGGACCGGGTGTGGATCGTCCAGCCCTCCTGGCGGGCGATTTCGTTCAGCAGTTCGCCCAGGATGCCGGCCGGACGGCCGTCCTTGGCGATATAGACGTCCGGTTTCTGCTCATAGATGCCGACTTCCAGCGTCAATCCGTGCACGGCCGGAACGTACAGGCCCAGGCACAGCGCAAGAGCCGGCAGGAAAATGCCACGATACGGACGGTCGAGAGAGGCCATAGGATTCGGTCCGGTATCCGGATGCCAGGATGGGCGGTGCGCGGGTTCCTGGGGCGGGAGGCTGCCCGGCAGGCCCGGGCATGAGGCCAAAAGAGAACATCATAGTGCCGGGCCGGGCGCGGCAAAGTGTTGCATAGCACGCAGGTTTGTCATCAATTGTCGAGATTGTCGACAATCTCGTCGCCGCCGGCGGGGCGCCCCGCCGGAGCGTCCGGATCCCGGTCGGTCCGTGGGGGGGGCGGGAAGGCGGCGTACAATGCCGGCACGCATTTCCATTCCGATGTATTCCCCCAAAAGGTGGATCATGTCCCAACGATTTTTTGCGGATGCGCATGCCCGGATCGGGCAGTTGCGCGAAGAGGGTTTCTACAAGTCGGAGCGCGTCATCGCGGGCCAGCAATCCGCGCGTGTGCGCTTGGCCGACGGCGCCGACGTGCTGAATTTCTGCGCCAACAATTATCTGGGCCTGGCCAACGACCCGCGCCTGATCCAGGCGGCCGGCGAAGGCTTGGCCGCCGACGGCTTCGGCCTGGCGTCGGTGCGTTTCATCTGCGGCACCCAGACGGGGCACAAGGCGCTGGAAGCCGATCTGGCCCGCTGGCTGGGCATGGGCGACGCCATCCTGTATTCCAGTTGCTTCGACGCCAATGGCGGCCTGTTCGAGGCCTTGCTGGACGAGCAGGACGCCATCGTCAGCGATGCGCTGAACCACGCCAGCATCATCGACGGTATCCGCCTGTGCAAGGCGCGCCGCTACCGCTACGCCAACAATGACATGGACGATCTGCGCACGCAGCTTCAGGCGGCGCGGGACGGCGGCGCCCGGCACGTCATGATCGCCACCGACGGCGTGTTCTCCATGGACGGCATCATCGCCGACCTGGCGGCGATTTGCGACCTGGCCGATGAGTTCGATGCCCTGGTGATGGTGGACGATTCCCATGCCGTGGGCTTCATGGGCGCGGGCGGGCGCGGCACGCCGGAACACTGCGGCGTCGCGGGCCGGATCCATATCCTGACCGGGACGCTGGGCAAGGCGCTGGGCGGGGCCTCGGGCGGCTATGTCGCGGCCGATTCCGTGATCGTCGACCTGCTGCGCCAGCGTTCGCGTCCCTATCTGTTTTCCAATACGCTTGCCCCGGCCATCGTGGCGGCGTCCCGGCGGGTGATCGAGCTGCTTCAGGATGCCGAAGGCGCCGAGCTGCGCGCCCGCGTCCACCGCAACGGCGCGCATTTCCGCCGCGAGATGCAGGCGCTGGGCTTCGACCTGGTGCCTGGCGAGCATCCGATCATCCCAGTGATGCTGGGCGATGCCGCCCTGGCCGGCCGCATGGCCGACGCCCTGCTGCAACAGGGCATCTACGTGATCGGCTTCTCGTATCCGGTGGTGCCCAAGGGCCGTGCCCGCATCCGTACCCAGATGAGCGCGGCCCATACCCCGGAGGACATCGACCGGGCCGTACAGGCGTTCGCCCGTGTGGGAAAGAGCCTGGGCACGTTGAAGTCCTGAAACGCGCCGGGCGAGTCCGGACCGCGTGCGCGCGGCGAGGTGGATGCAATTCAATAGGGAAATTTCATGAGAGCTTTGGCCAAAATGCAGCCCGCCGTCGGGCTGGAACTGGTGGATGTCCCCAAGCCCGTCATCGGGCACAATGATCTGCTGATCCGTATCCGCAAGACCGCCATCTGCGGCACCGACATCCACATCTGGAAATGGGACGACTGGGCCGCGCGCACCATTCCGGTGCCCATGCACGTGGGCCACGAATACGTGGGCGAGGTGGTGGAGATCGGCCAGGAGGTCCAGGGCTTCCAGATCGGCGACCGCGTGTCCGGCGAGGGCCACATCACGTGCGGCCATTGCCGCAACTGCCGCGCAGGCCGCCGACACCTGTGCCGCAATACCGAGGGCGTGGGCGTCAATCGCCCCGGCGCCTTCGCCGACTACCTGGCGATACCGGCGTTCAATGCCTTCCGCATCCCGGACGATGTGCCCGACGATCTGGCCGCCATCTTCGACCCCTATGGCAACGCCACTCATACGGCGCTCGCCTTCGATCTGGTGGGCGAGGACGTGCTGATCACCGGCGCCGGGCCGATCGGCGCCATGGCGGCGGCGATCGCCCGCCACGTGGGGGCGCGCAACGTCGTCATCACCGACGTCAACGACTACCGCCTGGACCTGGCTTCCCGCATGGGCGCCAGCCGCACGGTGAACGTGGCCCGCGAGGATCTGCGCGACGTCATGCGCGAACTGGGCATGACCGAGGGGTTCGACGTGGGCCTGGAGATGTCCGGCGTGCCCAGCGCCTTCGCCTCGATGCTGGACCAGATGAACCATGGCGGCAAGATCGCCATGCTGGGCATTCTGCCCGACGGGGTGGGAATCGACTGGAGCCAGGTGATCTTCAAGGGCCTGGAGATCAAAGGCATCTACGGCCGCCAGATGTTCGAGACCTGGTACAAGATGGTCGCCATGCTGCAAAGCGGCCTGGATTTGTCGCCCATCCTGACGCACCGCTATCCGGTGTCGGATTTCCGCCAGGGCTTCGACGCGATGCTCTCAGGCCAAAGCGGAAAAGTCGTATTGGATTGGATAAGCCCGGACGCTGAATAGTCCTTGAGGACTATTCAGCGCCTGGCGAATCCGAGCCGCTTGCAAGCGGCGAGGTGGAGAGATGCCCCGGCTGGATACTATCCCAGGCCTGGCGAAATAGTCCTTGAGGACTATTCAGCGCCTGGCGGATCACAGTTGCCGCAGCAGATCGTGGATCGCGGCGCGATCCATGCCGCGCGCCAGCGCCAGCCGCAGGGCGGTGCGCGCCTGCAGGGGATTGAGCGCATGGGCTGCGATCGGACCGTCGGCGGCTTCGGTGACGGGGCCGTCCGGCACCCGGCTGGCGCGCACGCACACCAGGCCGTGGCGGGCCGCCCGGGCGCACCCCCGTGCGGCGGCCGGGCTCAGGCTGCCGTTGCCCATGGCCGCCACCACGATGCCGCCCGAACCGGCCTGGATCGCCGCGGCATAGGGGTGCGCCGGCGCATCCTGGTAGTCGAGGATGATGTCCACCGGCGGCAGCGTGCGCAGGCCGGCCAGGGAAAACGCGGCCGTATCGGAAAGCTCGGGGCGCATGGCGTAGCGGACCCGGCCGTCGGTGACCGCGCCCAGCACCCCGGTGCCGTCCGCCCCGAAGGCGTCCACGCGGGTGGTGTGGCGCTTGGCGGCATGCCGTGCGGCCACGATGCAATCGTTCATGACCACCAGCACGCCCCGGTCCCGGCTGGCGGGATCGGCGGCGGCCAGCAAGGCATTGACCAGGTTCAGCGGGCCGTCCGCGCTCAGGGCCGAGGCCGGGCGCATGGCGCCGGCCAGCACCACGGGCTTGGGATGGCGCACCGTCAGGTGCAGGAAGAAGGCGGTTTCTTCGAGGCTGTCGGTGCCGTGGGTCACCACCACCCCGTCCACGTCAGGATCGCGCAGGTGGCGGTCGATGGCGCGCGCCAGGCGCAGGACCCGGGCGGTGGTCAGGTCGCGGCTGTCCACGTTGAACGGCTGCTCGCAGCGGATGTCGGCCACCTCGGCCGCGCCGGGGATCGCCGCCAGCATGGCGTCGATCCCCTGGGTAACCCGGTAGCCGGTCAGCGTGCGGGCGTCGCCGGCCGTGGCGGCGATGGTGCCGCCCGTGCCGATCAGGACCAGGCGTGGCCGCATCAGGGATACAGGCCGCGCACCTGGCGGGCTTCGAGGATGCGGGAGCAGGCCACGATGAAGGCCGCCGTGCGCAGCGACACCCCGTGCTGGCGCGCGACGCCCGACATCGAGGCGTAGGCGGCGCGCATCATGGCTTCCAGCCGGTGGTTGATTTCCTGTTCCGTCCAGAAGAAGCTGGAGAAATCCTGCACCCATTCGAAGTAGCTGACCGTCACCCCGCCCGCGTTGGCGACCACGTCGGGAACGATGACCGTGCCCTTGGAGGAGATGATGTCGTCGGCTTCGGGAGTGGTCGGGCCGTTGGCGCCTTCGACCAGGATGCGGGTGCGGATCAGGTTGGCGTTGTCGCGGGTGATCTGGCCTTCCAGGGCGGCGGGAATCAGGATGTCGGTTTCCAGCGACCAGAACTCTTCGGGAGTGAGCGTCTGGGCGTCGGCGGCGCCCGCCACGCCGCCGTTTTCGCGCACGTGGTCGAACAGGGCCAGGACGTTCAGGCCGTTGTCGTTGTGGACGATGCCGGTGTGGTCGTAGACCGCGACGACCTTGGCGCCGGCCTCCTGGAACAGGCGTGCGGCGGTGCCGCCCACGTTGCCGAAGCCCTGGATGGCGATGCGCGCGCCCTTGATGTCGATGCCGGATTCGCGGGCGGCTTCGCAGGCCGTCACGTACACGCCGCGGCCGGTCGCCTCGACCCGGCCCAGGCTGCCGCCCAGCGAGATCGGCTTGCCCGTGACCACGCCCGTGGTGGTGGCGCCTTCGTTCATGGAGTAGGTGTCCATCATCCAGGCCATGACCTGGCCGTTGGTGTTGACGTCCGGTGCGGGGATGTCCTTGTTGGGGCCGATGATGTCGTGGATTTCGCTGGTGTAGCGGCGCGTGATGCGTTCCAGCTCGCTCTGGGAGTGGTTGCGCGGATCGATGCGGATGCCGCCCTTGGCGCCGCCGAAGGGCAGGTTGACGGCGGCGGACTTGACCGACATCCAGGCCGACAGGGCCATGACCTCGGACAGGGTGACGTCCTGGTGGTAGCGCACGCCCCCCTTGCCGGGGCCGCGCGAGGTGTTGTGCTGCACCCGGTAGCCTTCGAAGTGGGCGACCGTGCCGTTGTCCAGTTCCACCGGGATGTCCACGATCAGGATGCGTTTGGGGCGCTTCAGGGTTTCGACCCAGCGCGCCAGGGAGCCCAGGTAGGGCGTGACGCGGTCGACCTGCTCCAGGTAGATGCCCCAGGGCCCGGGGTGCGACGGGTCCAGGTAAGAGGGCAGGGTTGAGGGAATTGTCTCGGGCATGGCTTATAACCTTTTATATAAGTACGGAACAGTCAGGGACATACGACCGACCCTATTTTAGTGCGGCGGTGGTGCCCTGTGTCCAGGGCCGGCGCGTATATCAAGCCGGCTTATATCGAACCAACGTTTTTTTCGTTCCGCCCGGGGCGGGGCGGAGGCACACTGGATGCTCCCGTCGGCGGCTAGCCGGCTTTTTCCATCGGAGAAGAACCGTGTCGCTGACGCTGTCCCCACCGCTGGAGGCACGCTGGGAGGCCCTGCTGGCCGGCCTGGCGCGCATCGCGGACATGCATCCGGACGCTCTGCTGGCATCGTCCATGGGGGTCGAGGATACCCTGCTGATCCACGCCGTGGCGCAACTGCCCCGGCCGCTGGGCGTGTTCATGCTCGATACCGGCCGCCTCCACGCCGAAACCCTGGCCATGGTGGACGTCGTGCGCGAGCGCTACGGCATCGAGACGCGCGTGGTGCGCCCCGACGCCGGGGCCGTGCGCGCCCACGTGGCCGAACACGGCGAATTCGCTTTCTACGAGAGCGTGGCATTGCGCAAGGCGTGTTGCGGCATCCGCAAGGTCGAGCCGCTGCGCCGCGTGCTGGCGGGGCGCTCGGCCTGGCTCACCGGCCAACGGCGCGAGCAATCCCTGACCCGGGTCGAGTTGCCCGAAACGGAATGGGACGAAACCTTCGGATTGCAGAAGTTCAATCCCCTGGCCTTCTGGACCACCGACGAAGTCTGGGCCGTGGTGCGCGCGCTGGGCGTGCCCTACAACCCGCTGCACGACCGGGGCTACCCCTCGATCGGATGCGAGCCCTGTACGCGCGCCGTGCGCCCCGGCGAAGACCCGCGCGCCGGCCGCTGGTGGTGGGAACGGCGCGACAGCCGCGAATGCGGCCTGCATGCCGGCAATCTGCGGGCCCGCGCACACCCCGGGGTGCGTCCGCGCGACCCTCTCTCCACGGATACTACGGAAACGACGACATCATGAGCACTGCCCTTCTCGCACGGACCCACCTCGACTGGCTGGAATCCGAAGCCATCCATATCCTGCGCGAAGTGGCCGCCGAGTGCGCACGGCCCGTGCTGCTGTTTTCGGGCGGCAAAGATTCCTGCGTGCTGCTGCGCCTGGCTGAAAAGGCGTTTCGCCCGGGCCGCTTCCCCTTTCCCCTGATGCATATCGACACCGGCCACAACTATCCCGAGGTGATTGCCTTTCGCGACCGCCGCGCGGCGGAACTGGGCGAAGAGCTCATCGTGCGCAGCGTCGAAGACTCCATCGCGCGCGGCACGGTCGTGCTGCGCCATGCGCATGATTCGCGCAATGCGGCCCAGGCCACGACCCTGCTGGAATCGATTGCGGAATTCGGCTTCGACGCCTGCATCGGCGGTGCCCGCCGGGACGAGGAAAAGGCTCGCGCCAAAGAGCGCATCTGCTCGTTTCGCGACGAGTTCGGCCAGTGGGATCCCAAGGCCCAGCGCCCGGAGCTCTGGAACCTCTACAACACCCGCGTGCATCCGGGCGAGAACATCCGCGTCTTCCCGATCTCGAACTGGACCGAACTGGATGTCTGGCAGTACATCGAGCGCGAAGGCCTGGACCTGCCGTTGATCTACTACGCGCATGAGCGCGAGGTGGTGCGTCGCAACGGCCTGCTGGTGCCCGTCACGCCGCTGACCCCGGCGGGCGAGGGCGAGCCGGTCGAGCGCCTGGTCGTACGCTTTCGCACGGTGGGGGATGTGTCCTGCACCTGCCCGGTGGCCTCCACGGCGGCCACCCCCGCCGACATCATCGCCGAGACGGCCGTCACCACCATCACGGAGCGCGGCGCCACGCGCATGGACGACCAGACCTCCGAGGCATCGATGGAACGGCGCAAGAAACAAGGCTATTTCTAATCGGCCGCCCAAGGAATCCCCATGAATGCAATCAACGAACAATGGCAGGCCGCATCGGACACCAGCGTGCTGCGCCTGATCACCGCAGGGTCCGTGGACGATGGCAAATCGACCCTGATCGGCCGCCTGCTGCTCGACAGCAAGGGCGTGTTCGCCGATCAGCTCAAGGCCATTGCAGGTTCGAAATACACCCGCGCCCCCGATCGCGCGCTGGACCTGGCGCTGCTGACCGACGGGCTGGAGGCCGAGCGCGAGCAAGGCATCACCATCGATGTGGCCTACCGCTATTTCGCCACGCCGGCGCGCAAGTTCATCGTGGCCGATGCGCCTGGGCACGAGCAGTACACGCGCAATATGGTGACGGGCGCTTCGACGGCCGACGCCGCCGTGATCCTGATCGATGCCAGCCGCGCGAGCGACGGCGTTCTGCTGCCGCAGACCAAGCGCCACAGCGCCCTGGCGCGCCTGCTGGGGTTGCGCCATATCGTCGTGGCGGTCAACAAGATGGATCTGGTCGGCTGGGATCAGGCTGTGTTCGAGCGGATCCACGCGGCGTACCGGGATCTGGCCGAACGACTGGACATTCCGGCCTTTCATATCGTGCCGCTGTCGGCCCTGTCGGGCGATAACGTGGTGCAGCGCAGCGAACGCGCGCCCTGGTACCAGGGACCGCCGCTGTTGGCCCTGCTGGAAAGCCTGCCTGTGGACCCGGTGCGCGACCAAGACCAGGCCCGTTTCTTCGTCCAGTGGGTGATCCGCCACAACGGCAGCGGGGCCGATGCGTTCCGGGGCTACGCCGGACAGCTCCAGGGCGGGGCCTGGCGAGTCGGCGATGCCCTGCAGGTGCTGCCGAGCCGCGAATCCGTCCGCATCGCGGGCTTGCTGCGCGGCGCGCGGGCGGTCGACCAGGCCTTGCCGGGCGACAGCATCACGGTGGTGCTGGATCGCGATGTCGATCTGTCCCGGGGCGATGTGCTGGTCAATGCCGAGTCGCAGCCGTCGCTGGACAAGGACTTCGAGGCCGACTTGTGCTGGCTGGACCAGCAGGCGCTGAATCCGGCGCGGTTGTACTGGCTGAAGCAGGGCACCCGCCTGACCCAGGTCCGCATTCAGGCCGTGCTCACCCGGCGCGACATCCACGAACTGCGGTCGGTGGACTGGAGCGGCACCCTGGCGATGAACGACATTGGCCGCGTGCGGCTGCGGGCCCGCGACCCGCTGGTCCTGGACGACTACGATACGCAACGGGCCACGGGCGCCTTCATCCTGATCGACACGGCCACGAACCAGACGGCGGCGGCGGGCCTGGTCCGGCGTTGATCGCGGGCCTTCCGTCCCGCGCTCCGCGGGCCGGGCTGGGGTGAATCCCGATGGGCGCTCTTGGGGCTTCGTGCCATCATGACGGCGGGTGGCCGGCGTCCGGCCCGTCGCCGTGAAGCCGTATGCTCCGATTTGCCCATCAGAATCTCCGCCTGCCTTCCCTGGCCACCATCCAGGCGTTCGAGTCCGCCGCCCGATTGGGGTCGTTCGGCCGGGCCGCCGAAGAACTCTGCATCACGGCCAGCGCCGTCGGCAAGCGCATCAGCCAGCTTGAGGCCGCGCTCGGCCAGCCGCTGTTCGACCGGGGCAGCCGAGGCGTCTCGCTGACCGCGTCGGGGCAAGAATACCTGGACCAGATCGAAACGGCGCTGCACCTGCTGTCCGACATCTCCCTGCATCGCCGGGCCAGGCCGCGAGAGCGCATCCGGCTGGTCACGACCCCCACCTTCGGGCATTTCATCCTGGGGCCGCACCTGCACGAATTCACCTCGGCCCACCCCAATGTGGACATGAGCGTGGTGCTGTCCATTCCCTATCTCGACATCGGTCCCACCCAGGCGGATTTCTGGGTGCGTTTCGGCCTGGGCCGGTATCCGGGCGCGCTGTCCGAGCGCCTGACCGACGATGCCGTGTTTCCGGCGTGTTCGCCCGACTACCTCAAGCGCCACGGCGCCCTGCGGCGGCCCGCCGATCTGGCCGGCGCCAACCTGCTGCGCTGTCCCCTGGATCCCTGGAAACCCTGGTTCGACGCCGCTGGGCTCGACTGGCCGGAGCCCGAAGGGGGCGTAAGTTTTTTCGATGTGGGCCTGGCGATGGCTGCCGCGCGGGCCGGGCAGGGCGTCATCATTGCCCGGCACAGCCTGGCGGGCCCTTGGCTCGAAGAAGGCAGCCTGGTGTCGCCGTTCGACATCCAGGCGGCGCCCGATTCCCATTACTACTTGTGCCGCGAAGCCGCCACGCCGCTGACCGGCGCCCACCTAGCGTTTTCCCTATGGATCAAGGCGCTTTGCGCCCGGAAATCCTCGTCTTCCTAGGCTTTGCCCAAGGGTACGGAATTTCTTTCCACCCTGGCCCGATGCAATTTCCGACAGCGCGGCGAGACGGTCGATAGACTCTTCGCCATGCATGTGAAAACCGGCCGGCGCCTTCGCCGGCCGCATCGAAAACAGGAGACGACATGACATTTCACAAGACTTGCCTGGCCCTGGCCATCACCCTGTCGATGGCAGCGACCGCCCAGGCGGCCGATGCCATCAAGATCGGCGTGTCCGGGCCCTTCACGGGGGGGTCCTCATCCATGGGCGTGAGCATGCGCGACGGCGTGCGTTTGGCCGTCCAGGAGGTCAACGCCAAGGGCGGCGTGCTGGGCCGCCAGATCGAGTTGATCGAGCGCGACGACGAGGCCAAGAACGAACGCGGCGTGCAGATCGCCCAGGAACTGATCAACCGCGAAAAAGTCGTGGCGACCGTGGGGCTCATCAATACCGGCGTGACCCTGGCTTCGACCCGTTTCTACCAGAATGCCTCGATTCCGGCGATCGTGAACGTCGCCACGGGCTCGGTGGTCACCCAGCAGTTCCTGCCGCCCAAGTACGAGCACAACTACGTGTTCCGCATGTCGGCCGCCGACAATATCCAGGCGCCCATGATCGCGGCCGAAGCCGTCACCAAGCGCGGCTTCAAGAAGGTCGCCATCATGGCCGACTCCACCAACTACGGCCAGTTGGGCCGCGAAGACATGGAGAAAGCCCTGGAAAAACTGGGCGTCAAGCCGGTGGTGGTGGAAAAATTCAACATCGGCGATGTAGACATGACGGCGCAACTGCTGCGCGCGAAGGAAGCCGGCGCCGAGGCGCTGCTGACCTACGGCATCGGCCCCGAACTCGCCCAACTGGCCAACGGCATGGCCAAGCTCGGCTGGAAGGTGCCCCTGATCGGCAGTTGGACGCTGGCCATGGCCAACTTCATCGATACCGCGCGCGCCAACGGCGATGGCGCCCTGATGCCCCAGACCTTCATCCAGAACCCCAACACGCCCAAGCGCAAGGCGTTCATCGACGCCTACGTCCAGACCTTCAAGCCCAAGCACGATCGGATCGAATCGGCCGTGTCCGCCGCCCAGGGATATGACTCGGTGCTGCTGCTGGCCGCCGCCATCGAACAGGCCGGCGACACCAAGGGCGACGGCATCCGCGCCGCGCTCGAAAACCTGCAGAAACCCGTCGAAGGCGTGATCATGACCTACAAGGCGCCTTTCTCGGCGTCCGATCACGAGACCATCGATGGCCCCGACCTGGTCTACATGGGCGAGGTATCCAAGGGCCGCGTGGTCTTCGCCCACCCCGAAGACGAGCAGCGCAGCGTCGCCAACGCCGGCCAGTCCGCGCAGTAACGCCGCCGCACCGGCGCGTCCCGCCGCCTGGCGCAGGATGCGCATTCCGACACGCGATTCCCGGGGCGCCACCGCCCCGGGCGGCGCGTTCCCGCTGGAAAGAACATGACGATTTTCTTGCAACTGGCCTATAGCGGCATCGCCCTGGGTATGATCTACGCGGTCATTGCCTTCGGCTATCAACTGACCTACGCCACGTCCGAGACCTTGAACTTCGGCCAGGGCGACGCCCTGATGCTGGGGGGGCTGGTCGGCCTGACCCTGGTCGGGATGGGTGTCAGCTACTGGCTGATGATTCCCCTGGTCTGCATCTTCGGCATGGCGCAAGGCGCCGTGGTCGAACGCGTGGCCGTGCGCCCCGCGATCCAGGCGCGGTCCGAATTCGGCTGGATCATGGCGACCATCGCCCTGGGCATCATTTTTCGCAATACGGCCGAAAACATCTGGGGCCGCGATGCGCTGCATTTCCCGTCCCCCGTCTCCGAGACTCCTTTCAGCGTGCTGGGCGCCAACATTCTGCCGATGGAACTGCTGGTGGTCGCGGGTGCGCTGCTCATCATGGGCGCCATCGAGCTGTTCAACCGCACGTCGATCTATGGCAAGGCGGTGGTGGCGACCTCCGGCGATCGCGACGCGGCCGGACTGATGGGCATCAACACCAAGCTGGTCATCACGTTTTCCTATGCGCTGTCCTCCCTGACGGCCGCCTTCGCGGGCGTGCTGGTGGCCCCGCTGACGCTCACCGGCGCCTCGATGGGCGCGGTGCTGGGCCTCAAGGCCTTCGCAGTGGCCATCGTGGGCGGCCTGAACAGCGGCCTGGGCGCCATCGTGGGCGGCCTGTTGCTGGGCATCATGGAAACCACCACCGGTTTCTATCTCTCCACCGGCTACAAGGACGTACCCGGCCTGATCCTGCTGCTGCTCGTCCTGACCCTTCGGCCCGCCGGGCTGTTCGGCAAGACCGCCATCAAGAAGGTCTGATCCCACCATGAACAAGAAGCATCTGCTGTCTTTTGTCGCGCTCGCCGCCGTGTTGGCGATGGTGCCGCTCGGCGTCGAGAATCCCTACTATCTGCACCTGATCGAAACCATCCTGATCTATGCGGTCCTGCTGCTCGGGCTGGACATCGTGGTCGGCTATACCGGCCAGGTGTCCCTCGGCCACGCCGGCCTATTCGGGATCGGCGCCTATGTCGTGGGCACCCTGGTCCTGCATCTGGACATGCCGTTCTGGGTCACCCTGCCGGCCGCCATCGTGATCACGGCGGGCTTTGGCGCCATCCTGGCGCTACCGGCGCTGCGGGTGACTGGGCCCTACCTGGCCATGGTGACCCTGGCCTTTGGCACCATCATCCAGATTCTCATCAACGAGATGAGCTTTCTCACGGAAGGCCCCATGGGAATCAGTCTCGACAAACCCGCCGTGGCCGGCCACATGCTGAGCGGTTCCGAGTTCTACTGGCTGGTGCTGGCGTTGCTGGCGTTGTCGGTGCTGTTCACCGAGCGCGTGGCGCGGTCGCATTACGGGCGCGCCTTCGAGGCGCTGCGCGACAGCCCCATCGCCTGCGATTGCATGGGCGTGTCGGTCTATCGCTACAAGGTGGTGGCCTTCGTCATCAGCGCCGGTCTGGCCGGTTTGTCGGGCGCGCTGCACGCCTACTCCGAGCAGTACATCTCGCCCAATACCTACACCTTCGAGCTGATGGTGCTGTTCCTGCTGGCCCTCATCATGGGCGGGCGCAAGACCCGCTCGGGCGCGCTGCTGGGCGCGGCCATCATCGTGCTGCTGCCCAAGATGCTCGACGACGTCGCCACCTTCCGGCCGCTGGCCGTGGGCCTGGCGGTGCTGGTCACGGTGGGCGCGATCATGGCGGTGCGGCGCGGCCGCGCCACGCCGGCGCGCATGGCGGCGCCCGTGATCGGCGCGCTGGTTCTGGCCGGCGGTTCGCTGGCGCTGGACCAGATGACCGACTGGCGGTTGTCGATCTTCGGCTTGATGATCCTGTTCGTCGTCTATTACCTGCCCGACGGCATCGTCGGCTTCGTGTCGCATGCCTTGGGCCGCGCGCCGCAGCCCCCGGCGCCGGCCGGACCGCCGCAGGCAGCGCCCGCGTCCGAGGCCGGCGGGCTGCCGGACGCTTCGCATGGCGTGCTGCTGGCCGTGGGCCAGGCGGTGATGCAGTTCGGCGGGCTCAAGGCGCTCAATGGCGTCGACCTGGAAGTCCGGCGCGGCACGATCCATGGGCTGATCGGGCCGAATGGATCGGGCAAGAGCACCATGATGAACGTGCTCACGGGCATCTATGTGCCTACGTCCGGCTCCGTGGTGTTCGCCGGCCGCGACCTGGCCGGCCTGACCTCCGCGCAGATCGCCGCGCGAGGCGTGGCGCGCACCTTCCAGAACGTGCAGTTGTTCGGCGAAATGAGTGCGCTGGAAAACGTGCTGGTCGGGCTGCATCATTCCTTTGGCACCGGCCTGGCCGGGATTGCGTTGCACACGCCCGGATGGCGGCACGAGGAACGCCAGGCCCGCGCCCGGGCGCTCGGGCTGCTGGAATTCGTGGGCCTGGCGCCGCTGGCCCACGAAGAGGCGCGCAACCTGCCCTACGGCAAGCAGCGCCTGCTGGAGATCGCCCGCGCATTGGCGCTCGACCCCCAACTGCTGCTGCTCGACGAGCCGGCGGCAGGCCTGACGGCGCCGGATATCGAAGAGTTGCTGGCCATCATCCGCAAACTCAAGGACCGGGGCCTGACCGTCATCCTGATCGAACACCACATGGACGTGGTGATGGGGGTCTGCGATGCCGTGTCGGTGCTGGATTTCGGACAAAAGATCGCCGAGGGGCTGCCCGCCGACGTGCAGGCCGACTCCCGGGTTATCGAAGCCTATCTGGGCGGAGAGCAGGTGGGAGCGCAGGCATGCTGAAGATCGAAAACCTGGAAGCCGGCTATGGCAAGGTCAAGGTGCTGCATGGCATCAGCCTGGACGTGCCCGCCGGCAAGGTCGTGACGCTGATCGGGTCCAACGGCGCGGGCAAGACGACCACCATGCGGGCCATATCCGGCATGCTGCGTCCTTCGGCGGGCACCATCGCCCTGGGGGGGCGGCAGATTCAGGGGCTGGAATCCCACCGCATCGCCCGGCTGGGCCTGGCGCATTCCCCCGAAGGCCGGCGCGTCTTTCCCACGCTGAGCGTCACCGACAACCTGTTGCTGGGGGCCTTTCCCCGTCTGACGGGCAGCCGCACGCGCGGCGATGTGGCGCGCGACCTGAATCGCGCCCTGGAACTGTTTCCCCGCCTCAGCGAACGGCGCACGCAACTGGCGGGCACGCTCTCGGGCGGCGAACAGCAGATGCTCGCCATGGCGCGCGCCGTCATGCTCAACCCCGAGGTCGTGCTGCTGGACGAGCCGTCCATGGGGCTGGCGCCCATTCTGGTCGACGAGGTCTTCCGCATCATTTCGCGCCTGAAGTCAGAGGGCGTGACGATGCTGCTGGTAGAGCAGTTCGCAGCGGCGGCGCTGGCCGTGGCCGACTACGGCTACGTGCTGGAAAACGGCCGCATTGCCATCGAAGGCCCGGCGCGGAAACTGCGCAGCGATCCCGCCGTGGCGGCGGCCTATCTGGGCGGGCATTAGCCGCGCTTTAGATCCCGTAGTGTTTCAAGCCGTCCAGGTCCAGCACCTGGACGGCGCCGTATTCGATCTTCAGCAAGGCCGCCGCTTCCAGCGTGCGCAGGGCCTGGTTGGTGCGCTGGCGCGAGATGCGCGCCAGATAGCCGATTTCTTCCTGCGTGATTTCCAGGCGCATGGAATTGCCCGGATACAGCAGCGGATTGAACAGTTCCGCCAGGCAGCGCGCCACGCGGGCGTCGGGCGCCAGGAGGCGGTCGTATTCGGCCTTGCCGATGAACTGCGCCACGCGTTCGTTGAGCTGGTGCAGCAGGTAGCGGTTGAACGGGATGCTGGCGTCCAGCAGCCAGTAGAACGTGTCGCCGCGCAGGCGGGCGATGGTGCTGCGGCGCAGGGCGATGATGTCGTATTTGCGGGCTTCTCTTTTCAGCAGCGAACCCTCGCCGATCCAGCCGCCGGCGGGCACGCCGGTCAGGGAGGCCAGCTTGCCGTCGGCGTTGCCCACCGAGACCTTCACCAGCCCGTCGAGCACGCCGATCCAGGCGCAGGCGATCACGCCCTTGTGCTCGACGATGGTGCCGGCCTCGACGTGCGCCACGGCGGTGTCCCGCAGGACGCGCGCCTGCTGCGCATCGTCGAGCAGATCGAACCAGGCGGCGCGCGCCGGCAAAGCCTGAGTCAGATTCATGGGGACTTACCCTAGATCGAGATCGAATGTCATATGTGCGACAGTCGGGGAGGGATGGCAGCCTGTACCTTAGTCTGCGACACCGCCCCTCAGAGGCGCACTGAAGGCCCTGCGCACCGCAGGCTGTATGCAAGGCCGAGGAGACATCATGGTACAGGAAACCACCGCCGCGACGACGTTCCCCGCACTGCTGATGCACCATGCCCGGGTGCGCGGCGCGCGTCCGGCGATCCGGGAAAAGGATCTGGGCATCTGGCAGACGCTGACCTGGGCGCAGGTGGCGGCCGAGGTCCGGCGCGTGGCCTCGGGGCTGGCCGATCTGGGCGTCGTGGCGGGCGAGCATGTCGCCGTCGTCGGCGAGAACCGCCCCCGCCTGTACATGGCGATGATGGCGGCCCAGTGCCTGGGCGCCATCCCCGTGCCGCTCTACCAGGACGCCGTGGCCGAGGAAATGGCCTTTGTGCTCCAGGACGCCGAGGTGGGCGTGGTGGTGGCCGAGGACCAGGAGCAGGTCGACAAGATGCTTGAAGTCTCCGGGCGCTGCCCGGCCCTGCGCCATGTCGTCTACGACGATCCGCGCGGCCTGCGCCACTACGACGATGCGCGCCTGCTGGCCTGGGATGCCTTGCTGGCGCGCGGCGATGCGCGCGCAGGGCGGCAGCCCGAAGAACTCGATGGCCGTATCGCCGCGATCGGGCCGCAGGATACGGCGGCGATGTTCTATACCTCCGGGACCACCGGCAAGCCCAAGGGCGTGGTGCTCAGCCACCATGCGCTCATCGATCGGGCGCGGGCCATTGAGCAGTTCGAGGGCCTGACCGACCGCGAAGACGTGCTGGCTTACCTGCCGCCCGCCTGGATCGGGCAGAACATGTTTTCCTACACCCAGTTCCTGACCACGGGCTTCACCGTCAACCATCCCGAATCGCCCGAAACCGTGTCGATCGACATGCGCGATATCGGTCCCACCTATTATTTCGCGCCGCCTCGCGTGCTCGAAGGCTTGCTGACGCACGTCACGATCCGCATGGAGGACGCCGGCCGCTTCAAGCGCTGGCTGTACCGCCAGGCGATGGGCGTGGCCCGCAGGGTGGGGGCGAGCATCCTGGACGGCCGTGCGGACGTCAGCCTGTCCGACCGCCTGAAATACGCGTTGGGCGACCTGCTGATCTACGGCCCGCTGCGCAACACCCTGGGCATGAGCCGGGTGCGCGTGGCCTATACGGCGGGCGAGGCCATCGGCCCCGATCTGTTCGTCTTCTACCGCTCCATCGGCATCAACCTGAAGCAGCTCTACGGTTCCACCGAGACCTCGGTCTTCGTCTGTGTTCAGGCCAATGGCCAGGTGCGCGACGACACGGTCGGCCCGCCTTGCGAGGGCGTGGACATCCGCGTGGCCGACAACGGCGAGATCCAGTTGCGCAGTCCGGGGCTGTTCTCCGGGTACTACCGCAACCCGCAGGCGACGGCCGAGTCCTACACGGAAGACGGCTGGTATCACACCGGCGACGCGGGCTACCTGGACACCGACGGCCAACTGAAAATCATCGATCGCGCCAAGGACGTCGGCCACTTGGCCGATGGCAGCCTGTTTGCGCCGAAATACATCGAAAACAAACTGAAGTTCTTCTCCTTCATCAAAGAAGCCGTGGCCTTCGGAGCGGACCGCCCCGAGGTGTGCGCCTTCATCAACATCGACCTGGAGGCCGTGGGCAATTGGGCCGAGCGCCGCGGCCTGCCCTATGCCGGCTACACCGATCTGGCCGGCAAGGACGAGGTCTACGACCTGATCCGGGACTGCGTCGAGCAGGTCAATGCCGACCTGGCGCAAGATCCGAAGCTGGCGGCTTCGCAGGTCAGCCGCTTTCTCATCCTGCACAAGGAACTGGACCCGGACGACGATGAACTGACCCGTACCCGCAAAGTCCGCCGCGCCTTCATCGCACAGAAGTACGCCGTGCTGGTCGAGGCACTGTTCGCGGGCCGGTCGAGCCAGTTCATCGAAACCGAGGTCAAGTTCGAGGACGGCCGCACCGGCCATATCTCCGCCGACCTGCGCATCGAGTCCGCGGCCGTCATGCCGCCCGAACCGCTGAAAAAGGTAGCCTGAATGACCCAGATGGCAACACAGCAGGCGCCGGCGGACGGCGCCCCGGCCCGGACCGCCCGCATCGGCGACGTGATCCTGGACCTGCAGAACATTTCCCTGTCTTTCGGTGGCGTCAAGGCGCTCACGGACATTTCCTTCGATGTGCGCGAGCACGAAATCCGCGCCATCATCGGCCCCAACGGCGCGGGCAAGAGCTCGATGCTGAACGTCATCAACGGGGTCTATACGCCCCAGGAAGGCCGCATTCTGCTGCAGGACCAGCAGTTCGCCCGGATGAATCCTCGCCGCGCCGCCGAGATGGGCATCGCCCGCACCTTCCAAAACCTGGCTTTGTTCAAGGGCATGAGCGTGCTCGACAACATCATGACGGGCCGCAACCTGCGCATGAAAAGCGGCGTGCTGGCGCAGGCGCTGCGTCTGGGCTCGGCCGAGCGCGAAGAAATCGCCCACCGCGAGGTTGTGGAGAACATCATCGACTTTCTGGAAATCCAGGCCTGGCGCAAGACCCCGGTCGGGCGTCTGCCCTACGGCCTGCAGAAGCGCGTGGACCTGGGCCGCGCGCTGGCCATGGAGCCGCGCATCCTGCTGCTCGACGAGCCGATGGCGGGGATGAACATCGAAGAAAAACAGGACATGAGCCGCTACATCCTCGATGTGAACGACGAGTACGGCACCACGATCGTGCTGATCGAGCACGACATGGGCGTGGTCATGGATATTTCCGACCGGGTCGTGGTGCTCGACTACGGCCGCAAGATCGGCGATGGCGCGCCCGACGAGGTGCGCAGCAACCCCGAGGTCATCCGGGCTTACCTGGGCGCCAGCCACTAGGGCCGGCCGCGCCATTCAAGGAGTCGCAATGGGATTCTTTCTGGAAACAGTGATCGGCGGCCTGATGAGCGGCATGCTCTATGCTCTGGTGGCCCTGGGCTTCGTGCTGATCTTCAAAGCCTCGGGGGTGTTCAATTTCGCCCAGGGCGCCATGGTGCTGATCGCGGCGCTGGCCATGGCGCGCCTGTCGGGCTGGCTCAATGACTGGCTGGGGGGCGGATCGCCGATACTGGCCAATTTGCTGGCCTTCGTCCTCAGCGCCCTGTTCATGTGGCTGATCGCCGTGCTGGTCGAGCGTCTGGTGCTGCGGCACTTGGTCAACCAGGAGGCCACCACGCTGCTGATGGCCACCATCGGCATCAGCTATTTCCTGGATGGCATCGGCCAGATCCTGTTCGGCAGCTCGGTGTATTCGATCGACGTGGGCATGCCCAAGGACCCGGTCATCGTGCTCGATTCCGTATTCGAGAGCGGCGTGCTGATCAGCCTCGAAGACCTGACGGCCGCCGTCGTCGCCGCGGTGCTGGTGGCGGTGCTGGCCTTCTTCTTCCAGTACACCACGGTGGGCCGGGCGCTGCGCGCCGTGGCCGACGACCACCAGGCGGCGCAGTCGGTGGGCATCCCCCTGAACCGCATCTGGGTGGTGGTCTGGACAGTCGCCGGGCTGGTGGCCCTGGTCACGGGCATCGTCTGGGGATCGAAGTTCGGCGTGCAGTTCACCCTGTCCACGGCCGCGCTGCGGGCCTTGCCGGTGGTGATCCTGGGCGGCCTGACCTCAGTGCCCGGCGCCATCGTCGGCGGCCTCATCATCGGTGTGGGCGAGAAACTGTCCGAGGTCTACCTGGGGCCTTTCGTGGGCGGCGGCATCGAGATCTGGTTCGCCTATGTGCTGTCCCTGGTGTTCCTGCTGTTCCGGCCCCAGGGCCTGTTCGGCGAAAAAATCATCGACCGCGTCTAGATAGGGGCAGCCATCCATGTTCTATCGTGAAAACGGCCAGTTCAAGAGCACCTACCGATCGGATCAGCAGATCTTTCCGATCCGCCAGGACCGCTGGTTCATCGGCGCCCTGCTGCTCGTCGCCTTCGTCGCCGTCCCGCTGAGCGCGTCGGACTACTTCCTGCAGGCGATCTTCATCCCCTTCCTGATCCTGTCGCTGGCCGCCATCGGCCTGAACATCCTGGTCGGCTATTGCGGCCAGATTTCCATCGGTTCGGGCGCCTTCATGGCGGTGGGCGCCTACGCCGCCTGGAACTTCGGCGTGCGGCTGGATCTGCCGCTGGTGATCCAGATCCTGCTGGGCGGCGTGTTCGCCACGCTGGCCGGCGTGGTGTTCGGTGTGCCCAGCCTGCGCATCCGCGGCCTGTACCTGGCCGTGACGACGCTGGCCGCGCAGTTCTTCATGGACTGGGCCTTTCTGCGCATTCCCTATTTCACCAATTATTCGTCCTCGGGCAACGTCTCCGTGCCGGCCCTCGAAGCCTTCGGCCTGCCGGTGGTCTCGCCCGTGCAGAAATACCTGTTCGTCCTGTGTTTCGTGGCGGTCATCGGCCTGCTGGCCAAGAATCTGGTGCGCGGCGCCATCGGCCGGCAGTGGATGGCGATCCGCGACATGGACGTGGCCGCAGCCGTCATCGGCATCCGGCCGGTGTACGCCAAGCTCACCGCTTTCGCCGTCAGTTCCTTCATCATCGGCGTGGCGGGCGCCCTGTGGGCCTACATCCACCTGGGCTCCTGGGAACCCCTGGCCTTCGACCTGAACCGCTCGCTGCAGTTGCTGTTCATCATCATCATCGGCGGCCTGGGCTCCATCATCGGCAGTTTTTTCGGCGCGGCCTTCATGGTGCTGGTGCCGGTGTTGCTGACCAACGTGCCCCACTGGCTGGGTTTGAGCATCCCGGTGGACGTGGCCTCGCACATCGAGCACATGGTTTTCGGCTTCCTGATCGTCTTCTTTCTGATCGCGGAGCCGCATGGCCTGGCCAGGCTGTGGAGCATCGCCAAGGAAAAACTCAGGATCTGGCCGTTCCCTCACTGAGGGGGCTTTCGGGGCGGCGTTCCATCGGACCCGTTCTTTGTTGACACGATAGGTGCCACACGCACCAGGAGGAGCTACAAATGAAGCATGCACTGACGAAGACCGCCGCCACCGCCTTGCTGGCCGCCGTCGGATTCACCGGAGTCGCCGGTACAGCGCAGGCCGCCGAGGAGCAGTTCATTCCTCTGCTGGTCTACCGGACCGGCTCGTTTGCCCCGCTCGGCATTCCCTGGGCCAACGGCAAGATCGATTATCTCAAGCTCGTCAACGAGCGCGACGGAGGCGTCAACGGCGTCAAGATCGTCTACGAGGAATGCGAGACCTCTTATTCCACCGACAAGGGCGTGGAATGCTACGAGCGCCTGAAGAACAAGAATGGCGGGGCTTCCGGCTTCGATACGCAATCCACGGGCATCACCTTCGCCGTGACCGACAAGGCCATCGTCGACGGGCAGCCGGTGATCACGGTGGGCTACGGTCTGTCGCAATCGGCCGATGGCCGGGTCTTCAAGTGGAACTTCCCGCTGCTGGGCACGTACTGGACGGCGGCCGACGTCATGATTCAGGACATCGCCAAGAAGCTGGGCGGAGAAGACAAGCTCAAGGGCAAGAAGATCGCCCTGATCTACCACGACTCCCCCTTTGGCAAAGAACCCATTCCGCTGCTGCAGGAACGCGCCAAGGACAATGGCTTCGACCTGCAGCTCTATCCGGTGGCCGCTCCGGGAGTGGAGCAGAAATCCACCTGGCTGCAGATCCGCAAGAACCGTCCCGATTATGTGATTCTCTGGAGCGCCGGGATCATGACCCCGACGGCCATTCGCGAAGCGCAGGGCGTGGGCTATCCGCGCGACAAAATGTACGGTATCTGGTGGGCCAGTTCCGAGACCGACGTCAATGACCTGGGCGATGTGGCCAAGGGCTACAACGGCATCACCATCCAGAACAGCGCGGAACACGGCCGGGTGCACGAGGACGTGAAGAAATACGTCTACGACAAGGGCGAGGGCGCCGACAAGGATGGCACCACGTTCGGGTCGCTTGCCTACACGCGCGGCATGATGATCTCCATGCTGCAGGTCGAGGCCATCCGCGCCGCCCAGGAGAAATTCGGCAAGGGCAAGCACATGACGCCCGAGCAGGTGCGCTGGGGGTATGAAAACCTGAACCTGGACCAGGCCCGCCTGGAAGAACTTGGATTTGCCAAGTTGATGCGGCCGGTGAAGACTTCGTGCGAGAACCACATGGGCGACGACTGGGCGCGCATCATCCAGTGGGACGGCAAGAAGTTCAATGTCGTGTCCGACTGGTACCAGTCCAATCCGAAGTACGTGCAGCCGCTGGTGAAATCCCTGGGCGACAAGTACGCCGCCGAGAAGAAACTGCCGACGCGCGACTGCGCGGCCGAGTAAGCCGTGCCGGGGCCGGCTCCGGCACGGCCCCGTCCGGCTCCTGGGAGAGGAAACCATGGATAGCGCACAGGCGTCCGAACCCGCGGTGCTGTTGAATGTCAACGGCATCGAGGTCATCTACAACCACGTCATCCTCGTGCTCAAGGGCGTGTCCCTGGTCGTGCCCGAGGGCAGGATCGTGGCGCTGCTGGGCGCCAACGGCGCCGGCAAGACCACGACCTTGCGGGCGATCTCCAACCTGCTGCGCGGAGAGCGCGGCGAGGTCACCAAGGGTGAAATCGAATATCGCGGGGAGCGCATCGAATCTCTGTCGCCGGCCGATCTGGTGCAGCGCGGCGTGATCCAGGTCATGGAAGGCCGCCATTGCTTCGCTCACCTGAGCATCGAGGAAAACCTGCTGACGGGCGCTTATACGCGGCGCCTGGGGCGGGCCGACCTGGATGCCGCCCTGGAGCGGGTCTACCGTTATTTTCCGCGCCTGAAGCAGCGCCGGAAGACGCAGGCGGGCTATACGTCCGGCGGCGAACAACAGATGGCGGCCATTGGCCGCGCCCTGATGGCCGACCCGCGCATGATCTTGCTGGATGAGCCTTCGATGGGCCTGGCGCCGCAGATCGTCGAGGAAATCTTCGAGATCGTGCGCGACCTGAACCAGCGCGAGGGGGTGAGTTTTCTGCTGGCGGAGCAAAACACCAACGTGGCCTTGCGCTACGCGGACTACGGCTACATCCTGGAAAACGGCCGCGTGATGATGGATGGCGCCGCCCGTTCGCTGGCCGAGAACGAGGATGTCAAGGAATTCTATCTGGGCGTCTCGGGAGCGGGCCGCACCAGCTTTCGCGAAACCAAGTTCTACCGTCGGCGCAAGCGCTGGCTGGCCTGATACGGGAGAATGGCATGCAGGCATACTACGACGCGCGCGAAACCCTGCCCGCCGACGAGCGCGAGCGGCGGCTGTTTCAGCGCCTGCCCGCCGCCCTGGCCCAGGCCCGTGCGCGGGCGCCGGCCATTGACCGGCAACTCGGGGACATCGATCCGGCATCGCTGGATTCCCGCCAGGCCCTGACGCTCGTGCCGGTGCTGCGCAAGAGCGAGCTGCTGCAGGTCCAGCATGCGGCCCGCATCGCCCGGGCGAGCGATGCAGACGACGCCGAACGCCTGCGCGTGTTCGGCGGCTTTTCCGCCATCGGCTGGGGCGAGGCGCGGCGCGTGTACGCCTCGCCGGGCCCCATCTACGAGCCCGAAGGACCGCGCCCCGACTACTGGGGTTTTGCCCGCGCCTTGCATGCGGCGGGGGTGCGGCCCGGCATGCTGGTGCATAACTGCTTTTCCTATCATTTCACCCCGGCCGGATCCATGATGGAAACCGCCGCCCACGCGCTGGGCTGCACCGTGTTTCCCGGCGGGGTCGGGCAAACCGAACAACAGGTGCGGGCCATGGCGGATCTGGCCCCGCAGGCTTACACCGGGACGCCCAGCTTCCTGCGCATCATTCTGGAAAAAGCCGACGAGATGGGGGTTGCGCTGCCGTCCCTGACCCGGGCGCTGTTTTCAGGTGAAGCCTACCCGCCGTCGCTGCAGGCCTGGTTCCGCGGGCGCGGCATCCAGGGCTTTCAGGCCTATGGCAGTGCGGACCTGGGCATGGTGGCTTTCGAGACGTCCGCGCGCGAGGGGCTGGTCGCCAACGAGGACTTGATCCTGGAAATCGTCCGGCCCGGCACCGGCCAACCCGTCCCCGATGGCGAAGTCGGCGAACTGGTGGTGACGACCCTGAATGCAGACTATCCGCTGCTGCGGTTCGGCACGGGCGACCTGTCTGCGCTGATGCCCGGGGCGTCGCCCTGCGGCCGGACCAATCTGCGCATCCGCGGCTGGCTGGGACGCGCCGATCAGACGACCAAGGTGCGCGGCATGTTCGTGCATCCGGAGCAGATCGCCCGGGTGCTCGAGCAGCACCCCGAGATCGGGCGCGCGCGCCTGGTGGTGTCCGGAGAGTCCGGCCACGACATCATGACGCTGCGGGTCGAAGCCGGCGCCGCGCTCGACGCCGGGGCCGTGGCCGACACGGTGCGCGAACAGACCAAGCTGCGCGCCGTCATCGAGGTCGTCGCCTCCGGCGCATTGCCCAACGACGGTAAAGTGATCGAGGACGTCCGCCGCTACGATTGAGTGGTGATGTGGCTTGGCATGATCTTTTCGCCGCAGGGCCGTCCCAAGGAGAAAAACGCCCCCTCAGGGGGCAGCAAGCGGCCGTAGGATGCACAGCGTGGGGGAGGCTCGGTTACTATGCTCGAATCCGTGAAGCAGACCGAGGGAGACACTTCCATGCGTGGATTCAAACTGATCGCCGGCCTGGCCGTCCTGCTGGGCGCCGGCATGCCACTGGCCCAGGCCGACACCCTGTCCGTGGTCAAAGAACGCGGCGCCGTGCAGTGCGGCGTCACCACCGGTTTCGCCGGATTCTCGGCGCCCGACGCCCAGGGCGCATGGAAAGGCCTGGATGTGGATATGTGCCGCGCCGTCGCGGCGGCCGTCCTGGGCGATGCTTCCAAGGTCAAGATTGTGCCGTTGAATGCGCAGCAGCGCTTCACCGCCCTGCAATCGGGCGAGATCGACCTGCTGGCGCGCAACACGACGGTGACGCAGTCCCGTGACACCGCGTTGGGCTCGATCCATGCTGCCATCAATTTCTATGACGGCCAGGGGTTCATGGCGCCCAAATCCCTGGGCATCACATCCGCCCGCGACCTGAACGGCGCCACGGTCTGCATGCAGACCGGCACGTCCAACGAGCAGAACATGGCCGATTGGGCGCGCGCCCACAAGGTGCAGTACACGCCTGTCGTGATCGAGCAGTTCAATGAGGTCGTCAACGCGTTCGCCGCCGGCCGCTGTGATGTGTTCACCACCGACGCCTCGGGCCTGGCCTCGATCCGCATTGCCAAGCTGACCAATCCCGGCGATTACGTGATCCTGCCGGAAATCATCTCCAAAGAGCCTCTCGGCCCCTTCGTGCGCCAGGGCGATGACGCCTGGCTGAACGTCGTCAAATGGGCTTTTCACGCCATGGCCGGCGCTGAAGAGCTGGGGGTGAGCTCGGCCAACGTCGATGCCCAACTGAAAAGCGAGGATCCCAACGTCCAGCGCTTGCTGGGCGTGACCGGCAACGCCGGCAAGAACCTGGGATTGGACGAGCAATGGGCTTACCGCATCATCAAGCAGGTGGGCAACTACGGCGAATCGTTTGACCGCAACGTGGGCATGAGCAGCCCGCTGCAAATCCAGCGTGGCCTGAACGCGCTCTGGAAAGACGGCGGCCTGCTGTATCCGCTGCCGATCCGCTGATCGGTTCGCATGTGTGGCCAAGGCCCTGTTTCCGAAAGGATGCAGGGCCTTTTTTTCAAGGCGCGCGCCTGGCTCGGGGCGGCGTGAGGGCTTACGTTCTTTTCCGGTAGACCAAGCTGATGCGGGCGAAGGCCGCCTGCAGTTCCGGCGTGCCGGCCTGGAAGGTCACAGGCCGGCCCTTCTGCACGAAGCACACCAGTTTTTTCGAAGCGAACAGCGGGATGAACTTGGTGGACTGGATCTCGGACCAGGGCACTTCGCGACGCGTGATCCAGGACTGCCGGATGCCCCAATCGGAGATTTCCGTGACCGAGGTCCACATATGGGCGCTCATCCAGATCAAAGCGCCGACGCAGACCATGATGCTGAGGATCACCGGCATGGGCAGTGCCTGATCGGGCGAGAGCTGCAGCACCATGGCCAGCCGGATGACGATGATGGCCATGATGAGCCAGGCGATGACGGCGATCCAGCGCGGCCAGGCCCGGCCGCGCAGCGGCAGGGGGCCGATCTGGGCCAGGAGGGCATCGTGTTCTTCAGGAGAGGGACGACCGAATGGAGACATCGGGGATTTTCAGGTGGGTTCGGGAAGGCCGCGCGGCCGCGCGGTGCGAAAGCCCCGGACGGGCCGGGGCATGGAAGGGTAGGTCAAGCCCGCTTCAGCGCCAGGGCGCGGCCTGCGCGGCTGGATGTGGGGCGGCCGATGCGTTCGGAAATCCACTGGCCGATCTCCACGACGGCATCCAGGTCGACTCCGGTGGAAAGCCCCTGGCCGCGCATCAGATAGAGCACGTCTTCCGTGGCGACGTTGCCGGTGGCGCCCTTGGCGTACGGGCAGCCGCCCAGTCCGGCGACCGAACTGTGGAAGATGCGCACGCCGCACTCCAGCGCCGCCAGGATGTTGGCCAGGGCCTGGCCGTAGGTATCGTGGAAGTGTCCCGAGACCCGGGTTCCGAGGTCGGCGACCTGGCCTACGGCACGCAGCACACGCCCGACCTGGGCGGCCGTGCCCACGCCGATGGTGTCGGCCACGTCGATCTCGTCGCAGCCCAGGCGCAGCAGGCGCTCGGCCACGTCGACGACGGCGGCCACCGGCGTCTCGCCCTGGTAAGGGCAGCCCAGCGCGCAACTGATGCTGCCGCGCAAGCGCAGCCCGGCTGCCTTGGCGGCGGCGGCCACGGGCTCGAAGCGGGCGATGGATTCGGCGATGGAGCAGTTGATGTTGCGTTGGGAGAAGGCTTCGCTGGCGGCGCCGAAGATCACGACTTCGTCCGCCTGGGCGGCCAGGGCGCCTTCGAAACCGCGCAAATTGGGCACCAGGGCGGAATAAAGCGTGCCCGGGCGGCGGCGGATGCCGGCCATGACCTCGGCGCCATCGGCCATCTGCGGCACCCACTTGGGGGAGACGAATGAGGCGGCTTCGATATTGGCGAAGCCGGCGGCCGACAGACGGTCGACGAGTTCGATCTTGACGGCGGTGTCGACGAACTGCTTTTCATTTTGCAGGCCGTCGCGCGGCCCGACTTCGACGATCTTGATGTGCTCGGCCATGAGGGGCGTCCCAGGGGATTCGTGGTGATGCTTGACAGGGGTCCATCATAGCGCAGCCGGACTCAGTTTCCGCTGCTATAGCGGCCGTCGGCGGTCCGGGCGATCAGCCCGGAGATTTCCAGCAGAGTCAGTTGGTGCTGCAAGCGGTCGATGGGCCAGTCGAGATCCCGGCGCAGGGTATCCAGATCGACCGGGTCGCGACCGATTCGCTCCAGCAGGGCTTTGGCGTCGGGGCCTGTGGCGGCTGGGGGCATGGCCTCGGCGGGCCTGGCGGAGGTTTCGGAAGCGGGAGACGCGGCCTTCGGGGCGTGATCCGATGCGGCGGGTTCCGCAGCCGGCATCGTCAGGGCGCCTGGCGACGCGCCCTGACGCAGTTCCTCGACGATATCCTGTCCTGATTCGACCAGTTTGGCGCCCTGGCGGATCAGGGCATGGCAACCGCGCGACAGGGGGGAGTGGATGGAGCCCGGGATGGCGAAGACCTCGCGCCCCATTTCGCCCGCCAGCCGGGCGGTGATGAGCGAGCCGCTGCGCGCGGCGGCTTCGACCACCAGTACCCCCTGGCTCAGGGCGGCGACGATCCGGTTGCGCTGCGGGAAGTGGAAACGCAGCCCTGGGGCGCCCAGGGGAAATTCCGACAGCAGCAGGCCCTGGGAGGCGATGCGGTGAGCCAGGGCATGATGGGACGGCGGATAGACCCGGTCGATGCCGGTGCCCAGCACCGCCAGGGTGCCGCCGCCGGCTTCGCCGGCCTCCAGGGCGCCGGCATGGGCGGCCCCGTCGATGCCGCTGGCCAGGCCGCTGACCACGCACCAGCCCTGTTGGGCCAGGTGGCGCGCGAAGGCGCGGGCGTTGCGTTCGCCGTCCGCCGTGGCGTGGCGCGCGCCGACGATGGCCAGCATGGGCCGCTCCAGGATGTGGAGCCTGCCGTGGGCGTAAAGGACCGGCGGCGGGTCGGTCAGGGCGTACAGTGTGCGTGGATACAGAGGGTCGGCGAGCGTCAGCAGGTGATGGTCGTCGGCCCGCAGCCAGTCCAGCGTGTCGTCGATGGCGGCCTGCAGGCCGGGTTCGGGCGGTTGGCGCAGACGGGCGGCCAGGGCCGGATCCAGATAGCGGGCGAGGCTGCCGGTCGTGGCCGAGACGATGTTCTGCGGCATGCCGAAGACTGAGAGCAGCAGCCGGACCCGGGCGGCGCCCAGCTCGGGTTCGAGGCTCAGGCGGAGCCAGGCGCGCAGTTCGTTCGTGTCGGCAAGAGGCGGCATGCGGGCAGTGTGCCACGGTTTGTCAGTCCTGCGCATGCCGGCGTGGTCAAATCATCCGGTAACCTGTTTGTCAGCATAATGGCGCTAAAGTAAGTGTGTGCCGGCTTGCCAGGAGCCCAGATCATGCCGCGTTTGAAACTGCCCCCCATTCCCCCTTCCGAGATCACGCCAGAGCCTCGATGGGCCGCTCGCCGCGAGTGGATGCTGCGGGCGGGAAAGGGCGCGCTGGCGCTGGGCGCGGGCGGCTTGCTGGCGGGCCGCGCTTCATGGGGGCAGGCGGCGCGCGGCGTGCTGGCCGGCACGCCGAATCCGCGCTACCGCCTCGACGACGCGCTCACCACCGAAGAGGACGTGACCGGGTACAACAACTTCTACGAGTTCGGCACCGGCAAGTCGGATCCGATGCACTATGCGGGCCGGATGCAGACGCGCCCCTGGACGCTGCGCATCGAGGGCGAGGTCGAGAAGCCCGTGACCCTGGATATCGACGATCTGCTGAAGCTGGCGCCCATGGAAGAGCGCATCTACCGGTTGCGATGCGTAGAAGCCTGGTCGATGGTGATCCCCTGGAGCGGCTATCCGCTGTCGGCGCTGCTGGCCCGGGCACGCCCCACCAGCAAAGCAAAATATGTCCAGTTCATCTCTGCGGTCCAGCCCGAGCGGATGCCTGGCCTGGGCGCGCGCATCATCGATTGGCCGTACCGGGAAGGCCTGCGGATGGACGAGGCGCTGCATCCGTTGACCTTGCTGGTGTTCGGGCTGTACGGCAAGATTCTGCCCAACCAGAATGGCGCGCCCATGCGGGTCGTCATCCCCTGGAAATACGGTTTCAAGTCGGGCAAGTCCATCGTCGGGATCCGGCTGCTTGAAAACCAGCCGCCGACCAGTTGGTCGGAGATCGCGCCGCACGAATACGGCTTCTATGCCAACGTCAATCCGACCGTGCCTCATCCCCGATGGAGCCAGGCGACAGAGCGGCGGATCGGGAGCGGCTTCTTTGCGCCGCGCCTGGAAACGCTGATGTACAACGGGTACGGGGACCAGGTGGCCGGCCTGTATGCCGGCATGGATCTGCGGGCCCATTACTAGGATCGCGTCATGGGCGTGCGGGCATCGGCATCTGGGCGCAGGCGCTGGACGGCGCAGGAAATCGGCCGCATCAAGCCGCTCGTCTTCGCGCTGGCCTCCTATCCCCTGGCGCGATGGATCTGGCTGGCCTTCGGGACGGGGTTCGGCGCCAACCCCCAGGAATTCCTGATCCGGTCCACGGGCATCTGGTCGTTGGTCCTGCTGCTCGTCACCCTGGGCGTCACGCCGCTGCGCCGCCTTGTGGGCCAGCCCGCGCTGGTGCGGGTGCGGCGCATGCTGGGCCTGTTCGCATTCTTCTATGCCGTGTTGCATGTGGCGGGCTGGGCCTTGTGGGAAAGAAGCCTGTCGCCGGCGCTCATGTGGGACGACGTGGTGCAGAGAACGTTCGTGACCGTGGGCGTGGCGGCTTTCCTGCCCATGCTGGCGCTGGCGTGGACGTCCACCCAGGGCTGGATGCGCCGGCTGGGTCCGCTTTGGCAGAAGCTGCACCGCAGCGTGTATGCCGTGGGCGGCCTGTCGGTGTGGCACTTTTGGCTCGTCCGGGCCGGCAAGAACGATTTCTTCGAGCCCTATGCCTACGGCGGCGTGCTGGCCGTGCTGTTGGCGTGGCGGCTGGTCTTTTCCTGGCGCGGGCGGGGCGCGTCGGGGCCGTAGGGGGTGATTCCACGGGGCCTGGCTCTTGTTCTATGATGGAACCTAGGTTTTTATCGAATCAGGCAATCACCATGGCTTTGCTCCCCATTCTCAAGTATCCGGATCCCCGGCTGCACAAGGTCGCCGCGCCGGTGCAGCAGGTGGACGACCGTGTCCGCCAATTGGTGCGCGACATGGCGGAAACCATGTACGCCGCGCCGGGCGTGGGCCTCGCCGCGACCCAGGTGGACGTTCATGAGCGGATCGTGGTCATCGACGTCTCCGAGGATGGCAACGACCTGCATGTGCTGATCAACCCCGAAATCACCTGGAAGAGCGAAGAGCTCCAGACCTACGAGGAAGGCTGCCTGTCGGTGCCCGGCGTCTACGACGAGGTCGAGCGTTCCGCGCGCATCCACGTGCGTGCCCTGGACGAGCGCGGCGAACCTTATGAATTCGATGCCGAAGGCCTGTTGGCGGTGTGTGTCCAGCACGAGCTGGACCATCTGCTGGGCAAGGTGTTCGTCGAATACCTGTCCGTTCTCAAACAGAGCCGCATCCGTACGCGCCTGCGCAAGCAGCAGCGCGATGCCCAGCGCGAGTCCGCCGGAGCCTAGTGCCTGCACGGCTTGCATGCACATACCCTCGGCGCCTCATCGAACAGGACACTGAATGCGCATTGCCTTTGCGGGAACGCCGGAATTCGCCCGGCAGGCGCTCGACGCCCTCATCGCGGCCGGGCATGAGGTCGCCTGCGTGCTGACCCAGCCGGACCGGCCCTCCGGACGCGGCATGAAACTGATGCCCAGCCCCGTCAAGCAGGCGGCGCTGGATGCCGGCATTCCCGTGCTGCAGCCGCGCAGCCTGCGGCTGGACGGCAAATATCCCGGTGACGCCTCAGCCGTCCGGGCCGCATTGCAGCGCCTGGCGCCGGATGTCATGGTGGTGGCGGCCTATGGGTTGATCCTGCCCCAGTGGGTGCTGGATCTGCCCCGGCACGGCTGCCTGAACATCCATGCCAGCCTGCTGCCGCGCTGGCGTGGGGCGGCGCCCATCCAGCGGGCGATCGAGGCCGGCGATGCGGCCAGCGGCGTGACCATCATGCAGATGGATGCGGGGCTGGACACGGGCGCCATGCTGCATCGGGTGGAGCGGCCGCTGGCCGCCGACGAAACCGGCGCCAGCCTGCATGACGGTCTGGCCGCCGATGGCGCGCGCGCCATCGTGGACGTTCTGGCGCGGCTGGCGGCCGGAGAAGGGCCGGCGCCGGTGCCCCAGCCGGCGGCGGGCGTATGCTATGCCGACAAGCTCCTCAAGTCGGAATCGGCGCTGGATTTTTCCCGCCCGGCCGCCGAACTGGCGCGCCGGGTGCGGGCCTTCGACCCGTTTCCCGGGACCACGATGAGGCTGCCGGGGCTCGACCAGCCGGTGAAGGTCTGGGGGGCGCAGGCGCTGCCGGCCGACGCCGGCATGCCGGCGCCCGGCACGATCATGGCCATGGATCCGGGCGGCATCGACGTGGCGACTGCGGATGGCGTGTTGCGCGTGACGCTGCTGCAGCGGCCCGGCGGGCGGCGCCAGCCAGTGGCCGAGTTCATGCGGGCGTATCGCGGGTAGGCGTACCGCCGGGCGTGAGAAAGCGCCGGCTCAGGCGCTTGACGATTTCTTGCGGGAAGTGTCGATGCCGAGCTGTTTGAGCTTGCGGTACAGGTGGGTGCGTTCCAGGCCGGTGCGCTCGGACACCCGCGTCATGCTGTGATTTTCGTGCAGCAGGTGATATTCGAAATAGATGCGTTCGAATTCGTCGCGCGCCTCGCGCAGCGGCTGGTTGAGCGAGATCCGGCCGAGGTATGAGTCGTCGTGGGGCGGGGCGCTTGGCGTCGTGCCCATGGGCTGCGCAACGGCGGGGCCGCCCGCCAGCGGGGGGGGCTGGGTGAAGACCGGATCGGCGGCCAGGGCGGCCGGGCGCTCGGTGCGGCTGCGCATGGAAGCCGGGATCACCGGGCGCGCCAAGCCGGCGGCGACGGTCTTGAGCAGCTTCTGTAGGGTGATGGGTTTTTCGAGAAAATCGACGGCGCCGATGCGGGTGGCCTCGACGGCGGTATCCACGGTGGCGTGGCCGCTCATCATGATGACAGGCATGTTCAGCAAGCCCTGGCCGGACCATTCCTTAAGCAGGCTGACGCCATCGGTGTCGGGCATCCAGATGTCCAGCAGCACCAGATCGGGTCGCTGGCGGAGACGGGATTCGCGGGCTTGCGCCGCATTCTCCGCGAGCTCGACCGTGTGGCCTTCATCGTAGAGAATCTCGGACAGCAGTTCGCGGATGCCTATTTCGTCGTCCACCACCAGAATTCTGGCCATATCACCTCACTTTGTGTTCTACGTATTATCGTGTGCTTGTCTGGATGCGTCCAGCGGCGCCGGTTCCGTCGCGAGACGGGAGAACAGGATGGAGATGCGCGCGCCCCCTTCGGTCCGGTTGGAGATATCCACCTGGGCGGCGTGTTCCTCGGCGATCTTCTTGACGATGGCAAGCCCGAGCCCGGTGCCGGTGGGTTTGGTCGTGACGTAGGGCTCGAAGACACGGTGCAGGACCTCGGGCGCGAAGCCGGGGCCGTTGTCCGAGACGGTCAGGCGGACGCGGGCGGGCCCCGCATCGTCGTCCGGCCTGATCAGGCGTGTCTGTACACGGATTTCCGCCGCGCCTGGCGCAGCCTGCTGGCAGGCGGCGTCGCGGGCGTTGGCCAGCAGATTGTGGAACACTTGGCGCAACTGGGCCGGATCCCCCTGAATCATCGGCAGGCCGGGCGCCAGCAGGGCATCGAAGCGGGTCGTCCCCGGCGCAGTCTGCGGCGCGGCGGGTTCGGCGGGATCCCAGCCGTACAAGGACAGGACCTCGGCCAGCAGCGCGTTCAGATCGATGTCCTGCATTTGCGCCGGCGGCGTGCGGGCATATTCGCGGAAATCATCCACCATGCGTTTCAATGACGCGACCTGATTGACGATGGTCTGGGTGGATCGCTGCAGCATGGCGGCCTCGTCCGGCGCCAGCCGGTCCGCCAGTTTCATGGCCAACCGCTCGGCCGACAACTGGATGGGCGTGAGCGGGTTCTTGATTTCGTGGGCGAGGCGGCGGGCGACTTCGCCCCAGGCGACCGTGCGGTTGGCGGAAATGACTTCGCTGATGTCGTCGAAGACGACCAGATAGCCATCCTCGTGGCCGTCCATGAGCAGCCGGGTGCCTCGGGCCAGCAGGGTGACGACGTGCTTCTTGCGCTCGTTGTCCGGGGCCTCCTGGAGTTCCACCTCGAATTGCTGTTGCCAGTAGGGGCGTGTGGATTCCACGGCTTCGTGGGCGGAGAACGCCTGGCGGATCAGGGTGGCGACCGGCAGGGCGCCGTTGGCGGTTTCCAGCGGCCGGCCTTGGATCGTGCGCAGGTCGACGTGCAGGATGCTCTGGGCGCCCTGGTTGAACAGCGTCAGGCGGAAGGAGCGGTCGAAGACCAGCACGCCCGAGGACAGGTTGCTGAGCACGGATTCCAGGTACAGATTGCTCTGTTCCAGTTGGCGGCGATGGCGGTCGACCATCCGGCGGGCTTCGTCCAGTTGGCGCGTCATGGCGTTGAAAGAGCGCGTCAACTGGCCGACCTCGTCGCGCGCCGGCGGCTCGGGCAGGGGCCGGTAGTCGCCGACTCCGACGGCCTGGGTGCCCGAGGCCAGGCTCAGCAGGGGCCGCACCAGGCGCCTGGAGACCGCCAGGGCCACGACCACGGCGGCGAAGACGGCCAGGATCAGGGCCAGGGTCAGGGTAATGCCGTACAGCTTGCGTAGCCCCAGGCGCGACAGGGCCAGTTCCTGGTAATCGCGGAATCCCTGCTGGACTTGGCTGGCATTGCGGGCGATGCGCTCGGGCACGGCCTGGATCACCTGCAGCCAGCGCGAGTCGCTGCCCAGACTCATGGGGTTGCCCAGCCGGTCCGAGGCGGCGGTGCCCAGCGGGATGATGACCCGCACGTGCAGGCCGTCGCTGGTCGGGCCGTCGCCGGAGGCCACGTCGGCTTCGGCCGCCGCATATCCCTGGGCGACCCGCAACTGATTCATGACGCTGCTGGGCGGGAGATCGGGCAGGAGCTGGCTGAAGGCCGAGGAGGAAAAGGCAACCAGGCGGCCGGTGCCGGTGAAGACCAGGGCCTCGTCGATTTCATTGGCGGCGCGCAGCGAGGTGATCAGCAAGGCGATTTCCGCATCGCTGGCGGAGTTCAGCCGCAGGGCCATGTTGTGCGCCCGGTTGCTGAGTTCGGTAATCTGGGTGTCCAGGGCGGCGCGGCCCAGGTTCAAGCCCGATTCCAGCGCGGTGTCCACCCGCACGTTGAACCAGGATTCGATCGACCGGGACATGAACTGCACCGAGAGTACATAGATGAGTACGCCCGGCAGGATGCCGATCAGCGTGAAGTACAGCGTGAAGCGGGCCGTCAGCCGGGCGCCGAACTGGCGCCGCCGGATCTGGCGCAGCAGCCGGATCGCGAGCATGGCCACCCAGGACATCAAGGCGATGGCCAGCACGCCGTTGAGCAGCAGCAGCACGTCGTACTGCTGGGCGTAGCGCGAGGCGTTGCCGGTGGACCAGACCAGCAGGCCCAGCAGCGCGATGGCGCTGACGGCCGCGACCCCGAGCGCGGAGCGCAGCGCCCAGCGGATCAGCCGCGGGGCGTTGCGGCGGAAATCGAAAAAGTGAATTCTTTCCATGGGGTCGTCAAGGACCAGGTTCCGCTATTGAGGGCGTCGACCTGGAAGGGGCGGGCCAGGCGCGATGTATCCAGCCGCAGCCGCAGCCGCCCCTGGTACGTCTGGTCCGGCGTGAAGCGGCCGGCGTCTCCGAGCGGCCAGTTGCGGATGTGGCGCACCAGGTCGAGCGCTTCGTCCAGGGTCGTGGCCGGCAAGGACAGGTCGCCGGTGCCGACGCGCCATTGGCGCGTCAGGGCGTTGTACTGGATGCGCCAGGTCTGGCTGACCGACAGGATCGTCTCGTCGAACCACCACCAGCGCGGATGCTGGATGCTGAGGTCCGCCGTGAAGTACAGCGGCACGCCCTTGCGGGCGGCCTCGTGCAGTTCGCCGCTCAGGGTGAAGTCGATGTCGGCGTCCAGCAGGAGTTCGCCCTGGCGCAGCACCGGTTCGATGCGCGTGACCCGGCCCTCGTCGGCCCGGGCGGCCGGGGCGGCCAGAAACAGGAGACTGAGGGCCAGGAAGATCAGGAAGCGTGGCATGCGCTGGGGGTGGAGCGGAAAATCACTGACAGTCGCAGTATTGTTGAGCCTGCGCCAAAGCGCAAGCCGCGGCGGCTTTGCGTTCCCGCTCAGCCCGGCGCCGTCATGGCGGCTTGCGCAACAGCGCGTAGAAGAAACCGTCGCCGTCATCGGGGCCGCCGGGCAGGATGTGGCTGGGGGCCGGCAGCCGCTGCGCCTCGGGGTGGCGGTCCAGGAAAGCCCGGACTTGCTGCTCGCCTTCCTGGGGGAAGATCGAGCAGGTGGCATACAGCAGATGGCCGCCGGGCGCCAGCAGCGGCCACAGCGCATCGGCAATGCGGGCCTGGAGGGCCGCCGTACGGGCAAGGTCGTCGGCGCGGCGCAGCCAGCGGATATCGGGATGGCGGCGCACCACGCCCGAGGCGGTGCAGGGCACGTCGGCCAGGATGGCGTCGTAGGGTTGCCCATCCCACCAGTCGTCGGGCCGTGCCGCGTCGGCGCAGCGCAGGACGACCTCGGGCGAGTCCAGGCCCAGCCGCCGCAGCGTGTCGCTCACGCGCGCCAGCCGGCCCTCGTCGCTGTCCAGCGCCGTCAGGCGCAGCGCGTGGCGTTCGAGCAGATGGGCCGTCTTGCCCCCGGGGGCGGCGCAGGCGTCCAGGACGCGCTGGCCGTCTTGCAACGGCAGCAGCCGCGCGGCTCGTTGGGCCGAGGGATCCTGCACCGACCACCAGCCTTCGGCGTAGCCGGGGATGCCGGTCACGGGGCGGGGGGTGTCCAGGACCAGCCCATCCTCGCCCACGGCGCGCGCGGCCAGCCCGGCCTCGTCCAGGCGTGCGCGCAGCGCATCGCGGGTGATGCGCCGGATGTTGGCGCGCAGCGCCATCGGCGGCGGGCGGTCGGCGGCTTCGAGAATCGTGCGCCAGTCGTCCGGCCAGGCGTCGCGCACGGTATCGACCCACCAGGCGGGATGATTCCAGGCCGCTTCGGGCTGGCTGGCCAGCGCCGCCAGCAGCGTTGCGCGTTCGCGCGCATAGCGGCGCAGCACGGCGTTGATGAGGCCTTTGGCCGGCCGGGTGCGGCGGTCGGCGGCAGCCGCCTCGACCAATTGATGGACCAGGGTGTGTTCGTGATAGATCGGCGTGCCGGGAGGCTGCCCGGTGCCCTCGGCCTGGCGCATGCCGGCTTCCAGCAGGCTCAGGCCCAGCAGGATCAGGGCCTCGGCCAGGCGTTCCGGCGGCCGGCGCGGGACCAGCCGTTCGCGCACGGCTCGTGCATGGCCCAGCCGGCGCATGGCATGGAAGGACAGCGCCTGTGCGGCGGGGCGCAGCGCGGCTGGCGTCGCTCCCAGCGCTTCCGACAGAGATTGGCCGCCCAGAACCGCCCGGATGGCGCGGGCGGCGGCCAGCAGTTGATCGGACAGGACGGCGGGTTGTGGCGATTCCGGCACGGAAGGCGTGTTGAATGGGGGGTTGCAAGACAGATTCCGGGGACTTTAGCACCGATTGGCTAAAATTGAGGGTTTCCCCCGCCGCTTTCCGCCGAGTACTCCATGAGCCAATCTCCCCGCGTCGGTTTCGTCAGCCTGGGCTGTCCCAAGGCCCTGGTCGATTCCGAACGTATCCTGACCCAACTGCGCACCGACGGCTACACCATCAGCCCCGATTATGAGGGGGCCGACGTTGTCGTGGTGAACACCTGCGGCTTCATCGACAGCGCCAAGGCCGAATCACTGGACGCCATCGGCGAGGCCGTCGTGGAAAACGGCAAGGTGATCGTCACCGGGTGCCTGGGCGTGGAAGCCGACATGATCCGCTCCGTGCACCCGGCGGTGCTGGCCGTCACCGGTCCGCAGCAGTACGAGCAGGTGGTGCGGGCCGTGCACGAAGCCGCTCCGCACGAACGCCCGCACGATCCGTACATCGACCTGGTGCCGCCCCAGGGCATCCGCCTGACGCCGCGCCACTACGCCTACCTGAAGATCTCCGAGGGCTGCAACCACAACTGCAGCTTCTGCATCATTCCGTCCATGCGCGGGCGCCTGGTCAGCCGCCCGATCGGCGACGTGTTGGGCGAGGCGCGCCGCCTGGCGGAGGCCGGCGTGAAAGAGCTGCTGGTGATTTCCCAGGACACCAGCGCCTACGGGGTGGACGTCAAGTACCGCACCGGCTTCTGGGACGGGCGCCCGGTCAAGACCCAATTGACCGCGCTGGCGCGCGCCCTGGGCGAGTTCGGCGTCTGGGTGCGCATGCACTATGTCTATCCCTACCCGCACGTCGACGAGTTGATCCCCCTGATGGCCGAAGGCCGTATCCTGCCGTACCTGGACATCCCCTTCCAGCATGCCAGCCCGCGCATCCTGAAGGCCATGAAGCGTCCAGCCTTCGAGGATCGCACCCTGGCCCGCATCCGCCAATGGCGCGAGGTCTGTCCGGATCTGACGCTGCGCTCCACTTTCATCGTCGGCTTTCCTGGCGAGACGGAAGCAGATTTCCAGTATCTGCTCGACTGGATGACCGAGGCCCAGCTCGACCGTGTCGGCTGCTTCCAGTATTCGCCGGTCGAAGGCGCGCGCGCCAACGAACTGGCCGATCCCGTGCCCGACGAAGTCAAGGCCGAACGCTGGGAGCGCTTCATGGCGCACCAGCAGGCGATCTCGACGCAGCGGTTGGCGGCGAAGATCGGCCGCACTCTGACGGTGCTGGTGGACGAGGTCGATGCGGACGGCGGCGCCACCGCGCGATCCATGGCGGATGCCCCCGAAATCGACGGCAGCGTGCTGCTGCGCGATGCCGCCGGCCGCGCGCCGGGCGACCTGGTCCAGGTGCGCATCGAGGACGCGGACGAATACGATCTGTACGGCGTGCCGGTCTAGGGCGCCGCGCGCATCCTCTTTCAGGTTTCCCCGTCGGGTTTGCGCGGCACCACGCGCGGAGGCGGCTTTCCGGCTTCCAGCGGCTGGGCGCGCTTGAAGGTGGCCACGGGCAGGTCGCCGAACACGCCGCGCCGCGCCGCGACGCGCCAGGCGTGGCCATAGGCGACTTCTAGGCTCAGGTGGATCGTGCCGTCGGCGTGGCGGCGGCGCTCCAGGGCGCGAACCAGGCGCTCGCGCCAGGCGCGCCCCGGCAGGCCGCGGCGGCGTTCGGGGTGGGGGTTGCCGCCCAGCGCGCGCACGTCTTCCAGCAACTTGTCGGCGGTCTTGTAGGTCAGGGTGATGATTTCTTGATCCATGACCGGGTCGGCGAAGCCGACCTGCAGCATCAGATCGCCGAAATCGTGCATGTCCACGAATTCCATGGGCCGCGTGTCCAGATCGGCCTCTGCCAGGGCATCGCGCAGTTCGCGGAAAGTGCCGGGCCCCAGGCTGGAATACATCGCCAGGGCGTCGTTGCGCAGGATGCGGCGCCATTCCTGCAGCACCATGTGGGGTTCCGGGTGCCAGTGCAGGGCCAGGTTCGACCAGACCAGATCCAGACTTTCGTCCGGCAGGCCGGTTTCGGCCAGATCGGCCTGCCGGAAATCGGCGGCCGGCGTGGGTTTGTTGCGCAGCCGGTGCCAGAAGCCAGGCTTGGCCGCGTAGCGTTCGCGCGCCGCGTCCAGCAACGCGCCGCAGGCGTCCAGGCCAATGTAGCGCTGGTCGGGATAGCGGGCCCGCAGAGGGTCCAGCGCGTGGGCGGCGCCGCAGCCTGCGTCCAGGATGTCGTGCGGCGCGATGCGGATGTAGCTCAGGCGGCGCAGCATGCGTTGGGCGATTTCCCCGTACAGGAATTGGGGGGCGTCCAGGGGCGCGCGTCGGGCGAATTGGCGCGTGACGGCTTGGGGGTCGATGGGGAGGCGGGGGAGCTGTGGCATAAACGATCAAGGCCGGCTCCGGGCTGATCCGAAGCGTGCTGTGATGGAGTTTTCCTGCGGAAGGACACGCCATTATGCTGCATCTGCCGCCGAACCGCTGGCGCGACTGGGTGCCGGCCGATTGCCCGGGGTGCGGACTGCGCCAGCGCGGCCAGGGGCTGTGCGCCGCGTGCCTGGGCTGTTTGCGCCTGGACGCAGCGCGGCCGCGCTGCCGGCGCTGCGCGCACCCTTTGGCCGATGGGGGTTGTCCCGATTGCGGCGCCGGAGCGCCGGCCTACGACCGCGTGGTGGCGGCGTTCGATTACGAGGGATTGGGGCGTGAACTGATCCGGGATTACAAAGTGCGCCGCCGCGTGTCCCTGGCGCGGCTGCTGGCGGATCTCCTGGCGCGGTCGGTTGGTGCCGCCGGTCCATCTGCCGGGACGATGCCGGATTGGGTGGTGCCGGTGCCGGCCCGGCGCGAGGCGTTGCGGCGGCGCGGTTTCAGCCCGCCGGCCGAGGTGGGGCGCCTGCTCGCCCGGGAACTGGGGTTGCGCTACCGCCTGGACGGCGTGCGCCGGGTGCACGAAGGCCCCCGGCAGGCGGGGCTCGAGCGCGCCCGGCGGCTGTGGGCCCAGGAAGGAGTCTTTGCCGTGGGCGAGGCCGGGCGCCGCCAGGCCGCGGGCCGGCGGATTGCCGTGGTGGACGATGTGCTGACCACGGGCGCAACGCTGCAGGCGGTGGCGGCGGTGCTGAAGGACGCCGGCGCCGTCCATGTCGAAGGTTGGGTGCTGGCGCGCGCCATGACCAGTCTGGGTGTGACGCCTGACCGGCCGGCTTGCGTCCGGGCTCTACAATGAGGGCCGCCGGGCCGCCGTGCGGCCCTCATTGATCCCCGCCATGTTCCACATCGTCCTCGTCGAACCCGAAATTCCGCCCAATACCGGCAATGTGATCCGTCTCGCGGCCAATACCGGCGCTTTCCTGCATCTGGTGCGGCCGCTGGGCTTCACGCTGGATGACGCCCGCATGCGGCGTGCCGGGCTGGATTATCACGAGTGGGCGCGGATGCGGGTGCACGATGGCCTGGACGAGGCGCTGGCGGTGATCGGCGGCGATCCGTCGCGCCGCTTCGCGTTGACCACGCACGGATCCGTCCTGATCGGCGAGCGCGCTTTCGAGGCGGACGATGTGTTCGTATTCGGGCGGGAAACCGCCGGGCTGTCGGAGGCGCAACTGGCCGCCTTTCCCCTGGCGCAGCGCATCCGCCTGCCCATGCGGCCGCAGCAGCGCAGCTTGAACCTGTCCAATGCCGTGGCGGTCACGGTCTTCGAGGCCTGGCGCCAGGCGGGCTACGCCGGCGGCGTCTGAACAGGCCCGGATTCAGACACGCCTGGGCGGCTATTCGTCGCGCGGATCGCGCGCCAAAAGGGCGGCGACGGCCTGGGTCGGTGCGACGCCATCGAACAGCACGCCGCAGACGGCGTCGGTGATGGGCAGGTCCAGCCCGTGCCGGCGGCCCAGCGCCTGCGCGGCCCGGGCGCAGCGCACGCCTTCGGCGGTCATGCCGCCCGCCAGGATGTCTTCCAGTGTGCGGCCCTGACCGATGGCCACGCCCACCTGGCGATTCCGGGACAATTCGCCCGTGGCGGTCAGCACGAGATCGCCCAACCCCGCCAGGCCGATGAAGGTATCCGCCTGGCCGCCCAGCGCCACGCCCAGGCGCTGGATTTCCGCCAGGCCGCGCGTGATCAGGGCGGCGCGGGCGTTGGTGCCCAGCCGCAGGCCGTCGCTGATGCCGCAGGCGATGGCCATGACGTTCTTCAGCGCGCCGCCGACCTCCACGCCCATGACGTCGCGGGTGCCGTAGATGCGTGCCCGGGTGCCGTGGAAGGCCGCCTGGGCGGCGCGGGTGGTGTCCGGGTCGCGGCCGGCGACCGTCAGGGCAACCGGCAGCCCCTGGGCCACCTCGCGGGCGAAGGACGGCCCCGACAGCACGCCCGTGCGCAGCCACGGGCGGCCGGGCAGCGTCTGGGCCACGATCTGATGCGGCCATTCATGGGAGTCGGGACTGATGCCCTTGCAGGTCCACAGCAGATGGACGGGCGCGGCGCCCGGGCCGAGGGCCGACAGCGCTTGCGCGATGCGCCTGCAGACGTCGGCCAGCCCGGCCATCGGCACGCCCAGCACGATCAGGCGGTCGGCCGGATCGGGGCCGTCCAGCACATGCGCCAGCGCGGCATCGAAGTCGTTGGTCGCCCGCAGCGCGGGCGGCAGGTCGATGCCGGGCAGGTAGCGGGGATTGAGATGCTGCTGGTTGATCGCCCGCGCCTGTTCGGGATCGCGAGCCCAGATCAGGGCGTCGGACCGGGCGCTGGCCAGGGCCGCCAGGGCGGTGCCCCAACTGCCCGCTCCCAGGACGCAAAGCCGGACCGGCGCCATGGCGTGACGGCTCCGCCGATCAGTTGCGCGCGCCGGGAGGCAGGATCAGGCCGGAGTCCTCGCCCTGCTCCGGCGCGCCGGATTGCTGCTGCGCCAGGCGCTGTTCGTACAGCGCCTGGAAGTTCATTTCGCTCAGGTGAAGCGGGGGCAGCGAGGTGCGCGTGATCGCGTCGGCGACGTTGGCGCGCAGGTAGGGATAGAGCATGGTGGGGCAGACGATGCCCAGCAGCGGGTCGAGCTGCTCGGCCGGGATGTTGGCGGCCTCGAAGATGCCGGCCTGGGTGAGTTCGATCAGGTACAGGACCTTGTCGCCGATGCGCGTGGTGACCGTCGCGGTCACCGAGGATTCGAACACGCTTTCCGCCAGGCGCTGGCCGCCGACCTGGATGGAAACCTCGACGGTCGGGCCTTCCTGCTCAAGGAAGATTTCCGGCGCGTTGGGCATTTCCAGCGACAGGTCTTTGACGTAGGTGCGCTGCAGGCCGAAGCTGGGGGCCTGGCCATTCTGGGTTTGGTTTTCTTCAGACATGAGGAGTTCCGGTGAGGGTGGGGAAGCCGCGCCGGGAGGGCGCGGGGTGCATGTGGGCGGGGCCTAGGCTTGCAGCAGGGGGACCAGGCCGGCGGCGCGGTCCAGGGCCGACAGGTCGTCGAAGCCGCCGATGTGGCGTTCGCCGATGTAGATCTGCGGCACGGTGCGCCGGCCGGTGCGCTCCATCATCACAGCGCGCTGCTCCGGGTCGCGGTCGATGAAGATCTTGTGGATCTCGGCCACGCCGCGCTGCTTGAGCAGCATTTCGGCGCGGACGCAATAGGGGCACACGGAGGTGCAATACATGGTGACTTGAGCCATGACGATCCATTCAGGTCAGGATTTTTTCAGGGGCAGGCCGCCTTCGGTCCAGGCGCTCAATCCGCCCTCGAGGCAGAATACCTGATCGAAGCCTTGCTTGCGCAACTGGGCCGCCGCCTTGGCGCTGTCGCGGCCGTGGGCGTCGACCAGTACGATGGGCTTGTCCTTGGGCAGGCTGTTGAGATGCGATTCCAGCGTGTCCAGGGGGATGTTGCGGGCCTGGGCGATGGCGCCGGTCTTGAACTGGTCGGCCGGGCGCACGTCCACGAACAGGCCGTGTTCCTGGTTGACCTGGCGAATGGCCTCGGCCAGGGCGATCCGCCCGGTCGAGCGTCCTTTGGACAGGCTGGGCCACAGCAGCAGAGCCCCGGACGCCAGGGCGATGAGCAGAATCCAGAGGTTGTTCTGGCTGAGTAAGAAGTCCACGGCGGTTCCTGTAACGGCGATAGTAGAAAGGTGTCCCGTGCCTGTGCGGGGCACTTTTTGCCTCGGGCGGACCGGCGGCAAAAAAACAAATGCCCCGGGATTATAAAATGGTCGGCAGTTTTGAACTTTGCGGGCTGGCCGATCATGCACAAACTGGTACTCATGCGCCATGGCGAAAGCCAATGGAACCTCGAAAATCGCTTCACGGGCTGGACCGACGTGGATCTCACCGACACCGGCCGCGAGCAGGCACGCCTGGCGGGGGAACTGCTGCGCGCCCAAGGCTATGAGTTCGACCTGGCCTACGCCTCGGTGCTCAAGCGCGCCATCCGCACCCTGTGGATCGCGCTGGACGCCATGGATGCCATGCATACGCCCATCGGCCTGCACTGGCGGTTGAACGAGCGCCACTATGGGGCGCTGCAGGGGCTGAACAAGGCCGAGACGGCCGCCCGCTACGGCGAAGCCCAGGTGCTGCAATGGCGCCGCGCCTATGCGATCGCGCCCGATCCCCTGGCCGAGGATGATCCGCGCCATCCGCGCTTCGATGCCCGCTACCTCCGGGTGCCGGCCGCCGAACTTCCCGCCACGGAATGCCTGCGCGACACGGTAGACCGCGTGGTCCCTTTCTGGAACGAGTCCATCGCACCCGCCATCCGTTCCGGACGGCGGGTGCTGGTCTCGGCCCATGGCAACAGCCTGCGCGCCCTGATCAAGCATCTGGATGGCATTTCCGATGATGACATCATCGGGTTGAACATCCCCACGGGCCAGCCGCTGGTCTACGAACTGGATGAAGACCTGCGCCCCCTGCGCCATTACTACCTGGGCGACGAGGACCAGATCCGCGCCGCCATGCAGGCGGTCGCCAACCAGGGCAAGGCAAGCCAGGCCTGATATGCGCCACATCGGCCTGGGGCTGCTGCTGTGCCTGGCTGCGGCCTGCGCCCAGGCGCAGACATCCTTGCAGGCGCGCCAGGCGCAGGCCCGCGAAGACCGGCAGGCCCTGCGCGCGCAGATCGATGCGCTGCAAAAGCGCATCGAAGCGTCGGAGTCCTCGCGAGAGGACGCCAGCCGCGCGCTGCGGGCCTCCGAACAGGCGATTTCCGATATCAGCCGCGAGCTGGCCGAACTGGACCGGCGCCAGACGGCCTTGCAGGATGCGCTGCACCGGCTGGATGCCGCCCGCGGCCAGCAATCCGAGGCGCTTGAACGCCAGCAAGAGGCGCTGGCGGACCAACTGCGCGCCCAGTACGCCAGCGGCCTGTCGCCCTGGACCGCCCTGCTCTCGGGGCGCGACCCCCAGGATATCGGCCGCGAACTGGCCTGGCTGGCCTACGTCACCCGGTCCCGTACCGAGGCGCTCGATGCCTTGCGGGCCACGCTGGACCGGTTGGCCGAACTGAGGCGGCAGACCGATGAGGGGCGTCGGGATCTGGAGGCCGTGCAGGCCGACGTCCGGCAGCGCCGCCAGGAGTTGCAGGCCCAGCAGGCGCAGCGCCGCGAGGTGCTGGAGAAAATCCGGGCTCAGTTGGACGACCAGCGTGTCCAGGCCAAACAGCTCCAGACGCGCGATGCGCGCCTGGGAAGCCTGATCAAGGACCTGGATGCTGAGATTGCCCGGGCCGAAGCCCGGCGCCAGGCGGCCCTGAAGGCCCAGGCCGAGCGCCGTGCGCGCGAGGCGGCCGAACGCGCCAGGGCCGAGCAGGACCGCCGCGCGCGCGCCGCCGAGCAGGCCCGCCAGGTGCGCGAACAGGCTGAACGGCACCTGCGGGAAGATCAGGCCTCCACGGGCCAGGAAAGCACGGCCGGGCGGCCGCCGCCCGCCGAGCGCGCCGAGCGCGCGCCGGCGGCGCGGATCGAACCCGACGACGGTTTTCCGGGGTTGGCCAAGGGCCTGCCCCGCCCCGTGGCGGCGAGCGAAGTCCAGGGCCGTTTCGGCGCGCAGCGGCCGGAGGGCGGCCTGTGGCGCGGCATTGTGCTGCGCGCGCCGGCCGGCACGCCCGTGCGCGCCGTGGCCGCCGGCCGCGTGGTGTATGCCCATTGGCTGAGCGGGTTCGGCAACCTGCTGATCATCGACCACGGCAAGCAATATCTCAGTGTTTATGCCTACAACCAGTCCCTGATGCGCGAAGTGGGCGACGTGGTGGCGCGCGGCGACGAAGTGGCGCGGGTCGGCGCCACGGGCGGGCAGGTCGAACCCGGCCTGTATTTCGAGCTGCGGCACCAGGGCGCGCCGATCAATCCTGAAATCTGGTTGAAACCGGATTGAGCCGGGGCCTGCGGACTATTTCGTGTTTAATTTCTGTACTATGTACCATTCGTCGCCCGGGCACATGCTGCGCCGTCGCGGCGGTTCGATCATCGCTTAGGAACGTGCATGGGCACTCGAAAAAATCGTTCGTTGAACTGGATGCTGGCGGGTTTCCTCGGAGGGGTGCTGGTCAGTCTCGGCATCTCGGCGGCTGCCCAGAGGGGCGAACCCTTGCCGCTCAAGGCCCTGCAGCAGTTCGCCAACGTCTACGGCGCGATCAAGTCCAGCTATGTCGAGCCGGTGCCCGATCAGACGCTGATCGACGACGCGATCAAGGGCTTGTTCACCGACTTGGATCCGCATTCGGTCTACCTGGACGAAGAAGCCTACAAGCAGATGCAGGACATCACCCGAGGCGGTTTCGGCGGGCTGGGGATCGAGATCGGCACCCAGGACGGCATGCCCAAGGTCATTGCCCCGATCGAGGATACGCCGGCGGCGCGCGCCGGCATCCTGACCGGCGATCTGATCATCCAGATCGATGGCGAGACCACCAAGGGCATGAGCCTGAACGATGCCGTGAAGAAAATGCGTGGTGAGCCCGGCACTCCGATCGACCTGTCGATCCAGCGCGCCGGCAGCCTCAAGCCCCTGAAATTCCACATCGTCCGGGAAATGATCAAGACCCGCAGCGTACGCGGCAAGATGCTGGATCATGGCATCGCCTACGTGCGCATCAGCCAGTTCCAGGACCGCACCACGTCCGACCTGGTGAAGATGCTGGCCGACCTGTCCAAGCAGCAGGCTCCCAAGGGGCTGGTGCTGGATCTGCGCAACGATCCGGGCGGTCTGCTGGATGGCGCCATCGGCGTGTCCTCGGCCTTCCTGGAGCCCGGCAAACTGGTGGTGTCCACCAAGGGCCGCATCCCTTCCTCCAACGAAGAGTTCTATGCGCGTTCCCTGAACGGCAGTCATGGCGTGGAAGGCAACGTGCAACTGCCCGCCTGGACACGCACGGTGCCCATGGTGGTGCTGGTCAATGTGGGCTCGGCCTCGGCCTCGGAAATCGTGGCCGGCGCCCTGCAGGACTACAAGCGCGCCCGCATCATCGGCAACCGCACCTTCGGCAAGGGCTCCGTCCAGTCCGTCCTGCAACTGGACAAGGACACGGGCATCAAGCTCACCACGGCGCGCTACTACACGCCCAGCGGCCGTTCGATTCAGAATACGGGGGTATCGCCCGATCACGTCGTGGACGACAGCGCCGCCGGCAACTTGTTCCGCATGCAGCGCGAGGTCGATCTGCAGCACCACCTCGAGACTCAGGCGAATCCCTCGGGCACGGACGATCCGGAAGACGGCGATTTCGTTCAGGGCGAGATCAAGATGTTCGAGTTCGGCGGCGCCGATGACTGGCAACTGCGCCAGGCCATCAACGCCCTGCAGGGCCGGCCGGTTCTGAAGTCCGATCCTGCCCTGGTGCGCCAGGCGCGCGCCGCCGCGGCGGAGGACAAGTCCGGCATGGCCGCGGCGAAGCCCGCAAGCGATGCGCCGCCCGCTCCGGAGGAAAAAAAAACGCTGAATGACGCCGGTGACGGAGTCGAGCGCTACCGCGTAACCCCGGACGGCCTGATCCGGATTCCGTGATGGAAGACGCGTCCGCCCTGGACGACGCGCGGCTGACGCGCTACGCCCGGCATATTCTGCTCGACGAACTGGGCATCGAAGGGCAGGAGCGCCTGCTGGCCGCCCGGGTGCTGATCGTCGGCGCGGGCGGGCTGGGGTCTCCGGCGGCGTTGTATCTGGCCGCCGCGGGCGCGGGCCGGATCACGCTGGTGGACGACGATGTCGTCGAGCTCAGCAATCTGCAGCGCCAGATACTGCATGCCATGGCCAGTCTCGGACGGCCCAAGGCCGAGTCGGGCCGGGACGCCCTGCTGGCCTTGAATCCCGATATCCGGGTGCGGGCCGTGGTGGAGCGTCTGGACGAGGCCCGCCTGCGAATCCTGGCGCAGGATGCCGATGTGGTGCTGGACTGCTGTGATAATTTCGCCACTCGGCATGCCATCAACCGCGCTTGTGTGGCGACTTGCAGGCCGCTGGTTTCGGGGGCGGCCATCAAGTTTTCTGGCCAGATCAGCGTCTACGATCTGCGCGACGCGGACGCGCCCTGCTATCACTGCCTGTTCCCTGAAGCCGACGATGTCGAAGAACTGCGCTGCGCCACCACGGGCGTGCTGGGACCGCTGGTGGGCATGGTGGGCAGCGTTCAGGCGGCCGAAGCCATCAAGGTGATCGCCGGCATGGGCGAACCCCTGGTCGGCCGGCTGCTGTCGGTCGACGCCTTGCGCATGCAGTGGCACACGATCCGTTTCAGGCGCGATCCCGACTGCCCGGTATGCGCCCGGCGCGGGCCTGCAGCAGCAGCGTTCCCAGGCGGTTGATCCGCGTGTCCACGTACAGGTCGCGGCCGCTGCGCTGACGGCAGAAAGGCGTGCCGGGATGGTACAGCCAGACCGTTCGCATGCCGGCCTGGCGGGCGGATTTCAGGTTGCGTTCGGTATCCTCGACCAGGATGATCCTGCGGGCGGGCACGCCCAACCGGGCAGCCACCATGCGCATCAGGCCCGGCGACGGCTTGGGCCGCGCCAGCCCCATGGGCATCATGTGGTCGATGGCCCAGAGGCCGTCGAATTCCTGCAGAATGCCCAGGGCGTCCAGTACGCGGCGGGCGTAGTGCGCCGGCGCGTTGGTCAGCACGATGCGCCGGCCCGGCAAGCCGCGCAGGCGGGCGGCCAGGCCGGTTTCCGCATGCACCAGCGGGGCGACGTCGAAATCATGGCAGCGGGCCAGGAACTGGCGCAGGTTGACCCCGTGGTGGCGCGCCAGGCCGATGGCCGTGGCGCCGTAGCGTTGCCAGTAGCGCAGGCGCAGCGCGTTGGCCTGATCCGCGGGCAGAGCCAGCGCCCGGGCCACGGCGTCGCCCATGCGCCGGTCGATGGCATTGAAAATGCCGCGCGAGGCGTCATGCAGGGTGTTGTCCAGGTCGAACAGCCAGACCGGGTCGTCGGGATGGATGTCCCGCCGGCGGCGCAGGGGGCTGGGCGCGCGCAGCGGGTTCATGAGGCCTTCTGGGCGCGCGGGAGGCGGCCCGGCGCGCTCGACGCCATCAGTGCGAACTGATCATGGTGCCCACGCCGCGATCCGTGAGGATCTCGAGCAGCAGGCAGTGCGGCACGCGGCCGTCGATGATGTGCACGGAATTCACGCCGTAGCGGGCGGCGTCCAGCGCCGAGGAAATTTTCGGCAGCATGCCGCCCGACAGGGTGCCATCCTGGAACAGCGCGTCGATGGTCTGGGCCGACAGGCTGCGCAGCAGCTTGCCGCTCTTGTCCAGCACCCCGGGGGTGTTGGTCAGCATGACGAGCTTCTCGGCGCCCAGGACCTCGGCCATCTTGCCGGCGACCACGTCGGCGTTGATGTTGTAGGCTTGGCCGTCCTCGCCGTAGCCGATGGACGAGATGATGGGAATGAATTGGTCGTCCTGCAGCGCCTTGACCACGGCCGGCTCGATGCGCTCGATGTCGCCCACGAAGCCGATGTCCAGCGTGGCGCCGGGATGCTCGAGGTCGGGCATGAGCTTCTTGCGGGCCTGGATCATGCAGCCGTCCTTGCCGGTCAGGCCCACGGCCTTGCCGCCGGCTTCGTTGACCATCATGACGATGTCCTGCTGGACCTGGCCGCCCAGCACCCATTCGACGACTTCCATGGTTTCGGCGTCGGTGACGCGCATGCCCTGGATGAAGGTGCCTTCCTTGCCGATGCGCTTGAGCGCGCTGTTGATCTGCGGGCCGCCGCCATGCACCACCACCGGGTTCAGGCCGACGAGCTTGAGCAGCACGACGTCGTGGGCGAAGCTGCGCTGCAGGTGTTCGTCCGTCATGGCATTGCCGCCATACTTGATGACGACGGTCTTGCCGTGAAAGCGGCGGATGTAAGGCAGGGCCTCGGAGAGGACTTCGGCCTTGAGGGCGGCCGGTGTCTGGGAGGCAGTGTCCTGGGCGGTGTTCGTCATGTCAAGAAGCCAGAGCCTGTTCGACCGTAGCCATGAAGGCCTGTTCGTCGTAGTTGCCGAGATAGCGCTTGATGATGTGGCCTTGCTTGTCGATCAGGAAGGCCGTGGGGGTCAGGCGCACGTCGCCGAAGGCCTGGGCGATCTTGCCCTGGGCGTCGATCACCACCGGAAAGGGCAGTTGGCGCGTTTCGGTGAAATTCTTGACGTAGCTGGGCGGATCGTATTGCATGGCCACGCCGATGGTGTCGAAACCCCGGGATTTGAGTTCCTCGTAGTGGCGGATGGTGTCGGGCATCTGCGCCACGCAAGTGGTGCAACTGGTGGCCCAGAACTTGACCAGCACGACCTTGCCGCGCAGTTCCTGCATGGTGACGGTGCGGCCGTTCAGGTCGGTGAAGGCGACGTCCGGCGCCGCCTGGGCGGCGCTCTGGAACTGCCAGAGGGCGGCGGCGCCGATCGCCACGACGGCCGCCAGGCCGATGAGTATTTTCTTCATTGCACGGGCATGGTCTGGGCGCCGCCGTCATGGTTCGCGGGTGACGGGGCAGTGGCGCCGGATGAACTGGAATCGCTGACGGGGGCTGCGGCCCCTTGCTGGCCAGGCTCGGTCAACAGGGTTTCGCGCGCCACGATCATGAACAATTTTACGACTTTGTTGACCCCGGAGATACCGGCGACGACGGTTGCGGCGCGCTGGCCTTCTTCCTGGGTGACCTTGCCCATCAGGTAGACGATGCCGCGCTCCGTGGTGACCTTGATGGTGCGGAAAGGCACGTTCTCGGTGGCGACCAGTTGGCTCTTGACCTTGGAGGTCAGCCAGGTGTCGTTGGTGCGCACACTGAGCGGCGTGATGTCGCCGACGCGGATATGGTTGTCCACCGTGCGGACCTTGGTGATGCCCCGGGCGATGGTCTCGGCCTGTTGCCGGTCGGCTTCGGTGGGCACGTCGCCCACCAGCAGCAGCCGGCCCGCGTAGGACATGCCCAGGACGCGGGCCTTGTCGCCGAACGCCTTGTTCATTTCACTGGCGACGCGCAGTTCGATCGTTTGGTCGTCGACCTGTTCGCCGGCGGTGCGCCGGTCCGTGGCCACGGTTGCGGACGTGGCGGCCACGCCGCCCACGACGAACAGGCCGCAGGCCGACAGGGTGGACAGGCAGGCCAGGCCGATCAGGAGGCGGGCGAGGGTGCGGGCGTGAACGGGCATCAGAGAGGGTCTCCCAGGAGCAGGGCGTCAATGCCGTCGCACAGCGCATGCAGCAGCAGGATGTGGACTTCCTGGATGCGCATGGTGCGGTCGTGCGGGACGCAGAGATGGATATCGGTCTCGTAGAGCAGGGTATTGAGCTGGCCGCCGCCCTTGCCTGTCAGGGCGATGATCTGCATGTCGCGTTCATGGGCGGCTTCGATGGCGCGCAGGACGTTGGGCGAGTTGCCGCTGGTGGTGATGGCAACCAGGATGTCGCCGGGCTGGCCCAGGGCGGCCACTTGGCGCTCGAACACGGCGTTGAAGCCATAATCGTTGCCGACGGCGGTCATGATCGAGGTGTCGGTGTTCAGGGCGATTCCGGCCAGCGGCAGGCGGTCGCGCTCGAAACGGCCCACCAGCTCGGCCACGAAATGCTGGGCATCGGCGGCCGAGCCGCCATTGCCGCAGGCCAGGATGCGAGCGTTGTTTGTCAGGGCGCCGAACAGCAGGTCGACGGCAGCCGCCAGGGCGGGAGCCAGTTCGCGGGCGCTGGCGCGGAACGTATCGACGGCGTCGTCGAAATGCGACGTCATGCGGGAGGTCATGTCCATGCCGCCGATTATCGCATGAGCGCGCGCCGCTGTTACACGTGAACGTAACAGTTTCCGGGATGAGCCCGGACGCCCGGCAGTCCCTGCGGACTGCCGGGTGCCTGACGAATCCGAACCGCGTGCGGGCGGTGGGGTGGGTGAGGTCAGGGGCGGAAGGCGTCGCGGATCCAGCAGGGGCCGTCCGCACCGAAAGTCACCACATCGAAGCGGCAGGCCGGGGCGGCGCCGCCGAAGTGCCGCCGGGTCAGCCGAGGCAGAAAATGACGCGCCGCGCGGACGATCCGGGTTTGCTTGGCGCGGTTTACACTGGCGGCGGCGCCGCCGAAGGCCGGGTTGCGGCGCTCCCGTACCTCGATGAACAGCAGCAGGGCGTCTTCGCGGGCCACGAGGTCGATTTCACCGGCGCGGCAGTTCAGGTTGGCCGCCAGGATGCGGATGCCGCAAGCCTCCAGATGGCGCGCCGCGCGCGCTTCGGCCGCACGGCCCTGGCGCTGTGTCGGAGAACCGCCTGGCGCTTCGATGGCCGGCCGGGCTTGGCCGGCGCCCGCGGCGCGCCGCAGGCGCCGGCGTCGGCGCGTCACCGCCCGGCGCTGGGCCTGCCGGGCGGTTTCATAGGGGTCGACGGACATGGCGGGGCATCCAATCCACAAGAGGAAGAATCGAGTATGACGGACAGTGCAGACTGGGAAAAGGCCGGGCCGACGTGGAAACGTCACGCCGAGCTGGCGGCGGGGCAATCCTGGCCGGCGGGCTGCTTGTATGTGGTCGCCACGCCGATCGGCAATCTGGAGGATCTGAGTCTGCGCGCCTGGGAGGCGCTGCGCCGCTGCGATGCGATTGCGGCCGAGGACACGCGCACCACCCGGACGCTGCTGGACGCCTGGGGCCTCGCGACGCCGCTGCTGGCGGCGCATCGCCACAATGAACGCGACGCCGCCCAAGCGGTGATCGGCCGATTGGCCCGGGGCGAACGCATTGCCCTGGTGTCCGATGCCGGCGCGCCCGCCGTCAGTGATCCGGGCGCGCGGGTGGTGCGCGAAGTCCGGGCGGCCGGCTACCGGGTCGTGCCTTTGCCGGGGCCCAGCGCCGTCATCGCCGCGCTCATGGCGAGCGGCGCCACCAGCGACGAGACGCCTGAGTTTGCCTTTGCCGGTTTCATGCCGCCCAAGGCCCAGGCGCGCCGCAAGTGGCTGGACCGGTGGCTCGCCTGGCCGGTGCCGGTGGTGATGTTCGAGGCGCCGCACCGGCTGCGGGCAGCGCTGCAGGAGCTCGCGGCGGCGGCCGGACCGGCGCGGCGGGTGACGATCGCGCGCGAGCTGAGCAAACGTTTCGAGGAGATCCATACCTTGCCGGCGGGCGAGGCCCTGGCCTGGCTGGATGAGGACGCCCATCGGGAACAGGGTGAATTCGTGCTGGTGGTGCATGCCGGCGAGCGGGCGGCCGAGCCGGACGAGGCGTTGACGCCCGAGCAGCGCCGGCTGATGGAATCCTTGCTGGAAGACCTCTCTGTGCGCGATGCCGCGCGGATCGGCGCACGGGCCACGGGCCTGGCGCGCGATCGGCTTTACGCCTGGGCTTTGGCCCGGGAGCGGGCGGACCGCTGATCGGGCCTTGCCCGGCGCCTGTCGCGGATGCGGGTCAGAGCCCCTGGTCCAGGGCGATCACCGGATTCAGATCGACGGATTCCGCCAGTTGCGAGGCGGCCCGGGCGGCTTCGTCGCGCGACAGATAGGGCCCCATGCGGACTTTGTAGAGCGGCGGCTGGTGGGACACGGTTGCGGTGCCGGCCAGCCCGGAGGCCTCGATGTTGACGCGGCTGGCCAGCGCCTGCGCGTTTTGTGCCGACGAGAACGCACCGAATTGCAGGTAGATGCCGCCCGCCTGCGGCGCAGCGGAGATGGGCGCCATCGGTGCCAGCGGCTCCAGAGGTTCGGCCGTCAGAAGGGCCGGCTGGGTGGGGGCCGGCTCGGGCGGCGGGGCCGCCGATGCTGTCCGCGGAGCGCCCGGATAGCGTCCGGCGCGGATGTCGGCATTGGTGATGGCCTGGACGACCACGCGGCCGCTGCCGGGGCCGATCAGACCCAGCTTGGCGGCGGCCACATAGGAAAGATCGATGATGCGCCCCGGGTGGAAGGGGCCCCGGTCGTTGATGCGCACGACCACCGAGCGGTTGGTGCCGACCCGGGTGACCCGGGCGTAGCTGGGAATCGGCAGGGTCGGATGCGCTGCCGTCATGGCGTACATGTCGTAGGTTTCGCCGTTGGCGGTTTTCTCGCCGTGGAACTTCCGGCCGTACCACGAGGCGATGCCTTCTTGGCGGTAGGGCTGGTTTTCGGCGATCGGTACGTAGCGCACGCCGAACACCTCATAGGCGCGGAAATTGGCCGGGGCATGCCGTTCGAGGCGCGGCACGGCATCGGGGATGGAGGCGATGTCGGCTGGGATGTCGCGGCCGGGGCCGTCGTCCTTGTAGTAGCCGCCCGAGCGCGAAGCGCAGCCCGCCAGGACGACCAGCGCGGCGCCCAGCAGGCCCAGCGCTAGCCGTTGCGCCAGGCGAGTGTGGGCCGCGGCGCGAGGGTTCGGGGCATTCATGGCCGGGTCTCCTGCAGCATGGGGTTGCGATGGCGGACCAGTAGGGGGGAATGGTCGGCGAAGCGCCGGGCGAGCTGTTCGGTGACGTAGACGGAGCGGTGCTGGCCGCCGGTGCAGCCGATGGCCACGGTCAGATAGTTGCGTGTGTCTTGCATGTACAGGGGCAGCCACTTGCGGATGAAGGCGGCGATGTCCTCGATCATGGCTTCGACGCTGCCGAACTGTGCCAGCCAGGCGGCGACCGGGGCGTCCCGTCCCGTCAGGGGGCGCAGTTGCGCGTCGTAGTGGGGATTGGGCAGGCAGCGCACGTCGAAGACCAGGTCGGCATCGTGAGGCACGCCGCGCTTGTAGGCGAAGGATTCGAAGGTCAGGATCACCGAGGCGCGGTCCGTCTGGACCAGGTCGCGCATCCAGGCGCGCAATTGGCCGGGCGTCAGGTCGGACGTATCGATGACGTGTTCCTGATTGCGCAAGGGAGCCAGCAGTTCCCGTTCGCGGGTGATGCAGTCCTGCAGCGAAGGATCCAGGCCCTGGTGCCGCAGGCGGTCCGTCAGGGGATGGCGGCGCCGGGATTCGGAATAGCGCTGCATCAGGGTGTTGTCGTCGGCGTCCAGGAAGATCACGTGCAGCGCCGTGCCCATGGCGCGCAGGCTGGTGAGGATGCCGGGCAGGTCGTCCAGGTCGCCCGGCGTGCGCACGTCGATGGCGACCGCGATCCGCTCCAGCCCGCTGTCGCGGGTGCTGGCGATGAATTCATGCAGGAAACGCACGGGCAGGTTGTCGATGCAGGTGTAGCCGGTGTCTTCCAGCATGCGCAGGGCCACCGACTTGCCGGAGCCCGAGATGCCGGTGATCAGGACGATGTTCAGCATGGCGTGCGCCGCGCCGCCGGGCGTCGGTTCATGGGCGGGCCTCCCGCGAGCTCTCCATGATGGCCAGGGCCTGGCGCTCGATGAATTCGCCCATGGTGTCGATGCCGCGCAGATTGAGGATGGTGTTGCGCACGGCGGCCTCGACCAGCACGGCAAGGTTGCGGCCGGCCGCCACTTGAAGCATCACCCGGCGGATCGGGATGCCGAGGATGTCCTGGTATTCGTCCTGCGTCGGCAGGCGTTCGAAGGTGTCCGGCGTCATGCGGACGAGATGCACGATGAGCTTGATCTTCATTTTCCGGCGGACCGAGGTCTCGCCGAAGATCGTGCGGATGTCCAGCAGTCCCAGGCCGCGGACTTCGAGCAGATTCTGCAACAGGGGCGGGCACTGGCCCTCGACGAAGTTCGGCGCGGTGCGGGACAGCTCGACGGCGTCGTCGGCCACGAGCCCGTGGCCGCGGGAGATGAGTTCCAGCGCCAGCTCGCTCTTGCCCAGGCCCGACTCGCCGGTGATCAGTACGCCCAGGCCCAGGACGTCCATGAAGACGCCGTGCACCGTGGTCTTGGGCGCCATGCGCTTGCCCAGGTAGATGCGCAGCAAGTCGATCAACAGGGCGGCGTCGGTGGGCGTCGCCAGCAGGGGGATGCCATTTTTCTGGCAGTAGTCCCGGAGATCGTCCGGCGCCCGGGTGTCGGCCGCCAGAAAGATGGCCGGCACGCCGCCGGCCACCAGTTCGTCCAGGTGGTGCTGCCTGCGGCGCGGATCGAGCCGCAGGTAGTAGGACATTTCCTCGGCGCCGAATACCTGGATGCGCCCCGGGTGGATCAGGTTCAGGTGGCCGACCAGGTCGGCCGCGGCGCCGCCGGTGTCGGAAATCAGGCGCTGCTCGGCGCCGTCCCGCCCCGCAATCCAGGAGAAGGGGATCTTCTCGGTGTTGTCACGAATCAGCTCTTGGATGGTCAGCATGTTCAGAGGCCGGGGCGCTCGCGCCAGTCAGGATGAGTTGATGGACTTCCTGGGGGTCCGTGGACTGCGCCAGGGCCTGGCGGATGCCGGCGTCGGACATCAGGCGGGCGATGCCAGCCAGCAGATCCAGGTGGGTCTGGGTGGCGGTTTCCGGGATCAGCAGGAAGAACAGCAGTCGGGCGGTGCGCCCGTCGTTGGCGTCGAAGCGGACCGGGTCGGCCAGCCGGATGAAGGCGGCGTGCGGTTCACGCAGATCTTTCAGCCGTCCGTGCGGAATGGCGACCTCGTGGCCCAGCGCGGTCGATCCCAGCCGTTCGCGGGCCAGCAGGCTGTGGAAGACCGCCGTGCGGGCGACGCCTTGGTGGTTTTCGAACAGCAGGCCGGCGTGCTCGAAGGCGCGCTTCTTGCTGGTGGCTGCCAGATCCAGAACGATGTTCTCCGGCGGCAGGATGCGAGGTGTGAGATTCATGGCGTCCATTATAGGGAAATGGGCCGTCAACAATATGGCCCCGGACGGGCGTCTCGAGGCCATGTGTCGTGCCGGGCCGACGGAATCGGCCCTCGGGGATCCCGTCAGGCGGTCATTTCCTGACGTTTTGGGGGTTCGTGGGCGTAACTCTGAGCCTTGGTCTTGTACTTGATGACCTGGCGGTCGGCTTTGTCGACCAGCAGATCGATGGCCGCGTACAGGTTTTCATCCGAGGCTTCGCAGTGCAGGTCTTTGCCACGCAGGCGCATGGTAATTTCGGCGGTGTGCTTCAGAGGTTCGATGGAAAGCATGACCTGGGTGTCGATGACCTGATCGAAGTGCCGCAGGACGCGCGCCGTCTTGGTGTGGACGTATTCGCGGATGGCCGGGGTGATTTCCAGATTGCGACCGGTGATTGTCAGGCTCATATGCAGACTCCTTGCGGAAAGACGGGAAGGGTTCCGGGAGGAACCGGGTACGGATGGGGTTGGCCTCCTTTTGACGGTTTGATGACAAGCCCAGTGTACCGATTACCTCCGCCACATCAAGCGCCTGCTTCCGGTGTAAGATACTAAGATCGATTCGCAGAGACTGTGTCTGGATGCGCCTCTTGCAGCGGCTTTGTCGCCGCCGGGCCGCCCCAAGACGAAAAAGGCCCCCTCGGGGGCCTTTTCTTTACATCCGGAAGTTCTTCCCCAGGTAGACCTGGCGCACGGCCTCGTTGTCCACGATTTCGCTGGGGTGGCCGCTGGTCAGGACGCAGCCTTCGCTGATGATGTAGGCGCGGTCGCAGATCCCCAGGGTTTCCCGCACGTTGTGGTCGGTGATCAGCACGCCGATGTTGCGGCTCTTCAGGAATTGCACGATGCGCTGGATCTCGATCACGGCGATCGGGTCCACTCCGGCGAACGGTTCGTCCAGCAGGATGAAGCGCGGATTGGTGGCCAGGGCGCGGGCGATTTCCACCCGGCGGCGCTCGCCGCCCGACAGAGAGATCGCCATGTTGCGGCGGATGTGTTCGATCTGGAGTTCGTCGATCAGGGATTCCAGGCGGTCTTCCAGGGCGGCGGCCGAAAGCGCATGGCCTTCGGCATCGCGCTGCAGCTCCAGGACCGCGCGGATGTTCTGTTCCACCGTCAGGCGGCGAAAGACCGAAGCATCCTGGGGCAGATAAGACAGGCCCAGCCGGGCGCGCCGGTGCATGGGGATGCCGGTGACCTCGTGGTGGTCGATCAGGATGCGGCCGGTGTCGGCCGGGATCAAGCCGACGATCATGTAGAAGCTGGTGGTCTTGCCGGCGCCGTTGGGGCCGAGCAGGCCGACGACCTCGCCGCTGTCCACCGACAGGGAAACGTCCTGGACGACGGCGCGCCGGCCGAAGGTTTTGCCCAGGCCGATGGCCTGGAGGCTGCCGGAGGCCTCGGCGGCGGAGAAGGGGGGCTCGTGTGGAGGCATGGGAGTTACGGGCGGCCTGATTTCTTGGCCTTGCATTCCGCGATGGCCTGATCGATGCGGGACTGGGGTTGGGCCAGAGAGCGCACGCGCCCGCCGGCGGCCGCCGAGTTCTTGCCGCCGAACGCTTCGTAGGTGCCGGTCTTGTCGTGGTAGATGATGCGGGCGCCGCGCACGGTGTCGAAGGTCTTGCCGCAGACCTGGCGGATCACGGTGGCCTGGCCCGTCAGGGTGATGTCGCCCGCCGCGCCCGCATAGTCGGCTTGCTGGCCGGTGGCGATGAGGGTTTCGAATTTCTCGGGATTTTCCTGGCGGATGGTGACGACCCCGCCGGGCACGGCCGTGGCCGTGCCGAACTGGTTGCCCTGGGCGTCCTCGCGGGTGACGAGCTTATCGCTGCGCAGCGTCATGGCGCCCCGGGTCAGGACGACATTGCCGGTGAACGTGCTGGTCTTGTTGACGTCGTCGTAGTGCAGGGTGTCGGACAGGATCACTGTATCGGGTTCGTCCCCCGGCGCGGTCGTGTTCTGCGCGTGGGCCGCCTGGGCAGCCAGAAGCAGGGCGCAGGCGGCGATCGAAGCGATCGAGGCGAAAGGCGAGGTTTTCATGGCTGTGCGTTCTTTTTGGATCCGGCGTTGCGGGCGGCCTGGTCTTCGCCCGAGATCTTGACGTCGCTGGCCGCGGTGACGGTCAGTTGGCGCGTGCGGTTATCGTAGCGCATGCCCTTGCCTCGCAGCGTGGAGTGGCCGTTGATGACCACCGCGGGCCGGTCCGTGTGGACCAGATCACGATCGGGCTCGATGATGAGCTGGGTGCTGCGCACGTCGAGCAACTGGTGGTCGGCGTCGGGCAGGCGTTTCAGGTGGGCGTTGCCATTGAGCACGATGCGGTCGCTGCGCTCTTCGAGCGTGCCGTGGTCGGCGGTGCCTTCGGTGATGGGCGAGCCGGGCTGATGTCCGACGGCGCGTGGCGCGGTGATCTCATAGGCGCCGGTATCGGGGAAGTGCTCCATGGCCGCGCCCTCGAGCCGGTTGATGGCGCGCCCCTGGGCATCGGTGCGCACCATCGTGAACCGGTCCGACCAGGAGTCGCGTTCATGCGTGATGCGCCGGGGCGGGTCGATCTGGATTGAGCGCAAGGCGTAGTCGGACGCCCACCAGGTGCCCAGCACCAGCAGGCCGAGCAGGAGCACGGCGACGAGGCTGGGCAGGCGTTCTTTCACTGGATGGCTCCGCCCAGTGTGGACAGGGAGGCCGTGAAACAGGCGCCCAGGCGGCCCTGGGCCGCCAGGATCAGGTCGCAGCATTCGCGCACCGCGCCCGCGCCGCCGCGCAGCGTGCTGATCCAGTGGGCCGTCTGGCCGATGTAGAAGGGGGCGTTGGGCACGCTGGCGGCAAAGCCGACCCGCTGCAGTACGGGCAGGTCGATGATGTCGTCGCCCATGTAGCCCACGGCCTGCAGCGACAGGCCGGCCTCGCGGGCGAGTTCCTCGACCGTGGTGATCTTGTCGCGGACGCCCTGGAGGGCGGGCGCAATGCCCAGCTCCGCCGCCCGGCGGGCCGTGATGGCGCTCTTGCGGCCACTGACCCAGGCGACGCGGATACCCTGTTCGCGCAGCAGCCGCAGGCCATGGCCGTCGAGCGCGTTGAAAGGCTTGACGGCCTCGCCCTGCTCGCCGTACCAAAGGCTGCCGTCGGTCAGGATGCCGTCCACGTCGAACACCATCAGGCGCACGGCGCGGGCGCGCTCGCGGACCGCTTCCGGGATGCGGGCCAGGATCTGGGCTTCGGCGGGGTGGGAGAAACCGGGCAGTTCGTTCATCAGATGACCTTTGCGGCGAGGAGGTCGTGCATGTGCAGAGCCCCCAATAATAGCCCGTCGCCGTCGAGCACCAGCATCTGGTTGAGCTTGTGCGCGTCCATGATGGAGGCCGCCTCGATGGCGGGCGCCTCGGCCGGGATCGAGCGCGGATGGCGGCTCATGCCGGCCGAGACCGGCAGGGCGCGGATGTCGCCGTGCTGGGCGATCATGCGGCGCAGGTCGCCGTCGGTGAACAGGCCCACGGGGCGCTTGTCTTCCAGGACGATGGCCATGCCCATGCCCTTGGCGGACATTTCGGTGAGGGCGTCCGGGATCAGGGTTCCGGGGGCCACGCGCGGCAAGGCCGCGCCGCTGCGCATGATGTCGGCCACGGAAGTCAGCAGCCGCCGGCCCAGGGCGCCGCCGGGGTGCGAGCGGGCGAAGTCTTCGCGGTTGAAGCCGCGGGCCTCCAGGCAGGCGACGGCGATGGCGTCGCCCAGCACCAGGGCGGCCGTGGTGCTGGCGGTGGGCGCGAGGTTCAGGGGGCAGGCTTCCTGGTCCACGGCGGCGTCCAGCGCCAGGTCGGCGTTGCGGGCCAGTTCGGAGCCGGCATGGCCGGTCAGGGCGATGATGCGCGTGCCCATGCGCTTGGCCACGGAAATGATGGTGATCAGTTCGTGCGCCGAGCCCGAATAGGAAATGGCCAGCAGGATGTCCTGGCCGGTGAGCATGCCGAGGTCGCCGTGAATGGCTTCGGCCGCATGCATGAAAAAGGCCGGCGTGCCGGTGGAGGCCAGCGTGGCGGCGATCTTGCGGGCGACGTGGCCGGATTTGCCGATGCCGGTGACGACGACCCGGCCCGGGCAGTCGAGGATCATGCCGACCGCCTGGACGAAGCGCGCGTCGATGCGGCGCTGCAGCGCCTGCAGGGCCTGGATTTCGATGCCGAAGGTGCGGTCGGCGCTGGCGCGGACCGCCTCCGGGCTGGGTTGGGGATGGGGATGCATCCCGCGATTTTAAGCGGAATAGGCCCCCCGGTGAGGGGGAGGGCTTGTTAAACTGTGCCCGCCCTCATGCCTTTGCCCCAGGACTTCCCATGCAAACCGATCCGGCCCAGTACATCCGCGATACGATCCGCACCGTGCCCGATTGGCCGAAGCCGGGCGTGCAGTTTCGCGACATCACCCCGGTTCTCCAGGATCCGCGCTCGTTCCGGGTGCTGATCGACCTGTTCGTCTACCGCTACATGCGCCAGCGGCTGGACCTGGTGGCGGGGATCGACGCGCGCGGTTTCATCGTGGGGTCGGTGCTGGCCTATGAGTTGAACCTGGGGTTCGTGCCGGTGCGCAAGCAGGGCAAGCTGCCGTTTCGCACGGTCGCGGAGGAATACGCGCTGGAATACGGCAACGCCACGGTGGAAATGCACACGGATTCGGTGCGGCCCGGCCAGCGCGTGCTGCTGATCGACGATCTGATCGCCACCGGCGGCACGATGCTGGCGGCATCCCGCCTGTTGCAGCGCCTGGGGGCCAATGTGGCCGAGGCCGCCGCCATCATCGACCTGCCCGATCTGGGCGGCTCGAAGGTGGTGCGTGACTCGGGCCTGCCGGTGTATACGGTCTGCGAGTTCGAGGCGGGCGCGGAATCAACGGCTGGATAGCCCCCCTGCGGCCCCGACGCGCCGCGGGACCGCAGGGGGCTTGACCCCGGCCGCTACACCAGCACCCGTTCGATACCGCCCGCGTTGGCGGCCTTCACGTAGTCCGGCATCCAGTTCTCGCCCAGCAGGTGTTTGGCCATCTCGACCACGATGTAGTCGGCCGACAGCCCCGTGTCCTGTTCGTAGCGCGCCAGGCCCTGGAGACAGGACGGACAGGATGTCACCATCTTCACCTCGCCCTGGAAGCCGTCGGCGCGGATGGCGGCGGTGTTCTTCGCCAGTTCTTCCTGCTTGCGGAAGCGGATCTGGGTGGAGACGTCCGGCCGCGAGACTGCCAGCGTGCCGGATTCGCCGCAGCAACGGTCGGTCTTGATGGCATTGTCCTCGCCGAGCAGGGATTTCACCGTCTTCATCGGATCCTGCTGTTTCATGGGCGTGTGGCAGGGGTCGTGGTAGATATAGCGCACGCCCTGCACGCCGGCGATATCCACGCCTTTTTCCAGCAGGTATTCATGGATGTCGATCAGCCGGCAGCCGGGGAATATCTTGTCGAACTGGTAGCTTTCGAGCTGGTCGTAGCAGGTGCCGCAACTGACCACGACCGTCTTGATGTCCAGATAGTTCAGCGTGGTGGCCATGCGGTGAAACAGCACGCGGTTGTCCGTGGAGATTTGCTCGGCCTTGTCGGCCATGCCGTTGCCGCGCTGGGGGTAGCCGCAGCACAGATAGCCGGGCGGCAGCACGGTTTGCACGCCCACGTGCCACAGCATGGCTTGGGTCGCCAGGCCGACCTGGGAGAACAGGCGCTCGGACCCGCACCCCGGGAAGTAAAACACGGCCTCGCTGTCGGGAGCGGTGGCGGCCGGATTGCGGATGATCGGGATGATGTGCGGATCTTCGATATCCAGCAGTTTGCGGGCGGTCTGCTTGGGCAGGCCGCCGGGCATCTTCTTGTTGACGAAGTGGATCACCTGCTCGCGCACCGGCGCCTTGCCCACGGTGGCCGGGGGGTGGGCCACCTGCTTTTTCGCGACCGGGGCCAGCAGGTCGTGGGCCAGGCGCTGGGCCTTGTAGCCCATGCCGATCATGGCGGCCCGCGTGGCCTTGATGACGCGCGGGTCCTTGGCGTTGAGGAAGAACATCGACGCGGCCGTGCCCGGGTTGAAGGATTTCTTGCCCATGCGGCGCAGCAAGGCGCGCATGTCCATGGATACGTCGCCGAAGTCGATGTCCACCGGACAGGGGTTGAAGCACTTGTGGCATAGCGTGCAGTGGTCGCCGACGTCCTCGAATTCTTCCCAGTGCCGGATGCTGACGCCACGCCGGGTCTGCTCCTCGTACAGGAAGGCCTCGATCAGCAGCGAGGTGGCCAGGATCTTGTTGCGCGGGGAGTAGAGCAGGTTGGCGCGCGGCACATGGGTGGCGCACACGGGTTTGCACTTGCCGCAGCGCAGGCAATCCTTGATGGCGTTCGAGATGGCGCCGATCTCGGTGCGCTGCATGATCAGCGATTCATAGCCCAGCAGGTTGAAACTGGGCGTCCAGGCGCGCGACAGGTCGGCGCCGGGCATCAGCTTGCCGGCGTTGAAGCGGCCCTCGGGGTCGATGCGGCGCTTGTAGTCCTGGAAGGGGGCGAGTTCGGCCTCGCTGAGGAATTCGTATTTCGTCAGGCCGATGCCGTGTTCGCCCGAGATGACGCCGTCCAGGCTGCGGGCGATGTCCATGATGCGGGCCACGGCGTCGTTGGCCTCGCGCAGCATTTCATAGTCGTCGGAGTTGACGGGAATGTTGGTGTGGACGTTGCCGTCGCCCGCGTGCATGTGCAGGGCGACGAAGACCCGGCTTTTCAGGATGCGGTCGTGGGTGGACTGCAGGCCGGCCAGGACGGCGGCGCATTCGGCGCCCGCGAAATGGCGCTCCATGGCGCTGCGGATGTCGGTCTTCCAGGAAATCCGCAGGGTGTGATCCTGGACCAGATCGATGATGCGCGCGTCGGGCTGGGCGGTCAGGCGCTCGGCCAATTCGGGCAGGCGCGCGTCCAGGCCCAGAGAGGACAGGGTGTCCAGACTGTCGGCCAGCGGCGCGTCCAGGTGATCCAGCAGCCAGGCCCAGCGGCGGCGTACGGCGGCCAGCGTGTCCAGGGCGTCGCGGCGGCGGGCGGACAGGATGGTGTCGCGCGTGTGTTCGGCGTCGTCGGGGTCTTCGGTCTTGCCGATCGGCAGATCGCCCTGCAGGTAGGTTTCCAGGGCATCGACCAGGCGCAGCTTGTTGCGGGTGGACAGCTCGATGTTGATGCGCTCGATGGCGTCGGTGTATTCGCCCATGCGCGCCAGCGGGATCACGACGTCTTCGTTGATTTTGAAGGCGTTGGTATGGCGCGCGATAGCGGCGGTGCGGGCGCGGTCCAGCCAGAACTTCTTGCGGGCCTCCGGGCTGGCGGCGATGAAACCTTCGCCATGGCGCGAATTGGCGATGCGCACGACTTCGCTGGCGGCCAGGGCGACGGCGTTTTCGTCGTCGCCGACGATGTCGCCGATCAGGATCATCTTGGGCAGGGTGCCGCGCTTGCTCTTGGTGGCGTAGCCGACGGCGCGCAGGTAGCGCTCATCCAGGTGTTCCAGCCCGGCGAGCAGCACGCCCTGGCCGCGGCCTTGGATGTCCAGGTAGTGCTTGACCTCGACGATGGAGGGGACGGCCAGCTTCGCCTGGCCGAAGAACTCCATGCAGACGGTGCGCGTGTGCGCGGGCATGCGGTGCAGGATCCAGCGCGCGGCGGTGATCAGGCCGTCGCAGCCTTCTTTTTGCACGCCGGGCAGGCCGGCGAGGAACTTGTCGGTGACGTCCTTGCCCAGGCCGGCCTTGCGGAAGCGCCGGCCCTCGATGGCCAGGATTTCGGTCTTCAGCAGCGTGTGGCCCGGAGGCTTGGCGCCGTCGAACCATTTGAGCTCGAAGCGGGCCTCGTCGGCCTCGTGGATCTTGCCCAGGTTGTGGTCCAGGCGGGTGATTTCCAGCCAGTTGCCCTGGGGGTCCACCATGCGCCACCAGGCCAGGTTGTCCAGCGCCGTGCCCCAGAGAACGGCCTTCTTGCCGCCGGCATTCATGGCGACGTTGCCGCCCACGCAGGACGCGTCGGCCGAAGTCGGATCCACGGCGAAGACGCGGCCGGCGGCTTCGGCGGCCTCGGCCACGCGACGCGTCACCACGCCCGCGCCGGTCAATACCGTGTGCACGGGGGTGTCGACCCCGGGCAGCGTGATCGCCTCGACCGGTCCGATGGCATCGAGTTTTTCGGTATTGATGACCACGGACCGCCAGGACAGCGGGATGGCGCCGCCGGTGTAGCCGGTGCCGCCCCCGCGCGGGATGATGGTCAGGCCCAGCCGGATACAGGCGCGCACCAGGGCGGCGATCTCGTCCTCGGTGTCGGGCATCAGCACGACGAAGGGGTATTCCACGCGCCAGTCGGTGGCATCGGTGACGTGGGAGGCCCGCGACAGGCCATCGAAGCGAATGTTGTCGCGGCGGGTCAGGCGGGACAGTTTCTTCAGGGCCGCCTGGCGCAGACTGGCCGTTTCCACGAAGCGGGCTTCGAAGTCGGCCACGGCGGCCCGGGCGGCTGCCAGCAGTTTCTGGACCTGGGCGTCGCGCGGGCCGTGATCGTCGTCCCGGCGGTGGTCGATTTCGGACAGGCGATGCGCCAGGGCCTCGATCAGCAGATGGCGGCGCTTGGGGTCGTCCAGCAGGTCGTCCTGCAGATAGGGATTGCGCAGCACGACCCAGATATCGCCCAGCACCTCGAACAGCATCCGGGCCGAGCGGCCGGTGCGCCGCTGCGAACGCAGTTCCGACAGCACTTGCCAGGCTTCTGCGCCCAGCAGCCGGCAGACGATCTCGCGATCCGACCAGGAAGTGTAGTTGTAGGGGATTTCGCGCAGGCGCGGCGCCTGGGGAGATGCGAGCAGTTCGCGGGCAACAGGGGCGTTCATGAGGGGGTCGAGGGTCAGTGCCCCTGAGGACCGGAGGGGCAATGGCTTAGTGTAAGGGTAAAACGTCCCGGATTCGGGATGAGCTTATAGCCGGGGGTGATGAACGAACGGAAAAAAAGCCGTTCAAAACCATGTGCTCACCCAGGGCCAGGCCTGCATCAGCGTGGCGGTCAGGATCACGTAGCGCAGACATTTGCCGGCGGCCATGTACAACACGCAGGGCCAGAAGGGCAGGCGCAGCCAGCCGGCCACGGCGCACAGCGGGTCGCCAATGCCGGGCAGCCAGGACAGCAGCAGCGCGGGAGGCCCGAAGCGGTGGAACCAGCGGGAGATCAAGGCATGCCAGCGGCCGCCGGGTGAAGGCCGGTCCGCAGGCCCGCTTGCCGGCGGACCGGGCGGCGGATCGATGCCGTCCGGAGATGCGGCCGCGCCGGCCCGCCGGGCCCGCCAGCGGTGCCAGGCGGCCTCCGCTCCGGCGCCCATGGCGTAGCTGATGGCGCCGCCGATCGTGTTGCCCGCCGTGGCGACCAGGACGGCGGGCCAGAACATGGACGGCACGATCTGCACATAGGCGAAGACGGCCGGTTCCGACCCCATGGGCAGCAGGGTAGCCGAGATCAGGCTGACGAGGAAGATCGCGGGCAGGCCCACCTTGGGCAGCGCGAACAGGGCCAGCAGGGTGTGGATCGAGGATTGCAGCCAGAATTCCATGGTGGTGAAGTGTAGCCCGCCGCGGCGCCGCGCATCCGCCCATGCCGCCAAGCGCGCTAGGATTGCGCCGTTTCGGCGCTGTGGACGGCCGGCCCGTTGGGCAGGAGCTCCCAACTGAACCGGTTCTTGCCGGAATGCTTGGCCGCATACATGGCGGCGTCGGCATGGGCCACCAGGGCGTCGGGATCCTGCCCGTGCTCCGGGTGGCGTGCCGCCCCGATGCTGGCGGAAATGGAGACCTGGATGTCGCCGTTCAGGTCAAAGGGCAGAGCCAGGGCTTCCAGAATCGTGCGGACAATCCGCTCGCCGCTCTCGATGCTGTCCAATCCCGCCAGGACAATGCCGAATTCGTCGCCGCCGAACCGGGACACCGTGTCCTCGGACTCGGCGCGTACGCAGTGTTCGAGGCGCCGGGCCACCTGTTGCAGCAGGATGTCTCCCATCGCATGCCCATGGCTGTCGTTGACTTCCTTGAAGCCGTCCAGGTCCAGGTACAGCACGGCCGCCAGGCCGTTGTGACGGCGTGCGGATTCCAGGGCTCGGGCGCAGCGGTCCTGGAACATGACGCGGTTGGGCAGGCCGGTCAGCGCGTCATGCAGGGCGTCGTGCGACAGCCGGGCCTCCAGATCCTTGCGGGCCGTGATGTCTTGTACGGCGGCCACGAGGAAGTCCGGCATGCCGGCCGCGTCGCGCACGACGCTGAGCGCCTCGCAAACCCACAGCTCGCTGCCGTCGCGGCGCCGGTAGGGTTTCTCGATCTCGGGCGGCGGACCGAGGAAATGCGCCTTCAACCGGGCCTTCAGGAACGCGCGGGCCTCGTCCCGGGCGCCCGGGGCCGCGAGATCGAACAAAGTCTTCTCCAGCAGCTCGGCCGCATCATAGCCCAGCATCCGGCAGAGCTTTTCATTGACTTCCAGGAAGCGGCCATCCGGCGCGATGCGGGCGATGCCCATGGCCGCCTGGTGAAAAGTGGTCCGGAAGAGCGCCTCATTGGCTTCCAGGGCTGTTTGCCAGGGTCCAGGCCGAAGGTGGCATGCGTGCCGATCAGGCGGCTGCGCAGGATACCGTCCAGGCCGGCGATTTCCAGCAGATCGGAGGCGCCCAGGGGGAGCCCGCCATAGGAAGTGATGAGATGGGCGGGGTCGATCGCCAGGACGACCACGCCGCCAAAGTTGCCATCAGGCTTCGAGATGCGCAAAGACATGGGCACGCGCCACTGGTGTGAAATCCGCCCCAGGACGGGATGGCCCATGTAGAGCACGTCCTCGCGGGCGGCGCGTTGCCGCGTGAAGAAATTGCGGTCGGCGTAGTTGACGTCGCTCGGGCCCTGCGTGCTGGTGACGATGGCGCCGGTTTCATCGACGATGCTCAGGATGGTGAAGGCATCGTCCCGGATCACGCGCGCCTGAGCCCAGCGCGTCAGATCCATGCGGCTGCCTTCGCGCCGGTATTCCAGGCGGGCAAAGGCGGCGACCTGCTCGGCTTCCTTCAGCGTGCGGGTGACTTGTTGTTCGAAGGCGATGGCCAGGCTGGCGTTGGAGCGCATGGCGGCCGCCACGGCCTGGGCGCGCTCGAAGGTTGTGCGTTGCAGGGTGGCGAGCCAGATCAGGGCGATGGCGACGGCGCAGACCAGCAGGATCAGCAACTGCAGGGGTGACAGGCAGGGCAACCGGCGCCCCGCCCGGCTGGAAGCCGAAGTCATGGTTGGGCTGCCCGGCTTGGCGGACAGAGTCATCGCAGGGGTCTCCCGTTTTTATCCGGCGCGGTCCGCGCCTCTTGTTCGCCCACAAAGTAACTGGACTTTACGGCCAGCCTTCGGGTTTGTCGAGCCATTGCATCCAGGCCGGAAAGATTTTTCCGGCCCGCGTGAACCGCCCTGGATGCGCCCGGCACCGTTCAGACCGCGAGGGGCGGATCGGCGCCCGGGCGCACCGCTGTGATATTCTTTTTGATTCCCTGTCCATCGCTGCCTGCGCCATGTCCGTCGATTATCTGAAACGCATTCTGACGTCCAAAGTCTATGACGTCGCACACGAGACCTCGCTGGACCTGGCGCCCCGAATTTCCAAGCGGATCGGCAACACCGTATTGCTCAAGCGCGAAGATACCCAACCGGTGTTCAGCTTCAAGCTGCGGGGGGCCTACAACAAGATGGCCCACCTCGGGGAAGAAGAACTGCGGCGCGGCGTCATCGCGGCTTCGGCCGGCAACCATGCCCAAGGGGTCGCGCTCTCGGCCAGCCGCCTGAAATGCCGGGCGGTGATCGTCATGCCGGTGACCACGCCCCAGGTCAAGATCGATGCGGTGCGCGCCCTGGGCGGCGACGTTGTGCTGTTTGGCGACAGCTTCACCGATGCCGCCGAGCACGCCGCCGAGCTGCAGAAGCGCGACGGCCTGACCTTCGTGCATCCCTTCGATGATCCCGACGTGATCGCGGGCCAGGGCACCGTGGGCATGGAAATCCTGCGCCAGCATCCCGGTCCCATCGACGCGGTCTTCGTCGCCATCGGCGGCGGCGGCCTGATTTCGGGGGTGGCGGCCTACATCAAGCAATTGCGCCCGGACATCAAAGTCATCGGGGTGCAGACGGTGGATTCCGACGCCATGGTGCGCAGTGTGCAGGCCGGGCGCCGGATCCGGCTGGCCGATGTGGGGCTGTTTTCCGACGGCACGGCGGTCAAGCAGGTGGGCCAGGAAACCTTCCGCCTGGTGCGCGAATACGTGGACGACTTCGTGACCGTGGATACCGATGCGATCTGCGCCGGAATCAAGGATGTCTTCCAGGACACCCGCAGCGTGCTGGAACCCGCCGGCGCCCTGGCGCTGGCCGGCGCCAAGCGCTATGCCGCCCAGAACAAATGGAAAGGCAAGACGCTGGTGGCCATCACCTGCGGCGCGAACATGAATTTCGATCGCTTGCGTTTCGTCGCCGAGCGCGCCGACGTCGGCGAAGCCCGCGAGGCCTTGTTCGCCATTACCCTGCCTGAAAAGCGCGGCAGCTTCCTGCGCCTGTGCGAAGCGGTGGGCCAGCGGGCCGTGACTGAATTCAACTACCGGATTTCCGATGCCGAGCAGGCGCACGTCTACGTCGGTCTGCAGATCCGCTCCGAGCCTGAAATCGAGAAACTGGCGGCGCATTTCCGCAAGCTGGACTTCCCCACGCTGGATCTGACCGGCAATGAGATGGCCAAGACCCACCTGCGCTACATGGTGGGCGGGCACTCGGGTCTGGCCGACAACGAAGTCCTGTACCGTTTCGAATTCCCCGAGCGGCCCGGCGCCCTGATGAAGTTCCTGGGCGCCATGAATCCGAACTGGAACATCAGCCTGTTTCATTACCGCAACCAGGGCGATGACTACGGACGGATTCTGGTGGGCATCCAGGTGCCGCCGGCCGACAAGAAGGCCTTCAAGGAATTCCTGTCCACGCTGGGCTATCCCTGCTGGAACGAAACCGATAACCCGGCCTACCGGCTGTTCCTGTAGCGCGGCGGGCCTGCGGCTCAGGCGGCGCGGGTCGAGGGTGATCCGGCGGCTGCCGGCGGCTCGGCGGGCGGGCACATGCGCGCCGCGGGGAAAAGAATACTGAAGACACTGCCTTCGCCCGGCGTGCTCTGGATGTCCAGCACGGCGTCGTGGCGCATGGCGACGTGCTTGGCGATGGCCAGGCCCAGGCCGGTGCCGCCCGTGGCCCGCGACCGGCCGCGGTCCGCCCGGAAGAACCGCTCTGTCAGGCGCGGAACGTCGGCTGGATCGATGCCGATGCCGGTGTCCTGGACACGGTAGGCCGCGCCGCCGTCCGGAGTCGGCTCCCAGATTACCGTGATGGCGCCGCCCGCCGGCGTGTAGCGCACGGCGTTGGTCAGCAGGTTGCCGATGGCCGAGGCCAGTTCGGTATCCTGGCCGCGGACGCGCAGCGTCTCGTCGAGCCGGATGTCGAACGCATGCTGTCCGCCCGACAGCGCCTGGGCCTGGGCCAGCGCGGTGCGCGCCAGAGCCGTGACGAAAACGGGGCCGCCTTCGCGATTGGGCGTCGACTCCAGCGAGGACAAGGTCAGCAGGTCGGACACCAGCGCATGCATGTTGCGGGCCTGCTGCGACATCAGTTCCAGGTAGTGGCCGCGCTGCGCGTCGGTCAGGGCGTTGCCGGGCATGTCCTGCAGTGTCTCGATGAACCCCGACAACACAGTCAGCGGGGTGCGCAGTTCGTGGGACACATTGGCCACGAAATCCTTGCGCGTGTTTTCCAGCCGCTCGATCTGGGTGATGTCGCGCGTCACCATCAGGAACTGGCCGACGCCGTAGGGGGCGAGGTGCAGCGACAGGGTGCGTGCCTGGCTGCTGCGGCCCAGGTGCAGGATCAGGGGATGGCTCCAGGCTTGCTGGTCGGCGTAGCGGGCGAATTCAGGCGCCCGCACGATATTGAGGATGCTGTGGCCGCGGTCGCGGTCGAGGTCCAGTCCCAGGTGGCTGGCCGCCGTCTGGTTGCACCACAGCAGGGATTTGTCCGGGGCCAGTGTCAGGGCGCCGTCGGGCAGCGCCTCGGCGGCCAGCAGGGCGCGATTGAAGTTCCGCGCACGATCTTGCAGGTCCAGGCGGTTCTGCTTGAGTTTGCGGTAGATGGGCGCCAGGATTTCGTCCCACGGACCGACCGAGGGCGGCGGCGGCTCGTCGATCGAGCAGACCCAGCGGGCGATGCGGGACAGTTGCAGGCCGCTGACGAGCACCATCAGCAGCAGGCCCAGGGCGAATAGGGCCCAGCCCGTGGCGGGGCCCAGCCAGGCGCCCAGCAGCCAGCCGCCGAGCGCCCAGAGCGCGATGGAAACAAGAGTCTTGCTCATGATGGATGTTTGGTGCTGAAACGGTAGCCCGCCCCGCGTGAAGTCTGGATCGTGCCTTCCAGGCCGGCGGGCGACAGGGCCTTGCGCAAGCGGCGGATATGGACGTCCACCGTGCGCTCCTCGACGAAGACGTGATCGCCCCAGACCTGATCCAGCAACTGGCTCCGGCTGTACACGCGCTCCGCATGCGTCATCAGGAAGTGTAGCAGGCGGAACTCCGTAGGCCCCATGGACAGCGGCTGGCCATGGCCGGATACGCGCCGGGAATCCGGCTCCAGCCGCAGTCCGCCCGCTTCGATGGGATCGGGCGTGTGCTGAGGCGACCGGCGGCGCAGCAGGGATTTGATGCGCGCCAGCAGTTCGCGCGGAGAAAAAGGCTTGGTGATGTAGTCGTCGGCCCCCGCTTCCAGGCCGTCGACCTTGTCCTGCTCGGCGCTGCGCGCGGTCAGCATGATCAGCGGGATCTCGCGGGTGCGGGCGTCGCCGCGCAGTTGCCGGGCCAGGCGAATGCCGGGTTGGTCGGGCAGCATCCAGTCCAGCAGGATCAGGTCGGGCCGCACCTGTTGGATCTGTTCCAGGGCCTGGCGCGCGTCCGGCGCCGTGCGTACGGTGTAGCCGGCGTGTTGCAGATTGATGGACAGCAGTTCCTGGATCGCGGGTTCGTCTTCGATGAGCAGGATGGTGGCGGGCATGGGGCAGATCTCGCAAGGAAGCGGGGCCCGTGCGGCCCGCGCCGTTCCGGGCGCGGGGGGCGCCGGCATGCAGTCATCATACGGTCACATTATTTCATTGATGTGACGTTGTCATATTGGGGGCAGCAAGCGGGCGTAGCCTGCGCAGCGTGGGGCCCTTTTTTGCCGCCGGGCCGTCCCAAGGCAAAAAGCGCCCCCTCGGGGGCAGCAAGCAGCCGCAGGCTGCGCAGCGTGGGGGCCTTTTACGGTGGTACGATACGCGGATCATGAGTACAACCGCACGTACATCCGCACCCGACGCCGGCCAGGAGCCGCAGACGCATTTCGGTTTCGAGACCGTCCAAGAAACGGAGAAGGCCCGCCGCGTGGCCGAGGTCTTTCATTCCGTGGCTTCGCGCTACGATGTGATGAACGACCTGATGTCGGTCGGGCTGCACCGCGTCTGGAAAGCGTTTACCATCGGCCGCGCCCAGGTGCGCCCGGGCATGCGGGTACTGGACATCGCCGGAGGCACCGGCGACTTGTCGAAGGCCTTCGCCCGCCGCGTCGGCCCCGAAGGCGAGGTCTGGCTGACCGACATCAACGACTCCATGCTGCGCGTGGGCCGGGACCGTCTGCTGGACCACGGCGTGGTCACGCCGGCGGCGGTCTGCGATGCCGAGTGCCTGCCGTTCCCCGACCGGTATTTCGACCGGGTCTCGGTGGCGTTCGGCTTGCGCAACATGACCCACAAGGATCGTGCCCTGGCCGAAATGCGCCGCGTGCTGAAACCGGGCGGCAAGCTGCTGGTGCTGGAATTCTCCCGCGTGACGCCCGCCCTGGCGCCCGCGTACGACTGGTACTCCTTCAATATCCTGCCGAAAATGGGTCAACTGGTCGCCGGCGACGAGGCCAGCTACCGTTACCTGGCCGAATCCATCCGTATGCATCCCGATCAGGACACCCTGGCCGGCATGATGCGCGAGGCCGGGCTCGACCGGGTGCAGTATTTCAACATGACGGCCGGCGTGGTCGCCCTGCACGAAGGCGTCCGGCTCGCCTGATCCGGCGCCACCGTTCCCGCTTTGCCGAACCGGGCCGCCCGAGGGCGGCTCTTCGCATGTCGTGTGCAAGCGGATGTTTCCTCCCTGCGGGCCGCTTCGATCTGTGGTAACTTTCACGTTCATTCAGCTTTATGTCAGGTTTCCGGGATACGCCCGGGCCTGCCCCCAGGAGACTCCATGAACCTTCGCCTCCCCCGCTGGGCCGCCGCCTCGGTGCTGCTGATGGCAGCATTGACCATGATGGCCGTGACCCAGGAAGCCGAAGCCCGCCGCATGGGCGGCGGCATGAGCTTCGGCCGCCAGTCCTCCAACGTCATCAAGCAGCGCCAGGCCGTCACGCCGCCGGCCGCCCAGACCACACAGCGCGCGGCCGCGCCGGCTGCGGGCGCCGCTGCGGGCACGGCTGCCGCGGGCGCTGCCAAGTCGGGCATGTCCCGCTGGCTGGGCCCCATCGCCGGCATCGCCGCCGGCCTGGGCATCGCCGCCCTGCTGTCCAGCCTGGGGCTGTCGGGGGCGTTCCTCGAATTCCTGTCCAGCGCGCTGCTGATCGGCCTGGTGATCTTTGCGGTCATGTTCCTGGTGCGTCGTCTGCGCGGGTCTCAGCGTCCGCTGGCCGGCGCCGCCGCAGGCGGGGCCGCGTCGGGCAACAGCTACCGCCAGTCGGCGTCGCAGAATGGGGGCTTCGATCTGTCCGGCAGCCGCCCGGCGCCTGCCCAGGCTGCGGCCGCCGCCCCGGTGATTGAATCCGCGCCCTCCGTCCAGGCCCATGATCCGTCCTGGTTCATTCCGGAAGGCTTCGATGTCCCGGCCTTCCTGGACCAGGCCAAGCAGCAGTTCACGCGCGTGCAATCCCTCTGGGATGCGGGCAACCGCGACAGTCTGCGCGAGTTCCTCACCGACGATCTGCTGACGGAAATCACGCCGCGCCTGCCCAGCCCCGAGGAAGGCAACCGCACCGACGTCGTGCTGCTGAATGCCGAGCTGCTGGGCATCGAGACCGTGGCCGGAGGCCATCTGGCCAGCGTGCGTTATTCCGGCATGCTGCGCGAATCGGCCGGGTCCGAGGCTTTCCACTTCGAGGAGGTCTGGAACCTGTACAAGGCCGATGGCGCCGGCTGGCTGCTGGCCGGCATCCAGCAGACCAACGCGCGCTGATCCGCAGCGCCGGCCCGGCTTGCCCCGTGCGGCCGCCGCCCCGGATTTCCGGGGCAGGCGGCCGTTTGCTTGAGGGCAGGGCGGTCTGTCCGGGCGCACGCGCGCGCGGCACAGGCGCGGGGCACAGGCATGGCCGCCGGACCGCCTGCCGGTGCGCAAAACCGGTAAACTGGCACTTGCGCCCGGCCCCTCAGGCCGGGCGAGTCCGCGCACTCAGGGCCTTCGTGTCCGGTTCCGTTGCCCATGATCATGCCCCTTCCCTTTCTCTTTCCCGCCCCGGCCGACGTCCTGCTCCGCGGCTTGAATGCGCTGTTGCGCCGCGAGCCCTGGGCGCGTGATCGGCTGGCGGCCCAGGCAGGCAAATCGCTGCGCCTGACGGCGGGCGAGCCCTGGACGCTGCAATGCGCGATTGCTTCCGACGGCACGCTGCAGGCCTGCGACCGCGCCGTGACGCCCGACGTGGTGCTCGCCATTCCGCCCGAACGCCGCCGCGACCTGCCGGGCGCCTGGCGCGCCGATGGCCTTGCGGGGGTCACAGGCCTGGCCCGCATCCAGGGGGATGCCGGGCTGGCGCACCTGGTGTCCGACCTGGCGCGCAGCCTGCGCTGGGATGTCGAGGACGACCTGTCACGCCTGGTGGGCGACGTGGCCGCCGTGCGGCTGACCCGGGGGGCGCGCGCGCTGGCGGACGGCCTGAGGCAGGCCGCGTCCCGGGCCGGGGACAACGTCACCGAGTACCTGGGCGAGGAGTCCGGCCTGGGCGTCCGGGGTGGGGATTTCCGGGCCTGGGCAGCGGCCCGCGAGGCGCTGGAAACCCGGCTGGAACGCCTCGATGCGCGGCTTCGCCGGTTGGAGAACAGGGCATGCTGACGTTTTTGCGATTGGCCTACATCCTGTGGATCAGCCTGCGTTACCGGCTCGACGAGCTGGTGTTGTCCGGCATCCAGCACCCCTGGGCGCATGCGCTGCTGAAAATCGTCTGCCTGGGGCGCCGTCCGCGCCGTGCGCGCGGCGAACGCCTGCGCCTGGCGCTGGAAACCCTGGGGCCGATCTACGTCAAGTTCGGCCAGGTTCTGTCCACGCGCCGCGACCTGGTGCCCCAGGACATTGCCGACGAACTGGCCCGGCTCCAGGATCGGGTGCCGCCGTTCCCGTCCGACCAGGCGGCCGACATCATCCGCGAATTTCTGGGCGACACCCCGCAGAATCTGTTTGCCGCGTTCGAGCGCGACCCCGTGGCCTCCGCATCCATCGCACAGGTGCATTTCGCCGTGCTGCACGATGGCCGAGAGGTGGCCGTCAAGGTGCTTCGCCCGGGGATGCGCGAGGCCATCGAGCGCGACCTGACCCTGTTGCGGGCCTTGGCGGGCCTGGTCGAGCGCCTGGCGCCCGACGGGCGGCGGCTCAAGCCGCGCGAGGTGGTGGCGGAATTCGACAAATACCTGCACGATGAGCTGGACTTGATCCGCGAAGCGGCGAACTGCAGCCAGTTGAGGCGCAATTTCGGTCCCGATACCGGCCGCGCCCACCTGCTGCGCGTGCCCGAGGTCGTCTGGGAATACTGCGCCAGCCAGGTCTTCACCATGGAACGCATGCGCGGCGTGCCGGTCAGCCAGGTCGGGCGTTTGCGCGCGCTGGGCGTGGACATCCCGCTGCTGGCCCGCCAGGGGGTCGAGATCTTCTTCATGCAGGTGTTCACGGACGGCTTCTTCCATGCCGACATGCACCCGGGCAATATCTACGTGTCCGACGATCCGGAATCCCTGGGGCGCTACATCGCGCTGGATTTCGGCATCGTCGGCTCCTTGTCCGAGTTCGACAAGAACTACCTGGCGCAAAACTTCCTCGCCTTCTTCCGGCGCGACTATCGCCGGGTCGCCCAGTTGCACATCGAATCGGGCTGGGTGCCGCCGACGACGCGCGAAGAAGAACTCGAGGGCGCCGTGCGCGCCGTCTGCGAACCCTATTTCGACCGGCCGCTTTCGGAGATCTCCCTGGGGCAGGTGCTGCTGCGATTGTTCCAGACCTCCCGGCGCTTCAACGTGGAAATCCAGCCTCAACTGGTCCTGCTGCAGAAAACCCTGCTCAACGTCGAGGGCATGGGGCGAGAGCTGGATCCGAACCTGGACCTGTGGCAGACGGCCAAGCCTTTCCTTGAAAAATGGATGCACCAGCGCGTGGGCCTGCGTGGCTTGCGCCAGCGCCTGGACCAAGAAGCCAGCCAGTGGGCGCAGATCCTGCCGCAGATTCCCCGCCTGGCCTACGCCCGGCTGAACCATCCCGATGCCGGGCCGGCCATGCGGGCCGAGCTCGAACGGTTGCGCCGCGCCCAGGACCGCTCCAATCGTCTGTTGGCCGTGCTTTGCGGCATCCTGGCGGTCGGCCTGGGGGTGGCGGTCTGGGCACTGACGCATGGAGGCGGCCTCTGATGGCGGCCGCCCGCTTCGAGGCCAAGATCCTCGACCGCGCAGCCTGTGAACACGCGGTGCGCGAGGGGCGTTTTCCGCGCCCGCTGGTATTCACCAACGGAGTGTTCGACATCCTGCATCGCGGGCACGTCACCTATCTGGACCAAGCCGCCCGGCTGGGGGCTTCGCTGATCGTGGGGGTGAATACGGACGCCTCCGTGCGGCGCCTGGGCAAGGGCGATGACCGGCCCCTGAACGGCCAGGACGACCGGGCCGCCCTGCTTGCCGCGCTGTCCTGTGTGGATGGGGTGGTGCTGTTTGCCGAGGATACGCCGCTGGAACTGATCCAGGCGCTGCGCCCCGACGTGATCGTCAAGGGCGGCGACTACGACATGGATGCGCTGCCTGAAACCGCCGTGGTGCGCGGCTGGGGCGGGCGGGCCGTGGCGATTCCGTTCGAGCACCAGCGCTCGACCACCGCGCTGCTGCGCAAGATCCGCGCCTGATCCCGCCTCAGAACTTGAACCGCGACCGCGCCGTGCCGCGCAGAGGCTTGGTGTAGGTGTCGAAGATCGTCACGGTGTCGAAGTTTGCCGCGCTGGTGCGCGTGATGCGGCACACCGTCATGATGGGATTGTGGCCGACGATGGCGACCAGGCGGCCGCCCACGGCCAACTGGTACTTGAGGGCGTCGGGCACCGAGGGCACGGAGCCGGTGATCAGGATGGCGTCGTATTCCGCCGTGCCCCAGCCGGCATGTGCATCGCCTGTTTCCAGGGCGACGTTGGTGATCTGGGCGCGGGCGAGATTGGCCTGGGCGAAGGCCGTCAGGCGGCTTTCGAGCTCGATGCTGGTGACCTGCTGGCACAGCCGCGACAGCAAGGCGGCCTGGTAGCCCGAACCCGTGCCGATTTCCAGCACGCAATCCGTGGACTGGAGCTGAAGCTCTTCGGCCAGCTTGGCCTCGACCTTGGGGGACAGCATGGTTTCACGCGTATCGACGCCATCGATCACCAGCGGCAATTCGGTATCCGCGAAAGCCAGGGCGCGCAGTTGCGGCGGGACGAAGCGTTCGCGGGGCACGTCGAAGACGGCCTGCAGCACGCGCTCATCCTGGACGTTCCAGGGGCGGATTTGCTGCTCGACCATATTGAAGCGGGCACGATCGGCGTCGGTGATGTCGTTGACGTTCATGTCGCGTAGGGGCACCTAGGGGTTGATCCGAGTCCGATTATAGGCCAGCCGTCCGCTGGATGGGCTTGAGCGGGATCAGTCCTGCGGGTCGGGCCAGAGGGCGTGGAAATGATGCACCGGCCCATGGCCGGAGCCGACTTGCAGCCGGTCGGCGGCGGCGATGGCGCGTTCCAGCCAGGCCTTGGCATGCCGGGCGGCCTCGGGCACGCCCGGGGCGCGCGGCAGCAGGGCGGCCAGCGCCGCCGACAACGTGCAGCCCGTGCCGTGGGTATTGCGCGTGTCGATGCGCCGCCCCGGCAATTCGATCAGACGGTCGCCGTCGTGCAGCAGATCGATGGTGTCGCGGCCAGGCAGATGGCCGCCCTTCAGGAAGACCCAGCGCTCGCCGTCGTCGGCCAGCAGCCGGCGCAGGCGTTCGGCGACGCGGCGCATGTCTTTCAGGTTGTCGACCGGGCTTTGTCCCAGCAGTACGCCGGCTTCCGGCAGATTTGGGGTGATGATGGTGGACAGCGGGATCAGGCCCTCGCGCAGCGCGTCCACGGCCTGGCGCTCGAGCAGGTGGTCGCCGCTCTTGGCGACCATCACGGGGTCCAGCACCAGGTGCGCCGGCCGCCAGTGGGCCAGCCGGTCGGCCACGACGCGGGTCACGCCCGCCTGGCCCAGCATGCCGATCTTCACGGCGTCCACGCGCACGTCGGCGAACAGCGTGTCGATCTGAGAGGCGACGAAATCCGGCGGCACCGGAGAAATGCCGGTGACCGCCTGGGTATTCTGCGCGGTCAGTGCGGCGACCACGGCCATGCCGTAGGCGCCCAGCGCGCTCATGGTCTTGACGTCGGCCAGGACGCCGGCTCCGCCCGAAGGGTCCACGCCGGCAATCGACAAAGTATTGGGAATCATCGCAGGCTCCGAGCGAATAGGAGATCGCCGGGGCTGAACGCCCCGGCCTGTGCGGTTGGAATCAGGCCGCCCGGGTCGAGGGCAGCAGGCCTTCGGCGGGCGAGCTGGGGTCGGCGTCGTAGTACTTGCGCTTGATGCGGCCGGCCAGATAGGCCTCGCGGCCGGCTTCCACCCCCAGACGCATGGCGCGCGCCATGCGGATCGGGTCGCGCGCACCGGCGATGGCGGTGTTCATCAGGATCGCATCGCAGCCCAGCTCCATGGCGATGGCGGCGTCCGAGGCGGTGCCCACGCCGGCGTCGACCAGCACGGGGACGCGGGCCTGGTCGATGATCAGGCGCAGGTTCCAGGGGTTGACGATGCCCATGCCCGAGCCGATCAAGGAGGCCAGCGGCATGACCGCCGCCACGCCGATGTCTTCGAGCATGCGGCATTGGATCGGGTCGTCGCTGCAGTACACCATGACCTGGAAGCCGTCAGCCACCAGGGTGCGGGCGGCGGCCAGGGTTTCGGGCATGTTGGGGAACAGATTGCCGGCATCGCCCAGGACTTCGAGCTTGACCAGGTTGTGGCCGTCCAGCAGTTCGCGCGCCAGGCGCAGCGTGCGCACGGCGTCGTCGGCCGTGTAGCAGCCGGCCGTGTTGGGCAGAATGGTATAGCGGTCCGGGGACAGGAAATCCAGCAGATTGGGTTCGCCCGGGTTCTGGCCGATATTGGTGCGGCGGATGGCGACGGTGACGATTTCCGTGCCGCTGGCTTCGATGGCCTCGCGGGTCTGCTCGAAATCGCGGTATTTTCCGGTGCCGACCAGCAAGCGTGAGTGGAAGACGCGGTCGGCGATGGTGAGGGTATCTGGGGTGGTCATGGTGGCAAGGATCGAAGCTGGGCGAATGGATCGGGCCGCCGTGGAGCGCGGCGGCCCATGTCGCAAGGATAATCCATTTGGCGGACCGGGGGCGGGCGGCGTCCCGGCCCGGATGCTCAGTGCAGGATGATGCCGCCGCCTTCTTCGACCTGCTGGTCGGATCCGGCCGCTTTCTTGCGGACGGGTTTCTTGGCCGCGGGTTTGGCTGCGGGAGCGGGCGCCTGCAGACGCGCAACCGAGCCCCGCGGGATGGCGTCCGCGCTGCCGCTGACGACGTCACCGTAGGCGATCTTGGCCTGGACGGTGCCGATCCGGATCGTGGCGACGCGCTCTTCGGCGGCGCCTAGCTGCTCGCCGGTGTCGGGGTCGATCAGCGCCTCGCCTTGCGCGTAGATGTCGTAGGTCTGGCCGCTCGCGGCCAGGCCCTGGCCCCGGTTGATGATGACCCGGCCGTTGGTCACGGCGACGACCTTGGGCGGGCTGACGACCTCGGAGATGTCGCCGATGATCTTGTCCAGAAAGCCGTCCAGGGCGGCGCTGAGCCTGTTGCCGCTGGAACTGAAGCGGCTGGAATCGGACCAGCGCACGGCGCGGGTGGCCGATTCGACCAGGGTGTAGCGCACGGAGGCGCGGGTCGAGGTCGAGACCTCGCGGTTGGTTTCTCCCGTCAGGTCGATGAATTCTTCCTTGACCTGGGTGGACACGCCCGCCTGGGTGAGGTTGACGATCAGCATGAAATCGGCGCCCAGGGCCTGGCCGAGCTTGCCGCGCTGCTCGTCGGAAACCTGGCCGCTTTCGAGCAGACTCATTTCCTGGCTGATGGCATCGTCGTTGTTGCGGTCCAGCACAGTGAAGCGGCCGCTCTTGACGAGCTTGTCGGTCAGCGCCTGGCGCAGCCGGTCGGCATTCGCGCTCTTGCGCAGACGACCGGTGGCGACGACGGCGATACTGTCGCGCTTGGCCTGGGGCGCTTTGGACTTGAACTCGATCTTTTCGACCGTGACCTCCAGATCGACCTCGCAGCCCTTGTTTTCGCAGGCTTGCCTGATGACCTTGTAGCCCTTGACCTTGCCCTGGCTGGTGACGCGGTTCTCGCTGCCGATGCCCGCCTCGATCGTGGTGCGCGACGCGCCCTCGCCCTCGATGTGGGCGCTGCCGCTGGCGGTCTTGGCCGCCCCCTTGCCGGGGGATTGGAGTTTGCCCTCCGTGCTCAGGCTGCTGTAGCCGGAAGTGATCTCGCCTTCGCCGGACTCTTTGATCGAGAGCGTGGCCTTGGGGCCGGCCGACCGGGTGGCGACGCGCGCGCCGGTCACCTGGCGCACGGCGTCGCCCAGGGCGGACTCAACGGCCTGTTCGTATGTATCGCCGTAGCCGTGGGCCTGGACGACGACTTCTTCGGCCTGTTGCGCCTGGACTGCGAACGGCCAGGCCAGCGTCAGGCACACGGTCAGTAGAAAGGTCTTCATCGCGGCTTACCAACTGACGGTCCGGTTGTCCCCGCGCTTCACGATGGGGTATTCGCCTTCCCAGTAGGCCAGGCCATCGTCCAGATTGGTCATGGTCAGTTGGAAGTAGTAATCGACCTGCTGCGTGCGGCTGCTGACGCGGTTGTTGCGCTGGATGATCTTGCCCGAGAGCGAGAAATCGGGGGCGATCACGCGGCCGTTCTTCTTGACGGTGCGCTGGTTGATCATCTTCGAGGATTTCAGTTGACGGGACTTGGCCGTCATTGCGTCTTCGGGGCCGTTCAGGCCGACGGCCGTGGTGACGATGAAGCGGCCGGAATTCAGCATGCTGATGCGGATCTTCTTGGTCAACTGGTCGGTGTCGATGCGTTGCGCGGTGTCGTTGACGATGTTGGAGACCGTCAGCACGTAGCGTGCGCCCTGGTTGGACTTGGGATGCACCATCAGCGGAGACGCCAGCATCTGGTTGACCAGTTCGGTGGCGGCGTTTTCGAAATCCTTGTAATCCAGACCCATCACGGCGACCTTGTCGTTTTTCATGTCGACGTAATGGGTGGGAGTGGCGCAGCCGGCCAGGGCCAGGCAAAGCGCGGAGACGGAGAGCAGGGCGCGAGTGTTCACGGATGTACCTCTGGGCATGATGAATGGAAGGGCGTGTCGTTCATTTCGAAGCCAGGATCTGGATGCTGGGCGCCGCCGCCGCATTGAGCGCGCGCACGTAGACGACGACCGGGGCTTTCTGCCCGGGCAGCGGCACTTCGATGTCGGCCTCGGTGCCGGGCAGTGTCAGCGTCAGGACGTTGTCCTTCGGATAGGGCACCTGCATCAGATGGAAGTCGTGCGGCAGCGTGATCCAGCCGCGCAGGTCGGCCTGGGTGGATGCCGCCTGGGCGACGGCGGCCGCCAGCCCCAGCCAGGGATTCTGGTCGTTCAGTTGCTTTTGCAACACGGTCTTGGCGGTTGCGCGGATGATCTCGCGCACCAGGATCGCATTGAAACGTGTCTTGAACTCGCCCTTGATGATGGTGTCCATGTTGGCCAGGGGCTGGCTTTTCTGGCGGCCCACGGCGATGTGCGGGTAGGCCGGGACGCCGTCTTCCATGATGGGCAGCGCGATGCCGGTGTAGTGCAGGGCGCCCGTCACCAGGAACAGCGGCAGGTCGATGCGCAACTCGCGCTTCGAGGCGGCCAGGCCGTTTTCGAACAGCACCCATACGGCAGGCTTCAGCGTCTTGGGCCTGCGCGCCGAGGCCAGGTCCGCCTTGACCTGGGCGTGATTGGTGAGCGCGAAGGCGCGCTCCAGGCTGGTTTTGGCCTTGTCGTAGTCGGCCTTGCCTTCGCCGTTGAGCAGGAAGTACAGGCCGTGCAGGTACAGCGCGGCCGGGTTGATGTAGCCGGCGTAGGGCGTCCATTGGCTGACGTCCACGCCGGCCTTTTCGAACGCCGCATCCGAACCGGCCAGGCTGCGGTTGACCAGGTCGGCGTTGTCGCCGGTTTCGACTTCGTCACGCTGCTTGGCGATTTCGGCCTCGAAGTGCTCTGCGGCGCGACGCTGGCGGTCGTCGACGCGGTTCCATTCGACCCGGGCGTTGGCGTAGTCGCCCTGCTGCCAGAAGTTCAGCGCCTTGTAGGTGTTCAGCATCACCGTGTCGTATACGTTGGGCGAATACGGCAGGGCGTTGTCGTTGGTCAGGACGGCGGCGACCTGCTGGCCGCCGCTGGCCACCACGTTGCGCGTGTCGTCGTCCTTCATCAGCGCTTCGGCGCCGTCGAGCATGCGGGTCGAACGTTCGCTGAGCGTGTTGTAGCGCAGCAGCGTGCCGGCCTCAAGCGCCCAGAGCAGGTCTTCGGGCTGGTCTTCCTTGTTCAGGTCGGATTCCGTGACTGCCCGTTCGGTGGCGGCGGGGATGTTGCCCGCCTGGAGTTCGAGTTTGAAGTTCCGCGTGGATTCCGGCGTGGCGCAGCCCGCCAGAACGGCGGCGGATATGCAGGTGATGAGTAGCCGCCTCATGTGCGTTGTCCCCTGGAGTGATTGGTTTTTTATTGATTGGATTTTGTGCGGCTTGCGGATCGAGCTCCCCGTGCCGGATCGGCAATTGTCACATAATGTTTTTGAATAAACAACAGATGTTTCCGTTGTTAGATAATGTATTCAACCAACTTATTTTTATATAAATCGTCGACTTCTGAGGGGAAAGTGGCGTCTTCCTGGGCGATTCCCAGGATGGGTGGTGTGACGCATGCGGCGCGCGCCTCGCCGGGCCGGAAGGGGTCTCAGGGCCGGCCGAGGCTGTCGCGCAAATCCGCACAGATCGCCTCGGCCGCATCGACCAGGCGCGGCCCGGGGCGATGCAGGTGGTCGGGGTCGATGGCGTAGATGCGGCCCGCGCGGGCCGCAGGCAGACCGTGCCGCACCCACCAGGCGGTGCGGGCCGCCAGGGTTTCACCGCCGTAGGGCGACATGATCAACACCCGCGGGTTCAGGTGCAGCACCGCTTCCACGCTGACCTGGGGGGCGGCCAGGGCGCTGTCTGCGTAAGGGTTGAGGCCGCCGCAGCGGGCCAGCAGATCGTTGGTCAAGGGGTCCTTGCCCAGGGTGTACAGCGGATCGGCGCTGATTTCGATGAAGACGGTTTGCGGCGGCGCCGCCGCCGGACGCAGGGCGCGGATGCGCCGCGCCAGATCGCGCGCGGCCGCATCGGCCGTGGCCTGGGTACCCAGGCGTTCGCCCAGCATGCGGACCAGGGCGGGGATGTCGTCCAGCGACTGCGGATCGGTGTAGATCAGAGGCACGCCCAGCGGGGCCAGGCGCCGCGCCAGGGACCGCGAACCATCGGACGGCTGCCAGCCGACCACCAGGGTCGGGTGCAGGGTCAGGATGGTTTCTTCGCTGAACTGGATGCCGTCGCCGATGCGCGGGATGGACAGCGCATCGGCGGGGTAGTCGCTGCGCAGGACCGTGCCGACGATATCCGCGCCCGCGCCGGCGGCATAGACCAGTTCCGTGGCGCTGGGCGCCAGGGTGACAATGCGGTGTGGGGCGCGCGGGGGCTGCGGCGTGACGGCCTCGCGGATGGCCGCGGCTTGTGTGGCGCCGGCCTCCGCAGGCGGGGCGGCCGCGCCGGTCATGCCGACCCAGGCGGCGCCCAGGACGAGGCCGAAAACGGCAGCCAAGCGCGTCAGGCGCCGCGGCCATCCGCCAAGGCCGCCCGCCCCCCGCCGTTTCATGCCTACATCCGCCAGGACAGATTGACGAACACGTTGGAGCCCGGCGTGTTGTAGCCGTCCACCAGCACGTAGTCCTTGTCCAGCACGTTGTTCCAGCGCACCTGCACGCCCAGCGATTTGCTGAAATCGTAGGCGGCGGTCAGGTTGACCAGGGAATAGCCGCCGAGGCGGGTCCGGTTGGCGGCGTCCGCGTAGCGGTTGCCCGTGTACTGGTATTCCGCGCCCAGCTTCAGGGCTTGGATGCGGTGCTCGGCGCCGAGATGGAAGACCTGCCGGGCGCGGTAGGGCAGGGTAGAGCCTTCTGCAGGAGTGAACCCCTTGGCCAGCTGGGGATCCTCATTGCGAGGATTGAGGAGGTCCGCGCTGGCGCGCAACGTCGTATTTCCGAACGTATGTTCAGCCGTCAGGGTCACGCCATGGATCGTAGCCGCGTCCAGATTGCGCATTGTGCCTTCGGTGAAAAAGGGCACGGGTTCGGTGACGTCGTAGATGATGAGATTGCGGATCCGGTTCTGATAGATCGCGGCTCGCAGAAGCGTATCGTCCGTCCGGTACTGGATGTGGGCTTCGATATTTCTTGATTTTTCCGGCTTCAGGCCTGGGTTGCCCGTGTAGGAACCGGTGGGGATGCCTCCCCACGTGTAAAGTTCGAATGGATAGTACAGGTCATTGAATGTGGGCGCGTGAAAGCCGGTGTTGCCGGCGATGCCGATTTGCCAAGCGTCCGTCAAGTCGAAGTCCAGCCCCAGGCTGCCCGTGGGCTGATTGCCGTAGCCGGAAATATTGTCGTTGCGCACGCTGGCCTGGGTGTGCAGACGGCGAATCCTGCCCTTGTAGATGAGTGCCGCCGCGTTTGTGTCGCGAGCGTCTTGGGCGTACCGGGTCGTTGATGCCTGGACCCGTTCTTCCTGCCGTTCCAGCAAAACGGATATTCGGTGGTTGGCATTCGGTTTGAAGGTATTGGTCCAACTGTAGTGCCTTTTGAGCGAATTGAACACGCTCGACGAGTCGCTGCGATTGTCGTTGTTGTCCTTGGTGAGGCCGAACCGCAGGTCGCTTTCCCACCAGTCCGTGATGGTGTCCGTGCTGGTCAGGCTGTAGGCTTGTTGTCGGTAGATGGCGTGAGTGTTCGGATACGGTGTGTATTCATTGTCGTAGTCGCCATCCGTATAGCCGTTGTAGGCCGTCAGGCCGATGCGGTGGCCTTCTGCCCAGCGGTAGCCTAGCGTGCCGGAAACGGCATGGCTGCGGTATCCATCTTTGTCCGGGTAGTAGCCGGCGATGGCGTTGTTGTTGGCCTTGCGCCGCCGCAAAGCATCAAACCCCTTGCTGGACGCCGCGCTCGTCGAAAGGCTGTAATCCCAGCCTTGAGCCGCGCCGGACAGGCCCAGGCTGGATTTGGCGGTTTCATACGTGCCGTAGCCCACGTTCGCCCAGGCGGACAGAGGGCGGTCCTGTCCGCCTTTCTTCGTGATGATGTTGACCACGCCGCCGATGGCGTCGGATCCGTACAGGCTGCTGGCGGCGCCGCGCAGGATTTCGATGCGTTCGACCATGGTCGGGTCGAGCGCGGGGAAATGGATGCTGCCTGCGGTCGAGCCATTGATCCGCATCCCGTCGATCAAGACCAGCGTATGGGCGGAATTCGCCCCGCGCAAAAACAGGCTGGTCACTGTTTGCGGACCGCCATTCGAGGTGAACTGCACCCCCGGCGCGCGTCCGATGATCTCGACCATGCTGTCGCCGCGCGCCTCGGTCAATTGATCCTGGCCGATGACGGTGACGTCGCCGACCACGTCGGCCAGGGATTCGGGGCTGCGGCTGGCCGTGACGACAATATCCCCCAGCGTCGGTACGGCGGTGCCGGGGGCGGTGGTGTGTTGGGCCGTGGCGGCCAGGGGGAACAGACAGCAGACGGCCGCAAGGCGGCGCGGGAAGGAAGCAGACATGACGAGGCCCTGTGTGGCGCGCGTCCCCGCACGCCGGAATGATCAACGCCTGCTGGCCGTGGAGGATCTGCCTGGATGGTCGGCAGCCGTGCGCGGCAGGCAATCAGGAGGTCGAAGCAGGCCGGTATCGGGCTGGCATGGGGGCATGCGCACCGTTGCGGGGGCAGCACAGCTAGGCTCGCGGACGAGCCGTCTGTTTCCCGTTTGAATGCGTCGGCGTGGTCGGCGCGGCGCATACCTGTTTCGTCGCGGACTATAGCACGCGGCTTTTCAGGGCAAGGCCGATAACCTTATGGCCGGATTGGGCAAGGCCATGGCGGCGAGGGGGGGCGGGTCGCGCCAGCGCCGGCCTTTGGGGCCGGATGCTGCGGATGCCGTGGATGTCTGGTTCCGGGCGCGGTCTTCTCCGCGCCTCGGGGATCAGGCGTGCGCGGCGGCGCAGCGGCTGCCGAACAGGGCGTTCAGGATGCGCCGCATGAGACTGGCGTGCGGTTGGGCCACGCGGGCGGCGCGCTCTTCGGCCATCAGGCGTTCGAAGGCCTCATTGACGGGAAAGTTCGAGAAGGGTGCCAACATGGTGCTGTCCTTGGTGCGTACGGCGGTTAGGTATAAACCCTTATGGGGTTTACCCTAGGATACCCGATTTCACGCAAATCACCAAGCAGTCGTCCGAACCTTCGAGCGCCTCTTGCGGATCAGCCACACGGTTGCCGATCGCGCTGCTGAGCATCGCCGCGATGCTTGAGCCATAAAGCGCAGGCGGCCGGAACCGCCATCCGGCGGGCCTGGACGCGGCACGCGACGATACAATGAGACCTTCCCCATTCCTTGCCTGGATCGTCCCGTGACCTATCCCGCCTTGCCCTATCCCGTCGAATCCTATACGCGCGGCGCCGAGTTCGTGCGCCTGCTGGGCCGGCGCATCGTGGTGCTGGACGGGGCGATGGGCACCATGATCCAGCGCTACAAGCTGACCGAGGCCGATTTCCGGGGCGAACGGTTCGCTGATCACGACCGTGATCTGAAAGGCGACAACGAATTGCTTTCCCTGGTGCGGCCCGACGTCATCCGCGAAATTCACCGAAACTACCTCGAAGCCGGGGCCGACGTCGTAGAGACCAATACCTTTGGCGCCACGCGGGTAGCCCAGGGCGACTACGGCCTGCCGGAGCTGGCCTATGAGTTGAACGCGGCCTCGGCGCGGTTGGCCCGCGAGGCGTGCGATGCGGTGGCGACGCCCGATCACCCGCGTTTCGTGGCCGGTGCCATCGGGCCGCAGCCCAAGACGGCCTCCCTGTCGCCGGACGTCAACGATCCCGGGGCGCGCAACGTCACCTTCGAGGAACTGCGCGTCGCCTATACCGAACAGATCAACGGCCTGATCGATGGCGGCGCCGACCTGCTGCTGATCGAGACCATCTTCGATACGCTCAACGCCAAGGCGGCCATCTTCGCCATCGAAACCATTTTCGAGGAGCGCGGCATCCGCCTGCCCGTGATGATCTCGGGTACGGTGACCGATGCGTCCGGACGCATTCTGTCGGGCCAGACGGTCGAGGCCTTCTGGAATTCCGTGCGCCATGCGCGCCCCGTCACCATCGGCCTGAACTGCGCGCTGGGCGCGGCGCTGATGCGCCCCTATGTAGCGGAGCTGTCCAAGATTTGCGATACCTATGTCTGCGTCTATCCGAATGCCGGGCTGCCCAATCCGATGGCGGAAACAGGCTTCGACGAGACCCCTTCCGATACCTCCGGCCTGCTGGAGGAATTCGCCCAGGCCGGGCTGGTGAACGTGGTCGGGGGCTGCTGCGGCACCACGCCCGAGCACATCCGCGCCATTGCCGAAAAAGTCCGCGCCCTGCCGCATCGCCAGCCGCCCGCCATTCCGGTCAAGACCCGGCTGTCGGGCCTGGAGCCGCTGAATTTCGACCGCGATACCTTGTTCATCAACGTGGGCGAACGCACCAACGTCACCGGCAGCAAGATGTTCCTGCGCCTGATCCGCGAGGAGAAGTTCGACGAAGCCCTGTCCGTGGCGCGGCAGCAGGTGGAAAACGGCGCCCAGATCATCGACGTCAACATGGACGAGGGCATGCTCGATGCCCTGGCGATCATGCCGCGTTTCCTGAACCTGCTGGCATCCGAGCCGGACATCTCGCGCGTGCCGGTGATGATCGACAGCTCCAAATGGCCGGTGATCGAGGCCGGCCTGCGTTGCGTGCAGGGCAAGTGCGTGGTCAATTCGATTTCGATGAAGGAGGGCGAGGGCCCCTTCATCGAGCAGGCCAAGCTGTGTCGCAAATACGGCGCGGCGGTGGTGGTCATGGCCTTCGACACCGAGGGCCAGGCCGACAGTCTGCAACGCCGCATCGATATCTGTTCCCGGGCCTACGATATCCTGGTCAATCAGGTGGGTTTCCCGCCCGAGGACATCATTTTCGATCCGAACGTCTTTGCCATTGCCACGGGCCTGGAAGAGCACAACCGCTACGGCCTGGATTTCATCGAAGGCGTGGGCTGGATCACGGACAATCTGCCGCATGCCCGCACCTCCGGCGGCATCTCGAACGTCAGCTTCTCGTTCCGGGGCAACGAGGCCATGCGCGAGGCGATTCACGCCGTCGTGTTGTATCACGCCACCCGGCGCGGCTTGAGCATGGGGATCGTCAACGCCGGCCAATTGGGGGTGTATTCCGAACTCGATCCCAAGGTGCGCGATCTGATCGAAGACGTCGTCTTCAACCGCGAGGAGCCGCTTGGCAGGACCGACCCGGCGGATGAGCGCACCCCCACCGAGCGCCTGGTCGAACTGGCGGATACGCTGCGCGGCTCGGGCAAGAAAAAAGAAGAAGACCTCACCTGGCGCGAAGGCGCGGTGCGCGAACGCCTGACGCATTCGCTGGTGCATGGCATCACCACCTTCATCGTCGAGGATACCGAAGAAGTCCGCCAGGAAATCATGTCGGCGGGCGGCCGGCCCATCGAGGTCATCGAAGGCCCGCTGATGGACGGCATGAACGTGGTGGGCGATCTGTTCGGCTCGGGCAAGATGTTCCTGCCCCAGGTGGTCAAGTCCGCCCGCGTGATGAAGCAGGCCGTCGCGCATCTGCTGCCTTTCATCGAAGAAGAAAAGCGCCGGACGGCCGAGGCCGGCGGCGATGTGCGCTCCAAGGGCAAGCTGGTCATCGCCACCGTCAAGGGCGATGTGCACGACATCGGCAAGAACATCGTCACCGTCGTCCTGCAATGCAATAACTTCGAGGTCGAGAACATGGGCGTGATGGTGCCCTGCGCCAAGATCCTCGAAAAGGCCAAGGAGATTGGCGCCGATATGGTGGGCCTGTCGGGCCTGATCACGCCCAGCCTCGAGGAAATGGCCTACGTGGCCTCTGAAATGCAGCGCGATCCGTACTTCCGCGAACGCAACATCCCGCTGCTGGTGGGCGGCGCCACCACCAGCAAGGTCCACACGGCCGTGAAGATCGCGCCCAACTATGAAGGACCGGTGATCTACGTGCCCGACGCCAGCCGTTCCGTGGGGGTGGCCACCAGCCTGATGTCCGATCAGGCGGAGGCCTACCTGAAGGGCGTCGCCGAGGAATACGAGCTGGTGCGCACGCGCCATGCCAACCGCCAGGCGACGCCGATGCTGACGATCGGGCAGGCGCGGGCGAACAAGCCGGCGATCGACTGGGCGAATTACACGCCGCCCCGTCCGAAGTTCATCGGCCGGCGCGTGTTCAAGCATTACGATCTGAACGAAATCCTGAAATTCCTGGACTGGACGCCGTTCTTCCAGTCCTGGGGTCTGATGGCGCAGTTTCCGGCCATTCTCACCGACAAGGTCGTGGGCGAGGAGGCCAGTAAACTTTACGCGGAAGGCCAGGCCATGATGAAGCGCATCGTCGAAGGCCGCTGGCTGACGGCCAACGGCATCGTCGCCTTCTATCCGGCCAACAGCGTCAACGACGACGACATCGAAATCTACCGCGACGAGACCCGCAGCGAAGTGCTGCTGACCTGGCGCGGAGTGCGCCAGCAGACACAGAAGCGCGACGGCGTGGACAACAAGTGTCTGGCCGACTTCATCGCGCCCAGGGAGTCGGGCGTGACGGACTACATCGGCCTGTTCGCGGTCACGGGCGGGATCGGCATCGAAAAACACGAAAAACAGTTCCAAGACGCCGGGGACGACTATTCCGTCATCATGCTCAAGGCCCTGGCCGACCGCCTGGCCGAAGGCTTCGCCGAGACGCTGCACGCTCGCGTGCGCCGCGACCTGTGGGGCTACGTGCCTGACGAGACCTTGTCCAACGAGGCCATCATCGGCGAGCAATACCAGGGCATTCGCCCGGCTCCCGGCTATCCGGCCTGTCCGGAGCACCTCGTCAAACGGGAAATGTTCGACCTGCTGGACTGCGACGAGATCGGCATGCAGCTCACGGAGGGGTTCGCCATGATGCCGGCCTCCAGCGTGTGCGGCTTCTATCTCAGCCATCCGCAGGCCAAGTATTTCAACGTGGGCAACATCGGCGCCGACCAGGTGGCCGATTATGTGCGCCGTACCGGCCGCGACGAGGAAGACGTGCGCCGCACGCTGGCCAGTACGCTGCGTTGATGCGGACGACGCCCCGCCCCGCCCCCGGAGGCCGCCGTGCCGCGTGATGACGCGGCCCGGCGCCGGGCGCTGGGCGCTTTTCTGCGCAGCACACGGGCGCGCGTGACGCCGGCACAGCATGGTCTGCCGCCCGGCGTGCGGCGTCGCACGCCGGGCCTGCGGCGAGAGGAAATCGCCCATTTGTGCGGCATCAGCACGACTTGGTATACCTGGATCGAGCAGGGGCGCGAGGTGTCCGTATCCGTGGACGTCTGGTGCCGGCTGGCCGACGCCCTGCGCCTGGCGCGCGCCGAACGGCACTACCTGTTCAGCTTGGCCGAATGCGCCGACCCGGAGGCCGGCCGCCTGGACGCGATCGCCCTGCCCGATGGCCTGCAGGACTGCGTCGACAGCATCCGCTGTCCGGCCTACATCCTGGACCAGTCCTGGAACGTGCTGGCCTGCAACGCCCCCTTGCTGCGGGTGTTCGATGGCTGGCCCGCGCGCGGGCAACCCAATCTGCTGCGTTATATCTTTCTTGATCCGGCCGCCCGCACGCTGGTGGTGGATTGGGAAGATCGCGCCAGCCGGGTGGTGGCCGAGTTCCGCGCCGATGTGGCGGCGCTGGCGGGCGAACCCGGCATCAGCGCCCTGGTGGCCGAGCTGCAAGCCGGCAGTTCGCTGTTCGCCCGGGCCTGGACGCGCCAGATTGTGGTGGAACGGGAAGGCGGTTCGCGTGAATTCCAGCACCCCGAGGACGGGTTGCTGCGTTTCCGGCAGTTCACTTTCCGGCTGGCGGTCCGTCCGGATTGCAAGCTGGTGATGCTGTTGAACGAGCCAGGCATTGAATAGCCCCTGCGGGCAATCAGTCCCGGGTGCGCAAAGCGTGGCCCGCGCGCGCAGGCAGGCGCGCAAAGGACAAGGCCGAGGCCGCCACGGTCAGGGCAATGATGGCAAACCCCCACATCACATCGATCCGGTCGGGCGCGATGCCCCCGCGCAGCGCCATGCTGAAATTGAGTGTCATCGCCGCGCAGGCTACGCCCAGGCTGATGCCCAATTGCTGAGCTGTGGCGGCGAAGCTGCTGGCGCGGCTCATCTGGGCGGCATCCAGGTCGGCGTAGGTCAGCGCGTTGACGGCAGTGAACTGCAGTGAACGGAAGAAGCCGCCGACCAGCAGGACCGCCACCATGGCCCAGACCGGCGTATCGGCCCGGAATAGCGCGCAGGCGGCAATAAAGGCCGCCGCGATCAGGGCATTGACAACCAGGACGCGGCGAAAACCGAAGCGGCGCACGATGGGCGTGGCCACGAGCTTCATCAGCATTGCTCCGGCGGCTGAGGTGAAGGTGATCATCCCGGCCGAGAATGCCGACAGGCCGAAGCCCACCTGCAGCAGGATGGCCAGCAGGAAAGGCGAGGCGCCGATGGAGAAGCGGCACAGGTTGCCGCCCAGCACCGAGACGGCGAAGGTGCGGATGCGCAGCAGGCTCAGGTCGATGATGGGATAGGCGGCGTGGCGGGCATGGCGGACGTACAGGACGCCGCAGGCCAGGCCCAGGCCCAGCAGCCCCAGGGTCGGCCCGGCTCCCAGGCCGCCGTGGCCTGCGGCCTCCAGGCAGGTCATGAGCGCCGCCATGGCCACGCTGCTGAGCAGGAAACCGGCCATGTCCAGCCGGGGCCGGCTGTCGGGCACGTCGCGGGCGATCCAGCGCCGCACCATGTAGAGGCCCAGGAGACCCACCGGAATATTGATCAGGAAGATCCAGTGCCAGGAGGCGTAGGTGACCAGAAAACCGCCGACCGGGGGACCGATGACCGGCCCCAGCAAGGCGGGAATGGTCAGAAAGGCCATGGCCTTGAGCAGCTCGGCCTTGGGAATGCGGCGCAGCAGAATGATGCGCCCGACCGGCACCATCATGGCGCCGGCGGCCCCCTGGGCGAGCCGGGCCGCGACCAGTTGGCCCAGGGTGCCGCTGGCCGCGCAGGCGATGGAGCTCAGGGTGAACAGCGCGATGGCGGCGAGGAACACGGTGCGAGCGCCGAACCGGTCCGCCGCCCAGCCGCTGACGGGCACGAAGACTGCAGTGGCCAGCAGATAGGACGTGATGGTGATGTTCATGTGCACCACCGTGGTGCCGAAATCCAGCGCCATGGCGGGCAGTGCGGTGGCGACGACCGTGGAATCCAGCATCTGCATGAACAGCGCGCAGCCGACGATGAAGGGAATCATCCGGATTTCGCGGGGCGAGACGGCGGGCGGTGCGGGAGCGCGGGGCTGGGATTCGGGCATGGGTGGGCTGGAGAAGGCCGAGTGCAGTAAACTTGGGGCCCATCGGTCATGGAGATCGGCTACGGCACTATTATGGCAAACAACCACACCTCGGAATTGACCCAATTCCTGAATCAGTACAAGACTGAGCACCCCGATACTGAAGCGCGCCAGTTCGCCGGCCGCGCCCGCCTTTGGGACAAAGAATTGGATCCTGAACTGCAGGAAGGTTTCCGGGCGGCCCGCGTGCCCCAGGATCCCTACGTTTATTACCAGAAGGCCTGACCGGGCCCCATGTCGTCCCAGCCGCCCGCTCCCGGGCTGGACGCCCTGATGGCGCCTGTGGAAGACAGTACGCCCGACGTGATTGATCACGTCGCTCTGGCGCGCCTGTACGGCGAACCGCTGTTCGCCATTCCCCAGGATCTCTACATTCCACCCGATGCGCTCGAAGTCTTCCTGGAAGCCTTCGAGGGGCCGCTGGACCTGCTGCTCTATCTGATCCGCAAGCAGAATTTCAACGTGCTCGACATCCCCATGGCCGAGGTCACCGCCCAGTACCTGGCCTACGTCGAGCAGGTGCGGCAGTCCAACCTGGAGTTGGCGGGCGAGTACCTGCTGATGGCGGCGATGCTCATCGAGATCAAGTCGCGCATGCTGCTGCCCGTGCGCCAGTCCGACAGCGGCGAGGAGCCTGAGGATCCGCGCGCCGAACTGGTGCGCCGCCTGCTGGAATACGAGCGCATGAAGCTGGCGGCCCGGCGGCTGGATGAGATGCCGCGCGCGGGGCGTGATTTCCTGGTGGCGCATGCGACGGCCGATTTCGAAGTCTTGCGCGCGTTGCCGGAAGTGTCGCCCGACGATCTGCGCGAAGCCTGGGACGCGATCCTGCACCGGGCGCGCCTGAATGCCAGTCATCGCATCACCCGGGAGCAACTGTCCGTGCGCGACCATATGAGCCACATCCTGCGCCGCCTGTCGGATGTGCGCTTCATGGAGTTCACCGAGCTGTTTCTGGAGCGCGTGCGCCTGGGCGAACCCGCCGCCGTCATCGTGGTCCACTTTCTGGCGCTGCTGGAACTGGCACGCGAATCCCTGCTGGAAATCACCCAGGCGGCGCCTTACGCGCCGCTGTATGTCAGACTGTCCTATACGCGCTCGGCCTGAGCCCGCGCGCCGGAGATCCCCCCCCGTGAAAGTCGTTCATTCCATCGAGGCGTTGCGCGATCAGTTGCGCGGCCAGTTGCGCGTGGCCTTCGTGCCCACCATGGGCAATCTGCATGCCGCGCACCTGTCGCTGATGCGGCTGGCGCGCCAGCACGGCGATCCCGTGGTGGCCAGCATCTTCGTCAACCGGCTGCAGTTCGGCCCGAACGAGGACTTCGACCGCTATCCCCGCACGCTGGCCGAAGACATCGAGAAGCTCGAAGCCGAGCGCGACGTCTATGTGCTGTTCGCGCCGGACGAACGAGAGTTGTATCCGGAGCCGCAGAATTTCCGCATCCAGCCCGGCGAGTCCCTGGGCAATATCCTGGAGGGCGAGTTCCGGCCTGATTTCTTCATGGGTGTCAGCACCGTGGTGCTGAAGCTGTTCTCTTGCGTCCAGCCGCGTGTGGCCGTATTCGGCAAGAAAGATTACCAGCAGTTGATGGTGGTGCGCGCCATGTGCCGCCAGTTTCAACTGCCGGTCGAAATCCTGGCCCATGAAACCGTCCGCGACGCCGACGGTCTGGCCCTGTCCTCGCGCAATCGCTACCTTAGCGCCCAGGAGCGCGCCGAGGCGCCCAATCTGTACGGCCTCCTGCAGCGCGTGCGCGACGAAGTCCAGGGCGGACGCACGGATGCCGCGATGGCGGAGGGGCAGGCGATGCAGACTCTGCGCGATCGCGGCTGGGATCCCGATTACGTCGCCGTGCGCCGGCAGCGCGACCTGCAGCCGCCCACGGCCCAGGAAATCCGCGATGGCGAGCCCCTGGTCGTGCTGACGGCCGCTCGACTGGGCGCCACACGCCTGATCGACAATCTGGAGTTTTAGGCCGCTGCAAGCTGTCAGAACTGACAGGTGCGCAGCCTGGCCGGGTCGTGCAGAATTCCCCTGAATACAAACCAAAAACGGGGGAGCCATCCATGCTGGAAAGCGATTCGATCCGGGAATGTCCTTGCAGCCAGGAAACGCCGTTGAGCCGCCTGACGCTGCGCGAGCGGGAAGTGACCGCCTACCTGACGCGGGGGCGGTCCAATAAATACATTGCCGTAGAACTCGGAGTCACGCAGCGCACGATCGAAGCCCATCGTGCGCGGATATTTCAGAAACTGCGCGTACGCAATGCGGTCGAACTGACCCGTTATTGCCTGTCCAGGCGCGCGGGACCGGACGAGCCCGATGCCGGCTCGGGCAGTTCGGGGCCGCCTGCCGGAGGCGCCGTCCAGGCGTCCGGGCTCATTGCGCGCAGGCTTCGGCCGGTGATGCCGCCAGCTCCTGGATGGGGTCGATGTCCGCCTGGCGGGTCAGGCGCGATTCCAGCAGAGGGGCCTGGCCGTTCAACTGCGCCAGCCGCAAGACGTTCGCCTGGATGAATTCCAGTGTGGCATGGGCCCGGTCGCCGGCTTGCAGCACGATCCGCACCGGATCGGTCGAGACCAGATGCCAGCAGCCCATCGAGGCGGTGGCGGCTGCGCCGTCCAGAGGGGCGCTGCGGGCACGCCATTGGCCGTCCGGTGCGAGGGTCACGGTCATGCGCCGCGGCGGGCAGGCTTGTTGCCCTGCGGGGCAGGCGATGGTGCCCAGATAGGTGCGGGTTTCGGCCAGCGCCTGGGGCGTTCCGCCGGCGCTGGCCGGCGTGGCCTCCTGGCCTGGCGCGGCTTGTGCCGCACCGTCGTCCGGCGCCGCCTTTTTCTGGCTGTCGGCGCCGAATCCGAATTGCAACTGCGCAGGGGCGACCGTACCGGCATCGCCGTGGGCGCGATGCCGGGCGTCGGACACCGTGTCGCCGCGCGGGACATCATAGAAGCCGGGTTCGCGCTGCTGGGCGCAGGCGGCCAGCAGGGCCAGCAGCCCCAGGCTGAACAGGCGGATAAGGGTATGGGAAAGGGCGCGCGGCATGGTCGTGACGGACAAGGTCGTGAAGCCGCCATTCTACGCATTTGCGGGGGGCTTGGCGATGGGATGCGGGGCAATGGCCGGCTGGCCGGGCGGCATATGGCAAGGATTGCCGGCGCTGGCGGACGCCGTGCACGGTCTGTCCGGATGGGTCGCCTGGGGCGTGACCGTCGCGGCGGGAGCAGGCGCAGGCTCGCTGCTGGGGCGCTGGTCTCTGGCCTATGCGGACCGCCTGGCGGGCGGTGCGCCGGCCACGGCGCGCACGCTCTGGGGCGCCGCCGCAGAGTCCGCCGCACGCCCGTGGCAGCCGGCGCGGGATACGGCGATGGCGGCGGTGCTCGGCCTGGTGGCGGGCCTGCTGGCCGCCGGTGCCGGCCCGGGCCCCGGGCTGGTGCCCCTGGCGCTTGCCGTGGCGGCGCTGGGCTGGATCGATGCGCGCAGCGGCCTCCTGCCGGATGCGATCACCTTGCCGCTGATGGCGGCCGGCTGGCTGCTGGGCGTCCAGGGCTTCGCGGATGCCGTGGTCGCCTGCGCGCTGATGGGGTCGGGCCTGGCCGGCGCCGCCTGCTTGTATCGCCGTGTGCGAGGGCGGGATGGCTTTGGCGGCGGCGATGTGAAATGCATGGCGGCATTGGCGGGCTGGCTGGGGCTGGAAGCCGCCGTCGGCATCCTCTGGCTGGCCTGCGTGCTGGGCGTGGCGGCCAGCCTGGTCCGGCGCGGCGGCCGGCTGCGGCCGTATCCCTTCGGGCCTTGCATCGCCCTGGCGGCGGGGGCGTGGATGCTGGGATGCCCCTGAGGTGCGGTACATTCATGGTTTCAAGTCATCGTGCGGGGATGCCATGTTTTCCATCGGCCTGACCGGCGGTATCGGCTCGGGGAAATCCATGGTGGCCGACTGGCTGGCCGAATGGGGGGCTGCGGTCATCGACACCGACCGGATTGCCCACGACCTGACGGCGCCGGGCGGCGCCGCGATCGAACCCGTGCGCGCGGCATTCGGCGCGCAGGCGATCACGCCCGAGGGCGCGTTGAACCGCAACTGGATGCGCGAACGCGTCTTCGCCGATCCGGATGCGCGGCGGCAACTGGAATCCGTGCTTCATCCCTTGATCGATCAGGCCGTGCGCGCGCAGGCCGAACGGGCCCAAGGGCCTTATGTGGTCTTTGTGGTGCCGCTGCTGGTCGAATCGGGCCGTTGGCGAGACCGGGTGGATCGCATCTGCGTGGTCGACTGCGATCCCGAGACTCAGGTCCGCCGGGTGCAGGCGCGCAGCGGGCTGACGCGCGACACCATTGGGCGTATCATGTCCGCTCAGGCGTCCAGAGCGGATCGCTTGGCGGCGGCCGACGACGTGATCGTCAACGATGAATCGACCGATCCGGGCGCGCTGCGCCGGCGCGCGTTCCAGCAACACCAGCGCTGGTGCGCCCGCGCCGCCCAGTCGACGGATGGGCGCATCACTCATGGATAGGGCCTTTTGCGCGTGATTCTGTACGAGTATCCCTGCAATGAACGTGTACGCACCCTGCTGAGGGTCGAATACCTATTCGACCGCCTGTTCTTCTTCGCCAGAGGCGAGGATGCCCATTGCCACCAGATCGCCATGGCCACGCTGTTCGATCTGCTGGACATCTGCGAACGTGCCGACGTCCGCACGGCCGTGCTCCAGGACATGGACCGCCATCGCTCCGCCTTGGCGGCGCTGCGCGAACATCCTGGTGTGGACGGCGTCACGCTGGACAAGCTCCTCGGGGAAATCCAGGCAGTGTCCGCAGCGCTCGCCGGCCAGGGCCGCATCGGCCAGGGCCTGCGCGACAATGAATGGCTCGCCAGCCTGCGCGGGCGGATCACGATGCCGGGCGGATCCTCGCCCGTGGACATGCCTTCCTATTATTCCTGGCAACTGAAGCCGGCGCAGACGCGCGTCTCCGATCTGCACGGCTGGATCGAGCCGTTGATGCCGCTGCACCGGGCCATGGCCCTGATCCTGCAGATGCTGCGCGACGCCGGCGACGCCCAGGACCAGATGGCCGGCCAGGGCGCCTACCAGGAAATGCTGGGTGGCAAATCCTTCCAGTTGCTGCGTGTCTGGGTCGATCCTGACCTGGGCGTCTTTCCGGAAGTCAGCGCCAACAAATACGTGATCTGGGTGCGTTTCTCGACCCAGGACAACGAGCTCAAGCCCCAGCCGGTTGGTCGCGACGTTGCGTTCCGCCTTGCCCGCTGCAATCTGTAGGACCTCTCATGATCAACGCAACGACGCGTCTTCGTGGCACGCGCCGCATCATCCTGGCGTGGGCGGCGGCCTGCGCGCTGGCGGCTTTTGCTCTGTGGTATTTCTGGCCAAGCGACAGGGCTGCGCCGGGAGGGCGGGGATTCCGGATGAGCGGACAGGCGACGCCGGTGTCCGTCACGCAGGCCGAGATGGGCCGGATCGACCGTGTCTTGCGGGCACTGGGTACCGTGACGCCGTTGGCGACCGTCACGATCCGCGCGCGCGTGGACGGCCCGTTGCAGGCCTTGAATTTCGCCGACGGCCAGGCCGTGCGGGCGGGCGACGTGCTGGCGGTGATCGATCCTCAGCCCTTTCGCATCCAGCTCGACCAGGCGCTGGGACTGCAGATGCAGCATGCCGCCCAATTGGAGCAGGCGCGCCGCGATCTGGCGCGCTACGAGCAATTGTTCAAGCAGGATTCGGTCGCCCGCCAGCAATTGGACACCGCGCGCGCGCTGGTGCGCCAGTATCAGGGGCAGGCGAAATCAGACCAGGCGGCGGTGGCCGATGCGCGCTTGCAACTGGGCTACACCGAGATTCGCGCCCCCGTCGACGGACGCCTGGGCCTGCGCAAGGTCGATGTGGGCAATATGATCCGCTCTTCCGATGCCGACGGTCTGGTGGTGCTGACGCAAAGCCGGCCGATCGATGTGGTGTTCTCCATCCCCCAGACACGCCTTCAGGTCTTGCTGGAAGCGCGCCAGACCGAACCGGACCTGGAGGTGCGCCTGTTCAGCGATGCTGCCGGAACGATGCTGGCCGTCGGCACCCTGGTGGCGGTGGACAACCAGATCGACGTGGCAACCGGCACGGTCCGGCTCAAGGCCCGGTTCGACAATGCCGATGAATCCCTGTTTCCCAACCAGTTTGTCCAGGTCCGTCTGCGCCTGGGCGCGCAAGACGGGGTGACGTTGCCCTTGCGGGCGGTGCAGCGCGGCTCGCAGGGCGAATATGTCTATCGGGTGGCTGCCGACAACGAAGCGCACGTGGTGCCGGTTGTGACCGGCGTGGATGACGGCGAGCGCGTGGTGATCGAATCCGGCTTGCAGGCGGGCGACACGGTGGTGATCGAGGGCACGGATCGGCTGCGCGAGGGCAGCGTCGTGGAAATCATTCAGCCCGATGCGGCAGGCGGCGGGTCCGGCGCCGATCCAGCCGCCGCCGAGGCCGCCGGCCAGTCGCGGGCCGGATCGGCGGGGGCACGCCAGGGTGTGGGCGGGAGCCCCGCCTCGTGAGCCTGTCGCGGTTGTTCATTCTGCGACCGGTCGCCACGACTCTGGCGATGGTTGCACTGGCGCTGTCAGGCCTGCTGGCTTATCGCGAATTGCCGGTGTCGGCGCTGCCCCAGGTCGATTTTCCCACCATCCAGGTCACCACCTTATATCCAGGCGCCGGGCCGGAGGTCATGACCGCGCTGGTGACCTCGCCGCTGGAGCGCCAGTTCGGCCAGATGCCGGGCTTGGCGCAGATGCTGTCTTCCAGTTCAGGCGGTTTGTCGCGCATCACCTTGCGTTTCGACCTAGGCCTGCCGCTGGACGTGGCCGAGCAGGAAGTGCAGGCGGCCATCAACGCAGCCTCGAATTTGCTGCCTCCGGACATGCCCTCGCCGCCGACTTATCGCAAGATCAATCCGGCCGACGCGCCGGTGATGACGCTGGCGGTGACGTCTCCCACGCTGCCGCTGCCCCTGGTGCGCGACCTGATCGAGGTGCGGGTGGCGCAGAAGCTGTCCCAGATCAGTGGCGTCGGGCTGGTCAGCGTGGCCGGGGGCCAGCGGCCGGCCGTGCGCATCCAGGTCGATCCCCAGGCGCTGGCCGCGCACCGGCTGACGCTGGCCGACGTGCGCCGGGTCGTGACCCAGGCCAACGTCAACCAGCCCAAGGGCAACCTGGACGGGCCGCAGCGTTCGATCACCATCAGCGTCAACGACCAGCTCAAGGATCCGGCCGAGTATGCACGGTTGATCCTGGCCTATGAGAACGGTGCGCCGCTGCGTCTGGGCGACGTGGCGCAGGTGCGCCGCGCGGCGGAAAACCGCGACCAGGCTGCCTGGTTCGGCCGCACGCCGGCCATTCTGTTGAACATCCAGCGCCAGCCCGGCGCCAACGTCATCGAAGTGGTGGATCGTGTCCAGGCCCTGCTGCCCGGTTTGCGGGCGATGCTGCCGACCGGCGTGGAGCTGCAGGTGGCCTCGGACCGGACGCGTACGATCCGGGATTCGGTGGCCCATGTGCAAGTCGAGATGCTGCTGGCCATCATTCTGGTGGTGGCGGTGACCTTCGTGTTCTTGCGCACCTGGCGGGCCACCCTGATTCCCGGCGTCGTTGTGCCGCTGTCCCTGGTCGGGACGTTCGGCCTGATGGCGTTGCTGGGCTTCAGCATCAACAATCTGACCCTGATGGCCCTCACCATCGCCACGGGATTCGTGGTAGATGACGCCATCGTCATGGTGGAGAACATCGCCCGCCGCATCGAGGCGGGGGAAAACGCCATGACGGCCGCGCTGCGCGGATCCAGGCAGATCGGCTTCACCCTGGTGTCGCTGACCTTGTCGCTGATCGCGGTGCTGATCCCCCTGCTGTTCATGGGCGATGTGGTGGGGCGGCTGTTCCGCGAGTTCGCCGTCACCCTGGCCGTCGCCATCCTGCTGTCGCTGCTCATCTCCCTCACGCTCACGCCCATGATGTGCGCCCGCATGCTGCGCTCCGAACACGGTGGTCAGGCGGAGCCTGCGCGGCGTGGGGGCCATATCTCCTGGATGAACCGACTGATCGCCGCCTACGACCGGGGGTTGCGCTGGGTCCTGGCGCACCAGCGGGCGACCCTGTGGGCGGTCGTGGCGACGCTGCTCGTCACGGCGGGCCTGTATGCCGCCATCCCCAAGGGTTTTTTTCCGCAGCAGGATACGGGGGCCGTGCAGGCCATCACCCAGGGGCCGCAGTCGGCTTCGTTCCAGGTCATGAGCCGCCTGCAGCAGCAGGCGGTCGAGCAGGTGCTGGCCGATCCGGCCGTGGCGACGGTGGCTTCCTTCATCGGCATCGATGGCGACAATACGACGCTGAACACCGGGCGCCTGCAGATTACGCTCAAGCCGTTGGCCGAGCGCGGTGAACGGACGGACGCCGTGATCGATCGGCTGCAGGCGGCCTTGCAGCCGATCGTGGGCCTGGAGGCCTGGCTGCAGCCGGTGCAGGAGCTCTCCGTCGAGGACCAGGTCAGCCGCGGCCAGTTCCAGATGACGCTGTCCAGTCCGGATGAAGCCGCCCTGGCGCGCTGGACGCCCCGGCTGATCGATGCGCTGCGCGCGTTGCCGGGGTTGCGCGATGTGGCCGGGGACCTGCAGGACCGGGGCCTGGCGCTGGCCGTGACGGTGAATCGCGATGCGGCGGCGCGTTTGGGCGTCACCCAGACGGCCATCGACGACGCACTCTACGATGCTTTCGGCCAGCGGCTGATTTCCACGATCTATACGCAGTCGGCCCAGTACCGGGTGGTGCTGGAGGCCGATGCGGGCCTGCTCGACGGCGGCCCCGCCGCGCTGGAGCTTCTGCACGTGCCGACGGCCTCGGGCGGGGTGACGCCGCTGTCCAGCGTGGCGAGTTTCGAACCCGGTCTGGCGCGCCTGGCCGTGCAGCGCCTGGACCAGTTCCCGGCCGTCACCGTCTCGTTCAGCCTGGCGCCGGGCACCGCTCTGTCCGGTGCTGTGCAGGCCATTGCATCGGCGCGCGCGGCGCTGGGCATGCCGGATTCCATCGAAGTCCGCTTTCAGGGGGCGGCCCGGGCCTTTCAGGCTTCCTTGTCGAGCACGCTGTGGCTGTTGCTGGCGGCCGTGGTGACCATGTACATCGTGTTGGGGGTGCTGTACGAAAGCCTGATCCATCCGGTCACCATTCTGTCCACGCTGCCTTCGGCGGCCATCGGGGCGCTGCTGGCGTTGTGGCTGGGCGGCGCGCACCTGGACATGATCGGCGTGATCGGCATCATCCTGCTGATCGGCATCGTCAAGAAAAACGCCATCCTGATGATTGACTTCGCCCTGGATGCCCAGCGCGAACGCGGCCTGGGGCCCCAGGCCGCGATCCACGAGGCCGCGCTGCTGCGGTTTCGCCCCATTCTGATGACGACCCTGGCCGCTTTTTTTGGCGCCATCCCACTCATGCTGGCCTCGGGCTCGGGGGCGGAACTGCGCCAGCCGCTGGGCCTGGCCATGGTAGGCGGGCTGCTGTGCAGCCAGGTGTTGACGCTGTTCACCACGCCCGTGATCTACCTGTTGTTTGAACGGCTGGGGCGCCGGCGTGCGGCAGGTCGCTGACATGCGGTTCTTTGCTCTGTTCTTGCGGCGGCCGGTGGGCACATCCCTGCTGTGTCTGGCGCTGGCTTTGACCGGGGCGCTGGCGTTGCGCTTCTTGCCGGTGGCTCCATTGCCACAGGTGGATCTCCCGATGATTACGGTCTCGGCCTCGCTGCCGGGTGCCAGCCCCGAGACCATGGCCTCCAGCGTGGCCATGCCCCTGGAACAGTCGCTGGGCGCGATCGCGGGACTGGACAGCATGAATTCGCGCAGCAGCGAAGGCCGGACCACGATTATTCTGGTGTTCGAGCTCGACCGCGACATCAACAGCGCGGCGCGCGATGTCCAGGCGGCCATCAACGCCGCGCGGCCCATGCTGCCCTCTGGCATGCGCGGCAACCCCACCTATCACAAGGTGAATTCTTCGTCGTCGCCCATCATGACGCTGGCGCTGACTTCGGATACTGCGACGCGCGGGGAGCTCTACGACCTGGCTTCCACCGTGCTGGCGCAGAAATTGGCGCAGGTGAAGGGGGTTGGGCAGGTGACACTGGGGGGCAGTTCGCTGCCCGCCGTGCGCGTCCTGGTCGATCCGCGCGCGCTGGAGTCGATGGGAATTCCGTTGGACCGCATACGTCAGGTGCTGCAAGACGTGAATGCGCTGCGCCCCGGCGGGCAGGTGCGCCGCGGCGACACTCAATGGCAGATCCGCCCTAGCGATCAGTTACGCACGGCAGCAGACTATGCCCGCTTGATCGTGGAATGGCGCGATGGCCGCCCGGTGCGGCTGAGCGATGTCGCGCGTCTCGAAGATTCGGTCGAGGACATCAACCAGGTCGGCTATTTCAATGACCGCCCCGCCGTTCTGCTGCTCATCCGCCGCCAGGCCGATGCCAACATCATCGAGACTGTCGATGCCATCCGTGCGTTGCTGCCGGAATTCCAGGCGCTGCTGCCGAAGCAGGCGCGCCTGACTGTGGCTCAGGACCGTACGCCCAGTATCCGGGCCTCGCTGCGCGAGGCCGAACTGTCCCTGGTGCTGTCGGTCGTGCTGGTCGTGGCCGTGGTGCTGGCCTTCCTGGGCAACTGGCGCGCCGCCCTGATCCCGGCCGTGGCCGTGCCGGTCTCGCTGATCAGTACTTTCAGCGCGATGTGGTGGTTCGGCTTCACCCTCAATACGATTTCCCTGATGGCTTTGATCGTGGCCACCGGCTTCGTCGTGGACGACGCCATCGTGGTGCTGGAAAACATCATGCGCCACATCGAGCGCGGCATGCGTCCGGCGCGGGCCGCCCTGAGCGGCGTGGCCGAGGTCGGCTTTACAGTGCTGGCCATGAGCGTGTCTCTGATCGTGGTATTCAGCCCCCTGTGGCTGGTGGGCGGCCTGGTGGGGCGGCTGTTCAAGGAATTTGCCGTCACCCTGTCGGTGGCCATCGCCGTATCGCTGCTGGTGTCGGTGACACTGACGCCGGTCATGGCGGCGCGCCTGCTGCGCGCGCCAGCCGGGCACGAGGCGCCGCCCGGCGGCCTTCTGCGGCGCGGGCTGCGGCGCTTCGGCCGGGCAAGCGAGGCCGCCTACCAACGGTCGCTGCGCTGGTCGCTGGATCACGGGCGCCTCGTGCTGCTGATGCTCCTGGCGACGGTGGGCTTGAACGTCTACCTGTACGCCAGCATTCCCAAGGGGTTCTTCCCGCAGCAGGATACGGGCCAATTGATGGGCTTTTTCAGGGTCGATACCGGGACGTCCTTCGGTGAGACTCAGGTCCGGCTCGATGCTTTCCGCCGCGTGTTGCTGGCCGACCCGGCTGTGGAGACCGTCACCGCCTACGCCGGCGGGCGGGGCGGCAGCAATTCCAGCTTTGTCCAAGTGGAGCTCAAGCCCTTGAGCGAGCGCAGCGCCAGCGCCGCCGAGGTCGTCGACCGGCTGCGGCCCCGGTTCGAGCATACGCCCGGCGCACGCATGTTCCTGGTGCCTCAGCAGGACATCTTCGTGGGCCATTCTTCGCGGGCGGGCTCTTATTCCTACGTGCTGATGGGCAGCGACCTGGCCTTGCTGGGCCAGTGGCTGCCGCGCGTGCGCGACGCACTGGCCGCGCTGCCCGAACTGGTCGATGTGGACGACGACGTCGAGAACAAGGGCCGCCGGGTGGAACTGGTCGTCGACCGGGACGCCGCCCGGCGCCTGGGGGTGCAGATGACGGATCTGGCGGGGGTGCTGAACAACGCCTTCAGTCAACGGCAGGCGGCCGTGCTGTACGGCGCTTTGAACCAGTATCACGTCGTCATGGCCGTGCAGCCGCACTATGCCCGCGACCTGCATTCCCTGCGGGCTCTCCAGGTGCTCAATGCCGACGGCGAGCGCGTTCCCCTGACGGCCTTTACCCGCATCACCGAGGGTTCCGCGCCTCGCTCGGTGAATCATGAGGGTCTGCTGGCGGCCGATTCCGTGTCCTTCGGGCTGGCGCCGGGGGTCTCCCTGGACCAGGCTTTGTCGGCCATCGACCGGGCCGTGGCGCGCATAGGGCTACCGTCGCAGGAACTGCAGGGGGGGCTGGACCAAAGCGCCGGCATGATGCGCGATGCGGTGGCGCAGCAGCCCTGGATGCTGGCGGCGGCGCTGGTGGCCATGTATCTGGTGCTGGGCATGCTGTACGAAAGCACCATCCATCCAATCACGATCCTGTCCACCTTGCCATCGGCCGGTGTGGGCGCCCTGCTGGCCTTGAGGTTGGTGGGGATGGAGTTCACCCTGATCGCGTTGATCGGTGTGCTTCTGCTGATCGGCATCGTCAAGAAAAACGCCATCATGATGGTGGATTTCGCTTTGCAGGCGCAGCATCGCGAGGGTCTGGATCCCCGTGAGGCCATCTATCGCGCCTGCCTGGCGCGCCTGCGCCCCATCCTGATGACTACGCTGTCGGCCATGCTGGGCGCGTTGCCGCTGCTGCTGGCCACGGGGGCGGGGGTGGAGATGCGTCAACCTCTGGGGCTGACGATCGTCGGCGGCCTGTTGGTCAGCCAGGTGCTCACGCTCTACACTACGCCCGTCGTCTATCTGAGTCTGGATCGTCTGCGCCGCAACCGCCGGCGCGTGCCTCCAGCGCCGCAACAGGAACCCACCCCCCATGTTTGATCGCGCGCCCCCGCATGTCATCGCGGATGCCGCTTCGCCGCCCGCATCCGTCCGCCGCGCGGCACGGGGGCTGCTGGTTGTTATCACGGTGCTGGCCTTGTCGGCCTGTGCCGTCGGCCCCGATTACCGGCGCCCTGCACAGGATGTCGGAACCGCTTACGCCCATGCGCCGGAAGGCCGCTGGATTCCGGCCGATACGCCACCGCGCGACCTGCCCGCCGATTGGTGGACGCTGTACGGCGATGGCGTCCTGAACGATCTGATGGCGCGCATGTCGCAGGGCAATCTGGACCTGGCCCGGGCCGAAGCGCAGTATCGGGAGGCCCGTGCCGCGCTGGATTCCGCCCGCGCGGGCTTGTTTCCGACGGTGGGCGCATCGGGTTCCATGACCCGCTCCGGGCAGGGTGCGCCCCAGGCGGGCGGCCCCTCCGATACCTACAATCTGTCGGCCACCGCCAGTTGGGAAGTCGATCTGTGGGGCCGCGTGCGGCGCGGCGTCGAGGCGGCCCGCGCCGGCGAGCAGGCCGGCGCCGCCGACCTGGGCGCCATGCGCCTGAGCCTGCGGTCCACTCTGGCGCAAGCCTATTTCGGCGTGCGCGCCAGCCAGTTGCAGGATGCCCTGCTGGCCCGCACACTGGATGAATACGCACGCGCGCTGGAGATGACGCGCAACCGCCTGGCGGCGGGCGTGGCGTCTTCCGCCGATGTGGCCGCGGCCTCCGCGCAGTTGGATCAGACACGCGCCCAGCGCATCCGCCTGGGCTGGCAGCGCGCGCAGCAGATTCACGCCATTGCCGTATTGCTGGGCGAGGTGCCGGCCGGGTTCCGCCTGGCCGGCGATGCCGGCTTGCCGGCGGTGCCCGGTGTGCCGGTGGGCGTGCCCTCGGCCCTGCTGCTGCGCCGGCCCGACGTGGCGGGCGCAGAGCGCCGGGTGGCGCAGGCCAATGCCCGCATCGGCGTGGCGCAGGCCGCCTGGTTCCCCGACCTGACCCTGAGCGCCCAGGGCGGCTATCGGGCGGCGGAATTCGCGTCGTGGATCATGACGCCTGCGCGCTTCTGGACGCTGGGGCCGACCCTGGCCTTGAGCCTGTTCGACGGCGGTGCGCGGGCCGCCGCCGTGGCTTCCGCCCGAGCGGCCTACGACGCCCAGGCAGCCGCCTACCGCAAGACCGTTCTGGACGCCTTGCGCGAAGTCGAAGATGCCCTGGTGCAGTCGCAGGCCCTGGCCGAGGAGCAGGCGGCCCGGGACCGGGCGCTGGCGGCTGCCCGTGAAAGCCTGCGTCAGGTCAGCAACCAGTACCGGGCCGGCCTGGTGGATTACCTGAGCGTGGTCCAGGCCCAGACCAGCGCCTTGAGCGCCGAGCAAGCCTCATTGGACGTGCGCGCCGAGCGCTTGAAGGCCTCCACGCAATTGATCGCCGCCCTGGGTGGCGGCTACGCGCTCAACTGACCAGCCGGCCCCGGACCGCCGCGATCCCGTGCGCGCCGTGTCGGCGCGCCGCCTCCTGCGTATCCAGCGATTGGCCGCCGATGGCGAAGACCGGACGGCCGGCGGCGTCGGCCAGGGTGCGGAACCGCTCCCAGCCCAGGGCCGGGAGGCCGGGGTGGCTGCTGGTGTCGAGCGCATGCCCCAGCACCACGAAATCGGCTTGCAACTGGCGTGCGCATTCGATGTCCTGCGCCGTGTGGGCCGATACCCCCAGCCAGCCCGGCGGCCGTGTGTCGTCCTGGAGGATGCGCGCCGCATCGGCCGCGCGCAATTGCACTCCGTCGGCCTCGGACCACCAGGCGGCGGGGTGGGCGCTATTGACCAGGCATCGGGCGCCGTGCTGGCGGCACAGGGCGAGCACGGCAAGAAAGGCTTCGCGCAGCGAGGCCGGGTCGCCTTGCCAGGTCGGCTCGCGGAACTGCACCAGTTGCAGGCCGCGCAGCAGTTCCTGGCGTAGATCGGACAGCCAGTCGGCCAGCCGGTCGGGGTGGCCGATCTTGCTGAGACGGTAGTGTGTGGGCAGGCGCAGCCAGCGCAGCGGCGGCGCGGCGGCCGGCAGCAGCGAACCGCCGCCCGGGCCGATGGGGTGTTCGGACTCGTCCAGGCGAATTTCCCAGGGATCGACCCAGTCCAGCGCTTGGTCCTCGCGGCCATGGGGCTCGCCTTCCCAGGCAGTCACCTGGCAGAAGGCCAGTTCAACGATGGTCTTGGGATACTCATGCACATGCACGACCCAGGGGTAGACGCGCGTGGCGCGGATGCCGAGTTCCTCGTCCAGTTCGCGCACCAGGGCCTGCTCGACAGTCTCACCGGCTTCGATCTTGCCGCCGGGAAATTCCCACCAGCCGGGCCAGGCCTTGCCTTCGGGGCGTTGGCCCAGCAGCAGCCGGCCCCGGGAATCGATGATCAGGCCGGCGGCCACGCGGATGTAGGGCTTGGATTCAGTCATGGCGGATCGGACCCGGTATCGAACAAGAACCCACGCGCAGCGCCTTCGGCGCGCTGCTGTCGGTGGGAGTGCTGGGTGCGCCGGGGCTGCCCGGCGGCAAGAAACGGACGGACGGAATGGCGTCAGACATGGTGTGCCGCCCAGTCGCGCGCGAATTGCCGGGCGACACGTCCGGAGCGGGAGCCGCGCTCCAGTGCCCATTGCAGCGCTTCGGCACGCGCGTCGAGGACCTGGGCATCGCTGCAGCCGTGGGCCCGCAGCCAATGGCCGACGATGTCCAGGTAGTCGTCCTGGGTGAAGGGGTAGAACGACAGCCAGAGGCCGAAGCGTTCCGACAGCGAGATTTTTTCCTCAACAGTCTCCCCCGGATGGATTTCGCCATCGGGCTGGTGCCGGGCTTCGAGGTTCTCGTGCATGTATTCCGGCATCAGGTGGCGCCGGTTCGAGGTGGCGTAGATCAGCAGATTGTCGCCCGGCGAAGCCACTGAGCCGTCCAGGGCCGATTTGAGGGCCTTGTAGCCGGCCTCGCCTTCCTCGAAGGAAAGGTCGTCGCAGAACACGATGTAGCGTTCCGGGCGGTCGTGGATGAGTTCGATGACCTGGCCCAGGTCGCCGAGATCCGATTTGTCGATTTCGATCAGGCGCAGGCCGCGGCCGGCATGCGCGTCGAGCAGCGCGCGCACCAGCGAGCTTTTGCCCGTGCCGCGCGCGCCGGTCATCAGGACGTTGTTGGCCGGTTTGCCGCCCAGGAAGGCCAGCGTATTGCGTTCAAGGACGGCTTTTTGCCGATCGACGTGCCGCAGGTCGTCCAGGCTGATGGGGGCAATGCGGCGGACGGCTTCGAGCCAGCCGCGCGTGCCCCGGCGCTGCCAGCGGTAGGCATGGGCAGTCCAGTCGATGGCGGGCGGGGCGGGGGGCAGCCAGGCTTCGAGCTGCGCCAGCACGCCCATCGCCCGGTTCATGAGTGCCTGCAACTGGGGGTCGGCCACTGAATTCTCCTGATCATGATCCGGAAAGTATAATCTGGCTCTTTGCGGCCGCTTTCGTGCGGGCGCCCATCAGCATCCGGGTCTGTCTTGAACTTCTCAGAACTGTTCGCCCCCATCGTGTCCGACATGCAGGCAGTCGACGCCGTCATCCGCGCCCGCCTGGATTCCGAGGTCGTCCTCATTCGCACCATCGGTGATTACATCGTCGGCGCCGGCGGCAAGCGGATGCGTCCGGCCATGGTGCTGCTGGTGGCGGGGGCGCTGGGCTACCGGGGCGACAACCATCACCGCCTTGCGGCCGTGGTGGAATTCATCCACACCGCCACCTTGTTGCACGACGACGTGGTCGATGAATCCGACATGCGCCGCGGCCGCGAGACGGCCAATGCCGTGTTCGGCAATGCCGCCAGCGTGCTGGTGGGCGATTATCTGTATTCCCGCTCGTTCGAAATGATGGTCGAATCCGATTCCATGGCCGCCATGGCGGTGCTGTCGGCCGCGACCACCATCATCGCCGAGGGCGAAGTCCTGCAGTTGCTGAACGTGCACGACCCCGATGTGTCGTTGGATCGCTACCTGCAGGTCGTGCGCTACAAGACCGCGAAGCTCTTCGAGGCGGCCGCCCAGGTGGGCGCCATCATTTCCGGCGCCACGCCCGGCCAGGAAGACGCCGCCGCCGCCTACGGCCGGCACATTGGCACCGCCTTCCAACTGATCGACGATGTGCTTGATTACAGCGGCGACGTCCAGGCCCTGGGCAAGAACGTGGGCGACGACCTGCGCGAGGGCAAACCTACACTGCCGCTGATCCGGGTGTTGGAAACCGGCACGCCCGAGCAGCGCGACCTGATCCGTACCGCCATCGAGACCGGCGACGCCGACTTCGAGGCCGTGGCGCGGGCGATCCATGCCACCGATGCCCTGGATTACACCCGGCAGGCTGCGCGGGTCGAAGCCGGGCTCGCCCGCGAGGCGCTGTCCGCCTTCCCGGATTCCGTTTATCGGGAAACTCTGCTAAAATTCTGTGCTTTCGCGGTCGAGCGCGACCGTTGAAGTTTTCCCGCTGGCGGGTGCAACCTGGTTTATTGCCGGGCTTGCGTGCCTGCCGAAGCAGCACCGTCGGGGTGTAGCTCAGCCTGGTAGAGTACTACGTTCGGGACGTAGGAGTCGCATGTTCGAATCATGTCACCCCGACCATTTCTTCTTTCTCCCTCCCCCTTCTTCCGAGCCCAGGCTTCATGCGGTTTCGCATCAGCCCTGGACAAGATCCGGCCGCACGGTCAAAAAAGCCCGCCCCTGTCATGAGGCGGGCTTTGAACTTGTGCGGCAAGGCCTGGCCGGCCATTGCCGCAAAGGCTCCGCCGCTTGATCCGCGGCGCGCCCACAGTCCGGAGCAGACAGGAACCTTACTTGTCGGCGCTTTGCTCTTCCTTGTCTTGCTTATCCTGGCTGGATTCTGAGTCTTGGTCGGACATCTTTGGGGCTTTCCAGTTAAGCGGCGGCGCGACGATATCCTTCCAGGCGACACGTTTAGGTGTTGACATGGTGTTCTCCCAAAGCAATGTGGCAGCACACTGTGCGCCGCCACGATCGCTGTATAAAATATCAGTATTATTATATTATGTCAAATAAACGAGGCGACGGAGCGGTGTGCCGCCCATCGGGCCATGACGCCATGGGCTCATGTTGCCGCGTTGATCCGTGCTTCGTTTTCCGCCCAAATCCGCTTGGTTTGGAAACGCGGGCCAACCCCGGGCCCGGTCACGGCGAAGTTTCAGCGCCCGTGAGTTGATCGAGCTGATCGATCAGCCGCGTCAGCAGATCCGCGAGTTGCGACGCTTCCGTGGCCGTGAATCCGGCCAGGGCCTGGCGATTGCCTTCGTACAGCGTCGCGATGGCTGCGGGCAGGCGTTCCCGCGCGGCGCGCGTCAGTACGATCCGGCTGCTTCGGCCGTCCGACGGATCGCGTGTCCGTTGAATCAGGCCATCCCGTTCCATGCGGGCCAGCATTTGCGCCATCGGCGGCTGCCCGATTCTGGCAAATCGCGCCAAGTCGCGCTGGGTATGGGCCTTCCCGTCGCGCAGCGCCACCAGCACGGGCAAATGCCCGACGCCGAAACCAAGCGGCTTGAGACGGGATTCGCTCAGACGCGCAAAGCCCCGGGCGGCGAGGCTGATCAGATGTCCTGGCGTGGAAAGCACCTCGTCGGCCATATCGTTCCTTTGATTCATGCTTGACTTAAATATATACGTACATATATATTAACCGCAGTGATGACGGATGCCCATGCGCCGTCAGCCTCTTTCAATTCATTCCGGGGACACGGCCATGCCGGGAAGCGACATCGACATCGTCAAGAGAATGTACGACTGTTTCAACGTGAAGGACATCGAGGGCATTCTTGCCGTGCTCGACAAGGAGGTCGCCTGGGCCAACGGCATGGAGGGCGGCCACGTGCACGGACACGAGGCGGTGCGCGACTATTGGACTCGCCAGTGGGCGCTGGTGAGCCCCCGCGTCCAGCCCGTCGCATTCCAATGCAGGGGCGATGGCGCCATCGTCGTCGAAGTGGTCCAGTCGCTCTTCGATCTGGAGGGCCGGCCGCTGGACGGCCAGGTCCAGGGACTGAAGAACAAGACCGTGAAGCATATCTTCCGGATGGACAAGGGTGTTGTCACGCACTTCGATATCCAGTCGGATGGGTCCGGCGGCTCGCGCCGGGGCGGATGAACGCGCGTTTCATTCGCTCGATGACCGCGGCGTGAGCCGCAGCAGCCCCGCCTCGACGCCGTCCTCGATCAGCCACACCGCGCCGTCGGGCGCCACCGCCACGTCGCGGATGCGCCGGCCCAGCGCCCAGCGGTCCGCCTGGTGCGCGGCGCCGTTTGCACGGAAAGCGACGCGCACCAGGCCTTCGCCTCGCAGGCCGCCGATCAGGGCCGAGCCTTTCCATGCCGGGAATGGTGCCCCCTGGTAGAACGCCAGCCCCGCCGGGGCGATCACCGGGGTCCAGTAGAGGCTGGGCGGATCGAATTCGGGGCGGGTGGCGTGCCGGGGGATCGGCCAGCCGCTGTACTGGTCGCCGTTCGAGACCTCCGGCCAACCGTAGTTTCCTCCGGGCCGGATGCGGTTCAGCTCGTCGCCGCCGCGCGGCCCCATTTCGTGCGACCAGAGCGTGCCGTCCGGCGCGAAGGCCAGGCCGTAGGGGTTGCGGTGGCCTGTGCTCCAGGTCAGGGCGCGGATGCCGTCCTGGCCGGCCAGGGGATTGTCCGAGGGCGTGGAGCCGTCCCGGTTCAAGCGCAGGATTTTGCCCCGGGCTGCATCGGGATCCTGGGCCGAATCGGGTTCCATCCGGTCGCCGACGCTCAGGAACAGGTGTGCGCCGTCGGGCGAGAAGGCAATGATGCCGCCCGGCTGTCCGCCCCGGCTGGCGGGCTGCTGGCGCCACACGGTCTCCAGGCCGGCCAAATGGGCGCGGCCCTTGGATTCAATCAACCGTGCGCGGGACAGCACCAGGACGCCGCCGCCGTCCGCGGGCGCCACGCGGGTGAAATACAGCAAGCCGTCCCGGGCGAAATCGGGTGAAGGCGCGATGTCCAGCAGGCCGTTCTGGCCTCGGTCGTAGACCGCCGGCACGCTGTCGATGGGCGTCTTGGCGCCTGCCTGGGTGACGAGGAACAGGCGGCCGGCCTTTTCCGTGACGGCCAGGCGGCCGTCGGGCAGGAAGGCCATCGCCCAGGGGCGGTCGAAGACGGCGGTCCGCCGGACGGTAAAGGGCGCGGCGTCCCGCGCCGGGAGGGCGCCTGCGTTTTCCGCAGAGGCGGTGCGGGCGGCCGCCGGTGCCGGCGCCAGCAGCGACGTCAACGCGCAGGCGCCCAGGAGAGCATGAAAAGCATTCATCGTGCGTCTGCCTGAAGAGGATGGCCCGATCCGGTTTGCATGCTGCCTTTATAGTCGGCGCGCGTCGGCGGATCAAGCAAGAGGGGGGATGGGCCGGGGACTATACTCGATCGGGCCGGACGAGGTTTCGTCCATGCAGATTCCATCCCAGGTGCTGAAACAATGACGACTGCCGAGACAATATCCATCGACTATCCCGATACCCGACTTCTGATCGACAACCAATGGGTCGACGCGGCCGATGGCCGGGTGATCGACGTGCTCAATCCGGCCACCGGCCAAGTGATCGGAACCGTGGCCCATGCAGGCATTCCCGATCTTGATCGTGCCTTGGCCGCCGCCCGGCGTGGCTTCGAGGCCTGGCGCGATACGCCGGCGCACGAACGCGCCGCCCTGATGCGGCGGGCGGCGGGCCTGCTGCGCGAGCGTGCGGAGGGTATCGCCCGCCTGCTGACGAGCGAACAGGGCAAGCCGCTGGCCGAGGCGCGGGCCGAGACCCTGGCCGGCGCCACGCTTATCGAATGGTTCGCCGACGAAGGGCTGCGCGTGTACGGCCGGATCGTGCCTTCGCGCAATCCTTCGGCCTTGCAATTGGTCATTAAAGAGCCCGTGGGGCCGGTGGCGGCTTTCACGCCCTGGAATTTCCCCATCAATCAGGTGGTGCGCAAGCTGGGCGCCGCGCTGGCGACCGGCTGCTCCTTTCTGTGCAAGGCGCCCGAGGAAACCCCGGCCTCGCCGGCCGCGCTGCTGCAGACTTTCGTGGACGCCGGCCTGCCGCCCGGTGTGGTCGGCCTGGTGTTCGGCAATCCGGCGGAAATCTCAGGCTACCTGATCCCTCATCCCGTCATTCGCAAGGTGACGTTCACCGGCTCCACGCAAGTGGGCAAGCAACTGGCCGCGCTGGCGGGCGCTCATATGAAGCGGGTCTCGATGGAGCTGGGCGGCCATGCGCCGGTGATCGTCGCCGAAGACGCCGACGTCGAGCTGGCGGCCAGGATCTCCGCGGCCGGAAAATTCCGCAATGCGGGCCAGGTCTGCATCTCGCCGACGCGGTTCCTGGTGCATCGCAGCCTGGTCGAGGCGTTTTCCCAGGCTTTCGTACGCCGCGCCGAATCCCTGAAGCTGGGGGACGGCCTGGAAGAAGGCACCACCCTGGGGCCGCTGGCCAATGCGCGCCGCGTCACGGCGATCGCGCAGGTGATCGAGGATGCGCGCCGGCGCGGCGCCGAAATTCTGACGGGCGGCGAACGCGTCGGCAGTGCGGGCAATTTCTTTGCGCCGACCGTGATATCAGGGCTCACCACCGAGGCCGATCTGTTCAACAACGAGCCCTTCGGCCCGGTGGCGGGCATCCGCGCCTTCGACCGGCTGGACGAGGCCATTGCCGAAGCCAATCGCTTGGCTTACGGTCTGTCCGCCTACGCTTTCACCCGCTCGTTGCGCAATGCGCAGCAGTTGATGGGGCGGATCGAAGCCGGCATGCTGTGGATCAATCAGCCGGCTACGCCTTCGGCCGAACTGCCGTTCGGCGGGGTGAAGGATTCGGGCTATGGTTCGGAAGGCGGCCCCGAGGCGCTGGAGGCCTATCTCAACACCAAGGCGGTGTCGGCCGTGGGGATCTGACGGGCTGGGCGCGCGAATCTTGCCGTCGTCGCGCGCCGGCCCACCCGCTCAGGCGTACGACACCAGGCCCTTGATTTTTTCCTGGTTGTAGCCCGACCAGGTCTCGCGTTCGGTTTCCACCACGGGCGCGCTGCGGTGGCCCAGGCCGATCAGGCGTTCGAGCTGATCGTGGCTCTGGGTCAGGTCTACGGTCTCGTACTCGATGCCCAGGATGTCCATGTCGCGTTTGGTGAGATCGCATTGCGGGCAGTTGGGCTTCGAATAGACGGTGATGGACATGGCGTCTCCTTGAGTGTGTCGGTCGGGGTTTGATCGGGTGCGGCAGGGGGCGCAACGCGCCGGCGGCGTTCAGAAATCCACGTCGAACACTTCGTTCTCGTCGTCGCGCTTCATCACGCCGACCTTGTACTGGGCGGTGTCCTCTTCCTGGTTGGACGCCTGGACCTTGCTCATGTTGAGCCAGCTTTCCATGTATTTCAGCGGATTCTCGGTGATGATCGGGAAGGACACCTGGTCTTCGACATTGAAGAAGCGGGCCACGTCGGTGGCGCTGAAATGGACCCAGTCCTTCATCATCTGGCAGGTCACGCCGGTGAGTTCGCGGCCTTCGGAGAAGGCATAGTCGGTCCATTCGACTTCGCTGGCGGTGACTTCGTCGAGGATCTGGACGATCTTGGTCCGGCACTGCTCGAAGGCGGTGCGGCCGCGCTCGGTCTTGAACATCGCGCGCAGGACTTCCTTGCCGTACTGGACGTGGACTTCGAATTCGTCCTGGGCGATCTTCTGGACCGCCTTGCCGATGGGCTGGAACAGGCCCGTGCCGTCGCAGATGCCGAAAGTCACGGCGAACGAGGCCAGGAACTGGATGCGCTCCATGCACAGGATCGCGACGATGAACAGGTAGATGGCGTTGTAGGTTTCCTGGTCGTTCTCGCGCTGGCCCCGGGCATAATCGTAGCTGACTTCGAAGGCGTGGTTGAAGACTTCGCTGACGACGCGCAGGCGGTTCATGGCCTCCTTGACCGACAGGATTTCATTGAGGATGTCGTCCGGGTTGTCGAAGCTGTTGCGGACGATTTCGGAATAGGTGGCGGCGTGGACGATTTCGTTCTTGGTGATTTCCACCCAGCCGGACCAGGCCTCGCTGCTGGTGCACACAGGGGCCAGCACGGCGGCGATGGAGCGCGACGCCACGCTGTCGGCCTCCCATTGCCAGGCCAGGGTCTTGACCATCATGTCGTAGGTATGGCGGTCGCAGGTCTTGAACTGCACATTGCAGGTGGAATAGTCGAATTCGTTCTCGTCCCAGTCCTGGTTCTTCAGCGTCTTGTAGAGCTTCCAGATTTCGGGGTAGAACTTGTTGATCGTATCGAACAGGCCCAGGTCCTGACCCAGGATGATTTCCGGGAAGGCGTAGTCGGATTTTTCGGTGTTGAAGATCTTGGTGGGCAGGGCTTTTTGGCTCATTTTGGTCGGAATGCCTGAATCGGGTCGGTCGGAGGCCCGGAGCGGATGTCCGGGCCGGTGCAGGGGGCCATGGGCGCGCGGAGCACGCGGGAAAGAGCCTACATCGTGCAGCTTTCGCAGACGACTTTGTCTTCCACGTGGTCGTGGATGCTGCCGGCGTGATCGAGTGTCTTGTCCGAAGCCACGTTCGAGTTGTAGTAGTAGCGGGTTTTCATGCCGTACTTCACCATGGCGAAGTAGTGGGTCAGCAGCTCGCGGCTGGAAACCTTGTCGTCGTCCTTGATGCGGCGCCACAGGTCGGCGGAAATCCCCTGGTCGGTGAACTTCTGGAACACGGCGTAGGCCTTGATCATGTCCACTTCGGAAATATCCCAGGCCGACTGGTAGAAGTAGGCCGGGTTGTCGCTTTCGGGGGCGGCCCAGCGGATCGTGACCGAGCCGTCCGTCTTGTTCAGCGTGATGTCGCGCACGGGATAGAGCGAATTGGGCTTGCCCAGCGCCTTGGAGGACGATTCGCCCGGCATGTAGGCCACCAGGCAGGAATGGCCGATGCCGCCGTTCTGCATGATCTCGGTGCGCAGGGCCTCCCAGTCGTAGCGGTTGTGGAAATCGCCCAGTTCGTCGACGTTGCGGTTGTACGTGTCGAGAGGCAGCCAGCCTTCGGGCCAGCGGGTCTTGTGCATCCAGGGGGCGACGCCGCGTTCCTTGCTGATGCGCAGCGAGGCCCGGATGGCGTGGTACATGTGACGCTCGGCGACGCGGTGCAGCTCTTCGCGGCCCTCGACGGTATCGTAGCGCAGGCCCTTGCGGGCCATGTGGGTGGCCACGCCCATCAGGCCCACGCCGGCGTTCATGCGCGCCTTGGCGGTCACGGCCACGTGGGGCAGCACGTAGTGCGAGTTGAGGATGCAGTAGTCGATCATCTTCAACGTCAGGTACATCGCTTCCTGGTAGGTCTCGTCGTCGTCCTCGGCGATGGCGTCGTACGCGATGGCGCCCAGGGAGCACAGGGCGATTTCGGGCTCCTCGTGGGCCTCGACCACGCGCACGACCCGCCCGCCCTTGCCCGGCTCGTCGGACAGGATGTCGTCGCCCGCCTTCAATTCGCCGGCGAAGATGACGCGCGGCAGCGTGGAGTCGGCAACCGCGACGGTCAGGGCCGCGTTGAAGTTGAACGTCTGCGTCGCGCCGTCGGCCAGCTCGACCGTGATGAAGCCGACCTCATGGTCGGAGTACAGATCCTGCATGTCCTGGTAGGGACGGTTGGGTTCGCTGATTTCCAGGCACAGGTTGCTGGAATGGATCGGCTCCTTGAAGGGCGTGTGGCGGTTCATCTCGTCGATGTTGGCCAGGTAGGCCACGCCGGTCTCCAGCGCCTCGTTCAGCGAAGTCAGGATCAGGTCGCGCGGCTTGAAGGTTTCCTTCTTGAAGGACGGATCGCGCTCCAGGCGTTCGTATTCGCGCTTGAAGGCGGCCGAATCGGGGCCGAAGAACAGCCGGGTGAGCTCGGGCGCGGTGCGCACGTTGAAGGAAAAGGCTTCTTCGTTGCGGGCGACCTTCTCGGCGAAGAGCTTGTTGGTGACCAGCGCATAGTGCAGGTCGCGGTTCTTGCGGTCTTCGGTGCTGCGCGGGTTGCGCAGGTAGGCGATGACCTCGGCTTCGGGATCGAAACCGGAGTAGTAGGTGGTGCAGGCGCCGCCGCGCCCGGCCTGCATGTTGGCGTGGACCGCCTTGCCCAGGGAGGCCAGGTAGGGCAGCTTGCCTTGGTGCTGGATCAGGCCGCCGCGTACCGGATCGCCCTTGCTGCGGGTGATCAGGTGGCTGCCGATCCCGGCCGATGCGGCCGTCATGCGGTAGGCGATATGGTCGCCGATGGCGAGGGACGCCTCGTTGTCGTCCACCACGTACAGGCAGCACGAGGCGAAGCCGCGCAGCTTGGTGCCCAGGTTGACGTAGTTGGGCGTGGGAGCCGAAATCCGCTTGGCCGAGAACTCGGTGTAGAAGCGTCGCACCAGGTCGATCCGGCGCTCGGCGGGCTCGTTTTCCGACAGGGCCATGGCCATGCGCATGTAGACGAACTGCTGCGTTTCGTATTCCTGGCGGGTGACGCGGTTTTGCAGGCTGTACTTTTTGCGGATGTAATGCAGCGAGAAATGGGGGGTGTCGTAGTCCTGCTCGTGGTCGATGAAGGACTCGATCTCGGCGTATTCGGCGTCGCTGTAGTTCATGCGCACCATCACGCCGTCGGCTACCATCCGGTCGTGCAGCGCCTTGACGCTGGGGATGCTGGAGCCATGGATGATCTTGTGCAGGTGGGACGCGTAGAGCCGGCCCGCCATCAGGTAGTAGGACCACGTGTCCTTGTCCAGGCAGTTCTGGATCAGTTTTTCCTGCAGATCGGCGGTCGAGACCGTCTCGGGCATGGTGCTGACGGCCTGCAGGACAATGCTGCTCCAGTCGACTTTCTGCCCCAGGTTGGCGGCGGCCCATCGACCCCAGCCGTTGAGCTTGCTGGGGATGTAAGGTTCGATGCGTCCATCACGCTTGACGATGTTCTTGATCACGGCCGGATGTCCTTGGTGGGAGTGCTTTGTTTTCTACATGTAGTGCGGTTGAAAATGATAAACACAATATATGGTGTGGGCAAGCGGGGTTTCAATTTCGATACAGAAATCTTTCGAGGGTGACGAAGGCCTCCCTTCTCGTGATACCCTGGGCCGCTTTAGGGGAATTCGCGGCGCTGTTTTCAGGGGCCGCGGCATTCCCGGGTTTCATGATTCGGGCCGTTGCGGCCCGATGGTTCCGTGCGTCATCCCATGAATCGAATCGTCCGGCTGCTGACCGTGTCGGCCCTGCTGGCCGGCGCCGCGCCGGCCCATACCGGGCCGATGGCCGATCCGGATCCGGCGCTCATCGATCTGGCTCCCCAGCGCTACGCTGTCCCGGATGTGCCCCGAGACATCCCGTCCGACGTGCCGGCCGCCGCTGCGGCTGATTCGCCGGTTGACGGCGCCGGCCTTCGCTACGACTCGCTGATGCTCGACAGGCCGGTGTACGACTACGGCTACCGGCCGGACGGAATCGGCCTGCGCTGGTTCGGCCCTGCCGACGATCCGGCGGCGGGGGCTTCGGGCAGTCTGGATCCTCTGGATTCCACCGGCCTGGATACCTGGTCCCTGGGAGCGCGAAACTGGCGCTACCGCAGTTCGGCCGGGTATGGGGTGACGCTGGGCAGCATGGCGTCGGGCGCGCCGCTCTGGGGGAGGTCCGTGCGCCTGGCGGGCGTGGGTCTGTCGCGCGCCGCGCCTCGGGGGCGCCTGCCGGCCGGATCGTGGGATTACACCGTGGCGGCCGGCGCCCTGGACGGGGCCGCCGGTCGCGCGCCGGTCGAAGGAGACCTGGCGTACGGGCCGGTCGTATTCGACGCCACGACGCGTTACGCGGCGGACGGCGATTTGATCCTGGCTTCCCGGCTGCAGGGAGGGCGGGGTCTGACGGTGCTGGGGTTGGGCGGAGACTATGCGATGGACGGCGCCGGCACCTGGCGGTTCGGGGTGTCCGGGTCGCGCCAGGCGCTGGCCGAGGGCTGGCGCCGCCAGTTGGGTTATACCTTGAGCCTTTATCCTGGCCTGGACGCGGCCTGGGTGAACGCGCGGCAAGGGGCGGGCTACGCGGACCTGTCGACGATCGGCCGCGCGAGCGGCTGCGGTTGCGTCAGCAATCAGTGGCGCCTCGACCTGGCCGCGGGCCGTTGGGGGGCGATCAGCGGTTCGTTCGAGCGGCGGGTGGATGCGGCCGGCGGGCTGGACGAGCGAGTCGGGCTGGTCCACGGTTTCCGCTACGGGCCGTACCTGCGGGTGCGCCTGGAGACGCGGCGCGATCTGAACTCCGGGGACTACGGCGTGGGCGCGCGGTTTTCCCTGCCGCTGGACTGGTAGGCCGGGGACGCTGCTTGATCGCGGCCCGCATGCCGCTCCGATTCGTCAGGCGCCGATCAGGCCGCGGGGGCGGATCGGCGTCCGGATTCATCCAGGTGATCCATGAAGACCCGGCACAGGGCTTCCATGCCGTGCCGGTCGTCTTCGTCGAAGCGGCCCGTGACGGGGCTGTCCACGTCCCACACGCCCAGCAGCGAGCCGTCCGCGCGCACCAGCGGCACGACGATTTCCGATTGCGAGGCGGAATCGCAGGGAATGTGCCCCGAGAACTGGTTGACGTCGCGCACGACCTGGGTCTGGCGCGTGCGCGCCGCCGTGCCGCAGACGCCCGACCCCAGCGCGATGCGGATGCAGGCGGGTTTGCCTTGGAAGGGGCCGACGACCAGTTCCCGGCCATCGTACAGGTAGAAGCCCGCCCAGTTAATCTGCGGCAGGCTGTCGAACACCAGGGCGCTGAAGTTGGCGGCATTGGCGATCAGGTCGGGTTCCCCCGCGATCAGGCCGCGCGCCTGGGCGGCCAGGTCGACGTAGTGTTCGGCCTTGCTGGCGTAGGTTCGGGGGGTGAAGGTGAACATCGAGGAGGTCCGAAGAAGGGTACGAGGGAAAGCCCTATTGTAGGGTGGGCCGCCGCCGGGTCCGTGTATATTCCTCCCTGTCGGCCCTATTCCTGGTGCCGGACATGACACGCAGGGGAGGCACGGATTGTCCGATTCTCGCGGCACGAATCCCCGCGCAGGATTGTTCGATGATCTCCGGACGCGCCTGTTTCTGGCGGCGCTGGCGGTCATCGTGCCGATCCTCTGCGGCCTGGGCTACTATGTTTGGCACCAGTACCGGGCCTTGATGGCCAGCAGCGAGCACACGGCCGAGAGCCTGGTCAGCATCACGGCGGCCTATGATCGCGCCTTGATCAACGACGCCAGCGACGTGCTCCATGCCTTGTCGAATTCTCCCGTCCTGCGCCAGCAGCGCTGGGGCGAATGCCGCGGCTACCTGTCGACCCTGCTGAGGCGTTTGCCGCGCTATCTGAACCTGGGCGTCACCGACGCCGATGGCTATCAGGTCTGTTCGGGGCTGCCCGACCCGGTTCCCGGCGGGGTCTACCTGGGCGACCGGGCCTATGTCCGCAAGGCCATCGGGCAGAGCGAGGTCACGTTGGGCGGCTTCATCATCGGGCGGATGTCCAATCTGCCCACGCTGGTCCTGGCCGTGCGTGTACCGGGCGAATCCGGCATCAATAGCGGCGTCGTGTTCGGCGGCATGAACCTGGGCTATCTGCGCGCGGGTGCGGTCATTCCCGATCTGCTGCCCAGCAGCCGGTTGTGGATCCTGGACCGCGATGGGCACGTGCTGCAGCGCGTGCCCGACGATGCCAGCCATCTGGGCGAGCGGCTGGAGCCGCATCCTCTCCACACGGCCGGGCTGGTGCGCGAGACGCATGTCGATGCCGATGGTCGCCGCTGGGTCGTGTTGTCCGCGACGGCCGGCCCTCTGGGTGATCCGCATGGCTTGTCCGTGCGCTACGAGGTGCTTGAATCGGTTCTGTACGCCGAAGCGCGCCGCGCCTTGTGGATCGGCATCTTCATCATTGCGCTGTTCCTGTGCGTGGCGGCCCTGGCGGCCTGGAACCTGCTCCAGTTGGCGGCGGGCCGCAGCCTCGAACATTTGCGCGCGGCCGTCCGGCGGCTGGCGTCCCAGGATTTTTCCGGCCGGGTGGCGGACCTGCTGAGGGGGCAGGATCTGCAGGAAATCGGCAAGCAGTTCGACGACATGGCCGATGCGCTGCAGTCCTACCAGCGGTCGTTGGCCCAGTCCGAGCAGAGCTACCGGCTGCTGTTCGAGAGCAGCCCCAATCCCATGCTGGTGCTCAGTCTGGACAGCGGGCGCTTTCTGGCCGTCAACGACGAGGCGATGCGCCGCTACGGTTACGACCGCGATGAGTTCCTCAACTTGAGCCTCGATGACCTGCGCATCGAGGTGCTCGATCACCAGCCGGATACGGCCTACTCTTACGAGCGCCACCGGCGACGGGACGGGCAGCCGCTGTTCGTCGAGATCCGCAGCCTGTCCCTGATGTTCACCGGCCAGACGGCCCATGTGCTGGTCGTGCGCGACCTGACCGAGCGCGAGACGCTGAGCCGGGGGCTTCAGGAACGCGAGCGCCTGATCAGTCAGTTGATGGACGTCACGGCGGAAGCCATCTACGGACTGGATGCGGCGGGCTGCTGCATCTTTGCCAATCAGGCCTGCTCGAACCTGCTGGGCTATGACCACCCCGACCAATTGGTGGGGCAGCATTTCCACAGCCTGGTTCATTATCAGCATGAGGACGGTCGGCCTTATCCCCTGGAAGAATGCCGCATGCACCTGGCCCTGAGCGAAGGCCAGGGGGTCCATGTGGACGACGAGGTCCTGTGGCGCCGCGACGGCACGTGCTTCCCGGCGGAGTACTGGTCCTATCCGATCTGGCGGGATGGCCGGCTGGAATTCTGCCTGGTCACCTTCCTGGACATCAGCGAGCGGCGTGCGCAGCAGCAAGCGCTGGCCTACCAGGCCGCGCACGATCCCCTGACGGGCTTGCTGAATCGGGGCGACATCCTGCGGCGCCTGCAGGCCCGCTCGGGCAGGGCGCCCCAGGCGCCCTGGACCCTGGTCATGTCCAATCTGGACGGCTTCAAGGAAGTCAACGAGGCGCTCGGGCACGACGCCGGCGACCGGCTGCTCCAGGCGGTGGCGCAGCGGCTGCGGGAATTGCTGGGGCCGGAGTGTCCGCTGGCCCGTCTGGGCAGCGACGAATTCGCTTTTCTGCTCGAAACGGGAGACGAAGACCTCGCTCAGGAGCGGGTGCGCGTCCTGCTGTCCGCCTTGCGCGATCCCTTTCCGGTGAACGAGCTGCAGATCCGCATCAGTTGCAGCTTCGGCTTGGCGATGCATCCCGGGCATGCCCGCGATCCCGACGAGCTGATCCGCTGCGCCGATACGGCGATGCGCCGGGCCAAGCGCGACGGCCTGGGCATCGCGGTGTTCAGCCCCCAGGATCGGGCCAGCGTCCATGATCACCTGCTTTTGCGGGGCGAACTGCGCACGGCCCTGGCGCAAGGCCAGTTCCTGCTGCATCTGCAGCCCAAGATCTTCCTGAACGACGGCCTGCAGCCGGCGGGTTCGCCGATGGGTTTCGAGGCCCTGGCCCGCTGGATGCACCCCGAGCGCGGGCTGATCCCGCCGGGCCGGTTCATTCCCGTGATCGAGGTCAGCGATCTGATCCACCCCTTCACTCTCTGGGTCGTGGATCAGGCGGTGGCCTGCTGCGCCCGGCTGCAGGCCGTCCATCCCGGGATCGGCATGGCTGTGAACGTCTCCGCGCGCAACCTGCTGGACGATCATTTCCCGGGCCAGGTCGGCGATGCCCTGCAGCGCCACGGCCTGGCGCCTGCGCTGCTGGAGCTCGAAGTCACGGAAAGCGCCATCATGGCGGATCCCGCCCGGGCGCTGGATACGCTGCATGCGTTGAGCGCCCTGGGGGTTCGTCTGTCGATCGACGATTTCGGGACCGGCTATTCCTCGTTCGCCTACCTCAACCGGCTGCCCGTCAATGCGCTCAAGATCGATCAGTCCTTCGTGGTGGGGATGGCCGCCGACACCGATATGCGCGCCATCGTGCGTTCCATCATCGAGATGAGCCATACCCTGGGCCTGCTGGTGATCGCCGAAGGCATCGAGACGCAGGAGACGCTGGAGCTGCTGCGGGACATGGGCTGCGACGTCGGCCAGGGCTATTTCATTGGACGGCCCGCGCCTGAGCTCAGCGCCAAGGCCTGGCTGCATCGTCGCTGAAGCCCGTCCCGGCGCCGCGTTCTATGATGGAGGTTGCCGGGCGCCTTCGACCCCGCGCTCCCCATCGATCTCTGTTTCTTCCGATTCCGGCCCAGTCATGACTCATTCTTCCGACGCGCATCTGATCGAGACGCTGATCCGCAGCGAAACCCTGTGCGAGGGCGGCTTCCTGAAGGCGCGCCGCGACACGGTGCGCACGCCCGACGGGGGCGTCTCGACGCGCGAGTACATCGTGCATCCCGGAGCGGTGGTGGTGATCCCTTTGCTGGACGATCATCGCGTCCTGGTCGAGCGCCAATTCCGTTATCCCGTGGGCCGCGTCATGACGGAGTTTCCGGCCGGCAAGCTCGAGCCGGGCGAAGACCCCTGGGCATGCGCGCGGCGCGAATTGCGGGAGGAAACCGGCTATACGGCGACGGAATGGGCCCATGCCGCGCGCATGCACCTGGCCATTGCCTATTCCACCGAAATCATCCACGTTTTCTTTGCCCGGGGCCTGGAAGCCGGCGAACGGCATCTGGATGCGGACGAGTTCCTGGATGTCCGCGCTTTGTCTGATGACGCCTTGTTCGAAGCCTGCCGCGACGGCGCGGTCACCGACGCCAAGACTCAGACCTGCCTGTTATGGCTGCAGAATGCGCGCGCCGGCCGCTGGGCCCTGGACTGGCGCCGGAGCCCGGATCAGGATTCCGCGTAGGGCTCGAAGCGCCCGGTCTCCGGGTTGCGTGTGAACAAGACGCCGGTGGCGACGCCGAAATAGGCGCCGTGGATGGTGAGCTTGCCGGCCTCGACGCGTTCGCGCACGGCGGGGAAGGTCATCAGGTTGCGCATGCTGTATTCCACCACGCCCCATTCCATCCTGCGGATCCAGTCCGCGCGATCGCCGGTGCAGGGGCCGACCAGCTCGGCCACGGGTTTGATCTGGGACATCCACTTGCCGATGAAGTCGCGCTTGGACAGCGGGGCGGCCTGGTTGGCGTAGGCCGACACGCCGCCGCAACTGGCGTGTCCCATGATGACGATGTGGCCGACTTCGAGCGCGTTGACGCCGAACTCCACGCAGGCGCTGGTGCCGTGGAAGGCGGATTCCGGATCTTCGTCGCATGGGGGCACGATGCCGGCGATATTGCGCACCACGAACATTTCTCCGGGGCCCGCATCGAAGATGGTTTCGGGCGCCACGCGGGAATCCCCGCAACTGATCAGCATGATGTCCGGATGCTGCCCGTGTTCGGCCAGGTCGAGATAGCGCGCGCGTTCTGCGGCTAGGCGGCCGTGCAGGAAAGAACGGTAACCGTCGGTCAGTCTTTTCGGGAGCACGATGAAGTCCTTGTCGGTGATGAAAAATCGGTTGAGTCGGCAAACACGCCGCTGGCCGCCGTGCGCGTCAGCAGTTGGTCGAGCGGGCCCGTCAGGTGGCTGTGCTGCGCCGTGATGGCATAGAAATGCTCGGTCAATTGCGAGGACTGGCCTACGTGCACCAGTTCACCCGAGAGCAGTTCGTCCTGCACAACGACTTCCGGCAAGACCGTGATCCAGCCGCTGTCGCGGGCGATCAGCCGCAGCATCGTCATGTCGTCGATCTCCGCGCGCAGCCGGGGTTGTACCCCGGCCGCGAAGCACAAGGCGTCGAACTGCAGGCGCACGCCGTGGCGCGCGCTGGGCAAGGCGGTGTCGACCGCGTCCAGGTCCTCCGGAACGCGCAAGGCGATGCCGGCCCAGTGATCGGCACGGCCGACCAGCGAGATGTCCTGGCTGCCCAGGAAGCGTGAAGACACCGGGCGGGCCGGGTCGGAGGGAACGGGCTGGTTGGCGAGCACCACATCCAACTGGTGGCGCAGCAGGCGCTCCACCAGTGTCTGCAGCGGCCCGGACTCGACGGACAGCACGACGGTTGGATCCTGCAGCAGGGGGCGCAGCCAGTTGACCTGGAAATTGCGCGACATGGTCGAGACGCTGCCGACACGGACGTGGGCCGTGCCGGTGTCGCGGCCTTCGAGTCGCACGAGCATCTCTTCGCCCAGCTCGAAGATGCTTTCGGCATAGGCGAAGACCTGGCGGCCCGTCGCGGTGAGCGTCAATTGGCGGCCCTGCCGGTCGAACAAAGAGGTGCCCAGGCGGGTTTCGAGCTGCCGGATCTGGGTGGACAGGGCGGATTGCGAAGTCTGGATCTGTTCGGCTGCGTGCGTGAGCGAGCCTTGCTTGGCCACGCGCCAAAAGTAGAACAGATGCTTGAAGTTGAGCTGGTTGAGATCCATTGTTCTGTTTTATAGAACTTCATTCAATTATATATCTGATTTAAAGAACGTATGAGCGGCATGGCCGCAAAAAAATACGCCCTCCTGATGAAGGAGGGCGTATCGGGGCCGCCCGGGGGCGGCGGGGCGCATGCGCGCCGTCGCCGTCGTGCCGTTTACCGTTCGGCGCGCACGATACCCCACGGATTGTCCGCGCGCAGCGCCGGAGGCAGCAGCGTGTCGGGCATGTCTTGGTAGCACACAGGTCGCAAAAAACGGGTGATCGCCAGCGTGCCCACCGAGGTGGTGCGAGGATCGGACGTGGCCGGGAACGGGCCGCCATGGACCATGGCGTCGCAGACTTCGACGCCGGTCGGAAAGCCATTGATCAGGATGCGGCCCGCCTTCAGCTCCAGGACCGGAATCAGCCCGGACGCCAGAACGTCGTCGTCGCCGGCCTGGAGATGCAGGGTCGCCGTCAACTGGCCCTCCAGCGCGTGCGCCACGGCCGCCAGATCTCCCGGTCCCGCGCAGCGCACGATCAGGGCGCTGGCGCCGAACACCTCGGCGCCCAGTTCGGCCGGCGCCGCGAGGAATGCCTGGGCCGTCGTCTCTGCCAGGCCGGCCTGGCAGGGGGCGGGGCCTGTGCCCGCCGCGCCGCGCGCCAAAGGCTTGACCTCCGCGTGGCTGTGCAGGCGTTCGACGCCTTCCTGGTAGGAGCGGGCGATGCCCGTTGTCAGCATGGTCGCGGCCGGTGCGGCGCCCACGCCCTCCGCGGCCAGGCGCACGAAGCGGTCCAGGTCCGGGCCGTCCAGGCCGACGATCAGGCCCGGATTGGTGCAGAGCTGGCCTGCGCTGCCCGTCAGCGAGGCGACGAAGCCCCGGGCGATGTCCTCGGCGCGCGCGGCGAGCGCGCCGGGCAGCAGGAACACCGGATTGGTGCTGCTCATTTCCGCATAGACGGGGATCGGAACGGGGCGCGCGGCGGCGGCGCGCATCAAGGCCAGCCCGCCCTGGCGGGAGCCGGTGAAGCCCACCGCCTGGATGGCGGGGTGCCCGACCAGCGCCAGGCTCAGGTCGTGGCCCGCGCCGGCCAGCAGGGAAAAGACGCCTTCGTGCAGGTCGCATTGCTGGACGGCCCGGCGGATCGCGCGGCCCACCAGTTCCGAGGTGCCGGGATGCGCGGGGTGCGCCTTGACGACGACCGGCGCCCCGGCCGCCAGGGCCGAAGCCGTGTCTCCGCCCGCGACCGAAAAGGCCAGGGGAAAATTGCTGGCGCCGAAGACGGCTACCGGCCCCACGGGGATGTGGCGCAGCCGGATGTCGCTTCGCGGCATCGGCGTGCGCCCGGGCAGGGCGCGATCGATTCGGACGCCGAGCCAGTCGCCGTCGCGCACCACGCGGGCGAACAGGCGCAACTGGTTCACGGTGCGGCCGCGTTCGCCTTCCAGGCGCGGGCGGGGCAGGCCGGTTTCGCGCATCGCGCGCTCGATCAGCGCATCGCCCAGGTCCAGGATGGATTGGGCAATGGTTTCCAGGAATGCGGCACGCGCCTCCAGGCTGGTTTCGCGGTAGGACGCGAATGCGGCCTCGGCCAGCCGCGCCGCCTGATCCACCTGGCGCGGATCCGCGCTGCGCCAGGCAGGCGCGAGTGTTTCGCCCGTGGCCGGGTCGAGCGCGTGGAATTCGGCGCCGGTGCCGGAGACGTCCTGGCGGCCGAGGAGTTGGGTGCCGGTGACTTGCATGATGCGATCCTTTTTCATGTCAGAGGGCCGCGCCCGCAGCATCCGCGCGGGCGGGGGACGGTCGGACATCGAGCCTGAGGCCGATGTCCAGAGATTCATCGGGGGCCAGAATGCGCCACCCGGTGCCGGAAACTCCGGCGGCGGCCAGGTTGGCGGCATCGCACACATGGGTGGCAGGCTCGACGCACAGGTAGCGCCCGGCATTGGCGTGCAAGACCAGATGCTCCAGAGGGCCTTCGGCGGACAGGACCAGGCCCGGGCCGCGTCTCCAGTCTACCTGAGCCCGGCCCTCCCATCCGCCCAGGAACGCGGTCCATGTCCGCTCGCCCCGCGGCCAGTCCGTTCGGCGGTTGGGTTGGGAAGCACGCGCCAGCTCCGCCTCATGGCGCCATTCGGCCGAAGCATTCAGCCGGACGCCGGTCGCGGTGAAATAGGGGTGCAGCCCCAGTCCTGCGGGCATGGGCGTGTCCGACACGTTGCGCAGCGACAGGCGGATGTGCAGACCGCCGGTCCGCAGCCGGATCGTCTGCCGCAATCGCCATGCCCAAGGCCAACCGCCCACGCCGGCCGGGTGGTCCAGCGCCAGTTCCGCGTGATCGGCGCCTTGCTCCCGGACCGTCCAGGCCATGGCCTGGGCTTGGCCGTGCAAGGCGTGCGGGTGGCCGGGCAGGGTCTCCAGCGCCAGCGTGCCGGATCCCCAGCGCATCCGGGCGTTGCGCACGCGGTTGGAAAAGGGCGCCAGCGGAAACAGGCCGCCCTTGGGCCAGGCCGGGGCGGGCCAGCCGTCGGCGTCGTCGATCGGCGCCAGCCAATCGCGCGCCCCCTCGGGCAGGGCCGTGGTCCAGCGCAGAATACGGCCGCCGGCCGTCGGTGCGACCACGACCCGGTGAGGGCCGTGGCGCAGCACCAGGCGGCCAGGCGCTGCCGCGTCCATCCATGCGGCGTACAGAGGGGGCTGGCTCATGCCTCGCGAGGCGCCTCCTTGACGCGGCTCACCAACTGCGTCGGGCTGACGAAGCGCAGGGCGATCAGAACCCACAGCAGGGTGATGGCCATGTAGATCATCGCCATGGCGTCGATGGCCTGCGGCGCGCGCACGCCGGTGGAGAACACGGCGTAATACAGGGCCACCACCAGGGTCTGGGAATCCGGCCCCGCCGTGAAGAAAGTCAGCTCGAACATGCCGATGGTACGCACCAGCACGAGCAGGCCCGCCGCCAGCATGCCCGGCACCAGCAGCGGCAGCAGCACATGGCGGAAATACTGGAACGTGTTGGCGCCGAAGATACGTGCGGCGGATTCCAGCCCCGGGTCGATCTGCTCGATGAAGGGGGTCATCACCAGGATCACGAAGGGCAGGGCGGGCACCAGGTTGGACAGGATGACGCCCGTCAGCGTGCCGCCGACGCCGATCTGGTACATCGCCGTGGCCATGGGGATGCCGTAGGTGACCGGCGGCACCATCATGGGCAGCAGGATCAGCAGCATCGCCAGGCGCTTGCCGGGGAACCGGGCGCGCGCCAGCGCATAGGCGGCGGGTACGCCCAGCAGGATGGACAGCAGGACCGTGGCGCCGACGACTTCGAGCGTCACCACCAGGACGTGCGCCAACTGGAAATCATCCCAGGCACGGCCATACCATTGCAGCGTAAAGCCCTCGGGCAGCGGCGTGCCGAACCAGCGCGTCGCGACCGAGTTGACCACCACCGTGGCGATCATGAAGACGACGTTCAGCAGGAAAAAGCCCATGATCGTCCAGATCGAGGCGCGCCACAGCCAGCCCCAGCGGCGCGAGGACGAGGCGGGGGCGGCGGCGGATGCGCCGGGCCGGGGGGTCGAAAGTGTATTAGCGTTCATGATCGTCAACCTTTGCCGCTGGTGGCCGGCCCGCTGTAGAAAGCGCGCCGGAACGCGAAGATCGCGCAGACAATGAGCAACTGCACGAATCCCATGACGATGGCGATGGCCGACGCCATGCCGTAGTCGTATTGCTCGAAGGCCGCTTCATAGGCGGCGATGGAAATCACCCGCGTCGGGCCTGCCGGAGCGCCCAGCAGGATGGCCGACGGGAACACGGCGAAGGCCTGGACGAAAGACAGCGCGGCCGCCATCGACAGCCCCGGCACCAGCAAGGGCAGGTAGATCAGCCGGAACTGGCTCCAGGGGCCGGCGCCCAGCGTGCCTGCCGCCCGCGCCAGCGTCGGGTCGATGCCCGAGATATAAGAGAGCGTCAGCAGGAAGGCGAAGGGAAAGCCGGAGATCACCAGGGAAATCAGCACGCCCCAGAAATTGTGGGTCAGCCGGACTTCGTCCATGTACAGGTGCAGGCCTTGCAGGAATTGCGGGAACCAGCCCGCCGGCCCGTAGAAGGTCAGCATGCCGTCGGCGACCAGCACGGTGCCCAGGGTGATCGGGATCACCAGTAGGGTCGTGACGATGCGCTGCGCGCGGCTGTTGCGGCGCAGGGCGAAGGCGACCGGAATGGACAGGCCGACGTTGATCAGCGTGGCGGGCACGGCCAGCTTCAGCGTCACCCAGAGCGTGTTCCATTGAGACGGCGTGGTGAAGAAGTGTTCGTAGTTGGCCCAGAAGCCGCCGCCTTCCAGGGGCTGCGTCGAAATGACGACGCCGTAGAAGAAGGGGTAGATGAACAGGGCAAGCAGCACCAGGACGGCGGGCGCCACCAGCCAGCCGCGCCGATCCCCGGTCGGCGCAACCGTCAATGCCGGCGCGCTCATGCCGCCTCCGCATAGGCAAGGACGCGGTCGGCCGGGATGTGTAGCCGGATGCGGTCGCCCGGCGCGAAGGCGCCCGGCAGGCGCACGTACAGGTCGCCCAGGTCGGAGGCCACGAACAGGAGCGAATCCCGCCCGCCGAACTCCAGGGTCTTGACGGTGGCGTCGATGCCGTTTGCCTGGCCTGCCGCGGCGATCTGGAAATCGTCGGGCCGCATGGCGACGGCCACTTCCCGGCGATCGCCCAGGTCGCCGATCGCCGTGCCGTTGAGCTGGACCTGGTCGCGTTCGAGCGACAAGGCCTCGCCGGCCAGCCGGATGACGCGAAAGGCGAGCACATTGCGATAGCCCATGAAGCGGGCCACGTGCAAATTGCGCGGCCGGCCGTAGACTTCGCGGGGCGCGCCGATCTGCTGCACCGAGCCGGCGCGCATGACCACGATGCGGTCGGCCATGGATAGGGCCTCGTCCTGATCGTGCGTCACGTAGATGGTGGCGCGTTCGAGCTGGCGATGGATGCGGCGGATTTCCGCGCGCATTTCAATGCGCAGCTTGGCGTCCAGGTTCGACAGCGGCTCATCCATCAGGATCACGGGCGGTTCGATGACGATGGCCCGGGCGATGGCGACGCGCTGCTGCTGTCCGCCGGACAACTGACCCGGCAGTTTGTGTTCGTGGCCTTCCAACTGGACCAGGGCCAGAGCCGACTGGACGCGGCGGGCGATCTCGTCCTTGCGCACGCCGCGCATCCGCAGTCCGAAACCCACGTTGTCGCGCACCGACATATGGGGGAACAGCGCGTAGTTCTGGAACACCATGCCGAAGCCGCGTTGTTCCGGAGGCAGCACATCGATGCGCGTGTCGTCGAGCCAGATGCTGCCCTCGCTGAGCGAGGTCAGGCCGGCCAGGCAGTTCAGGGCGGTCGATTTGCCGCAGCCGGAAGGCCCCAGCAAGGCAATGAATTCGCCGCGCCGGATATCGAGGCTGAGATCGCTCAGGGCGGCGACCGCCGAGCCCGAGGCGGTGTCGAATTTCCGGCCCACGGCATCCAGGCGCAGCTGTTGGAAAGAGTGATTCATGATTCTTGATCCAGGGAGGTCGGGCCGCCCGCCGGAGGCGGACGGCCGTTCACGGGAAAGCGACTGCTTATTTCTTCAGGGCGCCGACTTCGGCATCCCACTTGTGGAAAGCCTCGACCATGGCTTTGGCATCCAGGGGCACGGCGTTCGGGCGGCGGGCGATCAGTTCGTCATATTCCGGGCGGCCGAACTTCTTGATGATTTCCTGGCTTTCGGCCGGCGCGGCGGACAGCGGCACGTCGCGGATGGCGGGGCCCGGGTAGAAGTAGCCCGAGTCGTAGGTCATGGCCTGCTGCTTGGGCTCGAGCATGAACTTCAGCAGCTTGAACAGAACCTTCTGCTTTTCCTCGGACACCCCCTTGGGGATCACCATGTAGTGCGCGTCGTTGACCCAGGTGAAATTGTCGAAGGCCTGGATCTTGAAGTGGGCGGGCACCACGCCCAGCGCGCGCGGGTTGATGTCCCAGCCGGTGACGGTCACCGTCATGTCGCGGCTGCCTTCGCCCAGTTCCTTCATCACCGCCGAGGTGCCGCCCGGGTAGTAGGGCACGCAGTCGTTCAGTTCCTTCAGGAATTTCCAGGTCTTGTCCCAGCCGTTGATCGGATCGTAGGGATCCTTGTCGCCCAGCAGATAGGGCAGGCCCATCAGGAAGGTGCGGCCCGGCCCCGAGTTGGCCGGACGCGCGTAGATCAGCTTGTTGGGATTGGCCTTGCACCAGGCCAGCAGCTCGGCGGGGGTCTTGGGCGGGTTCTTGACCTTGTCGGGGTTGTATTCCAGCAGCGGGCCGGCCGGCATGAAAGTGACTTCCAGGCCGTAGCCTTGCGCCAGTTCCTGCATGCGTGCAGGGCCGCGGGCATACTTGTTGAGGATGTCCTTGAATTCGGCCTCATGGTCGGGCAGCAGTTTCAGCCAGAGACCCTGCTCGATGCCGGCGGCCAGGGCGTCCGTGCCGGTCAGGACCAGATCGATATCCGAGCGGCCGGCGTTTTGCATGGCCTTGATCTTGCCGGGCAACTGAGGCGAGGGGGCATTGGTGAAGGTGATCCTCGAGACCAGATCGGGGTTCTGATCGCGGAAGGCTTCAAGGGCCTTTTGCGTCAGCGCCAGGTTGCCGGCGACGTCGACGACGTTCAGCGTGACCGGTTCGGCCTGGGCCGTCAGGGCGGAGCCGGCCAGGGCCAGGGCGGCCGCCAGCGTGTGGAATCGTCCCCGTCGCGGGGACTGCTTGATGCCTTTCATGAATTGTCTCCTAGGGTGTTCGCCTATGGGTGGAAGAAGCCGGGGCTGGAAGGTCCTGTCCGACCGCAACCCGGGATATCCGAGTCGTTCTTCTCGTAAGTCATCATATAAGTTGATGGTCTTCGAGGACAACATTTTTTTGCATCAAATCACCGGGGGAGGGGTCTTTCTTAAATTCTACTCATTGAATAAATAATTGTTTTAAATAATAAAAATCGATTTTTACCCTGCGTATCAGTATATTCCCTAGTAGTCCGGTGTTTCTCTGTGAATCTACAGTCTGCATGTCATATGACAACATGATTTTTTTCCGTCCACGCAAGGCCGCCTCATGAAACTCAAGACCATCAAGATCACTCCCATCGCATTCAAGGACCCTCCGTTGCTGAACGCCGCTGGCATCCACGAACCTTATGCGTTGCGCACCATCATCGAGCTGGAAAGCGACACCGGCCAGATCGGTCTGGGAGAAACCTATGGGGATGCGCCCATCATCGAATTGCTGCAGGCCTTGCAGCCCAGCCTGATCGGCCTGGACCCGTTCGATCTGAACGGCCTGCGCCGGCGCGTCCAGGATACCGTCAACCGCACGCAGGTCAGCGCCAACACGGCCTACAAGCTTGCGCCGGGAACCGATCCGGCCAAGAACGTGCAAAAACTGTATTCCGCGCTGGAGGTGGCTTTGCTGGACATGCAGGCCCGCCACCTCGGCGCGCCGCTGGTGGATCTGCTGGGCGGGCGCGCGCGTGATGCCGTGCCTTTCAGCGCCTATCTGTTCTTCAAGTATGCCCGACATGTCGATGCCGCCTATCCCGACGATGCCTGGGGCGAGACGCTGACGCCCGCGCAACTGGTGGCCCAGGCCGAGACCATGATCGGCCGTCATGGCTTCCAGAGCATCAAGCTCAAGGGCGGGGTGCTGGAACCCGAACAGGAAGTCGAATGCGTCCGGGCGCTGGCGGCCCGCTTTCCGGGCATGCCGCTGCGCATCGATCCCAACGGCAACTGGTCGTTGGCGACGGCGATCGAGATGGGCAAGCGGCTCGACGGCTTGCTGGAATACTACGAGGATCCCTGCCCGACGCTCGCCGACATGGCCGCCCTGCACAAGGCGACCGGCCTGCCCCTGGCCACGAACATGGTCGTCACGGACATGGCCCAGTTCCGCGACAACGTGTCCGCCAACGGTTGCCAGATCATCCTGTCGGACCATCACTACTGGGGCGGACTGCGGGATACGCAGTTGCTGGCGCGCATGTGCGAGGTATTCGGCATGGGGCTTTCCATGCACTCCAACTCGCACCTGGGCATCAGCCTGACGGCCATGGCGCATGTGGCGGCCAGCGTGCCGACCTTGAGCTATGCCTGCGATACGCACTATCCCTGGCTGGATCCCGATGAGGAAGTCGTGGCCGGGGGGCAACTGGGCTTCCGGGACGGGGCGCTCGTGCTGAGCGATGCCCCCGGGCTGGGGCTCGAAATCGACCCGGACGCCCTGGCGCGGCTGCACGAGCAATATCTGGCCTGCGGTATCCGCTCGCGCGACGATGCTGCGCAGATGCGCAAGTACCAGCCCGGCTGGAGCGGCAAGGCGCCGCGTTTCTGAGCCCTTACTGGCCCGCATCCGGAACCGGGGCGGATCAGGAGGGGCGCATGAGGCGGACCAACGACGTGATCCGCCCCTGATCTGCCCGGTCAGCTCAGGTGACGGGGCCGGGGTTGAACAGCACCAGATCATTGGTGATGCCCCAGTGCTCGGCCCAGGTCTTGCGGCCGCTGGCGACTTCCAGAATGTGTTCGAACAGCTCCTGGCCTAGTTCCTCGATGCTGGCCTCGCCAGCGGCGATCCTGCCGGCGTCGATGTCCATCAGGTCGTGCCAGCGGCGCGCCAGATCCGAGCGCGTCGCGACTTTGATCACCGGCACCTCGGCCAGGCCGTAGGGTGTGCCCCGGCCGGTGGTGAAAATGTGGACATTCATGCCCGCCGCCAGTTGCAGCGTGCCGCACACGAAGTCGCCGGCCGGCGTGGCGGCGTACAGCAGGCCCTTGTCTTTCGCGCGTTCTCCTGGGGGGACGACGCCGCGGATCGGCGTGCTGCCGGATTTCACGATGGACCCCATGGCCTTCTCGACAATGTTCGACAGGCCGCCGCGCTTGTTGCCCGGCGTGGTGTTGGCGCTGCGGTCCGCCTGGCCGCGCTGCAGGTAATCGTCGTACCAGGCCATTTCCCGGATGAGGTCGCGGGCGACCTCGGGGGTGGCCGCCCGCGCCGTCAATTGATCGATGCCGTCGCGCACCTCGGTCACCTCGGAGAACATCACGGTTGCGCCCGCGCGCACCAGCAGGTCGGCGGCATGGCCTACCGCCGGATTCGCGGTGGCGCCGGAAAAAGCGTCGCTGCCTCCGCATTGCACGCCTACCACCAGATCCGAGGCCGGGCAGGTCTCCCGGCGTCGTTGGTTCAGGCGCTCCAGGTGGATCTCGGCCATCGCCAGGATGTCGTCGATCATGCTGCCGAAGCCGACGTGCCGTTCGTCTTGCAGGCGCACCAGATCCGGATGCGTGGCGCCGCGATCCTTGAAGCGCTCGGGCAGCAGGCGTTCGGGCTGCAGCTTCTCGCAACCCAGGCTGACCAGCATGACTTCGCCGCCGAAATTCGGATTCTGGGCGATGTGGCGCAGGGTCTTGACGGGAATCGAGGCGCCGGGGGCATCGATGGCTACGCCGCAGCCGTAGCCGTGGCGCAGCGCCACGACGCCGTCCACGTTCGGGTAGCGGGGCAGCAGTTCGCGGCGGATGCGGTGCAGGGCGATGTCCGCCACGCCGGCCACGCACTGCACCGTCATGGCGATGGCCAGAACGTTGCGGGTGCCCACGGAGCCGTCGGCATTGCGATAGCCTTGGAACGTATGGCCGGCCAGCGGCTCCAGATCGGGCGCGGGGGCGGTGCAGATCGGCAGGTCGTCCAAGGACGGCGCCGGGGGCATGCGCATGACGGCCTCGTAGATCCAGCTTCCGGCCGGCAGCGGCCTGGTCGCGTGGCCGATGACGACGCCGTAGCGGATGATGGCTCCCCCCTCGGGGATGTCGAGGAGGGCGACCTTGTGGCCCTGCGGGATGGATTCGAGCAGCGTCGGGCCGTCGGCGATGCGGGCGCCGGCGGGCAGTCCCCGGTCGTTGGCGATGATGGCGACATTGTCGCCCGCGCGCATGCGGATCATGCGGGGGACCTGGACGGTCGGTTTTGGGGAATGCACGGGGTGTCTCCTTGTGATGATCTCATCATACAACTAGAGATTTATACTGACAATATTCCTGGGAATCATGCGTGATAACTATTGATTATTGAGGGTTTTGATCTTCCTGGCAGTCTTGTGAAGATTCAATAATCTGTCGTCATATGAGTTATCACTTCAGGAATGCAGTATCATGAATCGTTCGAATCCACAGACTTCATCCATGGCCTCCGTTCCCGCCCGCCGTTCGCGCAATCTCACCCAGAATGTCGTGGCCGCATTGTCCGAGCGCATCCGCCACGGCGAGTTCCACGTCGGTGAAAAACTGCCGACCGAGTCGGCGCTGATGGAGTCCTTCGGCGTCAGCCGCACGGTGATTCGCGAGGCGATTTCGCGTCTGCAGGCCGCCGGCCTGGTCGAGACCCGGCACGGCATCGGGACCTTCCTTCTCGAGCCGCGCAACGAGCAGCAATTGCGCATCCGCACGGAAAGCATCCTGACCATGCTGGATGTCCTGGCGATCCTGGAGTTGCGGATCAGCCTGGAAACCGAGGCGGCGGGACTGGCCGCGCTGCGGCGTACGGATGCCCAGGTCCAGCAGTTGCGCGGCATCTTGGATGAGTTCTCCGAGCACATACGCAAGAAGACCGGCAATGCGGTGGTTTCGGACGTGGCTTTCCATCTGGCGGTGGCCACTGCCACGGGCAACCGCTATTTCCACGATATCCTCAAACAGCTCGGCAAGGCCATCATTCCCCGGACGCGCGTCGATTCGGCGGCCCTGGCGGAAGACGATCGCGTCGGCTACCTTGGCCGGGTCCATGTCGAGCACGAGGACATCTACAACGCCATCGTGCGCAAAGATCCGGATGCGGCCCGGGCGGCGATGCGCACGCATCTCACCAACAGCCGGGAGCGCCTGCGCCGTGCGCAGGAAGCCGCCGAGCAGGGAACCTGACGATCCCTTCATAGGTATGTCATCGTATAAGAGCGCCGTTGCCAAGCGCTCTTTTCGTTCTGGGCGAGACGGGAAAGCAATACAACCTTACATAAGGGTATACGCTAGCTAGGATCAATTCCGCTTGTTGCTTGTCGTCTGATGTCATATGATAACGTACGACTTGAACAACAGAAAAGCGTAATGCACGTTTTTCCAGATCAGAGGACACCACGCACATGACGACTTGCCAGGAATTGAAAGACATCCTGAAGGACGGGCTCTTGTCGTTTCCCGTCACGGATTTCGATGCCCAGGGGAATTTCGATCCCAAGGGCTATCGGGCCCGCCTGGAGTGGCTGATGCCCTACGGCGCCCGGGCCTTGTTCGCCGCCGGCGGCACGGGCGAATATTTTTCCCTCACCCTGGACGACTTCTCCAAGGTGGTGCGCACGGCCGTCGAAACCTGCCGCGGCCATACGCCGATCCTGGCCGGTGCGGGCGGCCCTACGCGCAATGCCATCGCCTTCGCCCAGGAAGCCCAGCGCCAGGGCGCCGCCGGCCTGTTGCTGATGCCGCACTACCTGACCGAAGCCCCGGAAGACGGCATCGCCGCACACGTCAAGGAGGTCTGCCAGTCCGTCGAGATCGGCGTGGTGATCTACAATCGCGGCCAATGCCGGCTGTCGGCGTCGGTGCTGGAGCGGCTGGCCGACGAGTGTCCGAACCTGATCGGGTTCAAGGACGGCGTGGGCGACATCGAGAACATGGTCCGGGTGCGTCGCCGTCTGGGGGATCGCTTCTCCTACCTGGGGGGGCTGCCCACGGCCGAGGTCTTTGCCGAAGCCTACCGCGCCCTGGGCGTGCCGGTGTACTCGTCCGCGGTGTTCAACTTCATCCCGGCGACGGCCATGAAGTTCTATGAAGCGGTCCGGGCCGGGGATCACGAAACCACCGCCCATCTGCTGGATACCTTCTTCCTGCCCCTGCTGGAAATCCGCAACCGCAAGCAGGGCTACGCGGTCAGCATCGTCAAGGCCGGCGCGCGGATCGTCGGCCATCCGGCCGGCCCGGTGCGCCCCCCGCTGACCGACCTGAACCCCCAGGAAGAGGCCGAACTGCGTCAATTGATCGAGGCGCTCTGAACGAACGAAGGCGAACATGACTGAAGACTCCGGCACGATCCAGCGCTACGACCGCATTCTGCTGACGGGTGCCGCCGGCGGCCTGGGCAAGGTGCTGCGCGAGACCTTGCGGCCTGATGCGCGGATCCTGAGGCTTTCGGACATCGCCGCCCTGGCGCCATCGCAGGGGCCGCACGAGGAAATCGTGCTCTGCGACCTGACGGACAAGGATGCGGTCGATGCCCTCCTGGAGGGTGTCGACGCCGTCGTGCACCTGGGCGGAATCTCGGTCGAGCGGCCTTTCGAGGAAGTCGTCGAGGCGAACATCCGGGGCACGTACCACCTGTATGAGGCTGCGCGCCGCAACGGCGTGCGCCGCGTGGTGTTCGCCAGTTCCAACCACGTGATCGGCTTTCACCGGCAAGGCGTGCGCTTGGACAGCCAGTCGCCGCGCCGGCCCGATGGCTATTACGGTTTGTCCAAGTCCTTCGGCGAGGATTTGGCCTCCTTCTATCACGACCGCTACGGGATCGAGACCGTGAGCCTGCGCATCGGCTCGTCCTATCCGAAGCCGCGCAACCGCCGGATGATGCATACCTGGCTCAGCTACCGCGATCTGACGGAGCTGGTGCGCTGCGGCCTGTACGCGCCGGGCGTCGGCCATACCGTGGCCTACGGCGCATCGGCCAATCGCGGCGGCTGGTGGGACAATCGCGGCGCGGCCGTCCTGGGTTATGCGCCGCAGGACAGTTCCGAAGCCTTTCGCGAGGAGATCGAACGCCTGCCGGCGCTGGCGGCCGACGATCCCGACGGAATCTATCAGGGAGGCGCCTTTACCGCCGCCGGACCTTTCGAGCGTGTGCCGCCCGTGCGGCGGGCAACCCGCTCGGCGGGCGAAGCCGAACTGGTGCTGCACGTGCGCAACCAGACGGGTGAAAGTCCGGTCTGGCATGCGCAGGAGCAGGCGCTGTACTGGGTGGATATCCCGGCAGGCGCATTGCATCGCTGGCGCGTGCACGATCAACAGCATGCCAGTTGGCGAGCGAACCAGCCGTTGGGCTGCATCGCCCGGGCGTCCGAAGGTGGCTGGATCGGCGCGATGGAGGACGGCATTTATCGCCTGGTGCCGGGCCCGGACCAGATCCTGTCGGCGCAGGCCTGGGCGCGGGTCGATCATGCACGGTCCGGCATGCGTTTCAACGACGGGCGATGCGACCGCCAGGGCCGTTTTTGGGCGGGCACCATGCTGACGGACATGGCGCAAGCCGCGCCGGTTGGCGCGCTGTACCGTTTGACGGGCCGCGGCGACGCGCTGCGTCTGGAGCGGATGGCCGGAGATCTGATCGTGCCCAACGGGCTGGCGTTCAGCCCGGACGGCCGCACGATGTACCTGTCGGATTCACATCCGCAGCGGCAATGCGTGTGGGCGTACGACTATGACATCGATGCGGGGGAGCCGGGACGGCGCCGCGTGTTCATCGACAGGCTGGTGGCGGGCCGCCCGGACGGCGCGGCCGTGGATGCCGAAGGGTGCTACTGGATCTGCGGCAACGATGCCGGGATGGTTCATCGCTACACGCCGGACGGCCGTCTGGACCGCAGCTTGCGCGTGCCGGTGGCCAAGCCCGCCATGTGCGCGTTCGGCGGCAAGGACCTGGACACGCTGTTCGTGACCTCGATCCGCTTGCCCGACGCGGCGCCGCACGCGCTCGACGGCGCGGTGTTCGCCTTGCGGCCGGGGGTGGGCGGGATCGAGGAGCCGGTGTTTACGGGCTGAGCCTCACCCCGAGTTCCGCAAGCCCGCGGCGATGCCGTTGATGGTCATGTGAATGGCGCGTTGATCGCGCGATTCCTGCTCGTCGGCGCGACGCGTCGACGAATGGCCCGCCCGCACGCGGCGCAGCAGCTCGACTTGCAGATGGTTCAACGGATCGATGTAGGCGAAGCGCTCGGCCAGGGCGTTGCGCAGGGGTTCGTCGTGCGCCAGCAGATCGTGCCCGGTGATGGCGCAGAACGCGTCGCGCGTTGCCTGGTATTCGGCGGCGATGCGCTCGAAGATCCGTTTGCGCAGGGGTTTGTCGGGAACCAGTTCGGCGTAGGCGCGGCCGATGGCCAGGTCGGTCTTGGCCAGCACCTGTTCCATATTGGACAGCAGGGTGCGGAAGAAAGGCCAATCCCGGGCCATGGCCTGCAGCCGTTCGAGACGCGCTTCGCGCGACAGGGCGCCGTCGGGCCCGCCTTCCGACAGATAGCGTCCGAGCGCCGTGCCCATCCCGTACCAGCCGGGCAAGGGCAGGCGGCACTGGGCCCAGGAAAACGACCAGGGGATGGCGCGCAGATCCTCGATGCGCTGCAGCGCCTTGCGCGAAGAGGGGCGCGAGCCGATGTTCAGGCCGGCGATCTCGCGGATCGGCGTCGAGGCGAAGAAATAATCCGTGAAGCCTTCAGTGCCGTAGACCAGGTCGCGGTAGGCGTGGCGGGCGGTGTCCGACATCCAGGCCATGGCTTCGCCGTAGCGGGCGGCGTGGCCGTCTTCCGCCTGGGTGGCGGGCGAGCCCGACGCCAGGCTGGCTTCCAGGGTGGCGGCGACGAAGAGTTCCAGGTGCGAACGGCCGACCTCGGCGTCCTTGTAGCGGCCCTGGATGATCTCGCCCTGTTCGGTCAGGCGGATCTGATTGTTCACGGTGCCCGGCGGCTGCGACAGGATGGAGTCGTAGCTGGGGCCGCCGCCCCGGCCCACGGAGCCGCCGCGCCCGTGAAACAGGCGCAGGCGGGTGCGGTGCTTGCGGAAAACCTCCACCAGGCGCCGCTCGGCCTGGTAGAGCGACCAGTTCGAGGTCAGATAGCCGCCGTCCTTGTTGCTGTCGGAATAGCCCAGCATGACTTCCTGGATGCCGTGCTGGGCCTGGCGCACGCGCACGGCGACCTCGGGCAGCGACAGCCAGGCGTCCATGATCTCGGGGCCGCGCTCCAGGTCGGGGATGGTTTCGAACAGCGGCACGACCATCAGCCCGCCCTCGGCCGCCGCATCGCTGGCCGTCGTGGGGGCGATCAGGCCGGTCTCCTGCTGCAGTACCAGGACTTCAAGCAGGTCGCTGAGGGTCTCGGTGTGGGACACGATGGCCTGGCGCAGGGCGGCTTCGCCGAAGCGGCGTCGGCAATCCGCGGCCATGCGCAGGATGGCCAGCTCTTTGGTCGTTTCGGCCGAATATTCGATCCAGGGCGACACCAGGGGACGCGGTTCGCGCAGTTCCTGGCGCAGCACGCGGATGCGGTCCGCCTCGGACAGGCGCGCATAGCGCACCGGCTTGCCGTCGAGTGTCACGCGGGCGTGGCGCATCAGTTCGTCGAGCACGCGTTCGTGGACGTCGGAGCTTTGCCGCAGGTCGACCGTCGCCAGGTGCAGGCCGAAGATTCTGACCGCCTGGCACAGGTGCGTCAGGCGCAGCCGCGCCACCAGGGCGCCATGATGCGCATCCAGCGATTCGGCCACGGTGTCCAGATCCGCCGCCAGTTCGGCGGCCGTGCCGTAGGCCGGGGCTTCGTAGATGTTGCGGCGGGCCAGGCGGCGGCCGGTCAGGGCCAGCGCGGTGGCGGCCAGACGGGCGTAGATGTGGATGCAGGCGCGCCGGTAGGGCTCGTCCTGGCGGTGCGGGGACGGATCCTGGCTGGCGCCGGCCAGCTCGGCCAGGGCGGGGGTGACGCGCATCAGGGAATGCGAGACGGACAGCTCCGATCCCAGAGCATGGACCTCGGTCAGGTAGTAGCGCAACGCATGGGCGCACTGGCGCAGCAGCGCTTGTTCCAGCGTGCCGGCGTCGACGTTCGGGTTGCCGTCGCGGTCGCCGCCGATCCAACTGCCCATGTGGACGAAGGGCGGCAGCGGCGTGTTGTCCACGTCGAATACGGTGCGCGCCGGCTTGCGCAACAGCGCCCCCATGTCCAGATGCAGTTGGGGCAGGGTGCTGAAAAAGGTGCTGGTGTAGTAGGACAGCGCGTTGTCGATCTCGTCGAGCACGGTGAGCTTGCTCTGGCGCAGCATGCGGGTCTGCCACAGGGCGGCGATCAAGCCGGTCAGGCGTTCCCGCAACCGGGCGGCCTCCAGGGGCGCATGCGGGGTGTCGAGCTGGCGCAGGTGTCCGGCGATGGCCTGATGCAGATCCAGCGTGCTCTTGCGCTGGACTTCGGTGGGGTGCGCGGTCAGCACGGGCACGATGCAGGCCGAAGCCAGGTGCTGGCGAATGCGGGCGCCCGATAAGCCGGCGGCCTGCAAAAGCTCGACGGCATGCCGCAGGCTGCCCGGGACGGAGACCCCCTCGGTCTGCCATTGCAGGCGCTGGCGGCGGGTCTGGTCGCGGTCTTCGGCGATATTGGACAGGTGCAGGAAGTAGCTGAAGGCGCGGGCGACGGAATTGGCCTCGCCGTCGGCCAGGCGGCGGATCTGGCGCTCCAGCATGCGGCCGTCGCGGTCCAGGCCTTCGCGGCGGAATTTCACGGCGGCGCGGCGCAGCTTTTCGATCACGTCGTAGACGGCGCGGCCTTCGCAATCCCGGATGACTTCCCCCAATGTACGGCCCAGCAGCCGGATGTCTTGTCGCAGGGGGGAGAGGGTTTCATTCGGGATTGCGGGTTTCACGGGGTCTCCAGCGTAGGGAATCGGAACGTGCGCATCCTGCCCGCCCCATCTTGCCGGGCGGGAGGAACCGTTTATCATAAGCGCTTTTGCTCCTTCCGTTTCCAGGACCGCCGCCATGCCGCATTACCGTTCCCGCACTTCAACCCACGGCCGCAACATGGCCGGCGCCCGCGCACTCTGGCGCGCCACCGGCATGAAGGACGGGGACTTCAGCAAGCCCATCATCGCCGTGGTGAACTCCTTTACCCAGTTCGTGCCGGGCCATGTGCACTTGAAGGACATGGGCCAACTGGTGGCGCGCCAGATCGAGGCGGCCGGCGGCGTGGCCAAGGAATTCAACACCATTGCGGTGGACGACGGCATCGCCATGGGACACGGCGGGATGCTGTATTCGCTGCCCTCGCGCGAATTGATCGCCGATTCGGTGGAATACATGGTCAACGCGCATTGCGCCGACGCCATGGTCTGCATCTCGAACTGCGACAAGATCACTCCGGGCATGCTGATGGCCGCCATGCGGCTGAACATCCCCGTCGTGTTCGTGTCCGGCGGGCCGATGGAGGCCGGCAAGGTCATCGCCAAGGACGGCAAGACCGTGGTGCGCAAGCTCGACCTGGTCGACGCCATGATCGAGGCCGCCGACCCGGACATCACCGATGAGCAGGCCGAAGCCGTCGAACGCAGCGCCTGCCCGACCTGCGGATCCTGTTCGGGCATGTTCACGGCGAATTCCATGAACTGCCTGACCGAGGCCCTGGGCCTGTCGCTGCCGGGCAATGGCACAGTCGTGGCCACGCATGCCCGCCGCAAGGGGCTGTTCGAACTGGCCGGCAGCCTGATCGTGCAGTTGTGCAAGCGCTGGTACGAGCAGGACGACGCCTCGGTGCTGCCGCGCAGCATCGCCACGTTCGAGGCCTTCAGCAACGCCATGACGCTGGACGTGGCGATGGGCGGGTCCACCAACACGGTGCTGCACCTGCTGGCGGCCGCCCAGGAGGCCGGCGTGCCCTTCACCATGGCCGACATCGACCGGATCTCGCGCCGCGTGCCCTGCCTGTGCAAGGTGGCGCCGGCCACGCCCGACTACCACATCGAAGACGTGCACCGCGCCGGCGGCATCATGGGCATCCTGGCGGAGCTCGCCCGCGCGGGCCTGCTGGACCTGTCCGTGGGTAATGTGCATGCCGGCACGCTGGGCGAGGCCATCCGCCGCTGGGATGTGTGCGGCGAGCACGGCGCAGGCGTGGCGGATTTCTACCGCGCGGCGCCCGGCGGCGTGCCCAGCCAGACCGCTTTCAGCCAGGACCGCTACTACGAGACCCTGGACCTGGACCGCGAGGCGGGCTGCATCCGCGACCGCGCGCACGCCTATTCGCAAGACGGCGGGCTGGCCGTGCTGTATGGCAACCTGGCGCCCAACGGCTGCATCGTCAAGACGGCCGGGGTGGACGACAGCATTCTCACCTTCACCGGCCGCGCCCGCGTCTACGAAAGCCAGGAAACCTCGGTCAAGGGCATCCTGGACGGCGAGGTCGTGGCTGGCGACGTGGTCATCATCCGCTACGAAGGCCCCAAGGGCGGCCCCGGCATGCAGGAAATGCTCTATCCCACGTCCTACCTGAAATCCATGGGCCTGGGCAAATGCGCGGCCCTGTTGACCGACGGCCGGTTTTCCGGCGGTTCGTCGGGCCTGGTGATCGGCCACGCCTCGCCCGAGGCCGCCGAGGGCGGCAACATTGCCCTGGTCGAGGACGGCGACACCATCGAGATCGACATCCCCAACCGCCGCATTCATCTGGCGATCGACGACGAGACCCTGGCGGCGCGGCGCGCCGCCATGGAGGCGCGCGGCGCGCAGGCCTGGAAGCCCGCCGACCGCCAGCGCGAAGTCTCGCAGGCGCTGCGCGCCTACGCGGCCCTGGCGACCTCGGCCGATCGGGGCGCGGTGCGCGACGTCGGCCAACTGAAATGAATCGGGCGCCGCACAGCCTCTGAGGACTGGGCGGCGCCCGGAGGGGCCGGTCAGGATCAGAACTTGTAGCTCACCCCCGCGGTGATGCTGCGGCCGTTGCCGGGCAGGAAGGTGGGCATCGCGGTCGTTCCGGTGTTGCGGATGACGAAAGCGCTGGCATAGGTCTCATCCGTCAGGTTGTCCGCCTGCAGGTAGGCTTGCCAGTGCTTGCCCATCTGGTAGTCCACCTTGAAGCCGAGCAGGGCGTAGCTGTCTTGCTGAGTGTCCGGCGTGTTGGCATGGTTGGTTTCCGTGTCGGCCGGCATCCAGCGCACGTTCGGGCCGAAGCGCAGTCCGCCGATACGGTAGAGCAGTTCGGCGCTCACCAGGTGGCGCGGCACGCCGGCGATGCGGTTGCCGGCGTATTCGCCGCCCTTGAAGCGGAAGTCGCTGAAGGTGTAGGCCATGCGGTAGTCGAAGGCCGCGCCCGCGCCAGGGGCGGGCAGGCTGCCATTCAGGCCCAGTTCGATGCCCTGGTGGCGGGTGCCGCCGCGGTAGTTGTAGGTGCCTGACGGTGTGCCGTTGGCGGTGCTGACGGCCATCAGCTCGTCCTTCACATCGCTGTGGTAGAACGTCAGCGCCCAGTGCGGCGCGGATGGGCCGCTGCCCAGCAGGCCTTCGCCGCCGATCTCGACGGTGTCGGCGCGCTGCAGCTTCAGTTTGTTCAGACCGGTTTTCCCGAGCGTATCGTTGAGGGGCGAGGGCGGGCTGCCCGCGCTGATGATTTCCCAGTAAGTGGGCGCTTCGTTGCTGCGGCTCACGTTCACGAAGAATCGCTGCGTGTCGACGGGCTGCCAGACCAGGCCCAGCTTCGGGCTGACGTAGTTCCAGTCCTGATCCAGCGTATTGCCCGAGGTCCGTTCGCGCGCATCGCGGATCGCCTGGGTGAACTTGGCGTCGCCCACGACCGTCCATTGCGGGTTGACGTGCCAGGCGAAGCCCAGCAGGGCGCTGCGGTTTTCCGCCTGCAGGTCGTAATTGCCGTAGTGAGTCTTGCGGTTGCCCGTCTCTTTGTTGACGGTGTACAGGTCGCGGTCCATGTTGCTGCGGGACCAGTCCAGGGCCACACGGTAGTCGATGGCGCGGTACTTGCCCGCGAGCTGCCACTGCGCGCCGTAGGTCATGCCGTCGGTCACGGTGGAGGTCATCGGATCCTGGAAAGTGTCGTCGATGGTCTGCGCGTAGACGCCCAAGATGTTGTTCAGGGTTTCGGTGCCCCAATAGGTGCGATTGGCGGCGCGCAGTTGCGAGGACTTGCGGTGCGGGTGGCGCTTGCCGATATCGAGCTGGTTGAAGGGCGAGCCCACTGCGACCCCTTCGCCGTTGGTTTGGCGCGGGTCGTATTCCATCTGGGCGCGCGTCACCACGAACGGGATATCCACATCCAGATCCACATACGACAGATACGTGCAGTTCTCGAAACCGTCGCCCTGGACGCCGAAGTTGCCTTGCACGCCGGTGCGGTCGGAGTCTGAGTGATGGCGGTAGCCGTCGTACTGGTCGCGGGTGACGCTCAGGCGGCCATCCAGGTTGCCGCTGCGAAAACCCTTGGCGGCCTGGGCGCCAAAGCGCCCGAAGCTGCCGCCTTCCACGCGCAGCAGATCGCCTTCCGTGCCCGTCAGCGATTGGAAATCCAGTTCGCCGCCCAGGGTGGTGGCGGCCGGCGACAGGGCGTTGGCGCCCCGGCGCGCGCTGATCAGGCGGGCATTGCGCGGCTCGAGAAAGCCGATCACGAAAGAGCCGTCGGCCTCGTTCAGCGGCAGGCCGTCCTGCAGCAGCATGACACCCCGGTTCACAGGATTGCTCTGGATGCCCGAGCCGCGGATGTTCAAGCGCGGCTGGTCCAGGCCGCCGAAGAATTCCTGGACGACCAGGCCCGGCTGGTAGTCCAGGGCGTCCTTCAACGTGACCAGGCGGCTTTCCCTTTGCGGTTCGATCAGGTTGGTGCCGCCGGCCACGCCGTCCAGGCGGGCGCGTTCGGCCGTGATGCCGGGATTCAAGGGGGTAGCCTGGGCATCGCCGCTGACGGTGATGGGATTGAGGCGCTGGACTTCCTGGGCATGAACCGGCGTCAGGCCGGCGGCGACCAGCGTCAAGGCCAGGGCCAGGGGCGTGCGGGCGTAGGGGGCGCTCATTTTTTGGGAATCCTCGGTCGAAGGAAAAGTGAAGAAGAGAGTGGAAAAATTCCGCTAGCTGCCGGAGGCGGGCGGCGCGTCGTGGTCGGGCGCGCCTAGCCGGCCAAAGGGCGCGGGCTGCTCCGCGATGCGGCCATCGGCCACCCGCCAGATGCGGTCCACCAGGCCGGCGAGTTCCCAAGGCTGGTGGCTGATGCAGATCAGGGCGGCGCCGGTGGCGCGTGCTTGTTCGGCGCAGAGCCGTCCCAGATCGGCCCGCAGGGCGGGGTCCAGCGCGCTGAAAGGTTCGTCGAGCAGCAACAGGTCGGGCTCCAGCGCCAGGGCGCGGGCCAGGGCGGCGCGTTGGGCCATGCCGCCGGACAGTTCACTGGGCCAGGCTTGCGCCGAGTCGGCCAGTCCCACGCGGCCCAGCCAGCGGTCCCGCCGCGCGGCGATCTCGCCGGCGGCGACGCCGCCCGCCCGCAGGGCAATGTCCAGGTTGTCGGCCACGTTGCGCCAGGGCAGCAGGCGGGGCTCCTGGAAGACGAGACGGGTGCATTGGAAGGTATTGCGGCAGGTTCCGCCGTCCGGCTTCAACAGGCCGGCCGCCACGCGCAGCAGGCTGCTCTTGCCTGCGCCGCTGGGGCCGATCACGCCGATGCGTTCGCCGGGACGGACCTCCAGGCGGATGTCGTCGAACACGGCGCGCGGCCCGAAAGCCAGGCTCAGGTTGCGCATCTCAAGCATGGCTGGGCTCCTGCCAGCGGGTCAGGCGGCGCTGGAGCGGTTGCAACAGCAGGAATTCCAGCAGCGCCACCAGCCCCAGGATCAGCAGCACCCAGGCGTAGAGCCGGCCGCTGTCGAAGGTGCTGCGCGCATTGGCCAGCGCGTAGCCCACGCCGCTTTCGGCGCCCAGGACTTCGGCCATGACCACCAGCCGTACGCCGCCGCAGGCGGCGATCAGCAGCGCGGCGGTCAAGGGCGCCGCCAGCGCGGGCAGGTAGATGTGGCGCAGCCGTGTCCAGGCGCCGAAGCGGTAGACGTGGCCCATTTCCAGCAGGCCGGCGTCGATCATGCGCATGCCCTTGACCGTGTTGACATACATGCCGGGCGCCATCATCAGGATGGTGATGAAGATCACCATGCCCGAACCCAGACCGAACCAGAGCATCGCCAGCACCACCACGACCACGGGCGGGATGGCCATCAGCAGCCAGCGCAGGGGTTCCAGCAAGCCGCGCAGGCGCGCGTCGTGGCCGGCCAGCACGCCCAGGACGAAGCCGATGCTGCAGCCCACGCTCACGCCGAGCGCGATGCGCGCCAGGCTGTCCCGGCTGTGCGACCAGAAGCCCGGATCGCCGGCCAGAGAGCCGATCGTGCGCAAGGCCTCCAGCGGCGTCGCCATCAGCATGGGTCCCATGAGGCGGGCGGCAAGCTCCCATCCGCCGAAGATCAGGACCACGCCCAGCGTGGACCAGAGCCTGGAGGTGCGCTTGAGGCGGTCCGGCGCGGTCATCCGGTTCATGGTCCGTAGAATCCGGCATCGGGCAGGCGGGCGCCCACGGCTTCGGGGTTGTGCTGCAGAATCAGGCCGTAGAGGGCTTCCAGGTCGGGCCGCACGGCACGGGCTTCGCGGCTTTCCAGGCGGGTGACCCGGATCGACGCCTCGATGGCCTCGACCGGCAGGAAGTCCAGGTGCTTGTGCGCCAGGCGGGCGCAGGCGGCGGGCTCGGCCTTGCACCAGCGCGCCGAATGGTCATAGGCGCGCACGAAAGCCGCGCCCAGCGCGCGGTCGTCGGCCACGCCGGTATTGGCCATGATGCCGGCCTGAGGCAGATCGGGATGGCCGGGGAACGTCTCGCGCCAGGCGGTCTCCAGGCTCTGCACTCGGTGCAGCGCGGCGCCGCCCTGGCGCGCGTTCTGTGCCAGCAGGAGCGAAACGGACGGCTCGGGCAACAGGGCGCTGGAGGCTTCGCCTGTCAGCAGCAGGGCGATGGCGTCCTGGGCGTCGCGCGCATAGCGGAGGACCGGTGCGCGTTCGCCGCTCAGGCCTTGCGCATCCAGCAGGCGTTCGAGCAGCAGGGCAGGCAGGTCGCGCTGGAAGGTCGTCAACAGCGGCTTGCCGGCCAGATCGCCCACCGTGCGCACGTCCGGATCGGCGCTGATGAACCACAACAGGCCCCAGACCGAGACGTTCAGCAGGCGCACGGGCATGCCGCGGTTGGCCATGATGGCGGGCAGATTCACCGGCGTGGCGCTGAAATCGACTTCCTGCTTGGCGAGCAGCACGCGCAACTGGTCGGGGCTCTTCCAGTGGCGGAACTGGACAGCGCCGGCCCACTCCGCCAGGGCGCCGGTCTCGACCATGTGGATCAGCGGGAAGCTGACGGCGGCCGTGGGGCCGGCCAGGATCAGGTGTTCACGCGGGGCGGCCGACACGGACAGGCCTGCGCCCAACAGGGCGCAGAGCAGGCCGAGCCGGGCCAGGCGGTATGATGCACGAAGGGATTCCCACATGATTGAATGCGAATTATTATCAATCGCGTATAGTCACATCCTGAGACACTGAATGACAATGACAAAAGTCAATTCCGCCGCAGATTCTCCCGGCCGGGTGCTGGGGCACCCGCTGTTTCGCGACGCGCCGCCGGAAGTGGCGCGCCTGCTGCTGCGCGACGCCGCCGTTCTGCATGTCGAGGACGGGGACGTCCTGTTTCGCGAAGGCGAGGACGCCATCGAATACCTGTATGTCCTGAGCGGCGGCATCGAGGTGCTGCGCCACACCCAGGACGGGCAGGAGCGCGTCTTCCACATCTTCCGCTCCGGGCAGTTGCTGGCCGAGACCGCCATGTTCATGACCCATGGCCGCTATCCGATGAATGCCCGGGCGCGCGGCGATGCGATCACGCTGTGCCTGAAACGGTCCGGCCTGCAGGCGGCCTGCCGTGCCTGGCCGGACCTGTCCATGCGATTGCTGGCGCGCTTGAGCGACCGGGTCTATCAGCGGGTGAACGAGGTCGAGTGGTTCAGCGACAGCACCGCCGCGCAGCGCCTGGCCGACTACCTGCTGAGGCTGCGGCCCGGGCAAGACGCATCCGTGCGTCTGCCCCTGACGCAGCGCCAGCTCGCCGCGCACCTGGGCGTGCGCGCGGAAACACTGAGCCGGCTGCTGGCCGACTGGGTGGCGCAGGGCCGCATCACCGGCGCGCGCCGGGATTGGACCCTGCACGATCTGGCCTTCCTCGACGATCTGGCGCAACCGGTCCGGCGCAGCTTCTGAGCCCCGGGGCTCGCCGGGCAAGACCAATACCCGCGCCCGGTGTGCGCGTGTCCGGCCTGATCGGAAGAAGTCGCCTTAAACTGAAAGATTGCGTACCGACTTCCCGAAAGGATCCCGCCATGGCCAAACCGCTGCGTTCCTCGAACATTACCCAGGGCGTCGCCCGGGCGCCGAATCGCTCGATGTATTACGCGCTCGGCTATACCGAGTCCGACTTCGACAAGCCCATGATCGGCATCGCCAATGGCCAGAGCACCATCACGCCCTGCAACAGCGGCCTGCAGCCCCTGGCCGACGCGGCCGCGGCCGCCATCAAGGAAGCCGGCGGCAATCCCCAGATGTTCGGCACGCCGACGATCTCCGACGGCATGGCCATGGGCACCGAAGGCATGAAATATTCCCTGGTGTCCCGCGAGGTCATCGCCGATTGTGTCGAGACCTGCGTCCAGGGCCAATGGATGGACGGCGTGCTGGTGATCGGTGGTTGCGACAAGAACATGCCGGGCGGCATGATGGGCATGCTGCGCGCCAACGTGCCTTCGATCTATGTCTACGGCGGCACCATCCTGCCGGGCAGCTATTGCGGCCAGGACCTGAACATCGTCAGCGTCTTCGAGGCCGTGGGCGAGCATGCGGCCGGCCGCATGTCCGAGGCCGACCTGCGCAACATCGAAACCCATGCCATCCCCTGCAGCGGATCCTGTGGCGGCATGTACACGGCCAACACCATGAGCTCGGCCTTCGAGGCCCTGGGCATGAGCCTGCCGTATTCCTCCACCATGGCCAACGTGCACCAGGAAAAGACCGATTCCGCCGCCGAATCGGCCCGCGCGCTGCTCAAGGCCGTGGCGCTCGATCTGAAACCGCGCGACATCGTCACGCGCAAATCCATCGAAAATGCCGTGGCGGTGGTGATGGCCACCGGGGGGTCGACCAACGCCGTGTTGCACATCCTGGCGATCGCGCACGCCGCCGAGGTCGAATGGACCATCGACGATTTCGAGCGCGTGCGCCGCCGCGTGCCGGTCATCTGCGATCTCAAGCCCAGCGGCCAATACCTGGTGGTCGATTTCCACCAGGCGGGCGGCGTGCCCCAAGTCATGAAGCTGCTGTTGAATGCGGGCCTGCTGCATGGCGATTGCATCACCATCACGGGCAAGACCATGGCCGAGACCTTGGCCGATGTGCCCGATGTGCCGCGCGCAGATCAGGACGTCATCCGCACGCTGGACAAGGCGCTGTACGCGGAGGGCCATCTGGCCATTCTGAAAGGCAATCTGGCCGAGCGGGGCGCCGTGGCCAAGATCACCGGCTTGAAGAATCCGGCCATCACCGGTCCGGCGCGAGTGTTCAACGACGAGCAGTCCGCCATGGATGCCATCCTGGCGGGCAAGATCCATGCGGGCGACGTCCTGATCCTGCGCTACCTGGGGCCCAAGGGCGGGCCGGGTATGCCCGAGATGCTGGCGCCCACCAGCGCCTTGGTGGGCGAGGGCCTGGGCGATTCCGTCGGCCTGATCACCGACGGCCGCTTTTCCGGGGGAACCTGGGGGATGGTGGTGGGCCATGTGGCGCCGGAGGCGGCCGTGGGCGGCACGATCGCCTTGGTCGAAGAGGGTGATTCCATCACCATCGACGCCCACCGGCAGTTGCTGCAGGTGAATGTATCCGAAGAGGTCCTGGCCGCGCGGCGCGCTTCCTGGACGCCGCCCGCGCCGCGCTACACGCGCGGGGTTCAGGCCAAGTTCGCCTTCAACTGCTCCGACGCCAGTACCGGCGCGGTGCTGGACCGCTTTGAAGGCAGGGCGGCCGCGGGCTCCCCCAAGGGATGAGCCCGCGGCGGGGAGCCCGAGGCGTTTCGGCCGCGGCCTCGCATCTTGGGCGGGGAACCATTACGCGCTTCAAGTGACTCATGTAGAAAGCAGGCACTGCTGCACATAAAAAATAAAAGGAGCGCACATGAGTCGGAGGACATCGCCGGCCGAAGCCGGAGCCATGAATGCTGGAAGGCTGCTCGTGAGAAGGAGGGGCGCCGGCCTTGCCGGTCGGACCATGGGCCTTGCCTATCGATCTTGATGGATGGGAGGGCAGCCATGTCTCTCGACCGGATCGATTCGCACGGTGTTTTTGTCGGCCTGCCACGCAAGCCGGAGTTCCATCTCGGGAATGCGGGGCCGCTTTCTGCGCCCATCAACCGCAGTCCAGCCGGTTCCGGCCCGTTCCGGCGCAGCGTCGAACTTTCCCCAGAGGGCGTCCGGGCAGCGTCCCTGCAGGCCAATGACGACATGCAGCGCCAATTGCAAGAACTGCAAGGGCGCAATCCGCGATCGGTCGATGCGTCGACCTACGACATCCGGCCGCAGGGCATCCCCCGCTACGATGCCGGGAACAGGCTGGTGGGCTTTACCGTCATCCGTCAGGCCCCGCCATTGGAAACCCTGGTGTTTCGTGGCGGCGGCGCCAAGGGGGTCGGCAATACGAGTGTTCTGGCCGAAATGCGGGATGCCGGCATGCTCGGCGGGATCAAGCATCTGGTGGGCTCCTCGGTCGGCGCGCTCACCGCGCTGGGCCTGGCGTCGGGTCTGGATATCCAGGCATTGCAGGCGCTTGCGGACAAGTTCGATGGGAAGGCGATGCGGGGCTCGCCAGACGACGGTTTTCAAGCCCGTTATCCCATGTTCGATACGAGCTGGCGGCCCGGTTTCCAGGCCGGGCGAGTCCTGGAACTTCTGGATCGGACTACGGCGGAGCAGGTATCGGGCTACCTCAGCGCGCATTGGGCGGGTGACGCCTTCCAGACCAGGCTCGAACGCTTGCGCCTTGCCGAGGGGGACGGGGCCGTTGATCGTCTCGCACAATTGCGCCATCAGGATGATGGCGCCGACCGCAGCGGGCGGATGATCACCTTCAATGATCTGCGCTTGCTGCATCGGCTGGAGCCGGACCGGTTCAAGAACCTGACCCTCACGGGTTGGGATGTGACCCGAGGCCGGACAATGTACTTCGATGCGCAGACGACGCCGGATGTGCCGGTTGCGGTGGCGGGCCGCATATCGATGGGGTTTCCCGTCTATTTCAAATCGGTGGACTTCGATCCCGGCGACGGCCACGGCCTCAGGACGTTCACCGACGGCGGCGTGGGCAGCAATATGCCCGTCGAAGTCGTCACGCAAGGCTTGCAAGGCAAGAGGCTGGAGCATGCGAGGGCACGCACGGCCGTATTGACCTTCGATAATGGCGGAGAGGCCTATCGGATATTGCATCAGACGCCCCAACCGCCTTCGTTCGGCCTGGAGTGGGTAAAGGACAAGCTTGCGGGGTTGGTGGCACGCAATCCAGACTACGGATGGTCGGCTTACCAGGACAGGCTCAAGCTGCATGAAGCGGGCCCCAATGCCTTCGTCGTCTTCCACGGCGATATGGGCACGCTGGATCTGGATGCGTCTTCGACGCGGCGGGGCCTCGCGCAAGCGCAAGCTGCGCTGAAAATGCGCGAGCAGATCGCATTGCGGCGCGGCCAGGCCTATGCCGAGGAGTTCTCGTCGCCCCTGGAGTGCTTCATGCAACTGAATGATCGGGAAAAGCGGGCCATTCTGGAAGGACCGGTACCGGAACCGGGGGCTTATCCCAAAGGCCGTGACGATGCGGGTTATCAATTCGAGTTGATGCTGTTCGAGCTTGCGCAGCACGAGACGCAGCAGCGCAAGTCTTGAATTCCGGGGCGTCTCGTTGCATGGGGCGGATGTTTATTTGGTATCTTATTGAGTTCGATCCCCGGCGGGGGCCGAATCCTTCCGTCTCATATGCCTTGCTGGTCGGTTGACCAGCCCGGAGTGCCGTCTTGCTGAATGAAGAACAACGCGCATTGCAGCTTCATATCCGCCTCGCCCTGGGCGTGGGGGATGCCTTCGATGCCCCGGCTGAAATCGAGCGGCGGGTGGAATTCCTGGCTGAATTGCTGCGCGCCACAGGCGCTCGCGCCTTGGTGCTGGGCATCAGCGGCGGCGTCGATTCCCTGACGGCAGGCTGTCTGTCCCAGCGCGCCGTTGAGCGCGTGCGCGCGCAAGGCGGGGAGGCCCGCTTCGTGGCCATGCGGCTGCCCTACGGCGTCCAACTGGACGAAGCCGATGCCCAGGCGGGCCTGGCGGTCATCCGGCCCGACGATCTTCTGACCGTGGATGTGCGGCCGGCTTCGGATGCGATGCTGGCCGCGGTGCGGGCCGGCGGCCAGACTTTTCGCGATGCGGCCCAAGAGGATTTTCTGCATGGCAACGTCAAGGCGCGGCAACGCATGATCGCGCAATACGCCGTGGCCGGCGCGCGCGGCGGGCTGGTGGTCGGAACCGACCATGCCGCTGAGGCGCTGATGGGGTTTTTCACGAAATTCGGCGACGGCGCCGCCGACGCCACGCCGCTGGCGGGCTTGAACAAACGCCGCGTGCGGGCGCTGGCGGCCGCCCTGGGGGCGCCTCGTGAGCTGGTCTTCAAAGTGCCCACCGCCGATCTCGAACTGCTCACGCCGCTCAAACCCGACGAGGACGCCTTCGGCGTGAGCTACGAGCAGATCGATGATTTCCTGGAGGGCCGGGACGTCCCGCCCGGCATTTTCGATATCATCGTCTCCGCCTGGCGTCGCAGCGCTCATAAGCGCGCCCTGCCGATCGCACCCTGACCCTTCGCGGCGTCAGGCGGCCAGCCCGGCGGTGATTTCGTAGGATCGCAGGCGGGCCGCATGGTCGTGCATATTGCTGGTGATCATCAGTTCATCCGCCCGGGTGCGCTCGATGAAGGCGCCGATCTGCGCGGCGACGGTGTCCGGCGAACCGATGGCGGCACAGGACAAGACACTGTCCAGCAGCGAGCGGGCGGACGGCGGCAGGGATTCCAGATAGCCCTCGACGGGCCGGGGCAGCAACCCCGGCCGGCCGGCACGCAGGTTGACGAAGGACTGCTGCCAGGATGTCGCCAGGAAACGGGCCTGCTCATCCGTATCGGCGGCGAACACATTGAAGCCCAGCATCGCGTAAGGCCGGTCCAGGTGGCGCGAGGGGCGGAAATGGCGCCGGTACAGGGCGATGGCATCCATCATCTGCGCCGGCGCGAAATGCGAAGCGAAGGCGTAGGGCAGGCCCATCAAGGCGGCCAGTTGAGCCCCGAACAGGCTGGATCCCAGGATCCAGACCGGCACGGCGCAACCCTCGCCGGGCACGGCGCGCACCGTCGCGCGGCCCTCGAAATAATCCATCAGCTCGGCCACGTCGCGCGGGAAGGCGTCGGGGTCCGAATCCAGCGTCCGGCGCAGCGCCCGCGCGGTGGCCTGGTCCGACCCGGGGGCGCGTCCCAGCCCCAGGTCGATGCGGCCGGGATGCAGCGTGGCCAGCGTGCCGAATTGCTCGGCGATCACCAGGGGGGAGTGGTTGGGCAGCATGATGCCGCCTGCGCCCACGCGGATGCGCGAGGTGGTTGCGGCGACATGGCCGATCAGCACGGCGGTGGCCGCGCTGGCGATGCCGGGCATGCCGTGGTGCTCGGCCATCCAGTAGCGGCGGTAGCCCAGGGCTTCGGCGTGGCGGGCCAGGTCTGCGGTGTGTGCGAAGGCCTCGGCGGCGTTGCCCCCTTCGGCGATGGGGGCCAGGTCCAGGACCGAAAACGGGATCGAAGGACGGGTCATGCGGGTTCCGGCAGATTCATGAGGGTTTGCTGCATCAGGGCCACGGGCGTCTTCTCGCCGGCATTCAAGGCGTAGACATCGACCTGGACGATGGTCAGCGTGCGCCCCGCGCGCACGACGCGGCCAACGGCTTCCAGGGATTCCCCGCGCGCGGGGGCCAGCATATTGATCTTGAACTCCACCGACAGCACCGTGTGGCCCGGCTGCGACCGCGTCATGGCGGCGAAGCCGCCGGCGGCGTCGGCGATCGAGGATGTCGCGCCAGCGTGAAAATAGCCCAGGTGCTGGGTCAGGTTGGGGCCGTAGGGCAGATGGACGTGGACGCGGCCCGGAGCCACGTCGCCCAGGCGGGCGCGCAGGTGGCGCATCAGGCCCGAGCGGTCGAAGTGGTCCTGGATGAGGGCGCGCAGGGCGGCGGTGTCCGGTGCGGCGGTCGGTGGCGTCATGAGTGTCCTGTATAGTCGTGAATCGCAAGCATTCCGGTCATGGAATCCAACTTCGCTGTGTCCTACGATAAGCCATTTTCTTCCGCTTCCCAACATCCGGCCGGGGCTGTCCGCCGTCCGGCGGCCGGCCTGCCCGGCCCGGGCATCGGCCTGGCGGTCTGTCTGGCCGTGGCCGCCATGATCAGCGTCCAGACCGGCGTGTCGCTGGCCGTGCCGGTGATCCACGATTACGGCGCGCTCAGCACGTCCAGCCTGCGTCTGTGCTGGGCCGCGCTGGCCCTGTGGCTGTTCGTGCGCCCGCCCTTGCACCGCTACGGCGCCGCCCAGTGGCGGGCGGCGTTGATCCTGGGGGCCGCCATGGCCGTCATGTCCCTGGCCTTCTTTCTGGCGATCGAGCGCCTGCCCCAGCACTTGACCGTCGCGCTGGAATTCTGCGGCCCCTTGGCGGTGGCCGCTCTGGGTGCGCGCGGCTGGCGCGCCTTGGCCTGGCCGCTGCTGGCGGCGATCGGAATCGGGCTGCTGGTGCAGGGCGACACGCATCTGCCCGGCGGCACCGATGCGGTGGGCATCGCGTTCGCTTTGCTGGCGGCGGTCGGCTGGGGGGTCTATATCGTCATGATGAAGCGGATCGGCCCGGCGTTTCCAGGCCTGCAGGGGCTGGCCGTCTCTTTGGCGGCGGCCGCGCTGCTGTCTCTGCCTTTTGCCGTGGCCGAGACCGGCTCCGCCCGCTTTCCATGGGAGCAACTGCTCTTCACGGCGGGTCTGGCGGTGCTGGTGCCGCTGGTGCCCTATATCCTGGAGATCACGGCGCTGCGGCGCATGCCGGCCGCCATGTTCGGCGTGTTGATGAGCGTGGAGCCCGCCGTCGGCGCGATAGCGGGCTGGCTCTTTCTGGGCCAGGGCATGGGGATCGGCCAGATGCTGGGCACCAGTCTGGTGGTGGCCGCCAGTGTGGGGGTCGTGCGGGCGGGCCGCTGAACACGTGCAGGCTGGAACTTTTCGGGCGATTTTGTGACTCAGCATCAATCATGCTTCCCGCCCCGGGCGGGCGTTTACAAGGGCACGACCTTTTTCATGCGTTTTCCGCTGATTCCAGCATTCCTGTTCAGCTTGTTGATTGCGGCTTGCCTGGCCGCAGGCGCCTGGATGACGGAAGGCTCGCTGCTCAAGGCCTATCGCGGCATCCTCGAATCCCGTTTCGCCATTGCGCTGGACCGTACCGCCGAAGGCGCCATGCATGCCGCCTCGCTGGGGGTGAGCCTCGACAGCCAGGAAGGCACCCTGGGCGCCGCCCTGCGGCGCGAACGCGCCCTGGATGCCGACATCCTCGGCATGGCCGTCCAGGATGCCCGGGGGCGGCGGCTCTACAGCGAGGGCGTCATGCCCGAACCCGCGCCGCCCGGTACGCTGGGGCAGACGCTGCTCGACGATATTGGGCTGCCCGCCGGGCGGATCCTGCTGCGCTACGATCCCCGTGCTCTGGAGGTTCCCTCCGCGGCGATCCGCCAGGACATGCGCGGGTACGCCCTGCCTGTCGTGACAGGCGCCGCTTTGCTGGGTTTCCTGGCTGCGTTGGCGTTGCGCGCCGGCCGCGCCGGGCGAGGCCGGTTGCGCCTGCCTTTGGCGCTGGCCCTCATCCTGGGAGGGGGGCTGCTCTTGATCGATCATCAGGCCTCGCGCATTATCGACCGCACGCTGAACCCCTTGATCGAGGCCAAAGTCGAGTCGATCGGCAACGGGGCTCGTTCCTTGATCGACAAGGCGCTGGCGCTGGGGATCCCGTTGGATCAATTGCAGGGCGTGCCCGAGTATTTCGAGTCCCTGAGGCGGCATTACCCCGAGCTGGAACGGATCGAACTGCAGGTGGTCCCGCCCGACGGCATTGACGAGGCGGACGCTCCGGAAGGGCGCCTGCTGCTGCCGATTCCTGCCCAGGGGGCCGCAGTGGCCGCTCTCGCAGTAGCCGTCCTGGAGGTGGTGCCCGACAACCGCCATGCCGCCGACCAGATCCATGGCCTGCTGCTGGACACGGCCTTTCTGGGCCTGGTGGCTTTGCTGATCGGTTTCGAGCTGCTGTCGCTGCTGACACAGACGAGTGCTTTCCGGCGGCCGTCCGGTGCGGTCGCCGCGCACGCCGGCGCTGCGCCGCCGGCTGAACAAGTCCGTAGCGTCCTGTTCGTCTTCATGATGGCCGAGGAGTTGAATCGCCCCTTCCTGCCCAGCCTGACCGAGGGGCTGCTGCCGGCCGGCGGCGCCCATGCGCCGCTGCTCGTCAGTCTGCCCATCGTCGTTTTCATGGCGATCGTCGCGCTGGGTCAGATCCCCATGGCCCTCTGGTCCGAATCGCTGGGCCGCCGCCGCGGGCTGATGCTGGGCGCGGGCATGGCGGGTCTCGGCTACGGCCTGTGCGCTTTCGCCGACTCCTATTCGGGCCTGCTTCTGGCCCGGGCCTTCAGCGCCCTGGGTTTCACGCTGGTCTTCACCTCGGCGCAGGGGTACATCGTCGATCAAGCCGATCCCGGCGCCCGCACGGCGGGGCTTGCCCTTTTCATTCGCGCCATTCTGACCGCCGCTTTGTGCGCGCCGCCTATCGGCGGTTTCCTGGCCGAGCACTTCGGCACCGGCGCGGCATTCCTGGCTGCCGCCGGCCTGTGCCTGACTGCGCTGTGCCTGGCGCGGGCCATGATGTCTGCAACCCGGTCGTCCGGACGGCCGCATGCCGTCCGGACGGCGCCGGGGGTGTTCCGCGATATCTGGCGCATTCCCGGCTTGCGCGCCCTGCTGCTGGGTTGCGCGGTGCCGACCAAACTGATTCTTGCGGCCTTGTGCTTTTTCCTGGTTCCGCTGATCCTGGCCGAAGAAGGCTATTCGCTGTCCAGCATCGGCCGGGTCCAGATGATCTACCCGCTGATGATGGTTCTGTGTGTGCCGCTGTTCGCCCGCTGGGGGGAACCGCCCGGGCGCGATACCCGGCCTCGCAAGATCATTCTGGGCGGGCTTATTGCCGGCCTGGGGGTGGTTCCGGCTGTGCTCTGGCCCGGCCTGGGCTCGATCATGGCTTTCCTGTTTCTCCTGGGGCTGGGCCAGGCTTTGTCGATTACGCCCCAGTCGTCCATGATGGCCACCTACGCCCACCATGGCCAGGGCCGCCATTCCGCCCAGGTTTTGGGGCTGTTCCGCCTGGTCGAGCGCGGCGGATCCGCCGCCGGTCCGGCCCTGGCCGGCGCGGCGCTGGGTCTGCTCGGCGCGGCGCCCACGCTGGCTTTGTTCGGTTTGTTGACCACCGGCGGCGCCCTGCTCTACGGTTATGGTCAATGGCGCTCCACTTTCAATCCCTCCGGCCGTCTCTCATGAAAGCTTCCGCTCCCTCTTCTCTTTTCCGCCGGCGCCTGTTGCGAGCCGCCCTGTCCACCGGCTTCCTGGGAGGCGCCGCGCCCCTGGTGGCGCGTGCGGCGGGCCGGCGCCGCATCCTGATGATCACCTACCGGGGGCGCACGGAAGTCGAGGACGGCTTCCTGGAATACCTGCGGGGGCAGGGCAAGAACCCGGATATCGTCCACCGGGATGTCGGCCAGGACATCCGTCGGCTGCCCGCTATCCTGGACGAGATTCCCGGCCTGGCGCCCGATCTGATCTACACGTGGGGCACGCCGTTGACCCTGGGCGTGGCGGGAACGTGGCGCGATCCCGATCCGTCCGGCCATGTGGGCGGCATCCCGGTCGTATTCGCCCTGGTGAGCGCGCCCGTGGCCGCCGGCATCGTGCCGGCGCTCACGCAGCAAGGCCGCAACATCACCGGGGCCGTGCACGTGGTGCCCACCGAAACCCAGGTCAAAGCCATGGCGGCCTACCGGGGATTCGACCGGGTCGGCTTGCTGTACTCCACGACCGAGCCCAACTCCCGGGCGATTGCCGCCGAGATGGATGCCTTGTGCGCCGCCACCCACCGCACGGCCATTCATCGCCATTTCGTGCTGGATGACGCGGGCCGTCCCACCGCAGAGGGCGTCGAGCGGCTGATCGCCGAATTGCGGGAAGAGGGTGCCGAATGGTTCTATCTGGTGCCCGATACCTTCCTGGGCACGGTCTACGACCGGGTGATCCCCGCCAGCATCGAGCAACAGTTGCCGACCTTCGGTGTCACCGAGCTCGCCGTCCGGCAATTCTCGGCGCTGACCGGCCTGGTCAGCCGCTATCGTTCCGTCGGGCGGCTGGCCGCCGTGCAAGCCGAGGCCATTCTTTACCAAGGCGTTCCCGCCGGGCAGATTCCCATTGAAACCCTGAAGCGGTTCGCCCTATTGATCAACCTGTATACGGCCAAGGCGCTGGGGGGGTTCTACCCGCCCATTGAAATGCTGAACTACGCCGATGTGATCACCCGGGCTCCGGTGACGACGGAGCATATTGGATGACCCGCCACGTGTCTTCCGAGTTGCATTGGGGTCTTCTCGGTCCGGGGGATCTCGACCGGATCGTCGCGCTGCACACGCAGGCGATCCGGGGTATGTGCCCCGATCAGGTCCGGCCCGAGAGTCCCGAATTCTTCGCCGCGCTTCTGGAGGGAGCGGGAAGGATCGTCGGTGTCTGCGACCCGGCCGGCGATCTGGTGGCCTATGGTGTGCTGCAGGATGGCCCCGACCCAGGCACCCGTCCGGATCTCTGGCTGGGCTGGCCCGAGGATGCGCGCATCCAGAAGCTGGCTGGGTCCTCGGTCGCTGAAGCCTATCGTGGTGTGCGTCTGCAATGCGCGCTGATCCGGCGCCGCATCGAACTGGCCGATCCCGACGCTTACCTCTACGCCACGGCTGCGCCGTCGAATCCGGCGAGCTGGCGCAGCCTGCTGCATGAAGGCTTCGAAATCCGGCGCCTGCGCCGGGTCTATCAGGATTCGCTGCGCTACCTGATGGCCCGCCGCGCCAGGATGGCGGACACATCCGCAGCGGGGGGGGATGCGTCCGCCGCCCGTTCGCTGGATGAATTGCTGCTGGACGAACAAGACCGGTTGTTGTCACAGGGCTGGCGCGGGAGGCTCTTGGCGCAGGCCGGCTGCGTCCTCGTGCCTCCGGAGGGCGCCGGCTCATGACCGTGGCTGCGCGTGCGGATTCCCCCTTGATGGAGATCGACCTGGATCGTCTGGCGAACAATTGGCAGACGGTCCGCGACCGATACACCGGCGCCGCTCTGGGCGCCGTCGTCAAGTGCAATGCCTACGGGCTGGGGCTGGAACCGGTTGTCGCGACACTGTCGCACCGAGGTTGTCGGCAATACTGGACCCTGGGCTACGATGAGGCCTGTCGCGTGCGCGCGCTGGCGCCGGCCGCCGAAGTCTTCGTTCTGACCGGCCTGCGCGGTGCGTCGGCGAGAGACTGCCGGACTCAGCGCCTGATCCCCGTGCTCAACGATCTGGATGAGATCGCGCAAGCGCGCCGCGCGGGCGCCTTGACGGTCGCCATCGCGCTGGACACCGGCCTGGGGCGCCTGGGCCTGAGGCCCGAGGCGGTTGCGCGCCTCGCGAAGCAGGGGTTGGCGCCGTTGCGGGTGCGCGCCTGGATCACCCAGCCGGCCAGCTTCAGCGCGCCCGAGGGGGCGGACGGGCAGAATCTGCACGACCGCTTTCTGGATTTGATCGCGCCGTTGCCCCGGGCCGCCCGCAGCCTGGCCATCTCGGCAAGCGTCTTCACATGCCCCGAGCATCATCTCGACATGGCCCGCGTGGGCAGCGCCCTGTACGGCGTGGACACGAGCCCCTCGCTGGACCTGCCCCTGCTGCCCGTAGCCAGTTTGCGCGCGCCGGTTCTGCAGGTCGCCGACCTGCCTGCCGGGGCCGGTATTGGCTATGATCGGCAATTCCGCTGCCCGGGCCCCATGCGCGTCGCAACCCTGGGCATCGGCTACGCCCATGGCCTGCCCTATGCCTTGATGAGCCGCGGCGCGGTGTATTTTGGCCCGTATCGTGCGCCTGTCGTGGGCGGCGTTTCCATGGGGCTGATCGGCGTGGACGTGACCGGGCTGCCGGTCGACCTGGCCATTCCGGGACAATGGGCCGAGATATTCGGCGAACACCAGCGGCTCGAAACCCTGGCGGCGCTGGCCGGCCTGCCCGCCAACGCTATGCTGATCGCGACCGCCACCGGGTGTGGCAGACGCTATCATGCTGCTCGTCCTGACCAGCCCTTTGCCTCTCGTCTGTCGGAAAGCCTGCCATGAAGACTCCATTGCTCCTGATCCTGACCTTGGCCTGCTGCGCGCTGGTCGCCGTATTCGGCGCCACCCTGTTGACCGTGCGCATCGAGCAGCAGGCCATCGACCAGACGCGCGAGGCCCATGAAGAGTACGTGCTCGGAAACCTGCGCAATACCGTCGAGGCCAATCTGACCCTGGGGCTGAGTCTGGAGCAGAGCTCCAGCCTGCAGCGGCTGATCGAACGCGAAAAATCCGGCATGCCGGACATCCGGGACATCAGCATCTATGGCGAGTCGCAGCAGGTGCTCTACAGCACGGACCAGGGAAAACTGGGCGGCGCCATACCGCAGGCCTGGGCGCAGGGGGCCGATTCCAAGGGCGTCTGGTGCATCGATGATCAGCATGCACGCAGTTGCGGCGTCGTGTTGCGCGATGAACTGGGGCGCAAGGCGGGCGGCCTGGTCCTGGTGGCGCCGCATACGGAGCAGGCCTACAGCCTGCAGGCCTGGCTTGCCCGGGGTTTGCCTACGCTGGCGCTGGCGGGGCTGGCCATGCTGGTGTCGGGCCTGGGGGGGGTCTGGCTGGCGCGCCGCCGCCTGAGGCCGTTTGCGCAGGTCGGCGCAATTCTGCGGGGCGAGGCTTCTCCCGGCGGGGATCGGGATCCCCTGGTCGCCGCCGCACGAAGGGCCAGCGAACGCCATCGGGCCACCTCGCAGGCCCTGGACGGGAAGTTGCAGCAGATGAAGGAGCTGGACCATGCCGAATAACCGTGGTGTCCGTGCCTGGCTGCGCGATGCCGCCGGAGGGTTCCTGATCGTTCTGGTTGCGGCGAGCCTGGCCAGCGGCATTCTGCTCGGGCGTCTCCAGGATACCGTGGCATCCGCCGTGCAAGAGCAATCCCGCGATCTGGCCACATCGGTCGGACGCGCCCTGGGCAGACAGTTCATCCGGGCAGCCCAGTTGGGCATTCCGCTGGACGCCATCCCGGCCATCAGCCGCAGCCTGGAGGGCACGCTGGAGCACGTGCCCCAGCTCACCCTCATCGAGCTGACCGATGACAGTGGCAATATCCTGGGGGTCGCCCGGCGCTCCGGTGTGGGAGCGGCGGCGTCCGTCAGCACGGAGCTGCAGGCCGGCTCACAGCGGATCGGCACCCTGAAGGTCGAGGCGTCTCCCCCGGTGCTGAACGGTTCGTACGCCTCCCTGCTGGGCAGTATGCTGTGGCTGATCCTGCCCTTGGCGCTGCTGGGCGGTCTGAGCACCGCGCTTCACGGCGCCCGTCTCCGGCGTCACCGGCGCGCCTTGACAACCCTGCTCGAGACGGCGCCCGATGATCTGATTGCATCGGTCCCGGGGCCTCGTCCCGAAACGTACGACATTCTTGGGCAGGCCTGGGACGGCCTGCAGGCGGTGGCGGCCAGCGTCGCGCGACGGCGGGCCGATCTGGCGCATCAGGCCGAATCCCTGCTGGCCGTCGATTTCGACGGACGGGCGCGGCCCCGGCTCGAAGCCCTGGGCATTCTGCCTCCGGAGCCCGCGCCGCGCGTGCAGATCGCTCCGCCGGACCGCTCCCGCCGCCTGTCGTTGCGCCTGCGCCTGACGCTCATCATCGCTTTGGGCTTCGCCTTGGTGATCGGGTCGCTGTCGGGCCTGCAGGCGCTGAGAGAACACTTGCTGCGCCAGCAGGCCGCCAATCTCGGTCTGGAAGACCAGAGCGCCCTGTGGTCGCAGTTTCTGGTGTCCCAGACGCGGGATATCTCCGGCCGGCTGCATGCCCTGAGCCCTCGGCTGGATATCTCGGCCGGCCCCTCGAAGGCGCGCCCCGGCCCGGAACCTTCGTTGGACTACCTGGCCCTCGTCGACCCCAATCGCCAGGTGTATGTCCTGCAGGGCGCCGCCACAGAGGCGGCCCCGCTGGATGCCGGAACGCTGGACAACGTGCTGTCCGGAGGGAAAGCCAGGGGATTGCGCAATCTGGACGGCAACCTGACCATGCTGCTGGCCGCTCAGCCCGTCAAGCTTCAGGGAGGAACCTGGGCGTTGATCGGCGGGCGCACTCTGGAACGGGCCATCCAGCAGATCGATCCCTTCAGAGACGACGAAAGCTATAGCGTCCACTTCCTGAATTCCCGGGGGCGCATGGTCGCCAGCACCGGACCCGGCCTGTGGTCGCGTCTCGGCCTGGCGCTGACGACGCAGGATGTGCAATACCGGACTCTGGAGGACCAGGGCAAGATCCTGCTGTTGACGGCGACGCCCGTCACCAGCATCTCCGGCAGCGCAGGCGGTTTGTTCCTGTCGCTCAAGGATGTCACGACCCTGATGAAACCCAGCATGACGCTGGGCAGGCTGACGCTGCTGCTGGCCGCTGGTCTGGCGATCCTGGGGCTGGTGCTGATCCACCGGATCATCTGGCGCAGCTTCCGGCCGCTGCAGGATTCCCTCCAGACGCTGGATGAGCTCAGCGGTTCGCCGGAAAAAACGGCCGGGCGATCCGCAACGGGCGGCCGGGACGAGATCGAAAGCGTGGGGCGCAGCATCGCCGCCTTCCGCCACAAGACGCAGCAACTGGCGCGCGATCAGGCGCAGCAGGCGCGTATTCGCCGTCTCCAGGAGGCCGTCATGGCCAGCGAACTGCGGGCCCTGGCCGATTCGATGGATTCGGTGAGCCGCCAGGAGGTCCAGGCGCTGATCGACCGGCTGGGTCATTCGTCCGAGGAAGGCGGCGGCTTGCGGCGTCTGGCCGAGGTCATGGGCGACCTGCGCCGCCGGCTGGTCGAGCAGCACCAACGGTTGTCCGACATGGTGATCGAACTGCGCGATGCCCTGATCACCAAGACGAAGCTGGCCGGGCTGCAGCAGGAGCTGCAGATCGCCAGCGCCGTGCAGCTCAGCATCCTGCCGCGCACCATGCCGGACGATCCACGCATGGAGCTCGATTGCCGGATCATCCCGGCCCGCGACGTGGGGGGGGATTTCTACGATTTCTACATGCTCGACCCGCATCATCTGGGGTTCGTCATCGCCGACGTCTCGGGCAAGGGCATCCCCGCCGCCCTGTTCATGGCCATCTCGCGCACCTTGCTGAAGTCCACGGCGCGCTTCGTCCGCCGGCCGGCGGACTGCGTCCAGCGCGTCAATGCGCTGCTGGCCGCCGAGAACGAGCAAATGTTGTTCGTGACCCTGTTCTACGCAACGCTGGACCTGCGCGATGGCCGGCTGGACTACGTCAATGCCGGCCACCATATGCCTTGGCTGATCGATGAACGGGGCGAGTTGTCGGTCGTGCCGCCGACGCAGGGCATTGCCGTGGGGATCGAAGAAGACATGCCCTATGTCCAGAAGACCCTGTACCTGAAGCCGGGCGATCGCCTGTACCTGTATACGGACGGCATCACCGAAGCCTTCAACCCCGAGGGTCGGGTTTTTGGCGAGGAGCGCCTGGCCGGCCTGTTGCGCGCGCAAGATCCGGATGCGCCGCTGGACGTTCTGATCGACGCGGTGATCGCCGACGTGCGCGCATTCGAGGACGGCACCGATCCGACCGACGATGTGACCAGCCTGTGCCTGCGTTATCGGGGCGGATGACGCGTGTGGCCGCGGGCGGCCGTGTCCGGGGCAGGGTTCGCGGACGGCGCCTCAGGCGATGGTCATGACCAGCGTCAGGCAGTTCCAGCCGTCCTGGTGCTGGTAGTCGAGGGTGTCCAGGTAATGCCGCATCAACCGCACCCCGTGCCCGCCGACCTGGGCTTCGTCCAGGCAGGCGACCAGGGACGGCGGGTTGCCCGCCGTGGGGTCGTAGGGGCGCCCGTTGTCGCGCAGTTCGATCTTGACGCGCGTGTCGTCGGCCTGGCAGGAGACGGTGATGGCCGGTGTGCCAGGTCCGGGAGGATCGAAGGCATAGGTCACGACATTGGTCAGCGCTTCGTCGAGCGAGAGCGTCAGGCCGAACGTGACCCGGGGGGGCCAGCCCAGGCGTTCGGCGAGATCCTCGATCCATTGCAGGGCGAGCGGGATCGCACCCAGGTCGGCGGGCAGGGCGAGCGTGTCGTGGCTGTCGGGCATGGGAGATCCGGTGCGAGCCGGCGGCTTATTGAGGCGCGTCGCCCCGGATGCGTGCGGCCAGGTCGGCGGCCACCTCGGCAGAAGGGACCTCGAAGGCCAGAATGCCGCGATCCAGCGTGCCGGAAATGCGGGGGGCGGCCACCAGTTCGCGGCCAATGACCAGGGCCAGCAAGCCGCCGATATTCTGGCGGCTGACGGCGCCGAGCCGTTCGGCGCCGGCGGGCGTCAGGCGCAACCCGACGAAATGCCCGCCTTGGCGGTCGGAGAGGGCGGCGGCTTCGGTCAGGTCTTCGCGGGCGAGAATGGGGCGGGTATGGAGATAGACCGTGCCCTCTGGAACCGGAACGGCGACCAGTTGGTCGCCGGGCGCCGATTGGGCGAGGTAGATGGCGACCGGCTGCACGATGCGCATGGCGTCAGCGGTCGAGCCGGAGGCGGCTTGTTGCGTGTCGAGCGGCGCTGTACGGGATGCCGAGGGGAGATTCTGGCATCCTGCGAGGACCAGCAAGGAGAACAGCAGGAAGAGAGCGGAGAAACGGGTTGTCACGTGCATGGTGATGGCTTGGAAGGCCTGAGGGGGTGGAAACCGTCCGCCGCATGAATGCCGCCCTGTGGGAATTGCCGTCGGGGGCTGTGATTCGGTAGCCGGTCGGCGTGTAATCGCGCCGTCATTAGAAACTATACACATGGACCGTTCCCAAGCCAATGGCCATGTTGAGCTCGGGGATTAAACGTCGCACCGTGATGGAACTTGCCCTATGAGGCGGGTTACTCATCGCCATGTAATGGACTTTGAGCAATAGATGGAGAGATGCGATGGCACTCGGTCTCGAGGGTTTCAGACAACTGGGCAGCGGAGTCTTCGAGCGGGAAATCCGCCGGAATCCCCAGGGGCAGGAGGGTGTGCGCCAAAGCGGCCTGTCGCGTCTGGTCGGCCGCATCCAGGGCTGGTTCCGCTCGCCCCAGGAGCAGCAGGCACGGGTCCAGGAGCGCATTCAGGTCAAACAGGCTTTCCTGGGCCTGCTTGAGAAGACCGAGGGCCAGGCCGGCGCCCTGCGGGCGCTGCGGGCTTGCGGCCTGCCGCGCGATTGGGCCAACAATGACCGCCCCCTGACGAATCACCAGATTGGCAAGATCCTGAACAAGGCCCAGGAATACCGGCTGCAGGTGGTGCGGCACAACGAATCCTTGCTGGGCCAGACGCTGCGTGGTCTGGAAGGCCCGGAACTGCGCGACGAGCGGGCGGCCGTCATCCGTGCCGTGCGCAACGACTCCCGCTATGGCAACACCCCCTTGAGCCGGACGGACGTCCAGTCCCTGCGGACCCGTGCCGAGACCGAGCTGCGTGAATTGCGCGCCGGGCAGTGCGGGGAGCGTTTCCCGGAGCTCACGCAACTGATCCAGGATGCGCCCAAGGGCAGCCCGCTGTCGCGGATCGAGCTCAATCCCGCGCGTCTCACCGAAGGCCTGCGCCAGGTGTATGGCGGAGGCCCGCGGCATGATCCGCAGGTGGCGCAGGCCCTGGAGCATCTGGACCGGACCACGGAATTGCTGGGGCGGCAAGCCTGGAACCAGGACAGTCTGCAGGGGCTGTCCGATGAATTGGGGCATCAGCGCGACGACCTGGGCGTCTGCCAGGGCGGTTTGCGCGATGGCATGGAGACGCTCCGAAACGAGTTGGACACGCTGACGGAAGAACTGAACGAGGTCGATCGGGGTCTCCAGGAGGCGCTCGTGGGCTCCCGCGAGGCGAAAACGCTCCAGGCGCGCAAGGACGCGCTCGAGGGGCAGATCCGGTTCGGCAATGAAAAACTGTCCGTCAGCCAGGCGCTGGTTCACGAGATGGACCGCCAGATCGGCCTGCTCGATGCCAAGCGCGGCTATGTCGATGAAATGCGCCTGACCGATCCGCTGACCAACCGCTCCGTCAAGCATAGCGACCTGATCTGGGCTCAGGCGGGTAATTATTTGCTGGATCGCTTGAGCGAGGAGGCCCGGGGGGGAGATCCCGCGCTCACGGAAGAGCAGTTGGGCGCCTTGGCGCAGGTCCGCGGCCAGTGGACGCAACTGTGCGAAGCGCGCAGCCAGGCCTACCGGGACAGTGACGATGTCAGTACGCTGCAGCCCATTGAGGCGCCCAGCAAGTCGAACAAGGACACGCACCCCATCGTCCAGGGAAAGCGCGACACGATGCAGGACTTGCGCGCCCGCCTCGAGGGCATCGGTATCCCCCGGAATACGCTCGATGCGCTGTTCTCCAAGTCCAGCATGACGCGCAGCGAACGTCAGGCCCTGGCGGGGCTGGAAACCTGGCAGCCCGTGATGCGCGACATGCCGGTGATGCGCGACGGTGTGATACGCACCTACAAGAGCGAGGTCGTGCCGGCCCAGTTCATTGGCCACGAATTGGGCGTCGATCTGGGCGAGGGCCGGATCGGCGGGGTGTCCGCGGGCGTCAAGGACAGCGAGGATCATGCCCGCAACCTCAAGGTCAGCCGCTTGCGCGATCCCGATGGTCAGGTGATGACCACGGTGGTGGGCCATGGCGTGCTGGATATGTGGGGCGTGGAAGGCGGCAATGATCGGCAGACCTCCAATGAGCGCGGCGCGCGTGAAGTGCTTGAGGTTGCCCTGACCAGCAACGAACGCCTGCGCGGCGTGCTGACCGATCCCGAACGGCCGCAGGATGCCCCGCCCCCCCGGCTGGTGCACGTCAGCGTCAACCTGATCTCGCCCGATTCGCTGCGCGACAATCTGGGCATTCGGGATTACCAGGAACGCACCTACACGCAAAACCAGTTCCGGGCCTTCGAGGCTAATTCGGGGCCGGGGCAGACTTTGCGGGTGTTTGATCCGAACAATCCGGCGCAGCGGGGCGAGGCTCGGACGGTGAATGTGGACGCCATCACGTTCTCGTTCGGCATCAACGCCATTTCCACCGGCGGACGCGAAATGTTCATGCGCGTCTGGAACAATGTGCACAAGCACAACACCGCCAACATGATCAAGCTGGTGGGCGATCTGGGCGAGGGGGGGTTCGGCGCCCGGGGCGTTCGGCCGGGCGGCTTCGTCGGCGAGGTCTATGATCGCCTGGAGGCTGTGGTCAACGATCCGGGCACGCCGCCCGGTCAGTTGGCGAAGGCCGAGGGTCTCATGGCCCAATTGCGCGGCCAGACCGATCTGGTGCGCACCCTGTTCACGGAGGAATCCTTCCGGACGGGCAACGGCGACACGGCCAAGATGGGCCGCGAGATCCTGGTGCTGCAAGGCCTGGCCGAACAGGGTCTGGGTCTGGTCGGGGCCACCGACTTGGCCGGTACGATGTCCAAGGGCTGCAAGAGCGACAAGGACCGGGGCGGCGTCACCGATGTCGAACTCAAGGCCAAGCTGATCCTGCGCGATCTGGGCGGCGAGATGAATCCCGACGAACGCCTGCAGGGCGACGACCAAGGCGTTTACTATACGGTCAGCTCCAGTTCGGGACAGCTCGAGAACCAGCGCTGGAACACGGGCATGGGCGGCAGCAAGGAAGCCGGCCACCTGAAAGACCGGCTGCCCGATCCCGAAGTCCGGCAATTTCTCTGCGGGCTGGGCAAGTTCGCCAAGGCTTGATCCCGCTGCACCGATCCGATATTCCTCGATTCACAGGAGCACTGCATGTCTCTCTCTTCATACCAGGCCTTGATCACCGAACTGGGCCAGTCGCTGGGCATGGCCGACATGACGGCGGGCGAAGACGGCTATGTGGGCCTCATGATCGATGATCACGAAGTCCACCTCCAGTACGAGGCGGACGACGATCTCGCGATCCTGTTCGCCCGCCTGCCCGAGGCCGATCCCGACCGCCGCGACGCCATCTACGCCATGCTTCTGTCGGCCAACCTGTTCTGGCAGGGGACGCGAGGGGCGACCTTCAGCGTCGATTTCGACACGGGGCGCGTCTTCCTGGCGGATCGGCGCGCACAGGCGGGCCTGGACCTGGATTCGATCTCGGCCTGGATCGAACAATTCGCCAACGTGGCGGCCTACTGGCGCGAGCGCATCGAGGATGCCAACGACGGCGGCCCGCTGCGCACCGGCGCGGCGCCCGATGCGGCCCCTGCGGGCTCGGCGGGCATGCCCCCCGGCTCGCTGGCCTGAACCGAGGCTCCGGCAGAAACCAGGGGGCGCCTTGCGGCGCCCCCTGGTTTCTGCCCCTGTTCAATCGCGCCGGTCTGGCGTATTTTTAACAATCCTTGATACATCCATGCCTGCTTGCCGCAGGCAGGTCTTCCATGTCCGCCGATTCGCCTTATGCTCGTGTGATCTCCGATCTGGGCCGTGCCCTGGGCATGGCCGACCTGGCCCCCTCGGACGAGGGGGTCTGCCAACTGGTGTTCGACGGCCGGCAGGTGGTGCAAATCATGCAGGTGGGGGCTCGCGGGCTGGTGCTGCTGTCGTGCCGGCTGGCCGATCACAGCATCGACGCGCTCCAGGCCGATCGCATGGCCCGGGCCAATTTCATGCAGGCGGGCCATGGCGTGGTGCTGTGTGTGGCGCCCGATGGCCGGCCGCACATGCAGATGGCCCTGAAACTGGCCGAATGCACCGCCGAGACGCTGTGCCCCGCTCTGGAGTCCTTGCTGGACCAGGCGGAATCCTGGGTCCGCGCCCAGACGCAGCTCGCCGGCCAGCCCGGCACACGCGACCCCGCCGTTTTCCTGCAGTCCGTCTAATCTCGGGTTAAGAGGCGCCGGAACGCCCGCGGATTCAGGACGACTTCTGGATGATGCCCTTGAGCGAATCGGAAATTTGCTTGGTGAGCGTGCTTTGCAGCTCGATCATCATCGTCCACTGCTGAGTCTGCTGCTGCAGCAAGAGCAAGTCGGCCTGCGAGATGTTGCCGTCGGCGTCCGTCTCCAGGGTGGAAAGCGTTGTGCGCAGCTTGGCCTCTTGAGTGCGGATGGCGCTGTAGATGGTGTCGTTGATTGCGTTGTAGTTCAGACCGGCGGAGCCGGAGAGACCGTTCAGTGCCATGGTGAGCTCCTTGGGATAAACAGGGTGGTCAAAGAAGAGAGGGTGCCGCCTGCGGATCCGCAGGCGGCGTGTCGTTGACGGGCCATGAGGCCAGGATAGCCTGCGCGGCGGCCGCGGCGGCGGCCACGGCCTGCCAGGTCTGGAAATCCTTGCGCGGCAGGCCATCGGCCATCTGTATGCGCAGGGATGCTTCCATGCGGGCGGCTCGGGCGGCCAAGGTGTCGCGCAGGACGGCGCCTCCGGGGGCGGCCAGTCGGGCTTCGAGATCGGTCAGGGTGGTGGTCATGGGGCGCTCCGGATTCAACGCAGCACGATCGCAGGGCGGGGCCCCTCGAAGGTCAGGCGCTTGTCTTCGATGCCGGTCAGACGGTAGCGTCGGTAAGTCCCGCCTACGAGCAATTTACTCCCATCTTCCAGCACGATAAAGGGTGTTTTCCCGCTGACCACGCTGAGGATGCCGAAAGGGACTGTGTCGGTGGCGGCGCGCTCGGTATCGGGCTGCGCGGCGACGTCGAAGAAACGGCGGTTGAAGTCAGCCAGAATATGATCGAACGGGATCATCTGATCGTCGTCCAGCTTGGAGGCATCCACATCCAGGCGGTGGCGCTCCCAGGTCAGGGTGACGCCGCTCAAGCCGGCCGCCGCGAGTTCCCGGGTCAGGGCGCCGGCGACGGCGGGGGCAAGCTGGATGGTGTTGCCCAGCACGACCATGCCTGGCAGTTGCGCGCGCACGGCCTCGATCGCCTCTGTGCGCACCGCATCGTCGGGCGCGATGCCCAGGATGCTCAGGCGACCCTCGCCATCGTAGCGGGGCTCGTATGTGACGGCGTGGCCGCTCAGGATCGTCCGGGCGGTCCTGAGTACCTCCGTTTCGATGCTGATGCTCATGGCAGGCATGGGCCAGACCTGCGCCAGCGCGGCGGCCAGCGCATCGCGTTCGGCCGGGTCGCGGACCCAGCCCGTGACCTGCGCCGTCGCACCGCCGGGCGCCAGGGCCACCCGCAGGCGCGAGGCCAGGCCCAGGTGTTCGAGGGCCGCCTGGATTTTCGGTATCGATTGCTCGGCTGCGATGCGCGGATCGGTGCGCGCAGGCGCGGTCGGAACGGATGATGGCAGCCAGGCGAGGATCAACGCGACTGCGATGGCCAGGCCGACGGCGGCCAGGCTCAGGGACCTGAGCCAGGAATGCGTGCGGCCGGGACGCGCGGCGGGCTCGGCGGTGGCCGGACGAGCGCCCGCGGGGAAGGCGGGCGCCGCCTCGTTGCCGCGGTCGGCATCGGGATCCTGGCCGGGTGCGGTATCCATTGCCGGGGGGGCGGTCGCGTCAGCCTCTGCGGGCGCGGCGTCGGCCGCCCCGGAGGCCTGGGCATCGGGCGGCGTCGCCCAGGGGGCATCGGCGGGGGCCACGGTGAGCCAGACGGGCCCGAGGGGCAGGGGTTGATTGTAGGGTGTGGCGGCGACGGCATCCGGGTTGGGCTCGCTGTCGCCGGGCGACAGATCCCAGCCTTCCGCGCCCAGGACCAACCGCGCCGCGCGGGCCGGCAGGCCGGTGTCGGCCAGGACGATGTCGCATGCCGGATCCGCACCCACGAGATGGCCGTGGGCGGCCGGGCAACGGGCCTCGCGGTGCAGGCCCGAGAGCACGCGCAGTTCGAGCGTCGCGCTCATCCGGCCCTCCGTTCAGAGAACCGTGCGGGCAGGAGGTGCAGGGGCGGGATCATAGATCCACCCGGGCCAGGGGCTGCACGTTGATTTCCTGGGTCAGTTCCTGGTAGGACAGCACGGGCAGCTCGTACAGGTCCTGCTCGATCATTTTGCGCAGGTAGCGGCGGATATCCATGGAGGTGAGCATCACCGGCTTGCGGGTGTTGGCCGAGATGTCGCCGACCGCGTTCTTGATGTTGTCCACCAGCTTCTTCGTGGTGTTGGGATCCAGCGCCAGGTAGCTGCCGGCCGAGGTCTGCCGGATCGCGCCGCGGATGGTTTCCTCGATGTTGGGCGCCAGCAGGTAGGCCGGCAGGATGTTCTGGCCGCTGGAGTATTTATGGCTGATGTGCCGCTTGAGCGAGACACGCACGTATTCGGTCAGCAGGACGGAGTCCTTTTCTTTCTGGCCCCATTCGATCAGCGCTTCGAGCACGGCGCGCAGGTTGCGCACCGAAATGTCCTCGGAGACCAGCCGTTGCATGATCTCGGCGATCTTCTGCACCGGCATCACGCGCAGGGCTTCCTTGACCAGGTCGGGGAAGCGTTCTTCCATGGCGGTCAACAGGAAACGGGTTTCCTGGATGCCGATGAAATCCGAGGAGTATTTCTTCAGGACGAAGGCCAGGTGCCAGGTGAGGATCTGGTGGGAGTCCAGGCTGGGGATGCCGGCCGCCGCGAGCATGGGGACGTGCGAGACCGCGGTCCAGAGAGAGGGGATGCCCGGCAGGAAAGGCTTGTCGGCCTCGTAGGGCACCTGCAGCGCCTGGAGATTCTGCTCGGTGTCGCGCACCAGGACATGCCCGGGCCGCAACTGGCCCTGGGACACCGGGACTTCGGAGAGCAGGATGAGGTAGGTGTTTTCGGGCAGCGCGTCGTTGAAGCGCAACTGGATGCCGGGGAAGGGGACGCCCAGATCGAAATACAGGGCGCGGCGGATCTTGATCAGTTCTTCGTTGAGCTCGTCGGCGTTGAAGTGCTGCTGCAGGCCGGCGGCCACATCCATCATCAGCGGCAGGGTCGGCGCGAATTCGGCGCCGCCTTCGGTGCGGGGCTTGGGCGCGGGCTGGCCATCGGCCGCCAACGCGGAAATCTCGGTGATTTCCCCGGTCTTCTCGTCGACGACCTTGCGCGTGCCGCGCAGCAGCACGAAGCCGACCGTGCCCACGGCGGCCGCCAGGGCGAGGAAAGTGAGGGTGGGCATGCCCGGAATCAGGCCCATGCCCAGGGCGACCGCCGCTGCGATCAGCAGGGCGCGGGGCTGGGCCAGCACCTGGGCGCCGATATCCTTGCCGACGTTGGAGGGGCCGCCCTCGCCGGTCTGCACGCGGGTCACGATGATGCCTGCGCAGATGGCGATGAACAGCGCCGGGATCTGGGCGATCAGGCCGTCGCCGATGGTCAGGATGGAATACACCTGCACGGCTTCGCCGGCGGTCAGTCCGCGCTGCATCGTGCCGATCAGGATGCCGCCCAGCAAGTTCACCGCCACGATGATGAGGCCCGCGATGGCATCGCCCTTGACGAACTTCATGGCGCCGTCCATGGCGCCGTAGAGCTGGCTTTCCTTTTCGACCACGCTGCGGCGTTTGCGCGCTTCGTCCATGTCGATCGTGCCGGCGCGCAGGTCGGCATCGATGGACATCTGCTTGCCCGGCATGGCGTCCAGGGAAAAACGGGCCGCGACCTCGGCCACGCGCTCGGCCCCCTTGGTGATGACCACGAACTGAACGATGGTCAGGATCAAAAAGACGACCAGGCCGACGATCAGGTTGCCGCCGACCACGAAATTGCCGAAGGTCTCGATGATGTGGCCGGCATCGCCCTGCAGCAGAATCAGGCGCGTGGTGGCGATGGAGATGCCCAGGCGGAACAAGGTCGTGACCAGCAGCACCGAGGGGAACGAAGAGAACGACAGCGGCGAGGGCAGATACATGGCCACCATCAGCAGAATGGCCGACAAGGTCATGTTGGTGCCGATCAGCACATCCACCAGCGCGGTCGGCAGCGGCAGGATCATCATGAAGATGATCGAGACGATCAGCACGGCCAGAACGATGTCGTTGCGGCTGGTGAGGAGAGTGACGGCGCGATTGAGTGCTTGTTGCATGGAGTGGTGGCTCAGCGGGGATCGACGAGTGCGGCCTGCTGCGCGCGCAGGTTCATGTAGGCCCGCATGGCGGCTTCGGCCTCGGTTTCGCGCCCCAGCGCGACCAGGGTCTGGGCGCGGACCAGGTGGAAGGCGCTGGTCAGGCCGCCCTGCAGGGCCACGCGATCCAGCGTGCCGAGGGCGGTCTCGGGTTTGCCCGAGCGCAGTTGCGCCAGCGCCAGGGAAATGCGCTGGCGCGCATTGGCCAGGCCCAACTCATCGAGGGCCGCCAGCAGCACGGCGGCTTTTTCAGGACGGTCGTTTTCCAGGTAGATGTAGGACAGCAGATCCAGCAGCGCGGGACCGCGCTCGCCCAGCGGATGGGCGGCTTCGGCATGCGGGTCGGACAGTGTGCTGCTCATGGTTTCATCCCTGATATAGAGCGCTGCGGTACATGGCCACCAGATCGCGCAGGTTGGTTTCCTCCTTGAGCAGGCGCACTGCGCGGTTGAGCACGCGGCTGTCGCCGCCCCCGTGTTCCGCCAGGCCGGCGAGAGCTTTCAGGGCTTCGCGCAGGGCCTCGGCGAATTCCGAAGGCATGAGCAGGTCGCGGTTGCCGATGTCGGGGCGCAGCGCTTCTTCAAGGAAGTGGCCGATATTGGGCTTTTCGAGCAACTGCGTCAACTGGGCGCGGACCGGATCGTCCGTCGGCATCAGGTTGCGGCGGTCGGGCAGCCCCTGAGTGGCTTGCTCTTCCTTGCGGGCATAGGTGATGGTGTCGATGCCGTGATCGAAGCTCATGAGCCGGTTCAGGCTGATGTCGGGCATGGGAGACTCCGGTTCAGGTGTCGGCGCCGACTGCGTCGAGCCATTGGGTCAGGTATTCGAGCGCCTGGCGCAGGAGCGGTTCGGTGAATTCGCGCGCATCCAGGCGCACCAGGACCAGCAGGTGCGGGGTGCCGTCGTATTCGCGCAGCGCCGACTGCACCGGCCAGTCGCCCAGTCGGCTGTGATGCGCGCGTTTGCAGGCGCGCAGCAGCCAATCGCCGCTGTCGTAGCGGGCCGGCAGCGCCGCATAGATCAGGATTTCCCCGTCTGCCTGTTCCAGTCCCAGCAAACAGCCCGGCCCGGTCCGGAAGACGGCCTGACCCCGGGCGTCGAATCGCAGGTCCGGGATGCCCGCCGCTTCACCGAATTGTTGCAGAATGGCTGCGGGATCGCTCATCAGAGATCCTCCTCGTCGATGGCCATGTCCAGAGCGCCCTGGATGGCGTTCAGCGTGCCCTGCCGGGATTCGGCGTCCGGGAACACTGGAATGGGGAGATCGTGCATCAGGGACTTGATGCCGGCCAGGAACACCACCCGGCCTTCGGGCGAGGCGACACCGTGCTGCTGGGCCAGGGCCGTGAAGCGGGACTCGGTGAGCCATTTGTCTCCGGTCAGCCCCACCAGGTCGCGCATCAGGCGTTCCCCGTCCGGCGCGCCCTGGTTCCTGGCGCGGAGATCGTTGGACAGGCCGGCGCAGCCATCGAGCACGGTGACGGCCACCTGCAGATGGTACAAGTCGCCGGTGAGCGCTTGCAGCCGCTGGGGCGAGACGGAAGGCCGGGCGGCCGCCAGGTCCTGTCCCAGGGCCTGGACCAATTGTTTCAGGCCGCGGCCCACGTCCTTGCCGCCAAACCGCTTCAGGGCCAGGTCGAGCGTCCGGTTCAGAGAGTCTTCGCCCAGGACGAGGTCGCGGTAGGTGTCCTGGAAGTCGCGCACCCCTTGGGCGCTGGATGCGAATGCGCCGGCGGTGCCCAGGGTATTGATCCCCGCGCGGATCCGGGGGCCGCTTTCGGTTTCGAAATCGGCCAGCGCATCGCGCAGGGACTCCAGCAGCTCAGGCGCGGCGCCTTCTTGCTCGCCCTTGCGCAAGGTGTACTGCAAGGCCAGGTATTGCTGCGACACATCGCCGAAGGCCTGGGCCGCCTGCTGCCTGGGCGAGCCTTGGCCCGAGAGCAGCCGGGCGGTCAGCTCTTCGAGCTTGGCCTGGGCATCCGGATCCTGGGTTTGCTGCAGCATCTCGAGGATTTCCTCGAGCCGCATCAGCTCCACGGGGCGCTCGGACTTGATCTTGCGCTGCGCGTGGTGCTTGTTTTCGGCCTTTTCAGCCATGTGCAGGCTGATTTCCTCGGCTGCGTCTCCTAATGAGGAAACCTCGCCGTCCAGCAGCACCGCTTGTTCACCCAGCAGGGTGCCGGTCCGGGACTGTCCAGCGTCGAACCCGGCCTGCTGGCCGAGCAAACTTAACCCGGGGGCGGATCCTCCGGTGTCGATGCGATTCATGATGGCGGCGCTCCGCGTGGATGCTGTGCCCGAATAGTAACCGTGGCGAACGAAAGGTTCCCAGGGAGCGCGCAAGAGCGCTTCGCAGCATCGTCGTCTCTAGGGTTTCTCGGGGAGGGAAACGGGGATGGAACCGCCGGGAAACAGATGATACTAATGCTCTCGAAGGCGGTTTCGCCGGGCCTGGTTTCTCTGATAGGAACTCCCGGATGGGATCGGTTACTGACCGGGTAGCTGTATTTTGTATGAATGCAGCCCCAAACAATAGGATGATCCAGCGATGAACTCTCCCGTCACTAACTCCGGTGGTGTCAATTTCCAAGCCATGCTGGCTACTGGCGATATCCAGACTCTGATCCAGATGGTCCAGAGCGAACGCGTCAGGCTGTTGGATACGCAACTGGTGGATCAGGTCAAGGCCGTGCAGGCCCGCAACGACCAGATCGCCAAGCTCAACAATGTGCTGTCCGGGCTCAATTCCGTGCTGGCCCGCGCCAAGGATACCAACGCAACCACGAAAATCAACGACGGCAATTGGAATGCCGATGCGGTCAAGGACATCGAACTGCCGCTGAACGACCAGATCCGCGAACTGGGTATCGACAATCTCACGGGCAACTCCAATGTGGGCGGGCAGTGCACCCCGGGACCCGGCATGCCGAAGGATGGCGGCCAAGGCCATTCCATCAAGGGTAGCAGCGTCATTTCGGGCAATTCGACCCGGGGCGAGATTGAGGCCGCCATCACGAAGGTCAAGGGCATGATCGATGCCGAAAGCAACAACCAGCAGATGGATATGCTGCGCCTGCAGAGTCTGAACAACAAAAAGAATGAGTCCATCGAGATCCTGACCAACACGCAGAAAAAGCACACCGACGCCAATTCCAACATCATCCGCAACATCTGACGCCCATTCCGGCCCGCATCCGCGGGCCGGCGTCATCATTTACTCGACCGCCCAGGCGGTTTGACTCAAGAGGCACGTCATGAATACTTCCGGTGTAAACAATTCCTTTGCCATCGATTTCAGCCAGGCGATCGCTTCCGGCGATATCCAAACCTTGATCCAGATGGTGCAGAGCGAGCGTGTTCGCCTTCTCGATACCCAATTGGTGGATCAGGTCAAGGCGGTGCAGGCCCGTAACGACCAGATCGCCAAGCTGAATAACGTGCTGGCGGGGCTGAATTCGTATGCCTCCCAGATCGCCGGCACCGATGCCGGCAGCAAACCTAAGGGATGGAGTAACGATAAGATCCGTCAGTATGAGATGCCGCTGAATGATGCCATTCAAGATGCGGGTATTGCGGATCTGGGATTCCAGAACCGCACGGGCCAGCGTACGCCGCAACCCGGCGAAACCCAGGATGGCAGTGCCGGCAAGCTGTTGACCGGGACCAATGTGATCACCGGCAGTGTCACCAAGGGTGAGATCGACGCGGCGATCACGAAGGTCAAGGGCCTGATCGATGCCGAAAGCAACAACCAGCAGATGGATATGCTGCGCCTGCAGAGCCTGAACAACAAAAAGAACGAGTCCGTCGAAATTCTGACCAACACGCAGAAAAAGCACACCGACGCCAACTCCAATATTATTCGCAACATCTGACGCCCATCCCGGCCCGCATCCGCGGGCCGGCGTCATCATTTCACCTGACCGCTCAGGCGGTTTGATTCAAGGAGCAGGCCATGAATACTTCCGGCGTAGGCAGTTCTCTTCCCATCGACATCAGCCAGGCGATTGCCTCCGGCGACATCCAGACCTTGATCCAGATGGTTCAGGGCGAGCGCGTGCGGCTGCTGGATACGCAACTGGTGGATCAGGTCAAGGCCGTGCAGGCCCGCAACGACCAGATCGCCAAGCTCAACAATGTGTTGTCCGCCCTGACGAAATTCCAGGGCGCGATCAGCGGCACCGACGCCGGCAGCAAGGTCAAGGACTGGAACTGGGATAAAGTCGACCAATATGAGATCCCGCTGAATGACGCTATCCAGGAAGCGGGCATCTCCGACATCGGCTTTACCGGGAATGGCCGCGTGACTCCGGGGCCGGGCCAGAGCGTGGACGACGGGCACGGCCACGTGATCAAGGGTCAGAAAAACACCTGCAACGGCGGCACGACCAAGGGCCAGATCGACGCGGCGGTCACGAAGGTCAAGGGCATGATCGATGCCGAAAGCAACAACCAGCAGATGGATATGCTGCGCCTGCAGAGTCTGAACAACAAAAAGAACGAGTCCATCGAGATCCTGACCAACACGCAGAAAAAGCACACCGACGGCAACTCCAACATCATTCGCAACATCTGATGAGAGGTAATTGATATGGCCAAAAAGACCCCCGAAGAAATCATCCAGGAAGCCGACGCGTTGATTCGGCAGGTCCAGCAGAGCCTGGAAGATACCCCCGAGATCTATCGCGCCCACGGGCTGGATGCGGGCCAGCTCAACGCATCCATGGGGCCGAAAGAGCAGGCCGAGGCAGAAGCCGTGTTCCGCAAGGACATGGAAGATATCGAGCGCGAGGTGGCTGAAGAGGCGGCCCGTCTGAGCTTCGCCAATGCCGAGCCACGGACGGGCGGCGGCATGCGCAAGATGCGCAACATGATCTGAGGACAACCCGCCGCAGTGAAACGGCAAGCACACGACAAAGGAACGCCCATGAATGCACAAACGGATCCCGAGATCACCGAACAGGAAGCCGCGGGTATCGCCGAGAATTTGTTCGGCCTCTGGAAGGCGGGCGGCACGCTGGCCCAGGCGATGGGCCTGTCGCCCCGGGAATGCGAAGCCATGTACGCCTACGGCCATGCGCTCTATGCGCAAGGCAAGTACAACGATGCCTTCAAGATATTCGCCCAGTTGGTCTCCTACGACCATATGGATTCACGCTATCAACTGGCCTTGGCTTCCGCGCTGCAGATGACCAAGCGCTATGAAGAAGCGCTGCAGCATTACATGATCGTGACGGTGATGCGCCTGGACGACCCGGTGCCGGTCTACCATTGCGCCGAGTGCCTGCTGGCCCTGGGCAAGCCCGACGAAGCGGCCGAATCGCTGGAACTGGCGCTCGGCACCTTGTGCAAGCCGGGTGAACACGACGCGATCAAGGCGCGGGCCGAGATGCTGCTCAAGGCAGTTCGGGCAAAGGCGTCGGCCAAATAACAGGCCCGGCATGGAACGACTTTGCCCCTGATGTCCACATAATCAGCATGGGCGCCGGAGACGGCGCGGAACGAAAACCAAGACAGCATTCCGGAGCACATTATGACTATTTCCCTGCAGTCCACTTTCCCGCCGGGTTATATCCCTCCCGGCGTTGACCCGAAGTCGCTGGATGCCGCCACCAAGAAGATGGTGGAGACCACAGGCATCACGCTGGATACCGCGCTCAAACTGATCGGGGTGGAGGTCAACGAATCCAACGCGGGCCGTCTCGATGCCCTGCTGAAGTCCATGCTTCCGGAGCCCTCCGGCGGCAAGAACACGGGTGATCCCTTCGGCAAGCTTGGGTCTGAAACGGTGGCCATCGACATTTATTCGGTGATGGCGCTGTTCCAGAAGTGCGCTCAGGAAATGCGCAACCAGGCGCGCGAAGTGCGCAATTCCGAAACGCAGGCGCAGGTGGCCAGCCTGAAGAACGCTGCCCAGGAAATCCGCAATGCGGCCGAGGACCGCCTGCAGCAGGCCATCGTCCAGGGGGCGTTCCAGATCACGGGAGGCGCCGTGTCGGTCGGCATGGGTATTGGGGGCGGGCTGCTCGCGGCCAAGAGCATCCGGAGCGGCGGCCAGCTTGATCCCGCCGCCAAGGTCCAGGTCAATCCCAAGACCAACGAGCCGATCGCCCTCGATGTGCTCGAGAAAAGCCAGTTGCAAGGCAATCGGGCCGGTATGTTGAGCAATTCCGCGCAGGGCGCGGGCAGCATTTTCAGCGGCATCGGCACCATGGCGAGCGCTGGCAAAGAGCAGGATGCGGCCGAGCACGACGCCAAAAAGTCCGAGCTCGAATCCGATGCCCGCGTACACGAGCAAAGCGTGCAGCAGGCCAACGATCTGATGCAGCAGATGATGGACGTGATCCGCGACGTGCGTGAAAAGCTGGGTGCCATCGACCAGGCCCGCAGCGAAACCAACCGCGGCATTGCGCGCAACGTCTGATCTACGTGTATACGATAGCCAGGAGCGAACATGACTACGACGATTTCGAACGGACCGGGGTATACGCCGCCTGTGGGGGGGGCGACGCCCGAGCAGACCAACGGATTGGGCGGCGCGACCGGTGCCGGGAAGACGGGGCAGGTCGATATTGAAAAGTTCTACGAAGATATCCTGAGCCTCGTCAAGCAGCAGGACGAGTCCGGCGCGTCGGGCCGCAGCGGCAACCCGTTGATCGACAAGAACGGCGCGCCACGCATCGACACGCCGTCCGAGGTCTTCAGCGCCAGCGACATGGTCGATCTGCTGCGCAGCCTGCGCAGCAAGACGCAAGACGAACAGCTCAACACCGCGCAGAAGGGCCTGGAGTCCGCGCGCATCAAGGCCGAGAAGAACACCGAGCACCAGCTCGAAAAGATCCAGGAATGGATCAACAAGTGCAAAGAGGCCGAGTCCAAGGGGGCGCTGGGCAAGATCTTCGGCTGGGTTGGCAAGATTTTCGCCTTCGTCGCCGCGATCGTGGCGGTGGTCGCTGCCGCAGCCGCGACGGCCGCCACGGGCGGTGCGGCCGCGCCGCTGCTCGCCCTGGCCATCGTGGGCGCCATCAGCGCCACCATGACGCTGGCCAGCGCCATTTCCCAAGAGTGCGGCGGGCCGGAGCTCAGCATCAACAACCTGATCCAGCAGACGGTCGGCAAGTTTCTGACGGAAGTGTGCGGCGTGGACCCCGAGCAGGCGGAAAACATCTGCAAGATCGTGGGCGGCGCGCTGGCGATCGCCTGCCCCGTCATGCTGGCCCTCGAGCCCTCGCTGTTGGGCAACATGGCGCAGAGCATCGCCCTGATGGCCGGTGCGGACGAAAAGACCGCGGGTTACATCGGCATGGCGCTGACGATCGCGGCCGCCATCGGCGTGGGCATCGCCATGGCGGTGATGACGGGCGGTTCGTCCGTGGCATCGACTGCGACGCAGGTCGGCAACAAGGTGCTACTCTCCTCCATCAAGACCTTCAATACGGCCATGACCGGTGCGAATGCGGCCGTATCCGGCGGGACGCAGATCGCGCAGGGGAGCTTGAACATCGTCAAGGCACAGAAGGAAGAACAGGCTCAGAAGGCGATCGCGGACAAAAAGGATCTCGAGGCCATGATGCTCAAGTTGCAAAAGCAAATGGAAGAGGGGCGCGAGGAGATGAAGAAAATCATCCAGCAGATCGAGGAAAGCACGCAGCTCGTCAGCAAGATGATTGCCGGCACGACCGACAACATGACCCAGATCGCCATGAACATGGGCAGCCGCTCGACGGTCTGACCGGCCAGACGTACACAGGAGAATCATATGTCCCAGCAAGCCACCGCATCCCGCAGCCCGTTCGGCCGCCAGCTTTACGACGGACTGCAGGCGCTGCCGGCCAACTCCCGCATGAGCAACGCGCAGCTCGAGGTCATCTACGCCCTGGCCTACGCCCATATCACCCAGGGGCAGTATGCCCAGGCGCTGCCGGTGTTCTCGATCCTGGCCACCTACGGCCCCACACGGCGGCACTATATCGCGGGTCTGGCCCTGTGCCTGGAGCAGTGCGGGCGCTATGAAGAGGCCATCAGCATGTATTCGCTGCTGATCACGCTCTTTCCGGGCAGTCCGGAGCCTGCCTTGCAGGTTGCCGAGTGCCTGCTGATGCTGGGCCGCACGGCCGAGGCGGTCGAGGAGCTGGACCGCGTGCTGCGCGGCATTGCGGAATCGGGCGGCGAATACGATGCGCTTCGACCGCGCGCCCAGATATTGCGCGACTTGGCCGGGCGAAGGGCCTCTTGATGCGGGCGGGACGAACACCGTCTTCCGGCGCGCCTGCGCCCGGTTCTCAAGCCGTCTCTCCGGAGACGGCTTTTGTGCTTGAAGCCGATGACGCCCGTTTCCTCACTGAAGTCGGCATGCTGGCCGCAGGCTGCGGGGATGTGCGACATGCGGATACAATTTTCAATGCGTTGCGCCGCGTCAGGCCGGATCGCGCCTATCCCCTGGTGGGGCTGGCCGTCGCGCGCTTGAACGCCGGTCGGGCCGCCGAGGCGGCCCGCCTGCTGGAAGCCGCGGATCTCGCCGATCCGCAGGAGCGGGCGGTGGCCCATGCCTGGAGAGGCCTGGCCTTGCAGTTGGCCGGCTTCGGCGCCGAAAGCCGCCGGGTGCTGGCCGATGCCTGCGCGCTGCCCGGTGAAGGCGGAGCGCTCGCCCGGCAGATGCTGGGGCTGGCGCCGGAAGTGCCGAATGATGATGTTTGATCAAGGAGTCTGATCATGGAAATCGCTTCCCTGACCGCTGCGCTGGGTACCCAGGCGCTGCCCGCTGCCGGCGCTGTGGCTCGCGCCGAGCCTGCCAGCCTGGCGACCGAGCGTTTCAATGCCCTGATGAACGCGCCCCAGGAGCCCTCGTTGAGCGGCGTCTCGGCGGCGCTGCAATCGGCCTTCGCCGCAACCCCGCCGGATGCCGCGCCTACGCTGGGCGGCCAGATCCTTTCGGGGTTGAGAGGCGTGGCGACCGAATTCTCGGATAAATGGCAGAATGTCGCACGCAGCTTGGATGGCATGGGCGCGCGGCCGGCGATCAGCGACATGCTGCGCCTGCAGACCGATCTGATGCAGGTTTCGGTGCAGTACGAGTTGGTGGGCAAGGCGGTGTCGCGCTCCACGCAGAATATCGATACGCTTGTCAGGATGTCTTGATGGTTTTTTCACTTTCGATGCCGTTCCCGGCCTCTGCTTGCATCCGTGCGTTGCGTCTGGCGCTTGCCGCTCTGGTTCTGGCCTTCTTGGCGGCTTGCGGCTCCAACGTCACGCTGTATTCCGCCGCCAGCGAAGGCGAGGCCAACGAGTTGCTGTCGGTGCTGCTCGATGCCGGCATCCGGGCCGAGAAAACCATCGGCAAGGAAGGCGCGGCCATTGCGGTGGACGGCGCCCAGGTGGCCCGCGCCCTCGACATTCTGCGCTCGCAGGGGCTGCCGCGCGAACGCTTCGACGGCATGGGCCAGATCTTCCGCAAAGAGGGCCTGGTGTCCTCGCCGCTCGAAGAGCGCGCCCGGTATATCTATGCCCTGTCCCAGGAACTGACCAATACGCTGTCGCAAATGGACGGCGTGCTCGCCGCTCGCGTGCACGTGGTGCTGCCCGAGCGCGGCGAGATCGGCGAATCCGCCACGCCCTCGACGGCGGCCGTCTTCATCAAACACCAGGTTGGCTATTCCTTCGATGCGCTCCGGCCGCAGATCCGCCAATTGGTCACGCACGCCATTCCGGGCCTGACGGAAGACCGGGTCTCCATTACCCTGGTGTCCGCCCAGCCGGGCGCCGGGACGGCGCATGAAGCGCCCGTCCAGGTTTCGGTGCTGGGATTCCAGGTCGCCCAGGGTTCCGCCGGCGGCCTGGGGCTGTTGCTGGGTGTGCTCATCCTGCTGGTTCTGGGCTTGGCGGGCGGGCTGGGCTACCTGTTGTGGCGCGGGGGCTGGACGCTGCCGGGCAGCGCGCCTCGCGCGCGGGCCGAGCCGTCGGTCCACCAGCCTGCGCACGAGGGTTCCGAATGAACTCCGCCTTGTTCGGCGCCCGGATGCTGGAATTCAATCTGTTACCCAGCCTCACGCTTCATCCCAGCCGGCATGCGGCCTTCGGCGCACCCTCCCGGCCCGTGCCGGCGGCCTGCTCGCCCGCCTGGCATCGGCTCTGGTCGGCGGTGATCCTGCGCCGGCTGAATCTGCGGGATCGCCCCGTGGTCGATGCCGCGCGCCCCGAGCTGGCGCTGGCCCTGTTGCCGCCGGACCGGCTGGCCCGGGTCGCCCGCCATCTGGGCGCCGTGTGCTGTGCGCCCCGCCTGCGCCGGGCCATCGCCGGCGGCGAGGTGCGTGAATTGGCGACGGCGCTGGGCGCCGACGTGCTGGATTTCGCCCGGCACGCCGAGGCCGGCCCATGGTCCCGGCCTGTGGAGCAGGACGTCGGGCAGGGGGCTGCGCTGGCGGAACGGGTGGACCGGATCGGCCGCTCGGCCTTGCGCGCCCTTTTCCAGGCGGCGGGGCCTGAGCTCGCCCTGCGCGCCGACCTCAGGCTCGCGGACGATCCGCAAACCGATGCTTCGGAAGAGACCCGGGCGCCCCTGGACCTGACTTTGGCTGTTCTCGAAACGATCGAACCGACATGGTATTCCTCATTTCTCGCAATGCGCTGAACCCGCGCTCCCTGGCGGCGGTGCCGGATCCGGCGGCCCGGGTGCTGCGCGCGGCCGATTATGCCGCGCTGATCCAGGCCCAGGCGCTCATCGACGAAGCGCACGCGCAGGCCGACGCCATCCTGGCGGGCGCCCAGGATGCCTTCGAGGCCGAGCGCCGCCGCGGCTACGAGGACGGCAAGCAGGAAGCCCTGCTCGACCAGGCCGAGAAGATGATCGAGACCGTCGGCCGCACGGTCGATTACTTCGCGGGTGTCGAAAACGAGATGGTCGACTTGGTCATGTCGGCCGTGCGCAAGGTCATCGATGAGTTCGACGACCGGGAGAAAGTCATGATCGTGGTGCGCAACGTGCTGGCCGTGGTGCGCAACCAGAAACACATGACCCTGCGGCTGCATCCGGACGACGTCGAAATCGTGCGGGCGCGCATCAACGACATCCTGGCCGACTACCCCGGGGTCGGCTACCTGGATTTGCTGGCCGATGCGCGGCTGGCGCCGGGCGCCTGCATCCTCGAAAGCGAGATCGGCATGGTCGAGGCCAGCCTGGAAGGGCAGATCGCAGCCTTGCAGGGCGCATTCCAGCGCACGCTGGGCAGCCGGGTCTAGGGCGGGTAAGGCCATGCGTCAGTTCGACTACATCACCGAAATGATGGAAATGGCGCTGCACGACACGCCAACCCTGCGGATCAAGGGGCGGGTGACGCAGGTCATCGGCACCATCATCAAGGCGGTCGTCCCGACGGTGAAGATCGGCGAAGTCTGCATCCTGCGCAATCCGGGCGAGGCTTTCGAAATGAAGGGCGAGGTCGTGGGCTTCGCGCGGGACGCGGCCTTGCTGACCCCGTTGGGAGACATGTACGGGATTTCCTCCGCAACCGAGGTCATTCCCACCGGCCGGGCGCACATGGTGCCCGTGGGTGCGGGGCTGCTGGGCCGGGTGCTCGACGGACTGGGCCGGCCCCTGGACGAAGCCGAGCGCGGCCCGCTGGAGGCTAGCAAGTTCTACCCGGTGTTCGCCGAGGCGCCCGATCCGCTCAAGCGCCGCATCATCGACAGGCCGTTGGAGCTTGGCGTGCGGGCGCTGGACGGCGTGCTGACCTGCGGCGAAGGACAGCGCATGGGGATTTTCGCGGCGGCCGGCGGCGGCAAGTCCACGCTGATGGGCATGCTGGTCAAGGGCGCCGATGTGGATGTGACCGTAGTGGCGCTGATCGGTGAGCGGGGCCGCGAAGTGCGCGAGTTCCTGGAGCACGAGTTGGGGCCGGAAGGGCGGCGCAAGAGTGTCATCGTGTGCGCCACCAGCGATAAGTCCTCGATGGAGCGCGCCAAGGCTTCCTACGTCGCCACGGCCATTGCCGAGTACTTCCGCGACCAGGGCAAGCGGGTGCTGTTCCTGATGGATTCGGTCACGCGTTTTGCCCGCGCGCAGCGTGAGATCGGCCTGGCGGCGGGCGAGCCGCCGACGCGCCGGGGCTACCCGCCGTCCGTCTTCGCAACCCTGCCCAAGCTCATGGAGCGGGTGGGCATGAACGAGCACGGCTCCATCACCGCGCTGTATACCGTGCTGGTCGAGGGCGACGACATGACCGAGCCCATCGCCGACGAGACGCGATCCATCCTGGACGGGCACATCGTGCTGTCGCGCAAGCTGGGCGCGGCCAACCACTATCCGGCCATCGACGTCCTGGCCTCGGCCAGCCGGGTCATGAACGCCGTGGTGACGGGCGAGCACAAGCGGCTGGCCGGGCGTGTGCGCGAACTGATGGCCAAATACCAGGAAGTCGAGTTGCTGGTGAAGATCGGCGAGTACAAGCGCGGCGGGGATGCCGTGACGGACGAGGCCATCGATAAGATCGATGCCATCAACCGATTCCTGCGGCAGAAGACCGACGAGCATTCGACTTTGTCCGAGGCGATCGAGGCCATGGCGTCAATCGTCGGGGAGACTGCGACATGAACGTGTTCCGCGAACTGATGGCCATCAAGCGTTTTCGCGAGGGGCAGGCGGAACTGGCCGTGATGCGGCAGCGCCAGGCGCTGGCCGAGGCCGAACGGCTGAGACTCCAGGCGCTGGAGCAACTCGAGGAATTCCGGCGCTGGTCGCGGCAAAGAGAACTGGACATGTACCGGGATCTGTGCAGCCGCCTGGTGCGCGCCAGTGAAATCGAGGACGTCCTGGAGGATGTGGCCGGCCTGCGCGAAGGCGAGCACGATCGCGAAAACCGCGCCGAAGAAGCCGGAGACCAGGCGCGCCGCGAGGCGGAGCAACTGGCCCAGTGCCGCGAGGCGCATCGCGAGGCCTCGCGCATGGTCGACAAATTCGTCCAACTGGCCAGTCTGCACGCGGCCGAAGAATTACGCGAGATGGAGCGCAAAGAAGACGTGGAAATGGAAGAAGCCGCATCGGTGACGCGCGACCACGACGAGTGGGTGCGGCATGACGATTATGAGCCTGCGTGAACATGACTGAACGCCGCATTGATCTGGACATCGGTCTGGCCCGAAGCATGCCGGACCTGGGGCAGCAAGGTGCCGGCGCATCGCGCCGCGAGGCGTCCGATGCGGATCAGCGCGCTTTCGAGCAAGCCTTGGCGCAAGAGGGCGAAGCAGAAGCGCCGGCCGCGAAAACCGCCGGATCATCGGCCGAGGCGCCCAAGCCGTTCGCTTTGTTTCCTGGCGCGTTGACGCCTCCCGGGCGGCAAGAGCCGGCCGCGGCCCCGGCCGGCCTGGCGCAGACATTGAGCGAGGCGGCCGACCGCATGCTGGTGGGCGACGGCAGCAGCGGCCGGCGCGAGGTGCGCCTGGACTTGAAGGCCGAGGTGCTGCCGGGCGTGACCCTGTCCGTCTACGAGGAAGAGGGCAGCCTGGTGGCCGCGTTCGTGTGCGCCAGCGAGCCCTCGCGCGAAACCCTGAACCGCTGTGCGCAGGCGTTGGCCGAAGAGCTTGCCCAATCGCTCGCGCGCGCCGTGCGGGTGCGGGTCAGCACCGATGACCCCGAAGACCTTTGCCTGTTGGAGGCGGCCGCGGCCGCATGATGAAGATGGTTTCATGGATGCAATGAACACCTTGTCCCCCCGCAGCGCCGCCTTGCCGCGCTTGACGGCCAACCAGGCGCAGGCGTTGACGTTGGTTGCGGCCCACGGCTCGGATCTGAAGGTCGCGCTGCCGGCGCCTGAGGGTGCCGACGCCGCTTCCGGCGCCTGGCGCCTGGGCCTTGCGCCGGGGGCGCCCGACGCCTTGCGCCAGGCAGCCTCTTATCGGGCCGACCTGGAGTGGGCGGGCGCGGCCCTGCGCCTGAGCCTGCCGCCCGCCGCGCTGTCGGCCTGGGCCGATGCCCGGCTGCCGGATCTGGGGGCGGGAGAACTGCCCGAGGCATTGCGGGCAGCCGCCCTGGAGACCCTGCTGGCCGAGGCTGCGGCGGCGCTATTGCCGGTATCTCCGGGAGGCCCGGTGCGTGTGCTGGCCGAGCCCCGCGAGGCGGCGCTGCCTCATGCCTGGACCTTGGCCGCCCGCGCCGAGGCGCGCGGCGAAACGGTGCTGGCGGTGCTGGAGGCCGACGACCTGGGCCTGATGCTGCTGGCCGGGCTGCTGAGCCGGGTGCCGCCGGGCGGATCGGATGCGTGCGATGACGCGGCCCTGCCGGTACGCCTGCGCGCCGAGATCGGGTGCGCCGAGCTGCCGGCCGCCGAGCTGCGCGCCCTGGGCGCGGGCGACGTCGTCTTGCTGGACCAATACCTGGTCGGCCCCGAAGGCGAGCTATGGCTGGGCATTCCGCAGGGCCAGGGTCTGCGCGTGCGCGCCGAACATTCTTCTTATCTCGTGACACAAGGCTGGACACCACTCATGACTCAGACTGTTCCATCCGCCGAAGACGCACCGTCCGCCGAGCCGCTGGATCTCGACGCCGTGCCGGTGAAACTGACCTTCGATCTCGGTGACCGGGCTCTGTCGCTGGCCGAATTGCGTCAGTTGCAGCCGGGCGCCATATTCGATCTTCAGCGCCCGCTCACCGACGGCCCGGTCATGATCCGCGCCAACGGCGCGTTGATCGGTACGGGCGACCTGGTCGATGTGGACGGCAAGATCGGCGTGCGGGTCGGCGCACTGGGCCAAAGATCCCATGAGCGGTAATTTCGATCCCGTCAGCCTGGCCATTGCGCTGGCGCTGCTGGCGCTGTTGCCGCTGGCCGCCGTGATGACCACGTCCTTCCTGAAACTGGCGGTCGTGTTTGCGCTGGTGCGCAATGCCCTGGGCGTGCAGCAGGTGCCGCCCAATATGGCGCTCTACGGCCTGGCTGTGATCCTGTCGGTTTACGTCATGGGGCCGGTGGTGATGCAGGTCGGGCAGGAGTTGCGCGCGGTGAGTGCGCCGGCCAGCCAGTCCGCCGCCGCCGAATCCCGCAATGATCCCGTGGGCGCCATGCTCGATGCCGTGACGCGGGGCATTGAGCCGCTGCGCGGCTTCATGCTGAAGAACAGCCGGCCCGAGCAGCGGGATTTCTTCGTGCGCACCGCCCGGCATCTGTGGGGCGAGACCCAGGCGCGCGATCTGCGCCAGGACGACATGATCGTGCTGATCCCGGCCTTTCTGGTGTCCGAGCTCACGGCGGCGTTCCAGATCGGTTTCCTGCTCTACCTGCCCTTCGTCATCATCGATCTGATCGTGTCCAACATCCTGTTGGCGATGGGCATGATGATGGTGTCCCCGGTCACGATCTCCATGCCGCTCAAGCTCTTTCTGTTCGTCATGATCGATGGCTGGACGCGGCTGATCCAGGGCCTGGTCCTGTCCTATTCCTGAGGCGCGCATGGGTACCGTCGATATCGTCTCCTACATGACCCAGGCTTTGTACCTGACCCTGTGGCTGTCGCTGCCGCCGATCGCCGTGGCGGCCATCGTGGGGACGCTGTTTTCGTTGTTCCAGGCGCTGACGCAGATACAGGAGCAGACCCTGTCCTTTGCGATCAAGCTGATCGCCGTGTTCATCACCCTGCTGCTCACGGCGCGCTGGATCAGCGGCGAGCTCTACAACTACGCCGTGTCCGTGTTCGAACTGTTCCACAAGATACGCTGAGAACCAGGGTCTGTTCCTACTGATCAAGGAGTTGCGAAGACATGCTCACCGGCGCGGCCTATGCGGAAATCAACGTGTTCCTGGGGTCCTGGGCGCTGACGCAGCCCCGGCTCCTGGCCATGTGCGGCATGCTGCCCCTGTTCAACCGGCAGTTGCTGCCGGGCTTGCTGCGCTACGGCATCTGCGCCGGGCTGGGGCTGGTGCTGGTGCCCATGGTGATGCCGCGCTATGCGGAGATGGACCTGGGCACGGTCGGCCTGCTGCTGCTGATTGCCAAGGAGGTCTTCATCGGCCTGGTGATGGGCTTCATGGTGGCGATTCCCTTCTGGATCTTCGAGGCGGTGGGCTTCGTCGTCGACAACCAGCGCGGCGCCAGCCTGGGCGCCGTCATCAATCCGGCCACGGGCAACGATTCCTCGCCCCTGGGCATTCTGTTCAATCAGGCGTTCATGGTGTTTTTCCTGGTGGCCGGCGGTTTCACGCTGATGTTGTCGCTGCTCTACGACAGCTTCCGACTCTGGGACCTCTGGTCCTGGTCGCCGACCTTGCGCACCGATAGCATCCCGCTGATGCTGGACCAGCTCAGCCGTTTCATGCGCATGGTGCTGCTATTTGCCGCGCCGGCCATCGTGGCGATGTTTTTGGCCGAACTGGGTCTGGCCCTGGTCAGCCGTTTCGCGCCGCAGTTGCAGGTGTTCTTTCTGGCCATGCCCATCAAGAGCGCCCTGGCGTTGCTGGTGCTGGTGCTGTACATGAGCCCGCTGTTTGAGTATGCCGGCGATACGGTGCGCGGCATTCCCGGCATCCTGCCTTTCCTCGACGAACAATGGAGGCTTCCATGAGCGGAGAGAAGACCGAACAGCCGAGCGCCAAGCGACTGCGGGAATCCCGCGAAAAGGGCGACGTCGCGCACAGCAAGGATTTCACCCAGACCTTGCTGATCCTGGCCCTCTTCGGCTATATGCTGGGCAACGCCACGAACTTGATCGAATCGCTGGGCCGGATCCTGCTGGTGCCGGCGGGCCTGACGGGCATGCCCTTCGACATCGCACTCAAGACCGCGCTGGACGCCACCTTGCGCGAGGCCCTGACGCTGTTGCTGCCCTTCTTCCTGATCGTGCTGGGCATCGGCATGTTCAGCGAATTCCTGCAGGTCGGCATCGTGCTGGCTTTCAAGAAGCTGATTCCCTCCGGCCAGAAGCTGAACCCCGCGTCCAATCTTAAGAACATCTTCTCAAAGAAGAACCTGGTCGAATTCCTCAAATCGGCGCTCAAGATCATCTTTCTCTCGGTGCTGGTCACACTGGTGGTGCGCGATGCGCTGCCGCAGTTGATGTCGGTGCCGCATAGCGGCCTGGCCGGCCTGCAGACCGGGGTGGGCGGCATGCTGCGCACGCTGATCACCAACGTGGCGCTCGCCTACGTCATCATTTCCCTGGCCGATTTCGTCTGGCAGCGCATGCAGCATCGCAAGCAACTGATGATGAGCAAGGAAGAGATCAAGCAGGAATACAAGGAAATGGAAGGCGATCCCCACATCAAGGGCAAACGCAAGCACTTGCACCAGGAAATGGTCATGCAGGGCGCCGTCCAGAGCGCGCGCAAGGCCACGGTGGTGGTGACCAACCCGACGCATCTGGCGATCGCTCTCTATTACGACGAGGACGAGACGCCGCTGCCCGTGGTGCTGGCCAAGGGCGAAGGCGCGCTTGCGATGGAAATGATGCGCGCCGCGCGCGAGGCCGGTGTGCCCGTCATGCAGAACATCCCCCTGGCGCGGGCCTTGATGGCCGACGCCCAACTGGATCAATACATCCCGAGCGAACTCATCGAACCCGTCGCCGAAGTGCTGCGCCTGGTGCGCAAGCTGGCAGCGGAATCACCGGAGTAGAACGATGACCGTCCCATCCCATCCCCTGATCGCGCACTATGCCGCCCGCCATGGCCTTGCCGACGGCGTGCGCGCCGACGGACGCCTCACGATCCGGATCGACGACAAGTACCGCGTGCACCTGCTGGGGGCGCGCAACGGCTGGCTGGCGATCAGCGCGCGGCTGTGCTCATTGCCGTCGGACAGACTGGAGCGCGAACGGCTTCTTGCCGAAATCGGCCGGCAGGCCGCCGGCATGCTAAGCAATCATCCCTCGACCTGTGTGGTCGATCCGGACGAAGACGCCGTGTGGCTGCAACAAATGGTGCGTCCCGATACCGATGCCGTGGGACTGGACGAAGCCGTGGGCGACTTCGCCAATGCCCTGTCGTTCTGGACGAATGCGGTGCGTCGGGCGGCATGATGATCACACGATATACAGGAGCTGCTTTGTTTACACGTTGGATTCCCGCCTGCGCGCTGGCCTTGTGCCTGATGGGCACGACCGCCCGGGCCGCGCCGAACTGGCCGATGGCCGCCTACAGCTATTACGCCGAGGAGGAAAGCCTGCAGAGTGTCCTGCGGCAGTTCGCCGGGGGGTTCAGCCTGGCCCTGGAACTGGCCCCCGGCGTCACGGGCACGGTCAACGGCCGGTTCAACGCCGCCACGCCCACCGAGTTCATGGACCGGCTGGGCGGCGTGTACGGCTTCAATTGGTTCGTCTATTCGGGCACGTTGTTCGTCAGCCCCGCCAGCGCCATGGTGACGCGCTCGATCAGCGCCATGGGGAGCTCGATCACGGCGTTGCGCGATGCCTTGATGGAATTGGGCGTGCTCGATCCTCGCTTCGGCTGGGGAGAGCTGGATGACCAGGGGATCGCCCTGGTCTCCGGCCCGCCCGCCTATGTCAAGCTGGTGCAGAAAATGGTGGCGGCATTGCCGCTGGGCGCGGGTGGGCAGCAGGTGGTGGTATTCCGCCTGAAACACGCCTCGGTCAATGATCGCACCGTCAGCTACCGCACGGAAAGCGTTGTGACGCCGGGCTTGGCGACGGTTTTGCGCAATCTGATCCTGGGCTCGGGCTCCGGCGCCAACAATGAAACCCTGACTGCGGTGGCCGCGCCGCTGCGCGAGAATCCGCCGGTGTTCGCCGGCCCGGATGGCGAGACGAGTGGCGCCCCGGCTGCGCCTGCCGGAGGCGGCTCGACGGCGTCGGAGCCCCGGCGCCGCGCTTCGGGATTGCGGTTCCGTGAGCCGACGGTTCAGGCGGACCCCCGCTTGAACGCCATCATCGTGCAAGACATACCTGATCGCATCCCCATCTACCGGCAGCTCATCGAGCAGCTCGACGTGCCCAGCACCTTGATCGAGATCGAGGCGATGATCGTGGATGTGAACTCCGACAACGTCAGCGAACTGGGCGTGACCTGGGGGGCGCATGCGGGGAACGCGACCTTCGGCTACAGCGATTTCGGCCTCAGCCCCAGCAATGGACTGCCATTGGACAGCGCCGCCTCGCTGTCCCCCGGCACCCTGGGGTTGTCCATCAGCAATGTGCTGGCGGCCCGCCTGCATGCCCTGGAAACCAAGGGGGCGGCCAATATCCTGTCGCAGCCATCCATCCTGACGGCCGACAACATGGGCGCTCTCATCGATCTGTCGGATACGTTCTACATCCAGACCACGGGCGAGCGTGTGGCCACGGTCACGCCTGTCACGGTGGGCACATCGCTGCGCGTGACGCCGCGCTACATCGAGGGCAGCGGCGATCGGCGCCAAGTCGAGCTCACGGTGGACATCGAGGACGGCCGCATCCAGGATGAGCGCAGGATCGGCACGCTGCCGACGGTGCGCAAGAGCAGCATCAGCACGCTGGCCATCGTGAACGACGGGCAAACCTTGCTGGTCGGCGGCTATAACAGCAGCCAGGACAGCCAGCAGATCGACAAGGTCCCCGGGTTGGGCGACATCCCCTTGCTGGGTGCGCTGTTTTCCAGCAAGAGCAAGACCACGCAGCGCCGCGAGCGCCTGTTCCTGCTGCGGCCGCGCGTGGTGTCGATCGAGGGCCATCCCGTGGCGCCGCCGCGCCTGCAGTCCGGCGACACCGGTCCCGCCCTGAGCGCTACCTGGCCCGATCATGGCAAGCCCATGAGCGCAGGCGAATACCTCGATCTGATCCAGGGGCAGCAGACGCGCGTGCGCTTCGAAGCCGTGCGCGAGGCGGCGGTGACCGGCCCCGTGCGGGTCGGGTCCGCGTATGTCGAATCCAAAGCGTTGGGGGATGCCGACATGCCGCGCGGGGGGGCCGCCGCCGTGGCCGGCACGGCCGTGCATGTGGAGTTGCAGCCGGTCCGGTGAAACGGCAGGGCCGCGGACGGATGTCCTGCGGCCCGTTTTTCCGATGCCGGCCGGCGGGGTGCTAGAAATTCAGCGTCAAGCCTTTTTTCTCGAGCCTGTCGCGCAGCGCGGTGCGTGCCCGCGACAAGCGGCTGCGGACCGTGCCGATAGGAACCGACAGCAGGGCGGCCGCTTCCTCGTAGGACAGGTTGTCCAGCCCGACCAGCAGCAGGATGCTGCGCATGCTTTCGGGGAGCTCGTCCAGCGACTCCTGCAGCAGGCGCATGGATTGGGATTGTTCGGCGGCTTGCTCGGGCGTGACCGATTCGGAGGCCAAGTCGGCGAGGCCGCTGTCTCCGACAAAGTCGTAGCGGCGTTCCGGCGCCCGGGACAGATGGTTGCGGACCAGGTTCAGCGCGATGCCGTACAACCAGGTCGACAGCTGCGACTCGCCGCGGAAGGTCCGGTAGGATCGGGCGGCTTCGGTAAAGGCCTGCTGGGCGAGGTCTTCGGCTTCGCTGGTGTTTCCGATATGCCGGACGATGAAGCGTTGCAGGCGAACGCTATGCTCTTGAACCAGGTCGCGAAAAAGCCTTTCTTCGGCCGAGGCCGTTGGAGAGGCGGATGGCGCCAGGGCGTCATCAGGATCAAAAGAGGAACTCATGGAGAGACTCAGCGGCCAACACAGTTGCTGAAGCGACAGGCCCATGCCGTGAAGCTTAGCAACAAAGGTAAGTATGTTTATACCACTGATCTCAATGGGGTTAATCGCTGGATTTACCCCTAGAACACCGGATATGGGCGTTCTTGAAACATGCTGATACCACAAGCCGTTGAAGGCTTTGCCGGTGCTCAGCCTTGCCGCAGCAGGTCGCGCATCCAGCCTTGGGCCGTCTCGGCCGCAACCGGACTTTGCCCTTGGGCGGCCGCCTGATCGAAGCGAAGCTGCATGGCCGCATCGACCTCCTGGAGGCGCTGCGGGCTCAGGGAGGACGGGTCGATCGCCAGCGCACGGCAGGCGGACAGGAATCCGGCGCCCCGGGCGCTGGCAGAATGATCCAGCCGGGTCACGAAATCCACGCCCGAAAGCGCCTGGCTTGACGTCTGCGCCATGTCCAGCGCCTGCGACACCGCGCGCGAAGACAACGGCTTGCCGGGGCTGGGTTCCAGCCCCAGTTCGCGGGCAACGGCCTGGGTGATGCCGGTACCGTAGCTGTGCGCAAGCGCCTCGGTGAACAGGCGGGTCGTATCGACGTCGGGGGCGACCCAGGCGACGCTGCGCCCGCCGGGGGTCGTGCCGGTGCCCAGCACCTGCATGGATTGCCCCGAGACGGAAATATAAACGGCTTCGGATCCCAGCGCTGCGGTCTCGAAGTGTTCCAGGCTCGGGCTTCCTTGCGAGGAAAGCGAAGTGGTTGGGTTGATATTCATAAGAAAGACATGTTGGACGGACGGGGTGTCGGACCACATGCTAAAAAACCGGCACCGCACACTTGGTAACCAGGGTATCGGAAAGGTTCCACCCGTGCTGTACCTTGATCTTTCCAAGGTATCTTTTGCTTGCGCGCCCTCGCAAAGCCGGCCCGCGCGCCCGGGCACGGCGCGCCACCGGACGGTTGTTTCGCGTATGATAAGGGTCGGTTTCCTCGTCCATTCCAATCAGCCATGCCCTTTGCCATCGAAAAGTCCGGAACCGCGCTTATTTTCCAGCCCGAGGGTCTGATCAACAGCGCCAATGCCGCCGCCTTCGAGGCCGACCTGATGGCGCAGGTCGATAAAGGCGAGCAACGCATCGTACTCGACCTGGCTCGATTGGACTATATCTCCAGCGCCGGCCTGCGGGTCGTGCTGCTGCTTGCAAAAAAACTCAAGCAGGCCGGCGGCGCGCTGATCCTGTGCGACATCCAGCCCAATGTGCGGGAAGTCTTCGAGATCAGCGGTTTTCTGGCCATCCTGAAGGTCTGCGATACGCGCGCCGAAGCCGTCGCCGCGCTCAACTGAGGGTCAGCCCCGTGCGCATGGGCCGCCCGGGCCGATGCGGCAGGCCCGCCTAGGGGCGGCGTTCAGCACTCCACGACGTTCACGGCCAGGCCGCCGCGCGAAGTTTCCTTGTATTTCGACTTCATGTCGGCGCCGGTCTGGCGCATGGTCTCGATGACCGTGTCCAGCGAAACGTGGTGCTTGCCGTCGCCGTGCAAGGCCAGGCGCGAAGCGTTGATGGCCTTGTTGCCGCCCATGGCGTTGCGTTCGATGCAGGGGATCTGCACCAGGCCGCCCACCGGATCGCAGGTCAGGCCCAGATTGTGCTCCATGCCGATTTCCGCGGCGTTCTCGATCTGGGCCACGGTGCCGCCTTGCACGGCGGTCAGCCCGGCTGCCGCCATCGAACAGGCCACGCCCACTTCCCCCTGACAGCCGACCTCGGCCCCCGAGATCGAGGCGTTTTCCTTGTACAGGAAACCAATGGCCGCCGCCGTCAGCAGGAAATCCACCACGCCATCCTCGGACCAGCCGGGAACGAACGTGCGGTAGTAACGCAGCACGGCGGGCAGCAGGCCGGAGGCCCCGTTGGTCGGCGCCGTCACCACCTGGCCGCTGGCGGCGTTTTCTTCGTTCACGGCCATGGCGTACAGATTGACCCAATCCATGGCGAACATGACGTCGTCTTCCCGCTTCGGGCTGGCTTTCAACTGGGCATACAGTGCCGGGGCGCGGCGGCGGACCTTCAGCCCGCCCGGCAGGATCTCGTCAGTGACGGAGCCCCGCAGGCCGCAACCCCGGTCGATGGCGGCGTCCATCACCTGGGCGATGCGCAGCACCCCCGCGCGGACCTCCTCGGGCGTGCGCAGGGTGGATTCATTGGCCATCATCAACTGGGCGATGGTCAGGCCGTGCCGTTCACAGGCGGCCATCAGCTCGTCGCCCGTGGAAAAAGGGTAGGGCATCGGATCGTGCTCGGGCACGGTCTCGTCCGTCTCGATGCTGTCCAGCGCACGGATGAAGCCGCCGCCGATCGAGACATAGCGTTCGTCCAGCACGGTCGCGCCGCCGGCATCCAGCGCAATGAAGCGCATGCCATTGGGATGCTCCGGCATGGGCTTGACCCGCCCCGAAAAGGCCTGCTTGGGATCGAAATCAATCGTGTGGCTGCGCCAGAGGGTGATCTGGCGAGTGCGCGCCACGGCGCTGACCAGCGCGTTGATCGCGGCGGGATCGACTGTATCCGGGGCCTCGCCCATCAGGCCCAGCATGATGCCCATATCGGTGCGGTGCCCCGCCCCGGTTTCCGCCAAAGAACCGTAGAGCTGGATATTGAGGCTGGCGACCCGGGGCAGCAGCTTGCGGGCGTCCAGATTGCGGGCGAAGTTGCGGGCGGCGCGCATCGGCCCCACCGTGTGTGAACTGGATGGCCCGATGCCGATTTTGAAGATGTCGAAGACCGACAGCGCCATGATGGTTCTCCTGTGCGCGTAGACGGTTGGAGGGATGCCGAGGCGAGAGCCGGGTTGCTGGAACCTGCGCCCCCGCCCAGGTGCTTTGCTCCGATTCTAGTGATTTGGCAAATTCTTGATTGAATAAAAGCGACATAGCACATGAATATCATGCGCTATGATTCATTGAGCGATGGAGCACTCGCTTCATGAAGAAAAGTAAATCTGTTTTCTATAGAATAGAAACGACCTGAAATAGGTTTTAGATGAACAGAGACGACATTTCAGTCCGCATAGGTTTCGTCCTGCTGCCGCAGTTCACCATGGGGGCATTTGCCGCGTTTGCCGATCTGCTGGGATCGCTGGACGCCCAGACCGACACCGCCGGCCCCTGCGCATGGGAAGTGGTTGCCGACACCCTGATTCCCGTGCGCTCGGCCAGCGGCATCCAGGTCGTGCCGACCGATCTGCTGGGCGATCCCTTGCGGTTCGACTACGTGGTGCTCGTGGGCGGCCCGCTGGCGCCGGCGGCCGAGGCCGGACCGGCGCTGGCGGCCTGGCTGCGCCAGGCGGCCCGGGGAGGGCGCCACCTGGTGGGGCTGTGCAATGCCGTCTATCCGCTGGCGCGGGCCGGCGTGCTGGCAGGCCATCGGCTGTGCGTAGGCGGCGACCAGTACCGCGATTTCACGGACCGCTTTCCCGCCAGTGCACCCGAGCGGATCGTCACCGAACGCCCGGCCGTGTTCGACCGCCGGCGCATCACCTGCGCCGGCGGGGCCGCCGTCACCGACGTCGCCGCGCGCATCCTGCGCCGCCACCTGCCCGAGGCCGACGTGCGCCGCGCCCTGCGCTGCCTGCAGTTCGAGGCGGGCGGCGCGCCAAGCGGGCAGATCCAGCCCCCGCCGCCCGGCATCCCCGCCGACAGCCCGCCCGCCGTGCGCCGCGCCGCACTGGTCATCGAGCAGTACGCCGGCCAGATCCCCGGCCTGGACGACCTGGCGGGGCGCCTGGGCTTGTCCGCCCGCCAGTTGCAGCGCTTGTTCCGCCAGCACCTGGACACCACGCCGCAGGCCTACGCCCGCGGCGTGCGCCTGCGCCAGGCGGCCTGGATGCTGCGCCACACCGACAAGACCATTGCAGCCATCGCCTCGGATTGCGGTTTTGCCGATGCCGCCCACATGGGGCGGGCCTTTCGCGCCATCCACGGCATGGCGCCCGGCGCCTGGCGGCGAGCAAACGAGAAAAACACCGTATAATGACGATCCTTTTCCGGTGCGATGCTCTATCGCGCCGACCCTGCCCGGGTGGTGAAATTGGTAGACGCAGGGGACTCAAAATCCCCCGCCGCAAGGCGTGCCGGTTCGATTCCGGCCCCGGGCACCACTCTCAATCCCCCGCCGCAAGGCGTGCCGGTTCGATTCCGGCCCCTTCGTATAAATAAAAAGCTTGGGCTAAATTCCTGCCGGAGCGATGAGCGGTAGATGCTTTGGCATGGATTCCTCTACAGATCACTCGCATAACAACGGGCCAGGTCGGGGTCGTTGGACCGTGCAAGCAAGCCGTCGCGCAGGGACAAGGCCAGCGGCGTCAATGGCCGGCGCCGCAGACGAAGCAGGTAATAGGGCGAGACGCGGATGTCGTGAGGCAGGTTCAGCACGGAAAAACCCGCCCCTATTGGGGGCTGAATCAGCAATGAGGCCACCTCCTGCACCATGGGGGTGACCGCATCGCTTTGGGCCAGGTAGGCCATGCTCAGCAGGGCCGAAGGGCTGCTGACGACATTGTGCGGTTCGGGTAATCCCACTTGGGCGAATGCATTCACTATCGCTTCTCGAATCGGCGCTCCGCGCTGTTGCATGATCCATTCGTAACTGGATAGTTCTGTCAGCGTCACGACGTGCGCGCGGGCCAGGGGGTGGTTGGCGCGGGCCACGATCACGATTCTTTCATCGCGCATCGGCGTAATTTCGAAAGCATGGCTGTCGAATTCAGGCAGGATGCGGGCCAGCACGAAGTCCATTTTCCCCGCCATCAACTGGTGCAGCAGGTCACGCGATGGCATGACATCGACGGAGATCTCGGCGCGGGGCGCGGTGGACTTGATCTCTCGGATGGCTGCGACCAGATGGCTCACGGCCGGCCCGGTCACCGCCCCCACGCTGACCGAACCCGCCAGGCCCTGCTGCAGCAAATCCACATCCGCCACCATGCTGCGCATCTCGCGCAGCACCACCTCGACCCGGCGCAGGACGGCACGCCCCTCCTGCGTCGGTTCCATCCCCTTGGGCCGGCGGACGAACACGGGCGCCCCCAGTTGCCGCTCGACTTCAGCCAGCATGCGCGAGGCGGCAGGCTGGGTCACGGCCATGGCGTCCGCCGCCAGCTGTAATTGTCCATGGGTCGCAATTTCCGAGAGCAAGTGCAATTGCGATGGCTTGAGCCACCTGGCTGGATGTTTATTCATATCCATTTTGCTATGTTAAATGATGAATATATTATTTTACCGTTATGTCAGTGGATTGCTACCATGCTTGCAAGGCCCGGTGAGAGGCCAATGCGGCGGTATTCCACCAGCCGGCTACAACCAGGAGGAAGACATGCTTTATAAGAAGATAGCGCTAGCATTGCTGGCAACCCCCCTTATTGCTTCGGGCGTTCAGGCTCAGACGGTCGGCATTTCGATGCCGACCAAGTCGTCGGCACGCTGGATCGCGGACGGTCAGTCCATGGTCGAGCAGTTTCAGGCGGCCCACTACAAGACCGATCTGCAATATGCCGAGGATGACATCCCGAACCAGTTGTCGCAGATCGAGAACATGATCACCAAGGGCGCCGATGTTCTGGTCATCGCCGCCATCGATGGCACCACACTGTCCAACGTACTGGAGAATGCCGCGGCAGCCGGCATCCCGGTCATTGCCTATGATCGCCTGATCCGCGAAAGCCCGAACGTGGATTACTACGCGACTTTCGACAATTTCAAGGTGGGTGTTCTCCAGGCCACCAGCCTGGTCAATGGCTTGAAGGCCCGCTTCGGCAGCGTGCATCCGTGGAATGTGGAGTTGTTCGGTGGCAGCCCGGATGACAACAATGCCTACTTCTTCTACGACGGCGCCATGTCGGTGCTGCAGCCGTTGATCGATGCGGGGGATATCGTCATCCCTTCGGGTCAGACCGGCATGGACCGCGTCGGCACGCTGCGCTGGGATGGGTCGGCTGCCCAGGCGCGCATGGATAACCTGCTGTCGGCCAACTACACCAAGCAGGCCGTGCACGGCGTTCTGTCGCCCTACGATGGCATGTCCATCGGCATCCTGTCTTCGCTCAAAGGGGTGGGCTACGGCTCGGGCGGCCAGACGATGCCGATTGTGACGGGGCAGGATGCCGAAGTGCCTTCGATCAAATCCATCCTGGCGGGAGAGCAATACGCCACTGTATTCAAGGACACTCGCCGGCTGGCGGCGGTGACGGTCGGCATGGTCGATGCCCTGCTCAAAGAGGGCGAGCCGGAAATCAACGATAAGACCACCTACGAGAACGGTGTGAAAGTCGTTCCCGCCTATTTGCTGGATCCGGTGCCCGTGGACGCTTCCAATTGGAAAAGCGTGCTCGTGGATTCGGGTTATTACAGCCTGGATCAGGTTCAGTGAGCCGTGCGTGCCCATACATTCCACGCATCGGGGGACACCATGATGCCGTTACTGGAGATGCGCGCCATCACCAAGGCCTTTCCAGGGGTCAAGGCGCTCGATCAGGTCAATCTGCAGGTCAGGGAAGGCGAGATCCATGCCATCTGCGGCGAGAACGGTGCGGGCAAGTCGACGCTGATGAAGGTGCTGTCCGGCGTCTATGCGGCGGGCAGCTACGAAGGTGAAATCGTCTACGAAGGCGAGGTGGCCCGTTTTCGTTCCATCCGTGACAGCGAAGCCTGCGGAATCATCATCATTCACCAGGAACTGGCCCTGGTGCCCTTGCTGTCCATCGCGGAAAACATCCATTTGGGCAACGAGCGAGGCCGGTATGGCTGCGTCAACTGGGCCGAGGCGTTTCAGGCGACCCGGGAACTGCTCGATAAGGTCGGGCTGAAAGAAGCGCCCGGCACTCGTGTGGAGACGCTGGGCGTCGGCAAGCAGCAATTGGTCGAAATCGCCAAGGCACTGTCGCGCAACGTCCGGCTGCTCATCCTGGACGAACCCACCGCCGCGCTATCGGAAACCGACAGCCAGGCCTTGCTGGACCTGCTGCTGGATCTCAAGGCCCAAGGCGTGACGTCGATCATCATTACCCACAAGCTCAACGAAGTGCGCCGCGTGGCCGATCGCGTCACCGTGATCCGCGATGGCGCCAGCATCTCCACGCTGGATGCCGGGCGCGAAGCTATCACAGAAGATCGCATCGTGCGTGACATGGTGGGGCGCGATATGTCGCATCGTTACCCGGCACGTGAGCGGCGATGCGGCCCGGTCGCCATGGAGGTCGACCACTGGAACGTCTGGCACCCCGAGTATCGCGATCGCCAAGTCATCCGGGATTTGTCGATGCGGGTGCATGCGGGCGAGGTGGTCGGTATTGCGGGGCTGATGGGGGCGGGACGCACGGAGCTGGCCATGAGTCTGTTCGGCCGTTCCTGGGGCAGCCGCATCACCGGCAGCGTCTTCATGCACGGCAAGCCTGTCGACACGTCGTCCGTGCCTCGTGCCATTGCCGCCGGCCTGGCCTATGTCACGGAAGACCGCAAGAGCCTGGGCCTGATCCTGGAGGAAACCATCCGGTGCAATACGACGATGGCCCATCTGGAGGCCGTCGCTTCGTGGGGCGTCATCAGCGGTGCTCAGGAAACCGCCGTCGCCGAGCAATACCGCCAGGCCATGCGCATCCGCACCCCTTCGGTCTTTCAGAAGGTCGCGAATCTGTCCGGCGGGAACCAGCAAAAGGTCGTGCTTTCGAAGTGGCTGTTCACGGCACCCGAGGTGCTGATCCTGGATGAACCCACACGCGGCATCGATGTGGGGGCGAAATACGAAATCTACGGAATCATCAACGACTTGAGCAAGGCCGGGAAAGGTGTGGTCATGATCTCCTCGGAGCTTCCCGAGCTGCTGGGCATGTGCGACCGCATCTATGTCATGAGCGAGGGGGCTTTCGTCGGTGAAGTGTCCGCGGACGAGGCTTCGCAAGAACTCATCATGTCATTGATCGTCAGGAAATAGGAGCATCATGAACCGCTCGGAAACACTCAATCCGCCGAATCGGATCGGCGCCTATCTGGCGCAGCACATGCGCGATTACGGCCTGATATTCGCCCTGATCGCCATCATGGCCTTCTTCCAGGTGGCCACGGACGGTACGCTGCTGCGGCCGGTCAACATCACGAATCTGGTCCTGCAGAACAGCTACATCATCATCATGGCGCTGGGGATGCTGCTCGTCATCATCTCGGGCCAGATCGATTTGTCCGTGGGCTCGATCATGGGTTTCATCGGCGCGCTGGCCGCCATGATGATCGTCCCCTACGAAATGCCCGTGGGCCTGACCATCGTCACCTGTCTCTTGTGCGGCATGCTGATCGGCGCCATCCACGGCTACTTTGTGGCTTACTGGAGGATTCCGTCCTTCATCGTCACGCTGGCGGGCATGCTGATCTTTCGCGGCCTGTCGCTGTGGCTGCTGGAAGGTCAATCGGTCGGGCCGTTTCCGCGCAGCTTCCAGGCGCTTTCCACGGGTTTCATCCCCGATTTCATCGGCCCGGGCCGTCCCAACCTGACGGCGTTCATCGCCGGTCTGGCCGCCGTGCTGCTGATCTTGTGGCAAGGCCTGCGCGGGCGGGCGCACAACGCCCTTTATGGCATCGAGGACGAACCCATCGGGCTCTTTCTGCTGCGCAATGCCTTGATGGCTGCGGCCATGCTCTTCATCGGCTGGAAGCTGGCCTCGTTCCGAGGCCTGCCCAATGTGCTGGTATCCATGGTGGTCCTGACCGCCATCTATTTTTTCATCACCGAGCGCACCGTCATTGGCCGGCGCATCTATGCGGTGGGCGGCAATGAAAAAGCGGCCAAGCTGTCCGGGATTCGCACCGAACGCCTCACGTTTCTCACCTTCGTCAACATGGGCCTGCTGGCGGCCCTGGCCGGTCTCATCTTTGCCGCCCGGCTGAACACGGCCACGCCCAAGGCGGGATTCGGCGTCGAACTGGACGTCATCGCCGCCGTTTTCATTGGCGGCGCTTCGATGTCCGGCGGGTCCGGGCGGATCATGGGGGCTGTCATCGGCGCTTTCATCATGGGCGTGATGAACAACGGCATGTCCATCATCGGCATCGGCATCGACTACCAGCAGGTGATCAAAGGGCTGGTCCTGTTGGCGGCCGTATTTTTCGATGTTTACAACAAGAACAAAGGAGCATAAGCATGATGCTGCTTTCCCAGATCCGCCGGGGCAACGGCGAACGGGCCGTGGCGGCCCGAGAAGGGCGAACGGCCTGGATCGTGCCCGAAGCTGACTCGATCTATGCGCTGGCCCGGACTGCTTTGGCTGAGGGCCGCCTGCTGGAAGAGGAGATTGCGGCGCGTGGCAAGGGCGAGCCTGTCGATCTGGCGCGCGCGCTGGCCGAGGGGCGCTTGTTGCTGCCCATCGATCATCCCGATCCGGCGCACATGCATCTGACCGGAACCGGGTTGACCCATCTGGGCAGTGCGTCCACACGCAATGCCATGCATGCCAAGAGCGATCCGGAAACCCTGACCGACAGCATGAAAATGTTTCGCATGGGCATGGAGGACGGCAAGCCGCAGCCCGGCCGGATCGGGGTGCAGCCCGAATGGTTCTACAAGGGCAATGGGCACACGGCCGTTGCCCCGGGCGCGATCCTGCGTTCACCGGGCTTTGCGCTGGATGCGGGAGAGGAGCCCGAAATCGCCGGCATCTATCTGATCGCACCCGACGGGGTGCCCCGCCGGCTGGGTTTTGCGCTGGCCAATGAATTTTCCGACCACGTGACCGAGCGGGGAAACTACCTGTGGCTGGCCCATTCCAAATTGCGGCCCGCCAGTTTCGGCCCTGAACTGCTGCTGGGCGGCTTGCCCGCCCATGTCGCCGGTACCAGCCGCATCTTGCGCCAGGGCCAGGTGCGCTGGGAAAAACCCTTCGTATCGGGCGAAGACAATATGTCCCACAGCCTCGGCAACCTGGAGCATCACCACTTCAAATACGACGTGTTCCGCCAGCCGGGCGATGTGCATGTGCACTTCTTCGGCACGGCCACGCTGTCCTTTGCCGACGAGATCCGCGTGGATCACGGCGATGTCTTTGAAATCGTCTCGCCGGTCTTCGGCCTGCCGCTGCGCAACCCTCTGGAGCAGTGTCCCGCCGCAACCCGCCCTGTCCAGATCGAACGACTTTGATGAGGTTCACCCCATGTCTTTCAAGCCCGCACCTTGGCCCCGGAAGCTGCGCTCCCAGCACTGGTATGGAGGCAATACACGCGATGCCATCTATCACCGCGGTTGGATGAAGAACCAGGGCTATCCGCCGGACTTGTTCGATGGCCGTCCGATCATCGGCATACTCAATACCTGGTCCGATCTGACGCCTTGCAACGGCCATCTCCGCGAACTGGCCGAAAAAGTGAAGGCGGGGGTCTGGGAGGCCGGCGGGTTTCCCGTCGAAGTGCCGGTGTTCTCGGCGTCTGAGAACACCTTCCGGCCCACGGCCATGATGTTCCGCAATCTGGCCGCACTGTCGATCGAAGAGACCATGCGCGCCCAGCCCATCGACGGTGCGGTCCTGCTGGTGGGCTGCGACAAGACCACCCCCAGCCTGCTGATGGCGGCGGCCTCGACCAATATCCCCTCCATCGTGGTGTCTGGCGGACCGATGCTCAACGGCTGGTTCCAGGGCGAGCGGGTCGGCTCGGGCACCCACCTGTGGAAATTCTCCGAGGCCGTGCGCGCCGGCAGGTTGACCCAGAACGAGTTCCTGGAGGCGGAGCAGTCGATGTGCCGTTCTTCGGGAACCTGCAACACCATGGGGACGGCCTCGACCATGGCCAGCATGGCCGAGGCGCTGGGCATGGCGCTGTCGGGCAATGCCGCCATCCCGGCTGTCGATTCCCGTCGCCGCGTCATGGCGCAGATGACGGGGCGGCGCATCGTGCAGATGGTCAAGGACGACCTCAAGCCTTCGGACATCCTCACCAGACAGGCCTTCGAAAATGCCATCCGGACCAATGGCGCCATCGGCGGCTCGACCAATGCCGTCATCCACCTGCTGGCGCTGGCCGGGCGCATCGAGGTCGATCTGACGCTCGAGGACTGGGATCGCTGCGGGCGCGACGTCGCCACGATCGTCAATCTCATGCCGTCTGGCAAGTACCTGATGGAAGAGTTCTTCTACGCGGGCGGCCTGCCCGTGGTCCTGAAGAGCCTGGGAGAGGGCGGCTTGCTGCACAAGGAGGCGCTGACCGTATCGGGCCGCAGCATCTGGGATGAAGTCAAGGACGCGGTCAACCATAATCCCGACGTCATCCGGCCGGTGGACAAGGCACTGACCTCGCAAGGCGGCATTGCCGTCCTGCGAGGCAACCTGGCGCCCAGGGGGGCGGTGCTCAAGCCGTCCGCCGCCAGTCCGGAATTGATGCGTCATCGTGGCCGCGCCGTGGTCTTCGAGGACATCGACGACTACAAGGCCCGCATCAACGATGAATCTCTGGATGTCGACGAGCATTGCATCATGGTCTTGAAGAACTGCGGCCCCAAGGGCTATCCGGGCATGGCCGAAGTGGGCAACATGGGGTTGCCGCCCAAGGTGCTGCGCAAGGGCATCACCGACATGGTGCGGATCTCCGACGCCCGCATGTCGGGGACGGCCTATGGCACGGTCGTGCTTCACGTGTCTCCGGAAGCTGCGGCCGGCGGCCCGCTGGCCGTGGTTCGCGAGGGCGACATGATCGAACTGGACGTGCCCGGCCGCCGCCTGAACCTGGAGGTCTCCGACGAGGAACTGGCCGCGCGGCTGGCGCAGTGGCAACCTGCGCACGAGCAGGCCGCCAGCGGCTACGCCTGGCTGCATCAGCAGCATGTCCAGGGCGCCGACCAGGGCGCCGACCTTGATTTCCTGAAAGGATGCCGGGGCAGTCCGGTGCCCAAGGAGAGCCACTGATGATGAAGATTGCGCTTGTCGGCATGGGCAAGATTGCCCACGACCAGCATGTGCCGGCGCTGCAGGCCAGCCCGGACTGGACGCTGGCGGCCACGGTTTCCCTCGATGGCCGAAGCGATGGGCAGACCTCCTTTGTCCGGATCGAGGACATGCTGCTCGCCAGGCCCGACATCGAGGTAGTGTCGCTCTGCCTGCCGCCCGTGCCGCGTTTCCTCGTGGCCCGGGCGGCTCTGGCAGCCGGCCGCCATGTCATGCTGGAAAAACCTCCCGGGGCCACCTTGTCCGAAGTACAGAACCTGGCGATGCAGGCTCGGGCCCAGGGGCTGACCTTGTATGCCACCTGGCACTCCCGCGCAGCGGCAGCGGTGGCGCTCGCCAAGGTCTGGCTGACCGGAAAAACGATCCGAAGCGGCCGGATCATCTGGCGCGAGGATGTGCGCAAATGGCATCCCGGCCAAGATTGGATCCTGGATGCCGGAGGGATGGGGGTGTTCGACACCGGAATCAATGCATTCTCGATCCTGACGGAAATCGCGCCAGACCCCGTGCATCTGACGGCGGCCGAACTGGATTTCCCAGCCAACCGCCGGGCCCCGATTGCGGCCCGGTTATCGCTGACGCACGGTATTGAGGCGGATTTCGACTTCCGCCAGGAAGGCACACAGACCTGGGACATGACGTTGGACACCGATGAGGGGAGCGTGTCATTGCGCCTGGGCGGCAACCTGCTGGAAATCGACGGCGAATACGCCGGGGGCGAGCCCACGGTCATGGGGGAATATCCTGTCCTGTACACCCGGATGGCTGAGCTGGTCCGCCGGCGCGAATCCGAAGTCGACCTGTCGCCAATGAGGCTGGTGGCCGATGCTTTTATGGTGGGCCGGCACACCACGGTGGAGCCCTTTGAGTTGACCGCTTGATGGTTATGCCCCGGATCTTTGATACGCGCGCCTGTGAGCTGGGCGAGGGGGCTTTGTGGCATCCGTTGCGCCAGCAGTTCTTCTGGTTCGATATTCTGGGCCGCAAGCTGTTGTCCCGCAGCGGCCATCTCCCAGGTGTCTGGCACTTCGACCGGATGGCTTCGGCCGCTGGCTGGCTCGATGCAGAACGCCTGTTGTTGGCGACTGAAACGGGGTTGGCCATCCTGGATCTGCCGTCCGGGCGGTTGACGAACCATTGGACCTTTCCTTCGGCGGACGCCGCTTTGCGTTCGAACGATGGGCGCGCTGACCGCCGCCACGGGTTCTGGTTCAGCACCATGGGCAAGCGGGCGCAACCGGGTGCGGGCGCTATCTACCGTTATTTTCAGGGTGAGGTGCGTCAGTTATTCAACGGACTGACCATTCCCAATTCCATCTGCTTCAGCCCGGAGGGTGAACATGCCTATTTTTCCGATACGGCTCGGCACATCGTGTGGCGGCAGGCGCTCGACGCGGATGGTTGGCCTATCGGCCGACAGGAAGTCTTTCTTGATCTGACGGCTGAAGCGCTGAATCCAGATGGCGCCGTCGTCGACTCGGCGGGCGGGCTGTGGTGCGCTCACTGGGGCGCGGGCGCCGTGATGCGCTACGGCCCGGATGCCCGGCGCACTCATACGTTCCCGACGGGTGCCGCGCATGTGTCCTGCCCCGCCTTCGGAAGGCGGGATCTGCGCTGCCTGCTGCTCACCACGGCCCGCGAGGGCTTGTCCGACCCCGATCCCGTCCAAGGGATGACGTACCTGCTGAATGCCCCTATCAGGGGCTTGCCGGAACCTCGAGTGATTCTCTGAGCGTTCCGGGCAAACCACCCAGCGCCCTTAGTCATCCGGCCGCACCCGCCTCGGATGCCTGGGCGTGCTGCGCGCGCATCCACTCCGCCAGATAGTCCAGGAACACCCGCGAACGCTGCGGAATGAATTTGCGGCTCGGCAGGGCTGCGTACATGGCCAGGCGTCCCGTGACCCAGGGGCTCAGGACGCGCACCATGTCGCCGCGCGCCAGATAGGGCGCGATGATGTCCATCGAGATCGAGGTGATGCCGGCGCCGTCCAGCGCCGCGCGCAGCAGCGTGTCGGTGTGGTTGGCGCTCAGCACCGGCTCGATGTCCACATCGATCACGTGCTTCGGGTCCGCATCGCGCCATATGCGCCAGGCGCCCGGAGGTTCGCCCGGTTTTTTCAGGCGCAGGCATGCGTGCCGGCTCAAGTCGCCCGGCTGCCTGGGTGCGCCCTTGCGGGACACATAGGCGGGCGCGGCGACCAGGATGGCTTCGGACTCGAAGATTTTGCGGGCGACGATGCCGGCGTCGAAGTCCGCATCGACGCCCATCAGGGTGATGTCGTAGTCTTCGATGGGCGGGTTGCGGTAGGTTTCGACGTCGATGTCGATCACGATGCCGGGATGGCGCTGGCGGAATCCCGACAATAGCGGGGCGATCACGTAGCTGGCCAGCACCGGTTGCGTATGCACGCGCAGGCGGCCGGCCAGCGAGTGGGTATGCGCGCTGGCGATGGCGTCGGCTTCTTCCACGTCCTGCAGAATCTGGTGGACGCGCGCCAAGTAGGCTTCGCCGGCCTCGGTGAGCGATACGCGCCGCGTGGTGCGCTGAAAAAGCCGTGTGCCAAGCTGGGTTTCCAGTTCGGCGACCAGGCGGGTGACGACGGGCGGAGAGATGTCCAGCGCGCGCGCCGCTGCGGCGAACCCGCCTTCGCGCGCGACGCGCTCGAAGACCTGCATGGCCAGCAATCGATCCATCGTTCACTCCGGTTGATTGAATTCAATTATTCCTATAATTGGAATTATATATGAATAATTATAGTGTTTATTCTTCATTCGGGAATTTTTAGAATGATGCCATCGATGAGCGCCGGGGTGTTCCAGGCAGGCGCAGCCGTCAAGGCGCGCCTGGACCGGAAGGTGTGCCGCCCGGCCTGGCGCAGATTCGGACAGCCCCCCGGAGATGAATATGAACGCAGCCTCGCGCTATACCCGCACAGCCATTTTTCTGCATTGGCTGGTCGGCCTCGGCCTGATCGGGACGTTCGCGCTGGGCTTCTACATGGAAGGCCTGCCGCTTTCGCCCGCCAAGCTGAAGCTGTATGCCTGGCATAAATGGGCGGGGATCGCGCTGCTGGCGCTGGCCGTGGTGCGGCTGGCCTGGCGCATGAGTCATCCCGCCCCCGATCTGCCGCCGGAGATGGGGCCCAAGGCGCGTCTGGCGGCGCATGCCGGGCACTGGGCGCTGTATGTGCTGATGCTCTCCATCCCGATCAGCGGCTGGCTCATGAGTTCTGCGCAAGGGTTTTCCGTGGTGTGGTTCGGCGTGCTGCCCTTGCCCGATCTGGTGGCCAAGAACGCGGCGTTGGGCGAGGTGTTCGGCAACGTTCACGTCGTTCTGAACTACACGCTTCTGCTGGCCTTCGCCGGGCACGTGGGCGCGGCCTTGCAGCATCATTTCATCAAGAAGGATACGGTGATGGCCCGCATGCTGCCGTTTGCCGGCAGGGCTTGAGCACACGATCGCGCACGAATTTCAGACATCAAAGGACATACCGATGAACACCGCTTTTTTCCGCCCGTTCGCCTTGGCCGCAGTCCTGAGCCTGGGGATGCCCGCTGTCGCCGGCGCCGTTGAATACACCACGCTCGACGCGCAGGCCAGTCACGCCGCCTTTGCATACAGCCAGATGAACGTGAAGATGGACGGCCGCTTCGGCGCACTGGCGGCCCCCGTCCTGAGCTTCGACCCCGCCCGGCCGGAGGCGGCCAAGGTCGTCATCGAAGTGGCGCTGGCCGGCGTCGATGCCGGCTACGACGAGGCCAATGCGGAGCTGTCGAAGGACGAATGGCTGGCCACGGCGGCGCACCCGCTTGCCGTCTTCACGTCGGACCAGGTCGACGCACTCGGCGGCGGCCGCTACCAGGCGACGGGCCGCCTGACGATCAAGGGCGTCACGAAGACCGTGACGGCGCCCTTCACCTTCAAGGAGGACGGCCAGACCGGCGTCTTTGAAGGCGGCTTTACTTTCCAGCGCGCCGATTTCGGCGTGGGCGAAGGCCCGTGGAAGGATTTCGGCATTGTCGCCAACGACATCGGCATCACGTTCCGCGTGGTGGCCAAACCCTGAACACCGGTTGTTCAAGGCAACCCGCTTTTACCGCATCATTCACCATAGAGGAATCATCATGAAAAAACCCTTCATCGCCGCCGCTTTCGCCGTATTTTTTGCCGGGCAGGCGCTGGCCGCGCCACAGACGTATGCGGTGGACCCCGCGCATACATTCCCGCGCTTCTCGTATGACCACATGGGCATGTCCAAGCAGATCCTGCGCTTCAACAAAACAGCGGGCACCGTGGTGCTGGACAAGGCGGCCAAGGAGGCCCGGGTCGACGTGACGATCGACATGACTTCCGTGAGCACCGGGTTCGAGGTTTTCGACGGCCACATCCAGGGCGCCGATTTTCTGGATACCGCCCAGTTTCCGCAGGCCACGTTCAAGTCCACCAAGGTGGTCTTCGACGGCGACAAGCCTGTCAGCATCGAGGGCGACCTGACGATCAAGGGCATCACCAAGCCGGTGACGCTGACCGTGACGTCGTTCTACCACGGCCCGCATCCGATGATGAAGAAAGACGCCATCGGCGCCAATGCCACGGCCGTGATTTCGCGCACCGCCTTCAACGCGGGAAAATTCGCCCCGGGCGTGGGCGACGAGGTGACGCTCGACATCGCGCTGGAAGCCGTGAGCGAGTAACCCCGCGCACAGGCTCGGGGCGGGCGGTGCGTGGCCGCCGTCCGCACGCTTCGGCCACGCGCTCACACAAGGAACGGACATGGGACTTCTGATCGACGGCAATTGGCACGACCAGTGGTATGACACCAGTGGCACCGGTGGGCGCTTCGTGCGCAGCGATGCGCAATTCCGCCACTGGATCACGCCGGACGGTAGCGCCGGGCCGAGCGGCGAGGCGGGCTTTCGGGCCGAGGCCGGACGCTACCACCTCTATGTGTCGCTGGCCTGCCCGTGGGCGCATCGCGTGCTGATCCTGCGGGCGCTGAAGGGGCTGGAACACATGATCGGCGTGTCGGTCGTCAACCCGTACATGGGCGAGCACGGCTGGACATTCGACCCCGGCCCCGGCGTGGTGGCCGACCCCGTCGGCCAGGCGCAGTACCTGTACCAGGTCTACCTGCGCGCGCAGCCCGGCTACAGCGGGCGGGTGACCGTGCCGGTGCTGTGGGATCTGCACCGCGGCATGATCGTCAACAATGAATCCTCGGAAATCATCCGCATGCTCAATTCGGCGTTCGACGGTATCGGCGCGCGGGACGGCGATTACGCGCCGGCCGGGCTGCTGGCGCAGATCGACGCGCTCAATGTGCAGATCTACGACGCCGTCAACAATGGCGTCTACAAGGCCGGCTTCGCGACGTCGCAGGCGGTCTATGAGCAGGAAGTCAGCCAGCTATTTTCCTGCCTTGATGCGCTCGAAGATCGGCTGGGGCGGCAGCGCTACCTGTTGGGCGAGCGCCTCACCGAGGCCGATTGGCGGCTGTTTACCACGCTGATCCGCTTCGATGCCGTGTATCACGGCCATTTCAAGTGCAATCTGTGGCGCCTGGCCGACTACCGGAACCTCTGGAGCTACACCCGCGAGCTCTACCAGACACCGGGCATTGCCGCGACCGTGAATTTCGATCACATCAAGCAGCACTATTACCGCAGCCACGGCACCATCAATCCCAACGGCATCGTCCCGCTCGGGCCGGTGCTCGACCTGGAGCGCGCGCCCGACCGCGCACTGCGGGATTAATATGCCTGTAGCGGCCCGGTCGATGGGCATCGGGCCGGTTCCGCCGCAACAGGAGGCCACGGCATGTCGAATCCCCTTACCTTGTACACCGATGCGAATTTCATCAGCCCGTATGCCATGTCGGCCTTCGTCGCCCTGGAGGAAAAGGGCGTGTCGTTCGAACTGTCGCCGGTCGATCTCGACAAGGGGGCGCAGCGGCAGGCCGGCTACCTTGCCCTGTCCTTGACGGGCAAGGTGCCCTCCCTGACGCATGGGGCGTTTTCGCTGGCCGAATCGTCCGCCATCACGGAATACGTGGACGAGGTGTTTCCGGGGACTGCGCTGTATCCGGCGAACGCGCCGCAGCGCGCGCGGGCGCGCCAGATCCAGTCCTGGCTGCGTTCCGACCTGATGCCGATCCGGGAAGAACGCTCGGCGGAAAACCTGTTTCGCCGCCTGCGGCCGCTCGCGCCGCTGTCGGCCGCCGCCCGGCAGGCGGCCGACCGCTTGTTCGCGGTGGCCGATTGCTTGCTGCCGGAAGGCGCGGGCGAGTTGTTCGACGCCTGGAGCATTGCCGATATGGACCTGGCGTTCATGCTCAACAGGCTGGTGCTGTGCGGCGATGCCGTACCCCGGCGGCTGGCGGACTATGCGGATCGGCAATGGTACCGGCCTTCGGCCCAGCGTTGGGTCGCGTTGCCGCGCCCGGGCATCGCCTGACGGTATTTCCGCAAGCCCGTCCGTCCGCAGCCTGGGGGAAGGCAGGGCCGGGCAGGCCGGATTTCGTCCCGGGGCGTGTGCGATATATACTCCGCCCCATGTCCGCCTTCCGACGGCTCTTCTGGCTCAGGCACACGATCGTCCGGCACGCTTTGCTGTGCCTGACCGTGGCGTCGTTCCTGGCCCGGGCGGTCGTTCCCGCGGGCTATATGCCGGATGTATCCGGTGCGCAGGAGGGGCGCGCCCTTTTGACCCTCTGTGCCGCTGCCGGCGGCCCGGACGCGCTGTGGCTGGACTGGGGCGGCCCGCCCGATTCGTCTTCCGGCGATCACTTCGGCCAGGACTGCCCGTTCGGCATCGTCATGTCGCAAGCGGTCCTGCCCGGCCAGCCCGCCCTGGCCCTGATGGGCGACATCGTCCATCGTCCCGCCGTCCCGGCGTCCCGCAACCAGGCCCGGCCGCCGCTGCCCGCCCTGGGGCCCCCTCTCGGATCTCGCGCGCCTCCCTCGTTTTTTGCCTGAGGGCCGGCTGGCGATCGTGTGTGCGCACCGATCGCCAGCCGGCGATTCCAGTGCCGGCATCGCCAGGCAGGGCGATGCCGTCCCACGTGATCGTGCAACGAAGTGATGGGGGTCTTTCATGACGCTTCCGATGAACCGTCGGCATTTTCTTTCATGGGCGCTGGCCGCCAGCGCCGTTTCCTATGGCTGCTCGTCCCGCGACCTGGAGGCGCTGGACGAACCTTACGGCGTGGACATGACGGATGCCGGGATAGGCGCCGATTTCGTATTGAACGGCAGTGACGGCAAGCCGCACCGCCTGTCCGATTTCAAGGGCAAGGTGGTCCTGATCTTCTTCGGCTTCACGCAGTGTCCGGACGTGTGCCCGACCGCCTTGTTCCGTGCGGTGGAGATCAAGAAGATGCTGGGCGAAGACGGCGACCGCCTTCAGGTCCTGTTCATCACGATTGATCCGGAGCGCGATACGCCGGAGCTGTTGCGGGCCTATCTCGCCGCTTTCGACCCGGGTTTCATCGGGCTGTACGGGGATCGCGACCAGACGGCGCGCACGGCGCGTGATTTCAAGGTGTTCTACGCCAAGGTCCCGACCGGATCGTCCTACACCATGGACCATTCCACGATCACTTATGTCTATGACGAGGCCGGCCATCTGCGCCTGGGCCTGCGTCATGCGCAGACGCCCGAAGAATGCGTGGCGGATATCCGCCAACTGTTGCAGCGGCGTTGAACGAACCGGCCCGGCTGCGGCATCCCGGGGCCGGGCGCGCTTTTTCTGGATGGGCTTGTCGCCCAGGAGATCATTATGTTTTTCATGTCCAAACCGCTCGTCCTGGCTGCGGCCCAGGCGTGCTTCCTGTTCGTCGTTTCCGCCGCCCAGGCGCAGGTCGTGGTCCACGAACCCTGGGTGCGTGCCGCAGTCGAACAGCAGCGGGCCACCGGCGCGTTCATGCGTCTTTCCTCCGGCACGGACCGTGCGCTGGTCCAGGCGGCCTCGCCGGTTGCCCGGCACGTTGAAATCCACGCCATGATCCTGGAGGGCGATGTCATGAAGATGCGCCAGATCCCGAGGCTGGCGCTGCCTGCCGGGCAGGCGGTCGAGCTGGCGCCGGGCGGGTATCACATCATGCTGATCGATCTGTTGTCGCCCGTTCGCGAGGGCGGTCATGTGCCCTTGACGCTGACTTTCGAAAGCCCCGACGGCAAGCAAGAAACGGTCGAAGTCGAGGCGCCCGTGCGCCCGCTGGCGGGCGGCGGCGCGAAGCCCGGCGAACACGGTCATGCACATGCGCATGACCATCCACACGCCTCCGGGCATACCGGCGATGCCTCGACGGCCGCAGCCCCCGAGGGCGTTTCGGTCACCGGTTGCTGGATACGCGCGCTGCCCAATCGCTTGCCGTCGGCCGCTTATTTCAGGATCGACAATTGGGGCGCCCGGAATGCTGTGCTGGTGGGCGCGCAATCCGCGCGCTTCGGCAAAGTGATGCTGCATGCGAATCAGACGGTCGATGGGATGGCGACCATGGTCCACGCGGATCAGATCGTGGTGCCGCCGGGAGAGCGTTTTGAATTTGCTCCGGGGGGACATCACGTCATGCTGGAGCAGCCTGCCTCGGAACTGCGCGTGGGCGACGCCGTGCCCCTGACGTTCTGGTTCGAGGGAGGGCGTGCGCTGACGGAAAGCTGCGAGATCCGGCCCGCGGCCAGTCTGAAATGACCGGCGGGCGCCGCGCCGCGTGAAACCGGTGCGGCGCTCACGGGCCGGCCCGCCGGGGGGATCTGATGGCCGCTTGAAAGCCTGTTAGAATTCCAGAGGCGGGCCCCTTCGCATGGTTCGGCGGTGAACCTGGTCAGGTCGGGAACGAAGCAGCCACAGCCGCGCGGAACCAGTGCCGAAGTCAGGCTCGCCTTTCCTTTTCCCCCTCCAGGGCGGCCTATGAGCTATCTCGTCTTGGCGCGCAAGTGGCGCCCCCGTTCATTCGATACGCTGATTGGCCAGGATCACGTGGTACGTGCCCTGACCCACGCGTTGTCGTCCGGCCGGCTGCATCATGCCTGGCTGTTCACCGGCACGCGCGGCGTAGGCAAGACCACGCTGTCGCGCATCCTCGCCAAGTCCCTGAATTGCATCCAGGGCGTCTCCGCCACGCCCTGCGGCCAGTGCCAGGCCTGCACGGAAATCGACGCGGGCCGCTACGTGGATTACATCGAGCTCGACGCCGCTTCCAACCGGGGCGTCGACGAAATGACCCAGTTGCTGGAGCAGGCCGTCTACGCACCGTCGTCCGGCCGCTTCAAGGTCTACATGATCGACGAAGTCCACATGCTGACCGGGCACGCCTTCAACGCCATGCTCAAGACGCTCGAAGAGCCGCCCGAGCACGTCAAGTTCATCCTCGCGACCACCGATCCGCAGAAAATCCCGGTGACGGTGCTGTCGCGCTGCCTGCAGTTCAACCTGAAGCAGATGACGGTGCCCGCCATCGTCGATCACCTCCAGGACATCCTGGCCCGGGAATCCGTCCCCGCGGATCCTCGCGGCTTGCGCCTGATCGCCCAGGCGGCGGCCGGCTCGATGCGCGACGCGCTGTCCCTGACGGACCAGGCCATTTCCTTTTCGGCGGGCGACCTGACGGCCGCCGCCGTGGGCGAGATGCTCGGCACGCTGGACCAGCACCATTTACTGAGCCTGTTGCGCGCCCTCGCGGCGGCCGATGCGCCCGCCATTCTGGCCGTGGCCGACGACCTGGCCGCACGCGGCCTGTCGTTCCAGGCGGCCCTGGGCGACTTGGCCGTACTGCTGTCGCGGGTGGCCATCGCCCAGCGCCTGGGCCATGCCCAGGCCGACGATCCCCTGGCGCAAGCCGTCACCGAACTGGCCGGCGCCTTGACGCCGGACGACGTGCAGTTGTTCTATGCCGTGGCCGTCCACAGCCGCCAGGAACTCGCCCTGGCGCCCGACGAGCAGGCGGGCTTCGTCATGGCCTGCCTGCGCATGCTGGCCCTGTTGCCGGAAGGCCGCGTGCCGCCCGTGTCGATGGCGCCGCCGCCGGCGCTCCAGGCGGCGCCGGCGGAATCGGTCCAGGCGGCCCCCGAGACTGCGTCCGATGCCGCCCTCAAAGCCGAGCCGCCTGCCTGGGAGTCCGTGCCCGAACCCCCGGCGGCCGCCGCGCCGGCTGTGCCCGGGCCCGTCCATGCCGCCGGCGAACCGGCGGTTCCCGAGGCGGTTTCGGCGGTTTCTCCCCGGCCGCCGGTTCCCGCCCCCGATCCGGATCCCGCGCCCGACCGCGATCCGATCCCCGATCCCGATCCCGCCCCGCCGGCGCCGCCCGACGAGGCCGCGTCCGCTTCGGACGACTGGACCGATGCGGTGCCCGACGATCTGACCGAGCCTTTCGACGCCGCCGCCTCGCTGGGCGACCTGGGGCTGGATCCTGCCGCGTCCGGAGCCATTGCCGGCCTGCCCGCAGAGCCTTCCGCCTCCCGGCCCGAAACACCCGATCCGAGCCGGATGACGGCGCAGGACTGGCCGGCGGTGGCTGCGGCCCTGCCGGTCGGAGGCGCCGCGCAGGCGCTGGCGCTGAACAGCGAATGGCTCTCCGGCGACGATCACCGGATCAGGTTGCGGGTCGCCATCCACACGTATGCGGACGGCGGCGGCCATGATCGTTTGCGGACGATCCTGTCCGAATATTTCGGCCGGGCTTTGCGCCTGGACGTCGAATACGGCGTCACGGGCGACGATACCGCCCATGCCGTCGATCAGGCCGAACGCGCCCAGCGCCAGCAGGCCGCCGAGCAGGCGGTCGAGCAGGACGAACTCGTCCGCACGCTGACGCGGCGCTTCGCCGCCCGCGTCGTGCCGGGTTCGATCCGCCCGTCCGCCGCGCCGCCTGCGGTATAGTCGCACTCTTTGCTTGAACCCTTCGAACCAGGACACTGCCATGATGAAAGGTCAGATCGCCGGGCTGATGCGCCAGGCCCAGCAGATGCAGGAAAACATGAAAAAGGCCCAGGACGCCCTGGCCGACCTGATGGTCGAGGGCGCTGCGGGCGGCGGCCTGGTCAAGGTGACCATGAGCTGCAAGTACGACGTCAAGCGCGTGGCCATCGATCCTTCGCTGTTCGACGACGACCGCGACATGATCGAGGATCTGGTCGCGGCGGCCTTCAACGACGCCCAGCGCAAGGCCGAAGCCACCGCCCAGGAAAAAATGTCCGCCGCGACGGCTGGCCTGTCCCTGCCGCCGGGCATGAAGCTGCCGTTCTGAGATGGCCGCCGGTCTGCCCGAACCGGAACCCCTGCGCGCCCTGATCGATGCCTTGAGACAGTTGCCCGGGGTGGGGGTGCGCACGGCCCGGCGCATGGCCTATCACCTGCTGCAGCATGATCCGGATGGCGCTTTGCGCCTGGGCGATGCGCTGCGTGAGGCGGTGAGCGGGCTGTGCCATTGCGAGCGCTGCAATTCCTTTTCCCAGACTCCGGTGTGCGCCACCTGTGAAAACCCGGACCGGGATCCGTCCGTGCTGTGCGTGGTCGAGACGCCGGCCGATCAGAACATGATCGAGGCCAGCCACGGCTATTCAGGCCTGTACTATGTGCTGATGGGCCGGCTGGCGCCGCTGGAGGGCGTCGGCCCCGACCAGGTCCGCTTTGCGCCCCTGCGCGACCGGGTCCGGGATGGGCGGGTCCGCGAGGTCATCCTGGCCACCAATTTCACCGCCGAAGGCGAGACCACGGCCTATTACCTGGCCGAGATGCTGCGCGAATGCGGCGTCAAGGTCACCCGGCTGGCCCGGGGCGTGCCCAGCGGCAGCGAGCTGGAATACGTGGACGCCGGCACGATCGCCTGGGCGCTGCTCGAGCGCCGGCTCAACTGAGCGCCGGCCCAACTGGGCGACGACCGAACTGAGCGCCGCATCACGGCGCGCGCCATGGCGGTTGCACTCCCGTAGGCCGGGCGGCATCACTGCGCTATGATCGAAACTTCAAACGCAGCATGACCACCAGGGAGATCCGCCATCATGTCGATTTCACGTCGTGAATTGCTCAAGACCGCCGGCGCTGCGGGATTGCTGGGCGCCGCGCCCGGCCTGTCCTTCGCGCAAGCGGCCGCCGCCGCGCCCGAAAAACAGGCCGTGACCATCGCCGTCGGGGGCCAGGCGCTGATCTATTACCTGCCGCTGTCGGTGGCGCACCAGAAGCGCTACTTCAAGGACGAGGGCCTGGACGTCACGATTGCCGATTTCGCGGGCGGGTCCAAGGCGCTGCAAGCCGTGGTGGGCGGCAGCGCCGACGTCGTCTCCGGTGCCTTCGAGCACACCATCAATCTGCAGGCCAAGGGCCAGTTCTACCGCTGCTTCGCCCTGCAGGGCCGGGCGCCCATGATCGTGCTGGGCGTCTCGAAAAAAACCCTGGCGGGCTACCAATCGCCCGCCGACCTGAAGGGCAAGAAGATCGGCGTCACGGCGCCGGGGTCTTCGACCAACATGATGGCCAGTTTCTTCCTGGCGCAGCACGGGCTCAAGCCCGCCGACGTGTCCTTCATCGGCGTGGGCGCGGGCGCCGGGGCGATCACGGCCCTGCGCTCGGGGCAGATCGACGCCATCGCCAATCTGGATCCCGTCATCAGCACGCTGGTCAAGGAAGACGCCATCCGCGTCATCGCCGACACCCGCACCCTGGCCGATGCGCAGAAGATCTTCGGCGGCAACATGCCGGCGGGCTGCCTGTATACCGCACAGGCCTTCATCGATGCCAACCCGTATACCACCCAGGCGCTGGCCAACGCCATCGTGCGGGCTGACAAATGGATCCAGGCCGCATCGGCCGACGACATCGCCAAGCTGGTGCCGGAATCCTACCTGCTGGGCGATCCCGAACTCTACAAATTGGCGCTCCAGGGCAACCGCGAGGCGTTGTCGCCCGATGGCCTGGTGCCGGAAGACGGCCCGCAGACGGCGCTCAACGCACTGGCTGGCTTTGTGCCTCATTTCGATCGCACGGCGATCGACGTCTCCCGCATCTGGACCAACCAGTTTGCCGCCAAGGCCAATCAGAAATATCCCCATGCCTGAGCAGCCTGCAAGTCCGCCCGGGGGCGGGGCGGTCCGTCCCGCCCTGCTGCTCGATCAGGTCACCTGCACCTTCACGTCGCCCGACGGTTCGCCGTACACAGCCATGCGCGAGGCTTCCCTGGCCGTGGCGCCGGGCGAGTTCGTCTCGGTCGTGGGGCCCACGGGTTGCGGCAAATCCACTTTGCTGAACATGGCGGCGGGGTTGCTGCGCCCCACGTCCGGGCAAGTCCGGGTGTTCGGCGAGGCGCTGCAAGGCGTCAATGCGCGCGCCGGCTATATGTTTCAGGGTGAAGCGCTGATGCCCTGGCGCAATGCCCAGGCCAACGTCTCCGCCGGGCTGGAATTCGCCGGGGTGCCCGCCGCCGAAACCGCCGAACGCAGCCGCGAATGGCTGCGCCGGGTCGGGCTCGGCGGTTTCGAGAACCGCTACCCGCACCAGATGTCGGGCGGCATGCGCAAGCGCGTCATGCTGGCCCAGACCCTGATCCGCGATCCCGATCTCATCTTGATGGATGAGCCTTTCTCGGCGCTCGACGTCCAGACCCGCCAGTTGATGGAGAACGAAGTCCTGGATCTGTGGATGGACCGGCGCAAGGCGGTGCTGTTCATCACTCACGATCTGGACGAGGCCATCGCCATGAGCGATCGCGTCGTGGTGCTGTCGGCCGGCCCCGAAACCCGGCCGATCGGGGAATTCGTCATCGACATTCCGCGCCCGAGAGACGTGGCGGAGGTCCGCGTGCAGCCCCGTTTCGTCGAATTGCACCAGGCCATCTGGGCGGTGCTGCGCGACGAAGTCTTGAAAGGCTATGAACGGCAGCGGCGCGCCTGAGCCCACCGCCATGCCTCATGCGCCGGCGCCTTCGTTTTCCGATCCGCGTCTTCTTCCGGAGCGTTCGCAACGATGAAATCCGATCTGTCCAAACCCGTGCTCCGCGTGCTGCAGTTGGGGCTGCTGGCCGCTCTCCTGCTGGTCTGGCACTGGGCTTCGCTGAACCGCAATGTCGCGTTCTTTTTCGGCCGGCCGCTGGAAGTGGCCCAGGTCGTCTGGGCCTGGTTCGTGACCGACGCCAACATCTACCGTCACCTGTGGATCACGCTGTCGGAGACGATGCTGGCCTTCGTCATCGGCACCATCGGCGGCCTGGGCTTCGGCCTGTGGCTGGGGCTGTCGCGCAGCGCCAGCGCGCTGCTCGAGCCCTACATCACGGCGGCCAACTCCATGCCCCGCGTCATCCTGGCGCCGATCTTCGGCATGTGGTTCGGCCTGGGCATCTGGTCCAAGGTGGCGCTGGCCGTGACGCTGGTGTTCTTCATCGTTTTCTTCAACGTCTACCGCGGCGTGCGCGAGGTCAGCCCGACCCTGCTCGACAACGCCCGCATGCTGGGCGCCTCCCGTCGCCAGTTGTTGCGCCATGTGTACATCCCCTCGGCCACCAGTTGGGTGTTTTCCAGCCTGCACACCTCCGTGGGGCTGGCCTTCGTCGGTGCGGTGGTGGGCGAATACCTGGGCTCGGCTGCCGGGGTCGGCTACCTGATCCTGCAGGCCGAGGGCACCCTGGACGTGAATACCGTGTTCGCCGGCATCGTCGTGCTGACGATCTTCGCCCTGCTGCTGGACGGGTTGGTATCCCTGGTGGAACGCCGCCTGCTGGTCTGGCAGCCCGCAGGGGGGCAAGCCCAGGCCGCCAAGACCTGAAGGGCCGCCGGGCGCGCGCGTCCGGCGTGGCGGGGTTGCGGGTGCCGGCTCAGGCCCGCGCCGTTTCCAGGAGCGTGTCCAGCTTGATCGCGTCGGCCGTGAAGATGCGGATGCCTTCGGCCAGTTTTTCCGTCGCCATGGCGTCTTCGTTGAGGTTCGTGCGGAAGACGACCTCGTTGCTGGCGATCCATTCCGGGGCGTCCGCCTTCGCGGCGGCCACCGTCAAGCGGGCCTCCAGGGGTTCGTTCGAGGCCGCCAGCTCGCCCAGCAGAGCGGGGCTGATCGTCAGCAGGTCGCAACCGGCCAACGCGCGGATCTGGCCGATATTGCGGAAACTGGCCCCCATCACCTGGGTGGGGATGTCGTAGGTCTTGAAGTAGCGGTAGATGCGCGCCACGGATTGCACGCCCGGATCCCGGCCGCCGGCGTTTGCGGCTTCATCCCACTCGGCCCCCGCGGCTTTCTTGTACCAATCGTAGATGCGGCCCACGAAAGGCGAGATCAGCGTCGCCTTGGCCTGGGCGCAGGCGATGGCCTGGGTCAGGGAGAACAGCAGCGTCAGATTGCACTGGATACCTTCGGCCTGCAGCGTGCGGGCGGCCTGGATGCCTTCCCAGGTGGAGGCCAGCTTGATCAGCACGCGTTCGCGCGCAATGCCTTCAGCCTCGTACAAGGCGATGATCTGCCGGGCGCGCTCGATGCTGGCCTGTGTGTCGAATGACAGGCGGGCATCGACCTCGGTGGAGACGCGGCCGGGCACGATGGAGAGAATTTCCCGGCCGAAGGCCACCAGCAGCCGGTCGGCCTGCTCGGCCAGCGGGGCGCCGGGGTGGTCGCGCAGCACCCGGTCCAGCAAGGGGCGGTAGGCTGCCTGGCTCACGGCCTTGAGGATCAACGAGGGGTTGGTCGTGGCGTCGGTCGGCCGGTAGGCCCGCATGGTTTCGAAATCCCCCGTGTCGGCCACGACGGTCGTCAGCGCGCGCAAGGCGTCCAGTTGATTGCTCATGAGGGCGATGGTCCAGTGAATCAGGGTTGCAAAAACCCTACTGTAGACCATTTTCCGGCACGGGGCGGGCAGGGCGGCGAAGGGCGGCGGCCCTCGGGCGCAGGGCTTTGTCGATGGATACGCATGGGGAGTAACCCTCATCCGGTTGTATAATGGGAAGGTTTGAATATCGACTTTTAGAATCCTGCGGGCCGGCTGCCCGGGTGTGCGATCGGCATGCGGTGCGGCGGCTGGTTCGGGATTCTTATCACCGGGGTTCCATTTTGCTGCCGTCAATCTTTCCCGAGGGGTCCGCAGGGCTCGCTCCAGCAATTCTCGCCTTGGCTGACGGTACCGTATTCAGAGGCGTCTCGATCGGCGCCGACGGGACCAGCGTGGCCGAAATCGTCTTCAACACGGCCATGACCGGCTACCAGGAGATCCTCACCGATCCCAGCTACAGCGGCCAGATCGTCACCCTCACGTATCCCCACATCGGCAATACCGGGGTCAACCCCGAGGACGTCGAGTCCGGCCAGGTGCATGCCGCCGGCCTGGTGGTGCGCGACTGCCCGGCATTGCTGTCCAACTTCCGCGCCACCCAGTCGCTGCCCGACTACCTGAAGTCCCAGGGCATCGTGGCGATTTCGGGCGTCGATACCCGCAAGCTGACCCGCATTCTGCGTGAGCGCGGAGCCCAGGGGGCCTGCATTCTGGTGGGCGAGGACGCCGACCGCGCCGTCGAGCTGGCGCGCGGCTTCGGCGGCATGGAAGGCCAGGATCTGGCCCTGAAAGTCACCACCAGGCAGGCGGGCTCCTGGGTGCAAGGCACCTGGCGCCTGGGGCGCGGCTACAGCCGCCAGGACGAGGCGCAATATCATGTGGTCGCCTACGACTACGGCATCAAGTCCAATATCCTGCGCCTGCTGGCCGACCGCGGCTGCCGCATCACCCTGGTGCCGGCCCTCACGCCCGTGGCCGACGTTCTGGCCCAGTCGCCCGACGGGATCTTCCTGTCCAACGGCCCCGGCGATCCGGCGGCCTGCGATTACGCCGCCGAAACCTGCCGCGCCGTGCTGGATCGCGGCATCCCCTTGTTCGGCATCTGCCTGGGCCAGCAGGTTCTGGGCCTGACGCTGGGCGGGCGCACGGTGAAAATGAAAACCGGCCACCACGGCGCCAACCACCCGGTCCAGGATCTGGACACCGGCCGGGTTTTCATCACCAGCCAGAACCACGGCTTCACCGTGGATGGCAACAGCCTCCCGGCCAATGCCCGCGTCACGCACGTGTCATTGTTCGACGGCACCCTGCAGGGCTTCGAGCTCACCGACCGTCCGGCGTTCTGCTTCCAGGGCCATCCCGAGGCCAGTCCGGGTCCGCACGACATTCTGGTGCTGTTCGACAAATTCATCGACCTGATGGCGCAGCACAAAGCCCGGTCGTCCAAATAAAAAGATCCCGCCTCCCATGCCCAAGCGTTCAGACATCCAAAGCATCCTCATCATCGGCGCTGGCCCGATCATCATCGGCCAGGCCTGCGAGTTCGACTATTCCGGCGCCCAGGCCTGCAAGGCCCTGAAGGCCGACGGGTTCCGCACCATCCTGGTCAACAGCAATCCGGCCACCATCATGACGGACCCCGAAACGGCCGACGTGACCTACATCGAGCCGATTACCTGGCAGGCCCTGGAAAAAATCATCGAGGTTGAAAAACCCGATGCCGTCCTGCCCACCATGGGCGGCCAGACGGCGCTGAACTGCGCGCTGGATCTGGACCGGCACGGCGTGCTGGCCAAGCACGGCGTCGAGCTCATCGGCGCCAACGCGCACGCCATCGAGAAGGCCGAGGACCGCCTGAAATTCAAGGATGCGATGACCTCCATCGGCCTGGAGTCGGCCAAATCCGGCATCGCCCACAGCATGGAAGAAGCCTGGGCGGTGCAAAAACGCATCGCCGCCGAACTGGGCACGTCGGGCTTTCCCGCCGTGATCCGCCCCAGCTTCACGCTGGGCGGCACGGGCGGCGGCATCGCCTACAACGCCGAGGAGTTCGAGACCATCTGCCGCCGAGGCCTCGAGGCCTCGCCGACCAACGAACTCCTGATCGAGGAATCGCTGCTGGGCTGGAAGGAATTCGAGATGGAGGTCGTGCGCGACAGCGCCGACAATTGCATCATCGTGTGCGCCATCGAAAACCTGGATCCCATGGGCGTGCATACCGGCGATTCGATCACTGTCGCGCCCGCGCAGACGCTGACCGACAAGGAATACCAGATCATGCGCAACGCATCCATTGCGGTGCTGCGCGAGATCGGCGTGGATACGGGCGGCTCCAACGTCCAGTTCGCCGTCAATCCGGCCAATGGCCGCATGATCGTCATCGAGATGAACCCGCGCGTGTCGCGTTCCTCGGCGCTGGCGTCCAAGGCCACGGGCTTTCCCATCGCCAAGGTGGCCGCCCGCCTGGCCGTGGGCTACACGCTCGACGAACTGCGCAACGAAATCACCGGCGGCGCGACGCCGGCCTCGTTCGAGCCGACCATCGACTACGTGGTCACCAAGGTGCCGCGCTTCGCCTTCGAGAAATTCCCCCAGGCCGACTCGCGCCTGACGACCCAGATGAAGGCCGTGGGCGAAGTCATGGCCATCGGCCGCACGTTCCAGGAGTCTTTTCAAAAGGCGTTGCGCGGCCTGGAGGTCGGCGTGGACGGCCTGAACCAGAAGACCACCGATCGCGAACGCCTGCAGGTCGAACTCGGCGAGCCCGGCCCCGAGCGCATCTGGTACGTGGGCGACGCCTTCGCCCAGGGCTTCTCCCTGGAGGAAGTCCACAACCTGACCAGGATCGATCCCTGGTTCCTGGCGCAGATCAAAGAAATCGTCGATATCGAGCTGGCGCTGGAGCAGCGCACCTTGTCCGAACTGGACGACGGCACCATGCGCGAACTCAAGCGGCGCGGTTTTTCCGACCGGCGCCTGGCGTTCCTGCTGGACACCACCGAAGCCGAGGTCCGCAAGCTGCGCCACCAGATGAATGTGCGCCCGGTGTACAAGCGCGTCGATACCTGCGCGGCCGAATTCGCCACCACCACGGCCTATATGTACTCGACCTACGAGGACGAGGACGAAGCCGCGCCGACCGACCGCAAGAAGATCATCGTCCTGGGCGGCGGGCCCAACCGCATCGGCCAGGGCATTGAATTCGACTACTGCTGCGTGCATGCGGCCCTGGCCCTGCGCGAGGACGGCTTCGAGACCATCATGGTCAACTGCAACCCGGAGACCGTGTCCACCGACTACGATACTTCCGACCGCCTGTACTTCGAGCCGCTGACGCTCGAAGATGTGCTGGAGATCGTCCACAAGGAAAGCCCGGTCGGCGTCATCGTCCAGTACGGCGGCCAGACGCCGCTGAAGCTGGCCCGCGCGCTGGAAGCCAATGGCGTGCCCATCATCGGCACGAGTCCCGATTCCATCGACGTGGCCGAAGACCGCGAGCGCTTCCAGAAGCTGCTGACCAAGCTGGGCCTGCGCCAGCCGGCCAACCGCACCGCGCGCGCCGAAAGCGAGGCCTTGGCCCTGGCCGGCGAAATCGGCTATCCCCTGGTGGTGCGCCCCAGCTACGTGCTGGGCGGGCGCGCCATGGAAATCGTGCACGAGCCCCAGGACCTGGAGCGCTATATGCGCGAGGCGGTCAAGGTCAGCAATGATTCCCCGGTGCTGCTGGACCACTTCCTGAACAACGCCACCGAAGTCGACGTGGACTGCCTGGCCGACGGCGAGCAGGTCATCATCGGCGGCGTGATGGAGCACATCGAACAGGCCGGCGTGCACTCGGGCGACTCTGCCTGCAGCCTGCCGCCGTATTCGCTTTCGCCCGAGATCGTGGCCGAGATCGAGCGCCAGACCGCGTTGATGGCCCGGGCCCTGAACGTCAAAGGCCTGATGAACGTGCAGTTCGCCATCCAGGACGGCGACGTCTACGTGCTGGAGGTCAATCCCCGCGCTTCGCGTACTGTGCCCTACGTCTCCAAGGCCACCGGCCGGCAGCTCGCCAAGATCGCGGCGCGCGTCATGGCCGGCCGCTCCCTGGCTGCGCAGGGGGTCGCCTCGATTCCGGCGCCGGCGCGCTATTGCGTCAAGGAAGCCGTGTTCCCCTTTGTCAAATTCCCCGGCGTGGACACCATCCTGGGCCCGGAAATGAAATCCACCGGCGAAGTGATGGGGGTGGGCGAGTCCTTTGGCGAGGCCTTCGTCAAATCTCAGATCGCCGCCGGCGCCTGGCTGCCCGAATCCGGCCGCGTGTTCATCAGCGTGCGCGACCAGGACAAGCCGCGCGCCGTGGAAGTTGCGCGCGGCTTGGCCGCACTGGGTTTCCAATTGATCGCTACGCGCGGCACGGCCGCCGTGATCGAGGCCGCCGGCCTGGCGGTCCAGGTCGTCAACAAGGTCACCGAAGGCCGGCCGAACATCCTCGACATGATCAAGAACGGCGAAATCGCCCTGGTCATCAATACGGTCGAGGAACGCCGCAACGCCATTGCCGACTCGCGCACGATCCGCACGCAATCCCTGGCCAACCGCGTGACTTTCTTCACCACCATCGCGGGCGCGCGTGCCGCCGTCGAGGGGCTGCAGTACCTGCGCCACGGCGGTGGGCTGAAAGTCTATTCGCTGCAGGCCATGCATGCCGCCTGAACGGTCTGGCGCGCAGTCTCCGGCGGAGACTGCGCGTTTTTTCGTCAGACCATTTTGTCGAGTGGAACGACCCGTGGCGAGGATTGTGTATCGGTAAGAGAGGGGGTGGATCCGCCGTCGGATTCCCACAGTGGCCATTCGCAACGGGCCGCCACCTCTGCATAATGGGTTTTGCCGATGGACATCGAACCCAGGAATTGGGTATTCAGGTTACGGATATAGTCGTCGACCTCTGAGTCGTCCTTGAACAATTCGTGAGTGCCGGTCGCCTCGGATTTAAGCATCATGGTGGTGGCGGTCAACATGAGCCTGGCGCCATTGGTGGCGTAAATGACCTGCGCGTCTTCTGCAGTCCCATGAACCTGGCCGATCAATCCGGCCAGGCTGTCATAGCGCCCGTTTGACAGCATGTCTTGAAGCCGGGCGCCGCGCAGTTCGCCGTTGCTGCCGGGGCGGTTCGAGAACTCCAAGGTTCGCTCTCGTTCGGGATTGGACGGATCGCGGAATGTGGCATAGAAGATATGCTTGCCTGACGTCTCCGGATCGGGGGTGGTGATGCGGATGAAATTCGCGTGGCTGAAGGTAGGGTCATTCAGCTGATTTCTCATGGCTTCTTGCAGCTCTTCTCCGTCAACCATGTCTTGCACGGCATCCATAATGGCCTGGTCCGGGTCTTTAGACGACAGATTCAAACCCAGTGTTCCCAGGGTGATGCTCTGGTTCAAGATCAGTGCGTCGGTCAAGTCTTCGCGATTGTTCAAGGGAATCGTATCGATGCTTGTTGGACCGATGGAAAGCGAGGCTTGCAGGCCGGCCGGTGAGGAAGAGACATCCAGGCTGCATGCGGGTGAAGTGCCATACTCCTTCAAGATCGTGTTGGCGATCGATGCCAGCTTTTCCAGACGGGCGCTATTGTGGCCGATGGCCCCGTGCGGCCCGCTGTGCATGGCATTCATCTCGGTCAACTGCTCTTGCAGCCGATCCAGCAAAGGTTGAGGATCCGTCCGGGTCTGTTTGTGCAAAGTGCTGCCAAGCTGCATGAGCATTTGGGCGTCTTTGAACGCTTCCAGCGTATAGCCGTTGCCGATGGGAAGGTTCTGGCACTGAATGATCTTGTTTTCATCGATCCGCATGCTGTAGGACCAGGTCCGGGCGCTTTCATCCACATCGACCTGCAATGCGTAGTGGTCGCTGAAGGGCGCTTGTGTGGCGCTACGCAACAGGGTGAAATGGTGCAGCAGGGATTCCTGCTTGGCCAGATTGGCGGAATCCCCCATGTCGATCTTGGGCTGCTTGAGCAGGTCGAATGCCTCCTTGATCGCGGCCTTCTCGACACCGCCCCGGAACCAGTCCTTGATCTTGTCGAAGAGACCCATGCGCTGCTGGGCCTCTTCGGCGGTATTGGATTGCATGATTGCATCAAGACGGGATTGATTGAGCGTCTGGCCGTTGAACGAGATCGTCATGTTGTGCTCTTCAAAAGAAAGTGTGTTGGGTGCTGCAGGCACGCCGGGGTCATCGGTGTTCATAGAGTGACAGACGGCGATGCGCTTTCCGGTAGGTGCCAATCGAGCGGGGATGGTTCCTGCGAATCGGGGCCGGGTGCCTGTCGCTATGCGGCGCCATGGCGAGATGGTTGCCGCCAAGGCGGGCCTGCTTGATGGGACGTGGCAAGGATGCTACCGTGCGCGCTTCGCGCCGAGAGATCACGGCCCGAAACCGAGTTATTAATAGTATTTTTCAATCATTTGGGTGGGTTTTATGGATTTGGGTGATGTTTTCCAGACAGTCACGTTGACGGCTTGCAATCGTATGTTGCCTGGGCAAACGCCGATGAAAAGTGCGGTGTGCGGTAGCCTTGCCGTGATTGGCCATGTGGCGGGCGATCTGGCGCAGCCGGCCATTGCCCGTTCTCTTGGCGGGGTGTTGGTCAGCATCAGCCAACGCGGTCAGGATCTGGCGGTGGCGGAAGGCGAGAATGATGCGTCAGAAGAACCGCATGAAGAGCTGCAGGCAGTGCTCAAAGAGATCGGCAGCGGCTGGGTGGGGCAGGAATTGGCCAAAGCGCCGTGCGGCATCGCGGCCGCTACCCTGCCGGCACCGTTCTCGACGGCCGCCGGCCTGACCTGCGAGGCCGTGGCCAGCTACACGGCGGGCAAGGTGCTGCCTGGCGCCGTTGCGGCCTATCTGGAGCATTTCCATCCCCCGCTGCAGGCCTGATCCGCGCTTCGGCTTCTGATGTTCATCCAGAAGGAACTTCAGACGCGTGCCGGTCACTCACAGGAAGATGCCGTGAGCGGACAAAGTCCCTCACGGTCTGGATGAACGAACATGGCGGGAAAAACTCAATGACCATCGATATTTCCGGCGGGCGTTTCGGCCCGGTTTCCTTGGGGGCTCAGGATGTGCAAAGCGTCCGGCAGGCCACAAGTCGCGACAGCATTGGCAGTGTCTTTTCCCGCACCTGGGACAAGATCGCAGACTGGTTTTGCAGCACGAACCGGACGGAAGCCAAAAAATGCCTGTACGACCTCTACTCCGAAGCAACGCCCCATGGCCAGAAGATCGAGAGCTTCCAGGCCCTGAAAGAGATGGCCGGCGCCAATTATCAGAGCCGTTTCCAGATTGAGGAAAACGAAGAGGGCGTGCGCTACACATTGGACTTGTCCGAGGAGCAATGCCCGGGCTTTTCCCTGAGTTTGCAGAAACTGCCGGTGAACTGCGAGAGGCTGGAGCGCGAACTGAACCGCAGCGATTACTGGGGCCGCAATGGGGTTGGCTCTGCACGGGATCAGGTCAAGGCGGACATCTGCCGCGCCAGCTTCTCCGTGTCGGGGATCTCGCTGCCGGATGGCACGCCCGATGAAAGAATGAGGCATTTCGATGAGGCGCTCGGAGCGCTCGGGGTGACCGACCGTCAGCGCGAGGCTGTCATGGAAGTATGCAATCAGTCGGTGCAAGGAAACTTCCTTCAAGCGTCCACCGCCATTGTGCCGGGTGGGCAAAGCGTACGCTACGACGTGCGGATGGAAGGGGGGGAGTTGCGTGTCCAGGCCATTTGCATCAAGGACATCGACATGAACGAGTCCGATGGCCAGAATGACCTGGATCAGCGCCAGGGCAAGCTGGACATGATCCTCATGGAAGGCGAGCATGCCTTCTACAAATCGCAGGAAATGCGGCTGGATCTGCGGATCGTGGACGGCGAACCGCGCGCCATGATCGGTATTGTCGGAGCCCAGCACCTGGTCAGCCGGGACAATGACACGGTCCAGTAAGACGGCATTCCTCGAACCGGACGCGGCCCCTGGCTCCTTGCCCGGGCGCCGCGTCTTCATCACGGGCGCCAGCAGCGGCATCGGCGCCGCTCTGGCGCGCCGGTATGCGGCGCGGGGCTATGAACTGGGCCTGGTCGGCCGCCGCCAGGAGGCTTTGCAAGGCCTGTGCGGCAACCTGCCGGGGCTGGGGCACCGCGTCTATGCATTGGATGTACGCGACCGGGCGGCGCTGCAGGCGGCGGCCCGGGATTTTCTTGCCGCCGGCCCGGTCGATCTGGTCATCGCCAGCGCCGGGATCAGCGCCGGCACCTTGACCGACGAGCCCGAGGACCATGCGGTTTTCGAGGCCATTCTCGACACCAACGTCCTGGCCATGATGGCGACCTTCGCCCCCTTCATCGCGCCGATGCGTGAGCGGGGGCGGGGCACGCTGGTGGGCATCGGCAGCGTGGCGGGGGTGCGCGGCCTGCCGGGCGCGGGCGCCTACAGTGCGTCGAAGGCGGCCGTGCGCGCCTATTGCGAAAGCCTGCGAGTCGAGCTTCACGGCACCGGCGTGCGCGTGGTGACGCTCGCGCCGGGATTCATTGCCACGCCCATGACGGCGCGCAATCCTTATCGCATGCCTTTTCTGATGCCCGCCGAACGGTTTGCCGAAAAAGCGCAGCAGGCCATTGATGCCGGCGTGTCCTATCGCGTCATCCCCTGGCCCATGGCCTGGGTGGCGCGGTTGCTGCGGCTGGTGCCTGACGCGCTCTACGACCGGGCGGCCGCACGGCGCAAACGCAAGCCCAGGATGGGCGGCGACGCCTGAATGCGCCGCCGCGGCGCGGCCCCTTGCCCGTGGGTGCCCGGTGCCGGGTCCGGCGATTCGCCGGCGCGCGCTCTGATTCCGCGATCTCCCAGGGAACTTGCCACCGCATTCAGCCACTCATGAAAGGCTGGCCGAGGTGGCCAGACGGAAGATGCCCCCCTAGGCGTGGAGGAATGATGGATCGGAACGAACACCATACGGGTGACCTGGAGCGGTTCTTGGCGCTCGGCGCGGAGGCTGCGCCCGGGTTGCGGGAATACATTTTCGACGGCAGCGCCACGGGATTGACCCGGTTGCGGACCGCCGAAGGCGAAGACTGGATCATCGCCTGCGTCGATGTCGGCGTAGTGCCGGCTGAACACGCCGAGGTCGTCCATCGCTTGCTTCTGCTGGCGAACAATCTCTGGGCGGGAACCCAGGGCAATACGCTGGGCCTCTACGGCGACCAGGATGCGATCGTGCTGAGCCGGTCCGTGCGGGCGGCCGAGGCGTCGCCGCACATGCTCAGGCAAGTCCTGCGCTCCCTGGTCGAGGATGCGCGCCGCTGGCGCGTCTGGCTGGATCACCTGGTCGATGGCTCCGCGCCCGTCCTTGACTGAAAAGGAGGTCATGAAAATGCCCGCAGAAAACAAAGACTACGAAAACGCCTTGAAGAACCTGGCCGCACATGTCGGCGTGGATGAGGCCGCCTTGCTGCGTTCCGGTGAGCTGACGATCGATGGCGTGCCGGTCGGCCTGTCCCTGGAGCCGGGCACGGAGGCCGAGCCTGTGATCCAGGTGTTTTGCCTTGTGGGAATGATTCCGCAAGACGGTGCCGGTCACGTGTATCGGGAACTGCTGCGCGCCAATGCGTTTGGTGTGGGCACCGGCGGAGCGACCTTCGGCGTTCAGAAAAATGCCGGAAACGTCGTGCTGGCGCAGCGGTTGAAGGCCGAATCCGGCGTGCAGGCGCTGGCCAGGACGATGCGGCATCTTGCCGGCCTGGCGCAGATCTGGCAACGGCAACTGGGCCTTCAGGCTTGACCCGCGCTGTTTTTTGAAACGAATGAAACGATTGATTGGATTGGAGAAAAAGATGTCGAACTATACCGATTTGCTGGAGCGCTATGCGCAATTCGTGGGGCTGGCCCCGGTCGAGGCGCTGCTTTCGGCTGAGGAAGTCGTGGTGGGCGATGTGACCATCGGTTTGATGAACGAAGGCGGAGATGACGGGGAAGTGGTGTTTTTCGCCCGCCTGGGACAGCCGACGGCCGCTGCCGGCCTCGAGGCGGTCTACCGCCTCATGCTTCAGGCCAATGCCTTGTGGAGCGGCACGGGTGGCAACACGATCGGCCTGCACGAGCCTTCCGGAGAAGCCTTGCTGTGCGGCCGTGTGCCTCTTGCCTTGTGCACGGCCCAGACGCTGTCGGGCCTGCTGGAGGCGTTTTCCGACACTGCCCTGGTCTGGCGCGAGATCGTCCAGGGCCGGGTGCCCGCTATGCTGCCGTCTCTGGCGGCCTGACTGACTGACTGACTGAAGGAGGCTGCCATGGGTGGCGGTGTGCAAAACAGCGTGGGAAATGCGCCAATGCATGTGTCGAGTGGCGAATCGCTTGGCCATGATAAGGAACTGGCGAAAACGACGGGGCTCCAGTCGGGGCGCGGCGAACTGGAAGGATTCAAGGTCCAGGTTTCGGACGGCGGTTCCCGCAAGGAGTTATTGAAGGATTCGCAGGAAGCCCAGGGCTGGCTGTCCTGGGGGTGGTCCAATCTCAAGGCAGGGGTCAATCTGTGCGGGGATGTGCTTGGGATCGCCCATGAGTTCGTGGGAAAGATGTATGGGCTGCATGACGATGACGTGGAATCGGTTCCCGAGGAAGAGGGTTCTGATCGCGCATTGGTCGAGGAAGGAATCAAGGAAGGCGGTGGTGTGGGATCGGTTTCCGAGGAAGAGGATATTCGTGTATTGATCGGTGAGAGGGATGAGGACGGCGACGTGTTGTATGAGGCGCTGGAAGAGCACAAACCCGGCCAGAAGCTGCTGCTTGTAGAGAACATTCCCATCTCCAGGGGTGAAAACCTGAAGATGGACAAAGAGATCGCCCTGCTGCGCGAGGGATTCCGCGTCAAGTCGGAAGAGCAAGATTCTCGAGAAATCGAGTCGATGGAGCAGGGCCTCGGGCAGGCAATCAGGGGGAAAGTCAGCGCCGCGTGGAACTGGTTGTGGGGCCGTGACTCCAAATCTGAGTCCGTGTCGCAAGACACCCGCAGTGTGAGCGAGAAGAATCTGGACAAGATCGAGACGCTTCAGAAGAATCTGACGAACTGCATGGCGAAGCTCGACGAACATGTTGTCAGTATGAAGGGCGCGAGCATTCTGAACAAGAATATTGATCCGTCCAAGATCAAGTCGGATGTGTCCGCTCTGGGGCTCCAGGATCATGCCTGGCGCTGGGGCGAAACGGCGAAGGCGTCTTTTAGCCAGGCAGTCAGCACCCTGGGCTGGTGCGCAGCGGGGGCGGGTATCGCATACGGAGGCTCCACCGTGTCCTCGCTGACCGGTGGCGGCATCTCGGGGAACCTGGCATCGCTCCTGGGCGGCGCTTATGTGGCGCTCAGCGCATTGCGGGATTTGCCTGAAAATGTGATAGATCAGACGACGATCAATCTGATCGAAAAGAGCCTGGTGGAAATCAATGAGTTGCTCGGCACGGCGCAGGAGTTGATCGTGAAGGAGCAGCACCGGCAGGGATTGTCCGAAAAGCTGGGGGTGATGTCTCAAGGCCGCATGGAAACGATCGAACGGCTCGAACTCGAACTGGAGGTCGTGGATCGGCAGCTCGTGGGGCGCAAGGAGTCGGGCGCCGAGGTCGAACCGGTGGAAAGCCAGCCGCGCTTGCCCGCGGTTGTCGGGGATGGGGCGACGCGCAGCGAGACCTTGTCCGGCATGGCGCGCGTCAAGCAGGCGTTTTCTTCCTTTTTCGCGCCGGTCGTAGAGGGCCTGTCGCGTGCGGGCCGGTTCCTGGGCGATGCCTTGGGCGTGACGTACTTGAGCATGTTCAAGACGAGGGATCGCGATGAGGAACGCGCGTATGTAAGCACGTATGCGCAAGGGCTGCGCTTGTTGCAGCAACCTTCCGATGACACCATCATGAACAGGACGCTGGTGCAACAGGCAGCCCGGCGCATGCTGGGAATTCCTCAGGAGCGGCTTGACCACAGCCCGAGTGAAGTGCAACAGCGAATCCGGCAGATCGAGCACAAGAGTGATTCGATGCGGCCTGTGCTGCGTCTGGGCGAGAATGTCGTGCGCCATGTGCGGGAGGGCGCCGGGGGCTCCTTCGGCACGCTGATCGTCACCGATAAGGGCGTCGGCCGGTACGTCGTCAATAGCGGTCAGCCGACCGTGCGGGCGATGTGCCACTACCTCGACGTGCTGGCGCGGGATGTGGGCGAGGAAAATACGCTCGGCGTCAAGGTGGACGATTCCGGCAGCCTGGTGCTGCACGATCCGGATCGACGTCTTTATCAGTTCCTGATGGGGGCGCCGCAAGCCATGACTCCTTTGTTCATGAGCCCGGTTGGCGCGGGATCCCAGTGGCGCGAGGCGACCGAGCATGCCGGCCGGATGTGGATCAACGATTTTTCCGGCCAGTTGCCCGGCGGCGCCAATCGCGTCGTGTTCGAGATCGGTGTGGACGAGGGCAAGGATGTCCTGAAGCTGCGCTTTGAGCACCTCGGCAGGGACGAACTGGTCTCTTCCGTGCTCGATGTGCCGGAGCATTCCATGAGCAAGCAGTTGAAGCTCATGGATACCGCCTACCGCGATGTCTACCGGTCCGGCTCGAAGCCGGTGGCGGTGGATAGTCTGGACGACGAAGCGTTGATGCGGCGTTATGAGAACTTGAACAAGCAATTGGGTGTCTCCGGAGAAGACTACGGACGCTGGCCCCTGGAAAACTTGCAGGAACGGCGTGAACAGCTTCTGAACCGTCTGGCCAAGGAGCAAGTGCTGCTTCAACGGGATAACGACAGCTATCAATTGCTGCAGAACGACGACCAGTTGAGGGTCGTCACCCAGCGGGCCTGAACGGCGACGCTGGAAAAAGGGGGGGCGCGCGGCATGCCGCGCGCCCTTTCCTTGATGGGGGGCCTGTCATTAATTTCGTGTTTGAGGCATAACATGACGCCAAGGAGTGTCTATGCCACGCAAACCAAGAACCCAGCCAGCCGCGCTGCCGACCATTGCTCCAGAGTTGCTGGAGTCGTTCGGTCACGGTCCGATGACGGCCGAAGCCATCAATGCTGCGTCCCTGGCCTTCAAGAAGGCGCTGATCGAGCGCGCCCTGGCCGGTGAGATGAACCATCACCTGGGCTATCCGGCCGGGGCAGCCAAGCCGGCAGCGGTCAGCAACCAGCGCAATGGCAAGGGCGCCAAGACCGTGCTGACCGAGGACGGCCCGATCCGCATCGAAGTGCCACGCGACCGCGATGGTAGCTTCGCCCCGCTGCTGATCCCCAAGCACGAACGCCGCTTCACGGGCTTTGACGACAAGATCGTCGCCATGTATGCCCGGGGGATGACGGTGCGCGAGATCCAGGGCTTTCTGCTGGAGCAGTACGCTACTGAGGTCTCACCAGACTTCATCAGCTCAGTCACCGATGAGGTGATGGCGGAGGTCACCGCCTGGCAAGCCAGGCCGCTCGAACCGATGTACCCGGTGGTGTTCTTCGATGCCCTGCGGGTCAAGATCCGCGAGGATGCGGTCGTGCGCAACAAGGCCGTCTACCTGGCCCTGGCGGTGCTGCCCGACGGCACCCGTGACATCCTGGGGCTGTGGATCGAAGGCACCGAAGGGGCCAAATTCTGGATGAAGGTTTTCAACGATCTGAAGACCCGAGGCGTGTGCGACATCCTGATCGCCGTCACCGACGGCCTCAAAGGCATGCCCGAAGCGCTGGCAGCCGTCTTTCCAGCCACCACGCTACAAACCTGCATCGTTCACCTGATCCGCAACAGCCTGGACTATGCGAGCTGGAAGGACCGTAAGGCGCTGGCTGCCGCCATCCGACCGATCTATACCGCCGTCAGCGCCGAAGCTGCTCAGGCCGAACTTGAGGCCTTTGCAGACGGTCCCTGGGGGCAGAAATTCCCGACCGTCAGCGCGGCATGGCGCAATGCGTGGGACCGGGTGATTCCGTTTTTTGCCTTCCCGCCGGCCGTGCGCCGTGTGATCTACACCACCAACGCCATCGAGAACATCAATTCGCAACTGCGCAAGATCATCAAGACTCGGGGGCATTTCCCCAGCGATGATGCCGCCGCTAAACTGATCTGGCTGGCGCTGCGCAATATCACGGCAAAATGGAGCCGATCCGCGCATGACTGGAAGCAGGCCATGAACCAGTTCGCGATCCTCTATGAGGATCGATTCAGCCGTCTTTCCGTGTAGTGCTCAACCCGCTTCAAACACGGAATTTCTGACAACCCCTTGATGGGGGGGCGGCCTTGCAGCCGCGCAAGAGGCCGCCGTACACTTGCGGCGAACTTCTCTCATCCACCCACCTCTTCCGAATGGCCCCCCGGCCGTAATCCCCTCATGACGACTTCCTACTTTCCGCAGTGGCGCCGCGTGTCAGGCACCGCCGACGGCGCCGTGGTTCAGCCCGACGAGACCATGGCGTGGCCGCAGACCGTGGCCATGGGCGCGCAGCACGTGGTGGCCATGTTCGGCTCCACCATTCTGGCGCCGCTCATCATGGGGTTCGACCCCAACACGGCCATCCTGATGTCGGGGATGGGCACGCTGATCTTCTTCCTGTTCGTCGGCGGCCGGGTGCCCAGCTACCTGGGTTCCAGTTTTGCCTTCATCGGCGGCGTGATCGCCGTCAGCGGCTATTCGGGCAGCGGGCCGAACCTGAACATGGGTGTGGCGCTGGGCGCCATCGTCGTGTGCGGCCTGATCTACACCGGCATCGGTCTGTTGATCGCGCTGCTCAATGCCCGCCAGGGGGGTGGGGCCGACTGGATCGACCGTTGGATGCCGCCCGTGGTCACCGGCGCCGTGGTGGCCGTGATCGGCCTGAATCTGGCGCCGATCGCCGCCAAGGGCGCGATGGGCGGCTCGTTGTTCGAGTCCTCCATGGCGCTCATGACGGTCCTGTGCGTCGGCGGCGTGGCCGTGTACACGCGCGGTCTCGTGCAGCGCCTGTTGATCCTGGTGGGTCTGCTGGCCGCTTGCGTGCTCTACGTGATCCTGGCCAACGGCCTGGGGATGGGCAAGGCGATCGATTTCTCCGCCATCGCCGCCGCGCCCTGGCTGGGGCTGCCCACGCTGACGGCGCCCGTATTCGAAGCGCACGCCATCAGCGTGATTGCGCCGGTGGCCGTCATTCTGGTGGCTGAGAATCTGGGCCACATCAAGGCGGTCAGCGCCATGACGGGTCGGAATCTGGACCGCTATCTGGGCCGCGCCTTCATGGGCGACGGTGTGGCGACGATGATATCCGGCGCCGTGGGCGGTACGGGCGTCACGACCTACGCGGAAAACATCGGTGTGATGACGGCGACGAAGATCTATTCCACGCTGGTGTTCGTGGTGGCGGCCCTGGTCGCCCTGGTGCTGGGTTTCTCGCCTAAATTCGGCGCGGTCATCCAGGCCATTCCCGCCCCCGTCCTGGGCGGCATGTCCGTGGTGGTGTTCGGCCTGATCACCATTGCGGGCGCTCGTATCTGGGTGGTCAATCAAGTCGATTTCAGCGACAACCGCAATCTGATCGTCGCCGCCGTCACGTTGATCCTGGGCGCGGGGAATTTTTCCATCGATTTCGGCAGCTTCAAGCTCGATGGCATCGGTACCGCGACTTTCGGCGCCATCTTGCTGCATGCGCTGCTGCGCGGGCGGCGCAGGCCGCGGGCGTAATTGCCCTTTTCCGCCCGGGACGGGGCGCCGCGCCCCGGGCCCGATACGGCTTCGAGGCTTCATGTGCGCAAAATGGAACCTCTTGTTTTTCAATGGTTACTTACCCGGCACGAGGCCTTGGTAGTCCCGGAAACCCTCCGGCCCAGGCTTGTACCCAACTTGAGAGAAACCAGAAATGAGTGTCATCAGTGCCGTGAATTCCTACCTTTCCTGGGGCGCGCAGGAGCCCAAGAGCGCGCCGGCTGCCGAAAGCGCCAAGCAGCCGCGTGGCGATGAAGGGGTCCGGGAAAGCTACAACGTGAAGATCAGCGAAGCCTACCAGGAATTCAAGACGAAATTCCAGGAATTCCATGATCAGGAACAGTGTTTCGGCGAGGATCTGGCGCGCGAGGCCTACGAAGTGCGCAGCAAGATCAAAGAAGAGCATCAGGCACAGACTTCGTACCTGGGACGTGCGGCGATCTGGCTGCGCAATATGATGACGTACGGCGGCGGCAATGCGTCCTACGAGGGCTTGAGCAAGAACAAGAACCCGGAGGAGATCGCCTATTCGGCTTTCAAGACCGGGGGCGGAGACCTGGGGCTGCAGAACAATGGCTTCGGCGACAAGCTCGATGTCTGGAATGCGATCAAGGAAGTGTCCACGTTGTATCCGGAGGACATCACGGATGCGATGGTCGGCGTCTACAAGGCGCAGGAGCCCGGCAAGGTGGACGTCGACGCCATCCTGGCCGCGCGCGGCGACACCAGCCCGGCCAATGCATTCCTGGATTTGCTCAGGCCCGGGGCGAGCACCCTCAAGACCTACGCCTGAGGCGTTTGGGCGCCCTCGGCAATGCGCGCCAGGGCTTCGGCATCCACGGCGTCGATCTGCGCCGGCTTCATGAAGTCGCGCGCATAGGCCATCCAGACGGGACTGCGCAGGAAGTACAAGTACAGTTGAGGGTCGAGATGCCCGTCCCTGCACATGAATGCCATGATGCGCAGGGACTCGGACAGGGTCTTGGGCGGCTTGTAGGGGCGGTCGGCGGCCGTCAGCGCTTCGAAGACGTCGACCAGGGCCATGATGCGTTCGGTGAGCTGCAGCCTTTCTCCCGGAATGCGGCGCGGATAGCCGGCGCCGTCCATTCTTTCGTGGTGATTGGCTGCGATGTCGGGCACCCGCGCCAGATGGCGCGGCCAGGGCAGTTGGGTCAGCATGGACAAGGTCTGGACCATGTGATCGTTGATCGCGAAGCGGTCCTCTTCCGTCAGCGTGCCGCGGCGGATGGTCAGGTTGTGCAATTCCCCCGCATTTTGCCGGCACGCCGGCAGTTTCATGTCGAACCCCAGCGTGTTGCGCGGATCGTCGCGCTCCACTGCGGGCTTGCGCGCCTCATCCCATGGCACGATGTGCTCGGGCTTGTCGGCCAGCAGCGGTTCGGCGGCGGGCAGCTCGGGCGGGTGCGGACGGCTGATCGCCAGTTTGGCGAGTTCGGCCGAAGACAGGCCGATGCTGTCGTCGAAATGGCGCAGCCAGGTCGTTTCCGCAATCCGGTACAGGCGTGCGATCGCCTCGTCGGAAAGGAATTCCCCGCCGATGTTGCATTGGGCGACGAACCGGAAGTCGTCCTGCAATTGCGCATGCCGCGCATTCAGGGCGGCGACGGCGCGTTCCTCATCTTCGCCCGCGAGCCTGGCCTGCAGGTGGCTGATCTCGGCATCGCGCCACAGGACTTCGAAACGCATGCGGATTTCATGGATCCGGTTGTGGATGACCTCCAGTTTCGTGGCCTTGTCGATGATGTGCTCGGGGCTGGTGACCTTGCCGCAATCGTGCAGCCAGGCGGCGAGGCGGAATTCATAGCGCTCATCTTCGTTCAGAGCGAAGTCGGCGTACGGCCCGCTGGTTTCCGCCGCGATCTGGTCGGCCAGCATGATGGCCAGTTGGGGAACGCGTTCGCAATGACCGCCGGTGTAGGGGCTCTTGGCGTCGATGGCATCGGCCAGGACGCGGATGATCGCATCCAGCAGCTCCTTCTGGGCCTGCATGAACTGGCGCGCCTCGATGGACATGGCCAGCATGCCGGTCAACTGGTTCGTGAACGATAGGAACTCGGGCGAGGTGTGTTCCGGATCCCGCGCATGGGTCAGCACGAGCAATCCTTCCAGGTGGCCCCGGCGGCTGCGCAATTCGAACGTGATCCGCTCATGCGGGCCGTCCTCGTTCATGCCCGCATCCGGCGGCGGCCAGTGCTCCGGCCAGGCGCCGCCTTCCAGCGCCTCTTTCCCGCCGTTGAACGTCGCGGCCAGCAGCAGGGATTCCCGCCCGTCCTCCGTGAGGTAGACGGCGCCGTCCAGGCAGCGCGTGGCCTTGACGAGTTTTTCCAGCACTTGGGCAAGCATGGCTTCAATGCGCGGCTCGGAGCCCAGTGTCCGGCTGATTTCCAGGAAGGCCTGGACCGTGCCGCCGACGTGGTTCATGACCTGGTCGAGTTCGCGGGCCTCGCGCAGGCGCGTCGGCCCCGATCCGGGGCGGCTGAAGTCGAACTGGGACATTCTTCGCGCACGTTCCGTCAAGCGTTCCAGCACGTGACCCACGGAGCTGCCAGTGCGCCATCCAAGCGGCAGAAGCAACAGGATCAGGAGGGATGAAATGAGGACCATGTGCATCCGGTTGCGCGCCAGGTCGCCCAGGAGCTCATCGGCGGGCGCGGTGACCAGCAACTGCAGGTCGAGCCCCCGGATGCCGTCGAACGGGAATGCGGCCCCCAGCCATTCCCGGCCATTCTCTTCATACAGGACGATGGAATCGCCCGGGGACGGGGTCGTTTTCCACAGGCGGGACAACGCCGCTGCGTCCAGGTCCTCCAGGGACGGCAGCCTTGGCTGCCCATCGTTCTGGATCGATGTCGGCGCCGCTTCGCCGCTGTAGGCGATGAGGGCGCCGTCCGGGGTCGTCAGGGCCAGCTCGGCGCTGGGCGCCATGCGCAGGCTGGCGAGACCTTTGCCTAGATCCGTCAGGGTGATGTCCGCGCCCATGACGGCTTGCCCCGAGCGGGTCGGGCGGGACAGGGAGATCCCGATCTGGTGGTTCGTAAAGAACACATAGGGCCCCGAAATCACGACTTCGTCGCTGTCGATCGAGCGGGTGTACCAGGGGCGCGTGCGTGGATCGAATGCGTTCCCGGTCTGGTCCCTTTGCGCCAGCAGCTCATGATGCGCGTCGTAGAAAAACAGGCGTTGGCGGGTGGAACCGTCTTCGAGGCGGGCGAGCGAGCTGATGAGGTAATTGGCGTGGGGCGGCGCCTGGAAATAGCGCCGGGTTTCCTCGTCCTGCAAAGGCCGCAGCGAGAAAAAATCGCCGTTCCGGTAGCCGACGTAAAGCGTGGATACCAACGGGTTGGCCGCCAGCGCCGGCGCCAGCGTGGTGCGCAGCATCCGTTCCTCGTGGTCCCGCAACGTGAGGATGAAGGGATTGGAGGCGAGAGCGTTCAGCATGGCTTCGCCCGGCGCGATCATCCGACGGGACCGCTCGGCGGTCAGTTGGCTGGCATTGAGCGCGACGATCTGCGCCATGTCGAGGAAAGCCCGCTTGGATCCGAACCAGCTCAGCGAAATCAGCACGACGGCCACGAGCGCCATGGCGACGACCGTGGTGCCGGCGATGATGTGCCGGATGGGCCAGGCGCGTGCAGAACGGGGGGCATGCGGCATGGGGCTGTTGGTGTCGTTTCGCATTTCCGCTCCGGCGGCCGGGAAAGAGGCCCCGGCGGGCTATTTTCATCGAATGTTCAGGCTTGGATTGTATAGTGGCCCAGTATGGAAACGGCGCCTGAATCATGCCGGTTGCGGGCAAGAGCGAAAAGGCGGTTTTACCCTGACGCCGCATCCTGCCGGCAGGGCTTGCTTTTTCCTGCCGGATTGACCACAATAGTCTCCAGCACCCCGGTTTTGGCCGGGGTTTTTCACGGGCGAGCCGGCAGGCCACCTGGTCGGGATGCGGGCGGCGCCATGCCATTGCCCGTCTCTCATCGGCCCACACGGGCGCACAGAGCCAGGCAGCCCCCAGCGGGCCGGAACCACCACACATCGCCCATCTTCTTTCGTTGTCAGGCGCCCCGCGCATGGGGCGTCTTTTACTTTTGAGTCAAAAACTATGTCTGCGATCCCTTTGACAGCTCGCGGGGCAGAGCGCTTACAGGCTGAATTGCACCGTCTGAAGACGGTCGAGCGCCCCGAGGTCATTAACGCCATCGCCGAGGCGCGAGCCCAGGGCGATCTGTCCGAAAATGCCGAATACGATGCCGCGCGCGAACGCCAGGGCTTCATCGAGGGGCGCATCCAGGAACTCGAGGGCACTCTGTCCAATGCCCAGATCATCAATCCCGCCGACCTGGACGTGTCCGGCCAGGCGGTCTTCGGCGCCACCGTCCAGATCGAAGACCTGGAGTCGGGCGAACGCCTGACCTACCAGATCGTCGGCGATCTGGAAGCCGATATCCGCGCCAACATGATCTCCGTGTCCAGCCCCGTGGCCCGGGCGCTGATCGGCAAGAGCGAAGGCGATGTGGTCGAAGTGCGCGCGCCGGCCGGTGTGCGCGAATATGAAGTCTGCTCCGTCAGCTATGAATGACGGGCACGCCTTTGGCCGGGTCGCGCCGCACGCCTGATGGGGTGCGGCGCGACCCGGCCTGTGGCGGCCTGCCCGGCGGCGCCTGCGGCGCCGCGGGCAAGGAGAACAGGTGGTGTCAGCCGCGGCTCGTGCGGCCGCGCCGGGCGCCGGCGCGCAACGACAGGGCGCTGCCGCCGCCACTGCGACGCGGAATGCCATGGCCCGCATCGGCGCGGCCGTTCCGTGCCGGCTTGCCGGTGCCGCGGCTGGCAGCCATGCGGGATTTTGCGGTCCCCGCCGCAGGGTCTTGCGCCTGATCGGCCCGGTTTGCGCCGGCGGCGCGCTGCGAGGCGGGGCGGGCTGCGCGAGGCTGCGCGGCCTGTTTTTTAGGCACGTAAGGCTCGGATTTCCGGCGCACGGCCCGGGTGGCGTTCTCGGTGGCCTGGGCGGCTTGTTGCGCAAGCAGATCGGGTCGATAGATAATCAGCGTTTTGCCGAGATGATGCACTGCGGCGCAGGATAGCGTTTCGCAGATTTCCGTCAGCATCGCATCGCGCTCGTCGCGCTCGGCGCCGGCGACACGGATCTTGATCAGTTCATGGGCCGCCAGGGTGCGGTCGATTTCTTCCAGCACAGCGGCCGTCAGGCCGCGGTCGCCGATCAGGACGACGGGATGCAGGGGATGAGCGGCGGCGCGCAAAGCGCTGCGCTGCTGAGAGGTCAGTTCGAGTTTCGGCATACTGGAATTGTACGAGAATGGCCAAGAAAAAATTCTCCAAAGCCTGGGTTCAACGGCATATTCACGATCCTTACGTGAAAATGGCGCAACAGAAGGGCTACCGCGCCCGCGCCGCCTTCAAGCTGACGGAGATCCTGGATACGGAAAAACTATTGCGGCGCGGCGACGTGGTCGTGGATCTGGGCTCGGCCCCGGGCAGTTGGTCGCAGGTCGTGCGCGAGCGCCTGCTGGGGCCGGGCGGCGTGATCGACGGCCGTGTGCTGGCGCTGGATCTGCTGCCCATGGAGCCCATCGCCGGGGTGGAGTTCATTCAGGGCGATTTCCGCGAGGACGACGTCCTGGCGCAGTTGCACGAGCGGCTGGGGGGCCGGGCCGTAGACCTTGTGATTTCCGACATGGCCCCCAATCTATCCGGTGTGGCCTCGGCGGATTCCGCCCGCATCGCCCATGTCTGCGAGCTGGCGCTGGAATTCGCCTGCAGTCACCTCAAGCCGGAGGGCGCCTTGATCGTCAAGGCCTTTCACGGCAGCGGGTTCTCCCAGACCGTGCAGATGTTCAAGCAGCATTTCACGCGGGTGGTCGAGCGCAAGCCCAAGGCCTCCCGGGGTGAATCCTCCGAGACCTTCCTGCTCGGCCGCGGATTGAAAAACCCGTCCGCCGCGCAAGGTCCGGACGGCGTCCGGGGCAACACGGACGGCGCTGCGTCCGCCTGGCGGATTCAGGTAGAATGAAGCATTGACGTATTTGTCAGCTTGTTGTAATTATGCGCGCCGGGTGCGGCGCGCAGGCGGCGGGCAGGCAGCGGTACATACCCAGGAGGTTGGCTTTGAACAACTCGTTTTCCAAGATTGCGGTCTGGCTGGTGATCGCGCTCGTACTCTTCACGGTGTTCAAGCAGTTCGACGGACATCCGGTCGCGGGCGGGGATTCGGTCAGTTACACGCAATTCATGAACGATGCCCGTGCCGGCCGCATCGACAAGGTCGATATCCAGGGCGATACGATCTACGTGTCGCCGGAGTCCGGCCGTTCGTACAGCCTGACCTCGCCGGGCGACCTCTGGATGGTGCCCGAACTGGTCAAGAACGGCGTCCAGGTTTCCGGCAAGGCCCGCGAGGAACCTTCCTTCCTCACCAGCTTGTTCATCTCCTGGTTCCCGATGCTGCTGTTGATCGGGGTGTGGATTTTCTTCATGCGCCAGATGCAGGGCGGCGGCAAGGGCGGGGCCTTCAGCTTCGGCAAGTCGCGTGCGCGCATGATGGACGAAAACAACAACAACATCACGTTTGCGGACGTCGCCGGCTGCGACGAGGCCAAGGAAGACGTCCAGGAACTCGTCGACTTCCTGCGCGATCCCACCAAGTTCCAGCGCCTGGGCGGCCGCATTCCGCGCGGTGTGCTGATGGTCGGCCCTCCGGGCACCGGCAAGACCTTGCTGGCCAAGGCCATCGCCGGCGAGGCCAAGGTGCCGTTCTTCAGCATCTCCGGTTCCGATTTCGTCGAAATGTTCGTCGGCGTGGGCGCGGCCCGCGTGCGCGACATGTTCGAGAACGCCAAGAAGCAGTCTCCCTGCATCATCTTCATCGATGAAATCGATGCCGTGGGCCGCCAGCGCGGCGCCGGCCTGGGCGGGGGCAACGACGAGCGCGAGCAGACCCTGAACCAGTTGCTGGTCGAGATGGACGGTTTCGAGACCGGCCAGGGCGTGCTGGTGATCGCCGCCACCAACCGGCCCGACGTGCTCGATCCGGCGCTGCTGCGCCCGGGCCGCTTCGATCGCCAGGTGGTCGTGTCGCTGCCCGACATCCGCGGCCGCGAGCAGATCCTGAAAGTCCACATGCGCAAGGTGCCCATCGCCCAGAACGTCGATGCGAGCGTGCTGGCGCGCGGCACCCCCGGGTTTTCCGGCGCCGACCTGGCCAACCTGATCAACGAGGCGGCGCTGTTCGCCGCGCGCCGCAACGGCCGCACGGTCGATATGTCCGACCTGGAAAAGGCCAAGGACAAGATCATCATGGGCGCGGAGCGCCGCTCCATGATCATGCCCGAGGAAGAGCGCCGCAACACGGCCTACCACGAGTCCGGCCACGCGCTGGTGGCGCGTCTGCTGCCCAAGACCGATCCGGTGCACAAGGTCACCATCATTCCGCGCGGCCGCGCGCTGGGGGTGACGATGCAACTGCCCGAGGGCGACCGCTACAGCATGGACAAGGAACGCTTGCTGAACACCATCGCGGTGCTGTTCGGCGGCCGGATCGCCGAAGAGGTCTTCATGGGCCAGATGACCACGGGCGCCTCCAACGACTTCGAACGCGCCACCGCGATTGCGCGCGACATCGTCACGCGCTACGGCATGACCGATTCCCTGGGGCCGGTGGTGTACGCCGAAAACGAGGGCGAGGTCTTCCTGGGCCGCAGCGTGACCAAGACCACGCATGTGTCCGAAGCCACCATGCAGAAGGTCGATTCCGAGATTCGCCGCATCATCGACGAGCAGTACACCGTGGCGCGCAACCTGATCGAGTCCAACCAGGACAAGATGCATGCCATGGCCAATGCGCTACTCGAGTGGGAAACCATCGATGCGGAGCAGATCGAGGACATCATGTCCGGCCGTCCGCCGCGCGCGCCGCAGACGCCGCCCTCGGGGGGCGACACGCCGCAGACCCCGGCGTCCGGGCAGCCGGCCTCCGGCAATGATACGGGTCCCGCCGCCACCCCTGTCTGATTCGATCCTTGGTATGCCTGATCCTATTCAGTGCGGGCGTTTCCGCTTGTCCCTGGAGCGCCCCCTGGTCATGGGGATCGTGAATGTCACGCCGGATTCGTTTTCCGACGGCAACGAGCATTTCCGGGCTGACGAAGCCGTCGCCCATGCGCGCCTGCTGGTCGAGGAAGGCGCCGATCTGCTCGACATCGGCGGCGAATCCACCCGCCCCGGCGCGCAGGCCGTCCCGGCCGACGAAGAACTGCGCCGCATCCTGCCCGTGATCGAAGCCTTGCGCGACTGCGGCGTGCCGCTGTCCGTGGACACCTGCAAACCCGACGTAATGCGGGCCGTCCTGGCGGCGGGCGCCGACATGATCAACGATATCGGCGGCTTTTCGGCGCCGGGCGCGATCGAGGCCGTGGCGGATTCCGGGTGTGCGCTGTGCCTGATGCACATGCGCGGCGAACCGCGCACCATGCAGGATGCGCCGGTCTACCAGGACGTGGTCGCGGAGGTGCGCGACTACCTGGATCGGGGCGCCCAGCGCCTGCGCCAGGCGGGCATTGCGGCGGCGCGCATCGTGCTCGATCCCGGATTCGGTTTCGGCAAGACGGCGGCGCACAATTACACCTTGCTGCAGCAACTGCCGCAGGCCGTGGGCCAGGAATACCCCAGCCTGCTGGGCCTGTCGCGCAAATCCATGATTGGCGCCGTCACGGGGCGGCCCGCCTCCCGGCGCCTGGGCGGCAGCGTGGCGGCGGCCCTGGCCGGGGCGGTGCGGGGGGCGCATATCCTGCGCGTTCATGACGTGGCCGACACCGTGGATGCCCTGCGGGTATGGTCGGCCGTAGAACAAGGAGTCCGTGCATGAGCGCACGCAAGTATTTCGGGACCGACGGGGTGCGAGGCATCGTCGGGGGTGATCGGATCAATGCCGAGTTCGCCTTGCGGCTGGGCTACGCGGCGGGCCGTGTGCTGGCGCGCGGTGCCGTGTCGGCCGGCCGGCCTACGGTGGTCATCGGCAAGGACACCCGTATTTCCGGCTACATGCTGGAATCCGCGCTCGAGGCGGGTTTGTCGGCTGCCGGGGTCGACGTGATGCTGGCCGGCCCCATCCCGACGCCGGCGGTTGCCTACCTGACCCGCGCCTGGCGCCTGGCGGCGGGGATCGTGATCAGCGCCTCTCACAATCCTCACTATGACAACGGCATCAAGTTCTTTTCCGGGGCCGGCGCCAAGCTGCCCGACGAGACCGAGGCCGCCATCGAGGCGCTGCTGGACGAACCGCTGGGTTGCGCCGATTCGGCCGGCCTGGGCCGCGCGCGGCGCATCAACGATGCCGCCGGCCGCTACATCGAGTTCTGCAAGAGCACCTTTCCCAGCGAGCTCGATCTGCAGGGCTTGAAGATCGTGGTGGATGCGGCCAACGGCGCCGCCTACCACATCGCCCCTCATGTGTTCCGCGAACTGGGCGCCGAGGTGTCCGTGATCGGTTGCGAACCCGACGGTTTCAACATCAACGAAAAGGTCGGCGCCACCCATCCTGAAACCCTGGCCGCCGCCGTCGCGGCTCAGGGCGCGGATCTGGGCGTGGCCCTGGACGGCGACGCCGACCGCCTGCAGATGGTGGATGCCTCCGGCCGCCTGTTCAATGGCGATGAACTGCTCTATGCCATCGTGCGCGACCGTGCGCGATCGCAGCCCGTCCAGGGGGTGGTCGGCACGCTGATGACGAATTTCGGCTTCGAGCGCCGCATGCGCGAATTGGGCATTCCGTTCGAGCGGGCCCAGGTCGGCGACCGTTACGTACTGGAGGTCCTGCATCGCCACGGCTGGCTGTATGGCGGCGAGAGCTCCGGCCATCTGCTGTGCCTGGATCGCCACACCACGGGCGATGGCATCGTGGCCGCCTTGCAGGTGCTGGCCGCCATGCTTCACGCGGGCGCGTCCCTGGCGGATCTGGTGTCCGACTTGTCCATGTATGCGCAGAAGATGGTCAATGTGCCATTGGCCCCCGGCCTGGACTGGCGGGCGCACGCCGGCCTCCAAGAAGCCGCCGATGCGGTGCGCGCGGCGCTGGGCGATCGCGGCCGGGTGCTGATCCGGGCTTCGGGCACCGAGCCCAAGCTGCGCCTCATGGTAGAGGCCGACGACGAGGCCCTGGCCGAGGAAAGCGTACGCCGGCTCGTGGCGGTCAAACTGGCCTGAGCGTGGCTGTCACATGATTCACACAGAGCATTGGCAGAATAAGCCCGGTATCATCACTTCCGGGAATCCACCATGCTCGTCTCTATGTCTTCCGTACACGCGGGATCGATGAAACGCATAGATTGGCCGGGGGCCGAGGCCGGCGGACTGGCCTTGACCATCGCCCGCACCCCGGCCGATCTGGAGGCCTTGCAGCGCCTGCGGTTCCGGGTGTTCACGGAAGACCTGGGCGCGGTGTTCCCTCAGGCCTTAGGCGACCGCGACGTCGATCGCTTCGATCCCTGGTGTGTCCATTTCATGGTGCGCGATATGGGCACCGGCCGGGTGGTGGGTACCTACCGGCTTCTGACGCCCGAGGCCGCCCGCCAGGCGGGCGGCTACTATTCCGAGTCTGAATTCGACCTGGAGCCGTTGGCCGCACTGCGTCCGCAACTGGTCGAGGTCGGCCGTTCCTGCATCGACGCCGAGTTCCGGCACGGCACGGTCATCATGCTGTTATGGTCCGGACTGGCCCAGGTCATGAAGCAGGGCGGCTACCGCTATATGCTGGGCTGCGCCAGCGTCAGCCTGCGCGACGGCGGCACCACGGCCTCGGAAGTCTGGCGCAGGGCATGCGCCCTGATGGCCCGCAATACCGGGATGCCGCGCATCCGCCCCCTGCACCCCTATCCCGTGGATCGCCTCGACAGCACGCTGCCGGCACGGGTGCCGCCTTTGATCAAGGGCTATCTGGCGCTGGGTGCGACCATCTGCGGCGCCCCAGCCTGGGATCCCGATTTTCATACGGCCGATTTTCCGATCCTGCTGGATCTGGAGCGGCTGGATGCACGCTACCGGCGGCATTTCGGGATCGGGTAGCGGCCGCCGGGCGGGCGGGGACGCCCGGCTGGCCGGGATCGGTCAGCGTTCGACGACTTCCAGAACGAAGCCGGCCTTGCGCCAGATCGCCGCCTCTTTTTTCAGTTGGAAGCCGCTCAGGGGGCGGGAGGCGAGCCAGCCCGGCTGGATGTGCAGGCAGACGTGCTGCGCGTGGACGTCCAGCCGCAGGGGCAGTGCGCCCAAGGGCTCTCTGCGGCGCAGCAGCAGGACCGCCAGGCGCAGGCAGCACAAGGCCAGCCAGCGCGCGCGGTCGGGCGCATAGCTGCGGACTTTGGCGAGGCGCCCCTGATGCCCCAGGGCCAGGAAGGCCAGCAGCCGCTGGTCGTCGTGCGAGAAACCGGGCATGTCGGCATGCTGCAGGATATAGGCGCTGTGTTTGTGATAATCGCCGCGGGCGATGGCCAGGCCGATCTCGTGCAGATCGGCGGTCCAGCCCAACGCCCGGCGCAGTTCGGCTGTTTCGGTGCCGGCCTCCAGGCCGAGCTGGTCGAAGAACTGCAGCGCCAGGGTGCGGACGCGGCCGGCCTGGGCTGTGTCCAACTGGTAGCGGTCGCGCATCTGGCACACGGTTTCGTCGCGCTGGTCCTGGTGCAGGTCGCGGCCCAGCAGGTCGTGCAGCACGCCGACGCGCAGGGCGCCGTCGCCCGCCTGCATGCGGTCGATGCCCAGTTCCTGGAAGGCGGCGATCATGATCGCCAGGCCGCCGGGCAGCACCGGCACGCGCTCGGCCTTCAGTCCGGCCCAGTCTTCCAGGCGGACCACGCCTTTGCGCTCCAGCGCGTCGCGCAACCGCTCCATGCCATCCAGAGTGATGTCCCGGGGACTGAAGCCGTTTTCAGTCAGAACGGCCAGCAGGCCCTTGGCGGTTCCCGACGAACCGTACGCTTCTTCCCAGCCTGTGCCGCGATAGCGGCTGGAAATGGACTCCAGGGCTCCGCGTGCCGCCAGGATGGCCTGGCGCATGCGGGCCGGCGTGATGCGTCCTTGAGGAAAGAACTGCCGCGTCCAGGTGGTGCAGCCCATTTCCAGCGAGGCCAGTTCCAGGGGCTGGCCTCGCCGGCCGATGATGAATTCGGTGGAACCGCCGCCGATGTCGATCACCAGCCGCCGGTGGTCCGAGGGGGGCAGGTCCTGGATCACGCCCAGGTAGATCAGCCGTGCTTCTTCCTGGCCGGAAATGATTTCGATCGGGAAACCCAGGGCCTGTTCCGCCGCGGGCAGGATCTCGGCCGCGTTGCGAGCCACCCGGAAGGTATTGGTGGCCACGGCGCGGACGTTGGCGGGAGGAAACCCGCGCAGCCGTTCGCCAAAGCGCCGCAAGGCCGCCAGGGCCTGCTCTACGGTGGCGGCGTCGATGCGCATGTGGTCGTCCAGGCCGTTGGCCAGGGCGACCAGTTCGCGCAGTTTGTCTTCGGCATAAATCTGGGCGCCGGCACCGTGACGCACGACGCGTCCGATGGATAGCCGGAAGGTATTCGAACCCAGGTCGATCGAGGCGAGCCGGTTATCCATGGTCCAGGATGAACCCTTAACAGAGAATGTCACACTGTGCGATTATAGTGGCCGATCCATGACAGAATTGTGAGGCGTGCATGCAGGCCGTCGAGGGAATGCCGGTTCTTCTGAATCGCGAATTGTCGGTGCTGAAATTCAACGAGAGGGTGCTTTCCAAGGCCGAGCGCACGGACGTGCCGGTCCTCGAGCGCCTGCGCTATCTATGCATCGTCGGTTCGAATCTGGACGAGTTCTTCGAGATCCGCATGGCCAGCCTCAAAGAGCAGCAGCGCCAGACGCCGGAACTGCGAGGCGTGGACGGCATGACGCCCGATGAGGCGTTCGACCGGGTGCAGCGGGCCGCCCATGCCTTGGTCGACCGCCAGAATCGCCTGCTGACCAGCGAGGTCATGCCCAAGCTGATGGAGCATGGTGTGGGCCTGATCTATTCGACGGGCTGGTCCGATCTGCAACGGGAGTGGGCCTACGGAATCTTCCTGCGCGACGTGATGCCGCTGCTGACGCCCATCGGCCTGGATCCGGCGCACCCCTTTCCCCGCGTCTACAACAAAAGCCTGAATTTCATCATTTCCCTGAGCGGCGAAGACGCTTTCGGCCGCGAGGGCCACATCGCCATCGTCCAGGCGCCGCGAGCGCTGCCGCGCATGATCAAGGTGCCCGCCGAGATCGCCGGCATCCCCGATGGCTTCATGCTGCTGACCACCCTGATCAACGCGTTCGTCGGCGATCTGTTCCCGGGCATGAATGTCCAGGGCTGCTTTCAGTGGCGGGTGACGCGCAACAGCGACCTGTTCGTGGACGAGGAAGAAATCACCAATTTGCGCCAGGCGCTGCAAGGCGAGCTGTCGCAGCGCAATTTCGGAGCTTCGGTGCGCCTGGAGATCGCGCACGCCATGCCGCCCGACCTTGAATTGTTCCTGCAGCGCGAGTTCGGCCTCGGTGCGGCCGATACCTACCGCGTCAACGGCCCGGTCAATCTGGCCCGGCTGATGCAACTGTGCAACCGCGTCAATCGGCCCGACCTGGAATACCCGGTCTTCCGGCCGCGCATGCCGGCCCCGTTCGACCAGGGCCTGGAGCGGCCCGAAGAGCTGTTCGCCGCGATCGCGGCGCGGGACCATCTGCTGCATCATCCCTACCAGTCTTTCCAGCCCGTGCTGATGTTCCTGCGCAGCGCGGCGCTTGATCCACAGGTCGTGGCCATCAAGCAGACGATCTACCGCACCGGGGAAGACTCCGAGTTGATGGGCTTGCTGCTGTCGGCGGCCCGGGCAGGCAAGGAGGTCACGGTGGTGGTCGAGCTGATGGCGCGCTTCGACGAACAGACCAATATCAATTGGGCTGCGCGCCTCGAAGAGGTCGGCGCCCACGTCAGCTACGGTGTGGTGGGGCACAAGACCCATGCCAAGATGGCGCTGGTGCTGCGCCGGGAGGATGGCCGCATCCGCCGCTACGGGCACCTGGGAACAGGCAACTACCATCCCCGCACGGCGCGGCTGTACACCGACTTCGGCCTGTTGACGGCCAATCAGCAGATGTGCGAAGACATGGATCAGGTGTTTTCGTTGTTGACGGGGCTGGGTACGCGCCGCGAGTTGAAGCTGCTGCTGCAGTCGCCCTTCACCTTGCACGAGACCGTGTTGAACCTGATCCGCTCGGAAGCCGCCTTCGCCCGCGCCGGCAAGCGCGCGCGGATCCGCGCCAAGATGAATTCACTGCTTGAACCCGAGGTGATCCAGGCGTTGTACGAGGCCAGCCAGGCCGGCGTGCGCATCGACCTGATCGTGCGCGGCGCCTGCGCCCTGCAGGCCGGCGTGCCGGGGCTGTCCGACCGCATCCGGGTGCGGTCCATCATCGGCCGCTTCCTGGAGCATTCGCGGGTGTTCTATTTCTACCAGGATGGCGCCGAACCGTTGTATTTGTCCTCCGCCGATTGGATGGACCGCAATTTCCTTCGGCGGGTCGAACTCGCCTTCCCGGTCTTGGACAAGACCCTGAGGCGCCGGGTCATCGATGAAGCGTTCACCTTTGCCTGGCGGGACAACCAACTGGCCTGGACGGCCCAGCCCGACGGCCGCTACCTGCGCGTGCGCAACCGCCGCGCGCCGTTCAACCTGCACCAGCACCTGATGGCGAGGCTCGGGTGAGATCGGCACGCGGGCCGCTTGTCATGAAACTGTCACTTCCGCTCTTTACCATGTCGTCCTGACGGCCGGGGAAACCCCCGGGGCCGCCGATCATCACAAACCATAAAGGGTTTAGACATGTTCAAACGAATTCTGACGCAATGCGCCGCCGGCCTGGCGATGATGGCCGCTGCGGGCGTCGCGGCGCATGCCGCCGACCTGACGGGGGCGGGCGCCTCCTTCCCCTATCCGATCTATGCCAAATGGGCGGCCAAATACCAGGAAGTCACCGGCCATCGCGTCAACTACCAGTCCATCGGCTCGGGCGGCGGCCAGCAGCAGATCATCGCCAAGACGGTGGATTTCGGCGCCTCGGACGATCCGATGAAGCCTGCGGACCTGGAAAAGCACGGCCTGGTCCAGTTCCCCGCCATCATCGGCGGCACCGTGCCGGTCATCAATGTCGAAGGCGTCGAGGCGGGCCAGCTCAAGCTGACCGGCCCGGTGCTGGCGGACATCTTTCTGGGCAAGATCAAGAAGTGGGACGATCCGGCGATCGCCGAGCTGAACAAGGATCTGAAACTGCCTTCCCGGGGCATCGTGGTGGTGCACCGTTCCGACGGCTCGGGCACGACCTTCGGCTGGACCAACTATTTGTCCCAAGTGTCTCCGGCCTGGAAAGAGCAGGTCGGCCAGGGCAAGGCGGTCAAGTGGCCCACCGGGCAGGGCGGCAAGGGCAATGAAGGCGTGGCCGCCTACGTGCGCCAGCTCGCCAACTCCATCGGATACGTGGAATACGCCTACGCCCACCAGAACGGCCTGGCCTGGGCGCAGTTGCAGAACCGCGACGGCCAGTTCGTGCAGCCCTCGCAGCAGGCGTTCGCGGCGGCGGCCTCCCATGCCGATTGGGATTCGGCGCCGGGCATGGGCCTGGTCCTGAACAATGAGCCGGGCGCGGATTCGTGGCCCGTCACGGCGGCGAGCTTCATCCTGGTGCACGGCAAGCAGGCCGATGCCGCGCGCGCCCGCGAAGTCCTGGCTTTCTTCGACTGGGCCTGGCGTGAAGGCGGCGCCATGGCCAGCGAGCTGGACTACGTGCCGCTGCCCGATGACGTGACCGCCAAGATCCGCGGCATTTGGGCCGAGAAGATCCGCGGCGAGGATGGTTCGGCGGTCTGGAAATAAGCCCGCCTGCATTTCCTTCCCGGCGGGGTGGCGCAGCGCCGCTCCGCCTGTGGGAAAATAGCGGTTTTGAATTCCGATGAGGATCCCCGGCATGCCGGGGATCCTGTCGCCACGGATAGAGTCCCTCATGGCCAATACGCAGCGCAGCCTTCTGGTGGATACCGGTTTCCGGTACCTGACCCGCCTGTTTGCGTTCTTCGTCTTCATCCTGCTGGCCGGGATCATGGCGTCCCTGATCTACGGCAGCCGGGATTCCCTGGCCGAATACGGCCTGGCATTCCTGTGGACCAACGACTGGGACCCCGTGCGGCACAGCTACGGCGCGCTGGTGCCGATGCTGGGCACGGTGATCAGCGCCTTCCTGGCGCTGCTGATCGCGGTGCCGGTGTCCTTCGGCATCGCCATGTTTCTGACGGAACTGGCCCCCGTCTGGCTGCGCCGTCCGCTGGGGGTGGCCATCGAGATGCTGGCCGCGATTCCGTCCATCATCTACGGCATGTGGGGCCTGTTCGTCTTCGTGCCCCTGTTCCAGAAATACATCCAGCCGTACATGGTTGATTTCTTCGAAGGCGTGCCGGTGCTGGAACACCTGTTCGGCGGGCCGCCGATGGGCATCGGTCTGTTTACGGCGGGGCTGATCCTGTCCATCATGATCATTCCCTTCATCGCGGCGGTGATGCGCGATGTGTTCGAACAGGTGCCGCCCATGCTCAAGGAATCCGCCTACGGCCTGGGCAGCACCACCTGGGAAGTCGTCTGGAAAGTCGTGCTGCCCTATACCAAGCATGGCGTCATCGGCGGGATCATGCTGGGCCTGGGGCGCGCCCTGGGTGAAACCATGGCGGTCACCTTCGTGATCGGCAATGCGTTCAATCTGCCGTCCTCGATCTTCTCGCCGTCCAACTCCATCGCGTCCGCCCTGGCGAACGAATTCAACGAAGCCGGCGGCCTGCAGAAATCGGCCTTGCTGGAATTGGGCCTGCTCCTGTTCCTGATCACGACCGTGGTGCTGGCCTTGTCGAAACTCATGCTGTTGAAACTGACGCGCCAGGAAGGCGCCAAGCACTGATGTCCGCCTCCGACTCCACCATCGTCCCCGCCAACCCGGTCTACCGCCGCCGGCGCCGGATCAATCGGCTGATGCTCGCGCTGTCGGGCCTGACACTGGGCTCGGGCCTGTTCTGGCTCGCCTGGATCATCCTCACGCTGCTGGTGAAAGGGGGCTCCGCGCTGTCCTTGTCGCTGCTGTGGGAAAGCACGCCGCCGCCCGGGGCCGACGGCGGCCTGATGAACGCCATCGTCGGCAGCGTGCTGATGTCGGCCGTCGGCACGCTGATCGGCACGCCCATCGGCGTGCTGGCGGGTACTTACCTGGCCGAGTACGGCCGTCGGGGCTGGCTGGCGCCGGCCACGCGCTTCCTGAACGACGTGCTGCTGTCGGCGCCGTCCATCATCATCGGCCTGTTCATCTATGCCATCTATGTGGCGCAGGTCGGGCATTATTCCGGTTGGGCGGGCGCCTTCGCGCTGGCCATCCTGGTCATTCCGGTGGTGGTCCGGGCCACCGACAACATGCTGGGCCTGGTGCCCAACAGCCTGCGCGAAGCCGCCGCCGCCCTGGGTTGCCCGCAGTGGCGCATCGTGGTGTTCATCTGCTACCGGGCCGCGCGCTCGGGGATCATCACCGGCGTCCTGCTGGCCGTGGCCCGCATCGCCGGGGAAACCGCGCCACTGCTCTTTACCGCCTTGAACAACCAGTTCATGTCCTGGAACATGAACGCCCCCATCGCCAACCTGCCGGTGGTGATTTTCCAGTATGCCGCCAGTCCCTTCGAGGACTGGAACCGGCTGGCCTGGGCGGGCGCCGCGCTGATTACCCTGCTGGTGCTGGGGATCAACATCGCCGCGCGCAGCCTGTTCCGTAAATAATCTGATTCCGACCATGACCCTGCAACCGCCCGCCGCCCCAGAACGCACGAAGCTGGCCGTGCGCAATCTGAACTTCTATTACGGCAGCTTCCATGCCTTGCGCGATATCAACATGGATATCGAGGAAAACAAGGTCACGGCGTTCATCGGCCCCTCGGGGTGCGGGAAATCCACGCTGTTGCGCACCTTCAACCGCATGTTCGAGCTTTATCCGGGCCAGCGCGCCGAGGGCGCCATCGAACTGGACGGCGAAGACCTGCTCAATTCGCGGCTCGATATCTCCTTGATCCGCGCCAAGGTGGGCATGGTGTTCCAGAAGCCCACGCCGTTCCCCATGAGCATCTACGACAACATCGCTTTCGGCGTGCGGCTGTTCGAGCGCCTGAGCAAGGGCGAAATGGATGAACGCGTGGAATGGGCCCTGACCAAGGCCGCGCTGTGGGCCGAGGTCAAGGACAAGCTCGGGCAAAGCGGCAACAGCCTGTCCGGCGGGCAACAGCAACGCCTGTGCATTGCGCGCGGCGTGGCGATCAAGCCGGAAGTCCTGCTGCTCGACGAGCCGTGCTCCGCCCTGGATCCGATCTCCACGGCCAAGATCGAAGAACTCATCGCCGAGCTGAAATCCGACTACACCGTCGTCATCGTGACCCACAACATGCAGCAGGCGGCGCGCTGTTCCGACTACACAGCCTACATGTACCTGGGCGAGCTGATGGAGTTCGGCCCCACCGACCAGGTCTTCATCAAGCCCGCCCGCAAGGAAACCGAAGACTACATCACCGGACGTTTCGGTTGATGCATCGCCCGCAGCAGTCCGCGCTGCACCTTGCCCGTGGTCGTCATGGGCAGGCTCTCCATGAATTCGATCAGCCGGGGATATTCGTGCGCGGCGGCCTTGCTGCGGACGTGATCCTGAAGCTCGGCCACCAGCGCGGCATCGCCTGAATAGCCTTCATTCAGCACGATGCAGGCCTTGACGATCTCCGTGCGCGCGGGATCGGGCACCCCGATCACCGCCGCCATGCGCACGGCCGGGTGGCCGAGCAGGCAGTCTTCGATCGGCCCCGGCCCGATCCGGTAGCCGGCGCTGGTGATCACGTCGTCGCCCCGGCCCTTGAACCAGAGGTAGCCGTCCGCATCGGACACGCCCCGGTCGCCCGTCACCAGCCAGTCGCCAATGAAGGCGCGGGCCGTGGCCTGCGGATTTTGCCAATATTGCAGAAACATCACCGGATCGGGCCGCCGCACGGCGATGTGGCCCTCGACGCCGGGGGGCTGGGGAGCGCCGGTTTCGTCGACGATGCACACTTCGTGCCCCGGCACCGGCCGGCCCATGGCGCCGGCGCGAGGTTCGAACAGGGCGGCGCAGGACGAGACGATCATGTTGCACTCGGTCTGGCCGTAGAACTCGTTGATGGTCACGCCCAGCGCCTTGCGGCCCCATTCGATCAACTGCGGCCCCAGCGATTCGCCGCCGCTGGCCACGGAGACCAGGCTCAGGCGGCCGCAGCGGCCGGGATCCTGCAGCGTGCGCAGCATCTTCAGGGCCGTGGGCGGCAGGAAAGTATGGCTGACCCGGTGCCGGGCCATGAGTTGCCATGCGACGGCGGCGTCGAATTTTGCAAAACGGCGGGCCAGCACGGCCACGCCGTGGTGCCAGGACGGCATCAGCACGTCCAGCAGGCCGCCGATCCAGGCCCAGTCCGCCGGCGTCCACATCAGCGTGGCGCGGTCGGGAAAGAAATTATGCGAGATTTCCACGCCCGGCAGATGCCCGAGCAGCGCCCGGTGGGCATGCAGCGCGCCCTTGGGTTTGCCGGTGGTGCCCGAGGTATAGATGATGAGGGCCGGATCGTCGGCGGCGGTGTCCTCGGGAATGAATCGCTGGCCTTCCTGCGATTCGATCGCGGACCAGAACGAAGCCTCGCCGGCCTGCGCGTCGATGTCCAGCACGCAGCCCAGGTCCGGCAGGCCCGGGCGGATCTGGGCGATCTTGTCCAGGCCTTCCGCCTGAGTGATGAGTGCGCGGGCGCCTGAATTGCTCAGACGGTATTGAAGCGCTTCGGTGCCGAACAGCGTGAACAGAGGCACGGCGATGGCGCCGAGCTTGTAGGCGGCCAGATGAGCCAGCGCCGTCTCCAGCGATTGCGGCAGCAGGATGCCCACCCGGTCACCCCGGGCGATGCCGCGGGCGCGCAGGGCCAGGGCCAACCGGTCCGACCAGAGCTTGAGCTGATCGAAGGTGTAGTGTTTCGCCGGGGCGTCTTCGCCATCGACGATCAGCGCCAGGCGGCCGCTGCCGTCGGCCCAGCGGTCGCAGACGTCCGTCCCGATGTTGTAGCGTTCCGGCACAACCCAGGTGAATGCTTCGCGGGTCTGCCGATAGTCGCCTTGGGCGTGCAGCATGGCGTGTCCTTTCAAGTGCTTCGGGGCCTGGAGGGGGAGGGGTCATGGTACTGCGGCGTCATCCCGGCCGCCAGTGAGCCGGGATGCGGTGGCGCCATTCATTTCCGGTTCATGCGCTTCCTGATATCGTAGGATCCATCGATTGAATGAGGAGTCTGCCGATGCATCGCCGAGGGTTGCTGGCAGGTGTGCTGGCCCTGGGGCTCTGGGCTTCGGGTGCGGCGGCGCACAACCATGACCGGGACGCCGCCGAGCGGCTGCAGGCCCTGGGGGAAGTGCTGCCGCTGCAGGACATCCTGACGCGCGTGGCGCGCGACTATCCAGGCCAGGTCCTGAAGGTCGAATTCGAGCAGGACGAGGGCGGGCATTGCCAGGGGCCGGGCGGCCGGGCGGCCGGGTGCTGGCGCTATGAGTTCAAGATCCTGCAAGACCAGGGCCGCCTGGTCAAGCTGGAGGTCGACGCCCGCACGGGGGAAGTCGTGCGGGTGAGCACGCGGCCCCTGCGTCGCGGCGGGAGGCACCCATGAGAGTGTTGATCGTCGAGGACGAGCCCTTGCTGGCCGCGCAACTGAAGACCTCGCTGGAAAAGGCCGGCTATGTGGTGGATGTGGCGGCAGACGGCCTGGACGCCGAGCACCAGGGGCTTCATGAGCCGTGCGATCTGGCGGTGCTGGACCTGGGCCTGCCCGGACGCGACGGCCTGTCGGTGCTGCGCAGTTGGCGCGCAGCCGGCCGGACCATGCCGGTGCTGATCCTCACGGCGCGCGACAACTGGCACGATAAAGTGGCCGGCATCGACGCGGGCGCCGATGATTACCTGACCAAGCCTTTCCACCAGGAAGAGCTTGAAGCCCGCATGCGCGCGCTGCTGCGCCGGGCGGGCGGGCACGCCACGGCCGAGATCCGCTGCGGGCCGCTGCTGCTGGATGCGCGCCAGTCCCGCATCCTGCTGGACGCCACGCCGCTGGAGCTGACCAGCCACGAATACCGGGTCCTGGCTTACCTGCTGATGCATCAGGGCGAGGTGATATCGCGCAGCCGGCTGGTGGAGCATATCTATGCACAGGACTTCGACCGCGACTCGAACACCATCGAGGTCTTCGTCGCCCGCCTGCGCCGCAAGATTCCCCCCGGCTTGATCCAGACAGTGCGCGGCCTGGGCTATCGTCTGTCGGCCGATCCGCAATGAGGGCGCGGCGCCACTCGCTGCGTCTGCGCCTGCTGGTGATCGCCCTGGCCTGGACGCTGCTGAGCGTGGCGCTGGCCGGCTGGGGCATCCAAGGATTGTTCCGGCAGCACATCCAGGCGCAACTGCAGTCCGAACTGAACATCCACCTCAACCACCTGACCGCCTCGCTGCAGGTCGATGAGCGGGGCCGGGTCTCGCTGTCCTCCCAGCCGACCGATCCGCGTTTCAGCCACCCGTTCTCCGGCCTGTACTGGCAGATTTCGGTGCCTTCCGCCGGCACGCGCTTCGCCCAGTTGTTGCGTTCGCGCTCGTTGTGGGACGCGCACCTGCCGGATCTGGTCGATGGCCTGGAGCCGGGGCGGGATGTCGCGATGCCGGCGTCCGGTCCGGGCGGCGAACGGCTGCGGATGCGGGTGCGCGAAGTTCACCCCGCCGAAGGTCCGCTCGATACGCTGATCCTGTCGGTGGCGGCGGATGAGGCCTTGTGGGCCGAGCCGATCAGCCGCTTCGACCGCATGCTGGCCGTGGCGCTGGGCATCCTGGTGCTGGGCATGGGGGCGGCGGCCTGGATGCTGGTCGGCTTCGGGCTTCAGCCGCTGGCGCGGTTGCGCCAACGGCTGGCGGCGCTGCGTGAAGGCCGGGCGGAGCGAATCGAGGGCAAGTTCCCCATGGAAGTCCGGCCGCTGGTCGAGGATTTCAACCTGGTGCTGAGCCGCAACGCCGAGGGATTGGAGCGGGCGCGCATGCAGGCCGGCAATCTGGCCCATGCCCTGAAAACACCCCTGGCGGTGATGGCCAGTGCCGCCCAGGCGGAAGATCCGGCCTTGCCGCGCCTGGTGGCCGAGCAGGTCGAGGCCGCCCGGCGCCAGGTCGATTATCATCTGGCCCGCGCCCGGGCGGCGGCGGCGGTGCGTGTCACCGGCCTGCGCAGCCCGATCCTGCCCCTGCTGCAGGGCTTGGTGCGCGTGATGGATCGCGTCCACGCCGAGCGCGGGCTGGTCTACGACCTGAGTGGTGTGGCGGAAGACTTGGTGTTTCGCGGTGAGGCCCAGGACTTCCAGGAAATGCTGGGCAATGTGCTGGACAATGCCGGGAAGTGGGCGCGCAGCCGGGTCTGCGTCACCGCTTGCTGCCAGGATGGCGAATTATCGATTCAGGTCGAGGACGACGGCCCGGGCCTGAGCCCCGAAAGGGCCGAGCAGGTCTTCGAGCGAGGACAGCGGGCGGACGAGCGCACACCGGGCTCGGGGCTGGGGCTGGGGATTGTGCGCGATCTGGCCGACCTGTATGGCGGCTGGGCGCGGATTGAAACCGGCCGCCTGGGCGGCGCCCGGGTGATCATTACCCTGCCGGCCACCTGAGGCGGCCGCCCCAGGTGGCCGGCAGGGCGTATCCAGGATGGGAGGGCGTCAGTTCCAGCGGCCGTTGCGGCCGCCCAGGCTGTAGGCGCCCGCGCCGAACAAAGTGACGGCGATGCTGCTGAAAAGGAACAGGCCTTGCAGTTCCAGTTCCCAGCCGCCGGACTTGCCCAGCAGGAACAACTGGTCCATGTGGACCAGGCCGAAGACGAACAGCATGTTCAGTACGATCACAAGGCCGCCGATGCGCGTGAACAGGCCGAGGATGATCAGGATCGGCGCGACGACTTCGCCGAGATAGACGCCGTAGGCCAGGAAACCGGGCAAGCCATGCTGGCCGAGCATGTCCACGATCCAACCCACACCGCTGTCCAGTTTGGCAAGGCCGTGAAGCAGCAGGAGAATGCCCAGGCCCAGGCGAAGGACCAGCTTGCCCAGATCGTCGTACGCAGAAGAAGACATAGGGTTTCCTCGATCGTGGTTGGTCGGGGCGACATGATTCGAACATGCGACCCTCTGCTCCCAAAGCAGATGCGCTACCAGACTGCGCTACGCCCCGACTGGATCGCAAATTCTACCATGGGGCATAGGGTCAAAAGCCTTTGCGGACCTTGTTTTTGACGACCTAGGACAGCCGGAGCTCCGGCAGCGTGTGGGCGTGGTGCCGGTAGGCCCAGGTGGGCCACAGGGCATGGGCCAGGGCGATGCGGCCGAGCTCGAGATCCGGGCCGAGCGGCGCATAGCCGTCTGGCGCGGCATAGCGGTAGAAACTGGCCGCCTGGTGGGGCTCCAGCACCGCCAGGACATCGCCTTGCAGGTAGCCGTAGTGCTCTTCGTACTGCATCATGGCGCGGCCGCCCGCGTCGGGCCGCGTCAGGTCGTGGCCGATCATCGGGTGGGCATCGTCGATGCCGATCAGCGACAACAGCGTCGTCGGCAGGTCGATCTGGCTGATGATGCGGGAGTCTTGCCGCGCCTCGACTCCCGCGCCCAGGATCAGGGCGGGGATGTGGAAGTGACGCAGCGGGATGCGCTGGGCGCCGCCGACGCGGGAGTCGTGATCGGCGACGATCAGGAACACCGTATGGTCCCAATAGTCGCTGGCGCGGGCCTGCTCGAAAAAACGGCCGATGGCCCAGTCCGCGTAGCGCACGGTATGTTGCACCGTGGCTGGATCGCCGTCGACCGGGATGCGGCCGGCGGGGTATTCCCAGGGGGTGTGGTTGCTGACGGAAAAAGCCAGGTGCAGGGTGGGTTGTTCGCCGGGCTGCGACAGCAGCGCATGCAGCTTGTCGAACATGTCTTCGTCGCTGGCGCCCCAGGTGCCGACGAAGGCCGGCGACTCGAAGGTCGGCAGGTCGTGCAGTTCGTCGAAGCCGTTGCCCAGGAAGAAGCTCTTCATGTTGTCGAAGTGGGCCTCGCCGCCGTAGATGAAGCGCGAACGGTAGCCGTGGCGCTTGAGCAACTGGGCCAGGGTGAAGAATCGGCTCTGGGCGTTTCCCAGGCGCAGGGCGGCATCGGACAGCGTGGGCGGAAAGCCCGCCGTGACGGCCTCCAGGCCGCGCACCGAGCGGGTGCCGGTGGCGTACGCGCGGGTGAAGTTCCAGCCTTCGGACGCCAGGGCATCCAGGCAGGGCGTCAGGCCGGCGCCGCCCAGGTTGCCCACGTACTGGGCGCCCAGGCTTTCCTCGACGATCAGCACCAGGTTGTGGGGCCGGGCGGGCCGCCGGCTGGGCGGCTGGGCGTGCAGGGTGGGGAGCTCGGGGGGGCCTGGCGGGATACCGGCTTGCGCCTGGATGATGGCGTGCAGTTCCGGGTCGGGCAGATCGCCGTAGACATCGGCCGCCGCGCGCTCGTTCTTGATCGCATACAGGGCGAAAAGCACGTTGTACAGGGAAGTCAGGGGCAGGGTGTTGAGCAGGCTGTCGCCGCACCAGGCCACCGAGGCCGGATTGATCGGGCGGTGGCCCAGCGTGCCCCGGATGGCCAGCGCGACGAGGGCGGCGAACACCAGCGTGAGCAGGATACGCCAGGGCCAGGCGGGCAGGGTGTCGGGCTGCGCCTGGGCAAACAGCGCGTGGCCCAGCCAGGCCGCCAGACCCAGTCCCAGGGCGGCCGCCAGCAGAACCAGCTTATAGCCTTTCCACAACATGCCGAAGACTTCCTTGGGGTATTTCAGGTAGTCGATGTACAGGCGGTTGGGGCGGCTGTCGTATTCCCGGATGAACTGGGGCGTGGACACCTCCAGCAGCACGAACAGCAGCCAGACGGCCTGCAGCCACAGCCCGGTCAGGAAGACGGCGAGGGGGCGGTCGCCCGCCCAGGGCGCCAGCAGCAGCGGAATCCCGGCCCACATGGCGATCTGGTTCAGGTCGATGCGCAGGCCCCAGCGGAAGATCGGCCAGGGGCCGCCGGCCTCACGCACACGGGGCCATAGCCAGGCGGTCAGCAGCAGGCGGCTGAGCGTCAGCAGCGCCAGGGCCGCCAGGATGAAAATCCCGATCTGGGTGAGCATGGGATAGAGTCCTCAGGGCACCAGCGCAATGCCGATGCGCAGTTGCGGGTCGGATTTCTGGTGGTAGCCCAGCAATGTTTCGCCGTAGCCCCGGAAATACTGCACGTACAAGTAGCCGTTCATGTGCAGGAAGGTGCGCTTCAAGGGCCAGGCGGCTTCCAGTTGGGTGGCGTGGCGCCCGCCCGTGCCCTGACGGTACAGGCCCGACAGGATCAGGCCGTCATCGTGCGCCCAACGCAATTTCCAGTCCACGTAGCCCAGGGTGCCCGGGTAGTCCATATCGCGGTCGGTCCAGGCGTAGTACTTGAAGCGCGGCTGAAAGCTGAGCGTACTGCCGCCGTCGAAGCGGTAGTCGACTTGCGGCTGAACGTAGAAGTCATTCAGAGAGCGGGAATCCTTGTCTTCCTTGCCGTTGGATTTGTGTTCGAACCCGGCGTTCAGCCCTAGGGCCCAGCGCTTGTCGGCGGTTGCCCACAGCGCGTCGCGCGCCCAGAACAGGCTGGGATTGTACGTCGTGTCCACGAAGGGGATGGAGTCCGAATGCAAGTCCCACAGGGCGGTCTGGGTGTAGCCGAAATACCAGTTGTCCATGAAAGCCGGCCGGGCGGGATCGTCCGGGCTGAAAGGGCGGTATTTGAAACTGACCTGGAAACGGGCGTTGGCGCCGCCCCGGTTGCCCACGGCGAAGTAGACGGGCTCGTAGGAAGAAATCGCGTTCCGGAATGTATCGAAGGGCGACAGGCCGTTGGTCGGCATGGCCGCCGGCGCCGGGGCGGCTGCGAGGGCCGTGGCCGGTGGCGCGTCGGCGGGTGCGCCGGCGGTGCCCGCCGGCGTGTTCTCGGCGACTTGCGTGCCGGGGAGGATGGGATCGACCTGCAGCGCCAGCAGGGTGTCGGCCACGCCGTCCAGGCGCAGTGCCAGGATGCCATGCGCGTTTTCCGGCACCCGGCCGCTCCAGACCATGCGAGTGAAGGTATTGGCGGGCAGATCGATGGCGTCCGGCGAGGTCCGCAGTTGGAAGTGCGCGGGCAGGGACCGCCCCTGTGCATCGATCCATTGCCCCGTCAGTTCCCGTGCGACCGGGGTAGAGAGCGCGGCGCCGGTGTCGTTCGTCAGCAGGCCTTCAAGTTCGACGGTGCTGCCGGGGCCGGCCTGCGGGCTGGTCAACCGGTACGTCAGGCCCGCGTGGGCGGCGCCCGACGCCAGGCAGAGGCAGCCGATGGCAAGAACAAAAAAGTAGCGCAGGCCTGAGTACCGGAGGCGAAACATGATGTGGGAAGCAAAGGCAGAGTCGTGCCGGAACTTTAGCATTTGCGGCCGGGGCACACGTTTCGCAGTGTGTCCGTGGCGTGGCGGCCCGCATGGTGGGTGGCGACGTGGACAGGGATCAGCCACTGACTCTTTGCTGTTCCTGTCGGACCAGGGTCTTGAGCCATTCCGCTTGCTCGCCCACCGCGTGAATGGCACCGTAATCGAAATCCAGGTTATTCAGGTATTGCAGCGTCAGGGTGTAGGGCCATGGTTGCATGGGCGTCAAGCCGGCCAGGAAAAAGCCGTCGGCTTCAGCGACTTCGGTGGCGTATTGCGCATACGCGGAAGACAAGTCGATATTCAGATAGATGACGTCCACCTTTTCCCGGCACAAGCGTCTGCGTTCAGCCGCGAGCGAGGAGGCGAGCTCGGCGCCGGCCGAGGCGAGATTCATGAACGCGACATTGACCGACGGCTCGATCAGGGTGTCGAAGGCGGTGACGGCATCCTCAGCGGGGTGTGCGGTCAAGGCCGTTGCTTCAATCAGTGCGATGCCTGCGCCTGTTGCCAGCAGGCGGATCGTGTCGGCATGGCGGGCCGGAAGATACAGTGCCTGCTTAGGCAGCGGTTTGAGTGGGCGGATGCCGATAAAGGTGCTTTCTCTTTGGCTCAACTGGTCGTGGATGTGCCGAAACTCAAGATCGGCGGGGGCGAATCCCAGCAGCAGGGCGGTCACTTGGAAACCCAGACGAATTCCGCTTTTCTGTGTGAGGGGGTGATTGGTGACAGCATGCACGAATAGAATGCTGGCGTCGGTTTCAGCGGCTTGGCGGGTGACCTCGGCCGAAAGCTTTCTCAGCAGGTTCTGGCCGCGCCAACGCGGGTCGATCACGCCTATGCCCCATTCAACGGCAGCAGCGCCGGGCCCGCTGCTCATCAAGGCGGCATGGCCGGCCAGTTCTCCTCGTTCTGAGACGGCAACCCATGAGTGCAGCGTCTTGTCTTGCAAGCGGGCGACGATCCGCTGGGGGTAATAAAGAAAATCGCTGACGTAGCTATAGCCGTAGCTGCGATAGACCAGCCTGGACAGTGCCAGCGCCTCGTCTTCTCTCAAGGGGCGAATTTCTGCAATCGGGTCGACAGGCCCATCTGCCTGGACAGCAGCGCCTTCAGGAGCGGGAGAGTGATCCATCTCCTCAACGTGAGCCAGCGGCCGCAACCACTCAAGCAGTATGCGATAGCCGTCCCTCCCGCCGTTGTGCAGATGGTACCGATCGACCATGTGCTTGAGCAGCAACACGGAAAGCGAGGCGTCGTCACCTGCCTCGCCCGGCTGGTAACTCGGCACCATGCTCAGATCGAAGGGCAGAGCGCGGCATGCCACTTCCAGCCGCAAAAGCGTGCTGCGCAGTTCGATGCTGATTTCCAGATCGCCTTGCTCACTGCCCCCATCAAAGGCATGGCGCAGCAGTGTCAGAATCAGCTCTTCAATGGCGAGATTGATGGCGAAGCTCTGGCGTTCCGCCATTTCCGCCTGTTCGACAAACCAATGCGTGGCGTGCTGGACATATGCAATGGCGCCCATGCAGGCGGGTATCCGGAGGCGGACAGACGACAAGGGCGGGCCGGCAATCTGGCCGTTCATGGTTGCGGCTCCTGGCGGCGGTCCACGACCCGCGGGGTTTTTCCAGTACGCGCGTTGGTGATGAGAGCTCTGGGCTCGACCCATTGCACAATGACCGGATGAATGACGCCCTGGCCTGTGAGGTCGGCAATCATGGGGCGTTCACGGTGCAAAGCGTCGATCACTTTCTGGCCGAGACCGGGCGCAACGGCTTGCGGTGCCGCAACGGCAATGCGCAGGGTGCAGCGGTCGCGCTGCTCGATGTGCTCGATCAGCAACTGGAAATTGATGCAGTCGGAGCCCGGCACGTGCGAGAGCACATTCTGGACGTCTTCCGCGTAGAGCGATACCGGCCCGATGCGCGCGCAGTTGTTGCTGCGCCCGAGCACCTGGAAGCGCCTGAACGGGGTTCCGGGCGGGTCTACCCACTGGCCGCGATCGCCTACCGGGTAGCGCACAATGGGCATTAAGCGGCGTTTGAAGTTGGTGATGACCAGTTCCCCAATGTCTCCGGGCTCTTGGATTTGGCGGCCTGAGTCATCCAGAATTTCCAGCACGGTGCTGTCGTCAAAGCAGCGATGGATGCCGGGGTGGGTGTCGGGTTCGCTCCAGCCCAGTTCGCCATAGTCCACCCCCGCGATACCGACCGATTGCACTGCACAGCCCGGCAATACTCGCTGTAAAGCAGCAATCTGATCAGGGAAGATGGCCTCGCCCCCATACAGAAAGCGCTTCAACTGGATGCTGCCGGGTTTTGTGGCGGCGAGTGCGGGCAAGAGGGCCAGTAGCGATGTGGGCACGCCCGCGAGCGTTTCAATACGGAACTGTTGCAGCGTTTTGATGATCTCCGCTTCAGGGGCGGCGCCTGAAAGAGGAAACTGCACCCCCTCGCCGGCTTGCTCAATTGCGCGGCCAATAAAAAGAAAGGATGCATACATCTGGCCGCCGTAGAACATATTGGCAATCGGCTCACCCGGCTTCAGGCCTCCCCGCTTCATGCCCGCACCGAAGGCGGAGCACAGCGCCCGCCAGTCTTCATTGCTGAAGAAGGAGAACTTGGGGTTGCCGGTGGTGCCGCCGCTTTTGAAGATGGGACCATCGAGCTGGATGGTCGTCAATACCTGATTGCCGTCGGGTTGGTTGGCGGACCAGTAAGTGTCCAGGGCTGCCGTCGGCAAGGCGGCCAAGGGGGTGTGAGTGCCTGCGTAGCTGCCTTTCCAGAGCTTCCGGTAATAGGGCGAGTTCGTTGCTACGAAGTGCAGATGTCCGGCGAGCCGGGGGTGATGGGTGGGGGTGGTCATGGTCGCATTGAGGTGCCCGTTCAGTGGATACGGTGGTCGCAGACCGGCTTGAGTTTGCCGCTGGCGGCGACCCGCACAAAGGCAACGTCCGCAACGGTTTTGACTCGAAAATGAAAGGTCGTGCTGACCGTGCAGCAGAACTCCACCTCCGGGTAGTGCCGGCGGATGCTCTGGGCCACAACGTCTTCCGACAGACCGGATCCCTCATGGATCCACAGTTCCAGAATGATGTTGTTCCCTTCTTCAAGCACGTGCAACTGGGAAAGGCCGGAATACTCCAGCTTGGAGTCCAGAATATCCGAGAATCGGCGAGCATTGAAGAACGGCCCGCCGGCCTTGAAGAGGTCGCTGCTGCGGCCCTGGAGCTCAAAGCGGCGATCCTGGCGGCCGCAGGCGCACGGGCCTTCCAGCCAACGGCCGGTATCGCCGATTTCGTAACGGACGATGGAGGGGTGGCTGCGCAAACTGGCAGAGGTGGTCAGAAGGATGCGCCCGGTTTCTCCTGACGGTACGGGAGCATCTTCCTCCAGTGCGACGATCTCCATGTCTTGGATGGATTCGAACAAGTGATGCTCGCCTCCGGTGCAATGGGCGCATTGGTAACCGATGGGGCCGGCATCGTTCGAGCCGTAAGCCACGGATTTGACGGTGCGCACGCCAAAGGTTTCCTGCAGCCGCCGCCGCTGGGCGCGGGTAAGGGCTTCGCCCCCATAGAAAACCTTTTCCACGACGCCATTCAAGCGCTGTCCTTCTTGTTCGAACAGCGCGATCAGGTGGGAGGGCGAACCAATCAGGGTGTTGACTTTCAATTGCGCGATGGTGCTGGCAATCATGGCGAAGTCCGTGACCATGGCCATGGGGACGACCCGGGCGCCCATTTTTTCCAGAATCGTCCAGAAGCTGATGAAACTGCCATACATGTTTCCGGCCATGAACAGATTCATGGCGTAGTCCTGCTGCGGGTCGAAGCCGGCTGCAAGCAGGCCGTGGGCGGCTGTCTGCATCTGCGCGTGGTAGTCCGCCCAGGTAAAAGTGGAAAATACCGTCACGCCGCTGGAGCCGCCGCTGCGGAATATGAGTTCGGGAATCCCGACAGGCGCGGCGGCCTCTAGAAAACCTTGCTTGGTCATGATGGGAACGAGAGGCGGCGCACCCGGAGCGGTCGTTTCCAACTGAGAGAGGCTGCCTGTGTCATGTGCGGATTCCGGCGCATCGAGGGTGACGCGTCTTGTGAATTGCTGGAGCGCATACACGCCGTCATGGGGGGCTCCGACGTAGCTGTCGGTCATTTCGCCCGGGCGGACCACACGAGTCACGCCGGTGGCGAAGAGCGCGCGGGTCAGTTCAGCGAGCGAACCCAAGCCACATGCCAACCCGCAGGTTTGCAGCCAAGCCCGCATGGGACGCAGCATTTTGACCAGTTGGCCACGGTCGACGCGCTTGACCCAGATACTGCGAAACAGCGGAGAGGGGCGTAAACCTGGCCGGGTATCGACGTAAATACGCCAGCGGCCTTCGGGGTCCTCAATGACGCGCGTCAAGCCCAGCGCTTCCTCCGCTTTTGCAACCTGGGTGACGGTCGTGATTTCAGCTTGTTCTGCAGTTTCCGGCGTTTGCCCGGGGATCGTGGGCGAGATCGCGGCAAGATGCGCAGCCAGTTCATCCGCGTAAGCGTGCAGGGCTTCGGGGGCGCATTCCAGAAAGAGCGTCTGGGGGCTGGAGCATGCCTGCTGATCGAGGCGGCAGACATCTGCGGAAAAGGCCTTCAATGCCTGGGAGCGGGTCGTCTCGTCGGCCAGGATATCGGCTGCAAGATAACCGAACGAGAGCTTGTGGCCCCAGGTTACAACGCGAACCCCCTGCGGCGCCATGCGACGGATGGCTGCGATTGCCGATTCACCGCCCCAGGCAGAGAGGGTGTCCGCATGCGAGAACAGCGCCTCAAGCGTTGCGGATTCGCTCGATGGAAAACGCAGGACCGCAATGTAGTTGCGTAGCTGACCGCTGGCGTCGGCTTCGCACAAGGCTTCGGCAAAAACCGCTGCGAAGGAGGAGTCGCGGGCACTGAGTTTGACGATATTCAGGTTGCCGGCCAGCAGCCCTTCAATCAAGCCCAGTGCTGCGACCAGAAATACGTTGGAGGGCATTACATGCACAAGACAGCCCACCGGAAGCCATGCTTCAAACTGGCGGGCCGGGTACCGGCGCTCAATGCTGGCGGGGTGGGTCGCGCCTAGCTCTGCGCGCAGGCGAGCCAGCAGGGCATCACGCTGGAGAGCCTGTGCCGCCCCCTGCAGCAGCTGGGCGACTTCCTCTGGCTCGTTGGTGTGCGCTGCCAGTGCGGCAAGGCGCTGATAAAGCTCGGAGCCCTGTGCAAGCGAGTCGGCGACCTGCTGCGCGGCGGCAAGCAAAGCTTCAAGGGGGAAAGGTTGAACCAGCGTATCGGCGATGTGGGCCTCCAGCGTGCCGAGTTCATGCTCCAGCGCTTCTTGCGACAGCCATCGGCCGAACCAGAAGTGACGTTCGGTCGCACGTGCATCCATGGTGTGTTCCTTGTCTTCAATTTCCATTCGTATCGCCTCGCAGCAGTTGGGCGGCAGCGGCAGCGCAACTGCGGTTGGCTGACACGCCTGCCCGACCCAATACCTCGAACCAGGGTGCGGCACGGGCCGGGCAATCGCAACTGCCGGCAGGATGCTTGACTGCCAGGTCGCCCATGATGACGCTATGAGCCGGAACCGAGGTGATGTAGGGAGAGATAAAAGAAAGGAAACCCGGGGTCCCGTCTGGGACGGGTGCCAGTGTCTTCACATCGCGGATCACGACCCGCGCCCATGTGGGTTGATGCAGGTGTTGATGGGCGCAGCCGATGTAAGGCACGCTGTGCTCTACGGAGCCGAAGCTTTCGATGATGTGGCTGGGAAGGATGCCCAGTTGCCGTCCGATGCGAGACGCCATTTCTTCGCGTGAAATGGCCTTGTCGGCGTGGCTCTTCCAGCCGCCACCGAACACCACCCAGCTTCCCGGCGGCAATTTCAGGTCGGGCAGCCCCAGTTGCCGCATGCGTTCGAGTGTGAAATGCAGAAAAGCCGGAAATCCGATAATGCGCACGGGCGAGCTGCCCCGCGCCCAATCCTGCAGCTTGCGGGTCGTGCCGAAAGGATCGAACTCGTGCTTGCCGCCGCCCACATGGCGCAGCGTCCAGAATTGTTCTGCCGCGGGCGCATATCGTGTCAGAAATTGATTGGTGTTCGAGGTGCCGACCTTAAAGCCTTCATAGGGTTCAAAGCCGTTCACCAGATAATGAGCCGGTTCAGTCGAGGGAAAACCTCTTTCCTGCAGGCAGCGCTCAACCATGGCCCGGGCATTCGTGAGGGTGAAATCATCGAAGAACATCTGTGACTTCTGCCCCGTAGTGCCGGAAGAAGTGAGGTGAGCGACTACGTGCGACTGCGGAATCGAGCGGATCTCGTGCCCTTTGAACACGTTGGCGTGTACGCCCGGCATGGACAGCACATCTTCCAATGATTGGAACTGATCGGGGTCGATGCCGTTCAGGCGGGCGAAGTTTCTATACCAGGGGGAGCGATCCATGTGCCAGTGCGTGACATCGCGCATGGCTTGCATGAACAACTCATGATGCTCGGCCTCTGGTGTATAGGCATCTGGAATCGCACAAAAGGCCTGCACGGACGCCGGCACTTCATCGACACGTGCGGGGTCGGGTTCACTAAGCACTGCGCCTCTCCCTCTTGCGGGCCCCCGGGAATCGCGGAGGCTGCTTGATTAAATTAAAACAGGTTGTACGGCCATGGCGGTGAGCTTTTGGCCCGCCCTACAGGATTCGAACCTGTGACCTACGGCTTAGAAGGCCGTTGCTCTATCCAGCTGAGCTAAGGGCGGTCGGGGATGTGCGCCCGCGGATGCGGTCCGGGTCGCCGGTCGGGCGTGGACGGCTTGCGGGCGACGGATATGCGCGAATTCTGGATTCTAACGTGCATTCCAGGGCCTGGTGTTTTCCCTGATGTTTCCGGGAAGCGACGGGAGTGTAAGGCCCTCGTAAGGTCGGGTTTTTATCTTGCACTGCATCATACGAACCCCCACGAGGAGACCGACATGGGAGACCCCCGGACACAGCGCATCGTGTCGAACCCGAAATACCAGCTTTTGCGGCGCACGCGACTGCGCTATGGCTGGACCCTGGCTGTGGTGATGCTGCTGGTGTACTACAGTTTCATCGGCGTGATTGCCTTCGACAAAGAGCTGTTCGCGCTGAAACTGGGCGAAGGCGTCATGACCTGGGGCATTCCGGTGGGTTTCGGCGTCATCGTGTTCAGCGTGCTGATTACCGGCTTGTACGTGCGCCGCGCCAACAACGAGTTTGATCGCCTGACCCGCGAGATCGTGCAGGAGGCCGGGCAATGAATCTGAATCGCATGACGCCGCGCGCGTCGGCCATCCTGGCCCTGGCGTCCCTGGCCTCGACCGCGCAGGCCGCCGGCGGCGACCTGGGTGAGCTGCAGCGGCAGCCCACCAACTGGACCGCCATCGCGATGTTCGGTCTGTTCGTGCTCCTGACCCTGTGGATCACGAAATGGGCGGCCGGCCGGACTCGCTCCGCCGCCGATTTCTACACGGCGGGCGGGGGCATCACCGGCTTCCAGAACGGCCTGGCGATCGCGGGGGACTATATGTCCGCCGCTTCGTTCCTGGGGATTTCCGCCGCCGTGATGATCAACGGTTATGACGGCCTGATCTATTCCATCGGTTTCCTGGTGGGCTGGCCCATCCTGACCTTCCTGATGGCCGAGCGCTTGCGCAATCTGGGCAAATTCACTTTCGCCGATGTGGCGGCCTACCGCTTCAAACAGGGGCCGATCCGCGCCTTCGCGGCTTCGGGCACCCTCGTGGTGGTGGCCTTCTATCTGATTGCCCAGATGGTGGGAGCCGGCCAGCTCATCAAGCTGCTGTTCGGCCTGGAGTACTGGATCGCCGTGGTCGTGGTCGGCGTGCTGATGATGGTCTACGTGCTGTTTGGCGGCATGACGGCCACCACGTGGGTGCAGATCATCAAGGCGGCCCTGCTGCTGGCCGGCGCGTCCTTCATGGCGCTGATGGTGCTGGCGCACTATGGCTTCTCGCCCGAGCGCCTGTTCGCTGCCGCCGTGGAGATCAAGACCTTGGCCGCTCTGGATGCGGGCAAGGACGCGGCGCAATCCGGCGCGCTGGGCCAGTCCATCATGGGGCCGGGCAACTTCATCAAGGATCCGGTCAGCGCGATTTCCTTCGGCATGGCGCTGATGTTCGGCACGGCCGGCCTGCCGCACATCCTGATGCGCTTCTTCACCGTGCCCGATGCGCGCGAGGCGCGCAAGTCCGTGTTCTGGGCCACGACCTGGATCGGCTACTTCTATGTTCTGACCTTCATCATCGGTTTCGGCGCGATCGTGCTGGTGTCCACCAACCCGCAGTTCCTGGATGCGGCCGGCGCCTTGATCGGCGGCGGCAACATGGCGGCCGTGCACCTGGCGGACGCCGTGGGCGGCAATGTGTTCCTGGGCTTCATGTCGGCCGTGGCCTTCGCCACGATCCTGGCGGTGGTGGCTGGCCTGACGCTGTCGGGCACGTCGGCGGTGTCGCATGATCTCTTCGCCACGCTGGTCAAGAAGGGCCAGGCCACGCGAGAGCAGGAAATGCGGGTCGCCAAGATCACGACCGTGGTGCTGGGCATCGTGGCCGTGGTGCTGGGCATCGCGTTCGAGAAACAGAACATCGCCTTCATGGTGTCGCTGGCGTTCGCGGTGGCGGCCTCGGCCAATTTTCCGGTGCTGTTCATGTCGGTACTGTGGAAGGGCTGCACCACGCGCGGCGCAATGATCGGCGGCTTCGCCGGCCTGATCAGCGCGGTGGGCCTGACGGTGGTGTCGCCGTCGGTGTGGGAGGTGACGCTGGGCAATCCGGCGGGATCGGCCTGGTTCCCCTATGCCTCCCCGGCGCTGTTCTCCATGACGATCGGTTTCGTGTCGATCTGGCTGTTCTCGGTCACGGACCGCAGCGAACGCGCCCGGATCGACCGGGCCGGTTTCGAAGCCCAGACCGTGCGCAGTGAAACCGGGATCGGTGCGTCCGCCGCCAGCGCGCACTGATCCTGCGGGCGGCGGCCGGTGAGGGCCGCCGCTGCACGCGCTTCCCCGGGGCGGGCTGTGCCTGCCGCTTGTCCGGGGGCTCTCGCACCCCGGCGGCCGTGACAGGCCGCCGGGGTGTTTCTTTTTTCGGCGCGGACGCCACCGGTGGTCAAGCAAGACGCGATGGGCGCACAATGTCGGGTGTTTTTTGCCTGTTTTCCGGAGTCGAACCCATCATGACCCAGCGTCTCAACTACTATCTGGCCGCGCCCGAGGCCGCTCGCAAATACAGTGAATTCAGCCAGTTGCTCCATGCCGATCCTTTTCTGGCGGAAATCGGCCATCTGGTGACCTTGAGGGCCTCGCAGATCAATGGCTGCGCCTTCTGCGTGGACATGCACGTCAAAGAGGCCAAAATCCTGGGCGAGCGCGAACTGCGCCTGCATCATGTGGCGGTGTGGCGCGAGTCGCCTTTGTTCACGGCCAAGGAAAAGGCCATTTTGGAATGGACCGAGGCCTTGACGCGGCTTTCGCCCGAGGGCGTGCCCGATGCGGTGTTCCAGCGCGTGCGGGATCAACTGTCCGACAAAGAACTGGCCGCGCTGAGTTTTCTGGTCGTCGCCATCAACGGCTGGAATCGCCTGGGGGTGGCCTTCCAGCCGGTGCCGGGTTCGGCCGATGCGCAGTTCGGGCTGGACAAGGCCGGCTTGAACTGAGCCCGCGCCTAGGCCTGCATGGCTTTTTCCAGGGCCTGGGCCAGATCGGCCTTCAGGTCGTCCACGTGCTCCACGCCCACCGACATGCGGATGAAATTCGGTTCGATGCCGGCGGCCCGCATGTCGGCCTCTGTCATGGAGCTGGCCCACATGGATGCGGTGTGCACCGCCAGGGTTTCCACCCCGCCCAGGCTGACCGCCTGGGTGGCCAGTTTGAGCGCCCCCACGAAGCGTTGGGTGGCGGCGTAGCCGCCCCGGATCGAGTAGGCCACCACGGCGCCGAAGCCGCGCATCTGGCGGGCCGCGAGGGCGTGTTGCGGATGGCTTTCCAGGCCGGGGTAGAAGACCTGCTCGACTTCCGGCCGGGTTTCCAGCCATTGCGCCACCGCCAGCGCGTTGGCGTTGATGCGCTCCATGCGCAGCGACAGCGTGCGCAGGCCGCGCAGCAGCAGCCAGGCGTCCATGGGAGAAAGCACCGCGCCCAGGGTGACGTGCATCTTCCAGATGGTCTCGGCCAGCGCATCGCTGCAGCAGATGGCGCCCGCCATCAGGTCGTGGTGGCCGCCCAGGTACTTGGTGGCGCTGTGCACCACGATGTCGATGCCCAGATCGTGCGGGCGCTGGTTCAGCGGCGAGGCGAAGGTGTTGTCGGCCACGGTCAGGATGCCGCGCGGGCGGGCGATCTCGGCCACCGCCGCCAGGTCCGTGATCGACAGGCTGGGGTTGACCGGCGTTTCCACCATGATCAGTTTCGTGTCCGGGCGCAGCGCGGCGCGCAGGCTGTCCAGGTCCGTCTGGTCGAAGAAGCTGACCTGCACGCCGTAGCGGGTCAGGACTTCGGCAAACAGCTTGGAGGTGCTCATGTAGTGGCGCTGCTGGGCCACGACATGGTCGCCGGCCTTTAGCAGCGCCAGGATGGTGGTGCAGATGGCGCCCATGCCCGAACCCGTCAGCAGCGCGCTTTCAGTGCCTTCCAGGCCGGCGAGGATGGCCTCGACGCGCTTGTGCACCGGATTGCCATGGCGCGTGTAGAAGGTCGCCGGCCGCACGGTGGTGGCCATGCCCGAGAACTGCTCGGCGGTTTCGGCGCGAAAGGTGGCGCTGTAGTGAATCGGCGAGACCACATCGGCCCCATGGCCGCAGGCGGCATCGCCGTGCAGCACCAGGGTCTGTTCGCGCCAGGGCGCGTCGGGGGTATCGGGCCGGGACGGGTTCATGAAACGGGCTCCTGCGCAAGAATGGGACAGGCGCCCATCATACGCCCGGGACGCCGGCGCCTCAGAGATACGGGCTGGCCAGCCAGATGATCCGGTTGCGTAGCCGTTTCAGGTAAGGCAGGGCATTCAGGGTCTCCAGGGTCACGCGCTCGGATTGCTCGATGCCCGCGTCGATGCGCCGCCCGATCTGCTCGGCCAGGGTGCGGTCGTAGATTTCCAGATCCAGCTCGAAATTCAGCCGCAGGCTGCGCGGATCCAGGTTGGAGGAGCCTACGTAGGACCACGCATCGTCCACGGTGAGCAGCTTGGAGTGATCGAAGTTCCCCCGGCGGCGCCAGACACGGCAGCCGCCTTCCAGGACCTGGGCCAACTGGGCGGTCATGGCATAGTTCACCAGGCGCAGATTGTTGCGTCCCGGGATCACGATGTCCACCCGGATGCCGCGGCGCGCGGCCGTGTTCAGTGCGCCGATCAAGGTCTGGTCGGGCAGGAAGTAGGGCGACTGGATGCGGACGTGGCGCTGGGCCACGGCCAGAGCGCCCAGCAGCACGCGATGCGTGGCCGCCATGAAGCGGTCGGGGCCGCTGCGGATGCAGCGCGCCGGCACCCGGGGCGGCGGCGGCAGCGGAGAGACCCGGACCCAGTCTTCGATGCGCAGGCGCTCGCCGGTGGCGAACTCCCAATCATTGGCGAAGACGGCGAACAACTGGGTGGCCAGCGGCCCTTCGATGCGGAAGTGCGTGTCGTGGTCCGCCCGCCGGCCCGCCAGGGACGTCATGAAGCTTTCGCGGATGTTCATGCCGCCCATGAAGCCCAGGTGGCCGTCGACGAACAGGATCTTGCGGTGGCTGCGCAGGTTGGCGTAGGCCGAGCGCAAGCCCAGCGGGTTGGTCATGAAGCGGTCGGCGCGGATGCCGTTGCGCTGCAACAGGCGCAGGATGGGCGGATGGGAATAGCGTGCGCCGACGGCGTCGATCAGCACCCGGATCTCGACGCCGCGCGCCTGGGCGTCCCGCAGGGCCTCGGCAAAGCGCAGGCCGATGCGGTCGTGATCGAAGATGTAGCTTTGCAGCGCGATGCAGTGGTGGGCCTCGTCGATCGCCTGCAGCATGGCCGGATAGGCTTCGTCGCCGCCATCGAGCAGCGTGATGTGGTTTCCGTCCTGCAGCGGAAACCGGCCGACCTGATCGCACAGGATCCGCAGCGAGGCGAATTGCGGGCCGGATACCGGGGCGACGTCGCCGAAGGGCGCACGCGCGCTGTTGACGTAGTCCTTGATCAGGCGGCTGCGCTGGGTGGACATCTGGTCGTGGCGGATGCGGTTGATGCCCGCGATCAGATACAGGAAAGGGCCGGCGATGGGCGACATCAGGATCACCCCGACCCAGGCGATCGCCGCCCGTACGTCGTTCTTCTGCATGGCGGCCTTGGCCGCGACGGCCAGGCTGAAGGCCAGCGACAGCAGGGCGGCCAGGTGCGGCCAGTAGTCGGCCAGGAAATCGGAAAGGACGCTCATGGCGAGGAATCCGGGCCGGCTGGGCGCGGCGGGCCGTCGGGGTCGGATGCCTGCTCCGTTCCGGGGCGGCGGCGCAGGGATTCGAACCAATCCGGGTTGGGCCGGCCGGCGGCGGCGTATTGCTGATTGCGGGAATTGGAGCGCCAGACCCCGCCGCCGATGCCGGGCACGGGCTCGGTGCGATACCAGTACCAACGGCCGTCCGCGTCCTGCGCGGACCAGTGCCAGCCTTCGGGGGCCAGAGACCAGTCGGGAGCCGGGTCGGCCGGCGTGGGATCGAAGGGTGCGTTCATGCGGCTTTCCGGAGTGCGGCCGCCGCACCCGGCGGCGCGCCGGGCCGTCAGTCGGCTGCGATCAGATTCTGTCGAATCTTGTCATACCCGAGGTTGAAAAGAAAGCCGTAGGGCAGGTAGAACAGGACGAAGCCGATGTCCAGCACCAGGGCGTGCCAGAGAGAGATGTCCAGCCACCAGGCGACGAAGGGGATGGCGATCACGATCAGGCCGCCCTCGAAGCCGCAGGCGTGGGCCACCCGCGCGCCGTAGGTGCGCTCGAAGCCGGTGCGCGCCTGCAGGCGGTCGAACAGCCAGTTGTACAGCATGTTCCAGACCACGGCGATGGTGGCGATGACGGCGGTGAGCACGCCCATGTCGAACAGGCCGTGCCCGGTGATCCAGGCGGCCAGGGGGGCGGAAATGCCGATGGCGAGGATTTCGAACGCCAACGCGTGGAAGACGCGTTCGGATAACGGGCGGTCGTGGATCTGCATGGAGAAGGTTCGCTGCGGCGGTGTCGTCACCGCGTGGATGCGATCGGGCGGGGTCGTCCCCGCCAGCCCGTGAGCCGGGAGCACATATTCCGTGCGGCAGCCTTGGCTTTCTGCGCCCGGAGGCGGCACGGCAATAAAAAAATGGGGTGACCGATGGGGCTCGAACCCACGACAACCGGAATCACAATCCGGGACTCTACCAACTGAGCTACGGTCACCACTCAGAGAACAGGAATTCTAGCATGCCTGAAATCCTTTTGCAGGCAGTCGTCCGGCGCTTGATCGTCATCCCGTTTTAGGTCATGTTATCGGTTACGGATTTGATTTCAGCGGTTTGCCGGGGCCGCCCGGAAATTGGCCCGGCCGCAGGCCGTGCCCCTGGCGGCCGGACTTCTCCCATAAGGAACCCTCTCATGGCACAGATTTTCGTCGTCCACCCCGAAAACCCGCAATCCAGGCTGCTTCAGCAGGCCGGAGACCTGCTGGCCCAGGGAGGGCTGGTGGCTGTCCCCACCGATTCCAGCTATGCCGTCGTGGCGCGCCTGGACGACAAGGACGCCGCCGAACGCCTGCGGCGGCTGCGCGGCCTGGACGAACGCCATCATCTGACCTTGCTGTGCCGCGATCTGGCGGAAATCAGCCACTTCGCCAAAGTCGACAATCCCCAGTACCGGCTGCTGAAGCTGGCCACGCCGGGCCCCTGGACTTTCATTCTGGAAGCCACCAAAGAGGTTCCCCGCCGCGTTTCGCATCCCTCGCGCAAGACCATCGGCATCCGCGTGCCCGAGCACCGGGTCGCGCTGGCCCTGATCGAGGCGGCCGGCTCGCCGCTGCTGTCGACCACTTTGATCCCGCGCGATGAAACCCTGCCCCTGAACGACGCCCAGGACATCGTCGGCCGCTACCAGCACGACCTGGCCGCCATCGTCGATGGCGGCTCCTGCCCCTTCGAGCCCACCACCGTCATCGATCTGACGGAGGAACCCCCCAAAGTCGTGCGCGTCGGGCGCGGCGATCCGGCCGCTCTGGGCCTGGCCTGACACCGCCTGCGGCGCAAGCGGTTAAGCTTACGGGGTTTGCCGGCCATCGGCCGGCGCTTCGCACTTCCGAGTTCCTGTGGACAATCTGATCCAGACCCTCGCCGTCTATGCCCTGCCGGTCCTGTTCGCCATTACCCTGCACGAGGCCGCGCACGGCTACGTGGCGCGTTATTTCGGCGACCCCACGGCTGCGCAGGCCGGCCGCATCAGCCTGAATCCCCTGCGGCACATCGACCCGATGGGGACGATCGTCGTGCCGCTGGTCCTGCTGTTCACCACCAAGCTCATGGGCGGCGGGCTGCTGTTCGGCTGGGCCAAGCCCGTGCCGGTCGACTGGGGCCGCCTGCGCCGGCCCAAGCGCGACATGCTGTGGGTGGCGCTGGCGGGGCCGGCTTCCAACCTGCTGATGGCCATCGGTTGGGTGCTGTTCCTGCGCGTCTTGCTGATGGCGGGCCTGATCGGCGGCCCCGGGGATTTCTGGGCATTGATGGCACAGGCCGGGGTCCAGGTCAATCTGATCCTGATGGCGCTCAATCTGCTGCCGTTGCCGCCGCTGGACGGAGGGCGGATCGTCTTCAGCCTGCTGCCGCCCCGCCTGGCCTGGCGCTATGGCCGCATCGAGCCCTACGGGCTGGTGATCCTGATCGTGCTGATGATGCTCGGGTGGCTCTGGCCCCTGATGCTGCCGCTCCTGAAACTGGGCCAGTGGGTCGTCAGCGGATTTTTATAGATCGCCGGTCCGAATCCGGTAAACTTGGCTTTTTGTTTCGCTCGGGATCCTTTCCGGGCGTCTTGCGGAGGCATTCCTCATCATGGCCGGTTCGGATTCATCGACCCCAGTCTTTCAGGGCAGCATGGTTGCCCTGGTCACGCCCATGCATCCCGATGGGCAACTGGACCTGGAAGCCTTCCGAAAACTGATCGACTGGCACGTCGAGCAGGGCACCGACGCCCTGGTGGTGGTCGGCACGTCCGGTGAATCCCCCACGGTTACCGTGCAAGAGCAGGCCGAACTCATCGAACTGGCCGTGCGCCACGCCGACGGGCGCATCCCCGTGATCGCGGGCACCGGCGGCAATTCCACCGCGGAAGCCATCGAACTGCAGCGCCATGCCTACGCGGCGGGCGCCGCGGCCGGCCTGACGGTCGTCCCCTATTACAACAAGCCCACCCAGGAAGGCCTGTACCAGCACTTTCGCGCCATCGCCGAATCCGGCGACCTGCCCAGCATCCTGTACAACGTGCCGGGGCGCACCGTGGCGGATCTGTCCAACGAGACCATCCTGCGTCTGGCCCAGGTGCCCGGCATCATCGGCGTCAAAGACGCCACCGGCAATATCGCCCGCGGCGCCCAACTGATCGCGGCCGCGCCCGAAGGCTTCCATGTCATCAGCGGCGACGACCCCACCGCGGCCGCGCTGATCCTGCTGGGCGGCCGGGGCAATATCTCCGTCACCGCCAACGTCGCGCCGCGCCTGATGCACGACCTGTGCGCCGCCGCGCTGCGGGGCGACGTGCCCGAAACCCGCCGGCTGAACAAGCAGCTCGCGACGCTGAGCCGCGTGCTGTTCCTCGAAGCCAACCCTATCCCCGTCAAGTGGGCCGTCGCCGAGATGGGCCTGACCCAACTGGGCTACCGCCTGCCGCTCACCCCCTTGTCGGATTCGTTACGCACCGTTGTGCGCCAAGCCCTGATTGAAGCAGGTTCTCTGTGATGATGAAACACATGCCGCTTACCCGGACCAGCCTGGTGCTGGCGGGTCTGCTGTCCCTGTCCGCCTGCTCGACGCTCGGCCAATTGACCGGGCAGTCCGAGTCGATCGAATACAAGAGCACCGTCACGGGGGATCCGCTGTCGATTCCGCCCGACCTGACCCAAGCCAACAAGAACACCCATTACGTGGCTCCCGAAGGCGTTGCCCGTCTGAGCGACTATCAGGCCCGCCAGAACACGCAAAGCGCCGATCCCGCCGACCGCGTGCTGCCCCGGACCCCCGGCGTCGAGGTCATGCGCGACGGGACGCTGCGCTGGCTGGTCGTCAACGAACCCGCCGAAACCCTGTATCCGAAGATCATCGAATTCTGGGGCGAGCAAGGCTTCACCATCCACTCCCAGAACCCCCAGGCGGGCCTGATCGAGACCGATTGGGCGGAAAACCGCGCCAAGATCCCCGAGGGCTGGCTGCGCAACGCCCTGGGCAGCGTGCTGGACCAGGTCTTCGACAGCGGCGAACGCGACCGCTTCACCACCCGCCTGGAGCGCGTGAACGGCAAGACCGAGGTCTATTTCAGCCACCAGCACATGGAAGAAACCCCCACGGGCGATGGCACGGCCTTCAAGTGGGTCTTCGGCAAGGAAGATCCGGGTCTGAATGCCGCCATGCTGGCGCGCCTGATGGTCTACCTGGGCACCGACCAGCAGCAGGCCGCGCAGCAGGTCAAGGCCGCCGAGGCGGGCGCCGCCACGGTGTCTGCCGCCCAGCTCTCTGCCGACCAGACATCCCTCACCGTGGGCGAGCCTTTCGACCGGGCCTGGCGCCGCGTCGGCGTGGCCATTGATTCGGCCCGCTTCACGGTCGAAGACCGCAATCGCGACCAGGGCGATTACTACATCCGCTACCTGGATACCGATTCGGGCGAAAAGATCGAGCAGCAGACTGTCTTCGGCCGCCTGTTCGGCACGCGCAATACGGCGGAACCCCAGAAGCTGCGCATTCATCTGGCGCAGCAGGGCGGCGGCACCGAGGTCAGCGTGCGCGACGAGGCCGGCCAGCCCAAGGCCGACGACACGGCGCGCCGCATCTTGTCGGTGCTGGCGAAAAACCTGAAGGAAACCCAGTAGGCCGCATCCGCGTCATGCAGAAGGCCAGGATTGGAATCCTGGCCTTTTGCTTTCGAGGCGGGGGCCGCGAGGGGCCGGGCCCGCCGCGGACGCGCGGTTCAGGCGGCGGCCTGCCGCTGGATGTCGGCGCCGCCCGCCGGTGGCGTTTGCAGCGTCTCGCCGAACCAGGCCAGATCCATGCCCAGAGAGGCGGTCTCGCCGACGATGAGCAGGGCGGGCGAACGGATGGCGTGGCGGCGCGCTTCTTCCACGACCGATCCCAGCGTGGCATGCAGAGTGCGTTGCCCGGGCCGCGAGCCGTTTTCCACCAGGGCGCACGGCAGCCCGGAGGCATGGCCTTCGGCCAGCAGTTGCGCGCGCAGCGCCGGCAGACGCTCCACCCCCATGTAGTAGACCCGTGTCCGGCCATCGCCGCGCGTGGCGTCGGGCGACGCGAGAGGGCCGGTTTGCGCCCGCCGGTGCGCGGTGGCCAGCGTCAGGGATTGCGCGTGGTCGCGATGCGTCAATGGGATGCCGGCATAGGCGCCGCAGGCCAGTGCGGCCGTGATGCCGGGCACGACTTCATAGGCGATGCCGTGCCGCTTCAGGTGCTGCAGCTCTTCGCCGCCCCGGCCAAAGACCATGGGGTCGCCGCCTTTCAGACGCACCACGCACCGTCCCTGGCGCGCATGCGACACCATCAAGGCATGGATACGGGCCTGGGTGGATTCGTGCGGTCCGCCGGGCGCCTTGCCCACGTCGATCACGTGCGCGTCGCGCCGCGCCAGCGACAGTACGGCGGGGCTGACCAGGCGGTCGGCCAGGATCACGTCGGCTTCGTTCAGGGCGCGCAGCCCGCGCAGCGTCAGCAAGCCGGGGTCGCCGGGCCCCGCGCCGACCAGCAGCACTTTGCCCGCCGGGGGCGGGGTGCGGGCGGACAGGGCCTGATCCAGCAGGGATTCCGCCTCGTCGCCGCGGCCGCGCCGCAAGGCGCCCAGGACGGGGCCGTCCAAGAGCCAGTCGTAGAAGTCCCGGCGCGCCCGCAGTTGCGGCCGCGCCTGGCGAATGACCGGCCGCTTGCGCTGCGCCAGGGCCGCCAAGGCGCCCAGGGCCGGATCGAACAGCGATTCAATGCGCTCGCGCAGCCGCCGGGCGATCACGGGTGCGGCGCCGCCCGATGAAATGGCGATGGTGAGCGGCGCCCGGTCGACGATGGCCGGCACCTGGACGCTGGACAGTTCGGGGTCGTCCACGACATTGCAGAACAGGCGGCGGGCGGCGGCGGCGTCGGCCACGCGCCGGTTCTGTTCGCGGTCGTTGGTGGCGGCGACGGCCAGCCAGGCTTCGTCCAGCAGGGCGGGGTCGAATTCGCCCAGGCGCAGTTCGATCTCGCCCTGCTGGACGCGCGCTTGCACCTGGGGATGCGCGGCACGGGCGTTGACGATCACCCGGGCGCCCGCGGCGCGCAGCAGCGCGATCTTGCGTTCGGCCACCAGGCCCGCCCCGACGACGAGGGCCGTGCGGCCTTTCAAGTCGGCGAACAGCGGAAAGTGGTTCATGCCGCGCTCGCCTTGTTGCCGGGCGCCGCAATGTGCGGGTCGCGCGCGTCCGCCTGGATCACGCCGGCGCGCACCAGGAAGTCGCCGAAACCTTCCTCCGCGATGCGCTCGCGCGCATATTGGCCGAACAGGGCGTCCAGGCTGGACAGGATGTCGTCTTCGGTGATGTTTTCGCGGTAGAGAACGTTCAGGCGCTCGCCGATGAAGTCCGCGCCCAGGCGCAGGTCGTAGCGCCCCAGGGCGCGGCCGACCAAAGCGATCTCGCCCAGGTAGGGGCGCGAACAGCCGTTCGGGCAGCCCGACAGGCGCAGCAGGATGGGCGCGTCGCGCAGGCCGTGCGTATCCAGCAGCGCCTCCAGCTTGGGCAGCAGCACCGGGGCGTAGCGCTCGCTCTCGGCCATCGCCAGCCCGCACGTAGGCAGCGCGACGCAGGCGATGTGGTGGCGGCGGATGCCGCTTTGCTCCTTGTAGCCGTCCAGCCCGTATGCCTCGACCAGGGCGTCGATGGCGGCGCGGTCGGCCTCGTCCACATTGGCGATCACCAGGTTCTGGTTGCAGGTCAGGCGGAATTCGCCCTTCAGGATCCTGGCGATCTCGCGCATGCCGGTCTGCAGGCGCAGACCGTCCTGGTCCCACAATCGGCCCGAGGAGACGTACAGCCCCAGGTGCCAGCGTCCGTCCTCGCCGCGCGCCCAGCCGTAGCGGTCGCCGTTGCGTTCGAAGCGATAGGGGCGCAACGGCTCCAGGGGGGCGCCGCTGCGCAGCGCGACCTGCTCGCGGAACCAGTCCACGCCCAGGCGGTCCACGGTGTATTTCAGGCGCGCATGCTGGCGCTCCTTGCGGTCGCCGTGGTCGCGCTGCAGGGTGACCACGGCCTCGGCCACGGCCACGACGTTTTCCGGCCGGGTAAAGCCGATCAGCGTGCCCAGGCGCGGGTAGGTGGTCGGGTCGCCCGCCGTAGCGCCCATGCCCCCGCCCACCGCCACGTTGAAGCCTTGCAGTTTTCCGTCCTCGATGATGGCGACCAGGCCCAGGTCGTTGGCGAAGACATCGCAGTCGTTGGTCGGCGGCAGGGCGACGCCGATCTTGAACTTGCGCGGCAGGTAGGCGGAATTGTTGCCGTAGATGGGCTCTTCGTCCGCCGCCTCGCCGACCTGTTCGCCGCCCAGCCAGATCTCGGCGTAGGCGCTGGTGCGGGGCAGGAAGTGGTCGGACAGGCGCTGCACCCATTGTTGCGTCAGCGCGTGCTGGCTGGACAGGTGCGGGTTGACCGAACTGATGACCTGGCGGTTCACGTCGCCGCAGGCGGCGATGGTGGTGGCGCGAGCCTCGTGGATGCCTTGCATGAAGGCGCGCAGATTGCGCTTCAGGATGCCGTGCCACTGGAAGGTCTGGCGGGTGGTGATGCGCAGGCCGCGGGTGGCGTATTTTTGTGCCAGTTCGTCCAGGGCCAGCCATTGGTCGGGGCTGATCACGCCGCCCGGCAGGCGGGCGCGCACCATGAAGGCGTAGGCCGGTTCCAGTTTCTGTTTGCGTCGTTCATCGCGGATGTCGCGGTCGTCCTGCATGTAGCTGCCGTGGAATTTCAGCAGTTTGGTGTCGGCTTCGGGGATGGCGCCGGTGACCGGATTTTCCAGTTCGCGGGCGATGGTGCCGCGCAGGAAGCGGCTGCCGGTCTTGATGTCTTCCAGGGGGGACAGGGGGGAAACACTCATGTCGGGTATGGCTCAATAGGGTTGAAGAGGTGCCGGTCCGGATCAGTAGACGTCGCGCGCGTAGCGCCCCTGGGCCGCCAGGTCGTCCAGCCACTGGCGGGCGCCTTCGTCGTCCAGGCCGCCGTGATCCCGGGCGATGTCCAGCAGCGCGGCATGTACGTCGCGGGCCATGCGGTCGGCATCGCCGCAGACGTAGACGCAGGCGCCTGCTTGGATCCAGTCGTACACGTCCGCGCCTTGCGCCAGCAGCTTGTGCTGCACATAGATTTTTTCAGCCTGATCGCGTGAAAATGCCAGGTCGATGCGGTGCAGATGGCCGTCCTTCAACGCCTGCTGCCATTCGGTCTGGTACAGGAAGTCGCTGGTGAAATGCGGGTTGCCGAAGAACAGCCAGTTGCGGCCCGGGGCGCCGGCCTCGGCGCGTGCCTGGACAAAGGCGCGAAACGGCGCTACGCCGGTGCCCGCGCCGATCATGATGATGTCGCGGGACGCGTCGGCCGGCAGGCGAAAGCGCGTGTTTTCCTCGATGAAGACCGGAACGGTGTCGCCTTCGGCGCGCTCGGACAGGAAATGCGAGGCCACGCCCCAGCGGGCTTCGCCGTCCAGCTCGAAGGCGACGTGCCCGAGCGTCAGGTGGACTTCGTCTTCGGCCACGGCCGCACAGGAGGCGATCGAGTACAGGCGCGGAGTCAGTGGCCGCAGGGCCGCCACCAGTTCCGGCCCGCTCCAGCGCACCGGCCATTGGCGCAGCGCATCGATCAACTGATGCGTGCTCAGGTAGGCGGCCAACTGCTCCCGGGCGTCGGGTGCCAGCAGCGCCGTCAGGTCGCCTTGCTGCGCGCGTTCCGCCAGGGCCGCCAGGAAGGGGCGGGTCAGCACCGTCAGTTCGCGGTAGCGGCCCAGCCATTCGCCCAGAGGACGGCTGGCGCCCTGGTGTTCGACGGCATCGGCGGCATTCAGGCCGCTGGCCTCCAGGACGCGGGCGACCAGGGTATCGTCCTGCAGGGGCCACACGCCCAGGGCATCGCCGGGTTCGTAATGCAGCTTGCTGCCCTCCAGGGACAGCTCCAGGTGGCGGATGTCCTTGTCGCTGCCGCGGCCCGTGATGGGCTGGTTCAGCAGGACTTCGGCCTGGAACGGGCGGTCGCGGGTGAATTTCTCGGTCTGGGGATGCAGCGGCGTCACGGTCGCCTGGGGGGCGGCGGCCGCGCCGGCTTTCAGGGCCTCGCGCGCCTGTTCCAGGGCCCGGGTCTGCCAGGGGATGGCGACCGTCTCGACGTCCAAGTCGGCAGCGCCCGCCTCTTGCAGGCGCTGCGCGCCCAGCTCGGCCAGGCGGGCGTCGATCTTTTGCGAAATGCCGCAGAACGAGGGATAGCTGGAATCCCCCAGGCCGAGCACGGCGTATTTCAGCCGGGGCAGTTTGGGCGCGCGCTTGCCCAGCAGGAACTCGACCCAGGCGATGGAGTCGTCGGGCGGATCGCCGTCGCCTTGCGTGCTCATCACGACATAGAGCAGTTGTTCGTCCTTCAGCTCCTTGGTCTTGTACTGGTCGGCCCGGACCAGGCGCGCCTCCAGGCCCAGTCCCTGAACCTGTTCATACAGCCCGGTCGCCAGGCGCTTGGCATTGCCCGTCTGGCTGCCGTAGAGAATGGTCAGACGCCGCGCGGCGTCGGCGGCGGGCGCGGCCGCCACCGTCAGCGGCGGCGCGGATTCGCGCGCGGGCTGGCGGGCCTGGGCGACCCCGGCGAAATAGCCCGAGAGCCAGTGCAGGCTGGGGGACTCCAGCGTGCCGGCCAATTCGGCGATCAGGGCATGGTGGGCTTCGGGCAGGTAGTTCGGCGCGAGCATGGCACGGTCTTGTGGAAATGAAGGAAGCGTCCATTCTCGGACGCTTCCTTCATGCCGTGAACGAACCGATGCTTATGTCTTTATGTGGACATAAGCAAATTGCCTGAATGACCTGGCCTGACGAATCGGAGCGCCTTGCAAGGCGCGACATGGACCGGGCTCAGTCTTCCCAGTGCAGCCAGCCTTCCTGCAGCCATTCATCGAGCAGGGCAAGGGTTTCGGGCGCCAGGCGGCGCACCGCGCCGGCATCCAGCACGCGCCGGTCGGCCAGTGCTTCCAGGCCGGGCTCGGCGGCCTGGGGGGCGACCTCTCCGTTGATGAAAAGCTGCCGGCCGCTGTACATCAGCCGCGTGCAGCGGTCCAGGGCCAGGCGCCCGGAGGCGGGCACTCCGGCGCTCAGCGAGAGGGGGTCGTCGGCGGGATCGAACAGGGCGCTGTCGGGCAGTGAAGTCAGCCATTGCCCCAGGAACCGGGCCGCCACCGCCTGGTCCAGGCGGATCCTGGACAGCGTGTCCAACGTGGCCTGCACCAGCGTATCGGGCAGCGCCGCCGGTGTGCGGGTGGCGGGCGCGCCGGCGTCGGTGTACAACGCGGCCAGATCGGGCCCGGGCAGGCAGGGATGCCCGTACAGCCCGGGATCGCCCAGGTGCTGGGCGGAAATCTGGTCGGCGGCGGCCTCCAGCAAGCCCCGGGCCAGTGTGGCCTGGCTGGGTACGCGGAAACCGATCGACAGCGTCATGCAGTCGTTGCCCAGGGCAATGCCGTCATGGCAGACGTGCGGCGGCAGGTACAGCATGTCGCCGGGCTCCAGGATGTCGTCGGCTTCCGGCTGGAAATCGGCCAGGATCTTCAGCGGCAATCCGGGCACCAGGGCGCGGTCCGCCTGCCGGCTGGTGCGCCAGCGGCGCCGGCCGCTGCCTTGCAGCAGGAACACGTCGTAGCTGTCGTAGTGCGGGCCCACGCCGCCGCCGTCGGTGGCGATGCTGATCATCAGGTCGTCCAGCCGCGCGTCGGAAATGAAGCGGAACTGCCGCATCAACGCAGCCGAGGCGTCGTCGTGCAGGTCCACGCTTTGCACCAGCAGCGTCCAATTGGGCTGGGTGGCGGGCGGCAGCCGGCGAAACGGCCCGTTTTTCAGCGACCAGCCCCGCTCGCCGTGCGTGATCAGGCGGGACTCGACCTCTTCGCGGCGGGCCAGTGTCTGCACATCCTGGATCGTGACCGGCGGCTGGAAACCCGGGATCGCCTGGCGCACCAGCAGGGGCTGCTTCTGCCAGTAGTCGCGCATGAAAGCCTGGGGCGTCAGGCCGCCCAGCAGCGGCGTGGGCTGGTCGATGTCGGGGGGCTGCATGGCGGATGTCCTGTGAAGTGTCGGGCAGGCCGGGCGCGGCGCTCAGAGAAAATCGCGGCGCAGTTGATAGATCAGTTCCAGCGCCTCGCGCGGGCTGAGACTGTCGGGTTCCAGCGCCTGCAAGGCGGTGCGCAACGGCGCATCCGGGTCGCCGCCGGACTCCTCCTCGACCTGCTGCACGAACAACCCCAGTTGGGATTCCGCCCGATTGCGTGCCTCCAGCTCGGCCAATTCTTTGCGGGCGTGGCGGATCACCACCGGCGGGATGCCCGCCCGCTGGGCCACGTGCAGGCCGTAGCTCTGGCTGGCCGGCCCGGGCCGGACCTCGTGCAGAAAGACCACGCCATCGGGCGCATCGGCCGCCGCCAGATGGACGTTGCTCACGCCGTGGGTCCGCTCCGGCAGACGGGTCATCTCGAAGTAGTGCGTGGCAAACAGCGTCAGGGCGCGGTTGGTCGTCAGCAGCCGGTGGGCGATGGCCCAGGCCAGCGCCAGGCCGTCGTAGGTGGACGTGCCCCGGCCGATCTCGTCCATCAGCACCAGGCTGCGTGGCGTGGATGCGCCCAGGATCACGCCCGCTTCCATCATTTCCATCATGAAGGTCGAGCGCCCGCCGGCCAGGTCGTCGGCCGCACCGATGCGCGTGAAGATGCGGTCCAGCGGGCCGATCTTCGCGCGGGTGGCCGGCACATAGCTGCCGGCGCGCGCCAGCAGCGCGATCAGCGCCACCTGGCGCATATAGGTGGACTTGCCGCCCATGTTCGGGCCCGTGATCAGCAGCATGCGGCGTTCTTCGTCCATGCGGCAGTCATTCGGCGTGAAGGACTCGATGCTGTGTTCCACCACCGGATGGCGGCCCGCCTCGATCTCCAGGCAGATGTCTTCGGACAGCACCGGCGCGACCCAGCCATGGGCGCGCGCATGGTGGGCCAGCCCGGCCAGCGCGTCGATCCGCGCCAGCGCGGCGGCGCTGCGCGCCAGGGCCGCCGCGTGGGCCGCCGCCTGCGCGAGAATCTGTTCGTACAGCAGTTTCTCGCGTCCCAGGCTGCGGTCCCGGGCCGACAGGACCTTGTCCTCCCAGGCTTTCAGCTCGGGCGTGATGTAGCGCTCCACGTTTTTCAATGTCTGGCGGCGGCGGTAGTCGTCGGGCACCTTGTCGGCCTGGCCGCGCGAGACCTCGATGAAGAAACCGTGGACGCGGTTGTATTCCACCCGCAGATTGGCAATGCCGGTGCGCTCGCGCTCCCGGGCTTCGACTTCCAGCAGAAAGGCGCCGTTGTCGCCCGCCAGTTGGCGCAGTTCATCCAGCTCCGCATCGTAGCCCGGGGCGATCACGCCGCCGTCGCGCACCGCCAGGGCGGGCTCGGCGGCGATGCCGCGCGCCAGCAGCGCGTGCAGCGCCGGGTCGACGGGCACGTCTCTCAGGCAGTCGGCCAGCAGCCCCTGGGCGCCGAAGGCGGATGCGGTCGCCTGCGCTAGCGCATCCAGCCCCCCCAGCGCATCGCGCAGGCTGGCCAGCTCGCGCGGGCGGATCGTGCCCAGGGCCAGGCGGGTCGCCATGCGTTCCAGATCGGGCAGAAGCCGCAATGCATCGCGCAATGCGCGCAGCGCGCCATCGGCATCCGGCGCCTGCAGCAACTGCGTGATGGCGTCCTGGCGCGCCTGCGCCTGCGGATTGTCGCGCAGCGGCGCCTGCAGCCAGCGGCGCAACTGGCGGCTGCCCATTGGCGTGCGGGCGTGGTCCAGCGTGCTGAACAGCGTCGGCCCCTCGCCGCCGTTCAGCGTGTCCGTGATCTCCAGGTTGCGCCGCGTGGCCGGGTCCAGCACCACGTAGTCGCCGCCCGCATCCACCGACAGGCTGTGCACGTGGCTGAGCGCCTGCGTTTGCGTGGCCCCGACATAGCGCAGTAGCGCGCCCGCCGCCCGCATCGCCAGCGGCAGGTGATCCAGCCCGAAAGCGCCGACATCGTTCACGCCGAAATGGCGCAGCAGCGTATCGCGCGCGCCGTCGGCCTCGAAGTGCCAGTCCGGCACCCGGCTGATCGCCGCGTCCAGCCCGGAAACATCCAGCGGCTGCGTGTCCGCCTGTTCCGCGCAGACCAGTTCGGCGGGCGCGATGCGGGCCAGTTCCGCATCCAGCAGCTCGGGGGTCGATTCGCAGGCCTTGAAGTCGCCGTTGGCCAGGTTCATCCAGGCCAGGCCCAGTGTCTCTCGGCCATGGCCGCGCCCGCTGATCAATGCGGCGATCCGGCGGTCGTCGTTGGCCGGCAGCAGCGCGTCGTCGGTCAGCGTGCCCGGCGTCACCACGCGCACGATCTTGCGCTCGACGGGCCCCTTGCTGGCGGCCGGGTCACCGATCTGCTCGCAGATGGCGATGGATTCGCCCAGCGCCACCAGCCGCGCCAGGTAGCCCTCCATGGCGTGATGCGGCACGCCGGCCATCGGGATCGGCGCGCCGTTGGACGTGCCGCGCTTGGTCAGCGTCAGGTTCAGCAGCCGTGCCCCGCGCTCCGCGTCTTCGTAGAACATTTCGTAGAAGTCGCCCATGCGATAGAACAGCAGATGCGACCCGGCCTGGGCCTTGAGCTGTAAATATTGCTGCATCATCGGCGTGTGGCCGGAGAGATCGGGGGTGGACATGGGCGGAATGCTGGCGGGAGGTGAAACGAGGAGACCCGTATTATCGTTCAATGGGGTGGGGGATGTCTGGGGCTGGTTGGCGCCAGATCGTGGACGGCATGAGCGCGGGAGCCATGTTTTAGAAATCTACCTGGACCGTCGTGATGCCGAGTGAGGCAGCGGCCAGCACTTATGCCGGAGTCGGCTCCATGGGCTGGAGCGATTCCAGCACGGTTTGCAGATCGGTGTTGAGTTCGGCAGTGCGCAGATCGAAGGCGACTTGCAGGTTCAGCCAGGATAGTGCGTCGCCGCCGAAGTAGCGGCTTAAGCGTAACGCTGTGTCGGCCGTGATACCACGCCGTTCGAGCAGGATGTCGTTGATGCGTGAAGCCGGAACGAGCAGATGGCGGGCTAGTGCGTTGGCGCTCATGCCCAGAGGCTTCAGGTAGTCCTCACGCAGGATATGTCCGGGGTGTATGGGGCGCATGCCACTTTTGATCATGATTGAATCCTTCTGTAGACGTGTCCTTTGAAGCGAAGTGCTTTTCAGTGGTAGGCCACAATTCTGATCTCTTCTTGGCCTTTATCAGTCCAGAAAAAGTAAATACACCATTGTGCGTTGATTCGGATGCAGCAGCGTTCTTGCCGATTCTTATTTTATACCGCTTACCGGTATTCGATATGGGTGCACGAATAACAAGGATGGGTATTGATCGCGCGCGTGCGGGGTTGTCAGAAATTCCGTGTTTGAAGCGGGTTGAGCACTACACGGAAAGACGGCTGAATCGATCCTCATAGAGGATCGCGAACTGGTTCATGGCCTGCTTCCAGTCATGCGCGGATCGGCTCCATTTTGCCGTGATATTGCGCAGCGCCAGCCAGATCAGTTTAGCGGCGGCATCATCGCTGGGGAAATGCCCCCGAGTCTTGATGATCTTGCGCAGTTGCGAATTGATGTTCTCGATGGCGTTGGTGGTGTAGATCACACGGCGCACGGCCGGCGGGAAGGCAAAAAACGGAATCACCCGGTCCCACGCATTGCGCCATGCCGCGCTGACGGTCGGGAATTTCTGCCCCCAGGGACCGTCTGCAAAGGCCTCAAGTTCGGCCTGAGCAGCTTCGGCGCTGACGGCGGTATAGATCGGTCGGATGGCGGCAGCCAGCGCCTTACGGTCCTTCCAGCTCGCATAGTCCAGGCTGTTGCGGATCAGGTGAACGATGCAGGTTTGTAGCGTGGTGGCTGGAAAGACGGCTGCCAGCGCTTCGGGCATGCCTTTGAGGCCGTCGGTGACGGCGATCAGGATGTCGCACACGCCTCGGGTCTTCAGATCGTTGAAAACCTTCATCCAGAATTTGGCCCCTTCGGTGCCTTCGATCCACAGCCCCAGGATGTCACGGGTGCCGTCGGGCAGCACCGCCAGGGCCAGGTAGACGGCCTTGTTGCGCACGACCGCATCCTCGCGGATCTTGACCCGCAGGGCATCGAAGAACACCACCGGGTACATCGGTTCGAGCGGCCTGGCTTGCCAGGCGGTGACCTCCGCCATCACCTCATCGGTGACTGAGCTGATGAAGTCTGGTGAGACCTCAGTAGCGTACTGCTCCAGCAGAAAGCCCTGGATCTCGCGCACCGTCATCCCCCGGGCATACATGGCGACGATCTTGTCGTCAAAGCCCGTGAAGCGGCGTTCGTGCTTGGGGATCAGCAGCGGGGCGAAGCTACCATCGCGGTCGCGTGGCACTTCGATGCGGATCGGGCCGTCCTCGGTCAGCACGGTCTTGGCGCCCTTGCCATTGCGCTGGTTGCTGACCGCTGCCGGCTTGGCTGCCCCGGCCGGATAGCCCAGGTGATGGTTCATCTCACCGGCCAGGGCGCGCTCGATCAGCGCCTTCTTGAAGGCCAGGGACGCAGCATTGATGGCTTCGGCCGTCATCGGACCGTGACCGAACGACTCCAGCAACTCTGGAGCAATGGTCGGCAGCGCGGCTGGCTGGGTTCTTGGTTTGCGTGGCATAGACACTCCTTGGCGTCATGTTATGCCTCAAACACGAAATTAATGACAGGCCCGCGCGTGCCGAACCCTGATCGCGAATACCAGCCCGGCCCGTGACGAATTCCACCGCATGCTTCACAATGCGCGCATTACATCATCCATGTCTCAAAGGACTCACCCCCACTATGCCCGACTCGCACGCTTCGCTTAAAGAACTCACCCTGCGGGGCGTGATTCTGGGCGCTTTGATCACCCTGGTCTTCACCGCGTCCAACGTCTACCTGGGCCTGAAAGTGGGCCTGACCTTCGCGTCTTCGATCCCCGCAGCGGTGATTTCCATGGCGGTGCTGAGGGCGTTCCGTGACTCCAATATTCTGGAGAACAATATCGTCCAGACGCAGGCGTCTGCGGCGGGCACCTTGTCGGCCGTCATCTTCGTGTTGCCGGCGCTGCTGATGATGGGGTACTGGACGGGATTCCCCCTGCTGCAAACCGCCATGATCTGCGCCTGCGGCGGAATTCTGGGGGTGGTGTTCACCGTGCCGCTGCGGCGCGCGCTGGTCGTCAACAGTGACCTGCCGTACCCGGAAGGCGTGGCCGCCGCCGAAATCCTGAAAGTCGGGCAAGCTCCGGGCGAGGGCGCGGAAACCCGGCGGCAGGCTGGCGGTTTGCGCGACATCCTGCTGGGCGGGGCGCTGGCGGGCGGCTTCAGCCTGATGACGAGCGGCCTGCGCGTGGCCAGTGACAGCGTGGGTTATTGGTTCAGCGCCGGGCGCGCCGTATTCCAACTGCCCCTGGGGCTGTCCTTTGCCCTGGTCGGTGCGGGCTACCTTGTGGGCATCGTCGGCGGTGTGGCGATGCTGCTGGGCGTGGTGCTGTCCTGGGGCGTGGCCGTGCCCTGGCTGACGTGGCTTTCGCCCATGCCCGATGGCGTCAGCCTGGCGGACTTCGCCTCCGGTATCTGGGTCTCCAAAGTGCGTTTGATCGGCGCGGGCATGATTGCCGTGGCGGCGGTCTGGACGCTGTTGACGCTCATCCGCCCCATGATCGAAGGCATGCGGATTTCGTTGTCGGTGCTGAAACGCGGGCCGGGCGAGTCGGGGCAGAGCCGCACCGACGCCGACCTGCCGCCCGGGCTGCTGCTGAAGCTGACGCTGCTTATGATCTTGCTGCTGGGCGCGACGTTCCAGTCCTTCGTGGCGGATTCGGGCCTGCCCGCGATGGCCGCCTGGACCCTGGTGGTGGCCGGGGTCGTGCTGGCGTTCGTCTTCGGTTTTCTGGTGGCGGCCGCTTGCGGCTACATGGCTGGCCTGGTCGGCTCGTCGGCCAGCCCGATCTCCGGCATCGCGGTGATCGCCATCCTGGCCGCGTCCATGATCTTCATCGGTATCGGCCAGACGCAAGACCTGCTGGGCAACCCCGAATCCGTACGCTTCATGACGGCGCTGGCGCTGTTCTGCACCTCGGTCGTCGTGGCCGTGGCGGCAATTTCCAACGATAACCTGCAAGACCTCAAGACGGGCTGGCTGGTGCATGCGACCCCGTGGCGGCAGCAGATGGCGCTGATCATCGGTTGCGTGATCGGCGCGGTGACGATTCCTCCGGTGCTGGAGCTGCTCTACGAGGCCTATGGTTTCATCGGCAGCCTGCCGCGCGAAGGCATGGATCCCGCCCAGGCCCTGGCCGCGCCGCAAGCGTCGCTCATGATCACCATTGCGCAAGGTCTGTTCAGCCACACGCTGGACTGGACCTTCATCCGCCTCGGTGTGCTGGTGGGCGCCGCGCTGATTGCTTTCGATTGGGTTCTGGGGCGATTCAGCCGGTTCCGCGTGCCGCCGCTGGCGGTGGCCATGGGCGTCTACCTGCCGCCCACTGTGGCGACGGCGCTGTTCGTCGGCGCGTTGATCTCGTGGTTCGTGCGGGCCCGGATCCGCGCCCGGGCGCTGCCGGACGGCGCGGGCCGCGATCAGGCCGAGCAGGCCAGTGAGCGCACGGGCACGCTGTTCGCTTCGGGACTGATCGTGGGCGAGAGCCTGGTGGGCGTGGTGCTGGCCATCGTGATCGTGGGCTCCATGGCGTCCGGCGGCGGCGATGCGCCGCTGGCGGTGGCGGGGCCTGAGTTCGCACCGATCGCCACCGGCATCGGGCTGCTGGCCTTTGTAATCATGTGCGCCGTGTTCGTGCGGCGTGTGCTGGCGGCGGCCGGTGTGGCTGGAAAAGATTGACGCAACAGGTGCGTCCACTTCATATCCGGCGTGTCACGGCGCCGTGAGCTCCCTGTACCATTACCCCCAATGCAATTCACGGAGATTCACATGCACATCGGCATGGTCGGTTTGGGGCGCATGGGCGCCGGCATGGCGCGGCGGCTCATGGGGAAAAACATCCGTTGCGTCGCCTACGACCCGCAGGCAGACGCGGTCGCGCGGCTAGTGGCCGATGGCGCTGCCGGAGCCGGTTCGCTCACTGAGCTGGTCGCGCAACTCCCGCGTCCGAGAACGGTCTGGCTGATGGTGCCGGCGGGCCTGGTGGACGGGGTGCTGGACCAGCTCGTGCCGCTGCTCGAAGCGGACGATACGGTCATCGATGGCGGCAATTCCTGCTATCACGACGACATCCGGCGGGCCAAGGCGCTGGCGGGCCGGGGCATCCATTATCTGGACGTCGGCACCAGCGGCGGCGTGCACGGGCAGGCGCGGGGCTATTGCCTGATGATCGGCGGCGCCGCGGATGCGGTCGGGCGGCTGGAGCCGGTGTTCGCGGCACTGTCGCCGGGCCGGGATGCGGCCGCGCGCACGCCGGGGCGCGGCGACGAGGCGGGCACGGCGGATCAGGGCTATCTGCACTGCGGTCCTGCGGGAGCCGGGCATTTCGTGAAGATGGTGCACAACGGCATCGAATACGGGATCATGCAGGCCTATGCCGAAGGCTTCAACCTGTTGCGCCACGCGAATGTGGGCAAGGGCGAACATGCGGCCACTGCGGAGACGACGCCGATGCGCGATCCGCAGCACTATCAGTACGACATGGATCTGCCGGAAATCGCGGAGCTTTGGCGCCGGGGCAGCGTGATCGGGTCCTGGCTGCTGGACCTGACGGCGCGCGCGTTGCAGGCCGACCCTGAGTTGGATGGCTTCGCGGGGCGGGTGTCGGATTCCGGCGAAGGCCGCTGGACGCTGCATGCCGCCATCGATGAGGGCGTGCCGGTGCCGGTGCTCGGCGCGGCGCTGTTCGAGCGCTTCCAGTCGCGCGGCAATGCGGAGTTCGCCAACAAGGTTTTGTCGGCGATGCGCAAGGGGTTTGGCGGGCACGAAGAGCCGGGAACACAAACCGACCGCTCGGCGTAAGTCTTTGTTTTGTGGCCGGAATCAGGGAAATCCCGAGGTTTGTCCATGGGTTTGTCCACAGATCAGGTGGATAATTTCCTCCGGCTGTCGCTTGTCATGCAACGGTCATTTCTTCGCCTGTTGGATTATCTTCTTGATTTGAAAGAAGAAAATCAAGTCTCTCAGGACTTGTCCATGGCATTGTCCACAATCCGCGTGGATAAATCGCTCACGTCATCGCCAGCAAGGGGGCCTGCGGTTCGGCCTCTCGATCCACAGGCCGCTGCCCCAGCTTGAACACGGCCAGGGAGTCCTTCACTTCGTCGGCCAGGCGCTCCTGCTCGCCGGTGGCGCGGGCGGCCTGCTGCACCAGGCGGGTGTTCTGCCGGGTGACGGCGTCGATCTGCGACATGGCCTGGCTGATCTGCTCGATGCCGGCCGACTGCTCCACAGTGGCGGTCGTGATTTCCCCCATGAAGCCGGATACTTTCTGGATCGAGACGACGATTTCCTGCATGGTCCGGCCAGCGTGCCGCATGCGGGCCGCGCCGTCCTCGATGCGGTGAGCGGATTGTTCGATCAGGGCCTTGATCTCGTGCGCGGCGGCGGCGCTGCGCTGGGCGAGCGCCCGGACTTCAGAGGCCACGACGGCGAAGCCGCGGCCTTCCTCGCCGGCGCGGGCGGCTTCGACGGCCGCGTTCAGGGCGAGGATGTTGGTTTGGAAGGCGATGCTGTCGATGACGCCGACGATCTCGCCGATCTTCTGGGAACTGTCCGAGATGCCCGCCATGGTTTCGATCAGCGCATCCACGGTCTGGCCGCCGCTGGCGGCCACGCCTGACGCCTCGCCCGCCAATTGATTGGCCTGCCGGGCGTTGTCCGCGTTCTGGCGGGTGCTGCTGGCCAACTCCTCGATGCTGGCGGCGGTCTGTTGAAGGGCCGCGGCCTGCTGCTGCGTGCGATCGTTCAAGTCCTGATTGCCGGCGGCGATTTCCCGTGCGCCGTCGACCATGCGGCCGGTGCGCTCCAGCACCATGGAGATCATGGCTTGCAGGCTATCCTGCGTATCCTTCAGGCCCTGGAAGAGTTGTCCGATTTCATCCCGGGTCCAGACTTCGATGACGGCCGTCAGGTCGCCGGCGGCGATCCCGCGCAACAGTTGGCCGCTGTCCAGCAGAGGGTTCAGGACCATGCGCAGCAAGACCCGGTAGATCATCCAGGTCAGCAGAACGGCCGCCAGCGCGAGCCCGATCAGGCCGTGGCGCAGGCTGTCCGGCACCGGCGCGGCCAGCCACAAGGCGCCGCCGCAGGCCAGCAGGGTAGGCAGCAGCAGCGTCAGGAGGGAAAGTGTCAGCCGGACGCGCAGCGAGCGCCGCAGAAAGAAATGCTTCATGTCGTGTCTCCGTCGCAGCGTTCGGGCTGCTCGTTTTTATGGGCTGTCCCGGGCGGGTGCCGGACGGCGTGCCGCATGCCTGGGCGCACTGTATCCGGCCACTATATCGGCCCCCCGGAGGGGAGGACATTTGCGCGTGCCAATACCCATCATCACGCCGCCGTCATCCAGGGCGATTGTTGACCGCGTTTCCTAAATCCTTGTCCCGCCGCCGGAATCCGGGAAAACCCATGGTTTGTCCATGGGATTGTCCACAGGCGGGGTGGATAACCGCATGCAATCGAGGGCCGTCATGGACCGGTCATTTTTTCATCGGGGATTGCATCGTATTGATTTTAAAAATGAAAATTGAATCTCCCCGCACTTGTCCATCGCCTTGTCCACACGCTGCGTGGATAAAATCCTCCGGGCGGGCGGCGGGGCGTTCCGGCCAGGCGTGTCATGAACATCATCGGCCTGTCGCCGTAAAATCCCCTCTCTTTGAATCATTACTAGGGATTTCCATCATGGAACAGCTTCAGGCCTTCTGGGCCGGCATACCCGACCTCAGCGGCATGGCGATCAATCTCGGCATGACTTTGGCGATCCTGGTGATCGGCTGGGCCATCTCCAGTTTGTTGGGCCGCTGGATGCGCCGCATTGCGGACCGTTCGCCCCGGATCGATCCCACTATCGTGCCCATGGTGCGCAGCGTCACCGTCTGGGCGGTGCGCATCGTCGTGCTGCTGGCGGTGCTGGCCCGCCTGGGGGTTCAGACCGCCAGCCTGGTGGCCATGCTGGGCGCTTCCGCCCTGGCCATCGGCCTGGCCCTGCAGGGCACACTGCAGAATTTCGCCGCCGGCATCATGCTCCTGGTGTTGCGGCCGGTGCGGGCGGGCGAGTTCGTCGCCATCGGCGGCCAGGGCTCGGGCACGGTGGACGAGATCGGCTTGTTCATGACGCGCTTCGTGCAGGTCGACGGCATCCATATCCTGCTGCCCAATACGCTGGTCTGGGGCAGCCCGATCACCAACTACAGCCGCAACAAGACCCGCCGCCTGGACATGATGCTGGGCGTGCGCTACGACGACGACCTGGAGGCCGCGCTGGCGGCCTTGCAGGCGCTGGTGGACCAGCATGAGGGCATCCTGGCCGATCCGGCGCCTCAAGTCATGGTGATGGAATACCGGGACAGCACCATCATGGTGAACATCCGCGCATGGACGCCGGCGGACCAGTATTGGGACGTATATTTCGACCTGCACCGCCATGCGCCGCAGGCATTGCGCCAGGCGGGCCTGCGCTCGCCCATCCCCCTGCGGGAGGTCAAGTCCGTTCCCGCGCCGGTGGAAAAAGACAAGGCCGCCCACGCCTGATGCCCGCGGGGCGCGGCGCGGCAGCCCGGTTACTCCACCATCCGGTTCAGCCGCTCCGCATCCAGCGGATGCTGGCCGTTCTCGATACGCTGGCCCAGGTCTTCCAGGGCCGAGCACAGGCGCTGGATGCGCGCATCCTGCTGGGCAGTGTGGTTGATCAGTTCGTGCAGCACCTGGACCAGCGGGTCGTCGTCCGTGCGGCCCACGCCGTAGGGGGCGAAATCCTCTTGCGGTGTTGCGCCGTCGGCGGATGCGGCGGGCGGCTCGGCCCGGCCGCGCTGCAGCAGTTCCTGCAAGGGGCGCGCCGCCCATTCGGATTGCGGGATGTCCTCCTGGCAGGGTGACGCGGCGCTGCGCGCCGTGCCCGGCGCATCGGGCCGGCTGGCATGGCCGGCCGCCGCCTCGCCGGAGGCGGGCGCCGCCTGGTCTTCCGGCAGGATCACGCGCGCCGGATTGCCCACGGCGGTCGCACCGGCGGGCACGGGCTTGATCACCACCGCGTTCGACCCGACCCGGGCATGGGCGCCCACCGTGAAGCCGCCCAGGATCTGGGCGCCCGCGCCCACGACCACGCCCTCCTCCAGGGTGGGATGGCGCTTTTCACCTTTGTACAGCCGCGTGCCGCCCAGGGTGACGCCCTGGTAGATGGTGCAGTCGTCGCCGATCTCTGCGGTCTCGCCGATCACCACGCCGAAGCCGTGGTCGATGAACACGCGCCGGCCGATGCGCGCGCCGGGATGGATCTCGATGCCGGTCAGCAGACGTCCCAGGTGGGAGGTGAAGCGCCCCGCCCAGTACCAGCCGCGCCGCCACAGGCCATGCGCCATGCGATGGATCAGGATGGCGTGCAGCCCGGGATAACAGGTCAGGATTTCGATGCGGCTGCGGGCCGCCGGGTCGCGTTCGTGGATGCAGGCGATGTCTTCGCGAAGCTGGTCAAACATAGGTCGGTTCAGTCGTTCTGGGGCGTGGCGCGGTCGGCGCTGCGGATCATGGCGGTGCACAGGCCGCGCACCATGTCCACCTCGTCGGCGCTCAGCCGGTTGCGGGTCCACATCTGCCGCATGCGCGGCACCAGTTTCTTCGGATGCAGCGGATCCAGGAAACCCACGGCCAGCAGAGCCTGCTCGAAATGATCGAGCATGGCCTGGACGCGTTCGCTGCTGGCCGGGTCGGAGCCCGGGTCATGCCGGGCGTGGGTGTCGGGCAGGCGGGCCGCGCCGGCCAGGGGCAGCAGGGCATAGCGCATTTCCCAGGCGGCCAGTTGCAGCGCCTGGGATACGTTCAACGAACTGTACGCCGGATTGGCCGGAATGTGGCAGACGCGCTGGCACAGCGTGATGTCCTCGTTGGACAGGCCGGTGCGCTCGGTGCCCAGGACGATGGCGACGCGTGCGTCGGGCAGGGTCAGTTCGGCGGCCGACTGCACGGCGGCCTCGCGGATGTCGCAGGGCGGGGGGCCGATGGCGCGCGCCCGCGCCGTCAGGGCGAAGGCCAGGGTGGTGGGACCCAGCGCGTCGGCCAGGCGGGCGTGCGTGCACGCACGCGCCAGGATGTCGCCGGCGCCGCTTGCCAAGGCGAGCGCCTCGGGTTGGCGCAGGATGTCCGGGTCGGCGGGAGCCACCAGGTGCAGGTCGTGAAAACCCATGGTTTTGATCGCCCGGGCCGCCGATCCGACGTTGCCGGGATGGGTCGGGCTGACCATGACGAAGCGCACCCGGGAGAAAATATCCGGGGCATCTGTGGGGAAGTCGGAGGAAACTGGCGGAGTCATTTAAAATAGAGGGTCTGTCACCCGTGATCTTTGGAAACCTATGCACCCGATGCTCAACACCGCCATCAAGGCGGCACGCCGTGCTGGCGCCATCATTAACCGCGCCAGCCTCGACCTGGAACGCCTGAACGTGGCGCGCAAGGGGCCGAAGGACTACGTCACGGAAGTTGATCGGGCCGCCGAGGAATCCATCATCGACATTTTACGCACAGCCTACCCCGACCACGGCATCCTGGCTGAAGAGTCGGGCCCCCACCCCGTGGAAAACACCGAATTCCAGTGGATCATCGATCCCCTGGACGGCACCACGAACTTCATCCACGGCTTCGCCCATTACGCCGTGTCCATTGCGCTGATGCATCGCGGCCAGGCGGCGCATGCCGTGGTCTACGATCCCACGCGCAACGAGATGTTCACCGCCAGCCGGGGCAGCGGCGCTTTCCTGAACGACCGGCGGGTCCGGGTGTCGGCCTGCCTGCGCTACCACGACGCCTTGTTGGCCTCGCATATTCCCCAGTCCACGGCGCTGCCGGCGACCTCGCCCTTCGTGCCCCTGCTGGCAGAATGCGCGGCGGCGCGGCGCACCGGCTCCACGGTGCTGGATCTGGCCTGGGTGGCCAGCGGCCGCCTGGACGGCTTCTGCGGCGTCGGGCTGAAGCCCTGGGACATGGCGGCGGGCGGCCTGCTGGTGCTCGAGGCCGGCGGCCTGCTGGCCGATTTCCAGGGCGAACAGGGCTGGATGGAGTCGGGCAACGTGCTGGCCGCGCCGCCCAAGCTGTTCGCCCAGATGATTGCCCACCTGAACGCCTGACGGGATATCGATCATGGAATGGTTGGCAGACCCGTCCGCCTGGGTAGGATTATTTACCCTGATTGTCCTGGAAATTGTTCTGGGCATCGACAACCTGGTTTTCATCGCCATTCTGGTCGACAAACTGCCGCCCAAGCAGCGCGACCGCGCCCGCATCCTGGGCCTGAGCCTGGCGCTCATCATGCGCCTGCTCCTGCTGACGGTGATGTCGTGGCTGATCAAGCTCACCGAACCGCTGGTGAGCCTGGGCGCCCTGAGCTTTTCGGGCCGCGACCTGATCCTCATCGTGGGCGGATTTTTCCTGTTGTTCAAGGGCACTTTCGAGCTGCATGACCGCATCGAAGGCCGCACCCAGCACGCCTCGGGCTCGCGCCTGCATGCCGGCTTCGCGGTGATCGTGACCCAGATCGTCATTCTGGACGCGGTGTTCTCGGTCGACTCCGTGATCACGGCCGTGGGGATGGTCGATCACCTGGAGATCATGATGGCGGCGGTGGTGATCGCCATGGGGGTCATGCTGGTGGCGTCCAAGCCGCTGACCGCCTTCGTCAACGCCCACCAGACGGTGGTGATTCTGTGCCTGGGCTTCTTGCTGACGATCGGCTTCACGCTGGTGGCCGACGGCTTCGGCTTCCATGTGCCCAAGGGTTATCTGTACGCCGCCATCGTGTTTTCGGTGCTGATCGAAACCTTGAACCAGTGGGCGCGGCGCAACGTGCGCCGCGCAGAGCAGCGCCGCCCGCTGCGCGAGCGCACCGCCGAGGCCGTGCTGCTGATGCTGGGCCGCAAGCCCATGGCCGGCCCGGAACTCGAGGACAGCGAACACGCGCCGCCGCCGGTCGAGGCTTTCGGCGACGAAGAACGCAATATGGTCAGTGGCGTACTGACGCTCAGCGACCGCAACGTGCATTCCGTGATGACGCCGCGCACCGACGTATCCTGGATCAATCTGGACTTGCCGGCCGATGAACTGCGCGACCAACTGATCCGCGAGCCGCACAGTTTCTTCCCGGTGTGCCGGGGCTCTCTGGACGAGGTCGTGGGTGTGGGGCGCGCCAAAGACCTGCTGCTGGATCTGCTGGAGCACGGCGGCATCCGCGAAACCCGGCTGCGCGAACCCATCATCGTGCATGAAACCATCCCCATTCTGCAGCTCATGGAAACGCTCAAGCGCTCGCATGGGTTGCTGGTCCTGGTGGCCGACGAATTCGGCTCCATCGTCGGCGTCGTGACGCCGATCGATATCTTCGAGACCATCGCCGGCGAGTTTCCCGACGAGGACGAGGCGCCTGACATCATCGACCAGGGCGACGGCCGCTGGCGCGTGGATGGCGCCGCCGATCTGCATCACCTGGAGCACATTCTGCACACCGACGGCTTGGTCGACGAGCACGAAGAATACTCCACGCTGGCGGGTTATCTGCTTAGCCGGTTCGGCCGCCTGCCCGAGGTCGGCGATCATTGCGAACTGACGCATGAGTATGGCGGCGGATTCCGGTTCACCGTCGCCGCCCTGGAAGGCCGCCGCATCGCCGCCGTGCAGATCGACAGCCTGGAACCCCCCAGCCTCGAAGCCGATCCTCAGGATTGAGGGTGTTCTGAGGCCCGGATTCCGGCGGCGTCGATCTCGATCCAGCCACCCCGGGGGGCGGCGGCATGATCGAAATCCCAATCGGGCAGCACATAACGCCGTGCCGCGCAGCCATCGTCCAGCGTCAGCGCATGAAGGGCGGGCCGGTGCGTGTGGCCGTGGATCAGGGTCTGGCAACCCGCGGCGCGCAAGGCCTGCCCGATCGCGGCCGGATTCACATCCATGATCGCCATCGTTTTGGTCCGGCGGGCTTGCCGGCTGCGCGCGCGCGCGCGCGCGGCGATGGCGCGCCGCACGCCCAGCGGCAGGGCCAGAAAGGCTTTTTGGATCCAGGGTGTGCGCACGATGCGGCGAAAGCGCTGGTAGGCGAGGTCGTCGGTGCAGTATTCGTCGCCGTGGGCCAGCAGAATCGGACCGGCGTCCGTGTGCAGGACGGTGGGGGTGTCCAGCAGCCGGGCGCCCAGCGCATCGGCCAGGGCGCGGCCCATCAGGAAATCGCGGTTCCCGTGCGCCAGCCACAGCGGGATGGCCTGGGCGGTGGCGCGCAGTTCGGCCAGTGCCGCGGCCAGCCAGCCCGGCGGGTCGCGCAGGGCGTGGTCATCGCCGATCCAGGCATCGAAAAGATCGCCGCACAGGATCAGGGCGCCGGTATGGCGCCGGGCCTGCTCCAGGAAATCATAAAAGGCGAGCGCCGTCTTCGGGACGGCCTCGCCCAGGTGGATGTCCGAGGCGATCCAGACGGTGCCCCGCAGCGCCTGATTATTCAACCAGCGCGGCGCTTTCGATGACGACGTCCTCGACGGGCACATCCTGGTGGAAGCCCTTGCTGCCGGTCTTGACCTTCTTGATTTCATCGACGATCTCGGTGCCCTCGATGACGCGGCCGAAGACGGCGTAGCCCCAGCCGTTGGAGGTGGGCGCGGAGAAGTTCAGGAAATCGTTGTCGGCCACGTTGATGAAGAACTGGGCCGTGGCCGAATGCGGATCGGCGGTGCGCGCCATGGCGAGCGTGTAGCGGTCGTTCTTCAGGCCGTTGTTGGCTTCGTTTTCGACGGGGGCGTGGGTTTGCTTCTGCTTCATGCCGGGCTCGAAACCGCCGCCCTGGATCATGAAGTTGTTGATGACGCGGTGGAAAACGGTGCCGTCGTAGAAGCCTTCCTTGACGTAGCGGAGAAAGTTCTCGACGGTCTTGGGGGCCTTTTCGGCGTCCAGTTCGATCAGCAGATCGCCCTTGTTGGTGTGCATTCTGACGTGCGGATGAGTGCTCATGGCTGTGCTTTGAGTGGAAGGGGTGGAATCGGCCTGCGCGGCGGCGGCGCCGCCGGCAAGGATCAGGGCGCAGCCCAGGCTGCAGGCCCGTGTCCAGGGCAGGATGCGGGAAAGGAAAGAGGGATGGGACATGGAGCCGACCGGGGCAAAAAGCTTATTGTGCCCCAGGGGCGGGGATCTTGTCGCCCGCCGCCCGGGCGCGCGCGAAGGATTCCTGGGCCAGGCGCATCTGCACGTGCCCCAGGTTCTCCAGCGCCGGAGCGAAGGACGGGTCGGATACGAGCGCCATATCGAGCGCATCGCGGGCCAATTGCAACCGGCCCTGGCGGGCATATTCGATGGCCAGCGCGTTCCAGGGCTCGGGCAGTTCGGGGTAGTCGGTGGTCATCTGGCGCCACACCGCCATGGCTTCGTCGTGCCGGCCCAGCGCCGCCAGGGCGCGGCCTTCCTGGTAGCGCAACTGGACGTCGACGCCCAGCGCGGCCTGGATTTCGCGCGCGGCCTTTTGCTTGCCGATGATGTCCAGAGCCTCGTCGGCGCGCCCCGCGTCGATCAGCGCCGCGACGTGCCCGGAAACCTGCTCGGGCGTGAGCGGGATGGCGGTGTCGGTGGAGGGCGCCGCCTGTTTCAGCAGATCGGCGAAGGCCTGCCAGCCGTGTTCCGGAGGGGGCGCTTCGGTGAACGCCCCGGTGTCGGGGTTGAAGTTCAGGCTCGGCAAGCCGGTGCCGGCATCCGGAGACGCCGCGAAGGCCGGGCCGGCCGCCAGGCAGGCGCACACGGCCAAAACAGAAAAGAAGGAGCGGATCACGTCTCGGGGCGCCTATGGAGGGGGATTCTGGGGTTATCAGGAAGCCTCTGGACAAGCCCTCGCGCCGCCTGCGCCTGCGGTTTCGGGCCGCCTGCGCCTTGCAGCCAACCCGAATCCGCAGCGCCTGCTTACCGCTCGACTTGTTCAGAGGCACCCTGGGGACGGTATACTTGTCAGTCCATTTTACATCCCCGCGCGCTGCCCGCATGGTCCGGTGCGGCGGGTTCGCTCGTCTCATCCTGCCCGACATGCTCCATATCCACGACACCCTGACACGCCAGAAGATGCCGTTGCGCACAGCGGAGCCGGGGGTGGTGCGCATGTACGTCTGCGGGATGACGGTCTACGACTTCTGCCACCTGGGCCATGCGCGGATGCTGGTCGGCTTCGATGTGGTGCAGCGCTGGCTGCGGGCCTCTGGCTACCGGGTGCGCTATGTGCGCAATATCACCGACATCGACGACAAGATCATCCGCCGCGCCGTCGAGCGCGGCGTGACCATCCGCGCGCTGACCGGGTTCTTCATCGACGCGATGCATGCCGACGAGCGCGCCTTGGGGGTCCAGCCCCCCGACGACGAGCCGCGCGCCACGGAACACGTGGCCGGCATGCTCGACATCATCCGCGCGCTCGAATCCAAGGGCCTGGCCTATCAGGGCGCGGACGGCGACGTCAATTTCCCGGTGCGCAAATTCCCCGGCTACGGCAAGCTCTCGGGCAAGTCGCTCGACGATCTGCGCGCGGGCGAACGCGTCGCCGTATCGTCCGGCAAGCAGGATCCGCTGGATTTCGTGTTGTGGAAATCCGCCAAGCCGGACGAACCCGCCGACACCCGCTGGGATTCCCCCTACGGCCCGGGGCGGCCGGGCTGGCACATCGAGTGCTCGGCCATGAGCCACGCCCTGCTGGGCATGCCGCTGGATATCCACGGCGGCGGGCCGGACTTGAAATTCCCCCACCACGAAAACGAGATCGCCCAGAGCGAGGGCGCCTTCGGCGGCACCCTGGCCACGGCGTGGATGCATTGCGGCCCGATGATGGTCGATGCCGAAAAAATGTCCAAGTCCCTGGGCAACTTCCGCCGCATCCGCGACACGCTCTCCGTGGACGCCGCCGACGACCGCGCCGACTATGCCGTCAACCCGCGCGAGGCCGAGATGCTGCGCTTCTTTCTGGTGCGCAGCCATTACCGCAGCGCCCAGAACTACGCGCCCGACAACCTGCTCGATGCCCAGCACGCTCTCGACCGCCTGTACCAGACGCTTGCCAGCGTGCCGCCCGAGGCCATCGATCTCGATTGGAACGACTCGGCCGCGCAAGCCTTTCGCGCCGCCATGGACGACGACTTCAACACGGCCGGCGCCGTGGCCGTCCTGTTCGACCTGGCGGGCCAGGCCAATCGTGATTCCAGCGCGCGCGCCAGCGGCCTGATGCGCGCCCTCGGCGGCATTCTGGGCCTGCTGCAGGCCGATCCCGCCGTCTACCTGAAATCCCCCACCCGCTTTCTGGCGGGCGGCGCGCGCGCCGATACGCTGTCATCCGACGCCATCGAAGCGCTGATCGCCGAGCGCGCCCAGGCCAAGGCCGCCCGCGATTTCGCCCGCGCCGACGCCATCCGCGCCCAGTTGCGCGAGCAGGGCGTCGAGCTGGCCGACGCCGCCGGCGGCGCCACGCAATGGCGGAGGGTGTGACCATGGACATGCAGCATCACAGTCCCGCCGCGCTCAGGCCCGTCTACTGGGCTCAGGCCTGCGAGCATCTGGTGCAGCGCGACCGCATCCTGCGCAAATTGATCCCGGTCTACGGCCACGAATCGATCCAGGTGCGCCAAAGCCCGTTCCAGACGCTGATCCGCATCATCGTCGGCCAGCAGATCTCTCTGGCGCTGGGGCGCACGCTCTGGGCCCGGCTGGTGCAAACCTGCGGCAACGACATCCAGCCCGGCTGCATCGCCCGGCTCACCGAGGCTGAATTGCGCGCCCTGGGCCTGTCTTTGCGCAAGGCACAGTACTTGCGCGACGCGGCCGCGTTCTTTGCCGAGGCCGACCGTCTGGAACCGGCCTGGTGGGCGTCCCGCGATGACGCGGCCGTGATGGCGTTGCTGTGCGAGATTCGCGGCGTGGGGCGCTGGACGGCGGAAATGTTCCTGATCTTCTTTCTGGGGCGCCCCGACGTCCTGCCGCTGGACGATACGGCGCTGCTCAAGGCCATTTCCCATCACTACTTCAGCGGCGAGCCGGTCTCGCGCTTCGAAGCCCGCGAAGTCGCCCAGGCCTGGGCGCCGTGGCGCACGGTCGCCAGTTGGTACCTGTGGCGCAGCATGGATGCCGCCGCCGTCGAATACTGAAGACCGACCGGACCCCGAAATTCCACCCTGGAAATCCTGCTCTCATGCGAAATACATTTCTTGAATTCGAACAGCCTCTGGCCGAACTCGACCAAAAGATCGAAGAACTGCGCTACGTGCAGACTGATTCCGCCGTCGATATCTCCGAGGAAGTCAACCGCCTGCAGCAGAAAAGCCAGTCGCTGGCCAAGAGCATCTATGGCAAGCTCACGCCCTGGCAGACCGCGCTGGTGGCCCGCCATCCCCAGCGGCCTTACACCATGGACTACGTCCAGGCGCTGTTCACCGATTTTCACGAACTGCACGGCGATCGCATGTATGCCGACGACCAGTCCATCGTGGGCGGCCTGGCGCGTTTCAACGGCACGCCCTGCATGGTCATCGGCCACCAGAAGGGGCGCGACACCAAAGAGCGCGCCCTGCGCAACTTCGGCATGCCGCTGCCCGAGGGCTACCGCAAGGCGCTGCGCCTGATGAAGCTGGCCGAGAAATTCCGCCTGCCCGTGTTCACTTTCGTCGATACCCCGGGCGCCTATCCCGGCGTGGGCGCCGAGGAACGCGGCCAGTCCGAGGCCATCGGCCACAATCTGTACGCCATGGCCGGCCTGCGGGTGCCCATCATCGTCACCATCATCGGCGAAGGCGGCTCGGGCGGCGCCCTGGCCATTGCCGTGGGCGATACGGTCATGATGCTGCAATACGCCACCTATGCCGTCATCTCGCCCGAGGGGTGCGCCTCCATCCTGTGGCGCAGCGCCGACAAGGCCTCCGTCGCGGCCGAGGCTCTGGCCATCACCGCGCCGCGCCTGAAGGAACTGGGGCTGATCGACCGCGTCGTCAACGAGCCCGTGGGCGGCGCCCACCGCGACCCGGCCACCATGGCCCGCCAGCTTCAACGCGCCCTGGCCGACGCATTGCGCGAACTCACCAGCCTGGATGTGGACGAGCTGCTGCGCCGCCGCCTCGAACGCGTCTCGGCCTATGGGCGATTCCAGGAAGCCCGCTGACCGCACGCCGCGCTCCGGCAAGCGGCGGTTTCCCGCCGCATCGGGCGCTGCGCCCGATCCTTGGCGGCCGGCGCTCGACCCGGCGCTGCTGCACGCGCTCGATGCCGCTTTGGCGGCGCGCCCCGGCGATACCGCCGTCGGCGTGGCGCTCAGCGCCGGGGCCGATTCCGCCATGCTGGCGCTGCATGCCGCCCAGGCGGCCCGGCACCGCGGGCTGCGCCTGCATTGCTTCCACATCCACCATGGCCTGCAGGCCGGGGCCGACGGCTGGCTGATCCAGGCGCATCGGCTGGCGGGGCTGCTCGGGGCGGATTGCCATAGCCGCCGGGTGGCCGTGGCGGTCGACGGCCGGGGTATGGAAGCCGCCGCCCGGGACGCCCGCTATGCCGCCCTGGCCGGGCTGGCCGCCCACGCCGGCGTCGGGCACCTGTTGTTGGCCCACCACCAGGACGACCAAGCCGAAACCGTGTTGCTGCGGCTGTTGCGCGGCACCGGGCCGCTGGGCCTGGCCGCCATGCGTCCCGTGATGGAGCGCGACGGCCTGGTCTGGAGCCGGCCCTGGCTGGATCAGCCCCGTGCCGCGATCCTGGACTGCGCGCGGCGCTTCGAGGCCTTGAGCGGCTGGAGGCCGGTCAGCGACCCCAGCAACGGCGATGCCCGTTATGCCCGCGCGGCGTTGCGCACCGGATTGGCGCCGCTGCTGGATGCGCGCTGGCCCGCCTGGCGCGAAACCCTGGCCCGTCATGCGCGGCAAGCGCGGCATTTGTCGGATTGGGTGGACGAGGCCGTCCGCGACGAATGGCCGGCGCTGGATCCCTCCGCCGATGGCCGGACTTTTTCACTGGCGGCCTGGCGCGCGCTGCCCGCGCCGCGCCAGGCCGCCGTGCTGCGCCATTGGCTGCGCGCCCTGGGCCTGCGCATGCCCACCGAAGCCCGCCTCCAGGCCTGGCTGCGCCAGTTGCGCGGCGTCCACGCCCTGGGGCATGACCGGGCCGTGCGGCTGGGGCATGAGGGCGTTTGGATCATGGTGCGGCGGGGCCGCGTCCTCTGTGTTCCAAAAACCCAGGTAGAATAATTCGTTTTGCCGGGCCGCTTTTGGTGTGCGGCCAGCTCCTGCACGAACGCGCCAGGCCATGCGCCGGGCTCCAACCTTCGTCAAGGCATCATGCTAATCGTCCAAAAATACGGCGGCACCTCGATGGGTTCCGTCGAGCGCATTCAGAACGTCGCACGGCGGGTCGCCAAGTGGCACGCCGCCGGCCACCAGGTCGTCGTCGTGCCCTCGGCCATGTCGGGGGAAACCAACCGCCTGCTGGGCCTGGCCAAGGAAATCTCTCCCCAGCCCGACCTGCGCGAACTCGACATGCTGGCCGCCACCGGCGAGCAGGCCAGCAGCGCGCTGCTGGCCATCGCCCTGATGCGCCAAGGCGTGGCCGCGCGCAGCTACGCGGGCTGGCAGGTGCCGGTGCGCACCGACAGCGCCTATACCAAGGCCCGGATTCTTTCCATCGACGACACCCGCATCCGCGCCGACCTGGAATCGGGTCGCGTGGTGATCGTGACCGGCTTCCAGGGCATCGACGACGAAGGCCACATCACCACTCTGGGCCGGGGCGGTTCGGATACCTCGGCCGTGGCGGTCGCCGCCGCCATGGGGGCGGACGAATGCCTCATCTTCACCGACGTGGACGGCGTCTACACCACCGACCCCCGCGTCGTCCCCGAAGCCCGCCGCATGAACGTCATTTCCTTCGAGGAAATGCTGGAAATGGCCTCGCTCGGCTCCAAGGTCCTGCAGATCCGTTCCGTCGAATTCGCCGGCAAATACCAGGTGCCGCTGCGGGTCCTGTCCTCGCTCACCGATCCCCTGATCCCGGTCGACGAGGAAATGCACTCGGGCACGCTCATTACTTTCGAGGAAGACCAGAAAATGGAAACCGCCGTTGTCTCCGGCATCGCCTTCAGCCGCGACGAAGCCAAAGTCACCCTGCGCAACGTCCCCGACACCCCGGGCGTCGCCTATTCGATTCTGGGCCCCGTGGCCGCGGCCAATATCGACGTCGACATGATCCTGCAGAACATCTCCCAGCAGGGCATGACCGACTTCTCATTCACGGTCAACCGCAACGACTTCGCCCGCACGCTGGAGCTGCTCAAGACCCAGATCGGGCCGGCCGTGGGCGCCGGCGAAGTCGTCTCCGACGACAAGGTCGCCAAGGTCTCCATCGTGGGCATCGGCATGCGCAGCCACGTCGGCGTCGCCAGCCTGATGTTCCGCACCCTGGCCGAAGAGGGCATCAACATCCAGATGATCAGCACGTCCGAGATCAAGACCTCGGTGCTGATCAACGACAAATACATGGAACTGGCCGTGCGCGCCTTGCACAAGGCCTTCGAACTGGACCAGGAATCCGCCCAGGCCGAGGCCTGACGAGGGCGCCGGAGGCGGGGCGCGCCTTGTCGGCGCGAGCCGCTTCCTGTGCTAGAATTCCGGTCTTGCTGGAGACGTGGCCGAGAGGTTGAAGGTACTCCCCTGCTAAGGGAGCATGCGGCTTATACCCGCATCGAGGGTTCGAATCCCTCCGTCTCCGCCAGCAAGTTCTCAAACCCGTTGATTTCATTGATGGAATCAGCGGGTTTTGTTTTGTGCGCCACCATTCGGCCCCGTCTGTGCGCTGAACCCGCAGGCGGCGGCATTTTGCAGCCGCCGCGGTCCGCCTCCGCTGGCTGTGGTCAGGCCCGATCCAGCGCCTGCATATTCACGCCCGGGGCGGTCGCCTGGGCTTCGGGCGCCTGCCCGGTCCGGGTGATGATCGCCATCCGGTCCGGCCGGATCTCGTAGCGTTCCCAGAAATGCTGCAGATCGGCTGGTTCGCTCAGGTTGTAGACCCGGTTCTGCTGTCCGCAGACGATATAGGGCCCGCCGCCGTCGGCCATGTGCACCACATTCATCGCATGCGAGAACGGATAATTCTTGACCGGGATGCTGATGCAGCCGCGCGACCCTTGGCCGATCATTTCAGCTAGTTCCTGAACGAATCGGCCCTGGTCCTGGAGGGCCTGCCCGGGATTCTGGCTCATGAGCGCCTCGAAGGATCCGCGCCGCCCTTCGGCCACTTGATACAGTTTGGGCGCGTCCGTGCCGCGGCCCTCGGGTGTGAATTGCGCCAAGGTCCGATCCACTGCTGCGGCGCAGTGGACGCAGTTCTGGTTCAGCACCAGCGTGGGCTTTTTCAGGCTGACGAGGTCGGCGATGATGTGCAGCAGATTCTTGAAGCTGAACCATGTCCGATGGGGATTCGTATTCGTGGACACGAATTTGAGGAAATCCTGAGGCTGAGTGTTCAAATCCTTCTCGGCGCGCAGATTGAGCTCGTGATTCAACGGTGCGTCATCGGGCAGGAATGTCGTCTGCGTCCCTGTCGTGATGCCTGCTTCGGTCGTGTGACTGATCAGGCTCTCGAAAGAGTGTTCCGACTCGATCAGCTCAAACTCGTCTTGGGTGATCTCGCTGCCTGGCGGCATATCCCGAGGGGCGGGCACGTAGAGATCGACGAAATCATCCAGGTCGGAGTCGGGCTGTTGGTTCTGGATCGTCTGCGTGGGTGGCGCCGTGTGCAAAGCCTCTGCTTGTATGGGGCCGTGGGGCGTTGTGCCGCCCTGGCTTGGGATTGTGCTCATTGTGATTCCTTTTCTGGATGCTGGACCGTACTCTCTGTGACAAGGCACGGCTGGTAGTTCCAGACGACACTAGAATCTGGGCAGCGTGTCTCTGCGTTCGTACATCGGATCGGGGCCCGGATGGAATTTCGTCACCTGGCGGCCATCCGGCCCCATGAACACATACATCAGCGAATTCCAGGTGTGGTCCTGCTTGTAGCGGTAGCTCCAGACGATCTGGCGCACGTTGGGCAGGCCGGCGGTATCGATGATGGCGGGCGGGCCGAACTCGCAGCGCACCTGCTCGGCCGTCCAGACGCCTTGCTTCAGAATCTGGAAGTGCGCATCGGTCAGGATGGGTTCGACGCCCTGGACGCGGCCCTGGGCGTCCACCGTGGCGCCCCAGGCGTATTGCCCCAGGGGCTGGCGCGACCAGACGGCGCGGTCGCGGCCCTGGCGGTCCGTGCAGCGCAGCGTGGGGGCGCCGAACTGCGCCGCGACCTGCGCCAGCGGCGTGCCGGGCGGGGTTGCGGCGATGTGGGCGCAGCCCGCCAGCCAGAAACCCGCGCCCGTCATCAGGGCGCCTCGAAGCAGTGAGCGCATGCGTGGGCAGGAAAACATGAAGTGTCTCCGTGGGCGGTTTTCGACTCCTGATCGGGCATGTATGCCGGCGATCTCCTACAATCGGACCCATTCGCCGGCAGGGTTCGCGCCCGCGGGCGCGGGCGCGGCCAGCGGGACGAACAGCGCCCATGCGGGGGGAGGAATATGCATTCTAACTTCATGGAAGTCGTGCGTACGCGCAGCGACCAGGCCATCGCCTCGGGCGATTTGCAGCCCATCGTGGCCGAGCAAGTCGTCATCGAGGACCGGGGCCTGCCGTTCATCGTTCGCTGGGTGGCCGCGCTGGCCGCCAAGGATGCGGCAAAGCAGAGCGCCACGGCGCAGGCCCCGGCAGGCAGTCGGGAGATCACCTTGCCGGGCGGGCCGCGCGACCCCGATTTTAATCCTTTCCTGAAACCCGACCCCGCCTTGCTGGTCGGCCCGGTGGGCGAACATCACACGGCCATCCTCAACAAGTTCCCCGTGTGCCTGCACCATCTAGTGCTGGCTCGGCGCGCATTCGCCGAACAGCGCTCGCCGTTGGAGGAAATCGATTTTCTGGCCCTGGCTGCGGTGCTTTGCCGGGAAGGCGGCCTGGGTTTCTACAATGGCGGCGCCGCTGCGGGCGCCAGCCAGCGGCACAAACACGTGCAGTGGATTCCCGACGCGCCGGGCAATGCCTCGCTGCGCGCCCTGGCGGCCGGCTTGCCGGCGGATGCGCCGCAGGGCGCGGTCGTCCGCCACTCCGCGCTGGATCTGGCGCATTGCTTCGTGCGCGTCGATGCCGGCCTGGGCGCAGAGGCCGGCGCCAGCGCCCGGGCCATGCTGATCGCCTTCGGCCAGGCCTGCGCCGCTCTCGATCTGCGCCCCGGCCCCGACGGCCTGCTGCCGCCGTGCAACATGCTGGTGGGCGATGGCTGGATGCTGGTGCTGCCCCGCAGCCAGGAGCATTTCCAGGGCGTGTCCCTGAACGCGCTGTCCTTCGGCGGCACGATCTATGTGCGCGATCCGGCCCAGATCGAGGCCATCCGCGCCGCCGGCCCGCTGCAGGCGCTCGCCAGCGTCGGGCGGCCGGGGCCGGGCTAGGCAAAAAACCAGTAGCACACGCCGATCGAGGCCAGCACGCCCGCCAGGTCCGCCAGCAAGGCGCAGCCGATGGCGTGGCGCGCCCGCTGCACGCCGACGGCGCCAAAATACACCGCCAACACATAGAAGGTCGTTTCGGTGCTGCCCTGGACGGTCGCGGCCAGCAAGGCGGCAAAGCTGTCCGGGCCGGCGTGCTGCATGGTCTCGATCATCAGGGCGCGCGCCGCGCTGCCCGAGAACGGTTTGACCAAGGCGGTGGGCAGGGCGTCGACGAAACGCGCATCCAGGCCGCCGGCGTGCGCCAGCCAGCGGATGCCGTCCAGCAGCACGTCCAGCGCGCCGGAGGCGCGCAGCACCCCCACCGCGCACAGCATGGCCACCAAGTAGGGCAGCAACCCCTTGCACACATCGAAGCCGTCCTTGGCGCCCTCGATGAAGCGTTCGTAGACCGGGATGCGCTTCCAGGCGCCGACGGCCAGGAACGCGATGAGTATGCCGAACAGCACGAGATTGCCCAGCAGCGAGGACAGGGCGGCCACGGCGGCGGCGCTCATCGAAGCTAGCAGCGCCATGAAGCCGCCCAGCAGCAGCGCGCCGCCGCCCAGCCAGGCCAGCACCACCGGATCGTGCAGTCGCAGCCGCTGCATGAAGGCCACCGCCAACAGGCCTGTCAGCGTCGAGGCCGAGGTCGCCAGCAGGATCGGCAGGAACACCAGGGTCGGGTCGGCCGCGCCCTGCTGGGCCCGGTACATGAAAATCGTCACCGGCAGCAACGTCAGCGACGAAGCATTCAGCACCAGGAACAGAATCTGCGCATTGCTGGCGGTCTTGGGTTCCGGGTTGAGTGTCTGCAGCGCGTGCATGGCCCGCAGGCCGATCGGGGTGGCGGCATTGTCCAGCCCCAGCGCATTGGCGGCGAAGTTCAGCGTGATCAGGCCCAGCGCCGGATGCCCGGCCGGCACCTCCGGCATCAGGCGCCGGAACAGCGGCCCCAGCAGCCGCGCCAGCCCGTCCACCAGCCCGGCCGCCTCTGCGATGCGCAGGAAGCCCATCCACAGCGTCAGCGTGCCGAACAGCAGCAGCATCAGTTGGACCGATAGATCGGCCATGTCGAACAGGCTGGCGATCAGGCGGGCGAAGACGTCCGGATCGTCCAGGGCGAGCCATTGAAACAGGGCGGCAGCCGCCGCGACCAGAAAGAACCCGAGCCAGAGGATATTCAGCATACGGCTTCCGGATTCACCAGCACCCGCCGGTCCACGTCCTCGATCCGCGTGCGGCCGCAAAAGGCCATCGTCACATCCAGTTCGTTGGCCATCAATTCCAGGCAGCGCAGTACCCCGGCCTCGCCGTGGGCGGCCAGGGCATATAGAAACGCGCGGCCGATCAGCACGCCGCGCGCGCCCAGCGCCAGGGCGCGCAGCGTGTCCTGGCCGCTGCGCACGCCGCCGTCCATCAGCACTTCGATACGGTCGCCCACGGCCTGGGCGATGGCGGGCAGGGCGGCGATGGTCGATGGCGCGCCATCCAGTTGGCGGCCGCCGTGGTTCGACACCACCAGCGCGTCCGCCCCCGCCTCCACCGCGCGGCGGGCGTCCTGCGCGTCCAGGATGCCCTTGACGATCAGTTTGCCGCCCCAGCGGTCCTTGATCCAGGCCAGGTCGTGCCAGCTCAGCGTGGCATCGAACTGCTCCGCCGTCCAGGACGCCAGGGAGCGCATGTCCGCCACCCCCTTGGCGTGCCCCACGATGTTGCCGAACGCGCGCCGGGGCGTGCGCAGCATCTCCAGGCACCAGTGCGGCCTGAGCGCCAGGTTCGCCAGATTGGCGAGCGTCGGGCGCGGCGGCGTGGACAGGCCATTCTTGATGTCCTTGTGGCGCTGCCCCATCACCTGCAGGTCCAGCGTCACCATCAGCGCCGAGCAGCCCGCCACGCGGGCGCGGTCGATCAGCCGCCCGATGAACTCCCGGTCGCGCATCACATAAAGCTGAAACCAGAACGGCCGGCTGGTGCGGGCGGCCACGTCCTCGATCGAGCAGATGCTCATCGTCGACAGCGTGAACGGTACGCCGAAGCGCTCCGCCGCCCGGGCGGCCAGGATTTCGCCGTCGGCGCGCTGCATGCCCGTCAGCCCCGTGGGGGCCAGCGCCAGCGGCATCGCCGCGTCTTCGCCCAGCAGACGCGCGCGCAGACTGCGCCGGGCGATGTCCACCGCCACCCGCTGGCGGAATTTCAGCGCCTGCAGGTCGGCTTCATTGGCGCGGTAGGTGGATTCCGTCCAGGACCCGGAATCCATGTAGTCGTAGAACATGCGCGGCACGCGCCGCCGCGCGGCGCGGCGGAAGTCCTCGACGCAGGTGATCGTATTCAGGGCGGGCAAGGGGGCTCCGGAAGGCTGTGGCAATGGTCGTGATGATACGACGCCGCGCCGCGCGGCTATATGCCCGGCCAGCCATGCCGCGCTTGGGCTTCTTCGGGCCGGTCTTGGACCGCGCTTCACACTTGGATACCAATTCGGGGTAATCCCTGATCCGGCATCGGCCGGTCCGCATCATTGTTGTGAACATGCAACGTCTTCCCGGGAAACTGGCGGTTTTGTCCCGCCCAACGTGGCATTCGCCCCGGATTTTTGATGCAATACCTACAACTTCCCATCGCGGAGTTGGAAGAGCAGCGGCACAGGTTGTTGTTGGCCTGCTCTGATTCACACAAATCTACGGAGATTTCTTACATGAAAAAGACTCTGCTCGCTGCTGCTCTGCTGGCCGGCTTTGCCACCGCTGGCGTTGCTCAAGCGGAAACGTCCGTGACGCTGTACGGTATCCTGGATACCGGCTACGGCTACCAGAACTACAAGTACGATCACAATGGCGCTGACATCACCGCCAAGTCCTCCGGCCTGCGCGACGGCACCTTCAACGGCAGCCGTTGGGGTCTGAAGGGCGCCGAAGATCTGGGTGATGGCCTGCGCGCTATCTTCCAAGTCGAGGCCCACGTCAACCTGGGTGGCAGCGGTGGCGCCGCTCACAGCGGCTTCAACCGTCAATCCTTCGTCGGTCTGTCCAGCGACAACTGGGGTACCTTCACGATGGGCCGTCAGTACTCCGCCGGCGTGGATACCTTCCTGGTTCCCAATGGCGTGAACCTGGGTGATGCCGACAAGGTCTTCGGTTCCACCGGCCTGGGCGAAGGCACCCGCGTCGAAAACTCCTTCAAGTATGTCACGCCCGACATGTCCGGCTTCAAGGCTGTCCTGATGTACGGTACCGACAACGACGGTGGCACCACCGTGGGCCGCAACACCAACGGTTCGGCCTTTGCCAACCGCGGTTCCCGCGTGTCCGCTGGCGTCCTGTACGCCAACGGCCCGATCGCCGCTGGCGCCAGCTACGACCGTCAAAGCCAGACCGGTGCGATCGGTTCGGCTACCGATCTGGATGCCGCCACTTCCTGGCAGATCAACGGCTCCTACGACTTTGAAGTCGTGAAGCTGGGTCTGGCCTACGGTCAAGACCGCCACGGAAAGCTGGGCTGGAACGGCGCCGCTGGCGGCCTGACCGGTGTGGCCGTTCCCGCCGCCCTCGCCCTGGGCAACAACTTCAAGTCCAACAACTACCACGTCGGCCTGAGCGCCCCCGTGGGTGGCGGCACCCTGTACGCCGGCTGGAACTACTCCACGTCCAACCTGGACGACGCTGTGGCCGACGGCGGCTGGGGCGATGCTGCTGGCAACATCAGCACCTACCAAGTCAACTACTTCTACCCGCTGTCCAAGCGTACCGGTGTCTACACGTACGCTTCGTACGGCAAGAACCTGGGCTACGTGAAGGACCTGAAGGGTACCGAAGCTGGCGTCGGTATCAATCACAAGTTCTAATCGCATCGCGTGGCTTGTCCGCGCAAGCGATGTGGCCTGGTTCGCCGGGCCGTCACGAACTGCGGGGACTTCGGTCCCCGATGCAAAAAACCACCCCTCGGGGTGGTTTTTTGCATTTGCGGCACCTGGTTTCTTGCCGTCATCTGTTTGCCGAAAATCTGTCGATAAAATTTAATCCGCGTCCATCAAGAGGTAGACCCATAGCTGTCATATTCGAGTGTCAGACTTCGTATCGGTTCCGGCTGCAACGTCTCGTTGCGGCGTGGCCGGGGCAGCCCCGCTTGTCGTCGACAGGCTGCTCTGATTCATTCAACTTACGGAGATCTCCCTCATGAAAAAGACGCTCCTCGCTGCGGCGCTGTGTGTCGGCTTTGCCGGCGTGGCCCAGGCGGAAACGTCCGTCACGCTGTATGGCATTCTTGACACCGGCTATGGCTATAGCCAGGTCAAGTACGACAGAAATAATGTGCAGGGCTCAAGCACCAGCTCGGGTTTGCGCGATGGCATCTTCAACGGCAGCCGATGGGGCCTGAAGGGTTCCGAAGACCTGGGCGACGGCTTGCGCGCCGTCTTCCAACTGGAAGCCAATGCCAATCTGGGCGAAGGGTCGGGCGCCAAACACAGTGGCTTCGCGCGCCAGACGTTTGTCGGTCTGAGCAGCGACAGTTTGGGGGTCTTCACGATGGGCCGCCAGTACAACTTAGGCAACAGCTTTACCCATGATGTGAACGAAGGGGTGAGCTTCGGTGATATGGACCGGGCCTTCGGGGCGCAGGGCTCCAGCACCCGCATGGCCAATTCGTTCAAGTATGTCACCCCCGGTTTCTCCGGCTTCAAGGCCGGGATTGCCTACGGTAACCCCGAAACGACCGTCGCCCGTGTCAACGGGGTGTCCGCTTCGGATCGCAGCAACCACCTGTCGACCGCCCTGAAGTACGAGAGCGGCCCCCTCTTTGTCGCCGCAAGCTATGATCGCGCCAGCAGCACGCTGGATCACGCAATCACCAATTGGGCAATCGCCGGGGCCTACGATTTCGAGGTGGTCAAGCTGCACCTGGCCTATGGTCAGGACCGCTATGGCAAGCTGGGCTGGGCCAACGAAGCGAAAGACTTGTACGAAGAACTGATCGGCGCGTATTCGTTGGGCAAGGACTTCAAGTCCAGCAACTACTATGCCGGTTTGTCGGCGCCGGTTGGCGCGGGCGCCTTGGTGGTGTCCTGGTCGCGATCCTCGTCCAATCTGGACGATGCCGACAAGTGGGGCGACGCTGCCAAGACCCAGAACATCTACCATGTGAACTACAAGTACCCGCTGTCCAAGCGCACCTCCGTGTACGCCTACGGTAGCTACGGTACGGGTGTTGGTTACGCCGACGGCGTGAAGGTGAAAGAAGCCGGTTTTGGCCTGAATCACAAGTTCTGATCACTGCGCATAGAACCCCCTATGCCGCATGCGGCCCGGTTCGCCGGGCCGTCGCGAACGACGGGGGCTTCGGCCTCCGATGCAAAAAACCACCCTCCGGGGTGGTTTTTTGCGTCTATGCCGGACAAGCGGTTTCCGGGCGTGGCGGCCGATTATTGCCAAAAATGGAAAAATGAATTGGCCGCAGCCCCGTTTATCGCAGCGCAGCAAAAGCGCACACTGTTTCCAACAGAGCAGGGCATGACTCGCCAGCCGACATCCGGTGGCATCCTGCTTCGTCACACACCTGAACTGAAGGAAACTCTCATGAAAGTCACTACCGCCGCCTCCATCGCCCTGCTGTCCCTGGGCCTCGCTTCCGCCGGCATCGCCCGGGCCGATCAGGCCAACTACCCTGAAATCACGACGCCCAGCACGCAATCCCGCGCGGGCGTCGTCCAGGCGCTGCGCGTGGCCCAATCCCAAGGCCTGGTCATCGCGGGCGAGCAAGGCAGCTATCCCGGTTCGCGGGCCGAAGCCCCGGCCTTGACCCGCGCCCAGGTCCTGAATGAACTCAAGCAAGCCAAGAGCGCCGGCCTGCTGACCATCGGGGATCGGGGCCAGTACCCCCGCATGCTGTAATCACGGCCTCGGGCTTGAAAGCCGCAAGAGCCTGCCGCGCGGATGCGCGGCAGGCTTTTTTCATGGTGCCATTGCGCCATCGCCGCGTGGTCCGCGAGGAGGAGGATTCAGGCATCTGAAAGGCGTCCTGTGATCTTCTGAAATTCTTGATCTCGAATATGTTTCCACCTCGGGTTTTCCCGGCGGGCGGGCTTGTCGAAATGCTACAATCCCGTAGTTTGATCTTCCGGAACAGGGGCTGCTCATGAATCTGGCACAGTACTTTCCCGTGCTGCTTTTCATCATCGTCGCCACGCTGATCGGCGCAGCCCTGCTGGGCGCGGGCCGTCTGCTGGGCCGCAACGTGCCCGATCCCGAAAAGCTCTCGCCCTACGAGTGCGGTTTCGAGGCCTTCGGCGATTCGCGCATGAAATTCGACGTGCGCTACTACCTGGTGGCCATCCTGTTCATCATGTTCGACCTGGAAATCGCCTTCCTGTTTCCCTGGGCCATGGCCAATGGCGTGGTGGGCATGGTCGGTTTCTGGACGGTCGCCATCTTCCTGGGCGTGCTGACGGTCGGCTTCATCTACGAATGGCGGCGCGGCGCGCTGGACTGGGAATAAGGGGGTTCATATGGCTATTGAAGGTGTCATGGACAAAGGTTTCATCACCACCAGCGCGGACAAGTTCCTCAACTGGGCAAAGACGGGCTCGCTGTGGCCCATGACGTTCGGCCTGGCCTGTTGCGCGGTCGAGATGATGCATGCCGGCGCGGCGCGTTACGACCTCGACCAGTTCGGCATCATTTTCCGCCCCAGCCCGCGCCAGTCCGATCTCATGATCGTGGCCGGCACGCTGTGCAACAAGATGGCGCCGGCCCTGCGCAAGGTCTACGACCAGATGCCCGAGCCCCGCTGGGTGGTTTCCATGGGTTCCTGTGCCAACGGCGGCGGCTACTACCACTATTCCTACTCGGTGGTGCGCGGCTGCGACCGCATCGTGCCGGTGGATGTCTACGTGCCGGGCTGTCCGCCCACGGCCGAAGCCCTGGTCTACGGCCTGCTGCAGATGCAGAACAAGATCCGCCTGACCAACACCATCGCCCGCTAGGCGCCGGCCAACCGCTGATACATACGCTATGACACGGCTACAGACTTTAGACACGAATCTGCGCGCGGTCCTGGGGGCCTCGGCTGTCCTCACCGAGGACCGCGGCGAACTGACGCTGCTGGTGCCCGCCGACGCCTGGGTGGATACCTGTCGCGTGCTGCGCGACCATGCCAGCCTGCGCTTCGAGACCTGCATCGACCTTTGCGGAATCGACTATTCCGCCTGGAAGGCGCCCACCTATGATGCCGCCGATGCGCATCCCCAGCGCTTCGCCGTGGTGATCCACCTGCTGTCGGTCACGCACAACTGGCGTCTGCGGGTGCGGGCCTACATGCCCGACGACGCCTTCCCGGTGGCCGCCTCGCTGGTGGATATCTGGCCCTCGGTCGACTGGTACGAGCGCGAAGCTTTCGACCTGTACGGCATCGTCTTCGAAGGCCACCCCGACTTGCGCCGCATCCTGACGGACTACGGCTTCATCGGGCATCCGTTCCGCAAGGATTTCCCGATTTTCGGCCACGTGGAGATGCGCTACGACCCCGAGCAAAAGCGCGTCATCTACCAGCCCGTCACGATCGAGCCGCGCGAGATCACTCCCCGCGTCGTGCGCGAAGACCACTACGGCATAGAACGGTACTGATATGGCAGAGATCCAGAACTACAACCTGAACTTCGGCCCGCAGCACCCTGCCGCGCACGGGGTGTTGCGCCTGGTGCTCGAACTGGACGGCGAAGTCGTCCAGCGCGCCGATCCCCACATCGGCCTGCTGCACCGCGCCACCGAGAAACTGGCGGAAACCCGCACCTTCCTGCAGACGCTGCCCTACATGGACCGCCTGGATTACGTGTCCATGATGTCCAACGAGCATGCCTACTGCATGGCCGTCGAGCGTCTGCTGGGCATCGAGATCCCCTTGCGTGCGCAATACATCCGCGTCATGTTCGACGAGATCACGCGCATCCTGAATCACCTGATGTCGCTGGGCTCGCACGCGCTGGACGTGGGCGCCATGGCGGTGTTCCTGTATGCCTTCCGCGAACGCGAAGACCTGATGGATTGCTACGAGGCGGTCTCGGGCGCGCGCATGCACGCGGCCTACTACCGCCCGGGCGGGGTGTACCGCGACCTGCCCGACACCATGCCGCAGTACAAGGGCTCCAAGTACCGTTCCGATAAAGAACTGCGCGCCATGAACGAGGCGCGCTCAGGTTCGCTGCTGGACTTCATCGAGGACTTCACCAACCGCTTCCCGGCCTGCGTGGACGAATACGAAGTCCTGCTGACGGACAACCGCATCTGGAAGCAGCGCCTGGTCGACGTGGGTGTGGTGTCGCCCGAACGCGCGCTGGCGCTGGGCTTCACCGGCCCCATGCTGCGCGGCTCCGGCATCGAATGGGATCTGCGCAAGCATCAGCCCTACGAAGTCTACGACCGCCTGGATTTCGACATTCCCGTGGGCGTGAACGGCGACTGCTACGACCGCTACCTGTGCCGCATCGCGGAAATGCGCGAGTCCAACCGCATCATCCGCCAGTGCGTCGAGTGGCTGCGCAACAATCCCGGCCCGGTGATCACCGGCAACCACAAGGTCGCCCCGCCCAAGCGCGAGCGCATGAAGGCCGGCATGGAAGACATGATCCACCACTTCAAGCTCTTCACCGAAGGGATGCACGTGCCCGAGGGCGAGGCCTACGCCGCCGTGGAACACCCCAAGGGCGAGTTCGGCATCTACCTGGTGTCCGACGGGGCCAACAAGCCCTACCGCCTGAAAATCCGCGCGCCGGGCTTCGCCCATCTGCAATCGCTCGAGGAAATGTCCAAGGGCCACATGATCGCCGACGTGGTCACCATCATCGGGACCCAGGACATCGTGTTCGGCGAGATCGATCGCTAGCCGCGCGGACATCACAGGGAATCTGATTATGTTGCTTTCCGAACAAGCCTACCGGGACATCGACCGGGAAATCGCCAAGTACCCGGCCGACCAGAAGCAGTCCGCCGTGATGGCGGCGCTGACGATCGCCCAGGGCGAACAAGGCTGGGTCTCGACCGAAGTGATCCGCGACGTGGCCGCCTATCTGGGCATGCCGCCGGTCGCCGTCCAGGAGGTCGCCACCTTCTACAACATGTACAACACCAAGCCGGTGGGCCGCTATACGCTGACCATCTGCACCAATCTGCCCTGTGCGCTCCAGGGCGGCACGCAGGCGGCCGAGCACCTCAAGCGCACGCTGGGCATCGGTTTTCACGAAACCACGCCGGACGGCCTGTTCACCCTGGTCGAGGGTGAATGCATGGGCGCCTGCGGCGATGCGCCTGTGATGCTGGCCAATGGCACGCACATGTGCTGCCGCATGCAACCGGAAAAAATCGATGCCCTGATCGGCGCACTGAAGGAATCCGCATGAGCGCTCTGGACGTACTGCAGAAATTCTCCACGGACGCACTCTCGCCCGATCTCGGTGGAGACCCCGCCCGCAGCATGATCTTTCACGGCCGCCACATCCAGCCGCAGATCCTGGCCGACCTCGACGGCCACAACTGGGGCATCCGCGACTACATGGCGCGCGGCGGCTACGAAGCCTTGAAGAAAGTCCTCTCGGGCATGACGCCCGACGACGTGATCGCCGAACTCAAGTCCTCCAATCTGCGCGGCCGCGGTGGCGCGGGCTTTCCGACGGGCCTGAAATGGTCCTTCATGCCGCGCAACATCCCCGGCCAGAAATACGTCGTCTGCAACTCCGACGAGGGCGAACCCGGCACGTTCAAGGATCGCGACATCCTGCGCTACAACCCGCACGCCGTGATCGAAGGCATGATCATCGGCGGCTTCGCGATGGGCGCGTCCGTGGGCTACAACTACATCCACGGCGAGATCTTCCAGATCCACCAGCGTTTCGAGCAGGCGCTCGAAGAGGCCCGCGAGGCCGGCTTCCTGGGCGAGAACATCCTCGGCTCGGGCTTCAGCTTCCAGTTGCATTCGCATCACGGCTTCGGCGCCTACATCTGCGGCGAGGAAACCGCGCTGCTGGAATCCCTGGAAGGCAAGAAGGGCCAGCCGCGTTTCAAGCCGCCGTTCCCGGCCAGCTTCGGCCTGTACGGCAAGCCGACCACGATCAACAACACCGAAACCTTCGCCGCCGTGCCCTGGGTGATCCGCATGGGCGCCCAGGCCTACGCCGAACTCGGCGTCGAAAAGGCGGGCGGCACCAAGATCTTCTCGATCTCGGGCGACGTCGAGCGTCCCGGCAACTACGAGATCCCGCTGGGCACGCCTTTCGCCACGCTGCTGGAACTGGCGGGCGGGATGCGCGGCGGCCGCAAGCTCAAGGCGGTGATCCCCGGCGGCTCCTCGGCCCCGGTGCTGCCGGCCGACATCATGATGCAGACCAACATGGACTACGATTCCATCGCCAAGGCCGGCTCCATGCTGGGCTCGGGCGCGGTCATCGTCATGGACGAGACCCGCTGCATGGTCAAGTCGCTCATGCGCCTGTCGTATTTCTACTTCGAGGAATCCTGCGGCCAGTGCACGCCCTGCCGCGAGGGCACCGGCTGGCTGTACCGCATGATGAACCGCATGGAACACGGCCAGGGCACGATGGAAGACATCGAAACACTGGATTCCGTGGCGCATAACATGATGGGGCGCACGATCTGCGCCCTGGCCGATGCGGCCGCCATGCCGGTGCGCAGCTTCATCAAGCATTTCCGCGACGAATTCGTGCACCACGTAGACCACAAGGACTGCGTGGTTGCCAAGTATCTGTAGGGTCAGGACACGCCATGGTAGAACTCACCATCGACGGGCTTAAGGTCGAAGCCGCAGAAGGCAGCATGGTCATCCAGGCAGCCCACGCGGCGGGCCTGTACATCCCCCATTTCTGCTATCACAAGAAGCTCAGCATTGCGGCCAACTGCCGCATGTGCCTGGTCGAGGTCGAAAAGGCGCCCAAGGCCCTGCCGGCCTGTGCCACGCCGGTCACCAACGGCATGGTGGTGCACACCCGCTCGCCCAAGGCCATCGACGCCCAGCGCGCGGTCATGGAGTTCTTGCTGATCAACCACCCGCTGGATTGCCCGGTGTGCGATCAGGGCGGCGAATGCCAGTTGCAGGATCTGGCCATGGGCTACGGCGAATCGGCATCGCGCTATAAAGAACCCAAGCGCGTGGTCTTCCACAAACCCATGGGCCCGCTGATCTCGGCCGAACAGATGCAGCGCTGCATCCACTGCACCCGCTGCGTGCGCGTGGGCCAGGAAATCGGCGGCTACATGGAAATCGGCATGCTGAACCGGGGCGAATTCTCCGAGATCACCACCTTCGTGGGTGAGGCCGTCGAATCCGAGCTCTCGGGCAATATGATCGACGTCTGCCCGGTGGGCGCGCTGCTGTCCAAGCCCTTCATGATGGGCGCGCGCACCTGGGAACTCGCCCGCCGCCGCTCGATCAGCCCGCACGACAGCGTGGGCGCCAACCTGGTCGTGCAGACCAAGATGGACCGCGTGCTGCGTGTGGTGCCGTTCGAGAACGAACCGGTCAACGAATGCTGGATCAGCGACCGCGACCGCTTTTCCTACGCCGGCCTGTATGCCGAAGACCGCCTGCAGCATCCGATGGTGCGCGGCTGCGACGGCCAGTGGCACGAGGCTTCCTGGTCCGATGCGCTGCAATCCGTGGTCACCGGCCTCAAGCAGGTGCGCGAAGACGGCGGCGGCGCCCAGATCGGCGCGCTGGCCACCGAAACCGCCACCCTGGAAGAACTCGCCCTGCTGGCGCGCCTGACGCGCGCCCTGGGTTCGGACAACATCGACTTCCGCCTGCGTGGCGACGGCGCGGCCTTCGACGCCGTGCGTTCCGGAGCCCCCTGGCTGGGCCTGCCGATCGCCGAGTTGAACACCCTGGACCGCGTCCTGGTGGTGGGCTCCTTCCTGCGCAAGGATCACCCCTTGATGGCGCAGCGCCTGCGCCAGGCGGCCAAGCACGGCATGCAGTTGTCCCTGGTGGACAGCGTCGCCGCCGATCCCCTGGTGCCGGTCGCTGGCCGCCTGACGGTCAAGCCCTCGGCGCTGGTCGGGGCCCTGGCCGAGATCGCCGCCGCCTTGGCCGCAATCAAATCCCAGCCCGTGCCCGAGGGCCTGTCCGGCGTGCAGCCGGGCGAGGCCGCGCGCGCCATCGCCGCCAGCCTCGCCTCCGGCGAACGGGTGGCGGTACTGATGGGCAACCTGGCATTGGCCGACGACCAGGCCGCGCAACTCGCGGCCAACGCCCAGGCCATCGCGCGCCTGGCGGACGGTCGCTTCGGTTTCCTGACCCCCGGCGGCAACACCGTGGGCGGCTATCTGGCCGGCGCCGTGCCGGCCGAAGGCGGCCTGGATGCGCGCCGCATGCTGGGCGGCGAACCCCTCAAGGCCTATCTGGTGCTGCACGCCGAACCGCGCCTGGACAGCGAGCTGGGCGAACGCGCCGTGCGCGCGCTGCAGGGTTCGGCTATGGCGGTGGCGTTCACGTCCTTCCGCTCGGCGGCCGAAGACTGGGCCGACGTGATGCTGCCCATCGCCCCCTTTACCGAAACGTCCGGCACCTTCGTCAACGCCGAGGGCCGCGTGCAGAGCTTCAAGGGCGTGGCCGCTCCGGTGGGCGACACCCGCCCGGCCTGGAAGGTCCTGCGCGTGCTGGGCAATCTGATGGATCTGCAAGGCTTCGACGACGAAACCTCTGAATCGGTGCGCGACACCGTGATGGTGGGGGGGCTGGATGGCCGCCTGTCCAACGAGATCCGGCTGGCGCCGGCCGCATCGGCGCCGTCCGCCGGCCTGGAGCGCGTCGCCGAACTGCCGATCTACCGCACCGATGCCCTGGTGCGCCGCTCGCAGCCGCTGCAAGAGCACATCAATTCAGCGCCGCCGCGCGCGGCCATGAATGCCGCCACGCTGCAGGCGCAGGGCCTGTCGGCCGGAGACGCGGTGCGTGTGTCCACGGCCCACGGTTCGGCCGAACTGCAGGCCGCCCTGGACGACACCGTGGCCGACGGAGCCGTGCGCATCGCCGGGGCCTTTGAACAGACCGCCGCCTTGGGCATGGGCTCGGGCGCAATCCAGGTGGAGCGTTGCTAATGGACTGGCTGAACACCCTCAACGCCTTCGGCGCCGGCCTGATCGGCGAGACCCCCTGGCTGGTGGTCTGGACGCTGATCAAGATCGTCGTCATTGCGGTGCCCATCATCCTGTGCGTGGCCTATCTGACCTACTGGGAACGCAAGATGATCGGCGCCATGCACGTGCGCCTGGGCCCCACCCGAGTGGGCTATCGCGGCCTGCTGCAGCCCTTCGCCGACGTGTTCAAGCTGCTCACCAAAGAGCTGATCGTGCCGTCCAAGGCCAACCGCGTACTGTACATCCTGGCCCCGGTGGTGACGCTGATGCCGGCGCTGGCGGCCTGGGCGGTGATCCCGTTCCAGCCGGAAGTCGTGCTGGCCGACATCAATGCGGGCCTGCTCTTCATCCTGGCCATCACCTCGGTCGAGGTCTACGGCGTCATCATGGCCGGCTGGGCTTCGAACTCGAAGTACGCCCTGCTGGGGGCGCTGCGCGCCTCGGCGCAGATGGTGTCCTACGAGCTGGGCATCGGCTTCGTCATGGTCACGGTGCTGCTGGTGTCGGGCACGCTGAACCTTTCGGGCATCGTCGAGGGCCAGAGCGTCGGCCACTTCGCCGGCATGGGCCTGAACTTCCTGTCCTGGAACTGGCTGCCGCTGCTGCCGCTGTTCGTGATCTACGTCGTGTCCTCGGTGGCCGAGACCAACCGCCACCCCTTCGATGTGGTCGAAGGCGAATCGGAAATCGTGGCGGGGCACATGGTGGAATACTCCGGCATGGGCTTCGCGCTGTTCTTCCTGGGCGAATACGCCAACATGATCCTGCTGTCGGCGATGGCCGCGATCATGTTCCTGGGCGGCTGGGCCGCGCCGCTGGACTTCGCGCCCTTCACCTGGGTGCCGGGCTGGCTGTGGCTGGGCCTCAAGACCTTCGTGGTGGTGTCCATGTTCATCTGGTTCCGCGCGACGTTCCCGCGCTACCGCTACGACCAGATCATGCGTTTGGGCTGGAAGGTCTTCATTCCCCTGACGGGGATCTGGCTGGTGGTGGTGGCGATCTGGATGCAGACGCCCTGGAACATCTGGCAGTAAGGGGTACGAGATGGAAGCGATCAAGGATTTCTTCGGCAGCCTGATGCTGAAGGAGATGCTCGAAGGCATGCGTCTGACGGGCAAATACTTCTTCAAGCGCAAGATCACGCTGCGCTATCCGATGGAGAAAACGCCGGCCTCGCCGCGGTTCCGCGGCCTGCACGCGCAGCGCCGCTACGCCAACGGCGAGGAACGCTGCATCGCCTGCAAGCTGTGCGAGGCGGTCTGCCCGGCCCTGGCCATCACGATCGAGTCGCATCAGCGCGAGGACGGCACGCGCCGCACCACGCGCTACGACATCGATCTTGCCAAGTGCATTTTCTGCGGCTTCTGCGAGGAAGCCTGTCCCACGGACGCCATCGTGGAGACGCATCTGCACGAATACCATGGCGAAAAGCGCGGCGACCTGTACTACACCAAGGACATGCTGCTGGCCGTGGGCGACCGCTACGAGTCGGAAATCGCGGCTCGCCGCGCCGCCGACGCGCCCTACCGTTGATGCCGGGATACCGACCATGAGTTTCGATACTGTTCTGTTCTACCTGCTGGCCATCGTGCTGGTCGTGGCGGCGTTTCGCGTCATCACGGCCACCAGCCCCGTGACCGGGGTGCTGCACTTGATCCTGACCTTCTTCACCGCGTCCATGATGTGGATGCTGATCCAGGCGGAATTCCTGGCGCTGGTGCTGGTGATCGTCTACGTCGGCGCCGTGATGGTGCTGTTCCTGTTCGTCGTGATGATGCTCGACATGCGCACCGAGGGCCTCAAGCAGGGCCTCAAGGTCTATCTGCCGCTGGGCCTGACCATCGGCGGGATCATGGTGCTGGAAATGGCCTTCGTGGTGCTGCGTTCCTGGGGCGACGCCCCGGCGCTGCCGACCCCGGCCGATGATTTCGACAATACCCTGGCCCTGGGCACGGCGATGTACACCGAGTACGCCTACGCCGTCGAGATCGGCGGGGTGATCCTGCTGGTGGGCATGATCTGCGCCATCGCCCTGACCATGCGCAAGCGCTCCGACTATAAGCGCACTCATCCCGGCAAGCAGGTGCGCGTGCGCGCCGCCGACCGGGTGCGCCTGGTGAGCATCCCCTCGCAGAGCGAAACGGCCGATACGCAATCCGAAGGAGCCGAGAAATGACCATAGGCCTGAGCCATTACCTGATCGTCGGGGCGATCCTGTTCGCCGTGGGCGTATTCGGTTTCTTCCTGAACCGCCGCAACCTGATCGTGCTGCTGATGTCGATCGAACTGATCCTGCTGGCGGCCAACATGAACTTCGTCGCCTTTTCCATCGGGTCGGGCGATCCCGCCGGGCAGATCTTCGTGTTCTTCGTGCTGACCGTGGCCGCGGCCGAAGCCGCCATCGGGCTGGCGATCCTGGTGCTGCTGTTCCGCAATCTCAGCACCATCAACGTCGACAAGCTCGACCAGCTGAAGGGGTAGTCACGCCATGTCCGCACAGAATCTGTATCTCCTGATCGCCCTGGCGCCGCTGGTCACGGCCGTGATCGCCGGCTTCTTCGGCACGGGCTTTCTCGGGTCGTGGCTGGGACGCCGGGGCTCGCACGTCCTGACCATCCTGGGGGTGGCGATCTCCTTCATCGGTTCGCTGCTGGTGCTGCAGCAGGTGCTGGACGGCCAGACCTTCGAGGGCACGGTCTACACCTGGTCCATGATCGGCTCGGTCAAGTTCGAGATCGGCTTCCTGATCGATCCGCTGACGGCGCTGATGATGGTGGTGGTGACCTCCGTATCGCTGATGGTGCATATCTACACCATCGGCTACATGTCCGACGACCCGGGCTACCAGCGTTTCTTCTCGTACATCTCGCTGTTCACGTTCTCCATGCTGATGCTGGTGATGTCGAACAACATGCTGCAGCTATTCTTCGGCTGGGAAGCCGTGGGCCTGGTGTCCTACCTGCTGATCGGTTTCTATTACGGCCGTCCGACGGCGGTGTTCGCCAACCTCAAGGCCTTCATGGTGAACCGCGTGGGCGACTTCGGCTTCGTGCTGGGGATCGGCCTGCTGTACGCCTACACCGGCAGCCTCAACTACGCCGAGGTCTTCGCCCAGGTCGACCGGCTGTCCGGCCTGTTGTTCCCGGGCACCGAATGGCACCTGCTGACCGTGGTCTGCCTGGCGCTGTTCGTGGGCGCCATGGGTAAATCCGCCCAGGCGCCGCTGCATGTCTGGCTGCCCGACTCCATGGAAGGCCCGACCCCGATTTCCGCCCTGATCCACGCCGCCACCATGGTGACGGCCGGCATCTTCATGGTGGCCCGCTTCTCGCCCGCGTTCGAGATGTCGCCCACGGCGCTGTCGGTCATCATCGTGATCGGCGCCTTCGGCGCGCTGTTCCTGGGCATCCTCGGGGTGGTGCAGAACGACATCAAGCGCGTGGTGGCTTATTCCACGCTGTCGCAACTGGGCTACATGACGGTGGCGCTGGGCGCCTCGGCCTACCCGGTGGCGATCTTCCACCTGATGACGCATGCGTTCTTCAAGGCGCTGCTGTTCCTGGGGGCGGGCTCGGTCATCCTGGGCATGCACCACGACCAGGACATGCGCCACATGGGCGGCTTGCGCAAGTACATGCCGATCACCTGGATCACCATGCTGATCGGTACCCTGGCCCTCGTGGGCACGCCGTTCTTCTCGGGTTTCTATTCCAAGGAACACATCATCGAGGCCGCCGGCGCAGCCGGTGTCTGGGGCGCGAACTTCGCCTACTACGCGACGCTGTGCGGCGTGTTCGTGACCTCGCTGTATTCCTTCCGCCTGTATTTCCTGGTCTTCCACGGCAAGGAACGCTTCGACACCGAGCACGGCCCGGCCCATGTCCATCATGACGAAGGCCGCACCCTGGCGGCGCACGGCCACGACGAGCATGCGCATGACGGTGCCGCGCACGACGATCATCATGCCGGCGGCCTGCCCAAGGAATCGCCCTGGGTGGTGACGCTTCCGCTGGCGCTGCTGGCGGTGATGTCGGTGGTGGCCGGGGTCTGGTTCATCGATCCGCTGCTGTTCGACGGCTATTTCGGCAACAGCATCACGGTGATGACCCACCACCCGGCGATGGCCGAACTGGCGCACCACTGGCACGGCTGGGTGGCCTATGCGCTGCATGGCTTCACGACCGTGCCGTTCCTGCTGCTGCTGGCAGGCTTCGCGGTCGCCTGGTACTGCTGGCTGGTCAATCCGTCGGTGCCCGCCGCGCTGGCGCGCAGCCTGGCGCCCCTCTACCGCCTGCTGGACAACAAGTACTACTTCGACTGGTTCAATGAGAACGTCATCGCCCGCTTCGCCCGCGCCCTGGGGCGCGGCCTGTGGCAAGGCGGCGACCGCGGCCTCATCGACGGCCTGATCGTCAACGGCAGCGCGCGGCTGGTGGGGGCGGCGGCCGCCACGGCCCGCCTGCTGCAGTCCGGCTACATCTATCACTACGCCTTCGCCATGATCATCGGCATCATGGTATTTCTCACTTTCTTCGTCTTGATGGTTCACTGATGGCTAGCGAAATGGCGTCCTCTACACTCCCCTGGCTGACCCTCTCGATCTTCGTCCCGATTTTCTTCGGGCTGCTGGTGCTGCTGGTCGGCCGGGACGACAATCCGGGGCCGGCCCGGGTGCTGTCGCTGGTCGGCTCGGTCATCGGGCTGCTGGTGACCATCCCCCTGTACACCGGTTTCAACCCGGACACGGCCGACATGCAGTTCGTCGAGAAAACGCCGTGGATCGAGGCCTTCAACCTCAACTACCATCTCGGGATCGACGGCATCTCGGTGTGGTTCGTGCTGCTGACGGCCTTCATCACCATCATCGTGGTGCTGGCCGGCTGGGAAATCATCAAATCCCGCGTGGCCCAGTACATGGCCGCGTTCCTGATCCTGTCGGGCCTGATGATCGGGGTGTTCTGCGCCCTGGACGGCATGCTGTTCTACGTGTTCTTCGAGGCCACCCTGATCCCGATGTACATCATCATCGGCGCCTGGGGCGGACCGAACCGCGTGTACGCGGCCTTCAAGTTCTTCCTCTACACGCTGCTGGGCTCGCTGCTGACCCTGATCGCCTTCATCTACCTGTGGCACGCCTCGGGCGGGTCTTTCGACATCGCGACCTGGCACCAACTGCCCCTGGACTACACCGAGCAGGTCTTCATCTTCGTGGCGCTGCTGGCGGCCTTCGCGGTGAAGGTGCCGATGTGGCCGGTGCACACCTGGCTGCCCGACGCCCACGTCGAGGCCCCCACGGGCGGCTCCATCGTGCTGGCGGCGATCATGCTCAAGCTGGGCGCCTACGGGTTCCTGCGCTTTTCCCTGCCGATCGCTCCGGACGCCTCCCACAGCCTGGCCGGCCTGATGATCGCGCTCTCGCTGATCGCGGTGATCTACATCGGCCTGGTCGCCATCGTCCAGGACGACATGAAAAAGCTCGTGGCGTATTCGTCCGTGGCGCACATGGGCTTCGTCACCCTGGGCTTCTTCGTGTTCAACGTCACCGGCCTCGAAGGCGCCATCATCCAGATGATCTCGCACGGTTTCGTGTCGGGCGCCATGTTCATGTGCATCGGCGTCATGTACGACCGCCTGCATACACGCCGCATCGACGCCTACGGCGGGGTGGTGCACCGCATGCCGCGCTTCGTCACCTATTTCGTGCTGTTCTCGATGGCCAATGCGGGCTTGCCGGGCACCAGCGGCTTCATCGGCGAGTTCACGGTGATCCTGGGCGCGGTGCAGTACAACTTCTGGATCGGCCTGCTGGCCGCCACGGCGCTGATCTGGGGCGCGGGCTATTCGTTGTGGATGGTCAAGCGCGTGGCCTTCGGGCCGGTGGCCAACGAGCAGGTGGACGGTATGTCCGATCTCTGCAGCCGCGAATTCCTGATCCTGGGCCTGCTGGCCATTCTGACGCTGTTCATGGGCATTTACCCCAAGCCCTTCACGGACCTGATGCATCCCTCGGTGCAAGCCTTGCTGCAGCACGTGTCCCTCTCGAAACTGTAGGCCTGAACCACTATGCAAAATCTTTTCGACTTCGCGCTGGCGACTCCCGAGATCGTTCTGCTGGTGCTGACCGGGGCCGTGCTGCTGATCGACGCCTTCGGCAACGAGCCCACGCGGCGCATGACCTTCATGCTGACCATGGGCGCGCTGCTGGTCGTCATCCTGGTGTCCTGGGGGCAGTGGGGCGAGGGCACGCAGGGCCGCACCTTCAGCAGCCTGTACGTGGCCGATTCATTGGGCCATTTCCTGAAGATCCTGTCGGCGATCTCGGTCGCCGTGACGCTGATCTATGGCCGCGCCTATGCTGAAAAACGCGACATGATGGCGCGCGGCGGGGAAATGTACTCCCTGGCGCTGTTGACCCTGCTGGGCGTGTTCGTCATGATCTCGGCCGGCAGCATGCTGACGGTGTACCTGGGCGTGGAACTGATGTCCTTCGCCCTGTATGGCCTGGTGGCCCTGCGCCGCGATCATCTGGCCGCCACCGAGGCCGCCATGAAGTACTACGTGCTGGGCTGCCTGGCCTCGGGCATCCTGCTCTACGGCATGTCCATGATCTACGGCGCCACCGGCCAGCTCGGCCTGGTGGAGATCGCCCAGGTGATCCGCGACGGCGGCGCCGATCGCATGCCGCTGGTGTTCGGCGTGGTGTTCATCGTCTCGGGCCTGGCCTTCAAGATGACGGCCGCGCCCTTCCACATGTGGACGCCCGACGTCTACCAGGGCGCGCCGACCACGGTGACGCTGCTGGTGGGTTCGGCCCCGAAATTCGCCGCCCTCGTCATCACGCTGCGCCTGCTGATCGAGGCCCTGCACGGCATCGCGGTCGACTGGCAGCCGATGCTGCTGATCCTGGCCGTGCTGTCGCTGGCCGTCGGCAACATCGTCGCCATCGCCCAGTCCAACTTCAAGCGCATGCTGGCCTACTCGACCATCGGCCAGATGGGCTTCGTGTTCCTGGGCCTGATGTCCGGCGTCTACGAGGGCCAGGCCGGCGCCAGCGCCGAGGCCTACGGCGCCTCGCTGTTCTACGTCGTCATCTACGTGCTGACCACGTTGTCCACCTTCGGCCTCATCCTGCTGATGTCGCGCCAGGGCTTCGAGTGCGAGGAAATCTCCGACCTCAAGGGCCTGAACCGCCGCAATCCGCTGCTGGCCGGCGTGCTGATGCTGTCCATGTTCTCGCTGGCGGGCATTCCGCCGCTGTCGGGCTTCTACGCCAAGCTGGTGGTGCTGCAGGCCGTCGTCGGCGCGGGCCACGTGTGGCTGGCCGTGTTCGCGGTGATGTGCTCGCTGATCGGCGCCTTCTACTACCTGCGCGTGGTGAAGGCCGCCTATTTCGACGAGCCCGAGGACAGCATCACGCTGGGCGCGGGCACGCTGGCCACGCGCGGCGTCATGTCCGTGAACGGCCTGCTGGTGATCGGCCTGGGGATCCTGCCGGGCGGCCTGATGGCCCTGTGCGTGGACGTCATCCGCCAGTCGCTGGCTTTCTGAGGCGCGGGTCTTCATGTCCCTGACGGCGGCGGTCTGGATCGTCATCCTCTGTGCCCTGGTCATGGCCAACCTGCCGTTCCTGCTGGAGCGGCGGCTGGCGCCCTGGCCCTGGGGCGCGGCCTCCGGCGCCGGGCCGGCGGCGCTGCGCTGGGGCCTGGGCCTGATCTTCCTGGCCGGGGTGGCGTTGTGGTCCTGGGGCACGCTGGCGCTGGTCGGCGGGTCTTTCGCCGGCGGCGGCGCCGCCACGGCGCTGTTTCTGCTGAAGCTCCTGTTCAGTCTGGCATTCGCCTGGGCGCTGCTGGCCTTGCCGGGCTGGCGCGGCGGCACGGGCGGCGTCAAATCCTTTTTTGACCGGCTGCTGGAAGTCCTGGTGGGCTACGTGCTGGTCGGCACGCTGGGCTTCGCCCTGGAGCTGAACCTGGGCAATGCCTTTCCGCAGCGCTGGGAGTTCTATGCCGTGACCCTGGCCCTGTTCCTGGTGCTGGGCTATCCCGGCTTTGTCTGGCGCTACATGCTGCGCCGCCGGCCGCGCTGACGCCGGCCTGATTCAATAGAGCACGCGGGCGTCCACGTCGGCCAGCGTGCGGCAGCCCGTCAGGGCCATCGCCACTTCCAGTTCACCCCGCAATACCTGGATCAGGTGCGCCAGCGCCGGTGCGCCGCCCGCCGCAAGAGCGTGCAGCACGGGCCGGCCGATCAGCACGCCCCGGGCGCCGAGCGCCAGCGCCTTGAGGATATCCGTGCCGCGCCGGATGCCGCCGTCCACCAGCAGGGGGATGCGCCCCGCCACGGCCTGCGCCACGGCGGGCAGGGCCTCGCAGGTGGACGGCAGGGTGTCCAGGCAGCGGCCGCCGTGGTTGGACACGATCAGGCCGTCGATGCCGTGCGCCAGGGCCAGGTGGGCATCCTCGGGATCCAGGATGCCCTTGAGCCACAGCGGTGTGCCGGCCGGCAACTGATCCCGCAGCCAGGCCACGTCGTCCCAATCCGGTGCGGCATCGAGCAGGCCGCTGTCGAACAGGGGGCTGCCCCCCGGCGGCGCCGGCCGGGCCGCAGGCGGTGACAGGCCGTCCAGATGAACGGAGCGGATCGTATCCGGGACGCGAAAGCCGCTGCGCTGCTCGGCGTTGCGCACACCGTTGACCGGCGCATCCACCGTCAGCACCAGGGCGCGGGCGCCGGCCCGCAGGGCGCGGGTCGCCAGCGCCAGGGTGTCTTCGCGGCGGGCCTGGGCGTAGAGCTGGAACCACAGCAGCGGCGGCTCGGGCAAAGCGGCCAGGGCTTCGATGGGCGTGCCCGACTGGGCGCTGAGCACATAGGGGGTGCGGGTGGCGGCGGCGGCCAGGGCGGTGGCGGTCTCGGCATCGGCGTGGACCAGGCCGTGCCAGGCGGTGGGGGCGATCAGGATAGGGTGCGCCAGTGTTTGCCCGCCCAGCGTCACGCGGGTGTGGGCGCCCGCCATCGGCCGCAGCACCCGGCTGCGCAGCCGCAGCGCGGGCCAGGCGGCCAGATTTGCCTGGGCGGTGCGCTCGTCCGCGCCGCCGGATTCCAGCCAGGCCCAGACCGCCGGGTCCAGGCGTGAGCGGGCGAGTTCGGCGTAGTCCTGGGCGCAGAGCGGGGGGGTCATGGGTCGATGCGGTGGTTGGCTCAAACAGCAAGGATGCCATAGAGTCGCAGGCCGTGGGGGTGCCGCCCCGGCGAGGAGGGCAGGTCCGGGCGGGCAACGGCCCTTGCACAAGCGGCTAAAATGGCCGCGCTGAACTTTCCCGGACTGGAATCCCGACATGGCACACATCATCCTGCAGGCGCCGCGCCTGGCGGCGGCGGACATCGAGCGGCTCGCGGCCGTGGCCTGTGCGGGCGGCGTGCAGGAACTCGCCCCCACGGTGGTGCGCCTGCTGGACGTGGACCCCGATTGCCGGGACGAGACCCTGGCGCTGGCCGCCGCCGCGCGCATGGACGCGGCCTGGCTGGACACGGTGCGGCGCCTGGGAGACTGCCGGGTGCTGGCCATGGACATGGATTCCACCCTGGTCAATATCGAGTGCATCGACGAGATCGCGGATGCGGTGGGCCGCAAGGCCGAGGTCGCCGCGATTACCGAGGCGTCCATGCGCGGCGAGATCAAGGATTTCTCCGAAAGCCTGCGCCGCCGCGTGGCGTTGCTGCGCGGCGTGCCGGAAACCGCGCTGGAGCAAGTCTTCACCGAACGCCTGCGGCTCAACCCCGGGGCCGAGCGCCTGATCGAGGTCGTCCGCGCCCACGGCCTGAAAACGATCCTGGTGTCGGGCGGTTTCACCTTTTTTACCGAACGCCTGCGCCGGGGCCTGGCCCTGGACGAAGCGCATGCCAACGTCCTGGAAGTCGCCGGCGGCGTGCTCACGGGCCGGGTGCTGGGGGATATCGTCGACGGTGCGGCCAAGGCGCGCCATGTGCGCGCGCTGGCGGAGTCCATGGGCGCGGCGCCGGAGCAGATCATCGTCCTGGGCGATGGCTCCAACGACCTGCCGATGATGGCGCAGGCCTATTATTCAGTGGCCTACCGGGCCAAGCCCGTGGTGCGCGCCCAGGCGCGCTTCGCGCTGGATCACAGCCCCCTGGATGCGGTGCTGAACTGGTTCAGGTTGCGGCATTAGGCGGATTCGCGGCGGGTGATGCGGGCTCATCGGTCGGCGCTTCCAACCGCGAGGTTGGCCGGCGCCGGATTATCCGGCCCTACAGTTCGGACCACATGCGCAGCAGGTTGTGATACACGCCGGTCAGTTGAGCGACGATTTCAGCATCGGCGCCCGCCTGGATCAGGCGCTGGATGGCGATGTCCTGGTCCAGCAGCAGGGCGCGGCGGCCGTCGTCGCGCACCAGGCTCTGGGTCCAGAAGAACGAGCCGTAGCGCACGCCCCGGGTGACGGGGGTGACGCGGTGCAGGCTGGTGCCGGGATAGACCACGGCGTGGCCGGCGGGCAGCTTGATGCGCTGTTCTCCGTAGGTATCCTGGATGACCAGTTCGCCGCCCTCGTACTCGTCGGGGTCGCTGAAGAACACCGTGGTCGATATGTCCGTGCGCACGCGCGTGGCCGTGTCGGGCACCTGGAAGATCGCGTTGTCGATATGGAAGCCGTAGTGTTCTCCGCCCTCGTAGCGGTTGAAGCGCGGCGGCAGGATGCGCGCGGGCAGGGCGGCGGACATGAAGGTGGGGTTTGCCGTCAGGGCCTGGACGATGGCCTGGCCCCAGTGCTGCGCGGCGGGATGGTCCAGCGGCAGTTGCCGGTTGCGCTTGACCTGCGCGGCGATGTGGCCGGCGGTCCCGAGGCCGTCGGCCCAGGCCGCTTGTTCCAGGGCGGCGCGGCATTGGCGGATTTGTTCGGAGGTCAGCAGATCGGGGATGGACAGCAGCATGGCGGTTCCGGTCGGGCGTGAAGTGGGCTTCGGCAAAGCGCAAGCATAGCAACCCCGGGGCCGGGCGGGTATGCCGGCACCGGCCGGGAGCCGCCACCTGGCAGTAAAAAACGGGCCGGCCCAGGCGCGGGCCGAAGGGCCCTAGAAGCTGGCTTCGGCGCTCAGGATGACGGTGTGGCCCGCGCCCGGCACGCCGAATAGCTGGAAGCCGTCGGAGCTGCTGGACACCTGCTGATAGTAGAACGTGTCGAACAGATTGTTCACGTTCAGACGCAGATTCAGGTTTTTGTGCGCCCGATAGGACAATGCCGCGTTGGCGACCCAGTAGGACGGCGCGTAGACGTCCGAGGAGTGGCCGCCCTTGTCCGTGATGCGGTTGCCCGCGACGAAGCGCCGTTTGCCGATGTATTGCGCGCCCAGGCTGCCCGCGACCTGATTCGTGAAGTCGTAGGTCGTCCACAGATTGAAAGTCATGTCGGGCACGTTTTTCATCTTGCCGCCTGCTTGCAGCGGATCTGCCGCGTCTTCCAGGATTTTGCTGCGCATGAAGGCCGCGCCCGCATAGGCCGACCAGCGCGGGGTGATGGAGCCCGCCAGGCCCAGCTCCAGCCCGCGCACCCGCTCCTTGGCCGCACGCTGCGTCGGATTGCCTTCGTCGTCGGTGTCGCTCGGGTTGCTGCGTTCGACCTGGAACAGTGCGGCCGTGGCCAGCAGGCGACGGTCGAACAGCTCCCACTTGGTGCCCAGCTCCCAGGTGCTGGCCACGCCCGGTGAGTAGGTGGTGACGGTGGCCTCTTGGCCGCGGCCGCTCGTGCCGGCGCCGCCATCGCGCGAGGCGGCGGCCGCCGCCGAGGGCTGCGAGGCGCGGCTGTAGGACAAATACACGCTGCCGTTTTCGGCGGGCTTGTAGATCAGGCCCAGCCGGCCGCTCCAGATGCCGTCGCTCTGGCGGTAGGGCGCGACTTGGCCGTTGGCCTCGTACCATTTCACCTTGTAGCGGTCGTGACGCAGGCCGGCGGCGACTTCCCATTGCGGCGTCAGCGTGATCTGGTCATAGGCATAGACGCCCAGATTGGTAACCTCGGCGCCGCTGCTGTCCGTGCTGGTTTTGTTCGCCCAGGGGCCGCTGTAGCGGGTATCCGGGTTGCGGGCGTCGATGACATAGCGTCCGCCGCCGATGTCCGGCAGCCAGCGGCTGTAGGGATCCTTGCGGTAGCTTTCCTGGTAGTACTCCACGCCGGTGACCATCCGGTGGCGGACCGCGCCGGTCTGGAAGTCCAGGTTCAGGTCGGTCTGGTTGGCGAAAATCTTGCCGCGATAGGCGTTGGTGTTGCCGAACAAGCGAGCCACCGCCCAGTAGCCGGACGGATAGACCTCATTGCCGTTGCCGTCATACCCCCAATAGTTGCTGCCGCCGGGGCCGGGGATGATTTGCCCCTGGTGGGTGGCGCCAGGCGCATTCAGCAGCCGTCCGCCGGTCGTCAGGTAGGTGAAGCGCTTGGTCTGCGACCAGCGGGTGTGGTTGCGGATCGAAGCCTTGTCGGTGAAGTCGTGTTCCAGGTTCAGGTCGAAGGCATCGACTTCGGTTTCCTCGGTGTCGGCGTTCTTCAAGCCGCCCCAGTAATCCCGGCTGATGTACTGCATGCGCTCGCCGTCGCGCCCGACCGGTACGCCGAAGTCCGGGATGTTCTTGTCCTTCTGGTGGAAGTAGGACAGCGTGGCGCGCGTGGGTGTGCCCAGGCCGAAACTCAGCGAGGGCGCGAAACCCCAGCGCTCGAATTCAGTGGGGCCCCGGCCCGCGACGCGGTTGTGATGGCCCATGGCATTGATGCGGAAGGCCGTGGATTCGCCCAACTGGTGATTGATGTCCACCGTCGCCCGGCGGTACTGATCGGTGCCGGCGCCCAGGCTGGCGCGGTACAGGCTGCCCAGATGGGGCGTCTTGCTGACCAGGTTGACCGAGCCGCCGACGGCGGCCACGCCCGATTCGATCGAACCCGTGCCTTTGTAGACCTCGGCCTGTTCCAGGTTGAAGAGGTCGGTGCGGGTGGACAACTGGCTGTCGCGCACGCCGTCCACCGTGATGCTCTGCTCGGCCGAGAAACCGCGGATGGTGAACATGTCGCCCCAGCCCGCGCCGCCTTCGCCGGATGAGAACGTGATGCCGGGCACGTTGCGCAACACGTCCTGCAGGCTTTGCGCGCCTTGCTGCTCCAGGATTTCCGAGGGCACGATGCTGATGGTCTGCGGGGTATCGACCAGGGGAGCCTGGAATTTCACGGACTGGACATGGTCCACCTTGAAATCCGGCGCGCTGCCGGTCACCTGGACGGGCGCCAGCTCGGCCACACCGGTGGATTGCGCCAGGGCAAATCCGGGCGCCACAGTCAGGGCGCCGCACAGTGCCGCGCTCAGCGATGTCGTGTGACTTAATGGCCGCTTCGTGGCTTTTTGCGTGTGATGCTCGTTGATCGGTTTCATTTCTTGACAGAGGTCAATTTATTGAGTGAGAAGGCGCATGATAACCGTTCTCATTAAGAATTCAGAAATTTGTCAGGAAATAGTCAGGAAAATGTCAGATGGCAGGGTGGAATCAGGATGTCATGTAGGCAAATCACAACGACATGGGGCGTCCCTCCTGATGTAAGGACACGGGCGGCGCATGGCAAAACGCCCCTGCGGCGTCGAGCGCTGCAGAGGCGTTGATCGAAGGCTCGGGGCGGAGGCCTTGAGCCGGGTGTCTGGAAGCTGCGGGAGAGGGATCCGCCCTCGGGCCCGTCCTACCGCTCAGTACTTCAGGTTGGCGGTCAGGATGACCTGGCGGCCGGGGCCGAAGTCGGCATGGTGGTTGCCGTTGTTGTGGGCGTAGTACACCTTGTCGGTCAGGTTCAGGGCGTTCAACTGGAGGCTGAGGTTTTTGTTGAACTGATACGAGGCCATGGCATCGAAGCGCCAGTAGGCGGGCATGTAGGTTTCGAGGTTGCCGCCGCCGGCGCCGCCTTGATTGCCACCGAAGGTCTTGCCGCCGTAGTAGGCGCCGGCGCCCACGGTCAGCGGGGGCAGGACTTTATAGGTGGACCAGAGGCTGAAGCTGTGTTTTGGAGTGCCGGCCAGGGGGTCGCCTTCGCGGACGTTGCCGTAGTCGCCTTGAACCAGCTTGCTGTCCATGTAGGCATAGCCGCCGTAGACCGCCCATTTCGGGGTGATCTTGCCGCTGATGCCCAGTTCCAGGCCGCGCACCCGGGTCTTGCCGGCTTGGGCGGTGCTCCCGTCCTCAAGATCGATTTGCGCGTCACGGCGCTCGTTTTCAAAAAGGGCGGCGGTCAGGCCCAGGCGGTCGTCCAGCAGGTTCCACTTGGTGCCCAGTTCGATGGTTCGGCTCTTTTCCGGCTTGAGTTCATCCAGGGTGGGGCTCAGAGTCTCCTGATCCCCGCCAGTCATGGAGGGCGGAGTCGATGCGGTGGCATAGCTCAGGTAGATGCTGCCGTTTTGCGCCGGCTTGTAGATCAGTCCAAGCTGATAATTGAACATGTTCCAGGAGCCGTCCCCGGATACTGGAGATGCCGCGCCGCGGGGGACGGTTTCTCCGGAAATCCGGTAGCGGTCGAAGCGCAGCCCCGCATTGACCGAGAACTGTTCGTTCAGTTCGATGCTGTCGAAGAAATAGGCGGCCTGCGTGGTGGACTTGGCATCCAGGCTCAACGGATTGCGCGTGATGCTGCCGGACCAGGGGTCATTGGGATTGGGGTTGTAGAGCGGGGTGCAGTCCAGCGTACTCTTTGCGCTGCCTGGCAGCGAGGCCGGGCAGGCGGTGCCATTCATCGTGACGACGTTGTAGGAAGCGTTTTTCGTCGTTTCCCTGGACAGTTCGATTCCGGCATTGAAGCGATGCTTCAATCCGGCAGTCTCGAATTTCCCGGTCAATTCGGTCACATTGGCCAGGATCGTACTTTTCTGCCACCGGCTTTTGAGTCCGCGTTGGAGCCACCAGGTATTGGTGGGCGCATCGAGCCAGCGCAGGCCATCCCCTGGATTGGTCACGACGTAGTCGTTGATTGTTTCCCCATAGCGGGTGGCGTTGCGCACGGTCAGCCGGTCTGTGATGTCGTGCTCAATCTCGATGGTGCCGATGTCCGCCTGGGTCTTGCGGAAGTCGCGGTCATACAGACCGTAGAAAGTCTCGCGGTCCACATCGAGGATGCCGGTGTCGGTCTTGATGGTTGTGTTGCGCGTCAGCGGCACCCCATAATCCGGCATCCCGTCCGTCTGGTAGTGGTAGTAGCTGATCGAGGCGCGCGTCGGCGTGCCCAGGCCGAAGGAGATCGTCGGCGCCACGCCCCAGTTCTTGTAGTCCACGGCGCTGCGGCCCGGGATGTCGCCCGAGGCGCCCATGACGTTCAGGCGGAAGGCGGCGGTGTCGCTGAGCTGCCAGTTGCCGTCGGCGGTGGCGCGCAGGTATTTGTCGGTGCCGATGCCCAGGCTGGCGCTGGCGGCGCTGCCCAGGTGCGCGTGCTTGCTGCTCAGGTTGATGCTGCCCCCGCCCGTGCCGCGTCCGCCCAGGGCGGAGTCCGCGCCGCGGATGACTTCCACGCTTTCCAGGTTGAAGATCTCGCGCGTCTGGCCGCCGGCGTCGCGCAGGCCGTCCACGTAGATGTTGCTGGCCGAAGAGGCGCCGCGGATGAAGGGGCGGTCGGCCAGGGGCTGGCCGCCTTCGCCGGCGCCGAAGGTGATGCCCGGGGAATTGCGCAGCACGTCTTCCAGAGAAGTCGCGTGGGTGTCCTGGATGATGGCCTGGGGAATGATCTGGACGGATTTCGGCGTGTCCAGGAGGGGAGCCGTGAACTTGGCCTGCGACGCCTCGTCGGTCTTGTAGTTCCCGCCTTGGTCGCCCTGGACTTTCACCGGGCTGAGCGTGACGGGCTTGTCGGCGTTCTGAGCGTGGGCGCCGGCGGGCAGAAAGGCGCCCGGGGCGGCGAGCGCCAGGGCAAGGGACGAACCCAGCAGGGTTCGCGAGGCGGAAGGATGCGATGCCAAGAGCTTCTCCATGTGAATTTTATTAATGACAATAAGAATCAGTCGCATTCTATATCTCGTTAGTTGAAATATGAAGGAATGGTGGAGGTTGTTACAAGATCGATGTCAGGTATCTGTCAGGTTCTGTGGCGCGGGAGGCCGGGTGATAGAATTCCAGCGGCTCATTCCCGATCAGGAGCGAGGCTCCGATCCTTCACGCATCCATGTCCCCTTCTTCCGCGCGCCCCGGTCAAACGCCGGGTTGGCCCGATGTTTCCCCCCCTGAGGCACCCCGGGAAAGCCATGAAATCCGGCAACTCGGGCGCGTGCGCAATGATGCGTATGCCTGGATGCGCTTCATTCCGGCGTCCGGCACGCGCGCATTGGATACGCTGCCGTATCGGCTGCGCGATCACCTGCTGGCCGAGATGCGGTATGCGCAAGAAGTGCTGCAACCCCTGGATCCGGACGTCCGGCGGTTCCTCGACCGCCTGACCGCCGGGGCGCCGCAGGTGCGGGAACCCGCCCTCGATGCGTGCGAGGGCTGGCGCTACCATGTCTTGCCATCCGAGGGCGGCGCGCGCCCCGTTTTCGCCCGCACGGATGCGGGCGGACGGACGCAGCGCCTGTTCGATGAGGCGGCGCGCGCCGAGGGCCATGCTTACTATCGCGCGACGGACCATCAGCCCAGCCCGGACGACCGCTATTTCGCCTGGGCGGAGGACGTGGTCGGCGACGACCGCCACCGGATCTGCCTGCTTGATATCGGCAGCGGCGTGATCCGCACCGTGGTGCGGTCCGATGCCTTCGGCTACGGGGGGCTGGCGTTCTCGCCCTCGTCCCGCTACTTGTTCTGGATCTGGCGCGATGCGCACAGCCGGCCGGCCCGCCTGTACCGTTCTCCCGTCGAGGGCGGCCGGCCCGTTCTGGTGTACGAAGAGCGCGACCCCGCGATCTTCATGCGGGTGGCGCGTACCGCGGCCGGCGGGTTTGTCGCGTTGACATTGGCCGGCCCCGATACGGGCGAGGTCCGCCTGATCGCCGCCGGGGCCGAGACGCGGCCGCCCCGGCCGGTGCGGCCGCGGTGCCGGGGCGTGCGCTATGAAGTGGAAGAATGGAATGGAGCGCTGCTGATGCTGACCGATGCGGACGGCGCGGCCGACCGCAAGCTGCTGCGCCTCGATCCGGCCACATTCTTGCCCATGGATGAGCTGGTGCCGCACCGCCCCGGCGTGCCCATCGTCGCCCTGCGTCCCTTTGCGGAAACGCTGGTGCGGCTCGAACGCGCACACGGTCTGCATCGCCTTGTATTGATGCATGCCGATGGCCGGGAGACGCGGGTCGGCTTCGACGAGCCGGCTTACTGCATTGAAATCGCCGCGGCGCAACCGTATGGCGCCGGGCGGATGCGCATCCTGCACCAGGCGCCGGCCAGTCCGCCGCGCTGGATCGATGTCGATCTGGCGGACGGGCGCCGCCGCGTGGCGGGGCAGGCCATGCCGCCCGGTTTCGATCCTGCCGCCTATTGCGTCGAGCGTATCGAGGCGCGCGCGCCCGATGGGGAAACCGTGCCGCTGACCGTGCTGTCGCGCCGGGATGCGTCGGGGCCGCAGCCTGTGCTGTTGACGGGCTACGGCGCCTACGGCATTGCCCGGGAACCCGATTTTTCCTGGCCGGCGGCGGTCCTGGTGGAGGCGGGGTTTCGCTACGCCATCGCACACGTGCGCGGGGGTTCGGAGAAGGGCGCGCGATGGTATCGGGAGGGCTGCCGGGCACATAAGCGTCATTCGATGACGGACTTCATCGCCTGCGCGCAGCATCTGATGCGGATCGGCTATGCGGCGCCAGGCCGGATCGTGGCCCACGGCGTGTCGGCGGGCGGACTGCTGGTGTGCGGCGCGATGAACATGGCGCCGCAGCTTTGGGCGGGCGTCATCGCCCAGGTGCCTTTCGTCGACATGCTCAATACCATGAGCGATGCGGATCATCCGCTGGTGCCGCTGCTGCGTCCCGACTGGGGCGATCCCCTGGCCGACCCCGAAGCCTACGATTGGATCGCCGGCCTCTCGCCCTACGAGAATGTCGGGCGGGCCGATTATCCGCCGCTGCTCTGTACGGCGGGCTTGAAGGACGACCGCGTCCCTTACTGGGAGCCGGCCAAGCTGGTGGCCAATATCCGCCGGCTGGGCACGGGCGGCGCGCCGGCGGTTCTGGTGTTGAACCCGGACAGCGGCCACCAGGAAAGCGATGAGCAGCGCAGGGCCTTTGAACAGGCCGCTCTGTTTTGGGCCTTCGCCTGTCGCTGCGCGGGGGTGCCGGTGCCGCCGGGCAGGGCGGACCCGCCCTAGGCGAGGGGGGCCGTCGGCCGCGTCCGCTCCCGCAGCGTCCGCCGGACGGACAGCAGGGCGCATGTTGCCGAAACGGCCAGCGCCGGGACGGCGACGGCGGTGACGGCGTGCAGCATCCGCTGCTCGAACAGCCAGGCCGAGAGCGTGCCCGCCAGCAGGGGGCCGGCCGCGCCGAACAGCGAAACGACGAAGCTCCAGATGGCGAAGCAGCGCGCCCGCAGGGGCGCCGGGGCCAGATCCTGCAGCATGGTGGGCACCAGGGCGTTGGCCGTGCAGGTCAGGAACAGGAACAATCCCACGGCGACGAAGGCGTGGTCCAGCGCCTGCGCGGCCGTCAGCAGCAGGAGCACCGGCAGGGACGCGATCACCGACAAGCCCATGACCAGGGGGCGCGCCGCCTGGCCGATCAAGCGGGCCAGGGCGCGGTCCAGCAGGCCGGCCACGGGCAGGCAGCCGATGCTGGCGACGAGGATGATCAGGCCCATGGCCTGGCCGATGTCCCCGGGCGCGGCATGGTACCGGCGCTCCAGCGCCAGCGCGATCAACTGGTTGAGCGCCTGCACGGCGGTGATCAGGCAGCCGGCCGTGCCGGCGAACAGGCCGATGGCCTGCCAGCGGTGCCGCAAGAACTCGCGCAGCGAGGCCGCCGCCGCGCGGTCTGCCGCCGCAATGCGCCGGGCGGGGTCGGCGGTCAGGGTGCCGAGCAGCAGCAGGGGCAGCCCCGCCAGGCCGAGCAGCAGGAAGCCTTTGCGCCAGGGTTCCGCCTGCCAGGCGAACAGCGCATCTGCAGTGGACAGGAGGTTGCCGCTGAAATAGAAGCCGCCGCTGGCTCCGGCCGCCATCAGGGCGGCGAAGCTGAGGTTGGCCGCCACCCGGTGCCGTTCGGGCGCAAGGTCGGGAATCATGGAATAGACCAGCGGCACCATGGCGAATTCGGTGATGCCCGCCGCCGCGCGGCCGATGAAAAAGAGCGGGAAGACGTGGGCGGCGGCGCTCAACCCCATCAGGGCGGACGAAGCGGCGATCAGGCCCAGCAGCACCCGCTTGCGCGAGTAGCGGTCGGCCATGCGCGCCAGCGGGATCGCCAGCGCGCTGGCGATCAGGACGCCGGCCAGGCCCTGCAGCGCGCCCAGGGCGGCATCGCCGACGCCGAAGCTGCGCTGGATGGCCGACAGGGACACGGCCTGCAGCCCCATGTCGCTCAGTTGCAGACCGGCGGTGATGCCCAGGAAGGCGATCGTGAAAATGCCCCGCGCAGTCCAGGCCAGGGACTGCGCGGGGCATGGGACGGCCTGGGATGGATCCAGGCTCAGCGCCATTGATATTGCAACTGCATGTCGATGGTGCGTTCGCCGCCGTAGTAGCAAAGCCATGAGCAGGTGCTGACGTAGGTCTTGTCGGTGAGGTTGCGCGCGTTCAGTTGCACGGCCCAGTTGCGGTCGATCTGGTAGCGGGCCATCAGGTCAAACAACGTATAGCTGGGCACAATCAAACCGCGATTGTATTGTTGATCTTCGGTCGGGCCGTTGTAGCGTGCGCCGGCGCCTACGGTCAATGCGCCGCCGCGAGGCATGTCGAAACGGTGGTCGACCCAGAGGCTGGCCTGGTGCCTGGGGATCATGGGTGTGCGGATGGTCAGGCCGCCATTGATGTCCTGGCGGGAGTGGTTGTAGGTATAGGAGATCCTCATGTTGGTTCGCGATGTGATCCGGAAATCCCCTTCCAGCTCCACGCCTTTGTTGGTGCGCTTGCCGCTTTGCGACATGATTCCTGAAGCATCCGAGATCAAAGAATTCTTTTCCTCGATATCAAAATAAGCCAACGTCAGGGCGCCTTCCAGCCAGTCGGGCTCCAGTTTGACCCCGACTTCTTTCTGCTTGCCTATATAGGGCTGATAGGTACTGCCGCGGCTATCGACGCCGGCCTGGGGCTTGAACGACTCTGAATAGCTGACGTAAGGCGAGATGCCGTAGTCGCTGATGTACATGGCGCCGACATTCATGCTGTTGTGGCTGATGTCGTAGCCGGAGCTGGAGCCGGCGATCAGGCCGTCGCTTTTGGCATGATCGTGGCGGATGCCGGCGTTGAAATTCCAGTGCGATCCGACGCGAGCCTGGGCGGAGGCATACAGGCCTAGTTGCCGGCTATCCAGGTCGTAGGGGGGCGCCGTCACTGCAAAAGACTTGCCGTAGACCGGATTGAACATATCCAGATTGGGAACAGGCCAGCCGTTACCGTTATTGCGGCCGGAGGTATCGGACCTTAGATAGTCGATGCCGACGACGGGCAGAATTTCCACGGCATCGCCCACCTTCACGCGACCCTTGAGGCGGTGATCAATGTAATGGTTGCGCGTGATGCCATCCGTGAGCGTGTAGCCGCGTGTCAGTTCATGGTCGCCATCTGAACCGAAGGCGTAGACATTGCGCTGATCCAGGTCCAGGTACGAGAACTTGTAGTTCTGTTCAAAGGTCCAGTCTGGATTCAACTGATGGGTCAACAGCCAGCCGGCGCTGATCTGGGTGCGCTTCAAATGGTCGAAACCGGGCTCGCCCGCGTTCAGGCGCCGGTCGATGCGGCCGTAAGGCGTGCTGACGAGCGAGCCGTAGGCCGGCAGAAAGCCGTTGGTCGGACGGCCGTCCTCTCGCTGGATGCTGGTGAGCAAGGTCAGCGAGGTGCGGTCCGTGAAATCCACCGTCAGGCTGGGCGCCAGATAGTAGCTGTTCATGTCGGTTTCGCGCTGCATGCCGTCGGCGCGGCGGGCCTGGGCGACGATGCGGTAATAGACATTGCCGGCTTCGTTGGCGATGCCGTTGTAGTCGATGCCCAGGCCCAGGCGGTTGCGGTGCCCGGCCTCCAGGTTCATCAGCAGGGATTCTTTCTTGTGGGGACGTTTGGTCACCAGGTTGACCACGCCGCCGGTGTCTGAGGCGCCGAAGGTCAGAGCATTTGGTCCCTTGAGCACTTCAATCGACTCAACGCCAAAGATCTCGGGCTTCCAGACGAAATAGCCGTTCGGAGTCGTCGGCGTGCCGTCCAGAGAGGTGGATGCATCGAACCCCCGGATCTTGAACCACTCGACCTTGTTGTCCGCGCCATAGGGTTCGCTCAGGATGCCCGCCTGGTATTGCAAAGCCTCATCGATCTTGCGCGCGCCTTGCTCTTCAATTTCCTTCGCGCTGATCACGGCGCTGGAATTGGGGGCGTAGAAGTCCAGGCTCTGCAGGTCGCCGACCGAGCCGGTCACGGTCACGGCGCCCAGTTCTTTGACGGCCTGGCCGCTGCCGGCATCCGTTGCCTGACCGGTGCTTTCGCTGGGGGTGGTTTGCGCGCACAGGGGCATCGGGGCAGACGCCAGCAGCCCGGACGCGGCGAAGATAGCCCAGGCAAGAGGGGAATAGGAAAGTGTCCGCATGGTTTAGACGGCGGTGGAAGAAGAAAGAGGGAGGCCTTCCGGGCGTATGTAGCGACCCGCCGATGTCTGCTGGGCGAGTCCGCCCTGAAATAAGAAGGGGAGAAACATGACTTTCGTCAAGTTTCCGAATTCTAAACAAGAATCATTTGTAGTTCAAGTGTCAGGCAGGCTTGGGCCGTCCGGCCGCTTTCTCGGCCGTCCGCCTTTGCGGCCGTTGGCGCGGGCCGCCCGCGTCTTGGCGCCGGAGCGGACCTGTCCGCCCGCTTTGCCCAGCAGGCGGGCCATCCAGCGGCGCGCTACGCCGTCGCCGCCGCGCCCGCCAGCTTCTGCAGCAGGCCGCGCAGCTTCTGCACGCGGCCGGGCACGTCCACGGCGCCGCCGAAGGCGACCTTCAGGCGGTCGGGGCCGTTCAGGCGGATCTGGCGGTCCTGCTGCACCAGCTCGATGATGCGGATCGGATCCACATTGGGTTGGGCGGCGAACTGGATCGAGGCCTGGGTTTCGCCGGCGTCGATCTTGACGACGCCCAGCGGTTCGGCCAGCAGCCGCAGGCGGTGCAGCGACAGGAGGGTCTGGCCGGCCTCGGGCAGTTTGCCGTAGCGGTCGATCAGCTCTTCCTGCAGCAGGGTCAGCGCATCGGCGTCGGCGGCGTGCGCCAGGCGCTTGTACAGGCCCAGCCGGGCCTGGACGTCGGCGCAGTAGTCGGAGGGCAGCAGCGCCGGGGCGTGCAGATTGACCTCGCATTGGCTGCCGAAGGGCGATTCCAGATCGGGCTCCTCGCCGGATTTCAGGGCGCGCACGGCGGCGGCCAGCATGTCGTTGTACAGGCTGTAGCCGATTTCCTGGATGTTGCCGGACTGCGATTCGCCCAGCACCTCGCCGCTGCCGCGGATTTCCAGGTCGTGCATGGCCAGGAAGAACCCTGCGCCCAGTTCTTCCATGGACTGGATGGCTTCCAGGCGTTTCTTGGCGTTGGTGGTGATGGCGTCCTCGCCCGGGGTCAGCAGGTAGGCGTAGGCCTGGTGGTGCGATCGGCCCACCCGGCCGCGCAATTGGTGCAACTGCGCCAGGCCGAGTTTGTCGGCGCGGTGGATCAGGATGGTGTTGGCCGAGGGCACGTCGATGCCGGTCTCGATGATGGTGGTGCACAGCAGTACGTTGAAGCGCTGCTGGTAGAAGCCTTTCATGACTTCTTCCAGCTCGCGCTCGGCCATCTGGCCGTGGGCGACCGCGATGCGGGCCTCGGGGACGAGTTCCTCCAGACGCGCGCGGCGGTTGTGGATGGTTTCGACTTCGTTGTGCAGGAAATAGACCTGGCCGCCGCGCTTGAGTTCGCGCAGGATGGCTTCGCGCAGGGTGCTGCCGTCTTCTCGGCGCACGAAAGTCTTGATCGCCAGACGTTTCTGCGGCGCGGTGGCGATCACGGAAAAATCACGGATGCCTTCCAGGGACATGCCCAGGGTGCGCGGGATGGGCGTGGCGGTGAGCGTCAATACGTCGACTTCGGCGCGCAGGGCCTTGAGGGCTTCTTTCTGGCGCACGCCGAAGCGGTGCTCTTCGTCGATGATGACCAGGCCGAGTTGCTTGTAGCGCACATCCTTGGATAGCAGCTTGTGGGTGCCGATGACGATGTCCACCGAGCCTTCGGCCAGGCCGTCGATGGCCTTGGCGGTTTCCTTGCTGGTGCGAAAGCGCGAGAGTTCGGCGATGCGCACCGGCCAGTCGGCAAAGCGCGTGGCGAAATTCTGGGCGTGCTGCTCGGCCAGCAGGGTGGTGGGGCACAGCAACGCGACCTGGCGGCCGTTCATCACGGCCAGGAAAGCGGCGCGCAGGGCGACTTCGGTCTTGCCGAAGCCCACGTCGCCGCAGACCAGGCGGTCCATGGGGCGCCCGGAAGTCATGTCCTGGATGACCGCTTCGATGGCGGCGGCCTGGTCCGGGGTTTCCTCGAAGCCGAAGCCTTCGGTGAAGGCCTGGTAGTCGCGGGTGGGGAATTTGAAGTGCAGCCCTTCGCGTGCGGCCCGCCGGGCGTACAGGGCCAGCAGTTCGGCGGCCGTGTCGCGCGCCTGGCGGGCGGCCTTGCGGCGGGCTTTTTCCCATTGGCCCGACCCCAGCGGGTGCAGCGGCGCCTGGTCCGGATCGGCGCCGCTGTAGCGGGCGATCAGATGCAGTTGCGAGACCGGCACGTACAGGGTGGCGTCGCGGGCGTATTCCAGGTGCAGCAGTTCGATGGGGCCTTCGCCCAGATCCATGCTGACCAGGCCGTGGTAGCGGCCGATGCCGTGCTGCACGTGCACCACCGGATCGCCCACGTGCAGCTCGGCCAGGTCGCGCACCATGGCGTCGATGTTGCTGCTTTGCTCGTGCCGGTGGCGGCGCGCGCGTGCGGGGCGGCCGGCTTGCGCCGGGTAGAGATCGTTTTCCGTCAGCACCGCCAGCCCGGCGGGGGGCGCCTGGAAGCCGCCCGTCAGCGGGGCGACGACGAGCGAGAAATGGCCTTCCCGCCTTGCTTCGCTGTGCAGCCAGTCTTGCCAGGAGTCGAAGATGGCGTCGGGTTGCAGGCGGTAGTCGGCCAGCAGTTCGGCGATGGTTTCGCGCCGCCCGGCGGAATCGACGCAAAGCGCCGTGCATAGTGGGCTTGCGTCCAGGTGGCGGCGCAGGTCGGCCAGGGGGTCGTCCGCGCGGCGATTGACGGCGGCGGCCGGGCAGGGTGCGAAATCCGGATGCGCGCCCTCGTCGGTGAAGGCCAGGCGGGCGAGATCGCGCAGGCGGGCGTGGAACGCCTCGTCGTCCAGGAACAGGGCGTCGGGCGGCAGCACCGGGCGCTCCGGGTCGGATTTCAGGAACTGCCAGCGGTTGCGGGCGTCCTGGGTGAAGCGGGTGATGGCCGCCGGAACGTCGCCCAGCGTGACGGCGAGGGTGCCGGGCGGCAGGTAGTCGAACAGCGTGGCGGTCTGTTCGAAAAACAGCGGCAGGTAGTATTCGATTCCGGCGAAGGCAATGCCGTTGCCGATGTCCTTGTAGGGCAGGGCGCGGGAAGGATCGCCTTCGAAGACCTCGCGAAAGCGTGCGCGGAAACGGTTGCGCGCGGCCTCGTCCATGGGGAATTCGCGGCCCGGCAGCAGTTCGATCTCGCGCACCGGGTACAGGCTGCGCTGGGTGTCGCCGTCGAAGCTGCGGATCGACTCGATTTCGCGGTCGAACAGGTCGAGACGGTAGGGCAGGGCCGAACCCATGGGAAACAGGTCGATCAGGCCGCCGCGGATGCAGAATTCGCCGGGCGCGCCGACCTGGGTGACGTGGTTGTAGTTGGCCAGGGTCAGTTGGGTGCGCAGGCGTTCTTCATCCAGGGCATCTCCCTGGCGGAACTGAAAGGTGTAGGCCGCCAGGAATGAGGGCGGCGCCAGCCGGACCAGCGCGGTGGTGACCGGCACCACCAGGATGTCCACGGCGCCCTGGCTCAGCGCGTGCAGGGTGCGCAGACGCTCGGAGATCAGGTCCTGGTGGGGCGAAAAGCTGTCGTAGGGCAGGGTTTCCCAGTCGGGCAGGAAGCGCACGCGCAGGTCGGGATCGAACAGAGCGATTTCGTCGGCCAGGCGCCGGGCGGCCAGCGGGTCAGCGCAGAAGGCTGCGAGCGGGTGCCGGGCCTGGCGGGCCAGGGAGGCCAGCAGCAGGGCGTCGCCCGAGCCCGGCGGACGGGGCTGGACATAGCGCTGGCCGGGCCGCAGGGCGGCCAGGGTGGGCTCGATCGAAGGCAGGGTCAAGGCAGTGTTCGAAGCATCCATGGGGTATTCGGGGGATTACGGCCGTCGCTTGCCGATCAGGCTTTTCTTGGTTTTTTCCAGCACCCGGCTGGCCTGGTCGCCGCGCCGCAGGGCCACGCCCAGGGCCAGCACGTCGATGATCGCCAGATGCGCCAGTCGCGAGATCATGGGGCTGTAGAGCGCGGTGTCTTCCTGGGTGTCGGCCGTCAGGGGCAGAGTCGCCAGTTCGGCCAGGGGCGTGCCGGAGGCGGTGATGGCGATCAGGGGGCAGCCGTTGGCGCGCGCCAGCGCGGCGGCTTCGAGCAGTTCGCGCGAGCGGCCCGAGTGCGAGATCGCCACCAGCACGTCGGCGGGCCCCAGCAGCGAGGCCGCCATGCTTTGGACGTGGCTGTCGGCGTAGGCGGCGACCGCCAGATCGAAACGAAAGAACTTGTGCTGCGCATCGGCGGCGACGATGCCGGAATTGCCCACGCCGTAGAACTCGATGCGGCGGGCCTGCGTCAGCAGGCCGATGGCCGATTCGACGGCGGCGGGGTCGAGCCCGTCGCGCACGCGCAGCAGCGCCGAGACGGCGTTGTCGAAGACCTTGTCGGTCAGGCCGGCCACGCTTTCTCCGGGGGTGAGGGAAGAATGCACGTAGGGCACGCCGGCCATCAGGCTGGCAGCCAGCCTGACCTTGAAATCGGGCCATCCCGCATGACCCAGCGAGCGGCAGAAACGGATCACCGTGGGCTCGCTGACCTCGGCCGCCTGGGCGATTTCGCCGATGGTCATGCGCGCGACCTCGCCGGGACGGGCAATGGCCAGGCGCGCGACGCGGGCGGCTGCGCGGCTCAGCCGGGGCAGACGGGCGCGCAGCTCGGGCAGGATGGATGTATTCATGAGGGCATCAGTATAAAGGCGCGCTGTTGGGGCCGGGCCTGGCCTGCCCGGACAGTGCCTTGGCAGGCCGCAGACGAAAGTAGTTAATCTACTTAAAAGTATAAATAATTAATTAATATTGATAAAAATGTAGTTTTACTAAAAATAGTCCTATACTGGATCCTTCTCCATCCCACTTGCCGGAGGCCGCCATGACCCTTCATTCCGTCGTCCAGTCCGTGACTGCGCGCATCGTTGCCCGCAGCCGCGAAACGCGCGGGCATTACCTGGCGCGCAGCCGCGCGGCCTATGGGCAAAAGACGCAGCGCGCCCAGTTGGCGTGCGCCAATCTGGCTCATGCGCTGGCGGCCGAACCGGAGGACGCCAAGGAACGCCTGGCGGGTACGGAACGGCCCAATCTGGCCATCGTGTCGGCCTACAACGACATGCTGTCGGCCCATCAGCCGCTGGGCCGCTACCCGCTCTGGATCCGGCAGGCGGCCTTCGCCGCCGGCGGCAGCGCCCAGTTCGCGGGCGGGGTTCCCGCCATGTGCGACGGCATCACCCAGGGGCAGGCGGGCATGGAGCTGAGCTTGTTTTCCCGCGATGTGATCGCCATGTCCACGGCGATCGCGCTCAGCCACCAGATGTTCGATGCGGCGGTCTGCCTCGGGGTCTGCGACAAGATCGTGCCGGGCATGCTGATCGGCGCGCTCAGCTTCGGCCACCTGCCGGTGGTCTTCGTGCCGGCCGGGCCGATGCCCTCGGGTATCTCGAACGAGGAAAAATCCCGGGTGCGGCAACGGCATGCCCAGGGCGAGGTGGGGCGGGACGCCCTGCTGGCCTCGGAAATGGGCGCCTATCACGCGCCCGGCACCTGTACCTTCTACGGCACGGCCAATTCCAACCAGATGCTGATGGAAATCATGGGCCTGCATCTGCCGGGAGCCTCTTTCGTGCCGCCGGGCAGCGCGCTGCGCGAAGCCCTGACCCGTGAGGCCGCCCGCCATGCCTTGTCCTTGGTCGCCGGGGGCGGGCGCTTCACGCCGGTGGCGGAAGTCATCGATGAGCGCGCGCTGGTCAACGGCATCGTCGGCCTGCTGGCCACCGGCGGCTCCACGAACCACACCATGCATCTGGTCGCCGTGGCCCGCGCGGCGGGCGTGGCCATCGATTGGGACGACTTCTCCGATCTGTCGGCCGTGGTGCCGCTGCTGGCGCGCGTGTATCCGAATGGCGGCGCCGACGTGAACCAGTTCCAGGCGGCGGGTGGTATGGCGTTCCTGATTCGCAGCCTGCGCGAAGCCGGGTTGCTGCACGAAGACGTGACCACGATCATGGGCAAGGGGCTGGATGCCTATACGCGCCATCCGGTGCTGCGCGACGGCGCCCTGGCGTGGGAAGACGGCCCGCGCGCATCGGCGGACCCCTCGGTGCTGCGCGCAGCGCCGGCGCCTTTCAGTCCGGATGGCGGGCTCAAGCTTCTGCGCGGCAATCTGGGGCGCGCGGTGATCAAGGTGTCGGCTGTCGCGCCCGAACATCGGCTGATCGAAGCGCCCGCGCGGATCTTCGAGAGCCAGGCGGCGCTGCTGGAAGCGTTCCGGCGAGGCGAACTGGAACAGGACATGGTGGCGGTGCTGCGCTTCCAAGGGCCGCGCGCCAACGGCATGCCCGAGCTGCACCAACTGACGCCCGCGCTGTCCGTGTTGCAGGGGCGCGGCCATCGGGTGGCCCTGGTGACCGACGGCCGGATGTCGGGCGCGTCGGGCAAGGTGCCCGCTGCAATCCACGTGACCCCGGAAGCCAGCGTGGGCGGGCCGCTGGCGCGCCTGCGCGACGGAGACCGGATCCGGCTGGACACCATCGCCGGTACGCTGGAGGTTCTGGGGGATGCCGGCTGGCTGGCGCGCGAACCGGCCGGCTTCGATCCGCAGGCGTCGGCGCAGGGCATCGGCCGCGATCTGTTCGGCGTGGCGCGCGCTCAGGCGGACGGCGCCGAGCAGGGGGCCTGTTTCTTTCAATGGCCGCAGTGGGCGGGGCGCTGAACGCCGCACCCGCCGGCTGGCTACAATGAGGCGTTCGCCCGCGCATTGCCTGCGCGGGTCCGGCGCATGCGCGTCTTCTCCAGGCTTTTCCGCTCATGAGCAATCATCCGCCGCGCAGCACGATTGCCGACGTGGCTCGCCACGCCGGCGTCTCCAAGGCGACTGTGTCGCGGTTCCTCAATCACCGCGACACGCTGCTGTCGCCGGAAATCGCCCGCCGGGTCGAGGCCGCGATCGAGGCCCTGTCCTACACGCCCAGCCCGATGGCCCGGGCGCTCAAGCGTGGCCGCTCGCGGCTGATCGGCCTGGTGGTGGCCGACATCACCAATCCGTATTCGGTCGCCGTTCTCAGCGGAGCCGAGCAGGCCTGCCGCCAAGCGGGCTATCTGATGATGCTGTTCAACCTGGCCAACGAGCGCGAACGCGAAAGCGTGGGCCTGAAAGTGCTGTCGACCTATCAGGTCGAGGGCTTCATCCTCAACACCATGGGACTGGAGCAAGGCTCGGTGCTGACGCCCGTTCTGCGGGGCCGGCCGGTGGTGCTGGTCGATCGGCTGCATCAAGGGCTGGAAGTCGATTTCGTGTCGCTGGACAACGTCCAGGCCGTGCATGCCTGTCTTGATCACCTGCAGGAGGCCGGCTATCGGGAATTCCTGCTCGTCACCGAACCGTTGGGCGGGGTCAGCTCCCGCATCGAGCGCGTCCGGGCCTTCGAGAGCCGGCTGGATGCTTTGGGGCCACAGGCCGGCGGCCGCTGGATCGAGGTATCCGTCGACGACCAGGACGGCCTGGCACAGGCTTTGCGGGATTTGCGGGCCGGTGCGCGCCGCCCGCCGGCCGTGCTGGCGGTCAACGGGGTCGTCAGCATGCGGATCGTGGCTGCCGTCGCGCAACTGGGGTGGCGCCTGGGGCCGGACATCGGCCTGATCGGCATCGACGACACCCCTTGGGCGCCGTACGTCGGGCCGGGCATCAGCGCGGTGGCACAGCCTACCGACGCCCTGGGCAGTCTGGCGGCGCGCTGCCTGATCGAGCGCATCGGCGGGCTGGCCGCGCCCGCCCGTTCGATCCGCCTGCCGGGGACGCTGATGGCGCGGGGCTCGACACGGCTCGAATCTCTTGCCGCATCAGGCAAGGTGCCGGGGATCCGCGGCTGAGGCCGGTGGGCGGCCGGATTCCAGGGTAAGCACTGATTTTCGCTGTTGATATATTTCAGTATAATGAAACCGGTTTCATCAATGCGGCCCTGGCGATTCCCATGAATTACACCTTCCAGTTCGGACCGGTCTTCGAAGCGTGGCCGCTGCTGCTGCGCGGGACCTGGATGACGATCCAGCTTTCCGCCTTGTCGATGCTGCTCGGCCTGGGAGTGGCGGTATTGTGCGCCTGGGGCAAGACCTCCGGGCCGGCCTTGTTGCGCGCGCTGATCCAAGTCTACATCGAGCTTATCCGCAATACGCCGTTCCTGGTGCAACTGTTCTTTTTCTTCTTCGCCCTGCCGGCGATCGGCGTGCGCTGGTCGCCCTATACGGCGGCGCTGGTGGCCATGACGGTCAACCTGGGCGCCTACGCCACGGAAATCGTACGCGCGGGGATCGAAGCCATCCCCCGGGGCCAGGTCGAGGCCGGCCTGGCGCTGAACCTGTCGCGGATCGAGATCTTCCGCTATATCGTGCTCAAGCCCGCCCTGCGCGCCATCTATCCGGCGCTGACCAGCCAGTTCATCCTGCTGATGCTGGCCTCCAGCGTGGTGTCGGTGATCTCGGCCAACGATCTGACCTCGGTGGCGGCCACATTGCAGTCCGAAACCTTTCGCAGCTTCGAAATCTATATCGTCATCACGCTGATCTACCTGGCGCTGACGCTGTGTTTCTCCTACGTTTTTCGCCGGGTCCACGACCGGTACCTGAACTATCCGGACGGCCGTTCATGAGAACCTTCGGAATCACCGACTTCTGGTACATCCTGCAGGCCGTCCAATGGACTGTGCTGCTGTCGATCATTGCCTTCATCGGCGGCGGGCTGGTCGGCCTGGCGGTTGCGTTGGCGCGCACCGGTACGAACCGCGCCGCGCGGGCGCTGGCGACGGGCTTCATCCAGGTGTTTCGCGGCACGCCGCTGCTGCTGCAGTTGTTCCTGGTGTTCTTCGGCGCGCCGGTGATCGGCTTCGAGGTCGATCCCTGGACGGCCGCCGCCGTGGCGCTGACGCTGAATGCCGGCTCGTTCCTCGGCGAGATCTGGCGCGGCTGCATCGAGGCCGTGCCGCGCGGCCAATGGGAAGCCGCCGCCGCCCTGGGGCTCAACTACCGCACCCGCCTGCGCGATGTGATCCTGCCGCAGGCGCTCAAGATCGCCGTGCCGCCCACGGTCGGGTATCTGGTGCAGGTCATCAAAGGCACTTCGCTGGCGGCCATCATCGGTTTCACCGAGCTGACCCGGGCGGGGCAGATCGTGAACAATGCCACGTTCGAGCCCATGGTGGTGTTTTCCATCGTGGCGGTCCTGTATTTCCTGCTGTGCTGGCCGCTGTCGCTGCTGGCGGGGCGGATGGAGCGGCGCCTGGCATTGGCTCAGGCGCGCGCCTAGGCGGCTCGGTTTCCGGGGCGCAACGGCGTCCTCTTTTCAGTGTCCACCGGCCTCGGGCCGGCAACCTCACGGAGATGTTTCATGTTCAAGAACCACACCTTGCGCGGCATGCTGGGAGGCACCTTGCTGGCCGCCTGCGCCACACTGGCCATCGGCCTGGCGCCCGCAGCCACGGCGGAAACCATCGATCAGGTCAAGCAAAAAGGCGAGCTGACGATCGGCATGCTGGTCGACTTCCCGCCCTACGGCATCATGAACACCGAAAACCAGCCCGACGGCTATGACGCCGATGTGGCCAGGCTGCTGGCCAAGGATCTGGGCGTGAAGCTCAAGATCGTGCCCGTGTCCGGCCCCAACCGCATTCCCTACCTGCTGACCGACAAGGTCGATGTGCTGGTGGCTTCGCTGGCCATCACGCCGGAGCGCGCCAAGCAGGTGCAGTTCTCGAATCCGTACTCGGCCGCGCAGATCGTGGTGTTCGGCGGCAAGGACCTGGCGATTTCCGGCCCCGAGGGGCTGTCGGGCAAGCGGATCGGCGTCGCGCGCGCCAGCACCCAGGACATCGCCGTCACCAAGATCGCTCCCAAGGATGCCGACATCCGCCGCTTCGACGACGACGCTTCGGCCATGCAGGCGCTGCTGTCCGGCCAGGTCGACGCGATCGGCTGCTCCACCACCGTGGCCGCCGGCATCGCCCGCCGCGCCCCGAACCGCTTCGACAACAAGTTCGTGCTGATGCAGCAGGAAATGGCCGTGGCCATCCGTCCGGACCAGCCGGAAACGCTCAAGGCTTTCAATGAGCTGATCGACCGCAACATCGAGAACGGCGAGCTCAGCAAGCTCTACCAGAAATGGCTCGGCGCGCCGCTGCCCGCACTGAAGAAATCCTGATCGACTCCTGACTTGCCGCCATGACTTCGACTCCGACCCGAGATACGCCCTCCGGCGCCCCGATCATCCAGATCGAAAAGCTCAACAAATGGTATGGGCAGTTCCATGCCCTGACCGACATCGATCTGACGGTGGCGACCGGCGAGCGCATCGTGATCTGCGGACCTTCGGGTTCGGGCAAGTCCACCCTGATCCGCTGCATCAACGGCCTGGAAACCATCCGGGACGGGCGCATCGTGGTGGATGGCATTACGCTGGGCGCCGACGGGCGCGGGGTCGATGCCGTGCGGCAGGAAGTCGGCATGGTCTTTCAGCAGTTCAATCTGTTTCCGCACATGACGGTGCTGCGCAATTGCATGCTGGCGCCGATGCGTTCGCGCGGGCTCAAGGCCGAGCAGGCCGAGGCCCTGGCGATGGAGTACCTCTCGCGCGTGCGGATCGCCGAGCAGGCGCACAAATACCCCAGCCAGTTGTCCGGGGGGCAGCAGCAGCGCGTGGCCATCGCGCGCGCGCTGTGCATGACCCCCAAGGTCATGCTGTTCGACGAACCCACGTCCGCCCTCGATCCGGAAATGGTCAAGGAAGTCCTGGACACCATGATCGGTCTGGCCCGCGACGGCATGACCATGCTGTGCGTGACCCATGAAATGGGCTTCGCCCGCAGTGTGGCCGACCGGGTGATCTTCATGGCCGATGGCCAGGTCGTCGAGCAGGCGCCGCCGGATCAGTTCTTCGAGGCCCCGCGCCACGAAAAAACGCGCAGTTTCCTCGGCCAGATCCTGAATCACTGAGGAGCGATCATGCATGCGCAGATTCCGGCGCGCAGCGCGCTGGTGTCCCTGACCGCATTCGGCGCGGACGAAGTCCGGCGCCATGGCCAGCTCTGGTTCGCGCGCCTGTGCCGCGCGGGCGGCGCCGACGGCATCGAAGTGCGGGGCGAATTGCTGGGCGAGGATGCCGCCGGCGAGCTCGACGCGCTGGCGGCATGGGCCGATCCGGCCGCCCTGGTCCGCGTCTATTCCAGCCCGCGCGGCCTGTGGGACGCGGCCGGCGGCTTCGACGAGGCGGCGGTCCTGGAGGGCCTGGATCGCGCGGCCCGGCTGGGCGCGGGCTGGCTGAAGATGTCGATCGGCGGATTCTCGCCGGCCGCGCCGGCCGGCCTGGAGGCCTTGCGGGGCCTGCTGGACGGCGGCCCGGTCGAACTGCTGGTGGAAAACGACCAGACGGAAGCGGCGGGCACCGTCCCGGCGCTGTCGGCCTTCTTTCACGCGGCCGATGACGCCGGCGTACCGCTGGGCATGACCTTCGACATGGGCAACTGGCACTGGGTGGGCGAATGCCCGTTGCAGGCGGCCGGCGTGTTCGCCTCGCGGGTGCGCTACGTGCATTGCAAAGGCGTGCTGCGGCGTCCCGACCGCTGGGTGGCCGTCCCCCTGGAATCATCCGCCGCCCCCTGGCGCGCGGTGCTGCGGGCGCTGCCCGCCGCGGCGCCCCGGGCCATTGAATACCCTTTGACCGGCGCGGATCTCGCCCGGGTGACCGGCCAGGCGCTGGAAGCGCTGCGCCGACTGGAGCAATCATCCCATGACAGAGAGTGATCCGCTGGACGTCGTGACGCTGGGCGAGGCGATGACGATGCTGGTGGCCGGGCAGCCCGGGCCGCTGGAGAAGGTCGAGATTTTCCACAAGAACACGGCCGGCGCCGAGACCAATGTCGCCATCGGGCTGGCCCGGTTGGGGCTGCGGGTCGGCTGGGGCAGCCGCCTGGGGCAGGACTCCATGGGGCGCTATCTGCTCGACAGCCTGCGCGGCGAGGGGGTGGACTGCTCACGGGTGCGTCTGGTGCCGGGCGAGCGCACCGGCATGCTGTTCAAGGGCCGGGTCATGGACGGCAGCGATCCTCCGGTCGAATACCACCGGGCCGGTTCAGCCGCCAGCCGCATGCGGCCCGAGGACGTGGACCGGGCGTGGCTGCTGTCCGCGCGCCACCTGCATGCCACCGGCGTGTTCGCGGCGGTGTCGGCCGACAGCTTCCAGGTCTCGCGCATGACCATGCGCCTGATGCGCGAGGCCGGCAAGACCGTCTCTTTCGATCCGAATCTTCGGCCCACGCTGTGGCCCTCCACAGAAGCCATGCGCGCGGGCATCCACGAGCTGGTCGCCCTGGCGGACTGGGTGCTCCCGGGGCTGGAAGAAGGCCGCCTGCTGACCGGCGCGCAGACGCCCGAGGCCATCGCGCGCTTCTATCGCGACCTGGGTGCGCGCCTGGTGGTCGTCAAGCTCGGCCTGGACGGGGCGTACTACGATGACGGCGCCCACAGCGGTTACGTGCCGGCCAGTCCGGTCGAGCGGGTCGTCGATACCGTGGGGGCGGGCGACGGTTTTGCCGTGGGGGTGATCAGCGGCCTGCTCGAAGGCCTGCCGCTCGAACGCGCGGTGGTGCGCGGCGCCTGGATCGGCGCGCGCGCGGTGCAGGTCCAGGGCGATACCGAAGGCCTGCCCACGCGGACCTTGCTGCGGCTGGCGGGGCTGTGATGTCGCGGCAAACCGTTCTCGTCTATCGCGATCTGCCAGAACCGCAACTGGCGCGCATTCTTGCGGAGCACGAGGTCATCCAGGCCGATCCCCGCCGGGAAGATCAACGCGAGGCCTTCTTCGAAGCGCTGGGCCGGGTCCAGGGCATGATCGGCTCCAGTTTCCGCCTGGATGCGGCGCTGCTGGACCGGGCGCCCGCCTTGAAAGTGGTGTCCAGCGTGTCGGTCGGCGTGGATGCCTATCCGCTGGCGGCCCTGCGCGAACGCGGCATCGTGCTGTGCCACACCCCCGGCGTGCTGACTGAATCGGTGGCGGATCTGTTGTTCGGCATGATCCTGGCCACCAGCCGCCGGCTGTGCGATATGGCGGATCTGGTGCGCGAAGGGCGCTGGGTACGCAATGTCGGCCCCGAGGAGTACGGTTGGGATGTGCACGGCAAGACGCTGGGCATCGTCGGCTACGGCCGCATCGGCCGGTCGCTGGCCCGCCGGGCGGCCCTCGGCTTCGACATGCCGGTGGTCTACCATGCCCGCCGTTCCGTCGACAGCGGCCTGCCGCCCGGCAAGGCGCGGGCCGTCGGCCTGGACGAACTGCTGGCATGCGCCGATTTTGTCGTGCTGGTGCTGCCGCTGACCGAAGAGACGCGCGGCCTGATCGGGCCCGAGGCCTTTGCCCGCATGAAGCCCGGCGCGATTCTGATCAACGGCGCGCGCGGTCCCATCGTCCAGGAGCGCGCCCTGCTGGACGCTCTGGCGAGCGGCCGCCTGCGCGGCGCCGGGCTGGACGTGTTCGATGTCGAGCCTTTGCCGCAGGACTCGCCGCTGCTCGGTCATCCGCGCATCCTGGCGCTGCCGCACATCGGTTCGGCGACGCACGAGACGCGCGCGGCCATGGCCGCCTTGGCGGTCGATAATCTGTTGAGCGTATTGCGGGGCGAGACGCCCCCGGCCGCCTACAAGCCTGTCTGATCCACCGCGCGGGTGAACGCGCGCGGTGCGTCAGCCCGCCGCGAGCGCGCAGGCCTCGCGGGCCAGGGCGGTGATGGCGTCCCATTGCCGGGCTTCGATGGCGGCGGCGGGCGTGAGCCATGATCCGCCGATGCAGCCGACGTTGGGCAGCGCCAGGTATTGGGCGGCATTGCCCGCGTGAATGCCCCCGGTGGGGCAGAAGATCAAGTCGGGCAGGGGACCGTGCCAGGCGCGCAGCAGCGCCGCGCCCCCCACAGCTTCGGCCGGGAACAGTTTCTGCACCAGGAAGCCCAGTTCCGCCGCGCGCATCGCCTCGGAAGCCGTGGCGACGCCCGGCAGGAACGGGATGCCCGAGGCGCGCGCGGCGCCGGCCAGCTCTTCGGTCAGGCCCGGGCTGATGGCGAAGCGGGCGCCGGCGCGCAGGGCGGCATCCAGTTGTTGCGGTGTGCGCACGGTGCCCACGCCGACCACGGCGTCGGGCACCTGGCTCTGGATGGCGGTGATCGCTTCGAGCGCGGCCGCCGAACGCAGGGTGATTTCCAGGGTGCGGATCCCGCCCGCGACCAGTGAGCGGGCCAGGTCCACGGCCGTGTCCGGATCGCGGACCACGATGACGGGCATGACCGGGCTGAGTTCGATCAGTTCGAGAGCGTTCATGGGATCGGAAGGCGCGGCGCCAAGAAAATGAGAATGTAGTCATTCTACATGCGAAAGAAGAAATCATCGATATGCGACAATTTTGATTGTTTGACTACTTTTCCGGCGGCGCGAAAATCCCGGGGCGCATCCGCCCGTGGGCTAAAATCGCCCCTCATGAACGACACCCTGATCGCCTTGGTGCCCGCCGCCGGCATCGGCGCGCGCGCCGGCAGTGCGGACGGCCGGCCCAAGCAGTATCGAGACCTGGATGGTGAGCCCATGCTGCGCCGGACCGTGCGCGCGTTGCTGGCCGACGCCCGCGTCGCTCAAGTGCGGGTCGCGGTGGCGCCGGGCGATCCCTGGGTGCAGGCCGCGCTGTCCGGCTTGCCGCGCACGGTCTGGCGCGCCTGCGGCGGCCCGACGCGGGCCGAGACCGTGCGCGCCGCCCTGCGGGATGCGGACGTGGCTGACGCCGTCGGGGTGCTGGTGCATGATGCCGCCCGGCCGGGCCTGCCGGCCGAGGCCCTGGGGCGCCTGATCGACGCCTGCCTGTCGCGCGGCCGGGGCGGGCTGCTGGCGCTGCCGGTGGCCGATACGGTCAAGCAGTCCGCCGGCGGGGCGGGCCAGGAGGCTTGCGTGGCGCGAACGCTGCCGCGCGAAGGCCTGTGGCTGGCGCAGACGCCGCAGATGTTTCGCGCAGGCACGCTGCGTTCGGCGCTGGAGGCGTGCGCGGGCGACCCCCGCGTGACCGACGAGGCCTCGGCGGTCGAACTGGCCGCCGCTTCGGCGCCCGCGCCGCTGCTCGTGCGCGGCGCGCGCGCCAACGACAAGCTGACCTGGCCGGAAGATTTCGACTGGTTCGAGGACCGGCTGGCGGCGCGCCGCCCGCCGCCGGGCCGCTGAACGGCATTGCTCTGGAGCCGCCACCATGATTTCTCTCTTTCCTTTCCGTATCGGCCAGGGCCACGACCTGCACGTCCTGGTCGAGGGCCGTCCCCTCATTATTGGCGGCGTGCGCATTCCCTATGAGCGGGGTCTGGCCGGCCATTCGGACGCGGATGTGCTGCTGCACGCAGTGACCGATGCGATCCTGGGGGGAGCCGGGCTGGGCGATATCGGCCGTCATTTTTCAGACCGCGATCCGCGCTGGGCCGGGGCCGACAGCCGCCTGTTCCTGCGGGAAGCCGCTCGCCTGGCCCGGGAGGCGGGTTGGACCGTGGTCAATGTGGACGCCACGGTGCATGCCCAGGCGCCCAAGATCGCGCCGCACGCGGCGGCCATGGCGGTGTGCATCGCCGGCGACCTTGGAATCGATGCGGCGCTGGTCAACGTCAAGGCCAAGACCAATGAGGGCCTGGGCTATCTGGGGCGGGGCGAAGGCATCGCGGCCAGCGCCGTGGCGCTGCTGGCGTCTGCAAGACAGGCATGAGGCGATCCCCGCGGATCATTTCATGCCTGCCTTGCCGGGGCGGCCCGCCCGCTGCGGACGTGGGGCGCGCTACAGGGTGCCGCCGCCCACGGGGCGGTTGCAGGCGCACAGGCCTTCGGTCAGCAGTGCATCCAGTACGCGCAGGGTTTCCTCGGGGCTGCGGCCCACGTTGAAATTGTTGACCGACACGTGCTGGATGATGTTGTCGGGATCGACGATGAAGGTGGCGCGAAAGGCGACGCCCTCGGATTTGTCCCGGATGCCCAGCGGATCGACCAGCGCGCCGGCCGTATCGCTGAACTGATAGTGGTTGAGCTTGCCCAGTTCGGGGTTGTCGCGCCGCCAGGCGAGCTTGACGTATTCGTTGTCGGTCGAGCCGCCCATCAGCACGGCGCCGCGTTCTTCGAATGCATCGGCCAGGGCGTTGAAACCGATGATCTCGGTCGGGCAGACCTGGGTGAAGTCCTTGGGGTAGAAGTAGATCACCTTCCATTTGCCGGGGAAGGATGATTCGGTGATGTCCTCGAAGGCCGAGACGCCGTTTTCCTCGTGCTGATTGAATCCGGGTTTGACGCCGGTGACGCGGAAGGCCTCGAGCTTGTCGCCTATGGTTTTCATCGGGGCTCCTGAGATGAGTACGGCCATCGCGGCCGCCATCCCATTCTACGCTATGGCTCGCTCGGCAAAGCGCCGCGGGCGGCGCGGTTGCGCCGTTTCAAATCCTGTCCCTGGGATTTGGCCAAGGGGATTTCGATGCGCGCCAGCAGGCCTCGCGGGGTATTGGACGCCAGGGTGAATTTGCCGCCCACCTGGCCCAGCAGCCGCTCGACGATGGACAGACCCAGGCCGGCGCCGCTGACCCCGGTGCGGGCGGATTCACCGCGCGCAAAAGGCCGCAGCAATCGCTGGATGTCCGTCGCGGGGATGCCGATGCCCTGGTCGCGGACTTCGATGGTCAACTGGTTGCCGCTCTGATAGGCGATCAGCTTGATGCGTGCGCGCCCGTCGCTGGCGCTGCGGCCGTAGCGCCGGGCGTTTTCGATCAGGTTGCTGACGATGCGCTTGATGTCGTTGGCGCTGATGCGCGCCTGCAGGCCGGCTTCGATGCTGGCTTCGAGTTCACCGCCCAGGGATTCCGTGTGGCTGCGCTCGCGCTCGAACAGATCCCGCAGCGCGCGTGATACGTCGACGCCGGTCTCCGGCACCTGGCCCGCCGGACGCGCGTATTCCATCAATTGGCCGATGCTGTGGTTGATCTGGGCCAGATCCTCGTCGATGGCCTGGCGGGCCTCGTCGGTCATGTGGCTCATCTCGATTTCCAGGCGGATCCGCGCCAGGGGGGTGCGCAGATCATGGGAAATTCCCGCCAGCATGATCTCCCGGTCGGCCTCGTTCTGGCGCAGGTCGCGCGCCATCCGGTTGAAGGCGATGTTCATGTCGCGGATTTCGACCGGCCCCTTTTCGGGCAGTGGCGTGGGTGTTTCCCCGCGCGCCAGTTGCTGGGCGACCTTGGCCAGTTGGGCCAGCGGCTGGTTGATGAATCGCACGCTGATGGCCGCGCCCAGCAGCGCCAGCATGAGCGAGGCCGCCACCCACCCCAGCCATTCCGTGCCGGTGGTCAGGCGCAGTTGGTCGCGGTCGAAGACCAGCCAGTACATATCCTCGTTGATGTGGAAGCTGATCCAGATGCCGGGCACCTGATTCACGGACCACATGATGGCCGTCTGGCTGCCCAGCCGGTTGCGGATCCCGGCGGAGACGTGCGTCCAGTAGTCGGTGTGGGGCAGCGGCTCGAGGACGTCGGAAGGCTCGCGGGGCTGGACGCGCAGGCTTTCCTGGGTGGCCAGATCCAGCAGCAGGGATGGGCGCACGGGCGGCGGCGCATAAACCAGGGCCGAGCGCGTGATGCTGACTGTGGTGGCGACCCGTTGAGCGAGCTGGGAGGCCCGGGGGCCTTCCTCGATGTTGAAGACGATTTGCAGCCATGCCCCGAGGCTGACCAGCATCAGGAAGGCGATCAGCAGGAAGGAACGGCTGAACAGCCCCAGCCGCAGCCGGGGCCGGATGCCATGCCGGAGCCTTTTCAGGAAAGTCATGGTGCCTGGCCCGCCGACGGGCGCATGGCCCACGGTCGGAAAAGGAGGTTACTGGCCGCCGTCGGGCACGAAGACGTAGCCCAGCCCCCAGACCGTCTGGATGAAGACCGGTTTGGAAGGATTGGGTTCGATCAGCTTGCGCAGGCGCGAGATCTGGACGTCCAGGCTGCGGTCGAATGCCTCGTATTCGCGGCCCCGGGCCAGCTCCATGAGCTTGTCGCGCGACAGCGGGACTTTGGGGTGGCGCGCGAAGACCTTGAGCACCGAGAATTCGCCGGTGGTAATGGGCACGGCCTCGCCGTTGCGCGTCAGGGTGCGGGTGGACAGATTCAGCACGTAGGGGCCGAATTCCACGGATTCGTTTTCCTGGCTGGGCGCGCCGGGGTGTTCCTCGGTGCCCCGGCGGCGCAGGATGGCATTGACCCGTGCCAGCAACTCGCGCGGATTGAAAGGCTTGGTGAGGTAGTCGTCCGCCCCCATTTCCAGGCCGACGATGCGGTCGATTTCCTCGGCCTTGGCGGTCAGCATGATGATGGGCGTATTGTCGTGGCTGCCCCGCAGGCGGCGACAGATGGACAGGCCGTCTTCTCCGGGCAGCATCAAATCCAGCACCAGGAGGTCGAAATGTTCCCGCTGCCAGAGTTTGGCCATTTCTTTGGCGTCTTCGGCGACGTAGACATTGAAGCCCTGTTCGGACAGATAACGGCGCAGCAGATCGCGCAGCCTGGGATCATCGTCGACGATGAGGATCTTGCGGGTGAGGGTCTGGGTTTGCGTGTTCATGCGGAAAATGTAACAGGGTCGGGAATGAGGAGCCAGCGCTTATCACAACAAATTACACAATAAGCGTTTGGTCTTTGTTTTGGAAATAAAGAGCTTCCTGATGCCGCTCCTTTAAAATGTCGGGGCCATGGACGATTTTCACATTCTCGCGTTTGAAACATCAAGCACTTTATGCGGTGTCGCGCTGCTGTCCCGGACAGGCGGCCGGACACGGCTGCGCACGGCCATGCATGAGGGCCGCGCCGCGCACGCCGAACGCATCCTCCCCATGGCGCAAGACTTGCTGGCGCAGGCCGGCCTGGGTCGCGGCGAGCTGACGGCGGTGGCCTTCGGCCAGGGGCCTGGCGGGTTCACGGGGCTGCGCGTGGCCTGCGGCGTCGCCCAGGGTCTGGCCGTGGCGCTCGATATTCCCGTGCTGCCGGTGGATTCCCTGTGCGCGGTGGCCTGCCAAGGCGCCGGCGAGGATCCCGCGGGTGTTCACGTCGTGCTGCAGGACGCGCGCATGAATGAGGTCTACGCCGCCGTCTACCGGGCCGCCGGCGCGGACTGGACGACGCTTCAGGCGCCGGCGCTGCTGGCCCGCGCCGACGTGGCGGCCTGGGCCGGCCGCGAGTCGGCCGGGTGGGGGATGCAGGCGGGGGGCGGCTGGACGGCCCATGGCGATGCGCTCGCAGCCTTTCCCGGCCTGGACGGCGAACTCGAAGCCCTGGGCGGGCGGATTGCGGCGGCGGCGCCGCAATCCGCGCATGCCCAGGCCGGCACTATCGCCCGGCTGGCGCAGCGGGCCTGGAGCGCCGGGCGGGCCGTGGACGCCGCCCAGGCCTCGCCCGCCTATGTGCGCGACAAGGTCGCCTACACCACAGTCGAGCGCGCCGGCGGCCTGGGAGGCAATCCTCAGGTGGATGCGGCGGCGCTGACCCTGCACGACATGATGCCCGCGGACGTCGACGAGGTCGCCGCCATCGAGAGCCGGGTGCAGTCTTTTCCCTGGACCCGCAAGAATTTCGCCGACGGCCTGGCGGCCGGCTACCGCGGCTGGGTGGTGCGCCGCATGGGGGCGATGCTTGGCTTCGCCCTGGTGATGGACGCGCCGGATATCGTGCATTTGCTGGTGATCGGCGTGCGCCCCGACGCGCAGCGCCAGGGCGTGGGCGCGCATCTGCTGCGCCGTTGCATCGATCATTGCCGCCAGGCCGGATTGACGGCCCTCACGCTCGAGGTCCGCCCCAGCAACGGGCAGGCCATCGCTTTCTACCGCCAGCATGGCTTTGCGCAGGTCGGGCTGCGGCGCGGCTATTATCCGGCGCTCCAGGGGCGCGAGGATGCCTGGATCATGACCCTGACCCTGGCGGCGGACGCCGCATGAAGCCGCGCGCCCTGCTGCGTCCGGGCCAGATCGCCTGGCTGGCCGAAATCGGCCTGGACACCCATTGGCTCGCGGCGCGACCGGAGACGGGGGCGGAGACGCCCGCCGCCGCGGATCCGGCGGCCGACCGATCCCAGGCCCCTGCGCAGGCCGGTGCGGCGCCGGCGGCCGCCCCCGTTGCGGAAACCCCGCCGGGCGTCCCGCCCGAATCGCGTGTCCCAACCCATCCCGGCCTGGCGCGCGTGCGCGCCCCGGCCGGATTGGCGCAGCCGCCGGCCCCGGCGATCAAGGGCGCCGCGCCGGCAGAGTGTCCGGACCTGGCCGCGCTGGACGCGGCGGTGTCGGCCTGCGGCCTGTGCGGCAGGCACGCGCAGCGCGCCCTGGCGGTTCCTGGGGCGGGCCGGTCCGGGCGGCCGCATTATCTGATCATCGGTGAGCAGCCCGGCATGGAGGACGACACTAGCGGCCGGCCGTTCCAGGGCGACCAGGGCCGCCTGCTGGCCGCCATGCTGGCCGCCGCGCGCCTGCCGCATGCCGATTCGGTCTACCTGACCCATGTGGTGAAATGCCGCGCCGTGGGGGGGCGGGAGCCGTCCGCCGAAGACATCTCGGCCTGCCTGCCCTGGCTGCGCCGGCAGATCGTCCTGCTGAGGCCGCACTGGATCCTGGCCCTGGGCCGGGTGGCGGCTCAGGCTGTGATCGGCACGGATCTGGACCTGAACGCCTTGCGCGGCGGCCCGCACTGTCATGTCCCCGAGCAAGGCGAGCCGATCCCGGTCTGGGTCACGCACCAGCCTTCGTCGCTGCTGGTCCGGTCCGCCTGGAAGGCCGAAGCCTGGAGGGATCTGGCCGGGCTGGCGCAGGCGGTGCAATCAGTGTAGCGCCGTGCCGTGGCCTGTTTGCCCGATCATCCGGCTCAGTTCGGGATGCGCGCGGTGGTTGAGCCGGTTCCAGTGGATGAAGACCAGCATCAGGCAGGCCACCAGAATGCCGAACAAGGCGATGATCAGGTTGATCGACAGGCCCAGCCATAGCATCAGGCTGTACATGGCCAGCATCAGCAGGATATTCAGTTGCTCGTTGAAATTCTGCACGGCGATGGAATGGCCGGCGGACAGCAGCACGTGGCCGCGATGCTGCAGCAGGGCGTTCATGGGGACCACGAAAAAGCCCGACAGGCCGCCGATCAGCAGCAGCAGGCAGTACACCGCCCAGGGGGTGTAGACGGCCGGCATCAGCAGCACCACCAGACCCATGGCCACGCCCACCGGCAGCACCGACAGCGCGCGGCGCAGCGGCACGCGGCCGGCGAAGATCGCGCCGATGACGGTGCCGAAGGCGGCCACGCCCATCAGTACGGACGCCTGGTCGAGGCGATAGCCCAGGTGCTGCGCGCCCCATTCGATGACGATGAACTGCAAGGTGGCGCCCGCGCCCCAGAACAGGGTGGTGACCGCCAGCGAGATCTGGCCGAGCTTGTCGGACCACAAGATGCGCACGTAGCGGCCGAAGTTGCGGATCAGGGCCACGGGATGGGTCTGCTGGCGGGGATAGAAGGCGTGGGTGTCGGGAATCAGCAGATTGCACAGGGCGGCGGCGACGTACACCAGGCTGATCATCAGGATGGCGCTTTGCGCGGCGTTGTCGGCCAGGCTGTCCACCCAGGCGAGGGACATCAGCCAGGCTGAAACCGTCGGACTGATGAGCAGCCCGCCCAGTACGGTCCCCAGGATGACCGACAGCACCGTCAGGCCCTCGATCCAGCTATTGCCCTTGACCAGCAGCTCGGGCGGCAGCATTTCGGTGACGATGCCGTACTTGGCCGGAGAATAGGCGGCGGCGCCGATGCCGACGATGGTGTAGGCCACGAAGATCAGGACCAATTGGTATTGGTGGTTGAACCCGAAGGCGCCGTAGCTGAACATCAGCAGACAGCCGCAGGTCTTGAGCGCATTGGTGGCGAACATGACCCGGCCCTTGGGAAAGGCGTCGGCGAAGGCGCCGACGAAGGCGGCCAGGATCACGTAGGCCAGGGCGAACCACCATTTCATCATGGGAGCCATCCAATCCGGGCCGCTCAGGTCGGCGATCAGCCCGATTGCCGCGATCAGCAGGGCGTTGTCCGCGACAGACGATAACGCCTGTGCGGCCATGACCATGTAAAAGCCCTTGTTCAATCGCGGACCCCGATGTGGTTGACGAAGGGACGGATGCCGCAAGGCGCGCCCGTAAAAAAGAGTTGCAGTATAGCGGGTTGCCGCCGGGGAGACGGCGCCGGGCGTGGAGGTCGCCCGGTCCCGGTGCGTTATCATACGCTGTCATCCACGCACCTCGATTTTCCGTCCTGCACCGTGCGCCTCACGCAGATCAAACTTGCCGGATTCAAATCCTTCGTGGATCCGACCGTGATCCCCACGCCCAGCGAGCTGGTCGGCGTGGTGGGCCCCAACGGCTGCGGCAAATCCAACATCATCGATGCCGTGCGCTGGGTGCTGGGCGAAACCAAGGCATCCGAGCTGCGCGGCGCCTCGATGCAGGACGTGATCTTCAACGGTTCGGGCCAGCGCAAGCCGGCCGCGCGCGCCTCGGTCGAACTGGTGTTCGACAACAGCCAGGGCCGGGCGGCGGGGCAGTGGTCCACCTTCGCGGAAATCGCCGTGCGCCGGGTGCTGACCCGCGACGGCGCCAGCAGCTACTTCATCAACAACCAGCCGGTGCGCCGCCGCGACATCCACGATATTTTCCTGGGGACCGGGCTGGGCGCGCGCGGCTACGCCATCATCGGCCAGGGCATGATCAACCGCCTGATCGAAGCCCGCCCTGAAGAGTTGCGCGTCTATCTTGAAGAGGCGGCGGGGGTGTCGCGCTATAAAGAACGCCGCCGCGAAACCGAGAACCGCCTGTCCGACACGCGCGAGAACCTGACGCGCCTGGAGGACATCCTGCGCGAACTCGCCAGCCAGCTCGAGAAGCTGGAGTCCCAGGCCCGGGTGGCGGCCGATTACCGTGCGCTGCAAACCGAAGGCGAACTCAAACAGCACGCCCTGTGGCTGCTGCGCGAGCAGGCCGCGCGCGAGAGCCGTCAGACCCTGGCTGTGGAAACCGAGCGCGCCCAGGCCGAACTCGAATCCGCCGTGGCGGGGCTGCGCGCACTGGAGTCCGACCTGGAAACCCGCCGTGCCGCGCATTTCGAGGCCAGCGAACAGGTGCACCGGGCGCAGGCGGGCCTGTTTGAGGCCGGCGCCCAGGTCAGCCGCCTGGAAGCCGAAATCCGCCACGTCGTCGATTCGCGCAACCGTCTCCAGGCCCGCCGTGCGCAGTTGCAGGCTCAGCAACAAGAATGGGGCGACCAGCGCACGCTCAGCCAGACTTCGATCGAAGACACCCAGGCGCAGATCGAAGAGGCCGAGGCCCGTGCGGAACAATTGGCCGAGCAGGCGCAGCACGCCCAGGACGGACTGCCGGAACTCGACGCCCGGCTGCGCGATCTGGCCGCCCGGCGTGATGAATGGCGGCGCGCCCTGGCGCGCACAGAGCAGGACCTGGCGTTGGCCGCGCAATCCCAGCGGGATGCCGATGGCCAGTGGCGCGCCCTGGAAGACCGGCGCGCGCGCCTGGAGGGCGAGCGCGCCGCGCTGGGCGCGCCGGACCCCGCCGAGCTTCAGCGCTGGGCGGGGGAGTGCGAGGTTGCCCAGGCGCGTCTCGAAGAAGCCCAGGGGCGCTTGCTGGAACTCGAATCCCGCCTGCCCGGCCTGGAGGCCGCGCGCGCTGAGGCGCTGCAAGCCAGCCAGGCGGCCCGCCTGGATCTTGAAAGGCTCGACGCGCGCCGTCAGGCCTTGATCGCGCTGCAGGAAAAGATTCAGTCCGAAGATGCGCTGGAGCCCTGGCTGCAGCGCCAGGAACTCGGCGGCCTTGCCCGGCTGTGGCAGCAGTTGCGGGTCGATGCGGGCTGGGAAACCGCCCTGGAGGCCGTCCTGCATGAGCGCATGAATGCCCTGGGCTTGCGCACGCTGGACCATGCGCGCGCCTTTGGCCAGGATGTGCCGCCCGCGCGGCTGGCTTTTTACCAGACGCCCGATGGGGCCGGGCCGTCTGCGGCCGCGGGGCCGGATGCGCCCCGCCTGCTGGATTTTGTCCAGGCGCGCGACCCCGCGGTGCAGTCTCTGCTGGCCGTGTGGCTGCGCGGCGTGCATGTGGCCGACGACCTGGGCGCGGCGATCGCGCGGCGCGGCGAGCTGCCGCCAGGCGGCGCCTGGGTGCTGCGCGACGGACACCGGGTCGATGCCTGCAGCGTGCGCTTCTACGCGGCCGATTCCGAGCAGGCGGGCCAGTTGGCGCGCCGCCAGCAGATCGACAATCTGGCCCTTGAAATTCGCGCCGCGCAACTGATCGCCGACCAAGCCCTGGATGCCCACGCCCAGGCTGACGCCGCCTGCCGCAATCTGGGCCAGGCCTTGCAGCCGGCGCGCCAGCAAATCGCCGAGCGCATGCGGGCGCAGCACGATGCCCAGATCCACCACCAGCAGCTCAGCCAGCAGGCGGCGCAGTCCGACGAGCAGTCCCGGCGCCTGGACCGCGATCTGGCCGAATTGATCGAGCAGCAGACCGCGCTGGACGCCCGGCGCGCCGAGGCGGAAGCCCGTTTCGAAGCCCTGGATCAGGTGCTGGCCGAGCAACAGGAGCGCTTGGCCGAGCTGGATCTGCAAGCCGAAGACCTGGCGCGGCAGGGCGAGCAGGCGCGCCAGCGGGGCCGCGACCAAGAGCGTGCCGCCCAGGAGGCCGAATACGCCGTGCGTACGCTGCGCCACCGGTTGGACGAACTGCACCGCACCCTGCAATTGGCCGAAGAGCAGGCCCGCCGTTCGGGCGCGGAACTTGAATCCTTGCAGGGCGAATTGTTCGATCTGGACGAGTCCGTGGCGCAGGCCGGCCTGCAGGATGCGCTGGAGGCCCGGGCCGCGAGCGAAGAAGCCCTGCGTCAGGCCCGTCAGGAGCAGGATCGGGCGGCCGCCGCATTGCGCGAGGCCGACGAAGGTCGGCTGACGCTGGAGCGCGGCCTGGACCCTCTGCGGGCGCGCATTACCGAATTGCAGCTCAAGGAGCAGGCCTCGCGCCTGTCGGTCGAGCAGTTCGCCGAGCAGCTCGATGCCCGCCAGGTCGACCGGGACGCCCTGCGCCGCCACTTGGACGAGCAGACGCCCCAGTGGCGGAGTCTGGACTGGCTGCAATCCGAGGTCCAGCGCATCACCCGGCGTATTGAATCCCTGGGCGCCGTGAACCTCGCGGCGCTGGACGAACTGACGGCGGCGCGCGAGCGCAAGGGCTTCCTGGACGCGCAGCATGCCGACCTGCTCTCGGCCATCGAGACCCTGGAAAACGCGATCCGCCGCATCGACCGCGAAACGCGCGAACTGCTGTCGCAAACCTTCGAGACGGTGAATGGCCACTTCGGCGAGTTGTTTCCGCGCCTGTTCGGTGGCGGCGAGGCCCGTCTGACCATGACCGGCGACGAGATCCTGGACGCCGGGGTGCAGGTCATGGCCCAGCCGCCGGGCAAGCGCAACAGCACCATCCACCTGCTGTCGGGAGGCGAAAAAGCCCTGACGGCGACCGCCCTGGTGTTCGCCTTGTTCAAGCTCAATCCGGCGCCGTTCTGCCTGCTCGACGAGGTCGATGCTCCGCTGGACGATGCCAATACCGAACGGTATGCGAATCTGGTGCGCGGCATGAGCGACCAGACGCAGTTCCTGTTCATTTCGCACAACAAAATCGCCATGCAGATGGCCCGGCAACTGGTCGGCGTCACCATGCAGGAACAGGGCGTGTCGCGGATCGTGGCCGTGGACATGGACTCGGCCTTGCAGTGGGCGGCCGAGGCGGCCTAGGGATGTGCTCGCACTGCGTGATCTTGAGAACAGGCCCGGACCCGGATAAGAGGACTCTATGAGTGATTTGCAGATCTTGCTGATTTCGATCGGGGTGGCGCTGATCGTCGTCGTCCTGCTGTACAACGCCTGGCAAGACTGGCGGGCGCGGCGCAGCATGCGCCAGTCGCTGCCGGAAGCCGGCCACGATGTGCTGATGCGCGATGCGGCGCCCCGGCGCGAACCGGGGCTGTGGCCGGCCGGCCGCTCCGTGGCCGACGAAAGCCCGGAGGCCGATCCCGCCTGCGAGGCGGTCATCGACATCGCTCTGGCTCATCCCGTGGCGGGAGAAACATTGGCAGAAGCCCTGCGGGCCATCAGCCGTGTCGGCAAGAAGCCCGTGCGGGTGTTCGCCGAGCGCGAGGGCGGCGGCCATCGGGCCGAGGCGCTGCCCGGCGAGGCCTACGTGTCGCTGCAACTGGCGGTCGTGCTGGCCAACCGCAGCGGGCCGCTGACGGCCATCGAATGGTCCAACCTCTGGACCTTGGCGCAGAATCTGGCCGAGCGCTTCGAGGGTCTGATCGAGGCCCCGGACCAGGACGTGGTGCTGCGCCAGGCGGTGGAACTCGATGCGCGCTGCGCCGCCATGGATGCCCAGGTCGGGCTCATCCTGCAGTTGGCCCAGCCGCGTCCCGCGGCCGCCATCATCCAGGCGGCTGCCGAGGCGGGCTTCGTCCAGTGGCGCGGGCAGTGGGCCTGGATGGCGGAAAACGGCCTGCCGCGCTTTGTCCTGCAGGTCGACGCCCCGGAAGGCGAGTCCGCGCATCGTGTCGACCTGGTTCTGGACGTGCCCAACAGCCTGCCCGACGATCAGGCGTTCAGCCGCATGGTGGCCGTGGGACGCGACCTGGCCACGCGTCTGGAGGCCCACGTGCTGGACGATCAGGGCCGGACTTTCCAGGATGATTCCGCCCCCGCCATCGACCGCCAGATCAGCGCCCTGTACGATCAGCTCGACCAGGCGGGCTTCCTGGCCGGCACGGATCGCGCGGCGCGGGTGTTCTCATGACGCGGCGCCCCGGCGCGGGCGCCGCCGGGCAGGACCGCGAAGCCGCCGATCAGCGCCGCCTGGAGACGCTGCGCACCGAGATCGAGGCCCACAACCGCCGCTATTACGTCGAGGATGCGCCGTCCGTCTCGGATGCGCAGTACGACCGCCTGATGGCTGAACTGCAGGCCCTCGAGGCTGCGCACCCGGAGTGGGTGACTCCCGACTCCCCGACGCAGCGGGTCGGTGCGGCCCCGCTGGATCATTTTGGCTCTGTGCGGCATGCCGTGCGCATGCTGTCGCTGGGCAATGCCTTCGAGGCCGAAGACGTCGTCGCCTTCGACGACCGCGTTGCGGCCACGCTGATGGGCTCCGGGCTGCTCGCCGGCGCGGTCGCGCCGGCCGGGCCGGAGGGCGTGGTCTATGTCGCGGAATACAAGTTCGACGGCCTGGCCGTGAGCCTGCGCTACGAACAGGGCCGCCTCGTCCAGGCGGCGACCCGGGGCGACGGCGCCCAGGGCGAGGACATCACCGCCAACATCCGCACCCTGCGTTCGGTGCCGCTGCGCTTGCGCGGCGGCGAGGCGCCCGCCGTGCTGGAGGTGCGTGGCGAGGTCCTGATGACACGGGCGGATTTCGCGCGTCTGAACGAGGCCCAGACCGCACGGGGCGACAAGCCGTTCGTCAATCCGCGCAATGCGGCGGCCGGCAGCCTGCGCCAACTGGACCCGCGCATCACGGCGGCCCGGCCGTTGCGTTTCTACGCCTACGGCTGGGGCCAGATCCAGGATGCCGGCGGAACGGATCTGCGGCCGCGCGAGACCCATTCCGGGATGCTGGATTGGCTGGCCGGTTTCGGTTTTGCCGTCAGTCCCGACCGCACGCTGTGCCGGGGGGCGGCGGAGCTGCTGCGCTTCTACGAGGCCGTGGGGGCCTCCCGCGCCAACCTGCCCTACGAGATCGATGGGGTGGTATACAAAGTGGACGACCTGCGCGCCCAGGACGTTCTCGGCTTCGTTGCCCGCGCGCCGCGCTTCGCCATCGCGCATAAATTTCCCGCCCAGGAAGAAACCACCCGGCTGATCGGCATCGACGTGCAGGTGGGGCGCACCGGGGCCCTGACGCCGGTCGCCAGACTGCAGCCGGTCTTCGTCGGCGGCGTCACCGTCACCAACGCCACGCTGCACAACGAGGACGAGATCCGGCGCAAAGACGTGCGCATCGGCGACACCGTGGTGGTGCGCCGCGCGGGCGACGTCATCCCCGAGGTCGTCGGGCCCGTGCTGGCGCTGCGTCCGGCCGACGCGCCGGTCTTCGATCTGCAGGCCGTCTGTCCGGTGTGCCCGGTCTGCGGCTCGGCGGTCGAACGGCCGGAAGGCGAGGCGATCACGCGCTGCACCGGCGGGCTGTTCTGCCCCGCGCAGCGCAAGCAGATGCTGTGGCACGCCGCCAGCCGCAAGGCGCTGGACATCGATGGCCTGGGCGACAAGCTGATTGAACAACTGGTGGATACCGGCAAGGTTCGCACGCTGGCCGATCTGTACAAGCTGGCGGACCCGTCCGGAGGGGGCGAACTGGCGCTGTCCACGTATCCCCGCATGGGGGCGAAATCGGCGCGCAACCTGGTCGAGGCGATCAACCAGCGCCGCCGCCCGCCCTTGTCGCGCCTGCTGTACGCCCTGGGCATCCGCCACGTGGGCGAGACCACGGCGCGCGACGTGGCGCGGCATTTCGGCTCCATCGAGGCGATCATGGATGCCCCGGAGGAATCCCTGCTGCAGGTGCCGGATGTCGGCCCGGTGGTGGCGGCGTCTATCCGGCGTTTTTTCGCCGAGGCGCACAACCGCGAGGTCATCGCCGCATTGCGGGCCGAAGGGGTCGAGCCCCAGGCCGACGCGGCGCCAGCCGGCGAAAAGCCCTTGGCGGGCAAGACCCTGGTGCTGACGGGTACCCTGCCGACCCTGAGCCGCGACGAGGCCACCCGCCTGATCCTGGCGGCGGGCGGCAAGGTGAGCGGCTCGGTGTCGCGCAAGACCGCCTGGGTGGTGGCCGGCGATGACGCCGGCAGCAAGCTCGCCAAGGCCGCCGAACTGGGCGTGGCCGTGATCGACGAAGCCGGCCTGAAAACGCTGCTCGGCGGCTGAGCGCCGGGCCCACAAGAAACGGCCTCCCTTCCGGGAGGCCGTCGAGAGCCGAGGCAAGCGGCCGCAGGCTGCGCGGCGGGCTTACTTGTCGGTCTTGTCCACGATCTTGGCGTCCTTCATCAGGCGCTTCTGGTAGTCGGACAACGCCTGCTGGCGCATCATTTCTTCCAGTTGGGGCCGAGCTTCCTCGAAGGACGGAAAGGCGATCGGACGCACGTCCTCGACCTGGATCACGTGCCAGCCGAATTGCGTCTGCACGGGCTGGGCGCTGAGTTCGCCTTTCTTCATGCCTTCCACGGCCTGAGCGAATTCAGGCACGTAGTTGCTGGTCGGGCCCCAGCCCAGCTCGCCGCCGTTCTTGCCGCTGCCGGTGTCGATCGAGTCTTTCTTGGCGGCGGCCTCGAACGAGGTCTTCTTCGCCTTGATCGCCTTGATCAGATCCTTGGCCTTGGATTCTTCCTTGACCAGGATGTGGCGCAGCTTGTATTCCTGGCGCGAGGCCTGTTCGGCCTTGATGGTGTCGTATTCTTTTTTCAGGTCGGCTTCGCTGATGGGGTTGTCTTTCAGGTACTTGGCCATCAGGGCGCGCACCAGGATGCTTTGCGAAGCCAGCTCGGTTTCCTGCTGGACGGCGGGGTCTTTCTTCAGGCCGGCCTTCTCGGCGGCCTGGACCGCCACCAGGCGGTTGATCATTTCCTGCTTGACCTGATCGCGCAACTGCGGCGTATCCTGGGCTCCCTGGCTGATCAGCATGCTGACGAACTGGTTGAACTTGTCTTGGGAGATGCCCTGGCCGTTGACGGTGGCAATATCCTTGGCCCAGACCGGCAGCGTCAGAGAGCAGGCCAGGGCGACAGCAGCGATACGTTTCATGAAAGTCCTTCGATGGGAGGGGTGCCGGCCTCGATGGCCAGGGCGTGGATCGGATGGGGCATCAGATCCCGCACGCAATCATACACAAGACGATGGCGGGCGAGCGTGCCGAGCCCCTGGAATTGCTTGGACACGATATGGACGCGAAAGTGCCGCGCGCCACCCTGGGCGCCCGCGTGGCCGGCATGCAGATGGGAATCATCGATGATCTCCATCCGCGCGGGTTCGAGCGCGGCCAGGCGCGCGGCCAGCACGGCCTGCAGGTCGGTGCCTTCGGGGGTCATGCGCGCGGCTCGCCTTTGGGGTCTTCGGTTCGGGGCGCGGCGGATTCGGTCTGGATGTGCCGGCCCAGCCACAGGGACTGCGCCACCACGAACAGCAGCAGCAGGATCATCAGGCCGAAGACCTTGAAATTCACCCATTGCGCCTCGGTGAAGCGGCCGGAGAAGGCCACGTACAGGTTGAGGGCGCCGGAGGCGGCGAAGAATCCGGCCCAACTGTCGTTCAGGCGGTTCCAGGCGCGCTCGGGCAAGGCGATCTTGTCGCCCATCAGGCGGCGCATCAGGTTGCGGCCGGTGAACAGGCGCGCGCCCATGAGGATGGCGGCGAACAGCCAGTACAGGACCGTGGGCTTCCATTTGATGAAGGTGTCGTCGTGAAGCAGCAGCGTCGCGCCGCCGAATACGACGATCACCGTCAGGTTGATCCAGTGCGTGGGCTCGATCGCCCGGCCGGTCAGGCGCAGCCACAGGATCTGCAGCACGGCCGCCGCCATGGCGGCCCCGGTGGCGACGTAGATGTCGGCAAAGCGGAACGCCAGAAAGAACAGGATCAGCGGGAAGAGGTCGAAGAGGAGTTTTTTCATTCGGTCAGGGATGCGGTCATTCGGCCGGGATGAATTTCAGGGACAGCGAATTGATGCAGTAACGCAGGCCGGTGGGGGGCGGACCGTCCGGAAACACATGGCCCAGGTGGGCGTCGCAGAGGGCGCACAGGATTTCGGTGCGGATCATGCCGTGGCTGGTGTCGCGCAGTTCGCGCACGCGGTCGGGGGCCACCGGCTCGAAATAACTGGGCCAGCCGCAGCCCGCGTCGAACTTCGTGTCCGAGGTGAAGAGCGGCGTGCCGCAGCAGACGCAGACGTAGGTGCCCGCCTGGGTGGTATTCCAATAGCGGCCCGTGAACGGGCGCTCGGTGTGCTTGAGCCGCGTGACCGCGAATTCGTCGGGGGAAAGCTGCGCACGCCATTCGGCGTCTGTCTTGTCCACGAGGAACCTGTCGAGAATTTCACTTCAATCCTCCATCTTAATCGACTTTCGCATCAGAGGCGGCGGCGGGGCGTCGCGGCCGGCGCGTGGGGGCGTCGGGAAATTCCGGGCCGTAGCAGCAAATTGCGCCAGCCTGCGATAATATGACGCCCGTTCATGTGTTTATGCCGTGACCCGCCGGGTTCGCAGCCATGAATTGCATGGCCCGTCAAAAAACATTCGGAGACAAACATGACATTTCCGGTTTCCCTGCGGCTCGCTCTGGGTGTGGCCGCCTTGTCGGCCGCGCTGCCCCTGGCCGCGACCGCCCAGATCAAGGTGGGCGTGACGGTGTCGTCCACCGGACCGGCGGCTTCGCTGGGCATCCCCGAGCGCGATACCGTGGCGCTGCTGCCCACGGAAATCGGCGGCCAGACCGTGCAGTACATCGTGCTGGACGATGCCACCGACACCACGCAAGCGGTGAAGAACATCCGCAAGCTCACGGCCGACGATCACGTCGATGTCGTGCTGGGCACCTCGGTGACGCCGGCTTCGCTGGCCATGTCGGACGTCGCCGCCGAGACCGGCACCCCCATGATCAGCGTAGCCGCCAACGCCAAGCTGGTCGAGCCGGTGGACGGTCCGCGCAAATGGGTATTCAAAACGCCCCAGAACGATGCGCTGATGTCCGCCGCCCTGGCCGATGCCATGGTCAAGCAGCACGTCAAGACGCTGGGTTTCATCGGTTTCAGCGATGCCTACGGCGATGGCTGGCTGCAGGAAATGAAGGCCGCCGCCGAGGCCAAGGGGATCAAGGTCGTGGCGGCCGAACGCTTCGCCCGGCCTGACACCAGCGTCACCGGCCAGGTGCTGAAGCTGCTGTCGGCCAAGCCCGACGGCATCCTGATCGCCGCCTCCGGCACGCCGGTGGCCCTGCCGCAGCGCGAGCTGGTCGAGCGCGGCTACAAGGGCCGGATCTATCAGACCCATGGCGCCGCCAACAACGACGTGCTGCGGGTCTGCGGCAAGGCCTGCGAAGGCATGATCCTGCCTGCCGGCCCGCTGCTGGTGGCGGCCCAACTGCCCGACAGCCATCCGGTCAAGGCCAGCGCCCTGGTGTACGTCAATGCCTACGAGGGCAAGTATGGCGCGGGTTCGACCAATACCTTCGGCGGCCATATGTGGGATGCCGGCCAGTTGATCAACGACGCCATTCCCCGCGCGCTCAAGACCGGCGCCAAGCCGGGCACGCCGGAATTCCGCGCGGCCCTGCGCGATGCGCTGGAGCAGGTCAAGGAATTGCCTGCCTCGCAGGGGGTGTTCACCTTGAGTCCGACCGATCACGCGGGGCTGGACGAGCGCGGCCGCGTCATGGTGCAGGTCGTGAACGGCAAGTGGACCTACCAGCCGGACCTGTGATGATGCGCAGCGACGCCTTCTCCGCCCCGTCCTGCGCCGGTTTCCGGCCGCGGCCGGAAAGCGGCCGGCTTTCCGGCGGGAAGGCGCCATGGATCTGACGATTGCGCTGATCCTGTTGCAGGACGGCATCCTGAACGGCGCCATCTACGCGCTGCTGGGCCTGGCGCTGGTGCTGGTGTTCGTCGTGACGCGGGTGATCCTGATCCCCCAGGGGGAATTCGTCACCTTCGGCGCCTTGTCCCTGGCGTTTCTCGCCAACGGCCGGGTGCCTGGGACGGCGCATCTGCTGGTGCTGATGGGCGTGCTGGTCTGCCTGGCCGAAGCCGTCTCGTGCTGGCGCGCCCGCCAGTGGCGCGGCTATGGCCGCACGCTGGGCTGGGCGCTGGTCCTGCCGCTGGCGCTTGAGGCGCTGGCGCCGCTGGCGGCCGGCCCGGATGTGCCGCTGGCGCTGCGCGTGCTGTTCGCGCTGGCCCTGGTCGTGCCCATGGGGCCGATGATCTACCGCCTGGTGTACCAGCCGGTCGAGCAGGCCAGCGTGCTGGTGCTGCTGATCGTGTCGGTGGCCGTGCACTTCGCCCTGACCGGCCTGGGGTTGTTGTTCTTCGGTGCCGAAGGCTGGCGCACGCCGGCCCTGGTCGAGGGGTCGGTGCAGATCGGGCCGGTGACCTGGACCGCGCAGACTTTCGCGGTGCTGGGCACGTGCGCCCTGCTGATCGGCGGGCTGTGGCTGTTCTTCAGCCGCACCCTCTACGGCAGCGCCTTGCGGGCCACCGCCGTCAACCGGCGCGGGGCGCGGCTGGTCGGCATCAGCACGCGCGTGGCGGGCAGTCTGACCTTCACCCTGGCGGCCGCCATCGGCGCGCTGTCGGGCATGCTGATCGCGGCCATCACCACCATCTATTACGACACGGGCTTCCTCATCGGGCTGAAGGGCTTCGTGGCGGCCATCTTCGGTGGCCTGGTCAGTTATCCGGCCGCCGCCGCCGGCGCTCTGTTCGTCGGCATCCTCGAGGCTTTTTCCTCGTTCTGGGCCAGTCCCTTCAAGGAAGCCATCGTCTTCACCCTGATCATTCCGGTCCTGCTGTGGCGCTCTTTCGGCAGCGTCCACCTGGACGAGGAGGACTAGTGTCCCGTCTGCCGAGCGAGCTGTCCTGATGCGCCCGCGTCATGCCTTGATGATCCTGCTCCCGGTCCTGGCGCTGCTGCCGTGGATTCCGGGCGTGTCCGCCTTCTGGATCACCCAGATGAACTACATCGGGCTCTACAGCCTGGTGGTGCTGGGGCTGGTGTTGCTGACCGGAGTCGGCGGGCTGACCTCTTTTGGCCAATCGGCCTTCGTCGGCTTGGGGGCCTACAGCACGGCCTGGCTGACGACGGCTGCCGGCGTGTCCCCCTGGCTGGGCCTGGCGGCGGGCCTGCTGCTGACTTGCCTGGTGGCGTATGCGCTGGGCGCGATCACGCTGCGTCTGTCCGGCCATTACCTGCCGCTGTGCACCCTGGCCTGGTGCCTGGCGCTGTACTACCTGTATGGAAACCTGGATTTCCTGGGGCGCTACGACGGCATCGCGGGGATTCCGCCGCTGTCGATCGGCGGCTGGTCCCTGGGGACCGGACCCCGCATGTATCTGCTGATCTGGCTGATCCTGCTGCTGGCCCTGTGGGCCACGCACAATCTGCTGGACTCGCGCGCGGGGCGGGCCATCCGCGCGCTGCGCAGCGGCTCGATGGCTGAATCCTTCGGTGTCGATCTGGCGCATTACAAGGTCGTGATCTTCGTCTACGCCGCTTTGCTGGGCTGCGTGTCGGGCTGGCTGTACGCGCACATGCAGCGCGCCGTCAGTCCCAGCCCCTTCGGCCTGGGCTACGGGATCGAATACTTGTTCATGGCCGTGGTGGGCGGCTCGGGCAGTGTCTGGGGCGCGGTGGCGGGCGCCGCCGTCATCCTGATCGTCAAGGATCAATTGCAGAATGTGCTGCCCGGCCTGGTGGGCACCAGCGCCAACCTCGAATTGCTGGCCTTCGGCGTGCTGATGATCCTGGTGCTGCAGTTCGCCCGCGACGGCCTGTGGCCCGTGCTGGCGCGGCTGTGGCGGCAACTGGGGGGGCGCGCCGAACCGAACGGCCATGATCCGGCGCGACTGGCCGCGGCGCCCGGGTTGCCGCAGCGGCCCGCGCCTGCTGCGGGCGACCTGGTGCTGGAAGTGGATCGGGTGCGCAAGGAGTTCGGCGGCCTGGTGGCGGTCAACGACATCAGCTTCCGTCTGAGGGCAGGCGAGATCATGGGGCTGATCGGCCCCAACGGCGCGGGCAAGAGCACCACCTTCAACCTCATCAGCGGCGTGATGCCACTGTCGGGCGGCGCGGTCCGATTCATGGGGGAGCGTATCGACGGCCTGCCGGCGCGTGAAATCGCCCGCCGGGGCATGGCGCGCAGCTTCCAGCATGTGCAGTTGATGCCCGACATGAGCGTACTTGAAAATGTCGCGCTGGGCGCTCACCTGCGCAGCCGCGCCGGCGTGGTTGCGGCCGCGCTGCGTCTGGACCGCGCCGACGAGGCGTCGCTGTTGCGCGAAGCCGCGCGCCAGGTCGGGCGGGTGGGCCTGGGCGACGTGATCGACCAGCCGGCCGGCAGCCTGCCGCTGGGCCGGCAGCGCATCGTGGAAATCGCCCGGGCGCTGTGCTGCGATCCCATTGCGCTGCTGCTCGACGAACCGGCCGCCGGCTTGCGGTACCAGGAGAAACAGGCCCTCGCGGCCGTGCTGGATCAATTGCGCCGCGAGGGCATGAGCCTGCTCCTGGTCGAGCACGACATGGATTTCGTCATGAATCTCACCGATCACCTGCTGGTCATGGATTTCGGCACACGGCTGGCCGAGGGCGTCCCGGCCGACATCCAGCGCAATCCGGCCGTTCTGGAAGCCTATCTGGGCGGCCTCGATGACGCCTGGGATGAGCCCAGCCGCGGCGCGGACCGTCCCGTGCCGGAGGCATCCGGGCGGCCTGCCGGCCGCGAGGCCGTGGCGCACAGTCCGGGGGAAGCCACATGAATGCCGTGAATCATTCCGCCTCCGGCGCACGCGCGCCGAGGCCTGCCGGCCCCGTGCTGTCGGTCCGCGGCCTGTCGGCGCATTACGGTAAGGTGGCCGCGCTGGATCCCATCGACCTGACGGTGGGCGCCGGCGAGATCGTCACCGTCATCGGCGCCAATGGCGCCGGAAAATCGACCCTGCTGGGCGCCATCATGGGTGCGCTTCCCCTGCGGGGGCACAGCCGGGGTTCGATCCTGTTCCAGGGTGCCGAGATCCAGGGTTGGGACATCGAGCGCCGCGTCGGCCAAGGCCTGTCGCTGGTGCCGGAGCGCCGTGAACTGTTCGCCAGCATGTCGGTGCGCGACAACCTGCTTCTGGGCGGCTTTCGCCTGTACCGGGCGGGAGTACGCGGCTGGCGCGACACCCTGGACGAGGTCTATGCCCTGTTTCCGCGTCTGCGTGAACGCGCCGCCCAGGCGGCGGGCACGCTGTCGGGCGGCGAGCGCCAGATGCTGGCGTTGGGCCGGGCGCTGATGGCGCGTCCGGCGCTGCTGATGCTGGATGAGCCCAGCCTGGGCCTGGCGCCCCGCGTGGTGCGCGAGATTTTCCAGACGATCACCCAGTTGCGCAGCACCGGCGTTTCCATCCTGCTGGTCGAGCAGAACGCCCGGGCGGCCTTGCACGTCGCCGACCGAGGCTATGTGCTTGAAACCGGCGCCGTCATCCTGGAAGGCGAGGCCCGCATGCTGGCCGGCCACCCCCGAGTCATCGAAAGTTATTTGGGACTTGCCGGGACGCACCAGCGTCCTTGAGGACGCTGGTGCGCCCGGCAAGTCCGAGCGGCATGCAGGCCGCTCGGAGGCGGGCCGGCTCAGCCGGCTTTCTGCCGCCAGGCCAGCCATTCGCCGACGATTCCCCTGCGGAAGGCCAGCACGCAGATGATGAAGATCAGGCCGATGACGATGGTGACCGATTCGCCCAGCACACGGAACCACTCGATGCCGGTCTGATGCATCAGGAAGCGGCCGAACTCGCCGACCTTGTTTTCCAGCGCCACGACGATGATCGCGCCCAACACCGGCCCGGTCAGCGTGCCCATGCCGCCGATCAGCGTCATCAGGACGACGGTGCCAGACATGTGCCAGGTGGCATCGGACAAGGTGGCCGAGACGAACACCAGCGATTTGGTGGCGCCGGCCAGACCCGCGAGGGTGGCCGAGAGCACGAAGGCCAGCAGCTTGAAGCGGTCGACGTCGTAACCGAGCGAGATCATGCGCGGCTCGTTCTCGCGGATGGCCTTGAGCACCTGGCCGAAGGGCGAATGCACGGTGCGCCAGATCAGGGCATAGCCCAGTATGAAGATCAGCAGCACCACGTAATACAGGTTGATGTCCTCGGACAGATCCAGGCCCAGGATGCTGCCGCGCGGGATGCCTTGCAGGCCGTCCTCGCCGCCGGTGAACGGCGCCTGCAGGAAGTAGAAGAACAGCATCTGCGCCAGCGCCAGGGTGATCATGGCGAAGTAGATGCCGCTGCGCCGGATCGACAGGATGCCGAAGATCAGGCCCAGGACGCCGGCCGCGGCGGTGCCAAAGAGCAGGCCGCCGGCCGTGGGCCAGCCCCAGACCGCCAGCGACTGGCCGCAGGCATAGGCGGCCAGCCCGAGGAAGGCCGCGTGACCGAAGGACAGCAGCCCCGTGTAGCCCAGCAGCAGGTTGAAGGCGCAGGCGAACAAGGCATAGCACATGACCTTCATGATGAAGATCGGGTAGCCGCCCAGGGCCGGCAGCGCGGCCAGCAGGATGATGGCGGCCAGGTAGCCTATCAATTGACGATTCATGATTCTTTCCCGAACAGCCCGGCCGGGCGGATGAGCAGCACGATCACCATGATGATGAACACCACGGTGCTGGAGGCCTCGGGCCAGAAGACCTTGGTGAAGCCTTCGATAATGCCCAGCCCCAGGCCGGTGAGGATCGAACCCATGATCGAGCCCATGCCGCCGATGACGACCACGGCAAAGACGACGATGATCAGGTTCGAACCCATCAGCGGCGAGACTTGCAGGATCGGCGCGGCGAGCACGCCGGCGAAGCCGGCCAGCCCGACGCCGAAGCCGAAGGTGAGCGAGATCATGAGCGGCACGTTCACGCCGAATGCCTCGACCAGCTTGGGGTTTTCAGTGCCGGCGCGCAGCAGGGCGCCCAGGCGGGTTTTTTCGATGACGAACCAGGTCAGCAGGCAGACCAGGAGAGAGGCCACCACGACCCAGCCGCGGTAGATGGGCATGAACATGAAGCCGAGGTTCACGCCGCCCTGGAGCAGGGCCGGGGTGCTGTAAGGCTGGCCCGAGACGCCGTAGAAGCTGCGGAACAGCCCTTCGATGAGCAGCGTCAGCCCGAAGGTGAGCAGCAGCCCGTAGAGGTGGTCGAGCTTGTACAGGTGGCGCAGCAGCAGGCGTTCGAGGACGATGCCGAACAGGCCCACGACCACGGGGGCCACGAAGAGCATGACCCAGTAGCTTAGCCCGAGGTACTGCAGGCCCATCCAGGCGACGAAGGCGCCCAGCATGTAGAGCGCGCCGTGGGCGAAATTGATGATGTTGAGCAAGCCGAAGATGACGGCCAGCCCCAGCGATAGCACGGCGTAGAACGAGCCGTTGACCAGACCGAGCAGGAGTTGACCGAGCAGGGCCTGGAGAGGAACACCGAAAAGTTGTGTCATAGGGCTGCGGCGGAATCGGGCGAAAAGAGTGATGCGGCTCGCGGCCCCGCGCCCGAAGACGCGGGGCCGGAGGTCATGCGCCGGTTACTTGAGAAGGGCGCAAGTGGAAGTCGATTCGTCGCCGTAGACGGCTTCGGCCGGCAGCTTGCGCACGATGTTGTAGTAGTCCCAGGGCGCCTTGGACTGGTCGGGCTTCTTGACCTGCGCCAGGTACATGTCGTGCATCGCCAGGCCGTCCTTGCGGATGTGGCCGTCCTTCATGAACATGTCGTTGATGGTGGTGCTCTTGAGCTGCTTCATGACGGCGTCGCCATCATCCGTGCCGATCGCCTTGACGGCCTCCAGGTAGGTCTTGGCGGCGGAGTAGTCACCCGCCTGCAGGAAGGACGGCGCGCGGTTGTGCTGCTCGAAGAAACGCTTGGACCAGGCGCGCGAGGCATCATCCTGGTCCCAATACCAGGCCGTGGTCAGGTACAGGCCGGCGGTGTTGTCCAGGCCCAGGGCGTGGATGTCGTTGATGAACACCAGCAGGCCGGCCAGGCTCATGGTCTGGGTGACGCCGAATTCCTTGGCGGCCTTGACGGAGTTGATGAAGTCGCCGCCCGCGTTGGCCAGGCCCAGGACCTGGGCGCCGGAGCTTTGCGCCTGCAGCAGGAAAGAGGAGAAGTCGGTCGTGGACAAGGGCGCGCGCACGGCGCCCAGGTTCTTGCCGCCGGACTTTTCCACGACCTTCATCGTGTCTTGCTCGAGGGAATGGCCGAAGGCGTAGTCGGCCGTCAGGTAGAACCAGGACTTGCCGCCTTCACGCACCACGGCCGAACCCGTGCCGTTGGCCAGCGCGACGGTGTTGTATGCGTAGTGAATGGTGTAGGGCGTGCATTGGGCGTTGGTCAGCGCCGAGGAGCCGGCCCCGATCACCATGAAGGGTTTTTTCTTCTCTGCGGCCACGGCGGCCATGGCCAGCGCGGTGGCGGAATTGGTGCCGCCGATCAGCATGTCCAGGTGTTGCTGGTCGAACCATTCGCGGGCGCGTGCCGAGGCGATGTCGGCCTTGTTCTGGTGGTCGGCGGTCAGCAGTTCGATTTTCTTCCCGTTGATCTCGCCCCCCATGTCGGCAATCGCCATGCGGATGGCGTCGGCGCCGGCATTGCCGTCGATATCCGCATATACGCCGGACATGTCGGCGATGAAACCGATGCGGATCACATCGTCGGAAATCCCCGCGGCTTGGGCCGAGAGACCGAAGCCCAGGCCTGCAACGGCCAGTGCGGCGGATAGGGTACGCAGTTTCATGGGAAGTCTCCTGTATATGCCGGTCGTGCCGGCGAATCTGTGGAAAAGGCGTTTCAGACGCCGAGCAGGCTGTCCAGGGTGGATTGTTTTTCCTGGAGCTGGGCAGCCGGGAATTGTTCGACGATCTGGCCGTGTTCCATGACGTAGAAATGGTCGGCCAGGGGCGCGGCGAAGCGGAAGTTCTGCTCGACCATGACGATGGTGTAGCCCTTGGCCTTGAGGGTGCGGATCATGCGGTCCAGCGCCTGCACGATCACCGGGGCCAGACCTTCGGAGATTTCGTCGAGCAGAAGGAGGTTGGCGCCGGTGCGCAGGATGCGCGCCACGGCCAGCATCTGCTGCTCGCCGCCGGACAGGCGGGTGCCCGGCGAATTGCGCCGTTCGAGCAGGTTGGGGAACATGTCGTAGATCTCGGCCAGCGACATGCCGCCGCCCAGCGTGTCGCCCACGGTTGGCGGCAGCAGCAGGTTTTCTTCGCAGGACAGCGAGGCGAAGATGCCGCGTTCTTCGGGGCAGTAGCCGATGCCCAGATGCGCGATGCGGTAGGTGGGCAGGTGGATCGATTCGGTGCCCTGGATGCGGATCGAACCGGTGCGCCTGCTGGTCAGGCCCAGCAGCGCGCGCAGCGTGGAGGTGCGCCCGGCGCCGTTGCGCCCCAGCAGGGTGACGACCTGGCCGGGCTCGACGCGCATGTTCACGCCGTGCAGGACATGCGATTCGCCGTACCAGGCGTGCAGGTCGGAGATTTCGAGTGCCGAACTCGTGCTCATGCGTGGGCCCCTTCGAGTTCGCCTTGCGTAGTGCCCATGTAGGCCTCCATCACGGCGGGATTGTTCGAGACGGCAGCGTAATCGCCTTCGGCCAGCACGGCGCCGCGCGCCAGCACGGTGATGCGGTCGGCGATGGAGGAGACGACTTTCATATTGTGTTCGACCATCAGGATGGTGCGCCCGGCGCTGACCTGCTTGATGAGCCGGGTGACGCGATCGACGTCTTCGTGGCCCATGCCCTGGGTGGGTTCGTCCAGCAGCATGAGGCTGGGCTCCATCGCCAGGGTGGTGGCGATTTCCAGGGCGCGCTTGCGGCCGTAGGGCAGGTTGACGGTCATGTCGGTCGCGAAGTCGGCCAGATCGACTTCGGCAAGCAGTTCAAGGGCCCGGGCGTTGAGGTGGTTCAGGCTGTTCTCGCTGCGCCAGAAGTGAAACGAGGTGCCGGTGGCGCGCTGCAGCGCGATGCGCACGTTGTCGAGTACCGTCAGTTGCGGGAAGACGGCCGAGATCTGGAAGGAGCGGATGATGCCCTTGCGGGCGATTTCCGCCGGCTTGTCGCCGGTGATTTCCTTGCCGTCGAAGAAGATCTGGCCCTGGCTGGGCACGAGGAACTTGGTCAGCAGATTGAAGCAGGTGGTCTTGCCCGCGCCGTTGGGACCGATCAGCGCATGGATGTGGCCGCGTTGGACTTTCAGGTCCACGGAATCCACGGCGGTGAAGCCGAGAAAGGTTTTCGTGAGGTTGCGCGTTTCAAGAATGATGGGGGGTTCTGTGCCCATAGTGCCCTGTATCCAATGTCGCAATGCGGTGCCCGGTGGCGGAATGTTTCAAGTATGGAACTGCCTCTGACTCGGCTCTATAGGGGTTTTACAGAATTGCCGTTGTGTTGCGCGGATGTTGCGGTGCAATATTCCAAACCGGGGGCCGGCGGGTTCAGCCCGCGTCGAGGCGGGTCTTGTCAGGGTAATCGCACAGATCGGCAATCGGGCACTGGGGGCATTTCGGCTTGCGGGCGACGCAGACATAGCGGCCATGCAGGATCAGCCAATGGTGTGCGTCCAGCAAATAGTCTTTGGGCACCCGGCGCAGCAGGGCCTGTTCGACGGCCAGCACGGTCTTGCCCGGTGCGATGCCGGTCCGGTTGGATACGCGGAAGATGTGCGTGTCCACGGCCATCGCGGGCTGGCGGAACGCCGTGTTCAGCACCACGTTGGCGGTCTTGCGGCCGACGCCGGGCAGGGCTTCCAGGTCTTCCCTGCGGTCGGGCACCTGGCCGCCGTGCCGCTCCAGCAGCAGTTCGCAAGTGCGGATGACGTTGCGCCCCTTGGTCTTGTATAGGCCAATGGTGCGGATCGCCTCGGTCAACCCTTCTTCGCCCAGGGCCAGCAGCCCCTCGGGCGTGCCGTGGTTCGGGAAGAAGCGGCGGGTGGCGAGGTTGACCGAACGGTCGGTGGACTGGGCCGAAAGCATGACGGCCACCAGCAACTGGAACACGCTGCCGTATTCCAGTTCCGTCTTGGGGTGCGGGTTGGCTTCGCGCAGACGGCGGAAGCATTCTTCGATGGCGGTGCGTTTCATGGGCGTCGGGCGCGCGCCCGGGCCAGGGCCTGGGCGATGCGATCCTGTTTGTCGCGGGGGTCGGGCGCGGCCAGGACGGGCTTGTTGGCCAGGGTGCGGGCGGCCGGGCCGGCGGTTTCATCGTGGCGCGCCTGCAGACGGGCATTGCGGGCCTGGTAGCGCGCGCGGGCCGCGTTGGCATCGTCGGGCGTCCATTCGCGGCCCGCCGGAACCATGGTGATGCAGTCCACCGGACAGGGCGCCACGCAGCGTTCGCACCCGGTGCAGTCGGCCTCGATGACCGTATGCATGCTCTGGTTGGCCCCCAGGATGGCGTCCACCGGGCAGGCCTGGATGCACAGTGTGCAGCCGATGCAGTGGGCTTCGTCGATGAGCGCCACCCGGAACGGCTGGTGCGTGCCGCAGACCGGGTCCAGAGGTTTGGCCGGACGGCCCAGCGCCTGCGACAGGGCTTCGATGACGCGCGGCCCGCCCGGTGGGCAACGGTTGAGGTCGGCGCGGCCTTCGGCCATGGCCTGGGCGTAGGGACGGCAGCCATCATAGCCGCATTGCGTGCATTGGGTCTGGGGCAGCAGGGCGTCGAGGTGGTCGGTCAGTGTGGGCACGGTGGGGCGGAAACGCCCGGGGGACGGCGCAAGCCGTCCCCCGGAGGCGGACAATGGAGCCCGGGATCAGGCGTGGGCGCGAATGAACGAGGCTATTTTAGGACAGATCTGTTCGCGCCAGCGGCTGCCGGAGAAGATGCCGTAATGGCCGCAGCGGGCGGCGGTGTGGAGCTCCCGCATGGACGGAGCCAGGTTGGCGCACAGGCCGTGGGCGGCGTGCGTCTGGCCTTGGCCGGAGATGTCGTCGAGTTCGCCCTCGATGGTCATCAGGGCCGTTTTGCGGATGGCGGCGGGATCGACGCATTCGCCGTCGACCACCCAGGTGCCGCGCGGCAGGCGGAATTCCTGGAAGACGATGCGGATGGTGTCGAGGTAGAAGCGGGCCGGCATGTCGAGCACGGCGTTGTATTCATCGTAGAAGCGGCGGTGGGCCTCGGCGTCGCTGTCGTCGCCGCGCAGCAGGTGCAGGTAGAAATCGTAATGGGATTTCAGGTGCCGGTCGGGGTTCATGGCGACGAAGCCCGCATGCTGCAGGAAGCCGGGGTAGACCAGCCGGCCGGCGCCCGGGTAGCGGGACGGCACCCGGTGGATCAGGGTGTCTTCGAACCATTCGTAAGGCTTGGTCGTGGCCAGGCGGTTGACCTGGGTAGGCGATTTGCGCGTGTCGATGGGGCCGCCCATCATGATCATGCTGCGCGGCTGACAGGCATCATCGGCGGCGGCCAGCAGAGAAATCGCCGCCAGGACAGGCACCGTGGGCTGGCAGACCGAGATCACATGGGTGTCGGGCCCCAGGTGGCGCAGGAAGGCCTGGACGTAGCGGATGTAGTCGTCCAGGCCGAAAGTGCCTTCGCGGGCCGGCACCATGCGGGCATCGATCCAGTCGGTCACATAGACCTCGTGGTGGGGCAGCAGAGCCCGCACCGTGTCGCGCAGCAAGGTGGCGTGATGCCCGGACAAGGGCGCCACCAGCAGCACGCGCGGATCCTGGCGGCGGGTATCGCGGCGGAAGTGCACCAGGCGGCAGAAAGGCTGCGCCAGGGCGATGTCTTCGTGCACGGCGACTTCACGACCGCCGATCCGGGTGACGGGCAGGCTCCAGGCCGGCTTTTCGTAGTCTTTGCCCACCCGGTGCGCCAGCTCGTAGGCGGCGGCGAATTGCCGCGACAGCGGGGTGTAGGCCAGCGGGCTGTAGGGGTTGGAAAACAGGTGTGAACCGGTTTCAGTGAAAGCCGTGAAAGGCGCAAGAAGCGAGCGTTGCAGCTCGTGGAGGTCGTACAGCATGGGTATGCGTTCCGGTCAGTCTGATCCGGCGCGGGTCGCATGCCGGAGTATCGGTCGTCCGGACCTAAAGTACCGGTAAACGTGACAGGGCGCTACCGGAATTTCCCGTATATGAATCATATACGGTCCGGATGTGGGGTTTTGCAGACGGATCGGCGGGCGCCCTGGGGATTCAGGGGCGTTCCAGGTACTTCAGCTTGTCGGCGACGCCGTTCCAGTCGTCGGCGCCTTCCAGCGGGCTGACGGAACGATTGATGGGCCCGAAGAGCGGGGACAATTCGGCGTTGAGCGGGATGTAGTCGATCTGGTCCTGGGGGACGTCTTCTTCGGCGAAGATGGCGTTGGCGGGGCATTCGGGCACGCAGACGGCGCAGTCGATGCACTCCTCGGGATCGATGACCAGGAAATTGGGCCCCTCGCGGAAACAGTCCACGGGACAGACATCGACGCAGTCGGTGTACTTGCACTTGATACAGTTTTCGGTGACGACGTGGGTCATGGGGTGCTCCGGGCTTGCAGACGACGGCCTTGAAGGCGGCCAACCTGGATTTTACCGAATTTATCAGGGAGAACCCGCAGAGCCCGTGCGAGGGGTAGGGATGAGTCAGGACACCGAGCAGTCCCTGCGGACTGCTCGGTGTCCTGACGAATCGGAGCGCCTTGCAAGGCGCGACGTGGAGAGATGCTACGGCTTGAGAGCGGTTTTTATATTGCTACAGCAGCAAAGCGGCCAGGGTGCCCCCCAACTCCTCGCCGCGCGCGATCCATTCTTCGGGGACCGTCTTGGGGGCCAGGATGGCTTCGGGCGTCTGGGCCCGCATGGGCACGATCAGGGTCGGGGCGATGGCCTTCAGCCGCCAGCCGGTGCAGATGCGCTCCAGTTGCCGGCGCGCGCCTTCGCCGTCGGAGCCGGCGGTGATCAGGGCGCCGTAGGGCCGGCCGCTGATCCGGTCCAGCACGTGATAGTAGGTGCGGTCCAGGCATTCCTTCATGGCGCCGCTGAGCGCCGCCAGGTTTTCGGGCGCGGCGAACAGGTAGCCGTCCGCAGCCAGCAGGTTTTCGGTCCGCACGGTTTCGGCGGGACGGATCTGCAGATCCAGGCGGTCGTCCGCTCCGAGCTCGGCGGCGGCGGCCTGCGCGCCGGCGGCGGCCGCGCGGGCCATCTGCCAGGCGGCGCCGGTGCGTGAATGCCAGATGATCAGCAATTGGGTGGTCATGGGGTGGGTTCCTGCGTGGCCGGGCTCACTCAAGTAGTATAGAGTCTTCGAGTTTGAAAGCCTGGTTCGCAGGCCTCGTTTTCTTCTGTCCGGCATCATGAGTGTCCCTTCGCAGCCCGCTTCCGTAGATCCTTTCGGTCCCGAGTGGTTCGAGGCTGCCTGCGGCGGGCTGGGCGGGGCGGATGCGGCGGTCTTGCGCCAGGCGGCCGACTGGGTGCGAGAGCCGCTGCGCGGCGTGCGGGCCAGCACGGGCGAGGCGCTGGATGCGCACGCCGCCGCCGTGGTCCTGATCCTGCGCGACCTGGATACGGATGCCGCCACGCGGGCGGCGGCCCTGCTGGCCGTGCAGCCGGTGCCGGCGGGCGAGCTGTCGCGCGCCGACCCGCTGCGCAAGGCCTTCGGTCCCGAGATCGCTTCCCTGGTCCAGGGTGTGCGCGCCCTGTTGCGCCTGGGGGCCGTCGCCGGCCGGGCCGGCGACGTGTCCGGTACCGACCAGAAAGAAATGCAGCGCAAGATGCTGCTGGCCATGGCGGCGGATTTGCGCATCGTGCTGATGCGGCTGGCTTCGCGCCTGCAGTCGCTGCGCTGGCATGCGGCCAGCCGCACGCCCTGCCCGCCGGAATTCGCCCGCGAGACCATGGCGCTGTACACGCCGCTGGCCAACCGCCTGGGGATCTGGCAACTGAAATGGGAAATGGAAGACCTGTCCTTCCGCTTCCTGCAGCCCGAGACCTACAAGACCATCGCCCGCCAGCTCGAAGAAAAACGCGCCGAGCGCGAGGCCTTCATCGAAGAGGTGATGGCGCGCCTGCGGGCGGCGCTGGACGAAGCCGGCATCCAGGCCGAACTCAGCGGCCGGCCCAAGCACATCTACAGCATCTGGAACAAGATGCGCATCAAGCACCTGGAATTCCGCCAGTTGTTCGACTTGCGCGCACTGCGGGTCATCGTCGAGGACGAGCGGGCCTGCTACGCGGTGCTGGCGCTGGTGCATGCGCTCTGGACACCGGTGCCCGAAGAGTTCGACGACTACATCGCCCGCCCCAAGCCCAACGGCTACCGTTCCCTGCACACGGTGGTGGCCGATCCCGAAGGACGGGCCTTCGAGGTCCAGATACGCACCCGCGACATGCATCATTTCGCCGAATACGGGATGGCGGCCCACTGGCGCTACAAAGAAGCCGGAGCCCGGGGCGGCCAGGTGTCCGCCGCCGGGGAGTACGACCAGAAGATCGCCTGGATGCGCCAATTGCTGTCCTGGAAGGACGAAGGCGCGGCGGCGTTCGGGTCCGAGCCCCAGCCGGACGCACGCATTTACGTCATGACGCCCCAGGCGCGCGTGCTGGAGCTGCCCGCTGGCTCCACGCCGGTGGATTTCGCCTACCTGTTGCATACCGACCTGGGCCACCGCTGCCGGGGCGCCCGGGTCGATGGCCAGATCGTCCCCTTGTCCACACCCCTGCGCACGGGCCAGACCGTGGAAATCACCGCCGCCAAGTCCGGCGGCCCTTCGCGCGACTGGCTCAATCCCCAGTTGGGCTATCTGGCCAGCCCGCGCGCACGGGCCAAGGTCCGGGCCTGGTTCAATGCGGTCGAACTGCAGCAGCGCATCGCCCAGGGCCAGACCCTGGTCGAGAAAGAGCTGCAGCGTCTGGGCCGGACGGCCGTCAACCAGGAGCACCTGGCCCAGCAACTGGGCTTCGCCCGCGCCGACGACCTGTACGTCGCGGCCGCCAAGGAAGAGTTCAGCCTGCGGCAGATCGATCACGTGCTGCGCGAGCCCGAACCGGCCCGCGAGCAGCCCGACGAGGCCCGTGTCTACGCCAGCGATGCCGGCAGCGTCGCCCGCACGGGCAAGAGCGGCGTGCTGGTGGTGGGCGTCGATTCCCTGATGACGCAGTTGGCGCGTTGCTGCCGGCCGGTGCCGCCCGATGCCATCGAGGGTTTCGTGACGCGCGGCCGGGGCGTGTCCATCCATCGCAGCGACTGCCCGTCCTGGGCGGTTCTGGCGCAACGCCACCCCGAACGCTGCATCGAGGTCGCCTGGGGACGGACCAGCCAGGCCATGTACCCCGTGGATCTTGCCATCCATGCCCAGGACCGGCCCAATCTGCTGCGCGATCTCTCCGAAGTCTTCGCACGCCTGCGGCTACGGGTGGTACGCGTCACGACCCACAGCCGCCGTTCGCTGGCGCACATGGTGTTCACCGTCGAAGTGCGCGATGGCGAGCAGATCCGCCAAGCCCTGGTCGCCCTCAACGAATTGCCCGGAATCCAGGCCGGGAGGCAATGAGCGCGCCAGGCCGTCCCGGGCGCGCGGGCCCGGCGAGGGCGGTGCGCGGTGTCCGGGGGCGGCGGCCACGATCGGTTAAAATGCCCGTTTAGCCCGTGCGCCCGGCTTGTGGCGCCTTTGATGCGAGACTGGACTTGAAACCCTATCATCTGCCGGATGCCCAGGGGCATTTCGGAAAGTTTGGCGGTTCGTTCGTCGCCGAAACGCTCGTGCATGCCCTGGACGCGCTGCGCGAGGCCTACGCGCACTATCGCGACGACCCGGAATTCCAGCGCGAGTTCGCCTACGAGCTGGAACACTTCGTCGGCCGGCCCAGCCCGGTCTACCATGCCCGCCGCTGGTCCGAGCAACTGGGCGGCGCGCAGATATGGTTCAAGCGCGAAGACCTGAACCACACTGGCGCGCACAAGGTCAACAATTGCATCGGGCAGGCGCTGCTCGCCAAGCGCATGGGCAAGCAGCGGGTGATCGCCGAGACCGGCGCGGGCCAGCATGGCGTGGCCACGGCGACCGTGGCGGCGCGTTATGGCATGGAGTGCGTGGTCTACATGGGCAGCGAAGACGTCCGCCGCCAGGCCTCGAACGTCTATCGCATGAAGCTGCTGGGCGCCCGCGTGGTGCCCGTCGAGTCGGGCTCGCGCACCCTCAAGGACGCCCTGAACGAAGCCATGCGCGACTGGGTCACCCATGTCGAGGATACGTTCTACATCATTGGCACTGTCGCCGGCCCCGATCCCTATCCCCGGATGGTGCGCGATTTTCAGACCATCATCGGCCGCGAATGCCGCGAACAGATGCCGCGCGACGCAGGCCGCCAGCCCGACTACGTGCTTGCCTCCGTGGGCGGCGGGTCGAATGCCATCGGCATCTTCCATCCTTACATCGAGGACGAGTCCGTGCAGTTGATCGGTGTCGAAGCCGCCGGAGAAGGCCTGGATTCGGGCCGCCACGCGGCTTCGCTGAATCGCGGCGTGGTCGGCGTGCTGCACGGCAACCGCACCTATCTGCTGCAAGACGAGCACGGCCAGATCACGGAGACCCACTCCGTTTCCGCCGGCCTGGATTATCCCGGCGTCGGGCCGGAGCACGCCTGGCTGCACGACAGCGGGCGCGCGCATTATGTCGGCATCACCGACCAGGAAGCCCTGGCCGCTTTCCACGACTGCTGCCGCATCGAAGGCATCATGCCCGCCCTGGAGTCCTCGCATGCCATCGCCCACGCGGTGAAGCTGGCGCCGACCTTGCCGCGCGACCGGATCATCCTGGTCAATCTGTCCGGCCGGGGCGACAAAGACATGCATACCGTGGCCGAATACGGCGGCATCACGCTCTAAAAGCTCAGGAACACAAGCCATGACTTCATCGAATGCCCGTCTGGCGGCGCGCTTTGCCTCCCTGGCGGGGCGGGCCGCCCTGATTCCGTACGTGACGGCGGGCGATCCCCTGGTGGCGTCCACCCCCGCGCTGATGCACGCCCTGGCGGCGGCCGGCGCCGACGTCATCGAGCTGGGGGTGCCGTTTTCCGATCCCATGGCCGACGGCCCGGTGATCCAGCAGGCCGGCGATCGCGCCATCGCCGCGGGCGCCAGTCTGGGCAGCGTGCTGGACATCGTCGCCGAATTCCGCCGCCAGGACGCCGAGACGCCGGTCGTGCTGATGGGCTATGCCAATCCCGTCGAATGCATGGGCCAGGCCGCCTTCGTGCAGCGTGCCGCGCAAGCCGGCGTGGACGGTGTGCTCACCGTGGATTACACCCCCGAGGAATCCGTCGAGTTCGCCCGCCTGCTGGAGCAGGCGGGGCTGGATCCGATCTACCTGCTGGCGCCCACCTCGACCGACGGACGCATCCGCGAGGTGGCCCGGCTGGCCCGGGGCTACGTCTATTATGTTTCACTCAAGGGCGTGACCGGCGCCGGCCACCTGGACACCGATGACGTGGCCCGGCACGTAGCGGCCATCCGCCGCCACGTGAGCATCCCCGTGGGCGTGGGCTTCGGCATTCGCGACGCCGAGAGCGCCGCACGGGTGGCGCGGCATGCCGATGCCGTGGTGATCGGCAGCAAGATCATACAGATCATCGAGGAAGCGTCCCGGCGGGACGGTCCGCAGGCCGCCATCGGTGCGGCGGCCCAGTGGCTGGCCCAGGTGCGCCAGGCCATCGAACCCATCAGAAAAGAAGGCTGACCATGAGCTGGTTTGAAAAGATTCTCCCCCCGCGCATCAACCGGAACAGCGATTCGGCTTCCAAGCGCGTGCCCGAAGGTTTATGGGTCAAGTGCCCCTCCTGCGAATCGGTGCTTTATAAAGAAGACTTGCAGGCAACCTTGAACGTCTGCCCCAAGTGCAGCCATCACATGCGCATCGGGGCCCGGGCGCGGATCGACTCGCTGCTGGATCCTGACGGCCGCACCGAGATCGGCGCGCAGACGCGTCCGATGGATCCTTTGAAATTCAAGGATTCGCGCCGGTATCCGGAACGCGTGGCCGAGGCCGTCAAGCAGACCGGCGAGTCCGAGGCGATGGTGGTGATGAGCGGCACGGTCCTGTCGGTGCCGACGGTGCTGGCCTGCTTCGAGTTCGCCTTCATGGGGGGCTCGATGGGGTCGGTGGTGGGCGAGCGCTTCGCCCGCGGCGTTCAGGAATCCATCGACCGGCGGCTGCCTTTCGTGTGCGTCTCGTCCTCGGGGGGCGCACGCATGCAGGAGTCCCTGTTTTCTCTGATGCAGATGGCTAAGACCACCGCCATGCTGCACCAGTTGTCCGAGGCCGGCCTGCCGTTCATCAGTATTCTGACCGACCCGACGATGGGCGGGGTGTCGGCATCCTTTGCCTTCATGGGCGACGTGGTGCTGGCCGAACCCAATGCATTGATCGGCTTTGCCGGCCCGCGCGTGATCGAGCAGACCGTGCGCGAAAAGCTGCCGGAAGGCTTTCAGCGCGCCGAATTCCTCCTGACAAAGGGCGCGATCGATCGCGTGGTGGATCGCCGCGAGTTGCAAGCCGAGCTGGCGCACCTGCTGGCGTTGTTCACCCGCCAGCCGATCGAGGTCGTGAAAGCTGCCTGATCCCGCCCGGCCTGGCGCCTGCGCCCTGGCCGCGCCCAATGAAAAACCCGAAACCGGCTCAGCCGGTTTCGGGTTTTTTTTGCCTCGGGGGCCTGCGCCCCCGCAGGCGTTGCGGATCAATCCGAGGTTTCGACCTGCTGCAGCGGCTCGCTTTGCACCGGAGCGACCGGCTTGCGGGCGCGGCCCAGGGGCTTGGGGGGCGCGGGCGGCGCGTACGGCGTGCTGGCGCGGGTTTCGACCATCTGCATGCCGGCGGCCTGCAGGGAGGCGTCCAGCGAGGGCAGGGTGATCGGACGGGAGGCCTCTTGCGCCGCCGCCTGGGCGACGGGCTCAGACTCGGGTTCGGCCTGCGTTGCCGCTTCCGGCGCTGGGGCGGCGGGCGCTTCCTGGGGCTGGACATCGGCCTCGGCGGAGGCGGCCACCATCGGGTCAGGTGTTTCTTCCTGGATGGGGGCGGTTTCAGGAGCCGCGGCCAGTACCGGAGCAGGCTCCGGAGTCGGGGCCGTTTCGACCGGTTCCGGGGCGGCCGTCTCGGTCGTGGGCGCAGGTTCCGGGGCTGCCGCGGGCGCGGCCGGAGCCTCGGCGGCCTCGACGGGCCGGGCGGGAGTCACTGGGGCTTCATCGGCGAGGGGAGCCGCCGGCGTATCGCTTGCCAGGACCTCGGGGTCGAAGCGCGGCGTTTGGTGCGTTTCGATCGACGGCGTGTCTTCGTCGGCCGACACGGTTTCGGTGGCGGGCGTATCGGCGGCATCGCCGCTGCGACGGCCGCGACGGCCGCGACGGCGGCGGCGCTTGCGTTCCGGATCCGGGCTTTCCAGATCGGTGTCCGCTTCGGCGTCGACGGCGGGACCGGCGACGGGTTCGAGATCGCCCGCGGCATCGTCAGCGGACGGGCTTTGCGGCGCATTGGGCAAGCCGTAGGGGTTGGCGCCATCGGTGGGGGCCTGGACGGCGAGGTCTTCGGCCTGGGTGGCGATCGCCTCGCCCGTCTCGACAGCCGAGTCTTCCGAGCGGCCACGGCCACGGCCGCGGCGGTTGCGGCTGCGCCGCGGTTCGGCGGCGGTGTCCTGCCGGGCGTCGGCGGCGACCGGAGCATCGGTCTGGACCGATTGGATCTCGGCGGCCGACCGTTCGCGGCGGGTCGCGGAACGGCCCTCCGCGCGTTCACCGCGCTCGCCGCGCTCACCGCGTTCGTTCCGTTCCGTACGGCCGGCGCGTTCGCCTCGGGGCGCATCCGGACGGCGCTCGTTGCGGCGGCCGCCGGAACGGCCGGAGGCGTTGCGCCGACGACCGTCGCCCGACTCGCGGGCCGGGGCGGCCGCCGGTTCGGCCGCGGGCGCGGCCGTTTCGGCGGCAGAGCCCGTGATCCAACCGATCAGGCGCTTGAGCAGGCCGCCTTGCGGCGCGGTCGGCGCGGCGGCCGCCGCAACGGCCGCGCGCGGCGCGCGCTCGACGTGGGCCGGCGCCGGCTGGGCCGGCTGGATGCCCTTGACCAGGGCCTCGGGGCGGGCCTTGGCCTCCTGGGCCTTGTTCGGCTGCCAGACGAGTTTTTCCTCGGGTTCCTGGACGAGTTCGAAACTGGTTTTGTTTTCGTCCAGGCGCGGGTCGTCGTGGCGCAGGCGCTCGATGTGATGGTGCGGGGTTTCCAGGGACTTGTTGGGAATCAGGACCAGATTCACCTTCAGGCGGGATTCGATCTGGCCGATGTCGCGGCGCTTTTCATTGAGCAGGAAGGTGGCGACCTCGACCGGCACCTGGGCGTGCAGGGCGGCGGTGCCTTCCTTCATGGCTTCTTCCTGGAGCAGGCGCAGGACATGCAGGGCGCTGGATTCCGCATCGCGGATCACGCCGGTGCCGGTGCAGCGCGGGCAGGTGACGTGCGAGCCTTCATTCAAGGCTGGACGCAGGCGCTGGCGGGACAGTTCCATCAGGCCGAAGCGGGAGATCTTGCCCATCTGGACGCGGGCGCGGTCGAAATGCAGGGCATCGCGCAGGCGCTGTTCGACGGCGCGCTGGTTCTTGCTGTCCTCCATGTCGATGAAGTCGATCACGATCAGGCCGCCCAGGTCGCGCAGGCGCAGTTGGCGGGCGACTTCGTCGGCGGCTTCCTGGTTGGTGCGCAGGGCGGTTTCCTCGATGTCGGCGCCGCGCGTCGAGCGCGCGGAGTTGACGTCCACCGCCACCAGGGCTTCGGTATGGTCGATGACGATGGCGCCGCCCGAGGGCAGCGTGACCGTGCGTGAATAGGCGGTCTCGATCTGGTGCTCGATCTGGAAGCGGGAGAACAGCGGCACATCGTCGCGGTAGCGTTTCACGCGATTGACGTTGTCGGGCATGACCACGCTCATGAAGGCGGTCGCCTGGTCGTGGATATCGTCCGTGTCGATCAGGATTTCACCGATTTCCGGCGAGAAGTAGTCGCGGATGGCGCGGATGACGAGACTGGATTCCAGGTAGATCAGGATCGGCGCCTTGTTCTCGCGGGCGGCGGCATCGATGGCGGTCCAGAGCTGCAGCAGGTAGTTCAAGTCCCATTGCAGTTCTTCGACGCCGCGGCCGATGCCGGCGGTGCGGGCGATCATGCTCATGCCGGCCGGGATTTCCAGCTGGTCCATGGTTTCGCGCAGTTCCTGGCGGTCTTCGCCTTCGACCCGGCGCGACACGCCGCCGCCGCGCGGGTTGTTGGGCATCAGCACCAGGTAGCGGCCGGCGAGAGAGATGAAGGTGGTGAGGGCGGCGCCCTTGTTGCCGCGTTCTTCCTTTTCGACCTGGATGATGAGTTCCTGGCCTTCGGACAGGGCGTCCTGGATGCGCGCATTGCGCACATCCACGCCTTCCTTGAAGTAGGTGCGGGCGACTTCCTTGAAGGGCAGAAAGCCGTGGCGGTCTTCCCCGTAGTTGACGAAGCAGGCCTCCAGCCCCGGTTCGATGCGGGTGATGACGCCTTTGTAGATGTTGCCTTTGCGCTGTTCGCGCCCGGCGGTCTCGATGTCCAGATCGATCAGCTTCTGGCCATCGACAATCGCGACGCGTAATTCTTCTTGGTGCGTCGCATTGAACAGCATGCGTTTCATGAGTGGGTTTCTCCGTAGTCAGGGCGCGCCGGATTCGGCGCACGGCCACGGGTCACTCGGTGTGCGATGCGGCAGTCTGCGAGGGGATCGGTGCGCTGACGAGGTCAGGCCGCGCCGGTCTCCTGGGGAGGGGGCACGGTGCGCCGGTAGGCGCCAGGTTCTGTCAGCAGGGTGGTCAAGGGCACGATGTGTGGTTGACGAAATGATTGCTGGGAACGGCGGGCGCGGGCTGTGGGCCGCGTCCGGTGCGGAAGAGCGAGCAGAATCTACGGCGTCGCACGCGGCCTGACGGCGGTTCCGGCGCCCGGCGAACATGCGCGGGGGAAGGGAACCGGGACGGGGCCGGCGACCAAGGACCTGAAGGCTGGAAGTGGGGCAGTACAATGGGGTCCCTGCTGCCCGACGGAGATGCATCCATTGCGTCTCTACGCCAGGCGGTTTCCAGCCTCTATGGGCTGTTGCGATTATATGCCGCTTTTCCCTATGCGCAAAATAGTTGATTCGTCCGCCCCGCCGGCGCCGGCCGTCCGCCTGGTGGACGTCGGAGCCGAGCACGAGGGGCAGCGGCTCGATAACTTCCTTTTGCGGCTCTGCAAGGGCGTGCCCAAGAGCCACATCTACAAGGCCATCCGCGACGGCCAGGTGCGGGTCAATAAGGGCCGCTGCCGCGCGGAGACCCGCCTGGCGGCCGGCGATACGGTGCGCGTCCCGCCGCTGCGCCTGCCCGCGCCCGGGTCCGCGCCGCCGGCGCCGCCCGCCGCCTTCCCGGTGCTCTACGAGGACGCCCATCTGCTGGTGATCGACAAGCCCGCCGGGGTGGCCGTGCATGGCGGCAGCGGGGTGTCCTTCGGAGTCATCGAGCAGTTGCGCGCGGCGCGCCCCGACGAGCGCATGCTGGAGCTGGCGCACCGGCTGGATCGGGAAACCTCCGGCGTGCTGATGGTGGCCCGCAGCCGCAAGGCCCTGGTGGCGCTGCACGACATGATGCGCGAGGGCGGGGGGCGCAAGCATTACCTGGCGCTGGTCGTGGGCGACTGGGTCAACGACCGCCAGCACATCCGCCTGCCCTTGCTGAAATACCTGACCCCGGGCGGTGAGCGCCGGGTGCGCGTCGACGCCTTGGGCAAGCCCTCGCACACCATCATCACGCTGCAGCGCCGCTACGCCGGCCGCTACTCGCTGGTGGGCGCCGAATTGCGCACCGGCCGCACCCACCAGATCCGGGTGCACCTGGCATCCCAGGGGCATCCGGTCGCCGGAGACGAGAAATACGGGCCGGATGCCGTGCGCGCCGCCCTCGCCGCCCAAGGGTTCCGGCGCATGTTCCTGCATGCGCACCGGCTGGAGATCCCCCACCCGGTTTCCGGCGAACCCCTGGTCTTCGATTCACCGCTGCCGCCCGCTTGCCGGGCGTTGCTGGACTACCTGGAACAAGCCCGCCCATGACGATGTATCCGAATCCACCGGGGAAACAATACCGCGCCGTGATCTTCGACTGGGACGGCACGCTGCTGGATTCCACCCACCACATTGTGGGCGCGCTGCTGGGCGCCTGCCGCGACCTGGGGCTGCGCGAGCCGTCCCGCGAAGAGGCCGGCTGGGTCATCGGCTTGTCGTTGCAGGCGGCCTTGTACCGGCTGGTGCCTGAACTGGGCGCCGACCGCGTGGACGACTTCGTCGATCGCTATCGCACGCATTTCATGGCGTTGCAGCATGAAATGCACCTGTTCGAAGGCCAGGCGCAGTTGCTGCGCGACCTGAGCGCCGGCGGTTCGGTGCTGGGCGTGGCGACCGGCAAGAGCCGGCGCGGCCTGGACGATTCAATCAGGCGGCTGGGTCTGCAGGAAGTGTTCCGCGCCACGCGCACGGTCGACGAGGCGCGCGGCAAGCCCGACCCGGATATGCTGCTGCAACTGCTGGCCGAGCTGGACCTGGATCCCGCCGCCGTGCTGATGGTGGGCGATACGACCCACGATGTGCTGATGGCGCGGGCCGCCGGCGTGGACAGTCTGGCGGTCGCCTATGGGGCGCATGCGGCTTCCCTGCTGGAGTCGGCCCGGCCGACGGCCATGGCGGCCACGGTGCCGGACATGCAAGCCTGGATCCGGGCGCGGGTGGGCTGAGCGATCGCCCGGGCAGGGGCTCCGCGCCGGCCGGCTTCAGCTTGCCAGGTACAGAAACAAGGTCGGTTTGCGCTCGAAATCCGGCGGTCCGGCCTTGCGCCACTGGGATACGGTGCGCGTGGCGATGGTTTCGTCGTCGCAGGTCAGCGCGCTGGCGACGCACAGGCGGGTCGTATCGCGCAAGGTGCGCAGCAGGGCCTCGAACAGCGCGGCATTGCGGTAGGGAGTTTCGATCAGGATCTGGGTCTGCTGCTGCTTGTGCGAGGCCGATTCCCAGGCGCGCAACTGGGCGTCGCGCTCGTGCGCCTTGACCGGCGCGTAGCCATGGAAAGCGAAGCGCTGGCCCTGCAGGCCGCTGGCCATGAGGCCCAGCATGATGGAGGAAGGACCTGTCCAGGGGATGACGCTCAGGCCGGCGGCGTGCGCCTGGGCCACGACCAGGGCGCCGGGGTCGGCGACGGCCGGGCAGCCGGCCTCCGAGACCAGTCCGATGTCCTGGCCGTCGGGCACGGCGGCCAGCCAGGCGCGGATCTCATGGGCCTGCGTGTCCGGCCTCAGGGTGTGAATGGTGATTTCCTGCAGCGGCACGGCGGTACCGATCTGCTTCAGGAAGGCGCGCGCCGTTTTTGCGTTCTCGGCGATGAAGCAGCGCAGCGCGGCGGCGATTTCGCGGGCGGCCAGGGGCAGCCAGCGGTCTGGATCGGCCTGGCCCAGGCCGACGGGAATCAAATGCAGGGTGGTGGTCATGAAGCAGTCTCTTGAGAGTGCGCCAGGGGCTCCAGGCCGAAGTCCCGCAGCATGCGGCACAAGGCGATCAGGGGCAGGCCGATCAGGGCGGTGGGGTCGTCGCTGCGCATGCGCTCCATCAGCGCCACGCCCAGTTGCTCGGCCTTGGCGCTGCCGGCGGTGTCGTAAGGCTGCTCGGCGCGCAGATAGTATTCGATGCGGGCATCGTCCAGGGGCAGGAAGCGGCACTCGGTGGGCACTTGTTCCAGCAAATCCCGTCGCCCGTCGGTGACGCACAGGGCGGTGTGGAACAGGACATCCCGGCCGCCGAAGCGGCGCAACTGATCGCGGGCGGCCTCGAAGGATCCCGGCTTGCCGATGGCTTGTCCCTGAAAGACGGCGACCTGGTCCGAGCCGATGACCAGGGCGCCGGGGTGGCGCGCGGCGATCACGGCAGCCTTCTCGCGCGCCAAGCGCAGCGCCAGCTCCAGCGGGGTCTCGTCGGGGCGTGGGCTTTCGTCGATCTCCGGGGATTCGACGGAAAAGGGCAGCTTGAGCCGCCGCAGCAAAGCGCGGCGGTATGGCGAGCTGGAAGCCAGTACGAGCGGCATGGAGGACTCCTGATGAACGCCCGCCAGTTTACCGTGAGCGGGTCCGGCCGCCGCCGGCGGCGAGGTGTCGGGCCCACAAGTGCATTGACCCTGGGGATCATGATCGAGTATCATCTAGAGTTTTCCCGAGCAACAAACTTCATGGTCATCGATGCGGCCGGGTTCGCGCGGGCGGGACAAAGCCTGGATGGCGTTACGCAAGCCAAGCAATTTGCACGCCTGTGCCAGGATCTGCCCGAACCCCAGAACGGTGAAATCCGCTGGCAAGTGCGGGGGCGGTTCGATGCGCCGTCCGGGCAATCCTGGCTGGATGTCGAGGCCCGGGGGGCGGTGCGCGTCGTCTGCCAGCGCTGTCTGGAAACCTTCAGCTTGACGCTGCGGGTGTCCAGCACGCTGGGTCTGGTGGATACCCAGGCCCAGTTGGAGGCCATGGATGCGCTCGAAGCCGAGGGCGATGGCCCCGGGATCGAGTATCTCGTGGCCGACCCGCGCCTGGATGTCCAGGGCTTGGTCGAGGACGAGCTGATCCTGGTGCTGCCCTATGCCCCCCGCCACGATGAGTGTCCGGGAGACGGGGATGTGCCGGAGCCGCCTCGGCGGCCTTCGCCGTTCGCGGTCCTGAAAGGCTTCGGGAAAGACTGAATTTTCATTCAACACACGGGCTCGTGCTTACCTTAAAATGAGCGGCCCCGATCACAGGAGTCATCATGGCTGTCCAGCAAAACAAAAAGAGCCCGTCCAAGCGCGGCATGCATCGTTCGCACGATTTCCTCACCGCGCCCGCCACGGCCATCGAGCCGACCACGGGTGAATTGCACCTGCGCCACCACATCAGCCCGAACGGCATCTATCGCGGCCGCAAGGTCCTGAAGACCAAGAACGACGAATAATCCATCCGCGCCACGGTTCAGCCCCGCGCCGATGTCTCATTCCAGCCCGACCATTGCCATTGATTGCATGGGCGGTGACCATGGCTTGCCGGTCACCGTGCCGGCGGCGATGGCCTTCGCCCAGGCTCACCCGGATACCCGGTGTCTGCTGGTCGGCGATGAGGCGCTGATCCGCCAGGCGTTGCAGCAGAATGCGGCGCCCGCCGGGCAGTTCGAGATCCTGCATGCCTCCGAAGTCGTCACCATGCACGACTCCGTGGAGGTCGCCCTGCGCCGCAAGAAAGACTCCTCGATGCGGGTGGCGGCCCAGGCCGTCAAGGACGGCCGCGCCGATGCCGCCGTCTCGGCCGGCAACACGGGCGCCTGGATGGCGATCTCCCGCTATGTGCTGAAGACGCTGGACGGAATCGATCGCCCGGCCATCGCCACGGCGCTGCCCAACCAGAAGGGCGGAGCGACCACGGTTCTGGACCTGGGCGCCAATGTCGACTGTACGGCCGAGCATTTGTTGCAATTCGGCCTCATGGGCGCTGCACTGGTGTCTGCCGTCGACCGCCGCGCGCAACCGTCCGTCGGCCTGCTGAACATCGGCGAAGAGCTCATCAAGGGCAACGAGGTCGTCAAGCAGGCGGCCGACCTGCTGCGCGGCAGCGGCCTGAACTTCTACGGCAACGTCGAAGGCGACGATATCTTCAAGGGGACGGTGGACGTGGTCGTTTGCGACGGCTTCGTCGGCAATGTCGTCCTGAAATCCGTCGAAGGCCTGGCGCGCATGATCGGCGCCATGATGCGCGAGGAATTCCACCGCAACGCCTTCACCATGACAGCGGGTCTGGCGGCTTCGCCCGTCCTGCGGCGCTTCCGCGCCCGCGTGGACAATCGTCGCTACAATGGGGCGGCCCTGCTGGGCTTGCGCGGCATTGTCATCAAGAGCCACGGCTCCGCCGACGCCTACGCCTACGGCCAGGCGCTGCAGCGGGCCCGCGAGGCCGTGCTCAACGGCCTCCTCGAGGGCACCATCCAGCGCCTCGATGCGTTGCGCGGCCGGGCAGCGGGCGCCGCGGCCCCGACGGCCTAGTCCTTCTTTTTCCGGAATCGATATGCCTTACGCCAGGATCACAGGAACGGGCGGCTATCTGCCCCCACGCGTCGTCAGCAACGATGATCTGGCCGCCGATCTGGCCACACGCGGCATCGAGACTTCCGATGCCTGGATCACGGAGCGCACCGGCATCCGTCAGCGGCATATCGCCGACCCCGGCACCAAGACCAGCACGCTGGCCACGGCGGCCGCGCGCGCGGCCCTCGACAATGCCGGCCTGAAGGCCGAGCAGCTTGACCTGATCATCGTCGCCACCTCCACGCCGGATTTCATCTTTCCCAGCACCGCCTGCCTGGTCCAGGCCAATCTGGGCGTGGGCGGCGCGGCCGCCTTCGACGTCCAGGCCGTGTGCAGCGGCTTCGTCTACGCGCTCGCCACCGCCGACGCTTTCGTGCGCGCAGGCCGGGCGCGCCATGCTCTGGTGATCGGGGCCGAAGTCTTTTCGGGCATTCTCGACTGGAACGATCGCCGCACCTGCGTGCTGTTCGGCGACGGAGCCGGGGCCGTGATCCTGAGCGCCTCCGACGAGCCCGGCATCCTGGCCGCCAAGCTGAACGCCGACGGACGCCAGCAGCACATCCTGTGCGCCGCCGGCAACATCACGGCCGGGCAGGTCACGGGCGATCCTTTCCTGCGCATGGACGGCCAGGCCGTATTCAAGCTGGCCGTCAATTCCCTGACGCGCTCCGCGCGCGAGGTCTGCGACGAAGCCGGCATCGATGTGTCCGACCTCGACTGGATGGTGCCGCACCAGGCCAATATCCGCATCCTGAATTTCATCGGCCGCAAACTCGGCCTGCCCGACGAAAAACTCATCGTCACCCTGGACCTCCACGCCAACACTTCGGCGGCCAGCGTGCCGCTGGCGCTGGACGTTGCCTGGCGCGACGGCCGCATCCGCCCCGGCCAGAATGTGCTGCTGCAAGGGGTGGGCGGCGGTTTCACCTGGGGCTCCGTCCTCGTGAAAATCTGAAGACTGAATTATGAAGATTGCATTTGTATTTCCCGGCCAGGGCTCACAAGCCGTCGGCATGATGGATGCCTGGGCCGAAGATGCCGGCGTCCAGGCCACGCTGCGGATCGGCGACGAAGCCCTGGGCGAGGACCTCTCCGGCCTGATCGCCCGCGGCCCCGCCGAAACCTTGAATCTGACGACCCATACTCAGCCGGCCATGCTGTTGTGCTCCGTGGCGCTGTACCGCGCCTGGCAGCAGGCGGGCGGCGCAGCCCCCGCGCTGGTGGCGGGCCATAGTCTGGGCGAATATTCCGCCCTGGTGGCGGCCGGCGCCCTGGATCTGGCCGACGCGGTGCGCACCGTGCGCGTGCGCGCCGAGGCCATGCAGTCGGCCGTGCCGGTGGGCGAGGGCGGCATGGCCGCCATCCTGGGGCTGGACGACGAGACCGTGCGCCAGGCGTGCGACCAGGCCGCCGGGGACCAGATCGTCGAAGCCGTCAATTACAACGCCCCGGCCCAGGTCGTGATCGCCGGTCACACGGCCGCGGTCGAGCGCGCGTGCGAACGGGCGCGGGCGGCCGGCGCCAAGCGCGCCGTGTCCCTGCCGGTATCGGCGCCTTTCCATTCCCGTCTGCTGGAGCCGGCCGCCGCCGTGCTCGCCCAGGCGCTGGCCGGCGTGGCCCTGGCGGCTCCGGCCATCCCCCTGATCAACAACGTGGATGTCGCGCGCCCCGCCGATCCGGATGCCATCCGTGATGCGCTGGTACGCCAGGCCTGGCACCCGGTCCGCTGGGTGGAAACCATCCAGGCCATGAAGCGAGACGGTGTCACCCACATCGTCGAATGCGGCCCCGGCAAGGTCCTGGCCGGTCTGGTCAAGCGCATCGACCGCGAAATCAATACGTTCAACATCACCGATCCGGCGTCCCTGCGGCAGACGCTGGATGCTTTGGGAGACTGACATGTCTGAATCTGTGCTGGCGGGCAAGATCGCCCTCGTGACGGGCGCATCGCGCGGCATCGGCCGTGCCATCGCCCTGGAATTGGCGGCTGCGGGCGCCACGGTCGTGGGGACGGCGACGTCCGGGGCCGGGGCCGAGGCCATCACCGAAGCGCTGGCGCCGCAAGGCGGCCGCGGCGCGGTGCTGGAAGTCAACGATGCGGCAGCCTGCGATGCCCTGCTGGCCGAACTGGCCGGGCAGGGCGGGCCGCACATCCTCGTCAACAACGCCGGAATCACCCGCGACGGCCTCATCCTGCGCATGAAGGACGAGGACTGGGCCGCCGTGCTGAACACCAATCTGTCGTCCGTGTTCCGCCTGTCGCGCGGCGTGGCCAAGACCATGATGAAGGCGCGCTGGGGCCGCATCATCAACATCACCTCCGTGGTGGGCTACAGCGGCAACGCGGGCCAGGCCAACTACGCCGCCGCCAAGGCGGGCGTGGCCGGTCTGTCGCGCGCCCTGGCGATCGAGCTGGGCAGCCGCGGCATCACGGTCAACTGCGTGGCGCCGGGCTTTATCGACACCGACATGACCCGCGCCCTCAACGAGGCCCAGACCGCCGCTATTTTGCAGCAGGTGCCGCTGGGCCGGCTGGGCTCGGCGGCGGAGATCGCCCACGCGGTCGCCTACCTGGCCAGCCCCCAGGCCGGTTATGTAACAGGGACGACACTACACGTCAATGGTGGTATGTACATGTAGGGTTCGGGAACGGAACCTGCCCGTCTAAGGTAAAATCCGTTCAACCTCAGTAGGCAGGCCCGGACGCGACCGTGCTTCCTTCATGGAAGCCATCCGGCGGATGGGACTGTTTTTTTTGACACAAACCCGCAGCCCCGTTGGTCTCATTTGGCTATAATTCGCGGGATTTTTCCTAACTGGAGATATGCATGGAAAGCATCGAACAGCGCGTCAAGAAGATCGTCGCTGAGCAACTCGGCGTCAACGAAGCCGAGATCAAGAACGAATCTTCCTTCCTTGACGACCTCGGTGCCGATTCGCTCGATATGGTCGAGCTCGTGATGGCCCTCGAAGACGAATTCGAAACCGAAATCCCCGACGAGGAAGCCGAGAAAATCACGACGGTCCAGCAAGCGGTCGACTACATCACCTCGCACAGCAAGCAATAATCCTCACCACCCTGTTGCGGCTTGCCGCGCCAGGGCTCGACGGCCTGTCGCACCGAGCCGGACAGGCTGCCGGGGCGGTTCGCGGCGGGCGCCATTGCCGGGCTGAAACAGCCCGGCCCTCTGGCCCATCGCGAGCCGCCTTTTTCATTCTTATTTCTCCCTATTTCGATTTCAGGAGCCGAGTCAGTGAAACGACGTGTCGTCATAACCGGATTGGGCATCGTGTCGCCCGTGGGCAACGATGTCCAGACCGCCTGGGACAACCTTCTCCATGGGCGTTCGGGCATCGGCCGGGTGACGCGCTTTGACGCCTCGGTGCTCAACAGCCAGATTGCGGGCGAGGTCAAAGGCTTCAACGTGACCGACTACATCGGCGCGAAAGAAGCCAAGCAGATGGATCAATTCATCCATTTCGGCGTGGCGGCCGGCATCCAGGCCTGGCGCGACTCCGGCCTGGATATCGCCGCCGAAGACGCCGACCGGGTCGGCACCATCATCGGCTCGGGCATCGGCGGCCTGCCGCGCATCGAAGAAACCCAGATCGAATACCTCGAACGCGGTGCCCGGCGCATCTCGCCGTTCTTCGTGCCGGCCTCGCTGATCAACCTGATCTCGGGCCAGTTGTCCATCATGCTGGGCCTCAAGGGGCCCAGCTACGCCGTGGTGTCGGCCTGCACCACCGGCCTGCATTGCATCGGCGACGCCGCCCGCCTGATCGAATACGGCGATGCCGACGTCATGGTGGCCGGCGGGGCGGAAAGCTCCGTATCCCCCCTGGGCATGGGCGGCTTCGCCGCCATGCGCGCCCTGTCGACCCGCAACGACGACCCCGAGACCGCTTCGCGGCCCTGGGACCGCGACCGCGACGGCTTCGTGCTGGGCGAGGGCGCCGGCGTGCTGGTCCTCGAAGAATACGAGCACGCCCGCCGCCGCGGCGCGCGCATCTACGGCGAATTCCTCGGCTTCGGCATGAGTTCCGACGCGCACCACATCACCAGCCCGGACCAGGACGGCCCGCGTCGGGGGATTCTGCACGCGTTGCGCAACAGCGGCGTGAATGCCGACCAGATCAGCTACGTCAACGCGCACGGCACGTCCACCCCTCTGGGCGACAAGAACGAGACGGCGGCGCTCAAGCTCGCATTCGGCGACCATGCCTATAAACTGGTGGTGAACTCCACCAAGTCCATGACGGGGCATCTGCTGGGCGCGGCGGGCGGCATCGAGGCGGTCTTCACGGCCCTGGCGGTACATCACCAGGTTTCGCCGCCGACCATCAATCTCTTCAACCAGGATCCCGAATGCGACCTGGACTACTGCGCCAACGAGGCGCGCGACCTGAAGATCGACGTGGCGCTGTCCAATTCCTTCGGTTTCGGCGGCACCAACGGCTCGATGCTGGTGGGGCGCCTCTGACCGCGCGATCAGCCGCGCCTGCGATCCCGCCTCGCGGCGGGAGGGCGGCATGAGCGAGCGCGAAGTCGATCTCGCGCTGGTCGAGCGCGTCAGGCGCGGCGAGCGGCACGCCTTCGATCTGCTGGTGATCAAATACCAGCGCAAGATCATGCGGTTGCTGTCGCGCATGATTCGCGATCCGGCCGACATCGAAGACGTCGCCCAGGAGGCCTTCATCAAGGCCTATCGCGCCTTGCCCCAGTTCCGGGGCGAGAGCGCCTTCTATACCTGGCTGTACCGCATTGCCTTGAACACCGCCCGCAACTGGCAGGCGGCCAGTTTTCGGCGGCCTTCGGCCGTGGCGTCCCTGGAAAACGAAGACGGTGAAACTTTTGACCGGATCGATGGCCTAAGTGATCAGAGTACGCCCGAATCGCTGATGGCCAGCCGGCAGGTGGCCCAGACCGTCAACGAGGCCATCGACGAATTGCCGGACGATCTGCGCACCGCGATCGTGCTGCGGGAAATCGAAGGGATGAGTTATGAAGAGATCGCCAGCACCATGCAATGTCCCATCGGTACGGTCCGTTCGCGCATCTACCGCGCCCGTGAAGCCATCGCGGCCCGCCTGCGGCCGGTCATGGAACGCGATTCGGAACACCGCTGGTAAGGAGCCGTCATGAATGCGAAACCTGATGCCGCCGCGAGCGAGCACGCCTGGGAAACCTCGGTGTCGTCCTGGGTCGATGGCGAGGCCGACATCCGCGCCGAAGAGCTCGACACGCCCTACGGCCGCCAGCTCTGGGATACCTACCACCTGATCGGCGACGTCATGCGCAGCCCGGATCTGGCGATCCGGCCGTCCGACCGCTTCTACGCGCGGGTATCGTCCGCCCTGGATGCCGAACCCGCGATCGTCGCGCCATCCCCGCTGGTCCGGCGCCATGTATGGCGCAATGGCCTGTCGGGGCTGGCGGTTGCCGCCGCCGTGGCTTCCGTCGTCTGGATGGCCAGGCCTTTCTTTTTCGCCCCGGATGCGTCGCCGTCCGCCGTCCCGATCATGGCTCAGGCCGACGAGCCCGATGCCGCCGATCCGGAACTGGCCGACTATATGGCCGCGCACCAGTCGATGGCGGGTGCCGGCGCGGTGCGCCAGGTGTCCTACGACGGGATGGAGGCCCGCTGATGCCGGCTTGGGCGCGGTCCGGACGCCGGGCTGGCCTCTGCCTGGGGCTGGTCTTGTCGTGGGCCACCGCCTGGGCGGCCGAGCCCGATCCGCTGGCCTTCCTGCAGCGGGTCCAGGCCGCCGCGCGTACCCTGGATTATGCCGGCGTCACCGTCTACCAGCAGGGCCGCATGCTGCAAGCCACGCATTTGGTGCACTTGGTCGATGGCACGGGTGAACGCGAGCGCCAGGAAGTGCTGGACGGCTCGCCGCAGGAGTGTCTGAGGCAAAATGGTATCGAACAGTGCCTGCTGCCCGAGCAGAAACTCGTGGTGACGCGGCCCGCCCACAGCGATCATTTCCCGGCGCTGTTGCTGGGCACGGGCGAGACGCTCTCCCGGCACTACGATTGGGAACCCCTGGACCGCAGCTACCGCGTCGCCGGGCGGAAATGCGACGTGTCAGAATTGCGGGCGCGGGATGCCTTGCGCTACAGCTACCGGATCTGCACCGATGCGCAAAACCACCTGCTGCTCAAGGCCCAGACGCTGGATGCCCAGGGGCATCTGGTGGACCAGGTCGCTTTCACCCAGATCCATATCGGCGCCGACGTGCCCACCGAGGCGCTGGATTCGCGCTGGAACACGCGCGACTGGCGACTGCACGACGAGGCCAGCCAGCCGACCGATCTGACCGCGCGCGGCTGGCGTTTCACGTTGCCCGCCGGTTTCCATCCCATCGCCGAGCTGACCCGCCGGATCGGGGCCGGCCATGCGGTGGATCAATTGGTGCTGTCCGACGGATTGGCGGCGATTTCGATTTTCATTGAAACCTTTGATCCGGAACGCGATCAAAGTATCAGACAGGGCGGCCTGAAGCAGGGCGCGATCAGCATCTACCGCATGCGGCTGGCCTCTTATTGGCTGACTGCGGTCGGCGAGGTGCCCGCTCAGACCGTGCATGACCTGGCTCACGGCGTGCAATACCTGCCCCAGGCCGCCCATTGACTCTCATATCCTCCAAGGAGAATTCCATGGCTTTTCATCTGCCGTATACCGCCGTGGCACGCGCGGCGGCCGGCGCCGCAGTCAGCCTGGCGCTGGCCGCCGCCCTGCCTGCGGGCACCGCCCAGGCGCAGGCGACGACCGCCCTCAGTGCGGCACTGCCCGATTTCACCCAGGTGGTCGAGGCCACGGAGGCCTCGGTGGTGAACATCCGGACCACCGAAGCCGTGCCTGTGCGCCGTTCGCCCATGATGCCCGGCGACGGCGATCCCTCGGAACTGTTCCGCTGGTTCTTCGGCCCCGACTTCATGCCGCCCGGCTTCGGTCCGCAGGCCCGGCCCCGGCAGCAGCCCGATCCTTCTCAGGGCGAACGCACGGTGCCGCGCGGCATCGGCTCGGGTTTCGTGATCTCCGCCGATGGCTACATCCTCACGAACAACCACGTCGTGGACAACTCCAACGGCATCTTCGTCACCATGACCGACGGCAAGGAATACAAGGCCAAGGTGATCGGCACCGATGCGCGCACCGACATCGCCCTGATCAAGATCGAGGCCGAAAACCTGAAGCCTCTGCCCATCGGCGATTCGGATAAGCTGCGCAAGGGCCAGTGGGTGCTGGCGATCGGCTCGCCCTTCGGCCTGGATTCCACGGTCACGGCCGGCATCGTCAGCGCGATCAACCGCGACACGGGAGACTACCTGCCGTTCATCCAGACCGACGTGGCCGTCAATCCCGGCAACTCGGGCGGCCCGCTGATCAACCTGCAGGGCCAGGCGGTCGGCATCAATTCGCAGATCGTCTCGCGCAGCGGCGGCTTCATGGGCATTTCCCTGGCCATCCCCATCGACGAGGTGATGCGCGTGGTCGAGCAGCTCAAGGCTCACGGCAAGGTCACGCGCGGCCGCATCGGCGTGCAGATCACCGAGGTTCAGGACGAGGTCGCCAAGGCCCTGGGGCTGGACAAGAGCCAGGGCGCCCTGGTCAGCAGCGTCGAGCCCGGCGGCCCGGCCGCCAAGGCGGGCGTGCACCCCGGCGATGTGATCACGGGCTTCAACGGCCAGTCTATCAAGCACATGACCGACCTGCCGCGCCTGGTGGGCGCGACCCGTCCGGGCACGGACGCCACGATCCAGGTCTGGCGCAAGGGCAAGTCTCTGGAGCTCAAAACCACGGTCGCCGAACTGGACGACAAGTCGACCTCCCCGAAAACCGAGGCGCCGTCCGCGGATGAAAACTCGGACCGCCTGGGTCTGAAGGTCAAGGCGCTGCCGGCCGACGCCGGGGGGCAGGGCGTGGTGGTCGATCAGGCCGACGGCGCGGCCGCTGCGGCCGGGATCGAGCCGGGCGACGTGATCCTGCGGATCAACAACACCGACATCGCCAGTCCCAAGCAGTACGCCCAGGTCGTCAAGAGCCTGGACAAGTCCCGCCCGGCCGTCCTGCTGGTCAGCCGCGACCAGCAGTCCCAGTGGGTGATCATCAAGCCGCAATAAGCGCCCCCAGGGCCGGGCGATGCCCGGCCCGCCCCCGTGGGGCCAAGGAAACCCGGGGCGGCCCGGCGTTTCCTTGAGAGGCCACAGCCCGTCTTCGCGGGAAAAAGCTAAAATACGGCCTGAACGAGAAGGGGGCGCCCCGCGGCGTTCCCTTCTTGCTTGGGAACGCCGGGCGGCCCTCCGGCTCCGCCCTCCCGAAAGGCGGCGCCCGTGCCCGCCCCCCACTGCGCGGGGCCTTTCCATCCAGTCGCCTAAGACCCGCCTTTCTATCTTCCTATGGACCATATCCGCAACTTTTCCATCATTGCGCACATCGATCATGGCAAATCGACCCTGGCCGACCGCTTGATCCAGCGCTGCGGGGGCCTGCAAGCCCGCGAAATGGAAGCCCAAGTCCTGGATTCGATGGATATCGAACGCGAGCGCGGCATCACCATCAAGGCCCAGACGGCGGCGCTGAGCTATACGGCGGCCGACGGCCGCGTCTATGCCCTGAACCTGATCGACACCCCGGGCCACGTGGACTTTTCCTACGAAGTCAGCCGCTCGCTGTCGGCCTGCGAGGGCGCGCTGCTGGTGGTGGATTCCACCCAGGGGGTCGAAGCCCAGACTGTGGCCAACTGCTATACCGCGATCGAACTTGGCGTCGAGGTCCTGCCGGTCCTGAACAAGATGGATCTGCCTTCGGCCGACCCCGATGCGGCCGCCGCCGAGATCGAGGACGTGATCGGCATCGACGCCACCGATGCCATCCTGGCCAGCGCCAAGACCGGCCTGGGCATCGACGAAATCCTCGAAGCCGTCGTCGCCCGGGTGCCGCCGCCCCAGGGGGATCCGGATGCGCCGCTGCAGGCGCTGATCATCGACTCCTGGTTCGACAACTACGTCGGCGTGGTGATGCTGGTGCGCATCGTCAACGGCACGTTGCGGCCCAAGGACAAGCTTCTGCTGATGGCGACCGGCGCCACCCACCTGTGCGAACAGTTGGGAGTGTTCACGCCCAAGTCCCAGCCGCGCGACCGGCTGTCGGCGGGCGAGGTCGGCTTCATCATCGCGGGTATCAAGGAACTCGAACACGCCAAGGTCGGCGACACCATCACGCTGGCGGGCAAGCCCGCCGGCGGTGCGCTGCCCGGCTTCAAAGAGGTCAAGCCCCAGGTGTTCGCCGGGGTCTATCCGGTCGAATCCAGCGAATACGACCAGTTGCGCGACTCCCTCGAAAAGCTCAAGCTCAACGATTCTTCGCTGATGTTCGAGCCCGAGGTGTCCCAGGCGCTGGGCTTCGGCTTTCGTTGCGGCTTCCTGGGCCTGCTGCACATGGACATCGTCCAGGAGCGGCTGGAGCGCGAGTTCGACATGGACATCATCACCACCGCGCCATCGGTGGTCTACGAGGTTCTGAACCGCGACGGCGCGCTGCTGATGGTGGATAGCCCCTCGCGCATGCCCGAGGTCGGGCACATCCAGGAAATCCGCGAACCCATCATGACCGTGACGTTGTTCATGCCCCAGGAATACGTCGGGCCGGTGATGTCGCTGTGCACGGCCAAACGCGGCGTGCAACTGGACATGAGCTATCACGGCCGCCAGGTTCACCTGCGCTACGAGATACCGCTGGCGGAAATCGTGCTGGATTTCTTCGATCGCCTGAAGTCCGTGTCGCGCGGCTATGCGTCCATGGATTACGACTTCAAGGAATACCGCGTGGCCGACGTGGTGCGCGTGGACTTGTTGATCAACGGCGACCGGGTCGACGCGCTGTCGATGATCGTGCACCGCGCCAATGCCCGCCACCGGGGGCGGGACGTGGTCACCCGCATGCGCGGCCTGATCCCGCGCCAGATGTTCGACATCGCCATCCAGGCGGCCATCGGGGCCGAGGTCGTCGCCCGGGAAAACGTCAAGGCCCTGCGCAAGAACGTGCTGGCCAAGTGCTACGGCGGCGACATCTCCCGCAAGAAGAAGCTTCTCGAAAAGCAGAAGGCCGGCAAGAAGCGCATGAAGCAGGTCGGCAATGTGGAAATTCCTCAGGAGGCCTTCCTGGCCGTCCTGCAGGTCGAAGACAAATAAGAAAGGATACTCATGAGTTGGGATTTCGCCCTGTTGCTCTTCATTGCGTTGCTGGCGACGGGCCTGGTCTGGCTGCTGGACATTGCCGTCCTGCGCGGCCGGCGCCGCGCCCGGGCCGAGGCGGCGGCGCAGGCCTGCCGCAACAATGCGGCAGGCCTGGATCCCGATGCCCTGCAGGTCGAGTGCGACCAGGCCTATGAGCGGGCCGGCCGTCCATCCTGGTGGGTGGAATACTGCGTCAGCTTCTTTCCGGTGATCCTGTTCGTGTTCGTGCTGCGTTCCTTCGTGGTCGAGCCCTTCCGGATTCCGTCGGGCTCCATGCTGCCCACCCTGGAGAACGGCGACCTGATCCTGGTGAACAAATACGAGTACGGCATCCGCCTGCCGGTGATCGACCGCAAGATCATCGAACTGGGTTCGCCGAAACGCGGCGACGTGGTCGTTTTCCGCTATCCCGTCGATCCTTCGGTGGATTACATCAAGCGGGTGGTCGGAGAGCCCGGCGACGTGATCGAATACCGGGGCAAGGTCCTGTCGGTCAACGGCACGCCGGTGCCGCGCGAGCGCGATGGCGATTACTACGAGCCGGACCGGGCCGTCTACGTGGGGCAGTACCGCGAACAACTGGGCGAGGTGTCGCACCGCATCCTGCTGAACGTGAATGCGCCGCAGGATCTGATGCCGATCACCCGCTTTCCGGATTTCCGGGCATGCACCTACCTGCCCGACGGGGTGCGCTGCACGGTGCCGCCCGGCCATTACTTCATGATGGGAGACAACCGCGACAACAGCCTGGACAGCCGCTATTGGGGGTTCGTGCCTGACCGCAACGTTGTCGGGCGCGCTTTCTTCATCTGGATGAACTTCGGTTCGCCCAGCCGGATCGGCGGGTTCGAGTGATGGCCTCCCTGGATTCCCTGCAGGCTGCCCTGGACTACCGTTTTCGGGACGGCGGCCTGCTGGAGCGGGCGCTGACCCATCGCAGCCATGGCATGCCGCACAACGAGCGCCTTGAGTTCCTCGGGGATTCGGTGCTGAATTTCGTCGTGTCCACGCTCTTGTTCGCCGAGCACGCCGAAATGGACGAAGGCGATCTGTCGCGGGTGCGTTCCAACCTGGTCAAGCAGTCCGCTCTGGCCGACATCGCCCAGACCTTGTCCCTGTCGGTCCATCTGCGTCTGGGCGAAGGCGAGCTGAAGAGCGGCGGTTTCCGCCGGCCCTCGATCCTGGCCGACGCGCTGGAAGCCATCTTCGGCGCCATCTACCTGGACGGCGGCTATCCGGAAATCAGCCGCGTCATCGAGCGCCTGTACCGCCCGGTTCTGGCGCATATCGACTTGCGCACGTTCGGCAAGGATCCCAAGACCCTGCTGCAGGAACTCGTCCAGGGACGCGGCCATCCCCTGCCGCGCTACGAGGTTCTGGCCACGCGCGGCGCGGCGCACGACCAACTGTTCGATGTGGTTTGCGAGATCGCGCCGCTCGGCATCCGCGAACAGGCGTCCGGCACCAGCCGGCGGGCGGCCGAGCAGGCCGCCGCCAGCCAGGCGATCGCCGCCATCGAAGCCCTGGGGCCGGCGCGCCGGGCGGCGCGCCGCCGCAAACCGGCCCAGTTGTCCCTGCCCGTGGCCGTGGCCCAGGACGGCGCCCAGAGCAAGACCCGGAATACGCCCCAGGATAAGACATGAACGCCTCCACCCCCAGCCGCTGCGGTTTCGTCGCCATCGTGGGCCGTCCCAATGTGGGCAAGTCCACCCTGGGCAATGCCCTGGTCGGGGCCAAACTGTCCATCGTCTCGCGCAAGGCGCAGACCACGCGCCACCGCATCCACGGCGTACTGACGCGGGACCACGACCAGTTCGTATTCGTCGACACCCCGGGGTTCCAGACGCGCCATGGCGGAGCCATGAACCGCATGATGAACCGCGTGGTCACCCAGGCCCTGGCGGAGGTCGATGTCGTGGTCCACGTCGTCGAGGCCGGGAAATGGTCGGCGGGCGACGCCGGCGTGGTGCCGCTGCTGCCCAGGAACCGTCCCGTGATTCTGGCGGTCAACAAGGTCGACGCGGTCAAGGACAAGAATGCCTTGTTCGCCTACGTGTCGCGTCTGATGGAGCAATTTCCCTATGCCGCCGTGGTGCCGGTCAGCGCGCTGCGCGACGTGCAACTGGATATCCTGATTCAGGAACTCGCCCGCCACCTGCCCGAAGGCGAGCACCTGTTCGAACCCGACACCCTGACCGACCGGCCGCTGCGTTTCCTGGCGGCCGAGCTGATCCGGGAAAAAATCTTCCGCCTGGTGGGCGACGAGCTGCCCTATGGCTGCACCGTGGTCATCGAGCAATGGGAAGAAAACGCCGAGGGCGCGCGCATCGCAGCCTGCGTCGTGATCGAACGCGACAGCCATCGGCCCATCCTGCTGGGGGCGGGCGGCCAGCACATGAAGCGCATCGCCACCGAGGCGCGCCAGGACATCGTCCGGCTGCTCGAAAAACCGGTTTTCCTGGATGTTTACATCAAGGTCCGCAAGGGCTGGTCGGACCGCGAGGCGGCCCTTCGAGAACTCGGCTATGAGTAGACGCGGCCAGCGCATCCTGGATGCGCGCGGTTACGTGCTGCACGCCAGCCCCTGGCGTGAAACGTCCCTCATCGTGCAAGCCTTCACCCGCGACCATGGCTGCGTCGCCCTGGTCGCCAAAGGCGCCAAGCGTCCTTATTCAGTCCTGCGTCCGGTGCTGGTGGGTTTCCAGCCGCTGTGGCTGTCCTGGTCCGGCGCGGCCGAGGTCCACACGCTGACGCGCGCCGAATCCGGTCCCGTGCGCCTGCTCGACGGCCGGGCGATGATGTCGGGCTGGTACATGAACGAACTGATCCTGCGCCTGCTGGCGCGCGAAGATCCGCATCCAGGGATATTCGACGCCTACGAGGCCGCGCTGGACGTGCTGGCCGATGCGCGCGGCCGCTCTCATGCCGTCGTTTTGCGCCGCTTCGAGTGGCTGCTGCTGGAGCAGGCCGGCTACGGGCTGGACGCCCCGATGCCGGATTTCGACCGCACGGATGCCGAGCCGTTGTTGCGCCAGGCGCTGCGGGAGCGGCTGGACCAGTTGCTGGAGACCCCTTTGCGCACGCGCCAGGTGCTGATGGATCTGCAGCGCTACTGAGCGCCGCCCGGAAAAATGAAAAAAGGTATCCTGCTGTCGGTGGCGTCCTCGGCGTTGTTCGCCACGATGTACTACTACGCAACGTTGATGCAGCCCTTCGACGGCGACATCGTGTTCGCCTGGCGGATCCTGATGGGCTTGCCGATGCTGGCGCTGGTGGTGCAGCGGGCGCGCGGCTGGGGTGCGGTGCGCCAGACCGCCCGGGATTTTTCCCGGGGCCGCTTCCTGGCGGCCATGATCCTGTGCTCGCTGCTGCTGGGCGTGCAACTGTGGCTGTTCGTGTGGGCGCCGCTGCACGGCCATGCGTTGAATGTGTCCATGGGCTATTTCTTGCTGCCGCTGGTGATGGTGCTGGTGGGGCGGCTGTTCTACCGCGAGCGGCTGAGCGCCTGGCAGGTCTGGGCGGTGGCGTTCGCCGTGCTCGGCGTCGGGCACGAATGGTGGCGTCTGGGCGCGGTGTCCTGGACCACGCTGCTGGTGGCCTTGGGCTATCCGCCGTATTTCATGCTGCGCCGGCGTCTGCGGGTCGATGCGCTGACCAGCCTGTGGTTCGACATGTTCTTCCTGCTGCCGGCGGCCATCGTGATCCTGCAGGCCCAGGCGGCCGAGGCGGTGCGGCTGTTCGCCGCGCATCCGCGCCTGATCCTGCAAGTGCCCCTGCTGGGCCTGTTGAGTGCGGTATCGCTGTCCATGTACCTGGCCGCCAGCCGGATGCTGCCGCTGTCCCTGTTCGGGCTGCTGAGCTACGTGGAGCCCGTGTTGCTGTTCTGGGTGGCGTTCCTGCTGATGGGCGAGCCCGTGGCGCCGGCGCAGTGGCTGACCTATGTGCCGATCTGGATCGCGGTGGGGCTGGTGGCGGCCGAGGGGATCAGAAAACTGCCCCCGCGCGGCGCGGCCTGACCGCCGAGAGCGGTCTGCTTTCTTCGAGGCGGCGCCAGGCGGCGGCAATGCGTTCGACGGCCGCGCGCAATTCGGCCACGGGCCGTGTCCAGGGCAGCCGGACGAATGAATCCAGCCCGCCGCTGGGAGAAAACACGGGGCCGGGCGTCAGCACGACCTGGCTGGCCGCCGCCGCGGCGGCCAATGCGGTCGCGCCCCGGTGCGGAAGCTCGCACCACAACATCAGTCCGCCCGCCGGCGGCGTGAAGCGCCAGTCGGGCAAATGTGTTCCGACGAGATCGATCAAGGCGTTGCGCTGAGCGCGCAGGCGCTCGATCTGCAGCGGTGAAACAGGCCCCTGGCGCAGCAGATGCGCCGCAGCCAGTTGTTCGACGACAGGCACGCCGAGATCGAGGGACATGCGGGCCCGCACCAGTTTCTCCAGGAGCGGGCGCGGGGCGCGGATCCATCCGATGCGCAGGCCTCCCCAGTGGGTCTTGCTCATGCTGCCGAGCGTCACGGCATCGGCGTCGAAAGCGGCGAATGGCGGCGGCATGGCCTGTCCGTCGAGGGCCAGGGCATGGTGGGTTTCATCCACGATCGCCCGTGTCTCCCGAAGGCGCAGGACCTTTCCCAACTGCTGCCGTTGCGCCGCAGTCATCACGGCGCCTGTCGGGTTCTGGAAATCGGGGATCAGGTAGGCGAAATCCGGCCGCACCTGCTTGACCGTCTCGGCGATGCCGGCGATATCCCACCCGTTCCCGTCCAGCGGGGCTTCGTGCAGTTGCAGGTCCGCCGCGCGCAGTATCTCGCCGACGTTGGGGTAGGTGGGGGACTCGATCAGCGCATGACCGTGGCGCCGGGCGAGCGCGCGCACCACGACGCACGCGGCAGTCAGCGCACCGGGGGTGATCACAATCTGATCCGGATCGGTGGGCAGCCCCCGGGCGGCGTAGCCGGCCGCGACGGCTTCCTGCAGGACCGGCAGGCCGGATGGAAAATACCCATGCCTGCCCAGGTAGGCCGGCAGTTCCGACAGCGCCGTCGCGTAGGCCGCCATCACTTCGGCGGGGGCGGAGTCCGCGGCGCAGCTCAGGTCGATCCAGTCTTCGCCCGCGCCGCCCGCGACGAGCACGCGGTCATGGGCCCGCTCGTGGCCGCCCGGGACGGCTGTGAAGGTTCCCGAGCCCTGTGCCGCGTGCGCGTAGCCGCTGTCGCGCAATGAAGCGTAGGCGCGGGTGATGGTGGTGCGGGACAGCCCGAGGGCGGCGGACAATTCCCGTTCGCTGGGCAGGCGCACGCCGAGCGGTATCCGGCCGTCACCGATCAACAAGGTCAGGGCATCGGCCAGGCCGGCATGGATCGGCCCCGCAGGAAGGGAACCGACAAGTTCACGCACACGGCGTGCCGAAATGGTTTCTTTCATGCAGGCCACTTTCTCATGATTGGCTATTTTCCACAATGCCAGTCATCGGCATGATAGAGGCATGATCTCGTCTATCGAACTTGTCCAGCTTGGCCCCCTGGCGCAATTGCGCACGGGGAAACTGACCCGGCGTTTTGCGCAGTTGATGCTGGGCCTGTTTTTCTACGGTGTCTCCATGGCGCTGATGATTCGCGGCGGTCTGGGGCTGTCCCCCTGGGATGCCCTTCATCTCGGCCTGGCCGGCCGGTTGTCGCTGAGCTTCAGCACGGTGGTCATCGGCCTGTCGTTCCTGGTGCTGCTGCTGTGGATCCCGCTGCGCGAGATTCCGGGCGTGGGAACGATCGCCAATGCCGTCGTGATCGGACTGTCCGCCGATCTCGCCTTGCAGGTGCTCGATGCGCCCGGACACTTGGGTGCGCGCCTGCTGCTCACTGTGGGGGGCGTCTTGCTGTGCGGGCTGGCCTCGGCGCTGTATATCGGCGCCCAGTTGGGCCGGGGGCCCCGGGATGGCCTGATGACAGGTCTGCAGCGCGTGACCGGGCGGTCGTTGCGGCTGGTGCGCACGGTGCTTGAAATGACGGTGCTTCTCATGGGGTTGCTGCTGGGCGGCCTCGAGATGCTGGGCGTGGGCACGCTTCTGTTTTCTGTGCTCATCGGCCCGCTGACGCAGGCGCTGCTGCCCTGGACCCTGGTGGCGCCGGAGTACCGGCGGTAAAAAGGCCCCCACGCTGCGCCTTCGGCTTGCTGCCCCCCGAGGGGGCGCTTTTTGCCTTGGGGCGGCCCGGCGGCAAAAAAGGCCCCCACGCTGCGCCTTCGACTTGTTGTCCCCCGAGGGGGTGCTTTTTGCCTTGGGGCGGCCCGGCGGCAAAAAAGGCCCCCACGCTGCGCCTTCGGCTTGCTGCCCCCCGAGGGGGTGCTTTTTGCCTTGGGGCGGCCCGGCGGCAAAAAAACGGCGGGCCGAGGCCCGCCGGGGTGTTTCAGATGCCTGGAACGGTTTATTCGCGGTTGCCGCCGAAGATGCCCAGCAGCATCAGCAGGTTGGCGAAGATGTTGTACAGATCCAGGTAGACCGCCAGGGTGGCGGAGACGTAGTTGGTCTCGCCGCCCTGAACGACGCGCTGCAGATCGACCAGGAGAAAGGCCGAGAAGATGCCGATGGCCAGCACCGACAGCGTCAGCGTCAGGGCCGGGATCTGCAGGAAGATATTGCCCACCATCGCCACCAGCAGCAGCACCACGCCCACGAACAGGAATTTCTGCATGTGGGTGAAGTCGCGCTTGGTGGTGGTGGCGACGGTCGCCATGGTGCCGAACACGGCCGCCGTGCCGCCGAAAGCCAGCATGATCAGTTGGGCGCCGTTGCCCATGCCCAGGATATGCCCGAGCAGCCGCGACAGCATCAGGCCCATGAAGAACGTGAAGCCCAGCAGCAGGGCGACGCCCAGGGATGAGTTCTTGTTGCGTTCGATCATGAACATCAGGCCGATGGCGCCCACCAGGAAGATCAGGGTGCTGACGCCGGGGCTGGTGGCCAGGACCTGGTTCATGCCGGAGGACAAGCCGAGGGCGGCCCCCAGGACCGTGGGGATCAGCGAGAGCGCGAGCAGCCAGTAGGTGTTGCGCAGCACGCGGTTGCGGGCGGCGGCCGGCGCGGCGTAGGCGCCGGTATCGGGCAGGGTGTGGCGGAAGTCGGACATGGCGGTTTCCTGTAGTGCATGAGGCCGGTGCCGGGCATCGACCAGAGTGAATTCAATCTTACAACAAGCTGAATGCCGTCGTCCATGTGGGAAACACAGTGGCCGGCAGCATCCGGGCGGCGCGATGCGGCGGGTCTGTTCTTTAGACACTCAGGCGCCGCGATGGTTCCCTGCGGCGGGGTGGCTGCTTGGCAGGCGGTGCCCCCGGACATCATGGCCGGCCTGCTGGTACCGGGACCAGCGCGCACGGGCGGCCTGGATGTCGGCTTCGTGGCCGGAAACGATTTCCAGGATACGCTCGAAGCGTTCGGCCTGCGGGGGGCAGTCCAGGTCCAGGTTGAGCAGCCAGCCTCCCGGCGGCATGCCGGCCAGGGTGGCGGCGTCGGCCACCAGGATGACGTCGGCGCGGTCGGCCAGGGGGTCGTCGGCCAGGGCGTGCGGGATGAAACTGGCCGGTTCGAATTCCCAGAGCAGCGCGTCGAAGCGCCGCAGGCGGCGCTCGTCGGTGCAGTACACCAGCAGCCTGCGGCCCGCGCCGACATGGCGCGCCGCCGTGCCGCAGGCCATGCGCAGCCGGTGGGCTGCGCCGTAGGCGAAATCCACCCGGCTCATGAGGCGGCCCTGCGCGCGCTCATCGGGCGCATTGCCCCAGCAGGTAGCTCACCAGCAGGGGCACGGGACGGCCGGTGGCGCCTTTTTGCTTGCCCTCGTGCCAGGCCGTACCGGCGATGTCCAGGTGCGCCCAGGGATACTTGGCGGTGAAGCGCGACAGGAAGCAGGCGGCGGTGATCGAACCCCCCGGCCGCCCGCCGATATTGGCCATGTCGGCGAAGTTGGATTTCAACTGGTCCTGATAGGCGTCTTCAAGGGGCAGGCGCCAGGCCGGGTCCAGCGCCTGGCGGCCGGCGGCGAGCAGATCCGCCGCCAGGGTTTCATCCTGGGTGAACAGGCCGCTGTTGACGTGGCCCAACGCGATCACGCAGGCGCCGGTCAGGGTGGCGACATCGATCACGGCGGCGGGCTTGAAGCGCTCCGCGTAGGTCAGGGCATCGCACAGGATCAGGCGGCCTTCGGCATCGGTGTTGAGGATCTCGATGGTGCGGCCCGACATGCTGGTGACGATGTCGCCGGGCTTGTTGGCCGTGCCGCTGGGCAGGTTCTCGCAACTGGGGACGATGCCGATGATCTCGCGCGGCAGGTTCAGTTCGGCCACGGCGCGCATCGTGCCCAGCACGCCGGCAGCCCCGCACATGTCGAATTTCATTTCGTCCATGCCTGGGCCGGGCTTGAGCGAGATGCCGCCGGCGTCGAACGTGATGCCCTTGCCAACCAGCACGAGCGGGGCGGCCTTGCGGGCGGCGGCACCGGCCGGCGTGTGGCGCAGGACGATGAAGGCGGGCGGTTCGGCCGAGCCGCGCGCCACCGACAGGAAGGAGCCCATCTTCAACGCCTCGATTTTTTTCTGGTCGAGGACTTCGGCCTTGAGGGTCTTGAACTGCTTGGCCAGGTTGCGGGCGGTCTTGCCCAGGTAGGTCGGTGTGCAGACATTGGGCGGCAGGTCGCCCAGCAGGCGGGCGAGGTTCATGCCCGCGCCGATGGCGGCGCCTTGTTCCAGGCCAGTGCGCGCGCGGGCGGCCTGGCTGCGGGGCAGGTGCAGGACGAAGGTGCGCAGCTTGGCAGCCGGCTTGGGGCGGCTGAAAGTGGCGTCGTAGCGGTAGGTGGCCGCGCTGACCAGGCGGGCGGCGGTGCGGGCGCAGTCGGCCGCGTCGGCGTCCGGGCAGGGCAGGGCGCACAGGGTGGAGACCGCGTGCCCCAGGCCCGCGCGCACGCAGTAGGCCGCCAGGGCTTCGTGGGCGCGCGCCAGCGTGGCGGCATTGAAGCGGTCCTGAGCGCCCAGGCCGAGTAAAATGACGCGTTCGGCGGTGAGGCCGGCGGGGGCATGCAGTGTCAGGATGCCGCCCGGGGCGGCGTCGAATTCCGCCTTGATGATCGCGCGGATCGCCCCCTGGGTCGCCTGATCCAGGGCGTCGGCGGCGGGGCTCAGGACGCCGTCCTGGAACACCCCCACGGCCAGCGCCTGGGTCTTGAGCGTGTGCAGGGAGGCCGACGTCGTTGTGCTAAATTCCATTCGTTTTCCTTGGGTCCAGAAGATTCCGGGGGAGTAGACGGTCCATTATTCCGCATTTTCCCATGTCATTGTTCAAGCGCGCCGTCTTTTCCGAGATCACCAGCCATGCGGGCATCGTGTTTTCCACGCTGCTGGTGGTGTGGCTGAGCGTGCTGATCGTGCGCCTGCTGGGCGATGCGGCCAATGGCGACATCGGCGCCAATGTCGTGCTGGGCCTGGCGGCCTTTTCCAGCATCACCGCGCTGCCGGTGATCCTGTCCGTGACCTTGTTCGTGGCGGTGCTGACCACCGTCACGCGCAGCTACCGCGAGTCGGAAATGGCAGTCTGGTTCGCCAGCGGCCTGTCCCTGGGCCAGTGGCTGCATCCCGTGATGCGCTTCGCCCTGCCGGTCGCGGCCGTGGTGGCGGTGCTGACGCTGTCGGCATCGCCTTGGGCCTACGGCCAGATTGCCGAATACCGGCAGCGCTTCGAGCAGCGTTCTGATTTGTCCAAGGTCTCGGCCGGTCAGTTCATCGAAACCGACGATGGCCGGCGGGTGTTCTTCGCCGAATCGCCGACCCGGCCGGACGACGAACTGGGCCGGGTGGTGGCCCGCATCATCGAACCCGAATGGCTCAGCATCGTCACGGCGGAAAGCGCCGCGATCCGCACCGAGTCCAATGGCGACCGCTTCCTGGTGCTGGGGCCGGGACACCGCTACGACCTGAAATCGGGATCGCCCGAAATGCGCATGCTGGAATTCGACCGCTATGGCGTGCGCATCGAAAGCCGCACCGATCCCCGCGTCCAGGAAGCCAAGCTCCAGCAGGCGCTGCAGCAAATCAAGGCACGTCCGACGCTGGATCTGATCGCCCAGGGCGATACGGAATCGATGTCCCAACTGATGTGGCGGCTGTCGCTGCCGCTGGCGGTCCTCAACCTGGCGCTGATCGCCCTGCCGCTGGGGGCGGTGAACCCGCGCCTGGGGCGTTCGGGCGATCTGCTCATCGCCGGCCTGCTGGCGCTGCTGTACATGAATCTGATCAATCTGTCGCGCGGCTGGATCGCCAATGGCGTGCTGTCCTTCGGTGTCGGCCTGGTGCTGGTGCATGCGGTGTTCCTGGCCCTGGGCTTGGGCTTGATGTGGCAGCGGGTGCGCATGCCCAAGCCCAAGCGCCGCACGCCCGAATCTGCCTGAGGCCGGCGGCGGGCAACCGCTGCGGCGGCTCAATCCGGCGCGGCCGCCGCGCGCGAAGGGGCATAGGACGGCGCCCAGTCCTCGGCCGGCGTGCGCAGTTCCCGGGCGCTGCCGCACAGCAGGCCGCGGTTCAGCGCGACGGCCTGCTTCAGGTAGTCCCATAAGGCCATGACGCGGCGTGTGCGTCGCAGGTCTTCATGGCAGTACATCCAGAAGCTGCGCGTCACGAGTACGGCGTCGGCCAGTACGGGCACCAGCCGTTCGTCCTGGGCCGCCAGGAAACAGGGCAGGATCGCCAGCGCCTGGCCGCCCAGGGCCGCATGGTATTGGGCCAGCACGCTGGTGCTGCGGAAGATCACGCGCGACGGCTGCACCAGATCGTCCAGGTAGCGCAGCCGGTCGCTGAACAAGAGTTCGTCCACATAGCCGATGAAGGTGTGCCGGCCCAGATCGGCCTGCCGCCGGATCGGCGCGTGGCGGGCCAGGTAATCGCGGGTGCCGTACAGCCGCAGGTTGTAGTCGGCGAGCTTGGTGCACAAGTAGGGGCCGCGCTGGGGGCGTTCCAGGGCGATGGCGATGTCGGCCTCGCGCTTGGAGAGGCTGATGAAGCGCGGCACCGGCATGATGTCCAGCGTCATCGCGGGGTGGCGGCGCTGGAAATCCACCATCAGGGGCGTCAGCACCGTGCTGCCGAAACCCTCGGTGGAGCCGATCCGCAAGTGACCCGAAGGCATCTGGGCGTTGCCGGACAGGGCCTCCCGGGCCGCCAGCAAGGTGCTTTCGACCTGCTCCGCGTGGGCGAAGAAGCGCAGGCCTTCCTCGGTCGGGGTGAACCCGCTGGCGCGGGATTTCTCGAACAGCGTCACGCCGAGGTCTTGCTCCAGCGCGCGGATGCGCCGGGTGACGGTGCTGTGCTGCACCCCCAGCCGCTGGGCGGCGGCGCTGGCCCGCTGCGTGCGGGCGACTTCCAGAAAATAGCGGATTGCGTCCCAGTCGGCCATGAGTTTTGTTGTGCAAATATCATCAATGAATGTGCAAATATTTTGATGGTAATACGCTTTTTACACAACTACACTGGGGTGGGAGCCTAGGCTCACCGATCCCGCCCCGCAGAGGACGGGTCCAACGACAACGGAGACAAGACCATGCAGAAATTCACGCCGATCCTGGCGGCCTCTTTATGCGCCGCCGCCCTGTCCATGTCCGTTTCCCAGGCGGCGACCCCTCCCGTCAAGATCGGGGTGCTGACCGACATGTCGGGCACCTACGCTTCCATGGGCGGCATGGGTTCGGTGGCGGCCGCTCAACTGGCCATCGACGATTGCCTGAAGGCGCAGTGCAAGGGCATGGAGATCGAGCTGTTGTCGGCCGACAATCAGAACAAGGCGGACGTGGGGGCCGCGCGCGCGCGCGAATGGTTCGACCGCAACGGCGTGACGGCGATCGCCGACCTGACCAACTCGGCGGTGGCCCTGGCGGTGCAGAACATCGCCCGCGAAAAGAACAAGGTCGTGCTGTTTTCCGGCCCGGCCACCACGGACCTGACCAACAAGAGCTGCTCGCCGGTGGGCTTTCACTGGATGTTCGACGTCTATTCCCAGTCGATCGGCGGCGTCAAGGCCATGTTCGACAAGGGCGGCAAGTCGTGGTTCTTCATCACGGTGGATTACGCCTTCGGCCATTCCCTGGAAAAAGGCGCTTCCGACATGGTCAAGGCCCTGGGCGGCACGGTGAAGGGCGCCGTCCCCCATCCGCTGAACGCGCCCGATTTCGCTTCCTATCTGCTGCAGGCGCAAAGCTCCGGCGCCCAGGTCGTGGCCCTGGCCAACGGCGGCCAGGATACGGTCAACGTGATCAAGCAGGCGCGTGAGTTCGGCATCGTCGCGGGCGGCCAGCGCCTGGCGTCCCTGCTGGTGTTCCTGTCCGACCTGCGCGCCCTGGGGCTGGAGACCGCCCAGGGGTTGAGCTACGTGGACGGCTTCTACTGGGATTTTGACGACGCGTCGCGCGCCTGGTCCGACCGCTTTGCCCAGGCCTTCGAGGGCAAGAAGCCCACCATGACCCAGGCCGGCGTGTATTCCAGCGTGCTGCATTACCTGAAGGCCGTGGCGGCCACGGGCTCCACCGAGGGCGACGTGGTGGCGGCGAAGATGCGCGAGATCCCCATCCAGGATCCGATCATGCACAATGCCTCCATCCGCCCCGACGGCCGGGTGATCCACGACATGTATCTGTACGAGGTCAAAGCGCCTGCCGAGTCCAAGGGCGAATGGGACCTCTCCAAGCTGGTGGCCACGATTCCGGCCCAGGATGCTTTCCAGCCCCTGTCGGCTTCGACCTGCCCGCTGGTCAAGTGATTTCCGCTTTCATCGATTTATCCAGGAGGTTTGAATGAGCGACATCCCACGCGTCCCGCTGCTGATCGGCGGGAAACTCGTCCAGTCCGAAACCAAGGAATGGCGCGACGTCATTGATCCGGCAACCCAGGAAGTGGTCGCCCGGGTGCCCTTCGCCACGCCGGCCGAAGTCGAACGGGCGATTGCGGATTCCAAAAAGGCTTTCGAGACCTGGCGCAACGTCAGCCAGGCCAAGCGCCGTCAGATCATGGTGGATTTCGCCCAGTTGCTGCGGGAGCACACCCCGAAGATCGCCGAAGTCATTTCCCGCGAGCACGGCAAGACCCTGCCCGATGCCGAAGGCGAGGTCGCGCGCGGCCTGGAGGGCGTCGATCACGCCGTGTCGGCCAATACGCTGCAACTGGGCGATTACGCCGAGAACGCCGCCACCGGTATCGACGTCTATTCGATCATCCAGCCCCTGGGCGTGTGCGCCGGGATCACGGCGTTCAATTTCCCCGTGATGCTGCCGTGCTGGATGTTCCCCATCGCCGTGACCTGCGGCAACACCTTCGTGTACAAGCCGTCCGAGCAGGATCCGACGGCCTCGTTGATGGTGGCCCAACTGGCCCTGGAAGCCGGGTTGCCTCCCGGCGTGCTCAACGTCGTGCATGGCGGGCCGGACGTCGCCAACACCCTGTGCGATCACCCCGACATCAAGGCCGTGTCCTTCATCGGCTCGACCCGCGTCGGCACGGAGATCTACCGCCGCTCCTCGAACGCGGGCAAGCGTTGCCAGGCCATGATGGGCGCCAAGAACCACAGTGTCATCATGCCCGACGCCGACCGCGAGGCCGCCCTGAACTCGATGCTGGGCGCGGCTTTCGGCGCGGCCGGCGAGCGCTGCATGGCGATTTCCGTGCTGGTGCTGGTGGGCGAGGCGCAAAAGTGGCTGCCCGACTTCGTCGAGCGCGCGCGCAAGCTGAAGATCAACGTCGGCACGGATCGCCAGGCGGATCTCGGCCCGCTGATTTCACCCGCCGCCAAGCAGCGCGTCGAGGGCTTCATCCAGAAGGGCGTGGACGAGGGCGCCGAACTGCTGCTGGACGGCCGCGGCGTCCAGGTGGCCGGCTACGAAAAGGGCAATTTCGTCGGGCCGACCGTGTTCGGCGGCGTCAAGGCCGACATGAGCATCTACCGCGAGGAGATCTTCGGGCCGGTGCTTTCGGTGGTGCAGGTCGATACGCTGGAAGAAGCGGTGGCGTTCATCAACGCCAATCCCAACGGCAACGGCACCTCGATCTTCACGCAGGATGGCGGGCACGCCCGCTACTTCCAGAACAACATCGACGTCGGTCAGGTGGGGATCAACATCCCCATCCCGGTGCCGGTGGCCTGGTTCAGCTTTACGGGCTCGCGGGCCTCGAAACTGGGCGACCTGGGGCCCAACGGCCGCCAGTCGATCTACTTCTGGACGCAGACCAAGACCGTCACCGCCCGGTGGCAGGCGCACCCGCGCGAGGTCAACACCACGATCTCGATGAAGTGACCGGCCGTCCCGCCGCGCGCCTTGCGGGCGCGGCGGGCGCCCGAGGCCGGGGCGCGCCCCGTGCCTCGAACCTAAACAAATAACAAAAAGTCATATTAATCAGGTTCTATATTACATATAATGGCTCTTCCTATAGGGCCTTATCCATGAACCTGCAGCAATTCCGATTTGTCCGCGAAACGATCCGGCGCAACTTCAATCTGACCGAAGCGGCCCGTTCGCTGTATACGTCCCAGCCGGGGGTGTCCAAGGCCATCATCGAATTCGAGGACGAACTCGGCGTGCGCATCTTCGAGCGCCACGGCAAGCGTCTCAAGGGCTTGACCAAGCCGGGCCAGGCCGTCTCGGTCGTCATCGACCGCATCATGCGCGAGGTGGACAATCTCAAGAAAGTCAGCGATGAATTCGCCCAGCGCGACGAGGGCTCCCTGATCATCGCCTGCACCCACACCCAGGCCCGCTACCTGCTGCCGCGCGTGATCCCGGCGTTTCGCGCGCGCTTTCCCAAGGTCCACGTGTCGCTGGCCGAGGGCAATCCGGAACATCTGGCCAAGCTGGTCCTGCACGAGCAGGCGGATCTGGCCATCGCCACCGAGACCCTGGCCCAGACGCCGGGCCTGGTGGCCCTGCCGGTCTATTCCTGGGAGCACACGCTGGTGGTGCCCCCCGATCATCCGCTGACGGGCCTGACCTCCAGCGCCGCGCGCAATCTGTCGCTGGATCATCTGGCCCAGTATCCCATCGTGACCTATGACCGGGCGTTCTCGGGGCGGCGCGCCATCGACGCCGCCTTCGAGCAGGCCGGGATCGAGCCCGACATCGTGCTGGAAGCCATCGATGCCGATGTGATCAAGACCTATGCCGACATCGGCCTGGGCATCGGCATCATCGCGGGCGTGGCGTTCGATCCGCGCCGGGACAAGGGATTGGTCGGTTTGCCCGCCGGCCACCTGTTCGGTCAGCACACGACCAGCGTGGCGATCAAGCGCGGCGTATTCCTGCGCGATTTCGTCTACGTGCTGATGGAAATGCTGGCGCCGTCGCTGTCGCGCGACGTCGTGGCCGAGGCCATCGCCCAGCCGGCGCCTCCGGCTTCTTCCGGCCCCGTCGCCGAGGTGCGGGCCGTCGCTTGAGGGCCGCCTAGACGCCCAGGTAGGCGCGTTTCAGTTCCGGGTCCGCGATCAGGTCGCGGGCCGGTCCCTCGCGCACGATGCGGCCGGTTTCCAGCACATAGGCCCGATCGGCCGCCGCCAGCGCCAGATGGATGTCCTGCTCGACCAGCAGGATGGTGACGCCCTGGTCGCGGATGGCCGTCAGGGTTTCCATCAGTTGGTCCACGATGATCGGGGCCAGCCCCAGGCTCATTTCATCGACCAGCAGCAGGCGCGGGCGGGCCATCAAGGCGCGCGCCATGGCGCACATCTGCTGTTCGCCGCCCGACATGCTGCCGGCCAGTTGGCGCCGCCGCTCGGCCAGGCGGGGAAAAAGGCCGTAGACCCTGTCCAGATCGGCCCGTACGCCGGCCTGGTCGTCGCGCCGGTACGCGCCCATCAGCAGATTGTCCCGGACCGACATGCGGGGAAAGAGCTGACGGCCCTCCGGCACCTGCACGATGCCTTGGCGGAAGATCGCATCGGGCGTCAGACCGCCGATGGCGCGGCCTTCCCATTCGAGGGTTCCCGATCCGATCGGCAGAAGACCCGAGAGCGTGCGCAGCAGCGTGGTCTTGCCCGCGCCGTTGCTGCCCACCAGCGCCAGGAATTCGGCCTGCCGCACGTCCAGGGAGATCGAGTGCAGCACCTGGACCAGGCCGTAGCCGGCCGACAGGCTGCGGACCCTCAGCAGCGGTTCCTGCGGGGATGGCGTGGCATTCATGAGCGTTTCTTCCCGAGGTAGGCCTCGACGACGCGGCTGTCGGTGAGCACGCTGTCGGGGGCGCCGTCGGCGATCTTCTCGCCGTGGTGCAGCACCATGATGCGATCCGAGAGGGTGCGGATCGCCTTGATGACGTGTTCGATGACGATGATGCTGATGCCGGTGTCGCGCACTTTGCGGATGATTTCGATGACCTCTTCGATCTCCACCAGGTTCAGGCCGGCCATGACCTCGTCGCACAGCAGCACGCGCGGCTGCATGGCCAGGGCCTTGGCGAGTTCGAGGCGCTTGCGGTCGGGGCCGCCCAGGTCCTCGGCGCGTTGGCCTGCGTATTTGCCCAGCCCGACGAAGTCCAGGCACTCGCGGGCGCTTTCGCGCGCCAGGGCCAGCCTGGACTGCCCCTGGCCGCGGCCGAACAGGGCGCCGACCGCCACGTTGTCCAGCACGGACAGGCCCGGGAAGGGTTGCATGATCTGGAAGGTGCGCCCGATGCCCAGGCGCGCCCGGCGGAAGGCGGCCAGGCGGTCGATGCGCCGGCCGTCGAACCAGACTTCGCCCTCGGAGGGATCCAGGGTGCCGCTGAGCAGGCTGATCAGGGTGGTCTTGCCTGCGCCGTTGGGGCCGATAAAGCCCAGAATCTCGCCGGGCGCCAGCGCGAAGCTGACATCGTGCACGGCCACCAGTCCGGCGAAGCGGCGCGTCAGGCCGCGGGCCTCGAGAAGGGGTTTCATAGCCGGTGCATCCTGATGTTTTCGATGAAGTAGCGCCAGCCCGTGCGGCGGTAGCGCCGCGCCACGTCGGCCAGGCCGCGCGGCATCAGCACCACGGCGATCACGATGACGGCGCCGAAGAACAGGCCGGCGATGCTGGTGACTTCGCTGGAGAGGACTTCGGAGATGGCCGAGAGAATCAACGAGCCGACGATGGGGCCGAGGATCGTGCCCGGGCCGCCGAAGACCGCCATGATGATCATCTTCACGTTCAAGGTGATGTCGAAGGCGCTTGCCGGGTCGAGGAAGGTGATCCAGTAGGCATGGATGCCGCCGGCCAGGGCGCTGAACACGCCCGCCAGGGCGAAGGCGAGGACCTTGTAGCGCGTCGTGTCCACGCCCATCACGACGGCGCCTTCCTCGTTCTCGCGGATCGCGATCAGGCCGAAGCCGAAACGGCTGCGGGTCAGCCACCAGACCGTCAGGGTCGCCGCCAGCAGCAGGCCCAGGGACAGTTCGTAGAACAGCGGGTCGTTGTTCAGCGGCGGCAGCACCAGGCCGATGTTCTGCCCGGCCAGTTGCACATTGGAGACGATGGCCGCCATGACCTGCGCCAGGGCCAGGGTGGCGATGGCGAAGTAATGGCCCTTCAGGCGCAGCACGGGGACGCCCAGGCAGATCGCGAAGACGACGGCCAGGATGACGCCGAAGACCAGGCCGGCGGAGAAGGGCAGTTGCCATTGCACCATGGCGATGGCAACGCCATAGGCGCCCAGGCCGTAGAACGCGGAATTGCCGAAGGACGGGTAGCCGGCATAGCCGCCGATGATGTTCCATCCCTGGGCCAGCACGGCCAGGAGCAGCGTGCTGATGCCGAATTGGATGAACGTGTCCGAGCCATACAGCGGCAGCAGCGCGAGCGCCGCCAGCACGGCCAGGCCCAGCGGGATGCGAAGGGCTTTCATGCGGTTCTCCCGAGCAGGCCGCTGGGGCGCACGATGAGCACCAGCACCAGGACGCCGAAGCTGGCCACGTCGGTGAAGGTCGGTCCGGCATACAGGGCGGCCAGGGCTTCGATCAGGCCCAGGACCAGGCCGCCGGCGATAACGCCCAGGGGCGTGTCCAGGCCGCCGATGATGGCGATGGCGAAGGATTTGGCTGTAAGCGTGGCGCCGATGTAGGGGTTGATCTGCGACACGGTGCCGTACAGGCCGCCGGCGGCGCCGGCCAGGGCCAGGCCCAGGCCGAAGGTGACGGCGTACAGGTGGCGCGGCTCGACGCCGTGCAGGCGCGCCGCCGGCAGGTTCTGCGCGGTTGCGCGGATCGCCCGCCCCAGCCGCGTGTGCAGCAGGAAACGCCACATGGCCAGCGTCAGCACGATGGCCAGGGCGCAGGCCGCCAGGCGGACCACCGGGATGGTCAGGCCCAGGACATCGATGTTCTGTCCCGAATAGGAAGGGTTGATGGTGCGGAAGTCGGCCGAGAACACCAGTTGCGCCAGATAGGTCAGGACGACTTCCAGGCCGAAGGTGATCAGCAGCGTGTTGAACATGGGCGCCCGGGCGACCAGGTTCAGGATGCCGCGCTGGACGGCGTAGCCCAGGCCGAACATCAGGATCGCCGTGACCGGCAGGCCGAGAAAGGGATCCAGGCCCAGCCAGGCGAAGCTGTACCAGGAAATGTAGGCGCCCAGCATGATGAAGGCGCCGTGCGCCAGGTTGACGATGTTGAGCACGCCCCAGACCAGGGCCAGGCCGAGCGCCATGATGGCGTACAGCCCGCCCTGCAGGATGCCGTTGGCGAGGACTTGCAGCAGAAGATCCAAAGCGGGCTCCCCTGAATCGTGGAAGAAGGGTCAGCGCTGGGACCAGTCGGGCATCGGGTATTTCGCGTCGCGCAGGAATGTGCGGCCGTCGAACACGGCCACCGGTTTGCCGCCCTGCACCTGGATCACCGTCTGGTCGAGATCGATCTGGCCGTTGCCGGCGAAGGCGATGTGCCCGTAGAGGCTCTGGAAGTCGCTGGCGGCGAGGGCGTCGCGCACCGCCTTGGGATCGAGCGTGCCGGCCTTCTCGATGGCCTTCACGATGGCTTCGACATCGGCCGCGCCCGAGGCGGCGTGGTAGTCCGGCTCATAGCGGTACCGGGCGCCCCAGGCCTTGGCGAACTGGGCCGCATCGCCGAACCAGTCGTCCTTCAGGTCCTCGCTGGGCAGCCACGCGGTCATGCCGAAGGCATATTCGGCGTCCGCGCCCAGGGCCTTGCGGAAGTCTTCGCTGGGCACGCCCACGGTGAAGGAGTAGAGCTTGGGCGAGACGTCCAGACTTTTGGCCTGGCGCAGGAAGTTCAGGATCTCGGTCTCGTGCCCCGCCACCAGCACGGCGTCGACCTGCTTGGCCTTGATCTGCGACAGCAGGGTGTTGAAGTCGCTGGCATTGCTGCTGTAGCGCTCGTCGAGGGCGATCTTCAAGCCGGCCTGCTCCAGCAGGGGGCGGGTGCCCTTGGCCACGGAGACGTCGAACGCGTCGTCCGCGTAGAGCAGGGCGACCTGGGCGGGCATCGGCTTGAGTTGCTTGAGCATGGCGATGGTGCTGCCGAAGTAATTGCTGGCGGGCGCCAGGGTGCCGAAGACGTACTTGAAGCCGCGCGAGAAAATCTGGTCCGAGGCGCCGCCGCCTTGCACCATCGGGATCCGGTATTTTTCCGAGACGGCGGAATCGGCCAGGGCGAAGTTGCTGGCGAAGGGGCCGAGCAGGAAGTCCACCTTGTCCTTGGAAACCAGTTGCGTGTACTGGCGCACGCTGAGGTTGACGTCGGATTGGTTGTCGTAGATTTTCAGGGCCAGCGTGTATTGCTTGCCGCCGACCTTGATGCCGCCTTTGCGGTTGATCTGATCGACCGCCAGTTCATAGGCATCCTTGTAGTAGCGCCCCGTGTTGGCCACGGGACCGGTCAGTTGGACTGAAGCGCCCAGGACGATTTCGTTGCCGGCCGCCTGGCTGGTGGATGCGCCCAGGCTCAGGGCCAGGGCCAGGGCTGCGCAGGGCAGGCCGTCGCGCCATAGTGTGTGCATGATGTGTCTCCGGTTGGAAGATGGCTTGCCGGAAAGTGTGCGCCGCAAGGGGTAACAATTTTCTGAACGCACCTTGACGGCAAGCTGAATCGCTGCGGAGCGGATGCGCGCGCTCAGGGTAAATCCTGAGGCGTCGGAGAAATTTGTTACATCCAATCTAATTGCGTTTGTTAATGGGAATGATTATCATTAACTATCAAAACCATGATGACGAGCCGGTCATGCCGCACCGGCCATCCCAGGAGAACTCCCATGGCGCAATCCCAAGTCAGTGCTTTGATCGTCGGCGCGGATCGGTTGGGCAATATCCCCGACCTGCTGCGTGATCACAATATCGCCATCCGTCACCACATCAGCGGCCGCGACCCGGCCCATCAGAAGAAAGCGCCTTCCCTGCCCTCGGGCACGGATCTGGTCATCCTGCTGACGGATTTCCTGGGGCATAACGTGATGAAGACGTTCCGCCTGGCGGCGCAACGCGCCGGCGTGCGCGTGCTGGTGTGCCGCCGGTCGGTGTGCAGCATGCAGCAGGCGCTGGATCAGTGCGGGTACTGTAAAGCGTGCCCGTTGCGCGAAGACGATGCGGCGCGGTCGGCCACGCGCGCGCCGTCGTACAAGAGGCGCGGCGCGCAGGGGGGGCTGGCGCTGCAGGGCTGATGCGGGAAAGAGGCGGTCAGCGCCGGGCGGTTTCGGGCGGAACCTGGAGACGGCGCGCGCCGTTGTAGCGCTTGCGCCAGTAGGCGACGTCCATGCTTTCGACGCGGATGGAGGCGCCGGTGCGCGGCGCATGCAGGAACTTGTGATCGCCGAGGTAGATGCCGACGTGCGAGAACCGGTGGCCCAGGGTGTTGAAGAACACCAGGTCGCCGCGCCGCAGTTCATCGCGGTTCACGGAAATGCCTTGCCGGGCCTGTTCGCGCGCCTGGCGGGGCAGCTTGAGGCCCAGGGATTTTTCGGCCGCGTAGGCGACCAGGCCGCTGCAGTCGAAGCCTTCGCCCGGTGAGTCGCCCCCGTAGCGGTACTTGACCCCCAGGAATTTCATGGCGGTGGACACCATGCTCTTGGGCGCCGGGCTGGCGCCGAAGGTTTCGGAGTCGGCGTAATCGATGGCCAGGCTGCGTTTGTTGTCCAGCCAGGCGCCCAGGGGGTCGGATTGGGTGCTGAGCAGGTAGCTGTTGCGCAGCAGGTGATTGGAGGAGAGGTCGGCGTCGGCCGTCTTGCGCGGCTGGTTGGCGCAACCCGCAAGGATCGCGAGGCTCATGCACAGCAGCAGCTTCAGGGATCGGCCAGCCAACGGGCGGGACGGGTGCGGCTGATCTGGCGGTCGATGGGGCGGTGGCATGGGCGGATGGCTGGCGGATGTCGTCGCCCGCAGCCGTCTTGCGTGGCCGCGGGCGGTCGAAAGACCGCGACGCGGGTCGCTGACTGGCCGGATGCCGGACGCCGGGTTGATCTGGTAGGTTGCCCGCCCTGCGGACAACTGGCAAAGTGTAGTGGATCAGGCCGGCGGCGTAAAGCGCCGGCGTCAGTCTGGTGTCAGGATGACATTGTAAGTTCGGAGCCTGGGTGTAGCATGTCACCCATTCATTTCCTATAGAAACACCCGCAGCCCATACGGGCCGCAGGGTGGCACCGGAGACGATCCATGCAGAAAGTCCGCGAGTTCCATCGCCAGTCGATCCAGAACCGGGAGGCCTTCTGGGCGCACGAGGCCCAGCGCATCCACTGGGAAACCCCCTTCACCCAGGTCCTGGATTATTCACGCCCGCCGTTCGCGCGCTGGTTCGTCGGCGGGCGCACCAACCTGTGCTACAACGCCGTGGATCGCTGGCTCGACACCCAGGGAGACCAGCCCGCCTTGATCTGGGTTTCCACGGAGGTCGACCAGGAAATCGTCTATACCCGCGCGGATCTTGCGCGCGAGGTCAATGCCGCCGCGGCCACGCTGCGGGAACTCGGGGTCGTCCAGGGCGATCGCGTGCTGATCTATCTGCCCATGATCCCCCAGGCGGCTTTCTTCATGCTGGCCTGTGCCCGGCTCGGGGCCATCCACTCGGTCGTCTTCGGCGGCTTTGCCGCGCACAACCTGGCCCAGCGCATCGACGACGCCAGGCCGCGCGTGATCGTGTCCACCGATGCCGGTTCGCGCGGCGGGCGGCCCATTGCCTACAAGCCGCTGCTCGACCAGGCGATCGCCCAGTCGTCCCACGCCCCCGAGCGCGTCGTGCTGGTGAACCGGGGCCTGGCGCCCATGGAACTGACCGCAGGCCGGGATCTGGAATACGCATCGCTGCGGGCGCGCCACCTGGATGCCCAGGTGCCGGTCGTCTGGCTCGAATCCAACGAGCCCAGCTATATCCTCTATACGTCGGGCACCACCGGGAATCCCAAAGGCGTCCAGCGCGACGTCGGCGGCTATGCGGTGGCGCTGTGCGCATCCATGGAATACATCTACGGCGGCAAGCCGGGCGACGTCTATTTTTCCAGCAGCGACGTGGGCTGGGTGGTGGGCCATTCATACGTGGTCTACGGGCCGCTGCTCAATGGCCAGGCCACCGTCATGTACGAGGGCACGCCGGTGCGCCCGGATGCCGCCATTCTCTGGCGCATCGTCGAGGATCATCGCGTCAATGCGCTGTTTTCCGCGCCGACGGCGATCCGCGTCCTGAAAAAGCATGATCCTGCGCTGCTCAGCCGCCACGATCTGTCCAGCCTCGACCGCATCTACCTGGCGGGCGAGCCGCTCGACGAACTGACGGGCCAATGGCTGTCCGAGGCGCTGGGAAAACCGGTGATCGACAATTACTGGCAGACCGAGACCGGCTGGCCGATCCTGTCCGCCCAGCCCGGCGTCGAGGAAGTCCCGACCCGTTTCGGCAGCCCGTCCTTCCCGGTCTACGGCTACGATGCGCGGGTGATCGACGAGGCCACGGGCCAGGACTGCGGCCCGGGCCAGAAAGGTGTGGTGGCGGTCGAGCCGCCGCTGCCGCCCGGGGCGATGAGCACGATCTGGGGAGACGACGAGCGTTTCGTGCGCACGTACTTCCAGTCCTTTCCCGGCCGTCTCTGCTATTCCACCTCGGACTGGGGCCTGGTGGACAAAGACGGCTATTGGTACATCCTGGGCCGTACGGACGACGTCATCAACGTCGCCGGGCATCGTCTGGGCACGCGCGAGATCGAAGAATCCGTCAATACGCACCCGGCCGTGGCGGAATCGGCCGTGGTGGGGGTGGCGGATCAGCTCAAGGGCCAGGAGGCCATGGCTTTCGCCGTCCTGCGCAATCCGGCGGCCCTGGACGAGACCGGCGCCCGCGACCGGCTCGAAGCCGAGATCAAGCGCGTCATCGAGCAGCGCAATGGCGCCGTTGCCCGCCCGGCGCGCATCCTGTTCGTCAATAGCCTGCCCAAGACGCGTTCGGGCAAGGTCCTGCGCCGGGCCATCGTGGCCTTGTGCGAAGGACGCGATCCGGGCGACCTGACGACGATCGAGGATCCGGGCGCGCTCGACCAGATCCGCGCCGCACTGTGAGCGATTCCCGGGATATTTCCGAACCGGCGGCCGGGCCTCGGCCGGCGCCTTCGGGCGGGCCCGGGGACGCCGGGTGCGCCGCCTCGCCGCTGAGGCCGGGGGTGGGGCGGCGAGAGGTCTGGTCCTGGGCGATGTACGACTTTGCCAATTCCGGCTACACCACGGTCGTGCTGACCACGGTGTTCAACGCCTATTTCGTCGGCGTGGTGGCCGCTGGCAAAAGCTGGGGCACCCTGGCGCTGACGGCGGCGCTGTCTTCATCTTATCTGGTGGTGATGCTGTGGATGCCGGGCCTGGGTGCGCGGGCGGATGCCCGCGCCGGCCACCGCCGGCTGCTGTTTCTCAGCACCGCCGGATGCGTGCTGGCCACGGCCGCGCTCGCCAGCGTGGGGCCGGGCGACATCGTCCGGGGCCTGCTGTGGCTGGCGCTGTCCAATGTCTGCTATTGCATCGGAGAGTCGGCGGTCGCTTCGTTTCTGCCGGGGCTGGCGCGGCCCGAGTCCATGGGGCGGGTGTCCGGCTGGGGCTGGAGCTTCGGCTATTTCGGCGGCATGCTGGCCCTGGGCCTGGCGCTGTGGGTGGCGGCCACGGCCGAGTCCGGCGGGCTGGCCGCCCAGGATTACGTGCCCTGGATCATGGGGGTGACGGCCGCCTTGTTCGCCGTATCGGCGTTGCCGGCCTTCTTGTGGCTGCGCGAGCCCGTGGCGGGCGCCGGCCGGGAGCCGGTCGCGATGCTGGCCCAATTGCGGGCGGCGTGGCGCGAGACCCGCCGTGATTTCCCTGATTTCCGGCGCCTGCTGATGTGCATCGCCTGCTATCAGGCGGGGATCGCAGTGGTGATCACGCTGTCGGCCGTCTATGCCACCGAAGTCATGGGTTTCGGCATGCAGCAGACCATGCTGCTGGTGTTCCTGGTGAACATCGGCGCGGCGGTCGGGGCCTTCAGCTTCGGCTACCTGCAGGATCGCATCGGCCACCGCAAGGCGCTGGCCCTGACCCTGCTGGGCTGGATCGCCATGGTGCTGCTGGCGGTCTCGGCCCATTCGCTGGCGGTGTTCTGGTCGGCCGCCGCCCTGGCGGGCCTGTGCATGGGCACCAGCCAGAGCGCGGGGCGGGCCATGGTCGGGGTGCTGGCGCCGGCCGGCCGGCCGGCCGAATTCTTTGCCCTCTGGACGTTCGCCGTGCAACTGGCGGCCGTCGTCGGGCCGTTGTCCTACGGGGTGCTGGTCTGGGTCACGGAGGGCAATCACCGCGCCGCCCTGCTGGCGACCGGCCTGTTCTTCCTGGCCGGCCTGGCGCTGTTGAGGCGGCTGGATTTCGAACGCGGCCTTCGCGCCCGGGATGCGGGCGCGGCGCCCGCGCCGCTGCGGGGCCGGGCATCCGGCGCCTGAGCCGGGAGCGGGTTGCATTTGTCAGTATCGAGTAAGCATCGTGCGGTACGGTTGCAACATTCAAACATAAAGTGAATGCATCACTAAACACAGGAGCGAGCCATGACCACGGAGATTGAATCCATATTGGTGGAAAACCGGGTGTTTCCGCCCCCTGAAGACCTCGTCAAGCAGGCCAACGTGTCGGGCATGGAGGGCTATCAGGCCCTTTGCGACGAAGCCAGGCGCGACCCCGACGCCTTCTGGGCCCGTCTGGCGAACGAGAACCTGGTCTGGACCAAGCCCTTCACCCAGGTGCTGGACGAGTCCAGCAAACCGTTCTACAAGTTCTATCCCGATGGCCAGATGAACGTCTCGGCCAACTGCCTGGACAAGCATCTGGGCACCCCCACCGAAAACCGCACCGCCCTCATCTTCGAGGCCGACGACGGCCAGGTGACCAAAGTCACCTATAAAGAACTCCTCGCCCGCGTGTCGCAGTTCGCCAATGCCCTCAAGGCGCAGGGCTTCAAGACCGGCGAGCGCGCCGTCATCTACCTGCCCATGTCCATCGAGGCGGTGGTGGCCATGCAGGCCTGCGCCCGCCTGGGCATCATCCATTCCGTGGTGTTTGGCGGCTTCTCGGCCAAGAGCATCCATGAGCGCACCGTCGACGTGGGCGCCACGCTGATCATCACGGCCGACGCGCAGATCCGCGGCGGCAAGACCATCGCCCTCAAGAGCGCCGTGGACGAGGCGCTGGCCATGGGCGGCTGCGATGCGGTGCGCAAGGTCATTACCTACAAGCGCGCCGGCTCCGACGTCCAGTGGGATGCCAAGCGCGACCTGTGGTGGCACGACGTGATCCAGGGCCAGTCGACCGACTGCCCGCCGGTCGCCGTCGACGCCGATCATCCGCTGTTCATCCTGTACACGTCCGGGTCCACCGGCAAGCCCAAGGGCGTGCAGCACTCCAGCGCCGGTTTCCTGCTGTGGTCGCTGATGACCATGAAGTGGACTTTCGACGCCAAGCCGACTGACGTGTTCTGGTGCACGGCCGACGTGGGCTGGGTGACGGGCCACTCCTATGTCACCTACGGCCCGCTGGCCGCCGGCGTGACCCAGATCGTCTTCGAGGGTGTGCCCACCTATCCGGATGCCGGCCGCTTCTGGAAGATGATCCAGGAACACAAGGTCACGATCTTCTATACCGCGCCGACGGCCATCCGTTCGCTGACCAAGGCCTCCGAGGCCGATGCCAAGGTCCACCCGAAGTCCTTCGATCTCAGTTCGCTGCGCATCATCGGCTCGGTGGGCGAGCCGATCAATCCCGAAGCCTGGGTCTGGTACTACAACAATGTCGGCAATCAGCGCTGCCCGGTGATCGATACCTGGTGGCAGACGGAAACCGGCGCCCACATGATCACCCCGCTGCCGGGCGTGACTCCGTTGAAGCCCGGCTCCTGCACGCTGCCGCTGCCGGGCATCGACGCCGCCATCGTCGACGAGACCGGCGAAGAGGTCGAGCGCGGCAAGGGCGGTTTCCTGGTGATCCGCCGTCCGTGGCCTTCCATGATCCGCACGATCTGGGGCGACCCCGAACGCTTCAAGAAGACCTACTTCCCGGAAGAACTCAAGGGCTACTACCTGGCGGGCGATGGTGCGCAGCGCGACAAGGACGGCTATTTCTGGATCATGGGCCGCATCGACGACGTGCTGAACGTGTCGGGCCACCGCCTGGGCACGATGGAAGTCGAGTCGGCCCTGGTGGCGCACGACATGGTCGCCGAGGCCGCCGTGGTCGGCCGTCCGGACGACACCACCGGCGAAGCCGTGGTGGCTTTCGTGGTGCTCAACGGCCCGTTGCCGCAGGGCGATGATGCCGCAGCGGTGGCCAAGCAGTTGCGCGACTGGGTTGCCAAGGAAATCGGCCCCATCGCCAAGCCGCGCGAGATCCGCTTCGGCGAGAACCTGCCCAAGACGCGTTCGGGCAAGATCATGCGCCGCCTGTTGCGCGTGGTCGCCAAGGGCGAGCCGATCACCCAGGACGTGTCCACGCTCGAAAATCCCGGCATCCTGGATCAGTTGTCCCAGGTGCGGTAGCCGTGTCGCCCGCTGCGCCGCGCGTGCGCGGCCGCCTGCGCCGCAACGGGCGGTCCGGGCGGGGCTCAGTGCGCCAGCCCCGGCAACAGCGCCTTGAGGCCCGCGAACGTCATTTCCACGGCGATGGCCGCCAGGATCATGCCCATGATGCGGGCCATGATGACGCGCATCTTGGTCGAGAGCAGCTTGCCGATGGACGCGGCGAAGTACAGCACGACGAAGAGCGCCGCCAGGACCGCCAGCAGCACCAGGCCGAAGCCGAGGTACTGCCTGGACTGGTGGGCCTGGGCCCCGTAGATGATCAGCGTGGCGATGGTGCCGGGGCCGACGATCATGGGGAATGTCAGGGGGTAGAAGGCGGGGTTGTCCTCGACGTCCGCGCGGGCGGCCGGGCCTCCGGCGTTCTTTTCCTGGGTGGCGCGTTCGTGCGACGTGATCGGCTGGCCGTTGAGCATGCTCAGCGCGATACCGCTGAGCACGAGGCCGCCGGCGACGCGGAAGGAATCCAGGCTGACGCCGAAGAAGCGGATGATGTGGCTGCCGGCCAGCGAGATGACGACGCACATCGCAAAGGTATAGATCAGGATCGCTGCCGCCTGGCTGCGTTGCTCGGCCACGGTCTTGTTGGCCGTGACCGCCAGGAACAGCGGCAGGGTGATGAACGGGTTCATGATGGCGAACAGGGCGCCCAGGAACTTGGTGGCGAAGGCGATATCCATCGGCGATGGGCTCCCGCCCGGCAGATCTGCGTGATTGAATGGAACCGGGCGCCGCATGGACGCCCGGCGCGCATTTTACATGCCGTTGTAGACCGGCCCCTCGCCGCCCTGGGGCGTGACCCAGACGATATTCTGCGTGGGGTCCTTGATGTCGCACGTCTTGCAGTGCACGCAATTCTGGGCGTTGATCTGCAGCTTGTCCTCGCCCGTTTCGGTCTTGACGAACTCATAGACCCCGGCCGGGCAGAAGCGCGCTTCGGGACCGCCGAACTTCGCCAGATTGACGGCGACCGGAACGGTGTCGTCCTTCAGCGTCAGGTGGACGGGTTCGTTCTCGTCGTGGTTGGTGTTGGAGATGAACACCGAGCTGAGGCGGTCGAAGGTCAATTTGCCGTCGGGCTTCGGGTAGTCGATGCGCGCGCACTCGGCGGCCGGCTGCAGACAGGCGTGATCGGGTTTGGTGCGGTGGATGGTCCAGGGCATCTTGCCTTTGAACAGCCACTGCTCGATGCCGGTCATCAGCGTGCCGATGGTGCGGCCCTTCTTGAACCACTGCTTGAAGTTGCGCGATTTGTTCAGTTCGGCGTGCAGCCAGGAGCGCTCGAAGGCGGCCGGGTAGGCGGTGAGCTCGTCGTGGCTGCGGCCGGCGGCCAGCGCGTCGAAGGCGGCCTCGGCGGCCAGAGCGCCGGATTTGATCGCCGAATGGCTGCCTTTGATGCGGGAAGCGTTCAGCATGCCGGCCTCGCAGCCCACCAGCACCCCGCCGGGGAAACAGAGCTTGGGCATTGACAGCAGCCCGCCCGCAGTCAGCGAACGCGCGCCGTAGGCGATGCGCTTGCCTCCCTCGAAGGTGGTGCGGATCGCCGGATGGGTCTTGTAGCGCTGGAATTCCTCGAAGGGCGAAAGCCAGGGGTTGGCGTAGTCCAGGCCCACGACCAGGCCCACGGCCACCAGGTTGTCGTTCAGGTGATACAGGAAAGAGCCGCCGTAGGTGTCCGAATCCAGCGGCCAGCCGGCCGTGTGCATGACCATGCCGGGACGGGCCTGTGCGGGATCGACTTCCCAGAGTTCCTTGATGCCGATGGCGTAGCTTTGCGGATCCCGGCCGGCGTCCAGGCGGTATTTTTCGAGCAGTTGGCGGCCCAGGTGCCCGCGCGAGCCTTCGGCGAAGATCGTGTAGCGCGCCAGCAGCTCCATGCCGGGCTGGTAGGCGTCGGTGTGGCTGCCGTCGCGCGCCACGCCCATGTCGCCGGTCAGCACGCCGCGCACGGCGCCGGATTCGGTGTAGAGGACTTGCGCGGCGGCGAAGCCGGGGAATACGTCCACGCCCAGCGCCTCGGCCTGCTCGCCCAGCCAGCGGGTGACGTAGCCCAGGCGCACGATGTAGTTGCCGTGGTTCTTGAAACAGTCGGGCAGCAGCCAGGCCGGGGTGGCGCGCGCGCCCGACTCGGTCAGGAAGAGGAAGCGGTCGTCGGTGACGGCCACATCCAGCGGGGCGCCGCGCTCTTTCCAGTCGGGGATCAGCTCGCTCAGGGCCTGGGGATCCATCACGGCGCCCGACAGGATGTGAGCGCCGATCTCGGCGGCTTTTTCCAGTACGCAGACGCTGACTTCCTGGCCGCGCTCGGCGGCCAGTTGCTTGAGGCGGATGGCCGCTGAAAGCCCGGCCGGCCCGCCGCCTACGACGACGACGTCGTACTCCATCGATTCACGTTCGGTCATGGATGCGATTCCCATTGCTTGATGAGCGTTGGGCGGGGCCGGACCCCGCCGTGTTGCGGGCCATTGTATTGCAGATCGCTATACTGCACCTGTGCCGCCGGCCTCTCCGGCCGGCCATGAGGAGACTGCCTGTGTCGTCGGAACCCCTTGATATTCAAACACCTTCCGGAACGTTTGAAACCCTGGTCGATGTCCGCTGGGGCGATATGGACGCCCTGCGCCACGTCAACAACGTCGCCTACTTCCGCTACTTTGAAGAAGCCCGCGTACGTTTGTTTGCCGCGATGGGCCTGGACGGCGCGGGCGGACGCTATGGCGTGCTGGCCCACGCCTCCTGTGATTTTCTCATTCCGCTGATGTATCCTGCCCGTGTCGTCGTCGGCATGAAGCGCGTGCGCACCGGCCGGACCAGCCTGGAGCTGGACTGCTGGATCGCGGATGCCGGCGATGCCCGCACGCTGCATGCGCGCGGCCGCAACGTGCTGGTGTGCGCCGATGGCGGCACCGGCCGGCCCGTGCCCTGGACCGACGCCGACCGGCGGGCGATGGATCGCTGCTTCGCCGCCTGACGCGCCTCCGATTTCTGTTCATCTACAAAGGAACCGTCGTATGGATAAAGTCTATGAAAGTGCCGAGGCCGCTTTGCGCGGCGTCGTGGCCGACCAGCAGATGATCGCCGTCGGCGGCTTCGGGCTGTGCGGCATCCCCGAAGCCCTGATCGCGGCCCTGCGGGATTCGGGCGTGCGCAACCTCACCTGCATCAGCAACAACGCGGGGGTTGATGGATTCGGCCTGGGGCAGTTGCTGTCCACGCGCCAGATCACCAAGATGATTGCGTCCTACGTGGGCGAAAACAAGGAATTCGAACGCCAGTACCTGGCGGGCGAGCTGGAGCTGGAATTCACGCCCCAGGGGACGCTGGCCGAGAAGCTGCGCGCGGGCGGCGCCGGCATCCCGGCGTTCTTCACCGCCACCGGCGTGGGCACCGTGGTGGCCGAAGGCAAGGAAGCCCGCGAGATCGACGGCCGCACCTACATCCTGGAACGCGCCCTGGTGCCCGACGTTTCCCTGGTCAAGGCCTGGAAGGCGGATCGCAGCGGCAATCTGCTGTTTCGCCGCACGGCGCGCAATTTCAATCCCAACGTCGCCATGGCGGGCCGCGTCACCATCGTCGAGGTCGAGGAAATCGTGCCGACCGGCACCTTCGATCCGGACGAGGTCCATCTGCCGGGCATCTACGTGCACCGCATCGTCCTGAACGCGCATCCCGAAAAGCGCATCGAACAACGCACCGTCCGTCAATAAGGAGGCAGAACATGGCTTGGGATCGCGAACAAATGGCGGCACGCGCCGCGCAGGAATTGCAAGACGGGTTTTACGTCAATCTGGGCATCGGCCTGCCGACCAAGGTCGCCAACTACGTGCCCGAGGGCATGGAGGTCTGGCTGCAATCGGAAAACGGCCTGCTGGGCATCGGCCCCTTCCCCACGGACGACGAGGTCGATGCCGACCTGATCAACGCCGGCAAGCAGACCGTGACGACGCTGCCGGGCTCCTCGATCTTCGCTTCGGCGGACTCGTTTGCCATGATCCGGGGCGGCAAGATCAATCTGGCCATCCTGGGGGCCATGCAGGTGTCCGAAAACGGCGACCTGGCCAACTGGATGATTCCCGGCAAGATGATCAAGGGGATGGGCGGCGCCATGGATCTGGTGGCCGGCGTGCGCAAGGTCGTGGTGCTGATGGAGCACGTCGCGCGCGCCAAGGACGGCACCGAATCCCTGAAGCTGCTGCCCGAGTGCACGCTGCCGCTGACCGGGGTCGGCGTGGTGGACCTCATCATCACCGACCTGGGGGTGATGGAAGTCACCGGCGATGGCTTGCGCCTGACCGAACTCGCCCCGGGCGTGACGGTGGAAGAAATCCGCGCCAAGACGTCCGCCAAGCTGGACGTGTCCGCCGTCGCCTGAAGGAAATCGCCGTGACTCTGCAGCATCCCCCGGCGACGCCCGCCGAACGCGTCGCCGCCCTGCGCGGGCAACTGGCGCAAGCGGGCCTGGGCGCCTGCCTCGTACCGACCGCCGATCCGCATCTGTCGGAATACCTGCCCGAGCACTGGGCTGCGCGCGCCTGGCTATCGGGCTTCGACGGGTCGGCGGGCAGCCTGCTGGTCACGGCGGATTTCGCCGGCCTGTGGACCGACAGCCGCTACTGGGTCCAGGCCGAAACCCAGTTGCAGGGCTCGGGCATTGTGCTGATGCGCGCCGGCGCGCCGGACGTGCCGGATCCCCTGGACTGGGCGCTGGCGCATCTGGCGCGCGGCGACCGGGTGGCGGTCGATGGCCGGGTGATGGACCTGGCTTCGGAACGGCGCTGGCGGGCCGGGCTTGAGGCAGAGGGCATGGCGCTGGAATTGGGGCGGGATCCGGTCGGCGCCGTCTGGGCCGGCCGGCCGGCCCTGCCCGCCGCGCCGGTCTTCGAGCACATGCCGCCGCATGCCTGCCGCACGCGGGCCGGCAACCTGGAGGCCGTGCGCGCCGCCATGCGCGGCCACGGCGCCGCCTGGCATCTGCTGTCCTCGCTGGATGACATCGCCTGGCTGCTCAATCTGCGCGGCGCCGATGTGGATTACAACCCGGTCTTCCTGGCGCATGCGCTGCTGGATGAAAAGCAGGTACGTCTCTACGTGGCGGCCGGCAAGGTCGATGCCGCGTTGGCCGCCCGGCTGGCGGCCGATGGGGTGGTGCTGTGCGACTACGATGCGCTGGCCGCCGATCTGGCCGGTCTGCCGGCGGGCGCCGGGCTGCTGGTGGATCCGGCGCGGGTCACGGCGGGCACGCTGTCGCATGCGCCCGGGGTGCGCCGCATCGAGGCCATCAATCCGTCCCAACTGCTGAAAGCCGTCAAGACCCAGGCCGAAGCCGACCAGATCCGTCAGGCCATGGCGCAGGACGGCGCCGCCTTGTGCGAATTCTTCGCCTGGTTCGAAGCCGCCCTGGCGTCGGGCCGGCGCCTGACAGAGATCGACGTCGATACGCATCTGTCGGCGGCGCGCGCCCGTCGGCCGGGTTTCGTCAGTCTCAGTTTCGCCACCATCGCCGGCTTCAATGCCAACGGCGCCATGCCGCACTACCGCGCCACGGAAGCATCCCATGCGGTCATCCAGGGCGATGGCCTGCTGTTGATCGATTCCGGCGGGCAATACCTGGGCGGCACCACCGACATCACCCGGGTCGTTCCCGTCGGCTCGCCCTCGGCCGAGCAGCGCGCCGACTACACCACCGTGCTGCAGGCCCATATCGCCCTGGCGCGGGCCCGTTTCCCGGAAGACACGCCTTCCTCGGTGCTGGATACGCTGGCGCGCATGCCGCTGTGGCGCCGGGGGCTGGATTACGGCCACGGCACCGGTCACGGCGTCGGCTATTTCCTGAACGTCCACGAAGGCCCGCAGTCGATCTCGGTGCGCGGCCATGCGCGGGCCCATCAGGGCATGAAAGCCGGCATGCTGACTTCCAACGAGCCCGGCCTGTACCGCGACGGCCAGTGGGGCATCCGCATCGAGAACCTGGTGCTGGCCGTGCCGGCCGGGCAGACCGGTTTCGGCTCGTTCCTGGCATTCGAGACCGTGACGCTGTGCCCGATCGATACGCGGTGCGTCGTGCGCGAGCAGCTCTCAGCCGACGAAACCGCCTGGCTGGATGCCTATCATGCCCGCGTGCGCGAACGCTTGCTGCCCCTGGTGGACGGTGCGGCGCGGGACTGGCTGCTGGCGCGCACCGAGCCGTTGTAAGGCCTGGGCGCGCTCAGGCGCCGGCCGCCGCAGCCTTGCGAAAGAACGCCCAGAGCGCCGGATTGGCCGAATACGCCACATTGAAACGGAACCAGCCCTCGTCGCGCTGATCCGGGTAGAAATAGGCGCCCGGCGCCAGCCAGATGCCGGCCTGCAGCGCCCGGGCCGCGAGGCCGACGGCACCCTGCGGGCCCGCGGGCGTCTGGCGGGGCCTTGCCCACAGGAACAGGCCCGCGCCCGGTTCGACGGCAATCTCGAAATCCGTTTCGCGCATCATCTGGCAGACCTGGTCGTGAGCCTGGCCCAGGCGCTCCCGCACGCTGCGCAGGTAGGCGCCCTGCCGGCCATCGCGCAGCACCCGGTAGGCTGCGCGCTCCATGATTTCCGCTGAAGTCAGGCCGAGCGACATTTTGGTCTGGGCGCACCGCTGCAGCAGGCCCGCATCGCAGAGCAGATAGCCGACCCGCAGGGACGGCATCACGCTCTTGGCAAAGCCCGAGATGTAGACGACGCGCCGCGTGCTGGCGAGCGCGGTCAGCAACGGCGCGGGCTCTTGCAGCAGCTCGCGCGATACGTCATCTTCCACCACCAGCAGATCGTGGCGCTCCGCCAGTTGCAGCAGCCGGAAAGCGCCCGCCATCGTCAAGCTCGCCCCCGTCGGGTTGTGCAGCGCCGAGGATACGAAGACGGCGCGCAGAGGGTGGGCGCGCGCCAGGGCCTCCAGGACATTCTCGTCCAGTCCTTCCGGGGTGCGGGGCACCCCGTGCGCGACGATCCCGTTCAAGGCGAGAAGGCGCAACAGATTGGCGTAGCAGGGCGTTTCGACGGCCACATGGTCGCCAGTCCGCAGCGCGGTCCGGATCACGATGTCCAGCGCCTGCGTCGCGCCGTGGGTGAGCAGGATCTGCCCGGCGGCCGATTCCAGGCCGTAGCCGCCCAGGTGATCGGCGATGTGTTCGCGCAAGGGCTGGTAGCCCAGCGGGTGGCCGTACGAGGCCATCTGGCCCACGGGCACCCGCGCCAGTTGGCGCAGGGCGTGCTGCAGGCCGGCCTCGTTGTGCCAGTCGGGGGGCAGCCATCCGCACCCCGCCTTGATCGAGACAGAATGATCCGCGAAGACGTCCGACAGCAGCCAGGCGGGCCCGACCTGCGGCATCTGCCAGGCGGGGGCGGAAGGGCGGGCGGCTTCGCGGCGGGCGACGCGGTAATCGATGCCGGGGCGGGCCTGGAGCCGTCCGCAGGCGACGAGGCGGTTGTAGGCGGCCATGACCGTAAAGGTGGACAGGCGGTGATCGTGCGCGAATTGCCGGATCGACGGCAGCGCCATGCCGGGGCGCAGGATCCGGTCCTGGATGGCCTGCTCGATCGCGTCGGCGGCCTGGTCGACCAGGGTCCGCCCGTCGGGCGCCTGGCGCTGTGGCGTGAACAGAATCATGGCCGGGGTCGGAAACGGAGAATTCGCATGAAAAGGCCGCCAGGCCGGCACGGTGGGTGGAATGCTTCGCTCGGCCAATACGGTTTGTCGAATACGGCCAATACAGTAAGGACTCCATCCTAGCACCGTGTATGTTCTTTGCGCCACTGCCGATCCAGAATGAATCCGACGCCTTCCGATTGTCCGTTCTTGAGAGGTCGCATCATGAGTCCCGCTTCTTCGGTTGCACCGGATCTGTCCCATTTGTGGATGCCGTTCACGGCGAACCGGCAGTTCAAGGCGCATCCGCGCCTGCTGGCTTCGGCCAAAGGCATGTACTACACCGATACCGATGGCCGGCGGATTCTGGACGGCACGGCGGGCCTGTGGTGCGTCAACGCGGGCCACGGGCGGGAATCCATCGTCGCGGCCCTGCATCGCCAGGCCGAAACCCTGGATTACGCGTCCAGCTTCAACATCGGCCACGAAGATTCTTTCCGCGCGGCCACGGAAATCGCGGCCCTGATGCCCGAGGGGCTGGACCGCATCTTTCTGACCAATTCGGGGTCGGAATCGGTCGATACGGCCCTGAAGATGGCGCTGGCCTATCACCGCGCCCGGGGCGAGGGCCAGCGCACACGCCTGATCGGGCGCGAGCGCGGCTACCACGGCGTGGGCTTCGGCGGCATTTCGGTGGGCGGCATCTCGCCCAACCGCAAAGCATTCTCGGGCGTGCTGCTGCCAGGGGTGGATCACCTGCCGCATACCCACGATCTGGCGCACAACGCCTTTTCGCGGGGCCAGCCGGCCTGGGGCGGGGAGCACTTCGCCGACGCCCTGGAAAGCATCATCGCCCTGCACGACGCCTCCACCATCGCAGCGGTCATCGTCGAACCCCTGGCCGGCTCCACCGGGGTGCTGCTGCCGCCCAAGGGGTATCTGGAACGGCTGCGGGCCATCACTGAAAAGCACGGCATCCTGCTGATCTTCGACGAGGTCATCACCGGCTTCGGGCGCCTGGGCGCGGCCACCGCCAGCGAGTGCTTCGGCGTCACGCCGGATCTGATCACCTTTGCCAAGGGGGTCTGCAACGCGGCGGTGCCCGCGGGCGGCGTGGCCGTGCGCCGGGGGATCTACGATGCGGTGGTGGATGCCGCCGAAGGCGGCATCGAGTTCTTCCATGGCTATACTTTTTCGGCCCATCCCATGGCGACCGCCGCCATTCTCTCCACGCTGGAGCTCTACCGCGACGAGGGCTTGTTCGAACGTGCCCGCAGCCTGTCCGGCGCTTTCGGTGACGCCGCGCACGCACTCAAGGGCGCGCCGCACGTGATCGACATCCGCACCCTGGGCCTGGTCGCCGGGATCGAACTGGAGCCGCGTCCGGGCCGGCCCGGCGCGCGCGCCGCCGAGGTCTTCAACCGCTGTTTCGATCAGGGGGTGCTGGTGCGGTATACGGGCGACACCATCGCGCTGTCGCCGCCGCTCATCATCGAAGAAGCGCAGATCGCGCAGTTGTTCGAGACGATCTCGGCGGTTCTGCGCACCGTGGATTGATGCGGGATCCGGAGCCTACGCCAGCCAGCGCTTGAACCAGGCGATGCTGCGGCTCCAGGCCAGTTCGGCGGCCGCCTGGTCGTAGCGCGGGGTGGAGTCATTGTGGAATCCGTGGTTCACGTCCGGGTAGAGGTGGGCCTCGTAGACCTTGCCGCCGGCTTTCAGCGCCGCCTCGTAGGCCGGCCAGCCGGCATTGACCCTCGCATCCAGCCCCGCGTAGTGCAGCAGCAGCGGCGCCTGGATGCGGGGCACATCTTCGGGGCGCGGCTGCATGCCGTAAAACGGCACGGCCGCCGCCAGTTCGGGGTAGGCGACGGCCGCCGCGTTGGCCACGCCGCCGCCGTAGCAAAATCCGATGATGCCGACCTTGCGTGTCGATCCGGCCACGGTCGGCAGGAATTCGATGGCGGTGAAGAAGTCGTTCATCAGCTTGACCGGGTCGATCTGCCGCTGCAGTTCGCGGCCCTGGTCGTCGTTGCCTGGGTAGCCGCCCTTGGCGCTCAGGCCGTCAGGCGCCAGCGCCATGAAGCCCGCCTTCGCCAGGCGCCGCGCGACGTCTTCGATGTAGGGGTTGAGACCGCGGTTCTCGTGGACGACCACGACGCCCGGAACGTCGCCGGCCGCCTGGGCGGGCCGCACGAGGTAGGCGCGCACGGTGCCGTTGCCCTTGGGCGACGGGTAGGTGATGTACTCGGCGTGGATGTCCGGGTCGGTGAAGGGCACCTGCACGGCCAGCGCGTAATCGGGCGATAACGCGGCCAGGAGGGCGGCGGCGCTCAGGCCGCCGGCGGCGAACCGGGATGCGCGGCCGAGGAATTCGCGCCGGTCGATCAGGCCGTGCGCGTAGAAGTCGTAGAGTTCCAGCAGTTCCGGCGCAAAATCCTGGGCGGTCAACCTGGGCATGGCGTTCTCCCCGGGCGTTCGTGGATGACGACAGGAACTATGGTAGGCGAGACCGGGGCTGCGGTAAAGCACGCATGCGCGGCGCAAAACCGCCTGCCGGGCGGCGGCCCGAGCGGCTATAATTCCCATTTCCCGCTGCGCCCGTCCACACCGGGCTCCTATCCGACATGACCAAATACGTATTCGTCACGGGGGGCGTTGTCTCCTCCCTGGGCAAAGGCATTGCCGCGGCCTCTCTGGCCGCGATCCTCGAATCCCGCGGGCTGCGGGTCACGATGCTGAAGCTGGATCCCTACATCAACGTGGATCCGGGCACCATGAGCCCCTTTCAGCACGGCGAGGTCTTCGTCACCGAGGACGGCGCGGAAACCGACCTGGACCTGGGCCACTACGAGCGCTTCGTGTCCGCCCGGATGCACAAGGTCAACAACTTCACCACCGGCCAGATCTATGAGTCGGTCCTGCGCAAAGAGCGCCGGGGCGACTACCTGGGCAAGACCGTGCAGGTCATCCCCCACATCACCAATGAGATCCAGGATTTCATCGCCCGGGGCGCCAAGGCGGCCTTCGATGGCCAGGCCGACGTGGCCATCGTGGAAATCGGCGGCACGGTGGGCGATATCGAGTCGCTGCCTTTCCTGGAGGCCGCGCGCCAGATGAGCCTGCGCCTGGGCCGCAACCAGTGCGCCTTCGTGCACCTGACGCTGGTGCCCTACATTGCGTCGGCCGGCGAGCTCAAGACCAAGCCGACCCAGCACTCGGTACAGAAGCTGCGGGAAATCGGCATCTACCCGAACGCGCTGCTGTGCCGCGCCGACCGCCCCGTGCCCGACGACGAGCGCGCCAAGATTTCCTTGTTCTCCAACGTGCCCCTGGATGCCGTGATCTCGGTCTGGGATGCCGATTCGATCTACAAGATTCCCGCCATGCTGCACAAGCAGGGGCTGGACAGCCTGGTCTGCGACGCGCTGGCCCTCACCCCGCCGCCGGCCGACCTGACGGTCTGGGACCGCCTGGTGCACGATCTGGAAAACCCCCGCGAATCGGTCACCATCGGCATGGTGGGCAAGTACGTCGACCTGACCGAGTCCTACAAATCCCTGTCCGAGGCGCTGGTGCACGCGGGCATCCATACGCATTCCCGCGTTCACATCGAGTATCTGGATTCCGAAGAAATCGAGAGCCAGGGCACGGCCTGCCTGGCCGGGCTGGACGCCATCCTGGTGCCGGGCGGTTTCGGCAAGCGTGGCACCGAAGGCAAGATCAAGGCGATCCGCTACGCCCGCGAGCACGGCATCCCCTACCTGGGCATCTGCCTGGGCATGCAACTGGCCGTCGTGGAATTCGCCCGCAGCGTCGCGGGCCTGGGCGGGGCCAACAGCACCGAATTCGATCCCTCGGCGGCCCACCCGGTGGTGGCGCTGATCACCGAATGGCAGGATCGCGAAGGCAAGGTCGAGAAGCGCGACGCCGGATCCGATCTGGGCGGCACGATGCGCAAGGGCGCCCAGCGCTGCCCCGTCAAGCCGGACACCCGCGCCTACGAAATCTACGGGCCCGAGGTCAACGAGCGCCATCGCCACCGCTACGAGGTCAACAACGTCTACGTGCACCGCCTGGAAGAGGCCGGCATGGTGATCAGCGCTCGAACGCCCACGGAAAACCTGCCGGAAATCATGGAAATCCCCTCGCATCCGTGGTTCATGGGCGTGCAGTTCCATCCGGAATTCACCTCCACGCCGCGCGACGGTCATCCGTTGTTCACCAGCTACATCCAGGCCGCGCTGGCCTACCAGCGGCGCCAGTCGGAAAAGCCCCGGGCGGCCGAAAAGGCCTGAGCCCGGCCGCCCCGTCCAAGGAGTTCCCATGCAATTGTGTCATTTCCAGGCCGGTCTCGAGCATCCCCTGTTCCTGATCGCCGGGCCCTGCGTCATCGAGTCGCGCGAACTGGCTTTCGAGACGGCCGGCGTCCTTCAGGAAATGACGCGGGCGCTCGGGATTCCCTTCATCTACAAGAGCTCCTTCGACAAGGCCAACCGCAGCTCGGGCGCCTCGTTCCGGGGGCCGGGCCTGGACGAAGGCCTGAAGATCCTGGACGATGTGCGCAGCCAACTGGGCGTGCCGGTGCTCACCGACGTGCATGAGGCCGGCCAGGCGCGCGAGGTCGCGGCGGTGGTCGATGTGCTGCAGACGCCGGCCTTCCTGTGCCGCCAGACGGATTTCATCCAGGCGTGCGCAGCCACGCTGAAGCCCGTCAACATCAAGAAAGGCCAGTTCCTGGCGCCCGAGGACATGACCCAGGTCGTGGCCAAGGCGCGCGCAGCGGCCATCGACGCCGGCGGCGACGGCGGCAACATCCTGGTCTGCGAGCGCGGCGCGTCCTTCGGCTATCACAACCTGGTGTCGGACATGCGCTCGCTGGCGATCATGCGCGGCACCGGATGCCCGGTGGTGTTCGACGCCACCCATTCGGTCCAGTTGCCGGGCGGCCAGGGCACGCATTCCGGCGGCCAGCGCGAATTCGTGCCGGTGCTGGCGCGGGCCGCGGTGGCGGCCGGCGTGTCGGGCGTGTTCATGGAAACCCATCCGGACCCCGACCAGGCGTTGTCCGACGGCCCCAACGCCGTGCCGCTGGGCCGGATGCGCACGCTGCTGGAATGCCTGGCCGCGCTCGACCGCAGCGTCAAGCAATCGGGCATGCTGCAAGACGGCGGCCTGTGAGGCCGCTGAATAGTCGTTATAAACATCGCCGCGTGCGACCGGCCGGAGTCCCGGGGTAGACTGGCTCTTCCGGCATCCCGTTAAAATGGCGGGATTTCCTCTTTTCACCCATCCCTCACAGGCAGGACTGTCAGACCATGAGTGCAATCGTAGACATCATCGGACGCGAAATCCTCGACTCGCGCGGCAACCCCACCGTGGAATGCGACGTGCTGCTCGAATCGGGCGCCATGGGGCGGGCGGCGGTGCCATCGGGCGCGTCCACCGGCTCGCGCGAAGCCATCGAACTGCGTGACGGCGACAAGACCCGCTATCTGGGCAAGGGCGTGCTGCGGGCCGTCGAACACGTCAATACCGAGATCTCCGAGGCCCTGATGGGCCTGGACGCCCAGGAACAGACCTTCATCGACCGCACCCTGATCGATCTGGACGGCACCGAGGATAAGAGCCGCCTGGGCGCCAATGCCATTCTGGCGGCCAGCATGGCGGTGGCCCGCGCGGCCGCCGACGACGCCGGCCTGTCGCTGTACCGCTATTTCGGCGGCAGCGGCCCGATGCAGATGCCGGTGCCGATGATGAACGTCATCAACGGCGGGGCGCACGCCAACAACACCCTGGACCTGCAGGAATTCATGATCCTCCCGGTGGGCGCCGCGAGCTTTCGCGAGGCGCTGCGCATGGGGGCCGAGATCTTCCACGCCCTGAAAAAAATCATCGGCGCCAGCGGCATGTCCACGGCGGTGGGCGACGAGGGCGGCTTCGCCCCCAATGTGGCCAACCACGAGGCCGCGATCGAGTTGATCCTGAAGGCCATCGGCGAGGCGGGCTACGAGGCCGGTTCCCAGGTGGTGCTGGGTCTGGATTGCGCCAGTTCCGAGTTCTACCGCGACGGCAAGTACCATCTGGCCGGCGAGGGCGGCATCGCGCTCAGTTCCCAGGATTTCGCCAACCTGCTGGCGTCCTGGTGCGACAAATACCCCATCGTCAGCATCGAAGACGGCATGGCCGAAGACGACTGGGATGGCTGGCGGCTGCTGACCGAGCAGTTGGGCCGCAAGGTGCAACTGGTGGGCGACGATCTGTTCGTCACCAATACCAGGATCCTGCAAAAAGGCATCCAGCAGGGCATCGCCAATTCGATCCTCATCAAGATCAACCAGATCGGCACCCTGACCGAAACCTTCGCCGCCATCGAGATGGCCAAGCGCGCCGGCTATACGGCGGTGATCTCGCACCGCTCCGGCGAAACCGAAGACTCCACCATCGCGGATATCGCGGTGGCGACCAACGCCATGCAGATCAAGACCGGCTCTCTGTCGCGTTCCGACCGCATGGCGAAATACAATCAGCTCTTGCGCATCGAGGAAGAGCTGGCCGAGGTCGCCGCCTATCCGGGCGTGTCGGCCTTCTATAACCTGCGCTGACGCCGCGCGCTGGCTCCCATGCGCCTGCTGAGCCTCGTCCTGTTGGCCCTGACCGTGGCGACACAGTATCCGCTGTGGTGGGGCAAGGGCGGCTGGCTCAGCCTGCGCGATCTCCAGGCGCAGGTGCAGACGGAGACCGAGCAGAACGAGGCGCTGGTGGCGCGCAACAACGCCTTGCAGGCTGAAGTCCAGGATCTCAAGACCGGGATTTCGGCCATCGAGGAGCGTGCCCGCAGCGAACTGAACATGATTCGCGAAGGCGAATACTTCGTCCAGATTCTGCCCCGGCCCTGATCAGGGCCGCCGGTTTCAGGGCGCCGGCTCGCACGCGGCGGCGCCGGGCCCGGCGTCCGCTTCCATTCCCTCATCCCGTGCTGTGGCGTTTGCGCCCGGCGCTTCCTGCGCGCCCGGAGGCTGCGGAGCGGGCGACGGCCCGGCTGGCGCCGCTTCGCCCGGCGTCTGCCCGGCTGCCGGAACGGCGGCCTCGAGCGGCCCGGCCGTGCCGCCCTGTGCCGGGATCGCCGCCAGCCACCCCTGCGGCATCGCTTCGTGCGTGACCCGGCCGTCCGCGAGATCCGGCCAGGCGGCCGGGTGCGAATGCATGGCGATGCCGGCCCGGCGGCGAAAGGGCAGATAGCCGGCCGCCATCAGGCGGGCCTGGACAGGGTCTGCGGCCAGCGGCGCCAGGGCGCGCAGCAGGAGCGCCGTGCCCGGCACCAGGGGACGGTGCGGCCACCAGAGATCCAGGACCAGCGTGTTGGCTTCCTGGATCGTCAGGCCGGACCGCGGGCCGCGTCCCGCCGGCCAGCCCTGGGCCAGGCGGCGAGCCTGCTGCAGCGGCTGGTAATCGTTGCGGATCAAGGCCTGGCCCGGATGATCCCGAGGGGTGAGCAGGTCGGGATCGGCATGATCCAGGAATGCGGCGGGCGAAGGCCGCACGATGCGGATGTGCCAAGGGATGCCCAGTGTGGTGCGGCGCGTCCGCAGCGCCCGGCCGGCTGCGTCGGGATCGGGGTAGACCATGCGCAAGCCGTGCTCGAATGCCTGGGCGATGGCTTGAGGGCTGGCCTGGCGCACGGCGCCTGCCCGGGCGGATTCCATCAAGGCGAGGCTGAGCGTCTGGCGCAGGCCGGACCAGTGGGCGGCTTCCACGCCGCCCAGCCCCAGCGTCAGGATCGGAATGGCCGCCAGCAGAAAGCCCGCCGCCCCCGCGCCGCGCTGGCGGCCGCGTGAACAGGCGCGGCAGGCGGAGGCATGCCGCGGCATCGGATGGGCGGCGGCGCGGGCAAGCCCGGCCGGACCGGGGCGTGGAAGGAACATGCGGGGCAGTATGCGGCCCGCGCCCCGGTTCGACTAGTGTGGCAATTACGCCGTGACGGTTTCGCCCGTGCCCGTCCGCGGTCGGGCAGGGCCGGGATGGGGTCCGGGTGGGGCCCGGATCGAGCCGTCGCGCGGGGCTTCAGTGCAGCGAATCCGACCCGGGCGCCTGCAGTGAACCGGAGTCGTCGGCGAACAGGGCGGCGCAATCCACGGCGTCGAAATCGTAGGGCTGGCCGCAGAAGTTGCAGGCGATGTGTACGTGGCCCTGCTCGGCCAGAATGCTGTCGACTTCCGGCCGGCCCAGCGTGCGCAGCATGCCGGCGACCCGTTCGCGGCTGCAGGGGCAGTGCCAGCGCACGGCTTGTTCCGGGAAGACCAGCAAGTCGTCTTCCCAGAACAGGCGGCGGATCAGGGTGTCGGTATCGGTCGTGCGCAGTTCTTCGCGCTTGAGCGTGTCGGCCAGGGTCGTGCAGTGCGCCCAGGTTTCGTTGGAGTCGCCGGTCTGCTCCGCCGCGCCGGCCGGGGTCGATTCGCCCGGCATGCGCTGCAGCAGCAGCCCCGCGCAAGCGTGCCCATCGGCGGCAAGCCAGAGCCGGGTATCCAGTTGTTCCGAATGCTTCATGTAGTGTTCCAGGACGGCGGCGACGGTATCGCCTTCCAGGGGCACGATGCCCTGGTAGGCGGTCGCGCCGGCCTGGCGTCCCGAAGGGTCGAGCATCACGGTGAAGCGGCCCTGGTCGTCGGGGTTGAGCATGTCCTGCAGGCCGGCCCCCGGCGGCAGCGTCGCGCCTTCGCGCAGGTGGGCGGTGGCCCGCAGGTCCAGTGCCGAGGTGCATTCCACCATGATGAGGCGCACAGGGCCGTTGCCCTGCAGTTGCAGGACGACCGAGCCGTCGAACTTGATGTTGCTGGCCAGCAATGCGCTGGCGGCGGTCAGTTCGCCGAGCAGGCCGACGAGCGCCGGGGGCAGGTCCTGGTGGGCCAGGCCGGTCTGCCAGGATTGGGTCAGGCGCAGGGCCTGGATGCGGGTGCTGCGGTCGGCGGTCAGGTATTTTTTCAGAACATCGCTCATGCGGGGATTCCGGGAGTGCGCGGCCAGGCGCGGGGATTCACGAGGCGGGGGCGGCGCGCAAGTCGCGCAGCGCAGTGCCCAGCAGCCGGTCGTGTAGGAATTGGCCCTGGGGGTCGATCCAAGTCCAGAAAAAGATCGAGAACGGAGCGCAGACGATCAGGAGATCGAACGACGCCCAGCCCGTTGCACGCGACAGCCCGGCGATGGCCAGGGCGGTGATCAGCGGCAATGGCCACAGCAGCAGGTAGCGCAGCAGCATGCGCGGTCCCCGCAGGGGGGCGCCGCCCCTGTCCGTCAGGCGGATGTTCCAGGTCTTCATTGGCAGCGTCTGGCCGCCGCGCCGCCAGCAGGCCAGAAAATAGATGCCGATGGCCAGAAACAGAAACGCCTGGCGGCCGTGGCGCAGCATCAGGCCGCTGCGGCTTTGGGTCAGAGTGTCGAACAGGTAGCCGGCGAGAAACACCACGCCAAAAAGCAGCACGCCCTCGTACATCATGCAGGCGAAGCGGCGCAGGCGCGGCGGAGCGGGCGGTGCGGAAACGGTCATGGCGCGGCAGACGAACTTGAGAACCGTCCATTATCGCTGAAAACGGCGCGGCTCAATGCGGGCTTCGAGCGAAGCGCCGCCCTGGCGCACAGGCGGCCTGCGCGATGGGAACGCGTGTCACCTGGACCCGGGCTGCGGCAGAAAAGACACGGGCCGCCCGATGGGCGGCCCGGAGATCCGGCTGCCGGCAGGATCAGTGAGCGGTGCGGACCGTCTGGTGCACGCGGCCCTCGGGGGTGCGGAAGAAGCTGGCGACCTTTTTGAACAGACCCTTGATGGCGCGGTCCAAGGCGTATTCCTGCTGGGCCTCGATGGCTTCTTGCAGCAATTGGCGCTCCAGGGCGTCGGTCAGTCGGATGTCGGTGTTCTGCAGGGTCTTCATAGCAAGCCTCTTTGCTGTGGAAAGAGCGTTTCGCTCGGGTTAACCCTATTATAGGGAAAACCCTAGTTTCTATGCAAGCCCCTGGTTCGGACCGAGGGTCTGACAGGCGGTATCCGTGGTGAAAACCCTACGTCCGGTCCCGGTAGCCTGCGGTCACCAGTTCGAATCTGAACAGGCGGCAGTCCAGGGCGCCGTTGTGCAAAGGATGCCGCCGCCGGGCTTTCAGCCGCATCCTGCCGGGGAGATCGAGGTCGCTGGTGATGATGCCGAGCTGCCAGCCGCCGTAGTGGCGTTTCAGCCAGCTTGCCCATTCGGGCCACAGACCGGCATCCCCGTCCGCCAGCCGCTCCCCGTAGGGAGGGTTGGTGACGATCCAGCCGGCTGCGGCGGGGGGCGGCATTTTGCGCGCATCGCACACCTCGAAGCGGATGGTGTCCGGGCTCAAGTGGGCGCGGTCGGCATTGGCCCGTGCCGCTTCGATGGCGCCCGGCTGGATGTCGCAGCCGACCAGCGGCTCTTCCAGACGCGGGGCGATTCGCGCGCGGGCGTCCTCTTTCAGGTCGCGCCACAGGCGGGCATCATGGGTGCGCAGCCGCTCGAAGCCGAAGGGCCGCCAGATGCCTGGCGGCACGCCCAGGGCGATCCAGGCGGCTTCGATCAGCAGAGTGCCGCTGCCGCAGAAGGGATCCAGCAAAGGCGCGCCGGGCGGCCAGTCCGACAGGGCCAGCAGGCCGGCGGCCAGGTTTTCGCGCAGCGGGGCCTCGCCCTTGTCCAGGCGCCAGCCGCGCTTGAACAAGGATTCGCCCGAGACGTCCAGGTAGAGAGTGGCGCGCCGTTCGTCCAAGAACAGATGGACGCGGGCGTCGGGGCGGACCGTATCGATGTCGGGCCGGGCGCCCTCGCGGTCGCGCAGGCGGTCGCAGATGCCGTCCTTGGCCCGCAGATTGCAATACTGCAGGCTGCGCATGGGGCTGCGGATCGCCGAGGTATCCACGCGCAGGGAGTGTTCCGGCCCGAACCAGCGTTCCCATTCGGTGTCGCGCGCGAGGGCCAGGATGTCGTCTTCGCCGCGGACTTCGGCCTGGGCGACCTGGACCAGGACCCGGGTCGCCAGGCGGGAATACAGATTGGCGCGCAGCACGCCGGGCCAGTCGGCCTGGAAATGGCAGCCGGCGCGGCCTGCGCGCACGGCCTCGTAGCCCAGGGCCTGCAGCTCCAGCGAAAGCGCTTCTTCCAGGCCTTGGGGGCAGGGCGCGAAGACCTCGAAGGTTTCGGTGCGGCGTGGCAGGCGCGGTGTGCGCGGCAGGCGCTGGATCCGGGGCGTGTCCTCGTCCGGGACATCGGGCCGGGGCCGGCGTGCGGCAGCGTCGCCACGGGGCCGGTCGGCCGCGGGCTTCGGCCGCGCGGGGCGTTCCAAGGCCGGGGCGAAGCGTTTTTGGGTTTCCGGCCGAGGCGTCCGGCGGGTTGCGGTGTCAGTCTCGGCGCCGGCCTCGGCCTGCGCCCGCGCCGGTCGGGCATGCTCCTGCAGCGCCGCCTGGCGCGCCCGGGCGCCCGAGCGCTTGCGGGGTTTCTCGTCCGGCCCGGCGGGGGAGGCGCCGGCCTTTTTTTTCAGGCTCAGCGTCTTGCGTGTCGTGGAATCGTTCATTGGCGATCAGAAGGGTTTGACGACCACCAGGATCAGGACCAGCAACAGCAGCAGGACCGGAATTTCATTGAACCAGCGGAAGTAACGGTGGGTATGCCGGCTGGTGCCGGCGCTCAGGGCCCGCAGATGATGGCGGCAGGCCAGGTGAAAGATCAGCAGGCAGGCGACCGCCAGCAGCTTGGCATGCATCCAGCCCTGGCCCTGACCGATGCCGTACCCCAGCCACAGCCACAGGCCCAGGGCCAGGGCCAGGACGCCCAGGGGGGTCATGAATCGGTACAGGCGCCGGGCCATGCCCAGCAGGGTGGCGCGCACGGCCGGATCGCCGGCCTGCGCCAGGTTGACGTAGAGGCGCGGCAGGTAGAACAGCCCCGCGAACCAGGACGTGACGAACAGGATGTGGAAGGCCTTGACCCACAGCATGATGCGATCCTTTCGGTGTCGGAGGGATTCAGGCCCGCAACTGGCCTTCGCCGGTCAGCACCCATTTCTGGATGGTGAGGCCTTCGAGTCCGACTGGGCCGCGGGCGTGCAGGCGGTTGGTGGAAATGCCGATTTCCGCTCCCAGGCCGTATTCGTAGCCGTCGGCGAAGCAGGTGGGCAGGTTGACGTAGACCGAGCTGGAGTCGACCTCGCGCTGGAAGCGTTGGGCGGCGGCCAGATCTTCGGTGACGATGGATTCGGTGTGTTCCGAGCTATAGCGGGCGATGTGGTCCATGGCCTCGTCCAGGGAATCCACGACGCGCACGGCCAGGATGGGGGCGTGGAATTCCGTGGCCCAGTCGGCTTCCGTGGCGGGGAGGGCGCCGGGCAGCAGCGCGGCCGCGCGCGGGCAGGCGCGCAGCTCGACGCCCGATTCGGTGAATCGGGCGCCCGCGCGCGGCAGCCAGGAGGCCGCGAGGTCCGCATGCACCAGCAGGGTTTCCATGGCGCCGCAAATGCCGGTCCGGTAGGTCTTGGCATTGAGGACGATGTCCAGGGCCCGGTCGGGATTGGCGGCCTTGTCCACGTAGACGTGGCAATTGCCTTCCAGGTGCTTGATCAGGGGCACGCGCGCCTCGTCGGCCAGGCGGGCGATCAGGCCCTTGCCGCCGCGCGGGATGATGACGTCGATCCATTCCGGGTGGGTGATCATCTCGCCCACGGCGGCGCGGTCGGTCGTGTCCACGACCTGCACCGCATGCGCGGGCAGTCCCGCGGCCTGCAAGCCCGCCTGAATGATGGCGCCCAGGGCGCGGTTGGAGTGGAAGGCCTCGCTGCCGCCGCGCAGAATGGTGGCATTGCCGGATTTCAGGCACAAGGCGGCGGCGTCGATGGTCACGTTCGGCCGGGATTCGTAAATGATGCCGATCACGCCCAGCGGCACGCGCATGCGGGCCACGCGCATCCCGTTGGGACGGGTCGTGGTTTCGCTGAGGCTGCCGATCGGATCGGGCATGGCGGCGATCTGGATCAGGCCTTCGACCATCAGGTCCAGCGCCCGGTCGGAGAGGCGCAGGCGGTCCATCATGGGCGCGTCCAGCCCGCGTTCGGCGGCGGCGCGCAAGTCGAGTTCGTTTTCGGCCTGCAGCCAGGCGCGGCGTTCGCGCAGCCCGTCGGCCATGGCGCGCAGGGCGGCCGCCTTGGCGGCACCGGAGGCCGAGCGCAGGACGCGCGCCGCCTGGCGTGCCTGGCTGCCGAGGGCTTGGATGGAAAATCCGGTGGTGGTGTCGTTCATGTCGTGTCTGTGTAGAAAGAGGCGTCAGGCGCTCATCGGCGAGGCGATCCCGCGGTGGCCATGCGCATCACCAGGCGTTCCAGTTCGTCCCAGGGATCCCGGAGCAGGCCGTCCACTGGGATGCCCTTGATGATGCGGTCGATCTCGTGGGCGTGGCGCAGGGCCGGCGGCCAGGCTGAGGCGGGCACGCGGGCCAGCGCCTGGCGCGCCAGTTTTTCGCGCGCGCCGAACAGGCGCTGGGACCGTATCGCCGCATCCAGGCCGCTGCGGGCGTGGGGCGCCAGGCGCGCCAGGATGCGGATTTCCTCGCCGATGGCCCAGAGCACCAGCGGCAGGGCCTCGCCTTCGGCCTGCAGCCCCCGCAGCACGGTCAGCGCTCGATCCGCCTGGCCCAGCAGCATGGCATCGCGCAGATCATAGAGATTGTAGCGGGCCACGTTCAGCACGGCGGCCTGGACTTGTTCCAGGCTGAGCGGTCCGGCCGGATGCAGCAGGGCGAGTTTCTGCAATTCCTGGTGGGCCGCCAGCAGATTGCCTTCGACCTTGTCGGCCAGCCAGGCCAGCGTTTCGGCATCGGCGGTGTGCTGCTGGCGTTCCAGGCGGGCGGCGATCCAGTCCGTGAGCGCCGCGCGCGGGATGGAAGGAATGTCCGTCCAGGCGGCGCGGGACTTCAGGGACTGGACCCATTTGGCTTGCTGGGTGGTCCGGTCCAGTTGCGGCAGGCGGATCAGGATCCGCACATCCGGCAACTGGCCTTCGCCGGCCATGGCGGCCAGTTTCTGCAAGGTGTCGGCTCCGGTCTTGCCCGGCTTGCCGGTGGGCAGGCTGATCTCCAGGAGACGCAGGTCGCCGAACAGGGAGGCGTTCTGCGAGGCAGCCAGCGCCGTGCCCCAGTCGCTGCGGGCGTCCATCACCAGGTGGGTGCGCTCGACGCAGCCCAGCCGGACGGCGGCGGCGCGGTAGGCGTCGGCCGCCTCGGTCAGCAAGAGAATCTCGTCGCCGCTCAGCACCGTGCAGGCCGGCAGTTCCGAGGCGCCAGCGTAGTGCTCGGTCAGGCGGTCGGCTGCCGATGCGCGTGCCATGGCCCGGTGTCCGTCCGCGCTAGGGCCGGACCGACGCCGGGCCGGCCTGGGGCTGATTGCTGCGGACCGTGTCGTCCGGCATGGGCACGATGGGGCGGTCGGCGGCGTTGGCGTAAGCGGCCTGGACTTCCGGAGAACTCATGCGGCGCAGGATCTGGTCGATCAGGTTGTTGCGCATGTCCTTGAACGCCCGGTCGATTTCGCTTTCCTTGGCCTGGACGATGCGGTCGTTGTAGGGCAGTTCGCGCACGCTGTAGAGCGTCGTGGGCGGCAGCAGGACGTGGCCCTGGCGGTCCAGCAGCTCGAACTGAAACTGGAGATTCAGCTCGTATTCCTCGACCCGGCCATCGGCGTCCAGCGCCAGTTGGCGCAGATTCTGGGATTCGGCGATCTGGTGCAGGTAGACGTCGGCTTCCTGGCGGCGGTCGGTGAAGCGGGTGCTGGGCGAGTTGGCCGTGACGGTGCGCCGCAGCCGGGCGCCGAATTCGGAGTCCAGGTTGATGTTGGTGTAGATCGACTGGAAGGGCAGCGGCGTGGCCCCTTTCAGGTGGAAGCCGCAGGCGCCCAGCGCCAGCAGGGCGAAGCCTGCCAGGGCGAGGCGCAGGAGGCGCGGGAAAGGCGTGGCGAAGGACATGGGCATGGCGGTTCAGCCGACGACGTTGACCAGCCGGCCCGGCACGACCACGACGCGCTTGGGATCGCGGCCTTCGAGAAAGCGGCCGACGGCCTCGTGGGCGCGCGCCAGGGCTTCGATGGCGGGTTTGTCGGCGTCTTGGGGAACGTCCAGTTGGCCGCGGACCTTGCCATTGACCTGCAGCACCAGTTCGACCGTTTCGGCCCGCAGGGCGGCCTCGTCCACCTGGGGCCAGGGGGCGTCCAGCAAGTCGCCCAGGGCGTCGGCCAGGCCCAGCGCGCGCCATAGCTGCCAGGTGATGTGCGGCACCACCGGGTACAGGACGCGCAGCAGAATGGAGGCGGACTCGGCCAGGGCCGCGCCGGACACCCCCGCCTGGGCGGCCGATTCCAGCGTGTTGAGCATCTTCATGGCCGTGGAGACCACGGTGTTGTACTGGATGCGCTGGTAGTCGTAGTCCGCCTGGCGCAGCAGGCCGTGGATCTGGCGGCGCAGGCCCGCCGCGGCCTCGTCCAGCGCGGCGCCATCGACCGGCGCGGCGGCGTGGCGCAGGATGTCTTCGTGGCGGCCGTGGCAGAAGTTCCACAGGCGGCGCAGGAACCGGTGCGCGCCTTCGACGCCCGAATCCGACCACTCCAGGGTCTGTTCAGGGGGGCTGGCGAACATCACGAACAGGCGGGCGGTGTCGGCGCCCAGGCTGTCGATCAGGGATTGCGGATCGACGCCGTTGTTCTTGGATTTGGACATGGTGCCGATGCCGCCGTAGTCCACGGGGGAACCGTCGGATTTCAGCCGCGCGCCGACAATGCCGCCCTTGTCGTCGGTGATGTTTTCGATCTGATCGGGCCAGAAGTATTCAATGCCGCCCCGGGCGTTCTTGCGCGAGTAAATGTGGTTGAGCACCATGCCTTGGCACAGCAGCCGCGTGAAGGGCTCGGAAAACTTCAGCATGCCCAGGTCGCGCATGACGCGGGTCCAGAAGCGCGCATACAGCAGATGCAGCACGGCATGTTCGATGCCGCCGATGTACTGGTCCATCGGCATCCAGTAATCGTTGCGCTCGTCCACCATGGCCTGGTCGTTGCCCGGCGAGGTGTAGCGCATGAAATACCAGGATGAGTCGATGAAGGTGTCCATGGTGTCGGTTTCGCGCCGCGCCGGCTTGCCGCACGACGGGCACCGGCAGGACAGGAAGCCTTCATGCTTGGCCAGGGGGTTGCCGGTGCCGTCGGGCACGAGGTCTTCGGGCAGCACCACGGGCAGGTCTTTTTCGGGGACCGGCACCGGGCCGCAGTCGGCGCAGTGGATGATGGGGATCGGGGTGCCCCAGTAACGCTGGCGGGAAATGCCCCAGTCGCGCAGACGCCAGGTGGTGCGCAGTTCGCCCAGCCCCTGGGCGGCGAGATCGGCGGCCACGGCCTGGATCGCCTCGGCGGTGGTCAGGCCGTCGTATTTGCCCGACTGGATCGTGCGGCCGATCTGCTTGTCGCCGTACCAGTCCTGCCAGGCTTCGGTGGAATAGGTCTTGCCCTCGGCGGCGATGACCTGACGGATGGGCAGGCCATATTTGCGCGCGAAGGCGAAATCGCGTTCGTCATGGGCGGGTACGCCCATGACGGCGCCGTCGCCGTAGCTCATGAGGACGTAGTTGCCGACCCAGACGGGAACCGGTTCGCCCGTCAGGGGGTGGATGACGGACAGGCCGGTGGGCAGACCTTCTTTTTCGCGCGTGGCAAGCTCGGCCTCGGTGGTGCCGCCCTGGCGGCAGGCTTCGATGAAGGCGGCCAGTTCGGGGTTGTCCCGCGCCGCGCGGGTGGCCAGCGGATGCTCGGGCGCCACGGCGCAAAAAGTGACACCCATGATGGTATCGGCGCGCGTGGTGAAGACGTGCATCAGGCCGCCCTGAATCAGGGCGCCGTCCGCGTCGCGGATATCGTGGCGGAAGGCGAAGCGCACGCCGTCGCTGCGGCCGATCCAGTTTTCCTGCATCAGGCGCACGCGTTCCGGCCAGCCGGGCAGGCCGTCTTCCAGGGTGCCGAGCAGTTCCTCGGCATAGTCGGTGATCCGCAGGTAGTAGCCGGGGATCTCGCGTTTTTCCACGGGGGCGCCGGAGCGCCAGCCGCGGCCGTCGATCACCTGCTCGTTGGCCAGAACGGTCTGGTCGACGGGATCCCAGTTGACGGTCTGGGTCTTGCGGTAGGCGATACCCTTTTCGAGCATCTTGAGGAACAGCCACTGGTTCCATTTGTAATAGGACGGGTCGCAGGCGCACATCTCGCGCGACCAGTCGATCGCCAGGCCCATCGCCTGCATCTGCTTTTTCATGTAGGCGATGTTGTCGTAGGTCCATTGGGCGGGGGGCACGCCCGATTTCATGGCCGCGTTTTCGGCCGGCATGCCGAAGGCGTCCCAGCCCATGGGCATGAGGACGTTGTATCCGCGCATGCGCAACTGGCGGGTCATCATGTCGTTGATGGTGTAGTTGCGCACATGACCCATGTGGAGCTTGCCGCTGGGGTAGGGCAGCATCGAGCAGGCGTAGAACTTGGGCTTGGGCGAGCCGTCGGGCTGGGTGGCGTGCTCGGTGACGCGGTAGACATCGCCTGCGCGCCAATGGGCCTGGGCTTCGGTTTCGACCTGGTTCGGGAGGTAGCGTTCCTGCATGGATCTGTCTGGGAAATGGGAGTGAAAAGGGCCAGCCCGACATTATAGAGGGTCGTGGGCTTCGAAGGTCGGACGGGCGCCGCCGCCGTCCCCGGCGGCGTTCCCTCGCCGGACGGGCGCCGGCCATCGCCAAAGAAAAATCCCCGCTCGAGGCGGGGATTTCTGGAAGCCGGTGAGACGATCCGGGAGAGGCGATCCCGGATTATTTCAGCTTGGTTTCCTTGTAGTCGACGTGCTTGCGCGCGACCGGATCAAATTTCTTGATCAGCATTTTTTCCGGCATGTTGCGCTTGTTTTTCGTGGTCGTGTAGAAATGACCCGTGCCGGCGGTCGACTCGAGCTTGATTTTCTCGCGGATGCCTTTAGCCATGATGTGCTCCTATCGCGGCCGATCAGGCCAGTTCGCCACGGGCACGCAGATCGGCCAGGACGGCGTCGATGCCGTTCTTGTCGATGGTGCGCAGGGCCTTGGTGGATACGCGCAGGCGCACCCAGCGGTTTTCGGACTCGACCCAGAACCGGCGCGATTGCAGGTTGGGCAGGAAACGACGCTTGGTTTTATTGTTCGCGTGCGAGACGTTGTTGCCCACCATCGGGCCTTTGCCGGTTACTTGGCATACGCGTGCCATGGTCTCACCTCTGTTTGTGTATCGGGAAAGCCTTGCATTCTATACTGAAATTACTCGGTAAATCAAGCAGGTTGTCGGAAGGCCCCCTGGGCGATGCGGCTGAAAAGCCACGACAGGAGCGCGCAGGTAGTCAGCAGGGCCGTCAGGGGCAGGGGGGTGCCCGTGTGCCAGGCGCTGACGGCAAAGCCGGCCAGTGCGCCGCAAAACATCTGTATCGAGCCCATCAGGGCCGAAGCCACGCCCAGGCGCGGCCCCTGCTCGGCCAGCGCGAGGGCGGCGGCATTGGGGCCGACGAAGCCCTGGCTGGCCATGAACCCCATCAGGCACAGCATCAGCAGGGGCAGGGTGATCCAGTCCAGCAGGGTCAGCGCCAGGCCGCACAGCGTCATCAGCACCAGCGCGCCCTGGGCGCGGTTCAGCAGACGGATCGGGGGATGGCGGTTCAAGAGGCGGGCGCTGAACTGCGCGGCGATGATCAGAGCGGCCGCGTTCAGGCCGAACAGCAGGCCGAACCAGCGCGGATCGACGCCGTAGAGGGTGATGAAGACCTGGGGCGAACCTGAAATATAGGCGAACAGGCCCGCCGAACCGAAGCCGCCCGCCAGGGTATAGCCCATGAAGCCGCGATGGGACAGCAGCAGGCGGAAGTGGGCGGCGATGGCTCTCACGGCCAGCGGCGAACGCTGCGCGGCATCCAGGGATTCGCGCATGAGCAGCGCCACGGCCAGCCATAGCCCGGCGCTGATCAGGCCGATCAGGTGGAAGACGGTGCGCCAGGAGCCGAGCGTCACGGCCTGGCCGCCCAGCAAGGGCGCCAGGATGGGCATCACGCCCATCACCAGCATCAGCAGGGACAGGGCCTGGGCGGCTTCGCGGGTGTCCAGGTGGTCGCGGATCACGGCGCGGGGAACCACCATGCCGGCGGCGCCGCCGAAAGCCTGGACCACGCGCCACAGGATCAGGTGGTCGATGTCGCTGCTCAGCGCGCAAGCGATGGAGGCGAGCGAGAACAGCGCCAGGCCCAGCAGCAGCGGCGGCTTGCGGCCATAGCGGTCGGTCAGCGGGCCATAGGCCAGTTGCGCCAGGGCCAGGCCCAGCAGGTAGCTGGCGAGGGTGCGCTCGACCAGGCCCGGGTGCACGCCCAAGTCGGCCGCCATGGCGCCGAAGGCGGGCAGGTACATGTCGATGGCCAGGGGGCCGAGGGCGGCGAGCGCGCCCATCAGGATCAGCCAGGGCGGCATCGGCGGGGACGAGAAACGGGAAGCCATGGATGCGGAGGAGGGGCGCTTGAAGAGGGGCTTGATGCGGCCGGATTTGGCGCTACTATAGCAAGGTCTTGTACATGACCGAGGGAGGCTTTGTTGGCAGCGATTGCATCCATCATCGAAGACAAGCTGGGGGCCTTGCCCGTGCCGGTGTCCATGGAATTGCCGGATGGCAGCAGGATCGGCGCCCCGGACGCCGCGCTCCACCTGCGCGTGCGCGACGCCTCCGTTCTGGCGCACTTCGCAGCGGGCGAGGTGGGCGTGCTGGGCGAGGACTACGTCGACGGCAGGTTCGAGTTCGACGGCTCCATGCAAGACCTGATGCGCCTGGCGGCCGGCATCCTGCCCGGTTCTCCCGTCGATCTGGCCCGCTCGGGCTGGCTGACCAGCCTGGTGAAACGGCTGGTGTCGGTCTGGCGCCACTCGATCGAGCGCGATGCGCGGCAGATCGAATTCCACTACGACCTGTCCGACGATTTCTACGCCCTGTGGCTGGACCCGCGCCGCGTCTATTCTTGCGCGTACTATCGCGAGCCGGATTTCACCGTCGCCCAGGCCCAGGAAGCCAAGCTCGACCACATCTGCCGCAAGCTGGCCCTCAAGCCCGGCGAGCGTTTTCTGGACGTCGGCGGAGGGTGGGGTGGCCTGATGCTGTGGGCGGCGGAGCACTACGGGGCCGACGTCACCGGCATTACCCTGTCGAACAACCAGCATGCCTACGTCAACCGCCTGATCCAGGAAAAAGGCCTGTCCGGGCGCGTGCGCATGGAGCTGCTCGATTACCGCAAGCTCGACGAATCCCGGCCCTACGACAAGATCGCATCGGTCGGCATGTTCGAGCACGTGGGGCGCGCCCAACTGACCGGCTATTTCTCCAAGCTGCGCCGGCTGGTGCGGCCTGGCGGCCTGATCCTGAACCACGGCATCACGGCCGGCGGGCTGGACAACAGCGAGCTGGGCGCCGGCATGGGGGAATTCATCGAGAAATTCATCTTTCCCGGCGGCGAGCTGTCCCATATCCATTATGTGCAACAGACCCTGGCGGCGGCTGGCCTCGAAGACCTGGACGTCGAGAACCTGCGGCCGCACTATGCGCGCACGCTGTGGGCCTGGAGCGATGCCCTGGAGGCTCGCCTGGAAGAGGCACGCGCCATCCTGAACACCCCCCAGGGCGAGCGTTCCCTGCGGGCCTACCGCATGTATCTGGCGGGCTGCGCCATGGGCTTCGAGCACGGCTGGATCGCCCTGCACCAGATTCTCGCCCAGCCCCAGCCATCGGGACGCTCCGACGAACTGGACTATCCGGAAGGGCAGGCCTATCCCTGGCGGCGCGATTACATCTACCAGACCCGTTGATTCCGTCTGCTTCATCCGGCCGGGCGCCCGCGGTTTCGGGGTGCCCGGCGCCTGTGCGCATGCCGGTTTTGCAGGCTGGCAGGGTGATGTCCGGAAGCGTTTTTCCTTAACAGGGTTTATTTTCTTGTATCTGAGGTGTAAAATAGCCCTTCTTCGGTAGTTCTTTTTATCAATTCTGGCAGCGCCGTTCTTGGTTGACGGCCCTGTCTGTCCAGGGCGCTTCGCGCCTGTAGTGCTGGTATGTATTGGCGGCCAGCGGCCGTCTTCCGCACACCCTCCCCTAAGCTATGGCGTCGGCCCCGCATGGTGTGTCCGGCGTCTCCGTAACCCAAAGGAGGCATCTATGTCTATCTCTGATTTTTCGTCGCCCCGGGCGGCCCGTTCCCCCCGTCTGTCGCGCACCGTGCTGGGCGCCGCCTTGTCGGCCGTGCTGGCCGGCCTGTCGCTGGCCCCGTCCGTCTCGATGGCGGCCGAAGCGCCGCAATGCGAACTCGACCGCGCCGTGCGCTTCGGCGGCATGAACTGGGAGTCGAATCTGGTCCTGGTCGAGGTCGAGCGTTTCATCGCCAAGCACGGCTACGGCTGCGACACCGAAGTGCTGCCGACGGAAACCCTGCCGGCCCTGGCGGCGCTTGAGCGCGGCGATCTGGATGTCAACAGCGAAATCTGGCTGAACAGCACCCTGGAGCCCTGGACCAAGGCCGAGGCCTCTGGCCGCGTCAAGCGCATCGGCGACATCTACATGGGCGGCGAAGCCTGGTTCATCCCCAAGTACACCGCCGAGCGTCTGCCCGAGCTGAAGAAGGCCGCCGATCTGCCGAAGTTCAAGGAAGCCTTCAAGGATCCCGAAGAGCCGTCCAAGGGCCGCTTCTACGGCTGCCCGGCGGGCTGGGGCTGCGAAGTCGTCAGCACCAATCTGTTCAATGCCCTGGGCCTGGGCGACACTTTCACGCTGTTTTCCCCCGGCACCGGCGCCACCCAGAAGGCCGCCTTGACGGCTGCCTATCAGCGCAAGGAAAACGTCGTTTTCTACTACTGGTATCCGACGCCGCTGGTGGGTTCCATGGATCTGGTCAAGCTGGAGCTGCCGCCGTACGACGCCGACAAGCAGAAATGCCTGACCGACCCGAACTGCGAAAACCCGCAGGCCTCCGATTATCCCGAGAACCCGGTGTTCACGGCGGTCGCCACGAAGTTCACCCAGGATGCGCCGAAGCTGACCGAATTCCTCTCCCAGGTCAAGGTGCCTCTGGACGTCATGAACCAGACCATGGCCTACATGGAAGAAAACGAGGCCGAGCCCCAGCCGACGGCGATGTGGTTCCTGAAGAACAAGCAGGCTGTCTGGACCGGTTGGCTGCCCGCCGACGTGACGGAGCGCGTCAAGGCCGCCCTGTAAGGAGGCCTGCATGTTTCCTGAACTGATCGCGGCCCGGGACCTGCAACGGCCCATCGACGAGTTCGTCAATGGGCTGGTCATGCAGTATTCCGACCTGCTGCGGGCGCTGACCCAGCCTTTGCTGGATCTTCTGATCTGGTCCGACGACCTGCTGCGGCATTCGCCGTGGTGGGCGGTCGTGGCCGTCATCATGGGCCTGGCCTGGCTGAGCAGCCGCGCCTGGCGCTTCAGCCTGGCCATGGGGGCGCTGCTGTGCCTGGTGGGCGCCATCGGCCTCTGGGAGGCCGCCATGCAGACGCTGTCGCTGATGATCGTGGCGGTCGTGTTTTCGGTGCTGATCGGCATCCCCGTGGGGATCGCCATGGCCAGCTTCCGCTGGGTGCGCGCCGTGATGCTGCCGGTGCTGGACGTCATGCAGACCATGCCCAGCTTCGTCTACCTGATCCCGGTGGTCATGCTGTTCAATCTGGGCAAGCTGGCGGCGCTGTTCGCCACGGTGATCTACGCCGTGCCGCCGGTCATCCGTCTGACCGACCTGGGCATCAGGCTGGTGGACGCCGAGGTGCTGGAGGCCTCGCGCGCCTTCGGCGCCAACCGCCGCCGCCAGCTCTTCGGCGTGCAACTGCCGCTGGCGCTGCCCAACATCATGGCCGGCATCAACCAGACCACCATGATGGCGCTGGCCATGGTGGTGATCGCCTCCATGATCGGGGTGCGCGGCCTGGGCTACGAAGTCCTGCAGGGCATCAACCGCCTGCAGGTCGGGCGCGGCCTGCTGGCCGGCCTGGGCATCGTGGTGCTGGCCATCATCTTCGACCGCATCACGCAGCGTTTCGGCCGCCGCTGGCAGGTCCGGGGGAACTGACATGAGCAAGATCGAAGTCCGCAATATCTACAAGATCTTCGGCCCCCATCCGGCCCGCTGGCTGGATGCCGCCCGCGAAGGCCTCTCCAAGGAGGCCCTGCTGGAGCGCAGCGGCCACACTCTGGGGCTGCGCGACATCAGCCTGTCCATCGAAGAGGGCAACATCCACGTCATCATGGGCCTTTCGGGGTCCGGCAAATCGACGCTGATCCGGCACTTCAACCGCCTGATCGAGCCCAGCGCCGGCCAGATTCTGGTCGATGGGGTGGATGTGGTCAGCCTCACCCCGCGCGAGCTGGAACGCTTTCGCCAGAGCAAGATGAGCATGGTGTTCCAGCGCTTCGGCCTGCTGCCGCACCGTACGGTGCTGGACAACGCCGCCTACGGCCTGGCGGTGCAGGGCATGCGCCGCGCCGAGCGCAACGAACGCGCGCGCCACTGGCTGGAGCAGGTCGGACTGTCCGGCTTCGAGGCCCAGTATCCCCACCAGCTTTCGGGCGGCATGCAGCAACGCGTGGGCCTGGCCCGGGCGCTGGCCACGGATGCCGAGATCCTGCTGATGGACGAAGCGTTCTCCGCCCTGGATCCGCTCATCCGCCATGAAATGCAGGACCAGTTGCTGGCCCTGCAGGCCAAGCTGAACAAGACCATCGTCTTCATCACCCACGATCTGGACGAAGCTCTGCGCCTGGGCAATCGGATCGCCATCCTGAAGGACGGCGAGCTGATCCAGGAAGGCACGCCGGAGGACATCCTGCTGTCGCCGGCCAACGACTATATCGAATCTTTCCTGCAGGACGTGAACCGGGGCAAGGTGCTGAACGCGTCCCATGCCTGCAATGAACGCCCCTTGACGCTGACCATGCGCACCCGGCCGGCGCATGCGCTGGAGCGCCTGGCGGCCCGGGATTACGACTACGCCGCCGTGCTGGATGGCAAGCGCCTGGCGGGCGTGCTGATGCGCGATGATGCGCAGCGCGCCGTCCGGGAAGGCGCGCGGGATATTTCCCGGCATCTCAGCGACATGGCGTCCGTGCCGGCCTCGGCCGGGCTCGACGAGGTCCTGGCGCGCCTGCTGCGCACCCCCGCGCCGCTGGCGGTGACGGACGAGCAGGGCGAGTTCATCGGCGTGTTGTCGCGCAGCAAGGTCGTCGAACTGGTGACCACCGCCACCGCCGGATCGGGCGACGCCGATCCGGAGCCCGGGGCGCTGCCCGCCGAGGCGGGCCAGGCCGCCTGAGACGTCAGGCGGCGCGCGCCTGGCGCCGCAGCACGTGGCCGTACCAGGTGAACAGCAGCAGGGCGGACACCAGCAGGCCGGCCATCGCCATGATCCACATGGTAGCCGCCCCGACAGGGGCGCCCGGCATCAGCCAGCGCGCCGCCGGGGCCAGCGCGCCCGCGGCGGAGCCGTAGCCCAGCCACCAGCCGCCCACCAGGCCCAGGCCCGTCAATGCGGTGACCTGCAGGATCAGCGGCACCATGGCGATTTTGTAGGCGCGCAGGATGTAGGCGCTGATGCAGTGCATGGCGTCCCAGAAATGGAACCAGGGCGCGATCTGCAGCAGGGTCAGGGCGATCGCGGCGACCTGGATTTCGTCCGTGTAGGCACGCACGATGGCCGCCTGGCCCGACACTAGGATCGCGCCGGTCAGCAGGGCGCCGAGCGCCACCAGCCCGATTCCGTTCAATCCCGTGCGCCGGGCCAGGGCCGGATCGCGCGCGCCCACGGCCTGCGCCGTGAGCGAAGCGGTCGCCAGGCTCAGGGACATCGGCAGCATGTAGCACAGGGCGATCAGGTTGGCCAGGATCTGCTGGGCGCCGCTGACGTACAAGCCGTCGCGGGCGATCAGCAGCGCCATGAAGCTGAACGCGCAGACCTCGATCAGATAGGAGCCGCCCATGGGCAATCCCAGGCGCAGCAGCTCTTTCTGGTCCGCCCAGCGAGGGCGCCCCAGTTTCAGGGACAGGGCGCGAAAGGCGCTGCGGCGGCGGATCATCCACAGCCCGGCGGCGAGCATCATCCAGTTGACCGCCAAGGTGGCGATGCCCGCGCCCACGGCGCCCATCTCGGGCAGCCCCAGGCCGCCGAAGATGAACCAGACATTGAACAGCAGCTTGAAGGCGATGCTGCCGACGTTGATCGCCATGACTTCGCGGGTTTGCGAGATGGCCGTCGAGGTGGCGTAGATCGTGCGGAACAGCAGGGCCGAGGGCAGGGCCAGTGCCAGAGCGAGCAGGTAGCCGGCGACGCGCCGGCGGACATCGGGCTCGACGTCGCCCGACAGGCTGAGCCAGACATCGGGAAACAGCAGGCAGATACCGCCCAGAACCGACAGGGTCAGGGCGAGCCAGATGCCCTGGCCCCAGGCCAGGCCGGCTTCGCGCAGGCGGCCGGCGCCGAAGTGCTGGGCGATGATCGGGATCAGGGCGTGCACCACGCCCATCAGGCCGACGAAGACGGTGATGTAGACCGAGGCGCCCAGCGACATCGCCTGGAGGTCGGCGGCGCTGGCGTGGCCCACCATGGCCGTGTCCAGGACGGCGAAGACGATACCGGCCCAGGAACTGACCAGGATCGGCCAGGCCTGCCGCAGGATGGTGCGCCAGGGGGCGGGCGGCCCGCCGGCGTGCGGAGCGGAAATCATTGCAGGCGCAGGAGGCGAAACATTTCGTGGCGATCGGGTTCGCGGCGGCCTTCCCAGAGCGCGGGATGCCCGGCCATCCAGGCCTCGCCCGATTGCAGGCTGCGGGGGCTGAGCTGTTGCAGCAGCAGGGGGCAGTTGCCGTCGAAGCTGAATTCGATCCCGTCGAACACCAGGAAGGACGCCCGCTGGCCGCTGCCCAGCCCCTGTGTGCGGACGCATTCGCCAGGACGGCGGTATTGCTCGAGGGCGGCCGCCAGCGAGGCGGAGACGCCGCGGTAGCTGCGCACGTAGTCGAGCGCGGGCATCCACAGCGTGGCCAGCAGCAGCCAGGTGGTGATCAGGCCGCCGGCCGACAGCGCCGTGCCGCGCCAGAGGCCGGCGGGGTGGCTGCGCAGGCGCCAGCGCACCAGGGCGATCCAGGCGAGGGTGCCGAGGACGGCAAAGGTCGTGGCGGGCCAGGCGGGATGAGGCTGGAAGCTGCCGGTCTGGCGGACGATGTTGGCGGCGATCTGGGCGGGCCAGCCGGCCTGCAGCGCCACCCAGCCCAGCCAGACGGTGGCGGCCGTCAGCGAGAAGCACATCATGGCGAACCAGTCCAGGGTATTGATCACGCCGCGCCGCAAAGTGGGCAGGGCGAGGGCCGCCAGAATGGCGCTCGGCACGGCCAGCGTGCTGTACTCAGGCTCGAAAGGGTCGGCGCTGGCCAGCAGCGTCAGCAGGGCGCCGATGGCAAAACTCAGCGGGATGGCGACGTGCGGCGCGCGGAACCAGCCGCGCCAGCGCCATAGCGCCAGAAGGGCCAGCGGCCAGGTCGGCCAGAGGAACCACGGCAGATCGCGCAGGATGCTGCCCCAGGCGCGGGCGCTGGGCCAGGCGAAGGCGCTGCCTGTCCAGAGCAGCCAGCTTTCGGTCCAGTACGGGCCGAAGGTGCGGGCGGGAATCCACCAGAGCAGGATCAGCGTGGCGGCGATCAGCGTGCTGGCGGCCAGCCATTTGCGCTCGTTCGCGAGGGGGTGGCCGGGCAGGAAGGCGAGGGCCGCAGCCAGGATCAGGGGCAGGCCGCCCAGCCAGCCGCGCGCCAGGAAGGCCAGGCCCACGGCCACGCCCAGCGTGACGGCTCCCGATACCGGATGATCCAGCATGCGGGCCACGGCGTAGAAGGCCAGCGCCTGGCAGGCGATCACGGCCGGCACTTCGGAGGTTTCATGCATGCGCCAGACGATGCCGACCGTGGCGACGATCAGCAGCAAGGCGGCGTCGGCCAGCATGCGGCCGTAGTCGCGGGGGCTGGGCTCGCCGCCGAAAGGCAGGGCCAGCGGCTGGGATTCCGGGCGCCGGCCCAAGAGGTAGGTGCCATACCAGATCGAGCCGGTGAGCAGGGCGAACCACAGCAGATTGGGCACGCGCGAAGCGATGATGGCCGCGTCCAGGGAACTGTAGAAGAGCTCGAACAGGGGGCGCAGCGCCCAGATCGAGAAGGCGCCGACCCAGGTGACGAGCGGACCGTCCTGGGCCTGGGCCAGTTGGCCGACCTGGGGCAGCAGCCAGGCGTGCTCCTGGCCCGAGAGGGCCGTGAGCATGGTCGCCAGGCCCGTGACGTCGTCGGTTTTCCAGGGGTCGCGGTAGAACAGGCCGGCCAGGATATAGACCAGCCCGACGCACAGCAGGAACGGGCGGGGCAGTTTGGCGGCGGCCGTGGCCGTCAGGCGGGCGGGCGTCGATCGCAGGTCTTGGGACAGCACCGGAGAAGCACCAGGGAAAAGGGGCGGATGGCGCCCATGTTAAATGAAAAAGGCAGCCATCCGGCTGCCTTTTAGAGCGATTGCTGCTACGGGAAGAGGGAACCGCTCAGCCTGTTTTTTGCCGCCGGGCCGCCCCAAGGCAAAAAGCGTCTCTCGGGGGGGGCGGCAAGCAAGCGCAGCGCGGGTGCCCTTATTTCTTGACCGTGCCAGCGGTGCGGGCGAAGCGGGCGCGGAACTTTTCAACACGGCCGGTTTCGACGATACGCGTCTGGGCGCCGGTGTAGAAGGGATGCGACTCGGACGTCACGTCGCACTTGAAGAGCGGATAGGTCTTGCCGTCGATTTCGGTGGTTTCGCGCGAGTGGAGCGACGAGCGCGAAATGAACTTGTTGCCGGTCTGCAAGTCGAGGAACACGACTTCGCGGTACTCGGGGTGAATGCCTTCTTTCATGGTGGAATCCGTGGGTAGATGAATAGGGACCGCCAGCCTGGTGGAAGCAAAAACCCCCGGTCAAAAAGGGGGCGCACTGCATCAGAACCCTGGCAACGTATCCAAGATAAGCCCACCATTCTACTACGACGGCTGTCCAATATCCAGTGGCTACACCTGCCCCCGTTCCGCCAGGGAGGTGACTTCGGTCGCGCCGACGATCAGGTGGTCCAGCAGCCGGACGTCCACCAGGGCGAGTGCCTGCTTCAACTGGTGCGTCAGGGCGATGTCGGCCGGGCTGGGTTCGGCCAGGCCCGAAGGGTGGTTGTGGGCCAGGATCAAGGCGGCGGCGTGATGCCCGAGGGCGGCCTTCACGACTTCGCGGGGGTAGATCGAAGCGTGCGACAGCGTGCCGCGCGCGATTTCGCCGCATTCGATCAACTGCAACTGGCTGTCCAGAAACAGGGCGATGCAATGCTCCACACGCAGGTGGGCCAGGCGCAGGGCGCAGAACTGTTTGACCCGGCCGGGCTGGCTCAGCGCGCGGCCGTTGCGCAGCGGCTCTTCGATGGAGCGGCGGCTGAGTTCCTGGACTGCCAGCAGTTCGCAGGTCTTGGCCGGCCCCATGCCGGGGAAGGCCATCAATGCCGAGGATTCCGCCGACAGCAGGCGGCGCAGCCCGCCGAAATGCTCGATCATCCGGCGCCCCATGTCGGTCGCGTCCCGGCCGCGCGTGCCGGTGCGCAGCAGCACCGCCAGCAGTTCGGCGGAGGTCAGCGTCTGGGCCCCGTGCCGCAGCAGACGTTCCCGGGGACGCTCGGAACAGGGGGATCGAGTGTCTTGTGGCATGATAGGTCCTAAAATGATCGGGTTTGCATTGATTCCTTCACGGTGGCATTTTGACTTCATCTCAAGCCGCGCAGCACGTCCGTCCGGACTCTTATGTCACGCTGCACTACCGCATCGAACTGCTGACCGGCCCCGGGGCCGGCACGGCCTTCGTCGATACTTTCCTGGACCGGCCCGCGACCCTGCAGATGGGCATCGGCCAGTGGGCGCCCGGCATCGAGGCCCTGCTGCTCGACCGCCCCGAGGGGGATCACTTCACGGCGGATCTGCCGGCCGCCCAGGCCTACGGTGAGCGCAACGCGGATCTGCTGCGGTGGGTCAGCCGCGACGAGATGGCGCGCAACGCCCCGCCGGATACCGAATTCGAGGCGGGCGACATGATCGAATTCGTGGCGCCCAACGGCGGCCGTTATTCTGGCGTGCTCAAGACCTTGCGGGACGATGCCGCCCTGTTCGACTTCAACCATCCGCTGGCGGGCATCGATCTCCAGGTCGAGATCAAGATTCTGGGGGTCCTATGAGCGGAGAGACCGGGCCGGGCGCCGAGATCGTCCTGGCGCAGCCGCGCGGCTTCTGCGCAGGCGTCGACCGGGCCATCGAGATCGTCGAACGCGCCCTGGAGATCCACGGGGCGCCGATCTACGTGCGCCACGAGATCGTGCACAACCGCTACGTGGTCGAAGACCTGCGCGCCAAGGGGGCGATCTTCATCGACGAGCTGGAGGACGCCCCCTCGGGCGCCATCGTGATCTTTTCCGCGCACGGGGTCTCGCGCGCCGTGCGCGACGAGGCGCAACAGCGCGGCCAGCGCATCTTCGACGCCACCTGCCCGCTGGTGACCAAGGTGCACGTCGAGGTCGCCCGCATGCGCAAAGAGGGCCGCGAGGTCATCATGATCGGCCACAGGGGCCACCCGGAAGTCGAGGGCACGCTGGGCCAGGCCGATGACGGCATGTACCTGGTCGAGTCGGTCGAAGACGTCCTGGCCCTCCAGGTGCGCCGTCCGGACCACCTGGCCTTCGTGACCCAGACCACCTTGTCCATCGATGATGCCGCTCAGGTGGCCGACGCATTGCGCACGCGTTTTCCGGACATTGCCGAGCCCAAGAAAAGCGATATTTGCTATGCCACGCAGAACCGCCAGGATGCCGTGCGCATCATGGCGCCGCAGTGCGACCTGGTGCTGGTGGTGGGCAGCCCGAACAGTTCCAACTCCAACCGCCTGCGCGAAGTCGCCGAGCGCAAGGGCGTGACCGCCTACTTGCTGGACCACCCCGACATGATCGATCCCGAATGGGTGCGCGGCGCGAAGCGGGTCGGCGTGACCGCGGGGGCCTCCGCGCCCGAGGTCCTGGTGGAGCAAGTGATCGGCAGGCTCAAAGAGCTGGGCGCGCGCTCCGTGCGGCCGCTGGACGGGGTGCGCGAGCAGGTCGCCTTTCCCCTGCCGCGCGAGCTGTCCCGCAAGCGGGCGGACTGATCATGAAAATCGGATTCTGCGGGCTGGGCCGCATGGGCGTGCCCATGGTGCGCCGCTTGCTGCAGGCCGGGCACGAAGTCCATGTCTGGAACCGCTCGCCCGGTCCTCTGGGCGAGATCCGGGCGGCCGGCGCGCAGGTGTGCGCCACCCCGCGCGAACTGGGAGACCGGTGCGCCTGGGTGGCGCTGTGCCTGTTCGATGCGGCGGCGGTGCGCGACGTGGTGTTCGGCGCCGAAGGGCTGGCCCAGGCGGGCGCGCTCGAACTGCTGATCGATCACTCTTCCATTCCGCCGGCCGAGACGTGCGAGTTTGCCGATCGCCTGGCCCGCGCCAATGGCGCGGTCTGGCTGGATGCGCCGGTATCCGGCGGCACCGGCGGCGCGGCGGCCGGCACCCTGGCCATCATGGCGGGCGGTCCGGCCGACGCCTGCGCCCGGGCGACGCCGCTGCTGATGGCCTATGCCAGCCGGGTGACCCACATGGGCCCGACCGGTTGCGGGCAGGTGACCAAACTGTGCAACCAGACCATCGTCACCACCACCGTCGCGGCCATTGCCGAGTCCATCGCGCTGGCACGGGACGCCGGGGTGAATGCCGCCCGCCTGAATGAGGCCCTGGCCGGCGGATGGGCCGATTCCGCCCTGTTGCAGATCTTCGTGCCGCGCATGACGCAGGCGCCCGGGCCGGCCCAGGCCACCCTGGATACCATGCTGAAGGATCTGGATGCCGTGGCGGCGCTGGCGCGCGCGCAGGGCACGGCCATGCCGGTGGCCGCCGCCACCGGGCAAAGCTACCGTCTGGCCAGCCGTCAGGGCCTGGGGGCCGAAGACGCCTCGCAATTGATTCAACTATACGAACGCGCCCGCAAGCGCCCTGATGGAGAAGAACACCGATGAGCCACCGCTCGCTGAAGACCGCCGCCGGCCTGGTCGCCGCCCTGGCCCTTGCCTATGGAGGAGGCTCCTGGTATGCCGGGCGCCTGGCGCAGGATCGCATCGAGGCCTGGGTCGAGCAGGCCAACCTGGAAATCGCCGCCCAATGGACTTCTTCCGATCCGCGCCCTGTCTTGACGGTCCAGGATTATCGGCGCGGCGTGTTTTCTTCGGATGTCCGCTACGGTTTCCAGTTCCGCGACGAGGAAGGCAAGGATCAGGTGCTGAGCCTGCGTGATGCCCTGTCGCACGGACCCTGGCCCTGGGCGGCCCTGCGCCAGGGCGAATGGCGGCCCGCGGCGGCCTGGAGCGTGATCGAGCCGCTGCCGGGCGGTGCGTGGCAGCCCTGGTTCGACGCCATGCCGGCCGGGATTGCGCCCTGGACGCTGCAGTCGCGGGTGGGGTTCGATGGCGGGGTCGCGGCACGCTGGCACTTGGAGCCGGTCCGGCTGGCTGATGACCGGCTGGATTTCAGCGGCAGCCTGGTACGGATCGACTACGACCCGGACACGCGGATGACGGCTGTCTCGGGGCGGATCGAGCGCCTGGCCGCTTTCGATGCCGATTCCGGTGTCCGGGTGCGCCTTGAAGGGCTGGATTTCGACGGCAGCACCACCCGAAGCGGCGAGTCCGACCTGCAATCGCGGCAAGAGGCGCGGTTCGAGCGAGTCGGGATCGACGTGCCCGATGTGCCGCCGGTGGTGTTCGCCGGGCCTTCGCTGCGCTCGGACTCGGCCCGCACGGGCGGTTTGCTGGACAGCCGGCTGAATTACGACCTCGGTCAGTTGCAGGTGGACCGCCGGGACCTGGGACGGATCACGCTGGCTCTGTCGGCCGAACACCTGGACATGCCGGCGCTGCAGGCGCTGGCCGGTGCGCTGGAGGAACTGGGCGCCGACGAGGATGCGGACGAAGGGCTTTCCACTCAGGAGCAGCAGCAATTGCGCGCGCTGGCGGTGCCCGTGCTGGCGGCGGGGCCGCGCCTGGCGCTTGATGGCCTGCGCTGGGAAACCCCCCAGGGGACAAGCGAACTCAAGGCCGTGGCCGAATTCCGGCCGGCATCCGAGGATGCGCCCGCCGACCTGGGTGGTTTGATCGAAAACGCCATCCGCCAGGTGACGGCGCAACTGAGCCTGTCCAAACCCATGCTGCTGCAGGTCGTCCGCCAGACGCAGGCCAGCGGCGAGGGAGCCGACATGACGGTGGCGCTGGTCAGCATGCTGTTCGATCAATACGTCGGCCGGCTGGAGCGCCTGGGCCTGGTGCAACGCCGGGACGATGCGGTCACGGCCGATTACCGTTATGCCGACGGCCGGGTCACATCCAATGGGCAGGACATGTCGCCGGCCGATTTCGCCGCGCGGCTCGGCGGTTCGATGAGCCTGGAATGACGCCGGGCGCGGGGCGCCGGCCCGACGGGTGGCCCCGCGCCCCGCGGATCCCCGCGCCCCGCCGGCATTGCCTGATTCCAGGAAAATTGCGCAGTTCGTTCTCCGGGTAATCCTTGATGCCGATGACTGGAGCTTGCGGGGCTTTATGTGCTACTTTTCAAAAAATTTGCGGCAGCGGCGCCAATGCGTGTTCGACGCCGGGACTGCCCGCCATTCGTGGTCACATTCAAAGAGGTTACGATGAAGAAGATTTTCAAGCGGACGCTGGGCCTGGCCCTGGTGTCCATGGCCATGGCGACTGCGCAGGCCGCCACCACGACCTACGTTTACTGCTCCGAAGGCTCGCCCGAAGGCTTCAACGCCGCATTCTTCACGGCGGGCACGACCAATGACGCAACCCACCCGATTTTCGACCGCCTGGTTGAATTCAAGGCCGGCTCCACCGAGATTGTGCCGGGCCTGGCAGAATCCTGGGATGTGAGCGAAGACGGCAAGATCTACACCTTCCACCTGCGCAAAGGGGTGAAGTTCCACTCCAACAAGCTCTTCAAGCCGAGCCGCGACTTCAACGCCGACGACGTGCTGTTTTCGTTCCAGCGCCAGAAGAACGCCGACCACCCGTTTCATAAGGTATCCAACGGCTCCTACCAGTATTTCGAGGGCATGGGGATGGGCGAGCTCATCGACCGCATCGAAAAGGTCGATGACCATACCGTCCGCTTCGTCCTGGTCCGTCCCGAGGCGCCTTTCATCGCCAACCTGGGCATGGATTTCGCCTCCATCCAGTCGGCCGAATACGCCGACGCCATGATGAAGGCCGGCACGCCGACCAAGGTCGATACCGATCCCATCGGCACCGGCCCCTTCGAGTTCGGCACCTACCAGAAGGATGCGCGCATTCTGTACAAGACGTTCAAGGCTTACTGGGGCGACCAGCCCCTGGTCGACCGGCTGGTCTTCGCCATCACGCCCGACGCTTCGGTGCGCTATGCCAAGCTGCAAAAGAACGAGTGCCAGTCGATGCCGTATCCGAACCCGGCCGATCTGGATTCGATGCGTGAAAACAAAGAGATCCAGTTGCTGGAGCAGGCCGGCCTGAACGTCGGCTACCTGTCCTTCAACACAGAAAAGAAGCCCTACACCGACGTGCGTGTCCGCCAGGCCCTGTCCATGGCGATCGACAAGCCCGCCATCATCGCCGCCGTCTTCCAGGGCGCGGGCCAGCCGGCCAAGAACCTGCTGCCGCCGACGATGTGGAGCTACAACGATGCGGTTCAGGATTGGCCGTACGACCTGGAGAAGGCCAAGGCGCTGCTGGCCGAAGCGGGCTATCCGGATGGTTTCGAGACCGATTTGTGGGCCATGCCGGTGCAGCGTCCCTACAACCCGAATGCGCGGCGCATGGCCGAGATGATTCAGTCGGACTGGGCCAAGATCGGCGTCAAGGCCAAGATCGTCACCTATGAGTGGGGCGAATACCTGAAGCGTTCCAAGGCCGGCGAGCACCAGACGATGCTGATCGGCTGGACGGGCGACAACGGCGATCCGGACAACTTCCTGGCGACGCTGTTCAGTTGCGCGGCGGCCAAGGATGGCTCCAATTATTCCCGCTGGTGCTATCAGCCCTTCGAGGACCTGATCCAGCCGGCCCGCGCCACGGCCGATCATGCCAAGCGCGTCGAGCTCTACAAGCAGGCCCAGGTCGTCATGCATGAGCAGGCGCCGGCCATCATGATCGCGCACTCCACGGTGTTCGAGCCGTTGCGCAAGGAGGTCAAGGGCTACACCGTGTCGCCCGTGGGCCGCCACATCTTCGACCACGTCAGCCTCGACAAGTAAACCCCGTCGACGGCCCTCGACCCGCGCCCCGGCGCCCGCCCGGCGGGCCCGTGCGGGGCGCGGGCCGCCCTTTCTCATTGGGCCCGCTCGTTGCCGGGCGGGTGCTTCCGCGCCATGCTTTCCTTCATCCTCAAGCGCGTCGGGCTGGCCATCCCGACGTTCATCGGCATTACGCTGCTGACCTTTGCGTTCATCCACCTGATTCCCGGCGACCCGGTGATGATCATGGCGGGCGAGCGGGGCCTGTCGCCCGAACGGCACGCAGCCATGATGGCCCAACTGGGCCTGGACCAGCCGCTGTGGACGCAGTACGGCCATTACATCTGGGGCGTGCTGCACGGCGACCTGGGCACTTCGCTGACGACGCGCGAACCGATCTGGTCCGAGTTCGTGCCGCGCTTCCAGGCCACCCTGGAACTCAGCGTCGCCGCCATGATGATCGCGCTGCTGATCGGCATCCCGGTGGGCGTGCTGGCCGCCGTCAAGCGCGGCTCCTTCTTCGATCACGCCGCCATCACCGCAGCCCTGACCGGCTATTCCATGCCGGTTTTCTGGTGGGGCCTGATGCTGATCATGCTGGTGTCCGTGCAACTGGATCTGATGCCGGTGTCCGGGCGCGTCAGTGCCGCCGTGTTCCTCGATCCTGACAACCCGCTGACCGGCTTCATGCTGATCGATACGCTGTTGTTCGGCGAGGAGGGCAACTTCCTGGATGCCTTGCATCACATCCTGCTGCCGGCCTTCGTGCTGGCGACGATTCCGCTGGCGGTCATCGTGCGCATGACGCGCTCCTCGATGCTGGAAGTCCTGAACGAAGACTACATCCGCACCGCGCGGGCCAAGGGTCTGTCGCGTCTGCGGGTGGTCGTGGTCCATGCCTTGCGCAACGCGCTGCTGCCGGTGCTCACGGTGGTCGGCCTGCAGGTCGGCGTGCTGATGGTGGGGGCGATCCTGACCGAAACCATCTTTTCCTGGCCGGGCGTCGGGCGCTGGCTGATCTATGGCCTGGAGCAGCGCGACTATCCGGTCGTCCAGGGCGGCGTGCTGATGGTCGCCACCCTCATCATCATCGTCAATATGTGCGTCGACATCCTGTATGGCCTGGCCGATCCGCGCATCCGCCATCGCCGGGGAAGAAACTGACATGGGCACGACTTCAACCGCAACCGTTTCCATTTCCGCACCGCCGGGCCCATTCAAATCCTTCTGGCAGGACTTCAGCCGCAATCGGGGCGCGCTGATCGGCCTGTGGACCATCGTCGTCATGCTGTTGGTGGCGGTCTTTGCGGGGCTGATCGCCCCGCACGACCCCTCGATGCAGTATCGCGACGCCTTGCTGCAGCCGCCCGCCTGGCTCGAGGGCGGTTCCTGGCGATTCGTGCTGGGCACCGATGACGTGGGCCGCGACATCCTGTCGCGCCTGATGCACGGCGCGCGCCTGTCGCTGCTGGTGGGCTTCCTGGTGGTCAGCGTGTCGCTGGTGCTGGGGATCTTCTTTGGCGTCATCGCCGGCTACGCGGGCGGGATCGTCGACATCGTCATCATGCGCATGGTGGATATCATGCTGGCCCTGCCCAGCTTGCTGATGGCGCTGGTGCTGGTGGCCATCTTCGGGCCTTCGATCGTCAATGCGTCCCTGGCGCTCAGTTTCGTGGCGCTGCCGCACTACGTGAGGCTGACCCGCGCGGCGGTCCTGCGCGAGATGACCTGCGACTACGTGATCGCCTCGCGCGTGGTGGGCGCGGGCGCCTGGCGGCAGATGTTCATCAACATCCTGCCCAACTGTCTGGCGCCGTTGATCGTGCAGGCCTCTCTGGGTTTTTCCAACGCCATCCTGGACATGGCCGCGCTGGGGTTCCTGGGCATGGGCGCGCAGCCGCCCACTCCCGAATGGGGCACGATGCTGGCCAACGTGCTGCAGTTCGCGCAAAGCGCCTGGTGGGTCGTGACCTTCCCGGGCCTGGCCATTCTGCTGGCCGTGCTGGCCTTCAACCTGATGGGCGACGGCCTGCGCGACGCCCTCGATCCGCGTCTGAAAGTGTAGGGGACGGCCATGCTCGAAATTCAGAATCTGTCCGTTCATTTCGGTGAAGAAGCCGCGCCCTTCAAGGCGGTGGACCGCATCAGCTACCGCGTCGAGGCGGGCGAAGTGGTCGGCCTGGTGGGCGAGTCCGGTTCGGGGAAATCCGTCAGTTCCCTGGCCCTGATGGGGCTGATCGACTTTCCCGGCCGGGTGCGGGCTGACGCCCTGCGCTTCGATGGCCAGGATCTCCTGCGCATGCCGGAAAGGCAGCGCCGGTCGTTGATCGGTTCCGAGGTCTCGATGATCTTCCAGGATCCGATGACCAGCCTGAACCCCTGTTATACGGTGGAATACCAGATCGCCGAAGCCTTGCGCGCCCACGGCGGCGGGTCGCGGCGCGCGCTTCGGTCACGGGTGATCGAACTGCTGGAGCAGGTCGGCATCCCCGATCCGGAATCGCGCCTGTCGGCTTATCCGCACCAATTGTCGGGCGGCATGAGCCAGCGCGTCATGATCGCCATGGCGATCGCCTGCAAGCCGCGCCTGTTGATCGCCGACGAACCCACCACGGCCCTGGACGTGACCATCCAGGCGCAGATCATGGATCTGCTGCTGTCGCTGCAGCGCAGCGAGGGCCTGGGGCTGGTCCTCATCACCCATGATCTGGCCCTGGTCGCGGAAGCGGCCGACCGCATCCTGGTCATGTACGCCGGCCAGTTGGTGGAATCCGGGCCCGCATCCGACATTTTTCGCCGGCCGCGCCACCCCTACACCCAGGCGCTGCTGCGGGCGTTGCCGGAGTTCTCCCGGGGCGCCGAGCGCCTGGTGTCGCTGCCGGGCGTGGTGCCGGGGCGCTATGATCGGCCCCAGGGCTGTCTGCTCAGCCCGCGCTGCCCCTACGCCACCGACCTGTGCCGCGCCCGCGAACCGCAATCCGTCGGCCCGGATGGCCGCCAGGTCAAATGCCATACCCCGCTGGACGACGCAGGCGAGCCGGCGAACCCCCACGCTGCGCAGCCTTCGGCCGCTTGCCGCCCCCCAGGAGGGCGCGTTCCGCCCCGGGACGACCCGGCGGCACGGCACCCTGCCCACACCCCCGGAGGCTCTCATGCCGCCCACTGACATCAACGGAGTTTCCGTGCTGCAGGCCATCGATCTGAAGCGCCACTACGCCGTGGAAGGCGGCCTTTTCAAACCGGCAAAGTCCGTCAAGGCCCTGGATGGCGTTTCCTTCACGCTGCAGGCCGGCCGCACCCTGGCGGTCGTCGGCGAGTCGGGTTGCGGGAAATCCACGCTGGCGCGGGTGCTGACCATGATCGAGCCGCCGACCGCCGGGCAACTGCTGTACCGGGGCCAGGATGTGTCGCGCGCCGATCCGGCCCTGGCGAAGTTGCGCCGAAGCAAGATCCAGATCATCTTCCAGAACCCCTACGCCTCCCTGAATCCGCGCAAGCGCATCAGCGACATCCTGGAAGAGCCCTTGCTCATCAACACCGGGCTGGATGCGCGCGAGCGCCGCGCCCGCGGACAGGCCATGATGGAGCGGGTGGGCCTGCGGCCCGAGCATTACAGCCGCTATCCGCACATGTTCTCCGGCGGCCAGCGCCAGCGCATCGCCATCGCCCGGGGCCTGATGCTGGATCCGGAGATTCTGGTGGCCGACGAGGCCGTCTCCGCGCTGGACGTATCGGTGCGCGCCCAGGTGCTGAACCTCATGCAGGATCTGCAGCGCGACCTGGGCCTGTCCTATGTGTTCATTTCCCATGATCTGTCGGTGATCGAGCACTTGGCCGACGAAGTCATGGTCATGTACCTGGGCCGGGTGGTCGAGCAGGGCACCAAGGAAACGATCTTCGGCCGGCCCCTGCATCCCTACACCCAGGCGCTGCTGTCGGCCACGCCGCGCCTGAACGACGCATCCAGGCGCGAGCGCATCAAGCTGTCGGGCGAGTTGCCCAGCCCGCTGAACCCCCCGCCGGGTTGTCCCTTCAGCTCCCGCTGCCATCGGGTCATGCCGGTGTGCCGCGAGCGCCCGCCCGTCCTGCTGCCCCAAGGCGGGCGGCAAGTCGCGTGTTTCGCCGTCGAGCAGGATTTTGGTAATCTCTGAACAAGGCCTCACGCCGCGAGCATGCCCGACCTCACCCACGGGCTTTTCCGGAGCGCATATCCCCATGGAAACCGTCTTCACCCGCATTCTGGCCGGCGAGATTCCGGCTGCGATCATCCACCGCGATGCCCGCCTCTTTGCTTTCATGGACGCCGGCCAGTTGAATCCCGGCCACGTGCTGGTGGCGCCCTGCGAGCCCTACGCCACGCTGCTCGACATGGACGAGGACCTGGCGGCCGACCTGATGCGGCTCGCCCATCGCGTGGCGCGCGCCGTCCAGGACGCTTTCCAGCCCGCGGGCCTGACGCTGCTGCAGGCCAACCGGCCGGCCGGCTGGCAGACGGTGCCGCATGCCCACATCCATGTGCTGCCGCGCCATGAAAACGACGGCGTGGGCCTGGTCTGGCCGCGCAAGGATCCGGGCATCGAGATTTTGCGTGAATATGCCGCGCGCATCCGTTTGAATTGAATGCTCTGAGCGATCCGGGTATTTTGAGTTTGAATGAACGAGGCCTTGGGCCTCGTTTTTCGTTGTGCGGCGCAATATTAAGGGTAAGCCATAGCTGCGGTTTACCCTTAAGCGAAAACCCTGATCATATTGCAATGCATCATTTAAAGTTCAACTAAATTCTCTTTTTGAATCAATGGGATGAGTACCCGCCTGGGCCGGGTCGGATCGCCCCTGTGCCGGGCATGTCAAGTCCTCATCAATCGATGTCCGAATAGCGTAAGTTTTGCGTAAGTTTCAAATCTTACTAATAGCATCACGCAGAAGCCTGGTCCTCCACAAAACCGGTCCGGGATTGGCTGCAAGCATAAAAACAAAGCTGTTCCGCATAAAAAGAAATGACGGGTTTTGCTGGAATGATGGTGTTTCAGCCGGGCGCATCCGGCGCCCGGGGCCACTCAACAGGAGACAAACCAATGAAAGATGACAAGACTTTGGGACAAGCCATGCAGACGCAGGTCAAGCGCCGTTCGGTGCTGAAGGCCGGTGCCGCCGGCGTGGCCGGCGGCATGCTGCTGCCCGGCACCGCCCGGGTTGCGATGGCCGATGACAAGAAACCCCTGGGGGCCTGGCCCGCCGGTGCGGAAGGCGATTCCGTTTTCGTCGGCCTGACTGTCGATCTGACCGGGCCGTATTCGGCTCAGGGCGCCGAGCAGAAGAACGGCTACGAACTGGCCGCCGAGCAGATCAATGCCGGAGCGCCCGAGGTCCAGAAGATTTCCCCCTTGCTCAAGGGCGGTCTCCTGGGCAAAAAACTGGTGCTCGGCTCGGCCGATGCCGAAACCAAGCCCAACACCGGCGTGCAGGCGGCGACCCGCTTCATCCACGACAACAAGGCCATGATGATCGCCGGCAGCACCAGCAGCGCGGTGGCCATCGCGCTGCAGAAAGTCTGCAACCGCGAACACACCCCGTACTTCACGGCCATTTCCGGCTCCAACGAAACGACCGGCGTGGATTGCCAGCGCTATGGCTTCCGCCTGTGCTACTTCGCCTACATGGCCTGCAAGGCCATCGCCCCGGTGGTCGCCAAGGAACTCGGCAAGAATCGCAAGGCCGCCTACCTGACGCCGGACTACACCTACGGCCATACCACCACCCAGTCGATGAAAGAGTTCACCGAGAAGGAAGGCTGGTCCACCGTCACCAATCAGGTCCACCCGCTGGGGGCCAAGGACTACAGCTCCTATCTGATCAACATCGCCAACACCGATGCCGACGTGCTGGTGGTCGTGGCGTATGGCGCGGACGCCGCCAACGCCATCAAGCAGGCCAAGCAGTTCGGCCTGCTCGACAAGATGAAGATCGTCATCCCCTACATGTCCGCCTATCTGGAAAAGGAAGTCGGCGCTGAAGTCATGCAAGGCGTCTACGCCGCCCAGGGCTTCTGGTGGACCATGGAGGACCAACTGCCCGTCGCCAAGGACTTCGTCGCGGCCTACGAGAAGAAGTACAAAAGCAAGCCCCGGGATTCGGCCATGTACGCCTACCTGGCCCTGGTTCTGTGGGCCGATGCGGTGGAACGCGCCAAGAGCCTCTACCCGGTCGACGTGGTCAAGGCGCTCGAAGCCGGCGAACTGCGCGACAGCCCGGTGGGCAAGGTCACGTTCCGCGCCGAAGACCACCAAGGCATCGTCGACTTCCCGATTCTGCGCGGCAAGAAGCCTGCCGACATGAAGAATCCGGAAGACTTCTTCGAGGTCGTCCAGGTGGTCAGCGGCAAGGATGTGCTGCCGCCGGTCGGTCTGCTGGGCTGCAAGATGGGCGATTACGTCTAAGCACGGGCGTCCGGCCATGGCCCCGGACCGGAGCCATGGCCGGACGCAAGTTCCGGGATTCTCTCTGGAGGCAACTCGATGCCGAGCATGTCTTTGTTTCTGTCGCAATTGTTCAATGGGCTGGCGACCGGCCTGTTGCTCGCGCTCATCAGTACCGGCCTGACCATTATCTATGGCACGCTCGGCGTCATCAATTTCGCCCACGGCGCGCTGTTCGTCGTGGGAGGCTATGCGGGGTATACGGTCTACGGCCTGACGGATTCGTTCGTTCTGGCGGTGGCCGGCGGTTCGGCCGTCGCCCTGGCGTGCGGGCTCGTGATGGAACGCGGCCTGATGCGCAAATACTATAGCCGTCCGCCGGAAGACCAGATTCTGGTCACTTTCGGCATCAGCATCATTCTGGTTGAAATCGTGCGCGGCCTGTACGGCGGCGTCAGCCTGTCGGTCACGCCGCCCGAATGGGGGCAGGGGATTGCCCGTCTGGGCAGCCTGATCTATCCGATGTACCGCCTTGAAACCCTGGGCATCGCGGCGGCCACGCTGCTGCTGCTGTATTTCGTGCTGTACCGCACCAGCCTGGGGCTGATCGTGCGCGCCGGCATCGAGGATGCCCAGATGGTCAATGCGTTGGGCATCAACGTCAAGCGCACCTTCCTGCTGGTGTTCGGCATCGGCGCCATGGCCGCGGGTTTCGCGGGGGTGATCAATTCGCCCATCGTCGCGCTGACCCCCGACATGGGCTTCCGCTATCTGGTCGAGTCCTTCGTGGTGGTGGTGATCGGCGGGGTGGGGTCGTTTCCCGGGGCGATCATCGGCGGCATCATCGCCGGCGAGATCCTCAGCCTGACCGCCATGATCAATCCGCAGTATTCGGACGTCATGCTGTTCATCGCCATGGCGCTCGTGCTGATCTTCCGCCCGCAGGGCCTCATGGGACAGGAGGGACGGGAATGAACTCGGCTCAATCGACAACGGCGACGGCCGGCGCAGGGACTGCAATGCAACAGCCGGCCGCACACAACACGGGAGGCGCCATGCGCAGATCGCTTCCGGAAATGCTGGTGGGCCTCGGCCTGCTGGTGGCCCCTTTCATCCTGCCGGCCCTGGGCATGAGCCCGGACCTGCTCACCCGCATTCTGATCTGGGGCCTGTTCGGCCTGGGCTTCGACCTGCTGTTCGGCTACACCGGGCTGCTGTCCTTCGGCCAGGCGGCTTTCTACGGCACGGGCGGCTTCGTCACGGCGTATCTGCTGACCGATGGCGTGGTGCCCAACATGCTGCTGGCCCTGGCCATCGGTACGGTGGCGGCCGCCGCCATGGGGTTGATCATCGGCTATCTCACCTTGCGGCGCACCGGCATCTACTTCGCCATGAGCACGCTGGCCTTCGGCGAGATGTTCTATTTCATGGAGAACTCGGTATTCAAGGACTATACCGGCGGTGAAAACGGCATCGCCGGCGTGCCGCCGCCGGAGCTGTCCCTGGGCTTCATCGACATCCATATCTCCAGCGGCTGGCCGATGTACTGGTTCGTGGCGGCGCTCTTTTTCCTGGGCTATCTGATCGCCCGGCGGATCGTGCGCTCACCCTTCGGCGCCGTGCTCAAGGCGATTCAGGGCAATCCCAAGCGCGCCATGGCGCTGGGCCACTCGATCCAGTCGTACAAGCTGATCGTTTTCGTGGTCGCCGCCGCGTACGGCGGGCTGGCCGGCGGGCTGCTGGGGCTGTTCCAGTCCTACATGCCGCCCGACGCCTTCGCGCTGGATACCTCCGCGCAACTGGTGATCCAGACCGTGATGGGCGGCGCCGGCACGCTGCTGGGCCCCCTGCTGGGCGCCACCATCTGGCTCTACCTGTACGAGGGCCTGCAGCAGGTCGGCAGCCTGGGGCCCTACTGGAAGCTGATTCTGGGCATCGTCTTCGTGGTCCTGGTGACGGTGTTCCGCCACGGGGTGGCGGGCGCGCTCATCAAGCTCTTTCGCAGCCGCAAGCAGTTGCCGGGCGATATCGATGACGGCGCCAGCACGAGTGTGGCCGGATCCCTGGACATCGTGCCGCCCCTGGCGACGACCCGTCCCGGCGCGCCCGTGCTGGAGGCGCGCGGCGTCAGCAAGCACTATGGCGGCCTGAAAGCCAACTCGGACATCGATTTCACCCTGCGCGAGGGCGAACTGCACGGTGTGATCGGCCCCAACGGCGCCGGCAAGTCCACCTTCTTCGCCATGCTGGCGGGCGAGTTGCCGACGACCACGGGCAAGGTCTTCTTCCGCGGCCAGGAAATCACGGGCATCGGCGTGACCTCGGTCTGCCAACTGGGCATGAGCAAGAGCTATCAGATCAATCAGCTCTTCGAACACCTGACCGTGCGTCAGAACATCATGATCCCGGTCCTGGCGCGGCTGCGCGGACGCTATCGCGCCGATCTGCTGAGCAATCTGCATTCCGATCACCTGGATTCCCAGGTCAATGCCGCCATCGCGCTGGTGGATCTCGGCCACCAGGCCGATACGCAGGTCTCCGAAATGTCCTATGGCGAAAAACGCCGCCTGGAGATCGGCCTGGCGCTGGCTACGGGGGCGAACGTGCTGCTGTTCGACGAACCTCTGGCGGGCCTGGGCCCCGAGGAGCGCGTCATGGTGGTGGGGCTGCTCAAGTCGATCCGCCAGGGCCGCAGCATGGTGATCGTCGAGCACGACATGGATGCCATGTTCGAACTCGCCGAGCGCATCACGGTTCTGTACGAAGGCCGCAAACTGACCGAAGGCGCCCCCGAGGAGATCCGTCGCGATCCGTCGGTCCAGGCGGCCTATCTTGGAGGGATGGACGATGAGTCTGCTTGAAGTCGACAAAATCAACAGCTATTACGGTGATTCGCACATCCTCTTTGATGTCTCGATGCGGATCGAGGAGCACGAGGTCGTGGCCCTGCTGGGGCGCAACGGCGCGGGCAAGAGCACCACGATGAAATCCCTCATGGGCATGGTCGAGGTCAAGTCCGGGGCGATCCGCCACCGGGGCGTCGAGATCCAGCACCTTCCGCCCTATGGGCGCGCGGCGCTGGGCATCCAACTGGTGCCCGAGGAGCGCCGCGTGTTCGGTTCGATCACGGTCCAGGAAAACCTGCAACTGGCGGCCATGACGGCGTCCGCGCCCCGTTCCCTGGACGAGATTTACGCGACCTTCCCGCGTCTGGCCGAACGCAAGCGCAACCGGGGCAAACAGCTCTCGGGCGGCGAGCAACAGATGCTGGCGATTGCGCGGGCCATGATCCGCAACGCCGACATCATCCTGCTGGACGAGCCCTTCGAGGGGCTGGCTCCGCTGATCGTGCGCGACCTGATGTCCGTGTGCCGCCAACTGGCGGATGCGGGCCAGACCATCGTGATCGTGGAACAGAATGTGCGCGCGGCGTTGTCGCTGGCCGACCGCGCCTATATCGTCAACAACGGCCATGTGGTGTACGAGGGCACGCCCAAAGACCTGCACGAAAACGGTGAGATCATCGAACGCTATCTCGGCGTCAAGGCCTGACCGCAACCGTGCTCGGTCCACCGGGCGATTCCCGGGTTCCATGTTTTTTGCATGGACCCGGGTTTTTTTCTTTTGCGGCTTGCGCGGCGGGGTATTTTCCCGCAGTGTTAATCTATAGCCCGTTTCATTTCTTCTGCGAAGCGTTTCTCCATGTCCTCCCCTTCCGATGCCGACGCTGCAGACGGTGATCTGCTGCAATACGTCGCGTCCAGCCAACTGCCCATGCCGTGGGCCGTCTTCCGGATTCATGCCTTTGTCGAACCCGCCACGGGCAAGGAGCATGTGGCCTTGACGCTGGGCGATGTCGGCGGCGATGCGCCCGTGCTGGCGCGCATCCATTCCGAGTGCTTGACGGGCGACGCGCTGTTCAGCCAGCGCTGCGATTGCGGGGCGCAACTGGAGGCCGCCTTGCAGCGCATTGCCGAGGAAGGGCGGGGCATCCTGATGTATCTGCGCCAGGAAGGCCGGGGCATCGGCCTGCTGAACAAGATCCGCGCCTATCAATTGCAGGACGAAGGCGCCGATACGGTCGAGGCCAACGAACGCCTGGGCTTTCCGGCCGACCTGCGCCGCTACGACCTGTGCCGTCCCATGCTGGCGCATTTCGGCATCCGCAGCGTCCGGCTGATGACCAACAATCCGCGCAAGGAGCGCGTACTGACGGACCTCGGCATCACGATCGCCGAACACATCCCGCTGCAGGTCAACCGCAATCCCTACAACGAGCAATACCTGCGCACCAAGGCGCGCAAGCTGGGCCACCGGTTCAAGGAATACTTCGGCGAGGCCCCCTGAGCACGGCACGCCGCGGCCCGGAAAACCCTGGCGGCCAGCGGGGCCATGCGGCCTCCCGCAGGAACCTCATGGATAATACCGATGTTTGTCAAATACATCGACGTGTTAAAACTCAATAAGTTGCAGGCTCCCGCTCAGCGGATTCCATCGTGAAGACCGATCTACATCCACTCCCAACCGTGTGATGTTCCCCCTGCTCAAACCTTCCATCCCTTTCTATGTCCAGGAACCCGGTCCTGACGTCGCCGCATTGTTATCGTCCGAACACGCCGACCGCTCCCATATCCTGGCTTTGATCCGGTTGGGGGATTATTCCCAGGACGCCTTCCTGGCGACCGATACGCGCGGCAGCATCGTCTACATGAACCGCAGCGCCGAACGCCTGTTCGGCTACCGCAAGGGCGCGGCCATCGGGCTGAGCGTCGATGCGCTGCTGCCCGATGTCCGCGAGATCAATCAGCGCCTGCGCCAGCCCGGCTCGCGCAACACCCTGCCCTGGCGCGGCCAGGGCCTGGATCGCCAGCGCCAGCCGCTCATGCTGTCCGGCGCCGCCACGCACATCCCGGCGCCCACAGGCCACAGCCACCTGTACGTCATGCGGCCGCGCCGGGCGTGCCTGCCCGATACCGACCGCCAGGCCGAGCTCGCCTCGCTGGTCTACCGCAGCACCAGCGAGGGCATGCTGGTGCTCGACCCCAAGGGCTTCATCCTGGATGTCAATCCGGCGTTCGTGAAACTGCGGGGCCGGCCCGAATCCGAGGTCATCGGCCGTCATGTCCGCTGCCTGAATTCCCCGTGCCACGACCGTGAGTTCTACCGGACCATGTGGCGCACGGTGATGGAAACCGGCAGTTGGCAGGGCGAGCACTGGGGCCAGCACGCCAACGGCGAGCTCTACCCCGAATGGCTCAGCATCAACACCTCTTATGGCACGGACGGCGAAGTCCATCGCCGGGTGATGATCTTTTCCAACATCGCCGAGATCAAGCAGGCCGAGGCCATCATCTGGAAGCAGGCCAACTTCGACCGCCTGACCGACCTGCCCAACCGGCAGATGTTCCACGACCGGCTGGAACAAAGCATCCGCAAGTCCCGCCGCACCGGCGGGCGCACCGGGCTGCTGTTCCTGGATCTGGACCGCTTCAAGGAAATCAACGACACGCTGGGCCACGCCATGGGCGACGAACTGCTGAAAGAAGCCGCCCGGCGGCTCAGCGGCTGCGTGCGCCAGAGCGACACGGTCGCCCGGCTAGGGGGCGATGAATTCACGGTCCTGCTGGACGACATCCGCGAGCCGCGCGACGTCGAGCGCCTGACGCGCAACATCCTGCGCCGGCTGGCCGAGCCCTTTCGCCTGGGTGTCGAAACCGTCTTCATTTCCACCAGCATCGGCATCACGTTCTATCCGGACGACGCCCCCGATGCGGAATCCCTGCTGAACAACGCCGACCAGGCGATGTATGCCGCCAAGGCCGAGGGCCGCAACCGCAGTTGCTATTTCACGCTGTCGATGCAGGAGCAGGCCCAGACCCGCATGCGGCTGGTCAACGATCTGCACCTGGCGCTGGATCAAAGCCAGTTCACGCTGGATTTTCAGCCCATCGTCGACCTGTCCAGCGGGCGCATCGTCAAGGCCGAAACCCTATTGCGCTGGCACCATCCCGTGCGCGGGCTGGTGTCGCCCAATGAATTCATCCCCCTGGCCGAGGAAACCGGCATCATCCGCTCCATCGGAGACTGGGTCTTCTGCGAGGCCACCCGCCAGGTGGCCGAATGGCGCCGCCAGTACGGGCTGGACATACAGGTCAGCGTCAATATCTCGCCGGCCCAGTTGCGCCACGAGGGCCTGGACCACGCCTTCTGGCGCAGTCATCTGGATACCCTGGGTCTGTCGCCGCGCCAGGTCATCGTCGAAATCACCGAGGGCCTGCTGATCGACTCAGGCGACGAGCGCATCCAGCGGCAGCTCGACGCCTTTCGCGAAGCCGGCATGCAAGTGGCGCTCGACGATTTCGGCACCGGCTATTCCTCGTTGTCCTACCTGCGCAAGTTCAATATCGATTTTCTCAAGATCGACCAATCCTTCGTCGCCAATCTCAGCGCCGACGGCCCCGATCTGGCCTTGTGCGAAGCGGTCATCCTGCTGGCGCACAAGCTGGGCCTGCGCGTGGTGGCCGAAGGCATCGAGTCGCGCGAACAATACGAGCTGCTGGCGGCCGCCGGCTGCGATTACGGCCAGGGGTATCTGTTCGCCCGGCCGCTGGCCCCCGTCGATTTCGAGCCGCTGCTGGCCAACGGCACCGATCTGCGGCCCGGCTGTCCGCTGCGGGCCTGAACGTGCGCTGCGGGCCCGGCCCCGGCTAGTCGCTCTTGAGGCAGTCGGGCGTGGCGGGCAGCACGGCCCAATGCAGGTCGATCACCCGCCCCTTGGGGCCCGACCAGCGCACCTCATCCACGCCCTTCCATGGCGCCGCGTCGTACAAGGCCCGGACGGCCGGCGCCGGCGCCGCGCGCCCGCGTTCGCTGAAGGCGAGCAGCGCGCCGCAGCGCAGGGCCGCCCCCGGGGCGAACCAGGGGGATTGCTCGTCGCTGGCATCGATCCAGACCAGGGTGTCCGGGCCGGTGTGCACGGCGATGTTGCCGCCCAGCCAGGTATTCGAGACCACGACCCGCAAAGGCCGCCCCGGTTGGTGGTCCTGCCAATGCCGCAGCGCGTGCGCCGCCAGCGCCGGCCCGGGGTACGTGGAGCGGGACGCGTGGCCCGTCCATTGGGCGATCGGCCCGCGGGCGACGGCGTAACCGACGGCCATCAGGAGATGCAGCGCCGCCGCCAGGATCAGGATGCGGCGCAGTTGCACGGTTTCGGGACCGCGCAGCCAGCCCAGCCCGTAGAAACCGAACAGCACGAAAAAGGTGCTGGCCCAGGAGGCCTCCAGCCGCGAACCCAGCACCACTGAAACCAGCACCGTGCTGAGAAAAGGCGCCAGGCCGACCCAGAGCAGAAACTGCCGATCCTCGGCCGCCAGGCCGTGCCAGTAGCGCGGGGCGGCGTCTGCGGCCGTGAAGCGCTCGTCGTTGGCCGCATGGCCCGGCGCCCGGTCGCCCCGGCGCTTGCGCCAGAGCGTCCAGGCGGCCAGCGCCAGCACCATGGGCGCAAGGCGTCCGGCCTGGTCCAGAGTGAAGTCCAGCAGGTCTTTCAGCGCCGCCAGCCGGCCGCCCGCATCCAGAGAAGCGTCGGCATAGCGCAGCGGCGCGAAATGATGCTGGTCCAGCCACCACAGGTGCGGGCTCAACACCAGCAGGAAAAGCGCGGCGGCGACGGCGATGCCGCGCCAGGTGGCCGGCTGGCGCAGTGCGCCGCTGCGCAGCGCATAGAGAAAAAAGGCGGCGAACTGGATCAAGGCGCTGTACTTGGTCAGCATGGCCAGGCCGCCGACTGCGCCCAGCAGCGCCCAGTCGCGCATCCGGCCGCCGCGCAACGCCCGGTGGCACAGCCAGATCGAAGCGGTGATCGACCAGAGCTGCGCTGTATTATGGTTGTAGATCGTGCCGCGCAGCGAGAAATAGGCGGTCGTCGAGACCAGCAGGACGGCGATCAGCGCCCGATGGGGCGTGGTGAGGTCGCGGCCCAGTTTCCAGACGAACCACAACCCCAGCGCCGAGAAAAGCTGGCCCATCAGGAAAGGCAGCCAGACGGTCCGGCCCAGCAATTCCGTGGCCAGGTGCATGAACCAGGAGGGCAGGGGCGGATGCTTGGCATAGCCCAGTTCCAGGCTGGCCGCCCAGACGAGTTCTTCCATGCCGTCCAGGTCGGGCGCCGAATGGCTGAGGGCGCACAGTGTCGTCCAGAGCGCAACCATGCCCAGCAGGCAGAGCAGCACCAGGGACGCGCCGGGCGGACGCGCGAGCAAGGGGATTTTCGGAGGAGCGGCCGGCAGCATGGCGGGGAGTATACCGGGCCGGACGGTGTCGCGAAATAGCCGCTATCGGCCCGGATAGCCGCGTCGCCGGGTCGGGCGTCGCGGCGCGCGCAGGGGCGCATGGTACTATCCGCACAGGTATCCGCCAGGGGTGACGGGTGCTTGATCGCGATTCTTTCCAGCAGGTTTTCCATGACAACCGAAGTCCCCATCATCCGTGCCCGCTCGGGATCCAAATTCATCAGTCCGCAGGGCACCAAGGCCGTCAAAGACGGCATGCGCCCGAGCGAACTCACCGAAATTCCCGATTCCGCGCCCAAGCCGTCCTGGCTGCGGGTGCGCATTCCCTCGGGCGCGCGCTACCAGGAAGTCCGCGAGATCGTCGAGACGCACAAACTGAACACGGTCTGCGCCGAATCCAAGTGTCCCAACATTGCCGAATGCTGGGGGCGGGGCACGGCGACCCTGATGCTGATGGGCTCGGTCTGTACGCGGGCCTGCAAGTTCTGCGCCGTCAGCACCGGCAACCCCCACGGCTGGCTGGACCACAACGAGCCGGCCAGCGTGGCCGACGCCGTGGCGCTGATGCAACTGAAATACGTGGTGCTCACCTCGGTCGACCGGGACGATCTGCTCGATGGCGGGGCGGGCCACTATGCCGCTTGCATCCGCGCCATCCACGAGCGTTCGCCCAAGACGGCGGTCGAGGCGCTGACGCCTGATTTCCAGGGCAATCATGGCTGTATCGAGAAAATCCTCGACGCCGGCCTGACCACTTTTGCCCAGAACGTCGAGACCGTCGAGCGCCTGACCCACGTCGTGCGCGATGTGCGCGCCGGCTATCGCCAGACGCTGGACGTCCTGGCGCATGCCAAGGCCTATGCCCCGCAGACCTTGACCAAAACCAGCATCATGCTGGGCCTGGGCGAGACCGACGAGGAAATCGAGCAGGCAATGGATGATATCCGCGCCGCCAATGTCGATATCCTGACGTTCGGCCAGTACATGCGCCCGACGGCCAATCACCTGCCGGTGCGCCGCTTCGTCACGCCCGAGCAGTTCCGCGCCTACCGCGACCTGGGCCTGTCCAAGGGCTTTCGCGAGGTCGTCTCCGGCGCGCTGGTGCGGTCCAGCTACCGCGCCGAGCAAGTCCTCGAAAAAGAGAACGTCGGCCTCTGAGGCTCAATCCCGGATCGCCGCGTCCCCGGCCTGCGACCGGGTCAGGCGTTCCAGGATGCCGGCCAGTTCCCGGCATGCCGGGCCGGGGAACTCCGGCCGGGCAAAAATCCGATAAAGAGTCGCATAGCGGTGGCGGCCCTCCGCCAGTTGCAGAGGCCGCAGCCGGCCATCGGCCAGCTCGTCCCGGATGCGCAGTTCGGGATACCAGGCAAAGCCCAGGCCGGCGCAGGCGGCGCGGATCGAACTGGCCATATGGCTGAAGGTCCAGCGTTGCTCGGCATCCAGCCAGCCGGCGTCCAGGCGCCGCGTGCCGGAGTCTCTGACCACCAATTGCCGATGCTGGCGCAGGTCGGCCCATTCGAGCGGCCGGCCCAGGTGGTGCAGGGGGTGGCCGGGCGCCGCGACCGCCACGAAGCGCACCCGCATCAGAGGCTCGCCGCTGAAGCCCTGGGGAATCCGGGACGTCACCACCAGGTCGGCCTCACGCCGCATCAAGGCCTCGTCGGTGCCGCTGAGCACGGTTTCCAGTACTTCGATCCGGGTTGAAACGCAGCCCGCGCCGAATTCGGCCAGCGCCTGCAGCAGCAGCCATTCCGGAAGCAGGGCGTCCACCGCCACGCGCAGCAGGGATTCGCGGCCGGCGGCCAGTTCCTGCGCCGCCGATTCCAGATTGCGGGCGTGATCGACCAGCAGACGCGCGCGTTGCAGCAGCACCTGGCCGGCCGGCGTAGGCATGGCGCGCCGGCCCTCCGTCTTGAAAACACGCAGCCCCAGGCGGTCTTCGAGCCGCTGGATGGAATAACTGACGGCAGACTGGCTTTTGCCCAGCGCTTCGGCCGCCTGGGCGTAGCCGCCCTCGTCGACGACGGCCAGCAGCGCCTGCCACCAGGCGATTGGAATGACCTCATTCATATCTATTTATTAGATCAAAATGTCTTATTTTATACGGTTGATCATCTAATTATATGATTTCATAATGAGGGCAACCTGTTTTTGGAGACGATCATGTCCCATCGAGCCATCACCCGGATTCTGCCGGCCCAGCCCACCCAGGACGGGGCCGGCGTGCGCCTGCTGCGCGCCCTGGGGCACCAGCGGCAATACCGCATGGACCCCTTTCTGATGCTGGATGCGTTTTCCTCCGACGATCCGGACGACTACATCGCGGGTTTCCCGCCTCATCCGCATCGCGGCTTCGAAACCGTCACTTACATCGTCGACGGCCACATGCGTCATCGCGACCACCTCGGCAACGAGGGCGATCTGAAGGCCGGCGGCGTGCAATGGATGATGGCCGGGCGCGGCATCATCCACGAAGAAATGCCGCAGCAGGAAAACGGTTTGCTGCGCGGTTTCCAGATCTGGCTCAACCTGCCGGCGGCCGACAAGATGCAACCCGCGCATTACCGCGACATCCCGGCCGGGGCGATCACCCGGGCGGAGTTGCCCGAAGGCGGCTTCATCAAACTGATCGCCGGCACGATTCCCTGGGCAACCTGCCCCCTGCAGGGGCCGGGGGAAGCGAATGCCGCGACCCAGCCGCTGATCGCCGATATCCGCGTCATGCCCGGGCAGTTCGTGGACATCCCGGTGCCGGCGACTCATCAGGCGCTGTTGTACGTCTTCGAGGGGCGGCTCGCCGCCGGCGGGCAAGCGGTCGAAGCCGGCCATACCGTGTGGTTCGGCGACCAGGGGGAAACCGTGCACATCGCCGCCGCGCCGGGCGCGGAGGACGGCGCGCGGGTGCTGCTGCTGGCCGGCAAGCCGCTGAACGAGCCCATCGCCCAGTACGGCCCCTTCGTCATGAATACGCCCGAGGAGATCGAGCAGGCCCTGCGCGATTACCGGGACGGCGTGCTGGCGGCCTGAGCCGCGCGGCGGCAAACGCCGCCGGCCTTCTTGATGTTTTTCCAACGGCTCCGTCCGCACGGACGAAGCCCCGACACCCTTGATCGAAAGGAATCATGATGTCCATCCGTGTTCTCGCCATCGGCGGCAGCCTGCGCCAGGGCTCCTACAACCATCTGCTGCTCGAACAGGCGCAGCGCCAGGCCCCCGAGGGCATGCGTATCGAAATCGCCGAGCTGTCCGATGTGCCGTTGTACAACAGCGACGTGCAGGCGCAGGGCTTCCCGGAGCCTGTCCGCCGCCTGGCCGCGCAGGCCGCCCAGGCCGATGCCTTTCTGATCGCCACGCCGGAATACAACTATTCGATTCCGGGCGTGCTGAAGAATGCCATCGATTGGCTGTCGCGCGTGCCCGAGGCGCCGTTCCAGGGCAAGCCCGTGGCCATTGCCAGCGCCTCCATGAGCGGATTGGGCGGGGTGCGCGCGCAGTACCACTTGCGCCAGGTGCTGATCTATCTGGACGTCATGCCGCTGAACAAGCCGGAACTGTTCGTCTCGGCCGCGCACGAGAAATTCGCCGCCGACGGCCGGCTGACCGACGAAGCGACCCGCGAGGGGCTGGACAAGCTGTTGGCCGCCCTGGCCGCCCGGACCTTGCGCCTGCGGGCGGGCGAGGCCGTCGCCGTGGCGGCCTGAGCGGGTCAGTCGCGCCAGCCCCGGTGGTGCGGATGGCCCCGATGGGGCTTTCCGTGGCCCTTCCAGTGCTTGGGCGGGTGGCGGTCGTAGTGGTCGCGGTCCATCCAGCCCTGGCGATAGCCGAAGCCGTGCACGTAGACGGGTTGAGGCACCACGACGACGCGCGGGTGGTGATGGTGGCGCGGCGGGGGCGGATAGTAGGCCGGACCGCCCCAGATGAAACCGGGGATGCCGATGGAAATGCCGACGTCCACGTCGCCCGCATGGGCGGCAGGCCCCGCCATCAGCGCGCCGGCGAACAAGGCCGCCGCAACGATGCCTTTTTTCATGTGAGTGTCCTGGAGACCGAGGGACTCCATTGTGGCCCGCGCGGGCGTCCGGATTGTGAATATCCGGCGGCCAGTCGCATCAAAAGGCTACGAACGCACGGTTTTGCCGGTGTATCTGGAACATCTCTTCACGTTTGTTGCGCGGCGGGCGCCGGCGGGGCCTTGAGCCCCGGGGTTCCGGTCTTGCGTCAGGCCGCGTGCCCGGCAAAGAAGGCCAGCGTGCGTTCCCAAGCCAGCGCAGCCGAAGCGGGGTGGTGGGCCGCCGTGCCCTCGCGCCCGAAAGCGTGGCCGGCCTCCGGATAGACGTGGACCGGCAGATCGGGCTGCACGGCCTGGATGGCCTCCACGTCCGTCATCGGGATCGAAGGATCCTTGCCACCGAAGTGCATCTGGACCGGCATGCGGGGCGTATCGTGGCAGTGACGCACGATGCCGCCGCCGTACCAGCAGGATGCGGCAGCGAAGGAGTCGTTCAGGCAGGCGGCGCGCCAGGACAGATAGCCGCCCCAGCAGTAGCCCGTCACCAGGCGCACGGCCTGGCCCCGCAACGCGGCGGCGGAAGCCTCGATGTCCAGCAGGGCCTCTTCGTCGCGGATTCCCTTGCGCAGGGCCAGGCCGTGGTCCCGGCCTGCGGGGTCATAATCCAGTTGCAGGCCGGTGCCGCCCCCGGGCGCCCGGTCGAACAAAGACGGGCAGATTGCCCGGTAGCCTTGCGCCGCGAAGCGGTCTGCCATCTGGCGGATATGGGCGTTGATGCCGAAGATTTCCGGCAGCACCACAATGCCCGCGCGGGCGTCCTCCGGGCCGCACAGGTAGGCGGTGAATGCATGGCCGTCGCCGGCAGTGAGTGTGATGTCCATGTTCAGGCTCCTTCTGGGAGAGGGCGTTCCGCTGCCCCGGGGCATGCCGCCCGGTTCCTGGCGGAAATCCGTCCGCCGGGACGCCGGATCGGCCCCCTCAGGGGCGAACGGGAGGCTGCACGCCGGCCGCTTCCAGGCGCTGCAGGGGATCCTGCCGATAATACTGCACCAACAGCCGGTACCAGTCCGGCCAGGCGGCGGCCATGGCCCAGGGTTCGGTGAAAAAGCTTTCCGAACTGACTGCAAAGAACTCCGCCGGGTCCTGCGCCGCGTAAGGGTCCAGCGGCAACTCCGCATACCAGCCGGCGGCGGCATCGGACTCGGGATCCACATCGGGCGGGATGAGCGATTCGATTTCGTCCAGCCAGGTATTGAAATCGTCGAAAGTCCGGTCCAGCACCTCGCGCCAGAGGCCGGGATCCAGGTCGCGGTGCGCACGCAACCCCGGCATGCCGTCCGCGCCCCCGGCGCGTTGATCGAGCTTGTGAGCGAACTCGTGGATCACTACGTTCGCCTGTGCGGCCGATCCGGCGCGGGCGTCTTCCCAGGACAGGATCACCGGCCCGCCTTCCCAGGATTCCCCGGAGGTTTCCTGCGCGTATTCGTGGACCACGCCCGCCTCGTCGACTTCCTCGCGCCGGACCAGGAATCCGCCCGGATACACCACGATCTGCGACCAGCCCCGGTACAGCGAGGTGTCCAGCCCCAGGATCGGCAGCGCCGCCTGCACCGCGATCACGCGGCGCATGTCGGGCGTCACGCGCAGGCCGTGAGCGCCGTGGAAAGCCTTGTTCGCCAGGATCCAGGCCGTATGCCGGCGCAGCGTCTCGGTGGCTTGCGCGTCCAGGCCTTGCAGGAATGCATGCCGTGCCAGCAGGGGGGGCCAGACGCGCGCATCCAGCGATTCCAGCGCCTGCTCCAAGGCCCGGTCGCGGGCGCTGCGCCCCGTCAGCCAGCGCAGCATGGCGGCCTCCTGAGCAGGGCGGGGGTGTGGCGGGGTGTCCTCATGACCGACGATTGTAATTTCATTATCCGAAAAATGCCGGTACAATAGAGAGTCCTGGGGCCGATTTGGCTTCGACGTGGGTCGCAAAACAGGATAGTGCATACCGAGCCCCAGTACGCTCGTAAATCCACTGGAAAACTACAAACGCCAACGACGAGCGTTTCGCTCTGGCCGCTTAAGCGGTGAGCCGCTACACCGACTGGTCCCTGGGTCGGGTGGGGTCAAACCCACAGTAGCGTCATTCACAGGGAATCGGGTTCGATCAGGTCGCTGGGTCGGATCTTAAATCAGTGCGAATCGCCAAGGAAGGGCCTGTCGTCCGGCATGATCCAAGGTTAAAACTCAAAATAGGCCGACTAAGTATGTAGAGCTACTTGCGGAGGGCTTGCGGACGGGGGTTCAATTCCCCCCGGCTCCACCAGAACCCGAAATCCCAACCCTGATCGGTTGGGATTTTTTTTGCCCGTTTACGATGTAGAGCCAGAGCCTGTAGAGCCGGAAATCAGAGTTGAGTTTCATGCAAAAGGGGTGCTTCCCGAAAGAAGCACCCCTTTTTTGCGTGTGCGTTGGTGCGGGCGGCCAATAGAGTCGGGGCGCCACATCCTGTCATCAGCGGTTACCATGTCCTTGGGTGTGGCGAGTGAGGAGGATGCCCAAGAGGCATAAAACTCGGCTCTACACCTCGACAGGCAACACTCAGGCAACGACACGGCATGGCACAAAATTTCTCAGAACTCGCAAATTTCATCTGGTCAGTCGCAGACCTCCTGCGCGGTGACTACAAGCAGGCCGACTACGGCAAGGTCATCCTTCCCTTCACACTGCTGCGGCGCCTGGATTGCGTCCTGACAGATACCAAGAAGGATGTGCTGGCCGAGTATGAGAAGAAGAAAAACTCTGGCATCAATCTGGACCTCATCCTCCCGCGCAAGAGCAAGCAGTCCTTCTACAACGTGAGCCCTTTCACGGTTCCAGGCCTGTTGGATGACCCCTCCAACATCCGTCACAACCTCATTGCCTACATTGGCGACTTCTCCGCCGACGCCCGGGACGTGTTCGAGCGTTTCAAGTTTACCGACCGCGTGGCCGAGCTCGATGAGAACGACCTGCTGTACCTGGTCGCCCAGAAGTTCGCGGAAATTGACCTGCACCCCTCCGTTGTTCCCAATGAAACTATGGGCCTGGTTTTTGAGGAACTGATTCGGAAGTTCTCTGAAGCGTCCAACGAGACTGCCGGGGAGCACTTCACACCGCGCGAGGTCATCAAGCTCATCGTGCACTGCCTGTTCGCAGGCGACGATGAGGCGTTGTCCAAGCCAGGCATCATTCGGTCGCTCTACGACCCCACTGCCGGCACTGGCGGCATGCTGTCCGTTGCCGACAATGAGATTGCTGGCATCAATAGTTCGGCGAAGCTGGTGCTGTTCGGCCAAGAGCTGAATCCCGAGTCCTACGCCATCTGCAAGGCGGACATGCTCATCAAGGGGCAAGACCCCAAGAACATCGTGATGGGCAACACGCTGTCGGCTGATGGCTTCATCGGCCAGAAGTTCGATTACATGCTCTCCAACCCCCCGTTTGGTGTGGACTGGAAGAAGGTGCAAGCCGCCGTGAAGGCCGAGTCCGAGAAGGGCTTTGCCGGCAGGTTTGGCCCGGGCCTGCCCCGCATCTCTGACGGCTCCTTGCTGTTCCTGATGCACCTGGTGTCCAAGATGCGCCAAGCCTCTGAAGGCGGGAGCCGTGTTGGCATTGTCCTGAATGGCAGCCCGCTGTTCACGGGTGATGCGGGTTCCGGTGAGTCGGAAATCCGGCGATATCTCCTGGAGAACGACCTCGTCGAGGCCATCATCGCGTTGCCCAACGACCTGTTCTACAACACGGGCATTGCCACCTACATCTGGCTGTTGGACAACACGAAGAAGCCTGAACGCAAGGGGCGCGTGCAGCTCATTGATGCCACGCGCATGTACGAGAAGCGCCGCAAGAGCCTTGGCAGCAAACGGGTCGAGATTACGGACGAGCAGATTGCGGAAATCGTAAAGGTCTATTCGGAGTTCAAGCCCGATGCAACCTTCACGCTGGAGTACCAGGAGTCGGTCAAGAACGGCGACGAGAAGCCTGAGCAGGAGCCCCCGCGCTGTGTATCGAAGGTGTTCGAGAACACCTTCTTTGGTTACCGCAAGGTCACCGTGGACCGTCCGCTGGCGCCAGGGAAGACCGCAAAGAAGCCCAAGAAGGGAGAGAAGCTCTACGACCCCGAGCTTCGTGATACCGAGAACGTCCCCTTGGGTGAGGACATCAAAGCCTACATGCAGCGGGAGGTCCTGCCCCATGTGGCTGATGCCTGGGTGAATGAGACCATCCGGGATGAGAAAGATGGCTTGCCCGGCAAGGTCGGCTACGAAATCAACTTCAACCGCTACTTTTATGTCTACAAACCGCCGCGGGCGCCTGAGGTCATTGTCGCTGAAATCAAGAAGATGGAGGAGCGGTTCATGGAACTCATGAAGGGGGTTGTGGCGTGAAAGGCTTGATTCAGCCTCCGGACCAATGGATATGGTCAAAAATTAAATATACGGCTGAGTTCTTTACCGGATGGACTCCTCCTACAGGGAATTCGGCATCTTTTGAAGGTGAGAACAGGTGGGCCAATATCTCCGACCTGGGGCCTCGGTACCTCATGGATACCGCAAAACGGATATCAGATAAAGCAGTGAAGGACTCTGCTATAAGGATGTCTCCGAAGGATAGTGTGCTGTTCAGCTTCAAGCTGTCTATTGGGCAGGTCTCCTTCGCTGGAAGGGATTTGTATACGAATGAAGCGATAGCAACCTTTCCTCCACAGCCAGGGATTAATGCTCGATGGGCTTATTGGGCATTTCCAATTTATATTCCACTAAATGCAAGTGAGAATATCTATGGTGCAAAGCTCCTGAATCAGGAGCTTATTCGCTCGGCAGATATATTAGTTCCGCCTGTGGATGAGCAACAGCGCATCGCCAACTTCCTCGACGAGCAGACGGAGCGGATTGATGCTTTGATTGCAGAGAAAGAGAAATTGGTCCTTACTGTAAGCGAACTCCGCCAGTCCACCATATCGAATTCTGTTTTTGTGGGAGGTGTCCCTGGTTGGCGTCAAATTCGCCTGAAGTTCTTGGTGCTGGATATTATTGACGCTGAGCATAAAACAGTATCTTTTTTTGATGATGGCGAGTATCTTGTGGCGCGAACGTCAAATATAAAAGATGGACGTCTTGTCTTGAGTGATGCTAAATACACCAATCAGGAAGGATTCCAAGAGTGGACTCGTCGAGCAGTTCCTTCGCCTGGGGATATTTTGTTTACTCGAGAAGCTCCTGCGGGAGAGGCATGCCTAGTCCCAGAAGGTATTCCGCTTTGCTTGGGGCAGCGTACAGTGCTCATTAGAGTCGATGAAAATAAAGCTGATGCCAAATTCGTTCTGTGGTCGATTTACGGGGGATTGGCCGGCAGATTTATTGCCGATTTGTCGCAAGGGTCTACTGTAGCTCATTTTAATATGCCGGATATCGGGAATATCCCACTCTTTACCGGGCCTCTTGAGCAACAGCGCGAGAGGGCGTTGACACTAGAGGGGAAACTGGGCCAGTTTGATAGTCTATCTGCACACATGATGGAGCATATCAATCGCCTCAAAGAATACAGGGCTTCTTTGATTTCAGCCGCCGTGACCGGCCAGATTGATATCAACAATTTTCATTTGGAGGCGGCGTGACCTCCTTTAGCTGGTCGAAGTATCCAGAGACGGAACTCGAGTTTGAGGCCTTGATGCAAGCCATCGACAAGCATTTGGCAGATGGAGGTCTCCAACCGTCTCAACGACCGCTAATGGTCGGTAGACTCTTTTGGGAAGCTTTCAAGTGGGGTGGGCAAATGATACCCCCTAACTCTTTGACGGACTCCCCGGGTTTTGAGGGGGACGTCCTCACGGCCAAAGCAAATCGTTGGTATGAGCACGTCTTTGCTGATAAGTTGAAGATGGAAATGGCCTATGGCCACGCTCCCTTCAAGCTTGGGAATGCTGTTTGGAAGGCTAGGTTTGGTCTGATATTTGGCAAGGTTTCCTTGTTCATTGACCGTAGCTTAGGGAGTCGAGGGGAAAACCCTGAGCATTCGAATGCCCCAGCTTCATATAACGTGCTCTGTGCTGTGGAAGGCTTGCAGCAAGGTATGGCTGATAGATTGAAAGATTCCGAGTTAAAAGAGTATTTCGACTTCTATATCTCCAGTCTGCAAGGCCTCCAGTGGCGGGATGAATTACCTAACATTGACCTGTTGTGTACTGCGCGTTCTGACTATGACCAGAGCACAGAAGATGTTATGAGCCAGCGCTATGCGCAAGCACGTTGGGGAGCACAGCAATCCGTCGAGAAGACCTTAAAGGGATTGCTCTTTATTGGTGGTTCTAATTTCCCGAAGGGCGGACCCAATGGACATAACCTGAATCACTTAGGGATGCTATTGAGTGACCAACATGGCATTGCTATCAATGCAACGACGTTGGAACTGGCCTCTTGCTCTACGAAAGTCAGGTATGGTGAAGAACCTTCGACGGAGGAGCATGCCCTGTTGGCAAATCATGCCGTCTTAGAGGTCTTGAAGGATTTGCGCACTAGCCCAAAAACCGCTGATTTGTTGGCAAGATATAACAGTAGGTCTGAATGACAATCTCCACGCCTAAAACCATCCAGATATTCCTCCCTACAGGCGACCCGCAGGGAATTCGCGTGGCTGAAATCACCACGCGCATCGTCCAAGCCATCGAAGTCCCCAGAAAACTCCTTCCAGACTTCATCGCAATGCCGGAGAGCGGCCAGGTAGCGGTCTATTTCCTGTTTGGGCAGGGTGAAGACGGGGCCTCCCAAAAGCTCTATATCGGCCAGACCGGGGACCTGCGCAAGCGCTTGGCCAAGCACAACAAGGAAAAGGACTTCTGGCAGCGGGCCGTTGTGCTCATCTCCCGCACGAACAGCCTCACGCAGACGCATGCGCTTTTCCTGGAGTGGCTGTGCATCCAGCAGGCCAAGGCAATCGGCCGCTATCAGGCAGAGAATGGCAATGATGGCAGCAAGCCTCACACGCCAGCGCCGTTGGAGGCTGATTGCCACGAAATCTTCGATACCGGCCGCACTCTCCTGGCAACACTGGGGTATCCGGTCTTTAAGTCCTTGTCCTCCAGTGAGGGGCAGCCCTCCAAGGACACTGAGCTGTTCTATTGCAACCGCGCTGGCACCAAAGCTGTGGGCGAATACACGGAGGAAGGCTTCGTTGTTCTCAAGGGCTCCGTCGGCAGAGGCACTGTGAGCAAGGCACATCTCCAGCGGGCCTATGCAAAGCACCGTGAAGCCCTGATGCAAGAAGACAAGGTCGCACTGGAAGATGGCGTGTTGGTTTTCAAAGAAGACGTTCTATTCGGAACACCCAGTGGCGCCGCTGCCGTGATTGTCGGCAGCGCCGCCAATGGTTGGCGCGAGTGGAAGAATGATAAAGGCGTGACGCTAGACGGGGTTGTCAGAAATTCCGTGTTTGAAGCGGGTTGAGCACTACACGGAAAGACGGCTGAATCGATCCTCATAGAGGATCGCGAACTGGTTCATGGCCTGCTTCCAGTCATGCGCGGATCGGCTCCATTTTGCCGTGATATTGCGCAGCGCCAGCCAGATCAGTTTAGCGGCGGCATCATCGCTGGGGAAATGCCCCCGAGTCTTGATGATCTTGCGCAGTTGCGAATTGATGTTCTCGATGGCGTTGGTGGTGTAGATCACACGGCGCACGGCCGGCGGGAAGGCAAAAAACGGAATCACCCGGTCCCACGCATTGCGCCATGCCGCGCTGACGGTCGGGAATTTCTGCCCCCAGGGACCGTCTGCAAAGGCCTCAAGTTCGGCCTGAGCAGCTTCGGCGCTGACGGCGGTATAGATCGGTCGGATGGCGGCAGCCAGCGCCTTACGGTCCTTCCAGCTCGCATAGTCCAGGCTGTTGCGGATCAGGTGAACGATGCAGGTTTGTAGCGTGGTGGCTGGAAAGACGGCTGCCAGCGCTTCGGGCATGCCTTTGAGGCCGTCGGTGACGGCGATCAGGATGTCGCACACGCCTCGAGTCTTCAGATCGTTGAAAACCTTCATCCAGAACTTGGCCCCTTCGGTGCCTTCGATCCACAGCCCCAGGATGTCACGGGTGCCGTCGGGCAGCACCGCCAGGGCCAGGTAGACGGCCTTGTTGCGCACGACCGCATCCTCGCGGATCTTGACCCGCAGGGCATCGAAGAACACCACCGGGTACATCGGTTCGAGCGGCCTGGCTTGCCAGGCGGTGACCTCCGCCATCACCTCATCGGTGACTGAGCTGATGAAGTCTGGTGAGACCTCAGTAGCGTACTGCTCCAGCAGAAAGCCCTGGATCTCGCGCACCGTCATCCCCCGGGCATACATGGCGACGATCTTGTCGTCAAAGCCCGTGAAGCGGCGTTCGTGCTTGGGGATCAGCAGCGGGGCGAAGCTACCATCGCGGTCGCGTGGCACTTCGATGCGGATCGGGCCGTCCTCGGTCAGCACGGTCTTGGCGCCCTTGCCATTGCGCTGGTTGCTGACCGCTGCCGGCTTGGCTGCCCCGGCCGGATAGCCCAGGTGATGGTTCATCTCACCGGCCAGGGCGCGTTCGATCAGCGCCTTCTTGAAGGCCAGCGATGCGGCATTGATGGCTTCGGCCGTCATCGGACCGTGACCGAACGACTCCAGCAACTCTGGAGCAATGGTCGGCAGCGCGGCTGGCTGGGTTCTTGGTTTGCGTGGCATAGACACTCCTTGGCGTCATGTTATGCCTCAAACACGAAATTAATGACAGGCCCCGCTAGACGAACTCAAGCGGGGCAATGGCTCTGCCACTACTGACGAATAAAAAAGAAGGGTTGGGGATGGCCAAGCTATCAAACGTCCACACAGAACGAATCTTCGAAAACGAGCTTTGCGACCACCTGGCCTCGAACGGCTGGACGGTGCTCACTCATCCGAGGGAGGCTGCGTCCTATAGCCGTGAGCTCGCCTTGTTCCCAGACGACCTCCTGGCCTTCGTCCAGGAGACGCAGCCGGCGGAGTGGACGAAGTTCAAGAAGTGGCACAACGGCCAATCCGAGACCATGTTTGTGAAGCGCGTGGCTGAGCAGCTCGACAAGCACGGCACGCTGCATCTACTGCGCCACGGTTTCAAGGACCGTGATGCCAAGTTCTTCCTCTGCCAGTTCCGGCCTGCCAACAAGAAAAACCCCCAGCTGTGGGTTTGGTACGAGAAGAACCGCCTGACGGTCATTCGACAGCTTCACTACAGCCTGCACAATGAGAACAGCATTGACCTGGTGCATTTTCTGAACGGCCTGCCGGTGTCCACTGCTGAGCTCAAGACTGACCTCACGCAGAACATCAAGGATGCCATCATCCAGTACAAGAAGGACCGCCTGCCCAAGGATGCCAAATCCAAAGAGCTAGAGGCCCTCTTGCAATTCAAGACCCGGGCGCTCGTCCACTTCGCGGTATCGACCGACGAAGTGTTCATGACGACAAAGCTGGACGGCGAAAAAACCTATTTCCTGCCGTTCAATCTGGGCCGTTCCGACGGCATGGGCGGTGCCACCGCGGGCAATCCTCCAGCGCCCGAGGGCAAGGGCTACCCCACCTGGTACCTTTGGGAGCAGGTGTGGGCCAAGGACGTCTGGCTCGACATCCTGGGCAACTTCCTGCACCTAGAGGTCAAGCAGGATGAGGACCCGAAGACTGGCAAAAAGCGAGTCAAGGAAACGCTCATCTTTCCGCGATTCCATCAGCTCGATGTCGTCCGAAATCTCGTTGATACGGTAGCGCAGGAGGGCGCTGGACAGGTCTATCTGGTTCAGCACTCCGCAGGCTCAGGAAAATCGAACTCGATTGCCTGGTCGGCACACCGCATGGCCAACCTGCATGGTGCTGACGACAATAAAATCTTCGACTCGGTCATCGTCATCACCGACCGCCGGGTGCTGGACAAGCAGTTGCAGGAAACCATCAGCCAGTTCGAACACAAGTCTGGCGTCGTCCAGAAAATCGACAAGAACAGCCAGCAGCTGGCAGAAGCTCTGATGAAGGGCACGCCCGTGGTGGTCACCACCATCCAGAAATTCCCGTTCATCCTGGACAAGGTGAAGGGTATGAAGGGCAAGCGCTTTGCCATCATCGTCGACGAGGCGCACTCGAGCCAGTCGGGCACGGCCGCTCGGAACATGAAAATCGCGCTGACCTCTGGCGAGAAACCCTTGTCAGCACCTGCGGTTCAGGTGGAGCTGGATGGCGAAACGGTCGAGGTGCCCGCAGACGTTGAAATCGACCCGGAAGACGTAACATCCGAGGATGTCGTCAATGAGGTCATGTCCTCACGGATGCGTCCGAAGAATGTGTCATATTTCGCCTTCACGGCCACCCCGAAGGGCAAGACGATGGAGCTCTTTGGCCGGGCCAATGCAGCGACAGGCTTGCCGGAACCCTTTCATGTGTATTCGATGCGTCAGGCCATCGAGGAAGGCTTCATTCTGGACGTGCTGAAGAACTACACGTCCTACAAGATGTTCTACAAGCTCGGTGCACTGTCAGACGAAAAACTCGTCCCCCAGGGCAAAGCTAAGACAGTGCTTGCTCGGTACGCCATCCTGCACCCGCACAACATTGCCCAGAAGGTCGTGGTCATCGTCGAACACTTCCGGGAGCACGTTGCCTCAAAAATTGGTGGTCAAGCAAAAGCCATGGTGGTCACCGGCAGCCGCAAAGCCGCAGTGCGCTACAAGCTGGCCATAGACCGGTACATCAAGGAGCGCGGCTACCAGACGGAGCTACGCACCCTGGTAGCGTTCTCGGGCAAGGTCGAGGACCCTGATTCCGGTCCGGATGATTTCACAGAGGCCAGCATGAACCCAGGGATTGGGGGTGCCGAGCCGTCTGAGGCCTTCAAGGGGGATGATTACCGCATCCTGTTGGTGGCTAACAAGTATCAGACCGGCTTTGATCAGCCCCTGCTGCACACCATGTATGTCGACAAGCGCCTCTCTGGCGTACTGGCCGTCCAGACGCTCTCTCGGTTGAATCGCATCCTCCCGGGCAAGGAGGACACGTTCGTCCTCGACTTCGTGAACAAACCCGACGAAATTCTGGAGTTGAATCACACCGGGTTTTCAGGAGGCTTCGATTCTTGAGAGAATGGAGCCATGAGCAAGAACAACAAGTTTTCCCCCGAAGTTCGTGAGCGCGCCGTACGGCTGGTCCAGGAGCATCGTGGCGAGTATCCATCGCAGTGGGTAGCAGTGCAGTCCATTGCGCCCAAGATCGGCTGCTCGGCATACACCCTGTTGAAGTGGGTTCAGATCCAGGAAGTGGAGGCCGGTACGCGGGCCGGCGTGCCGCAGGCAGAGCAAGAGCGCATCAAGGCTCTGGAACGTGAAGTCAAGGAATTGCGCCGGGCCAATGAAATTCTCAAGTCGGCCAGCGCTTTTTTCGCTCAGGCGGCGCTCGACCGCGAACTGAAGAAATAAACGCCTACATCGACCAGCATCGGGGCCTGTATGGGGTCGAGCCGATCTGCAAGGTGTTGCAGGTCGCCCCGTCAGCCTACCGGCGATATGCCGCCCGATGCCGGAATCCGGAACTGCGAAGCCTGCGAGCCAAGAGGGATGAACAACTCATGGTGAATATCCAGCGTGTGTGGGAACAGAACTTTCGGGTCTATGGAGCCCGCAAGGTCTGGAAGCAGTTGAATCGAGAAGGGGTGATGGTGGCGCGGTGCACCGTGGAGCGTCTGATGCGACACCTTGGCATCGAGGGGATCAGGCGCGGCAAACGGGTTCGCACCACGATCCCTGATAGCGCAGCTGCCTGTCCACGAGATCTGGTGAAGCGGCGCTTCGAGGCCGACCGGCCCAATCGACTGTGGGTCGCAGATTTCACCTACGTCTCAACCTGGCAGGGATGGTTATACGTGGCCTTTGTCATTGACGCCTATGCCAAGCGTATCGTCGGCTGGCGAGCCTCCAGCAGCATGACGACAGACTTTGTCTTGGATGCCCTGGAGCAGGCTGTCTATGACCGAAGACCGACGCAGTCCGATAGGCTCGTCCATCATTCCGATAGGGGATCCCAATACGTGTCCATCCGCTACTCCGACCGATTGAGCGAGGCCGGAATCAATCCATCAGTCGGCAGCACCGGAAGCGCCTATGACAATGCGCTGGCCGAAACGATCAACGGCCTCTACAAAACGGAAGTGATTCATCGGCGCGCGCCCTGGAAAACCAAGGCTGCCGTGGAATTGGCGACCCTGGAATGGGTCTCGTGGTTCAACCACCAACGCCTGCTCGAATCCATCGGCGACATTCCGCCCGCTGAGGCCGAAGCGCGATACTATCGGCAACTTGCAGCGCCGACTGTGGAACCTGTTTTACTTTAACCAAACAGCCTCCGCGATCCCCGGTGTGATTCAAGGAGACATGGTTAATCAGTTCTTCCAGCTTCGAGAGTCGCTGCCTGATGAGCATCTCCGTGCACAAGTCAACGACCATTTTTTACGTCAAATTAACGAGCGCTCAAGCCAGGATGAACGCAAGGCCATTCTTCGTGACTTGAAGCTTGAGGGGCGAGAGGGTGTGGTGCTTATTGACGCCAGTCGTGATAACAAGACCTCAGGGTCGAAGACCTAGAGCCTCTACAGTGTTGAGTACGAGGCAAAGACGCTTCAGATGACTTACTGCGAGAGAAGCTCTGGCCACCGCTTACATGTTTCAGGTCAATGTTGTCTGTGGTACTCTACACGTAGGTGGTAGCAGCCAATAGTTTCTCTGCAGGTTGCACTACACGTTACCAAGCGGCAAAAAGGCGCGAACGCGAGCAATCGCGTCGGCGTCAGCGGCGGGATAACAGGCTGAATCACACCGGGGATCGCGGAGGCTGTTTGGTTAAAGTAAAACAGGTTCCACAGTCGGCGCTGCAAGTTGCCGATAGTATCGCGCTTCGGCCTCAGCGGGCGGAATGTCGCCGATGGATTCGAGCAGGCGTTGGTGGTTGAACCACGAGACCCATTCCAGGGTCGCCAATTCCACGGCAGCCTTGGTTTTCCAGGGCGCGCGCCGATGAATCACTTCCGTTTTGTAGAGGCCGTTGATCGTTTCGGCCAGCGCATTGTCATAGGCGCTTCCGGTGCTGCCGACTGATGGATTGATTCCGGCCTCGCTCAATCGGTCGGAGTAGCGGATGGACACGTATTGGGATCCCCTATCGGAATGATGGACGAGCCTATCGGACTGCGTCGGTCTTCGGTCATAGACAGCCTGCTCCAGGGCATCCAAGACAAAGTCTGTCGTCATGCTGCTGGAGGCTCGCCAGCCGACGATACGCTTGGCATAGGCGTCAATGACAAAGGCCACGTATAACCATCCCTGCCAGGTTGAGACGTAGGTGAAATCTGCGACCCACAGTCGATTGGGCCGGTCGGCCTCGAAGCGCCGCTTCACCAGATCTCGTGGACAGGCAGCTGCGCTATCAGGGATCGTGGTGCGAACCCGTTTGCCGCGCCTGATCCCCTCGATGCCAAGGTGTCGCATCAGACGCTCCACGGTGCACCGCGCCACCATCACCCCTTCTCGATTCAACTGCTTCCAGACCTTGCGGGCTCCATAGACCCGAAAGTTCTGTTCCCACACACGCTGGATATTCACCATGAGTTGTTCATCCCTCTTGGCTCGCAGGCTTCGCAGTTCCGGATTCCGGCATCGGGCGGCATATCGCCGGTAGGCTGACGGGGCGACCTGCAACACCTTGCAGATCGGCTCGACCCCATACAGGCCCCGATGCTGGTCGATGTAGGCGTTTATTTCTTCAGTTCGCGGTCGAGCGCCGCCTGAGCGAAAAAAGCGCTGGCCGACTTGAGAATTTCATTGGCCCGGCGCAATTCCTTGACTTCACGTTCCAGAGCCTTGATGCGCTCTTGCTCTGCCTGCGGCACGCCGGCCCGCGTACCGGCCTCCACTTCCTGGATCTGAACCCACTTCAACAGGGTGTATGCCGAGCAGCCGATCTTGGGCGCAATGGACTGCACTGCTACCCACTGCGATGGATACTCGCCACGATGCTCCTGGACCAGCCGTACGGCGCGCTCACGAACTTCGGGGGAAAACTTGTTGTTCTTGCTCATGGCTCCATTCTCTCAAGAATCGAAGCCTCCTGAAAACCCGGTGTGATTCAGGCATGGCCGACAGTGCAAAGTCACACGGCTACGCGGTTGCCGCAGCTTGGGCCTCGTTTCCTACCCTCGGAATTGTTGGGGAGGCGAGTAAAGAACGTGAAGGGCAGGCCAGAGGTGGGGAGGCGGCTGCGTCGCCAAAGTTGCGACATGCAAACAACTGCGGCACAGCCTGGCTAACGCGGTTCGGGTGCATCCTTGGCGTTTTGGTTGTTGTTTTGAGCATTTTTGGCTACGACACCGAGGCATATATGCAAGTAAAAACGCGTATTTCGGTCGCAACGACACGTTTGGTAACAATAGAGCATCCGCAGCTATCTCTGCAGGTTGCACTACACGTTACCAAGCGGCAAAATGGCGCGAACGCGAGCAATCGCGGCGGCGTCAGCGGCGGGATAACAGGCATGGCCGACAGTGCAAAGTCACACGGCTACGCGGTTGCCGCATCTCCTCATGGCTGCTGGTCCGAGGGGTTCAACACCAGCAGGTCCCCTGAGCATGGCGCGTAGTGCTCTCCATGCTGTTTGCTCTCGCAAAGCATTGAGTGACGCCTGGGAATATATAAGAAAAAATTCCACACCTAGGTCTCGAGATACTGTCGGAGTCGATGGTGTCAGCATAAGTAGTTTTGAACGCGACAAACATGCTCAACTGGTTCTTATGTCGAGAGAGCTTGGGTCTGGAATCTATTGTTTCCATAGCCTAAAGCCATATTTTATTCCCAAGGCCAACAAAGGGTATCGGCTGATTAGTGTGCCTGCGGTGCGGGACCGCATCGTGCAACGGGCATTAGTTGATTTTCTTTCTGGGAAATATCATGAGAAATTGGCGAATGAAATAAGTTATGGGTTCGTAAAATCCAGAACAGTCAAAGATGCTGCTTTGCGGGCTTGCAAACTCAGAGATGTTAATCCCTGGGTATTTAAAACTGATATCACATCGTTTTTTGATAGGGTTGATAGGTCGCTGCTTGCCCAACGGATTAGAGACGTTGTTCGAGAATCTTCGCTCCATGATTTGCTTATTAGTGCTATCAACTGCGAGGTGGATGATTCCGTAAGGAGTGCAAATACCAGAATCAAAAAGATGGGTATCCACAAGGGGAGAGGTGTCAGGCAAGGGATGCCGCTGTCTCCGCTGTTTTCGAATTTCCTACTGCTGGAATTTGACCGAGAGGTTCTTTCGAAGCGGGTGCCTGCTGTTCGTTATGCAGATGATTTGATTTTTTTCTCTCGGTCGAGAGCAGGGTGTTTGGATATTTTTAACCACTGTCGGGACGAACTCGGGAAGATGAGCCTTAGTATCCCTGATATTTCTGAGAATTCGAAATCGGTAATATATGCACCGCATGAACCGGTGGAATTCTTAGGGCTTGAACTGACGGCAGTTAGTGCGGGGCAGCCTGTGGTGCTTAGGTTGTCCAATGCCCAGATGGAGACAATCAGGGATGAATTGCTGAAATTGGCTTCAATTCCAGAATTGGTTTCTAGAAAAATAACCCTCAAGAATTTTGGGCAGCAGCTATCCGCTAAGCAGGAGGGATACCTAGGAGCGTATGAGGCATGCTCGAACCACAGTGACCTGCAGGCCCTTCTGTCGAAACTTGAAGATGAGGTTCTGAGGCGGGTTTATAAAAATGGGCTAGGGATAGACCTAACAAAGCTTACAGCTGCAGCTAGAGCATTCCTGGGGCTTCGTTAGATACGATTTTAATTTTGGAAGATTTTGAATTCTGCACATTTTTTCTATTCCATGATTTATATAATCGTACGGAAAGATATTGAATGCAATTCAGGAATAAGCGAAATTAGTGTGTCGTCTGACCTTAGTTTGTGATGGGTCGCTCCGGGGGGGGCATCCTGAGGGCAAGGGGTATCTTTGCATTTTGGTTGTGGTATATGTCCATGTCTTCTATCCATGTTTCGTGATAATCGGGCGCCTTTACGTCGTGCGTGAAGCATATCGGTATTTCAGCATTTGGGTCAGGGTTGGAGGCCGTTCCTGAGCGGACCATTTGGAATCGACTTGAGCCAAATCCTGCAAGGGAGCCCATTCGATTGAATGTTGATATGGTCTTCGGTGAAATTTTCGTGGGGCGTTTTCGTGTCTGGCACTTCACGACTTACTTGTGCAGCTACAGCAACCGTAGAGTGGCTGCCCGCCCAGCGGGCTGGCCGCCAGACTTCCGTCTTTGGGGACGGGCGTGGGTTCAATTCCGTCCGATGGTGTGCGAACCCCTAGGGAAATCAATAGGTTGCAAGTAGTGCCATCTTTTGCTTTATTTTTGCACGAAGTGCCAGCTTATGCTTTATTCTCTGACCCAGAAATGGGCGGAACGCCAGTAAACAGTGCCACCTTATGCTTTATTTCGTGCCACTTTTTGCTTAACTCCACAGTTGGGATTTTTTTTGGGCTCTACCCCATCAACGGCGGATGGGCACTCACCAGTCACGGCTGATCACACCGTTCCAGCCGCATTGGGCCGGGATTCTTACTGGGCCAGGACCTTCACACGGTAATTCTCGCCTCAATCCGGTTGGCGGGACGCCCGCCTTGCGGCCCAGCTCCGCTCAGCGCCCGCCTCGTACCAGCCTTTGCTTCGGTTGACGACCCGCACGACCAGCAGCATCACCGGAACCTCGATCAGCACGCCGACCACAGTGGCCAGCGCGGCGCCGGACTGGAAGCCGAACAGGCTGATGGCGGCAGCCACGGCCAGTTCGAAAAAGTTGGACGCGCCGATCAGGGCCGAGGGGCACGCAATGCTGTGCCGCTCGCCCGCGCGGCGGTTGAGCCAGTAGGCCAGACCCGAGTTGAACAGCACTTGGATCAGGATGGGTACGGCCAGAATGGCGATCACCAGCGGCTGTCGCAGGATGGCCTCGCCCTGGAAGGCGAACAGCAGCACCAGCGTCAGCAGCAGGGCTGCCATTGAAAGCGGGCCGATGCGGGCGAGCGTGGCGTCGAACGCGGCCTGACCCTGGTTGAGCAAGGCCCGCCGCCATAATTGCGCCAGGATGACCGGGATCACGATGTACAGCCCGACCGACACCAGGAGCGTGGCCCAAGGGACGGTGATGGACGACAGCCCCAGCAGCAGGCCGACGAGGGGGGCAAAGGCAAACACCATGATGGTGTCGTTCAGGGCAACCTGGGACAGCGTGAACACGGGGTCGCCGTCCGTCAGCCGGCTCCAGACGAACACCATGGCCGTGCATGGCGCCGCCGCCAGCAGGATCAGGCCGGCGATGTAGCTGTCCAGTTGGTCCGCGGGCAGCCAGGGGGCAAAGACCTGCCGGATGAACAGCCACCCCAGAACCGCCATGGAGAACGGCTTGATGGCCCAATTGATGAACAGGGTCACGCCGATGCCGCGCCAGTGCCGGCGGACTTGCCCCAGGGCGCCGAAATCGACCTTCAGCAGCATCGGGATGATCATCACCCAGATCAGAAGCCCGACGGGAAGATTGACCTGGGCGATTTCCAGGCGTCCGATGGTCTGGAATGCGTGGGGCGCGAATTGGCCCAGCGCGACGCCGAGCACGATGCACAAAAATACCCAGAGCGTCAGATAGCGTTCGAAAAGAGTCATTGTCGGCCGATATCCTGCAGTTCGCGTTGCAATGACAGGGCATCCAGTTGGCGGATCGGCAGCGACAGCAGCAGTTCGATGCGCTTGCGCAGCATCAATGCGGTGTCCCGGAACGCCTTGAGCCGTTGTTCTTCCGTGCCCTCGGCGGCGGCGGGATCGGGGACGCCCCAGTGCGCCGATACCGGTTTGCCTGGCCAGAACGGGCAGGGTTCGCCCGCGGCGTTGTCGCAGACGGTAAAGATGAAATCGAATACCGGCGCTCCCGGCATGGTGAATTCATCCCAGCTCTTGCTGCGGTAGCCGGTGGTCGGGATGTGCAGCCGCTCCAGCGTGGCCAGCGCCAGGGGGTGCACTTCGCCCTTGGGCCGGCTGCCCGCCGAATAGGCCTGGAAGCGCTCTTTGCCCAGCATGTTGAGCATGCCTTCGGCGAGGATGGAACGGGCGGAGTTGCCCGTGCAGATGAACAGCGTGTTGTAGCGGGTTTCGAGGGTCATGGCAGCTCGCGTCAGCGGCGGGAAGTGATGGGAAGCGCCGGCGCGGCGGCGTTTCATGGAAGAATTTTTCAGCAAGAGAGGCAGGCCCTGGCGTCGTTGCCGCCTTGGTTGATTTCGCACGTGCCGTCTTGGCAGCAATGTTCGGTCAGATAACCCAAGAGCCCGTTCATGCGGGCGAAATCGGCGCGGTAGATGAGATTGCGGCCTTGTGGCTCGACGGTGACAAGGCCGGCGTGGGCCAGTTCCTTCAGGTGAAAAGACAAGGCATTGCGAGCCACCCCGAGCTGTTCGGCCAGGAGGCTGGGGATGAGCCCTGTGGGGCCTGCCACCACCAGGGCCCGGAATACACGCAGGCGCTGGGTGTGAGCCAGGGCGCTCAAGGCTGAGACGGCTTGGTTTTCATTCATTGTTCAATAGTACAGCATTTATTGAATCAATGGCGATGGAGAGGAGGTCCTTTCTGGCGTATCGTATCGGGTACGAAAGCCATTTCCGCCAAGGAGTCCCGCATGAGCAAGATGCCCGCCCTTTTCATCGGGCACGGAAGCCCGATGAACACCCTGGAGGAGAACGGTTACACCGATGCGTGGCGGGCGTTCGGGCGGCACTTGCCGCGGCCCCGGGCCTTGCTGGTGGTGTCGGCGCACTGGTATTTCGGCGCCACGGCGATCACGGCGATGCCCAGGCCGCGCACCATCCATGATTTCTACGGGTTCCCGCAGGCCTTGTTCGATTTCCAGTATCCGGCGCCGGGCGACGCCGACCTGGCGGGCGAAATCGCTGAGTTGGTCAAACCCCATTGGATAGGGCTGGACCGCGACCAGTGGGGCATCGACCACGGCGCCTGGTCGGTGCTGGCGCATGTGTATCCGGATGCGGATATCCCTGTGCTGCAGTTGTCCATCAATGCCTTGAAGCCCCTGGATTATCACCTGGATCTGGCCGCCCGCCTGGCGCCGCTGCGGGAGCAGGGCGTGATGATCATCGCCAGCGGCAACGTCGTGCACAATCTGCGTGAGCTGCAATGGCGCCGGCAGGATCTGGCCTATGACTGGGCGGAACGCTTCGACGATGCCGTGGCGGATCAGGTGACGCAGGCTCCCGGCGACATCCTGCGTGTGGTCGATCATCCCGACTACGACCTGGCGGCTCCCACGCCCGATCACTTCATCCCGCTGCTGTACCTGGCGGGGCTGGCGGCGGCGGAAGACCGTCCGCTCGAACCGTTGGTCCGGGGTCATGCCATGGGTTCGATCTCGATGAGCTGTTTCGGGCTCGGCGCGGCCGTGGATCTGCGCAAGGTGCCCGATTGCGCCGCAAAATTGCCGGAAGGCGTGCCGCCGGACCAGACGAATATATAGGCGGCGGCTTCGGCCCGGGGCGGCGAGGCGAAGATCGCCCTCAGCCTCGCACCTCCACCACCTCGTCCCAGAGGGTCGTATAGCTGGGCGACCGGTGCGCCTGGCGCATCAGCCACCGGGCATCCGCTGCGTGCAAGGCGCTGGCGGCCTGAACCACCCGGCGGCCGAAGCGCTGGTTCAACTGATCCACCACCGCCATCGCCCGGGCGGATTTCCCTGCGCATCCCGCGTCGTCGGGCGCGAACAGTTCGCCTTGCATGGCGGCCGGCGCCGCCGGCCGCACATCCAGCAGGCACACCCCCGCCTTGGCGTAGTCGAAGCCCGGGCGGAACACCGACCGCAGCCCGCTCAGCGCGGCGCGCAGCAGCGCGGGGGTGCTGTCCGTGGGCGCAGGCAGGGGCGCGACGGCGCTGTCGGCGTGAAACGGACCGGCGCTGAACCGGCTGGTCCGGATGTACACCTGCACGGCGCCGGCATGGGAGCCTTGTTGCCGCAGTTTCTCGGCGGCGCGGCTGGTGAAGAGGCTGACGGCCTGTTCCAGCCCGGCCAGGTCGCGCACCGGCCGTCCGAAGCTGCGGGTGGACATGATCTGCTGCTTGGGGGGCGGGGCGTCTTCCCAGCCGAAGGCGGGCTCGCCGCACAGTTCTTGCGCGGTCTTGGCCAGCACGAGGGAGTAGCGCCGCCGCAGGATGCTTCGATCCGCCTGCGCCAGGTCGGCTGCCGTGCGGATGCCGGATGCCTCCAGGTCGGGCGCCAGGCGCCGGCCGACGCCCCAGACGTCCCGGATGGGGACGTGGCGGATGGCTCGCAGGAGTTCGGCCTGTTCCAGGCCGGACAGGTCGCAGACGCCCTGCAGGCGCGGCAGGGATTTGGCCAGATGGTTGGCGAGCTTGGCCAGGGTCTTGGTGGCGCCGATGCCGACGCAGGTGGGAATGCCGACCCAGCGCAGCACGCGCTGGCGGATCGCTGTGCCGAGGTCGCGGCCCGGGCCGGGCAGGCCGCTCAGGTCCAGAAAGCACTCGTCGATGGAATAGCGTTCCTGGGCGGGGGAGAACTGGCCGATGACGCGCATCATGCGGTCGCTCATGTCGCCGTACAGGGCGAAGTTGGCGGAGAGGGCGACCAGCCCCCGGGCCTGCAGGTGCCGGATCTTGAACCAGGGGGCGCCCATGGGGATGCCCATGGCCTTGGCCTCGGTGGTGCGGGCGATGGCGCAGCCGTCGTTGTTGGACAGCACGATGACGGGTTTGCCCTCCAGCGAGGGCCGCAGGACCCGTTCGCAGGCGCAGTAGAAGCTGTTGCCGTCGATCAGCGCGATGCGCGGTGGCGGCAGACGGGCTTGAGCACCCATGTGACGACTCCCCAGATGGCCAGTTCCTGCCCATGGCGCGGCACGATGTCCGCAAAGGCGGGGTTGGCCGCGCACAGGCGCACCCGGCCATCGCGGCGGTACAGGGTCTTGACGGTGAAGTCGCCGTCGACGACGGCCACCACGATATCCCCATGCAGGGCCTCCAGGGCGCGGTCGACGACCAGCGCATCGCCGTCGCCGATGCCGGCATCGCGCATGGACTCGCCGCGGGCGCGCATGTAGAAGGTGGCCTCGGGGTGCCGGATCAGGACGGTGTCGAGGTCGATGCGTTTTTGCGCATGGTCTTCGGCCGGGCTGGGAAAACCGCAACGCGCCGGGGCCTCGACATGCCGGCAGACGGCGGGCCGCGAGGAGAAGAGGACGGGGGGCTCCATGACGGGACAATGACTGTATGAATAAACAGTATTATACCGTCATCCACTCCCGGTGGCCGCGCGCGCGCAGCGTGCAGGCCGGGCATTCGCCGCAGCCGTAACCCCAGGCACGCAGGGTGTCGCGCCGGTTGAGATAGCAGGTATGGGTGTCCGTGCGGATCAGTTCGACCAGCGCGTCGCCGCCCAACCGGTGCGCGAGCGCCCAGGTGCCGGCCTTGTCCAGCCACATCAGCGGGGTTTCCAGTGTCAGGGGGCGGTCGATGCCCAGGCTGAGCGCCACCTGCAGCGCCTTGAGCGTGTTGTCGCGGCAGTCGGGGTAGCCTGAGTAATCCGTCTGCGACATGCCGCCCACCAGCACGTCGAGCCCGCGCCGGTAGGCCAGCGCGGCGGCCAGGGTGAAAAACAGCAGGTTTCGTCCCGGCACGAAGGTGTTGGGCAGGCCATCGGCCTGCATGGCGATGGCGATGTCGTCGGTCATGGCCGAGGCGCCCAATTGCCCCAGCACATCCACGGTCAGCAGATGGTCGTCGCCCAGGCGTGGCGCCCAGTCGGGCCGCTGTTCGGCCAGGCGGCGGCGCAGCGCAATGCGGCACGCCAGTTCCGCCGCGTGCCGCTGGCCGTAGTCGAAGCCGATGGTCTCGACGCGGCCGTAGCGGGCCAGCGCCCAGGCCAGGCAGGTGGTGGAGTCCTGGCCGCCGGAGAACAGCACCAGGGCGCGGCGATCCGGCTCGTTCATGCCGTCGCCGGCAGGGTTTCGCGCTGCTTCATGAGCCGCACGATCGTGTTCAGGGCGACGCCGTACATCGGCACGAACAGCAGCAGGCTGACGGCCAGTTTGATGACGTAGTCCACGAGAGCGATTTCCCCCCAGTGCATGGCCATGAAGGGGTTGCTGCTGCGCCAGAAGGCGATGCCGAAGAAGGCCAGGGTATCCAGCGCCTGCCCGAGCACGGCGGAGGCCGCGGGGGCCACCCACCATTGCACGTAGCCGCGTCGCATTCGGTCGAACACGTGCACGTCCAGCAACTGGCCCAGCACGTAGGCGGCGAAGCTGGCGAAGGCGATGCGGAAGACGAAGGTGTTGAATTCGCCCAGGGTGGCCAGGCCGTTGAAGCGCCCTTCGTGGAACAGCACCGACACGATGTAGGAGACGGCCAGCGCCGGCACCATGGCGCGCAGGATCACGCGGCGGGCCTCGGTCTTGCCGATCAGGCGCACGGTCAGGTCGGTCGCCAGGAAGATGAAGGGAAAGCTGAAGGCGCCCCAGGTGCTGTGAAAGCCGAACAGTTCGATCGGCAACTGCACCAGGTAGTTGCTGGCGATGATGATGAGAATGTGGAACGCGACCAGCAGGGCGAGATAGAACGAAGCCCGCGACGGCGGAACGGATACGGCGGTCATGTGAGCCTTTTTGGTGGATGGGGTGAGGGAACCCATGAGGGAAATGCAGGCACGCATTATACGCCCGCCCGGCGCGCCAGGCCGCGATGGGCCGTATTCGCGCCGGGTGATGTGGGGCGTGGCTTGCCGCCCGGCTCAGGCCCGATCCATGGCCCGTGCCTTGTCGCCGCCGGCGACCGAATAGGTCATCGGCACCTTGCGCGTCGCCAGGAATTGCTCCAGCGATTCGCCCCGGAAGGCGGCATAGACCTCGGGGTTGGACACCCCGATCACGGCGGCCATTTTCTCCAGGACGAAGAAGCTCACGCCGCGGCGCACCATCTCGATCCAGCGGCGGTCGCGGATCAGGGATTTTTCTTCGGCGTCCAGCCCGTATTCGTCGGCCAGGGCCTCGAAGTCGTCCAGGAAGCGGGCGCGGTGCGCGGGCCTGACCAGGTCGTGCAGGAAGCGGTTGATGCGCAGGTTGGCCTGGCTGCGGGCGTGGGTGAAGGGGTAGGAGCCTGGGATCTCGCCGACGCCTTCGAGTTCGCGGCCGATGTGCCGGCGGTAGGCCTCGATGGCGGCCGGATCGGAGGGTTCGCCCAGGTCTTCGAAGATCAGCGTGGCGATGTTGGTGACCGACGGGGCATAGGTCTGCCGGTGCACCCGGCGCACCTGCCCGGACAGCGCGCCGCGCATGATGAGCCACATGACGACTTCGGCGCCTTCCATGCCGCCCTTGGCGGCGAATTCGGCGATGCGCATCTGGGCGAGTTTCTCGGGGTTTTTTTCGAGCAGGTCGAGGAATTCGTCGTCCCAGGCTTCGTCGATGAAGCCGGCGCGCTCGCCGTGCACCTGGTGCGAGAGGCCGCCGGTGGCCATGAGGGCGACGTTCAGGTCCTCAGGGTAGCTTTCGATGGCCTTGCGCAGGGTCTTGCCCAGCTTCCACAGGCGTTTTGCGCTGGGGATGGGGAACTGCAGCACGCCCACCTGCAGCGGCACGATCTGGCCGGCCCAGGGGCCTTGTTCGTCGCCGAGCATGGACAGCGGCGAGAGGATGCCGTGGTCGACGGGCTTGCCCTGGAAGACCGACAGGTCGAATTCGTCGGCCATCATCGACAGGGCGATGTGCTGCGACAGGCCCAGGTGGCCGCGCGCGGGCGCCACGTCGCGGGGGCCGCCGCCTTCGTCCGCCGCCGCGTAGCGGTCGTCGATGCCCAGGGCGAAGGCCGAGTAGTGGTCGAAGAAGAACGAGGTGACGTGGTCGTTGTAGATCATGAACAGCACATCGATCCGCTTGTCCTTGACCCAGGCGCGGATGCGGTCGAAGCCCTCGAAGATGGGCTTCCAGGCGGGACTGTCCTGCTTGCCGGTGTCCTTGGCATAGCCGATGGTGGGGGAGTGCGAGGCGCCAATGCCGCCGACGATGCGAGCCATGAGAGTCTCCTGATGAAACGATGGGTGCGCGGATAGATGAGGAAGATATCTTAGGGATAGAGTATTTTTTGAACAATGATCTATCAATGGACTTTTCGTTCGGATTTATGAACGATAATCGAGCGCATGAAATGGAATCTGGATGATCTCCCCGTGTTCGCGGCCGTCATCGCCCAGGGCGGCATCTCGGCGGCGGCCCGCGAGCTGGGCATGCCGAAATCGACGGTCAGCGCCACGCTGTCGCGCCTGGAGCAGGCGCTGGGCCTGCGCCTGATCGACCGCTCCTCGCGCAGCCTGCGCGTGACGGCGGAGGGCGAGGCTTTCCATCGCCAGGCCTTGCTGATCCTCGAACAGGCGCAAGAAGCCGACGACCTGATGGCGGGGCTTGGCTCGGCGCCGGCCGGGCGCGTCTCGGTGGCGCTGCCGCCGGCGTTCAGCCTGGAGATCGTCGCGCCGCGCCTGCCCGGGTTCCGTGCCCGCCATCCCGGCCTGGAGCTGGACATCGTCGTCACCAGCCAGGGGGCGGCTCTGGTCCGCGACCGGGTCGATCTGGCCGTGGTGGTGGGGCCGCTCGAAGACAGCGAACTCGTATCCCGCCCGCTGGTCGAGGGCGGGCTCATCTGGGTGGCCAGTCCAGGGTGGCTGGCCGGGCACACGCCTGGCCAGACGCTGGAGGCCGTGCGCGCGCAGATCCAGATCTGCGAGGCGCGCTACGCCCAGCGGCGCACGCCGGTCGAGATCCACGGGGAAGCCGCCCATCTCGACCTGAGCCGGGGCGTCACGCGGGTCAATGACCCCCTGGTGGTGCTGCGCACGGTCTTGGCCGGCGGCGGCCTGTCGATGCTGCCGTATCAGTACTGCATCGGGCCGCTGGCCGAGGGCCGGCTTGTCGAGGTGCTGCCCCACGTCCGCCTCAGCCAGGCCAGCGCGCGCCTGACCGTCGTGTATCCGGGCCGGCGGCTGCTGTCGCCCCGGGTGCGGGCCGTGCGGGATTTTCTCGTCGAGGCCTGCGCCGGCCTGGCGCCGCCCGTCCGCCGGCGGGCCGTCAGGCGGTCAGGAGCGCGTGCAGCAGGCGGCGCAGCGCAGTGACCTCCGAGGGCGTCAGGGCGCCGGTCATGGCCTGCTCGACGGCATCGGCCAGCGGCCGCAGCCGCGCCAGTTCGGCCCGGCCGACGGGGGTAAGCCGCAGCACGTAGCGCCGCCGGTCGGCCTCATCCTGTTCGCGTGCGACCAGGCCGTGGCGCTCCAGTCGGGCGGCGAGATCGGCCACGGTCGAGCGGTCGATTTCCAGCGCATCGCCCAGTTCGCGCTGGCTGGCGCCCGGGGTGTCGGCCAGAACCGCCAGCGCCGCGAACTGCACGCTGGTGATCGTGCTGGAGACCAGACGCGTCCATTGCGCCGCGTGGCGCTGCTGGGCGCGCCGGATCAGCGAACCGGTGTGCGGCAGGAGATCGGTGAGGTCGCTCATGGGCGGGCATCCAGCATGAAACGGGCGAAGAAGGTCGAGAGCGTGTCGCGGGCCTCCAGCGGCAGCACATGGCCGATGTACTGGTCCGGGCGGACGACGACCAGGGCGCCCCGGGCGCGATCGATGCCGCGCAGGTCGAAGATGTCCATGCCGTTGACGAGATCGGGGCTGAATGTCTTCTCGTAGTCGATCAGACCGAAGCGGCCCTTGCGAGGCAGCAGCACCGGCGGCAGGGCATCCACTTCAATCTCGCGGTGGCTGTGCTGATAGATCGCGCGGACGTCGATCACGCTGTCGGGATCGGCATGGGCGGGAGTGTAGCGCCGGACGGGCGATTCGGGCGAGTCCGACAGCCAGCGCAGCAAGGCGTCCAGCCGCTCGGTCGAGGCGTCGGCAAAGGCGTAGAGCCGCCAGGCGCCGTCGGCGCGGTGCACGTGGCCCAGGTGCAGCCGCCTGGCGTCGGCGACCCGGATCACCGGCGCCGAGTGAAAGCGCGTGCCGATCGTGAAACCTTGCGCCAGCGCCTGGTGCTCGGACGTGCCGATCAGCGGCCCGGCGGGATAGTGCGTCGCCAGGCCCGCCGTGTAGCGTCCCGAGCGGACGAAATAGTCCTGAAGTTCGGCCGGGTCCACGCCGCCGCGCTCGGGATGCGCCGGATCCTTGGGCGGCGAGGCCATGATGGCCGACCATTCCTTATCGAAGTCGATCAGATCCTGCGCGACGGGCTGGCGCTCGGACGAGTAAGTATGCAGCAGTTCGGGCGCGGCCCGGCCTTCGAGAACCGCCGCCAGTTTCCAGCCGAGGTTGAAGGTGTCCTGCATGGAGACGTTCATGCCTTGCCCGGCCTTGGCGCTGTGCGTATGGCAGGCGTCGCCGGCGATGAAGACGCGCGGCAGTTGGAGGCCGGTCCGGTCTTCGGGCACGTCGTCGAACCGGTCGGTCACGCGCTGGCCGACTTCGTAGACCGAGGCCCAGGCGATATCCTTGACCTCCAGCGTGTACGGGTGCAGCACTTTCTGCGCGACTGCGATCAACTGCTCGGGCGGCGTGCGCCGGATTTCATCGCGGCGGGCGGGGTCCACCACGCCGAGGTCGACGTACAGGCGGACCAGGTAGCCGCCTTCGCGCGGGATCAGCAGGATGTTGCCTTCCTTGGCCGACTGGATCGCCGCCTTGATGCGGATGTCGGGGAAGTCCGTCACGGCCAGGATGTCCATCACGCCCCAGGCGTGGTTGGCCACGTCTCCGCGCAATTCGCGGCCGATCGAGGTGCGCACGGCGCTGCGCGCGCCGTCGGTGCCGATGACGTATTTCGCGTGGACGGTGCGTTCGGCGCCGCCCTGCGTGGGCCGCAGCGTCACGGCGACCGGGTGGTCGCCCGATTCCGCCACCTCGACCCGTACGACCTCCAGCCCGTAGTCGGGCGTGAGCCGGGTCGGCGATTTCTCCATGTATTCCAACAGGTGTTGCTGCAGGCGCGCCTGGTTGACGATGATGTGGGGCATTTCCGACAGTTCGCCGGCGGCGTCGTCGACGCGGCCGGTGCGCGCGATGCGGGAGCGGTCCTGGGCGTCGGGCCGCCAGAAGACCGTTTCGTTGATCCAGCAGGCTTCGCGCATCAGTTGCGAGGAAAGCCCGAAGGCATCGAGCATCTCGACCGTGCGGCAGGAGACACCGTCCGCGTGGCCAAGCTCCAGAGGCCCTGCGCGCCGCTCGACGATGCGGGTGGTGAAGCCGGAGAAGGTCGAAAGCTGGGCGGCCAGCACCAGACCGGCCGGGCCGGTGCCGGCGATCAGCACGTCGACGGTGTCCGGCAGGTTTTCGGGCGGGTGCTCGAAACCGGGGGCCGGCGCCCGGAGTTCAGGGTCGCCGAACTGGTATCCGTTGAGGTAATACTGCATGGTCGAAACTCCGAAGGTGCGGGATTGTAAGATGGATATCTGAATAGTCAGTATGCCAACTAATTTAATCCGTACACCAACGAATTCCGATCAGGACTTACCCTGATCGCCGGCCAGCCGGTCGGTGCGTCCAGAGGTCAGTCGACTTCCTCGATCTGTTTCACTTCCGATTTGTTGACCTTGACCTCGCGGCCGCCTTTCTCGTAGGTCACGAAGCCGTCGTCCGTGTCGGTGTCCGGCGCGTCGGCCGTGTAGTCGGTCTGCCCATCCCGGGTGGTGACGGTCGAAGGAGACGAGCAGGCGGCCAGGATGCTGCCGCTGGCGAGGATGGCAAGGAATGCAAGGATCGTCTTGGACATGAGTTCCTCCTGGAAAAAGACTCATGAACACCGTATCAGGGGCTGGGGCGGCCGATGTAAGCGGATTCGACAGCGAAGCCGGCGCGGCCGGGGCACGGTCCCCCGTACTCCTTCTGCCATTGCGCCGCGCGGGGCGGACGCGACGGTAGGCCCTGCTGACAAAATGGCACTCAAGGAGCGACTCTTGCAGGGTTGATGTAACCGGCGTCCAGACCCGGCGGCAGGCATGGACGGGCGTTGCGGGCAGGGCGAGCGGGCTACAGCAAAGGATGGGCGGGTATCCGCAGCCCCTGCCGCAGCAATCCGATGCCCATGAGGAAAATGCACAGCCCGCCCACCACGCCCAGGATGTCGAGAATGACGTGCGCATGGTGGGATGGGCGGGGGCCCCGGGCCAGCATGCCCAGCAGGCCGCCGCGCAGGGAGACTGCGCCGAGCGCCAGCGCGCTGACCGTGGCGGCCGTTCCGGCGGACATGGCCATGACCGCCGCAATTCCAGCCCAGCGCAGGTTCATGGCGTAAGCGGCCAGCAAGACGAGGAGGGCGCCCGTGCAGGGCCGGATCCCGATGGCCAGCGCCACGGGCAATCCGGTGCGCCATCCGCCCGATCCGCCGGCATGGGCGCCGGCCAGTTCGTGCAGTGCATCGCAGTCTGCGCAATAGGCGCGCATGCCGGCGCCCTGGGTGAAGAGGGCCCCCGGCGGGGTTTCGGGCCGCCGCCGATGCCGCCGATAGAGCGTCGCCGCGCCTTTCATGAGCAGAATGGCGCCCAGAAGGGCGATCAGCGCAAAGCTGAGGTTTTCCAGTTGCGCGCCGACGCGCTGTGTGCCGCGCAGGGAGTGGTCCAGGAGGCTGGCCGCGATCTCGACCAGCAGCACGGCGGTCGCGCCCTGGATCAGCGAGGCCAGGACGGCCAGCCGCACGCCTTGCGGCCAGCGCACCCGGCGGGTGCCCAGGTAGGCGGTCATCACGGCCTTGCCGTGGCCCGGCCCCGCCGCGTGGAAAACGCCATACAACAGGCTCAAGCCGATCAGCGGCACGGCCGCCGGCCAGCCTTCCTGGCCGACCAGCCGCATCGCCTGCGCCAATTGCCGGTGCAGATCGGCCTGCAGGGCCATGGTCCAGGCCAGGGTCCGGCGCCACCAGACCGGCTCGTCGATGAGCGCCCAGATCATGAACGCCAGCGTCGCCAGAACGCCGGCGGCCGCCAGGACGGCGGCCGGACGGATGCGCTTCATGGGCATTGGAGCGCGACCTTTTCAGCGAACAGATCGCCCAAGTCGTCGTCGGCCTGCTCGGTGCGATCCAGGGCATAGGCCCGGGCGATGTCTTCGGGCGTCGGATTCGGCGGCACAAGCTGCGGGCGGCAGGGCCGCCGGGCCTGGCCTTCGATCGCCGGAGCTTGTTCCGGACGATGCATCATCTGGATGTAATAGCTGGGGTCATAGATGGCGTAGGTCACCTGGCGGCTGACCGGGTCCACCGGATCGGCCAGGGGCGCCGTGAACGACAGCAGGAGCTGATGGCCTATCATCGCCCCCGCGAATGCGGCAGCCTTCCCAAGGCGCGCCGCATGTCCATCGACTGTGATCTTCGTGAAGTAATCGTAGGCCTCCAGGTTTTCCATGGCCATGGCGGCGAACGCCTGCGCCGTGGCGCGCCCCGAAGGGCTTTCGCTGGCCAGGCCCTCCATGACGGCCGCGCTGTACAGCTCATCGAACAGCCATTGCTCCTTGAGCGCGATGAGCATGCCTTGGGGCGAGAAGACCGCTGTGCTGCGCACGTCGATCCATGCGTGGGGATGGGCCTGTCCGGCCAGGGGCCGTAGCGCGAGGAAGGCCGCTGCCAGCAGGCCGGCCAGGCACCGGATCCGACGGTCGATGCCGGGCCGTGCCGATACGTGATGTGCTGTCATGTGTCTCGGCGGGATGCGCCGCTTGGCTAACGGGCCAGGATGGCGTCCGTGATGGTGGCGGCATTGTGCCTCATCATGTCGATGTAGGTGGAGGCGGGGCCGTCCGCGCTTGAGAGCGCGTCGGAATACAGCTTGCCGCCCACTTTCAAGCCCGTTTCGCTGGAGATCTGCTCGACCAGGCGCGGGTTGCTGATGTTTTCCAGGAAGAGCGCGGCGGCCTTCTCGTCCTTGACTTGCTTGACGAGTGTGGCGAGCCCCGCGGCCGAGGCCTGGGAATCGGTGCTCATGCCTTGCGGCGCCTCGAACTTGAAGCCGTATTCCCGGGCGAAATAGCCGAAGGCGTCGTGGGGCGTGATGATCGTGCGCCGATCGGCGGGAATCTTGGCGAAGTTCTCCGCGATCTGTGTTTGCAGGGCGCGCAGTTTTTCATCGTACGCCCGGGCATGGGCCTCGTAGACCGGGCATCCCTGCCGGTCGGCGGCGCAAAACGCCTTGGCGATGTTGCCGACGTAGATCCGGGCATTGGGCACGGTCTGCCAGGCGTGAGGATCGAACTTGCCATGAGCGTGGTGCGCATGCGCGCGATCATGGCTGTCGGCGGCGTGGCCGGGGCCGGCTTCGTGCGCGGCGTCCTGTCCCGCGTGGTGGTGTTCTTCGTGGTGGTGTTCTTCGTGGTCGTGCGCTTTGTGCGCATGTGCGGGGCTTTCGCTGCCGCCCTGGTTGAGCCGCAGTTCGACGCCGTCGGTCAGCGCCGTGATCGGAACCTTGGCGCCGCCGGCCTGGATCAGGCCCGGCAGGAATCCTTCCATATCCAGGCCATTGGCCAGAATCACATCGGCCGTGCCGATGGCCTTCAAGTCCGCCGGCCGGGGTTCATAGGTGTGCGCGTCGCTGTCCGGGCCGACGAGCGTGGTCAATGCAATCCGGTCGCCGCCGACCTGGCGGGCAAGATCGCCGATGATCGAAAACGTGGCGACGACGCGAAGCGCCTGGGCGCTGGCCGGCTGGGCGCCCGCCAGGGCGAATAGTGCGGCGCCCGCCAGGGCGGCCAGTTTTTTCGATTGGGACACGGGGTTCTCTTTTTAAGGTGAAATATCCGTGATGTTATAACATAACAATCCTGTCCGGCGCAGGCTGCAACGGGCGCGCAAGCGCGAGGGCTTTGATGGGCACCGCATTCCTGCGTACACTGCCGGCATGCTACGCATCGACAATCTCGGCAAGCGCTACGGCGACCATCTCGTCTTCCAGGGGCTCACTCAGACGTTTTCTCCCGGATGCGTGGCGTTGTGCGAAGAAGACAACACCGGCAAATCCACCTTGCTGGACATTGTTGCGGGCGTCCTCGCACCGGACACAGGAGAGGTCTGGATCGATGGGCATTCGATGACTCATGCGCCGGCGCAGGCCAAGGCGCGCCTGGCCCATGTGCCCGACAACTGCCTGGTGTTTCCCGAACGGACAGGGCGCGAGCAACTTGAACTGATCGCGGCGGAAAAACAGGCCGCCCTGGATGACACCGTGCTTGATCTGGCCCGGCGGCTGGGGCTGGAGCCGCATCTGGACAAGCGCTTCGAGCAGATGTCCACGGGCACGCGCCGCAAGGTCTTTCTGGCGGCCGCCGCCTTGGGCGATCCCGCCGTCATCGTCGCGGACGGCCCCGGCAATGGGTTGGACAAGCAGGCGCTCGCCGTGCTGGCCGAACAGTTCAAGCGCTGGTCGCGGGATCGCGTCGTGCTGTTCGCCAGCCACGACGCCGAGTTGGTGCGAGCCTGCGAAGCGAAGGTGGTCGAGGTGGCGGCCTTGCGCTAAGGGGTTTCCCGGTCAGTGCCCTGCAGCCATTGCCGGTACGCCGCGCGGGTTGCGCCGGACACCGAGTCCAGCACTTTCTGATGGGTGACCTGGTGCCGCAGCATCAGCCGGGCATCGGCCACGGAACGCGATTTGCAGAACCAGTGGCAACTGTGCTGCAACAGATACAGTTCGGCCGACAGGTGGTAGGCGCGGGTCTTTGCATCCCAGCCTTCTTCGTTGTCCGCCGTGCGGCGCAGGCCGGCCGCGTGGATGCGCAGCAGTGCGCGGAAATCCCGGGTCGGCACCGGAAGAAAGCGCTCGGCATAGGGGATGTGAACCGGCAGCGTACTCATGCGGGTGGCCTGCATGCTTTCCCGCTGCAGGGCGTCGGCCAGCGATTGCGCCTGCGCGGCCACCGTATGTTCGGCCTGCGCGAAAGATTCCAGCACCTGGATCTGGCGTGCCTCGGATGCTTCGTGAATGGCGCGGGTATAGCCCTGCGTCAGGGTTTCCATGAGACGTTCGATCTGCAGTCCTTTCAAATGACGCCCCAGCAAGGCAATGCGCGTGCGCTGGTCGTGCATGCGCAAGGCCCATCCCGCCACGAGGGCGATCAGCAGGGCAGAGAACAGATCCATGGCGCGTGTTTCCTCATCGTTCAATTGAAAGAACGGCTGGCGGGGCCTTCCGGGCCGGTGAAACAGGATTTTATACGGCCGCGGTGCGCCTGCCGTGGCGGGCACGCGCGGCCGCCATCCGGCGGGCGGTGCCGGGGGGCACGATTGACTGGCTAAAGCGATGCCCCTTGCAGGTGGTGTTTTGCGGCGTTGACGAACGCCCGGACGTTCGGGTGATCCTTGCGGCCGCTTTGGAACAGCAGCGAAATGGGCAAGGCGGGAGAGGCTTCGTCGGCCAGGAGGCGTTCGAGCCGTCCCGCCGCGACTTCGTCGGCGATTTGATAGGAAAGCGTCCGCACGACGCCGAGCCCGGCGACTGCAGCGGATACCGCCGCCCGCATGTTGTTGACCGTCAGGCGTGCGGGGCGGCCGGAGCGCCTGACGGTGTCCAGGCCCCATCCGCGATGGGGGCCGGCTTCATCTTCGATCCAGATTACGTCGTGCTCGCGCAGATCGGCCAGCGACGCCGGCCTGCCATGCGCGGCCAGGTAGGCCGGGCTTGCGCTGAACACACGCTGCACCTCGCCCAGGCGCAGCATGTGAAGCGAGCTGTCCGGCAGAGGGGCGATGCGCACGGCGACGTCGATGCCTTCTTCCGCCAGATGCACGACACGGTCCAGCAACAGCAGCTTGATCTGGAGGTCGGGATGCCGCTGCAGTAATTCAACCATGATCGGCAATACATGTTGCTGGCCGAACAGGACCGGCGCGGTCACCGTCAGTGTGCCGCGCGGCATCGACAGGCCGCTGCGGGCCGTGTCGAACGCGCCCTCGATCTCGGCAATCCCCGCCCGGCAGCGCGCCAGAAAGGCGGCGCCCTCGTCGGTCAGGCGCACGCTGCGCGTGGTGCGCCTCAACAATTGAACGCCCAGCTCGGCCTCCAGCGCCGCAATCGCACGCGACACTGCGGTTGGCGACAGGTTCAGCCGCCGCCCCGCCTCGGCGAAGCTGGCGTGATCGGCGACGTGTATGAAAGTCTTGAGCGTTCGTAATTTGTCCATCGGCGCCGGTCCCACTTATGGATTATCGTCTGAAACCGCAATAATGAAATGCGGATTCAGTGGATTCTCTCATTATTTGATAGTAGGCATCATGAAGCCTTGATTCAAAAGAGGACCACTGCCATGAAGCTCTACTACTACGCCCCATCGGGACACGCGCACCGCGCCGCTCTTTTTCTGTCGCTCGCCGGCATTGCCCACGAACGGATCGAAGTCGATCTGTCGGCGGGCGAGCACCGGCGGCCCGAGTTCCTGGCGTTGAACGCCTTTGGCGAAGTGCCGGTGCTCGACGACGACGGCATCATCATTCCGGATTCGCTCGCCATCCTCGTCTATGCGGCGAGAAAAGCGGGGCCGTCCCATTGGTTGCCCGACGACCCGGTCGTCGAGGCGAGAATACAGCGGTGGCTGTCGGTCGCCGCCGGCAAGATCGCCTACGGTGCCTGCGCCGCCCGGCTCGTCGCCGTGTTCGGTGCCCCCTTCGATGCCGATGAGGTCATTGGACGTGCGCACGCCACGCTCGTCGTCATGGAACAGACCCTGGAAGATCAACGCTGGATCGCCGGGACGCAGGCGCCCAGCATTGCGGACGTGGCGCTCTATAGCTACACCGCGCGGGCGCCCGAGGGCAACGTGGATCTGTCCGGCTATCCACGGGTTCAGGCTTGGTTGCGCCGGGTCGAGAACCTGCCGGGCTTCTTTCCGTTTCAGCGGGTCCGGGCCGGGCTCGACGCCTGAGCCGGCGTGTGCCGCCCATCGCTTTTCATCCGATTCAAGCAGGAGTTTCAACATGCGCTTCGATACGCTGCGTCTCGACCATATCGGCATCCGTGTCACCGACCTCGCCAGGGCGGAAGCCTTCTACGCAAAACTGGGATTCACCCGGGCTCCCGGGGAGTTCGCTCCGCAGGCCAGGGCGTGCGGCCTCATACATCCCACTGGCTTGCGGATCCATCTGATCTACAACGGCGAGCCGGCCCGGGAAGGCAATGTGCTCCTCGACGCCCCGATCAAGCGCCCCGGCTATACGCATGCCGCCTTCATCGTCGACAGCATGGACGAACTGGTGGCATGGCTGGCGAACGAAAACATCAGGATCAGCGAGGGGCCGGTCATGATGGGCCACGGGCGCCGCAATGTCTGCTTCATCCGGGACCCCGATCTGAACGTGCTGGAGTTCAATGAGATCCTGGTTGGCCGGAAGGCGGCCTGAAAGCCGGATAAAGCTTGAAAGCCGGATAAAGACGCTACCATCCTGTGCAGATAAAATGCAGTGGATGCTGAAGGAGTGTTTGATGGCGTTTTTGTCCTGGGTTTTCGTATCGGGCGGCATGGCACGGCAGCAGGCAGGGCGCAGAACGGGTCATTGCCTGACGGCGCTGTTCCTGGCGCTGTGCGTCGTTCAAGCACTGCCGGCCGCCGCTGCGGAAAATCCGGTGGCCGATGCGGCCCGGCAGGCCGAGAAGCGGCTCGGCGCCCGGGTCGGCCTGGCAGTCCTGGATACCGGCAGCGGTGAGCGCTGGTCGTACCGCGCCCGTGAGCGGTTCCCCATGGCCAGTACGTTCAAGGTGCTGGCATGCGGCGCATTGCTGGCACGCAGCGATGCCGGCGGTGAAGACAGGAACCGGCGAGTCCCGATCGCCCGTTCGGATCTGGTCACTTATTCGCCGGTCGCCAAGGGCTGGGTGGGCCAGGAAGTCACCCTGGATGCGCTGTGCGCGGCGACTCTGCGGACCAGCGACAACACGGCCGCGAACAAAGTGCTGGAGGCGCTCGGCGGGCCAGCCTCAGTCACGGCGTTCCTGCGCTCTATCGGCGATCCGGTGACGCGGCTGGACCGCTGGGAAACCGAACTCAACGAAGCCGCCCCCGGCGATGAGCGGGATACCACCACGCCGGCGGCCATGGTGAATTCATTGCAGGCATTGCTGCTGGGCGATGCGCTGTCGCCGTCCGCGCAACAGGCATTGACGGCCTGGCTCGTGGACAACGAAGTGGGCGGACCGCTGCTGCGGGCGGGGATTCCCGCCGATTGGCGCATCGGCGACCGGACGGGCGCGGGGGGCCATGGAACGCGGGGCGTCGTGGCGATCATCTGGCCTCCGGAGCGGGCGCCGCTGATCGCGGCGGTCTACATCACCCAGACCGAGGCCTCGATGGCGCATCGCAACGAGGCCATCGCTTCGATCGGCAGGGCGCTGGCCGATCTGGTGAGGGCGCAGCCGTAGCCAGGCGTTATCGTGTGCCGCCTGGGTGTCGCCGGACGAAAAAAAAAGCCGAAACCTGTGTGTTTCGGCTTTTTTTCAATCATCCATGGGCGTTGGCGGATGCCCATGAACAAAAATCTGGAGCGGGAAACGGGCTCCACGATGAAGCCGTAACTCATTGATTAAAAACAAACTATCTTCATCCAGAATGACTGGATGGACTAGGGCGTGTTAACACTAATTGCGCTGTGACTGATCAGATGTGAAACATCAGATGTGAAACTGCAGGCATGGAGATCACACCTGAGCAATTCAAACGCATCGAACACTGCTTGCCCGTGCAGCGGGGCAACGTCAGCCTGAGCAATCTGCAAGTGGTCAACGCCATGCTGTATGTGGCCGAACACGGCTGCAAGTGGCGTGGGTTGCCCAATCGGTTCGGCAACTGGCACACGATCTACACGCGCATGCGCCGCTGGACCAAGGCAGGTGTGCTGGACAAGATGTTCGAGGAACTGCAGCGCGAGCAGCTGGTGCGCGTGAAGATCAAGGTGGTGTCGTTGGACTCCACGAGTATCAAGGTGCATCCCGATGGAACTGGCGCTCTAAAAAAACGGCCCACAGGCCATCGGCAAGTCCCGAGGCGGATGGAACACCAAGATTCATATGGGTGCCGCGGATGCTCGAACGGCCGTGACGTTCTGCCTGTCGCCTGGACAGGCCCACGATGCGTCCGAGGGAAGACGCCTGCTACAAAGCCTGGGGCCTGCAAGTGGCCCGATTCACCTGCTCATGGATCGGGCGTACGAGGGCAACGAGACGCGCCAACTGGCCCTTGATCTGGGGTTCATCCCGGTCGTGCCTCCGATGAGGACCCGGATCGAGCCTTGGGAATACGACCGAGCGATGTACAAGCGCCGCAACGAGGTCGAGAGGTTGTTTCGGCGCTTGAAGGGCTACCGTCGAATCTTCTCTCGATTCGAGAAGCTCGATGCAATGTTCCTGGGGCTTTCTCAGCTTTGTGCTGGTGGCTGATGGCCTTCGCAGTTTGTGTTAACAGGCCCTACCTGAACCCGAGCAGCTCAGTTCGTAGCTGTATGTGCCGACGGCGGTCGGCGTTACTTCGTAGCTACCGGAGGCGGGAAGTGCCGGATTCAGCAACTGATCACCTTGGCTGAGTGAATCACCCCGGTTTTCGCGGAGGCCATTTGGTTAAAGTAAAACGGGCTCCGCAGCCTGGATTGTGAGCTGCTGATAGTACCGTTGTTCAGCCTCGGCCGGCGGGATGTCTCCAATCGATTCCAGCAACCGCTGGTGATTGAACCAGGCCACCCATTCCAGTGTGGCCAGTTCGACGGCAGCCTTGGTCTTCCAGGGGCCGCGTTTGTGAATCACTTCGGCTTTGTACAACCCGTTGATGGCCTCGGCCAGCGCATTGTCGTAGGCGTCGCCTGTGTTGCCCACCGACGGATTGATACCCGCCTCGCCTAGTCGCTCGGAATAGCGAATTGACACGTATTGGGCCCCCCTGTCGGAGTGGTGAATCAGTCCATCGGATGGATCTGGTCGCCGGTCATACAAGGCCTGCTCCAGCGCATCAAGCACGAAGTCGGTGCTCATCGACGAGCTAGCCCGCCAACCCACAATCCGCTTGGCATAGGCGTCGATGACAAAAGCCACGTATAGCCATCCCTGCCAAGTCGATACATCGGTGAAATCGGCCACCCACAGGCGGTTGGGCTGATCGGCATGAAAGGCTCGGCGCACCAGGTCTCGCGGGCATGGCCTGGAGGCGTCCGGGGTGGTCGTACGCACCCGCTTGCCCCGGCGCACCCCTTCGATGCCCATGTGCCGCATCAAGCGCTCAACCGTGCAGCGGGCAATGGGCTTGCCTTTCTTGCGCATGTCATTCTGCAATTGTTTAATGATCTCTGGAGGGATGATCCACAGCCCTTGGTCCAGATCGAACTGATCGGGGGTGGCCAGGCGTAGTTCTCCCGTTCGCACGCCCGTCAGCAGCAGTAAACGAATGCCGAGCTTGGTGGTGATTGCGCCTCGGTATTGACGAATCTTTTGCAGCAGCGCCGGTACGTCCGGCAAGCGAAGAAATGGATTATGGGCGGCGGGCGGCTTGGGTACGGCCACCACATCGAGGTCCGACGCGGGATTACTCTCCAAACCTTCGATTTTTACCAGGGCATAGCGAAATAGCTGCTTGAACCAGATACGAACCTTCCCGGCGGTAGTGAGCGCTCCGCGCTGCTCGATTTTGGCGAGCACCTCCAGCAATTCGCCACGGCTGATGTTGTGGATTGGTATTTTCCCTAGGCTGGGCAGCACATCCTTACCGAAACTGCGCTTGATTTGAGATCGGGTGCTGTTGCGCCCCTCTTTGAGTTCCAGTTTGCGATGTTCGTACCACTGCAGGTACACGGCCTTGAACGTATGCCCATTGGCCAGGCATACGGCCTGACGCTTGAGCTTGCGATCCACCTTGGGGTTGATGCCCTTGGCCAGCAGGGCGCGCGCCTGGTCGCGCAAGGTTCGTGCATCGCGCAAGCCGACTTCCGGGTAGGTGCCAAGCGACATGCGCTTTTGCTTGCCCGCCCAGCAGTAGCGGAAATGCCAGGTCCGTCCTCCTTGCGAGGATACGGCCAGGGAGAGACCGTCGAGGTCGCCGAGCGTGTAGGCTTTGCCGACCGCCTTGGCTTGCCGAACCGCCATGTCTGAGAGTGCCATCGTTCCAGCTCCTAAGAGGAGTTAGGACTGAATCGTGGTCTCGGTCGCCGCTTTGGCCCAGCAACAATGCGGACTCGAACTCACCCAGATTGATAGGCCAGAAGATGGACTAAAAAATGGACTAAAAAGTCCTGGATGTGGGTGGATTCCAGTGGACGCCGCTGGAATGAAAAAGGGGCCAAATGCCCCTGTTTTCAACGACTTACAGACGTCAGTGGAAGTCTGTAGATCATAAATTGGAGCGGGAAACGAGTCTCGAACTCGCGACCTCAACCTTGGCAAGGTTGCGCTCTACCAACTGAGCTATTCCCGCGTTTTTAGCTATTCAGCTAAGCCTTGCATTTTAGAGCGTATTTTCATGTCTGTCAAATCGTCTGTTGAATCACAGGATTTTTCAAACCGGGCAGCAACGCTACTGAGAGCCGCTGTTGCCAACACGCAATCAAGCAAGAGGCAGAACTATAAGGCACGAAATCGGAGTCTGTCAAATCGCTTGCGGGCGGTGTGAAAGAGGCCTTGCGCGGTATGCTTACGCCTTTCTCCTTATCAGGCATTTCGCTTGTCACTGCACGCCATGTCCGCCTTGCCGCCCGTCTTTTTAGAGCAGGACCTGCACGCTTGCAACACCCTGGGCCTGCCGGCGCGCGCCGCCGTGGCCGCGCTGGAGGACGAGGCCGCCATCCCGGCGCTGTGCGCAGCCCTGGCGGCCGGGCAGAAGGGCGGGGATGCCGCCGCTCCGCTGTTCGTATTGGGTGGCGGCAGCAATCTGGTGATCGCCGCGCGGCCGCGCCGCCGCATCCTGCGCGTGGCGCTGCGCGGGATCCGTTTGTGGCGGGAAACCGCCGATCATTGGATCGTCGAGGCGGCCGCCGGGGAATCCTGGCATGGGTTCGTCGAGCACTGCCTGGCGCAGGGCTGGCCGGGGCTGGAAAACCTGGCGCTGATTCCCGGGACGGTGGGGGCGGCGCCGGTGCAGAACATCGGCGCCTATGGGCTCGAACTGGATCAGCGACTGCACTCGGTGGTGGCCTGGGATCTGCGGGCGGGCCGGGAATGCACGCTGCACCCGGCCGCCTGCGGCTTTTCCTATCGCGACAGCCTGTTCAAGCGCGATGGGGCGGGACGCTGGTTGATCGTGCGGGTGCGCTTCGCGTTGCCTAAGGCCTGGACGCCGCGCCTGGATTATCCGGATCTGCGCGACCACCCAGGGCTGCGGGAGGGCGTCGATGCCCGCAAGAATCCGTCTCCGCGCCAGATATTCGATGCGGTGTGTGAAATCCGCCGCCGCAAGCTGCCCGACCCGGCCGTGCAGGGCAATGCGGGCAGTTTCTTCAAGAACCCGGTGGTCGGGGCCGCGCAAGCGGCCGATCTCGAACGGCATTTTCCGGCGTTGCGGGCCTATCCGCAGGCCGATGGGCGGGTCAAGCTGGCGGCAGGCTGGCTGATCGAACAGGCGGGTTGGAAAGGCCGGCGCCTGGGGCCAGTGGGCATGCACGCGCGCCAGGCGCTGGTGCTGGTCAACCATGGCGGCGCGCAGGCGGCGGATGTGCTGGCCCTGGCGGATGCCGTGCGCGCCGACGTGCACAAAAAATTCGGGGTGGATCTGGAGCGGGAGCCTGTGATCCTGGATTGACGCTCAGCCCGGCCGCACGGCCCGGCACGCGGCCCCAAAAGACGAAGGGCCTCCGTCCAGCGCGGAGGCCCTTCGTCGTTCAGGCGGGCGGCTTTCAGGTGGCCAGCACATCCTGCATGTCGAACAGGCCGAATTCGCGGCGCGCCAGGTAGCGGGCGGCGCGCAGGCTGCCCTGGGCGTAGGTGGCGCGGCTGCTGGAGCGGTGGCTGATCTCGATGCGCTCGCCCGTGCCGCAGAAGTACACGGTGTGGTCGCCCACGATGTCGCCGCCGCGCATCACGGAAAAGCCGATGTGGCCGGTTTCTCGCGGGCCGGTATTGCCGTGGCGGGCCCAGTCGGCGATGTCGTCCAGCGGTTTGCCCCAGGCGCGCGCGACGGCCTCGCCCATGGCCAGGGCGGTGCCCGAGGGCGCATCGACCTTGTTGCGGTGATGAGCCTCGAAGACTTCGACGTCGTAGCCGCTGTTCAACAGCCGGGCGGCCATGTCCAGCAGCTTGAGCGTCGCGTTCACGCCCACGCTCATGTTGGGGGCGAAGACGATGGCGGTCTTTTGGGAGGCGGCGCGGATGGACTGCTTGCCCTCGGCATCGAAGCCGGTGGTGCCGATGACGCATTTGACGCCGTGCGCGACGCAGGCTTCCAGATGGGCGAGGGTGCCTTCAGGGCGGGTAAAGTCGATCAGGCAATCGGCCCCGGCCAGGGCGCCCAGGCTGTCGGTAATGCGGACTCCCGTGTCCACCCCGAGGAAAGCGCCGGCATCCTGGCCGATGGCCTCGTTGCCCGGACGGTCGAGCGCGACGGCCAGGGTGAGGTCCTGGGACTCCAGGACGGCCTGGATCAGCATGCGCCCCATGCGGCCCGAGGCGCCCGCAATGGCGATGCGCATTATGGTTGTTCCTCTTGGTTGGCGGTGCCGCCCGGACCCGTCTCGATGGTGGTTTGCGGCGTGACGCTCTGGCCGCTGGGCGACGCGGAGGTATCCAGGCCGGGGGATGCGGCTTGCTGGGCATCGCGTTCGGCGTCGGCCGACTGGATGGCCTCCTTGCCGCTGTCGGCCCTCTGGAAGGGCTGGCGATCGGGCTGTTCATCGCCCGTCCAGCGCGTCAACTGGTCGTTTTCGAACCAGACGGTGAATTTGCGCAGTTCGTCTTCGCCGTAGCCGGGCTGGTTGTAGTAGGGGTAATCCCAGCGTTCCGCGTGGAAGATATCCTGCAGCGTGGGCGTGCCCAGGATGAAGCGCACCTGGTCGCGGCTCATCCCGGTTTCGAGCCGGGCGACTTGTTCGGCGGTGATCCAGTTGCCTTGCTGGATGGTGGCTCGATAGGGGAAGCCCCAGTTGGTCGAGCCGCAGCCCGCGAGGCCCAGCGCCATGACGCTGGCGGCCAGGCGGAGAGTCAGCCTGTGGGAATGAGCGCTGGATCGGTTGTGCACGAAAGCCCCCGTGATCGGTTCAAGGGCTGCGCAGTCCGCAGCCGCTAAAACCGCTATCATAAAGGGAATTCGGATTTGCGCATGCGCAGGGCTGGATGCGGGGGGCTTGGGCCTTCTTGCCTTCCGCGGCATTCCTCGGGATACTTGACTCATGAACGATCAGATCGAACTCAAAAACATGGGCCTGAAGGCGACTTTTCCGCGCCTGAAGATTCTCGATGTATTCCGCAAGGCGGAAACCCGTCACCACAGCGCCGAAGACGTCTACCGCGCCTTGATCGCCGAGGACGTCGATATCGGCCTGGCCACCGTGTATCGCGTGCTGACCCAGTTCGAGCAGGCGGGCATCCTGCTGCGCAGCCAGTTCGATGGCGGCAAGGCGGTGTTCGAGCTGAACGACGGCGATCACCACGATCACCTGATCTGCACCAACTGCGGCCGGGTGGTGGAATTCTCCGATGCGGAAATCGAAAAACGCCAGCACAAGGTGGCCAAGGACAACGGTTTCACGCTCGAAAGCCACAGCATGATGCTCTACGGCATCTGCCCCAAGTGCACGGCCGCCAAGAAAGCCTGACCACGGGTGTGCGGCCCGCCGCGCCGGCCCCGGCGCGGATTTCAGTGCGCCTGGCCTGAGGCCAGCATTTCGCGCGCATGCGCGCGCGTGGCGTCGGTCATCTTCAGGCCGCCCAGCATGCGGGCGATTTCTTCTGTGCGCGATGATTCGTCCAGCGGCCGGATGGCCGACAGCGTCTGCCCTGCGCGGGTGGCCTTGCTGACTTGGAAATGGCGCGCGGCGCAGGCCGCGACCTGAGGCAGGTGCGTGACGCACAAGACTTGATGGCGCGCGCCCAGTTCGCGCAGCAGGCGGCCGACGACCTCGGCCACGGCGCCGCCGATGCCGGCGTCCACTTCGTCGAAGATCAGGGTGGGCACGCGTGCCGCCTGGCTGGCGATGACCGACAGGGCCAGGGAAATGCGGGCCAGTTCGCCGCCGGAGGCGACGCGTGACAGCGGCCGGGGCGGCACGCCGGCATGGCCGGCCACCAGGAATTCGACGGTTTCCAGGCCCTGCGCCGAGGGTTTGCTGTCCGCCAGGGCGATGTCGAAGACGCCGCCGTCCATGGACAGGGTTTGCATGGCGGCCGTGACCTGCGCGGCGAGTTGAACGGCGGTGGCCCGACGCGCAGCGCCCAAGGCGCGTGCCAGATCCATGTACCGGGATTCGGCCTGTTGGCAGGCGTGCTTCAGCGCTTCGAGATCCTGGCCGGCTTCAGCCTGGCGCAGTTGAACCTGCAGCGCCTCGTGATGCTCGGTCAAGGCTTCGGGTTCGATGTGGAAGCGGCGGGCGGCTTCGAACATGCGGCTCATGCGGGCATCCGCCTGGGCCAGCGCTTCCGGGTCGGGTTCCAGCCGGTCGGCGTAGGCGTTCAGGCCCGACACGGTTTCCGCGCACAGGATGCGGGCCGATTCCAGTGTCTGGCAGTGCTCCTCCAGCGAGGGGTCGTGCCGCACCAGGGATTGCAGCGACTGGATGGCGACGTGCAGGGCCTGCGCCACCGAGCCCGATTCGCCGTCCAGCGCCTCGACGGCCTGGCCGGCGCCAGCCAGCAGGGCCTGCGCATGCGCCAGACGGGATTGGCGAGCGCACAGGTCCGGCCATTCGCCGGGCTCGGGGGCCAGTTCGTCCAGCCAGGCCACGTCCGCGGCCAGCCGCTCCACCAGGGCGGCCCGGCCTGCCGCATCGGTGCGGGCGGCATCCAGCGCCGCCTGCGCCTGGCGCCAGTCCGCCCAGGCTTGCTGCAGCGCGCGCGCCTGCCCGGCGTGTCCCCCCTGGGTGTCCAGCAGTTCGCGCTGGCTGGCGGGCTGCAGCAGGCTTTGATGGGCGTGCTGGCCGTGGATGTCGACCAGCAGGGCGCCCAGGTCGCGCAGTTGGGCCAGCGTGGCCGGCACGCCGTTGATCCAGGCTTTGCTGCGGCCTTGAGGGTCGATCACACGGCGCAGGATCAGTTCCGGGCCTTCCAAGGCCTGGTCGGCCAGCCAGCCTGCGGCGGATTCGGGCGCGTCGAAGACGGCGCTGATGTCGGCGCGCGGGGCGCCCTGACGGATCAGGGCGGCGTCGCCCCGGCCGCCCAGGGCCAGCGCCAGCGCATCGATCAGAATCGATTTGCCCGCCCCGGTTTCGCCGGAAAAGACGGTGAAACCGGCATCGAAGGCGATGTCGGCCTGGTCGACGATGACGAAATCGCGGATGTGCAGGGCGCGCAGCATGGGCTCGGTGATGGTTGGGCCGGCGGCCCTATTGATCGGGTTCGTCCCAGGGGTGCAGCATGCGGTTCCAGTTCAGCTTGCTGCGCAGGGTGGAAAAATAGCTGTAGCCCTGGGGGTGCAGGAAGCGGACGCGGTGCGGGCTGCGGCGCACGTCGATGCGGTCGCCTTCCTGACAGTTGGACAGGGCCTGCATGTCGAAGTGGATGCTGGCGCCCGATTCCACCCGGCCCAGGGCGCTGATGGTGATGTTCAGCACGCTGTCGTCGGGCAGGGTGATGGGCCGGTTCGACAAGGTTTGCGGTGCCACGGGCACCAGCACCAGGGCGTTGACCTGGGGGTGCAGGATCGGCCCGCCGGCCGACAGGGCGTAGGCCGTCGATCCCGTGGGCGTGGCGATGATCAGGCCGTCGGCGCGCTGGCTGTGCATGAAGGCGCCGTTGCATTCGACGCGTAGTTCGATCATGCCGCCGCGCCCGGCGCGGTTGATGATGACGTCGTTCAGCGCCAGGCCCGAGAAGATCGTTTCGTCGCCGCGCATCACGCGGCCTTCGAGGAGGATGCGTTCATCCTGGACGAAGGCGCCGTTGAGGATGCGGGTGATGGCCTCGTCGGCGCTGCCCAGGGGAATGTCGGTGATGAAACCCAGGCGGCCGTGGTTGATGCCGATCATGGCCACGCCCGAGGTGGCCAGTTGCCGCGCCGCCGCCAGCATGGTGCCGTCGCCGCCCATGATGATGGCCAGATCGGCGCGCGCGCCGATGTCTTCGTACGAGGCCAGCGGGAAATCGTCGACGCCGGTGTTGCGGCCCGTTTCGGCCTCGATCAGGACATCGCGCCCCGCCTCGGACAGGACCTTGCCCAGCCGGCGCAGGGGGGCGTCCATGCCGCTATCCTGGTGGCGGCCGATCAGCGCGACGGTCTTGAAATGCATGGGCGGGGGCTCTCCCGGAAATTAATGGAATAATAGGCGTATCCGATTATAGGGGGATGAGTCCGGACACGGGGCAGTCCCTGCGGACTGCCCCGTGCCTGACGAATCCGAGCGCCTTGCAAGGCGCGAGGTGGAGAGATGTGGCAATTGGGGAGGGTTCCCGTGCCTGACGAGTATTAGCCAAACAGGGCGTTAAACCATGGATGATCGAGCCAAGACCTTGCTGAAGGCGCTGGTCGAACGCTACATTGCGGACGGCCAGCCCGTGGGGTCGCGCACCCTTTCGAAAGTCTTCGACCTTTCACCGGCCACGATTCGCAACGTCATGGCCGACCTGGAGGACCTGGGTCTGATCCACAGCCCGCACACCTCGGCGGGCCGCGTGCCCACGCCCCGCGGCTACCGGATGTTCGTCGACAGTCTGCTGACGGCCAGGCCCTACGAACTCAGTCCCTCCCTGTGCATCGAGGACTGTCTGCCCGCGGCCGAGCCCGGCCGCGCCGTGACCGCCGCGGCTTCGCTGCTGTCGAACCTGTCGCAGTTCGCGGGCGTGGTGCTCACGCCCAAGCGCACCCAGGTATTCCGCCACATCGAATTCATCCGCCTGTCCGACCGGCGCGTGCTGCTCATCATCGTCACGCCCAACGGCGACGTGCAGAACCGCATCCTGTTCGTTTCGCGCGAATACTCCGAGGTCGAGCTGCTGGAGGCCTCCAATTTCTTCAACCGGCAGTTCTCGGGCAAATCCTTCCATGCGGTCCGCCAGGCGCTGGCCGACGAGCTTGACACGCTGCGCACGGATATTTCCCGGTTGATGCAGCAGGCGGTGGACGCCGGCCTGGACTCCGCCGACACGGACGACGAGGCCGTGGTCATCTCCGGCGAAGGCAAGCTGCTGGACGTCTCGGAAATGACGGCCGACATGGATCGGTTGCGCCGCCTGTTCCAGTTGTTCGAGCAGAAGACCGATCTGCTGCACCTGCTCGATGTTTCCAGCCGGGCTCAGGGCGTGCAGATCTACATCGGCGGCGATTCCCGGCTGGTGCCGCTGGACGACGTCTCGGTCATCACCGCCCCCTACGGGGTCGATGGCCAGGTGATCGGCACGCTGGGCGTCATTGGCCCCAGCCGCATGGCCTACGACCGCGTCATCCCCATTGTCGACATTACGGCGCGCATGTTGTCCAACGCACTCGGCCAGGCGGTTTCATGAGCCGTTTTCTCTCTGAAGTTCACGATCCCCGGGCGCTGGATCCCGAAGCGCCCGATCCCGGGCGCGGGCCGCTGGGCGTTCTGCTGATCAACCTGGGCACGCCCGACGCGCCGACCCCGGCGGCCGTGCGGCGCTACCTGGGCGAGTTTCTGTCCGATCCTCGCGTGGTCGAGCTGCCTGCCGCGCTGTGGCAGGTGATCCTGCGTCTGTTCGTCCTCACCCGGCGGCCTGCCGCCGTCGCCCCCAAGTACGCCCAGGTCTGGCTCGACCGGGGATCGCCCCTGCTGGTGCACAGCCAGGATCTGGCCGATGCCGTGGCGGCCTCTTTGCGCGACCGGGGCCTGGATGTGCGGGTCGGGCTTGCCATGCGCTATGGCCGGCCGGTTCTGGCGGATGCCCTGGATGCCTTGCGCGCCGCCGGCTGCGGCCGCATCCTGGCGGTGCCGATGTACCCTCAATATGCCGCCAGCACCACGGCCACGGCCGTGGATGCGGTCAATGCGCACCTGGCCCGGCTGCGCCACCAGCCCACCTTGCGTTTTCTGGATCGTTTCCCGACGGACGACGCCTATGTGGATGCGCTGCACCGTGCGGTGCGCGCCCACTGGGACCAGGCCGGCAAGCCGGACCGGCTGCTGCTCAGCTTTCACGGCCTGCCCCAGCAGTCGGTGCGCAAGGGCGATCCTTATTTCCGCGATTGCCATCAGACCGCCCGCGCCTTGCGCGCCCGTCTCGGCGCCGACGGCGACCGGCTGCATGTCGCCTTCCAGAGCCGCTTCGGGGCGGCGCCCTGGCTGCAGCCCTACACTCAGCCCACGCTAGAATCCTGGGGGCGGGAAGGCGTCGGCACGGTGGATCTGATGTGCCCGGGGTTTCTGGCGGATTGCCTGGAGACCCTGGAGGAAATCGACATGGGCTGCCGCGAGGCCTTCCTGAAGGCGGGCGGCCGCGCTTTCCGCTACATTCCCTGTCTCAATGCCGACCCTGACTGGGCGCGGGATTTCGCCGCCCTGATCGCCGACAATCTGGCCGGCTGGACGTGACGGCCCATCGGGCGCCTCTGTGCGCCGGGCTCCGGGCATCGTATCCGGGGCGCCTTCGAGGCCGGGGCGGTTCCGTCCCGGACATCCGCCGTCCCGGGGCTTGAAGAACGCGCGCCCCGTCCTCATCTACCCCCTTGTTCACCCATTTTCAGTATTGGAGATTTCACCATGTCGGCTCCCCAGGAAGACTTGGACCCGCAAGCCGCGCCGAGCGCCGAAACCCAGGCCGCCGGCCAGAACCCGACTGATGCCGCCGCGCCGGCCGCCGAGCAGCCGGGCGAAGACCTTGCCGTGCTGCTGGAAGAAGCCCAGAAGCAGGTTGCCGATTATCATGATCAGTTGCTGCGTGCGCATGCCGAAGTCGAGAACGTCCGCCGCCGGGCCCAGGACGACGTGGCCAAGGCCCGCAAGTTCGGCACGGAGTCCTTTGCCGAGAGCCTGATCCCCGTGCGCGACAGTCTGGAAGCCGCACTGGCCCTGGAAAACCAAACCGCCGAGGATTGGAAGGCGGGCGTCGAGGCCACGCTGCGGCAGTTGAACGCAGCCTTCGAGCGCAACCAGATGCGCGAAATCGCCCCGGCGCCCGGCGACGCTTTCGACCCGCACCGCCACCAGGCGATCTCCAACGTGCCGTCCGAGCATCCCCAGGGCGCCGTCGTCCAGATGCTGCAGAAGGGCTATCTGATTGCCGATCGCGTGCTGCGCCCGGCGCTGGTCATGGTGTCGGCGGGCCCTGCCGCGGACAACGCCGGCTCTTGAAACAAGCCCCGGCAACCCCATATTCGAATCATCGGCGGGCGCAGCGCCCGCCCACTTATTCAAACATCAACAGGATCCAACATGAGCAAGATCATCGGCATCGACCTGGGCACGACCAACAGCTGCGTCGCAGTACTGGACGGTTCCAAGGTCAAGATCATTGAAAACTCCGAAGGCACCCGCACCACGCCTTCCATCGTCGCCTACATGCAGGACGGCGAAATCCTGGTGGGCGCTCCGGCAAAGCGCCAGGCCGTCACCAATCCGAAGAACACCATCTTCGCGGTCAAGCGCCTGATCGGCCGCAAGTTCGACGAGAAGGCCGTGCAAAAGGACATCGACCTGATGCCCTACCGGATCATCAAGGCGGACAACGGCGATGCCTGGGTCGAGGCGCAGGACAAGAAGCTTGCGCCCCCGCAGGTGTCCGCCGACATTCTCCGCAAGATGAAGAAGACCGCCGAGGACTATCTGGGCGAGGAAATCACCGAGGCCGTGATCACGGTGCCGGCCTACTTCAACGACAGCCAGCGCCAGGCCACCAAGGATGCCGGGCGCATCGCCGGCCTGGACGTCAAGCGCATCATCAACGAGCCGACCGCGGCGGCCCTGGCCTTCGGCCTGGACAAGTCCGAACGCGGCGACCGCAAGATCGTCGTCTATGACCTGGGCGGCGGGACTTTCGACGTGTCCATCATCGAAATCGCGGACGTGGACGGCGAAAAGCAGTTCGAAGTGCTGTCGACCAACGGCGATACCTTCCTGGGCGGCGAAGACTTCGACCAGCGCATCATCGAATACATCATCGCCGAGTTCAAGAAGGAATCGGGCGCCGACCTGTCCAAGGATGTGCTGGCGCTGCAGCGCCTGAAGGAAGCCGCCGAGAAGGCCAAGATCGAGCTGTCCTCCACGCAGCAAACCGAGATCAACCTGCCGTACATCACGGCCGATGCCTCCGGTCCCAAGCACCTGAACCTGAAGATCACCCGCTCCAAGCTGGAAGCGCTGGTCGAGGAACTGATCGAACGCACGATCGAACCCTGCCGCGTGGCCATCAAGGACGCCGGCGTGAAGGTTTCCGACATCGATGACGTGATCCTGGTCGGCGGCATGACCCGCATGCCCAAGGTCCAGGAGAAGGTCAAGGAATTCTTCGGCCGCGATCCGCGCAAGGACGTGAACCCCGACGAAGCCGTGGCCGCCGGCGCCGCGATCCAGGGCTCCGTGCTGTCGGGCGACCGCAAGGACGTGCTGCTGCTGGATGTGACGCCGCTGTCCCTGGGGATCGAGACCCTGGGTGGTGTCATGACCAAGATGATCAAGAAGAACACCACCATCCCGACGCGTTTCTCGCAGGTGTTCTCCACGGCCGACGACAACCAGCCGGCCGTGACGATCAAGGTCTACCAGGGCGAGCGCGAAGTCGCCGCGGGCAACAAGGCGCTGGGCGAGTTCAACCTCGAAGGCATCCCGCCTGCGCCGCGCGGCCTGCCGCAGATCGAGGTCACTTTCGACATCGACGCCAATGGCATCCTGCACGTGTCCGCCAAGGACAAGGGCACCGGCAAGGAAAACAAGATCACGATCAAGGCCAGCTCCGGGCTGACCGAGGACGAGATCGAGCGCATGGTGAAGGATGCCGAGGCCAACGCCGAGGAAGACCACCGCATTGCAGAGCTGGCGCTGGCGCGCAACCAGGCCGATGGCCTGGTCCACGCCACGCGCAAATCCCTGACGGAATATGGCGACAAGCTCGAAGCCGCCGAAAAGGAAGCCATCGAATCGGCGATCAAGGACCTGGAAGAAGCCATCAAGGGCGACGACAAGGCCGCCATCGACGCCAAGGTCGAGGCCCTGTCCACCGCTTCGCAGAAGCTCGGCGAGAAGATGTACGCCGACATGCAGGCCAAGCAGGCGGCCGAGGGAGCGGCTGCCGCCGAAGGCGCCAAGCCGGTGGACGACGATGTCGTCGATGCCGACTTCAAGGAAGTGAAGCGCGACTGATCGCCGGCCGCCCCGTCCGGCCCGCCTCGCGGCGGCTGCCGGCCCGGCGCGGCGATCTGCCCGCACTTGCCCGGAACCTGTTTCTGACGGGTCCGGGCATGTGTCCTTCGAACCGTAGCGCATCAGATAAAGTACCGATCAATGGCAAAAAGAGATTTCTACGAAGTCCTGGGGGTCGCCAAGAACGCCTCGGATGACGACATCCGCAAGGCCTACCGCAAGCTGGCCATGAAATACCACCCGGACCGCAATCCGGACAGCAAGGAAGCCGAGGACAAATTCAAGGAGGCCAAGGAGGCCTACGAGATGCTGTCCGACGCGGAAAAACGCGCGGCCTACGACCGTTTCGGCCATGCCGGCGTGGATCCGAACGCGGCGGCCGGCGCAGGCATGGGCGGCGGCGCGGGCGGCTTTGCCGATGCCTTCGGCGATATCTTCGGGGAAATCTTCGGCGGCGCCGCAGGCCGCCGGGGCGGCGGCGGGCCCCAGGTCTATCGCGGCGCCGACCTGAAATACGCCCTGGAAATCAGCCTGGAGCAGGCGGCCAACGGCTTCGATACCGAGATCCGCATCCCCAGTTGGGAATCCTGCGAGACCTGCCACGGGTCGGGCGCCAAGCCCGGCACGTCGCCGCGCACGTGCCATACCTGCGGCGGCAACGGCGCCGTGCGTATGCAGCAGGGTTTCTTCAGCGTCCAGCAGACCTGCCCGACTTGCCATGGCACCGGCCAGGAGATCACCGATCCCTGCGGCGATTGCGATGGCGTGGGCCGCATCCGCAAGAACAAGACTTTGCAGGTCAAGATTCCGGCCGGGATCGACGACGGCATGCGCATCCGCTCCACCGGCAACGGCGAGCCGGGGCTCAACGGCGGCCCGCCGGGCGACCTGTATGTGGAAATCCGCATCAAGCCGCATGGCATCTTCGAGCGCCAGGGCGAGGATCTGCACTGTGAACTCACCATCCCCTTCACCAAGGCGGCGCTGGGCGGCGTGCAGGAAGTCCCGACGCTGGCGGGCCGCGGTGAGATCACCATTCCGGAAGGCACCCAGACCGGTAAGACCTTCCGGCTGCGCGGCAAGGGCATCAAGGGCGTGCGCTCCAGCTACCCGGGAGACCTGTACTGCCACATCGTGGTCGAGACTCCGGTGCGCCTGAACGACGAGCAAAAGGCGCTGCTGCGCCAGTTCGAATCGTCGTTGAACAGCGGCGGCGACCGCCATTCGCCCAAAAGCGAATCCTGGACGGACAAGGTGAAGAACTTCTTCTCCTGACGCCGTTTCTTCGGTCGGCGCCGCCCGCCCCGCATTCCGGTTCCGACCGGCTGCGGGGTTTTTCTTGCGCGGCCGCCGATCAGGGTTTCGGGTCGGGGTCGGCGGCCACGGCAATGCTGAGCTGATCCGGCCGCAGCAGCTCGCGCATCGCGGCATTGACCTGCGCCGCTTTCAGGCTGCGCAACTGGTCGATCACATGCTGCTGCCAGGCGAAACTGCGGCCCGTGTCCAGATAGTCGATCCAGCGGCTGGCCAGGTAGCGGTCGTCGGACCGTCCCAGTTCAAGATAATTCAGCAGGGAATGCACGCCCTGGTCGACCTCGGCCTGGGTGAAGCCGGTTTTCAGGGTGTCGTCCAGAACCGTGCGCATCGCGGCCCGCAACGGATCGGCGTTGCGGGCCGCCGTGCTGGCGAACAGCGTCCAGGCGCCGGAGTCTTCGAAAGGCGAGGCGGAGACGGCGCTGCCCACACCGTAGGACAGGCCGCCGCGAACCCGGATGCCCTGCCATAGCCGGGAATCTTCCGAACCGCCGATCAGGTAGTTGGCCAGCATCAGCGCGGGCCAGCGCGGGTCGGTATCGCGGATTTTCAGAGGCAGGGCGGCCCGGTATTCGGCATTGGCCTTGCCGGGAGCGGGGATGCGGAAGGTCTCGGGCCGCATGGCGTACCAGGGTTCGGCCAGGCGCTCGTAGGGGGGCGCCGTCCGCCAGCCCTCCAGGCCGGCGCGCAGGCTGCGCTCGACTTCTTCCGGATCGAAATCCCCCGCCACCGCCAGGGAAAGGTGTCCCGCGCCGTAGAAGCGCGCATGGAATCGCTGCAACTGGTCGCGGCTCAGGGCGGCGATCCGGGCGAGCGTTTCATCGGTGGTGGGCGTGTAGCGGAGGTCGTCCGGATCCCAGGGCTGGCCGTGGCGCTGCAGCGCGTTGCGCACCAGATAGGCCGGGCTCGCGGCATCGTTTTCCACGTGGGTGCGCAGGCTGCGTTTCAGCCGCTCCAGTTCATCTTCAGGGAAGGCGGGGTTGCGCAGCAGATGGAAGGCCAGACCCAGCACTTCGGGCAGGCGCGCGCGGTCGCTGCGCATGGATAGGCTCAGGACGTTGCCGTCGTCGCTGAACGACAGCGCCGAATCAAGCGCGTTCAGGCGGTCTTCGATCTGCTGGCGGCTCATGTCTTCGGCGCCGCGCAGCAGCATGGCGCTGGTGGCGAAAGGCGCCAGGCCTTGGCCGCGCAGCGCCTCGGCATTGCCGAAACCCATGCGCAGCACGGCATGGACCTGCCCGCCGGCGGTTTCCTTGGGCAGCAGGGCCAGTTCGACCGGGCCATTGGGCAGGGTCAGGATGCTGCGCTGGGTTGCGGCGTCGATGGCCTCGGGCCGGGTGTCGAAGTGGCCCACGGCCGGGCGTCCGGTGCCGGCCGGAATCCGGGCGATCCAGGAGGCGAGATCGGCCGGTGCCGGTCCGGGCGCGTACTTGGGTTCGGCCGTGGGCAGATACAGACCGCTGGTGCGGTTGCTGGGCAGCAGCCAGGCGCCCAGTTGCGTGCGGATCGTTTCCAGGGTCAGTGCCTGGACTCGCAGGCGTTCGATGAAGAACAGTCGCCAGTCTCCCTGGGCGACCGCGTCGGAGAGGGCCTCCGACAGCGCGTCGGACCGGTTGTAGATGTGCTTCCAGTCGTTCAGCCAGGCGGTGCGGATCCGGTCCAGGGCCGCCTGGTCCAGTTGCCCGATGGCGTCTGTTTCCAGGCTGCGCGTCAGGGCGGCCAAAGCCGCCTGGGGATCGGCATCCGGCTGGATCTGCGCGCCGAACACGGCATAGCCGGGCTGCCTCATGGCGCGGGCGAAACCGAACACGTTGCTGGCCAGGCCCTTGGCCACCAGGGCCTGATAGAGCGGGCCGGCCGGTGTATCGGCCAGCATGGCGGCGCCGATGGACAAGGCCGTGTAGGCATCGTCGGCGGCTTCCGGCAGGTGGTATTGCGCCAGGGCGATGGGGCTGCCGCCGATGCGCCGCAGCGTCACGCTGCGTGCGCCCTGCTGGACGGGTTCGCGCGTGTATTCGGGCGGCAGCGTGCGCGCGGGACGGGGGATGGCGCCGAAATCCTGCGCGATCCAGCGCAGCACCTGGCGGGCATCGAAGCGGCCGGTGACGATCAGCGTCGCATTATCGGGCTGGTAGTAGCGGTGGTAGAAGGCGCGCAGCGGCTCGATGCCGACATGCTCTACGTCGGAGCGCGCGCCGATGACGCTGCGCCCATAGGGGTGCCAGACATAGGCGGCCGAAGCGACCTGCTGCATCAGCATGCTGAACGGGCTGTTTTCCCCGCGTTCCATCTCATTGCGCACCACCGGCATTTCCGCATCCAGGTCGGCGCGGGCGATGCGCGCGTTGAGCATGGCGTCGGCCTGCCAGGACAGATACCAGCGCAGCGTATCCGGGTCGCTGGCGAAGGTGGCGTAGTAGTTCGTCAGGTCGGCGGTGGTCGAGCCGTTGGCCGCCAGCCCCCGGCGCGCGAATTCGGCCAGGGCGTCCGGATATTTGGGGCTGCCGCGAAACAGCAAGTGCTCCAGCAGATGCGCCATGCCGGTCTCGCCCGGCCCCTCGTGGCGCGAACCGACCCGGTAGCTCATGTTGACCGAGGTTCTGGCGCGGGAATCGTCCGGGGACAGCAGCACCTGCAAACCGTTGTCGAGGCGGTATTCGGTGACGCCCTCGATCATGACGATCTGGCGCACGCCGGCGGGCAGTGGGACATCCGCGTGGGCTGGCCCCGGCAGGACGGTCATCAGGATCAGGATCAGCAGGGCGGGAAAAATTCTGAAGGGGTTCAATTGGCGTCGTCTCATCGGGAAATAGAACAAGAGGCCGGCCGGTGTGCCGGGCGGCCTGGCAGCGTATGGCGTTATTGTCTCAAGGTTTGGCCCCGACCCGGGGCGCAGGGCGTTCCCGAGGAGCCATATCGCTCAATGGAATCAATTGGGCCCGGCTGTTACTCAGCAAATCATGCCCTCCCGTCATATACAAGGAGCCGATATGCTCGAATTTCGTGGATTTCTCGATGCGTTGGGTGCGCAGGCGCGGTTGGACGTCGCCGAGGCCGCCGGCTCGGGCGGCTGCACGCTCGAATTCGATGGCGGGCTCGAAGTGACTTTCGAGCTGGCCCCCGGCGGACGCGCCGTGCACGTCTATGCCTCCTTGCTGACAGTTGCCCCCGGCGCCGGCCGCGAATCGATGTTGGCCACGGTGCTGCAACTGCATCTGTTCGGCATGGCCACGCAGGATTGCTATTTCGGCCTGGATGCACAGCATGATCGCGTGATTCTCTTCAAGACCGTGGACCTGGCGCTGCATGATGAAGGGTCCGCGCTTCAGGCGGTGGAAAACCTGGTCAACCAGGCCGAACGCTGGAAGGTCGCGTTGCTGGAATTCGCCCAGAAAGCCGGCCAATCCGGCGCGCAGGGCGATCCGCGCCTGTTTCACCGGGCCTGAACGGCTGTCGTTTCCGGGGGATCTCCATGGCCACCAGCATCGGTTCCTATCTCTCCACGGGGCTCAAGACGCTGGCGTTTTCAGCGCTTGAAAAATCCGATACGCTCAACAGCATCGCCAATCGCCTGTCCGGCGGGAAAATCAACCGTGACACGCTGGCGCAAAGCGTGCTGCGCGACGCCATCCAGATCGGCTTCGATTATGCGGCCAGCAACAAATCCCTGGGCGAGCGCCATTCCCGGCTGCTGCCGGCCATCCGCCAGGCCGCCATCGACAACGACCATGAGCAGATGCAGGCCGGGGTCAAGAAACTGATGGAGAAACTGCTGCCCGAGGGCTGGCAGGAAACCGTCGGCAACCTGATTACGGACAAGCTGGGCGACCATGCGCTGGAAAAAGTGCTTGCCACCACGGTGCAGCAGTATGGGCGCAAGCCGCTGGAGGATTACATCAAGGGGATGGTGGGCGGCCGCACCGGAGGCGACTTCGTGGCCCGGCAGATCATGGCCATCCTGGATCGCGCCGTATTGTCCAAGACCGAATTCCAGCAAGGCGACAGCACGCTCTACCGTCTCATGGCCAAGGGGCTCGATGCGTATCTCACCGGCAAGCCGGAAGATCCGCCCGGGGTGCTGTCCCGGGTGCTCGGCGCCGTTCCCGTCGTCACCAGTACCGTCCAGACTGTGCGCAACGGCATCGATCAGTTGGGCGAAAACCTCGGGCAGGTCCTGGGCGAAACCGTCAGCCGGAAGGTCGGCCTGAGTCCCTCGGAGACAACCGACGTCCGTGAAGTCCACTCGAAGGCCATCGAGCGGTTCAAGCAGAAGCAGGAAGAGGGCCTGGAAATCGAGACGGATGACCTGCCCATGCTTTTCCACGACGAGATCACCGACCAGGTCAAGCCGCGTGAGGTCTTGAGCACCCTGGTGGCGCGCCAGTGCGTGAGCGAGGGCGTGTTCGGCACGGAAGGTTCGGCCAAGATGATGGAAGAGCAGACGCAGGAACTCCGGAAGGCGCTGGATTCCGGGCGGCTGAGTTCCGGGCGGCGCGAAGAGCTGGAGGTTGTGGCCAAGATGGTGAACCCCGAGCAGACGCGTCCCTTGGGCGAGCGCGGCGGCACGGAGGTGGGGTATACGCTGACCGGCCGGATGGCGCGGGTGGAGACGGTCAACCACGCCTATATGCGCGACGACGTGGTCGGCGAGGTGGCCCGGGAAGGCGAAGAGGTGCTGGACGGCGCGCCGACGGGGACGAAGCTCATGGGGGGCTGGAGCGTGTCCAGCCGCTACGCCGAGCATGCCGGCACCCTGAATCTCACACTTCCCGACTCATCGTACGGTTATACCGACATGGCCCGGCAGGGGGTGAATACGCTCTGGAGCACGGGCTGGTCCATGATGGGCTGGAGCAAAGAGCTCAGCGTTTCCCAAGAGACTGAATTGCGCAGTCTGTCCAATCTGTGCGGCAACGATCCGCGGGTTCTGGAAACCGTGACGCGCTACCTGGATCCGGATCTGGCCCGCCGCGCGCTGGCCGAGCCTACGCTCAGGCACATGCGCGATCCCGAAACGGGGCTGGTGGGTTCCGAGGGACGCTACCTCAAGCTCGAAGACGGCGAGCCCGAGATCCGTTTCTCGGTGCAGCATCACGATCCGCTGATTTCCATTTCCATGCAGACCGTGTGGCGCGTCGAGCGCTACGGCGCCGATCCGCAATCGTTGCGCGAACCCATCGGAGACAAACCCTGCACCCTGTCGTCCGTGGCGGTCATTACCTTGAGACCCGGCACGGACGGCGCTCCGCCCACGGTATCGCACAATGTCGGCGGCGTGGTCGCGACGATCGGCAATGTCGTGGCGTTCGACTCTTCGACGGGTTCCTTGCGCACCCGCGAGGACGAATCTTTGCTGCCTGGCGGCGAGGATGGGCTGCAGACGGCGTGACGGGCGGGCAGGTTTGCGGGCCGGGCTATTTCGATAGCAAGCGCATGGCTTGCTCCAGGCCTTCCATCGTCATGCCGTACATGCGGTCGTGCATGAGTTCCTTGACGAGGGCGATGGACTGGCGGTACTGCCAGGATCCGGAGGGCTCCGGGTTGAGCCAGACGGCACGCGGCCAATGGCCCAGGATGCGTTGCAGCCAGACAGCGCCGGTTTCTTCGTTGTGGTGCTCGATGGAGCCGCCCGGATACAGCAGTTCGTAGGGGCTCATGGAGGCATCGCCCACCAGGATGAGGCGCCAGTCCTCGCCGTAGCTGCGCAGGAGATCCCAGGTCTCGATGCGTTCGCCGTGGCGGCGGCTGTTGTGGCGCCAGACGGATTCGTAGGGGCAGTTGTGGAAGTAATAGACTTCCAGGTGCCGGAATTCGCTGCGCGCGGCGGAAAACAGGGATTCGATGCGGGCGATGTGGTCGTCCATGCTGCCGCCGACGTCCAGCAGCATCAGGACCTTGACCGCATTGTGGCGCTCGGGCATCCAGCGCAAGTCCAGCATCCCGGCCTGCTCGGCGGTGCCCCGGATGGTGCCGGGCATGTCGAGTTCCTGCGCCGCGCCCTGGCGGGCGAAGCGCCGCAGGCGCCGCAGCGCCATCTTGAAATTGCGCGTGCCCAGGGTCTGCTGGTCGTCGTAATCGCGGTATTCGCGTCGTTCCCAGACCTTGACGGCGGTGCGATTGCCGGCCGAAGGGCCGCCGATGCGGATGCCTTCGGGGTGGTAGCCGCCGTGGCCGTAGGGCGAGGATCCCCCGGTGCCGATCCATTTGCTGCCGCCCGCATGGCGGTCTTTTTGTTCGGCCAGCCGTTCGCGGAACATCTCCATCAGCCGGTCCCAGCCGTGTTTCTCCAGCGCCGCTTTTTCTTCATCGCTAAGCTGTTTGCGGAACGTCTGGACAAGCCAGTCGGGCGGGACATCCGGACCGCCCGCGCGCGCCTGGAGCCGGCCGATGAAGGCGGCGAAGACCCGATCGTAGCGGTCGTATCGGGTTTCGTCCTTGACCAGCGCCAGGCGCGCCAGATGGTAGAACGCTTCCGTGCTGGCCGGCGCGGCGGGACTGCACAGCAGTTCCAGCAGGCTCAGGTACTCCCGGATCGAGACCGGGATGCCGGCGGCGCGCAATTCAGTGAAAAAATCGGTCAACATGGCCGGACAGGCGCGGGGTCAGGCACGCGGGCGCTGCAATTGGTGGAGCAAGTGGGCTCGAGCCTCGGGCCACTCGTCCGCCAGCAGGCTGTACATGACGGTGTCGCGCACGGTGCCGTCGCGGCGCAGGGCGTGGTGGCGGATGACACCGTCGCGCCGGGCGCCCAGGCGTTCGATGGCGCGCTGGGAGGCATGGTTGTCGTTGTCGGTGCGCCAGCCCGCCACCGCCGCGCCCAGGGTGCCGAAAGCGTGCTCGAGCAGCAGCAGCTTGCAGGCCGTGTTCACGTGGGTGCGCTGGTGCGCCTTGGCATACCAGGTGTAGCCGATCTCCAGCCGGGCGATTGCCGGCACGATGTCGTGGTAGCGCGTGGCGCCCAGAATGGTTCCGCCGGCGGCATCGAGGACGGCGAAAGGCAGCATGTGGCCGGCGTCCTTGCCCGCCAGGGCCTGGGCGATATAGGCTTGCGTCTGCCCGGGTTCGGGCACCGAGGTCACGCGCAGATTCCACAGCGCGCCGTCGGCGGCGGCGGCGCGCAGGCCGTCGACATGCTCAAGGGACAGTGGAACCAGGCGCACGCCGTGGCCTTCCAGGGTGACGGGGCTCGGTGCCTGTTTGAAGCCGGGGGAGTTCATGGGACGGTCCGGTGGTGGAGTGGAAAGGGCGGTGCTGCAAGCCGGCCGGTGCGGCGCGGGCCTGCCCTCAACGCGCGCCGCGTTGCGTCAGGGCGGCCAGCCGGCGCAGCAGGTTCAGATCTTGTTCGTTCTTCAGCAAGGCGCCGGCCAGCGGCGGCGTGTCGCCTTGCGACAGGCTGCCGGGCGGCACGGACTCGGCCAGCAGCAGGTGCAGCCAATCCAGGAACTCCGAGGTCGAGGGGCGTTTTTTGAGCCCCGGGACTTCGCGCAGGCGGAAGAACGCATCCAGCGCCGCGCCCAGGACATCGGCGCGCAAGTCCGGGAAATGGACGGCCACAATGTCGCTCAGGGTCGAGCGGTCGGGGAATTCGATGTAATGGAAGAAGCAGCGCCTCAGGAACGCGTCGGGCAGGTCTTTTTCGTTGTTCGAGGTGATGATGATCAGGGGTTTGTGGCGCGCCTGGATGGTCTGGCGGGTTTCGTAGACATGGAATTCCATGCGGTCCAGCTCGCGCAGCAGGTCGTTGGGAAATTCGATGTCGGCTTTGTCGATCTCGTCGATCAGGACCACGCAGGGCCGGTCCGACTCGAACGCCTGCCACAGCACGCCTTGCACGATGTAGTTGCGGATGTCGTGCACGCCCGCTTCGCCCAGTTGCGAATCGCGCAGGCGCGAGACTGCGTCGTACTCGTACAGGCCTTGCTGCGCCTTGGTCGTGGACTTGATGTGCCATTGCAATAGGGGCCGGCCCAGGGCGCGGGCGACTTCCTCGGCCAGCAGGGTCTTGCCCGTGCCGGGCTCGCCCTTGACCAGCAGTGGCCGTTGGAGCGCCAAGGCGGCGTTGACGGCGGTTTTCAGGGAATCGGTGGCGACGTAGCGGTCGGTGCCGTCGAAGCGGCTGTTCGGAGCGTGGGCGGTCGAGCGGGTCATGGGCGGCGTGGGAGAGGGCGGAAGGCGAATGTTATGGGCTTGAAATTTTCATGCCTGACTGTATCGAAACAATTATCGTACAATCGACATGCCTCATCGGCCCGGCAGGAGGCTGGCCGATGCCGACACATAATATGAATCACAGAGACAAGAGGCCATATGAAGTCGCGAGCAATACTTGATCGTGGTTTGGGCGCCGTCGTGGTGGCGGCGTCCTGTCTGCTGGCAGGGCCGGCCCTGGCGGCCGACCAGCCCGCCATCCAGGGCGACGCCCAGGCCGGCGCCCAGAAGGTGTCCATGTGCATCGGTTGCCATGGCATCCTGGGCTACAAGGCAGCCTATCCCGAGTTGTACCACGTCCCCATGATCGCCGGTCAGAACGCCGCCTACATCGTCGCGGCGCTGAAAGAATACGCCAGCGGCGCGCGTTCCTTTCCGACCATGGACGCCATCGCGCGGTCCCTGTCCGAGCAGGACATGGCCGACGTCGCGGCCTACTATTCCAGTCTCAAGTGATCCGGGGGGAGACCATCATGCGTACATTCTGGATTGCCCTGCTGGGCCTCGGGCTGGCAGCCACGGGCGCGCAGGCGGCCGATCTTCAGGCCGGCAAAGCCGCTTTTGAAAAATACACCTGCGCCTCGTGCCACGGCGCCGACGCCAAGACGCCGATGCTGCCCGAGTATCCGATCCTGGCCGGGCAGCACGCGGATTACCTGGCTCATGCCCTGACCTCCTATCAGCGCGGCCAGGCGGGCGCGCCGGCCTCGGCCAACGTGCGCAAGAACGCCATCATGGGCGCCATGGCCGCGCAGCTCTCGGCGGCCGACATCGAAAACATTTCCGCCTGGCTGGCGGCGCAGCCTTCGCCGCTGGCCGTGCGCAGATAGCGCGAATCGGTGTTTCCGGCAACGCCCGCCCGGCTCCGCGCCCGGCGGGCGTTTCTGTCTCGGGGCCGGCGGTGCCCGCCGCGTCGAGAGAAGGGCGGCGCCCACGCCCGCCGGTGGTCAGCGATCGTGCGTGGCGTGCCGCCGGATCAGGTCGATGTAGTGCTCATTGTCCAGCGGCTTGCCCAGCCGCTGGGCCTCCCAGACAACCTCGCCCAAGGCTTCCATGATGATGTGAGCGGCTTCGTGCTCGTCGCGGCCCCGCAGCAAGGCGTTCCAGGCGTTCCGGATGCCGGGCGGGTGATCGATCGACAACTGTTCCTGGATCGCCAGATGCATCGACAGGTGCAGAAAGGGGTTGGTGCGGCCCGCCTCGACCGGGTAGTCGCGTTCTGCGGCGTCCGGGTCCTGCAGCTCGGCGTGGTATTCGGGATGGCGCTCGATCAGATCGGCGGCCATGGTCTCCAGCGGCGTCAGCACCCCGCCTTCGCGGCGCTTGCGCCAGGCGTCGGTGAAGAACGCGCGGACCTGTTCTTTGGAAGGATTGAACATGAGGAGGGACGGGGAAGACGGGCTGGACCGTCCATTCTAACCTGCCGGTCCTCGCGCTTCCGGCGCACGGACCGGTAGAATAAGGTGGAAAGGCTGTCAGCCTATGGCCAGTTTACGTTAAACTCTTATATAAGACTGCTTTCCTTTCTCTTGAACAACAAACCCAGCAACACTGGAGCACCCATGTCCTATCAGCACATCAAGGTCCCGGCCGGCGGACAGAAGATCACGGTCAACGCCGATTTCTCCCTGAATATCCCCGATGAGCCCATTATTCCCTACATCGAGGGCGACGGCACTGGCCAGGACATCACTCCGGTGATGCTGAAGGTCGTGGATGCCGCTGTGGCCAAGGCCTACAGTGGCAAGCGCAAGATCCACTGGATGGAAGTCTACGCCGGCGAAAAGTCCACCAAGATCTACGGCCCGGATGTCTGGCTGCCCGAAGAAACCCTGGAAGCCGTGCGTGAGTACGTCGTATCCATCAAGGGCCCGCTGACCACCCCGGTGGGCGGCGGCATCCGCTCTCTGAACGTGGCCCTGCGCCAGGAACTGGACCTGTACGTCTGCCTGCGCCCCGTGCGCTACTTCAAGGGGGTGCCTTCGCCCGTGCGCGAGCCGGAAAAGACCGACATGGTCATCTTCCGTGAAAACTCCGAGGACATCTACGCCGGCATCGAATTCGAGGCCGAGTCCGACAAGGCCCGTCAGCTCATCGAGTTCCTGCAGGACAAGCTGGGCGTCAAGAAGATCCGCTTCCCCGCCACGTCCGGCATCGGCGTCAAGCCCGTGTCGCGCGAAGGCACGGAACGCCTGGTCCGCAAGGCCATCCAGTACGCCATCGACAACGACCGCCCGAGCGTCACCCTGGTGCACAAGGGCAACATCATGAAGTTCACCGAGGGCGGTTTCCGCGACTGGGGCTACGACCTGGCCCAGAAGGAATTCGGCGCCCAGTTGATCGACGGCGGCCCGTGGTGCAAGTTCAAGAACCCCAAGACTGGCCGCGACATCGTGGTCAAGGACGTCATCGCCGACGCCTTCCTGCAGCAGATCCTGCTGCGTCCGGCCGAATACGACGTCATCGCGACGCTGAACCTGAACGGCGACTACATTTCCGACGCCCTGGCCGCCCAGGTCGGCGGGATCGGCATCGCCCCGGGCGCCAACCTGTCGGATTCCGTGGCCATGTTCGAAGCCACCCACGGCACCGCGCCCAAGTACGCCGGCAAGGATTACGTCAACCCCGGCTCGGAAATCCTGTCCGCCGAGATGATGCTGCGTCACATGGGCTGGACCGAAGCCGCCGACCTGATCATCAGCAGCATGGAAAAATCCATTCTGTCGAAAAAGGTCACCTACGACTTCGCCCGCCTGCTGGAAGGCGCGACCCAGGTGTCGTGCTCGGGCTTCGGCCAGGTGATGATCGACAACATGTGATCACGCCGTCCGGCCCCTTGCGGGCCGCGCCGGCATCGCCCCGCCTCTTCGGAGGCGGGGTTTTTCGTTTCAGGGCCCGCTGATCAGGCGCTGGTAGCGCGGCCCGTATTCGTGCACGCTTTCGCGCATGTCCGCCACCGTCTGCGCGCGGACGGCCGGTGCGCGGTTGCCCCAACTGTTGCGGATATAGGTCAGCACGTCCGCGATCTGCTGATCGCCGAGCTTCCAGCCGAAGGCGGGCATGGCCAGCCCCGTCGGCAGCGAGGGCGGGTCCGCCATGTGGTCGCCGGCCAGCACCACCTGGATCAAAGTCTGCGCGTTGGGCGCCTGCACCGAAGACGTGTTGGCCAGGGGCGGGAAGGCATCGGGCTGGCCCTCGCCGTCGGCCATGTGGCAGCCCATGCACTGGTCGACGTACAGGGCCTCGCCGCGCGCCATGGCCTGATCGTCGATGGGTTCGGGTTCCTCGTCCTCTGTTTCATGGGCCGGGATGCTTTTCAGGTAGGTCGCGATGGCCCGCAGATCGGATTCGCCCAGGTGTTGCGTGGAGTTCATCACGACTTCGGTCATGGGGCCGGAACTCGCCGTGTGCGGGTTTGCGCCGGTCTTCAGGTATTCGACGATATCCTGCTCGGACCAGCCGCCCAGGCCGGTGCGGCGGTTGCCCGTCAGGCCGGGTGCGAACCAGCCTTCGCCGGCGTCGCCGCCCTGCAGCGCCCGGTCCCGGTCCGTCCCGCCCAGCATGTTTTTTGGCGTGTGGCAGGCGGCGCAGTGGCCCGGCCCCTGGACCAGGTAGGCGCCGCGGTTCCAAAGCGTGGATTGAGCCGGGTCTTGGGTGTAGACGCCGGGCTCGAAGAACAGCAGATTCCAGCCCGCCACCAGTGCGCGCCAGCCCAATGGCCAGATCAGATCGTTTTCGGGCGGGATCGAGCGCACCGGCTGCAGGGTGTCGAGATAGGTCTTGAGATCGTCCACGTCCTCCCGGGTCATCTTGGTGAACCAGGGGTAGGGGCAGGCGGGATACAGGTGTTGCCCATCCTTGCGGATGCCTTCGTGCATCGCGCGGTAGAAGTCTTTCCGGGTCCAGTTGCCCAGGCCTGTCATGAGGTCCGGTGTGATGTTGCTGGAATAGAGAGTGCCGAAAGGCGTTTCCACCGGATAGCCGCCGGCAAACGGCTTGCCGCCCTTGGCGGTGTGGCAGGAGATGCAGTCGCCGGCATTGGCCAGCGAGCGGCCGCGTTGGATGCTGGTGAAGTCCGCGTTCCCGAAGTCCGCCGCAACGGCGGCCGGGGCGGAGCACGTGGCCAGGGTCAGCAGGACGGCCAGAGTGCATGAGATTCGCATGATGCCTCCCGGATTCAAACCTGGACCAGGGGTCCGGGGCGTTTCAGGTAGCGCGTGCGTATCGCGTCCGCCGCCCAGTAGGCCAGCGCGCCGACCGTGCCGGTGGGGTTGTAGCCGGGATTCTGGGGAAAGTTGCAGGCGCCCACGACAAACACATTGGGCACATCCCAGCTCTGCAGGTAGCGGTTGACGACGCTGGTGCCCGGATCGTCGCCCATGACGGCGCCCCCGGTGTTGTGGGTGGTCTGGTACGGAACGATGCTGTAGGGCGGCTTGCGTTTCTTGACGTTGATCGCGCGCGGCCGCATCGCCTGGGCGATGCCTTCGGCCTTGCCGGTCAGGAAATCGGACATCCGGTAGTCGTTGGCGTGGAAATCGAAGGTCAGCCGCAGCATGGGCAAGCCGTAGATATCCTTGTAGGTCGGGTCCAGATCGAGATAGGCGGTCCGGTGGCTGACCACGCTGCCGTGGGTTGCGACGGACGCGCTGCGCAGGTAGTTGTCCGCCATCGCCTGCTTCCATCCAGCCCCCCAGGCGGGCGTATCCGCGGGCAGGTGGTGCTGCATGATGGGGCGTCCGCCGGTCGTCCAGAGCGCAATGTAGCCGCCGCCGATGAAGCCCTCGGGGCCATGGTCGAAGTTGTCGCCGTTGAAATCGTCGATGGCCTGGCCAAGGGCTCCCGCGCCCATGTACGGGTTCATCAACTCGTCGACGAAAACCTCGACGGCCGACGTGATCTGGTAAGCGTAGTTTCTGCCGACGACTCCGGTGTTGAGGAAGGGATCGTAGGGTTTTCCGATGCCCGAGAGCAGCAGAAGATGCACATTATGGTGCGCGTAGGCGCACAGAACGACCAGTTCCGCGGGCTGCTCGAACTCCCGCCCTTCGAGATCGCGGTACAGGACGCCCTTGGCCTTGCCGCCCGCGCCATCCAGCAACACGCGCGTCACGTCGCATCCGGTCCGGTAGGAGAAGTTATCCTTCTTCAGCAGCACCGGCAGGATCGTCGATTGAGGGGACGCCTTGGAATGATTGCCGCAGCCGAACCATTCGCAGAAGCCGCAATAGGTGCATTGGCCCATTTGCACGCCCAGCGGATTCTTGTAGGGCCGCGATGTATTGGCGGCCGGGCCGGGAAAAGGGTGGTAGCCCAGTTCGCGCGCCGCCTTGTCGAACATGAGCGAGCCGGCGCTGCGCTTGAGCGGCGGCAGCGGGTAGTCGCGGGCGCGGTTGCCTTCGAACGGGTTGCCCTCGGCCCGGTGCTCGCCCGCCACATGGCCGGCCTGTCCCGAGACACCGCACAGGTACTCGAAGCGATCGTAACTGGGCTCCAGTTCATCGTAGGTCACGCCCCAGTCCTGGATCGTCAGGTCTTCGGGGATGAAGCCGGCGCCGTAGCGCGCTTCAGTATGGGAGCGGATGACGAAATCGTCCGGCAGGAAACGCCATGTCTGCCCGTTCCAGTGCACCCCGGCGCCGCCCACGCCGGCGCCTGGCCTGAAGGATCCCAACTGGCGCATCGGCAGGGCCGTCTGGGCCACCGTGTTGCGAAAACTCAGGGTTTCCCGGATCGGGGCCTGGAAGATATGGCTGCGGACAGCGTATTTCAATTCGTCCTGGATGTGGGGGGTGGCGAAGTCGGGCACCGTGGCGCGGTCTTCGCCGCGCTCCAGGGCCAAGACCTGCAGGCCTTCGTCCGTCAGTTCCTGCGCGATGATGGATGCGGTCCAGCCGAATCCCACCAGCACGACGTCAACCGGTTTCAGTCGTTTTGCCATCCTGCCTCCTTTTAAGCGCCGGCGAGCAGCCGCGTGCCGTCCCGCCCCAGGATGCCGACGGGCGGCAGCGGATAGGGCTTGCCGTATTGAGTGATTTCTTCGACGTAGTTGTAGCGGGGGCCGGGAAAACCGATCAGATTCCAGCCGGCGAATCCACGGTTGCCGCCATACATGGGATCGGACAAAAACCCCTCCTGCGTGTTCTGCCACAGCACCGCAAAGAATGCCTGGGCAGGAATTTCCTGCAGTTCGATCTTGCCGGCTTCCAAGTCTCGAAGAATCTGGTCTTGATCTTCGATGGGCAGTTGGGCGAATGCCTTGCCGTCGAAATGATGGCGGCAGTGCCCGTCGATGCCGGCGATGGCGATGCGGTACAACTGGGCGGGCGTCTGCCTGAGCTGGTAGCCCTGCTGGGCGGTGCCGTCCGCCCATGGGCCCTCCATGTACCATCGGTCCGCGCGGCCATAGGGGCCGGCCAGTTGCAGATCGATAAACAGGGGAACGCCGGCCTCCAGAGCGCCGGGATCATTGTCTTCGCCGGGTATCAGGCGGGCGGCCGCCGCCTCGACGAAGCGGTATTCGTCCGGCGAAAAGAACGTGCCGGCGATCTCGGCCGGGCCTGCGTCTTCCTGCCTGCATGCCGGCAGCGCCAGGACAGCGGGCCATGCGATCGCGGCCTGGACAAACCGCCTTTTCGTTGCATCCATGGGGAACCTCCTTTCGACTGCGGCCTGCCGCGCCTCTCATTCAAGCGGGGGCCTTCGCGGCCAGCGCCTGGCGCTTGGTGTCCTCCATGGGTTTTTCCAGGGTGCGCAGATCGACTTCCTTCTCGATGACCTGGCGGAACAGCTCATCTTCTTCCTCCGCGATGTGATGATTGGTGTATTCGCCCAGCACGGTGAAATGGGCGTCATAGAGCGCGTCGCCGGGGTTCATCGCGCCCAATTGGGCGATGAGATCCTTGGCGCTGGCGTGCTCGACTTCGGCCTCGTCCAGCAGGCTGCCGAACGCGTCGGGGTCGGCGTCGCGCAGGAAGGGGTAGAAGTGCTCTTCTTCTATCTTGGTGTGGGCGGTCAACGCGGTACAGGTGTGCCGCACGATTTCCGCCTTGCGGTCGTCGTCGCGGGCGGACTTGAAGTCCTTGAAAAGCTGTTGCGCCTCGCGGTGATCGTCGATCAGCATGCCGAGCACGCCTTTCTGGGCGGCGGGGGCGTGTGATTTGTTCATGGCCATCCGTGCTCTCCTGAAATCGATGTCGCCAGGATTGGCGACGTTCCGTTGCAGCAAGCCGCGTGCCGGACGGGACAGCCGGATGCGGCCCCACGGGGCATCAGCCGGTATACTGGCCGGAAAAGCAGACAGGGATCGGCGCATTGCGCAGTGTCACTGGGGATTGCATGAGTCAAGAGCGCCGGACAGATCCGACGAAGAGAGTCGGGACCGAGGCAATCGAGCGTCAGCGGGCTTCGGTCCACGGCCTCGGGCCTGCCGCTGAGCACGAACGCAGCCAGACAGCCCTGGAGCGCCGGGTGGCCGAGCGCACGCGCGAACTGGCCCGCGCCAACGAGCGGCTGCAGGCGCAAGTGCGTGAAAGCGAGCGGGCAGTCCATTTGCAGGCCACGCTGTACCGGATCGCCGCGCTTGGCCACGGCGAGGGCAGCAACGAGGCCTTTTATCGCAGCATCCATGAGGCCGTGGGCGAATTGCTCAATGCCGAGAGCTTCTGCATCGCGCTGGTCTCCGACGACGGCCAATGGCTGGATTTCCCCTACTATGTGGACAGTTCGGGGGCGGAGCTCCTGCGCCGCCCCATGGGCCGGGGCATGAGCGAATACGCGATCCGCTGCGCGCAGACCATCCGGCTCGAAGCAGAGAAGATCAGCGCCCTGATCGAGCAGGGCGAAGTCGATGCGGATACCTACGGGAATCCCGCCGTGTCCTGGCTGGGGGCGCCCCTGATGGGCGCGCGTGGTGTGATGGGGATCGTGGTGGTTCAGAGCTACCGGTCCGATCTGCATTACACGCAGCAGGATGCCGAACTGCTGACTTTCGTGTCTTACCAGATTGCCAATACCCTGCAGAGGCGCCAGCAAGCCGAAGCCCTGCGGATTCTGAACGCCGAACTGGAGCGACGAGTCCTCGAACGCACGCAGGAACTGCGCCGGCAGATCGTGGTTCGGGAGCGGGCGCAAAAGCAGCTCAAGCATCAGGTCATGCATGATTCGCTGACAGGCCTGCCCAACCGGCTGTATCTGCGCGAACGCCTCGAGCGCGCCCTCGGCGCATTGAAGCGCGAACCGACGCGCCGCTTCGCGCTGCTGTATCTGGATGTGGACCGCTTCAAGTTGTTCAACGATGGTCTGGGTCACGGCGTGGGCGACGAAGTCCTGCGTATCGTCTCGGCCCGGATGGCCGATTGCGTCCGGCCGCCCGACATCGTCGGACGGCTATCGGGCGATGAGTTCGCCGTGCTGCTGGAAAACTGTCCGCAACCTTCCTCGGCCTGCCTGGTTGCCGAACGCATCCAGGCCCGGATGGCGCAAGCCATTGAAATCGGGGGGCGCCAGTTGCATGTCTCGGTCAGCATCGGCATCGCCATGAGCCGCCCGCTCTACCAGACGGTCGATCAACTGCTGCACGATGCCGACACTGCTCTGTACCGGGCCAAAGCGGCGGGCCGCCATCGATTCGTGCTGTTTGACGAAAGCCTGCATGTGTCGTCCGTGAACGTGCTCGACCTGGAGCAGCAAATGCGTGACGCGCTGGAAAAAAGCGAGTTCGAGGCTTATTTCCAGCCGATCGTGCGTCTGGCCGATGGCGGCGTCACCGGCTACGAGGCCTTGATCCGCTGGCGGCATCCGCAGCTTGGCGTTCTCGGCCCCGGCCAGTTCCTGCCGGCGGCCGAGGCAACCGGCCTGATCGAGATGATCGACTGGCACATGTATCGCCTGGCCTTCCAGGCTGCGCCCGCGCTGCTGGGCCGGGACAAGATCCTGAACATCAATATCTCGACGGGGCATTTCCACAGCCGCGACTTCCCCCAGCGCTTGCTGAATCTGACGGCGCAGGCCGGCGTCGCCCTGGACCAGTTGTGCGTCGAGGTCACCGAAAGCTCGCTGCTGTCGGATCCGGACGCGGCGGCCGAGATTCTGGGCCGTCTGCACGAAGCCGGCGTGCGCATCGCGCTGGATGATTTCGGCACTGGCTATTCCTCGCTCAGCCACGTGCACCGTTTTCCACTGCGGACGCTGAAGATCGATCGCTCCTTCATCGCGCCGTTGGGGCAGGCCGCCCAGCAGCGCAGCATGGCCATCGTGTCAGCCGTGCTGAGTCTGGCCCGCTCGCTGGATTTGAACGTGGTCGCCGAGGGGGTGGAAAACACCGCTCAACGGGATGCGCTGTTGTCCATGGGTTGTACCCACGGGCAAGGGTTTCTCTTCGGCAGGCCGGCGCCGCTCGGAACCGGGGCATCCCTTCGGGTCGAGGAGCCCTAGGGACTTCCCTAGGTGTCATAGAAGGATACAAACGGCATAATGCAGCCCATGCAGGTGAGGAGACAGCCCTGCTGGGCACTGGCGCCACGAAGAGGGCGCTTTCATTTGTGGCAGTACCCATAAAAATCAGAAACCTGGCGGGGCCGACGACACAATCGTCGGCCCTGTTCCACTCCGGCGCGCCGCTCAGTGGCCGCCCGCCCCCGAAAACACGTTCAACACCAGCACGCCCGCCAGGATCAGGCCGATGCCGATCAGGGCGGCGGCATCCAGCACCTGTCCAAAGAAGAAGTAGCCGATCAGGGCGATGGCCACAATGCCCACGCCCGACCAGACGGCGTAGGCGATGCCGACGGGGATGGTCTTCAAGGTCAGGGCCAGCAGGTAGAACGCCAGGCCGTAGCCGATCGCGGTGATGGCCGAGGGCAGGGGGCGCGTGAAACCGTCCGAGACTTTCAAGGCGGAGGTGGCGATGACTTCGGCGAGGATGGCGATGCTCAGGTAGATCCAACTGAGGTTCATGAGAGAAGGCTCCGGTACGCGGAAAAGGGCGCCTGGGCGCCGGATCGAGGCGCAAAGGCGGGCGGGGTCAGGTCTGCGGCGGGAGGGTCTGGCGCAGCAGCGCATGCAATGCGCCTTCTCCGCCTTCGGATTCATTGCACCGGACCCAGGCCTGGACGGCTTCCAGGCGGCACAGGTGCTGGCGGACGGCGGCTTTCAGGACGGGTTCTCCCTGGCGCGAACCGATGCCCTTGCCGTGGATGATGCGTACGCAGCGGATGTCGTGTTCCAGGCATGAGGCCAGGAACCGATCCAGGCGTTCGCGCGCCTGGTCCAGTGTGCTGCCGTGCAGGTCCAGGGATGCCTGCGGAATCCATTTTCCGCGCCGCAGGCCGCGCAAAAGATCCGGTCCGCAGCCCGCCTGCAGGAAAGCATCGGCCTCCGGATCGAGCGCCGGAATTTTGCGCCGCTGCCGGTGGGCGGGCGTAGGCCGGGGTTCGGCTGCGGCGCCTTGGGCATGCCGGCGACGGGCCTGCAACAGGGATTCGGGGCCCTGCGGCGCCTTGCCCGCACGGGCGCGAGGGCCGCGATCCGGCAGCGGCTGCACGAAACGCATGGCCTGGCGAAACAGCGCGCGGTCGGCGGGATCCAGCGGCGGCGCCACGGCGTGCGCTTCGCTGCGGGATGCGGCCGCCGGATTGTCCGGCGTTTCGTGGCGCGATGGCGCGGCGGCGTCCCGGCCGACCCGTTTTTTGCCGGCCGGGCGGCGTGGCGCGGCAGGCGGTTCAGGCGGTGCGGCCTCGGCGCGCAGACGCCGCAGATCGGCCAGGGACGATTTAGAGGCCTTCATTCTCCAGCCAGCGTTGGGCATCCAGGGCCGCCATGCAGCCGGTGCCGGCGCTGGTGATGGCCTGGCGATAGACGTGATCCTGCACGTCGCCCGCGGCGAAGACGCCGGGCACCGAGGTCATGGTGGCCAGGCCCTGAAGGCCGCTGCGGGTGACGATGTAGCCGTTCTCCATGGTGAGCTGGCCTTCGAAGATGCCCGTATTGGGCTTGTGTCCGATGGCGATGAAGGCGCCGGTGACGGCCAGGTCTTCGGTTTCGCCGCTGCGGTTGTCGCGCAGCCGCACCCCGGTGACGCCGGAGTCGTCGCCCAGGACCTCGTCCAGCTCGCGAAACAGCGCCAGACGCATATTGCCGTTTTCGACCTTGTCCATCAGCTTGTCGACCAGGATGGGTTCCGCGCGGAATTTGTCGCGGCGGTGCACCAGGGTCACGGTGCGGCAGATGTTGGACAGGTACAGGGCCTCTTCGACGGCGGTGTTGCCGCCGCCGACCACGACCACGTCCTGGTTCTTGTAGAAGAAACCGTCGCAGGTGGCGCAGGCCGATACGCCGCGCCCCATGAAGGACTGCTCGGACGGCAGGCCCAGGTACTGGGCCGAGGCGCCCGTGGCGATGATCAGGGCGTCGCAGGTGTAGGTCGCGCCCGTATCGCCGGTCAGGGTGAACGGGCGACGGGACAGGTCCACGCCGGCGATGTGGTCGAAAACCATTTCAGTATTGAAGCGCTGGGCGTGTTCCATGAAGCGCTGCATCAGGTCGGGGCCCTGGACGCCGGCGACGTCGGCAGGCCAGTTGTCGACCTCGGTGGTGGTCATCAGTTGGCCGCCTTGCTCCAGGCCGGTGATCAACACCGGGGCCAGGTTGGCGCGCGCGGCGTAGACGGCGGCGGTATAGCCCGCGGGACCGGACCCGAGAATCATCAGTTTGGCGTGTTTTGGGCTGGACATCGCTGAAAATCCGTTCGACATTGACCCCGCAATTATAATGATCCGATGGCAAGAATTCCGGCGACCCCTTCACGCTCCTCCCGCAACGTGCGCAACGGCCCCTCGCCCCTGCAAACACGCCTCTCGGGCTTGTTCCGCGAGGCCCGCTGGGTGCTGCTGGCCGCTCTGGCCTGCTGGCTGGTTCTGGTGCTGGCCACCTGGGACCGCACCGATCCGGGCTGGTCGCATTCCATCCATGGCGGCACGATCCATAACTGGGGCGGCACTTTCGGCGCCTATGTGGCCGACCTGCTGCTGTTCCTGTTCGGCGCTTCCGCCTGGCTGTGGGTGCTGTTGCTGCTGCGCCGCGTGGCGGCGGGCTTCTATCGCCTGTCCAGGGCGGTTCTGCCCAGCCGGGTTCCAGAGTTGCTGCCGCGCGTGCGCTGGGAAGTCGGCATCGGTTATACCCTGCTGTTCCTGGGGTGCATGGGCGTCGAGGCGCTGCGGCTCCATGCCTGGGGCGCGGCGCTGCCCGCCGGGGCGGGAGGCCAACTGGGCCAGTTGCTGGCGAGCGGCCTGGCCCACCTGATGGGCGGCGCGGGCAGTACCTTGCTCCTGCTGGCCTTCATTGTCGTGGGGTCCAGCCTGTTTTTCGGTTTTTCCTGGCTGAATGTCTCCGAACGCGTCGGCTATGGCCTGGAACTCGTCTGGCGGCGTCTGCGGGATCTGAAAAACGCCTGGCAGGACCGCCGCGTGGGTGTCACGGCCCAGGCCGAGCGCCAGGAAATCGTCGAGACCCGCCAGACCCAACTAGTGCATGAGCAGCCGGTGCGCATCGAGCCTACCGTCACCACGGTGCCGAAATCCCCGCGCGTCCAGCAGGAAAAGCAGCAGGCTCTGTTCACCGCGCGCGACGATCCGGCCATGGCGGGCAGCCTGCCGGCCCTTTCCCTGCTGGATCCGGTCGAGGCCTCCCAGGAAACCGTCTCGCCGGAAACCATCGAATACACCTCGCGCCTGATCGAAAAAAAGCTGTCCGATTTCGGCGTCAGCGTCACGGTCGTGGCCGCGCAGGCGGGGCCGGTCATCACGCGCTACGAGATCGAGCCGGCCACCGGCGTCAAGGGCAGCCAGATCGTCAATCTGGCCAAGGATCTGGCCCGTGCGCTCAGCCTGGTGCGCATCCGGGTGGTCGAAACAATTCCGGGCAAGAACCTGATGGGGCTGGAGCTGCCCAACCCCCGGCGCCAGACCGTGCGCCTGTCTGAAATCCTGGGATCCCAGGTCTACCATGCCAGCGCATCCATGCTGACGATGGCGCTGGGCAAGGACATCGCCGGCAATCCGGTGGTCGCCGATCTCGGCAAGATGCCGCACTTGCTGGTGGCCGGCACCACGGGCTCGGGCAAGTCGGTCGGGATCAACGCGATGATCCTGTCGCTGCTCTACAAGGCCGACGCCACCCAGGTGCGCTTGATCCTGATCGACCCCAAGATGCTGGAAATGTCCGTCTACGAGGGCATTCCCCACCTGTTGGCGCCCGTGGTCACCGACATGCGCCATGCGGCCAATGCCTTGAACTGGTGCGTGGCCGAAATGGAAAAACGCTACAAGCTCATGAGCAAGCTCGGGGTACGCAACCTGGCGGGCTACAACAGCAAGATCCGCGAAGCGCAGAAACGCGAGGAACCCATCCCCAATCCTTTCTCGCTCACGCCCGACGCGCCCGAGCCCCTGGGCACGCTGCCCATGATCGTGGTGGTGATCGACGAGCTTGCCGACCTGATGATGGTGGTGGGTAAAAAAGTCGAGGAACTCATCGCACGGCTGGCCCAGAAGGCCCGTGCCGCCGGCATCCACCTGATTCTGGCCACCCAGCGCCCCAGCGTGGATGTCATCACGGGCCTGATCAAGGCCAATATTCCCACGCGCATCGCCTTCCAGGTGTCGTCCAAGATCGATTCGCGCACCATCCTGGACCAGATGGGCGCGGAGACCCTGCTGGGGCAGGGCGACATGCTCTACCAGCCGCCGGGCGCCAGCGTGCCCGCGCGGGTCCACGGGGCCTTCGTGCACGATGACGAGGTCCACCGCGTGGTCGAGGCTCTCAAGGCCGAAGGGGAGCCGGATTACGTCGAGGGGCTTCTGGAAGGCGCCAGCGAGGGCGAGACGGGCGATGGCGTCAGCTCGGTCACGGGCTTTGCCGATCCGGAAGGCGATCCGCTGTACGATCAGGCGGTCGAAGTCGTGATGCGCAGCCGTCGGGCCTCGATCTCTTTCGTGCAGCGCAATCTGCGGATCGGCTACAACCGTTCGGCCCGGATCCTCGAGCAGATGGAGCGGGCCGGCCTGGTGTCGCCGCAGCAGCCCAACGGCAACCGCGACATCCTGGTGCCGGCCAAATCCGGCGAGGACGACTAGGGCCGCCCCGGCGGGCAGGCCCGCCGCGACCCCTTGATGAATGTGAGCAGGTCCTGAGCTTATGCATGCCTATTTCCCGAATCGCCGCCGCATCCTGACCGCCGCCGTCCTGCTGTGCGGTCTCGCAAGCGTGCCCGGCTTCTCGCAAGCCGCCCAGCCGGCGCTGTCGCAATTGAAGGCTTTCGTCGACAAAGTCGAATCCGCCACCGGCCGGTTCCAGCAAGAGCAGATTTCTCCGGACGGCGCCAAGCGCGTCCAGGCGGGCGCATTCGCCTTTCAGCGACCCGGGAAATTCCGCTGGGAGGTCGAGCAACCCTATCCCCAGTTGATCGTCTCCGATGGCCGGCGCGTGTATCAGTACGACCCCGACCTGGAGCAAGTCACCGAGCGTGCGGCGGGCCAGGCGATCGGCGCTTCGCCCGCAGCCCTGCTGTTCGGGTCGGGATCCCTGGATGAGGCCTTCGACCTGCAGGCGCAGCCCGACCGCGATGGCCTGCAGTGGCTGCGCGCCATCCCCAAGACGCCCGATGCGGGCTTCACGCATGCGGACATCGGATTTTCCGGCGGTCTGCCCCAGCGCCTGGAGTTGCTGGACGCCTTCGGCCAGACCTCGCGCATCCTGTTTTCCGGCCTGCAGGCCAATCCCGGCATTCCCGCCGCCCGGTTCCAGTTCACCGTGCCCGAGGGCGCGGATCTGGTCAAGATGAACTGATGAGCGCCCAGGGGGATCTGCTGGGGGGGGCACCCCCGCCGTCTGGCCCGGGCCCGGCCCATGCGCCCCTGGCCGAGGCGTTGCGGCCGCGCAGCCTGGACGAGGTCATCGGCCAATCCCACCTCTTGGGCCCCGGCAAGCCTCTGCGCCTGGCTTTCCAGTCGGGCAAGCCGCATTCCATGATTTTCTGGGGACCGCCGGGGGTGGGCAAGACCACCCTGGCGCGGCTGACGGCTACCGCGTTCGACTGCGCTTTCATCGCCTTGTCCGCCGTATTCTCCGGCGTCAAGGACATCCGCGCCGCCATGGCCCAGGCCGAGCAGAACCAGGTCCGGGGCCAGCCCACCCTCCTGTTCGTGGACGAAATCCACCGCTTCAACAAATCCCAGCAGGACGCGCTGCTGCCTTTCGTCGAAAGCGGTCTGGTGACCTTCATCGGCGCCACAACGGAAAACCCCTCGTTCGAGGTCAATTCCGCCCTCTTGTCGCGCGCCCAGGTTTATGTCCTGGAGTCATTGGGCGAAGACGACTTGCGCCAATTGGCGCGGCGCGCCCAGGCTCAGGCCATGGGTGATCTGGTATTCGACGAGCTGGCCCTCGACACGCTGGTGGGCTACGCCGATGGCGATGCCCGGCGCCTGCTGAACCTGCTGGAGCAGTGCCAGACCGCCGCCGGCGCCAGCGGTGTCACGCAAATCGATGCCGGTTTCATCGAAAATGCCTTGACCCTGAATGCCCGCCGCTTCGACAAAGGCGGGGACAATTTCTACGACCAGATCTCGGCGTTGCACAAATCCGTGCGCGGTTCGCACCCCGACGCCGCCTTGTACTGGCTCACGCGGATGCTGGATGGCGGCGCGGATCCCCGTTACCTGGCGCGGCGCATCGTGCGCATGGCCTGGGAGGACATCGGCCTGGCCGACCCGCGCGCCCTGCAGATCGCCAATGATGCGGCCGCCACCTACGAGCGCCTCGGTTCGCCGGAAGGCGAACTGGCCCTGGGCCAGGCCGTGATCTATCTGGCGGTCGCCGCCAAGAGCAACGCCGGCTACATGGCCTACAACCAGGCGCGCGCCTTCGTGAGGCAGGACAAGAGCCGCGAGGTGCCGGTGCATCTGCGCAATGCTCCGACCAAGCTGATGAAGGAATTGGGCTATGGGCATGAATACCGCTATGCCCACGACGAACCCAACGCCTACGCGGCGGGGGAAACCTACCTGCCTGACGGGATGAAGGAGCCAGGCTGGTACCGGCCGGTACCTCGGGGCCTGGAACTGAAGATTGCCGAGAAACTGGCGCGGTTGCGGGCGTGGGACGACGAGGCGAAAGAGAAATAGAAAAAGAGGCTTCGGCCTCTTTTTCTATTCCGGCTTTCTGTGCCGGCGTCAGCCGAACAGCTTGTTTGCGACCTCCGCCGCGTGTTTGCCCTGGAAGCGTGCGCCATCCAGCTCGTTGGCGGACGGCTTGCGCGAACCGTCGCCCCCGGCGATGGTGGAAGCCCCGTAGGGCGCCCCGCCGGTGACCTCGTCCAGGCGCATCTGGCCCTGGAAGCTGTAGGGCAGGCCCACGACCACGAAACCGAAGTGCAGCATGTTGGCAATGATGGAGAACAGCGTCATTTCCTGGCCGCCGTGTTGCGTGGCGGTGCTGGTAAAGGCGGCGCCCACCTTGCCATTCAATTGGCCGCTGGCCCACAGGCCGCCCGCCTGGTCCAGGAAGTTCGCCATCTGCGAGCACATGCGCCCGAAGCGGGTGCCGCAGCCGATCAGGATGGCATCGTACTCGACCAGATCTTTGACCTGGGCGATGGGGGCGGCCTGGTCGAGCTTGTAGTCCGACTTGCGGGCGATTTCCTCGGGGACCAGTTCCGGCACGCGTTTGATGTCGACCGTGGCGCCCGTCGATCGGGCGCCTTCGGCGACGGCCTGGGCCATGGTTTCGATATGGCCGTATGTGGAATGGTAGAGCACCAGTACTTTCGACATGAAGAGACTCCTTTCCTGAGGTAATTCCCGCCGCCCGGATTACCGCGCCGGCGCGGGACGCGCCAGGGCTGGGGCAGGATTGAATACAATAACGCCTTTCAAGAATCTTCGTCACCTCGCCATGCTCGACACCAATCTGCTGCGCAAGGACCTGGATCGCGTCGTCGGGGCTCTTGCCCGGCGCGGCCTGGTCTTCGATACCGATCGCTACCATGCCCTGGAAGCCCGTCGCAAGGCCGTGCAGATCCAGACCGAAGAACTGCAGGCGCGGCGCAATGCGCTGGCCAAGCAGATCGGCCAGTTGAAATCCCGCGGCGAAGACGCATCGGCCGTGCTGGCGGAATCCCAGGCCATTCCTGATCGGCTCAAAGCGCTTGAGCAGGATCTGGGCGAGGTGCAGCAGGCGCTTTCCGCCTGGTTGATGACCCTTCCCAATCTGCCCGACGACAGCGTACCGGATGGCGCATCCGAGGCCGACAACGTCGAGGTCCGACGCTGGCTTCCGGGCGCCGCGGGTGCCGACGGCAATCCCGCCGGCCTGGGTTTCGAGCCGCGCGACCACGTCGCCCTGGCCGAGCCTTTCGGCCTGGATTTCGAGTCGGCCCGGTCCCTGGTGGGCGCGCGCTTCATGATGCTGCGCGGCCCCATCGCCCGCCTGCACCGCGCGCTGGCCCAGTTCATGCTGGATCTGCAGACCGGCGAGCACGGCTACCAGGAATGCTATACGCCCTACATCGTCAACGGCTCCACCCTGTACGGTACGGGCCAACTGCCCAAGTTCAAGGACGATATGTTCTGGGTGACCAAGGGCGGCCAGGGCAGCACGCCCGATGAGGATGGCCAGGCCGAAGACCTGTACCTGATTTCCACCGCCGAGATCCCGCTGACCGGTACAGTGCGCGACCGCATCCTGGATGAACAGGATCTGCCCGTGCGCCTGACGGCGCACACGCCATGCTTCCGGTCGGAAGCCGGCAGCGGCGGGCGCGATCTGCGCGGCTTGATCCGCCAGCACCAGTTCGACAAGGTCGAGATGGTGCAGATCGTGCACCCCGACCAGTCCTGGCAGGCGCTGGACGAAATGGTCGGCCATGCCGAACACGTGCTGCAGGCGCTTGGGCTGCCATACCGGGTCGTGCTGCTGTGCGCGGGCGACATGGGCTTCGGTTCGGCGAAGACCTACGATCTGGAAGTCTGGTTGCCGGCGCAGAACACCTGGCGGGAGATCTCGTCGGTGTCGAACTGCCTGGATTTCCAGGCGCGGCGCCTGCAGGGACGCTTTCGCCCTGAAGGCCCCAAGGCCAAGCCCGAATACCTGCACACGCTGAATGGTTCCGGGCTGGCCGTGGGCCGCGCCCTGGTGGCCGTGCTGGAAAACTACCAGCAGGCCGACGGCAGCATCGCGATTCCTGCCGTGCTGCGTCCCTACATGGGCGGGCTGGAAGCCATCCAGGCTTGAGGCCGGCTGCGCCGGCAAGGCAGGCCCGAGCCAGGCCGCCTTGCTCGTGCGGAGATCAGGTCTTGCGGGTCTTTGGCCCGCGGTAGTGCGGCATGCCGGGCGCAACCGGCGGTTCCGCCTCGGCCGCCGCCGTGCCGATGGTGGCCTGATGGGCACCGATGCGCGTGATCAGGATCAGGCAGCCGACCCAGAACGCCAGGGTCAGGACCGTGGCCAGCAGGCTTTGAAAACTGGCATACCCCGTGGCCGCCGAGGCTTGAATGCCGAAGGCGTCGGCGATGGGCGGGATATTGCCCAGGCCTTCGACCATCAGGCGGCCGGGCAGGGAAAAAGCCCATTTCAGGGCGGCGACGACTTCCCAGCCGGAGACCGACCCGTTGCCGTCGAGATCGAGCACGAAATGCAGGGCTTGGATGTTCATGGCGGACCTCCTTCTGCGCTTATGCCTGAATCCACTATAGGCCAGAAGGCAAGGGCGGGCAACGGCGCACGGCATTTTGATTCATGCTATGATGCGCGACTCGACTCGCAATGCGTCGTACCCGGAGAGGTGGCAGAGTGGTCGAATGTACCTGACTCGAAATCAGGCGTACGGTAACCCCGTACCGTGGGTTCGAATCCCACCCTCTCCGCCAGATATCCCCTGTAAGCTATGGTTGATTACAGGGGGTTTTTTGGCTTTATGGGCTTGTCGGCCCACATTCCTCCCCACACGTGTGCAGGGTTTGCAACGGTTGCGATCTGGCGACATAGCGGGCACCTGTCCTGGGGGTGTGCCCAAAGTGGGACGCACTAGTTCTTCCCCAGACAGATATCCCCAGAGCTGGGCATATCCCCCCCTTTGGGGACTTGGCATCATGGTCAGCCTCGTCAGGCTGCTGCTTTGCATGATGGGCCGCGCTTTCTGGTGCGGGTGTAAGTTGTAAATCTCCTTATTCCGCCACATCGGCAGAACTGTGCAAGCGCTTCGTCACATCTGATGAGCGAATCAGAATTTTGAGAGGCCTTGTTGCCTGCCGTCGCGCGCTCTAGCGCGCAGACTTTTCGGGCCTCGTGTGCGGCCCGGGCGAACCGGGAGTTGGAGAGTCGATGAGCCCCAGGAAGATGAGCACCGGAGCGTCACGCCGCACGGTTACGCTCTGTAGTTCTTTTCTCTACGGCTTAGGGCAAAATGGCGACGCCATAAAGGGATTGCCATGAAAAAGATACTTCTGGTTTGCGCACTGGCCGCCACGCTTTCCGCCTGTGCGGTGCATACGCCCCGTGGATCCGTGGTTGTCGATCCCGATCCAGCCTACGGGCATGGCGGGTTCTGCCCGCCGGGGCAAGCCAAAAAGGGCAACTGCTGAGCGGGCGGCGATCTTTGCCTTGCGCCTCGAACGACCCCATTTCCGGGGCCTTTCCGTTTGCGCCGGATTTGATTCCTCAGGCGGCCGCCAACCCTTCCGTCATACGTTGGCGCTTGATCATCAGTGAGATCACGGCCGCGGCCAGGCCGGTGGCGCCTGCCAGCACGAAAGCCATCAGGTAGCTGCCGGACACCTCGCGGACGAAGCCGCCCATCCAGGCCGCCGTGGCGGCGCCGATCTGGTGGCCGGCAACGATCCAGCCGAACACCACCGGGGCATCGCGGTCGCCGAATACATCGGTGGCCAGGCGCAGCGTGGGCGGTACGGTGGCGATCCAGTCCAGGCCGTAGAACACGGCGAAGATGGACAGACTGTAGAGCGAGAAATCGGTGTAGGGCAGTGCCATCAGTGAAAGGCCGCGCAGGCTGTAATAGATGAACAGCAGTTTGCGCGGGTCGTAGCGGTCGGTGAGCCAGCCCGAGGCCGTGGTTCCGATGAGATCGAAGATGCCCATCACCGCGAGCAGGCCCGCCGCTTGCACCGAAGCGATGCCGTAGTCGCCGCACATGGCGATGAGGTGGGTGCCCACCAGGCCGTTGGTGGTAAAGCCGCAGACCCAGAAGGTGGCGAACAGAAACCAGAACGCGCGGGTACGGCTGGCCCGGCCGAGCGCACCGAAGGTGGCGGCGAGCAGGCCGGTGCGCGGCGCGGGCGGCGGGGGCGGGTTGTCCGGGTCGCTGCCGTAGGGCAGCAGGCCGACGCTGGCGGGTCCGTCGGGCACCAGCCGCCAGACCAGCGGCACCATTACCAGGATGGCGATGGCCACGGCCCAGACCGCGCGTGTCCAGTCGTCCGACGAGGCCAGGGCGGCCAGCAGCGGCAAGAAGATCAGATTGCCGGTGGCGGTGCTTGCCGTCAGGATTCCCATGGCCAGGCCGCGGTGTTGATGGAACCAGCGATTGGCGATGGTGGCGCCCAGCACCGTGGCCACGGCGCCCGACCCGATCCCGGAGAAAATCCCCCACAAGGCGATCAGATGCCAGCTCTGGGTCATGAAGGCGCTGGCGGCCGAGGAGGCTGCCATCATGACCAGGGCCGCCAGCAGGACGCGGCGCAGACCGAAATGATCCATGGCGGCGGCGGCGAAGGGGCCGACCATGCCGTAGAAGAAAATGCCGAGGGCGGCTGCCAGGGAGATGGTCGCCCGGCTCCAGCCAAAGACCAGATGCAGCGGATCCAGCAGTACGCTGGGCGTGGCGCGCAATCCGGCTGAAAACAGCAGACAGAAGAAGATGACGCCGACGACGACGAACGCGTAACGCTGGCCCAGGCGGGGAATGAGAAGGGGGCTTGCGGAACGCGCAGGGGGAGGCATGAGATGTTACTGTTCGGTACGTTCAGAACGGCATATAATACGTACCGATCAGTAACATCGTCAAGCAGAAAGATGAAAAAGACACCGCCGGCCGCTCGCCGGCCAGATGGCCGGGATACCGCACAGAAGGCAGGATCGCTGCCGCGTGCGGCTGACCGCATCCGCAGCAGCGCGCGGGATCTTTTCTATCACCAGGGCATCCGGGCCGTCGGCGTGGATGCCATCGTGGCCGAGGCGGGCGTCACCAAACCCAGCCTCTACCGCAGCTTTGCCTCGAAAGACGAGCTGGTGGTGGCCTACCTGCGGGATTACGAAGTCGAATTCTGGCGGCGCTTCAACGCGGCGGTCGAAGCCCATCCGGGCGATCCGCGCGCACAGATACTGGCTTATTTCGCGGGGTTGACCAAACGGACCTGCATGGCGGAGTACCGGGGCTGCGGCCTGACCAATGCGTGCATCGAATACCCTGAGCCCGACCATCCCGCCCGGCAGGTGTCGGTGGCGAACAAACGGCAGGTGCGTGCGCGCCTGATCGAGCTGGCGCGCGAAATGGGCGCCCGCGACCCAGAAGCGCTGGGCGACGGCCTGCAACTGCTGTTGGAAGGCGCCTGCGTATCCAGTCAGGTGTTTGGCGCGGAGGGGCCGGTGCGGTATCTGGCGGATACGGCGGCGCGCTTGATCGATGCCAGCCTGGCCTAGGCCGCTACCCGGCGGCGCGCCCGCCCCCCGTGGTCATCGCGTCTCAGGTTTCGGCCCCGCATTGCTCCAGTGCCGGGTAGTCGGTGTAGCCTTCCGGACCCGGGGTATAGAACGTCTCGGGCCGAGGCGCATTCAGCGCGGCGCCGTGCGCGAAGCGGGCGGGCAGGTCGGGATTGGCGATGAACAGTTTGCCGAAGGCGACCGCGTCGGCGCGCTCCTGGGCCAGCCAGGCGGCGGCCTGAGCCTGGTCGAGGGCTTCGTTCGCAATGAACCGGCCGGAGAATTTCCCGCGGATTGCCGACGCCAGGCTGTCCGGGCCTTCATATTCGCGCAGGCATAGAAAGGCGATGCCGCGCCGGTCCAGAGCCTCGGCGACGTAGCCGAAGGTTTCCTGCGGCTGATCGTCGCCCATGTCGTTGCTGTCGCCCCGGGGGGACAGGTGGACGCCGACGAGGCCGGGCGCCCAGACTTCCAGGATCGCGTCCGTGATCTCCAGCAGCAGGCGGGCGCGGTTTTCCAATGAGCCGCCGTAGGCGTCGTTGCGCCGGTTGGTGCTGCTTTGCAGGAACTGGTCGATCAAGTAGCCGTTGGCGGCATGGATTTCGACGCCGTCAAAGCCCGCCGCCCGGGCGTTTGCGGCGCCTTGCCGGTAGGCTTCGATGACCCCGGGAATTTCCGAGATGTCCAGAGCACGGGGGGTGACGTAGGTCTTCTGCGGGCGCAACCGGCTGACGGTGCCGGCCGGTTGCAAGGCGCTGGGGGCCACCGGCGTGGCGCCGTCCAGATACAGGGGATCGGAAATGCGGCCGACGTGCCAGAGCTGCAGGATGATCCGTCCGCCTGCCTCATGTACGGCGGCGGTGACTTTCTTCCAGCCTTCCACCTGGGCGTCGGACCAGATCCCGGGGGTGTCCGGGTAGCCCACGCCCATTGGGGTGACGCTGGTGGCCTCGCTGATGATGAGGCCGGCGCTGGCGCGCTGGCGGTAGTAGTCGACCATCAGGTCGCCGGGAATGCGGCCGGGTTCGGCCCGGCAGCGGGTCAGGGGGGCCATGATGATGCGATTGGGCAGCGACAGGTCGCCGAGCTGAAGGGGATCGAACAAGGTAGGCATGGAAGTTTCTGGGGGGGTGGTTGATGGATCTGGACGGCAAATGATACGTACCGGTAAGTAACATTGTCAAGCGCCCTCGTTGCGATCCATCCGGCCGGCCCATGCGCCCGGCCACAGTGGTATGGGAATACCACCCAGGCACCGGATCGGGGGGCCACAATAGGGATGGGCGGAGCCTGCGGACTGGGCTCCGGCGCCCGATTCCCATCGCCCGGTCGACGGCCGGGCATCACTCAGGACAGGAGACGAACAATGGCGAAGAAATTGCTGATGCTGGTGGGCGACTACGTCGAGGACTACGAAGTCATGGTGCCGTTCCAGGCCTTGCAGGCCGTCGGGCACTCGGTCGATGCGGTTTGTCCGGACAAGAGCGCGGGTGATTGGGTGGCGACGGCCGTTCATGATTTCGACGGCGCCCAGACCTACAGCGAAAAACCCGGACATCGCTTTACGCTGAACCGGGATTTCGACGCGGTGGATGCGGCGGCCTACGACGGGCTGGTGGTTCCTGGCGGGCGGGCGCCCGAATACCTGCGCATGGACGAGCGCGTGCTGGCCATCGTGCAGCAGTTCAATGCCGCCGCCAAACCGATTGCGGCGATCTGCCATGGGGCGCAGTTGCTGGCGGCGGCCGGCGTGCTTCAAGGCCGCACTTGCTCTGCGTATCCGGCGTGCGCGGCGGAAGTCCGGCTGGCGGGCGGCCAGTATGCCGACATTGCGATCGATCAGGCGCACACGGACGGCAATCTGGTCACGGCGCCGGCGTGGCCCGCGCACCCGGCCTGGATCGCCCAGTTCCTGGCGGTGCTGGGCACGCGCATCCAGCACTGAGGCCGTGCGCCGGGGCGCTCGCGCCCGCTTGAGGGAATGAGGCCGCGTGTCAGGGATTCCCCTCTTGCGTGGCCGCGACGCTCGTCCCTACAGTCACAGGATGCCGCGCCTGTTCTGGAGCCTTGCGCCATGTGCGAAATCTTCATCCGGGCCAATCCCCGGTCCTACGACAGCGAAACCCGCTCGTTGCGCCTGCATGGCGTGGCGACCAGCGTGCGTCTGGAGCTTCTGTTCTGGCACGTGCTCGAAGACATCGCCCGGCGGGACGGCATGCGGGTGTCGCAACTGATCGAACGCCTGTACGACGAGTTGCTGGCCTACCGGGGCGAAGCCGGCAATTTTGCTTCTTTCCTGCGTGTCTGCTGCCTGCGCTATCAGATGCTGCAAGTCGACGGGCGCATTCCGGCGGATGCGTCCGTGCCCCTGCGTTCGCTGGATGCCCGGGCCGTCCTGCACGGGTGGCCTGATTTGTTGTACGAGGGCGAGACCGCCTGATTGTCCGCCGCCGAAACAGATCTCCCGGACCGCGCATCCAATAGCGCGGAACACGGCGATTCCCGCCGCGCATACCGGGAGATTCTCATGAACTCGCGTTCTCTTCTGATGGCAGCCACGGCTGCCTTGGCATTCGGTTTGGTCGCGCCTGCGGCGCAGGCGAAAACCGCATCGGCGCTGAAGGCGCCGCCCGCGGCTCCGTACAAGACGGTCAGTTCGCTGGTTCCGTTGCCCGATTTCATTCCGGGCATGGGGCAGTTGTTCGTCGACCCCGCGACGCTGCCCGCCGGCCCGTTCCTGGGCTACGACCATGATGGCAACCTGGTGAACACCACCTACATGATTCCGCTCTCGCTCATGAAGGCCGACATGCACTTGAATGACCTGAAGGTGCCGGCCGGGGTCAAGGTGGATCATGTGGACATGATGTATAACGCGGGGCATCCCGGCGTGGCTGAGCCGCACATCCACATCGTGCTGTGGCATGTGCCGGCCGCGCAGGAAAGCCGCGTAGCGAAATGAGTACGCCTGCCCATGACCCGCGGCGCCGACGGCTGTTGGGCGCCGGCGGCGGCCTGCTGCTGGCGGCCGCCCTGCCATGGCCGGCGGCGGGCGGCGAAGCGATCGAGATCGGCATGGCGGGCACGTCGACCGGGTCGGCCGTCTGGTTCCGGCCGCGAGGTCTGCGCATCCGCCCCGGCCAGGCCGTCCGCTGGGTCAACCACGATGCCGGAAACGTCCATACGGCGACCGCCTATCATCCGGCCAACGGCAAGCCGTTGCGCCTGCCGCAGGATGCAAAGCCATGGGACTCCGGCTATCTGCTGCCCGGACAGTCTTTTACCTGGGTGTTCGATGTTCCCGGCGTTTACGACTATTTCTGCTTGCCGCACGAGCATGCGGGCATGGTCGGGAGGATCGTGGTCGAAGGCGCGCCGGCCGGGCGCCCTTACGCCGGAACGGATGCGCAGTTGCCTCCGGTTGCCGTAGCGGGCTTTCCGGAGGTGGAAGCCGTCCTGAGCCAAGGGCGGGTCGACTGATCCTGGGGCCGCCACCGGCTGCGGACCGCCTCGCTTGTGGGGCGGTGCGTCAGCCGGCCGCCTGCACCCGTGCAAGAACACCCGCCACGATGCGGTCGCAGCGTGCGCCTGCGAACGAGAATGCGCCCGCAGCGCGCGGGTCGAATTCCGGCTGCATGGCCGCCTGCAGCAGGCGGCGGGCGCGCATGAATCGCACACGCACGGTGGCTTCGGGCAGGCCGAGGACGGTGGCGACCTCCGCAGCGGGCATTTCTTCGACCGCGCGCAACATGAAGACTGTGCGGTAGAGGTCCGGCAGTTCGTCGATGCGCCGTTCCAGTTGGCGCCGCAGTTCCGCGCGCCAGGCCATCTGGTCGGGGCTGGCGGAAGCGGGCGCGGCGGTGTCGGGGTCGTGCATCGGCATGGTGTCCTGTTCGTGCGAAACCTGGTATGCGGATTGGATGAGGGTTTCGCGCGATCTGTTTCGTCGCCGCCGCATCAAGGCTTCGTTGATGGCGATGCGCGTCAGCCAGGTGGCGGGCCGGGCATCCGCGCGAAAGTCGCGCAGATGCCCGTAGGCCTTCCACCAGGCTTCCTGGACGGCGTCCTCGGCTTCGGCTTCGTCGTGCAGAATGCTGCGCGCCGCCCGGTAGAGCTGCTGGTTGTGGCGGCGCATCAACGCTTCGAAGGCGGCCAGGTCGCCGCCCGCCGCGCGCCCGATCAGGGCGAGATCGTCCGAGGCTGCCGGATCGGGCTGGAGCTGGATATCCACGTGAACTCCTGAAAGAATACCGTCGGCATTGGATGCCGCTGGCCCCGCAAACGTTTCAACCGTGTCCGGCCCGGCCGCGCGGCGTCGCATATCAGGCCGGCTTGCGCCCGTGCAGGTCTTCCAGGGTCTGCAACGCCAGGGCCGAGTGGGCATACGCGCCGCCCGCCCGCATTTCGGCCGCCACCCAGATCGCCTCCATGATTTCCGCATCGGAGGCGCCTGCGCGGGCCGCGCCTTCGGTGTGGCCTTTGATGCAGTAGGGGCACTGAGTGACGTGCGCGACGGCCACGGCGATCAGTTGCTTGGTTTTCGCGTCCAGCGCGCCCGGTGCGAACACCGCCTTGCTGAACGCCTTGAACGCGGACAGGGCTTCGGGGGCGAGTTCGGCGCGCCGCTTGGCCAGTCCGGCGGTGGGGTGAGGGAACATCGGTGAATCCATGGCGGGCTCTCCTGTGGGTCTGTGCCTGGGACCATCATAGACCTGCGGCGCGCGCCCGGCGCGAAAAGCCACGGGGGCGCCGTGGCGTTTTTCTGGATGCGCCTGGTGGAACCCCGCCGATCTCGTTCAGGGCGCGACCGAGGCGCCCCGGATGCCGTGGCGCGCCAGCGCTTGCGCCACAAAACCGGACGCTTTGCAGCGGGCCACGAAATCGGCCAGTGCGGCGAGGGCCTGCGGTGGGCGGGACCGGGGCAGGCCCATGGCTTGTTCGATCACCATGAAGCGGCCGGGCAGCAGGCGCACGCCGCCGACCCGGTCCGCGTCGGATTGCAGTTGCTGGCGCACTCCGGCGGCCACCTCCTGGCCGCCGGCCAGGAAATCGTCCACGACGCGCTGAGAGTTTTCCGCCCGCACGATTTCCGCCTGTCGCAGGTGGCGGCTGAGGTACAGGTCGTAGGCGCTGCCCTGGCCCACCACGACGCGATGGCCAGGCTGGTCGACCTCGGCGTTGTCGTGCAGCGGGGAATCCGCGCGCACCAGGTAGGCCCCTTCGATGAGCACGTAGGGGGCCGTGAAAGCGATGCCTTCACCGCGCTTGGGATCGATGGCGAAAAAGCCGATGTCGGCCGCCTGGCCGGCCACGGCCTCGACCGACTGGATGGCCTTGTCGAACACCGCCAGCTCCAGGGGCACGCCCAGCTCGCGGGCCAGTTCCGCGGCCAGGTCCACGGACACGCCCGAGACCTCGCCGGTGCCGGCGTCGCGGCGCGCCAGCAGGGGATTCCCCAGATTGATCGAGGCGCGCAGCGGGCCCGAGGGGGCGAGATCCTGTGGCAGAGACATGGCGGGCTTGGTAAAAAGAAGAATGATGCGATTGTAGGAGGTTCGGTGTACCGTAGGTACATTCCGCCGTATTCTGGAGAGATCTGATGCAAGCCGCCGCTTCATCCCTTGCCGCGCCGCCCGAGGCCGCCAGTGCCGTTCTGGCCTTCTGGCGCGGCGCGGGTCCAAGCCGATGGTTCGCCAAGGATGCCGCTTTCGACGCCGAGTTCCGCGAGCGCTTTGCCGATGCCCATTTTGCCGCCGCCCGCGGCGAGCTGGAAGGCTGGCTGGGCCACCCCGAGTCGGCGCTGGCCTTGATCCTGCTGCTGGATCAGTACCCCCGCAATGCCTTCCGGGGCACGGGGCACATGTTCGCCACGGACGGCCTGGCGCTGTCCTGCGCCCGCAGGGCACTGGGCCTTCTGGAGGGTATCGAGCCCGACCTGCGCGGTTTTGTCTGCCTGCCTTTCATGCATGCCGAGGATCTGGCCGTCCAGGAAGAATCCGTGGTCCTGTATGCGCGCGAGGCGCCCGATTCGCTGCGCTGGGCGATCGAGCATCGCGACATCATCCGGCGCTTCGGGCGGTTTCCCCACCGGAACGGCGCGCTCGGGCGCAGTACAACGCCCGAGGAGGAACAATTCCTGAACGCGGGCGGATTCGCCGGCTGAGCCTGCCATGACCCATACCCGACCCGAACCCCTGATCATCGAGCCGTCCGCCGGTGCGCCCGCGCAGCTCTTCGTCGTCTTGCATGGCGAGTCGGCTGCGCCAGACCAGGTGTTGGGCCTGGTGGGGGCGATCCGCCAGGCTTTTCCCCAGGCGCTGATCGTGCAGCCGCACGGGCGGTTCGGCGCAGGCGCGGCTCGGCGCTGGATCGCCCAGGCCGAGCCGGATGCCGAGGCCTATGTGGGCCTGGTGGCCGATGCGGGCACCGTCCTGGCCGCCGAGATCAGGTCTTTGCAGCAGGCCCGGCGCCTGAGCGGCGAACAAACCGCCCTGGCGGGTTTTTCAGAGGGCGCCGCCGTGATCCTGGAGGCGGTTTGCGCCCATCCGGGGCTGGCCGGCCGGGCATTGCTGTTTTCCACGCGCTTTGCCACGCTGCCGCAGGCCGCCCCCGCCCAGACCACATTGCATCTGCTGCACGGCGCGGCGGACGGCGTGGCGCCGGTCGACCAGGCGCGCCAGGTGCATGGCCATCTGGCCGAACTGGGGGGCGACGCGACCCTGGACATGGCTTCGCACGTGGGCCATGAACTTCATGAGGCCTTGGTTCGCCAGGCCATCACGCGGCTGCAGAATTATTTGCCGTTGCGCAGTTGGGAATCCGTAATGGGCGCGCCCGCCGCCCGGGTCGACGAATACAGCGCTGACGACGATTCGGGCAAGCCTTCCGCGGAGGACGGAACCCTGCACTGAGGCGCCTCGGCAAGGGGGTGCCGCCGGTTCCGGCCGGGGCGCTAGGATTCCTGGCGTCGCCGGAAGGCGCGGGTCGCCACCCGGGCGCAGAGTGCCAGAGCCATGGAGAGCGCGATGGCGAGCAGCCCCAACGCCGATAGCCGGCCCCGGCGGCCCTCATCGATGTCGCTCAGAATCCGGGTGGACAGCACCTCTGCGCCGGCGTCCGACAGCACGACGGAGACCGGCAGCTCGTTCAGGAAAAGGATCGCCATCAAGGTCCAGGCGGAGACGAAGCCCGGGATCAGCAGCGGAAGTGTGATGCGCCGCAATGTGGTCAGGCGCCCGGCGCCGCAAAGCCGCGAGGCCTCATCCAGGAGGCGGTGGATCTGCGTGAAGGCTCCGGCCAGAGGCCGCACGCCGTAGGGCAGGTAGACCGCGATGTAGGCCAGCAGCAAGGCGGCCAGCGTGGCGTGGGGCGGGATCTGCGCAAAGAATCCTTTGAAGCCGATGCCGAGGACCAGGGCGGGAAAAGCGAAGGGCAGGAAGCTGAGCATCCTGAGCAGGCGCGTCGGCGGACCATGCGTTTTGACGCAGACGCAGGCCACGCCCAAGGACAATGCCGCTCCCAGGGTGGCGCCTGCGCCCGCCAGGAGCAGGCTGTTGCGCAGCGCCCGCAGAACGGCGGGTTCTTGGAAGACATCGATCCAGTGCTGCAGATCCAGGGCGGCGAAGGCCAGGGCGCCGAGCGGTATGGGCCGGGGGATGAGCGAGGCGTAGAGCAGCGCCAGGACCGGCAGCGCGGTCGCCAGCAGGTACAGCAGCCCGGCACCCAGGCCCAGCGTATGCCGCATGCGGCCGGGCCTGGCCGGGCCTGGCCGCGCACCGTGCGCCGGGGGGGCGGCATAGGCTGCGCTTTCGGCGACCAGTGCGCGGTAGAAGACGGTCAAGGCGAGGGAGGCCGACAGCAGGCCCAGACCGAGCGCGGCAGCCTGGGCCTCATCCGAAGCGGAGCCGGCGGAGATCATCCCGTACAGATAGGTGGTCAGCACGTCCACGTGGCCGGGGGCGCCCAGCACCCGGGGCACGGCATAGGACGCCAGGCTGCGCACCATGCTCAGGACCAGGGCGGCCAGAAGGGCCGGATACAGGATCGGCAGGGTGATCCGCAGCAGGACGTCCGTCGGGCCGGAGCCCGATACGCGCGCGGCTTCCTGCCGCGCCGGGTCGAAAGCCGCCAGGGCCGGTGCGATGATGAGGTAAGCCATGGGCAGGTTCATCATCCCTTCGACCAGGATCATGCCCCCCAGCGAATGGATGTCGAACGGCGCCGGTTCCAGGCCAAGCAGCCCTTGCAGCGCTTGAGCGAGCAGGCCGTCGCCGGGATGCAGCAGCAACGCCCAGCCGGCCGCGAACAGCAAGGGCGGGGTCATCAACGGCAGGATCGAAAACGCCATGCACAGACGCCGGGCGGCGTGGCCGGTGTTCAGGCAAGCCAGGAGCAAAGCCAGCAGCGTGGACAGCAGGGACGAGCCCAGTACGAACACGGCCGTGTTGAGGGCGACCCCCCGCAGGGCGGGGGCGGTGTAGGCGCGGACGTAGGGCGACAGGGTGAACGGATCGGCGGCGCCCGGCGCCCGGGACAGGCTGTCGAGCAGCAGCGTCAGCACGGGACACAGGACCAGGAAGCCGACCAGGGCGGTCAGGGTCCAGCTCAGGGCGCGTGACTGCCGGGAGTCGGGCATCGGCGGCCTCAGGCGTTCAGCAGCAGGCAGTGGGCCGGGTCCAGGCGGATTTCGACGCGTTCGCCTGGGGCGGTCTGTACGTCGGGGTCGATGCGCGCCAGCAACCGTTCGCCGTTGACCCGGATGTCGGCCTCATAGGCCTCGCCGATGAACGTCATGGACTCGATCGTGCCTTCGATGACGTTGAACCCCGGCCCGACCTCGAAGCGCGTGACGCGGATGAATTCCGGACGGATGCAAAGCGTTGCCTCGGCGCCTTCCGGCAGATCGCGCGCTTCGCAATGGATCGTGCCCAGGCCGCAGCGCGCCAGGGTGTAGCCGTGTTCCTGGTTGCGGATGATGGCCGGGAATTGATTGATCCGTCCAACAAGACACGCCACATCGCGCTGCCGCGTTTCGAAGTACAGGCGCTGCGGGGTGTCGGCCTCGAGGACACGGCCATTTTGCAGGGCGGCGATCGTGTGCGACAGGATCAGGGCATCGGCCGCGTTTCGGGTGGCGTACAGGATCGTGATGCCGAGCGCTTTCAGGGATTGGCACAACTGCGTACGGGTTTCCATGCGCCATCCGGCATCCGGGGCGCCGAGCGGCTCGTCGAGCAGGATGGCGTGCGGCTCGGCCACCAGCGCGCGGGCCAGTGCCACGCGTTGCTGCTGGCTGTCCGGCAGACGCGTGACGGATTGTCGTTCGATGCCGCGCAACTGGACGAATTCCAGCGCTTGAGCGACTTTCTCGCGGATCCGTCCCCGGCGCATGCCGCGCACGTGCAGCGGATAGGCCACGTTCTCGAAGACCGACAGGTGCGGCCACAGGGCGGGTGGCTGGAGCACCATGCCCAGGCCGCGCTTTTCTGTGGGCACGGCGATCCGGCGTTCCGATGACCAGACCACATCGTCGCCGATACGGATCTCGCCGGCGTCGGGGGTTTCCAGGCCGGCAATGCAACGCAGCAGCGTCGTCTTGCCGCAGCCGCCGGGTCCGAGCAGGGTGAAGATTTCGTGGGCCGGAATGGTCAGATCGACGCGATCCAGGGCCGCGATGGCGCGATCTTCGGACCGGTAGGTCTTGCACAGACCTTCGACGCGGATCTCCATGGGGCGTTCGAGGCGGAAATGGGCGGCATGCGGCCCGGTCCCTGCATGGTAGTGTGGGCGGCGGCCAGAGGCAAGCACGCCTCTGGCACTGGCTCTTTTATTACAGCAGGGCCTGGCGCAAGGCTTCGGGGGATCGGGGCGACAGCAGGCCGGGGGCCACATCGAAGACGGTTCGGGCGCCGGTTTCACCGGCGGACTTCATCCGCCAGGCGGCGCGCGTGTAGGCCACCAGGACGCTGGACGTGAAGGCCGGATTGCTGTCCAGCGCCAGCGAGAACTCCATCACCTGGTTCTCGCTGGCCTCGGTGCGGCCGCTGCGGATGACGAACCCGCCGTGCGGCATGCCGGCGTGGTCGCGGGCCAGGGCGGCCTCGTCGATGAAATGCACCGTGGTGTCGTAGTCCGCAAAATAGTCGGGCATGGCGACGATGGCCTGTTCGACTTGGCCGGCGTCGGCGCCCGGTTCAAGCGCGACGTAGCATTCGCGCTTGTGCTTTTCCCGGGTCGTCAGAGCCGGCTGCTCGCCGGCGCGTACGCGGGCGACCGCCTCGGGAACCGGGATGGTGTACTGCACGCCGGCCCGAACGCCCGGCACGCGCCGGATGGCGTCCGAGTGCCCCTGGCTCAGGCCCTTGCCCCAGAATGTGTAGGTGGCGCCGGCCGGCAGGATGGCCTCGCCCATCAGGCGGTTGATCGAGAACAGGCCGGGGTCCCAGCCCACCGCGATGATCGACAGGTTGCCGCCCGCGCGCGCGGCGGCATCGACAGCCTCGAAGTATTGGGGGATCCGGGCGTGGGTGTCGTAGCTGTCCACCGTCGTGAACCATCCGGCCAATGCCGGGCCCTGGGCGGGCAGGTCGTCCTTGGAGCCCCCGCACAGGATCATGACGTCGATGTCGTCGCGGCGCGCGGCCGCCTCGTCCAGCGAGAACACCGGGACCGAGGAGTCGGGCAGGCGCAGCGAGGCCGGGTCGCGGCGCGTAAAGACGCCGGCGGGGCGCATGTCGGGGCAGCGGGCCAGGGCCGCCAGGGCGCCACGCCCCAGATTGCCGTAACCGGCAATGCCGACGCGAATCGTGTGTGAAGCCATGGGATTCCTTCGTGTTGCATGAGGGAGGGCCGTGCCGGCCGCCGCGCAAAAAAGGCGGCGGTTGTCATACGGCAAGGTTTGATTGTATCGGCTTGCCGGTCCTGAGGCCCTGCGGTGCTAGAATGGCGCCCATTTCGAGCCGGGTGCCGGTTCCGGAAGCATGCCCGCACGCCGGCGCCCCTGGACCGCCTGCGACTGTTTCCCGCCGTGCGCCGGAAAATTCATGCAGAACTCCCGATTCCTATGACTCCGTCCTCCGCCCTTCCTTCCAATTCCAACGCATTGTTCCATTTCATCCGGCATGGCAGGCTGGTGACGCAGATCCTGATCGGCCTGGCCGCCGGCGTGGTTCTGGCGTCCGTCTCGTCGGATGCGGCGTTGGCCGTCGGCCTGTTTGGCAGTCTGTTCGTCACGGCGCTGAAATCCATCGCTCCGATCCTGGTCTTCGTCCTGGTGGCCGCTTCCATCGCCAGCCATCAACAGGGCACCCAGGCGAAACTGGGGCCGATCCTGGCGCTTTACCTGTTCGGTACCTTTGCGGCGGCACTGGTTGCGGTCGTCGCCAGTTTTCTGTTTCCGCTGACCATTCGCCTGCAGTTGGGCGACGCCGCATTGAGCCCGCCCAGCGGCGTGATCGAAGTCTTGCGCAATCTGCTCTTGAGCATCGTGGACAATCCGGTGCGCGCCCTGGTCGAAGCCAACTACATCGGCATCCTGGCCTGGGCCATCGGCCTGGGCATCGCCCTGCGCCACGCCAATGCGACCACCAAGCACGTCATGACGGATTTGTCGGCGGGGGTGTCGTATCTCGTCAAGGTGATCATCCGGATGGCGCCGATCGGAATCTTCGGGCTGGTGGCCTCGACCATTGCCGAAACCGGCTTCGGCGCGCTGCTGGACTATGCCCGCCTGCTGGCGGTGCTGCTTGGCTGCATGTTGTTCGTGGCGTTGGCGGTCAATCCGCTGATCGTGTTCCTGCGGCTGCGGGTCAATCCGTATCCGCTGGTGTTCACCTGCCTGCGCGAGTCCGGCATCACGGCCTTCTTCACCCGCAGCTCGGCGGCCAATATCCCGGTCAACATAGCCCTGTGCCGCAAGCTGGGCCTGGAAGAGGACACCTATTCCGTCTCCATCCCCCTGGGCGCGACCATCAACATGGCGGGGGCGGCCATCACCATCACGGTGCTGACGCTGGCGGCGGTCAATACGCTGGGCGTGACGGTGGATCTGCCGACGACGCTGTTGCTGAGCATTGTGGCGGCGGTGTGCGCCTGCGGGGCGTCCGGGGTGGCCGGCGGTTCGCTGCTGCTGATCCCGGTGGCCTGCAGCCTGTTCGGCATTTCCAACGACCTGGCCATGCAGGTCGTCGGGGTGGGGTTCATCATTGGCGTGCTGCAGGACTCCGCCGAGACGGCCTTGAATTCTTCGACCGACGTGCTGTTTACGGCCGCCGGCTCCGGCTCAGCCGGCGTTCAAGCGGATGCCTGAGACGCGGAGCCGGCCTCCAGGCCGCCCGCGGCCCAGCGCTCGATGAGCGGCCAGAGATCCTCGGGGCTTGCCGCGATGGCGTCGGCTCCCCAGCGGGCCGGATCCTCGAGCGAGCAGTAGCCGTAGGCGGCGACCACGGTTGCCATGCCGGCCGCCTGGCCGGCGACGATGTCGCGCTCATCATCGCCGATATAGATGCAGTTCCCGGGGGGCACGCCCGCCTGGCGGGCGGCATGCAGCAGCGGTTCGGGATGGGGTTTGGCATGGGGCGTGGTGTCGCCGCCCACCGTTACCAGGCAGCGATCCTGCAGGCCGAGGTGGCGTACGATGGGCAGGGCGAGTGCCTCGATCTTGTTGGTCACGATACCCCAGCCGTAGGCATGGCCGCCCAATTGGTCCAGCAGTATCCCGATGCCCGGGAACAGGCGGGTCTGCACCAGCATGGCCTCGGCATAGTCGCGCAGGAAGCGCTGGCGGGTGGATTCGTATTCGTCGGATTGCGCATCCAGATCCAGAGCGGCTTTCAGCAGGCCGCGCGCACCATGCGAGGCATACGGCCGCAATGCTTCGTAGGGCAGCGGGGGCAAGCCGCGGTAATGGCGCTGGCGGTTGGCGGCGGCGGCCAGGTCCGGCGCCGTGTCGGCCAGCGTGCCATCGAAATCGAACAGGACAAGGCGGCGGATCGCGGTCATGCCGGGCGCCTCGCTGCCATCAGGTAGTTCACGCTGGTGTCCCGGGACAGGCTGTAGTGCCGGGTCAGGGGCTGGTAGCTCATGCCGGCCAGCGCCGTGACTTCCAGGCCCGCCGCGCGTGCGGCGGCAGCCAGTTCGCTGGGGGTGATGAAGTGTTCGTAGCTGTGGGTGCCCCGGGGCAGCATGCGCATCACATATTCGGCCGCCACGATTGCCAGCATGAACGACTTCGGATTGCGGTTCAGGGTGGAAAAGCACACCAGCCCGCCCGGGCGGACCAGTTCGGCGCAGGCGCGCACGACCGAAGCCGGGTCAGGCACGTGCTCCAGCAGTTCCATGCATGTGACGAGGTCGAACCGGCCGGCTTGCTGTTGCGCGTAGTCTTCGGCGCTGGCGCATTCGTATTCGACCTGGATGCCGGACTCATGGCCATGCAGGCGGGCGATCTGCAGGGATTGCTTGGCCAGGTCGATGCCCGTGACCTGCGCGCCCTCGGCCGCCATGGCCTCGGCCAGCAGGCCGCCGCCGCAGCCGACGTCCAGCGCCTGGAGGCCGTCCAGCAGGCCCGTCTGGGTGCGGATCCAGTCCAGGCGCAGGGGGTTGATGTCGTGCAGGGTCTTCAGCTCGCCCTGGGGATCCCACCAACTGGAGGCGAAAGCGCTGAATTTGTCGAGTTCCGCCGGGTCGGCGTTGGCTGCGTGCATGGAGGCGGCTCCAGAGGTCCAGAAAAAAAATAGGGCTCCGTCAAACGGAGCCCTATTGTATCCGCCGCGCGCGAGGCGCGGCGGTTTCGTGCGGCCAGCGGATATTACTTGCGGGTACCGACGATTTCGATTTCCACGCGACGGTTCTGGGCGCGGCCTTCGCGAGTCTTGTTGGACGCGACGGGTTGCAGTTCGCCCTTGCCTTCGGCGTAGATGCGGTCAGCCGGCACGCCCTTGCTGATCAGGTACTGCTTGACCGTGTTGGCGCGGCGCTCGGACAGCCCCTGGTTGTAGGCTTCGGTACCGATGGAGTCGGTGTGGCCGGTGGCGATGACCGTTTCCAGGTTGACGGAACCGGCTTGCTGGGCGACTTGATCCAGCACTTGCTTGCCTTCGGGCTTCAGAGTGGCCTTGTCGAAGTCGAAGAAGGTGTCGGCGTTCAGGACGACCTTGCTGGCGGTCGGGGCAACAACGGGCGCTTCGGCGACGGGCTTGCCGCAGCCTTCAGCGGCGGTAGCCGGCGTCCAGAATGCATCGCGCCAGCAGTTTTCGCCGCTCGCGTCTTTCCAGACATGGCCGTCGACGTTGGTCCAGTTGTCGGACGCCGAAGCGGTACCGACGGCGGCCATGGCAGCAATGGCGAGTCCAATAGCGATTTTGGAGGGTTTGTTCATGTTTCTCCTCGTTTGAGCATGATGCTTGAAAGTGACCGCAGCGAACCCCCGCCGCATATCGAAAGAACGCTTCCAGTATAGCAATGTCGAGTTGGAGTGCTCTGAGTTGCGCTGGGTTTCATGCGTGTTAGCCGAAATCTTAAGGCATTTTCCCTTGCCGGGTTAAGCACAAAACCCTTAGCGCGCCCTCTGGGCGTGTTTTACAGCCATGGAGGTGGCTCGGTGTAGGCTTTTCGCAACACCCGGGATGATTCAATACCTGAGCCGAGGCTTTAGGCCCGGCGGCGGTCCGTCCGTCCCGCACCGCCAGAGGCCTCGGGGCGAATGATAGAATCACCGATTGGCCGACTGCCATCCGGTCCAGTCATTCAAGCCTGTAGGTTTTTCGGATACGCCATGGATTCCTTCGCCAAAGAGACCTTGCCCATTTCGCTCGAAGACGAAATGCGGCGCAGTTACCTGGATTACGCGATGAGCGTGATCGTGGGGCGTGCCCTGCCCGATGTGCGCGACGGGCTCAAGCCCGTGCACCGGCGGGTGCTGTTCGCCATGCACGAACTGAACAACGACTGGAACCGCGCTTACAAGAAGTCCGCGCGTATCGTCGGGGACGTGATCGGTAAATACCACCCTCATGGTGACTCGGCCGTTTATGAAACCATCGTGCGCATGGCGCAGGATTTCTCGCTGCGCTACATGCTGGTCGATGGCCAGGGCAACTTCGGCTCGATCGATGGCGACAGCGCGGCGGCCATGCGCTATACCGAAGTCCGGCTGTCGAAGATCGCCCACGAGCTGCTCGCCGACATCGACCAGGAAACCGTGGATTTCGGCCCCAACTACGACGGCAGCGAACATGAGCCCCTGCTGCTGCCATCGCGCCTGCCCAATCTGCTGGTCAACGGCAGCGCCGGAATCGCGGTGGGCATGGCGACCAACATCCCGCCCCACAACCTGTCCGAGGTCGTCGAGGGCTGCCTGTACTGCCTGCGCAATCCCGACTGCACCATCGACGAACTGATCGAACGCATTCCCGCGCCGGATTTTCCCACCGGCGGCATCATCTACGGCATGGCCGGCGTGCGCGAGGGCTATCGCACCGGGCGCGGGCGGGTGATCATGCGCGCCAAGGTCCACTTCGAGGACATGGAGCGCGGCAACCGCCAGGCCATCATCGTCGACGCCATTCCCTACCAGGTGAACAAGAAATCCCTGCAAGAGCGCATCGCCGATCTGGTCAACGAAAAAAGGATCGAGGGGATCTCCGACATCCGCGATGAGTCGGACAAGGACGGCATGCGCCTGGTCATCGAGCTCAAGCGCGGCGAGGTTCCCGAGGTCGTCCTGAACAATCTCTATAAAAACACCCAGCTTCAGGAAACCTTCGGCATGAACATGGTGGCGCTGGTCGACGGCCAGCCGCGCCTGCTGAATCTGAAGCAACTGGTGCAGTATTTCCTTCAGCACCGCCGCGAGGTCGTCACCCGCCGCACCATCTTCCAACTGCGCAAGGCCCGGGAACGCGGCCACGTGCTGGAGGGCCTGGCGGTGGCCCTGGCCAATATCGACGATTTCATCGCCATCATCAAGGCCGCGCCCACGCCGCCGGTGGCACGCCAGGCCTTGATGGAACGCACCTGGGACTCGTCCCTGGTGCGCGAGATGCTCGAGCGCGCCGATGGCAATGTCGCCTCGGGCGGCCGGGCGGCCTACCGCCCGGACGGCCTGGATCAGCAATACGGCCTGCAGGCCGACGGCCAGTACCGCCTCTCCGAGGTCCAGGCCCAGGAAATCCTGAACATGCGCCTGCAGCGCCTGACCGGCCTGGAGCAGGACAAGATCGTCGGCGAATACCGCGAGATCATGGAGACCATCGCCGACCTGCTGGACATCCTGGCGCGTCCGGAGCGGGTCACCTCGATCATCAGCGACGAGCTGCAGGCGGTGCGCGCCGAGTTCTCCAACGCCAGCAATGACCGGCGCCGCTCGGAGATCGAATACAACGCCACCGAGCTTGAAACCGAAGACCTCATCACGCCCATGGATATGGTCGTGACGTTGTCGCGCAGCGGCTACATCAAGAGCCAGCCGCTTTCCGAGTACCGGGCGCAGAAGCGCGGCGGGCGCGGCAAGCAGGCCACCGCGACCAAGGAAGACGACTGGATCGACCAGCTTTTCATCGCCAATACGCACGACTACCTGCTGTGTTTCTCCGACCGGGGCCGCGTCTACTGGCTCAAGGTCTGGGAAGTGCCCCAGGGGTCGCGCAATTCGCGCGGCCGCCCCATCGTCAACATGTTCCCGCTGGTCGATGGCGAAACCATCACGGTGGTGCTGTCGGTCAAGGCCTTCAGCGAGGATCACTACGTCTTCATGGCCACGTCGCGCGGAACGGTCAAGAAGACGCCGCTGTCGGATTTCTCCAATCCCCGCAAGGCCGGCATCATCGCCGTGGGCCTGGACGAGGGCGATTTCCTGATCGGCGCCGAACTGACCGATGGCCAGCACGACGTGATGCTGTTCTCGGATGCCGGCAAGGCCGTGCGCTTCGACGAGAACGACGTGCGCCCGATGGGCCGCACGGCGCGCGGCGTGCGCGGCATGTCGCTCGAGGAAGGACAGGCCGTGATTGCCTTGCTGGTGGCCGAGGATGAAACCCAGAGCGTGCTGACGGCCACCGAGAACGGCTACGGCAAGCGCACGTCCATCGTCGAGTACACGCGCCATGGGCGCGGCACCAAGGGCATGATCGCCATCCAGACTTCGGCGCGCAACGGCAAGGTCGTCAGCGCCGTGCTGGTGCAGCCCGAGGACGAGATCATGCTCATCACGACCGGCGGCGTGCTGGTGCGCACGCGGGTGTCCGAAATCCGCGAGATGGGCCGCGCCACACAGGGGGTCACGCTGATCAACGTGGACGATGACAGCCGCTTGTCCGGAGTGCGCCGCGTGGTCGAAAGCGATGCCGACGAGGACGAGAACGAAGACGCGCCCGGATCGGCAGAGGACGCCGATCCGGCTTCCAGCGGTCCGGCGGCATCCCGGGCTGGTGAGGCGCAAGAATGAGACGCCCCTGGAATTTTGCCGCAGGGCCTTCGACCCTGCCGCTCGAAGTCCTGCAGCAGGCGGCCGCCGAAATGTGCGATTGGCAGGGCAGCGGCACCTCGGTGATGGAAATGAGCCATCGCGGCAAGCATTACAGCCGCATCCGCGACGAGGCCGAGGCCGATCTGCGCGCGCTGCTGTCGGTGCCCGATGATTTCGAGGTGCTTTTCATGCAGGGCGGCGCCTCGGCGCAGAACGCCATCGTGCCGCTGAACCTGATCGGCCGCGCTGGTGCCGGCCGGGCGGATTACGTCCTGAGCGGCCATTGGGCGCGCAAGTCTTTCAACGAGGCCGCGCGCTACGGTGATATCGCCGTCGCCGCCACGGCCGAATCCGGGACCGTCGCGGGCGGCCGCGCGTACGGTCCCTGGTGCTGGCTGCCGGATCATGCCCAATGGCGGGTCCGTCCCGACGCCGCCTATCTGCATCTGTGCGCCAACGAGACCATCGGCGGCGTCGAGCAGCCCGTCATGCCCGACATGGCCGCCCTGGGGGCGCCCGATGTGCCGCTGGTGGCCGACATGTCGTCCAACATCCTGTCGCGTCCCATCGACTTTTCGCGCGTCGGTATGGTCTACGCCGGCGCACAGAAGAACGCCGGGCCGGCGGGGGTGACGCTGACGTTCGTGCGCAAGGATCTGATCGGCCATGCGTTGCCCTATTGCCCGTCGGTGTTCGATTACGCCAACGTGGCCGGCGCCCAGTCCATGTTCAATACGCCGCCGACCTACGCCATCTACATCGCGGGTCTGGTCTTCAAATGGTTATTGCGCCAGGGCGGAGTGGCGGCCATGGATGCCGCCAGCGAACGCAAGTCGCGCGCGCTGTACGACTATCTGGACAACTCCGGGCTCTATGAAAACCGCATCGCGCCGGCCTGCCGTTCGCGCATGAACGTGCCGTTCTTCCTGCGCGACGAGTCGCTGAATGCGGTCTTCCTGGCCGAATCCGAGGCGGCCGGGCTGCTGGCCCTCAAGGGCCACAAGGCGGTGGGCGGCATGCGGGCTTCGCTGTACAACGCCATGCCCATTGAGGGCGTGCAGGCCCTGATCGACTTTCTCAAAGACTTCGAGGCCCGCCATGGCTGATGACACGCTCCAGTCCCGGCTTGAGCCGCTGCGCCAGCGCATCGACGTGCTGGATACGCAGATTCTGGACTTGCTCAATCAACGCGCGCGCGCGGCCCTGGAAGTCGGCGAGATCAAGAAGGCTTTCGACGCCGCCGGGCCGATTCTCAAACCCGAGCGCGAGGCCCTGATCATCCGGCGCTTGCAGTCGGACAACGACGGGCCGATTCCGGAAGAGGCCGTCGCCGCCATCTGGCGCCAGGTCATCTCGACCTGCCGTGGCCTGGAAAGCGTGCTGACCGTCGCCTTCCTGGGGCCGCAGGGTTCGTTTTCCGAACAGGCGGCCTACGAGCACTTCGGTCATGCCATCACTGGTCTGCGCTGCGAGTCCTTCGACGAAGTCTTCCGCGCCGTCGAGGCCGGGCAGGCGGACGTCGGCATGGTTCCGGTTGAAAACTCCACCGAGGGCGCGGTCAACCGCAGCCTGGACCTGCTGCTGAACTCCTCGCTGAAGGTTCTGGGCGAGCGCACCATCCGCATTCACCACAATCTGCTCACCCTGACCGGCGGGCTGGAAGGCGTCACCCGGGTGCTGGGGCATTCCCAGGCCCTGGCGCAGTGCCAGGCCTGGCTCAGCCGCAATCATCCAGAGCTTGAGCGCGTGCCCGTGGCCAGCAATGCGCAGGCCGCGCGCCAGGCTTCCGAAGACCCTGCCTGTGCGGCGATCGCCGGGGACACGGCCGCCGCGGCCTGGGGCTTGAGCGCCGTGGCCAGCGGGATCCAGGACGACCCCCAGAACCAGACCCGTTTCGTGGCCGTCGGGCCGCACGATGCCGGCCCGACCGGGCGGGACAAGACCAGTCTGGTCCTGGCCGTGCCGAACCGCGCCGGCGCCGTCTACGACATGCTGGCGCCGCTGTCCCGGCATGGCGTGTCCATGACGCGCCTCGAATCGCGTCCCGCCCGAACCGGCCAGTGGGAATACTATTTCTACGTCGATCTGCTCGGCCACCGGGATGACGGTCCCGTCGCCCAGGCGCTGGACGAACTGCGCCAACAGGTCGCTTTTTTCAAGGTTCTGGGGTCCTATCCCCGGCAATGAGGCCCGCCTCCATGACTGATTCCCTGGCCCCCGCCCACATCCGGGCCATCGCTCCCTACCAGGCCGGCAAGCCGATCGAAGAGCTTGCCCGCGAATACGGGCTGGATCCTGCCGGCATCATCAAGCTCGCGTCCAATGAAAACCCGCTGGGTTGCTCGGATCGCGTGCGCGCGGCGCTTCGCGAGGCCGTCGGCGTCCTGCATGGCCGCTATCCCGACCCCAGCGGCTTCGACCTGAAGGCCGACCTCGCGGCGCGCCACCAGGTGCCGGCCGATTGGATCACGCTGGGCAATGGCTCCAACGATCTGCTGGAGCTCGCTTCCCTGGCGCTGCTGGATGAGGGCACCTCCGCCGTCTACGCGCAGCATGCGTTCGTGGTTTACCGTCTCAGCACTCAGGCCCGGGGCGCCCGCCACCTGATGGTGCCGGCGCGAGACTACGGCCACGACCTGGACGCCATGCTGGCGGCGATCGAGCCCGACACGCGGCTGGTCTTCATTGCCAATCCGAACAATCCCACCGGCACCCACGTACCCGGCCCTCATGTGCGGGCGTTTCTGGCCGCCGTCAGGGAACGGCACGGGGAACACGTGACCGTCCTGCTGGACGAGGCCTACGACGAATACCTGGATCCCGACGAACGGACGGACAGCGCGCAGTGGGTGCGCGAGTTTCCCAACCTGATCGTCACACGGACCTTTTCCAAGGCCTACGGTCTGGCCGGGCTGCGGGTGGGCTATGCGCTGGCGCAGCCGGGGCTCACCGATCTGCTCAACCGGGTGCGCCAGCCCTTCAACGTCAACGCGCTGGCCCAGCTCGCCGCGCGCGTCGCCCTGGAGGACACCGATTTCCTGGCCCGGACCTACGCCTTGAACCGGGCCGGCCGCGCGCAACTGCAAGACGGCTTTGCCGCACTGGGGCTGGAATTCGTGCCCAGCCACACGAATTTCGTTCTGGTGCGGGTGGGGGATGCCGCGCGCGTCAATGGCGAGCTTCTGCGTCGGGGCGTCATCGTGCGGTCCGTGGCCGGCGACGGCCTGCCCGAGCATCTGCGGGTCAGCATCGGGCTGCCTCAGGAAAACGCCCGTCTTCTCGACGCCCTGAAGGCCGTGCTGCAGGCATGAGCAACGCACTGGTTCCGGTGCTGGCCGTCGTCGGCACGGGGCTGATCGGCGGCTCGTTCGCGGCGGCCCTGCGCAGGGTGGGGCAGGCGGGCCGGGTGCTGGGCGTCGGGCGCAATCCGGCCTCGCTGCAGCGTGCGCGCGACCTGGGCCTGATCGACGAGATCGCCGACCTCTCCCAGGCGGCCGCACAGGCCGACCTGATCTTCCTTGCCACCCCGGTGGGCGCCCTGGCGCCGATCCTGCAGGAACTGGCGCCGATGCTGCGGCCCGATACGCTCATCACCGATGCCGGCAGCACCAAGTCCGACGTGGCGCGCATGGCCCGGGAAATCCTGGGCGACCGCCATACGCAATTCATCCCCGGCCATCCCATCGCGGGTTCCGAGATGGCCGGCCCCGAAGCGGCCGATCCCATGCTGTATCACGGCCGCAAGGTCGTGCTGACCCCCTTCGAGGATACGCCCGGCCTGCTCCAGCACCGTTTGATCCGGGTCTGGGAAGCCTGCGGCGCGCGGATCGCATTGATGACGCCCGAGGCGCATGACCGGGCGCTGGCGGCGGTCAGTCACGTGCCGCATTTCCTGGCAGCCGCCTACATGGCGCAGATCGTCCATGCCGAGGATGCCGACACGCGACTGAATCTGGCCGGCACGGGCTTCCGGGATTTCACCCGGATCGCGGCGGGCTCCGCCGAGGTCTGGCGCGATATTTTTCTTTCCAACCGGGCGGCGGTGCTGCGCGAACTGGACGGGTTCGACCAGGCGCTGCAGGCATTGCGGGCGACCCTCGAAGGCGACCCCGACCCCGCCGCGCTTGAAGCCTTGCTCGAACAGGCGGCACTCGCCCGCCGGTTCTGGGGCGGCAGGAGCCAGATGTAATGACCACGACCGGCGCCGATGCGCGCGAACCTTTCCTGCGCCTTGCACCGGCTGCGCATGCGCGCGGCGCGGTGACGCTGCCGGGTTCCAAAAGCATCTCCAACCGCGCGCTGCTGCTGGCGGCATTGGCCGAAGGCACGACCGGGCTGGAGGGTCTGCTCGATTCCGACGACACGCGGGTCATGCAGGCCGCCCTGCGGGCGCTTGGCCTGGACCTGCGCCAGGACGAAGGGCGGGTGTGCCTGGAGGGTGCCGCCGACTGGCCGCAGAAACGGGCTGACCTGTTCCTGGGCAACGCGGGCACGGCCTTCCGGCCGTTGACGGCCGCGCTGGCGATGATGGGCGGTGATTACCGCCTGTCCGGCGTGCCGCGCATGCACGAGCGGCCCATCGGTGATCTGGTCGATGCCTTGCGCAGCCTGGGTTGCGAGATCGCCTATGAGGGACGGGAGGGCTACCCGCCGCTGTGCATCGGCCGGGGACGGCTCGATGTGAGCCGGCCCGTGAGGGTGCGCGGCGCCGTGTCCAGCCAGTTCCTGACGGCGCTGCTGATGGCCGCGCCGATCGCGGCCCGCCGCGCCGGCCGCGACGTCGTCATCGAACTGGACGGGCCGCTGATCTCCAAGCCGTACATCCTGATCACTTTGAACCTGATGGAACGCTTCGGCGTCTGCGTGCGGCGCGAGGGCTGGCAACGCTTCATCATCCCGGCCGATGCGCGTTACCGCGCTCCGGGCCGCTACCGCATCGAGGGCGATGCTTCGTCCGCGTCGTACTTTCTGGGGCTGGGGGCCATCGCGGGCGGTCCGGTCCGCATCGAAGGCGTAGGCGGAGACAGCATCCAGGGCGATGTGGCGTTTGCCGAGGTGGTCGAGGCCATGGGCGCCCGGGTCGAGCGCGAGGCCGATGCGCTGGTGGTGAGCGGCCGCGCCGTGGCCGATGGCGGGCGGCTCCGGGCGTTCGACCGGGATTTCAACCTGATTCCCGATGCCGCCATGACCGCCGCCGTGCTGGCCTTGTATGCCGATGGCCCGTGCAGGCTGCGCAACATCGCCAGTTGGCGGGTCAAGGAAACCGACCGCATCGCCGCCATGCATGCCGAACTGGCCCGTCTGGGTGCGCGCGTGGAATCCGATGCGGACAGCCTGACCGTCCATCCCTTGCCGGCCGGCGATTGGCGCGCCGCCGAGATCCGCACCTACGACGACCACCGCATGGCGATGTGTTTTTCGCTGGCGGCGTTCGGCCCCGTGTCGGTCACCATCCTGGATCCGGGCTGCGTCAGCAAGACTTACCCGGACTACTTCACGGACTTCCACCGTTTGCTGGGCGTGGAGCGCGGCGGCGCGGCGCCCGCGCCCGTCATCACCATCGATGGCCCGACGGCCTCGGGCAAGGGAACGATCGCCCAGAAGGTGGCCCAGGCCCTGGGCTGGCATGTGCTGGATAGCGGCGCGCTCTATCGCCTGACCGCCCTGGCCGTGTTGCGCGAAGGCGGGGACGGCGCCGACGAAGCGCAGGCCGCCCGGCTGGCGCGAAGCCTGGACATCCGTTTCGAGCCGGATGCCATCCTGATGGGCGGCGAGGACGTCAGCGCGCTGATCCGCCAGGAAGAAGTCGGCAATCTGGCGTCGCGCGTGGCCGCCTGGCCCGCCGTGCGCGAGGCGCTGCTGGCGTGCCAGAGGGCCTTCCGGCAGGCGCCGGGCCTGGTGGGCGACGGGCGCGACATGGGCACCGTGGTCTTTCCCGATGCCCCTTTGAAGATCTTCCTCGACGCGGACGTCGAAGTGCGGGCGCAACGGCGCTATAAGCAGTTGAAGGACAAGGGTTTTTCTGCTAACCTAGACGACCTTTTGCAAGACCTTCGGGCGCGCGATGCGCGCGACCGGGGTCGGGCGCATGCGCCGCTCGTCGCGGCGGCGGATGCGGTGACCGTGGATTCGTCCCATCAAGGGATCGATGACGTGGTGCGTCAAGTGCTGGATCTCTGGTCCGCACGCGGGCCTGCCTGAGGGGCCGCCGTCTACGGCGTTTTCTTCGGGCGGGATTGTTTTTCACTCCGCCGGGCATGTGCCTGGCGTGTCATGACTGCCCTTCGGGGCGTATGGATCAATCGTTCATGTCCACCCTTACCACTGAAGCCGCCCTGGGCGGCGAGAGCTTCGCCGATCTGTTTGCCGCCAGCATCAAAGATCAAAACATGCGCTCCGGCGAGGTCATCTCCGCCGAAGTCGTGCGCGTCGATCACAATTTCGTCGTGGTCAATGCCGGCCTCAAATCCGAAGCCTATATTCCCCTCGAAGAATTCCTGAATGACCAGGGCGACCTGGAAGTGCAAGACGGCGACTTCGTCTCCGTCGCCATCGATTCCCTGGAAAACGGCTACGGCGATACGATCCTGTCGCGCGATCGCGCCAAGCGCCTGTCGGCCTGGCTGCAGCTCGAGCAAGCCCTGGAATCCGGCGAACTGGTCAACGGCACCATCACCGGCAAGGTCAAGGGCGGCCTGACGGTCATGACCAACGGCATCCGCGCCTTCCTGCCGGGTTCCCTGGTCGACCTGCGTCCCGTCAAGGACACCACCCCCTACGAAGGCAAGACCCTCGAATTCAAGGTCATCAAGCTCGACCGCAAGCGCAACAACGTCGTGTTGTCGCGCCGCGCCGTGCTCGAAGCCAGCATGGGCGAAGAGCGCGAAAAGCTGCTCGAAACGTTGCACGAGGGCGCCATCGTCAAGGGGATCGTCAAGAACATCACCGACTACGGCGCGTTCGTGGATCTGGGCGGCATCGACGGCCTGCTGCACATCACCGACATGGCCTGGCGCCGTGTCCGCCACCCCTCCGAAGTGCTGCAGGTGGGTCAGGAGATCGAAGCCAAGGTCCTCAAGTTCGACCAGGAAAAGTCCCGCGTGTCGCTGGGCGTCAAGCAACTGGGCGAAGATCCCTGGATCGGCCTGGGCCGCCGCTACCCGCAAGGCACCCGCCTGTTCGGCAAGGTCACCAACCTGACCGACTACGGTGCGTTCGTTGAGGTCGAGGCCGGCATCGAAGGCCTGGTGCACGTGTCCGAAATGGACTGGACCAACAAGAACGTCGATCCGCGCAAGGTCGTGACCCTGGGCGAGGAAGTCGAAGTCATGGTCCTGGAAATCGACGAAGACCGCCGCCGCATTTCGTTGGGCATGAAGCAATGCCGCCCGAATCCCTGGGAAGATTTTGCCGCCAACTTCAAGCGCGGCGACAAGGTTCACGGCGCCATCAAGTCGATCACCGACTTCGGCGTGTTCGTCGGCCTGCCCGGCGGCATCGACGGCCTGGTGCACCTGTCCGACATCTCCTGGTCCGAAACCGGCGAAGAAGCCGTGCGCAACTTCAAGAAGGGCGACGAGATCGACGCCGTGGTGCTGGGCATCGACACCGACAAGGAACGCATCTCCCTGGGCGTCAAGCAGCTCGAAGGCGATCCGTTCAACAACTTCGTGGCCACCTATGACAAGGGCGCCGTGATGACGGGTACCGTCAAGTCCGTCGAGCCCAAGGGCGCCGTCGTGACGCTGTCCGTGGACGTCGAAGGCTACCTGCGCGCCTCGGAAATCTCCGCCGGTCGCGTCGAGGACGCCACCACGGTTCTGCACGCGGGCGATCAGGTCGAAACCATGATCATCAACATCGACCGCAAGGCGCGGTCGATCCAGTTGTCGATCAAGGCCCGCGACAACGCCGAGACGGCTGAAACCATCCAGCGCATGACCGAAGCCAGCGCCTCCTCGGGCACCACCAATCTGGGCGCCTTGCTGAAGGCCAAGCTCGACCAGCAGCGCGACGAGTGATGCCCGGCCTGACCAAGTCCGAACTCATCGCCGTGCTGGCGGGCCGCTATCCTCAGTTGGCGGCCCGCGACATGGACTTTGCAGTCAAGACAGTCCTGGACGCGATGGCCGATGCGTTGGCCCAGGGTCAGCGCATCGAGATTCGCGGCTTCGGCAGCTTTTCCCTCTCGCGGCGCCAGCCGCGTGTGGGGCGCAATCCGAAATCCGGTGAAAAAGTGCATGTGCCCGCCAAGCTGGTGCCGCACTTCAAGCCGGGCAAGGAATTGCGCGAACGTGTGGATCAGGGGCCCGATGGCGGCGACGCCGAAGAACCCGCCACCGTGGCCGATCTGTATCACGCCAGGATGATGGACTGAGTCGCGCCATCGCAGAAAAAATGCGGTGCCTCGCAAGAGGCCCCGCATTTTTTTTGTCGCCGGGCCGCCCCTTGCGTCCTGCGTCGGCGCGCCGTTTCAGGCTTGGCGGGTGGCGAGGCTGATTGGAATCTTCAGGTAGCGCACGCCGTTGGATTCGGCTTCGGGCAGGCGGCCGGCGCGGATGTTGACCTGGATGGCGGGCAGCAGCAGCGTGGGCGCCGGCAGTGAAGCATCCCGCTGCCGGCGCATCTGGGCAAATGCCTCGGCGCTCACGCCGTCGCGCACATGCACATTGTCCCTGCGCTGGCGGGCGACGGATGATTCCCATTCGTATGCGCTGCGCCCGGGCGTCCTGTAGTCGTGGCACATGAACAGGCGCGTGTGCGGCGGCAGCGCGAGCAGGCGCCGGATCGACCGGTAGAGCGTCCGGGCGTCCCCGCCCGGGAAGTCGGTGCGCGCAGTCCCGTAGTCCGGCATGAACAGGGTGTCTCCGACGAACACGGCATTGCCGATGCGGTAGGACACGCACGCCGGCGTGTGGCCGGGCGTGTGCAGCACCTCGATGAGCAGTGCGCCGAGTTCGAAGGTGTCGCCATCGTGAAACAGCCGGTCGAACTCGCTGCCGTCCCCTGAGACGTCATCCAGATTGAAGCGGGCGCGAAAGATCTTCTGCACGTCGCGGATGTGCTCGCCGATGGCCACGGGCGCGCCTGTCTGCTCCTTGAGATAGGGGGCCGCGCTCAAGTGGTCCGCATGCGCATGTGTCTCCAGAATCCATGCGATCCGCAGATCGCGCGCCCGGGCGGCAGCCAGGATGCGGTCCGCCGAGATCGTGGACGCCTGGCCGCCGGCATGGTCGTAATCCAGGACGGGATCGATGATGGCCGCCTGGCGGGTCTGGGGATCGGAGACGAGGTAGCTGACCGTGTGGGTGGCCTCGTCGAAGAAGGCCTGGATGTCGGCGCAGGAAGACATGGCGTGCCTGTGGAAGGTCGCGGCGTTTCGCAGAGGGGTCAGTGTATGCCAAAGCGGCGTCTGCTGATCCCGGGTTCCGGTTGGCCGGCCATGGACGGCGTGGGAGCGCTTTACGTTTACAATGAAGGATTGCCCCGAGGAGCTTGAAACATGCGCTACCTGGTCTGGATTCTGCGGCTGGTGATCTTTGTCATCGTGCTGCTTTTCGCCCTGAAAAACACGGCGCCGGTGGATGTCGGCCTGTTTGCCGACCATGTTTTCAGTCAGGTGCCGCTGATCGTCGTGATGCTTGCCGCCTTTGTGCTGGGCGTGGTCTTCGGTCTGCTCATTGCGGCCACCTCCATGTTGCGCCGCCGCCGCGAGATCAACCGCCTGCGCCGCGAGCTCGCCCGTGCCCAGGATGCCCTGGAACACCCCCAGGCGGCCTCCGCGCCGGTGATCCCGGACACCATCGCGCCGCTGGCGCCCCTGTAAATTCCGGGGCCGGCCGTGGATTTCGAGACCTGGTGGCTGATCATCGTGCCGGTGCTGTTCGGCCTGGGCTGGCTGGCGGCGCGGTTCGACTTCCGGCAGATGCTGTCGGAGACCCGGGCGTTGCCCGATTCCTATTTCAAGGGCCTGAACTTCTTGCTCAACGAGCAGCCGGACCGCGCCATCGACGCCTTCGTCGAAGTCGCCAAGCTCGATCCGGAAACCACCGAACTGCATTTCGCCTTGGGCAGCCTGTTTCGCCGCCGCGGAGAAATCGAGCGCGCCATCCGCGTGCACCAGAGCCTGCTCTCGCGCGAAGACCTGCCTGTGCCGGACCGCGAAAACGCCCAGTTGGCCCTGGCCCAGGATTTTTTCAAGGCCGGCATGCTCGACCGTGCCGAACAGGGCTTCCGGGCGGTGCTGCAGACCCGCCACGATCTGGAGGCGTTGCGCGCGCTGGTCCGCATCCATGAGGCCGAGCACGATTGGGGCAAGGCGATCGAAGCCGTCCAGCAGTTGCGCAGCCGCACCGAAGAGTCCGTGCCGCAGTTGGCGCACTACCATTGCGAGCAGGCCCAGGCGCTGATGGAGTCCAAGAGCCCCGATTTCGATGCTGCGGCCCAGGCGCTGGATGCCGCTGAAAACGCCGCGCGCCGCAACGGTGCCACACCGGCCTCCGAAACACGCGTGCGCATGCTGCGCGCCCGCTGGGCCGCCTTGCGCGGCGATCTGGAATCCCAACGCGCACACCTCCAGGACGTCCTCACGACGGCCCCGGAGTTTTCCGGCCTGGTCGCCCAGCCGCTGCTCGATTGCCATGCCGCCCTGGGGCGTGCCGCCGAAGGCCTGTCGTTGTTGCGCGAACAATATGACCGGCTGCCGACGCTGGACCTCTTCAACGTCATCTTCCGCGCGTTGCGCGCCTCGGAAGGCGCCCTGCCGGCCTGGGCCTTCGCCCGCAAGGCCCTGCGCGCCCATCCTTCGCTGCTGGGGCTGGACCGCCTGCTGGAAGTCGAACTGGCCCAGGGCGCCGAGACCCTTCCGGACGAGCCCCTCGTGCCGGGGGCCGACCTGGGCCTGCTGCGCAGCATGATCCACAAACATACACAGCGCCTGGACCGCTACGCCTGCGAGCAGTGCGGCTTCGAGGCGCGGCGCTATTACTGGCAATGCCCGGGCTGCAATACCTGGGAAACCTACCGGCCCCGCCGCCTGGAGGAAATTCGATGAGCTCATTCCCGGCCCGGGCGGCCGCCGCCGCCCGGATCCTCGTTGCCGGAGACATCATGCTGGACCGCTACTGGTTTGGCGAAGTCGACCGCATCTCGCCCGAGGCCCCCGTTCCCGTGGTGCGGGTCGCCCGCCGGGAAGACCGCCTGGGCGGAGCGGCCAACGTGGCCCGCAATATCGTCGCCCTGGGCGCCCAGGTCGGCTTGCTGGGCGTGGTCGGGGCCGACGAGGCCGGGGCGCGTGTGCGCGCCCTGGCGCGGGAGGCCGGCGTGCACGACCATCTGATCGAGGATGCCGACGGCATGGACACCACGCTGAAAATGCGGGTGCTGGGCCGCCAGCAGCAGTTGTTGCGGGTCGATTTCGAGCAGGGGCCGGGCGCGCGCGCGCTGGATGCGCTGGGCGCCGCCCTGGACGCCGTCCTGGCGGACTACGATCTGCTGGTCCTCTCGGACTATGCCAAGGGCGCTTTGTCCCGCGTCGAACCCATGATCCAGGCGGCGCGGGCGCGCGGCATCCCGGTGTTGGTCGATCCCAAGGGCCACCGCTATCCGCGCTACCGGGGGGCCACCCTGGTGACGCCCAACCGCAGCGAGATGCAGGACGCCGTCGGCCGTTGGGATTCGGAAGACGACCTGACGCGCCGCGCCCAGGCCTTGCGCCAGGAACTGGATCTCGAAGGCCTGCTGATCACCCGTTCCGAACAAGGCATGACCCTGTATACCGCCCAGGGCCGCCAGCACGTGGATGCCCAGGCGCACGAGGTCTTCGACGTGTCCGGCGCCGGCGATACCGTGCTGGCCACCCTGGCGGTCGCCCGGGCCGCCGGCCTGGATTGGTTCGAGGCCATGACCTGGGCCAACCGCGCCGGTGGCATCGTCGTCGGCAAGCTGGGCACCTCCATCGTCTCCTCAGAGGAATTGTCATCATGATCGTGGTCACCGGCGCGGCCGGCTTCATCGGCAGCAATCTGGTCCGTGGCTTGAACGCCCGCGGCATGACCGACATCCTGGCGGTCGACGACCTGACCGACGGAGACAAGTTCCGCAACCTCGTCGACCTGGGCATCGCCGACTACCAGCACAAAGACGAGTTCCGCCGCCGGGTGCTGGCGGGTGAACTGCCCCGTCCCGATGCGGTGTTTCATCAGGGTGCCTGTTCCGACACGACGGAGCGCGACGGCCGTTTCATGATGGACAACAACTTCCGCGTGACGCTGGAATTGTTCGACTACTGCCAGGCGCGCGAAGTCCCCTTCCTGTACGCCTCGTCGGCTGCCGTGTACGGAGCCGGCCCGCGCTACGTCGAGGCGCCGGATTGCGAATCGCCGCTGAATGTCTACGGCTATTCGAAACTGCTGTTCGACCAGGTGCTGCGCCGGCGCATGGACCGTCTGACGGCCCAGGTGGTCGGCCTGCGCTATTTCAACGTCTATGGCCCGCGCGAACAGCACAAGGGCCGCATGGCGTCGGTGGCTTTCCATAACATGAACCAGTACGCGAACGAGGGCCATGTGCGTCTGTTCGGCGGCTGGGATGGGTATCCGGACGGCGGCCAGCAGCGCGACTTCATCTTCATCGACGATGTGGTCAAGGTGAATCTGCACTTCCTGGATCATCCGGAAGTCTCCGGCATCTTCAACTGCGGCACCGGCCGCGCCCAGCCCTTCAACGATGTCGCCCAGACGGTGGTCAACAGCCTGCGCGTCTCCCAGGGACAACTGGCCCTGCCGCTGCCGGAACTGGAAGCGGGCGGACACCTGCGCTACATCCCTTTCCCCGACGATCTCAAGGGCCGCTACCAGAGCCATACCCAGGCCGATCTGACGCAACTGCGCGCCGCCGGCTACACGGGCGCCTTCAGCGACGTGCAGACGGGGGTGAACGCCTACGTCAACCGGCTGCTGGAATCCGGCAAACTCGCGATCGGCTGATCCCGGCGAGGTGCCGCATCGCAGCGGCCGGCCGATCCCCGGCCGCATGTGCGTAGTTTTCCGGGCGGACACTCCGGATCAAGGCGCCTGCGTTTTCCGTTCGCGCGGATGCATCATGGCCAGACCCTCATTCACACAGGAGTCGGTCATGAATCCTTTTCTGCACCACACGGCCGGCCGGCCGCCGTCCGGTTCTTTCGACGCCATCCGCGTGCCGGCAGCCACTCGCCGGGCGGGCCGCCGCCGTCCCCACAGTCTGTCGTATCTGCTGACGGCGGCCGGTATCGCGGCCCTGACCTGGGCCGGTACGGCGGGCGCCGTGGACCTGAACACCGCCACGCTGGATCAATTGCGCGGCATTCGCGGCATCGGGCCCAAGACCGCCCAGATCATTCTCGACGAGCGTGATCGCGGCGGGCGCTATTTATCGTTCGCTGATTTGTCGGACCGGGTGCGCGGCATCGGCCCGCGCCGCGCCCAATCTCTGCAGTCCGCGGGCCTGACCATCGACGGCGGGGGGACGCGCCTGTCGGGGCAGGGGGCCGCCGCCCGGGCAGCGGCCGGATCGGGCGGGCCGGCCGCCGCCACCCGGCCCGCGCCGGCCAAGCGCTGAGTCCGCCGCCCGCCCCCGGCTGCGATATGCCGCTCTCTGATAAGCATATTCCAGTCCGGGGATAGGCCCGGCGGGAGGGGTGGGCGGGTGTATGATTTCGTCCATGAAAAGCTACCCCACCATCGAAGACATCATCGGTTCCACACCCCTGGTGCGCCTGCAGCGGTTGCCGGGCGATGTCGGCGAGCCGCGCGGCAACGTGATCCTGGCCAAGCTGGAAGGCCACAACCCGGCCGGTTCGGTCAAGGATCGTGCCGCCCTCAGCATGATTCTCCAGGCGGAGGCGCGCGGCGATATCCGGCCCGGCGACACCCTGATCGAGGCGACCAGCGGCAACACCGGGATCGCCCTGGCCATGGCGGCCGCCGTGCGTGGCTACCGCATGGTGCTGATCATGCCGGACAACTCGACCCAAGAGCGTTGCGCCGCCATGACGGCGTATGGGGCCGAACTCATCTTGACACCTTCCCAGGGCGGTGGCATGGAATATGCCCGCGACCTGGCGCTGAGGATGCAGTCCGAAGGCAAGGGCAAGGTCCTGGACCAATTCTCCAACGCCGACAATCCCCGCGCGCACTACGAAACCACCGGGCCCGAGATCTGGACGCAGACCGAAGGCGGGATCACGCATTTTGTCAGCGCCATGGGCACGACCGGCACCATTATGGGGGTGGGTTCGTACTTGCGCGAGCGCAATCCGGCGGTGCGCATCATCGGCGCCCAGCCGGCCGAAGGCGCCCACATTCCCGGCATCCGCAAGTGGCCGCAAGCCTACCAGCCCAGCATCTACGACCCGGCCGGCGTCGACGCCTTCGAGCCTATCACCCAGGAGCAGGCGGAAACCATGGCCCGGCGCCTGGCCGCCGAGGAAGGCATCTTCGGCGGGATTTCCTCGGCCGGCGCGGCCGTGGCCGCGCTGCGCGTGGCCGCCGAAGTGCGGGATGCCACCATCGTCTTCATTGTCTGCGACCGGGGCGACCGCTACCTTTCTTCCGGCGTCTTCAACTGAGCGCTGTCGCGAAAAACGCTCAGAGGCCCGGGCCGGCGAGCCGGTTCGGATCGCCATAGCCGATGCGGTCGGCGATTTCGTGCGCCAGGTCCGCCACCGAGGCCGCATAGAAATAACTGCGGTTGTAGTGGGTGATGGCGAAGAAGTTCGGGGTGGCGCAGCGCACGTCATGGGTATCGCGGATTTCGTCGCGCAGATCGATGACCCCCAGCGCCAGATCCTGCCAGGCCGGGCCTGCGCCCGGCAGCGCCCGTGCGCCCGCCGCTTTCAATGCGGCCCAGCCGGTTTCCGGCTTCAAGCCGTCCTGGGCAAGCCGCAGCGCATCGGCGGGCAGCGCCACGGGCGCGAAGACCGGCGCGCCGCGCACCCAGCCGTGGGCCTGCAGGAACGCCGCCACCGAGGCGATGGCATCGTCCGTGTTGCCGGCCAGATCCACGCGGCCATCGCCATCGCCGTCCACGGCGTACCGCATCAGGCTGCCCGGCATGAATTGCGGCAGCCCCATGGCGCCGGCGAATGATCCTTCCACCGTCCGCGCGTCCAGGCTTCCCCGGTGGTCCAGCACGATCAGATCGGCCAGTTGCGCACGGAACATCGCCTGGCGCTCGGGCCGGTTCGGATCCGGGTAGCGAAAGCCCAGGGTGGCCAGGGTATCGAGGACGCGGTGGTCGCCGGTATAGCGTCCGTAGACGGTTTCGATGCCGATGATGGCCACGATGACCGAGGGCGGCACGCCCGTGCGGTCGCTGGCCCGGTCGAGCGCGGCGCGGTGCGCCTGCCAGAACGCGACGCCTTCGCGGATGCGCACCGCATCGACGTGGCGCTGGCGATAACTGGCCCAGGCGCGGCGGATGCGCCCCGAGCGCGCGGGCGGCGCCATCAGCCGGGCTGCGGTGGCGTTGTAGCGCGCTTCGGCCAGCAAGGCCTCGACGTCCTCCAGGGGCAGGGCGTGCGCTGCTGCGGTTTCACGGGCAAAGGCCCGCACCTCGGGCAGCAGACGGCCGTCGGCACCCACGAAGTCGCCGGTCTGCGCCCCCTGTTTGCCAGGTGACGGTGTTCTGTTAGAATTAATACGATCGTTTGAAACGATTGTTTGATCTATCGCCTCCGAGAGAGGGGCGGCTGGCGGCTCCGAACCGCCGTGGCTGCTGGCGCAGCCCGAGATAAAAAGCGACGCTACGGCAACTTGCAAAATACGGGTTGGTCTGAACATAATCGCCCTTATGGAGACACTCTATATTACCCATCCGGCCTGCCGACTGCATGAGATGGGGGCCTGGCACCCCGAATCCTCCCTGCGCCTGGATGCGGTGGCCGATCAACTGGTTGCCAGCGGCCTGATGGATTTCCTGTCTCACCGCACGGCCCGGCCGGCCGAACCCGAGGACGTGCTGCGAGTGCACACGCCGGAGTATCTGGCGTTTCTGCGCCAGCACGCCCCCGCGCACGGATATTTTCCGGTGGACCCGGACACGATCATGAATCCGGACACGCTGCAGGCCGCCTGGGCGGCAGCCGGCGCCGGCCTGACGGCTCTGGACGAGATTCTGGCGGGTCATGCGCAGACGGCGTTCTGCGCCATCCGCCCGCCCGGGCATCACGCGCGGCCCGGGCAGGCCCTGGGGTTCTGCTTCTTCAACAACATCGCCGTCGCCGCCCGGTATGCCCTGGATCATCATGGCTTGTCGCGCATCGCCATCGTGGATTTCGATGTTCATCACGGCAACGGCACCGAAGAAGCCTTCCTGGGCGAAGACCGGGTCATGATGTGCAGTTTTTATCAATATCCGCTGTTTCCGGACACCCGCCAGGAGCATCCGGGACCGCATATGGTCAACGTCCCGGTCGACGCTTACGCCGGCGGCGACGTGATTCGCGCTATCGTGTCGGATCGCTGGCTGCCCGCGCTGCGCGATTTCCGGCCCGAGCTGATCCTGGTGTCCGCGGGATTCGATGCCCACCGCGAAGACGATATGGGCAGTCTGAAACTGGTCGAGGCGGATTATGCCTGGATCACCGAACGTCTGGTCGAGGTCGCGGCCGAATCCGCCCGGGGGCGGATCGTCAGCTTTCTCGAAGGCGGTTACAACCTGTCCGCCCTGGGGCGCAGCGCAGTAGCGCATGTGCGGGCGCTGGGGGGTTACTGATGGGGCTGCGTGCGACGCGATTCATCGCTGCCGGGCGCGGCCATCCTGTTTTCTTCTCATTCTGGAGTATGCTCGATGAAGGTCCTGGTACCGGTCAAGCGCGTGGTTGACTACAACGTCAAGGTGCGTGTGAAATCCGATCACACTGGCGTGGATATCGCCAACGTCAAGATGTCCATGAACCCCTTCGACGAAATTGCCGTCGAAGAGGCCACCCGCCTGAAAGAAAAAGGCGCTGCCGCCGAGGTCGTGGCCGTGTCCTGCGGCGTGGCGCAATGCCAGGAAACCCTGCGCACCGCCATGGCGATCGGCGCCGACCGGGGCATCCTGGTCCAGACGGATGCCGAACTGCAGCCGCTGGCGGTGGCCAAGCTGTTGAAGGCCCTGGTGGACAAAGAACAGCCCGGCCTGGTGATTCTCGGCAAACAGGCGATCGACGACGACGCCAACCAGACCGGCCAGATGCTGGCTGCGCTGCTCGACTGGCCGCAGGCCACCAACGCCAGCCGGGTCGAGGTCCAGGGCGAACGCGTCCAGGTCACCCGTGAAGTCGATGGCGGCCTGGAAACCCTCAGCCTGGCGCTGCCGGCTGTCATCACGACCGACCTGCGCCTGAACGAGCCGCGCTACGTGACGCTGCCCAACATCATGAAGGCCAAGAAGAAACCCCTGGAGACCCTCGCGCCCGACGCATTGGGCGTGGACGTGGCGCCGCGCCTGAAGACCCTCAAGGTCAGCGAACCGCCCAGCCGTTCGGCCGGCGTGATCGTGCCCGACGTGGCGACCCTGGTGGACAAACTGAAAAACGAAGCGAAGGTGGTGTAAATGAGCATTCTGGTTATTGCCGAACATGACAACGCCCAACTGGGCGCCGCGACCCGCAACGCCGTGGCTGCGGCAACGGCCATCGGCGGCGAAGTGCACGTCCTGGTGGCCGGCTCCGGTGCGCGCGCCGTTGCCGATCAGGCCGCCCAGGTCGCCTCGGTGAGCAAGGTTCTGCTGGCCGACGGCCCGGCCCTGGCCGAAGGCCTGGCCGAGAACCTGGCCGCGCAGGTGCTGGCGGTGGCCGGCGGCTACAGCCATCTGCTGTTTGCCGCCACGGCCTCGGGCAAGAACGTCGCCCCGCGCGTCGCAGCCAAGCTCGATGTGGCGCAGATCTCCGATATCGTCGCCGTCGAATCGGCCGACACGTTCGTGCGGCCGATCTACGCCGGCAACGCGCTGGCGACGGTGCAGTCCGCCGATGCGACCAAGGTCATCACGGTGCGCGCCACGGCCTTCGATCCGGCGGATGCCGCAGGCGGCTCGGCCGCCGTCGAGACCGTCGATGCCGTGGCCGATGCAGGCAAATCGGCCTTCGTGGGCCGCGAGCTGGCCAAGAGCGACCGCCCCGACCTGACCGCTGCCACGGTCGTGGTTTCGGGCGGCCGTGGGTTGGGCAGCGCCGAAAACTTCAAGATCCTGGATCCGCTGGCCGACAAGCTGGGCGCGGCGCTGGGCGCTTCGCGCGCCGCCGTGGACGCGGGGTATGCGCCCAACGACTGGCAGGTGGGCCAGACCGGCAAGATCGTGGCGCCGCAACTGTATGTGGCCGTCGGAATCTCGGGGGCGATCCAGCACCTCGCGGGGATGAAGGACTCCAAGGTGATCGTGGCGATCAACAAGGACGCCGAAGCGCCCATTTTCGGAGTGGCCGACTACGGCCTGGTGGCCGACCTGTTCCAGGCCGTGCCCGAACTGGTCCAGGCGCTCTAGGCCCGGACGATTTCGCGGGTCCCTCCGGGGGCCCGCGCCGCTTCTGCGGGAATGTTCCCCGCGCACCTTAGGAATTGTCATGACATACCAGGTTCCCACCCAGGATATCCGTTTCGTTCTGCGCGAACTGGCCGATCTGCAAGGCGTGCTGGCGCTGCCCGGCTTCGAGGAGGTCTCCGAGGATCTCGTCGATGCCGTGCTCGAAGAAAACGCGCGTTTCGTCGAGCAGGAGGTCGCGCCGCTGAACCGCGTGGGCGATACCGAGCCGGCCCGCTGGAGCGAGGAGGGCGTGCGCACCACCCCCGGCTTCAAGGCGGCGTTCCAGGCGTTCGCGCAGGGCGGCTGGCAGGGCCTGCCGCACGACACCGAACTCGGCGGGCAGGGGTTGCCCAAGCTCGTCGCCGCGCCGGTCACCGAAAGCATCAATGCCGGGAATCTGGCCTTTTCTCTGTGTCCGCTGCTGACCGATGGCGTGGTCGAAGCCTTGTCCATGGTGGGATCGGACTCGCAGAAAGACCGCTTCATCCCGCCGCTGCTGGAAGGCCGCTGGACCGGCACCATGAACCTGACCGAACCGCAGGCGGGTTCCGATCTGGCGCTGCTCAAGTCCCGGGCCGTGCGCCAGGACGACGGCAGCTACCGCATCACCGGCCAGAAGATCTTCATCACGTATGGGGATCATGACATGGCCGAGAACATCATCCACCTGGTGCTGGCGCGCACGCCGGATGCGCCCAAGGGTGTCAAGGGCATCTCCTTGTTCATCGTGCCCAAGTTCCTGGTGGGCGACGATGGCAGCCTGGGCGCCCGCAACGATGTCGTGTGCGCCTCGCTGGAGCACAAGCTCGGCATCCATGGCAGCCCGACGGCGGTGCTGCTGTACGGCTCGGGCCAGGGAGAAGCGGGCGAGGGCGGGGCGGTCGGTTACCTGATCGGCGAGGAAAACCGCGGCCTGGAATACATGTTCATCATGATGAATGCGGCGCGCTACGCGGTGGGCCTGCAGGGAGTGGCGCTGTCCGAACGCGCGCTGCAGCATGCGGCGGCCTATGCGGCCGAGCGCATTCAGGGCAACGCCCTGGAGGGTTCCGCCGGGCCGGTGCCCATCATCCGCCATCCCGACGTGGCGCGCATGCTGGGGATCATGCGCGGCCTGACGGAGGGCGCGCGTGCCGTGGCCTACGTGGCGGCAGGCTACCGGGACAAGGCGGCCCGCCTGACCGACGAAGCCGAGCGCGCCCGCTGCAAGGCTGTGTACGAATACTTCGTCCCCATCGTCAAGGCGTTCTCCACCGAGTCGTCCGTCGAAGTCACTTCCCTGGGGGTGCAGGTGCATGGCGGCATGGGCTTCATCGAGGAGACCGGCGCCGCCCAGTATTACCGCGATGCCCGCATCCTCCCCATCTACGAGGGCACCACGGCGATCCAGGCCAATGACTTCATCGGCCGCAAGCTGGTGCGCGATGGCGGCGCGGTGGCCCGCGAGCAGATCGCCGGGATGCGCGATACGGCGGCGGTTCTGCGGGCGGCCGGCGGCGTGCACGCCGAAGCCCTGGGGATGATCGGCGAGCGCCTGGAGACGGCGGCCGGAGCCTATGAATCGGCGCTCGACTACGTGCTGGCGCATATCCGCGAGGACATCCGGGGTGTGTTCACGGGCAGCGTGCCGTGCCTGATGCTGGCCGGCACCGTACACGCGGGCTGGCAACTGGGGCGGTCCGCCCTGGCGGCCGCCGCCGCCATCGGCGAGGGCTCGACCGACGCTTTCCATTCCAACAAGATCGCCACCGCCGTGCAGTATGCCGCCCATGTGCTGCCGCGTGCGCTGGCGCTGCAGTCCGCCATCGAGGACGGCGGATTGGCCGACCGCTATGTGCGCCAGGCGCAGATATAGACATAGCTATCCGGTATTTCAATAGCGATCTATATTCTGCAAGAATCTTAAGTGTCTAAACCAATTTGCCGCCCGGATCGTCCGGGCGGCAGATACTTGAAACAGGAGCTATTGATGGCCACTCTACGTCTGGGCGACACCGCCCCCGATTTCGAACAGGAATCTTCCCTGGGGAAAATCAAGTTCCATGAATTTCTGGGCAACGGCTGGGGCGTCCTGTTTTCTCACCCGGCCGACTTTACGCCGGTCTGCACCACCGAATTGGGCTACACCGCCATCCTGTCGGGCGAATTCGCCAAGCGCGGCGCCAAAGTGATCGCCGTGTCGGTCGACGGCAAGCAATCGCACCTCGACTGGATCAAGGACATCAACGACACCCAGAAGACCGACGTCCAATACCCGATTCTGGCCGACGAAGACCGCAAGGTCGCCACCCTCTACGACATGATCCACCCGAACGCCAGCACCACTGCCACGGTGCGCTCGGTGTTCATCATTGATCCGAACAAGAAGATCCGCCTGATCCTGACTTATCCGGCCAGCACGGGCCGCAACTTCGACGAGATCCTGCGCGCCCTGGATTCCATCCAGTTGACCGACAACTACAGCGTCGCGACCCCCGTGAACTGGAAGCAGGGCGAAGACGTCATCATCGCTCCGTCGATCAAGGATCCGGCCGTCCTGAAGGAAAAATTCCCCAAGGGCTACACCGAAGTCCGCCCCTACCTGCGCATCACGCCGCAGCCGGACCTCTGATCCCGCCGCGCCTGATCCAGGCTTGCCGGCCCCGTTTCCGCGGGCCGGCCTGACCCCGGTGGCCGGACTTCGTCCGGCGCCGGGGTTTTGTTTTCCGGGATTGACGCCCGCCCGGCCCGGCGGATTGCCCGCGCCCCTCACGGGGCGTGCGGGCGCCGTGCCCCGCTGCGGGGGCGGCAGCGGGTTTGTCTTGCGGGCGATGCTTGCGCACGGAACTGTTTTTTTGTACAGTGTCTATGACTACTGGATAAAACAACAGCTTCGGCGGCTCTTGCGCCGGGCATACCTGGGAGATTCAACATGGCTGGATCGATGGCTTGGAATGCGACGTGGGCATGGGCCGGCGCAGGCGCCGCAGGGCGTGGCGGGCCGGCGCGCAACACGGCCAGGGCCGCGCGCATGGGTGCGCCGGGCGTGTTGCAGGGGCCCTGGGTGGCGGGCGGGGCCTGGGGCGGCCGGCCGGCAGGGCGTGCCGCCCGCCGGGGGCGGGGGGCATCGCCGGCGATCACGGCGCACCGGCCCCGCACCGGCCTGCGGATCGGCTGGCGCCGCCTGGCTGCGCTGGCAGGCGATGTTCTCATGGTCCTGACCTGGGCCGCCATGGTGCCTGGCATGATGTGGCTGGGTGCGGCGGCCGGGTTCTGATATAATCCCCGGTTTGCATCCTCTGGCCCGGCATTCTCATTATATCCACGCCCGGTGTCCACGATGCCTTGGAGCCTATCTTGAACCTGATCGAAACCCTCGAAAAAGAAGAAATCGCGCGCCTGACCGAAGGCCGCACCATCCCCGATTTTGCCCCCGGCGATACGGTCATCGTGAGCGTCAACGTGGTCGAAGGCTCGCGCAAGCGCGCCCAGGCCTACGAAGGCGTGGTCATCGCCCGCCGCAACCGGGGCTTGAATTCCGCGTTCACCGTGCGCAAGATCTCGTCGGGCGAAGCCGTCGAGCGTACCTTCCAGCTCTATTCGCCGCAGATCGCCTCGATCGAAGTCAAGCGCCGTGGCGATGTCCGCCGTGCTAAACTGTATTATCTGCGCAACCTGACGGGCAAGGCCGCTCGCATCAAGGAAAAGCTGGTTCGCAAGGCCGTCTGATCACGGCACTTCGGATCATCCCAAGGCACCCGTTTCGGGTGCCTTGTTTTTTGCCCGCACAATCCGCTTGCGCGGGGATTTGATCATCGGGATGCCATGTCGTATCGGATGCCGGCCCCGGACAGGGATCGTATCGTGAATTTCGATCCCCAGGTCCAACCTGTTCTGCCCAGCGCGCCCCTGCCGCCGCTGCCGCCGGAATGCCTGCGGCTGGATGCCATCCGCCAGGCGTTCCGGCATCCAGTCGATTGGCGGGTCGAGCCGCTGTTTGCCCAGTCTTTTGTCCCGGGCGGCGATTCCTATGCCCGTGCGCGTCAGGCTGCGGTCCTGATGCCGCTGGTTCAGCGGGATACCGGATTGCACGTGCTGTTTACCCGCCGCGCGGCGCATCTGCATCATCATGCGGGGCAGATCAGCTTTCCGGGCGGGCGCATTGAAACCTCGGACCGCGATCCGGTCGCTGCGGCCTTGCGCGAAACGCAGGAGGAAATCGGCGTCGAACAGCGCTTCATCCAGGTCATCGGTACGCAGCCAACGCTGCTGACCACGACGCATTTCCTGATGACGCCCGTGATTGGAGAACTGCTGCCCGGCTTTCATCTCCATCCCGACGAGGCCGAGGTCGCCGAGGTCTTCGAGGTGCCCCTGGCGGTTCTGATGAACCCCGACAGGCACGTCTTGCACCAGATGGCGACTTCCCTGGGCCATGGGCGATGCTATTTTGCCATTCGCTGGCAATCCTATTTCATCTGGGGGGCCACGGCGATTCTGGTCCGCAATCTCTACCACTTCCTGGCGGCGGCGCAAGGCATCGCGGCCCCGGGCGCCGCCGCCCAGGGCAAAGTGGGATAAGCTCCGGCCTCGAACGCCCGCCCGTACCGCCCTGAGCGGCAGGTTCTGAATCGGGGCCGGCCCGCCGGTGGGCCGGCGGAGCGGGGGATTTGCTCCCGTCCCCGGCCCGCGCCGCCAGGGGCGTGGCGGGCTGAGTGTCGCTGGCGTTGCGACCGGTTCGGACTCAGGTCACGTCCAGGCCGCCATCGATGCAGAGGACCTGGCCGGTGACCCAGGCGGCCCCTGGCGCAGCCAGCGACACGATCCAGGGGGCGACATCCTCCGGCTCGCCGCGCCGGCCCATGGGGATCCTGGCGCGTTCGTCGGCTTTGACGGTCTCGATCTGCTCGGGTGTCAGTTTCATCCGCTCTTCCAGGAAGCGGGTTTCGGTCGGCCCGGCGGCGACCGCGTTGACGCGGATGCCGTCGGCCGCAAGCTCCAGCGCCCAGCAGCGAGTCATGTGCTCCAGCGCCGCCTTGCTGGCGGCATAGTGCGAGAGCCCGGCGGCGGCCTTGTGGCCGAAGGTGCTCGAGATGTTGATGATGGTCCCGCCCGCCGCCTTCAGATGGGGCAGGGCGGCGCGCGTCAGCAGCGACGGGCCGATGACGTTGGTGGCGAAGAGGGCGGCGATGTGGCTGGCGCTGGCTTGCGCCAACGGCAGGATGGCGCCGGCGCCGGCGTTGTTGACCAGAACGTCCAGCCGCCCCCAGCGCTGGATGGCGGTGTCGATGGTGCGTTGCGCATCGGCTTCGCTGGACGCATCCGCGACGATGTAGTCGATGCCGGAGGCCTGGCGGGCGGCGGCGGCGAGGCGCGCCTCGTTCCTGCCGGTGATGATTGTCCGGGTGCCAGCGGCGGCAAAAGCCTTGGCCGCCGCCAGGCCGATACCGGCGCCTGCACCGGTGATGAGCGCAATCCGGGGTGTGGTTGCCTGCATGAAGATATCCAATGAAAAGGAGGGCGCATGCCCTCCGGGAAACAGCCGGTGGGGCTGCGTTCAGTCGAGCGGCTTGGCGGAGACGGGGGCGCGCATGCCGATGGCCATCCGGTTCCAGGCGTTGATGGCGGCGATCGCCCAGCAGAGCTCGACGATTTCCTGCTCGTCGAATTGAGACTGAAGCGCCGCGAAGTCGGCATCCCGGTCGCTGTGATGATCAGCCAGGCGGGTCATGGACTCGGCCCAGTTCAGCGCCGCCCGTTCGCGGGCGTCATACAAGTCGGTCTCGCGCCAGGTCGAGAGGCTGTTGATGCGTTGCCAGGTTTCACCCTGTTTGCGTAGATCGCGCGCGTGCATGTCCAGGCAGAAAGCGCAGCCGTTGATCTGCGACACGCGGGTCTGGACCAGATCCAGCAGGATCGGGCCCAAGGTGGAGCCGGAGAGGGTGGCGTTGACGCCGGCCATGGCCTTGTAGGCCTTGGGCGCGATGTCCGTCCAGTTCAGGCGGGGTTGCGACATGAAATCACCTCGAGTGAAAGTTGAAGGGTTCACACTCAAGACGAATGGCGTTGCCGTGTTGTGACGGCCTGCGAAAAAAGAACGGAACGGTCTCAGACCGGCACGCTCAGCTCGCACCCCAGGGCGCGGGCGAGCCCGGCCAGCTTCTCGGGGTTGCGCTGCGCGTGGATGCGGGTGATGCGTGTGCCATCGGTTTCCAGGTATTGCGCGGATTCCAGCTTGCCGTCGATGAAGCGCAGCAGCCGCCATTGCCCTCCGGCAAGGGCGACTTCACAGCGGACCTGGCCGCGGTAACGCAGGCAGGTTGCGAGGTAGAGCTGCGCAATGCGTTGTCCACCCAGCAGCGGCACGCCGAAACTGGCGACTTTGCCGCCGCCGTCGCCCACCAGTTGGGCGTCGGCCGCCAGCACCGACTTGAGCGCCGTGAAGTCGCCTGTTGAGGCGGCCTGCGCAAAGGCCCGCAGCAGCTTGTGTTGTGTCTCGGGGGCCACGGCCGCCGGTTTGCGCTCGTCCTTCAAGCGGATCCGGGCGCGGTGGACCAGTTGGCGGCAAGCCGCTTCGGTCCGGTCCAACACCCGGGCGATCTCGCCGTAGTCTTCGTCGAATACATCCCGCAGCAGGAAGGCGGCCCGCGCCTCGGGCGCAAGCCGCTCCAGGACGGCCAGCAAAGCGTAGGAGACGTCGTGGGCGTGTTCCAGCGCCTGTTCGGGCGAAGGCGCGGCATCGGCCAGATCCGTCAGATCGGGCTCTGGCAGCCAGGCGCCGATGTAGTGCTCCCGCCGGGACTTGACGGACCGGAGCCGGTCAATGGACAGCCGGGTCGTGACGGAAACCAGCCAGGCCTCGATATTGGCCAGGGTGGCGTGGTCCGCCGCATGCCATTTCAGCCAGGCATCCTGAACCACGTCCTCGGCCTCGGCCCAGGAGCCGAGCATGCGGTAGGCAATACGCTGCAGGCGGGGGCGGTGATGGTTGAAGGTGAGGGTTGCGTCGCTCATGTCGGCATCCAGACGGTCGTGGCCCCCATTTTGTGACAATCCGGGCCGCCAGGATAGGCTGGCGGGCTGGAAAAAAATGCCGGGGGAGCGGCTAATATCGCCGCGCGGCCTCGTTTTCCGCCAGGATGCGTCTGTAAAGGGCGTGGCGTTCCGGGCGCACGTCTCCGCGCTCGACGGCCGCCAGCACGCCGCAGCCCGGCTCATGGCGGTGGGTGCAGTTGTAGAAGCGGCACTCGGAGATCGGCGCCGCGAACTCCGGGAAACCCTGCTCGATGTCATGGGCGCTCAAGTGTTGCAGGCCGAAAGCCTGGAAACCCGGCGAATCGATCAGGCCGCCGCCTTCGGGCAAGGGGTAGAGCTGGGTGCGGGTGGTGGTGTGGCGGCCTGTGCCCAGCGCTTCGGAGTGTGCCTGGGTGGCCGCCAGGGCTTCGGGAACCAGGGCGTTGAGCAGGGTGGATTTGCCCATGCCGCTCTGGCCCAGCAGCAGCGTGAGGCGATCCCGCAAGCGGGGGCCCAGGGTGGCTCGAACCTGGCCCGCGTCCAGGGCGCTGAGCAGGACGACGGGCGTGCCCAGCGCCTCGACGGTCGCCAGCCGCGCGCGGGCGGCAGCGGCGCCGGGCAGGTCCGCCTTGTTCAGCACGATGAGCGCCGGCACCCCGGCGCTGGCGGCCGCCACCAGGGCGCGGCCGGTCAGATCGTCGGAGAATTCGGGCTCGCAGGCCAGCACCAGCAGCAATTGGTCGATATTGGCGGCGAATTGCTTGCTGCGCTGGGCGTCGGAGCGGTAGAACAGGTTGCGGCGCGGCAGGATGTCCAGGATGACGCCCTCTTGGTGACCCTCCGGGCGCACGCGCACGTGGTCGCCCACGGCGGGACCGGCCTTTTTGCCGCGCGTATAGCATTGACGCTGGCCGCCGCCATCGATGGCCACGCCGTAATGGCGTCCGTGGACGGCGATGACGCGGCCCTGCAGCGCGGCGGGTTCAGCCATCGCGCAAGTGCGCGATGCGCACGGGGGCCGGCGGGTGGCTGTCGTACCAGGCGGAATGGATCGGATCCGGCGTCAGCGTGGCGGCGTTGTCGTCGTAGAGCTTGACCAGCGCGCTGGAAAGGGGGGCCGGGCCGCATTGCCGCACGGCATAGCGGTCGGCCTGGAATTCATCGCGCCGCGACAGCAGGCTGGCGATCGGCGTGGACCAGAACGTCAGTACTGGCAAGGCCAGCATGAACAACACCAGGGCCAAGCCGTCGTTGGGCCGCCCCAACTGCGGGATGACGCCCAGCCCGGTGTAGAACCAGAGCTGGGTGGACAGCCAGGCAAGCAGGTGCAGCAGCACGCCGGCCGTCACGAAGCTGATGATGATGCGGCGCAGGATATGACGGTGGGCGAAGTGGCCCAGTTCGTGAGCCAGGACGGCCTCGACCTCGTCGGTGTTCAGTCGCGAGAGCAGCGTGTCGAAGAACACGATGCGCCGATGACGGCCGAAACCGGTGAAATAGGCGTTGCCGTGGGCCGACCTGCGCGAGCCATCCATGACGAACAGGCCCGACAGATTGAAACGGCACCGCTTGGCCAGAGCGTGGATGCGTTCGCCCAGTTCAGGGTCGTCCAGCGGGACGAAGCGGTTGAACAGCGGGGCGATGAAGCTTGGATACAGCCACAGGACCAGCAGGTTGAAACCGACCCACAGGCCCCAGGCCCACCAGGCCCAATCGGTGCCGGCCGAATCCATGATCCACAGGATGGCGGCCAGCAGCGGCGCACCCAGCGCCAGGGTGAGGACCAGCATCTTGATCGCATCGCTCAGGAACAGCCGGGGCGTCATGCGGTTGAAACCGAAACGGGCTTCCAGGCGGAAGGTGCGCCAGGCGGAAAAGGCCAGCCCGACGGCGCCCAGCAGGGCCAGCACCACGCCGACCAGCGCCATCTGGCGCCAGAGCTCCGATTCGATCAGGCGCCCCAGGGTCAGGTCCAGCGCCTGCAGGCCGCCCAGCAGGGTCAGGCCCAGCAGGACGGCGGCCTCGACGATGCGTTCGATCATGACCAACTGGCAGCGGGCCACGGTGTAGTCGGCGGCGCGCTGGTGGCTGTGCAAACCGATGCGGTCGGCGAAGACGGCCGGGACCGCGTCGCGATGCGCGAGCACATGGCGGATCTGACGGCGCGCCAGCCAGTGGCGCAGAAGCAGGTCGCCTACGAGGCAGGCGAGAAACAGGTAGGTCAGCATGTCCGTCCGGCCAATGTGCGAAAATCGGTGCTTTGCAAGCAAAGGATTATAGGATATGGCTGCGAACGATCAGCGCCTGATCTGGCTGGACATGGAAATGTCGGGCCTGGACCCTGAAAAGGAGCGCATCCTGGAAATTGCCATGGTGGTCACCGAGCCTGACCTGACGCCGGTGGCGCAGGCGCCGGTGCTGGTGATCCACCAGGATGCCGCCGTGCTGGATGGCATGGACAAATGGAACCAGTCCACCCATGGCAAGAGCGGCCTGATCGAGAAGGTCAAGGCCTCGACCCTGACCGAATCGGCGGCAGAAGATATCCTGCTGGAATTCCTGGCCCCCCTGGTGCCGGCCGGCAAGTCGCCGATGTGCGGCAATACCATCGGCCAGGACCGCCGCTTCATGGTCAAGTACATGCCCCGGCTGGAAGCCTACTTCCACTATCGCAACCTGGATGTCAGCACCCTGAAAGAGCTGTCCCTGCGCTGGAAGCCCGAGGTCTACCGCAGCTTCGTCAAGGCCAGCAAGCACGAGGCGTTGGCCGACATCCAGGAATCGATCGACGAGCTCAAGCACTACCGGGAGCATTTCATCCGGTTGTGATGAGCGCCGGGCCGCCCGCAGTTGCCCGGATGTCGCGTCATCACCGTTTTTTCGGAGTCCTTCCGTGTTCACTGGAGCCATTGCCGGCATCGGCACCGACCTGCTGCGGGTCGAGCGCGTCGAGCGCATCTATTCGCGGCACGGCGGGCGTTTCGTCCATCGTATTCTGGGGGCGGACGAACAGCTTGTGCATCATCGCCGTCAGGCGCGCGATCCGCGCCGGGGCGTTCTCTACCTGGCGACGCGCTTTGCCGCCAAGGAAGCTTTCTCCAAGGCCATCGGACTGGGCATCCACATGCCCATGACCTGGTCGAGAGTGCAGATCCTGAACCGGCCCGGCGGGGCGCCCGAAATCCGTTTGTCCGGCCCGCTGGCCGACTGGTATGCCGCCCGTTTCGGAAGGGCGCACGTCTCCATGACCGACGAGGCCGACATGGTGGCGGCCTTCGTCGTGATCGAAGCGCTGCCCGCCGGGCCGCACTCCAAGGAAAACACAGCATGACTCTGCAACCGCACGCGCATTCCGGTGACCGCGCTCCCCTGCCGCCCGGGCCCGTCATGGTCGACGTGGCCGGATTCGAGCTGACCGACGCCGAACGCAGCCGTCTGCGTCATCCTCAGGTGGGCGGCGTGATCCTGTTCGCGCGCAATTTTTCCGACCGCGCCCAACTGACATCCCTGTGCGCCGCGATCCATGAGGCCCGGGACGAACCCCTGCTGATCGCCGTGGATCATGAGGGCGGCCGGGTACAGCGTTTTCGCGCCGATGGCTTCACGCCCTTGCCGGCCATGCGGATCTTCGGGCACTGGTATGACCGCGACCCCCAGGCGGCCCTGCGCGCCGCCACCGAGACCGGCTTCGTGCTGGCCAGCGAATTGCGGGCGTGCGGCGTGGACTTCAGCTTCACGCCCGTGCTGGACCTGGACTATGGCGTCAGCGAGGTGATCGGCAACCGGGCGTTGCACGAGGATCCCGCCGTCGTGGCCTTGCTGGCCCGCGCGCTCGTTCAGGGGCTGTCCCAGGCAGGCATGGCGGCGTGCGGCAAGCACTTCCCCGGCCATGGCGCGGTGGCGGCCGATTCCCACCTGGCGATTCCCGTGGATGAGCGGCCGCTGGACGAGATCCTGGAGGCGGATGCGGCGCCGTATCGCTGGCTGGGCGACCTGGCGCTGCCCGCCGTGATGCCGGCCCACGTCATCTATCCTCAGGTGGCGCCCGAGCCGGCCGGATTCTCGCGCCGCTGGGTGACCGACATCCTGCGTGGCCGCTTCGAATACGACGGTGTCGTGTTTTCCGACGATCTCACCATGGAAGGCGCCAGCGTGGCCGGCGACATCCGCGCCCGGGCGCTGGCCGCGCTGGAGGCCGGCTGCGACATGGTGCTGGTCTGCAACCGCCCCGACCTGGCCGACGAGCTGCTGGCGGCGCTCGCAGGCCGTCCCCTGGATCTCCAGGCTGCGCGCCGCATCCGGCGGTTGATGCCGTCCCGGCCCGCATCCGACTGGACCGGGCTGCTGTCCGATCCGAGGTATCTCCGTGCCCGAAGCCTTCGATCTGAAAACCTTTCTATCTGACCTGCCGCATCTTCCGGGGGTCTACCGCCACCTCGATGCGCAGGGCGAAGTCCTGTATGTCGGCAAGGCGCGCGACCTGAAACGCCGCGTCAGTTCGTATTTTCAGAAATCGGGCCACGGGCCGCGCATCGAGCACATGCTGGCGCGCGTGGCGCGCACCGAGATCACGGTCACGCGCACCGAGGCCGAGGCCCTGATCCTGGAAAACAACCTGATCAAGCGTCTCAAGCCCCGCTACAACATTCTCTTCCGGGACGACAAGTCCTATCCCTATCTGCACATCACCGCGCACGAGGCTCCGCGCATCGTGTATTACCGCGGCAGCACCCATGGTCCGGGCCGCTTCTTCGGCCCTTACCCCAACTCCTGGGCGGTGCGCGAGACCATCCAGATCCTGCAAAAGGTCTTCCGCCTGCGCACCTGCGAGGACAGCGTCTACGCACACCGCACGCGGCCGTGCCTGCTGTACCAGATCGGCCGCTGTTCGGCCCCTTGCGTCAATCTGATCTCGCTGGAAGACTATCGGGCCGACGTCGAGCGCGCCATCCGCTTCCTGGAGGGCCGGGCGAGCGAAGTGCTGGAGGATATCGAGCGGCGCATGGCCGCCGCCGCCGCGCGGCAGGATTTCGAGCAGGCCGCCGCGCTGCGCGACCAGATGCGCGCGTTGGCGAAAGTCCTGCAGCAGCAGACCATGGAACAGGTCGGCGACGACAGCGCCGACATCATCGCGGTCGAGATGGGCGGGGGGCGCGTGTGCGTCAATCTGGCGATGGTGCGGGCGGGACGGCACCTGGGCGACAAGCCGCTGTTCCCCACCCAGGCGCAGGATGAATCCGCCGAGGAAGTGCTGAGCGCCTTCGTGGCCCAGCATTACGCGGACAATCCGGCTCCGCCCGTGCTGGTGTGTTCGCATGCGCTGTCCGACCCCGATCTGATTCCGCTGCTGGTCGAGCAGCACGGCCACCGCATCCGCGTGCTGACCCGCCCGCAAGGCACGCGCCGCGCCTGGCTGGAGCAGGCGCAGCGCAACGCCCGGATGGCGCTGGCGCAGCGTTTGTCCGAGTCCAGCGCGCGCGAGGCGCGCACGCGGGCGCTGGCGGTGGAACTGGACCTGGATACGGACGACGAAGCGCTCGAAGCGCTGCACATCGAGTGTTTCGACATCAGCCATACGGCGGGCGAGGCCACCCAGGCGTCCTGTGTGGTCTACCGCCATCATGCCATGCAACCCTCTTTGTACCGGCGCTTCAACATCGCAGGCATCCAGCCGGGCGACGATTACGCCGCCATGCGCCAGGCACTGACGCGGCGCTACACGCGGGTGGCCGACGGCGAGGCCGAACTGCCAGACGTGGTGCTGATCGACGGCGGCGAAGGCCAGGTCGGGGTGGCGCGCCAGGTCTTCGTCGAGCTGGGGCTGGACGTCAGCCGGATCGTCGGCGTGAAGAAAGGCGACCATCGCAAGGTCGGCCTGGAAACCCTGGTCTTCGTCGATGGCCGTCCTTCCGTCGCGCTGGGAGTCGAATCCGCCACTCTGATGCTGGTGGCGCAGATCCGCGACGAGGCGCACCGTTTCGCCATCACCGGCATGCGCGCCAAGCGGGCCAAGGCCCGCAACGTCTCGCGCCTGGAGGATATCGAGGGGGTGGGCAAGCAGCGGCGCCAGAACCTGCTGGCGCGCTTTGGCGGCTTCAGCGGGGTGGTGGATGCCAGCATCGATGAACTGCGCAGCGTCGAGGGAATCTCCGCGGCGCTGGCCGAGCGCATCTATCATGCGCTCAGATGAACGCACCCCGCCGCGGGCTCTTCGGCCCATGCATTGCGCGGCGGAGGCGCCCTTGGGGTAGTATTACGCCTATCATGCCGTTCAATATCCCCATCGCCCTCACCTGGCTGCGCATCGCCATGATCCCCCTGATCGTGGGCTTGTACTACCTGCCCGATGCATGGACCGCATCCGGCTGGCGGGATTGCGCGGCAGCCATCGCCTTCATCGTGGCCGCCGTCACCGACTGGCTCGATGGCTGGCTGGCGCGGCGCTGGAACCAGACCTCGGCCTTCGGCGCATTCCTGGATCCGGTGGCCGACAAGCTGATGGTCTGCGCAGCGCTGCTGATCCTGCTGGATCTGGGCCGCGTCGACTCCCTGATCGCTCTGGTCATCATCGGCCGCGAGATCGCCATTTCCGCCTTGCGCGAATGGATGGCAAAAATCGGCGCCAGCAGCAGCGTGGCCGTCCATTGGCTGGGCAAATTCAAGACCGCCGCGCAGATGATCGCCATCCCCTGCCTGTTGTACTGGCAGCCGCTGGAAGGTGTCTCCACGCGCGTCGTCGGCTCCGTGCTGATCGTGATCGCAGCCATCCTGACGGTCTGGTCGATGTGCTACTACCTGAAAAAAGCCTGGCCCGAAATTCGCGCCAGAGCGTGAGCCGGCTGCGGCTTCACTGCCGCAGCGTGCGCGTCTGGCCGATCTCGGCCGGCAGGTGGTTGGCCCGCCAGGGGTTGATGTCCAGCCCTCCGCGCCGGGTATAGCGCGCGTAGACCAGCAATTCTTCCGGCGCGCAGCGCTGCATGATTTCCCCGTAGATCTTTTCCACGCACAGTTCGTGGAATTCCTGGTGGCGGCGCAGCGACACGATATAGCGCAGCAGCCCCGCGTGGTCGATGCGCGGGCCGGCGTAACGAATCTGCAGGCTGGCCCAGTCGGGTTGCCCGGTGACGGGACAATTCGATTTCAGCAATTCCGACACCAGGATTTCCCGCACGAAAGGGGCGGGCTGCGACAGGGTCAGGCGGTCGGGGCAGGGCGTCTGATCCGGCTCGAATTCCAGATCCTGGTCGTCCAGGCAGGTGCCGCGCAATGGCGCGCAACTGAGTTCAAAGGCCGGCCGCACAGACAGGATCTCTACGTGCACGGGCTTGCCGCAGGCGCGGGACAGGTCCGTGTGCAGACGCTGACGGACGATGTCCGCGTATTCAAAGCGTTCTTCGTTGTAGCTGTTCAGATAGAGCTTGAGCGACTTGGATTCGATCAGGTTGGGACTGTCCATGGGGACGGTGAAGCGCCCGATCGCAGCGACCGGCTTGCCCTTGGCGTTCAGCCAGGACAGCTCATAGGCGTTCCAGATATCGGCGCCGTGGGAGGCCTGGGGGAGATCCAGACCGGCGCGTGTCTCGGTTCGGGCAATCGGAAACAGCAGGGTCGGATCGTACTGCGCCGAACCCGGCGTGGCGCGTCCCAGGGGGCTGGCGGAAAGGGAATCGGGGTGCATGGCGTGGCAGAAAGGGCAAGAAGGCGGGCTGTCCGGCGTAGGGGGCCTTCATTCTACCGCCGACGTGGCTGCCGGCCGGGGGTTTTCCACATCATGGTGTTTTCATTTCATGATATGAAAATAAAATGTTGCGCTGCGTGTTTCCGGGTTTCATAACTGGAAATTTAATTTCATAACATGGAATAGAAAATATAAATCTTTGATTTTAAAAATGAATATTTTCTATCTTATATAAGATAGAAGTCATGTGTGCGGTGCATCATCGGCGTAGACTGTCTTTCATCGATGATTCATTTTCTTCTTTCTCAGGAGCACCATCATGACCTCTCGCGAAACCGAAGTGCGCAATCTTCAACGCAGTTGGGCCGAGGACGCCCGCTGGCAAGGCATCAAGCGGGGCTACAGCGCCGACGAGGTGGTGCGGCTGCGTGGTTCCGTGATGGTGGAGCATACGCTGGCGCGTCGCGGCGCCGAACGGCTGTGGGATCTGCTGCACACCGAGGATTTCGTCAACGCGCTGGGCGCGCTGACCGGCAACCAGGCCATGCAGCAAGTCAAGGCCGGCCTGAAGGCCATCTACCTGTCGGGCTGGCAAGTGGCGGGGGACGCCAACATCGCCGGAGAAATGTACCCCGATCAGTCGCTGTATCCGGCCAATTCCGTGCCCAGCGTGGTCAAGCGCATCAATAATTCGTTGACGCGCTGCGACCAGATCCAGTGGATGGAAGGCAAGAACCCGGGCGATGAAGGCTACATCGATTACTACGCGCCCATCGTGGCCGATGCCGAAGCCGGCTTCGGCGGTGTGCTCAACGCCTTCGAGCTGATGAAGTCCATGATCGAGGCGGGCGCCGCCGGCGTGCACTTCGAGGACCAACTGGCGTCTGTGAAGAAATGCGGCCACATGGGCGGCAAGGTGCTGGTGCCCACCCGCGAGGCCGTGGCCAAGCTGGTGTCGGCCCGCCTGGCGGCCGACGTGCTGAATGTGCCGACGCTGCTGGTGGCGCGCACCGACGCCGAGGCCGCCGATCTGCTGACCAGCAATATCGACGAAAACGATGCGCCCTTCGTGACCGGCGAGCGCACTGTGGAGGGGTTCTACCGCACCCGCGCCGGGCTGGATCAGGCGATTTCCCGCGGCCTGGCCTACGCGCCCTATGCCGACCTGATCTGGTGCGAGACTTCCACGCCGAACCTGGAATACGCGCGCAAGTTCGCCGAGGCCATCCACCGCCAGTTCCCCGGCAAGATGCTGGCCTACAACTGCTCGCCGTCGTTCAACTGGAAGAAGAACCTGGACGACGCCACGGTGGCCAAGTTCCAGCGCGAATTGGGCGCCATGGGCTACAAATTCCAGTTCATCACGCTGGCCGGCTTCCACGCGCTGAACTACGGCATGTTCGAGCTTGCCCATGGCTATGCCCGCACGCAGATGAGCGCGTTCGTCGAGTTGCAGCAGAAGGAATTCGCCGCCGCCGACAAGGGCTTCACCGCCGTCAAGCACCAGCGCGAAGTGGGCGTGGGCTATTTCGATGCGGTGACGCAGACCATCGAGGGCGGCCAGTCGTCCACGACCGCGCTGGCGGGCTCGACCGAGGAAGCCCAGTTCGACCAGGCGGACGCCACCCAGGCGGCTTGATCGCGACAGAGTGAGAGAGGCACAGGGAGGCGTCCAGGCGCTCCCCTGTGGTGTGCTTTCGGGAAGGCAATGATTGCCTTCCCGTTTTTTTTGCGCCAGTGCAGAAGGCGCCGCCGGTTTCATCCAGGTGGATCAAGCGTACCCAGCTTGCATCGGTCAGGCCCGCCTGGGCCGGGTGCGCATCGAGCGGGTCACGCCAACGCCAGGCCAGCAAGGCAAAACGGATGCCGAATCGCGCCCAGGGATAGGCCCAGTATCCATTTGCCCCCTGGAGGGATCGGGTTCTCCCCGAACCGGCCTGAGTTTTGATCTGCATCAAGGTTGGCGGGACGCGCCCTGGCTATAGTCCTCTCATGCGCACGCCTTCCCTTTTTACGCCGCCGCCGAACATGACCGACGCCATGCGCCGGACACGGCGGCACATGCTCGCCCGCACCGGGCTGGCCTGGCTGGTGATGATGCAGGTGATGATGCTGGCCTTCCCGGGCTATCTGCGCCACGGCGCGCGCGCGCCCGAGGCCCAGCAATCCCTGGAGCAGGCCATCGTGCTGATGAATTGGCTCAGCCTGATTCTATGCGTGCCGTTGATCCTGTACTGTGCCTGGCCGGTGTGGCGAGGCGCCTGGCGCGCCTTGTCGCAGCGGTGCATCGGCATGGACGTGCCCGTGGCGCTGGGCATTCTCGCCGCCTTCGTGCCCAGTGTCGTCGCCACCTGGCGCGACGCGGGCGAGGTCTATTTCGATTCGGTGTCCATGTTCGTGGCCTTCTTGCTGACGGCCCGCTTCCTGGAAACCTGCGCCCGCCAGGCCGTCAACGGCCAGCCCCACGAAAGCTGGGATGCGGTGCTGCTGCATTCCGCCGACCGCTTGGCCTTCTGGTTCGTCTGCGTGCAGATTCTGCTGGCCATCATGGTCGGCCTGTACTGGTGGGCCGTGCAGCCGGGCCAAGCCGTTGCCGTGACGGTCGCCTTGCTGGTCATGAGCTGTCCCTGTGCGATGTCCATGTCGGTGCCGTCGGCTTTGGCGGCCCGCCATGCGGTCCGCCTGCGCGCGGGCGCGGCGGGGCCGGGCGGTTCCGCGTCGCTGGACAAAGCCACGCGGCGCATCGCGCGCCAGAACCTGTATGGCTCCCTAGCCTGGCATCTGTTGATGGCCCCGCTTGCGGCCATCGGCTGGGTGCAGCCCTGGGTGGCCGCGCTCACCATGCTGTTCTCCTCCCTGGCCGTCGCAGCCAATGCCTGGCGCCTGACGCGCCGGGCAGGCGATGGCGTCGCCAGCGGGCGGGGCGCCGCCCAGCCAGCCTGAGGCCGCTCATGGATGCGCTGTTTCTGCTTTTGCCGATTTCCCTGCTGTTCGTCCTGGGGATCGGCGTGGCGTTCTGGTGGGCGATCTTCGCAGGCCAGTTCGACGACACCCGGGATGCGGCCGCCGCCATCCTGGACGACGACGACCAGGCCCATCCCGGGGCGACTTGACCTGGATCAAGGATGTTTCGGGTCGGGTAGGGGATTATTCAGCTTTTCAAAAATTCATGTCTTAACCTTGTTCTGAGGGGAACGTTTATGGGCACGACCGGTATAGCCGGAACACCGGCCGAAACCTTCAATTACGGTGTCGTCAGGCAGTTCACCATCGCCACGATCTTCTGGGGCGTGGTGGGGATGGCCGTCGGCGTGCTGATTGCGTCGCAACTGATCTGGCCGGAACTGAACTTCAACACCCCGTGGCTCAGCTACGGGCGGTTGCGGCCGCTGCATACCAACGGGGTGATCTTCGCCTTCGGCGGCAGCGCCTTGTTCGCCACGTCCTACTACGTCGTGCAGCGCACCTGTCAGGTGCGCCTGTTCTCCGACAAGCTCGCCGCCTTCACCTTCTGGGGCTGGCAGGCCGTGCTGGTGGGGGCCGTCATCACGCTGCCTCTGGGCTATACCTCGTCTAAGGAATACGCCGAACTCGAATGGCCGATCGACATCCTGATTACTCTGGTCTGGGTGGCCTATGCCATCGTGTTCTTCGGCACCATCGCCAAGCGCCGCGTCCGGCACATCTACGTGGCGAACTGGTTCTTCGGGTCGTATATCCTGACGATCGCCATCCTGCACATCTTCAACAACCTGGCACTGCCGGTGTCGTTGTGGAAGTCCTATTCCGCCTACGCGGGGGTGCAGGACGCCATGGTGCAGTGGTGGTACGGCCACAATGCCGTGGGCTTCTTCCTGACGACCAGCTTCCTGGGCATGATGTATTACTTCGTGCCCAAGCAGGCGGACCGCCCGATCTATTCCTACCGCCTGTCGATCGTGCACTTCTGGGCGCTGGCCTTCACCTACATGTGGGCCGGCCCGCACCACCTGCTGTACACCTCGCTGCCCGACTGGACCCAGTCGCTGGGCATGGCGTTCTCGCTGATCCTGCTGGCGCCGTCCTGGGGCGGGATGATCAACGGCATCATGACGGTTTCGGGCGCCTGGCACAAGCTGCGCACCGACCCGATCCTGAAGTTCCTGGTGGTGGCGCTTTCCTTCTACGGCATGGCGACCTTCGAAGGCTCGATGATGTCCATCCGTACGGTCAATGCGCTGTCGCACTACACCGACTGGACCATCGGTCACGTGCACGCCGGCGCCCTGGGCTGGGTGGCGATGATCACCTTCGGTTCGCTGTATTACCTGATTCCCCGCTTGTACGGCCGCGAAAGCATGGCGCGCCCCGACTACATCAATCTGCACTTCTGGCTGGCCACGCTGGGCGTGGTGCTGTACATCGCCTCGATGTGGATCGCGGGCGTGATGCAGGGCCTGATGTGGCGCGCCACGGGCGAGGACGGCATGCTGACTTACAGCTTCGTCGAAGCAGTCAAGGCCACCTATCCGTTCTACGCCATTCGCATGACCGGCGGTCTGTTCTTCCTGGCGGGCATGGGCCTGATGGCCTGGAACACCTGGCTGACGGTGCGCGGCCAGCCCCGGGTCAATCCGGTGGTGCCCCTGGAAAATCCGGACGCCCGCGCCGTTCCTCAATCCGCCGTGCCGGCATCGGCTTAAGGAGTTGACCATGTCTGGTACCAAGAAGAAACGCTTCTCCCATGAAATGCTGGAGCGCAACGTCGGCCTGCTGATCTTCTTCAGTATCCTGGTCGTGTCGTTCTCCGGCCTGGTGCAGATCATCCCGCTGTTCTTCCAGCATTCCACCACCACGGCGGTGGAAGGCGTCAGGCCCTACGAGGCCCTGCAACTGGTGGGCCGCGATATCTACATCCGCGAAGGCTGCGTGGGCTGCCATTCCCAGCAGATCCGCAAGCTGCAATCCGAAGTCCAGCGCTACGGCCCGTATTCGATCGCGGCCGAATCCGTCTACGACCACCCCTTCCTGTGGGGCTCCAAGCGCACGGGGCCCGACCTGGCCCGCGTCGGCCAGCGCTATTCCGATGAGTGGCACCGCATCCACCTGCGCAATCCGCGCGACGTGGTCAAGGAGTCCAATATGCCGGCCTACCCCTGGCTACAGCGCAACACGCTCGAGGGCGCCGACGTCCAGGAGCGCATGAAGGTGCTGCGCGTGCTGGGCGTGCCCTACACGGATGAGGACATCGCCGCCGCGCCCGAGCAGCTCAAGGGCAAGACCGAGGAGGACGCGATCGTGGCCTACCTGCAGGGCCTGGGTGTGGGCGGGCGCGCCGCCGCGCAGCGGGCCATGACCGACGGAGGACACTGACATGCTCGGCATCATCAACGGGATCATGACCGTGCTGGGGATGGCGACCTTCATCGGCATCGTGTGGTGGGCCTGGTCGACGCATCGCGCCGAGGCCAACCGGCAGGCGGCGATGCTGCCTTTCGCCTTGCCCGAGGAATATCAGAAAGACAAGAATACCGGGGAATCAAATGAGTGATTTCGTCAGCAGTTTCTGGAGCTATTACATCGCGGTCATCGCCCTGGGCGGCATCGCCTGGTGCGTGTACCTGCTGTTCTCGCAGCGTGCCTGGCTCAAGCGCGACGTCGGGCAGGTCGAGAATACCGGCCACGTCTGGGACGGCGACCTGACCGAACTGAACAACCCCGTGCCGCGCTGGTGGACGGTGATGTACCTGCTGTTGTGCGTCTTTGCTCTGGGCTACCTGTTCCTGTACCCGGGGCTGGGCAGTTGGCAGGGGACGCTGGGCTTTACGGCCGGCAAGCAGGTCCTGCAGGAGCAGGAGGCGCTCAACGCGCGCATCCAGCCCGTGTACGAGCGCTTCCGCGACATGCCGATCCCCGAGATCGCGCACGACACCCAGGCCCAGGACATCGGCCAGCGCCTGTTCCTGAACAACTGTGCCCAGTGCCACGGGTCGGACGCCAAGGGCAGCCGCGGCTTTCCCAACCTGGCCGATGACGACTGGCTCTACGGCGGAGAGCCGGAGCAGATCCAGCAGTCCATCACGGAAGGCCGCCACGGCGTGATGCCGGCCTGGGGCGCGGTGATCAAGCCCGACGAGGCCTCCGCCATCGCCCAGTACGTTCGTTCTCTGTCGGGCCTGGCCCATGATCCGCTGCGGGTCAATGCCGGCAAACGCGGGTTCGAAACCTACTGCGTGGCGTGCCACGGCATCGACGGCAAGGGGAACCAGGCGCTGGGCGCCCCGAACCTGGCCGACGACGTCTGGCTCTACGGCAGTTCCGAAGCCTCCATCGTCGAGGCCATCCTGAATGGCCGCGACAACCAGATGCCCGCCCAGAAGCAGAATCTGACCCCCGAGCAGATCCGCTTGCTGACGGCCTGGGTCTGGGGGCTGTCCAACCGCTAGGCCGCCGCCAGAAGTGAAAGCAGCCGGCCGGTCCCGTAGCGGGGCCGGCCGACCGTTCCATCCAATCCATAAGGGCCTGTCACACAGACCAGTTACCGACGGACAGAGGACACCATGCAGAAGGAACCCCCCCAGCAGGCCGAAGCGCAGGCGTCTCAGGACGCACCGGCCTGGCAGCCCGTGCGCCGGATACGCAAGGGTTCGGGGGGCGGCACCTCGCCCCAGGTGGAAAAAGCGCTTGCCGAGGTCCGCTCGAAAATCTATCCCCGGTCGGTCCAGGGGAATTTCGCGCGCATCCGCGTGCTGATGGTGTTCCTGACGCAATTGATCTTCTACGGCCTGCCCTGGATCGAATGGAATGGGCGCCAGGCCGTGCTGTTCGACCTCGGGGCGCGCAAGTTCTATCTGTTCGGCATGGTGTTGTGGCCCCAGGACGTGATCTACCTGGCGGTACTGCTGGTGCTGTCGGCCTTTGCCTTGTTCCTGTTCACGGCCATGGCGGGGCGCCTGTTTTGCGGCTATGCCTGTCCGCAGACGGTCTACACGGAACTGTTCATGTGGATCGAAGCCAAGGTCGAAGGCGACCGCCTGGCCCGCATCCGTCTGGATGAACAGCCCTGGAACGCCCGCAAGCTGCGCCTCAAGGCGACCAAGCATTTCCTGTGGGTCATCCTGGCCTTGTGGACAGGCTATACCTTCATTGGCTATTTCGCGCCGATCCGCGACCTGGGCGCGCATCTGCTGGCCTTCGATCTGGGGCCCTGGCAGTGGTTCTGGATGCTGTTCTACGCCTTCGCCACCTGGGGCAACGCCGGCTTCATGCGCGAAGCCGTCTGCAAGTACATGTGCCCCTACGCGCGTTTCCAGAGCGTCATGGTGGACGACGATACCTTTGTCGTGACCTACGACCACGTGCGCGGCGAGCCGCGCGGCGGGCGTTCGCGCAAGGTCGATCACAAAGAAGCCGGCATGGGCGACTGCGTGGATTGCAGCCTGTGCGTGCAGGTCTGCCCGACCGGCATCGACATTCGCGACGGCCTGCAGTACATGTGCATCGGCTGCGGGGCCTGCGTGGACGCCTGCGACACGGTGATGGACAAAATGGGTTACGAGCGCGGCCTGATCCGCTATACGTCGGGCAACGCCATCACCGAACGGCTGAGCCAGCCTCAGGTGCGGCGGCGCATGCTGCGCCCCCGCGTCCTGGCCTATTCGGCCCTGCTGGGCGCCATCGCCATTGCATTCGTGTTTTCGCTGGCCACGCGCACCACCTTGCGGGTGGATGTGATTCGAGATCGGGGCGCGCTGGGGCGCGAAGTCGCCGGCGGCCTGATCGAGAACGTCTACCGGCTGCAGATCATCAATTCCGACGAGTCGCCGGTCGAGCTGGACTTGCGCGCCACGGGCGTGCCCGGCCTGGTGCTGCGGACCGCCGACCAGGGGGCCACTCAGGTGCGGGTCGAGGGTTCGGCCAACCGGCTGGTGCCGGTGGTGCTGCAGGCCCCCGCCGACGGACTGAAGCCGGGCTTGTACGACATCCAGTTCGAAACCACCGGCACGCGCGATTCGGGTGATTCCGCTTCAGTGATCGAACAATCCAGCTTCTACGTGCCACACTAGGGAGAGCGCACCATGACTTCACAGACACGCGATACCGAAGGCCTGTCCGAGGGCCAGCCCTGGTGGCGGCATCGCTGGCCCTGGTTACTGATCCTGGGGCCCGCCGTGGCGGTGGTCGGTTGCATCATCACGATCGTGCTGGCGTTCCAGTCCTACGGGGATCAGGCTATCATCGATGGCGGGGTCCGCCAGGGTCTGGTCGTGGCCCCGCCGGCCGCTTCGGGGGCGCAGCGCTGAGTTTTCACCATACCTACGGGAGACAGGCTTTGCACGCACGCAATCTGATGTGGATACTGTGGCCGTCCTTCCTCATGGCGGGGGGCGCGAGCGCGATCGTGTTCGCGCTGATCGATCCCCTGGACGTCGTGTTCCTGGGGCATCTGCAGGCCAGCCGCCTGACGGTATATACCGCGGGCTTCTTTCTCTTCTGGATCATGGCGGCCCTGTCCAGCGCGCTGACGCTGCGCATCGCCCCCCGCGGAGTCGAACTGGACGAATTCGGCGATCCGGTCGAATAGGGCGCGGCCCGGGCGCCGGGCCCTATTCGATGCCTCTTGCGGCGCCGGTTTTGCAGCCCGCTAGCTGCAATCCGTGCCCGAGAGGGTCTGCAGTCCGGACATGTCCAGGATGTGCACTTCGCGCTGCTGGACCCGGATCAGGCCTTCCCGGGCGAACCGCGAGAACAGCCGGCTGACGGTTTCCAGGGTCAGGCCCAGGAAATTGCCGATTTCCTCGCGGCTCATGCGCAAGATGAATTCATAGGGCGAATAGCCTAGTATCTGAAGCCGCTGCGACAGATTCAGCAGGAAGGCCGCCAGGCGCTGTTCCGAGCGCAGGCTGCCCAATGCCAGCAGCAACTGGTGGGAGCGGCTGATTTCCTTGCTCATCAAGCGGCGCAACTGGCGCTGCAGGGAGGGCAGTTGGGGGGCGAGCTGGTCCATTTCGTCCAGACGGATGATGCAGACCTCGGAGTCCTCGAGAGCGATGGCATGGGAAACCTGCCGCTCGTTCATCAGGCCGTCCAAGCCCAGCACCTCGCCGGGCAGCAGAAAGCCGGTGATCTGGACCTGACCGTTGGCGTCTTCGATCTGGGTCTTGATCGAACCCGACCGCAGGCCGAAGACCGCTTCGGCCGCATCGCCCTGGCGATACAGCGTGCCCCCTTTGGGGAGGCGGAAACGCTCTTTGAGCAGTTCGTCCATCTTGACCACATCCTGGCGCGACATGCCCAGTGGCAGGCAGATGGCGTTCAGCATGCAGGTGGAACATCGCGTCGACTCAGGGTCAACAGGAATGCGCCTGGGTGCGTTGGTCCTGCGGATCGGCCCGGAGGAAGGAGGGTCAGCCAGCAAAATGAGAACCTGCCAAAAAAATGAGTTCCAGGGAAAGGCCCCTGATCTCGTGAGGGATTATAAGTTCTTTGCCGGAACATTTGGGGTCTGGACTATTCTTTTGCGCGTACTTGGGCTCCAAACTTGAGATTTGTCTGTTTTTGGCCGGTTTCTTCGTCTGCGCCGGCGGGGCGGTCCGGGGCGGGTTGACATGGGAGGTCTCTGCCTACATTATCCAAGAAGAAAATATTTCGTCTTCAAATATCGGCAGAGGGAATCATGGGTCTTTTGGGAAGATTGTTCGGCAGCGTGCTGCTGTGCGCGGCCAGTCTTGGACTGACCGGCGCGGCGTGGGGCGCGGACGGCGCCCCGCATGGCGATCAGGGGGTGACGCACATGCCGGACGTCACTTTCACGCTGCGCACATCGATCGCCGGCGGCAAGCTGGTGTTCATTGGCGAACGGGGGGCCATCACCGATCAGGTCAATCCGGACCTGCGAGTGCCCGAGGGGGCGGTGGTGCAGATCAATCTGATCAACGATGACGGCGCCACCCATGACATCGCGGTGCCCGATTTCAATGCGCACTCGGACCATATCTCGGGCAAGGGCGCGGCCACGGCCATCGTGTTCCGGGCCTCGAAGAACGGCACTTTCGAGTATCTGTGCACGCTGCCCGGCCACAAGGCGGCGGGGATGGTCGGCAAGCTGATCGTCGGCGAGCCCTCGAAAGAGGTCAAGGCCCAGGCGCCCCAGATCGCGCATGACCCGAGCCAGGTTGGAACCCCGGTGGGTAAACGAGGGCCGCAGAAGATCACGGTGGACTTGTTGACCACGGAAGTCGAGGGCCGCCTGGGCGACAACAGCACCTACCGGTTCTGGACCTTCAACAACAAGGTGCCCGGGCCGCTCATCCGGGTGCGGGTTGGCGACGACGTCACGATCAACGTGACCAACCCCAAGGACAGCACGCACATCCACTCGATCGACCTGCATGCCGTGACAGGGCCGGGCGGCGGGGCCGACGTGACCCAGGTGCCGCCGGGCCAGACCAAATCCTTCTCCTTCAAGGCGCTGCATCCGGGCCTGTTCGTCTACCACTGCGCCACGCCGATGGTGGCCCAGCACATCACCAACGGCATGTACGGCATGATCCTGGTCGAGCCCGAAGGCGGCCTGTCCAAGGTCGATCATGAGTTCTACGTCATGCAGGGCGAGCTCTATACGGCCCAGGTGCACGGCGCCAGCGGGCTGCAGGAATTCTCGCTGGAAAAGCTGCTGGCCGAGAATCCCGAGCACGTGATGTTCAATGGCTCCATGGATGCGCTCACCAAGGTCTACAGCATGGAATCCAGCGTGGGCGATACGGTGCGGATCTTCTTCGGCGTGGGCGGACCCAACCTGACCTCCAGCTTCCACGTCATCGGCGAAGTCTTCGACCGGGTCTACAACCAGGCCTCGCTGACCAGCAAGCCGCTGACCGACGTGCAGACCACGCTGGTGCCGCCCGGCGGCGCCACCATGGTGGAGTTCAAGACCGACTTCCCGGGCCAGTACGTGCTGGTGGATCACGCGTTGTCCCGGGTGGAAAAGGGCGTGGCCGGTTTCCTGACGGTCAAGGGCAAGGCCGATCCCGCGATCTTCCACAGCGACGAGCCCATGGAAATGCACGGGCATTGATGCCGGCCTGCGCTTCGCAGGCAAGAGCAAGCCCCCGCCGGCATCGCCGCGGGGGCTTTGTCATTGGGGCCTGGGCAAGCGGGGGAGGTTTTCATTGACCGAAATGATTGATGGGCTTATTATTTCAATAGAAATCAATTTTTTTGAGGACATCGATTCATCATGAAGACCGTTACGGGCGAGGATCAGACCTACGATCTGCGCATCCTGCGGGCATTGCGCAAGATCACGCGCGCCGTCGCCCTGCATTCACGCCAATTGTCCGTCTGCAGCCACATCACGGGGCCGCAGCTCGTGTGCCTGCGCACGATCATCGATAAAGGGCCGATGACCGCGACGGTCATCAGCCGCGAGGTTCACGTCAGCGCCAGTACGGTGGTGGGCATCCTCGACCGCCTCGAAGACAAGGGGCTGATCGTTCGCGAACGCGGGCGCGCCGACCGGCGGATCGTTTTTGTCAGCGCTACCGAGGCGGGCCGCAAGCTGGCCCGCGATACGCCTTCCCCGCTGCAGCAGAAGCTGGCTGATTCCCTCAAGGCTTTGCCAGAGCTCGAACAGGCCACCATCACCCTGTCGCTGGAACGTGTCGTCGATCTGATCGAGGCCGATCCCGATCTGCCTTCGGCGGCCGATACTCCTTCCCCGATGCTGGATGTGCCAGTCACCGGGGTGGCGCCCGAATCCGGGCTCGTGGTTTGAAGCGCGACAGCGACCCACTAGAAGACGGCGAGGTTCGTTTCCGGACCCCGTGCCGTGCGGATGGCCAGGCGCTGCATGCGCTGGTGTCCGAATGCCCGCCGCTCGATCTCAACTCCGTCTATCTCTACTTGCTGCTGACGGAGCATTTTTCCCAGACCTGCATCGTGGCCGAAGACGCGCACGGCGTGGCCGGCATGGTGAGCGCTTACCGGCCACCAGGCCGCGAAGGCGTCCTGTTCGTCTGGCAGGTGGCGGTCCACCCGCGTGTGCGCGGGCAAGGCATTGGCCGCCGGATGCTGCGCCTGCTGCTGGCGCGGCATGAATTATCGGGGGTGCGTTGGGTGGAAACCACCGTTGGCCCCCAGAACCAAGCGTCCCGAGGGCTGTTCACGCGGCTGGCGGACGATTTGCGGGCCCCCTTGAAAGAATCGGTGCTGTTCGAACCGGCGCTGTTCGGGGCTCAGACACACGAGCCGGAACCGCTGTTGCGTATCGGCCCGTTTTCCTTGTCGGCAGTGAGCCAAGTTGCTGTCGTCCACTCGAACGTCAACAAGGAGGAAACAATGGATCTGAAAATATTCGAACGGATGGAGTCCGAAGTCAGGGGCTACGTCCGGTCATTCCCGGTGATCTTCGCCAAGGCGCGCGGATCGGAACTGTTCGATGAAACGGGACGCTCGTACATTGATTTCTTCAGCGGCGCGGGCACCCTGAACTACGGCCACAACAACCCGGTCCTGCAGGAACGCATGGTCGAGTATCTGTCTTCGGATGGCGTGGTGCACGGGCTGGACATGGCCACCAGCGCAAAAAAGCACTTTTTGCAGACACTGGACCGCCTAGTGCTCAAGCCGCGCGGGCTGGACTATAAAGTGCAGTTCACGGGTCCGACCGGCACCAATGCGGTCGAGGCTGCCCTGAAACTGGCGCGCCAGGTCAAGGGCCGCCAGAACGTCATCTCCTTTACCCACGGGTTTCACGGCGTCTCGGGCGGCTCTCTGGCCGTGACGGCCAATCAGAAATTCCGCAAAGCCGCCGGCGTGGCGTTGGGCAATACCAGCTTCATGCCCTTCGACGGCTATTTCGGCCCGGACGTCGACACCATGGCCTGGCTGGAGCGCATGCTGGACGACCCGAGCAGCGGGCTGGATCATCCCGCCGCCGTGATCGTCGAGACGGTGCAGGGCGAGGGCGGGGTGAACGTGGCTTCGCAGCGCTGGCTGCGCGAGCTGGAGCGCCTGTGCCGCCGCCACGACATGCTGCTGATCGTGGACGACATCCAGGTGGGCTGCGGTCGGACGCGGGACTTCTTCAGCTTCGAGGCCGCCGGCATTTCGCCCGATATCGTGACCTTGTCGAAATCTCTCTCCGGCGCCGGATTGCCCATGTCGCTGGTGCTGTTCCGGCGTGAACTCGACGTCTGGGAGCCGGGTGCGCACAGCGGCACGTTCCGCGGCAACAACCTGGCGTTCGTCACGGCCGCGCAGGCCCTCGAATCCTATTGGGCGGATGACGCCTTGTCCAGGGAAGTGGAGGCCAAGGAGGCGCTGGTGCGCGACTGGCTGGAGAATCTGGCGCACAGTTGCCGTCACGCGGGCCTGACCGTGCGCGGCCGCGGCCTGATCCAGGGGCTCGCGATGCCGGTCGGCGACGATCTGGCCAACCAGATCGCCCGGCGGGCCTTCCAGGAAGGTCTGGTGGTGGAAACTTCGGGGGCGCGCGACGAAGTCCTGAAGATCCTGCCCGCGCTGACGATTCCGCGTGAACAATTGATTCGGGGGCTCGAAATCATCGAACGCTGCACCAGCGAAGTCCTGGCGGGTCTGGGCCGCCGCCCGCAGGTGCTCAAAGTCGCGGGGAGCAACTGATGATCGTACGCAATGTCAAGGACGTGATCGGCACCGATCAGGAAATCGTGACCGAGAACTGGACCAGCCGCCGTGTGCTGCTGTCCAAGGACGGGATGGGGTTTTCCTTCCATGAAACCGTGATCTTTCCTGGAACGGAAACCCACATCCATTATCAGAACCACCTTGAGGCCGTGTGGTGCATCGAGGGCGACGGCGAGATCGAGACGATTGCCGATGGCCGCCGGTTCGCGCTCGGCCCGGGCGTGGTCTATGCCTTGGATCAGCATGATGAACACTGGCTGCGCGGCGGGCGCGAGCCCTTGCGGGTGATCTGCGTCTTCAATCCGCCGCTCACCGGCCGCGAGGTGCATGACGCTTCGGGCGTCTATCCGCTCGAACTGTGCGAGACGGACAGCGCCTGAGCGCGGGCAAGAAGAGCAGAAGGGATTGGTTATGAAAGATTGTTATGTTTCCAGAACGGGGCGGGACGCGGCGCTGATCGCGCGCGGCGATCCCGTGGTGTATGACGGGGGCCGCTACGCCGATGCGCTCGACGAGACGCAACTGCGGGCCTATGAGCAGGACGGTTTTCTGGTCCTGCCCGGCGTGTTCGGTGCCGATGAGGTCGGGGCGCTGCGCCGCGAGGCGCAGGCGCTGGAACACGATCCGGCCGTGCGCGAGGGCGAGGAGGTCATCCGCGAGCCGGGGGGCACCGCCTTGCGGTCGATCTTCCGGGTGCATGAGCTGGGCCGGCATCTGGCCGACCTGCCTCGCGACCCTCGGCTCCTGGACGTGGCGCGCCAGATCCTGGGCTCGGAGGTCTATATCCATCAGTCGCGGGTGAACATGAAGCCCGCGCTCGACGGCAAGGAATTCTATTGGCATTCGGATTTCGAGACCTGGCACGTGGAGGATGGCATGCCGGCCATGCGCGCCCTGAGCTGCTCGGTGCTGCTGACGGACAATACCGCCTTCAATGGGCCGTTGACCTTGATTCCGGGCTCGCACCGGCAATTCGTGGCCTGCGTGGGTGAAACGCCCGAGGACAACTACCGGACCTCGCTGCGGCGCCAGGACGTGGGCGTGCCTGATCCGGTCAGTCTGCGCCTGCTGGCCGAGAAGGGCGGGTTGCGCGCCGTCACGGCGCCGGCCGGTTCGGTGGTGTTCTTCGATTGCAATACCCTGCACAGTTCGGGCGGCAACCTGTCTCCCTGGCCGCGCAGCAATGTGTTCATGGTCTACAACAGCGTGGAGAACCGCCTGGTTGCGCCTTTCCATGGCATGAAACCTCGTCCCGAACATATCGCGGCGCGGCGTTCGATCGAACCGCTGACGCCGCTGCAGGTGGCGGCCTAGACCTGGGTCCGGCGCGCATGCGCCGGGCATGCGGCCGGACGCGCGTGCCGCCCTTTGGGGCGGTACGCGTATTTTTTTCTGGGCGCCGCGCGACGCCGGTTTCGCGGTCAGCCTGCCGATCAGCCGGCGGGTTGATGGGTTTCCATGAAAGAGCGCAGAAACTCCTGGGTGCGCGCTTCCCGGGGCTCGGTGAAGAGCATTTCGGGCGGCCCCTGTTCGACGATGACGCCTTTGTCGAAGAAGCACACGCGATCCGAGAACTGGCGCGCGAATTCCATTTCGTGGGTGACCAGCAGCATGGTCAGGTCGTGCTCTTCGGACAGGCGGCGGATGACGGTGAGCACTTCGCCGACCAGTTCCGGATCCAGGGCCGAGGTCGGCTCGTCGAACAGCATGATACTGGGGTGCATGGCCAGGGCGCGGGCGATGGCCACCCGCTGCTGCTGGCCGCCGGAGAGCTGGCTGGGGAATTTCTCCGCATGTTCGGTCATGCCGACCAGATCCAGGTACTTGTGGGCGCGCCGGACGGCTTTCTCTTTGCTCAGGCCCAGGACGTGGATGGGCGATTCGGTGATGTTGCGCAGCACCGTCATGTGCGGGAACAGGTTGAACTGCTGGAACACCATGCCCATTTCCTTGCGCATGGTGCGCAGGTGGGCCTCGCTGGCCGGCACGGGCTGGCCGTCGCGGTATTCATGCCACAGGGGTTTTCCGGCCACGTGGATCATGCCTTCTTCGATGGTCTCCAGTGTCATGAGGATGCGCAGCACCGTCGATTTGCCCGAGCCCGAGGGGCCGATGATGGTGACTTTCTCGCCCTTGGCCACTTGGAAGTCCAGATGATCGAGGACGGTAGTTTCGCCGAAGCGTTTGACCACCCCCTCCATGGTGATGATGGGGGTGCTGTTCGGGTCGGTTTGGGCGGATGTATCGTTCATGGTCGGGCTCAGCGCAGAGGAATGCCTTGCTTGGGCAGTTTTTCGTCGAGGTGGCGGACCAGGAAGGCGGCCAGCAGCGTCATGATGAGGTAGAGGAGGCCGACCAGGGTGAGCGGCACCATGTAGTTGAAGGTGCGGTCGCCGATGATGCGGGCGACGTTGAGCATTTCCAGGACGGAGACCACGGACAGGACGGGGACGTCCTTCATGATGGAGACGAGGTAGTTGCCCAGGGCCGGGATGATGCGCGGGATGGCCTGGGGCAGGATGATGACGGCGAAGGTGCGCAGCGGCGAGATGTCCAGCGCGCGCGCGGCCTCGGTCTGGCCGTGGGTGATGGATTCGAGGCCGGCGCGGTAGACCTCGGACATGTAGGCGCTGTACTGCACGCCCAGGGCCAGGGCGCCGGTGAGGAAGGCGGGCAGGACCAGGCCGTATTCGGGCAGGACGTAGTACAGAAAGAAGAGTTGCACGAGCAGGGGGGTGTCGCGCAGGAATTCGGTGAAGACGGCGGCGGGCCAGGCGATGAGCTTCAGGCGCGCGCTTTTGAGCGCGGCGAGGATCAGGCCGAGGACGGCGCCGACGACGAAGCCCAGCAGCGTGGCCTGGACCGTGACGACCAGGCCGCGCAGCAGGATGGGCAGGATCGACCAGGCGAAGACCCAGTCGTTGGCGGTGTTCCATTCGATGCCGAACAGCATTCAGGTTCCTCTGGCGCGCCAGCGCCCCACATAGGTTTCCAGAAGACGCATCAGGGCGGCCAGCACCAGTGCCATGCCGAAATACATGAACAGCAGCAGGGTGTAGACGCCGACGCTGTCCTGGGTGAAGTTGCGGATGCGTTCGGCCTGGAAGGCCAGGTCGCCCAGGCCGATCAGTGAGACCAGGGCGGTGTCCTTGAGGTTCTGCACGGCCAGGTTGCCGAAGCTGGGCATCATCTCGGGCACGGCCTGGGGGATGGCGATGCGCCACAGAATCTGCCTGGGGGTGAAGTCCAACGCCTTGGCGGCCTCGTGCTGATTGTGCGGCACGGCCTGGATGGCGCCGCGCACGACCTCGGCGCCATAGGCGCCGATGTTCAGACTGAGCGCCAGGGTGCCGGCCACGACCGGGGGCAGGCGCAGGTCGATGCCCAGGGCCTGGCCGAGCACCGGCAGGGCGAAGAACAGCCAGAACAACTGCACCAGCAGCGAGGTGCCGCGGAAGATCTCGATCAGGGCGATCGAGATCCAGCGGCAGAGGCGCAGGCTGGAGAGGCGGCCGATGCCGAACAGGAAGGCGAACACCCCTCCCAGAAGGGTGGAATACAGGGCGAGCCGGATCGTGACCCAGGCGCCCTCCATCAGGGGGTTCAGGTAGGACAGCCAGTTCATGCGCGGTGCGGTCGGGCCTTAGCCGGCGCAGAGCTGTGCGGTGCTGCGGGCGAAGGACTCGCTCGTGTCTTCCTCGGAGAAGCCGTAGCCGTGGAGGATGTCCTTCCATTCCTGGGTTTTCTTGAATTTCGCCAGTTCCTTGTTCACGGCGTCGCGCAGGTCGGCCGAATCCTTGGAGAACGCGAAACCGCCCCAACTGCGCACGACCTTGCCATCGACAACCGGATCCTTGAAGTCGTGGGCGGCCTCGGTCTTGCCCTGGCTCTTGGCGGCCAGCTCGGAGACGGTCAGGCTGGTGGCGGCATAGGCGTCGGCGCGGCCGGTAGAGACGGTGGAGATCGCGTCGGCGTTGTTGGAGATGGTGACGATCTGGTCGGCGGGCACTTTCAGCGCCTGCAGCATTTCGAGCTGGTCGGCGCCCGCCATGATGGCGACCTTGTGTCCCGAGGTGGCGAAGCTCTCGAAGTCGTGGATGTCCTTGGGATTGCCCTTGGCCACCAGCAGGCCCTCGCCGTAGGAGCTGTTGGGTTCTGAATAGATGATCTGTTCGCAGCGCTGGGGCAGGATGGCCATTTCGGCAGCGACGATGTCGTAGCGGTCGGCCTGCAGGCCGGGGATGAGCGAGCCGAAGTTGGTGGTGGTCCAGGCGATGTTCTTGATGCCCAGGGCCTTGGCGATATGCTTGATGACGTCCGGGCCCGCGCCCTTGGCCTCGCCGTTGAGGTCCATGTAGCCGTAGGGGATTTCGTTGGCGACGGCCACGCGCAGCGTGCCCGACTTCTGGATGGCGGCCAGATCGGCCGCCTGAGCGGCTGCGCCCGGCCCCAGCGTGAAAGCGGCGGCTGCGGCCAGCAGCCAGGGTTTGAAGGTGGTTTTCATGGAGAGTCTCCTGAATGTGTTTGTGTGAAATGATGTCTGAGCGAATGATGGATTATAGAATGATTTGTGTGCTAATCAATTCACGTGGAATGTTCTGGCCGGAACAGAAAGATCGGGCGTGAGCGGAAAATACTTCAGGGATTACTGGAGCAATTTTCTTGCCGTAGAAGAGTGGAGGCGTGCTAGGATTCACCCATCAATCCATGCGCAGCGTCAAGTTCGCATGGAAAAGGCTGGGGAAGCGTGGAAAAAGCTTCGAGGGCATGGAATCACGGAGACATCGTCGGAGCAACTTTCTTGCCCCTGAGACGGGTGTTATGCTAGGATTGACCCATGCATTCGATTCCTTATTTTTTCTACTTTTTTACGTTTCCAAAACCGCTGGTGGAGGAAGGGAATCGCTGTACAAAAAGGTAGACCACACATTCCCGAAAAAGCCGCCGGCGCTGCCAGGCGGCTTTTTTGTTGCCGCCCCGGCATCCGGCCCATGAATGGAGCATGACCGTGTCACACAATACCGACGATACCCGCATCCGAGAAATCCGCGAGCTGGCCCCGCCCGCTCATGTGATGCGTGAATTTCCCTGCACGGCGGATATTTCCCGGACCGTCCACGACACCCGGCATGCCATCCACGAGGTGCTGTACGGCAGAGACGACCGCCTGGTGGTGGTCGTCGGCCCGTGCTCCATCCACGATACCCAGGCCGCCATGGAATACGCCCGCCGCCTGGCGCCGGAGCGCGAACGCCTGGCGGGCGACCTGGTGATCGTCATGCGGGTGTATTTCGAAAAACCCCGCACCACGGTGGGTTGGAAGGGCCTCATCAACGACCCCGGCCTGGACGGCAGCTTCGACATCAACCAGGGCCTGCGCACCGCGCGCGAACTGCTGATCGACATCAACGCCCTGGGCCTGCCGGCTGGTACCGAGTTTCTGGACATGATCACGCCGCAGTACATCGCCGACCTGGTCTCCTGGGGGGCCATCGGCGCGCGCACCACGGAAAGCCAGGTGCACCGCGAACTGGCCTCGGGGTTGTCCTGCCCGGTGGGCTTCAAGAACGGGACCGACGGCAACACGCGCATTGCCATCGACGCGCTCAAGGCTTCGTCGCAGCCGCATTATTTCCTGTCGGTCACCAAAGGCGGGCATTCGGCCATCGTGTCCACGCGCGGCAACGAAGACTGCCACATCATCCTGCGCGGCGGCAAGGCGCCCAACTACCAGGCGGAACATGTCCAGGCGGCGGCCGAGGCCCTGGAAAAGGCCGGCATGCGCCCGCGCGTGATGGTGGACGCCAGCCATGCCAACAGCAGCAAGGACTACACCCGCCAGCCTTTGGTGATCGAAGACGTCTGCGCTCAGATCGAGGCCGGCGACATGCGCCTGTTCGGCGTGATGGTCGAAAGCCATCTGGTGGGCGGCCGCCAGGATCTGGTGCCGGGCAAACCCCTGGTGTATGGCCAGAGCATCACCGATGGCTGCGTGGATTGGGACACGACGGTGGCCGTGCTCGAGCGGCTGGCCGCCGGCGTGCGCGCCCGCCGGCAAACCGCCCAAGCGGCGGCGTCGATCAGCAGTGCCGCCTGAGGCGCGCTGTCCGGCAGGCTTTCGGGTTCACTGGTTTTCGAGAAGACAGGATCAAAGATGGATACCTTGCATATCGCCCAGCAGGCCCGGCCGCTGCCGGATGGTTTCCTCGATGCGCTGAGCGCCCGTTTTGGCGAGCGTTGCTCGAGGGCGCAGTCGGTGCGCGAGCATCACGGGCGTGACGAATCCCCGTATCCGGCCATGCCGCCCGACGCCGTGGTTTTCGCCCAGGACGCGGAAGAAGTCGCCTGGGTGGCGCGCCACTGCCACGACCACGGCATCGCCCTGATTCCGTACGGCGCGGGCTCGTCCCTGGAAGGCCACCTGCTGGCGGTCCAGGGCGGCGTCTGCCTGGACTTGTCGGGCATGAACCGGATCGTGGCCGTGCATGCCGAGGACTTCACCGCCACGGTTCAGGCCGGCGTGACCCGCAAACAGCTCAACGAGGCCCTGCGCGACACGGGCCTGTTCTTTCCGATCGACCCGGGAGCCGATGCCAGCCTGGGCGGCATGGCCGCCACCCGCGCTTCCGGCACCAATGCCGTGCGCTACGGCACCATGCGCGAGAATGTCATGTCGCTGAAGGTCGTCACGGCCGACGGGCGGGTGATCGAGACCGCCAGCCGGGCGCGCAAGTCCTCGGCGGGCTACGACCTGACCCGCCTGTTCGTGGGCAGCGAAGGCACCCTGGGCATCATCGTCGAAGTCACCGTGCGCCTGTATCCTCAGCCGGAAGCCGTGTCCGCCGCGATCTGCAATTTCCCGGATCTGGGTTCCGCCGTCGACAGCGTCATCGAGGTCATCCAGATGGGCGTGCCGGTCGCCCGGATCGAGTTCATGGACGCCCATGCCGTGCGGGCGACCAACCGCTACAGCCACCTGACGCTGCGCGAATCGCCGTTGTTGCTGTTCGAATTTCACGGCAGCCCGGCCTCGGTGCGTGAGCAGGCCGAATCGGTGCAGGCCATCGCACGCGACCATGGAGGCCGGGATTTCGAGTGGGCCGACCGCCCGGAAGACCGCAGCCGCCTGTGGACGGCGCGGCACAATGCCTATTTCGCCGGCCTGCAGTTGCGTCCGGGTTGCCGTTCCAGCACCACCGATGTGTGCGTGCCGATTTCCCGGCTGGCCGAATGCGTGGGGGAAACCGCCCGCGAACTCGACCAGGCGAGCTTTCCCTACACCATCGTGGGCCACGTGGGCGACGGCAATTTTCACGTCCTGATGTTGCTCGACCCTGAAAACCCGGACGAGTGGGCCGAATCCGAGCAATTGAACCAGCGCCTGGTCGCGCGCGCCATCGCCATGCAGGGGACCTGCACCGGCGAGCACGGAGTCGGGCTGCACAAGCAGGCTTTCATGCGGGCCGAGCATGGCCAGGATGCCCTGGACGTGATGGCCGCGCTCAAGACCGCGCTGGACCCGCGCAACGTGCTCAACCCCGGCAAGATTCTGCCGCCGGAGACGACCTGAAGGAACGTCATGGACATCGCAAGCCCTGCGGACGAGCGGCACGCCAGCGTGCCCGATTTCCCCGGCTTTCTTGCGCGCATTGCGCGCGGGCTGCCGGCGCATTGCATTCTTACCCGGCCTGAACAGACCCGCGTCTACGAGTGCGATGGGCTGGCCTTGTATCGTGAACAACCCCCGGTGGTGGTGCTGCCCGAGAACGAGGCGCAGGTCATTGCCGTCCTCAAGGCCTGCCGCGAACACAATGTGCCCGTGGTGCCGCGCGGTGCGGGCACCGGCCTGTCGGGCGGCGCTACACCGCACCCTCAAGGGGTGGTCGTCGGCCTGGCCAAGCTCAACCGGATTCTGCGCCTGGATCCAGAAACGTGCGTGGCTGTCGTCGGCCCGGGCGTGCGCAACCTGGCGATCTCGGAGGCCGCCGCCCCCTATGGCCTGTACTATGCGCCGGATCCGTCCAGCCAGATCGCCTGTTCCATCGGCGGCAATGTGGCGGAGAACTCGGGCGGCGTGCATTGCCTGAAATACGGCCTGACGGTGCACAATGTCCTGCGCGTGCGCGTGGTCACGATCGAGGGCGATATCGTCGAACTCGGCGGCGAGGCGCCGGACGCTCCGGGCCTGAACCTGCTGCAGGCGTTCATCGGCTCCGAGGGCATGCTCGGCCTGGTCACCGAAGTCACGGTGCGGCTGATTCCGCGCCCGCAACTGGCGCGGGTGGTCATGGCCAGCTTTCCCAGCGTCGAGCAGGCGGGCGAGGGCGTCACGCGGATCATCGCGGGCGGCATCATTCCGGCCGGGCTGGAGCTCATGGACAAGCGCTCGGTGCACATGGTCGAGCCCTTCGTGCAGGCCGGCTACGACCTTGAGGCCGAGGCCATCCTGCTGTGCGAATCGGACGGCACGCCCGACGAGGTCGCCGAGGAAATCGCCCGTGTCGAGGTGCTGCTGCGCGAGGCCGGTGCCACGCGTCTGCAGACGTCCGCGTCCGAAGAAGAACGCCTGAAATTCTGGGCTGGCCGCAAGAACGCCTTCCCTGCCGCCGGCCGCATTTCGCCCGATTACTACTGCATGGACGGCACCATCCCGCGCCGCCACCTGGGACAGGTCCTGGCGGCCATCGCGGGGATGGAAGGTCGGTTCGGCCTGCGCTGCGCGAACGTGTTCCATGCCGGAGACGGCAATCTGCACCCCCTGATCCTGTTCGACGCCAATCAGCCCGACGAGATCGAGCGCGCCGAAGCCTTCGGCGCCGCCATCCTCGAACTGTGCGTCCAGGTGGGTGGCACCATCACCGGCGAGCACGGTGTGGGCCTGGAAAAAATCAACCAGATGTGCGCGCAGTTCACCCGCGACGAACTGGATGTCTTTTCAGCGCTCAAACGCGCCTTCGACCCCTATGGGCTGCTCAATCCGCTCAAGCTGATCCCGACGCTGGTGCGCTGCGCCGAATACGGCAAGATGCACGTCCACCAGGGCGACATCCGCTTTCCCGACATCCCCCGGTTCTAGGATTTTCTCCATGGAATTCGTACTGTCTGAACTTTGCGAGCAGGTCGTCACCGCCCGTGCGGCGCAGCGCCCGCTCCTCATCCGGGGCGGCGGCACGCGGCTCTTCTACGGCGGGCCGCTGCCGGCGGACGATGCCGCATCCTGGCTGGATCTGTCCGCCTACCAGGGCGTGGTCAGCTACGAGCCGTCCGAATTGGTGCTGACGGCCCGTGCCGGTACGCGGCTGACGGAAATCGAGACCTTGCTGGCTTCGCAGGACCAGATGCTGGCCTTCGAGCCGCCGCGTTTCGGCGCCGCCGGCACCCTGGGAGGCTGTGTCGCCTCGGGCCTGGCCGGGCCGCGCCGCATGGCCGCCGGCTCGCTGGCGGATTTCGTACTCGGCACGCGCTTGCTGAGCGCCGATGGCAATGTGTTGCGCTTCGGCGGCGAAGTCATGAAGAACGTCGCGGGCTACGACGTTTCGCGCCTGCTGGCCGGGTCGCTGGGCGTGCTCGGGGCGCTGGTGGAGGTTTCCCTCAAGATCGTGCCCCGGCCGCGCTGCGAGGCCACCTGTGTCCTGGCGCTGGATGAATCCGCCGCCCTGGACCGGTGCCTGCGCTGGCGGTCGCGTCCACTGCCGGTGTCGGCGACCGCCTGGGTGGCCGATGCCTCGGGCACCGGCGGGAAATTATCGGTGCGCCTGTCGGGCAATGAATCGGCCGTGCGCCAGGGCCTGGACGAGATCGGCGGGGAACGCATGCCCGACGAAACCGCCGGGGCGTTCTGGCTCGCCCTGCGCGACCAGACGCATGCGTTTTTCGAACAGCGGCCCCTGTGGCGGATTGTCCTGCCGGCCGGGGCGCCGGTCCTGGGCCTGGCGCCCGTGCTGCATGAATGGGGCGGCTGCCTGCGCTGGCTGGCCGGCCCCCATGATGCGGCGGCGCTGCGCGACCGGGTCCAGGCGCTGGGCGGCTCGGCCTGCCTGTACCGGCGCGAGGGCGCGCCACAAGGCGTGCCGGCCTTCCATCCCTTGGCCGACGGTGTGCTGCAGATCCACCGGCGGCTGAAACGCGAATTTGATCCCGCCGGCTTGTTCAACGCCCACCGGCTGTACCCGGAACTTTAAGGATTTACCATGCAGACACAACTCGCGGAATGGGCGCGCGATACCGATTTCGGCCGGGAGGCCGATGAGATCCTGCGCCGCTGCGTGCATTGCGGCTTTTGCCTGGCGACCTGTCCGACCTACCAGATCCTGGGCGACGAGCTTGACAGCCCGCGCGGGCGCATTTACCAGATCAAGCAGGTGTTGGAGGGCGCCGAGCCGACCTTCGTCACGCAGCAGCACCTGGACCGCTGCCTGACCTGCCGGAATTGTGAAACGACCTGTCCGTCGGGCGTCCAGTACGGCGCCCTGGTGGATATCGGTCGCCAGATCGTCAGTGAACGCGTGCGCCGGCCGTGGCGCGAACGCCTGGTGCGAGAGACCTTGCGCCGTTTGATGGGCTCGCGCTGGTTCGGCTTGCTGTACCGGATCGGCGGTTGGGTGCGGCCCGCGCTGCCGGCCGTGCTGCGCTCGAAGATTGCGGAACCCCGGCCGGCGGGCCCGTTGCCGGCCGAGCCGGGGCGTCATGCGCGCCAGGTGTTGATGCTGGCCAATTGCGTCCAGCCCGCGATGATGCCGTCGATCGACGCCGCCACGCTGCGTGTGCTGGATGCGGTCGGCGTGGGGACGCGCATCGCCGCGGGATCGGGCTGCTGCGGTGCCATCAATTTCCACCTGGACGCCCAGGAGGCGGGGCGCGGCCAGATGCGCGCCAATATCGATGCCTGGCTGCCGTTGCTTGAATCGGGCGAGGTCGAGGCCGTGATCGTCAATGCCTCGGGTTGCGGCGGCATGATCAAGGACTACGCCCATCACCTGAAGCACGACCCGGCGTACGCCGAGCGCGCCGAGCGCCTGATGCCGTACATCAAGGACATTGCGGAGTTCCTGGCGCCGATGGCGGCCGAAGTCCGCGCCAAAATGCGCCGGGCACCGGGGCGCAGCGCTTTCCACCCGCCCTGCACCCTGCAGCACTGGCAGGGCCTGCGGGCCGTCACCGAACGGCTGCTCGCCGACTTGGGATTCGATCTACAGGCCTTCGACGAATCGCATCTGTGCTGCGGCTCGGCGGGCACCTATTCGATCACCCAGCCGGTGCTGTCGAAGTCCCTGCGCGACCGCAAGCTTCAAGCCATTCAGGAAACACTGCCCGAGACGATCGTGTCCTCGAACATCGGCTGCATCTGCCATCTCCAGAGCGGCACCGGCACGCCGGTGCGCCACTGGATCGAGACTGTGGACGAGGCGCTGCATGACTGATCGCCCGCCGCGCGGCGCCCGGGTCGTCATCGGCATGTCGGGCGGGGTCGATTCCTCGGTGTCGGCCTGGCTGCTCAAGCAGCAGGGCTACGAGGTGGTCGGTCTGTTCATGAAAAACTGGGAAGACGACGACGACAGCGAATATTGCTCGTCGCGCCAGGATTTGCTGGACGCCGCCAGCGTGGCCGACGTGGTGGGGGTCGAACTCGAAGCGGTCAATTTCGCCGCCGAATACAAAGACCGGGTGTTTGCCGAGTTTCTGCGCGAATACTCCGCCGGCCGCACCCCCAATCCGGACGTGCTCTGCAATGCGGAAATCAAGTTCAAGGCCTTTCTGGATCATGCCATGGGGCTGGGGGCGGACTACATCGCCACCGGCCACTATGCGCGGGTGCGCCGCATGGCGTCTGCGCAAGGGGTGCGCAGCCAGTTGCTGAAGGCCTTGGACAGCACCAAGGACCAGAGTTATTTCCTGCACCGCCTCAATCAGGATCAATTGGCGCGTACTTTGTTTCCGCTGGGCGAACTGCCCAAGACGGAAGTCCGCCGCATCGCCCGCGAGATCGGCCTGCCCAATGCGGCAAAGAAAGACTCCACGGGCATCTGCTTCATCGGCGAGCGGCCGTTCCGTGAGTTCCTGAACCGCTACCTGCCCACCCGGCCGGGCCCGATGCTGACGCCCGAAGGGCGGGAAATCGGCCGTCATCAGGGGCTGGCCTTTCACACCCTGGGCCAGCGCAAGGGCCTGGGCATCGGCGGGGTGCGCGGCGCCCAGCGGGAAGATGGCACGGCCGAAGCCTGGTATGCGGCCCGCAAGGATCTGGAGAACAACATCCTGTATGTGGTCCAGGGACACGATCACCCCTGGCTGCTCAGTGAGCGGCTGCACGCTCAGGATGCCAGTTGGGTGGCGGGCGAGCCTCCGGCTCCCGGCTCCTATGCCGCCAAGACCCGCTACCGTCAAACCGATGCCGCCTGCATCCTGGAAGCCGGGGGAGGCGCGGAGTTCGCGCTGAGCTTCGCCGAGCCCCAGTGGGCCGTCACACCGGGCCAATCGGCCGTGCTGTACGACGGTGATGTCTGCCTGGGTGGCGGAATCATCCTCTAGCTTGGCGCGTCGAGCGGCTGACCGCGCGCATCCCCGCGGATGCCGCGGGAAATCGGCAAGACAGTGCGTTATGCCGAGGCGGGCGGCTTCGTCGTCGCGAACGAGGGGCGCGCGCCGAGCTTGTCGGCCAGGCGGGCCAGATGGCCATGGCTGGCGCGCCAGCCCATGTCCGGGAAGCGCAGGTCCAGGTAATCCAGGGCCGCGCCCACGGCGATATCGGCCAGGCAGAGGTTGACGCCTGTGCAATAGGGCTGCTCGCCCAGCAGTTGTTCCATGTAGTCCAGCCCCGCATGGATTTTCTGGTGCTGGCGGGCGATCCAGTCGGGGCTGCGCTGGGGCTCGGGCCGGCGGCGGGCCTCCATGAAAGCGGCCGCGGCGGCGTCCATGATGCCATCGGCGATGGCTTCCCAGCGCTTGACTTCGATGCGCTCGCGTCCCGGCGGCGGGATCAGCCGCCCGACCGGCGAGAGCGTGTCGAGGTATTCGACGATGACGCGCGAATCGAACAGCGCGCCATTCTCGTCCATGATGAGACAGGGCACCTTGCCCAGGGGATTGTGCGCCGTGACGTGTGTCGCGGACCCCCAGGGGTCGTCGAGAATCAGCTCGTAATCGAGTTTTTTCTCGGCCAGCACGATACGAACCTTGCGGACGTAGGGACTGGTCAGGGAACCGATCAATTTCATGGGGAAAAAAGAGAGTCCAAGGCTCAAAAAGTATAGCAGGGCGGATCCCTCGAACCCGGGTATGCGGGGCATTTCGGTCTTTTTTTTCCAAGCGCCCGCAGCGGGGTGTGGTATATCCGCCCTGTCAGGGAATACGCGAAGTCGGATGTTAGAATTCCGCCATGCAAATCGATCCCTCTCTCAGCGTACTGAACGCGTTGTCTCCCCTGGACGGACGTTACGCGGCCAAGGCCGATGCGCTGCGGCCCTTCTTATCCGAAGCGGGTTTCATGGCGCATCGCGTCGAAGTCGAGATCGCCTGGCTGATCGGCCTTTCCGACGCCGGGCTGCCTGAATTGCCTGCGTTTTCGCCATCGGCGCGTGCGCGGCTGCAGGCGCTGGTCCGGGATTTCTCCGAGACCGACGCGGCCCGTATCAAGGCCATCGAACGCACGACCAATCACGATGTGAAGGCCGTGGAGTACTGGCTCAAGGAACAGGTGGCCGATGATGCTGAATTATCCCGGGCGGCTGAATTCATCCACTTCGCCTGCACTTCGGAAGACATCAACAACACGTCGCATGCTCTGATGCTGGGCCGGGCGCGCTCGCAGAGCGTGGTGCCGGCACTGGAGGCAGTGGCCGCCCGCTTGCGCGAACTGGCGCATCAGCTTGCCGATCAGCCTTTGCTGTCGCGCACCCATGGTCAGCCGGCCACGCCCAGCACCATGGGCAAGGAATTCGCCAACGTGGTCGCCCGCCTGGAGCGGGCCTTGGATGCGATCCGCTCCGTGCAGCCCCTGGCCAAGATGAATGGCGCCACGGGCAACTACAACGCCCACTTGGCGGCCTATCCGGAAGTCGACTGGCCCGCTTTCTCTGCGGGCGTCCTGGGCGGCCTGGGGCTGACGCAGAATCCCTATTCGATCCAGATCGAGCCGCACGACTGGATGGCGGCCCTGTTCGACGCCATCGCCCGTGCCAACACCATCCTGCTGGATCTGAACCGCGACGTCTGGGGATATATCTCGCTGGGGTATTTCAAGCAACGCTTGAAAGATGGCGAAGTTGGCTCTTCCACCATGCCGCACAAGGTCAATCCGATCGACTTCGAGAACTCCGAAGGCAATCTGGGCCTGGCCAATGCGGTGTTGCGTCACCTCTCCGAGAAACTGCCCGTGTCGCGCTGGCAGCGCGACCTGACCGATTCCACCGTGCTGCGCAACCTGGGCGTGGCGCTGGGCTACGGCCTGGTGGCCTATGAAGCCTGTCTGCGCGGCCTGGGCAAACTGGAGCTGAACGCCGCTGCCATCGACGCTGACATCGACGCCTGCTGGGAAATTCTGGCCGAGCCGGTGCAGACGGTGATGCGCCGCTACGGCCTGCCTCAGCCCTACGAGCAACTCAAGGCCTTGACGCGCGGCAAGGGCATCACCGAGCAGGCTTTGCGGGAATTCATCGCCAGCCTGGACCTGCCCGCCGAGCCCAAGGCGCGCTTGCAGGCGATGACGCCGCGCAGCTACGTCGGCCTGGCGGCCCGGCTGGCCAAGGCGGTCTAGGCGGTTCCCCCTCTTTGCGCCAGGGCGTTTTGTGCGGCTTCTGAAAAAGGTGTATACTTTCGTTCTTCGCAAAATTTCTGCGAAGGGCTGTTAGCTCAGTTGGTAGAGCAGCGGACTCTTAATCCGTCGGTCGAGTGTTCGAGTCACTCACAGCCCACCAAGGATAGCAAGCACTCAGGCCAGTTCTTCGGAACTGGCCTTTTTGCAGGAGCATCAAGGGCCTGGATGAAAATCTGGGCCCTTTCTTTTTGCCCGGGTTTTCTTGCATCCGTCCCCCACCGGGGGACACGATGTGTGACAAAGTCGTCCGGCGATTGGCTCCGGTTTGGCCGGGCGCGGTCCGGTAATCTGATATAAAAACGGCAGTGTGTTGCAGGAGACCGGGGAATGTCCGTTCGAACATCATGCCGATTCGGTATGGCGCTGCTGTTGGCCGCGCTGATTTCGGGGTGCTCCCTGTTGGGCTCCGAGGGCGCTGGCGCGGGCTCGCCGGGGGCTTACTCTTCCTCGTCCGGCGAGTGCAGTTGGAACCGCAGCAGGTGCCTTTACGAGGGCGCCTATGAGCCCGGTGAGCGGGATTATGCCGAACAAGAGGCGAAGGCGCTGAACCGGGCCGCGCTGGAGAAGCTCCGCCGCAATGCGGGCCGGTAGTCGGTTTCCGCCGACCCAGCCGTCTACCGGAAGGCTGATCGCGAATCGTGTGCCCGGCCGCCGTGGCGCCGCGTCACGGTCTGCATGAAGGCGAGTCCCAGGCCGCCGTCGGCGGGCTTCTGAGCGTCGTCGGGCAATCTCCGGAAGCGCAAGAATTTCAGTATCGAGAGCGGCCTGCGTCTCCGGGAAACCGCGTCATCGGCCCAGTCCGCTGTTTGGCGAGCAGATGCCGTGCCGGCGGAAAATCCGGGTAATCCTGCGTTTGATTTTTCTTTCCAGGCAAAGGGAGCGCTGGTTATCATGACAGCGACAAAGCCGGTGCGGATGATGCCGGACCGGCTGTCGGGCACGGTACCCCGTTCGATGGGATTGTGCATTCAGCATATGAATCAAACAAAAAGGACACCCTCATGTGTGAACTGAACTGTTGTGTAAAAGATGCTGTGCCTTCCCGACGCTCTTTTCTGCGGTCTTCACTGGCTGCCGCGCTGGCGGTCGCTGCGGGCGGGGCGCTGCCTGGGGGGCTCGCCGTGGCGCGTGCCGAATCTGTCCCCAAGCCGCAGAATGTTCTGGATCCGGATGCCGCGCTTGCGCAGTTGGTCGAGGGCAATGAGCGGTATGTGTCCGGGACGGCCCGGCGCCATGACTTTATCAACGAGCGCCTGGCCTTGACGGCGGGGCAGAATCCCTATGCGGCCATATTGGGGTGCGCCGACTCGCGCGTAGTACCCGAATACGCGTTCGATTGCGCCCGAGGCGATCTATTCGTCGCTCGGGTAGCGGGCAACTTCGTCAATGCCGATATGCTGGGCAGCCTGGAATACGCGGTGGCGGTCTTGGGTGTGCCGCTGATGGTCGTGCTCGGCCATGAACGATGCGGCGCGGTCGATGCCGCCGTCAAGGCCGCGGGCCAATCGGCCAGTTATCCGGGCAGCATCCCGTCGTTGGTGGCCGCCATCGCGCCCTCGGTCGAGAAAGCCCGGGCGCGGGCTGGAAACCTGCAGGAAGCCGCAGTAGAGCAAAACGTCCTCGACAATGTGGCGGCCTTGGCTGCGCATTCGGCCATCATTCGGGAGGCCGCCGAGGCCGGCAAGTTGCGGATCGTCGGAGGCGTCTACCGCCTGAAAACCGGCCGGGTCGAATTTCTGGGGTAGACGATGGCCGGCGGTCCCCGCATCCTGATCGTTGAGGATGAACCGACGCTGGCCGAGAATCTGTATGGTTATCTGGAGCGCCAGGGCATGGTGCCGGATGTGGCCTATGACGGTCATGGCGCGCTCGTCCTGCTGCGCGAGGCGGCGTTGGCTTGATCCTCGCACTGGCGGCTTGGATGATATTTCGCTGGATCGTGAGCGAGGAAGAGCGGATGCTGCGCGCTTCCTTCGGTGCGCCGTTCGAGAATTACTGTGCGCGGGTGCCCCGGTTCCCGTCTTCGAGGCCATCGAAGCCGCTCAGCACGCCGGTTGGCTGCACGTCCGGCTGTGGCTGTATTGAGGTGCGAAGCGGGCTGGCCGGGGTATTGGCGGGGGAAGGCCGTGTGATACATTCCAAGGCAGTTTGATCCCCAGGAGAGTCCGGTTCATGCAGCCCCCGTTCTACCCGATCGGCACCCCCGGCGTTCCGTGGGGGGACGCTGAAATCGCCGCCTGGCTTGCCCGCCAGCGCCGCCACCGCAGTTATGCCGACGAAGTCCTGAGCGAAATCGAACGCCTGCGCGGCCGGTTCGACGTCGTGCCCTACGGCCGTCTGGACTACGCGCCCGATGTCTACCCCCTGTTTGCGCTGCGCAGCCGCGATTGGCAGCCCGCGCGCCCGGTGGCGCTGGTCACGGGCGGGGTGCATGGGTACGAGACCAGCGGCGTTCACGGCGCGTTGCGTTTCGCCGAGCGCCACGCGGCCGACTACACGGGGCGGCTCGATCTGATGATCGTGCCCTGTGTCAGCCCCTGGGGTTATGAACGCATCCATCGCTGGAATCCCCTGGCGCTGGACCCGAACCGCTCCTTCCACCCTGGCAGCCGGGCGCCGGAGTCGGCCGCGCTGCTGGCGCTGGTGGCGCCTTTTGCGGATCGCGTGCGGGTGCACATCGATCTGCATGAAACCACCGACACCGACGAGTCCGAGTTCCGTCCCGCGCTGGCGGCGCGCGATGGCCGGTCTTTTTCTCCGGGTCGCATTCCCGACGGCTTCTATCTGGTCGACGACACCGAGGCGCCCCAGCCCGCATTCCAGGATGCCGTGATCCGCGCCGTCTCCAAGGTCACCCATATCGCACCCGCCGATACGCAAGGCGAGATCATCGGTTCGCCCGTGGTCGCCCCGGGCGTCATCCGCTACGATTTGCGGTCGCTGGGGTTGTGCGCCGGCATCACGGATGCGCCCTACCGCACGACGACGGAAGTCTATCCCGACAGTCCGCGCGCCACGCCGGAGCAGTGCAACGCCGCTCAGGCCGCGGCGGTGTGCGCGGCGCTGGACTACGCCCTGGAGCATTGACATGGAAATCGTCTTTGCCTCCACACTGGAACCCGATCCCCAAGCCTGGACGACCGCACTGCGTGCGGCCCTGCCTGGAGCCCGCGTGCGCCTGTGGGGCGATGGCGAACTCGAAGGCCGGGCGGATTTTGCCGTGGTGTGGGCGCCGCCCGCCGATCTGTTCGCGCGCGAACCCCGCCTGCGCGCCTTGCTCAATCTGGGCGCCGGGGTCGATGCCTTGCTGCGCTTGCCGGGCCTGCCCGACGATCTACCCCTGGTCCGCCTGGAAGACGGCGGCATGGCGGTGCAGATGGCCGAATACACGCTCTACCACCTGCTGCGCGAGTCGCGTGATTTCGGGCGCTACGAGCGCCACCAGGCCGAGGGGCTCTGGCAGCCCCTGGACGACATCGACCGGAGCGCCTGGACTGTCGGTGTCCTGGGCGCCGGGGCCATGGGCGCCCGGGTCGCCCAGGCCTGCGCCGCGCTCGAATACCCGACGGCGGTCTGGTCCCGCAGTGGCCGCAGTGTGCCCGGCGCCGAATCCTACGGCGGCCAGGCGGGCCTGGCCGCCTTCCTGGCGCGTACCCGCGTTCTGGTGAACGCCCTGCCGTTGACCGACGCCACGCGGGGGATTCTGTGCCGCCGCACCTTCGACCAGTTGCGGCCCGACGCCTTGCTCATCAACATCGCCCGAGGCGGCCATCTGGTCGAATCCGACCTGCTGGCCGCCCTGGACAGCGGCCGCTTGCGGGCGGCGGCTCTGGATGTATTCGAGCAGGAACCCCTGCCGCCCGGACATCCTTTCTGGGCCGATGCGCGCATCCGGATCACGCCGCATGTCGCGGGCGCCAGCCTGATGGACCGGACGGTGCGCCAGATCGCCGACAAGATCCGCGCCCTCGATCGGGGCGATGCGGTCACCGGCGTCGTGGACCGGACCCTGCAGTACTGATGGCGGGCGCGCGACCGCCGGCGTTTGCCCGCAGGCGTGCGGGGTGGCTGGCGTGCGGCCTGCTGGCGCTGGCCGGCTGTGCCGCCCCGTCCGACCCCGGGATGCCGGGCGAAGCCATGTCGGCCGATCAGTTCGCCCAGAGCGATCTCAATCGCCTGCAGACCCTGGCGATGCGCGACAACCTGGGCAGTCTGGATCGTCTGCTGGAAAAGCTGTACCGGCGTAATCCGGGGGAATGGCGCAAGGCCGGGTTCACGGATCTGGGGGCCGCGCTGGAGCAGGGCCGCGCGCGTATCCGCCGGGGCGAGGTGCCGCAGGAACTGGACGGCTTGCAGGACATCGAGGTGCTGTCGGTCGCCATGGATCCTCGTTATCCGGGGGACCGGGTGGCGGCATTCGTGCTGGGGCTGTCCAGCATGATCATCGCGGCGCACGGGGGATTGACCCGCTTTCACGTCGGCGACGCGATCCAGGCCCGGCATGTGTTCAACGCCGCCCGCAACGTCGAGATCGCCGCCTGGATGCTGTCCAGCCGGCGCGATGCCCAGGGGCGGCCGCTGCTGTTGTCCAACGAACTGGGCGACGGCGTGGCGAATCTGAGCTTCGAGCGCGAGTTCGGCCGGATCATCGCCCGCCTGGATCTGGAAGCCGCCCTGCAGGACGAGAGCCTGCGGCGCATCGGCATCAATTACGTGCAGGGCCTGCTGTTTTTCAATTTCCTGCCGGTGCGCTGAGCCCGGACGTCAGGCCACCGCCTGGCGGGCCAGCCGCCCGGCGCGCTCCAGGCGCTGGGCACCGTGTTCCAGGGGTTCGAGGAAGCGGGACGGGATGGCCTGGATGCCGCCGAGGGCGCCGCACAGGGCGCCGGTCAGCATGGCCCGCGCTTGATTCTGGCCGCCGCCGTTGACGGCGTGGAGCACGGCGGATTCGAAATCGCCCTGGAAGCGTCCGGCCAGGTAGTAGGCGGCCGGGAACTGGTGATAGACCGCACAGGGCATGCCGTACACCAGCGAAGCCTTCCAGGCCGGCTCGATATGGACGCCGGGATCCTGGGTTGCGCGCAGAATGCCGGAGACGGTCAGCAAGGCGTCGGGCGAAGGGAACTGGCCGGCGGCCCGGGGCGCTTCCGGCCCCGGAGGCGGGGTGTCCTCCCCGGCCGAGGTGACGCTGTGGAAGGGCAGGTCGCCGTTGCGGACCCGTTCCATCAGCCGGTCGGAGGTGGCGGCGTCCAGCGGCTCGCCGCGCACCAGGCTGCCCAGTACGCAGCCGTAGGCGACGGTCATGGCCATGACCGTGGTATCGCGTTGGGTCAGTGCCGTGTTCGTGGCGCAGTGGCGCGCCAGCTCGGACGGCTGGCTGGCGTAGCGCACGGCCAGGGCCAGAATGCGCTCGGCCGCCTCGGTGGTGTCGGCCAGACCCGCCACGCGACCCCAGGGCAGGCCCGCGCCCACGCGCAGGCGCCAGGTTTCGCGGATCGACTGGCTGGTGTAGCCGCCCGGCCCGTTCATGGGCGTGCCGTCGAGCAGGGGAAAGAAATCTTCGTCCAGGCGGCGGCAGAAGTCTGCTTCGTCGTAGCCGCCGCAGGAATCCAGGGATTCCGTCAGCAGATCGAGGATGAAACCGGCCTGGCCCGATTGGCCGGCCTGCAGTCCCGCATGGTAGCGGTCGGGGCGGGGCGCCGTGTAGCCATCGATCCAGTCGCCGTAGTCGCGCCGCAGGGCGTTCAGGTCGTAGTACCAGTGAGGCCCCAAGGCCAGGGCATCGCCGACGTAAGCGCCGATCAGGGCGCCTTGGGCGCGTTGTTCAAGGGTGGGGGCCATGCCGGATCCTCCGTGTCTTCCGTATGGGCGGCGGGGCCGCCATGTGCATGCACCTGATTGCGGCCGCTGCGCTTGGCCTGGTACATCGCCTGATCAGCATACGCCAAAAGCTCGGACAGGGAGGCAAACGGGGTGCGGGCATCGTGCACCGTGCCGATGCTGACGGAGATTCGCAGGGCCAGGCAGGCGTCGAGGGGGACGGACAGTTTCTCGACGCAGAAACGCAGGCGCTCGGCAATATCGCCAGCGTCCCGTTCGGACGTATCGGGCAGGAACAGGGCGAATTCCTCGCCCCCCAGCCGGCCGAACAGATCGTGGGGGCGCACAAGGGTGCGGATGGTCTGGGCGAAGGCTTTCAGGACCTGATCGCCGGCGGCGTGGCCGTGACGGTCGTTCAATTGCTTGAAGTGGTCGATGTCCAGCATCAGCAGGGCATTGCCCTGGGGCGGCGCCGGGGTGCGGCCCAGGTGCTCGTCGGCGCTGCGCAGGAATGCCTGGCGCGACAAGGCCCGCGTCAGGCTGTCGTGATCGAGGGCGAGGCTCAGCGATGAAATCAGATCACTGCGGGCCGCCAGAATGCCGGAGACCAGCAGCGGCGACATGATCAGCAGCAGCACCCCCAGCCTCAGGGAGACCATGTCCCAGGCGTGCGTGCCCGCCAGCGGGTGATTCTGGCCCAGCGGCACCCAGCCGTTGGCGGCGCCCAGCATCACGATGAGGGCGGTCAGCAGCGTGATCCAGGCCGTCGTGCCCTGGCGGTAGGCCAGGGCGCAGTACATCAGGGCCGGAATGGGGAAGGCGGCGGCTCCCGGGCCGCCCAGCAGAAAGCACAGGGACACGCTGGCGATCAGGGCGGCCAGAGGCAGCAGCAGGGTGCCGTTGCGCATCCGCCTGAGCAGTGAAGACCAGGCGTGGCGGCGATCCCTGCGCGGCCGGAAGCGGCGCGGCAGGAGCATGATGGGCGGCAGGAACGCGCAGTAGCTGAGCAGTTGGCCGAAGAACCAGTTCAGGGCGATTGTCATCCATGGCTCGTCGGGCCGCAGCCAGGGGGTGAGGGCCAGCGCGACGGCGGCGTTGGTGGCCGCCGCCGCCGTGCAGGCGGCAAGGACGCGGCCGATGGCACGGGGATTGCGCAACTGGTCGGGCGACCAGGACGAGGTCAGGATCGCCCAGGCGATCAGCACGCCCGACAGATCGGTGATGCCATAGCCCAGGGCGGCCGGCCAGGTCATGTCTTCGAAAACGATGTTCGCCAGGAGCATGCCGCCGAGCGCGCCCGCCCAGGACTGAGGATGAGACAAGGACGGATGGCGAACCAGCAAGGCGGTCAGCAGCGCATTGGCGGGCCACAAGACCGAGAGCCCCCCTTCGGGTTGCGTCAGTTGCCCCAGCAGTGAGCACAGGCACGCAATCGCCGCGACCAGGACAGCCTGGACGGGCTTCCGACAGCATCGTATGCGGAGACGGAAAACCGAGGTCATGAGAGCGGGGGATCTGGTAAGAGGGGCGCTGCGCCCTGAATGTAACAGAGCGTCTGTGTCTTGTCTCTTGTGGAATGCCCCGGGGGGCTTGAAAGGCTTTTCCTGCGTTGCCGCCGTGTTGGATTCGGCCCTCAATCCCTATGGCGGTCAGTTCGTCCGGGGGCGGCGCGTCTGTTGCTGCCAGGCCAGCACGGCCTGGGCGGCCTGGGCCATGATGCGTTCGTGGCGCTCTTTCGGCCAGGCCTGGCGCAGCGAGGCGAACAGGCATTGCGTGCTGGATTGCGCCAGCCCTACGGCGCCGCTGTTCTCCAGCAGGTGGATCTGAATATGCGCCAGCGTATCCGCGACCAGGCGCCACCCCAGCGCGGGCATGGCGGCGTCCAGGGCCAGCAGTTGACTGCCCAGGGCTTGAATCACAGGTTCGATGGCTTCGAGGTTTTCGCCGGCGCACATGGCATGCCACAGGGCCAGGTGAATCTGGCGGCGCAGCGGAATCTTGAAATCGATGGCCGCTGTTTCAGTGGCGTCGAGCCCATCGAATTGCCGTTGGAAACGGGCGTCGTCCTCGGGGCCGAGGCCGGTGCGCAGGGCGCCGATCAATGTGGTCAGGGGCGGAATGGCCTGGATGCCAAACGCCTGGCTGAAGGCCAGGCCCCATTGATCCAGGCCGGCCAGCAGCAAAGCCATCCGCAAGGCACGCGCCTCGGCGTCGGGGTCGGACTGGACCCATTCCAGGCATTGCGTGCGCAGCGCTTCCTGCGGAAACGAGGACGATCCCGCCGCCGCGTGGCGGAAGGCCTGCGTGAAGGATTCCCGGGCCAGGTCGGCCGCCTCCGCCTGGACCCTTGGCGGGGCCAGTGTGGCAAGCGGATCGTGGAGGTCGGCGCGGGCATCAGTCATGGCGCCCGCATTGTCTCATGGTTTGACGACCAGGCCGTTGTGCACCCGGGTCACGCCCTTGACGGATCGGGCCAGCTCGCCGGCGCGGTCTTTTTCGCGCTGGGATTTGGCAAAGCCCGACAACTGCACCACGCCGGCATCGATGGTCTTGACGTTGATGTTGGCCGCCGAAGTCTCGGGGTCGTTGGCCAGCTTGGCCTTGACCTCGGCGGTGACGGTGGCGCCGTCGATGTACTGGCCGACGGTTTCCTGCTTGCGTGCTACGGAACAGCCCGAGATCATGAGGGCTGCGGTGGCGGTCATCGCGGCGAAGGCGATGAGGCGGGTGGCGTTCATGTTCATGGTGGGGATCCTGTGAATGAGAAGCTTGCACTGCATGGATAAAGTAGCATGCGCCATGCCTGGGCGCATGGTCCCGCGGGTCCGGATCATCGGGCTCCGTCTGGCGGCGACGGCGTCAACCGCCCGTGTCTGGTGAATGCCCTTCTCCCGTTTGTGGGGCAGAGCCCGGAAAACAAAAACGCCACCTCGAAGGGTGGCGTTAACGTCCTGATGCAACAGGGGAAATTCTGGTGGCGCATCCCTGATTCGAACAGGGGACCTGCGGATTATGATTCCCATCCACACCAAAGTAGCGTAATCGGTTGTTCTTTTAAATCAACGACTTGCAGCGCCAGCCGCGATTGCAATCAGGACAATTCACTGTATGACCATACAGTATTCTACCGATTCAGGGCACGTTTTGGGCACACGGATTCGATGGTCTCGTTGTGCACCACGATCTGCCGGGTGATGGCTGGGGGTGTGGCATCCAATTGCTCTGCACTATCCCACCAGATCGGCCGCGCGATGTCGCAGTAGCTACCGCCCGTCGTGGCGCACCCACCGTTCAGCGCGATCACGGACAGCAGGATCATCCAGCGCATCGATTTTCTGAGCCACAGCATCGGCTTTCCCCTTCGCGGCCGCGTCGGACCGCCGTTGATCCAACTCAGCACTCCGGCGCGCGGCCCGGCCGCCGGCCGCGTAGGCCCCGGCCAGCACCAGCAGCGCGGCGCCCAGCATGAGCAGCCAGCCCTGCGCGCGCGCCCACAGCGCGGCCAGCATCACAACACCCCCGCTTTGTGCTTGTTAACCTGACTCCATGCAATGAATACGGCCAGGGCCACCAGCACGCCCCCCAGCACGATCCGGCTGATCTGGCCGCTGGTCAGCCCATCCTGCTGCTTCTCGATGGCATCGATAACAGCGGGCGCTACCTCGGCCAGTTGGGCGACACCCACTCCCGCGGTCGCGGTGGCGCCCACGGTTTCCCGGGTGACGGGCACGGGGCCAGCAGCACGCTTCGCAGGCTCGACCCCGGCTAGGGCCAACCCCTTGTCGATGGTCTGGGCGTCGTACCAGGTGTTTGCAGTGGTCAGCGGCCCGGCGCCGTTCTCGTGTCGGATGATCGCCTCCACCAGCGGGCGCAGAGTGGCATAGTCGTGCACGTCGATGGTCTCGTCATCAGGCCCCTTGCACACCCCGGTTCCGCACACAGCCTTGCCGACAGCGGCGACATAGGCATCGGTTTGGTTTTCGAATGCCGGCGCCCAGCGCTCGATCACTTCGCGGATCGAGTCGATTTTGCTGCCGTCTGCGGCCCGGCGCTTGTCTTGATAGGTGATCAACGTCACAGTCATAGCGCGAATACCGTAGGCCGCAGACTGGAACGTGCAGAAGTCGGGATCGGGCTGCTTGTCTGCAAGACCTTGCCAGGGGGCGCCGTGCCTGAGGTTGCCGGGGTTGTTGTTGCGGACGCCGCGAGAGGTTTTCATTTCATGATCTCCATCTTGAATGCCGTCCAGACGGCGTATGCGATCCAGCCCAATGCGCCAACAGCGCCCGCCTGGGCGGCCTTGACCAGGGCTTCGCGGACCATTCGGTTTCGCAGCTCGCGCCACTCGATGATGCTTTCGTGATACCGCCGGTGGCTTTCGGGATCTCCGCCAGGGAAACCGTCCCGCAGGGCGGCCACATCTTCTTGGAGCTTGCGCTGCTCGGTGATGAGGACCGCGATCTGGCGTTCCACGTCGCCCTTGGTTTCGCGCAAGGCCCGGATGATTGCCCGAGCGTCAGCAGACAAAGGCGAGTCCTCGGCGGGCATCACGCAACCGGCTCCGGTTGCAGCAGTTCCAATTTCCGGGCTGCATCGATGATCCCGAGCGAGATCATCAGGTCCAGGCCCATCCCAACAGCCGGGTCCGACAGATCGACGTACTGGGCCGCGATCAAACTGTCGTAGGCTCGTTGCAGGTCGATGCTGTCCGATGACCGCACGGCGGCATATTCGGCGTTCGTGAAGCGCGTCAGATATTCGCGGCTGGACAGAATCGTGCGGGGGGCGGGAGGCTCAGGCTCGGGGGTCGGCGGTTCTTCCGGGGTCGGGGGATCGACCAGCGCGAAGCCGTCTTCGATGCTGACGAGCTGGCCGACCTGCATTCCAGCCAGCGCGGCCGAATACTGCTCATCCGTGATTTCGATCCACGCGGGATCGCCGGACATATCAGCGCGGGATACACCGCCTGCAGTTGCGTAGGGCATCAGAGAATCCTCATCAGATAGACGCGGGGGATGTAGCGCGGGCGGGCTTCGTCGCCGCCGCTGGGATCTGTACTGGTGGGCGACATATAAGAGTAGGCACCGCCGCCAGATTGGTAAGCGCCGTAAGGTATTGCACCTTTCCCGTGGCTGTGGGATAAATTCTGACTATCGACAATCGGCCCGGCAGCAGGCCCAGGCCGCAGGAACACCCGGCTGGTGTTGATCAGGTCGATTGTCTGCCCGTCCATTGGCGACCCGACGAGTGACACGACAGCAGTAGCCGTGATCGTGGGGTCTGAGCCGGTGACCGTTTCGTCGGTCAAGACGCCCTCGTTATAGTCGCCCGATCCATCGAGCCCGGCCGTGAGGATCACGTAGCGGAAAGATGGGTTGTCCGTGGGCGGGAGAGGGGCGTTCGGGTGCAGAGGGAATTCTTCGCCGATTCGGCCGCCGAGCCATTGCGCGGCATCCGGATACACAGGAGCCGCGAACAGATCGCCCTCGATCACCCATGCGTCATCAGCGGCATTGCGGCGCCAAAGCGTATTCGTGCCACTGTCGGCCCAGGTCATGCCGGGCCATGTAGTGGAGGGTGCAGTAGGGCCGTAGTGGTCAGTGCTCAGACCCTGGGGATCTACCGACGCGGCAGCATTGGCGGCATCGATCGCGGACTGCGCGGCAGCATTGGCGGCGGCCGATGAGTTGCCCGCGGCCGTTTGGGCGTCCTGCTTCGCTTGATCGGCAGCGGCTGCGCTGGCTGCGGCGTTCGCGGCTTGATCGTCGTAGTCGTCCAGGCTGGGTTTCGGTGCGCCGGTGACGGGATCGAACACCAGAGCCTTCCCCTTGCGCGTGTTCACGGCGGGCAGGAAGGATACCGATTCGCCGGGCGGGAACCGAACGGCGGCATTCAAATCGACCTGCTGGGACTGCTGGGACAGCCACAGGCGGTCGAAATCCCGGTTCACGACCGGGCTCAGGAAATCGCCTTCGTATTGATAATTTGTCTGGCGGTCGAGCACGACATCCAGGCGCAGGATCACAGAAACACCATTGGCCGGAGGTGTGGTGAATGTGACCATGCCTCCGTTCGGATTGCCCAGGCCGTCAACTGTGTATTCAGATGGATCGACAAGGACCAGGTCGATGAAGACCTTGAAATCGACTTTATCGAAGCACAGGAACGAGTAGGCGAATTGCGTCGTGACGCCGTTCCCCACATGGGTATCGGCCGGAATCTTGGCTGGGACGGTCATGGCGTCTCCGGTAGAGGCGCCAGAAGCGCCTATTGCTCTAGGGTCACCTCAAAGACCCCACCATTTGGACGCCAATCTTCGCCCCGATGGCCTGCCGGAATCCCGTCTTTTTCAGACACGGCCCGGCCGATCCGCACGGGGGCCTGCAGGATTGCGCCGGCGCCGCTGTCCAGGCAGTCGTCCGGCTGTTCCTTCACCGCTGGGTTCCAGTCCTTCATCTGGTCCCACAGGGGCCCATCCAGGACATCGATGTGCGCCCACAGGACACCAGATTTCAGGGGGCCTTCCAGGCCGGCCAGGATGCGATCGTTCTTCGCGCCCTTGGCCGGGACATCCGTGACGCCGCAGCGCAGCCGCTCCTGCTTCAGAGCCTGCTTCAATAGTTGGGGAACGAAGGCCCCGACGCCGTTGGTCTCGACATAGACATTGGGGATGCTGAATTTCTCGATCAGAGCACAGGCCTGCATGACCTGGCCGGACGTGATCATGGTGTTGCGCGAGTCGGAGAACACCGCAAATTCTCCGATCAGCGGTTCACAGACGTGCCAGTAGATATTTCCGGCCGCGTCGTCCAGCATCAGGGAGAGAGTCGATGCATCCCCGCCGGCGCGGCCCAGGGCGCAGTCCCAATAGGCCCGGGCGCTGACGATTTGCACCTGACCCAGCATCATGCGCCAGGCTCGGTTCGCCAACTCCATGCGGGGGTGGACCGCGTATGCCCGCAACTTCTCCGGATCCAGGCGCACATCCCCGATGGGCTTGCTGTGCAGTTGGTACTGGCTGTCCCACTCGTTGACCGTGCGGGTCTTGCGGCGGCGCTTGAGCAGTTCAGCGCGGTCGAATCGTTCCGGCCATGCGCAGCCGGCGTAGAAGTCCAACAGGCCGGACGGCGGCCGCGCGAACCTGATCGATGCGTCCTGGGAGAGCATGTAGTCGATGTCGGGCTCGAGCAGTCGGGCGGATTTCCCGATACCGGAGAAGACGTATTCAGGGACGAACGGCAGGAAATATTCCATGCCGCCAGAGGCGTCCTCGATGCGGTATTCGTGGTCGAACATGGCGATGGTCAGGCAGTCGGCACCCAGGGCTTCCATCTCGTCATAGATCGAATCGTGGGTGTGTGGGGTGCCGACGTACAAGGTTCGCCCACCCGGCACCAGGATGTGGGTCTGTTCGCCCAGGCGGTAGCGTAGTTTCTCGCGTGCCTCCGGGGTCTGGATGTTGCGCGGAACCTCCACGTCGTCGTTCTGGCATTCGTCGGCCCGTGCGCTGGTGACGTTCGACAGGATGCCCTTGGCGTACATGCTGGCGTTTCGGGCGTCCGCTGCTCCGTCGATCCACCACTGCTCGACCGTGCCCTGCCCGGGCGGCAACAGGCCCTGGGTCAGAGGATGGTTGCGCAGCACGTTCTGGGTGTCACGGCTGGTCTTGTAGGCCGTGCCGTCGGCTTCCGACTGATGCAGGATCCGGTAGGTTCGGTCGCGGTAATATCGCCAGGCGTTGTAGACGGCCAGCAGCGTGGATTTTCCGAACCCGCGAAAGCATCGCAGGACCGCCAGATCGCCACGCGATTCCAGCCAGATCGCCGCCCGGACGTGGATATCCGGGACGGTCCAGTTTCGACGCTTGGCCCAGACCAGGAAGAAGACCAGGAACCCTACCGGGTCGCGGCCTGAATCTTTTTCAGACACCGTTCCGCTTCCTTTTCCGCCGCCCGGAGTTCAGCATCCAGGCTGGTTTCTTCTTCCTCGACCGCAGCAGATCCGCCGCCAGCAGCGGATTGCCGGCGCGCCACGTCGATCAGGCTGGTGTTCTTCATGATGAGCGTGAGCGTGGCCGCCGCGTTCTTCTTGCACCAGTACCGGTCTCCCCGGGTCTGTTGATCCATGCTCGCCGGCAGTATCCCGGCCCCCGGCCAGGTTTCGGGGTCCATCTCCTGAATCAGGGCATCGGTCAGTTTCTCGGTCAGCGCCTGTAGGCGTTCGTATTGGTCTTGTCGCATGGTGCCTCCTAATTCACGCCGATCGCTGCGTCGATGGTGTCCTGCAACTGCTGGCGTTTTTTGGCCTCGACATCGGCGCGCAAGGCCGGGAACTCCTCCAACAGTTGGCGTTTGGCGATTTCCCTGTACCGGTTGATGGTGGTGCGGATGAAGTCTGCCTTCCCGCCTTCCGGGCCGTCGCTGAACCGCTCGTAGACCTGAGACATGGGATGCTTGCCCGTCACCACCTGATTCAGGAAGTCCTTGGCCCCCAGATCCCAGGCGGGGTCCTTCGCCTCGTTCCCGGCCAACTGCACGAACCTGGAATAGGCGCCGTGGTAGTTGTCCAGGTTCACGCGCACGCCGTCGAATCCGGTCTTCCGGGCGGGCATGCTGACGAATGAATCCAGCCGGATCATTTCCTTGTCGATGGGGCTTTCCTTGGCCTGACTGCTGTAGATCGGGCTCACCGCGTCATAGATCGCCCCCAGACCAGAACGGTAGCTGATGGCTTCGCCCCACAGGTCGCGGCGCGGCGGAAGGCTCTTCGTCAGACCCGGGACCCGGCTGCGGATGCGTTCCATCATGGTGTCCGCTTCCAGAGCATAGGGATCCATAGCACGCGCAACCTCGGCCACCCCGGTGGGCACAACGGATCCAGCCAGACGTTGGAAGTAGCTTTTCCCATACCGGTCTGGATCGGACATGGCCGTGAACAAATCGGCCATCCCAGTCATGTAGGACTTGTTCATGGCATTGTTGGCCAGGGCCATCGCAATCGCCGCTTGGGTGCTTTCGATCTCGGAATCGCTCAGAGCCTCCTCGTCGTCCATGTTGGAGAGGATTTCCACCATGTCGGCTGCGAGGCCCAGGGTTGTGCCGATTGGGTCGGCCCGGTTGTAGGCGTAGTACCGGTCTCCGACCTTGAGGCTGTATGGCTGCCAACCCGTCCGCTCCAGCGCCTGACGTTCCCTGCGGTCGGCCGGCCCCTTGCCGGTGATCTGCCCGGAGAATGCCAAATCGGCCGAGGCCGCCATCATCATGCTGCCGGTGGCGATCCTTGCCAGGGCGATATCGCGCCGCGCGCCGCCGGCCGCAATGTCGGCCCGGACGTGGGACATGAGCGGCGCCAGCGGGGTGCGCTCGAAGGTGTACTTCAGGATGTTCCCTGGCGTGCGGATGAAGGGCAGAATCAGGCGCCCAGGGAATGGGGCTGCATTCGCCAGCTTCGTGACGGCCTTGGTTAGGTTGCCCGGCGCGCTGGTGAAGGTCTGATAGGTCGCCTGATCGATGGCGTCCAGTTTGATGTCCACCGGGGGATCGGCCAGGATGTCGGCGATCCGCTCCTTCAACTGGTCCGGTTTGATGGTGCCGGCGTTGACCTCCTGAGTGGCCCGGCGCAGCGCCAGGGCATTCAGTTCCATCCGGTATCCCAAGGTCTTGAAGAATTCGTCCTCGGCGGCCAGCAACCGTCCGGGAACTGAAACCGTGGCACCCAGCACGTCCACACTGCGGCCCAGTGGAGAATCCTTCGCCATGCCCCAGGCCTCGGAACTGATCGCCCGCGCGCGCGGCAGATCGATCTTTCCCATGCCAAATCCGGCCTCGTTCGTCCGCAGGGTCTTGGCGGAATACCGCAGGGCGTCCTTGAATCCGGAGAGCATGCCGAAAATCTGTGCGGTGGCTTCGCCGGCCTGGACCCCGCCATCCGTGCCCAGGGCGCGGGAAATCTGCGCCGCCGTGGCCCGCTCATACATCTGCTGGAAGATCACCCCGGTATTGCTCATCATGTTGACGATGTGCGTCTTGGGGCCGGACAGCAGGCCGTTCACCCAGGCTTCCAGGAAGGCGTCTCGACCGCGCACCCACAGCGACCCGCGCACCACGGCGTCCAGTTCGCGCGGCATGTTGGCGCTGCCCAGCTTGGCGATGCGTCCGGCCATTTCGCGGGACAGCTCCGGATCGCCGACAGAACGCAGCGCGTCTTCAACCTGCGCAAACCGCTCCATACCGCTGCCCGCCGGGATGCGCCAGGATGCCAGCGCACGGGCGGTCTCGGTGCGTGCGGCGATGACCTCGTTCTGGATGGCGTAATGGGTCGCCAGCATCTTGCGGAAGGCGAACAGGTTGGCTTCACTCGGGTTCTCGGCGGCAAGCTTCGCCACTTCGGTCAGCTTTTCGGCCGACGCGGCCCAGAGTTGCCGGGCCGCCAGGGACTGTTCGGCGTTCAGCGGCTGACCTTGCCGGCGTTCGGCCAGCACCTTGAAGGCGTCCTCCTGCTCGGCGTTCAGCTTCATCTGGGCGAACGGCATGTGTTCGCCGCGCCGGGCCGCATTCACGTCGCCTTTGAAGCCGTCGGCCATCTGCTGCATGACGTTCTGGACGTCTTCCGGCGTGTCGATGCGGGCGAAGTTGATGTAGGTTTCGCCCGGGGTCGGCTTGGCGATGCCTCGCGCCGTCTGCTCGGCCAGATCCAGATCGCCAGACTTCGGACCAGGCAGAGGGGTGCGAGGTGCCAGTAGCGGGGCCGTCTCGTCGCCCAGCACCTTGAAGGCGTCGGGTTGGACCTCCGGGCGCAGGTTGACCGGAGCTACGGCCCCGCCCTCCGCGCGTTTGGCGATCCTGGCGGCCCGAACGGCCTTCAGGCCCATGAGCATGCCATCGGTCACCATCCCCAAACCCAAGCCCTCGACCGCGTTCTTGAACCGTCCTTCAATGAAGCCGTCGTCTTCATTCGAGGCGAGGTATTCGTTCACCGGGTTTTGCAGGGCGGGGTATTCTTGGATCAGATCAGACAGCCGCTTTTCCTGGCCGTCGAACGCGGTGAAGTCGGCTACCGCGCCCTGAAGCGCAGCCTTGCCGGCGCGCGCCGCTGCGCCTGCGGCCTGCATGCCCTTTGTGGCCGCAGCGCCCGGCCCGAGGAATCCGGTCAGCCATTGGGCAACGCCGCGCACCAGGCCACCGGTCACGCTGTCCGGCTTGGGCACGTCGGGCAGTTCGAAGCCCTGGACCCCTTCTTCGTGGCTGATGCCGCTGGCGTCGGCCTTGATGGAACCCAGCGGCATTTTTTCTTCCAGCCATCCCGCCAGTTCGTTGATCGGGTCCAGGATGGCCGCCTGTGCCGCATCGCGCACACCGCCGACTGTCGCCCGAGGTGTTTCCAGAATTCCCCGGCCCACGTCCTTCGCCGCGGCCTTGATCTGGTCGCTAACCTTGGGTTCTTCGTGCGCGATCTCGACGCGCATGCCGCCGTCCGGGAGTGTCTGGTAGGTGGATCCGTGCGGAACGCTTTCCGGGGTCTGCTGCGGGGCGTATTTGCTCATGAGGCTGGCAGCGGCCGATTCTCGGACGGGAGATTCCCGCACATCCAGCACGGCGGCGGACAGGTCGTTATCGTCGGTCATTACGGTTTCCTTGGCTTGCCGCGCGGGCGCGCTGCTGTTCGATGATGGGGCGCCACTGCTCAATCAGGGCGGCCTGACGTTGAAATTCAGGATCGGCCAGGGCTGCTTCGCGATCGCCGCCGTGCTTGTCCAGGAATGCCTGGACGGTCGCCTGGGCTGTTGCGTCGAGGTCCATGTCACGCCGGTTCCCTACTGCGTAGCTGGGCATGGGCTTGACCAGCGACGAATCCATGGCGTCCGTGAGCTGGTAGTCGTGCACGATGCGCTGGTAGGTCTGCTGTGCGTCGGAATCGCTGGCGTTGGGATTGGCCTGGATCCAGTCGTCCCAATCGTTCAGGGCGCTGGCCTGGCGCTGGGCGGCGGCTGGGTCGGGGTTCAGGTCGGAGACGCGCAGCGCGCCGCGGATGTACCCCACGCCACGCTTGTAGGCGGATGGCACCTCTCCGGCCTGGCTTCCTTTCTCCTGGATCGTGGATAGGCGGTTGAAGTCGTCCGTCTTGAGCAGACCCAGCCGGAGTGCATCGCGTGCATCATCGGAAATGTCGTCGCCGTTGGCAAGGCGATCGCGCAGGTTCGTGTAGACCATCGGATCGGTGCGCTCCGGCGATCCGTCCAGCAGCTTGTTCTGGAAGTACCGGTAGTCCGACGGGTCCAGCGTATTGCGGTTCTGCTCGATCCATTCCGGGGTCAATGTGCCTTGGGTCCAGAGCAGATCCCCGGCCTTGGCCGCGTTCTGGGCGCGCAATTTGTCCTGCTTCTCGCGGATGCGGTCGGCGCGGGCCTCATTCGCCAGGGACAGCCGCATGCGGGATTCCATCGTGTTCGTGGCCACGTTCATCAGGCGTGTGCCGTCGGCGGCATCGAACTGGTCCATGTTCTTCTGGACGAAGTTGAACCCCCTGGAAGGATCAGCCTGGATCATGCGTTCCGCCACTGCGCTCAGCACGTCCGAGCGCTGCTTCTGGATCGCGGCGTCCAGCTGTTCCTGGGACCATCCGTGCCCCTGCGCAAACGCAGTCAGCGCGCCCACGGCCCGGGACGTTTCCTTGCGCACCGCCTCCGGATCATTGAACTGCAGGGCCGCCGAGTTGATCGAGGTCTGCATCAGGCCGTTCAGTTCTCCCTTGGCGTAGGTCTGGGATTCCTGCTGCTCATGGGTGGCAAGCTGTCCTTGCAACTGCATTCGGCGCGACAGGGCAATGCGCTGGAACGCGGCCTTCTGGGATTGGGATGTCAGACCCTGGGCGATGTCATCCACCTGACGGTCGAAGGCCTCAACCGTGGGGGTGGTGATTCCCATAGCGGCTTTTCCTCTGGTGGCAAACGCCCCTTTCTGGGGATCGAACAGCGCACCCATGGACCAGTCGGCCAACTTCTTTTCGGCCCCCATCGTGTTGGCGAGGTCTTCCTGCTCACGCTGCTGGTTGAGCAACTGCATGCCGATGCCAGCCAGTTTTTCGCCGCCGGCCGCCATGCCCTGGGCCGTGCCGTCGATGAACGCGCCGCGTGGGATATCAGGACGCGGCCCGGGCTGGGCGATCTGCTGGCCGAAATTTCCGACGGGGATTTTCATTTTGCCTTCCACATTCCATATTGAGCTGCGCCGGACAGCAGACTGGTGGCGGCGCCCATGTAGCCAGCGGTGCGGGCATTCGACCCGGCACGCCGGTTCAGCGCCGCTTCTTCCTGGCCGGATTGCAACCGTCGTTGACCGGTCAGGATGTTCATGTAGGCGTCTTCCTCGGCGTTACGCTGGATGGATTCGTTCACTCGAACAGGCGTACCGACGCCCACCGACACCCCAGAAGCTGCGTAGGCTGCATCTGCAGCGGATGCCTGACGCTTGCCTGCCCTGCGGAACTTCTCGGCCTGCGCCACCGCTGCATCCGCTTCCTGCGCCGCCTGGCGCTCGGCGATCTTGGCCTGGGCGTCGTACATTTCCTGCTGCTGCTGGCCCTGCACGATGGATGCCCCTGCAGACAGAACCGTGCCAGCCGCCAGTGCGCCGAGCGCAATCGTTTCAATTCCCATTGGGGATCTCCAGTTCCAAGCCAACCATGAAAGCCTTGAATCCCAGCCGCTGGTACAGAGCGGCGGTGCGTTCCGGGGACACCCCGGTCGATACTCCAGCCTCGACCCAGCGCGCTCCCTTCAGCTTCGCCCATTCAGCAAGTCCACAGATCAGCCGACAGGCCAGAATCGACCCGCGAAACTCTGGGCGCACGAAAAGCGCCAGTTCCTGCACGATCATTTCTTCGCTCATCCAGTTCGGGGAAGCGATGGCCGCGATGCCGCCGGCGATCAGTCCGCCAGATCGTTCGCCCACCAGCACCAGGCCGTCGGGCGACTCGATCAAGTTGCGCAGGGTGTTGCCGACGCGCTCTCCGCTGTAGGTCAGCCGGTTCCAGCGCGGGCTTTCGGCGGCCATTCCCGCGCCCATCTCCACCAGCGCGGGTACGTCCTCCAGGGTTGCGGGCCTCATCATTCGTTCGTCGTCCAGTGCCGGACCACTGCCAGCAGGTGAAAGGGAAGAGGGTCGGGCTGGGTGATCTCGATTGGCATTTCGCCTTCATGCCACCCCAGGTCGCCGACACTGGCCCAGCCGGAATACATGGGAGGTGGCTTATCGAGAAGTTCGCTGCCGAATCGACGGAACGTGATCCGCTCCCCATTCACCACTGCGCCGGTCGTGTTCAGCACCAACAGGCTGTATTTGTGGCCGCGCATCTTGCTGGACTGCGCCGTGCCGGTGGGCGTCATGATCTCCGGAGGCAAGGTCTTGATGCGCGGGATGACGGGCAGGCCGATCTGGACGGCGTGCGCGGCGCGCGGCAGGGTGATTTCCCCGCCGGACACCGTGAACATGCCCTGAGGTACGCCATCGGCCAGGACTGTCACAGTCTCGCCCTCCAGGTGCGTGAGGCCACCCCAAACGGCATCCCCTACCTCACTGATGCCCATGATCCCAGCGTGCACGGCGTAATCCGGGTTCAGACGCTCTATGTAGCGCACGGTTTGGCCGTTCACCTCGCGGCGGACCACCGCCATGATTTCGTCGCGGTCGCCGGCGGGGGCTGCTGAAACGCTTTCGTAGAACCCATCCGCTTTGTGCGAGGTCCAGGCAATCACCCCTTCATCCCGATCGATGGTGAGCGCGGCCATCTTCCCGTTTGCCAGCACCGCCCAGACCACGGAGTCAGGCTCCTGCTGGTAGGCCATCTGGACAACACCCGATTCAGTGATGTGCTCGGCCAGCGTGGTCAGGTTCGGCGCCACGTAGGAATCGGACTCGGCCCGATATCCCATGGCCCGGACCTTGCGGCCGGCGCGCTGCACGAAGATGATCTCGTCGCCCACGCGCACGGGGCGCACCGCGTTGCTGCCGTAGACGGATTGGCTCTTGGCCTGGGCGTTTGTGGGCGTGATGGGCTTTTCGACCCCGCCTGTCACGGTGAATTCACCCCCAGCAGTCAGGGTGATGATGGCGCGCACGCTGGCCAGGTGTTCCACCAGGCTGACCTGATCGGAATCCACGTTGAAGAAGAAGCCGTCGGTGTCGTTCTCGCCCTGGGTGAAGTCGTAGTACAGGCCCGTGCAGGACCCCCACACCCCTTGGGGATACTTCACCGTGCCTCCGGCGATCAGCCGCTGTTCGTTGAGCGTCACCGCAGACGGGTAGCCGTTCAGCCCACCCCAGACGCTGGACTGCAGCTTCCAGGCCCCGGCCTGGGCTGCGACTGCGGAATCCAGATCCTGCTTCACCACGCCGGATGCGGATGTGCCACTGGACACCGCCGTGATCTGCACCATGCCCTTGTTGACCTCCACGAACTTGCCGACATCGACGGAGCGCCAGCCGGCGGCCGAGAGCGTGAGGGTGATGGACTGGCCCACGGTTCCCTTTGCCGAAGGGGTCAGGGTCGTCTGCGGAGAGTCTTCCAGCACCCATTCCCCCGCATCAATGGCCGTTCCGGGGAAAGGGCTGGTGATCTCCACCGTGACAGCCGTGCCGCTGGATACGGCTGTCACCACGGCCACGCCGGTCAGGTAGGTAATGCGGCGACCGACATCGGATGCGAGGAAAGCGGAGCCGGACGACGTGGCGGTGCGTCCAGTCCCCACCGTCGCATCCGAAAGCGTGAGAGTGAAGGTCTCGAACACATGGCCGATTTCCCCGAACGGCAGCACCGAGAACGGCGCGGGGTTGATCGCCCACGCATCCTCGGCCAGACGGCGAAGGACGTGGATCGGGTGATCGGGATGGGCGATGAACATGGTGTCCGCCGCCTGCACGTAGCGCAGTTCCCGCAACTCGACCTGGGTGTACGGGATCGTCAGTTCGTAGGGCACGCCATCCTTCAGGATGATCCCTGCACCGGCACGGATCACGCGCATGGTCCCGTCGGAAAATTCCAGGTGGTAGGCGGCGTCTCGGTTGAAGACGAACGGGATCAGCAGGCTTGAGCAGTCCATGTCCGCCACCGGTCCGATGAATTCCGTGCCCGGCGCGCGCCGCACGCCGCCGTAGATATCCACCAGGCAGTTTTCCAACAGCGCGGCACCGTTCTGATACCGAGTCACGTCCACGCGCCCGCGCACCTTCGGGGAGATTTCGCCGGCCGTGAAATTCGTCTGGATCGTGCTGACCTTGGGCATGCTTGCTTCCTCAGAACCTGGCGCGCAGCAGCCCGGACGCCTCGAGTTCCTCAGGCGGATCGTCCTGGCCGTCCATGGCCTTGGCCTGGCGCAGGACGTACTGCGCCTCCTGCAAAAGGGACTCGCGCAGGCTGGTCGACGCGGTGATGGGGTAGGCCAGGGCGGCGGCCATGGCCAGGGTCGCGGCGTTCACCAGCGAGTCGTCCCAGGTCGCCGTGACTTCGTTGCGGAAGACGTAGACCAGCGGCAGCTGCGTCGCATCGCTCAGGATGCAGCGGCCCTCGACCCGGTATTCCGGGGCCACGCCGCGGCGGCCAACCTGCAGCGTCTTGAGCCAGTCGCCCGGGAGCATGAACTTGTGGGTGTAATCGAATGCGGGGGACTCAGCAGCGGGCGCCAGGATCACGCGCTTTGTCGCGCAGTTCCAGGGGTGGGAGCGCAGCAGGGCGTCCCGCACGCCGGGCCACAGGTTTGCGGCGAGGCTGGCCGGCTTCGTGCCTTCCTCGAAGTCCGCGATAGGCTTGTCGCCCAGCCGCTGCAGGGCGTTGGAACAGATCGAGACAGGAGACGCGGTGGACATGCTGGGCCTCAGAAAATGAAAAAGCCGGGATGGCGTGAACCCTCCCGGCGTTCCGTTCCCATGGGAGAGCGGATGGTGAAGATCAGTCCGTCACGTAGGGGATCTGGAATTTCATCTTCTGGTCGGCCTTGAGCGCGGCACCCTTGACCGTGGCGTAGACATCGACCTCGGCAGGCGTGAAGTATTCGGACGCCTTGGCGATCAGGTCGCCGGTGTCGCACTTCACCACCGCGGCGGTGGAGATATCGACACCAGCGGCCAGGCCGTCGGCGTCGATGACCACGCCGGTCTGCGTGTTGCGGATGCCGATGTCCACGGTGGAGCTCGCCGTGCCCGCGTCGGCGACACCGATCACCCCGCCCAGCAGGAACCGAGTATTGGCCGGCACGCGGCCCAGGAAGATCGTGTCATTGATCGCGTACGCGTCGTGAGTGGCGGGCAGGGTGGCGATCAGCACGCGCTGGCGGCCGTGCGAATCGGCGGGCATGAGCTTCTTGCCGGCCACGATCTTCGCGGCCTGAACGCTGTTGGTTTCAGCCATGATCGGCCTCCTTAAATGTTGAACGCGATCGACACGACGCGCTTTTCATCGACGCGGGTGGCGCCGTGACTGGCCGCCATGGACACCTGCATCAGGTCCTTCTTGTCGGGCCGGCGGTTCGCCTTGCCTTCCACGAAGCCGGTACCGAAATGGCAGGCGCTCTTCGCGTAGGCCACAGTCGTGGCGACGGACCCTTCCACCAGAATCCCTTCATAGGGAATCCAGTTGAAGCCCATCCACTTCTTGGACACGTCGCCTTCCTGCAGCATCTTCACGGCCATGAAGTCCGCGCTGGTGAGCGTGGTGTCCGAGAGGATGTCATCGAGCATGTCCGAGTTGTAGATGATGTACAGCTCTTCGCCGTCGTGGTTGTCGGCCTCGTTCTTGCGGAAGATCTTCCGGGCGGTGATCAGCTTCGCTTTCGTGAAGCCGTCGGAGCCGGCCAGGATCTTCTGCTCGGAGGGGAGCGCGACCGTGCCACCTTCCTTAAGGTTCGCGGGGTTCAGCAGCGCGCCGAAGACGATGCGATCCTTGCGGCGATTGTGCGCAGCGATGAGCGAGGCGTTGTACGATCCAGACAGCGGGTTGGCCAGCAGCTTCGGTTCGTCGTTGCGGTCCACCGGCAGGGCCTGGTAGAAGTCGCGCATCAGCGCCACGCGGGTGCTGTGCTGGGCGTCGGACCACGTGGTGTCGCCGTGACGGACGGTGTTCTCGGGCGTGTCTTCCAGGGGTGCCAGCATGTTGGCGGTGAATGATTCCCCGGTGATGCTGCCCCGGTCGGTCACGGTCGAGACCAGGCGGGATTCGTGCTGCTGGGTCTGCAGACGGATCTGCTTGTCCCACTGAACCACGAATGCTTGGGTGATGGATTGCGGCATGGTGGATGCTCCAAAGGTTGGTCAGTCGCCTTCGGGGTGTCCGGTTGATGCCGGGCCCGGTGTCTGCCAGCGGCATCGGCTGCCATGCGCTGGTAGGGCTTTACCGGGTATCCGCGCGCCACCACGGGCCGGTTGATAGCCGTGATGGTCGCGCGAATGGTTGGGCGGAATCCCGTCTTTTTGGTCAAGCCACCGTTTCGGTGCCGTACTTGCGGTCGTACCAAGCCTTGACCTGCTTGCTGACCTTGTCGTGGTCCGGGTGCTTGGGGTTGCTGTAGGCCTCGGATGTTTCCAGCTTCGTGATGTCGTCTTCACCGAAAGACTTGTGCACTGTGCCGCCGGGCGCGTTGTCTTCCTGGAATTCGGAACCCAGAGCCGCCATGAGGCGCAGGAACACCGGGTTGTTTCCCAGGCCAGCCGCTTCGACCTCTTCCATGCTGACTCCGGCACGTTCGATAGCGGCGGCTGTGGCGGTGTACGCCAGGTGGGTATTGCGGTTGAAATCGGCATCCGTGGACCAGACCTCTTTGAGCTGATCCGTCGCGGCGCGCTGGTCCAGAATCATCGAGCCGTTGGCGATCTGCGGGGCCAGCTTGAAATACTCGCCCATCACCACGTCGATCTGGGCCTGAGTCATGCCGGCGGCGTGGGCGCGGCCGAGAAAGTCCTTGATCTCGGGATCGGCCTTGATGTCGATGCCCTTTTCCTCGAGCGTGCCCTTGATCTCGTCGGGGACCGCGATCTCGTAGGCGTCGGCGCTGGCCGGCGGTGCGCCATCGCCCCCCATCTTCTTCGACAAATGGCCGTAGGCTTCGGCGAGTTTTTGTGCCGATGCCTGCACATCCAGTTCGCCATCCGCGCCCTTGACGTGATACTTCTCTGGGATGAACTCCGAAGGAGTGGCCTCGGGTGCGTTTTGTCCGGTCCCCAATACCGAGCCGGGCTGTTCCTGGCCTTGAGCGACTTCAGTGCCGGGCGCGGTCTCGGCGCCACCGGCTTCGCCACCACCGCCGCCACCACTCGAACCGTCGCCCTCGGGGGCCATGAGTTTGTGCTTGATCCACATCGTTATGCTCCTGTGTCGTCGGCGTTGTCGGGCACGCCGTGAGCCCTGTTGATCTGGGAAACAATGTGTTCGATGACGCGGCGCATGCCGTCGCGCTGATAGGTCTGCAGGACCGCATCAATGCCGCCAGTGACGACGGCAGGCCTGGCAAACCGGCGAGTGAGGTCTTCGAGGATCGCGGCACCTACCTTGTGATCCTCGAAGATCAGTGCGTAATCCTGTGGGGTAGTGGATGTGTCGGTCACGCTGCGCCTCCCATCAGTTTGTCGATGCCGGTCTGTGCGGCCTGCATGCCCAGTTGCTGTTCTGCGGCCTGGGCCTGGGCCTGCTGCTGGTCTTCGGCGCGCTGACGGCGAATGCGGGCAACAGCGTCCGGCCCGCGCACGATCTTGGCGGGCACGCCGCGGGCGTCGGCGCCCAGGCGGATGCCTTCGTCCACGTCCACGTTGTCCCACACGCCGATGTCGCCGGTAGCCGCAGCGGCCTCACCGATAGCAGCGAACGCACCCTGGATCGCCGTAGCGACCTCGAGCTGCTGCGCCCGCGCCTGGGGGGACTGATACGTGACAGTGAAGATCCGCCCACGCAGGGAATCGGGCGGCGGGGGAAACAGTCCGCCGCGGTATGCGAGACCGAAACAGCGCTCGATCAGCGGCTTCAGGTATTCGGTCTGCAGGCGGCCAAATACCGGCCCCAGCATCTGGCGAATCAGATTCAAGCGGGCGTAGAACTCGGTCGCAGTGCGGGGCTGACCTTCCATCGGCGGGAGTTGATCAGCCATCAACGTGCGCTTGATCTGGGCCGCCAACTGTTCGCGCTTCGTGAACGAGACCGTGAAATCGGCCCCGGTCTGCAACGGCTTCATGCTCTCCACGCTGTTCGCCACGATGATCTTGCGCGGGCCGACCTTCACCGTCCTGGGATTCAGGACCCCGTCATCCTCGGCGATCCACATGCCCGCGATCGCCATGTCGGCGTTCGTCAGTTCCATGCGGGAAATTTCGTTCAGCGTCTTGATGTCGGGCAGCGCATCGAACACCGGCCCGACGGCATAGACGGACCCAGGGATGCGGGACCAGCGCGGGGCGACGAACGGGCGTTCATGATAGCCGGACTCGCGGACCACGACACTGCCCTCGATTTCGACGTGCAGCGAGGCGTAGGGCAGCATCGTGGCCCGGGCGGCGCCCGGCTTGGCATCGCGTCGGGGGTAGATCGCGTGAATAAGTTGTACGGGCTTGTCGTACTGCTGATCGTTGAACAGTTCTCGGGTCTTTTCCGAGACCTTGTCCAGGCCGAATTCGGAGACGCATTGCTCGACGGTCAGGTCGTATCTCCGGTACACCGTGTCTATGACGCCCGCCGGTTGGGATGCAGCGCAATAGCACTCGGACAGCATCCAGTTCGCAAATCGCAACCCATCGGGGCGCCCCTGGGTATCGCGAGACTCATCGATGAACAGCACCCCCCAGCCGGCGGACACGTTATCGAGCATGAGTTCGAAACTTTCGGCGTCGAAATTCGCGGCGTGGACTGACTTCCACAGCGCTTCGGCAGCATCATCGAACCACACGCGTTCGTCATCTGCTGGGTTTTCGACTTCCAAGCCGAACCAGCGCAGGCTGGACGGAGTGATGCCGGTCTGCACTGTAGACGCGAGGATCCGCGCGGAGTCGGTTCCGGTCGAGTCGTAGAGCCGCGCGCGGGCCGCCTGTACGCCGTCGATGGGGTCGGTCTGCCCGTCCCATCCCTGGTTGCGAATCGGGAATGAGTGGTCCTGGCAGTCCTTCCACGTCGTCTCATGCTGCGCCCGCAGTCCCTTGAGCGCACCGTAGCGACGCAAGACATCATTGGCGCGCTGGTCTTCGGCCATGCCTACTCCCCGAGTTTGCCCTTGCCGTAGGCCAGGACTGACGAGGTTTGCGCATCGCCGGCTTGACCACCTGCAGCCAGCAGACTGCCCTGGCGACGTCGCCGGGCCAAATCGGCGGCCTTTGCGTTCGCAGCCTTTGCTGCATCTGCCTCGGCTTGTCTGCGGGCCTCAGCGGGATCAGGTCCCTGAATAATCGTCGTGCCGCCACCACCGCCACCGCCACCGAACACTTTGCCGACGGCTCTCGCTACGCCGCCCATGTCAGGCCCCTTCGCGCGGGTCGGTCGGCGCCTTGGACGGGCACACCCAGCCGTCACGTGACAGCACCGGCGCGCGCAGCGTCGAGGGGTCGATCTGATCGGCGGGGATATCGCGGCACGCCATGCGGCCAGCCGGCGCGGGAGCCTTGCGGGTCTGGCGTGCCGGCTTCGGCGCAACTTCGGGGGTTTCTACCGGACTGGCAGCGGCTTGCGCCTCGGCGCCGGTCTGATTCTGATCCTGTGCTTGGGTGTCGCCAGCCGGCGCGGGAGCACCAGGGGTCTGAACTGCGTGGGTACGGGGGGCCATATGCGCTCCTGTGGGTTGATGTGGAGACAGTGTGCGCAGTATCGGATTGCAGGCCGAGCGGAATCCCGTCTTTTTGGCCCAAACGCGCGCGCGGGCGCGAGGAAATGCGGCCGCGTGACCTCAGTTCCGACGCCGGGCGGCCAGATGCGACGTGAATCCCTCGATAGTCGGAACTGACTCACGGGGTCTATCGGCCGCTTCGCACCAGAATTGGATGATGGTTTCCCCATCCTGGTGACGGGGTTCGCTGCCGGCCATCCAGCCTTTGATCGTGGATGTGGGGATGCCGACGATATCGGCCACATCGCGCACGGTGTATCCCTCACGGCGTAGCGTGAGAAATATCGCATTCCAGTCGATAGCCGGGGCCGGGCGGATGGGCTTGATCAATCCGCCTCCTGCGCAATCGCCCAGTGCAGGATTGCCAGCGCATCGGCGGCGTTGTCCGTGTCCGGCCGGAAGCCGCGGCGCCGGGCTTCGGCGATCATGTCCGGCTTCTTCGCCCGGCCGGAGCCGGTCCAGTGCTTTTTCACTGTCGCCAGGTTCACGCCATCGGGGATGATGTTGAAGCTCTCGCAGGCTTCGAACGTGTACGCCTGGAATGCGCCATAGGCGTGGGCGGAATCCCACAGCGCCTTGCCGTGGACCTCATGCCGGATGACCAGCTCGTAGGTTACGGCGTGGATCTGCTCTCGGTTCAGCAGTTCCAGCAACCAGGACCGATACCGCTTCCACCTTTGGCCCGGGCCCCACGACTTGCGCGGGCTGAAACTCTCGGTGCCGTGGCTGATCGTGCCGTCCCTGCGCCGGAGTGCATACCCGGTCTGTGTGCCAAGATCGAGGGCCAGCAGGTTCCGGGCATGTGCTGCGACTCCTGCAGGGCCTGCAGCACCTGCGCATTTTTGCAGGGCCTGCAGGTCATCCTGCACAGTGGGCGGGAATGCGAGGTCTTCGAGGGTCATTTACTCTCCAGGTACGGCCGGATTTCATCAATCAGGCCCTGCATGGTTTCGGCGCGCTTGCGGCGCCAGAATTCATCCTGTTCCTCGGGCGACCACTCGGGGAAATCGTCCGGCCGCTCCATGACGCGATTGCAGCGCCAGCCCGGCGCGCGCCAGACCTTCCAGCCGAGTTCGTGCAGGATCGCGTCCCGGCGGGCATCCTTGGCTTCGTCGTGCCACTGGGCCCCGTCGCATTCAAGCGCGACCTTGGCGATGGGATTGCCGAAGTCCACGAAGAAGCGATCGACCGGCAGTTGTGGCCACAAGGGCAGGCCGCCGCAGCGGATGTCGTGCCAGGTCGCGGCCTCGATCGGAGTGAAGATGGAAACCCAGTCGCCGACCTCGTACTGGTTCGTCCCCATCCACGATTCGAAACCCGCGTCGACCAGTTGCTGGAACAGCGCGTAGTTGTGCCGGATGCGGCGGAACCGCTCGGAAATATCGAGTCCAGCGTGCAGGTCGTGAAATGCCTTGCCTTCCATGAATCGGTTGAGTGCGTGCAGTTGTTCCATGTCAGTCCTTGAATCCTTGGTGTCGGGGAGCGATGGGACGGAATTCCGGGGCCTGGCCCACGAAGTTCTCGAAGCGCATCTGCTCGCCCAGGTAGGCCAGAGGGCACCGGCCGGGCTTGCCCTGTCGGTTTTTCATGATGAACACCTCGGCATATCCCCGGTTGTCCGTGTCTGGATTGTCCTGCTCCTCGCGGTACAGGCCCAGCAGGATGTCGCTGTCCTGCTCGATGGAGCCGCTGTCGCGGAAGTCCGACAGGACGGGGCGCTTGTTCGGGCGCCGCTCGATGTCCCGGCCGAACTGGCTCAGGGCCAGCACGGCGATGTTCAGCGTCTTGGCGAGGATCTTCAGGCCCTTGGTGATGGCCTCGATCTGCTGGTAGCGCTTTTCCTCGGTGCCGGTCATGAGTTGCAGGTAATCGACCACCAGCAGGTCCAGTCCGGACTTGCGCTTCACGGCCCGGGCCTTGGTGGCAACCTGCAACAGGGACAGGCCGGGTTCGTCGTCAACGAAGAGCGCCGTCTTTTCCAGCGCCTGGGCGGCGCGGGTGACGCGGTCCCAACTGTCCGCGTGCGGCGTGCGCTCATCGGCTCGCGCCAGTGTGGCCGCCGAGACCTTGCCAACGCTGGCGATTGCGCGCTCCGTGACTTCGGATTCCGGCATCTCCATGGACAGGAACAGCACGCCGAAGCCGGCCAGAGCGGCGTTCAGCGCGATCGTTTCGCCCAGGGCGGACTTGCCCATGCCGGGCCGGGCGCCGAGCGTCACCAAGGCGCCGCGGCGGATGCCGCCGTTCAGAAACGTGTCAAGGTCCACCAGGCCGGTCGGGATACCGGGGTTCTTGGCTTCGCCGGCGAAGCGGCGGTCCAGATCCTGCACGTAGCGGCCCAGCGCTTCCCGGATACTGGCCGGCTCCCGCCGTGTCGTGGCGTCGGCCAGTCGGCCGAACTCGGCCTGGACCGCGTCCAGTTTCTCGGCGGCCGCGAGCGGCCCGGAGACGATCTCATGCACCTTGTGGGCAGCCTGCAGCATCCCGCGAAGCAGGGCCTTTTCCCGGACGATTTCCGCGTACCGGCCGATGTTCGCCGCGCTGGGCGTGTTCGTCATCAGGTCGTTCAGGTGCCGCAGGTCCGCGTCTTCGCCGGCAGCTCGGATCGAATCGAACACGGTCAGCACGTCGGCCGGCTTCTGCTGGGCGATCAGCCGCTGGATGTGATCGAAGATCAGGCCGTGGGTGTGGACGTAGAACTGGTCCCGGCGCAGGTCTCCGATACGGTCGATCGCCTCGTTGTCCAGCAGCAGCCCGCCCAGCACCGCCTGTTCGGCATCCAGGCTTTGCGGCGGGGAGGCCGTGAATTCTTCGGGTTCGTAGGGGGCGTTCATGCCGCTTCCTTGCGTAGTGATGCCTGGGCTTGGATGCCCTGGGTGGACAGTTCGTAGATCGGGCCGTCATCGGTCTGCTTCGCGTACCAGAGGCGGTAGTAGCCCTTCTCGACGTAGTTCAGGAAATGCCGGCGCCAGTCGGCCTGCAGGCGGCTGGCATGTTCCCCGGGCGGCAGGAATTCCCGCTTGAACACGTCCCAGGCGATCTGCACGAAATCCATCGGTAGCCCCGTGTTTTCGACGTAGGTCAGCAAGGGCTGGTAGCCGCTGATGGGTTTTTCCCCGGCCTGCATGCACTGGTCGATGAAGGTCTTCAACTGGATGCGCGGCTTGCGCTCCCTGGGCTTCTTCGCCGGGCTTTCACCCCCTGGGGGGTTAGGGGGGTTCTTTTGTATTGGTTCTTGGTTATTGGTTATTGGGTAAGCATTGCCATCGCTATGCGTTCGGCCATGCGTTTCTTGTGCGTTCGCATATGCGTTCGCATTTTTGCCTGATGCGTTCGCATTGCCATCGCTATGCGTCTTGGCCTGCCAACGCGATGCGGCAGACGTGCGTGCCTTCTCGGATTTCTCCCTGCTTTTCGCTACTTCGGCATCGCAACGCCGGTGCGTCCATCCGTCATCCGTCAGGGTGAAATACTCGTCCAGGATCGTGTCCACGGCACCGCGTTCGGCCGTCGATGCCGCCCGAGCCAGTCTGTAAACCTGACGTTTTTCGGCCGGCAAGGGCTTTTCGTGCAGGTAGTACAGGTCGATCAGGCGTCTGTACGCGCCATCCTCGATCATCGTGAGGTGGGCCGTGTCCTTCAGGTAGTCGCCGATGTGGTGGGGGTAGTAATTCATGCAGCCCCCTTCAGGAAGGTCATCCAGTGGGTCCGATTCAGCCTGCCGACACGGTGTCCGAAAAGAGGCCTCTCAGGCGTGTATGCCAGGATGTCGCGCAGCGGCACCTGGGTTTCGTTCCATTTGAAGATCAGCACGCCGTGAGTCCTCAGAACGCGGAAGCACTCGGCGAAACCCTGGCGCATGTCGTCCTGCCAGTCGGCGCCAAGCTTGCCGTACTTGGCTGCCATCCAGCTACGACGGCCGGCGCGCACCAGGTGTGGGGGGTCGAACGCCACCAGCGCGAACTGTTCGTCCGGGAACGGCAGCGCGCGGAAGTCCATGCGCATGTCAGGGTGGATGTGCACGGCGCGGCTTCCGTCATCGCGGTGCGTGCGGTCCGTGACCACGATGGACTCGTCCCGCATGTCGCCGAACAGGCAGCGCTGGTCCTGGGGGTCGAACCACATCATGCGGGGCCCGCAGCAAGGGTCAAGAATCGGCAGGTCCATCATGCAGCCTCCCCGTGCACGACCCGCACCAGCGGCTGGATTGCGGCCTGGTACTCGGCCTCGGCCTCGGCGGGCCACCATTCGTGCCAGATCATCGAGGCTCGGGTTTTCTCGATGTATTTCAATTCCAGCGCGGTCCGTTCTTCGCGGGACACCTTGCCTCCCTGGTCGTGCAGGCTGTGGCATCCACGGACGCCGGGCCGGTCGCAGCACAAGGGGAATGTCAGGATGTCGCTGGTCTTCGTGCCCAGGCCCTTGCCGGCGTTCGGGTGCGCGGCCTGGCTGTAGCCCACAATGCTGCAGGCCGCGCAGGGCAGGGAGGCGACGAGGCGCCGGTGCCTGGGGCTGCGCCAGGGCTTCGATTTGGGGAACATCATGCTGTGGCCTCGCTGAGAGACAGATCGACCCCGCGCGGCTCGAAATCGGCCCTGATCGCGTCGATGTAGCGGGCGATCTGGCCCCGGTCCATGATCGACGTGACCGGGAAGTAGGCCATCACGGCCAGCTTCGTTTCGTAGGGCAGGGGCTTGATCGATTGGTCGTAGACTTCGCGGAAGTGATCGTCCTCGGCGCGCAGGATCGGCACGCCGAAATGCAGCTTGCAGTACCGCTTCCAGCCGGCCGCGTCGTCGTGCGGGAATGCCTGTGCCATCATTTCGTAGATGACGTGTGTACCGGCGTTCTGTGCGCCCGTGCGGGGCGGGGGCGCGATGCGTACCGTCCAGCCCTCAGGGGCCGACACCACGGCCTTGGCCGCGAAGCCTCGGACCTTGGGTGTGGTGAGGGTGTAGACCTGGCGTTCCATCACGGCCTCCCCAACACCCGGCGCAGCGCGGCGACTTCCTCGCGCAGTTCCCGGTTCTCGCGTTCGACCTCGGTTTCCCGTTTGCGGATCGAGCCCAGGTCATAGCCGCGGTCGTGCAGCATCCAGAGCAGCGGGGCATCGTTGCCGCAGGCATCCATGAGGGCGGACAGCTTTTCCCACTTCACGCCTTCCTGACCGCTTTTCCAGCGGGAGAACTGTCCCTTGTCCAAGCGGAGCGGCAGGGTCAGTTCCTTGTCCACGTCGAAGCCCGCCGCCTTGGCGCACAGACCAATGGCGCCACCCAAGGTTTTCTCGCGGGCGACTTCCTGCGGGGTCACTTCCGAGGGGATGGAAATCTGGCTGCTCATCACGTCACAACCTTGTTGAGAGCGGTTGAGAGGCATTCGGGCGCAAAATTTTTTGTCATGGAGGCGCCGTGGCGCTGTGACAAATCCGCCCGAGGGGAGAAATGCGAATCGACAGGAACCGGCCGGCCGGCGATGCTGCGGCCATGGACACGGACACGAAGCACACGCTGATGGACGAGGCCGAAGAACTGGCCCTGAGGGCGTTCGGCCCAGCAGCCGAGGTCGAGCACATCGAAGCGGTGTTCGAACGGCTGGCCTGGTGCTGGCTGCGCGGCCTGCCGGCCGACGGCGCCGCGACGGTGCACTGAGGCACCGGCATGTTGGGCGCCCGGCTCCCTCCCCTTATGATTGGAGTTCTCACACAACAACCCTTTGGGGAAGGAGACAGGCATGGCAAACAATCTATTCATTTCGTACGACCTCATGGCGCCGGGCCAGCATTACGACCGAGTCACAGAGGCCATCAAGGCTTTAGGCGACTGGGCGAAGGTTCACTATTCACTTTTCTACGTAAGCACCAGCTATACGTCGCAGCAAGCAGCCGAGCATGTATGGAAATCCATGGACGCGAACGACAAGCTGTGCGTCATCGATGCGGCGAATGCTCATTGGTTCAACCTTCCGAACGATGTGAGTCAGTACATGCAGAACCACTGGCGGCGCTGACACCTCCTGCTGACCCAACGCTTTTCGGCTCGTCCTCGACAACCAGGCCGATGTTTCCGGGATGGGTCGAAATCTTGGTGTCCTCGACCAGCGCGAAAGGGATGCCGTTGCGTTTGCAGATCGTGCCGGCGGGCAGGGTGAAGGTTTCAAGCATTGGAGGCCTCCGCAGGTTGGGGCTGCTGGGCGGAAGCAAGTTCCCATGCTCGGTACACCCTGGGGCGGGCAAAACGAAGGGTCTTCTTCCTCGATTTCGGCATGCCTGTCAGCCGCCATTGCGACACGGCACCGGTCGTGATCTCGAAGAATTCAGCCACTTTCGACGTGCCGCCGAAGGCGTCGATCAGGCTGGAATCTGGGTGGGGAGTCTTTTCCATGCCTTAAATCTTAGTTGACTAAGAGAACGAAAGCAAGGAAATCACAGCCAACTAAGATAAATTTTGTTTAGTCTCCTAAGATGCTTTTCAAAGACCGCATCACCGCAGCATTCAACGACGAAAACGCCCGTAGAAGGGCGGCGGGGTTGGCACGCCTGAAGAAAACGGATCTATGGAAGGCGGCCGGCGTGACATCGGGAGCGGTAACCCACTGGTTCAACGGCAGCAATGACGCCGATATGGCCATCTGCATGAAGATTGCTCCATTGCTGGGCGTCAGAGGGCAATGGCTGTTTGATGAGTCCGGACCAAAGCATGAAACTGCGGACGACGGCGGGAACGAAGATCATGCACCCATCCGCCTGGTGGATGCCAAGGCATCGGCCGGGAAGGGGCAACTCGTCTTCTCAGACGATGCCAGCAAGGTCTTGATGTTCCGCCGAGACTGGCTGGCGAAGAATGACGCTAAACCGGAAACCACCCTTGCCTTTGAAGTGGATGGTAATTCCATGGTTGATCTGCACATCATCGATGGGTCCGTGGTGCTGGCGAACAGGAAGAAGACGGAACCCGTCTCGAAGCGCGTCTATGTCGTCTGGATCGATGGGAAGCTGTACGTCAAGCAGCTTGTGAAGAAGGACGGCATGTGGTGGGCTCGGTCGCACAATGCAGCAGAGGCTGACGACTATCCGGACATCCTGATTCAGGATCTGGATGACCGTGTGGTGGGCCGGGCTTTTTGGTGTGGGTTCGGGCTATAGGGCCACCAGCCCAGGGAATCATCGGCGGAGCGATGCCGGGTTTTTGCACATCCCCTCTGCCCGCCGGTATGCGGCGGTCATGCCCATTAGAGAGTAGGTGTTGTACCCTGCATCCGATGTTTCGCCACCAAATACCGTTTTCACGCGCAATGTTTGGCCGCGACTCATTTCCCCAATCTGGCCTATGAGATTACCGTCATCAAGCACGTAAATCATGCCGGTTGTATCTCCCATGGTCACCATGGACCCTGCCATAAAATCTACACGCGCTCCATCATCGGTTCTCATGGTGACGAGGAGGTCGGCCCGCGTGTTGTCCCGCTGCGCCGGGCCCCTCATTGATAGAAGGAACTTCAGTGCTGGCTCGCAGCTCGGGGGCGTGAAGTCTATAGCCAGTGTGGTGGCGGTTCCGTCTGTCGATAGCGCGGACGCCCGTGTATTCGCGGATCCGTTTGGAAGCACCAGGAGGAAGCTGCTCCAATACCCGCTTCGCTTATCAAACAATATTTCCCCGGACACTATTTGTGCAATCGCAGGGACTGCCGCCAGTAGCAATATCGCCGCAATGGCCGCTTTTACAGATCTGGTCATCATCCCCCTCCATGCTGCTGATCGTTCACCGAAATGTGCTAATCACGCGATAAGTGATGCTGGTATTGTCGGCGCTCAGAACCTCCAGTTCCGCCCCCTTGTAGCCAATCCTGTTCGAGGTGGAGAGATCATATTCAACCTCGTTGTTGAAGGCAGGGCGGGCGCGGCTGTTCGAGAACTCTCGATATCCGATTCGGATTTTGTTTCCCACCCGGCCGTTGTATAGCAGCGTCTGCTGGAATGATGCCTCTTGCTCATACGAAACGTCTGTAATTGCGAAGTCGGCGTCATAGCACACGCGCTGGCTGGTGATGGTGACCACACAGACCTGTTTTGCGTCCGGCGTTTTCACCGACAACACATCGGGGTCATCGGCAAAGGCTGATTTTCTGACGCCCGTTCCCTCGAAGAATTGTTCGGCTCCCTTGTCGCCCACTTTGGCGCGCACGCCGGGGTGGATGTCAAATAGTGCCCCATCTACGAGGCGTTTGATGTTGAGCGCTTTCCCTTCTACAACAACCCCCTTCGCCAGCAACTCGTCACCGATCCCGACTATGGTTGTCTGACCGAGAGGCGGCCGGTCAACGTAGCGTTTTTCAGGGGCGTAGGCGTCGTATTTGACGGCGCAGCCGGACATGATGAGTGCGGCCAGTACGGCTGCTGCAATCCTGAGCATTTCCATCCCTCCGTTGTGTGACTAAATCATACAGCAGACGTAAGGGGCAGGGACTGCACGTAGGGGATGACCATGAGTCTCATCTAAATCTTAGTCAGCTAAATTTTTTCTTGACTCTGAAATCTTAGTCAACTAAGATTCTCCCATCGCCCAACCACGGGCAAGGGAGACCACCATGAGCACCACCCCCACTCAAGCGGCCAGCGCCATGAAGCAGTACGGCGGCTCGTTCGCCCGCGCTCTGGCCGAAGCCTGGTTCGCTGCCGACACGGTGAATCAGCAGCGGATCGAGCAGGCCTTTCCCGATTTCTTCCTGCGCTATGCGGCTCTCTCAGAGACAGTCGCGGAAGGGGCCTGACATGGCGAAGACCATTTTCAGAAAGACCAATTTCCGCGTCGTCGTCTACCCGCGCGGCTTGGCGGATTTCGGCTTCATGCGCACGTCGGACGACTTCCTGTATGGGCGTGGCCCGGATGCTGCGGCTCGAATCGAGAAGGAATATCAAGGCCGGTGCGAGGAGATGGCAGCCGACATCCGTCGCCACGTCGATTCGGTGGGCGGCGTCGATATCGAGTTCGACCAGGAACTGGTCTGCGAACATTGCGGATCGGTCTGGACCGAGGACAGCGATACCTACAACGGCGGGTGCTGCTCGAAGGACGAAGAAGGGAACCCGGCCGAAGCGGGGGATGCGACATGCTGACCACCACCAAAGGCCCGGGCGACTTCGCCACGTGGCCCTGCGACCCGGCTGCCGTCATCGATTTGGACGGCGATCACATCCGCGATGTCCTGGCCGAGCGTGTTCAGTTTGATCCGGTGGGCCGGGACCGCGAACAGTTGCTTGCCGCGATGGCAGAGGAATTCGTCCTGGACGATCCCGACTGCCAGGACGAAGCCCTGACGTTCCTCGCGCGGCACATCGATGACGCCGACTTCCCCCTGCATCTGCGCGAGTCCCTGAGCGGGGCTTTCGACGACATCGCCCGCACCACCGACATTCGATTCGAACTTGAGCAGTCCCGCCGCCGGCGCGCTGCCGAGCTTGCTGACATCTGAGGGAACCATGAACCCACATCTGATCCTGGCCCGGCGCCGCGCCGGCCTGCATCCGGGCTACGTCCGGGCCGCCGAATCGAAGATCCAGGCGCCCGCTGAAATCTACGCATACCCGGCCGCCGCGCGCATCGAAGCCTCGAAGCAGTGGCGCCTGCTCGAACTGCCGGCCGATCCCGTCACGCCCGAACCCGCGCCGCGCGCCGTGTGCGGCTGGCTGGTCGCGGCCTATGCCGCCGCCGGTCTGGCCCTCTGGGTCGTGGCCGCAACTGTCCCTGGAGCCTGATATGGCAAACAAGATCGAAACCGTCCAGGCCCTGGTGCTGAACACGCAGCCGGCGTTTGAAGCCGTGCTGTGCGATAAGTCGATTATGTTCCAGCGCGAGGCCGAATTCGCCATGCAGATCATGCAGGCGAACGACTATCTGATCGACTGCGCTGTGAAGAACCCGCAGTCAGCCATCGATGCGGTGACGAACATCGCCGGGATCGGCATCAGCCTGAACCCAGCGAAGAAGCACGCCTATCTGGTGCCGCGCAAGGGCAAGATTTGCCTGGATATCAGCTACATGGGCCTGATGGATCTGGCGATCCAGTCCGGTTCCATCCGCTGGGCGCAGGCTGTGCTGGTGCATGCCACAGACCGTTTCTCCGTGGTCGGTGTGGACAAACCACCCGTGCATGAGCGTGACCCGTTCGCAAAAGACCGGGGCGACATCATCGGCGTGTACGTCGTAGCCAAGACCGCCGACGGCGACTACCTGACCGAGACCATGACCCGCGACGAAATCGACGGGATCATGAACAGGTCCGAATCGGTGAAGGCCGGCAAGACCACGCCCTGGAAGACCGACTACGGCGAGATGGCCAAGAAGACCGTGGTGAAGCGGGCGCAGAAGTATTGGCCGAAGACCGAGCGACTGGAAAAGGCCGTGCACTACATGGACACGGACGGCGGCGAAGGGATCGTCCTGAACCCCGAAGTGAAGCAGTTGACCAGCGAACAGATGGACGAAGTCCTGGCGCGCGTGGCGGCATTCACGGACGCCGAGGCGCTGGCATCGTACTGGCCCGAACTTGTCGCCTACCTGCGCGACACGGCCAGCATGAGCCAGTACGAGCACATCAAGCAGGCCGTGGCCGACAAGGGCGCCGCACTCAAGAACCATACAGAAGGGGCAGCGGCATGAGCTACCAGATTATCGAATGCGAACAGGGCAGCGCGGAATGGCATCGAGTCAGAAGTGGGTGCATCACCGCCAGCATGTTTTCCACAGTGCGACAGAAGGTCAATGGCTTGACCACGCAGCAGCAGACCTATGTCAGCGCCCGGCTGGCCGGCCAGACCGAAGCCCAGGCGCGCGAGGCAGCAGGGTACAAGGCCGCGCCGCGCGCTGAGGTCATCCAGCGTGCCCTGGAAGGGGAGCGGGTAGGGGAATGGTCCCAGGCCGCCCACGACTACGCCACGCGGCTGGCTATCGAGCGCATCGGCGGCGAACCCCTTGATGAAGGTTTCGAGACCTGGGCGATGCGCCGGGGCCGCGAATTGGAACCAGCAGCACGGATGGAACATGAAGTTCAGTCCGGGCTGTTTGTGCAGCGGGCGGGCTTCGTCATGACCGACGACGGCGCTTTCGGCGCCTCCGCCGACGGCCTGATCGATCCGGACGCCGGTGCCGAATACAAGTGCTTCCTGGATCCCGTGAAGCTGCGCGCGTTCTGGCTGGAAAACGATGTGTCCAGCGTCATCGAGCAGTGCCAGGGCGGGCTGTGGATCACCGGCCGCCGCCTCTGGCACATCGGCCTGTACTGCCCGGCGCTTGCCAGCGTCGGGAAGCAACTTTGGTGGCGCGTGGTTGAGCGTGACGACGAGTTCATCGAAGCCATGGAATCCGACCTGCTGGAGTTCAAGGCCCTGGTCGACCAGTACGAGCAGAAATTCCGCGCCGACGCCTCCCAGGCCGCCGGCTCAATCCTCACCCTCACCACCGCATAGGAGCATATCCATGAACATCGAGCAGGAAATCCAGGCCAAGGGCCTCACGGCGCCGCGTATCACTCCGGCGGATATCCAGGCCAATATCGCCAGCGAACACTATTTCACGGCCGCCGATGGCGCCTCTGGAGCGTACCGCAATGGTGGCGATGTGCATCCGGCAGGCGGATCGCCCGGCCAGCAGACGACGCAAGCCTTGGGACTGCTGACCTTTTGTGTGCTGGTGCTGCGCAACGGCTTCACCGTCACGGGCGAAAGCGCCTGCGCCAGTCCGGAGAACTTCGACGCCGAAATCGGCCGCAAGATCGCCCGCCAGAACGCGGTCAGCAAGGTCTGGCCGCTCATGGGCTACGCGCTGCGCACCGAACTGTCCAGGCCTGCACTGACCGAAGTGGACGCCGCAGCAGACGTCGCCGGCACCCCGCGCCCCGACCATCCCATCATCTGATCAGGAGCCATCCACATGCTCTCACTCGACCACCAGATCGGCCAGTTCACCAACTTCAACCCCAGGCCCGAAAAGCACGGCCCGGAATCTGTTCCCGGCGCGGACCTGAAAATCAGCATGACCGTCAGCAATGACGTCCTGGCCGAGTTCCACCCGACGCTGAAATCCACCCTGTTCCGGGAGCCAAACCCGGGTGAAGAAGACTTGGTGGACAAGGCAGCCACCGGGGTGCCCGAACTGAACCGCCTGCGCTTCGGCAACAAGATCGGATCCCTGCGCTGGCACCACGAAATCGTCGGCGCCGATCTGACGATCCACTACGGCACTGGAAAGAACGAAATCGAACTGTCCGACGTGACCGTGGATGGCTTCGTGCTGGAGCCCATGGACGGCGGTTCCGTCGTCATCACGTTCCGCGTCAAGTGCAACCCCAACGAAAAGCAGGGGGGGCAACTCTTCACCCTCATGGGCGGCGAAATCGAATTCAGCCTCGTCCCGCCGGAAGACGGGCCGATTCAGTAACTCCCCTCCCAGGCCAGGCTGGGCCGCTTCGGCGGACTCCCTTCGGCGGCTGCCCGCCGACCCTGGAACCGGCAGTAACGGCGCAGATAGTGATCTGCATCCCGGGGCCAGCACCGGAACCCACCACCCCTATTGGAGAGCAAGATGAAGATCAAGAGCATCACAAACCAGCACCGCCGTGACTTCACGGCCGTCTACGAATGCCAGCACTGCGGCCACGAGCAAAAGGGCGACGGCTACGACGACGCCTATTTCCACGAAAAGGTCATCCCCGCGATGAAATGCGCCTCGTGCGGCAAGGACGGTAATGAAGTTACCAGTGTGCCGTCTGTGCCTGCGCACGCTGTCCTGTAGCCGGAGCCTGTCATGACCCAACGAAATGACGGCGGCCCGGCCTTCCCTGTGCCCGGCCAGAGCCAATTGCCAAACGATCAGTTTCTGCACCCACACCACGGCATGTCCCTACGCGACTACTTCGCAGCCCAGGCGATGCCCGAAGTCTGGCGCGACATCCCCGAGGACGCCAACAGATTGCAGGCGCTCTCGTACCTCGGGAGACGCTCCTATGAAATGGCCGACGCCATGCTTGCAGCCAGGGAGCGGACATGAGCACACAGCACACACCTGGGCCGTGGGTGGCCATAGACGGCAGGATACTGCCGGAAAGATACGTTCTCACAGGGGCGTCTATAGCAACAGTTCATGCGCGCAAGGTTGCTGGGATGCAAGCGGGTAACGCCCACCTGATGGCCGCCGCCCCTGACATGCACGAGGCGCTGAAATCCATACGCGAGTATCTGTCCAGATGCCCGCCCCACAGCGAGGACCGCACAGGCGCTGAATGGGGCCGGATGATGGATTTGTCGGGCGCAGCCCTGGCCCGGGCTGAGGGGAAATCATGAGCAAGCGCTCGAAGGAAAAACGTCAGCGCCCCGGCAAGACGCATCCGTGGCCGTGGGAGGAATGATGCTGACAAACCAACTGCGCCTGACCGGCCTAGACAAAAAGATCATCGTGGACCTGTTCGCCGGCGGCGGTGGCATGTCCGTCGCCATGGAGATGGCCTGGGGCCGCAGCCCAGACATCGCCATCAACCACAACGAAGACGCCCTGAGTCTGCACCAGGCCAATCACCCGCAGACCGAGCACTACGTCGCGGACGTGTACGAGGTCTGCCCGAAGAAAGCTACGCAGGGCCGGCCGGTCGGCTGGCTGCACCTGTCGCCCGACTGCACCCATTTCAGCCAGGCCAAGGGAGGCCAGCCGCGCAGCGCGAAGATCCGGGCGCTGGCTTGGGTCGGGATCCGCTGGGCCGGCCAGGTCCGGCCGGATTGGGTCAGCCTGGAGAACGTCAAGCAATTCACGAAGTGGGGCCCGCTGATCGCCAAACGGTGCCCGAAGACCGGGCGCGTGGTGAAACTGGACGGCAGTGTGGCCGATCCGGGCGAGCGCGTACCTGTTCAACAGCAATTCCTGGTGCCGGACCCGAAGCGTGAGGGCCAGACGTACCGGCGCTGGTGCGCGATCCTGCGAGGGATGGGGTATGCGCTGGACAGCCGCAACATCATCGCAGCCGACCAGGGCGGACACACCACGCGGGAGCGCCATTTCGAGATCGGCAACTGCGTAGGCGAGCCGATCCGGTGGGCTGAGCCGACGCACTTCAAGAAGCCCAGCAAGGGGCAGCGCAAATGGAAACCGGCGGCGGATTGCATCGACTGGTCGATCCCCTGCCCGTCGATTTTCACGCGCAAGCGCCCGTTGGCCGATGCCACCCTGCGGCGGATCGCGCGGGGCATCCGGCGGTATGTGCTGGAGTCTGGAGATCCGTTCATTGTGCCGATTTCAGACTGGTCCAGGGAATCCGTTCAGTCCGTCCGGGATCCCTTGTCCACCATCACAGCATGGCCGCGTGGCGGCAAGCACGCGCTGATCACCCCGACGCTGGTTCAGACTGGCTACGGCGAACGCGAAGGGCAGGCGCCGCGTTCCCTGGACCTGCGGGCCCCGCTGGGAACGGTGGTTGGATCGCAGAAGCATGCCCTGGCCTGCGCCTACCTGATGCAGGCAAACGGCGGATTCAACACGACGCCCGGGCACGACCTGGGAAATCCCATGTCCACCGTGACGAACTCCGGCAGCCAGCAGCAGCTGGTGACGGCGATCCTGGCGGGAGTAGGTGGGCGCGCCGGACAGATTGAGCCGCGCGGTATGGCCGATCCGATCCAAACGGTAACGGCAAAGGCAGACACGGCCATCGTCACGGCGCATCTCGCGCACCTGCGCGGGAATTGTGACGCACGAGATGCCCAGGAGCCGCTGCGCACGATATCCGCCGGCGGCGAGCATCACGGCATCGTCGAATGCACCCTGTCGCCAGAACAGACCGAAGACGCGGAGCGTGTCGCCGCTTTCATGATGCGCTACTACGGCGAGGGCGGCCAATGGTCCGATCCGCGCGACCCCATGACCACGATCACCACCAAGGACCGCATGGCCCTGGTGACGGTCACGATCAAGGGCACGCCCTACGTCATCGTGGACATCGGCCTGCGGATGCTGGAGCCCCGCGAACTGTTCCGCGCCCAGGACTTCCCGGACAGCTACATCATCGACCGTGGCCACGACGGACGCAAATTCTCCAAATCCACCCAGGTCAGGATGGTGGGCAACAGCGTCAACCCGATGATGGCGGCCGGGTTCCTGTCGCTCAATGCCCCGCATCTGGCCGTACAGAGGAAGGTCGCATGATCGACGCCCGAACCCTACTCCTTTCCGAGCAGATACACCGCAGCAACGGCAATCACGCCACCGCCGATCTGATGCGCGAGGCTGCGTGCGCAATCACAGACTTGCGCATGACTCTTGCCGAGATCAAGCGCAGCACATACCTGCGCCACGCCCAAGACTTAGCGGAAACGGCGCTGGCCGACGGGAAACATTGGACGGACAAGACATGACCATCGACACACAGAAGCTGCTGAACCTTTTCGACACCGCCGCTCAGGCTCATGGATGGGCGTCAGATCAGGGCACGAGGGCGCAAGCACAAACGGCCCTGGCGAACTACCAGCGGACGCGCGGAGACCTTGAGCAGGCGCTCGACGCTCAGGCAGCGGAGATAGCGCGGCTGCGCGAGGCGTTGTGGGTGGTCGCGGAACATAACGCGCTGCATTTCGGGGAATCGCACAATACAGTGATTCAGGCCCGCGCCCTTCTGTCCCGCTACAGCAGCGACAGGCCGGCCGAAGTGCGCTGCAACCATTGCGGCTGGCTTGGCGCTGACGCCGATCTCGTGCGCGATGTCGCCGCTGACGAGCCCGATGACGGCGCGGCTGATGTCTGCCCACAATGCAAGCGCATCGGAGATTTGCAGGACATCGGCCAGTCTGCCGCAAGCGCGGAGCCGGTGGGCTGGTTGCGCAATGAACGCGGGCTGGCCGAAGGTCCAGCCACTCTTGATCCGCTTTTCATCCTCGGAAAACCGCGCCGGGACGGATACCGCGCCACTTATTCCCCCGTATACGCCGCCCCTGTAGCGCAGGAGCCGGTGCTGGGTCGAATTAATTGGCCCACCATGCCCTCACGAAAGGGGCAATCCCCCGTCCTTTTTGACGACGGCTATGCCGAAGGATGGGCAAAGTGCATGTCCGAATGCCAGAAGGCTGTTGCCGCCCAGGCGCAGCCATCGGGCGACGTTGACGGACTGACTGCAGTCTACGATGCTTTCGGGATCGGCTCAGCGGCTCGCACACAGGAGACCTTGCTTGCGAGTATCGAGAATGCCATCCGGCGGTCGCGCTGCCTGAGCGCTATCGAGCGGGTGCTGACCGTGGAAACCCCACCGGACCCAGACGAAGGCGACGACGAGCCGGGCGAGGAATGCCTGCTGCGCTGGGGCGCGGACTCCGAAGGGTATGCAGAACATTTCCAGGCCGCCCTCAAGAAGTTTGGCTACACCTTGGCCCCCGTTGCCGCCCAGGCGCAGCCAGTCGTACCGGCGGCATGGAAAGGGATTGCGCTTGATGCGATCCGCCGCATGCGGGCGGGCCACGTCAACTGCATGGACATCATTGACATGGCCGAAAAGCTGCTGGAAGCAGAGCGCGGAGCCTTCACCCGCGCAGCGAAGGGGGAATGATGGTATTCGATCCCTTCGCCGGCCTGATCCGTCAGATCGAGGGCCACCGGCAAGACCCGAAATTACGCACCACGAAAGTCAATCCATACGACCGAATCATTGCGCTTGAGCGCCTTGCCAAGGGGGAGCGATCCTGTGATATCGCCGAAGATCTGGGCGTCACGAAGGACACAGTGGAAGGCTGGAAGAGGGCGGCCAGGGAGGCTTGGCGTGGCTGAAATCTTCGTCCCCGTACCGTGCCTGGAAGACGCCCGCCGGGTGCTGGCTGCTCAAGACCCGGACGCGGCCCGGCGCGCTGAACAGAGGTGGCCCGGCCGCGTGTGGCGGGCGGCTGTCCGGTTGGCTGCCGCCGAAACGGAACAGGAGGTCCAGCATGCAGCCTGACGAAATCGCCATCAGCCTAGCCGAAGCCGCGCGCCGACTGGGCCTGTCGTACCAGACGGTCTTCGCCCGCCGCCATGAAATCGGCTTCCGCCTGGAGGGCTGCCGAGCTTGGAGGGTCTGGCCGTCTCGCCTTGAAGAAATTACCCGCCCGCGTTACAAAGTCACACGGCTGGCGCTGCGGTCAACAGGAGATTCATCATGTCGATCCGACAGCGTAACGGCACCTGGTGGCTTGATATCCGCACGCCAGGTGGACAAAGAATTAGACGCTCTACTGGCACGGCCGACCGCCGGGCGGCGCAGGAATACCACGACCGCCTGAAAGCGGAATTGTGGCGCCAGGACAAGCTGGGCGACCAGCCGGAACACAGGTTTCAGGATGCCGCTGTGCAATTCCTGAAAGCATCCGAGGGCCAGAGCGACTACAGCACGAAGGTGCGGCACATCCGGTACTGGCGAGACCAGTTCTCTGGGCGTGCCGTGAGCTCTTTAACCACCGACGAGATCATCGGCGCGCTGCCCACTCACGTCGAGCGGGAGGGGCAGGGGCGTCGGCCGCTGACGCCGGCCACGCGCAACCGCTATCTGTCCACCATCCGGCGGATGCTGTCCATGTGCGTCGAATGGGGCTGGATGCCTGCGGCTCCCAGGCTTCGCCCCGCAGTGGAGCCAAGGGTTCGAATTCGCTGGCTCACCCAGGAACAGGCCCGGGCGCTGGTAGCGGCGTGCGGCCGTCAGTGGATGCAGGATGCCGTCGCCTTCGCCCTGGCCACCGGTATGCGGGCAGGGGAAATCCTGTCTCTGTGTTGGGAAGATGTGGACCTGTCCAGGTCAACAGCCTGGGTGACGGCGGACCGGGCGAAATCCGGGCGGGCGCGGGCTGTGCCGCTGAATGCGGAGGCTGTCCAGATCATCCGGCGCCGGATCGGGACGCACCTTCAACTGGTCTTCACTCGGAACGGCAGCCCGCAGACCCAGATCGATCCCAAGATGTTCGCCCGTGCATGCGCCCAGGCAGGCATCGAGAACTTCCGCTTCCACGACCTGCGGCACACATGGGCGTCATGGCACGTGCAGGCCGGGACCCCGCTGTTCGTTCTCAAGGAATTGGGAGGGTGGGAGACGCTGGAAATGGTGAAGCGGTACGCCCACATGGACGGGACGACCCTGGCGCAGTTCGCAGGAGCGGTCACGTTTTGGGCACACCATGACCCAGAAAAGAAAATCGCCACCGTGCAGGGTGGCGATAAGTCTTTGGTAAACAAAGAGAATTCTGGTGGCGCATCCCTGATTCGAACAGGGGACCTGCGGATTATGATTCCGTCGCTCTAACCGGCTGAGCTAATGCGCCAAAGCACGCCATTATAGGGGGGGAATTTTCATCACGCAAGTTGCCTTGGTGTCAAAACGCATGATGGGTCGGAAGCCCATGTCGTCTGGCGTATAGCACAGGCTTAAAGGGGTTCGCCACGTGCAGCCATCGGAAGGAGAGCCAGGCGGATGCGTATCCGGAAACCGTCCAGCATCAATCTGAGGCAACTGATCCTGCTGCTGGCCGTGTTCAGCGCGGCGGTGATGCTGGCGGGCGGGATGGCCGGGGCCTATCAGGTGCAACGCCAGCAGCTCGTCGCCAACACGCTGGATGCCAACGAGGCCTTTGCCGTCAAGCTCGCCCGCATCACGTCCGACCTGTTGCTGCGGGCGCAGGGCAATCTATCCTACTCGGGCGGCCTGATGGTGCGCTCCGGCATGGCGCCGACTGTTTTGCAGGCCGAGGTCGACCGCTTGCGCCATCTGGAACTGGGCTTCAATACCGTGACCGTCGTGGATGGGCGGGGGGTCGTCCAGGCGTTTTCCCCGGCCTCGCGGAACTTGAAGGGGCGCAGGCTCGATTCGGTCGCCAGGAACGGCATAGGCGATGACCGGGCGCCGATGATCAGCTCGCCTTATGTGACCGTGCTGGGCAATCTGGCGATCCGGCTCTCGCACCCCTTGTTCGGGCCCGAAGGACGTTCGTTGGGCCGCTTGTCCGCCACCGTGTACCTCAGGGATGAGGGCGGCCTGCAGCGCCTGATCGGCGAACAATACTTCCGTGATGGCACGTACGTTTATGTCGTCGATGCGCAAGGGCGCCTGCTGTACCACCCGCAGGCCGAGCGCATTGGCGAAATCGTCGTGAACAACCCGGTGATCGATACCGTTCGCAAAGGCCGGTCCGGCCAGATGGAGCTGATCAACAGCCGGGATGTGGACATGCTGGCAGGCTATGCCTATGTGCCGACGGCCGACTGGGGGGTGGTGGTGCAGCGGCCCACGAAGCTTGCCCTGAAGGGGCTGAATGACCTGATGCTGCGCGTGCTGCAGTTGGCGGTCTGGCCGGCCCTGGCACTGCTGGTGCTCTTGTGGCTGTTGTCTCGGTGGATCTCCAGGCCGCTGGGCGAGCTGTCGCAGATCGTCCAGGATGGCTACGAGGACGGCATGGCGCGGCGGATCGCCGCCGTGAAGTGCTGGTACCTGGAGGCGCAGCGCCTGCGCGGGGCGTTGCTGGCGGGGCAGGGGCAGGTACGCACCCGGTTGGGCGAGCTTCATAGCGCCGCGCATACGGATCCGTTGACGAAGCTGGGCAACCGCCGGGGATTGGAGGCCGCGCTGCGGATCCTGGAAGAACGGCGGCAGCCGTTTGCCCTGGTGGCGCTGGATATCGATTTCTTCAAGCGGATCAATGACCGGCATGGGCATGATGCGGGCGACCAGGTGATCTCCGGGCTGGCCGATCTCATGCGGGCGCATGCACGCCAAGGGGATGCCTTGTTCCGCCTGGGCGGCGAGGAGTTCCTTGTGGTCCTGCCCGACAACGATCTGGCGGGAGCCAAGATGATCACCGAACGCCTGCGGGCCGCCATGGAGAGCGCGCGGGTGCTGGGAAACGAGACCGTGACTTTGTCGGCGGGGGTGGCCGTGTGGGAGGGCGGCGATGCGCAACTGACGCTGAAGATCGCCGACCAGGCGCTGTACCGGGCCAAGGAAGGCGGGCGCAACCGGGTGGAAGCCGGCAGCCCCTGAAATGAGGCCGCCCTGAAACGCGAAGGCCCCGCCTTTTGGCGGGGCCTTGCTGCCGCTGTGGGCAGCGGCACCGCATGGGAGCGGTGCTAAGTCAACGCCCTGAGGCGTGATTGACTACCGTCAGGTAGCGATTCCAGTATAGATCAGGCGGAAAGCCGGACCATAGGTGGATTCCCTAGGAGATGTGACGGATCAATTCATGGCTGGCTTCATGCCGGATTCATCCCGGCCTGCGGGGCGGGATCCGGAGCCGGCGCGGGTGTATCGGTGTGCCCGGACAGGGCCGCGCTCAAGCTGTAGAGCGGCTCGAAGGATTCTGCCTGTGCCATGGGCCAGGCGGTGCGGAAGATCGTGTTGCGGAAACGGCCTTCCAGCAGTTCGCCCTTTTCCAGGTCGGGGAACAGGGCGGACAGGACGCGGACTTCGCCATTGGTGATCCGTCGCGCGATGTGGTGCGGGCGAAGCTGGTCGGGGTGGGTCAGGCCGGCCGCACCCAGCAGTTCGCCCAGGGCCTTGAGCGTGTTGGCGTGGTAGTTGGCCACGCGCACGGATTTGTCGGACACCACCAGCGCCTGCTGGCGCTTTGGATCCTGGGTGGTGACGCCGGTGGGACAGCGGCCAGTGTGACAGGTCTGGGCCTGGATGCAACCGATGGCGAACATGTAGGCGCGGGCGCTGTTGCACCAATCGGCGCCCAGCGCCATGAGGCGCGCCATATCGAAGGCGCTGATGACTTTGCCCGAGGCGCCCAGGCGGATGTGTTCGCGCAGGCCGATGCCCACCAACGTGTTGTGGACCAGGCGCAGTCCTTCGCGCAAGGGCGTGCCGACGTGGTCGACGAATTCGATGGGCGCCGCGCCTGTGCCGCCTTCGGCGCCGTCGACCACGATGAAGTCGGGCGTGATGCCGGTGGCCAGCATGGCCTTGGCGATGGCGAACCATTCCCAGGGGTGCCCGATGCACAGCTTGAAGCCGACCGGCTTGCCGCCGGACAGTTCGCGCAGCCGGGCGATGAAGCGCATCATTTCAATGGGAGTGCGAAAGGCGCTGTGGCTGGACGGGGAGATACAGTCGTGGCCGGCTGGCACGCCGCGTGCGGCGGCGATCTCGGGGGTGACTTTTGGGGCCGGCAGGATGCCGCCGTGGCCGGGTTTGGCGCCCTGGGACAGCTTGAGTTCGATCATGCGGATTTCGTCCCGGCGCGCCATGTCGGCAAAGCGCTCTTCGGAAAAACCGCCGTCCTGGTTGCGGCAGCCGAAGTAGCCCGAGCCGATGTTCCAGATCAGGTCGCCACCGTGCTCCAGGTGGTAGCGGCTGACGCCGCCTTCGCCCGTATCGTGGGCGAAATGGCCGATTGCCGCGCCTTTGTTCAAGGCCATGATGGCATTGGCCGACAGTGCGCCAAAGCTCATGGCGGAAATGTTGAAGACCGACAGGTCCACGGGACGGCGGCAATCCGGCCCGCCGACGGTGGTGCGGAAATCGCTGTCGGGCACGTGGGCCGGCGCCATGGCGTGGTTGATCCACTCATAGTCGTTGCCGTAGACATCGCCCTGGGTGCCGAAGGGGCGCTGGTCCATTTGCCGCTTGGCGCGCTGATAGACCAGGGACCGGTCGACGCGCGAAAAGGGCAGCTTGAGCGTGTCGTCCTCGAAGAAGTACTGGCGGACTTCCGGGCGGATGAACTCGAACAGAAAGCGCAGATTGCCGATCACCGGATAGTTGCGGCGGATGGCGTGCCGGGTCTGGCGCAGGTCGTAGATCCCCAGCAGGCTCAGGCCCAGGAACAGCAGACAGGGCAGCCACCAGCCGGCGCTGAAGGTCAGGGCCAGCAGGGCGCACAGCACGGTGAGCGCGATGACGGCGTGAAAGGCGGTGTGGCGGGTGAACAGGGAATGCATGGACAGGCTCCGCGGGATCGGGCGACCCGGCTACCTTAGCAGATGTGCCTGGCCTGTGCGGTGGGGGATGGGCCGGTCCATACCAGCCGCGCCACCGTGTCCGGCCCGCACCAGACCAGGGCATTCTGGTCGAAGCGGCGCGCCAGGCGCAATCCCGATTCCAGGGGCAGGCCTGGAACCCAGAGGCTGGGCTCATCGGGCCACGAGCCGTGCGGATCCAGGCCCCGGCCCGGCAGCCAGGCGTGGCCTGCCCGCTCGACTGCGCGGCACAGCGCGCGCATCCGGCGGGCGTTGGCGGCGGGGCGCAGGCGGCGGCTGCGGGGGTTGCAGGCGGTCAGGAAGACGCCGCCGTGTGGAAACCGGGCGGCCAGCGCCGGATGCGTCTGCCCGATGCGCAAGATGAGGGGCGGGGCGGTTTCGATCCGGTAGTGCGCGGCGCGGTAGGCCGCATCCAGCGGATGGCCGCCGGGCATCATGGCGGCTCAGTCCGCCAGCGCCCGATGGCGGTGGCAGTCCGTGGTGTGGTCCATCAGGCAACCGATGGCTTGCAGGTACGACTGGCAGATGGTCGGCCCCACGAAGGTGAAGCCGTGACGTTTGAGCAGCCGGCTGAGGGCTTCGGCTTCAGGGCCGGTCACGGGGGCGTCTTCGACGTTGGCGTAGCGGTGGATGATCGGCTGGCCGCCGACCACCGACCACACCAGGCCGACCGGATCCGACAACGCCAGCCAGGCCCGGGCATTGGTGCCGGCGGCGCGCAGCTTCAGCCGGTTGCGGATGATGCTGGCATCCCGCATGCGGTCCTGGACCCAGGCCTCGTCGGTGCGGGCCAGGGCCTCGGGGTCGAAGCCGAGCAAGGCGGCGCGCAGCGCTTCGCGCCGACGCAGAATGGTGAGCCAGGACAGGCCCGCCTGGAAACCTTCCAGGATCAGCATTTCGAACAGATGCCGGGAGTCGCGCGAGGGTACGCCCCATTCGGTGTCGTGGTAGCGCACGTACAGCGGATCGTCGGTGCACCAGCGGCAGCGGATCGGTTGCGCAGTGCGGGCGGCGGGATCGGGTGCGCGGTCGGGCATGGATGTCTTGCCCGGGCCGTCAGCGCCGCCCGCCGACCAGCGAGCCCAGCAGGCCGCGCACCAGGCGGTTGGCGGCGTTGCGCACCATGCTCTTGGCGACGGATTGCACCACGCCGTCGCGGCGGCCGCCGCGCGGCCCGGTGGAACCGAACAGGAAGTCGCCCACGGCCCCGGCCAGGCCCGTGTCCTGATCGCCCGCCGCCTTGCCTGCATTGGCCTGCGCCGCCTCGGCGGCTCCGGCCTGGGCGCGCCGCTGCAGGATTTCGTAGGCGGATTCGCGGTCCACCGCCTGGTCGTATTTCCCGGCCAGCAGAGAGCCTCCCAGAAGCGCCTGGCGTTCCGCCGCCGCCGCCGGGCCGATGCGGCTGCCGGGTGCCAGCATCCAGACACGCTGCGTGGGCGTAGGCTGGCCCTTGGAGTCGAGCAGCGACACCAGCGCCTCGCCCACGGCCAGTTCGGTGATGGCGGCCTCGATGTCCAGCCCGGGGCTGGGCCGCATGGTTTGCGCGGCGGCCTTGACGGCTTTCTGGTCGCGGGGCGTGTAGGCCCGCAGGGCATGCTGTACACGGTGGCCCAACTGGCCCAGTACGGAGTCGGGAATGTCGGCGGGATTCTGGCTGACGAAGTACACGCCCACGCCCTTGGAACGGATCAGGCGGACGACCTGCTCGATTTTTTCCAGCAGCGCGCCGGGGGCGTCCTTGAACAGCAGGTGGGCCTCGTCGAAGAAAAACACCAGCTTGGGCTTGTCCAGATCGCCGACCTCGGGCAGGCGCTCGTACAGATCGGCCAGCATCCACAGCAGGAAGACGGCGTACAGGCGCGGGGACTGCATCAGACGGTCGGCGGCCAGGATGTTGACCATGCCGCGCCCCTGGGCGTCGGTGCGCATCCAGTCGAAGACGTCCAGCATGGGTTCGCCGAAGAAGATCCCGGCGCCTTCGGATTCGAGGCGCAGCAGGCTGCGCTGGATGGCGCCGATGGAGGCCGATGACACCTGCCCGTAACGGGTGCGCAGTTCGGCGGCGCGGTCGGCGACGTGCTGCAGCATGGAGCGCAGGTCTTTGAGATCCAGAATCAGCAGGCCCTCGTCGTCGGCCACGCGAAAGGCCAGGGTCAGCACGCCTTCCTGCGTGTCGTTCAGGTCGAGCATGCGCGACAGCAGCAGCGGCCCCAGATCGGAGACCGTGGCGCGGATCGGGTGGCCTTGTTCGCCGAAGATGTCCCACAGCGTCGCCGGGCTGCCGCCCCAGAAGGGTTCGGGCAGGCCCAGGTCGGCCAGCCGCTGGCAGAGTTTGGGCGACGGTGCGCCCGCTTGGGAGATGCCGCTCAGATCGCCCTTGACGTCGGCCATGAAAACCGGCGTGCCGATGCGTGAGAACGACTCGGCCAGGACTTGCAGGGTGATGGTCTTGCCGGTGCCGGTGGCGCCGGTGATGCAGCCGTGCCGGTTGGCCAGTTGCGGCAGCAGGCAGGCCTGTGCGTCGGCGTTGCGGGCGATGATCAGGGGGGCGGCCATGGAAGCTCCTGGAACGGGAACGGGATTCAGGATACCCGAATATGGGCGGGTCCGGCTTCCAGGCGTCCGATGCGGGCGGCCTGCGCAAAGCCGTCGGCGCGCAGCAGCGCGAGGACTTCGTCGGCGGCTTCCGGCGCGCAGGCGACCAGCAGGCCGCCGGAGGTTTGCGGGTCGGTCAGCAAGGCGCGGGCTTCTTCCGGCAGGCCGGCATCGAGCGTGGCCTCGGCGCTGCAGGCGTGCCAGTTGCGCCCTGATGCGCCGGTGCAGATGCCCTCCCGCGCCAGGTCCGGAGCGGGTGCCAGCCAGGGCAGGCCGGCATAGGACAGCTCGGCGCGCAGGCCCGAGCCCCGGCACATTTCCAGGGTGTGGCCCAGCAGGCCGAAGCCGGTCACGTCCGTCAGGGCGTGCACGGCTTCGAGCTCGGCCAGACGCGTGCCCGGCGTGTTCAACCGGGTGGCGCTGTCGATCATGGCCCGGTAGCCCTCGGCATCGAGCCGGTCCTTCTTCAGGGCCGCCGACAGGATGCCCACGCCCAAGGGTTTGCTCAGGACCAGCACGTCGCCGGCGCGGGCGCAGTCGTTGCGCTTGATCCGGTCCGGGTGCGCCAGGCCGATGACGGCCAGACCGTAGATCGGTTCCACCGAGTCGATGGAATGGCCGCCTGCGATGGGGATGCCGGCTTGCTGGCAGACCGAGGCGCCGCCGGACAGGATGGCGGCGATGGTGTCGTGCGGCAGAGCCTTGATCGGCATGCCGACCAGGGCCAGCGCCAGGATCGGGCGTCCGCCCATGGCGTAGACGTCCGACAGGGCATTGGTCGCGGCGATGCGGCCGAAATCCCGTGGATCGTCGACGATGGGCATGAAGAAATCGGTCGTGGCGATCAGCGCCTGCTCGTCGTTGAGGCGATAGACGGCCGCGTCGTCGGATGATTGCGTGCCCACCAGCAGATCGGGAAAGGGGCCGGCGGGCAAGGCGTCGCGCATCAGGCGCGCCAGCACGTCCGGTGCGATCTTGCAGCCGCAGCCGCCTCCGTGGGACAGTGAGGTCAAGCGGGGAGCGGGACAGGTCTCGGAAGCATTCATGGCGGTGGGATTCGGAAGGCGGCTCGGGGAGCGTTCAGGCGGGGATGTGCAATTGTTCGATCAGGGCGCGGGCTTGCGCCTGATCGTCGGCGGCGGTGGGGTCGTAGTCGAAGACCAACGCCTGGTCCAGGCCGCTGTAATGAGAACCGCTGCTGCGCCGGTAGGCGGGGTCGTAGTGGGCCTCGACCAGCGCCTGAAACAGGTCGGCGCGCCGGCCGGCGGCGATCAGGGCCTGCCAGTCGCGGATCGTCTGGCGGCTGTGCAGGCCGATCAGGCGCTCGAGCGTCTGGCCAAAGACGTCCGGCGCGTCGAACAGATGCGCGTAGTCCTGCAGCAGGAAAGCGATCCGGTGGGGCAGCGCCGCCTGTACGCGCACGCAGCGGCCGGCATGCATGGCGCGCAGCAGGGCTTCGGGCAGGCTTAATTGGCCGATGCGCCGGCTTTCGGCCTCGACGAAGACAGGCCGGGCGTGATCCAGGGCCTCGATGGCCTGAAGCAGGGCGGACTCGAAGCCTCGCTGGCTGGGCTGCGGCTGGTCCGGCAGCGCACCCAGCAACGAGCCGCGATGGCGGGCCAGGCTTTCCAGATCCAGGATCTGGGCGCCGGCCGCCCCCAGCGATTGCAGCAGGCGGGTCTTGCCCGAGCCGGTGGGGCCGGTCAGCACGATGCAGTCCAGGCCGGCCGGACGTTCCGTCAGGGCATCGATGACGTGGCGCCGCCAGGTTTTGTAGCCGCCGTCGAGCTGGCGCGCGCGCCAGCCGATCAGGTTGAACCAGGCGGTCATGGAGCCCGAGCGCTTGCCGCCGCGCCAGCAATAGATCAGCGGCCGCCAACTGCGCGGGCGGTCGGCGAAGATTGTTTCCAGGTATTCGGCGATGTGGCGGGCGACCAGGGCGGCGCCCAGGCGCGTGGCTTTGAAGGGTGATTCCTGGGCATACATCGTGCCGATCAGAACGCGTTCTTCGTTGCTGAGCACGGGCGCATTCAGGGCGCCGGGGATGTGGTCGTCGGCGTATTCGGCCGGCGTGCGCACATCGACGATCTCGTCGAACTGGCCGAGAGCGTCCAGGCCGCAGCGTTGCGGGCCATGGGTATGCGATGTGGAAGTCATGGCGGGATTGTAAATCCGCCGGGCGGCGGATGCCCGGGCAAGCGCCGGGTTCGTGGTGGGTGCTGAGGGGCTCGAACCCCCGACCTACGCCGTGTAAAGGCGCCGCTCTACCAACTGAGCTAAGCACCCGGACCCATGCGCCCGCCGCATGAGCGCTGGAAGCGCGGGCGGGCGTGGCATTGTAGCTTGAAAAAACGCAGTGAATGAAAAGGCCACCGGTGAGGCGGTGGCCTTTTCATGGAGGGGCGCCCCCGGCGCGGTCGGCATGCAAGACGTGCGCTGCGTGGAGCCCTTTGCCGTTGAGACGCGGATTACTTGGCGTTGACGGCGTCTTTCAGGGCTTTGCCCGGACGGAACTTCGGCACGCGGGCCTTCTTGATCTTGATTTCTTCGCCGGTGCGCGGGTTGCGGCCGGTGCGGGCGGCGCGCTCGGACACGGCAAAGGTGCCGAAGCCGACCAGGGTGACGGAGCCCTTTTTCTTCAGGGTGGTCTTCACGGCGCCCACAAAGGCTTCCAGGGCGCGGCCCACGTCAGCCTTGGAGAGATCGGTCTTGGAGGAAATATGCTCGATCAGCTCGGTCTTGTTCATTGATGAAATACCCCTGAGGTTTATTGTGGCCCGGCGGCCGATCCGCCAGACGTTTGATGGATGATGGTCTGTCGCAGCCAGACCGTTCCGGTTTCCGCGGCCGCTGGGGGAGCGGGATCCTGGCCGGTTCAAAGGCTAAGCCGTATTAAGCCTTCGAAAGACCGGAGTGTCAAGAACAAATCACTGGAAACCCGCGTGGTTCCTGACGTTTGTTAAAAAACCCGGGATTGGGTAAGGGAATACCCCAGACCCGGGATCAGACTCGGGCGGCATCCAGGGCCTGGGCGAAATCGCCGATCAGATCGGCTTCGTCTTCGATTCCCACCGAGATGCGCAGGAAACCGTCCGGAATGCCCATCAGGGCGCGCCGCTCCGGGCCCATCTCGTAATAGATGGTGTGGGCGGCGGGCAGCACCAGCGTGCGGTTGTCGCCCAGATGGGTGGCGAGCGCCACGATGCGCAGGCGGTTCAGGCATTCGAAGACATCCACCTGTTCGTGCAGCTCGACGCCCAGCAAACCGCCGAAGCGGCCGCCGAACCATTGCGCGGCCTGTGCGTGCTGGGGGTGGCTGGCCAGACCGGGGTAGCGCACTTTGCTGACTTTCGGGTGTGTTTCAAGAAAACGCGCCAGCGCCAACGCATTGGCGCAGATGCGGTCCATGCGCAGCGCCAGGGTCTCGGCGCCGGCCGCGATGCGGTGGGCCACATCCGAGGACAGCGTGCCGCCCATGTCGCGCAGCCCTTTCTTCTTGATCTGAAGCAGTCCCCAGGTGTGCGGGTCGCCTTTGCGGTACTGCTCGTAGATGTGCGGAAAATCAGTCCAGTCGTACAGCCCGGTCTGGGTGACGGCGCCGCCCAGGGCATTGCCGTGCCCGCCGATGTGCTTGGACAAGGAGTTGATCACCAGGGAAGCGCCGAAATCCCGGCCCGGGGCCAGGTAGGGCGAGGACAGCGTGGCATCGACCACGTAGACCAGTTTGCGCGAGCGGCACAGCGCGCCGATGGCTTTCAGGTCGGCGACCTGGGTGCCCGGGTTGGCGATGGTCTCGACGAAGACCATGCGGGTGTTGGGCCGGATCGCCGCCTCGACCTGGGCGGCGTCGGTGGCGTCCACCAGGCTCAGTTCCACGCCGAAGTTTTCCAGCGTCATCAGCAGGCTGTTGGTGTTGCCGAAGATGTACTTGCTGGTGATCAGGTGGTCGCCTTGGCGCAGCAAGGCGAAGAATGTGGCGTTCAGTGCCGCCATGCCCGTGGCGAACGTGACCGTGGCCTGTGCATGCTCCATGTCCGTGATCTTGGCTTCCAGCGAGGCCGTGGTCGGCGTGCCCTGGCGGGCGTAGGTGTAGCCGGCCTTGCCCTGAAACACGGCGGCAAGTTCGCGCGCGTCCGAGTAGGCGTATTCGGTGGACGGGTGGATGGGCTGATGGATGGCGCCGTGTTCCAGTTGGGCGCGGTGGTCGGCATGGACGAGCCGGGTGGTGAAGCCTTGATCGGACATGGGAAGGCGTGGGGTCGGATTGAAAAGGAATGGGGGGCTGCCCGGGCGGGCGCGCCGGCCCGGACATTATGCGCTTTTTTGAAAAGGGCTTGCGTGCCGGCCGTTCAAACCGGCGCCAGGCGCTGGCGGACGGTTTCGTACAGGCAGACCGCGCTGGCGACGCTGACGTTCAGGCTCTCGACCGAACCGCGCATGGGAATGGAGACGAGTTCGTCGCAGGTTTCGCGGGTCAGGCGGCGCATCCCCTCGCCTTCGGCGCCCATCACCCAGGCCATGGCACGGCGCGCATCGACAGCGTGCAGGCCGCGCGTGGCGGTGTCGTCGGTGCCTACGATCCAGATGTCGCGCTCGCGCAGCGCGCGCAGCGTGCGCGCCAGATTGGTGACCGTCAAGTAGGGCACGGTGTCGGCGGCGCCGCAGGCCACGCGCTGGACCGTCGCATTCAGGCCCACGGCGCGATCCTTGGGCGCAATGACCGCGTGCACGCCAGCGGCGTCGGCCGTGCGCAGGCAGGCGCCCAGATTGTGCGGGTCGGTGACGCCGTCCAGCACCAGCAGCAGGGCCGGTTCATTGCGGTCTTCCAGGAGGTCGAGGACCTCGTCGACCGCCACGGCCAACGGCCGCGGGCGGGCCAGGGCGACGATGCCCTGGTGACGCACGCCGCGCGCCAGGCCCTCCAGGCGCTGGGCGTCGGCGGCGTGCCAGCGCACGTTCGCGGCCTCCAGTTGTTCGATGCAGCGTTGCATGCGGGCGTCCTGGCGCGTGGTGTCCAGATAGACCTCGCGGATGGAGTCCGGGGCATGGCGCAGACGCGCTTGCACGGCATGGAAGCCGGCCAGGATTTGTTGGGATGACATCGTAGGCCTATGGGAAATATGGGCGGCGCGGCCCCGCCGCATGGGCGGACGGGACCGTGCCTTGGATTGTAGTGCGGCCCGGGCGCGCGGAATCAGGAGCGCCGCTTGCGCGGCGCATCCTGGCGTGCGGCGCGCTTGGCCTCGGCGCGGCGCTGACTGGCCGTGGTGCCGCGCAACGCGGCGGGCTTGGTACCGGCGGCCTTTTTGTGCGGGCGCGCGGCGGGGCTGGATTCGCTGTCGATGCCGGCCTGAAGGGACTTGAAATCTTCACCTTTGACCGGCCGGAAGTCGATGCGCCGGGCTTCGAGATCCACACGCGAGACCTGTACCTGCAAGGCGTCGCCCAGTTGGTAGCGCAGGCCGGTGCGCTCGCCGCGCAGCTCGTTCAGGGCCTCGTGGTACTGGAAGTAATCGCCGCCGAGTTCGGAGATATGCACCAGGCCTTCCACATAGAGCGTGTCCAGCGTGACAAACACGCCGAAGCTGGTGACGCTGCTGATCCGGCCGCTGAAGACCTCGCCGACGTGCTCGCGCACGAACCAGCATTTCAGCCAGGCCTCGACATCGCGCGAGGCCTCGTCGGCCCGCCGTTCGCGCGCCGAGAGCAACGCGCCCAGGGCTTCCCAGGCATCGCGCTCGCGGATTTTCGCGGGCAGGGCGGGGTCTGCGGGCTGGCCCGGCAGAGCAGGGGGCTGGTAGCGGCGCTTGTGCAAAATGCCCCGGATCACGCGGTGCACCAGCAGATCCGGGTAACGCCGGATGGGCGAGGTGAAGTGCGCGTAGTGCTCGTAGGCCAGGCCGAAGTGGCCGGTCTGCTCCGGGCTGTAGATGGCCTGCTGCATCGAACGCAGGCACATGGTCTGGATCGCGTCGAAGTCCGGCCGCGCCCGGCTGGCCTGGATCAGGCGGGCATAGTCGGCGGTCGTGGGCTCGTCGCCGCCTTCCAGCGTGAGGCCCAGAAGGCGCAGGTACTCGCGCAGCGTCTGCAGTTTTTCCGGCGTCGGGCCGTCGTGCACGCGGAACAGCGCCTGGGCCTTGTTGCGCACGATGAAGTCGGCCGCGCAGGTGTTGGCCGCCAGCATGCACTCCTCGATCAGGCGGTGGGCATCGTTGCGTGTATAGGGTTCGATGCGCTCGATGCGGCCCAGGGGATTGCAGACGATGCGGGTCTCGACCGTGTCGAAGTCGATGGCGCCGCGCTTGCGCCGCGCCTGCTCGAAGGCCTGGAACAGATCGTAGGCCGTCTGCACGTGCGGCAGCAGATCGCCGAGATTCTGGGCTGCGGGGCCCGTGGGCTGCTGCAGGGCCGACCAGATGTCGGTGTAGGTGGTGCGGGCGTGGGAGTGAATGACGGCTTCGTAGAATTGATAAGCCGTGACGGAGCCGGCTTTGGCGCCGCTTGCCGGGATCATCATGTCGCATACCATCACCAGACGGTCGACATCGGGATTGAGCGAACAGATGCCGTTGGACAAGGCCTCGGGCAGCATGGGAATCACGCGGCGCGGAAAGTACACGCTGGTGCCGCGGTCCAGGGCGTCTTCGTCCAGCGCCGAGCCGGGCTGCACATAATGGCTGACGTCGGCGATGGCCACCAGCAGCCGCCAGCCGGGCCGCGAGCGTTTGGCCGTGCCCAGGTCGGCGGGCATGCAGAACACCGCATCATCGAAGTCGCGTGCGTCTTCGCCGTCGATGGTGATGAAGGGCACGTCGCGCAGGTCGATGCGTCCGGCCCAGTCGTCCGCGCGCACGTGCTCCGGGATGGAGGCCAACTGCCGGCGCGTGGCGTCGGAGAAGTCCACCGGCACATCGAACTTGCGCACGGCGATTTCGATTTCCATGCCGGGATCATCGATCTCGCCCAGCACTTCGGTGACGCGGCCCAGAGGCTGGATATGGCTGGCCGGCTGGCGCAGGATCTGTACCGTGACCACCTGGCCGGGTTCGGCGTCACCCGTGTCCTGGGGCGCGATCAGGATGTCGTGCTTGATGCGCTGGTCTTCGGGCGCGACGATGAAGGCGCCGTGCTCCTTGAGGAAGCGGCCGACCAGTTTCAGGGTGCGCCGCTCGACGACCTCGACGATGGTGCCCTCGGGGCGCCCGCGGAATTCGCCGGCGGCCTTCACTTTGACCCGGTCGCCATGCAGGATCTTGGCCATCTCGTGGGGCGACAGGAACAGATCCGGGCCGCCCTCGTCGGGGATCAGGAAACCGAATCCGTCCCGGTGGCCTTGTACGACGCCGGTAATGAAGTGCGTGTTGTTGCAGATTTGCAACCTTCCCTGGGGGTTGTAGCGCAACTGGCCATCGCGCTCCATGGCCTTGATGCGGCGGATGAAGCCCGTGGACAAGGGGATCGTAGCGTGAGTGGCGTCGGCCAGGGCCTCGGGAGACAAAGGCTTGCCGGCCTTGCGCAAGGTATCCAGCACTTGCTCGCGGGTGGGGACGTCGGGGTCGAAGTCAGAGGGGAGGCTGTGTGCTGGCGAGTCGGAAGCGTCGCGGTTATTGTCGTTGTTGGTTCGCTTTTTCAAAGGCTGTTTGCATCCAAAAAAATAGTATTGTATAGTTCTGTCTTCGCTGAACGGCGCGCTGAAAAACGCGGCGGATCAGTGAAAGCAATAGCATACACGTTATGCAGTGCCCAGGTGGCGGAATTGGTAGACGCGCATGGTTCAGGTCCATGTGCCGCAAGGTGTGGAGGTTCGAGTCCTCTCCTGGGCACCACTTCTCTTGATCGGGAAGTCCAATTCAGTACGATGTCCTCCGGCATCAAGCAGCGAAACCCGCGTAGACATTCAGTCTTGCGGGTTTTTTGCTTTGGGCGGCTTCGCTGTTCAGGCATCCCGCAGGTGCGGTATCCTCAGGGGCATCACATCACACCGGTGTGCCGGTTCCGCGATCGGCGCACAGACAGCGCATCCAGAGGACTTATGCACGATTCCACACCAGCACAGATCGCCCTCGTGACCGGGGCTTCCGCAGGCTTTGGCCGCGCAATCTGCGAACGCTTCCTGCGCGACGGCTATCGGGTGATCGCCGCCGCCCGCCGGATGGAACGGTTGCTCGATCTGCAGCAGCGGTATGGCGATGCCGTGCTGCCGGTGGCGCTGGATGTTCGCGACGAGCAGGCCATCGCCGACATGAAGGCCTCCTTGCCCGAAGGATGGCGCGACATCGATATCCTTGTGAACAACGCCGGCCTGGCGCTCGGGACTGAAAAAGCCCAAGAGGCCCTCCTGCAGGATTGGCGGACCATGATCGATACCAATATCACCGGCCTGGCGCTGATGACGCACGCTTTTTTGCCGGGCATGGTGGCCCGCAAGCGCGGGCTGGTTGTGAATATCGGTTCGGTGGCTGGTAAATATCCTTATCCGGGCGGCAACGTCTATGGCGGCACCAAGGCATTCGTGGCCCAGTTCAGCCGCAATCTGCGCGCGGATCTGGCGGGCACGGGCGTGCGGGTGACCGACGTGCAGCCAGGTTTGTGCGGGGACACCGAATTTTCCCTGACCCGCTATCGGGGGGATCAGGAGAAAGCGGACTCCGTCTATGCCGGCGCGCATCCGCTGGGGCCGGACGACATTGCGGAAACGGTCGCCTGGGTGGCGTCCCTGCCGCCGCGCGTGAACATCAACGCCATCGAAGTCATGCCGACCTCGCAGTCGTTCTCCGCGTTGACCATCACCCGCAACCCGTGATTCCGTCCGGCGGCTGCTCATTTTGTATTGAGAACCGTTATCATTCCTGCTAAGATCACGTTCTCTGTCGCTTCTTGCTGTCCACTGGTTCATGTCTTCCAGGTCACCCACCTCGCGCCTCGCTCCGCTGAAGCTCGTCTCTGCTTGCGTGGCCGTGGGCTTGCATGCCGCTGTCCTGGCGATGGTGCTGTCGGCGCCGGTGGTCGAGGTCGCCCAGGGGCGGCCCGAAGCGCTGGACGTGCAATTCGTCGAGCTGGGACCGGCGATCGAGCCCGAGCCTGTGGCTGCCGCAGAGCCTCAACCGCAGGTGGAAACGCCGCCGGAACCCGAAATGATTCCCGAGCCCGAGCCGATCATCGAGCCCGAGCCGGAACCCGAGCCCGAGCCGGTCGTGGAGACGCCCGAGCCTGAATCCATCACCGAGCCTCCGCCGCCCGAACCCAAACCCAAACCGAAGTCGAAGCCGAAGCCGAAACCAACGCCGAAGCCGAAGCCGAAGCCTGTGCAGCAGCCTCAAGCGACGCCGCCTGCGCCTCGGGTCAGCGTGGCGCAGACGGCGACGGCGGGCGGCGCGAAGAAGGCATCCGAGGCGCGCGGAGATCCGGTGGCGGTCGATCCCGACCGGCCCCGCACCGTGGGTCAGGTGGATTACCTGGGCAAGCGGCCCAGCCCGGTGTATCCCCGCATCTCGCAGCGGCGGGGCGAACAGGGCCGGGTGGTGCTGCGCGTGCTGATTTCTCCGCTGGGCCAGGTCGCCCATGTGTCGGTGCGCTCTTCGTCCGGGCATGCGCGTCTGGACGAGGCGGCGCTTGATGCCATGCGCACCGCGCGCTTCCGCCCGTATACGGAAAACGGGATCGCCTACAAGGCGCTGGTGGACATTCCTTTCGATTTCGTCTTATAGGACAAGGAACATGATGTTTGATCTGATCGGGGGCGCAGTCTTGACGCTGGCCCAGGCCGCGGGGCCGGATGCCGCTCAGGCTGCGGCGGGTGCGGCGCCCGCCGTGTCGGCCGCTGCGGGGGCGGCCACGACGGCGCTGGCCGGGGCCGCCCCCACGGCGGGCGCAGCGGCCGAGATGATGCTGACCTCCGGCGCCGTGGAAGCCGGCGGCCAGGGGGTGCTGCATTTCATCGGCCAGAGCGATGCGGTCGGCAAGTCGCTGTTCGTCTTCCTGATGCTGATGTCCCTGGCCAGTTGGTATCTGATTCTGGCCAAGGGGCTCACGCATTTGCGCATCCGCCGCCGGTCGCGCAAGTTCCTGTCCGAATTCTGGGCGGCGAGTTCTCTCGAACAGGTGGAAAACGAAATTTCCACCCATGGGGCGGAAGAGCCGTTCGCTCACTTGGCGAGCCACGCCATCCATGCCCAGAAGCATCACACCAAATACGGGGCGCTCAAACTCGAGGAAAGCGGCTCCACGGCCGCATTCGTGACGCGCACCATCCGCAAGGTCATCGACGAGGAAACGGCCCGCCTGGAAAACGGCCTGACGGTGCTGGCTTCCGTGGGCTCCACCGCGCCGTTCGTCGGCTTGTTCGGCACGGTGTGGGGGGTGTATCACGCCCTGTTGAGCATCAGCATGACCGATGGCGTCACCATCAACCGCATCGCCGGCCCGGTGGGCGAGGCCTTGATCATGACCGGCCTGGGCCTGGCGGTGGCCATCCCCGCCGTGCTGGCCTATAACGCTTTCGTGCGCGTCAATCGCGTCTACCTGGCGCAGCTCGATGCCTTTGCGCATGATTTGTTCACCTTCCTGACCACCGGCCAGCAGGTGGCCGATGGCAACCACGAGCGCCATGGCCGGACCATCAGCCTGGCCAGCCACCGGGGGGCCTGAGATGGCGTTCGGCAGCTTCGACTCCAAAGGGCCGGGCACCACGATGTCCGAGATCAACATGGTGCCGTTGATCGATGTGATGCTGGTGCTGCTGGTGATCTTCATCATCACCGCGCCGCTGCTCAGCCATTCGATCCGCATCAATGTGCCCCAGGTCACGGCCCAGCCGGTGGAACAGAAACCCGTGGTGATCGACCTTGCCATCGATCCTTCCGGGGCGCTGTTCTGGAACGAGCAGCCGATCGCCGCAGAGGAATTGCCCGCCCGCTTCGCCAGCGAGGCGGCGGCCGACCCCCAGCCCGAGGTCCGTATCCGCGCCGATGTGGAGACCCGCTACGGCCTGCTGGCGGAGATCATGGGCGCGGCCCGCAAGGCGGGCATGAAACGCCTGGGCTTCGTCACGACACCGGGCCAGGCGGTCCACGATGATACGGCGACGGACGGCGCCGCCCCGGCCGCTGCCGCGAACGCCGCCGCCGGCGGCCGGGGCGCGGCTCGTGAGGGCGCGTTCAAGCAATCGTCAACTATGTAACGCAAGCCCTCGGACGGTGACGTGGCATGATCGCTTCGGGCTAGAATCGTCGTCATGAGAGTTCTGGTCATTGAAGACGACGCCACCCTCGGCCATGCCTTGCAGGAATTCCTGGGCAGCCAGGGCTATGCCGTCGATTGGTTGCAGTCCGGCGATCATGTCGAAGGCTCGCTGGCCGGGCAGGTGTACGACTTGCTGCTGCTGGATCTGAATCTGCCCGGCGTCGGCGGGTTGGAAGTGCTGCGGCGTTTGCGCGACGGCGGCTCCCAGGTGCCGGTGCTGATCCTGACGGCGCGCGATGGCCTGGACGACCGCGTCGCCGGGCTGGATGCGGGCGCCGACGATTACGTCACCAAGCCTTTCGAATTGCCCGAACTGGCCGCCCGCGTGCGGGCGCTGGCCCGCCGCCGTGCCGGCCAGGCGCAGACCATCCTGGAATGCGGTCCTTTGTCCTTTGATACCGTGGGTCGCCAGATCCGGGTGGACGGCAGGCGCCTGGCGCTGTCCGTGCGCGAGCTTTCCGTGCTGGAAATGCTGATGGCGCGGCCGGGCCGGGTGGTGACCAAGCAGCAGATCGTCAATTCCCTGTCCGCCTGGGATGCCGATTTCAGTGAAAACGCAGTCGAAGTCTACGTCTATCGCCTGCGAAAGCGGCTCGACGGCACCGGGACCAGCATCCAGACGGTGCGCGGTTTCGGCTATCTGCTCGACGTTGACCGTGCCGCCTGAGTTTTCCGCCGGCCCGCGGGTCCGCCGCGCAGTGTCGGGCCTAGTCGAACGGCTGGTTCCCCGGGATTCGCTCGCCCGCCGTTTGGTGCGCCGGCTGCTGCCGGCCTTTTTCATTCTGGTGGCCATCGACTTGCTGGCCACTTGGTTCATGACGGGCGTGATCCGGCCTCAGCCCTGGCTGCTGCGCGATCTGTTCTGGACCATGATGCTGACCCAGGGCCTGTTGGTGGCGCTGTTTGTCTGGGTGCTGATTTCCGGTATTCGCTCCGAGCTGGCTTCCATCAACCGGCTGGCCGACGATATTCGCCAGCGGTCCATCGAAGATCTGCAACCGCTCGACTTGGCGGGCCTGCCCGCCGAAATTGCGCCCCTGGTGCTGCATTTCAACGATCTGCTCGTGCGCCTGGATGATTCCGTCCAGGCTCAGCGCCGCTTCATCGGTCATGCGGCGCATCAGTTGCGCACGCCTTTGGCCGGCCTGAAGGTCGAATCCGAGTTGATGCTCGGCCAGGCGCTGCCCGAAGACATCCGCCAGCGCGCCGTGCGCATCAAGTGCGTGACGGATCACATGATCCGCATGGGCCAGCAACTGCTGGTGCTGGCGCGTGCGGAGCACGCCGCCCGTCCCCGGGACAGCTTCATGCGCCTGGATCTGTGCGAGTGGATGCGCCAGGCAGGTGCGGAATGGCTGAGCCGGGCGCACGAGCAGTCCATCGACCTGCAACTGGCGGCGCCCGAGGCCGCCGTCTGGGTGGATGGCGACCCGGTCCTGCTGGCGGAGCTGCTGGGCAATCTGATCGACAATGCCTTGCGCTACGGCCTGGGCGCGCGGCGCATCGTATTGCGGGTCATGGCCAATCCGCCCTCGATTGCCGTCGAGGACGACGGCGCCGGCATCCGGAACGAAGATCTGGACCGGGTCTTCGAAGCCTTCTACCGCGCGGCCGATGCCGGCCAGGGCGGCTCCGGTCTGGGTCTGGCCATCGTGCGTGAAATCGCCCGCGCGCACGGCGCCTGGTGGAAGGTCGCCAGCCGGCCCGCCTTTCCCGGCACCCGGGTTTCCCTCGTTTTTCCCGGCCCCCGGCTGGGCGCCTGCCTGACGCGGGCCGAATGATCTCTATGAACATACAGACATCCACATCGCATCGCCCGCAGGCAGCCTTGATGATCGGCGCCCTGGGCGTGGTCTACGGGGACATCGGCACCAGCCCGCTGTACACCGTGAAGGTGGCGCTTTCGGGGGCGGGCCGGCCCGACGTCGAACACATCCTGGGGATGCTGTCGATCCTGTTCTGGATGCTGATCCTGGTGGTGTCGCTGAAATATGTGACCTGTATCCTGCGTGCCGACAACCGGGGCGAGGGCGGCACGCTGGCACTGATGGAACTGGCCCTCAGGGGCCGGTCCGGACGAGGGCGCTGGCGCCTGGCGCTGTTGGGCCTGGTCGGGGCCAGCCTGTTCTACGGCGACAGCATGATCACTCCGGCGATTTCCGTGCTGTCGGCCATCGAGGGCATCGGCATCGTCTCGCATCGTCTGGATGCCTGGGTGGTGCCGATCGCGGTGATCGTTCTGGTGGTGCTTTTCATGTTCCAGTCGCGCGGCACCGGCGCCGTGGGCAAACTCTTCGGGCCGGTGATGCTGTGCTGGTTTCTGGTGCTGGGCGGGCTGGGCGCCTGGCGGATCATCGGCCGCCCCGAGGTCCTGCTCGCCGTCAATCCCGCCTGGGCCCTGGCGTTCATCGGCAATGCCCCCTGGGAGACCTTCCTGGCGCTGGGCGCGCTGGTGCTGGCGCTGACCGGCGCCGAAGCGCTCTACGCCGACATGGGGCATTTTGGCGGCCCGCTCATCCGCCGCGCCTGGTTCTCTCTGGTGTTGCCGGCGCTCGTCCTGTGCTATTTCGGCCAGGGCGCGCTGTTGCTCAGCGATCCAACCGCCATTCGCAATCCTTTCTTCCTGATGGCGCCCGAATGGGGGCTGGTTCCCCTGGTGGCGCTGGCCACGCTGGCCACGGTGATCGCTTCGCAATCGGTGATTTCGGGCGCGTTCTCCATGACGCGCCAGGCGGTGCAACTGGGCTACTGGCCGCGCATGGTGATTCTGCACACGTCGGCGCGCGAGGAAGGCCAGATCTACCTGCCGCGCGTGAACTGGCTGCTCTTGCTGGCCGTGCTGGTGCTGACGGTATCTTTCGGCTCTTCCGAACGCCTGGCGCACGCCTACGGCTTTGCCGTCACCGGCACGATGCTGATGACCTCGCTGCTGGCGTTCGCCGTGCTGCCCCGGCACGCGCACGGCGCCCGGCGCCTGGCCTGGCTGGCCTTGATCGCCCTGTTTCTGGTGATCGACGTGCTGCTGTTTTCATCCAATACGCTCAAGCTGCACGAAGGCGGCTGGCTCCCTCTGGTGGCGGGAATCGTCCTGCTGACCTTGATGGTGACCTGGAAGCAGGGACGACAGCGGATTCACGATACGCTGGCCGGGGATCACCAGCCGTTGGCCGATTTCATGGAGTCCCTGGAAACCTATCCGCCGACCCGCGTGCCCGGGACGGCGGTGTTCATGAGCATGATCGTGGGTACGGTGCCCCCCGCGCTTTTGCACAATTTGAAACACAACAAGGTGCTGCACGAGCAGGCGCTGTTCCTGACGATCGAGGTCGCCGACGTGCCCTACGTGCCTTTCAGCGAACGGCTGAGGATCGATCGGGTCAGCCGCAGCAGTTGGCAGGCCGTGGCGCGCTGGGGCTTCAAGCAGGAGCCCGACGTGCCGCAGGTGGTGGAACAGATCGGCCAGGAAGTCCGGGACCTGAACCTGGACCCCATGCAGACGTCATATTTCCTGTCCCGCCAGACCGTGATCGTGGTGCGCCGGCTGCCGTGGCACCAGAGCTGGCGGCGGCATTTGTTCGCCTTCATGGCGCGCAACGCCAGCCGCAGCACCCGGTTCTACAAGATTCCGCCCAACCGCGTGGTGGAAATGGGCATGCAGCTCGAACTCTGAGCGGCGCAAGCGCGCTCAGGAGCCGGCGGCGGGCGCCGGGATCGTGATCGTCGTTTCGCGCAGCGTGCCGCCCGACTCGACCGAACCCCGCGTCTGGGCGTTGGCGTCGTTCATGAGGATCATGCAGTCCTGGCGCTGGCGCTCGGGCAGGCTGTCGCAGCGTTGGTTGCGGTTGCGCGCCTCGACCTGAGGCGAAGGCTGGGTCAGCGCATCGCGGGTGGCTGCCTGGGCGGCGGCGCCGGCTTCTTTCAGGCAGGCCTGCACGTCGATGCCTGGGGTGTTGTGGCAGCGCGCCACATCCTGCTGGTATTGGCTTTGCGATGGCGTGCCGGCGGCCTGCGCCGCGGGCGCGAACAGGGCGGCGTAGCCCAAGCCGGCGGCCAGCAGTGCGGTGTGCGGCAAAATAGGGTGGTGTCGACGCATGATGAGCACTCCTTTCGAGTGTTTTCCGGGCGGCTCCCGGCCCGGTCCAGGGGGCGCGATGCGCACGCGGCCCGATGGGCCAGGGTGAGCGCGCCTTGAACCAGTGTACGGGTTTCCCCTAGCGCCAAGGTAACCAGATCATTCCGCTTTTTCTTGGTCTTCCTGCCGGGCGCGCTGGCGGCGCAGAGCGCTTTGCATCAGCAAGATGGCCGTCACCGGCGCCGTGATGAAGAGAAAAAGGCTGATGAGCCACTCGTGGACGATGGGCCGGTTCTGCAGCAGGCTGGCAACCGCAGTGGTCGCCAGGACGACGCAGAAGGCGCCCATCGTCATGCCCATGGTCGGGGCATGCATGCGTTGGCGGAAGTTGCGCAGGCGCAGCAGCCCGAGCGATCCCACCAGGGTCACGATACCCGCCAGGACGAGCAGCAGGGCGACCGGCACGGCGGCCCACAGAGGCAGTTCGGTCATGGCTCGATCACCTCGCCGCGCAGCAGGAATTTGGCCAGGGCCGAGGAACCGACGAAACCGAACAGCGCGATCAGCAGGGCCACGTCGAAGTACAGGCCGGCCTTGAACCGCAGGCCCAGGACCAGCAGGATCAGCATGCCGTTGATGTAGATGGTATCCAAGGCCAGGACGCGGTCTTCGGCGCTTGGCCCCCGGATCAGGCGGATGGCGGCGCAGCCCAGCCCGAGGGTGAAACACAGCAGGGCGAAGCCGCAAGCCCAATACAGTATCGTCGCGCTCATTCGAAGATCTCCATCAGGGGGCGTTCATAGCGATCCTGGATGATGCGGGTCAAACCTTCGGGATCGCTCAGGTCCAGCACGTGCAGGGTCAGCACGTTGCGTTCAGGATCGTGGCCGGCCCAGACGGTGCCGGGAGTGAAGGTGACGATGCAGGCCAGCGCCGTCAGGCCGTGCGGATCGCGGATGCGCAAGGGGATATCCAGGAGACCGGGGCGGGCGCCGGGCGGGTGGCCGCGCAGGATGATCCGTCCGACGTCGCGGTTGGAACGGGCGATGTCGGCGGCCACGTGCCCCGCCAGGCGCAAAGCGACGAGCGGATGCGACAGGCGGGCGCGCACCGGCCGCAGGATCGGGGCCAGCAAGGCGAGCACCAGGGCGATGACGGTGCCCAACACCAGATGGCCCGCCGACAGGCTGTCGTTGAGCACCAGCCAGAGGATCAGCAGCAGGCAGGCCAGCGGCAGGGCATGAAGCAGGCGTCTCATTGCGGTTCTCCGAACCGGTCGGCCGGGGCGGGGAAGACATGCGGATCCTGGCCCAGCACCGCTTCGACGTAGCGGCCGGGCTGATCCAGATACCAGGCGGTGTCCTCGAGGTAGGACATGACGGATCCGGCGTGCACCGTCAACAGGATGCAGGCCGTCAGCAGCACCAGGATGGGGATGGCCTCGTTGAGCTTCAAGGTCGGGATGTGCAGGTCTTCGGGGATCCAGAAGAGGCGCACGCCGCAGCGGCCCAGCGCGATCAGGCCGGCCACGCCCGAAGTCAGCACGGCTGCGACCAGCAGCCAGACGTTGACGGTGGGGGCGCCGTATTCGGCGGTGCGCAAGGCGGCCGACAACAGCGAGAATTTCGCCACGAAGCCCGATAGTGGCGGCAGGCCGATGATCAGCAGCGAGCAGGCGAAGAAGCTCAGGCCGAGGAACGCCATGGTGGCCGGCAGCGGCACGCCGACGGTCTGGCCGCTCAAGTCGGCGGCGTCGGGGTCGTCGCTTTCGAAGGCCTCCTGGGTGATGGCCAGCATGTCGGCGCCGAAGGACTGGCTGCGCTCGGTGAGCTCAAGCAGCAGGAACAGGGCGCCCAGCGCAAGCACCGAGCTGAGCAGGTAGTACAGGGCGGGTCCGGTCAGTGTGGCGCCGGGCATGCCCAGGGCGGCGAACAGGGTGCCGGAGGACGTGATGATGGCATAGGCGGCAATGCGCCGCGCCTGAGTGCTGGCCAGCATGCCCAAGGTGCCGAAAGCCAGGGTGGCGATGCCCGCGGGGAACATCCAGGCGCCGCCGAAGGCTGCCGGAGCACCGGCCGGAAGCAGCAAGGAACCGATGCGCAGCAGCGCGTAGATCCCGACCTTGGTCATGATGGCGAACAGGGCGGCCACCGGGGCGCTGGCTTCGGAGTAAGCGTTGGACAGCCAGAAGTTCAGCGGCCAGGCGGCGGCCTTGATCAGGAAGGCGACGCCCAGGATGGCCGCCGCGCTGTCGAACAACTGCCGGTCCGCGCCGTGCAGGGCCAGGGCGCGGACCGACAGGTCGGCGAGATTCAGCGTGCCGGTCAGGCCGTAGATCAGGGCGATGGCCACCAGCAGCAGGAAGGAGGCGATCAGGTTGACGGCGATGTAGTGCAGAGCGGCGCCGACCCGGCGCTTGCCCGAGCCGTGCAGCATCAGGCCGTAGGATGCGGTCAGCAGGATTTCGAAGAACACGAACAGGTTGAACAGATCGCCGGTGAGGAAGGCGCCGTTCAAGCCCATCATGATCAGGAGGAACATGGGGTGGAAGTGGCTGCCGGCCCGGTCCCAGCGGGCCGTGGCGTAGATCCACGCGCACAAGCCCAGCACCGACGTGAGGCCCAGCATCAGCGCGGCGAGGCGGTCGGCCACCAGCACGATGCCGAAAGGCGCGGGCCAGTTGCCCAGGAGATAGACGCCCACCCCGCCGGGCCAGTACGGCGCGCCGATGCCCTGAGTGGCGCGCACCAGCATCAGGGCCACCAGCGCCATCAGGCCGAGCGCGATCGCGCCCAGGGTCACGCGCAGCCGCCGCTGGCTGTCGCGGGTGAGCAGCATCAGCGCCGCCGCGACCAGGGGGATCAGGACGGGCAGGACCGGCAGGTGTTGCAGCCAGACACTCATGGGCGGTGTTCCTCGCCGTCCACGTGGTCGGTATCGCTCATCCCGCGCGATGCCAGCAGCACGACCAGGAACAGCGCCGTGGTGGCGAAGCCGATGACGATGGCGGTCAGCACCAGCGCCTGGGGCAGGGGGTCCGCGTAGCGGGCCGGGTCGGCCCACGCCGGGTCGATGACCGGCGGGGCGTCGACCCGCAGCCGCCCCATGGCGAAGATGAACAGATTGACCGCATACGCCATGAGCGCCAGACCCATGATGAACTGGAAAGTGCGCGGCCGCAGCAGCAGCCAGACGCCCGAACTCGCGAGCACGCCGATCGCCAACGCCAGGATCCACTCCATGATCAGGCCTCCGTCAGGGGATTGTCCGCCGCTTCGGTGAGCTTGCGGTAAAAGCGCAGGGATTGGTGCGCAAGAGCGATGATCATCAGCACCGTCGCGCCGACCACCAGCATGTATACGCCCAGGTCGAACAGCAGCACGCTGGACAGGTGCACGGCGCCGACCAGGGGCAGGACCAGGTCCACCGCATGGGCGGCAAGCAGGGGCTTGCCGATCCACCAGACCGCCATGGCGGCGGAGCCGGCCACCAGCAGGCCCAGGGCGATCCAGGCCTGAGGACGGATCAAGGGGCGAGCCTCGACCCACAGGATGCCGCCCACCAGGTACTGCAGAATGATGCCGGTGGCCATGATCAGGCCGCCAATGAAGCCGCCGCCCGGCAGATTGTGGCCGCGCAGCAGAAAATACAGCGAGATCAGGGTGGAGACCGGCAGCAGCAGCCGCACCAGAACGGCGGGCACGCGCATCATGCCTTCGGGCAGCGGCGCCTGGAGGTCGGGCTCTTCGAAGGCGGCGGGTGCGCTGCCGCGATGGCGCAACGGCGCGGCGATGGTCTCCGCCGGCGGCCGGAAGCGCCGCAGCAGGGCATAGACGCTCAGGGCCACGACCCCCAGCACGGTGATTTCGCCGAAGGTATCGAAGGCGCGGAAGTCGACCAGGATCACGTTGACCACGTTGGCGCCGCCGCCCAGGGGCCAGGCTTGCTGGACGAAGTAGGAGGAGATGCTGCCGTGGGCCGAAGGCCGCGTCATCATCACATAGGCCAGGGTCGCCATGGTGGCGCCAGCGGAGGCGGCCACCAGGAAGTCGCGGCGGCGGCGCCAGCGCGTCGCCCAGGGGGCGGGACCGGGGAATTCCTCGATCCTGGGCGGCAGCCAGCGCAATCCCAGCAGGATCAGCACGGTGGTGACGACCTCGACCGTGAGTTGCGTCAGGGCCAGGTCGGGGGCCGACAGCCAGGCAAAGGTGGCGCAGGTGACCAGCCCAGCCGCGCCGGACAGCATCAGCGAGGCGGCGCGGTGGTATTTGGCCTGGTAGGCTGCCGCCAGGGCGCAGGCGCCGCCCGCCAACCACATCAGCCCGAAAGACCACTGGGCCGGCGTATCGAGGGTGGTCTCGGGCCACCATCCGCCCGGCAGCAGCGGCAGCAGCGCGACGGCTCCGGTGGCCAGCACCAGCAGCAGCACCTGGGGCTGAAGCCGCTGGGTTTGCAGCCAGCTCAGCAGCCGGGCCGAGCCGGCGTCGATGGCTTCGAGAAGGGCTTCGAAGGATTGGCGCCCGTCCAGGCGGTAGATCAGCGGCACCTGGCCCGGGGCGCGGCGGTCGCGCGCGCGCAGTCCCAGGTACAGGCCGATGCCGATGATCATGGCGGCCAGGCTCATGAGCAAAGGCAGGTTCACGCCGTGCCAGACCTGCAGATCGTAAACAGGGATGTTGTCGCCCAGCAGCGAACGCATGACCATGTTCAGGACGGACTCGAGGAACAGGCCGGGCAGGATGCCGACCGCCAGGCAGAACAGCACCAGCACCGCGCAGGGGATCAGCATCATGCGGGGCGGGTCGTGCGGCGTGCGCGGCAGGTCCGTGGCTTGCGGACCGAAGAACACCTGCAGGATGAAACGCAGCGAATAGGTCACGCTGAAGGCGCCGGCGATCACGGCGAGGGTCGGCAGGCCCCAGCGGGTGGCCCAATGGCCGGTGACGAAGATGGTTTCCGAGAAGAACATTTCCTTCGAGATGAAACCGTTGAGCAGGGGCACGCCCGCCATGGCCGCCGCCGAGACCATGGCCAGCGTCGCCGTGAGCGGCATCAGGGTCCGCAGGCCCGACAGCCGGGTCAGATCGCGGGTGCCGCTTTCATGGTCCACAATCCCCGCCGCCATGAACAGCGAAGCCTTGAACGTGGCGTGGTTGATGATGTGGAAAATGGCAGCCACCAAGGCCAGACGGCTGTTCATACCCAGCAGCAGCGTGATCAGGCCCAGGTGGCTGATGGTGGAATAGGCCAGCACGCCCTTCATGTCGCGCTGGAAGGTGGCGGCGTAGGCGCCCAGCAGCAGCGAGCACAGGCCCGCGCCGCCGATGATCCAGGTCCACCAGTCGGTGCCCGAGAAGATCGGCCAGAAGCGGGCCAGCAGGAAAACGCCGGCCTTCACCATGGTGGCCGAATGCAGGTAGGCCGACACCGGGGTGGGTGCCGCCATGGCGTTGGGCAGCCAGAAATGGAAAGGGAACTGGGCGCTCTTGGTCAAGGCCCCCAGGGCCAGCAGCACCAGCAGGATGGGATACCAACGGTGCCCCCGGATCGCTGTGGCGGCCGCGAGCACCGCGTCCAGATCGTAGCTGCCGACGATATGGCCGATGATGAGCATGCTGGCCAGCAGGCAGAAACCGCCCGTGCCCGTCACGATCAGGGCCATGCGCGCGCCCCGGCGGGCGTCGATGCGGTGGTGCCAGTAGCCGATCAGCATGAACGAGGACAGGCTGGTCAGTTCCCAGAAGACCAGCAACTGGATCAGGTTGCCGGCCAGCACCACGCCCAGCATGGCGCCCATGAAGCTGAGCAGGAAGGTGAAGAAGCGGGGAACGGGATCCTGGGCCGACAGGTAGTAGTGGGCATACAGGGCGATCAGGGCGCCCATGGCTGTGATGATGACGGAAAACAGCCAGGCATAGCCGTCCATGCGCAGGGTCAGGTCGACCCCCATGGTTGGAATCCAGGGCAGGCTGAGCTTGATCACGCCGGAGGCGGCGACCTCGGGAGTCAGCCACAGCGTCAGGGCCAGGCAGGCCAGGGCGCTGCCGCCCGCCAGCCAGGCCCCGGCGCGGCGCGCAGTCGCGGGCAGCAGCGAGGCGCACAGGCTGCCGGCAAACGGGATCGCTAGGATCAGGGTCAGGAGCATGGAATGGATGGTACGGGAATCGGAATCGCTCAGCCGGGAAGGCTGTTCCGGACAGAAAGCCGGCGCGCGCAACGCGGCCGGATGGATTGATCCGGAATCCCTTAATGATACGCGAAGACAGCCGCTTGACTTGAGTCAAGTCGGTTTGGCGTATTTTGCGGGACACTATGTTGAAATGTAGAACAATGCCGCCTGAAGCACCGACCTCCCCGTTCCCCGTGCGGCCTTGTCGCAGGAATTTGCCATGATGACGACCCCCGAACCCGCCACTGCCGTCTCCGATCCGGAAGCCATCGCTTTCCCGGATCTGGAGATTTCCGAGGCCCTGATCCGCCGTTTCGACCAGTCCGGCCCGCGCTACACCTCCTATCCGACGGCCGACCGCTTTCAGCAGGGCTACCCGGCAGAGACCTACATCGGCCATCTGCAGCGGCGGGCGCAGGCCGAGCAGGCACCGCCCCTGTCGGTCTATGTGCACCTGCCGTTCTGCGAATCGCTGTGCTATTTCTGCGCTTGCAACAAGATCATCACCCAGGACCACAGCCGTTCGGGCGAATACCTGGACATCCTGTACCAGGAAATCGATCAGGTCGGCGCCTATCTGGGCCGTCACAATCGCGCGGTGCAACTGCACCTGGGGGGCGGCACGCCGACCTTTCTGAGCGAAGCCGAACTGACCGCGCTGATGGAGCGGATCCGGCGGCACGTCGAATTCACCCCCGATGCGGAACTCGGCGTGGAGATCGATCCGCGCACCGTCACGCCCGCGTCGCTGGCCATGCTGGCGGGGCTGGGCTTCAATCGCACCAGCTTCGGCGTCCAGGACTTCGATCCCCTGGTCCAGGCGGCAGTCAACCGCATTCAGCCCTACGACATGGTGCGCACGGCGTTGCAGGCCAGCCGGGACAATGGGTTCCAGTCCATCAACGCCGATCTGATCTACGGCTTGCCCAAGCAGACGCTGGACAGCTTCAGCCGCACCCTGGACCAACTGGTCGAACTGTCTCCCGACCGCATCGCCCTGTACAACTACGCCCACCTGCCCGACCGTTTCAAGGCGCAGCGCCTGATCCACGCAGAAGACCTGCCCAGCGCCGACACGCGCATGGGCATCTTCCTGATGTCGGTGCGCCGTCTGCTGGCGGCCGGCTACGTCTATATCGGGCTGGACCACTTCGCCAAGCCCGACGACGAACTCAATCAGGCGCGCCTGAACCAGAGCCTGCATCGCAATTTCCAGGGCTATACCACCCGCGCGGAATGCGATCTGGTGGGCTTCGGCATTTCGGCGATCGGCAAGGTCGGCGACGCCTATATCCAGAACCACCATTCCCTGAACGCCTACCGTGACTGTCTGTCCAGGGGCGAACTGCCCACGGCCAAGGGTTTCGACCTGAGCCCCGAGGATGCGCTGCGCCGCGAGGTCATCATGACCGTCATGTGCAGCATGCCGCTGGATTTCGAGGCTTTCGAGGCGCGTCACGGCCGCACGTTCGAATCCTGTTTCCCCGAGGAACTCGAGCGGCTGCGCCCTTACGCGCAGGCCGGCCTGCTGGAACTGGATGCGCGCGGGTTGCGGGTGTTGCCCAAAGGCCGCGTATTCGTGCGCGCGCTGGCGATGGTGTTCGACCAGTACATACGCCGTCCCCGGGTGGCGACCTATTCCCGGTTGATCTGACCGGAAGAGGCGCCCGGCCGGCCGGCCTTGCCGGCCGGCCGGGTGGGCAGGCGCCACAGGTAGATCGTGACGCCGATGCCTGGAATCAACAGAAACCAGCGCGCCCAGGGCACCGGCATGAACCAGGCCGACAAGGCCAGAGAAGGCCACATCAAGGCCAGCGCGATGCACTTGCTGCGCAAGGGGATGCCGCGCCCCTCTTGGAAGTCGCGGATGTACGGACCGAGGATGCGATGGGACATCAACCAGGCATGCATGCGCGGCGAACCGCGCAGGAAGCAGAACGCCGCCAGCAGCAGGAACGGAGTGGTGGGCAGCAGAGGCAGAAAGACGCCCAGCACGCCCAGGGCCAGGGCGACGTACCCCAGGAAGGTCAGGAGGGCGCGGATCATCGTATCGGGCATTCTATCAATCCGTGGCGCCTGCGGGGCGGCGGGCAGGGCGCCGTCGTGGATCCGCGCCACGCCCGGATGCGCGATCTGCTGTCCCAGGTGCCGCTGTTCAATGAGCTGCCGCCGCAGGATCTGGAGCCCATTGCCTGCGGCACCACTGAAATCAGCGCCGTGCGCGGAGACATCATCTTTCGCCGTGGCGACCCGTGCGTGGGCTTTCATGTGGTGGTCTATGGGCAGGTGAAGCTGTTGTTCGTCTCGAATTCGGGGGTGGAGCGCGTGGTGCGCTTGATCGGTCCGGGCGACGGTTTCGGCGAAGCCCTGATGTTCATGGGGCAAGACTACATCGTCACCGCCGAGGCCCTGCGCGATACGTTGCTGCTGCACGTGGGGCGCGATGCGTTGTTCGGTCAGCTTGACCGCAACCCCGGTGTGGCGCGCAAGATGCTGGCCGGCCTGAGCCGGCGGCTGTACAGCCTGATGGGCGACGTCGAGGCCTACACCCTGCACACCGGCGCCCAGCGCCTGATCACCTATTTGTTGCGCGAGTGGCGCGGCGAGGCCGGCGAACCTTTCCGTATCGAGATCAGCAAGGCCGTCGTGGCCTCGCGCCTGAACCTGACGCCGGAGCATTTCTCCCGCATCCTGCGCGATCTGAGCGACCGGGGCCTGATCCGCGTCCGGGGCCGCGAATATACGATTCTGGATCCCGACGGGTTGAAGGCTTACAAAGGTTGAGCATGGTGCGGCAGCGCCGCCATGGCGCGCAGCGTCTTGCGGTAGAGCCGCAGCGCCTGGCCGATGTTCCAGGCCAGGCCCGCCGACGAGACGATCTGCAGCGGGCCGGCCGCCAGCGCCGCCGGCATCCACCCGGCTGCGGCCAGCGACCAGGACACCACGACGGCGACGTGGGCGGCCCATTGCCATCGGGCAGGCCGGTCGCCGATGTAGGCTGCCATCTTGGGCAGGATCTTGAGGTAGACGCGGGCCTGGGCCGGGTCGCGGTCCGGCACGATCATGGCATCCTGGGCATGCTTCCAGAGCAGGAAGGGCACGATCTTGTACAGCATCCCGTTGACGACGGAGCCTAGCACCCCTGCGATCATCACGACCCCCAGCACCAGCCCCGCCCGGGGCGAGTGCCCGTGCGTCATCCAGATCCAGAGCGGCGCGCAGGCCAGCAGGCTGAGCATGCCCGCATACCAGAACAGGGTCGTGGGTTCGGGGGCGGGCCGCTTGCGGGTCCAGAGCAGCCGCAGCGTGACGCCGGCCCACAGTGTGTAGGCGCCGACCAGCAGCAGTTCGACGGTTTCCCGCATCAGATGAGGTAAACCGTCGGACGCATCCAGCGCCGTCCAGGCGAGCAGCAGGCCCGGAATCAGCAGCGGCAGCCAGCGGACGAGGGGCTTGGGATACAGCTCGGTCACCTGGAAGATCGGCAGCAGTTGGAAGGACATGCCCATCAGTAGCAGGCCGCCCCAGCCGGCCAGACCCCAGAGCACGTGGGCGTCGATCCAGTCCGGCAAGGCCCATCCCAGGCCCAGGGACAGCGCCAGGATCAGGCCGATGCACACAGTACAGGACAGCGCGCCCAGCGCCCCGCGCACCGGAACCAGGATTTCACGCGCCCCCTTGTAGACGTGGCGCCGGTGCCGCCAGAGCGCCCAGGCCACGGCCGCCAGGTAGAGCGCAAAGGCCGGGCCCAGCAGGGCGGCCGCGCCGATCCAGGCGGCCGGCCACCATCCCAGGAATCCGGCCGCCAGCAGCAGCGTGCCCGCCGTCAGACAGGCATGGGCCAGGGCGGCGACCGTTCGGGCGGCGCCGACCGGGACATTGCATGCCACGGCCAGGATCTGCAGCAAGGCGCCCAGCATGGCGCTGCCCAGGATGCCCAGGGTCCACAGGTGGGTGAGCGCCAGGGCGGCGCCGTTCCAGCGCGAGGCGAACGCCTGCGGCCCGGCCCAGGCGGCCAGCGCGCCGGCCAGCAGGGCGAACAGCGGGACGTTCAGAAAGAAAGGAAGCGGCACGCCCAAGGCGGGCGTCTTGTCGAAATCCAGGGCGCGCTGCATTGTCTACTTCGCGTCGTACCAGATGGTGACCTGGAAGTGGGTTTCTTCGAAGGTGCAGCAATGCTGGAAGCCGTCGCGATCCAGGAGGGTGTACAGGGGATACGGTTCGCGGTCGATGAGCATGTGCAGGCGCTGGCCCGGCGCCAGGTCGGCCAGAGCCTCCAGGCAGTGTTCCAGCGGTTCGGGGGCGGGCAACGAACGTACGTCGAGGGTCAGGTCGGGAGGGGGCATGAAAGGATCCGGAGGTGGGGCCGTCAGGCGCGCGACGTCGGTGGCGTTACCTTACACGATCCCCGTCCCGGGCGGGGAGGATGACCGCGCTGCGGGTGCTGTTTCCGCCGCACGGCGACGCCGTGGGCGGGGGCGCGCAAAGACCTTGCGCCGGGGTCGGGATGAGCGCTTCTTGATCCTGATTAAGGTCTGATGCCGTCCGACAGGGCATAGTTTCCGCTATCGCCGAAGCGGGGTCCGGCGGTGCGCCCCGCCACGAATCTTCTGGATGCCCCACATGTCAGCCCTTCCCGAATCCCACCGTCCCGGCGTGGTGCCCCGCCACGACCTGTCGGACTTCGAACTCGTCTGCCCCGCGGGCAGCCTGCCCGCGCTCAAGGCCGCCGTCGACGAAGGCGCCGACGCCGTCTACCTGGGCTTCCGCGACGCCACCAATGCGCGTAATTTCGCCGGCCTGAACTTCGACGCCGCCGCCATCGCCGAGGGCATCCGCTATGCCCACGACCGCCAGCGCAAGGTCTTGCTGGCCCTGAACACCTATCCCCAGCCCGATGCCTGGCAACTGTGGCGGGATGCCGTCGATCGGGCGGCCGGCGCCGGGGTCGATGCCGTCATCATGGCCGATCCGGGGTTGATGGCCTATGCCTGCGAGCATCACCCCAGCCTGCGGCTGCACCTGTCGGTGCAGGGCTCGGCCACCAACTACGAGGCCATCCGCTTCTACCACGAGCGCTTCGGGGTGGCGCGCGCCGTATTGCCGCGCGTGCTGTCGGTGGCCCAGGTCCAGCAAGTCTGCGAAAACACGCCGGTCCAGATCGAGGTCTTCGGCTTTGGCAGCCTGTGCGTCATGGTCGAGGGCCGTTGCGCCTTGTCGTCCTACGCCACGGGCGAATCGCCCAACACGCACGGCGTCTGCTCGCCGGCCAAGCATGTGCGCTGGCAGCAGACGGACAAGGGCCTGGAATCGCGCCTGAACGGCGTGCTGATCGATCGCTACGACGAGGGCGAGAATGCCGGCTACCCCACCTTGTGCAAGGGCCGCTTCGACGTCGCGGGTGAAAACTACTACGCGCTCGAAGAGCCCACCAGCCTCAATACCCTGGAGCTGCTGCCCCGGCTGATGGCCATGGGGGTGCGGGCGATCAAGATCGAAGGCCGCCAGCGCAGCCCGGCCTATACCGCCCAGGTCACCCGGGTCTGGCGGCAGGCCATTGACCAGGCCCGCAGCAGCCCGTCCCGCTATTCGGTGCATCCGTCCTGGATGGCGGAGCTCAACAAGGTCGCCGAGGGCCAGCAGCACACGCTGGGCGCCTATCACCGGCCCTGGAAATAATCTTTGCGGGGCATGCGCCGGACGCATCGGAAACGATGCGGGCCGCCCCGCCATCCGCACACAAGGAAACCGTCATGAAAATCGCCCTGGGGCCCCTCCAGTATTACTGGCCTCGCGTCACTACCCTCGAATTCTACGCCGCCGTCTGTGACTGGCCGGTGGACATCGTCTACCTGGGTGAAACCGTCTGTTCACGCCGTCACGAATTGCGCCTGCCCGACTGGATCGAGGTTGCCGACATGCTGGCCGAGGCCGGCAAGACGCCCGTCTTGTCCACCCAGGTCCTGCTGGAATCGGGCAACGATCTCAATACCTTGCGCAAGATTTCCGAGAACGGGCGCTATGCCGTGGAAGCCAACGACATGGGGGCCGTGCACCGCATGCAGGGCCGTCCGTTCGTGGGGGGGCCGTTCCTCAACGTCTACAGCAAGCCGACCCTGGACGTGATCGCCGGTCAGGGCGCGGTCCGCTGGGTCATGCCGCTGGAAATGGGCCGCGCCGGCCTGGCGCAGTTGCAGCAGGACCGGCCCGCAGGCCTGCAGACCGAGGTCTTTGCCTATGGCCGCATGCCCCTGGCCTTTTCCGCCCGCTGCTTCACGGCCCGCAACCGCAATTTCCCCAAGGACAACTGCCAGTACGTCTGCATGGACCATCCGGACGGCCTGCTGCTCGAAACCAAGGAATCCCAGGCCTTTCTCACGATCAACGGCATCCAGACCCAATCGGCGCTGGTCTATACGCTGATTCACGCACTGGACGAATTGCGCGGCCTGGGCGTGGACGTGGTGCGGCTGAGCCCTCAGTCCCAGCACATGGATCAGGTCGTGGCCGCCTTCCGCGCCGTGCTCGACGGCGCCGAGACGGCTGACGAAGCGCACCGGAAACTGGTGCCGTTGATGCCGGCCGGCCCTTGCAACGGCTATTGGCACGGCCGGGCGGGCCTGGACATGGTCCTGCCCGGAGAAGTCGTCGTTTCGCAGGCCCCGGATGCGCGCGCTCCCGGGGTCAAGGCGCGCAGCGCCGCGTGAGATCCCGCCATTTCCCCATTCTTTTCATGAGCTCGACCATGCAAAACCCCACGACCCCCGTCTATCGCATACCCGAACCCCTGGCCCGGGTGCTCGGGCGCTTGCCCCGCTATCCGGGTTCGCTGCTCTTTGTCACCGGCTTGAACCTGGTGCTGGCCCGCCATCTGCACCCCGACACCTTGCACATGCTGGAAGGCCGCTCCTTGCGCATCCACGTGGCGGATGCAGACCTGCGCTTCGACTACACGTGGCGCAACGGCGCTTTCCGCGCGGCCCGGCACACGCAGGCCGAGCCCGACCTGACGTTTCGCGCCGACGCCTGGGATTTCCATTGCCTGCTGCAGCGCCAGGAAGACCCGGATACCCTGTTCTTCAGCCGCCGCCTGGTGATCGAGGGTGATACGGAACTGGGCCTGATGGTCAAGAACACGCTGGATTCGATCGATATGGCGGTGTTTCGGCCTAAGGCCGTGCTGCGTGATTTGCTGCGGGGGCCGCGTCAACGGATCGAAGCGTTGGCCCGGACCCGTCCCCGGCCGCATTCCTCGGGCGTCTGACGAAATCGGGATCCCCGGCGCGCCCGATTTGCACGCGATTACGGCCTTTTTCCTTGGCCAGGGCGCAAGCGATGTCCGCGATGCTCAAGGCTTTAGAAAACGACAGGCGAGGGCCGGCCCCGAATGCCACGAGGCCGATGCTCAAGGTTGTTCTGTAGCGATGCGCCCCCCCGTCGAACAGATGGTTGCCGACCTCGCTGCATAAGGTCCGGGCCAACATCAAGGCATCGCTCTCGGAGCCGCCGATCATCAGGAGCCCGAATTCGTCGCCGTGCAGGCGCGCCAGAAGATGGTTTTCACTGACGTGCCGCCGCAAAATGGCAGCGATTTGCTTCATCAGCCCATCGCCTGCGGCATAGCCACCGTTATTGGCATGCTTGAAATGGTCCAGCCCCATGTACAGGAGCGCGTGGGAATCCGGCGTCACTTCCAGCGCCCGGCCCTTTCTTTCGAATTCCTGGCGATTGAAAAGCCCCGTCAGTGCATCGTGCGTGGCCTGATGGGCGAGTTCCCTTTCGAGTCTGAGGGTTTCAGTGACATCGTGGCCCTGGATCAGGATGCCTGTCACATGCCCGTTCGCGTCCCGGATGGGCTGATAGACCAGGTCGACATAGCGTTGTTCGAGCGGGCCCTCGGCTGACCGCTGTATTTGAAGGGGTAGGGCCTTGCTGACGAACGGCTTGCCGATCGAATAGACCTGATCGAGCCTCTCCACGTACTCTTGCCCGACCGCTTCGGGCAGGGCTTCTGCAACCCCGAGGCCCAGGATTTTCCGACGGCCGATGAGTTGGTAGCAGGCGTCATTGGCCAGCTCGAAGACATGCTGCGGGCCTCGCAATATGCAGACGAATCCGGGGGCCAGTTGAAAGAGTTGTCGCAGGCGTTCGCGTTCGGAACTCAGGATCTCCTGGATGTCCCTGGAGCGCTGATTGACGAAAGCCTGCTCGATGTCTTTTCGCAGGTCTTCGTCATCCCAGGGCTTGGTGATGAATTTATAGATTGCGCCGTGATTGATGGCTTCGGTCACGGATTTCAGATCGGTGTATCCAGAAAGGATCAGGCGGGTGGTCGCGGGGTATATCCGCTTGACCTTGCTGAAGAACTCCGTGCCGGTCATCTCGGGCATTCGTTGATCGGATACGATGACTTGCACAGGATGATTGGCAAGCAACTCGAAGGCTTGGGCGGCGTTGTTTGCCGTCAGTATGCGGTAGCCATCGCGACGCAGCAGCCGCGTGAGCGCGTTCAGGATGTTGGGTTCATCGTCAACCAGTAACAGCACGCGCTCGGCCTTGTGCGCATCGGAGGGTTGAGGAGCGAACCGGCAGCCGTTTTCGCTCAAGGTGGCGGAAAGTTCGTTGAACGGCATGGGCCGTGCGAAAAGGTAGCCTTGAAACTCATCGCAATGGCAGCGCTTCAAGAAGGACAACTGAGACTCGGTTTCCACTCCCTCTGCGATCACTTGAAGGCCCAGATGATGAGCCATCGAGATGATGCCCTGGGCAATGGCGGCATCGGCCGGGTCGCTGACCACGTCGGTGACAAAGGAACGGTCGATTTTGACTTTGTTGATGGGCAGGTTTTTCAGGTAATTCAGGCTCGAATAGCCCGTGCCGAAATCGTCGATGGACGTTCTGATCCCCATGCTTCGAAGCTGCGAAAGCTTCAGGATGGCGGCATCCTCGTCGTCAAGAAGTACCCCTTCGGTGATTTCTATTTCCAGCAGGGAGGCTGGCAATGCCGTGTGACTCAGCGCCTCGCGGATCTTTTGCACGAAATCGGCGCGTTGGAAGTACAGGGGTGAGATGTTGACGATGACAGGGAATGCCGGGAAACCTTTCTTGCGCAGAATATCGCTGTCGCGGCAGGCGGCTGAAAGCACCCATTCGGTCAGAGGAACGATCTGGCCGGTTTCTTCAGATAAAGGGATGAAGCGGGATGGCGGTATGTAGCCGCGTGTCGGGTGCGGCCAGCGCACCAGGGCCTCAACACCGACCACTTGGCCCAAATGCCCGTCGATGATGGGCTGGTAATGCAGTTCCAGCATATCCGCATCCAGCGCGCTTTGCAGATCATTGCGCAACTCCAGCCGGTCCGCGACCCGAGCGCTCAAGTCTTCCGTATACGTATGCCACGTGTTTTTTCCTTCCTGCTTGGCCTGCAGCATGGCCAGATCCGCTTCGCGGACGAGCTGCATGTGATCCCGGGCGTGGCCGTCGCTGATCGTGATGCCTGCGCTGGCGGTGATGCGCAAGGCTTTGTTTGTGACGAAATAAGGTTTCGAGAGCGCGTCGAGGATGCGTTGCGTGCGCTCCTGAACCTGCCGCAGATCAAGGCCGAGGAACAGCAATACAAATTCATTGCCCCCCAGGCGGGCGGCATGGCCGTCTTGCTGTATGCCGTTCAGAAAGCGGCCTGCCGCTTCTCGCAAGACATCGTCGCCGACTCCGTGGCCCATCGAATCATTGATGAGCTTGATGCCGTCCAGATCGAAAAAGACAACGCTTACCGGCAGATTTTCGTGCTTTGCGCGGGCGCACGCTTCGTCCAGGGCCTGCTCCAGCAGGCGTCGATTCGGCAGACCGGTCAGCGGGTCGTGCAAAGCCCCGTGGGCAAGCTGGGCGGAACGCTCTCGCGCGATGAAGGCGAATCGTTGGCTCGAAATGAGCAGAAACGTGAATAACACACCTGCAAGCAGGACGAATTCCGGCAACAACTCGGCGCTGACCTCGGCGGGTGTCTTCACATAGGCATACGACACATTCAATCCGGAGCCATCATGCAAAGGGATGGTCAGTTCACCGGCGGAAAAAGGGTTTCTTGGATATACATCCGCTGTTTGATAGAGAAGATGGCTGCCGTGCGAGATGCGGAAATAACCGTTCTTGGCCCGCGATGTGGCTTGCATGAAAATGTTGGTCAGATCGATCTGCGCGATGGTGAACCAGCCCTTCATGGCGGGATTGGAAAGCGGAGTGATGATCAGCCCGGTTCTTCCATTGCGCGAGATGTGTTCGTCGATGGCGACATGCGGTTCTCCGCTGCTCCGGACGGCCTTCAGCAAAGGCCGCAGGCTGTCTCCGGTGATCAGCTCCTTGATCCAGTCCGGAGCGGACCCGCTCCTGCTTAATCCCATGATGATGGATTGATCGGCGTCCAGAATGGCGAAACCGTCAAAAAATGGAAAATCCCCTACATAGCTGCTGAATTCTTCCTGGATAAACGATTTCGATGGGAGATGGCCAACGGCTTTCCAGCGCTGCGCCTGCCTCCTCATCAGATCGATCGTCCGCCCGATGCTTTCTTCAATCTCGTACACGACCGTTTTCGCGGTTTCATCGATGAAGTTCTGTCTGGTGACAATGTCATTTTCGATCAGGCCGTGCGAGATGATGGTCGACACAGAGATGCCCAGCAGCGCTGTCACGGTGGTGCCCGGGATCGAGCGCGCCCGCCTGTCCTCGGGGCGCAGAAACAGGACCACGATCGCGCCCAGCAGGGCCAGGAGCGTGGCGAAAGCCGCCGAAACGACCCGGCCGTTCATCCACGCATCGAACCAGTGCGGCACCATGCTGACCCAGACCAATGCGCCGATCATGGCGATCCCAAGCAGGCGCGCGTACCGGGCGTATGCGCGGGCGGCATGAAGGGCAAGGCCGCACAGGATCATGATGAGTGCAAAGTAGGGGGAGACGAACACCGGATACCCGGCGTCATAGCCCAGCCGCACATGGCCGATGTAGGCCATCACCCCGATGCAGAGGCATGTGATGGCGATGATTCTGGCGGCAAGCCGCAGCGGTTCCTGCCTGGTTTCTACGAAACGTTCGAAGGTCATGCGAAAAGACCCATGATGGCGCGGATCACCCATCGATCTCTTCCGAATCGGGACGCCGTACATGGAGCTTGTACCCCCCCTCTTCGTGGCTTTCGAGATTCTGCAGTCTCTCGATCAATCTTTGATTCAACATCTTGCCCTCGCCCAGAAGCAGGGTGCCCGATTTCGAGTAGAGTTTTTTCATCATGATCATCCCGGGCTCCAGCGCGTGCGTATCCAGGACCAGGATCGATTTGTCCGTGTTGTCCTCGTCTTCGGTCATGCTGGCGGCGATCTCGATGAATGCCTTGCTCAGCGCCGGATCGTATGACCGCCCGGCGGATTGCTTGATCAGTTTGAGCGCGTCTTGCCGTGTCAGGGGCCGGGCCTGAATCATGCCCATTTCCATTTCGATGGTGTCTACGGCCAGTTTGATCAGCCTCGCTCCCATGGGGATGGCATCCCCGCTCAGACCGTCCGGGTAGCCTGCGCCATCCCAGCGCTCCTGGTGGTGACGAATCAACACGGCGGCTTCTTGCGCCGGATCGAGCGCCATCAATAAGTCCTGGCCGATGCCGGGATAGGCCCGCAAGAGATTGCGCTGCTCTTTGTTCAAGCGGTCCGAGGGCAGGGCAATCATCTCGTCGCGCCAGGTCAGCTTGCCGATGTTGTAGAGCGCGGCCGCCATCGTGAGATTCCGTTCGTCTTCTTCCGGCAGCTTGTGAGCCTGGCAGAACGCTTGGACCAACTGGATGACTTTCTGATTGGTTTGCCGGCTTTGCGGCAACCGTTGGTTGATCAACGAGGCAAAGACTTCAGTTGCGGTGACGTAGCTTCTTTCAAGCTCCCGATTGGCGCGCTCGAGCAGCCGGGCAGTGGCGGCAAGCTCCACCGTGCGCTCCTGTACGCGGCGCTCGAGGCTCCCATTGATTTCCTGGAGCGCCTGATTTTGCTCTTGCGTCAATTGCTGCAAACGCAAGCGTTCGCGTTCTGCGTATTGATAGGCAAGGCTTTGCTCGATCACCTGCAGCACTTCCGCGTCGTGCCATGGTTTGGCCAGATAGCGGTAGATCTGCCCCTCATTGATGGCCTTGATCGTGGTATCGATATCGTTGTAGCCCGTGAGAAAAATGCGGATGCAGTCGGGCCAGCGTTCGTACACCTTGCGCAGCAGGGTGGTGCCGTCCATCCCCGGCATGCGTGCATCGGCCACGATCAGGTCAACCGGATTTTCTTCCAGCCGGCTCAACGCCTGGCGGCCGTCCTGCGCAATCAGTACGCGGTAAGGCCGGTTGCGCAGAATGCGCCGCAGCGCCGCCGTGACGTTCGGCTCGTCATCGACCAGGAGCACTGTCGCCTGCGTGCCGGCCGGGAATTTCTCAATCGGCATGGATTACTCCGATGATTCGAACAAGTGCGGCTGCGCAATGGGGAACCATGCCCTGATGCGAGTGCCCTGACCGGGTTCGCTGAAGACTTCCAGGCGTCCATGATGCTTTTGGACAATCTTGTATGAGAGCGCCAATCCAAGCCCCGTTCCTTGTCCGACGGGTTTGGTGGTGAAGAATGGCTCGAATACCCGAGTCAGGAGTTCGGGCGGTATCCCCTTGCCGGTATCCTGAACTTCGAACCAGACGTCGGATTTTTCCTGCCCCGTCCTGATGGTGATGATCCCTTCCTGGTCGATTGCCTGCGCGGCGTTGACCACCAGATTCAGGATGACCTGGTTGATCTGGGATGCATTGCACTCGATCCTGGGCAGATCGGCGTATTCCTTGACGACGGTGGCCTTGTACTTGATCTCACTGGAGGCCACGCTCAGCGTCGTGTCCAGGCAGGCGTGCAAATCGTGCAGGGAGAATTCCTCTGCATCGATATGGCAGAAATCCTGGAGTGCCGAGATGATCTTCTTGATTCGGTCGATCCCTTCGCCCGATTCCCTGATTAACGCCTCGACATCATCGCGGATGTCGGTGTAGTCGAGCGTGTTCTTGAGCCGCTTGATGTCTTCCAGCGTCTGGGATTCATCGACCGCATCAATGATCTTCAGCAGATCGGTCACGTAGCTGGCCAGGGTTCTGAGGTTGGAAAAGACATACCCCGCAGGGTTGTTGATCTCGTGGGCGACGCCGGCCGCCAACTGGCCTATGCCCGCGAGCTTCTCGGACTGGATCAGGTTTTCGTTTGCGCGCTCGATTTCCATGAGCAGACGGCGTTGTTCGTTTCTCGCGTCGTGGATATCCTTGATGGCACCGGAAAACCCGGGGTGGGAGCCGCCGCTTTCCGCGGTGTCCGGTTCGTGGAACAGCATGGCGTGGTAGTTGTGCCCGTCGCTGTCTGCGAATGGAAAACACAACAGGCTGTCGAGCCGCTTCGCGCGGCCGCCCTGCGTGGTGATATTCAAGCCGATGGCATCGGAGCTTTCCCCTTGTCCGGCGCCTTCGTCCGAGCAGAAGGGCTGGGATCCGGCAGGGCGGACCCGCCTGCCGGCCCGGTCCATGGCAAAGACCGCTTCGAATTTCTTTCCGATGATCTTCTCAGCGGAAATCTCCGTCAACGCGGCCATGTGGGCATTCATGTGCCGAATGATCCGGCTCTGATCCAGAACCACCAGGCCGATCGGGATGTGCTTGTCGAGGCTGCTCAATATGCTGTGCATCGTGCGATGAGGAGTTATCCAGTTTTTTCAATGTGCTTTCAGGGCATGGCGAAGTTGTCCTGGAGCGCCCGGACATAGCCATTTTTTTCGATGAGGGTTATTTCGGCGGAAAGCCGCATGGGCCCGATGATATTTCATCGGCGCCGAGCGCTGCATGGAGATTTTTGACGACACGGTACCCAGAGCCTGGCCGCCGTAGGTCTGGGCGGACAGAGTACTGCTGTTTTTTTGTGTATGTATTTGATTTAAATAATAAAATAGCGAAGCCAATGTAGCTTCAAGGCATCAGCCTGTCAAGCGGCGCCAGGCGCCGGCATTCCGGCCTGGCGTGAATCGGGGCGGCATCGATATCGGATGGTTTCCAGCGTCTATGCACGGCGCAGTGTGAACGACGGAAACAATGCGGCCAGCGCATCGCCGATGGCTGGGCCCGGCCAGTCCCTCAGGGATTGGCGCCGGGCATTCAGCGCTTCATCCCCGCAGCCCTGCGGACGAAACACCTGGACCGCGTAGCGCCGCACGCCAAGATCCGCCAGCGCGCGGCCCAGTGCCACCAGTTCCTGCACATCGATCAGGTCGGGATGGACGGTGGTGCGGCATTCGAAATCGACGCCGCTGTCCAGCACGGCCCGCAGGCTGGCGCGCGCGGGGTGGCCGCTGCCGGTGACGCCGGTGATGCGGGCGTAATCATCGAAATCCGCCTTGATGTCCAGGCCGACCCAGTCCACCAGCGGCAGCACCTGGGCCAGGCGGCGCGGGTGCGTGCCCCCGGTGTGCAGGCCGATCTTGTAGCCCAGTTCGCGCGTCTGACGGATGGCGGCGCCCAGGCCCGGGTCCATCGTGGGCTCGCCGCCGCTGAAGACCACGCCGTCGATCAACCCGACGCGGCGGCGCAAGAATGCCAGGACGTCCTTGTCCCAGTCCAGCGGGCTGTCGGCGGTGCGTGGCTGCAGGTGCGGGTTGTGGCAGTAACCGCAACGCCAGGGGCAGCCTTGCACGAAGATGACGGTTGCCAGCAGGCCGGGGTAGTCTGTGGCGGTGAAGGGCACCAGCCCGCCGACCTTCAGGTGCGCGGGTGGCCGTCCCGGCGCGATGCGCGGGACGGAGGCGGCCGCCGTCGAGGCGCGGGACGCGGTGGCGGCGCGCATGGGATTACACCGCCTGCCGGGCAGGCGCCTGGCCGGCAGACCGCTCGACGAAGAAGCGGCGCTCGTGGAACTCGCCTTTCTTGCCGATGTTGAAGGATGACATGGGGCGGTGGTAGCCCATGACGCGCGTCCAGATCTCGCAAGGTTGGCGTTCTGCGTCGTTCAGGGTGACGGGGGTTGGATTCATGGAATGCTCCTGTGAAGGGTGGGTGGAAAAAAGAGAGGAGAGCGGCTCAGGCTGCTACTGTGTGTGCAGTTGCGCCGGCGTGCAGCGCCGCCTGCTGTTTGCGGGCGATGAGGTCGTCGTCGCAATGCGGGCAAAATTCGTGTTTGCCCGGCAGGTAGCCGTGCCTGGGGCAGATGGAAAACGTCGGCGTGATCGTGATGTAGGGCAGCGAGAAACGGCTGAGCGTGCGGCGCACCAGTTCGCGGCAGGCGTCGGCCGAGGACAGCGGCTCGGTCATGTACAGGTGCAGCACGGTGCCGCCGGTGTACTTGCGCTGCAACTCGTCCTGGCGCTCCAGGGCTTCGAAGGGATCGTCGGTGAAGCCCACCGGCAACTGGGACGAGTTGGTGTAGTAGGGCATGTCCGGCGTGCCGGCCTGCAGAATGCCGGGCCAGCGGGCGCGGTCCTCCTTGGCGAAACGGTAGGTCGTGCCCTCGGCCGGGGTGGCTTCCAAGTTGTACATGTGGCCGGTGGCCTCCTGGAATTCGATCATGCGGGCGCGCACGTGATCCAGCAGGCGCACGGCGAAAGCGTGGCCCCAGGGGCTGGTCAGGTCGTGCTCGTCGGCGGTGAAGTTGCGGATCATTTCATTGATGCCGTTGACGCCCAGCGTGGAGAAGTGGTTGCGCAGGGTGCCCAGGTAGCGGCGCGTATAGGGGAACAGGCCGTTGTCCATGTGTTCCTGGATCACGCGGCGCTTGATCTCCAGGCTGTCGCGGCCCAGTTCCAGCAGTTCGTCCAGGCGCGCCATCAGGCCGGCCTCGTCGCCGGCATGCAGGTGGCCCAGGCGCGCGCAGTTGATCGTCACCACCCCCAGTGAGCCGGTCTGCTCGGCCGAACCGAACAGGCCGTTGCCGCGCTTGAGCAGCTCGCGCAGGTCGAGCTGCAGGCGGCAGCACATGGACCGGATCATGTTCGGCTTGAGTTCCGAATTGATGAAATTCTGGAAGTAGGGCAGACCGTATTTGGCGGTCATTTCGAACAGCAATTCGGCGTTGGGGCTGTGCCAGTCGAAGTCGGGCGTGATGTTGTAGGTGGGGATAGGAAAGGTAAAGGCGCGGCCGCGCGCGTCCCCGGCCATCATGACCTCGATGTAGGCGCGGTTGATCATGTCCATCTCGGCCTGCAGATCGCCATAGGCAAAGGGCATTTCTTCGCCGCCGATGACCGGCACCTGCGCGCGCAGGTCTTCCGGGCAGACCCAGTCGAAGGTCAGGTTGGTGAACGGCGTCTGGGTGCCCCAGCGCGACGGGACGTTCAGGTTGAAGATCAGTTCCTGGATGCACTGGCGGACGTCCGCGTAGGACAGGGCGTCCTTGCGGACGAAAGGCGCCATATAGGTGTCGAAGGAACTGAACGCCTGGGCGCCGGCCCACTCGTTTTGCAGCGTGCCCAGGAAATTGACGATCTGGCCCACGGCGCTGCCCATGTGGCGCGGGGGGCCGGACTCGATCTTGCCGGGCACGCCGTTCAGGCCTTCGGTCAGCAGGGTGCGCAGCGACCAGCCGGCGCAGTAGCCCGACAGCATGTCCAGATCGTGGATGTGCAGATCGCCCTGGCGGTGCGCCTGGCCGATGGTTTCGGGGTAGACGTGACTGAGCCAGTAATTGGCGATCATCTTGCCCGAGGTATTCAGGATCAGGCCGCCCAGCGAGTAGCCCTGGTTGGCGTTGGCGTTGACGCGCCAGTCCTGACGGCGCAGGTATTCGTCGATGGAGCGGATCACGTCCACGTGCGGAACGGGGCGCTCGGCCTGGGCTGCGGCGGCAGGCGGGTTCTGAGAGGCGTTCATCCTGAAATTTTCTCTATATGTTGTGTATCTAATAATCTTAGACACAATATATAGTGCCATCAAGCAAGAGAATGTTTTTTTTCGATAGCCTTGATCGGAGTCAAAAAAGCCTTGGCCTCAAGGCTGCAGACACTTTCTTGACGCAAGGTCCTGACACATATGAAGCGCTCCCGCGCTTGTTGGGCGACCGGAAAACCCGCTATCGTGAGGCATTCATGTGAAGTCCGGGAGAGACGGGAGATGATGCGCTGGTTCGGGTGGCTGCTGGCGGCGTGGTGCGGGGTCGTGCCGGCCTGGGGCATGGCGGCGGGCGTGGCGACCGTGCAGGCGGGGGAACGGACCTTGACGGTGTCTTTCGACGGGCCGGATGCACGGGTCGATGTCGACGGCATCGGCCAGGGCTATTTGCTGATGCGCGGCGACAAGCTGTATTCGGTGATGCGGGTCGGCGGCCAGCCGCTGGTCATGGATGGAAGCGCCATGGCCCGCTTGCTGGGGGGCGGCGCTCTCCGGGCGGCGCCGGATATGATCCGTTCGTTGAACCGGATCGAGCCGACAGGGGCTCGTGCAACAGTGGCCGGCCTCTCAGGCGCCGTCTATGCCGTGTCCTACCGGGACGAGCAGGGGAGTGATCATGCCGGGCAGGGGGTGCTGGGCAAACAGTTGGAAGTGCGGGAACTGACCCGGACTTTGGGCCGGATGGCTGTTTTGCTGCAGACGGCGGCCGGGCAGCCTGCGTCAGGGACGCATCAGGTGCTGGATGCACTGGAAGCGCAAGGCCTGGGCCTGCTGGCCTATGAAAAGAAATTCCGCGTGCAGCGGCTGGCATCCACGCCGCCCGCGCCGGGAAGCCTGGATCTGCCGGCGCAACCGGCGCAGTTGCCGGCCGGATTGGGATTGCTGCTGCAGGGGGCGCATCGTCCGTGAGCGGCGGCATGAATGTAAAAACCACCCGAGAGGGTGGTTTTTTTGCCGCATCTGGCGTGCCTCAGGGCACGATATGGAAATCGATGACGATTTCGCCGGGATTGCGGGCCAGGTACTCGAACTGGATGTTTTCGCCGAAGTGGTTCTTCAGTTGCTGCAGCAGCGGCAGGGGGTCGTGATCATTGCAGAAGCGCATGGTTTCGCCCGGCTGCAGCGCCGACAAGGCGCCGAAGATGGCGGCGTGCCGGAAACGCTTGGCGATGCCGCGCGCGTCGAGGGGGTAGGTGTTTTCAGCGAACATCGGGATAGCGTCGGAAGCCACGGTGCGTCATTCCTGGAGAGGTGTTGGGAGCTTCCGATTATAGGAACGCGCTGCGGGAAAACCCCCGGGAACCCTATGCTCAGCAAGGTTGTCGTGCAAGACGCCGGGCGTGCCGCGCCGGCCTCGAATCAGGCGCCGGGCGGCATGCCGGCCTTGTTCCGCCGGCGTTCTTCCCAGTCTTTGACCGCTTGCTGCCAGGCGCGCTTTTCTTCGGCATAGGTGTCGAACACGCATGGTTCGCAGCCGTTGCCGCAGCATTCGTTGAGATCGGGCTCGATGGGTTCCTCGGGGCGGGGATCGTCGCCGGGCGTGCCGTGTGAATGCATGGCTTGCCCCTTCAGACGCAGGCCAGGTTGGCCTGGTTGCTGCGCCGGACCTCCTCGGGGATCTCGATGATCCGGCCGGCCAGCGGCCTGCCGTCGACGAACATCATCAATTCGCCCGGCTGGAAGGCGGTCCAGGTTTCGTTGTCGGTCAGCGGCTTGGTCGTGATGACCGAGACGCAGTCGCCGCGGGCGTTGGTCTGCGAAAAATCCACCGACATGTCGGTGTCCACCAGGTGGGCCACCTGGAAGGGCCAGGCGCGCACGATGTAGTACAGGTTCGTGGAGCAATGCGCCAGCATGCAGCGTCCGTTGGACAGCAGGAAATTGAACACCCCGTGGCGCGTGAGTTCGGCCGTCATGTCGGCCACCGCGGCAAAGAGTTCGGTGTCTTCGGGCTCGCGGGTGCCGAAACGGTCGCGCAGTCCTTCCATCATGGTGCAGAAGGCCCGTTCACTGTCGGTCTGGCCGATCGGCAGGTGGTCGCCGCGCAGGTCGGGGTCGAAGTTCTTGAGGTCGCCGTTATGGGCGAACAGCCAGTGCCGGCCCCATCGTTCGCGCACGAAGGGATGGCAGTTCTCCAGTTCCAGCGCGCCCTGGGTGGCCTTGCGGATGTGGGCGATGACGTTGCGGGATTTGATCGGATAACGCTTGATCAGTTCGGCCACCGGCGAATGGCAGCAGGGCGAGTTGTCCAGAAAACTGCGTGAGCCGCGATTTTCGTAAAAGGCGATGCCGAAGCCGTCGGCATGGTGGTCGGTACCGCCGCCGCGCGCGGCGAACCCCGCAAAGGAAAACGTGATGTCCGTGGGCGTGGCGCAATTCATGCCCAATAGCTGACACATGGCAGGCAAGTCTCTTCGGCAAGGCGGGATGCTGCGCACCCCGGATGGTTCATGCCTGAATTGTAGTCTTGCCGGGCCGAATATAACGGCGGCTTCGTATGGAAATCCGTGATGAGCTTATGCGGTGTCCCCTCTTCGCCACGAAAAGCGGCGGGTCGGAGCGGGCCCGCCGCATGTCGGCGCTTCAGTCGTGGCGCAGTTGCAACATTGCCTGGCGGTAGCCGCTGGCCGGATAGATGGCCGGCATGGGCGGCTGGTCGGCGACGGGTTCCAGGACGCGCGTCCCCGCCAGCAGGGCCTGGATCATGGCCTCGATTTCCAGCCGCGCCAGGGGCGCGCCCGGACAGACGTGGATGCCGGCCCCGTAGAGCAGGTTCAGGGCGGGATCGCGGTCCAGGCGGAATTCGTCCGGATCGCCGAAGACGGCCTCGTCGCGGTTGGCCGAGGCCCAGATCAGCGTGACCCGTTCGCCGGCCTGGAGTTGCTTGTCGCCCAGGCGCACCGGACAGGTGGCGGCACGGCGGTTGGCGATCAGCGGTGCGTGGATGCGCAGGATTTCGTCGTTGGCGGGCCGGACCAGCTCGGGATGGCGGCGCAGGCGGTTCTGCAGGTCGGGATGGGTCGCCAGGTAGTGCGCGATGATGCCGACGCTGGAGGCCATGGTGCCCAGTTCGCCGACGGTCCAGTTGCGCAGGATGCTGACGATTTCTTCCTCGGCCAGGGGCCGGCCGTTCACGGTTTCGCGCAGCAGGCGCGTGGTCGCGTCGTCCGGCGCCTGGTCGCCGGCGTCGCGGCGGACTTTCAGCAGGGCGCGGATGGTTTCGTCGAATTCGGTGGCCACGGCGGCGATGGCATGGGTGTCGCCCGACAGCGTGGCGACGTTCTTTTTGTGGATCCACTGCCGCAGCGGCTCGTGCAGGCTGTCGGGCCAGCCCAGGAAGGCGCACTGCATGCGCAGGGCAAAGGGGTGCGCCAGGCCGAACATGATCTCGACTTGCGCATTACGCGGCAGCGCGGCGACCAGATCCGTGCAGAGGCGGCGGCAGACCGGCTCGAAGGCCGCCATGCGGTCGGGGCCGAAGTAGGGCTCGATCAACTGGCGGTAGACGGTGTGTTCGGGGGGATCCATGCTGTTGGGCACGGAAACGTGGCGGGACGCCTGGCTGCTGAACGTTTTGTGGTCCAGCAGGATCCGCATGACATCGGCGTGACGGAACACGGAATGATGCAGGTAGTCGCTGTGGGCCACCGGACAGCGGCCGCGCATGCGGTCATACGCGGCAATCGGATCTGCGAGAACTTCCGGGGCGCGAGGGTCCCAGTCCTGGGGTGCGGTCATGGCGGTTCTTTAGAGAGTCGGGCGGGCGGGTTTTATCCGGTCTTTTTGACTGTAGCACCGGGTAAACCCTGGGTGTCGCTGCCCGTCCGTGAAACCGGGGTTTATCTTCCTTGACTTTGACTTTTCTCAATCTGCGGGGTTTTTTCGCGGGTCCGCATCGTCTGTGATGGGGTGATCCCTGTCTTTTGCCCCATAAGCATCTTACCTTGAATGTGGTTGATAATATTACTGATGTAATACAATCCCGGCCAGCGCCAGCCGATCGTGTCACGGCACGGCGGTAGCGTGCCAAAAAGTAACAAACACAACAAAAGCTGTTGGGGAAGCTGTTTGTCAGTTCAGAAAAGTCAGAAAAAAAACCTGCGGAAAGCCGACGGCGCGCAGGCCTGCCCGGCGCCTGGCGCCATCGCCCTGGTCGGGATGGCGTTCCGTTTTCCAGGCGATTGCCGCGACGAGACCGGATTCTGGTCCGCGTTGGCCGGTGGGCGCGATTTGATCACCCAGATTCCGCCGGATCGCTGGGCCACCGCCGAACTGCGCCACCCCAAACGCGCAGAACCAGGCCGCAGCATTACGTTCTCGGCCGGCGTGCTGTCGCACATCGATACGTTCGATGCTGCGTTTTTCGGCATTTCTCCTCGCGAGGCTGCCTGGCTCGATCCTCAGCAGCGCCTGCTGCTGGAACTGTCCTGGGAAGCCATGGAAAACGCAGGCATTCCACCGTCCTCTCTGGCGGGCTCGGATTGCGCCGTCTATGTCGGCATCGCCGCGCTGGACTATGGCACCCGGGGCCTGGACGATCTGGCCAGCCTGTCCTCGAACTCCATGACCGGCAATACGCTCAGCGTGGCCGCCAACCGCCTGTCCTATTTCTACGACCTGCACGGCCCATCATTGGCGGTGGATACGGCGTGTTCTTCATCGCTGGTGGCCCTGCATCACGCCTGCCGCGCCATCCAGACGGGCGAGGCGTCGTGCGCGCTGGTGGGCGGGGTCAATCTGCTGCTGCATCCCTATCCATTCGTGGGCTTCACCAAGGCGTCGATGCTGTCGGCCACGGGGCGCTGCCGTCCCTTCGATGCGTCGGGCGACGGCTATGTCCGCGCCGAAGGCGGAGCGGTCCTGCTGTTGAAGCCCTATGAACAGGCCTTGGCCGACGGTGACGATATCCAGGCCGTCATTCTGGCCAGCGGAGTCAACGCGGATGGATCGCGCAAGAGCGGGATCACCATCCCCAGCGCCCAAGGACAGGCCGACTTGATGCGCGACGTGCTGTCGCGCAGCGGTCTGGCGGCCGGCGATGTGGATTTCATCGAGGCGCACGGCACCGGAACCGTCGTGGGCGACCCCATCGAGGCCGAGGCCATCGGCCAGGTCTATGGCCAGGCTCACGCCGCACCGCTGCCCATCGGTTCGGTGAAATCCAATGTGGGGCACCTGGAGGCGGCGTCGGGGATGGCGGGGCTGGTCAAGGCCGTGCTGGCCTTGAAACATCGGGTCCTGCCTGGAACCCTGCATCTGGACAACCCCAACCCGCGGATCGATTTCCAGGCCTTGAATCTGGAAGTGCCCACGGCGCCGCGCACTTTTCCGGAAACAGGCCGTCCCTTGATCGCGGGGGTGAATTCCTTCGGCTTCGGCGGTGCGAACGCGCATGTCTTGCTGCAAGGGCCCGCGCCGGCCGCTGTCCGGCCTGCGGCCGCCAGGGCGCTCTCTTCCCGGCAAAGCTCGAAGGATGCTCCCGTTTTCGGCTTGTCGCCGCTGGTGCTGTCGGCGCGTAGCGCACCGGCCCTGGCGACGCTCGCGGACGCCTACGCGCGCCAACTGGTCCTTCAGGGGCCGGATGCCTACGAGGCGATCGCCCGGGGCGCGGCTTTCCAGCGCGACCGGCTGGACAAAGCCCTGATTCTGCAGCCCGGGTCGTTCGCCGATGCGGTGGATCGGCTGCGGGCCTTTGCGGAAGGCGATGACCCCGAGGCGGTCCTGACGGAAGACCGGTTGCCCGAACCCGGCGGCATTGCGTTCGTGTATTCGGGCAACGGCGCCCAGTGGCAGGGCATGGGTTGCAGGCTGCTGGAAGAATCCACCCGGTTCGCCGCCATCCTGGCCGAACTGGATGCGCTGCTGCGGCCGCTGGCCGGTTTTTCCGTGCTGGACGAACTGCGCGCGTCCGCCGAGGCATCGCGCCTGGACGACACTACCGTTGCTCAGCCTTTGCTGTTCGCCCTTCAGGTGGCCGTCACTTCATTGCTGCGCGAGCGGGGTATCGAGCCGCATGCCGTTGCCGGCCACAGCGTGGGGGAAATCGCGGCGGCCTGGGCTTGCGGCGCGCTCAGCCTGGAACAGGCCGCTCGGGTGATCAGCGCCCGCAGTCAGGCCCAGGGCCTGACGCGGGGGCATGGCCGCATGGCCGCCGTGGCCCTGTCGGCCGAAGCGCTGTCGACCTTGCTGGCCGATCTCGATCTGTCCAGCCGAGTGGCCATCGCAGGCTACAACAGCCCGGTCGGCCTGACACTGTCGGGCGATCTGGAAAGCCTGATGCAGTTGCAATCGCATCTGCCATCAGATGTGTTCTTCCGTGTGTTGGATCTGGACTACGCATTTCACAGTCCTTACATGGATTCCATCCACGCTACGGTATTGCACAAGCTGAAAGGCCTGGAGCCGCGCGTACCGCAGTCCGCAGTCTTTGTCTCCACCGTTACGGGGGATGCCCTGGCCGACGAGCGCCTGGATGCGCAGTACTGGTGGCGCAACATCCGTGAGCCGGTCCGGTTCCAGGCCGCCATCCGCAGTCTGGCCGATCAGGGTTGCCGGGTTTTTCTTGAAATCGGCCCGCACGCGATTCTGCAGCGCTATGTCACCGAAACACTGACCTCACTCTCGATCCAGGGTCGGGTGCTTGGCGTGCTGCGCCGCCAGGACGACGGCATACGCTCGATCCGGGACGCTTGCGGGCGGTGCCTGCTGCTGTCCGATCCAGCCTTGCTGCAATTCCGTTTCCAGGCGGCGGCCCAGCGCGTCCGGTTGCCCAATTACCCCTGGCAGCGCGAGCGGCACTGGCATCCCCAAACCAGCGAGAGCCTGCGCGTCATTCAGCGGTCCCGCGAACATCCGCTGCTGGGCTGGCGTCTGCCCGATGCCGAGGCGGCCTGGGAAAATGCGCTGGATGTCCAGGTGCTGCCCTGGCTGGCCGATCATCGGGTGGGGGGCGCCATCGTGTTCCCAGGCGCGGCCTATGCCGAAATGGCGCTGGCCGCCGGCCAGGCCTGGCGGGGCGGAACGCCTGTGGTGGAATCGCTGGAAATCCTGGCGCCGATGGTCTTCGACGGCGACCATGCCCGCAGTCTGCGGCTGACGATTCAGCCGCGCGATGGCGGATTCATGATCCAGAGCCGTCAGCGCCTGAGCCACGATGAGTGGACACCGCATGCCGCCGGGCGTTTGCTGGAAAGTACCGGGGCATGGGCCGGAACGGACCCGGCCGCGCCCGGCGAAGCGCGCCGCGTGATCGATCACGATACGCATTACGCCCTGGCGGCCGGCCTGGGGCTGGACTATGGCCCCGTCTTTCGGGGCCTGCGATCCATCCGGGTCGAGGACGACCGCCTGGACGCCATGCTCGATCTGCCGGTTCAGGCCTGCTCGACGGACTATGTGTTGCATCCGGGCGCGCTGGATCTTTGCTTCCAGGCGCTGATCGCTTTTCTCCAGGATGCGGCTCCTTCGGGACGGGGCATGGCCATGCTGCCGGTGCGCGTGGGCCGGCTGACTGTGTGTCGGTCCGGGCCGGCGCAGCGCCTGCGGGTGCGGCTGCGGCGGCGCGGTCAGCGCTCTGCGCTGGCGGATTGCGAACTGCTGGACGGGGAAGGCGGGACACTGGCCGTGGCCGAGGCCTGCCGCTTTCGCGCCGCGGTCTTGAATCCGAACGCGGGCAAGTCGGCGAGCCATTGGCGGATCGTGCCGCGCCTGCAAGTCCACCCACATGACGAGCGACGGGCCGCGATTCCGGCGCTCTCCGGCCTGATCGCGTCCATGTCCGGGGGCCTGCCGCCACCGGAGGCGCGGCGGCGGTGGTTCCGCGAAACCTTGCCCTTGAGCGAAATCCTGGTGTTGTCCTTTGCGTTCGAGGCTTGCCGGCAACTGGCGCAGCCGCCCCGCGCGCCCGATTGGTCGGCCTTGTTCGACGCGCCGCACGCCAGCCCCCTGATCCGCTGGCTGGGCGCGCGCCTTCGGGATGAGGGTCTGCTGGTTCCCGAAGGGACCGGCTGGGCCTTGGCCCGGGATGCCGACTGGCCACCCGCGGCGGACGTCTGGCAAAGCTTGCTGCGCGACCACCCGGTCTATCTGCCGCAACTCACCCTGATGGGCCATTGGGGTCGCCAGTTGCCGGCCTTGCTGCGCGGTGAGCTGGACCCCTTGTCGCTGCATGACCGCCTGCGCCGTTCCGTCGTGGCCGAAAGCCGCTATCAGGACGACCCTACCTACCTGGGCGTGCGGCAGGCGCTGGAGGCCCTGCTGCGGTCTTTGGCGGCGGCGCTGCCCGCCGCGCGCCGCCTGCGGGTGCTGGAATGGACCGCCGCCCCCAGCGGGCTGTTCAAAATACTGCTGGACGTCCTGCCCGAGGAGCAGGTCGATTATGTGCTGGCGGTCACGGACCCCGAGCTGGCCGACCGCCAGGCGGCGGAGTGTCAGGATCAGCCGGCCGTGCGCGTCCTGCGGACGGATGACGATGAACAGGCGCTCCGCGAGAGCCTGGGCGCCGGACGATTCGATCTGATCCTTTATCGCCATAGCCTGCATCTGTTCGCCGATCCGCACACCGAGGCGGAGCGGGCGCGCCGGCACTTGGCGGACGGTGGCCTGCTGGTGATCGCCGAGCGCCATCCCGACTGGAGTGCTCACCTGGTGGAAGGCCTGGATCCCGCCTGGTGGGTGGACACCCCGGCCGATGCCGGCGCTGCCGAATCCGGCTCCATGCCCGCCCCGGTGGCGCCGCTGTGGCAGCCCGACGCCTGGTGCCGGCTGCTGGCCGAGGCCGGGCTGATGCACGGCACGGTCTGGCGCGAGTCCGCCGCCGAAGACCTGGCCGAAGGCGCGTACCTGGTGCTGGCGCAATGTCCGGACGCCGAGGCGCCCGTCGATCGCCCGGCCGAAGCCGGTGGCGATTGGCTGCTGCTGGTCGATGAGGCCAGTCAGTCCTTCGGACAGGCGCTGGCCGACGGACTGATTGCCGAGGGGTTGTCCGTGACGCTGCGGGACGCCGCGTCGCGGGCGCCCGGGGATGACGGCGTCTGGACCCATTGCGTGTCCCTGATCGGTTGGGGAAAAACCGCCGTCCGTGCGGCCGATCCCGCGATTTTCCTGCTGGGGTGCGTCCAAGACTGGATTCGCCGCGAGACCGCGCCACGCTTGTGGATCGTCACCCAGGGCGGATCGCCTGCCGGGGATCCGGCGCAAGGCCCCGACCCCAGCCCGGCCCAGGCCGCCCTGTGGGGATTCGGTCGCGTCCTGATGAACGAGGCGCCCGCGCTGGATTGCGTCTTGATCGACCTGGGCGGCGGCGATGCGGCGCGGCTGATCCGTGAATTGCGCCACCCCGACGGGGCCGACGAGATTCTCTGGCGGGGCGATCGCCGCCAGGTGCTGATGATGCGCGAGGACCGCCCAGAGCAGGCGGTGCCGCTACACCCTGCGGACCGTTTCCGCCTCGATTTCCATGTGCCGGGCAAGCTGCGCAACTTGGTCTGGCTGCGGGACGAGGCGCGCGCGCTGGATGATCGGGACGTCGAAGTCCAGACCCGCGCGGCCGGCCTGAATTTCCGGGACGTGATGTATTTGATGGGGTTGTTGCCCGACGAGGCCGTGGAAAACGGCTTTGCCGGCGCCAGCCTGGGCCTGGAGTTTTCCGGCGTGATCAGCCGGGTGGGAGCCGGGGTGCGCGATCTGGCACCGGGCGATGCGGTCATGGGGTTCGGGTCGTCCTGTTTCTCCAGCCATGTCGTGACGCGGGCCGATGCCGTGGCCCGCCTGCCCGAGGGTTGGTCTTTCGAAGCTGCCGCCACCGTGCCCACGGTGTTCCTGACCGTCTATTACGCCCTGAAGCAACTGGCCGATCTGCGGCCCGGCGAACGTGTGCTGATCCATGGCGCGGCGGGCGGGGTCGGGATCGCCGCCATTCAGCTCGCCCGCCACCTGGGCGCCGAGATCTTCGCGACGGCTGGCACGGATGAAAAGCGCGATTTCGTCCGGTTGCTGGGCGCAGACCATGTGTTTGATTCCCGCAGCCTGGCCTTTGCCGACCAGATCCGCGCCGCCACGCGGGGCGAGGGCGTGGACGTAGTCCTGAACTCTCTGGCGGGCGAGGCGATGCGCCGCAGCCTGGACGTGCTCAAGCCCTTTGGCAGGTTCCTGGAGCTGGGCAAGCGGGATTTCTTCGAAAACACGCCCCTCGGCTTGCGGCCGTTGCGCAACAACATCAGCTACTTCGGCATCGACGCCGACCAGTTGATGACCGGTCGGCCCGCACTGGCGGCGCGATTGTTCGCCGAAGTCATCACGCTGTTCGAGAAAGGGACGCTCGCGCCCTTGCCCTATCGCCGCTTCGGGGCCGATCGCGTGGTGGATGCCTTCCGTGTCATGCAGCAGGCCCGCCACATCGGCAAGATCGTGGTTGCCCTGGCCGACGCCCGGCCCAAGGTCGAGTCGCACATGACGGATGAGTCCGTCGCCTCGTTCCCCGCCGACGAGACCTGGCTGATCACCGGCGGGCTGTCCGGTTTTGGCCTGGAAACGGCCCGTTGGCTGGCGGCGCGCGGCGTGCGCCATCTGATGCTGCTGGGCCGGCGCGGTGCGGACACCCCGGGCGCCGCCGAGGCGATCCAGGACCTGGCCACCCTGGGCGCCCTGGCCCATGCGCGCGCCTGCGACATCCGCGATGCCGCAGCCGTGCAAGCCCTGATCGGTGAAATACGCCGGACGCTGCCGCCCTTGCGGGGTGTGGTGCACGCGGCCGCCGTGTTCGATGACCGCCTGGTCAGCCGGCAGGACGAGGACAGCATGCGCAACGTGCTGGAGACCAAACTGTCCGGCGCCTGGAATCTGCACCAGGCCACGCAGGCTGATCCGATCCGGCATTTCGTGTTGTATGCCTCGATCACCACCGCCATCGGCAACCCCGGCCAGTCCAATTATGTCGCGGCCAACGCCGGCCTGGAAAGCCTGGCCGCGCTGCGTCAGCGCCAGGGGCTGCCCGCCACCTGCATCGCCTGGGGGCCGATCGGCGACGCCGGATATCTGACCCGCCATGAGGCCGTGCGCGACAGCCTGGAGCAACGCCTGGGCCGCCCGCCGCTGAACGCGGCCCGGGCGCTGGAAGCGCTGGGCCGCCTCCTGGCGCAGGACAGCCCCCATGCCATCGTGGCGGACTTTGACTGGAACGTCCTGTCGCGTCTGCTGCCTTCGGCCGAGAGCGCCCGGTTTTCCGTGCTGAACCGCAACCGCCAGGACATCGCCGCCGACACCCAGGACATCCGAGCCCTGATCCGGGGCAAGGACGCGGACACCGTCATCCGCATCGTGCAGGAACGGGTGATCGGCGAAGTGGCCCAGACCCTGTCCATCGCGCCCGAACGCATCGAAGCGCACAAATTCCTGCACGATCTGGGCATGGATTCCCTGATGGCGGTGGAACTGGCGCTTGGCCTGGAGCAGCGCTTCGGCATCCAGTTGCCGGTGATGATGCTCAACGATGCGCCGACCGTGGCGGGCGTGACCGCCCGCATCATCGAGCGGCTGACGGGGGATGCCGAGGATGACCCGGGCGTGACGGCGGGCTCCGCCGAGCTGATCGCCGGCGTGGTGAGCCGGCATGAGTCCGGCCTGAGCGCCGATGAATTGCGCAGCCTGGAGGAAGAGACCCGAAGGCTGGCTGAAACTGGAACTTCCCTGATCCGATGAGCAAAATCGAACCCGCCCCTGCCGGCAAACTTCAATTGATCGACCGCATCCTCGGCAAGAAGGCCAGGGACAGCGGATCGGCCGCGGCGGCCCCGGTCCGCCGCGCTTCCGGCGCGCGCAGGATTCCCGATGCCTGGACCCGTTTCGACCGCCACCCGGCCTACGAAAGCATGCTGGTCTCCAAGGCCGCGTCGCAGCGCCTGGGTCTGGACAACCCGTTTTTCCGGGTGCACGACGGCCGGGCCGGGGCCATGACGCGGATCGATGGGCGCGACTACCTCAATTTCGCCAGCTACAACTATCTGGGCCTGGCCGGGCATCCCCAGGTCGACCAGGCGGCCAAGGACGCCATCGACCGCTATGGCACCACCGTGTCGGCCAGCCGCCTGGTCGCGGGCGAACGCCCCGTGCAGCGCGATCTGGAGCAGGCACTGGCCCAGGTGTATGGCACCGAGGACTGCGTGGTCTTCGTCAGCGGCCATGCCACCAACGTCAGCGCCATCGGCCACCTGTTCGGCCCGAAAGACCTGGTCGTGCACGACAGCCTGATCCACAACAGCGTGCTGATGGGCATCCAGCTTTCAGGTGCGGCGCGACGCGCCTTCCCCCACAACGATGTGGACGCCCTGGACCGGCTCCTGGGCGACCTGCGCGGCCGGTTCGAGCGTGTGCTGATCGTGGTCGAAGGCATCTACAGCATGGACGGCGACATGCCCGATCTGCCGGCGCTGATCGATCTGAAGCGCCGCCACCACGCCTTTTTGATGGTGGACGAGGCCCATGCCCTGGGCGTGCTCGGTGAAAAAGGCTACGGCCTGCACGAGCATTTCGGCATCGAAGGCCGGGATGTGGACATCTGGATGGGCACGCTGTCGAAAACCCTGTCGGGTTGCGGCGGCTACATCGCGGGCGAACGCGCCCTGGTCGAGCAGTTGAAATACGCGGCCCCCGGATTCGTCTACAGCGTCGGCATCGCGCCGCCGCTGGCGGCGGCCTCGCTGGCGGCGCTGGCGTTGATGCGGGCCGAGCCGGAACGTGTCGCCCGGCTGAAACAGCGGGGACAGTTCTTTTTGCGGCAGGCCCGCGCGGCCGGGCTGGATACCGGTCTGTCGCAGGGCTATTCCGTCATCCCGGTGATTCTGGGCAGTTCCCTGAAAGCCGTCCGGCTGTCGAACCAATTGTTCGAGCACGGCGTGAACGTGCAGCCCATCATCCACCCCGCCGTCGAGGAGAAAGCCGCCCGTCTGCGGTTTTTCCTGAGCAGCGAACATACCGAGGCCCAGATCGTCGAGACGATCGGGCTGGTGCAAACAATGGCTTGAAAAGGCCAGGACCCACTTTTTGATCGTTGATGTCCGACCTCACACCCCAATCCCCCGTGACGCATCCTCCCGCCCCCATTGCCGCCGGGCCTTCGGGCACCGTGACCGATCTCGAACTGGAGGACAGCCGGGCGCAAGCCGTCCAGAACAGGCGCCAACGACGCCTGTTCTGGGGCATTGTCATCATTCCCATGATTCTGGCCCTCGTGTATTACACGCTGTTGGCCGACAGCCGCTATGTCAGCCAGGCCCAGGTGGCCGTGCGCCAGACCAATGGCGAATCCAGCCAGGCCTTGCCCGGTCTGGCCATGATGCTGACCGGCACCAACCCGACATCGCGCGAGGAAACGCTGTACTTGCGGGAATACATCCGGTCCCAGGACATGCTGGATGCACTGAATGCGCAACTGCATTGGGCTGATCATTTCGCAGGTCGATGGCGCGATCCGTTGTATTGGCTGTCCGCCGATGCGACCACTGAGGATCAGCTGAGTTTCTATCGTCGTTTGGTGAATGCCCAGTTCGACGAAGAAACCGGCCTGCTGAGCGTCACGGTCGAAGCCCTGGACCCCGGGTTCGCCCAGGAGAGTCTGGATTTCATCCTGAAGACCAGCGAAGGGTTCGTCAATGAATTGTCCCACCGGATGGCGCGCGAGCAAGTGCGCTTCGCCGAGGACGAGCTGGCAAACGCCCATCGCGATTACGAAAGCCAGCGCGACCGGATCCTGGATTTCCAGCGCCGGAACCAGTTTCTGGATGCCGGCGAATCGGCCAGGAACCGCGCCACCATCATCGCCGAACTGGAATCCCGGCTGGTCACCGCCCATGCGGAGCTGAAGGCCTTGAAGGCCCGCCTGACCGGCGACGCCCCGGCGGTGCGCACGACGCAGACCGAGATCCGGGCCCTGGAACAGCAACTGGCCGTGGAAAACAAACGGCTGCTGTCCGATCAGGGCCAGAACAACCTGAATGTCGTTGCCGCGCAATTCCGCAAGCTGGAGGTCGACGGCAAGATCGCCGAAGAGACCTACAAGCTGGCCGTGGTCGCCTTGCAGAACGCCCGTATCGAGGCCAGCAAGAAAATCCGCAGCCTGGTCACCGTGGTGTCCCCCAATCTGCCCGACGAAGCACTGTATCCGCGTCGTCTGTACAACCTGTTCACCTTGATGGTCGTGCTGCTGCTGGTCTATGGCATCACGCGATTCATCATCGCCAGCATCGAGGATCATCGTGATTAAGCCCCTGCGACTTCTGGCCTGCCTGGCGGTCTGCGGCGCCTTATCCGGTTGCGCCGGCGCATTCCTGTCCGCGGCGGGGCCTTCCATCCGGCAGATTCAGAATCATTCCGAACCGGATCAGCCTGACGCCACGCCGCCCTATCAGTTGATCGATCTGAGCGCCACCACTATCGGGCCTTATATGCGGCCGCCGGAACCGGAACCCGTGGCCACCGTGACGGCCAAGCACATGCCCCAGTTGCGTCTGTCCCCCGGGGATGTCATTCGCCTGATGGTGGCCGATACCGTGGCCGATGGGGGGATTTTCGCCCCCCTGAGTGCCGGCGGCACCGTGTTCCAGCAATTGCGTGTCGAGGCCGATGGCCGCTTGTCGCTGCCTTATGTGGGCCATATCCGGGTGGCCGGCCTGACGCCCTATGAAACGGAACAACTGATCCGGCGCCGGCTGAAGGGCGTATCCGTTGATCCCCAGGTGCATGTCGCCCTGACGGGGGATCAGTCGGGCGCGGTCCTGGTAGCCGGCGCCGTCAAGCATCCCGGCCGCGTATCCACGCTGGATGGGCCTCTGACCCTGCTGGACGCCATCAACCGGGCGGGCGGCGCCGTGCTGGAGCCCTATCTGGTGCGGGTGACGTTACGCACGGGCGACCATGCCGAAGTCTACAACTACCAGGACATCCTGGAAGGGCAGAATCGCATCGTGCCCCCCGATTCCGAGATCATCCTGGATCGCAACCGCCAGCGTTTCGTCGCCATGGGCGCCGTGGTCAAGCCCGGCCTGCATGATTTCCCGGCCCCGAATCCCAGCCTGCTCGAAGCCCTGGGTGTGGTGGGCGGCCTGCGCGACAGTACATCGGATGCGACCGGCGTTTTCGTGTTCCGCCTGACCGACCCGGCATCGACCGGCCCGGTGGCGGAGCCCGGCAAGCCCGTCGCCCAGGTCTTTCGCCTGAATATGGAGGATCCTTCGGCGCTGTTTCTGGCGCGGCAGTTTCTGGTGCAGCCCGAGGACGCCATCTACGTGACCAATGCCGGCGTCTATGAATGGCAGAAGATCATTTCGCCCATCGTGCAGGTGCTGGTGCTGGGCCGCACGGCGGACGCGTTGGGGCGCTAGCGGCATGGCGGCCATCATTCGTCGCGATTCCCTGGCCATCAGCCGCGCCGTGGTGTTCGCCATGGTGCTGCGGGAAATGCAGGTGCGGTTCAGTTCCCGGCGCCTGGGCGGGGTGTGGACGTTGCTGGAGCCCATTTTGCACCTGGTGCTGATGATGGTGGTCTATGCCTACGTCCGCGGCAAAAGCCTGCCGGGGATGGAATTGCCCGTTTTTCTTTTGTTCGGCGTGCTGCCTTTCCTGACGTTCAAGAACATATCCCTGAACATGATGGAAGCCCTGGAGGCGAACCGCGCCCTGTTCGCCTACCGCCAGATACAGGTCATGGATGCGTGGGCTGCCCGATTCGTCGTGCATTTCTGCATCTCCGCCAGCGTGTTGCTGCTGGTCGGGCTTGTGATGGCTTTCTGGGGAGGATATGACCTGCGCATCCATGCGCCCCTGGAATGGGGGCTGACCTGGCTGGTTGGCCTGGCCCTGGCATTTGGATTGGGCATGCTGTACTGCGCCTTGGCCGAAGTCATGCCCGAGTCGAAAAGCATCATCCGGCTGGCCTATTTTCCCCTGTATTTATTGTCCGGCGCCATTTTCCCGGTGTGGCACCTGCCCGCCCAGGTGCTGGCCTGGATGGCCCTGAACCCCTGGCTGCACGTGATCGAACTGCTGCGGATCGACGCCAGCGCCACGTATCCCCGCATCCCGCAGGTCAATCTGGTTTATCCCTCGGTCTGGGCCTGCGCAACCCTGTTCATCGGCCTGGGGCTGTACCGCGCCCGGCGCCTGCACATGATGGCCGCCTGATGATCGAAGTGCGCAATCTTTACAAGTCATACCGCGACCGCAGCCAGCAGAAGCGCTACCGCGTATTCGAGAATCTATCCTTCACCATACCTGAAGGGCGCAATGTGGCCATATTGGGCCGCAATGGGTCGGGCAAAAGCACGTTGCTGCGTTTGCTGGGCGGTATCGATGTACCGGATCGGGGGCGGATCATCACGGACAAGCGGATCTCATGGCCCGTGGGCCTGAGCGGCGGATTCCAGGGGTCCTTGACCGGACGGGAAAACGTCAAGTTTGTTGCCCGCGTACAAGGCGCCCGAGGGCCGGCTCTGCGTCGCATCGTCGATTATGTCGAATCGTTCGCTGAGATTGGCGATTATTTTGATGAGCCGGTCAAGACGTATTCATCCGGGATGCGGGGGCGGGTGGCCTTCGGACTGAGCCTGGCCTTTGATTTTGATTATTACCTGATCGATGAGGCGATGTCGGTGGGGGATGCGCATTTCAAGAAGAAGGCTAAGACTGTGCTCCGCGAAAAAGTTGGGAAGGCAAACGTTCTATTGGTATCTCATAGTATGGGGGATGTAACCGCGCTGTGCGACCTAGTGCTGGTGGTGCGAGCGGGAAAGATCAGATGCTACGAGGAAGTTAAGGCAGGGATACAGGCCTACCAACAAGAGTAGGGGATGGTTCGGTTCTGCCTGTCCACCGATCTGATTTGCTCTTGAATTGGCTTAATGCGCCGATCGAATTTGGCTGCCTGTGAGCTATATGACAAAAAACGCTACTTACAGAAAATTTAAGAAGTTGCTCATCGATCCAGAGCTTTTCTTTCGCGACTTTCTTATGAAAAGAAGGCCTCCGATTTATAACGAAATTGGATGCAATGTGTATGAGGAAGGTGCGCTGATTTCGTCCAATAATATTCTAGAGAGCCTGCTGCCTAACGAAATCCCTGTGGATGTTGTTTTCACTTGGGTGGATGATGGCGATCCGATATGGAGACAGAAAAGGCAGGATAGTCTTCTACGCTGTGGTGGTGCCCCGGAGTGCTTGAATGCGCGTAGTTCTGCGCGTTTTAGAAATCATAACGAATTGACATATTCCGTACATAGTGTTCTCACCTATATGCCTTGGGTGAGGTCAATTTATATAGTCACAGATGGGCAGAGACCACGATGGGATCGCCTCGACAAAAAAATAAAATTTGTAGCGCATGAAGAGTTAATATCTTCAGAGTATCTTCCGACGTTTAATTCCCATGTTATAGAGGCGCATCTTCACAAAATTGCAGGACTTTCAGAATACTTTATCTATTTTAATGATGATGTTTTCGCTGCAAGGGGACTTGTAAAAGGTCACTTCTTTTCCTCGAATGGCCTCGCGGTTGTGTTTCCTTCTGGAAAGAGAATCTCATCATTGCTAGAAAGAGGGATCAGAACAGCGACGATCGCCGCGTCTATAAATAGCTCAGAACTCCTAAGAAATCGCTACAGTAAATTTATAGATATTCCTCTTGTCCATACCTATGTTCCACTGCGTAAATCTGCTTTTCGGCTCGCGTGGAATAAATTTGAAGAAGAAATACACCGTTTTCTTCCAAACCGGTTCCGAGGTGAAAGAGACCTGAATGTTGCAACGTTCTTAGTACCGTGGCTCATGTATTTGGAAGGAGCGGCATGTTTGGGGCGGGATGTCTGTCATTATTTTAATATCTCCTCTCCTGCCGCCCCTCAGTATTATAGAAATCTAATCCTTGCGCAGCTAAATGGTTCGTCTCCTCATTCTTTCTGTGTAAATGATGTCAGTGATATGGATGATATTCCTGGTTATAAGATGTTATTTAATGAGTTCATCGAGGAATATTTTGGAGTTTTCTCAAGATAGCGGATCTGTGCCGCCGAGGACGTGCCGGTTGCTATCCTTTGTGTTTGGTATGGAATATATTCTAGGTCCTATTCGCTAATTGTCATCTATTTTAATGAGAAAAGTAATGAACTTTTGGACGTACTTTCCAGATCAATATGTCCGAGACTTTGTAGAGTTCTGCGTTGCTGACTTCCCTATATCTACAGAAAAATTCTATGAATATATGCCAAGAGATATTGGTTTGGTTGGCGATGATTCAAATAGAATATATCTGGAGGATAGTCAACTTCCTGAAGGATTGAAAATAGTATTTACAGAAAAAGCTGTTAATTGCTGTATGGTCATAAGGTCGGGGGCAAATATTAAGAATAGTAGGGTCTCGTTTAAGGAAGATGGCCAATTTTCTTATGTTGGAACGGATGCCATACTAAACGGAGTGACTGCCATATTACTGGGAATCAGGGATTTCGTGTTGGTGGGGAACGGTGTTTCGGTCACGGCATCTTCTAGCTGGAGCACCGGTTTCAATTCAGGTGTTACGGGTAATGGACTAATCGTGGGAGACCATTGCTTAATTGGCCCAGAGTTGGTCATCCGTCCTGCAGACGGTCACCTTGTTATAGATTTAGAAAGCCGGGATCAGTTGAATAAATCTGTTCGACCTGTTGTTATCGAGCCGTACGTCTGGATTGCCCAAAGGTCAGCGATATTGAAGAGCGTGAGAGTGGGGGCTTGCTCAATCATTGCCTATGGGGCGGTCGTTACTAGATCGTGTGATCAATTTAGTCTTTTGGCTGGGGTTCCGGCAAAGGCTATTGATATGGGGCGGAAGATGTGGTTGAGGAATAATGCAAAAAAATCCATTCAAATACAGAAATTTTATGAGAGAAGATTTCTGAGAGACTGCCCTAATGGCGGCTAGAGGAACGGAAATTTGATTTCAAGAGCCATTGGGATGTATTTAATTTGAATTTAATTGATGTTAATTTCTTTGGTTTTGATGCTTGTGCCATTTGTGGTCAATATAATCGTATTTATTTCTTAGTTTGGATCTTGGATTTCTTTGATGCGATGGATCTATAAGGTTTCATAAAAATTCTGTGAAATGAAAAATAATTTATATAGCAAAAGATTAAAAATTCATAATTCAATTTTTAAAATAAATAGATACAGTAAATATTTCTGGATCTCATGTCTGTGTTTGGGGGTGGTGAGAAGGAGTTCGTTTGATAATAAATCTTTCCAGGTTTTGGCTTCTAATAGGAAAATTAAAGTAAAGATCTCCTTTATGCTGACCTTCAGATTGCATCATTTTGGATTTCTGATTGCAATATATGGTTTTAGATTGGATCCGGCGGCATTCAAGGAGATACATAATGGTCTGTTTCTTCGCAGTCTATCCGATGGTCTTGATTTTAAGAGACCTATTAAATATAAAACACTTGGATTTGGGCGGCGCAGGTATTTAAATAGCCGGATGATTTTTTTGGAAGGGTGTCGATCCGCATATATCAGGATGGGAGGTAATGGAAATAGTTATTTGACGATTCGAGAAACTGTAATTTCTGATCAAAATATCTATCAATTTAAGATTTTTATTGCGTGGCTGTTGTCGTATATTTTTCGTTTTTTGCCTAGACGATTTAAGCCGATTCTTCTATATGAAAAGAAATCTAGCAAATATGAGGAAAGCGCCTCTATGTTGTTTGAGCGGCTGGTCGAGTATGGCTACAGGGAAGTGAAATTCATACTATCTAAGCCCGCGGCCGATTCATTGGTAATTGATAGAAAATATAGAAATCAGATAATTATTAAGGGAAGTCTCAGGCATTATATTGCTTTCTTTCTGTGTAAGACCTTTATTTCTACGGAGTCTCCCGCTCATGCTATCGACCTAAGGGTCGCAAATCCTTACGCTCTCGAGAAATTGGCTCGTCGAAAGTTTGATTTTGTATTCCTTCAGCACGGAGTGTCATATATGATCTCTTTGGGGGCGAAGGAGCGGCGAAATTTTCGCCCAGGCAAGATATTTCCTGATAATACAAAAGTTGTTGTTTCTTCTCAATTAGAGGCCGATGAGTTTCGTGTTAATGCTGGATTTCTTGAGAGGAATATCTACGTGACTGGACTGCCTAAGTTTGATCATAAGGTTCGGTTCAGCCAGCATGACAAAATTATGATCATGCCGACCTGGAGGCCGTGGGACTATAACCTTATAGCCTTGGATGTTAGAAATTCAAGCTACTACAGGATGTGTGTCGAGATTGTGGGGTCTGTGCCAGACGAATTAAAAGAGAAAGTCATTTTGATGCCTCATCCTTTAATTATGGATTCTTTGCGCGACACGGATTTATCTAGCTATTTGACAGATTTGTCTTATGAGCATGCTTTGCGTAGCGCGTCAATCCTGATAACGGATTACTCTTCAATTGCATACGATGCTTTTAATAGAGGTTGTGTTGTGGTTTTTTGGTGGAAAGAAAAGGACGAATGCATGGCAAAGTATGGCGGAGATCTCATGCTGACTGAGGAGAACGCTTTTGGGCCAGTTTGTTTCTGTGGGGAACAATTAAGAGGTGTGATTTCCGAGCAATATGGTCGCGAAGTTGGTGATGAGTATTTCATGAAATTTAGAGAGATAGTGAATGACTTCGGGTCCAATAGCACTGACTTGCTGATTGAAAAAATTATAAAAGACGGTCTTTTGAGGAGAAGGCGAGCTTTCATCGAGGTTGGTCGAAATTCCGTTATATAGACGGTGAGATCGTTATGCAGTTCTTCGAGGTTTTAAAGTGGGGCTGTGGGGAAGGCCGAGAACTGATGGATACGGTGTGAGGTTTGGGAGGAGTGTTGGCACGTACTGCAGTTGGTGTTTTTTCGAACGGTATCCTACATAATCGGGTGGCGGAGCGTTTGCTGCAAAGCTCTTTCGTGCGAGTAACCGGCAACCGTATCCGACCAAGCGTTGACCGGATAGCCGGCTGGGGCTGCAAACAGAATACTCGACGCGCCTTTCAATACGCCAGCGAACGCGGCCTGCCCTTTCTTCGCCTCGAAGACGGCTTCCTGCGGTCCTACGGCGTAGGCCCAGGCTATCCGCAGCTGTCCTTGATCATCGATGACCAAGGTATTTATTACGACAGCACCCAGCCTTCGGCGCTGGAGGTCTTGCTGCAATCCGGTCAGGACGTCTTGCAGGGGCTTGGGGACCAGGTGTCCAGAGCGCGATCGTTGATCCTTGAGTACCGGCTCAGCAAATACAATCATGCCCCCGATCTGCCGCCAGCCTTGCTGCACTCGGGTGATGGTGGCCGTGTGCTGGTGGTCGATCAGACGGTGGGCGATGTCAGCGTGTCGTTGGGTGGGGCCTCGGCGCAAACTTTCTTCGACATGCTGGCGGCCGCCCGGCGCGAGAACCCCGGCGCCACGATCTACGTCAAAACGCATCCCGAAGTGTCTTCGGGCGCGAAGCGCGGTTATTTGTCCGATGTGGCCGAAGAAGACGGCATTGTGCTGTTGCGCCAGACGGTCAATCCGGTCGAGCTGATCCGTGCCATGGACCGGGTGTATGTAGTGTCATCCACCATGGGGTTCGAGGCCTTGCTGGCGGAAAAGCCGGTGTCTGTCTTTGGCCTGCCCTGGTATGCCGGCTGGGGGGTGACGGATGATCGCCAGACCTGCCCCCGGCGGACGCGGCGCCGCACGGTCGATGAACTGTTTGTCGCCGCCTATTTTCATTACACGCGTTATCTGAATCCGCTGACGCATCGTCCGGGCACGATTTTCGATGTGATCGACTGGCTGGTCCGGCAAAAGCGCATGCGGTGCCGATTTGCCGGAAAGATCGTCTGTGTCGGCTTCCGCCGCTGGAAAGCGGCCAATCTGCGGCCGCTTTTGCGGTTTGGCGCTGAACCTGTCCGGTTCGTGCGTAATGCCCGCCGGGCGGCGGCGGTGGGGCTCGGACCGGATGACAGCCTGGTGTGCTGGGGGCGTGAGCCGCCCGGGGGCGTCGCGGCATTGGCGGCCGCCAGTGGCGCGCGCCTGCTGCGCATGGAAGACGGTTTTGTCCGGTCGGTGGGCTTGGGATCGGACATGATTCCGCCGCAATCGCTGGTACTGGACGAGACCGGGCTGTATTTCGATCCGACCCGGCCGTCCGGTCTGGAAAACCTGTTGAACCGGCATGCCTGGTCGGCCGATGATCTGCGGCGGGCGGAATCCGTGCGCCAGTTCATCGTGACGCACGGCATCACCAAATACAACCTGGAGCCGCGCGCACCGGTGTCCTGGCCGTCCGGCGGCCGTCCGGTGGTGCTGGTGCCGGGCCAGGTGGAAGACGACGCGTCGATCCGTTTCGGTTGTACGGACGTCAGGACCAACCTGGCGCTGTTGCGGGCCGCCCGCGAGACGCATCCGGATGCGTTCATCGTCTACAAGCCGCATCCGGATGTGGCCTCGGGCAACCGTCAGGGCGTGGTGTCCGAGGCACAGGCGCTGGCGTATGCGGATCATGTGGAGACGCGGTGTTCCGTGATCAGTTGCATCGAGGCCTGCGATGCGGTGCACACGATGACGTCGCTGACAGGCTTCGATGCGTTGCTGCGGCATAAAAAAGTGGTGACCTACGGTCAGCCGTTTTATGCGGGCTGGGGCCTGACCGAGGACCGCGTCGTGGGCGGTGCGGCGTTTGCGCGGCGCCGGCGGCGCCTGACTCTGGCGGAATTGGTGGCCGGGACGTTGCTGGACTATCCCCTGTACTGGGATCCGCTGCTCAAGGGCTATACGACCTGCGAAGCGGTCTTGAACCGCCTGGTGGAAGAGCGCGATAGGCGTGCGCAGGACGGCACATTGGAACGCCTCAATCGCGGGTGGTGGGCCCGCAGTCAACGCAAGTTTCACGCCATTTGGCGGGCGTGGCGCACCGCCGACTGACCGGCTTTGGAGGGGATCACGGCATGCGCCGTACGTTTTTGTTCTTGCAAGGGCCTTGCACGCCTTTCTTTCGTGAATTGGCGCGGGCGCTGCGCAGCCAGGGGCATTGCGTGCGCCGGGTGAATTTCACAGCCGGCGATCTGCTGTACTGGCGTCTGGGACAAGCCGTGTCGTTTCGAGGGCGCTTGTCGCAATTGCCGTCTTTTTATGAACAGCATGTGCGGCAGTGGGGGGTGACGGACGTGGTGCTGTTCGGGGATTGCCGCCCCGTGCATCGGCCGGCGGTGGATCTGGCCCGGCGCCTGGGGTTGCGCGCGCATGTGTTCGAGGAGGGCTATTTCCGTCCGCATCGCATCACGCTGGAGCGCGGCGGGGTCAATGCCCATTCGCCACTGATGGCCGTGTTGCGTCAGGATGCCGCGACCGATTTTCCGCCACCCGCCGTCCCCACCGCCTTCAAGTCGCCGTTCTGGCGCCGGGCGATGCACGATGTGACGTATCACGTCGCCGGCGTGGCCAATCCCGTGCTGTTTCCGTTTTATCGCAATCACGCGCGCTACATCGCGCCGCTGGAATACTTGGGTTATGCGTGGCGCCTGCCTCTGTTGCGTTGGTATCGCGGGCGCGATGACCGGCTGCTCCGGACCTTGTTGCGCCAGCGCAGGCGCTTTTTCGTGCTGCCCTTGCAACTGGATGGGGACAGCCAGATTCGTCAGCATTCGCCCTACGGCAACATGCGGGAATTGATGGACGGGGTGCTGGCATCCTTTGCCCGGCATGCGCCGGCCGATGCGGTGCTGGTGGTCAAGAATCACCCGCTGGATCCGGGGCTGGCCAGACATGGCCGCGTGTTGCGACGCCTGGTGCGGCACCGCGATTTGCGGGGGCGTGTGTTCTATATGGAAACGGGACAACTGCCCAGATTGCTGCGCCAGGCCGCCGGCGTGGTGACCGTCAACAGCACGGTGGGACCGCTGGCGCTGGAAGCCGGCTTGCCCTTGATGGTGCTGGGGCGTGCGTTGTATGCCCAGCCAGGGCTGGTGCATCAGGGCGACCTGGACAGTTTCTGGACAGCGGACGCGAAGCCTGACGCGGGGCGTTTTCGCCGTTTGAGACAGCGGGTGCTGGCCCAGGCGACGGTCAATGGCGGTTTTTACTGCCCGCAGGGTATCGCCCTGGCGGTGCGCAACAGCTTGCCGCGTTTGCTGGAGGCCTGATGCGACGCATCCTCATCACCGGCGCCACCAGCGCCATCGGTTCGGCGCTGGCGTGGGAATATGCGGCGCCAGGCGTGACGCTCATCCTGCATGGCCGCCGTCAGGACGTGCTGGCGCGGGTCGCCCAGGCCTGCGAGGCGCGCGGCGCGACGGTGCGGTGTCATTGTCTCGATGTGCGAGACGGCCCGGCGCTTCAGGCCTGGCTGGCAGGGCTGGAGCCGTTGGACCTGGTCGTCATCAACGCCGGCATGAACACGCATGTGGGGCCGGGGGGTGAACCGGAGCCCTGGGACGAGGTGGATGCCCTGCTGGATGTGAACCTGAAGGCGTCCATGCGGATCTCACACGCGGTGCTGCCGGCCATGCGGGCGCGGGGCAGGGGACAGATCGCCTTCATGAGTTCGCTGGCCGGATATTTCGGTCTGCCGGTCACCCCGGCCTACAGCGCCAGCAAGGCCGGCATCAAGGCCTATGGCGAGGCCTTGCGCGGCTGGCTGGCCCCCGAGGGCATCCGCGTGAACGTGATCATGCCCGGCTACGTCGAATCGCCGATGTGCGCGGCCATGCCCGGCCCCAAGCCGTGGTTGTGGCCGCCGGAACGCGCCGCGCGCGCTATCCGGCGCGGCCTGGCACGGGATCGGGCGCGCATCAGCTTTCCCTTCCCCCTGAATTGGGGCACCTGGTGGCTGGCCGTGCTGCCGGCCGCGCTGTCGCATCGGATCGTGCGCTGGATGGGCTATGGGGCTTGACCCCGATCTGATCTCGATGCTGGCGGCGACAGGGGCGGGTGTCGTGCTGTCCGTCGCCATCGAGCGTCTGATGGTGCCGCGCCCGCCGCTGAGCCGACCGATGGCGGCCTGGGCGGTTCATGCGGGCATCTGGTGTCTGGCGCATGCGGCCTTGACGCTGTTGCTCGGGCGGCCCTGGTTTGCGGCGGCGCTGGTGTCCGCCTTCTGGCTGGTGCTGGTGCAGGTGAACAATGCCAAATACAAATCCCTGCGCGAGCCCTTCGTCTTTCACGATTATGAATATTTTACCGACGCGGTCCGCCATCCGCGCCTGTATATCCCGTTTCTGGGCTGGGCGAAATTCTCGGGGGCAACGGTCGGGGTGCTGCTGGCTGTGGCGGTCGGGCTGTGGGCCGAGGAACCGCTGGAAGATCGCTGGAACTGGGCTGGGCACCTGGGCGGTTTGTGCTCAGTGGCCGTATTGGGCGGGCTGCTGCTGTGGGGCGGGGCGTGGCGCTTGCCGGCTGTGACGTTTCAGCCGGCGCGCGATCTGGCGGCGCTGGGGTTCATGGCTTCGCTATGGCGATATGCCTGCGCGGCGGGGCGCCTGCCGTGCGTGGGGTCGCCATTCGATTTTGTGGCGCACGTCCGGCCGGTGTTGTCCACGAGTAGGGCGTCTTCGCGGGCCGGGACGCCGGGAAAGGAACTGCCGCATTTGGTGGCTATCCAGAGCGAATCGTTTTTCGACCCGCGCGCGGTGGTGCCGGGCATTCGTGGCGATGTGCTGGAGCAGTTCGACCGGCTGCGCGCCGATGCGGTCCTGCAGGGCGGGTTGGCTGTGCCTGCGTGGGGTGCCAATACCATCCGCACCGAATTCGCCTTTCTGTCCGGCATCGCCGCCGAACGGCTGGGCGTGCACCGTTTCAATCCTTACCGGGCTGTGGCCGCGGGGTGGCCGCTGGCATCGCTGGCGTCCTGGCTGAAGACCCTGGGTTATCGCACGGTTTGCGTGCATCCCTACCCAGCCGGTTTCTATCAGCGAAATCGCGTCTACCCGCAACTGGGTTTCGACGCTTTTCTGGACATTCAGGCCTTTGCCGGGGTGCCCACGGCCGGGCCGTATATGGACGACTGCGCCGTGGCGGACAAGGTCGCCGAGTTGCTGCGCCAGTCCGACCGTCCCTTGTTCGTGATGGCCATTACCATGGAAAACCATGGTCCCTTGCATCTGGAAACGGTTCGGCCAGGTGAGGCCGACGCGCTGTATACCCAGCCGCCGCCCCCAGGCTGCGAGGACTTGACGATCTATCTGCGCCATCTGCGCCATGCCGACCAGATGGCCGCCACCCTGCGCGACACCCTGGAATCCCTGGATCGGCCCGCCAGCCTGTGCTGGTATGGCGATCACGTGCCTATCTTGCCGGAAGTCTACCGGCGCTATGGGCTGCCCTCGGGCCGGGTGCCGTACGTCTGCTGGCACAACTGGGCATCCGGCCCGAGCCGGTCGCTGGACCTCGCCGCCGAAGACCTGTCGCGGCACTGGTTGAAAGGGGTGGGGCTGGTGCGGTGATGATTGCGTTCGTCGTGTCTTGAAAACCTCCTGATTACCCGCATATATATCGCATCTCGGGGCGTATGCGCCCCTTCCCTATAAAGGGCTCCACCCATGCGATTCGACAAACTGACGACGAAGTTCCAACAGGCGCTCGCCGATGCCCAGAGCCTCGCGGTGCGTCATGACCATCCCTATATCGAGAATGCCCACCTGCTGGCGGCCCTGCTGGCCGACGCCGACAGCGGCGCGGCCAGCCTGCTGGCGCGTGCGGGCGTGGCGGTGCCGCGGCTGCAGGCCGAGCTGGACCGCCAGATCAAGGGCTTGCCCGTGGTGCAGGGCGCCGAGGGCAATGTCCAGGTCGGCCGAGACCTGCAGGCCGCCCTGGCGCGCACCGACAAGGAAGCCGGCCAGCGCGGTGACGCCTACATCGCCAGCGAACTCTACCTGCTGGCGCTGGCCGACGACAAGGGCGAGGTCGGGCGCGCCCTGCGCGAAGCCGGGCTCCAGCGCAAGGCGCTGGAAACCGCCATCGAGGCGGTGCGCGGCGGCGCGGCCGTGACGGGCGCCGAGGACGAGGACAACCGGCAGGCGCTGAAGAAATACACCCTGGACCTGACTGCCCGCGCCCGCGAAGGCAAGCTCGATCCGGTGATCGGGCGCGACGACGAGATCCGCCGCACCATCCAGATCCTGCAGCGGCGCACCAAGAACAACCCCGTGCTGATCGGCGAACCCGGCGTGGGCAAGACCGCCATCGTCGAAGGCCTGGCCCAGCGCATCGTCAATGGCGAGGTGCCGGAAACCCTGAAGGGCAAGCGCATCCTGTCGCTGGACTTGGCCGGCCTGTTGGCGGGCGCCAAATACCGGGGCGAGTTCGAAGAACGTTTGAAGGCCGTGCTGAAGGAATTGTCCCAGGATTCGGGCCAGACCATTGTCTTCATCGACGAACTGCACACCATGGTGGGCGCCGGCAAGGCCGAAGGCGCCATGGACGCCGGCAACATGCTCAAGCCCGCGCTGTCGCGCGGCGAACTGCACTGCGTGGGCGCCACCACCTTGGACGAATACCGGCAGTACATCGAAAAAGACGCCGCGCTGGAGCGCCGCTTCCAGAAGGTGCTGGTGGACGAGCCCAATGTGGAGTCCACCATCGCCATCCTGCGCGGCTTGCAAGAGCGCTACGAGCTGCACCACGGCGTGCAGATCACCGACCCGGCCATCGTCGCGGCGGCGGAACTGTCGCACCGCTATATCACGGATCGGTTCCTGCCCGACAAGGCCATCGACCTGATCGACGAGGCGGCGGCGCGCATCCGTATGGAAATCGACTCCAAGCCGGAAGTCATGGACCGGCTCGACCGGCGCATCATCCAATTGAAGATCGAACGCGAGGCTGTGCGCAAGGATACCGATGAAGCCTCCGAGCGCCGTCTGAAGGCCATTGAAGACGAGTTGGAATCGCTGCAGCGCGAGTACAACGACTACGAGGAAGTCTGGAAGGCGGAAAAGGCCGCCGTCCAGGGCTCTCAGGCCGTGAAAGAGGAAATCGACCAGGTGCGCGCCGAGATGGCGGAACTGCAGCGCAAGGGCCAGTACGACAAGCTCGCCGAGTTGCAGTACGGCCGCCTGCCCGAGCTGGAGGCGCGTCTGAAGGCGGCGGAATCCGCGCCCAAGGCAGAGGACGCCGACAAGCCGCGCCTGCTGCGCACCCAGGTCGGGGCCGAGGAGATCGCCGAGGTCGTGTCGCGGGCCACCGGCATCCCCGTGTCGCGCATGATGCAAGGCGAGCGCGCCAAGCTGCTGGGCATGGAAGCCGTGCTGCATGAGCGCGTGGTGGGTCAGGATGAAGCCGTGCGCCTGGTGTCCGAGGCCATCCGCCGCTCGCGTGCGGGGCTGTCGGACCCGAACCGGCCGTATGGTTCGTTCCTGTTCCTGGGGCCGACCGGCGTGGGCAAGACCGAACTCACCAAGGCGCTGGCCAGCTTCCTGTTCGATTCGGACAATCACCTGGTGCGCATCGACATGAGCGAATTCATGGAGAAGCATTCGGTCGCCCGCCTGATCGGCGCGCCGCCGGGCTACGTGGGCTACGAGGAAGGCGGCTATCTGACCGAAGCCGTGCGCCGCAAGCCCTACAGCGTGATCCTGCTCGACGAAGTCGAGAAGGCGCATCCGGACGTGTTCAACGTGCTGCTGCAGGTGCTGGACGACGGCCGCCTGACCGATGGGCAGGGCCGCACCGTGGATTTCCGCAATACGGTCATCATCATGACCTCGAACATCGGTTCGCAACACATCCAGAACATGACCGATCAGCCTTACGAGGTTGTCAAGGAAGTGATCCGCGACGAGTTGAAGACCGCGTTCCGGCCGGAGTTCCTGAACCGGATCGACGAGATCGTGGTATTCCATGGGCTGGATGCCGCGCATATCGAGCCGATCGCCCGCATCCAGCTCAAGCGCCTGGCCGAGCGCATGGCGCAGCAGGAAATGCGCCTGGAAGTGTCCGATGCGGCGGTCCAGGAACTGGCGCGCGCGGGCTACGACCCGGTGTTTGGCGCGCGGCCCCTGAAGCGCGCCATCCAGCAGCATGTGGAAAATCCGGTGGCGCGGCTCATTCTGGAAGGCCGCTTCGGCCCGAACGACGTCGTGCCGGTGGATTGGGATGGCGAGAAGTTCGTGTTCGAGCGCACCTTGCAGTAAGCGTGCCAGCCCTGGCCTTCAGCGCAGCAGCAGGACCGCACTGAACATCCAGGCGCCGTACAGGGTTTTCCAGCCGGCGCGCGCGCCCTGGGCCTGGCGGCGCTGCGCCGGCAGGGGCGTCCGGGTTCGCGCGATGTCCAGCTGGCTGCGGCCCGCGTGGCGGAGGTGTTGGCCAGGATCTAGCCACAGGCCGTTTGCCGACCGGGTCGTTCCCCGGATCGATCCGGCGGCCGGGCTCAGGCGCGTGCGGCGGTGGGGTTCGAGTCCGCGGCCGGATGGTGCCTGAGGCAGCGGTGAACGTAGGCCAGCAGGGCCAGGCAGAGCCCGATGCACGCCAGGTTGGTGCCGGCCCACCCCAGGCCTTGCAGCAGCAGGGCGGGCAGGAAGGCGCCGGCGGTCGCCATCACGGAAAGCCCCAGGTCGTTCAGGCCCTGCATTTCGATCGCATGGGGCTGGTCCCCCAGGATCCGGGCAAGCAGCGCGCTGCCGCCCACATCGGTGAAATTCCAGCCCAGGCCCAGGACCACCAGGCTCGCGACCAGCATCACGTAGTCGCTGGACACGAGGTTCAGGATGCTGGAGGCGGCCAGCAGCCCGATGCCGCCGGATACGACGGTCCTGAGACCCAGGCGGCCGATGATCGCCCCGGTGAAGAAGGATGGCAAGGGGCAGCTTCGAGGTCATCGGGTTTCGTCCGGTTGCGTGTCGTCTGGAGATATTGTGTCAGTTCAGACGCTGCGCCGACGGAAACACCGGCTGCTTTTCCCGCAAACTGTTTGAGCGTTTTTTCTAACAGTTGGACGGGCTGCGATGGGCCTTTATGACGATATCCGCTCGGACTTGCTGGCGGGCCGGTGGGAATGGGGCCAGCGGCTGCCTTCCATCCGTGCGATGGCCGCGCAGCGGCGGGTGAGCCTGCATACGGTGGTCAGCACCTACGGCCGCCTGGTGGGCGATGGCCTGCTCGAAGCGCAGCAGGGCCGGGGCTATTTCGTGGCGGTGCAGGGGCCCCTGCACCGGCCGGCGGCCCCTGCGGAAGCGCCGGTCCTTCCGGGCGATCCCTTGTTCCGGCTGCTGCAGGCGCCGCCCGGCCGCCACGTCAAGCTGGGTTGCGGCTGGCTGCCGCCGTCCTGGCGCGATACCGATCTGCTGGCGCGTGCCATCCGCCGGACCGGCTCATCACCACACTGGGCGCGACCCAGGCGCTGGACCTGGTGGCCCGGCAACTGCTCTCGCCCGGGGACCGGGTGCTGGTCGATGAGCCGTGCAACGGCAACCTGGTGCGGCTGATCAGGCTGTGCGGCGGCGAGCCGGTGGGCGTGCCCCGCCGGCAGGACGGCCCCGACCTCGAACTCCTGGACGACATCCTGTCGCGGCATCGTGTCCGTGCCTTTTTCTGCAACAGTACCTTCCATAACCCCACGGGCGCGGGCCTGACGCCCCGGGCGGCCTTCGGGATGCTGAAGCGCACCGAGGCGCACGATTTCCTGATCATCGAGGACGATGTGTACGGGGATTTCCACCCCGGGGGCCGCCAGACTTTCGCGGAACTGGACGGACTGGAGCGCGTCGTCCATACCATCCTGGCCGATGGCACCTACCTGCGCCACGCGCGCGCCATCCAGCGGCGGCTCGCCACGCAGCAGCAACTGACGCAGAAGGCGTTGCGCAACCTGGGCTGGCGGTTCGAGGTTGCACCCGCCGGAGGCATGTTCCTGTGGGCGGGGCATCCGGACCTGCCGGATCTGTCCGGTTTCATCGCGGGCCTGGAGGAAAAGGGCATTCTGCTGCTGCCGGGAGAGGCCTTTGCCGTGACGGCCGACTATCGCGCCATGACCCGCATCAACGCCGCCCATTTCTCGCCCACGCTGGCCGGAGCGTTCCGGGTGGGGGAGGCCTGATCCGGCCGGCCCCGCAGCCTGCGCCGCCGCTTCAGCCCTTGTTCTCCAGCACGTGCGCCCACAGCTGGCGCACCGCTTCGCGCTCGCGTGCGAATTCCGCCGGCGGCACGCGCGCCTTGTCGGCGCCCTGCAGGCGCAGCGTGTGCTGGCGCCGGCGGAAGACGCGGTAGGCATCCGCCGTTTCGGCCGCCAGCGTGCCGGGGATCAGGCCGGCGCGCGCCGCCAGGCCCAGCAGGGCGATGTTGCCCAGGTTGCCCAGCAGTTCTGGGTGGGCGCCAGCCTGACTAAGCACCAGGAACTGGATGATGAATTCGATGTCCACCATGCCGCCCCGGTCGTGTTTCAGGTCGAAGTCGCCGCTGCGGTTGGGGTGGCCTCGGGAAATCTTGTCCCGCATGGTCAGCACTTCGCGGCGCAGGGCCTCGGGGTCGCGCGGCAACAGCAGGATGCGCTGGCGGATGTCCTCGAAACGGGCGCCGATGGCGGCGTCGCCCGCCACGAAGCGCGCCCGGGTCAAAGCCTGATGCTCCCAGGGCCAGGCCTGCGTCAACTGGTAATGCTCAAAGGCGTCGATGGGCAGGGCCAGCAGCCCGGCGTCGCCATCCGGGCGCAGGCGCAGGTCGATCTCGTAGAGCCGGCCCGAGGAGGTCAGGGTGGACAGCCAGGACGCCACCCGGCGCCCCAGTTTCGCATAGCGTTCGCCAGCCTCCTGGTCGGGGTCGTCATAGAGAAAGACCAAGTCCAGGTCTGAGGCATAGCCGATTTCCTTTCCGCCCAGCTTGCCGTAGGCGATGATGGCAAAGCGCGGCTCGCCGGGGTCGGAGCGCCGGTCACGCGGCAGCACTTGGGGCCAGGCCCGGTGGATGGCCTCTGCCAGCATCAGGTCGGCCAGGGCAGACAGGTGATCGGCCAGCCCTTCGACGCTGATGACGTTTTCCAGATCCTGGGCCAGCAATTGAAAGGTGATCTGGTGCTGGACGTCGCGCATCAGGTTCATCTGCTGCTCCACATCGGCCTGCCCATCGGGCAGCAGGCAGGCGTCCAGATCGCTGCGCAACTGCTCGGCCAGGGCCGCGAAATCGGGCGCCTGCATGAGGCTGCGCCACTCGATCAGGCTGTCGAGCAACAGCGGGTAGCGGGTCAGGTATTCCGAAGCCCAGGGGCTGGCGAGGACGATGCGCGCTACGCGCGCCAGGGTCTCGGGATACTCGGCGAGCAGCGCCAGATAGGCGCTGCGCTGGGCAATATGCTCTACCAGGTTCAGCAGCCGCTGCAGTGCGACGGGCGGATCGTTCGTGCGCGCCGCCGCCTGGCGCAGGCCCGGCAGCAGCGCCTGCAGGCGCTGCAGGCTGGCGCGCGGCAAGCCGCGGACTCGGTGGCTGTCCAGCAGGGCGTCGATGCGGGCCTGCATCGCGTCGGCCTGATCGTCGGACAGAACGGCGGCGGGGGTCTCGGCCGGCGGGGTTTCCGGTTCCTCCGCATCGCCGCCCATGCCGGCGATGCGGAACGCGTTGCGGAAACAGTGCGAGACGCAGGCGCGGTGGCGGTCCAGGTCGGCCAGGAATCCGGCGGTATCGGCGTAGCCCATGGCCTGCGCCAGCGCCTCCATGCCTTCGTCCGTGCGCGGCAGCAGATGGGTCTGCTCATCCTCGCGATATTGCAGCATGTGTTCAACCCGCCGCAGGTGGACGTAGGCGGCCTCCAGGCCGGCGGCCTGGGCTTCGTCCAGGATGCCGGCCCGGCGCTGCTTGTGCAGGGCCGCCAGCAGATTGCGTTGCTGCAGGGAGGGCTGGCGGCCCGCCCGGATCAACTGATTGAGCTGAACGACGAACTCGATCTCGCGGATGCCGCCTTCGCCCAGTTTGATGTTGTGGCGGGTATCCAGGCCTTTGCGGGCCTGGGCGCGGCGCTGCCAGTCCATGCGGATGCGCTCGCGCAAACCGCGCAGGGCCGATAGCGCGTCGAAATCGAAATACTTGCGGTAGACGAAGGGCCGCCGCAGCGATTCGACGTCGCGCGCCTGGGCGGCGAAGGCCGCCTCGTCGAACAGCGGACAGGGGATCAGCCGGGCCTTGAGCCAGGCGTAGCGCTCCCACTCTCGTCCCTGAACCACCAGGTAGTTCTCCAGCGCGGCCAGGCTCCAGGCGAGCGGCCCGCAGTCGCCGTCCGGGCGCAGGCGCAGATCGGTGCGGAAAACGATGCCGTCGGCATCGGGTTCCGACAGGATGGGCATCATCAGGCGGCAGACCTTGCCGTAGAACTCGTGATGGCTGATGCGCCGCCGGCCATCGGTTTCCCCCTCCTCGTCGTAGAGCATGATCAGGTCGATGTCCGAGGAGACGTTCAACTCCTTGCCGCCCAGCTTGCCCATGCCCAGGATCAGCATGTCCTGAGGGGCGCCCGTGGTGGGATGACGGGGGACGCCGTGCGTGTCCATCAGCGTATGCATGGCGCAGGCGTAGGCCTCGCCGACCGCCAGGTCGGCAAGATGCGACATGGCCGCCACGACCTCGTGCAGGGGCGCCTGCCCGGCGATATCCCGCACGGTCAGGGCGGCGAAGGCCCGGGCGCGCAACTGCCGCAGCGCACGCCGCAGCTCGGCCTGGGGAACCGGCCGGGGGGGCTCGGGGCCGAGCAGTTCCGCGTACCAGTCGGTCAAGGTCTTGCGGGTGACGGGCCGGGCGGCGTCGGCGGCCAGGCGGGATTCCTGGCCCGGATGGGCCGTCAGGTAGCGCCGCAGGGCGCCGGACCATTGCAGGGCGGGCTTGAATATAATGGTCTCGGACATGGGGACTGCCTGCGGTAAGCGGGTTCCGGGGGGGCAAAAGACCCCTAACATACTGCAAAAGGTGGCATGCGCCAATTCATTTCACGCCATGGTTCCACCTGGGGGCGGCGGTTGCTTTCAGCCGCCGTCTGCGTGTATTTCTGCGTCGGGATCGCGCTGCTGGCCTTGCGGTATGTGGTGTTGCCGCAGATCGACGTCTGGCGCCCCCGGGTCGCCGCGCAACTGGCCGAGGCGCTGGGCGTCCAGGTCGAGCTTGGCGTCATCCAGGTCCGCTGGCATGGCTGGGATCCCGAATTCGATCTGCAAGGCGTCCGCTTGCGGACGAACGACGGCCGCGACTTGCTGACCCTTCCCGAGACGCGCGCCCGGCTGGACTGGCGCGCGATTCTGCCGGGACGGCAAGGATGGCTGGAGCTGCGGGTCCGGGGCATGGATTTGACGCTGGATCGCTTGCCGGACGGGCGCCTCAGCGTGCTGGGGCAGATCGTCGGCCCGGAGGGCGCCCAGCCCGCTGCCGACGCGCGCGTCCTGCGCTGGCTGCTGGCTCAGCCCCGGATTTCTTTTCACGACGCGACCCTGCATTGGGTGGACCAGCGGCGCGCCGCGCCCGAGCTGCGCCTGGAAGGCGTCGAGGCGGTCCTGGCGCATGAGGCCGGGGGGCTGGGCCTGTCCCTGAGCGCCCGGGTGCCGGATGCGGCTGACGCCCGCCTGGATCTACGGGCGCGTCTCGCGGATCCGGATGCGCTGGCGCAGGGGAGCCTGCCTGCGGACTGGCAGGCTTGGCTGCAGGTCGGGCCGGTCCTGCCCCGCGCCTGGACCGCATGGCTGGATGTGCCGCCGGCCCTGCGACAGGGTGGGCTGCAGGCCCAGGCCTGGATCCAGGCCCAGGATGCGCGCCCCCGCCTGACCCTGCTGCTGGAGGCCGAAGCCGTGCATTGGGTCGAGGCCGCCAGCCTGGATCTGACGGTTTCCCGTGCCGGTATCTGGGCTTCGGGCGCACTGGATCAATGGCGGGCTCTGGAGCAGGGCGGCCCGATGCCCGAGGGGCTGGGTTTCCAGGTGCGCGCCCAGGGGGCGCGGGGAGCCATGCCGGCCGTGTTCGCACAGCCTGTGGCCCCGGGTTTCGTCGAAGCCCGGGGGCGTCTGCACAAGGACGGCGCCTGGGCTTTGACACTGTCGGACCTGGATTGGCGCAACCCCGACATCGCCTTGCGGGGCGAGGGCGGCTGGCGCTCCGGCGGCGCCGCCGGCCAGGCCGATTTCCGGGGCACCATCGCCCGAGCCCGACTGAATGCGATCCACCGTTATCTGCCGTTGGAGGTCAATCCGGATGCCCGGGACTGGCTCGCAGGCGGTCTTCAGGCGGGCGAGGTCGTGGATGCGCGCTGGCGGTTGCAGGGCGACCTGGCCGAGTTCCCCTTCGGCGTCCGGCCTGAGGCGGGCGATTTTCGTGTCCAGGGAAGCTTTCGCGGCGCCCGCATCGAGTTCGTGCCCGGGGCCGCGCCACAGGACACCTGGCCTGTGCTGGAGGATGTCGCGGGCACGGCCGACCTGCATCGCACCGATCTGCGGCTGACGGCCTCCACGGCGCGGATGCGTCCCGAGGCCGGCCAGGAAATCGCCCTGTCGGGCCTGCGGGCCCGGATTCCGGATCTGGAATACGAGTCCACCTTGCATGTTTCGGGCCAGACGGCCGCGCCGGGCGAGGCCTATATGGCGCTTATCCGGCATTCGCCGCTGGCGGCCCTGCTGGATGGTGTATTCGACGAGGCGAGCGCCGGGGGCGACTGGGCCGTGCCTCTGTCCCTGACCATTCCCCTGCTGCACAGCGAGGACACCCAGGTCCAGGGGCGCGTGGATCTGCGGCAGGGCAGCCTGCGGTTCTTGCCGCATGCGCCGGCCTTCGAGGCCATCGAGGGGCGGCTGCATTTCAATGAGCAGGGCGTGCGCGTGGCTCGGCCCCTGAGCGCGCGGCTGCTGGGCTCGGAGGTGCGGATCAGCGGCGGCCTGGGCGGTCCCCGGGACGGCGGGCTGGACCTCCGCGGCCGTATCGACGCCCGGGCGCTGGCGGACTATGTCGGTGTGCCGGGGATGCGGCGGATCACGGGCGCCCTGGATTACCGGGCGACGTTGCGCATGCAGGGACGCGCCACGGTGTTCGAACTCAATTCGGACACCCGGGGCCTGGCGCTGGATTTCCCCGCGCCGCTGGGCAAGCCGGCCGGCCAGCCCCAGACCCTGCATGTGCAGTGGTCGGATGCCGACCCCCGTTCGGACCGCCTGGAGGCGCGGTACGGCGATATGCTGCGCCTGGCGCTGCGGCACGATCGCAAGACGCAAAAAGGGCCTTACTTCCAGGGGGCTGCCGTCGGAGCCGGCCGGGCTGCCGATGCGAGCGCGGACGGCATGCAGGTCCAGGTGGCCTATCCTTTGTTCGACCTCGATCTGTGGAATCGGATCGTCGACGAGTTTTCCATTCCCCGGCGCGGCACCGGCGCCCAGCAAACAGCCGCGCGCCCGCTCTGGCCGGATCTGAGCCTGCTCAGCGTCCAGGCCGACCAGTTGCGGATGTTGGGCACGCGCCTGGACGCCGCCGTGTTGCGGGTATCGCACACCCCCGAGGAACGGTGGTCGATGAACCTGCGCTCGGAGCAGACCAGCGGCACTCTCAAATGGCAGGAGCTCGATGGCCGGGTGCTGGGCCGGGTATCCGCGCGTTTCGACCGCTTGAGTCTGGGGGACGATCCGCACGATCACGGTTCTTTGCTGCCCGAGGCCGTTCCGGATGAGGATGCGGCCTTTGACGACGATCTGGAGATCCCCGGCATCGTGCTGCAAGCCGATGAACTGCGTCTGTACGGGCATTCGATGGGGGCTCTTTCCCTGGAAGGCGTGCGCGATGGCGCCCGCAAGGTCTGGGAGTTGAACAATCTGCGCCTGGGCAATGAGGATGCCCGCCTGCGTGGAACGGGCATCTGGCGTTTGCGCGGGCCGGAACGCGGCCTCGAACTCACCGCCTCGGTCCAGGCCGCCGACCTGGGCGCGTGGATGACTCGGGCCGGCTGGAAAGACGTGCTGTCCGGCGGCGTAGGCACGGTCAAGGGGCGCTTCCAGTGGCGAAATCTGCCATGGACGCGCGAAAAATCGGACTTGAGCGGCAACCTGCAGATCGAGCTGGACAAGGGGCGGTTCCAGAAACTGGGATCGCACACGGCCAAGCTGCTGGAGTTCCTGTCCCTGCAGTCCATCACCCGGCTGACGAAGTTGGACCGCGGCCTGGCCGGCTTGCCCCAGGACGGTTTTCCCTTCGACCAGTTGCGCGGCGCCATGGACATGGACCGGGGGCGCGTGAAGATCCGCGACTACAAGGTGATCGGCCCTGTGGGCACCATCCTGCTCGAAGGCAGCACCAACATCATGGATGAAGCGCTGGACCTGCAGGCCGTTATCGTGCCCAATCTGGACGTCAGCGGGGCGGCCCTGGCCGCGGGCATCGCCATCAATCCGCTGGTCGGCCTGGGGGCCTTCGTGACTCAGTGGTTGTTGAAGGCACCGTTGGCCAAAAGCATGACGGCGCGCTACCGCGTGACGGGGACGTGGGACGAGCCCAAGGTCGAAGAGATTCCCGCCGATGCGCAGGTTCAAAACGCCGCGGATTGACGGGGCCGGCGACCGGCGGCGCGGGCGCGGCGCGCTCAGTGCAGTTGCAGGGTTTTCAGGTGCAGACTGGTCTCGGTGGCCGAGATCCCCTTGATGAGCCGGATGTGTTCCAGCGCCTCGGAAAGCTGGGCGATATTGGTGACCCTGAGCTCCGCCAGCAGATCCCAGCGGCCGTTGGTGTCGTGCAGCGCCCAGACCGCCGGTTCGCCGGAAAGGGCATGGATGATGCGCGAGGCTTCGTGGCCTTCGATGGCGATGCTCATCCAGGCCACGATTTCCTGCGGCTGAGAATCGGCCTGCACCCGCACGGTATAGCCCAGGATGACGTGGTCGCGCTCCATGCGGGCGATGCGGTTGCAGATGGTGCCGCGCGAGACACCCAGTTTCTTGGCCAGGGTGGCGGCCGAGATGCGGGCGTCGCTGCGCAGATAGGACAGAATCTGGTGATCGAGCGAATCCATGATCCCTCTCGTTTTGATTGAACAGACAAAATAGATATTTAATCTGTTCAAAATACTATCATTTATTATAGAAAATTGACGCTATGAATTGTTCTCTTGATCGAGAATAATGACACCAGGCTCGACGGAGGGGCGTCAATCGACGGAGCATGAAAATGACGAAAAAAGTGGCGGCCTTGATCGGCGTGCCCACGGATGTCGGCGCAGGCGCGCGCGGGGCATCCATGGGGCCGGAGGCCTTGCGCGTGGCCGGTCTGGCGCGTGCGCTGGCCCGGCAGGGACTGCAGGTCGAGGACACCGGCAACCTGAGCGGCCCCTTCAATCCCTGGCAGCCGCCGCTCGACGGCTATCGGCATCTGCCCGAGGTGCTGCAATGGAACCACACCCTGTTCGACGCCGTGACGGCGCAACTGCAGGCGGGCCGCATGCCCGTGATGCTGGGCGGGGATCATTGCCTGGGCGTCGGTTCGGTGGGGGCGGTCGCCCGCCACTGCAGTCGGACCGGGCGCCCCTTGCGCGTGTTCTGGCTGGATGCCCATACGGATTTCAATACGGCGTGCCTGACGCCCAGTGGCAATGTGCACGGCATGCCGGTCGCCTGTCTGTGCGGTTTCGGCCCCGACGAACTGGTGCACCTGGGCGGCCAGGGCCCCGCCTTGCAGGCGGGCGACCTGCGCATGATCGGTATCCGCAGCGTGGATCGCCAGGAGCGCCTGTTCGTGCATGAACAGGGCCTGGACGTCTATGACATGCGCATGATCGACGAAATCGGGATGCGGGCGGTGATGCAGGCGGCGTTGGCGGATCTGCCCGAAGACGCCCACATCCATGTCAGCTTCGACGTGGATTTTCTGGATCCGTCCTATGCGCCCGGCGTGGGCACTACGGTCCAGGGAGGCCCGACCTGGCGCGAGGCCCAGTTGTGCATGGAGATGCTGGCCGACACGGGCCGGGTCGCCTCTCTGGACATCGTTGAACTGAACCCCGCGCTGGATGTGCGCAACGGCACCGCCGAGGCGGCGGTGCAGATGGTCGAAAGCCTTTTCGGCAAAAGCACCCTGGTGAGAGAGGGGCCGTCTGCACCATGATCCGGCCTGCTCCGGGTCTGCAATAAGGGGCCTTGGCCATCGGTTCCGATCCCCATGAAAAAAGCTCCCGAAGGAGCTTTTTTCATGGGGGAGGTGATCGTGGCGCATAGGGTGCGTCAGTAGACCCCCTGGGCCAGCATGGCGTCGGCGACCTTCACGAAACCGGCGATGTTGGCGCCGTTCAGGTAGTTGACGGCCTTGCCGTTACTGCCGTAATGCACGCAGTTTTCATGGATGTCACGCATGATGGCGTGCAGCTTGGCGTCGACTTCTTCGCGGGTCCAGTGCAGGCGCTGGGCGTTCTGGCTCATTTCCAGGCCGGAGACGGCCACGCCGCCCGCGTTGCTGGCCTTGCCGGGGGCATACAGCACGCCGGCCGCAATGAAGGCTTCGGCCGCTTCGATGCTGGAGGGCATGTTGGCGCCTTCGGCCACGCAGCGCACGCCGTTGGCGATCAGGGCGCGGGCGTCCTCGATTTCGAGTTCGTTCTGGGTCGCGCAGGGCAGGGCCACGTCCACGGGCACGTGCCAGGGGCGCTTGCCCGCTTCGTAGGTGAGGCCGAACTGTTTGGCGTATTCTTCGACGCGGCCGCGCTTCTCGTTCTTCAGTTCGATCAGGGCGGCCAGCTTTTCAGTCGTGAAACCCGCCGGATCGACCACGCAGCCGTGGGAATCGGATACCGTGACGACCTTGGCGCCCAGTTGCAGGCATTTCTCGATGGTGTATTGCGCCACGTTGCCCGAGCCCGAGACCGAGACCGTATAGCCTTCGAGCGACTGGCCGGCGTGCTTGAGCATTTCTTCCGCGAAGTAGACCGTGCCGTAGCCGGTGGCCTCGGGGCGGATCAGGCTGCCGCCAAAGCTCAGACCCTTGCCGGTGAAGACGCAGGCGCTCTGGTTGGACAGTTTTTTCATCATGCCGGCCATGAAGCCGACTTCGCGCGCGCCCACGCCGATGTCTCCGGCCGGCACGTCCGTGTCCGGGCCGAGATGACGGTGCAGTTCCAGGATCAGCGCCTGGCAGAAACGCATGACCTCGGCGTCGGACTTGCCTTTGGGGTCGAAGTCGGAACCGCCCTTGCCGCCGCCCATGGGCAGGGTGGTCAGCGCGTTCTTGAAGGTCTGCTCGAAAGCCAGGAATTTCAGGATGGAGAGGTTCACCGAGGGGTGAAACCGCATGCCGCCCTTGTAGGGACCGATCGCCGAATTGTGCTGGATGCGAAAGCCGCGATTGACCTGGAACCGGCCGGCGTCGTCCATCCAACTGATGCGGAACTGCAGGGCGCGCTCCGGCTCGACGAGACGCTCGAGCAGCGCCTGGCTGGCGTAGCGCGGGTTCTGCTGGATGAAAGGCCACAGGCTGTGCATCACTTCTTTCACAGCTTGCATGAATTCGGGTTGATGCGGATCCCGGGCCTGAATCCGGGTGAGGAACTGATCGACGGAAGGAAGTGTCATCAAAGGGGCTCGCTTGTGCTTATTTCTTCATCATGTCAAAAAATTCGGCGTTGTTTTTGGTGGCCCGGATTTTGTCCAGGATGAATTCCATTGCTTCGACGTCATCCATGTCGTGGATGAATTTGCGCAGTACCCAGATCTTCTGTAGAAGTTCGGGCTTGATCAGGAGCTCTTCGCGACGCGTGCCGGATTTGTTCAGGTTGATGGCCGGGTAGATGCGTTTCTCGGCCAGTCGGCGCTCCAGGTGCACCTCGGAGTTGCCGGTGCCCTTGAATTCTTCGTAGATCACTTCGTCCATGCGGCTGCCGGTCTCGATCAGGGCGGTGCCGATGATCGTCAGGGAGCCGCCTTCTTCGAGGTTGCGCGCGGCGCCGAAGAAGCGCTTGGGGCGCTGCAGGGCGTTGGCGTCCACCCCGCCGGTCAGGACCTTGCCCGAGGCCGGCACGACCGTGTTGTAGGCGCGCGCCAGGCGCGTGATCGAATCCAGCAGGATGACCACGTCCTTTTTCATTTCAACCAGGCGTTTGGCCTTCTCGATGACCATTTCAGCGACCTGGACGTGGCGCGTGGCCGGTTCGTCGAAGGTCGAGGCCACGACCTCGCCGCGCACGGTGCGCTGCATTTCAGTGACTTCTTCGGGGCGTTCGTCCACCAGCAGTACGATCATCACCGCGTCGGGATAGTTGTCGGTGATGGCGTGCGCGATGTGCTGCATGATCACGGTCTTGCCGGACTTCGGGCTGGCCACGATCAGCGCGCGCTGGCCTTTGCCGATGGGCGCGAAGATGTCCATGATCCGCCCGGTGACGTTTTCCTTGCTCTTGATGTCGCGCTCCAGGAGCAGCGGCGCGTCGGGATGCAGCGGCGTCAGGTTCTCGAACATGATCCGGTGCTTGATGGCTTCCGGAACCGTGCCGTTGACCTTGTCGACCTTGACCAGGGCAAAGTAGCGCTCGCCGTCCTTGGGCGTGCGGACTTCGCCTTCGATGGAGTCGCCCGTATGCAGGTTGAAGCGGCGGATCTGCGAAGGCGAGATGTAGATGTCGTCGGTGCTCGCCAGGTAGGACGTGTCCGGCGAACGCAGGAAGCCGAAGCCGTCGGGCAGGACTTCCAGGACCCCGTCGCCGAAAATCTGCTCGCCCTGTTTGGCGCGCCGCTTCATGATGGCAAACATCAATTCCTGTTTGCGCAGCCGATTGGCGTTTTCGATCTCGAGACCGGCGGCCATTTCGAGCAACTGCGAAACGTGCAGCGCTTTGAGTTCGTTCAGGTGCATGTGAAGGAGGGGGAAGAAAGTGAAGGTCGTCGGATGGTCGGCGAACCCGGGACCGGGTTCGCGCGCGGAAACGAATCAATGAAACGGATGGGCGGGAGGATCAGAGGGCTTCGTCGAGGAAAGCCTGGAGCTGGCTGCGGGACAGGGCGCCGACCTTGGTGGCGGCGACCTTGCCGTCCTTGAACAGCATCAAGGTGGGAATGCCGCGGATGCCGTACTTGGCGGCGCTGTCGGGGTTTTCGTCGACGTTGAGCTTGGCGATGGTGACGCGGCCCTGATATTGGGCGGCGACTTCGTCGAGCAGGGGGGCGATCATTTTGCAGGGACCGCACCATTCGGCCCAATAGTCGACCAGAACAGGCAAATCGGATTGGAGCACGTCGCCCGGAAAGGACGCGTCGCTGACGTGCTTGATGGAGTCACTCATGTCGTGTGCGCGGATGCGAGGGTCAAGGGAAGACGGCGGGCCGGGAAGAAACCGCCCTGAGGAAGGGCGCATCGGACCGATGAAGATAAGCATACCATTATCTCCGTAAAATAGTCGTCTTTTGCGATCAGACATGGACGGAACACATTGAGCACCGCACGCTACGATGAATCATCGATCCGCGTCCTCAAGGGGCTGGAGCCGGTACGCCAACGCCCCGGGATGTACACGCGCACCGACAATCCGCTGCACATCATCCAGGAAGTCGTCGACAATGCCGCCGACGAGGCGCTGGCCGGATACGCCCGCAACATCGGGGTCACGCTGCACGCCGACGGCAGCCTGACCGTCGAGGACGACGGGCGCGGCATCCCGGTGGGCGAACACCCCGAAGAGCATGCCCCCGTGGTCGAACTGGTCTTCACCCGCCTGCATGCCGGAGGCAAGTTCAACAAGGCCGATGGCGGGGCCTACGCTTTTTCCGGCGGCCTGCACGGGGTGGGGGTGTCGGTCACCAATGCCTTGTCCACGCGGCTCGAAGTCACCGTCTGGCGCGAGGGCGGCGAGTGGCGCATCGTCTTTGCCGATGGCGCGGTGATCGAGCCCCTGGCCCAGGTGGGCAGCGTCGGCAGGCGGCGTTCCGGAACCCGGGTGCGGGCCTGGCCCGACGCGCGCTATTTCGACCATGCACAGGTTCCCCTGGGAGACCTGGAGCACGCATTGCGCAGCAAGGCGGTGCTGTTGCCGGGCACGCGGGTCACATTGACGCTCGAGAAATCCGGCCAGCGGCGCGAATGGCACTACGAATCGGGCCTGCGCGGCTACCTGAACGAGGCGCTGAGCGGCGCGCCGACCCTGGCGCCGCTGTTCGAGGGCGGCCAGCATGCGGATCAGGATGACGAACAGTTCGCCCCGGGCGAGGGCGCCCAGTGGGTCGTGGCCTGGACCGAGGACGGCCCGGTGGTGCGCGAATCCTACGTCAATCTGATTGCCACGCCGGCGGGCGGCACCCATGAGTCAGGCCTGCGCGAAGGCTTGTTCAACGCCGTCAAATCATTCGCCGAACTGCATAATCTGCTGCCCAAGGGCATCCGTCTGTTGCCTGAAGACGTGTACGCGCGCGCCAGCTTCATCCTGTCGGCCAAGATCCTGGATCCGCAGTTCCAGGGTCAGATCAAGGAGCGCCTGAACAGCCGCGACGCGGTGCGTCTCGTGGGCGGGTTCTTGCGCAATGCGCTGGAGCTCTGGCTGCATGCCAACGTGGAATACGGCAAGAAGATCGCCGAACTGGCCATCGGCCAGGCGCAGGCCCGCTCGCGCGCGGCGCGCAAAGTCGAAAAGCGCAAGGGCTCGGGGGTCGCCGTGCTGCCGGGCAAGCTCACCGACTGCGAATCGACGGACGTGAGCCGCACCGAAGTCTTTCTGGTCGAAGGCGATTCGGCGGGCGGTTCGGCCAAGATGGGCCGCGACAAAGAGTTCCAGGCCATCCTGCCGCTGCGCGGCAAGATCCTGAACGCCTGGGAGGTCGAGCGCGACCGGCTGTTCGCCAATCAGGAAATCCACGACATTTCCGTGGCCATCGGCGTCGATCCGCACGGCCCCGGCCAGGCGGCCGATCTGTCGGGTCTGCGCTACGGCCGCATCTGCATCCTGTCGGATGCGGATGTGGACGGCGCACATATCCAGGTGCTGCTGCTGACCTTGTTCCTGCGCCACTTTCCGCGCCTGATCGAGGCCGGGCATGTCTACGTCGCCCGCCCGCCGCTGTTTCGCGTGGACGTGCCGGCGGCCGGCAAGCGCCCGGCGCGCAAGCTCTACTGTCTGGATCAGGCGGAGCTGGACTCCGTGCTGGACAAGCTGCGCGGCGAGGGGCTGCGCGAAGGCGGCTGGCGCATCAGCCGCTTCAAGGGCCTGGGCGAGATGAATGCCGAGCAGCTCTGGGATACGACGCTGAACCCGGATACCCGCCGTCTGGCGCGGGTGCGGCACGGCGACGAGGGCCTGGAAGCGTCGGCGCGGATGTTCGATATGCTGATGGCGCGCGGCGAGGCCGCCCAGCGGCGCGGCTGGCTCGAAGAAAAGGGCAATCTGGCCGATGTGGATGTTTAAGGACTGGGAATGGATCTGAATCAGACGGAATTGTTGAACGGCGACGACGAAGGCCTGGTCCTGGCGCGCTATGCCGAGCAGGCCTACCTGGACTATGCCGTGTCGGTGGTGCGCGGCCGTGCGCTGCCGGAGGTTTCCGACGGACAGAAACCGGTGCAGCGCCGCATCCTGTACGCCATGGACGCCATGGGCCTGGGGCCGCAGGCCCGGCCCGTGAAATCCGCCCGCGTCGTGGGCGACGTGCTGGGCAAATACCATCCGCACGGCGACCAGGCGGCGTATGACGCCATGGTGCGCATGGCCCAGGATTTCGCCCTGCGTTACCCCCTGATCGACGGGCAGGGCAATTTCGGCTCGCGCGATGGCGACAACGCCGCCGCCATGCGCTACACCGAGGCCCGCCTGACGCCATTTTCCCGGTTGCTGCTCGACGAACTGGACGAAGGTACGGTCGATTTCACGCCCAACTATGATGGCAGCCAGCAGGAGCCCGTCTGCCTGCCCGCGCGTTTGCCCATCATGCTGCTGAACGGCGCTTCGGGCATCGCGGTGGGCATGGCCACGGAAATCCCCTCGCACAATCTGCGCGAAGTGGCGCGCGCCTGCGTGGCCTTGTTGCGCAGGCCGGCCCTGTCCGACGAGGAACTCTTCGCCCTGGTGCCGGGGCCGGATTTTCCCGGAGGAGGCCAGATCATCACGCCGGCCGAGGACATCGCCCAGATTTATGCCAGCGGCCGGGGCACGTTGAAGGCCCGCGCACGCTGGCACTTCGAGGACATGGCGCGCGGCCAGTGGCAACTGGTGGTCACCGAATTGCCGCCGGGCGCTTCGTCCCAGAAAATCCTTGAAACCATCGAGGACCTGACCAACCCCAAGCCGCGCGCCGGCAAGAAATCCCTGTCGGCCGAACAGCAGCAGACCAAGGCGCTGGTGCTCAACATGCTGGATTCGGTGCGCGATGAGTCCGGCAAGCAGGATCCGGTACGGCTGGTTTTCGAGCCCAAGAGCAGCCGCGTCGACCGCAACGAGTTCGTCAATATGCTGCTGGTGCGCACCGGCCTGGAAGGCAATGTGCCCATCAATCTGGTGTGCATCGACACCGATGGCCGTCCGGGCCAGCGCACCTTGCGCCAGATCCTGGAGTCCTGGCTGGCCTTTCGCGCGCAGACGGTCACGCGGCGCACGCGCCATCGCCTGGACAAGGTGCTGGACCGCATTCACATTCTGGAAGGCCGCAGCATCGTCTACCTGAACGTCGACGAAGTCATCCGCACCATCCGCGAAGCGGACGATCCTCGCGCGGCGCTGATGGAGCGCTTTCGCCTGAGCGAGCGCCAGGCCGACGACATCCTGGAGATGCGCCTGCGCCAACTGGCCCGGCTGGAGGGCATCCGCATCGAGCAGGAACTGGCGCAAAAACGCGAGGATCGGTTGGCGCTGCAGGAGTTGCTCGACGACACGGCCGCCTTCAAGCGGCTGGTGATCCGCGAGATTGAAGCCGATGCCAAGCAGTACGGCGACGATCGCCGCACCCTGATTGAAACGGCCGAGCGGGCCGTCCTGGAGACCCAGGTGGTGGACGAGCCCGTGACGGTGATCGTGTCCCAGAAGGGCTGGCTGCGGGCGCGCCAAGGGCATGGCCACGATGCTTCCCAGTTCGGCTTCAAGACGGGCGATGCGTTGTACGACGCCATCGAATGCCGCAGTACGCAGGAGCTCATGGCGTTGTCGAACTCAGGCCGCTCCTACAGCATTGCGGTAGCCAATCTGCCTTCGGCGCGCGGCGACGGGCAACCGGTGACTTCCATGATCGGCCTGGAGCCGGGCGGCCGCATCGTCCACATGCTGGCGGGCGCGTCCGAACGGCGGGTGCTGCTGGGTGTGGCTTCCGGTTATGGCTTTCTGGCGCGGATCGGCGACTTGTCGACCCGCCAGCACGCGGGCAAGCAGTTCATCACGGTGGACAAGGGCGATACGTTGCTCAAGCCGCTGCCGCTGCGTCCCGACGACACGGCCGTGGCCCTGCTCAGCCGCAAGGGCAAGTTCCTGGTGGTGGCGCTCGATGAGCTCAAGACATTGGCCAGCGGCGGGCGCGGCACCATCCTGATGGGGCTGGACGAGGGCGACCGCATCGAGCAGTGGGCCGGTGTCGGCGCGGCGGGCGTCGTGCTGCGCGGCGTCTATCGGGCGCGCGACACGGAATTGACCCTCACGCCCGACGAGCTGGCTCAATATGCCGGCCGACGGGCCCGAAAAGGGCGCTTGCTGGACGTCAAGATCAAGCAGCCCAGCCTCTGGCCGGGAGCGGAAGGCCAGTCGGACTAAAATGGAATTCCTGCAACACGCCGATGGAATCCACATCATGAGCTTCAAGGTCACGGTGCTGCCGGCCAACCGGGAATTCACGGCCGAGCCGGGGCAGACGGTCCTGGATGCCGCCTTGGCGGCCGGCATCGTTTTGCCCTACAGCTGCCGCAACGGCACCTGCTCCACCTGCGCGGGACAGGTGCTTTCGGGTGAATACGACGCCGGCCCCGCGCCGGCCCGCATCCTCGATGCGGCCGATTTGGCACGGGGCCATACCTTGCTGTGCCAGGCGCGGCCGTCCTCCGATCTCGTGATCGAGGCCCGCGAGGTGCGCATGGCCGACGACATCGTGGTGCGCAAGATGCCTGTGCGGGTGTTGTCCCTGGAGCCCTTGGCGCCCGATGTGATGGAAATCACCCTGCAGTTGCCTTCGGCGGAGGCTTTCCGCTTTCAGCCGGGGCAGTACCTGGAATTCATCCTCAAGGATGGCAGCCGGCGCAGCTATTCCATGGCCTGCGGCCAGGCCGACGAGCATCGGGTGCGCCTGCACGTGCGCCACATGCCGGGCGGGCTGTTCACCAGCCGGGTCTTCGGCGTGGGTGCCGAACCGCTCAAGCCCCGCGAAATCCTGCGCATCGAAGGTCCGCTGGGCGCCTTCTTCCTGGAACCGGACGATCCGCGGCCCATCATCTTCCTGGCCAGCGGCACGGGGTTCGCTCCGATCCGGGCCATGGTCGAGGGCATGCTCGCCCGGGGCGATGCGCGACCCGCGACGCTGTACTGGGGCGGGCGCCGCCCGGCCGACCTGTATCAGCGGGCCCTGGTGTCCGAATGGCAGAGCCAATTGCCGGGCCTGCGCTTCGTGCCGGTGTTGTCCGAGGCCGAGCCCGACGATGGGTGGACGGGCCGCACCGGCTGGGTACATCAGGCCGTCATGGATGACTTCCCCGATCTGTCCGGGCACCAGGTCTATGCCTGCGGTTCCCCGGCCATGGTCGAAGCCGCGCGGCGCGACTTCGTCGGGCAATGCGGGCTGTCGCCGGAGGCCTTCCATGCCGACGCCTTCACCTCCGCCGCCGACCGGGTAGGAGCCGAAGCATGAAAAAGAATACTCCCCGCTTTCATCTCGGGACGGCCCAGCGATGAAAAATACCCCCCACGCTGCGCCTTCGGCTTGCTTCCCCCCCGAGGGGGGCGCTTTTCATCTTGGGACGGCCCAGCGATGAAAATTGCCGTTTTCGGTGCGGGAATCATCGGGGTGTCCAGTGCTTGGTGGCTGGCGCGCGCCGGGCACGAGGTCGAGGTCATCGAGCGCCGTCCTGGCGCGGCGCTGGAGACCAGCCGGGCCAATGGCGGGCAGATTTCCGTTTGCTACGCCGAGCCCTGGGCCAGCGCCCATACGCTGCGCAAGGTGCTGCGCTGGATCGGGCGGTCCGATGCGCCGCTGCGCGTGTCGCCGCGTCTGGATCCGCGGCAATGGCTTTGGTGCGCGCGCTTCCTGAACGAATGCCGAGGGTCGCGCTTCACGGCGAATCTGCGCGCCATGGTGACTCTGGCGCAATACAGCCGCGCCACGCTGCGCGAACTGCGGTCCGATCTGGGCATCGAATACGATCACCTCGAGCGCGGCATCCTGGCTTTTTACCGCGATCCGCGCGAATTCGAGCACGCCCGGGCCAGCGCCGCGCAGATGCGCGAACTGGGGGTGGAGCGGCGGATCGTCGACGCGGCTGAAGTGCTGCGCATCGAGCCGGCCCTGGCGGCAGCCCGGGACCCGATCATCGGCGGCGATTTCACGGCCGATGATGAGTCCGGCGACGTGCACCTGTTCACGCGCGCCCTGGCCGAGCGTGCGCGGGCCGCGGGGGTCGTCTTTCGCTACGGCACCCGGGTCAACCGGCTGGTGCCCGTGGACGGCCGCGTTTCAGTGGCGGAACTGATCGAGCCCGATGGCTATTTCCGGCCCTTGCAGGCCGACGCCTATGTACTGGCTCTGGGCAGTTTCACGCCGGAACTGACGGCGCCGTTGGGGTTGTCCTGCCCGGTCTGGCCGGCCAAGGGTTATTCCGCCACATTCCGTTTGAAGAATCCGGAAGCCGCGCCCATGGTCAGCCTGGTCGACCAGGAAGGCAAGATCGTTTTTTCGAGGCTGGGCGATCGATTGCGCATGGCCGGGACGGCCGAGATCGGCGGCTATTCCCGCGCCCTGGATACCGGCCGTTGCAATCGGCTGGTCGAGCGGGCCCGGGCCCTGTTCCCAAGCGCCCTCGATTTTGCTAATGTTCAGTTCTGGTCCGGCCTGCGGCCCACGACGCCTTCCAACGTTCCCCTCATCGGCCGTACCCGGATACGCAATCTCTACCTGAACACAGGCCATGGCAGCCTCGGCTGGACCATGGGAGCGGGTTCGGGCAGAGTGCTGGCTGATCTGGTGTCCGGCAGGGCGCCGGATATCGACTTTCCTTTTTTGGATTGACCCATCATGAATCTTTCCTTCGGTTCCGGCACCTTGCGTCCGGGGTTGCGCGCTGTCTGGACGCTGGCGGCGGTCATCGCCACCGCACCCGCCTGGGCGGCGACCGAGGTGCCGGTCTGGCACGCGCTCAAGGGCCACAATGCCGAAACCTTCCAGGATCTGGTCAAGGCCTATAACCGCAGCCAGTCCGACGTCAAGGTCGTGGTGCGCGACTTTGAGACGCCCGAAGCGCTCGACCAGGCGCTGGCCGTTGCAGCCCAGTCCAAAAAACTGCCGGCCCTCGCGCAGATCGGCGGCAGCCATACGCTCGAAGAGATCGCCCGGCGCAGTTACGTGCAGCCGTTCCATACGCTGCAGAAGTTCCCGGCGCTGAAGAACACGCGTTGGTTCGTTTCCACGGACAATGCCTTCATCCGTGATGCCAAGGGCCAGTTGATGGCTTTCCCGTACATGCTGGAAATTCCCGTCATGTACTATAACCAGGATGCCTTCAAGAAGGCCGGGCTGGTGCCCGCCGTGCCGCAGCGCACCTGGATGGAGCTCCAGGGCCAGCTCGTGACCCTGGCGAACAACGGTTCGCGCAAGTGCCCGCTGACTTCCGACCTGCCGGTGTCGATCAATCTGGAAAATCTGGCGGCGGTCAACAATCAGCTCTACGCCAGCGCCGACAACGGCCTGAAGGCCAAGGGTCTGCCGAGTTTTTCCTTCGACTCCACGTACGTGCGCCATCTGGCCTTGATGATCAGTTGGGTGCGCTCCGAGATCATGGTGCGTCCGGACGCGGGCATGCATTCGATCAGTCGCTTCGCCCAAGGCGAATGCGCCGTGTTGATGTCCGGTTCCAGCCACATCGGCGAGTTCCTCGCCCAGCGCAAGCTGCGCTACGCCGTGTCCGGCCTGCCGTACTACCCCGAAGTCACGCGCAAGCCCGGCAACCCCTTCGTCAGCGGCGCCGGGCTGTGGGTCATGAAGGCGGATAAGCCCGTGACCGAGGCTACGGCCGCTTTCCTGGGGTGGTTGTCTCAACCCGAACAGGCTGCGCGCTGGCACCAGCAGACCGGCTTCCTCCCCCTGACTCAAGCGGCCTTCGACGCCACGCCCACCGACTACTATGCCAATCTGGGCCAGTGGCGCGACCTGGTGGCCGTCTACAGCGGCAAGGCCGCCCTGACGGCTCAAGGCTTCCGCATCCATAACTACCCGGCCATCCGCGCGCGCTTCCATCAAATCCTGGATTCCGCGCTGAACGGCCAGCAGCCGGCCGTTACCGCCTTGAACACGGCAGCGGTCGAGGCCAACAACCTGGTACGCCAGCGCTAGTCGTCTGCGCGATGCCGGGCTGGGCAGCCCGACATCGCGCCGCAGCGCCCCGCGATGTCGGGCGCGCGGTCACTTGCAGTAGTTGTAGGCGAATTCCGCCACGCTCAGCGCAACCCCTGCCTCGGGGACACCGCTCAAGGCCATGGCGGTGCACAGCTTGGCGCCGGAGAACAGGGCTTGCGATACGTTGCCCTCCTGCAGGTTGGTGTAGACCTGGGTGGCATTCAGAAAGGCCGAGGTGGCGCCCGAATAGGCGCCCAGCGCGCCGAACCCTTGACCGCCCGCCGCCTTGGCCAGCAGCACGGCGCCATTGAGGCCATGGGATAGCGTCATCAAAGCGTTGCTGTTGATGTAGCTGTCCGAGGACATCCAGCTCGAGAAGGACGATACGGCGTTCTTGATTCCCCACAGCCCCATCCCCGCATCCTTCAGGACCATGCCTGCGTCCTTGAGGACACCCGCCGACTCCAAGTAGGTATCCAGGGTTTCTCGGTCCACACCGCACTGCTGGAATGCGCCCGTCAGCATGGATTGCAAGCCGCCGCTTCCAGAGGCATCGACGAGGCGCAGGACTGGAAGGTCCGGTGAAGACATGCCTGTCTGGGTGATCGTGCCAGAAATATTCGAGATATTCATGTCGGTTCCTTGCCTAGACCAGGTCGGAGGCGCCGGGGCGCGAATCCTCGACTACCGCCTCGGTTGAGGCCGAGGAGTCGAGAATGCGTTCGACGTCGCGGCTTGCGATGGATGCCGCCAATGCATCGACGTGTTCTGCGAAAGTCGTCAGCACGCCCATGAAGGTGTCTTCCGTCCAGCCGGATTCCGCCGGCGTCCAGTACATGCGCAGGATCAGCGCGTCGGTTTGCGGCGCCAGGCCGATGAATCCCGTGCCCGACAGCCCCGGGGCCAGGTTGATGGCCAGCAGGGCGCGCAGCGTGCGGGGCGGGAGTTCGCTGGCCGTATTGCCCAGTTCGCCATTGAAGGCGACGCCGCGTGATCCGGGCATCGGCTCCACCCCCACCAGGGCCCCGCCTTTGCTGCGCAGGGCGAAGGCGCCGTCCTCGCGGACGCAGAGCGGAATGCCCAGGGCCTGTTCGATGCGTTCTCCCCACTGCCGCAGCGTATCGGACGATTCTGTGTTCATGTGTGTTTCTCCAAAGGTGGTGGTGAGCCATGCTCTCTACCGTGAGTGAAGGGCGCGAGGATTTTGTTCCCATTCGTCCTCGTCCAGGGGCTTTTTATCCGTTCGTACATCTCAGTCTGGCGGCCTGTTTCGAAGCACGCCACCATGGACGCCATGATTCACGACCGGGGTGTCGCGGGGGCAAACATGATCAGGATGCTGGGGGCCGGATTATTGTTGGTGGGCTTGGGGGGGTGCGCCGCCCCGGTGGATGGGGGCTGGTGGCGCGCGTTGGCGGGGCTGCCGTCGGTCCCGGGAGCCTACCGTTTTGATTGGCGCATCGCGGGCGATCCAGCGTTGGCGCCGCTGCAGGTCTTTGACGACGGCCGCGAAACCTGGCTGCAGTATCCGGCGGATCAACCAGCGCCCGCCGTGTTCGCGCGCACGGCCCTGGGCGATCGGCTATTGCGGCCCCGGCGCGATCGGGATTACCTGATCCTGCCGGGGGTGCCGGATCGGATTGTGCTGCGCGGCGGCCTGTCGCAGGCGCAAGCCTGGCGTGATCCGCTGGCCGTGCCTCCGGCGGCCGGCGCCGGCTCCGCCTTGCCGCCGGCCGCCGCCTTGCCCGTCTCCGTCTCCGTCCCCGGCGCCGTGCCGGATGAGCCGAATACGCCGGATGCGCAGCGGCCCGTCGCGGCGCCGCAGGCCGTCAGCCTGGATTTCCGTCGATCAACGACGCCGTCCATGCCGATTCCGGCCGCGCATTTGCCTGCGCCTGCGCCAGAGCCGCAACCACGACCGATGCCGTATCCGATTCCTCCAGCGCCGATGCCGGATGAGGTTCCCGGTCCGGCTGCGATCGTCTCCGCTGGGCAGGCCCGCGCGGCGTCCTTCGAGGTGACGCCGGCCGACGGCAATGTCCGGCGGGCCCTGGCCCGTTGGGCGCGCGTCGCCGGCTGGACCTTCGAGCCGGAGCACTGGGCCGTGGATGCCGACATTCCCCTGGCGGGTTCCGCCGTCTTCGGCGACTCTTTCCGTGCCGCCGTGCGCGGCCTGCTGTCGGCGACGGAGCTGGGAGACCGGCCGGTGCAACCCTGCTTCTATGCCAATCGGGTCTTGCGCGTTGTGCCGCTGGCACAGCGTTGCGACCGAACCCGGGCGCCTGGCACGGAAGCTCAAGGCGAGACCGCACCGTCCGGGATTTCCTCGGCCTACGGGGGCGCGCGCTTGTTCCGGTGGCGTTCATGATTGCGTACCGCCGGCTCGGCCCGGTTCTTCTGTGTGCCTGCCTGGGGCTGTCCGGCTGCGCGTTTTCAGAGCGTCTGCGCCAGGCGGCGGGCAATTTTCGCCATGCGGACGAGGTCGTGACCCGCGCGCATGGCCGGTTTTCCCCGGCGACGGCCGATGCGCAGGCGCGTCGCGCCGCTCAGGATATTGATCGGCCTTGGCTGGCCGGGCGCGCTCAGCCGCTTGCCCGTGAGTTGACGTTGCCTGCGCCCTTGCGCGCCCATGTGCGGACTACGCTGCTGTTTGCAGACGGCACCGATGACTTGCGCCGGATCGGGCGGCGCATTGCCGCCGTCACAGGCATACCGGTTCACGTGCGTCCCGATGCCTTGCTGCCGGCCAGGCTGTTCCTGCCGCGCCTGGCGGGCGGTGCGGGGCAGAGCATGCCGGCCGCCGGTCCGCCCGAGCCTTTCGACCTGGCGGTTGGCCCGGCTCCCCTGCCGCAGATACTCGACCGTTTATGCGCGCATCTGGGCGTCCGTTGGCGCTACGACCAGGACCGCATCGAATTCTTCCGCACCGACACCCGGGTCTTCAACGTCCAGGCGCTGACGCTGGATGCGCGCGTCCAGGCATCGCTGGGGCAAGGGCGCGATGCCGCCGACGGCGGCTTCGTCAGCACCTCCGGCACGCGGTTGAGCGGCGGCGATCAGAACGTGATGCAAACCGTGCGCGCGCGCATCGAGCCCTTTCTGTCCAGGGCCGGTGTGCTGGCGGCCGAGCCCGGCGCCGGGGCCTCGGTCGTCGTCACCGATACACCCGACGTGCTGGATCGGATCGCCCGGTATCTGGATCAGGAAAACCGGGCATTGACGCGCCGCGTGCGCCTGGTGTTCGAAGAACTGACCGTGGCCCTGGGAGAGCAGGCGCAGGCGGGCATCGACTGGAATCTGGTGTTCTCGGGTGCGAGTCTGGCCGCCGGCCTGGCGGTCCCGGCCCTCACCAGCGGCGCGAGCGGGAAACTGGGAGTGGGCGTCGTGCAGGGGGCTCTTTCCGGCAGCGAGGCCGTGATCCACGCGCTGGGCGAGTCCGTTCGGCTGGTGCGGCGCAGCAGCGTTCCTCTCTTGTCCCTGAATCGCAGGCCCGTATCGCATGCGGTCCGCACGACGTTCTCTTACATTGACCGGATAGAAACCACGCCGGTCTCCGGCGCCACGGGGCTAGCGGTGCCGGCGGTGTCCGTCAACCAGAAGGCCGAGACGGTCGGCTCGCTGCTGACACTGGTGCCCGATGCCCAGGAAGACGGCCAGATCCTGCTGTCGTTGGCCTACGACAATACGGTGGCCCAGCCGCTCAAGACCGTGACCTTCGGCGGCAAGGATCATCCCTTGCAATTGCAGCAGTTGACCATCGAGGGCAATGGCACGGTCCAGCAGCTCGCTTTGCAGCCGGGGCAGCCGCTGGTGGTGTCGGGATTTGATCGGCAAACCACAGAATCTACCGAGCGCCGCCTGAGCCCGGGCGTGCCCGCGTTGTTCGGCGGTGGCAATCAGCTCAATGCGCAGCGGCTGGCCACGGTGCTGATCATTACCGCCCAGGTCGAAGAGGGGCTTTGACATGGCGCGAAGCGCACGCATCGTCTGGGTGGACCGGACCCCGCTGGCCTTCGGCCTGGATTGGGTGCCGCTACTGGGCGCTTCCGAAGCGGTCCAACTGCGCACACGCCGCCGGGGCGTTTCCCATCGGGTGGTCTCGGGCGATCCTCCCGCCGCGTTGGGGCTGGCCGGCGGCCTGCGGGCCGACCAGGCCTGCTGGTCGGCGGCCGACCTGTTGGCGCGCCACCATCCGCGCGGCACCGTGGCCTGCGTGCTGCCGCTGGATGCGGGCACCTGGCATGTGCTGGCTGCGCATGAGGGCGTTGCTTTGGCGCGAGCCGACCGAAGTTATCCCGGTCCTGACCTGGCCCGAGAGGCGGTAGAGGCTTTGCGGCGGGCGCATCCGAAACTGGAGCTGCTGGCCGCGACCGACGAGTCGGGATCGGCGGGCTTGTTGCAGGCGCTGGCGCGCCAGGCATCGGGACAGCGCCCTCTGGAACCGGTCCGGCGGCGCGGGGCGCGGCTGGCGTTGCTGGTGCTGGTGGCGGGGCTGGGCATGGTCGGTTGGCTGCATGGAAGCAGTGGCCCGGATGCGGCTGCCGCCTCTCGGCCGGATGATCGCGCCAGTTGGATCTCGGCTCTGGACCGCGTGCTGGACCAGCGTCCGCTGCATGGCGAGGCGGGCACTCGCGCACTGCTGGACGCCTTGTACCGTCAGCCGGCGCGGCTCGGAGGCTGGTCTTTGCGCGAGGTGCGCTGCCAACCTCAGCCGGACGGCGGCCCCTGGCGCTGCGTGGGCGAGTACCGGCGCTACGGCCCTCAGGCCGATAACCGCGCCTTGTTGCAGGCCGCACCCGCCGGTTGGCGACTGGATTTTCCATCCCTGGATAGTGCCCGTGCGGCGTGGTCTTTGCCGCTGCCCGGCCAACGCCCCGAGCCGCATGCTCTGCCGCAGGCCGGGCTGCTGGCCCGCGATTGGGCCAGCGCGCTGCAAGCCGTGCTGCCGGCCTTTGCCGTGTTGCGCCTGGATGCGGCGCAGCCGCTGACGGTGCCCGCGCCACGCGATGCACAGGGTCTGGAATTGCCGCTTCCGGAAGACTTCCCCGCCTTGTCCGTGCGTGTCTTGCGCGTCGAAGGACCGCTGCGTTCGGGTGCGCTGCTGGCGCCGCTGGCGGGGGCCGTCTCCTGGCGCAAGGCCGCCTTGACATTGGCGCCGGGCGTCCGGCCTGACGTGCGCGCCAGCCGCCTGATCCTGCATCTCGAAGGAACCGTCTATGAAAAACGATCATGAATACGCGCGCGGACGGCGTATTTTCCGGGCCGGTCCGAGGGACCGGGACTGCGGGGCACGCCGTCCGGGCATGCCGCCGGCAGGTGGCTGGCTGTGCCTGATGCTGCTCTGGGGTGCATGGATGCCGGTTTTCGCACACGGTGCGGCGGGCGGCGAACCGGCGGACGCCGCGCGTCCTGCGGATGCGGTGTCCGAGGATTCCCAGTCCCGTTGGGAAACCCAGTCGGTGCGCGAACTGATGCAGCAGGACCTGCGCGATGCGTTGCGCTCCCCGGCGGGCGGGCCGGACCGCCGGACGGAGACGGGGCCGGCTCTGGGCATCCGGCCCGTGCTGGAGCCTCGCCTGGTGGCCTTGTATGGCGTCGGCCGGACGCTGATGGCCGAGGTCCAGGTGGGACGGCGCGCCTATCTCTATGTGCGCGGCCAGGCTTGGCCTGCCGGGCACGCGGGGGATCGGGGCGTTTATCAGTTGCGCGGCATGAACGGCGCCTGCGTTCAGCTTGAGCGCGGGCAGGACCGTCATTCCCTGTGCTTGCGCATGCTGCTGGGCGAGGCGCGGCCATGAAGACCTGGTCCGCGCCCTTGTCGCTGGCCGAGCCTGCGCCGCCTTTCGATCCTGCGCGGGCCGGCGTGATCGATCATCCCGGCCAGTTGTCGGCGCTGCGGCCGGAAGTCCGGCGCGTGCTGGCGCGGGATCTGGGCATCCAGTCTCTGGCGGATCGGATTTGCCCGGTGGAGCGCGCCGATGGCAGCGTCACACTGCTCGCGCGGGTTGAATACGTCGGCAGCGACCAGGCCGACGCGCTGGAGCGGCGTCTGCGGGCCTCTGGGCGCGCCTTGTCCGAACCGGCCCGCTACATTCTGCCGGCCGCGCTGCTGCTCGATTTGTCGCGAGAGAGTGGCGTCGCCGTGCTGGCGCAGGCAGGCAATCGGACTCCGACCGCGTTGGCCGGAGTCTTCCAGGACCTGGTCGAATGGGGCGTGCGCCAGGGGGCCACGGATTTGCACCTGAATGTCTTGAGCGATGCGGCGGAATCCGAAGTCCGCTATACCGTGGCCGGCCGCTATGTCGCCCCGGAGCGTTTCCGGCACATGCCTACCGGTCTGCTGCGGGATGTGCTGGCGGTGGCCTGGATGGACATCCAGGGCGGCAACGGAGCGGTCTTCGATCCCCTCCAGGAGCAGCAGGGCAGCCTGCTGCGCCGCGTCGACGGCCAGGCCTACACCTTGCGCTGGGCTTCACTGGCCGCGGACCGCGGCCCCAGCGTCTGCCTGCGGTTTCTGCCGCGCGATGCGCAGTCCAGGCCCGCCTCGCTGGAAGGGCTGGGTTATCGGTCGGACCAGATCGCTTGTTTCGAGCGGGTGCTGCAATCCGAAGGAGGCGCCCTGGTTTTCGCGGGTACCGTGGGCTCGGGCAAGTCGACGTCGCTGGCGACCTTGATCCGCGGCTTGCCGGCGCACCGCAAGATCATCACACTCGAAGAGCCGGTGGAATACCGGATTGACCGGGCCGTTCAAAATACCATTGGCCGCGATTTGGATCAGCAGGCGCATGGCCGTTATGCCGCCAAGCTGCGCACTCTGAAGCGCTCGGCCATGACCGATGTGCTGCTGGGAGAAATCCGCGATGCCGAAAGCGGGCTGGCCTTCATGGATCTGACGGGTTCAGGCGTGAATGTCTATACCACCGTGCATGCGCCTTCGGCGCGCGCCATCGTTGATCGGCTGGCTTCCGATTTCATTGCCGTGCCGCGCGATTTCCTGGCCACCCCGGGCATTCTGAAACTGCTCGTCTACCAGGTGCTGTTGCCGCGGTTGTGTCCTGTCTGCGCCGTGCCGGCCCATGTCGCCGAACTCGTGCGCCAGCGGCCGCGCGGCGGGGTCGGCTACTGGCGGCAGTGGCTGGATTGGGCCGGCCAGGCCTGGGCGGTCGATCCGGCCATGCTGCGGTTGCGCAATCCGGATGGCTGCGTGCGGTGCCGCCGTGCCGCGCTGCCCGAACTTCACGGCTACGACGGGCGGACCGTCGCTGCCGAATGCCTGGAGCCCGGATTGCCGGGCGCCGGGAAAGACGATGGCTACGTGCCGGACCCAAGATCCAGCGCCATGGCGCATGCCATGGAAAAGGCCGTTGCTGGCCAGGTGGATCCGCGCGACATCGAAGTCCGCTTCATGGCCTTCGAGACGCTGCTGCTGCGCCAGGGCCGGTTGCCGGCGGGCGAAGCTGCGCCGTGCCGGTCGGGAGCCGGACGATGATGTGGAGGCGAATCGTGAGGGCGCGGTGGCGCCAGCGTCTGGACGCTTGGCGCTTTGCCTCCGGGCGCTCGGATTACTTCGATTACCTTCATGCGGTGCTGCTGGGGGCGCAGGGGCGCTTGACGGTGCGCGAACTGTTCGACCGCGATGCCGCCCGCCATGGGCCGCGCACGGTACGCGGCCGGCTTTCGCGGGACTGGGCCCGGGCCTGCGAGGCCAGCGGTGGCGACCTGCACGCCACCTGGCTGGGCTGTTTTCCCGCCGATGAACTGGCTCTGGTGCGGGCGGCGCAGGCCTACGGCAATGCCCGGCTGCTGGCGTGTTTCCAGGCCCTGTCCGACCATCTGACACTGCTGATCGGAGCCCGGCGCATGCTCTGGGCCACGCTGGGTTCGGCGGCCGTCGCCCTGCTGGTGGCCAGCCTGTTGTTGCTGGCCTTGCCGCACTGGACGGTGCCGGCTTTGCAACAGGCCTTCCAGGGTTTGCCGGCCGCCTATCTGGGAGGCTGGTCGGGCGCCTTGTTCGCAGGGGCGGAATGGCTGCGCGTCTGGGGCGTCTGGCTGCCGGTGGGAATCGCAGCCGCATTGGCGGCCGGTTTGTACTCCCTGCCGCATGGGCGCGGTTCGCTGCGCCGCTTCCTGGACCGCTATGGGCCCTGGCGCCTGTACCGCCAAGTCCAGGCTTTGCGGCTGCTGGCCCTGGTCTCCATCCTGCTGCTGCCGGGGGCTGGCGTCTCCACCCAGTTGCGGCCGGTGATCCTGCTGCTTCTGGAGGATGCCAGCCCCTGGCTGGGCGGGCATCTGGAGCACATCGCGGATCGCATCGATCAGGGGTTGGCCGGCGCGGCGGCCTTCGATACGGGGCTGCTGGATCGCGATCTGTACTGGTACCTGGAAGACATGACCGCCGCTCGCGGCCTGCAGGCCGCATTGCAGGCCGCTCACCGGCGGATGGCCGGCCGCTGGCTGGATCGTGTCCGTCTTCAGGCCATGGCGTTGCGCTGGACGGCGCTGCTGCTGGGCGTGGCGGTCGTGCTGGGCATCGGTTTGTGGCATTACGCCGCGCTCGACGAGTTGCGGCGCGGCTGGATGATGTTCCATGCCGGCTCTTGAGAGCCGGTCCATTCACGCGCCGGTCATCCGGCAAAGGAGGCTTCATGCACACATCCCTATCCGCATTCGGGCGTTCGCGCATCGCGCGCCGCCGCGCGGGGCAAGCGGGGTTTTCTCTGGTCGAGGTTTCGATCGTCACCGCCATCGTGCTGCTGATCGCGGTCATCGGCATTCCGGCGATCGGCGGTTATGTGATGGAAAATAAAGTGCCCAAGGTCGGCCAGGAATTGGCCCGCTTCGTCATGCACGCGCGCGTCAATGCCGGTACTTCCGGCGATGCGCCTTATGAGCAGATCGGCACCGCGAACCTGGCGGCCATGGTGGCCGATTCCACCGTCCTGACCCTGGCGGCGGACGGTTCGGTGCTGCATGGCCTCGGAGGCGGCGGTACGGTCGAGATCGAGCCGGCGGATGCCGGCGCGGCCTTTCTGCTCCGTCTCAAACAGGTGAACCACGTGGCGTGCCCTTCGATCGCCTCGGTGCTGCAGCGCGTGGCCGGGCGCATCACGATCGAGGCCGGCGGCGCCGTCCGCACGGTCAAGGATGCCTCCACGACCTACAACGCCTTGTCGGCGGAATCGGCCTGCGACAAGGGGGATATCAATCAGTTTGTCTTTCATGTCAGTTGAGCGCATGGCCAGAGGCGGCGTGTGCGGCGGTTGGCATGCCCAGCGAGGCGCCTTGCTGCTGGAATTCATGGTCGTTGCGATATTGAGCCTGGTTCTGGCGGTCTGGGCCGGCGGCGAATGGGCGCAGCGCGCCCGGGCGTTGCAGGCCCGGTCTCTGGCCGCCTGGATGGAAATCGCCCGCGACGCGGCCGATGCATTCCTGGCGCGCCACGCGCATGAACTGGCGGTTGCTCCGGCTGACGATGTCTTGGCCGAGCGGGGTTTTGCCGACTGGACGGCGCCGCGCTGGGACGAGCTGCGCGCCGCGGGCCTGCTGGCGGGCGGCTGGCAGGCCGCAGGCCCCTTGCGCCGGACTCTGGGGTTGCGGGTGGTGCGCGAGGGCGCATGCCCGGGGCCTATCCCGGATTGCCGCGTTCAGGCGCTGGTGCATGCCCGGCCAGCCTTTCAGACCGCACGCGGCGGCGTGGACGAAGCATTGGTGGCGGAATGGCTGCAGGCCGCCGGCGGGCGCGGGATGGTGGTCTGGCCGCATCGGCCCGGTTTCATCAGCGGCGCCGGGCTGCGGATCCCGGTCCCCGAGGCGGACGTGGCCGATTGGGCGCCCGGCACCGTGGCGTTGGCCGCACGCATGGCCCTGGCTCATGAGGGCGGCCCTGGCGCCGGAACGGACGATACCGCGTATCTTCGGATACGGGACGCGCGCGATCCGGACTTCCAGGGGGACGCCACGGTCCAGGGCGTGGTGCGCAGCGGGACGAGGCTGGCCGCAAGCGACAGCCTGCATCTGGAGCAGGGTTGGGGCGTCGGGGATGCCTGCGCACCGGAAGGCGCGCTGGGCCGGCTCGGGAAAGGTCCGGGCCTGCTGGCCTGCCGGCAGGGCGCGTGGGTTCCGCTGGCGCGGCCTGCCGGCGGCGGCTATCTGCTGAACAGCCGGCGGGGGTGCCAGGATTCCCTGGGTGGCTCCACCGTGAATCCGGTCACAGGGATGTGCGCGTGCCCGACGGGCTACGTCAGGGCGACGGTGGCTGAAAGCGGCTCGGTGACGGGGCCGGAGGGGCTGACCATAGGGTATCTATGCCTGCCGCAGGATTGAGCGGCCCGGCGCAGGGCGTCCGCCGGGCGCGGGGCGGCAGGCGGGCCGCCCCGCGTCGGGCTTACTTGCCGTTCCAGGCGGCGATCACGGCGCGTTCCTCGTCCGTCATCTGCGTGAGGTTGGCCAGCGGCATGTACTTGCTGGCGACGACCTGCTTGATCTGGTCGGCGTGCTGCAAAGTCTGCGCATCGGTGTCCAGCATGATCCCGGCCGGGGCGGCCGCGAAACCCGCCTGCGTGGGCTTGGCCGAATGGCACTCCGTGCAGCGGGCGACCATGATGCCATGGACCTGGTCCAGGGTGACGGCGGCTTGCGCCGGGGCGGCCGCGCCGCCGGCCTGGCTGCTCTGGGCGGCGGGCGCTGCCGCCGGCGCGGGCGCCGGTGCCGCAATCCAGCCGATGAGCGCCAGCATCGCGATGCCGGCCAGCGGGTAGCGCAGGTCGTTCTTGCCGGTGTGGCGCAGCACGAAATACTGGCGGATCACCGCGCCGGCGAAGATGAACAGGCTCATGATGACCCAGGCATACTCGTTCGTGTAGGTGAACGAGTAGTGGTTGCTGAGCATCAGGAAGATCACCGGCAGGGTGAAGTAGGTGTTGTGCACCGAGCGCTGCTTGCCCAGGGCGCCATCCAGCGGATTCGGCTTTTCACCGGCCTTCAGGGCCTTGACCATGCGGCGCTGGCCGGGAATGATCCAGAAGAGCACGCTGGCCGACATGCAGGTTGCCATCAATGCGCCGGTGATCAGGAACGCGGCGCGGCCCGGGAAAATCTGCGTGGTCAGCCAGGCGACGGCCACCATCATCACGCCCACGGCCACGCTCAGCAGGCCGTCGCGCTCGACGGTGGGACTGATGATGCGGCACAGGCGCGAATAGACGTTGTAGCCGATTACCAGGAAGGCCACGGCCAGGATGCCGGCTTCGGTGCCATTCATGTTGCGCGCCCATTCCCAGGGGCTGGCCGGATTGACCAGGTAGATGTCGGCGCGCAGCAGGTACAGCAGCATGAACAGGCCGAAGCCCGACAGCCAGGTGGTATAGGATTTCCAGAACGACCAGTGCAGGTCGTCGGGCAGTTCGGCCGGGTTGGTCAGGTATTTTTGGTTGTGGTAGAAGCCGCCGCCATGGACGGCCCACATTTCACCGTAGACGCCCAGCTTCTTGCTGTGTTCGCTCTTGGGGGCGTGCAGGCTCAGGTCGAGCATGACGAAATAGATGGATTCGCCGATCCAGGCGATGGCGGCGATGACGTGCAGCCAGCGCAGCAGCAGGTTGCCGTACTCAAGGAAAAAGCCTTCCATGAGAGTCTCCTCTTGGGTTCTCAGATCGTAGGGGGTGCCGAAGTGAGCGTGGCGCTCAACTGCCGCGATAGGTGGACCAGGTCCACGGCGTCACGACCAGGGGGACGTGATAGTTCTCGTCCGGATTGGCCACGCCGAAGCGCAGCACCACCTGATCGACGAACCGGGGTTCGGGCAGCGGCACCCCCTTGCGGGCGAAATAATCGCCGGCATGGAAGACCAGTTCGTAAACGCCCCGGGTCAGCGAAGGGCCGCTGAGCAGGGGCGCGTCACAGCGGCCATCCTGGTTGGTGGCTGTTTGCGTGAGCAGGGTGCGGGAATCGCCGTCGAGGCGGTAGAGTTCAAGGGCGACGCCCTGGGCTGGCACACCGTGCACGGTGTCCAGGACATGGGTGGAGAGTTTTCCCATGGGATTTACGCCGGTCAGTATCCTGCCAATAGGCCCCCGGTATGGCCGGACCCGATGAGCCATTCATCGGTTCGCGAAAC